>NZ_LMKK01000005.1 GCF_001421485.1 Agreia sp. Leaf210 | reverse complement strand
CCGATGGTACTGCAAGGGGGACCTTGTGGGAGAGTAGGACACCGCCGGACTCCTATTACACGAATGGCCACCCCCTAGGGGTGGCCATTCGCTGTTTAACGACCTTCTCAGTAGGACGGTAAAGTCGTAGGGTGCTCAGAGCAGAGAATCATCCCCAGTCCGCCCGACCATGGCTCGCGAGTTACCCTCCTGGCCAGGACTCGGACATCCCCGACATCACGTTCCGATCGATCCCCGAACTCGTCGCCGCCACGTGCGCGAAGTTCGGTGATCAGCCGGCGTTCTCGAACATGGGCCACGCCCTGTCGTTCCGCGACGTCGATGTGCTCTCCGACCGTATGGCGGCCTTCTATCAGAAGGAACTTGGCCTGGTTCCCGGCGATCGCATCGTCATTCAGCTGCCCAACCTCCTCCAGTTTCCCGTCGCCATGTTCGGCGCGCTGAAGGCGGGCCTCGTCGTCGTCAACGCCAATCCGCTCTATACGGCCCACGAGCTCAAAGCGATCCTCGTCGACTCCGGCGCCGTCGCCATCGTCGTGCTCGAGAACTTCGCCGTCACGCTCGACCAGGAGATCGGCGGCACGGACATCCGGCACGTCATCTTGACCTCGGTGGGCGACCTGCTGCCGCTGCCCCAACGCGCGTTCACGAACTTCGCTGTCAGGTACGTGAAGAAGATGGTTCCCGCTCATTCGCTGTCGGGCACGATCTCGTTCCGCGACGCGCTCAGCAGGGGAGCGCAGCTCGTCTTCGACGCACCCAGCATCGCACCGGAGGACCTGGCCTTCTTGCAGTACACCGGAGGCACCACCGGCGGCACGAAGGCCGCCATGCTGACTCACCACAACATGCTCGCGAACCAGTTCCAGATCATGGGACCGATCAGGGTGGCTCTGCAGGAGGGCGTGGAGACGGTCATCGCCGCCCTGCCGCTGTATCACGTGTTCTGTCTCACGGTGAACTGCCTGGGGTTCTTCCACTTCGGGGCCCACAACGTGCTCATCACGAACCCTCGCGAGACGGATGCGCTCATCAAGACCGTGACCAAGTACCGACCGAGCGTTCTCATCCTCGTGAGCACCCTCGCTGCGGCGCTGCTCGACCGGCCGGGCTTCGACACACTCGACTTCGCCCCGCTCAAGCTGAGCGTCGCAGGTGGAATGGCGCTGCGCACCCAGGTCGCCGAGGAGTGGGAGCGCAGGACCGGCTCGCAGATGGTGGAGGGCTACGGGCTGACCGAGGCCTCTCCCGTGGTGTCAGTGAACCCCACCATCGGCACGGCTCGCCTCGGAACGATCGGCCTTCCCCTTCCGTCGACCTACGTCGAGATCCGCAACGACGACGATGTGGCCGTTCCCTTGGGCGAGAGGGGAGAACTCGTGGTCTTCGGCCCCCAGATCATGAAGGGCTACTGGAACAAGCCAGAGGAGTCTACGAAAGCCATCGGACCCGACGGCTGGCTGCACACGGGTGACGTCGCGATCATGGATGCTGACGGCTACGTGACGATCGTCGACCGCATGAAGGACATGATCGTGGTCGGTGGCTTCAACGTGTATCCCGCTGAGGTCGAAGAGGCGGTGCTCAGCGACCCCAGAGTAAAGGAGGCCGGCGTCATCGGCGTCGACGACGAGCACTCGGGCGAGACGGTCAAGTTGTTCGTCGTGCGCCAGGATCCGTCGCTCACCGAGGCCGACATCCGCGGCTATCTCAAGGATCGCCTGGCCGGCTACAAGCGACCCAAGTACATCGTCTTCCGCGACGAGCTGCCGAAGACCAATGTCGGCAAGATCCTGCGACGCGAGCTGAGGGAACCGGGCGACTCGGCCTCACGATAGTCTGGGTGCACAGTCTTTTTCATGCGGTGCCTCGGCGGCGCCACGATCGAACGGTAGTTGTTTTCATGAGAGTCATCGTCTTCATCCTGTGCCTGGCTGTCTTCGTCGCCGGGATGGTTGTGATGGCGTACTCGTTCCCCGGTGACGGAGGCTTCCTCGCCGAGGTGTTCGTGGGCGGCGTGCTGCTGTCGTCGGCCGCCGTCTTCGTGCCGATGAGTGTTCTGCGCTGGCTCGACCGGGCATAGCCCCGAAGCGGGCTGCAGCTACCAGGCTGCGGGCTTGTAGTCCTTCAAGAAGACTCCGTGCAGGTCTTCACCGGCTTCGCCTCGAACGATCGGGTCGTAGACCCGTGCCGCGCCGTCGACGAGGTCGAGCGGGGCGTGGAAGCCCTCTTCCGCCAGACGCACCTTGGTGGGGTGAGGACGCTCGTCGGTGATCCAGCCGGTGTCGACGCTGGTCATCAGAATTCCATCCGACTCGAGCATCTCGCCGGCGCTCGTGCGAGTGAGCATGTTCATCGCCGCCTTGGCCATATTCGTGTGCGGGTGCCCGGGCCCCTTGTAACGGCGGCTGAACTGCCCTTCCATGGCCGAGACGTTCACGATGTACGTGCGGCGTGCCTCGGAAGCGGCCATCACGGGGCGCAGGCGGCTCACGAGGATGAAGGGCGCCGTCGTGTTGGCGAGCTGCACCTCGAGCATCTCGAGGGGATCGACGTGCTCGACGTTCTGCGTCCAGCTGTTGACGTCGTGCAGATCGGGCACCAGCCCTCCCGCGTCGATCGCGGTTCCCGCGGCGAGGCGGTCGAGCGAGCTCGAACCCGGTGCCATGGCGAGATTCGTGAGTTCCCACGCTGTGAGCTTGTCGGCGACCAGTGCGGTGGATCCCAGAATCGGGTGCGCGGCGACGGACGCCGCCAACGCCTGCGGATGCGCGTCGTTGGTATGCCCGAAGGTCACCAACTCGGGCAGCGGCCGGTCCGTCGGCAACGGCTCCAGCTCGGCGTCGGTGAGCGGTGCGTACGAGCCGGGGGAGCGCTTGACTGTCTGAGCCGCGTTGTTGATCAGGATGTCGAGGGGCCCCTCTGCGGCGACGGCGTCTGCGAGGGCGATCACCTGCGCGGGATCTCTCAGGTCGATTCCCACGACCTTCAGACGATGCACCCACTCGGATGCGTCGGGCAGGCTGGAGAAGCGACGCACGGCATCCCGGGGGAAGCGCGTCGTGATGGTCGTGTGGGCCCCATCGCGCAGGAGACGCAAGGCGATGTACATGCCGATCTTCGCCCGACCGCCGGTGAGGAGCGCGCGCTTGCCGGTGAGGTCGGTGCGGGCATCCCGTTTCTCGTGGCTCATGGCCGCGCAGTCGGGGCACAGCTGGTGATAGAACGCGTCGACCAGCGTGTAGTGCTGCTTGCAGATGTAGCAGGCCCGCGACTTGAGCAGGGTGCCCGCGGTGGGCGCCTCGATGGTGCTGGCGAGGGGGATGCCGCGTGTCTCGTCGTCGATGCGATCGGATGCCCCGGTAGCCGTGGCCGCGACGACAGCCCTGTCGGCGGCGGCGATTCGCGCGCGCTTCTCTTGCCGGCCGTGGTTCTTGACGGCCTTGAACATCTTGGCGGTCGCTCGACGCACGGCCACGAAATCAGGATGCTCCTGCTCGAGCGTGTGCAGCTGTGCCAGCACCCGAAGGGTCACCTCGAGCTCGTCGGCGGTGAAGCCGGCGGGCGGCGTTTCGGGTTCGTTCGGCAGGTCTGTCATAACCGAACGATTCTACCCGCGGCCGCTCGGCACCATAGTCTCGTCTTATGGCGACTCCTGATTTCGTACTGGCCCTGCGCGAGAAGATCGGTCACGCTCCGCTGTGGCTGTCGGGCATCACGGCCGTGGTCACACACAACGACAGCGTGCTGATGGTTCGGCGCTCCGACAACGGTGCCTGGACCCCCGTGACCGGCATCATCGATCCGGGCGAGCAGCCCGCCACGGCCGCCGCTCGCGAAGTTCTCGAGGAGGCCGGCGTTGTCGCCGTGGCCGAGCGTCTGTCATGGGTGCACACGCTCCCGATGCTGACCTACGAGAACGGCGACCAGTCGGAGTACCTCGACCTCACGTTCCGCATGCGCTACGTGTCCGGTGATCCCTACCCGGCCGACGGTGAGAACACCGAGGCCCGCTGGTTCGCCCTCCACGAGCTGCCGGAGATGTCTCTCGATATGCGCACGCGCATCCGATACGCCCTCGACGAGATCCCCGCCGCTCGCTTCGAACTGTGAGGCCGGTTCGGGAGCGCTGAGCTACTCGACGACGGCGATCACGATCGAGAGCACGACGCTGACCACGCCGACACCCGCGAAGATATAGCCGAGAAGCCTCAGCAGATGCCCCTCTCGGTGGGCGGGGTCGGTGCGAGCCTGCTCCGGACGCCGGGGGTTCACGAACACCGTCACGTCGTCGCCCTCGACGAGATGAGCGGTCTCTTCGGTGTCTGCGGGCAGCTCGTACAGGTGGCCGTCGTCGCCCAGCCATCGGAAGACGTGGGTGTCGTCGGTGTCGCCGCGCGGCGCATCCGGGACCGGGCGACGAGCCACGATCACGGCCATCGTCTCGGTCCAGCCGCTGAAAGCGAGTCGGCGCACGTAGCCCGCGATCAGCAGCGGTATGCCGAGGCAGAGCCCGATCCACGAGAGCAGTTCCACGACCAGCGATGCTGCGTCGAGGGGCGTGGTCATGGATCGATTTTAGGGGTCTACGCGGGACGCGGCTCTTCGACCACGACATCCGCCGGGTTCTTGTCGGTGCGCCATCCCCGCCACACGGGCTGACGGAGCCGGTTCGTCGACGTCCATTCGGCGAACTCGACCTCTCCGACGCCGGACGGGGTGATCCAGTGCGCGTCGCGGCCGTCTGCCGCAGGCACGTCGGTCGCCGGCGATGTCTTGCGCTCCATACGGGCGAACCGTGTGGCCAGCTCGGCGAGATCCCGTTCGCTGAAGCCCGTTCCGACCCGACCCGCGTAGCGGAGCTCGCCGTCTCGAGGCACGGCCACGAGCAGCGAACCGATCGTGTTCGCCCGTCGCCCGGCCCCGGGTCTCCAACCCACCACCACGACCTCCTGCGTCTTGTGCAGCTTGAGCTTGATCCACGCCGACGATCTCTTGCCTGATCGATACGTCGAGTCGCGCTTCTTTGCCACGACGCCCTCCAAGTGCAGCTCTGCACTCGCCGCGAGTGCCTCGTCGAGGTCGCCCTCGTAGGCGGGAGGTACCTGCACGAGGGAGCTCGCGTCGGGCACGACGATCTCCTGCAGCGCCACGCGCCTCTCGTCGTAGTCTCGGGAGCTCAGCGACTCGCTGCCCCGCTCGAGCGCATCGAAGACGAAGAAGTGTGCCCTGGTTGACGAGATTGCACGCTCGACCTCAGATTTCCTCGTCAGTTTCATCCTGCTCTGCAGGCGTCCGAAATCGGGACGGCCCCGCGCGTCGAGCGCGACGATCTCGCCGTCGAGCACGCAGTCGGTCGTTTCGTCGAGGGACTGCGCCACCGCCTCGGCGATCTCGGGGAAGCTGCGCGTGAGGTCGTTCCCGTTCCGGCTCGTGAGTCGGACCTCGCCATCTCGTAGCCGGGCGATGGCGCGGATACCGTCCCACTTCATCTCGAATGCCCATCCTGCGGGGGAGTCGTCGGCGAGAACGGTCTCCCTGGTGCCCAGGGTGGCGAGCATCGGTGAGATGGATCGCTCCGAGGTCGCCGAGCGCCGAGAATCCGCTGCAGGAGTGGTCGAGGGCGCCGCTGCCGGTTGAGCCGGATCCATCAGATGAATGAGCCAGTTGTTCTCGGCGCGGCCGGCGCCCCCCGTGTGGATGAGGGCGAATCGTCGTGGCTCGCCGAGGCCCGACGGTTTCGTTCCCGTCAGGGTGGCGATCACCTCTTTTCCGTCGCGCCACTTCTCGAGCTCGTACGTGCCGGCATCCCAGATCGTCACCTCACCGCCACCGTACTCACCGGCCGGAATCGTGCCCTCGAAGGAACCGTAGGCGAGCGGGTGGTCCTCGGTCTGCACCGCAAGGTGGTTCTGTTTTCCCGACGTGGGCACCCCCTTCGGCAGCGCCCAGCTCACCAGCACCCCGTCGTGTTCGAGGCGAAAGTCGTAGTGCAGCCGCCTCGCGTGATGCTCCTGAATGACGAACGAGCGCCCCTCGGTGGGCTCCGCGGCTTCGCTCGGCACCGGCTCCGGCGTCTTCGAGGCGTCGCGCTTCTGCCTGTACGTCGACAGGCGGTCGGCCGTCGGTTCGAGCGCGTCGAGGTGGCCCTTCGTCAGGTCGGCGAGTGGGTCGCCGCGCCGCTTCACGCGCCGCAGCACCTCGTGGAAGTCGAGCTGGGCGAGCGAGGGACTCGACAACTCGCGCCAGGTGCGGGGCGCCGCGACCATCGGATGCGACCGGCCCCGCAAGGAATACGGGGTGATCGTCGTCTTCGAGCCATTGTTCTGGCTCCAGTCGACGAGCACTTTGCCCTGCCGGAGTTCTTTCTTCATGTCGCTGACGATGAGATCGGGGTGGGCAGCCTCCAGGGCGCGGGCGAGCTCGTGCGCCACGGCGGACACCTCGTCTGACGTCTGTCGGCCGTCGAGGGCCGCATAGAGATGGATGCCCTTCGACCCGCTCGTGACGGGCATGGGATCGAGTCCCATGTCGCGCAGGATCTCGCGGGCGAGGCGGGCGACTTCGGCACACTCGGGCAGACCCGCACCCTCGCCGGGGTCGAGGTCGAGCACCAGACGATCGGGATTCTTGGGCTCGCCCGTTCGAGCGAACCGCCACTGCGGCACGTGGATCTCGAGTGCCGCGATCTGGCCCAGCCAGGTGAGCGTGGCGAGATTGTTGACGAGCGGATAGTCATTCGAATGGTTCTTGTGCTCGATCGTGCCGCGGGTGACCCAGTCCGGAGTGCCGTCGTCGAGATTCTTCTGGAAGAACATCTCGCCCGGATGCTCCGCGGTGCCCACGCCGTTGACCCACCTCTTGCGGGTGGCGGGCCTCTCGCGGGCATGCGGAATCAACACGTGCGCGATGGACGCGTAGTAGTCGAGGACCTCGCCCTTCGTGGTTCCGGTCTCGGGATACAACACCTTGTCGAGGTTGGTCAGAGTGAGTCTCTGCCCGCCCACGGACACCACCTGTTTCGTCGCGCTCATGCTGACATTCTCTGCACGATCCGGGGGTCAAGGGCTAGTGCTTGCGCTTCGAGAGGAGTTCACTCGGATGTATGAGAGCCATCTGGAAAGGCGCCGTCACGTTCGGCCTCGTGAACGTGCCCGTGAAGGTCTACGCGGCCACCGAAGACCACGACATCTCGTTGCACCAGGTGCACGATGAAGACGGCGGGCGAATCAGGTATCAGAGACGCTGCGAGATCTGCGGCAAGGTCGTGGACTACGCCCACATCGACAAGGCATTCGACGACGGGGAGCGCACCGTGGTGCTGACCGACGACGACCTCTCGAGTCTGCCGGAGGAGAAGAGCCGCGAGATCGATGTGGTCGAGTTCGTGCCGAGCGAGCAGATCGATCCGATCATGCTCGACCGCAGCTATTTTCTCGAACCCGACTCGTCGAGCGCCAAGTCGTACGTGCTACTGCGGCGAACGCTCGAGCAGACCGACCGCACCGCGATCGTGCACTTCGCGCTCCGGCAGAAGACGCGCCTCGGCGCCCTGCGCGTACACGGCGATGTGCTCATGCTGCAGTCCCTCCTCTGGTCGGACGAGGTGCGCGATGCATCCTTCTCCGCCCTCGACGAGCGGGTGCGCATCACGGCGAAAGAACTCGAGATGTCGAGCGCGCTCGTCGACAGCTTCGCCAGCGACTTCTCTCCCGAGGACTTCACCGACGACTACCAGCAACAGCTCCGCACGCTCATCGATGCGAAGCTCGAGCAGGGCGAGGCCCTCGACACCGACGCGACGTTCGGGGAGCAACCCGAGAAGGAGTCCGGGGGAGAGGTCATCGATCTCATGGAGGCTCTGCGCCGGAGCGTCGAGCGGAATGCGGCCAAGAAGAAGCCGGCACCGAAGAAGAAGCCGGCGGCGAAGAAGACGGCTGCGGCGAAGAAGCCTGCTGCCGAGAAGGAGCCGGCGGCGACCAAGAAGCGCCGGGCGTAATGTGGGGGCGTGCATTCCCCGCTGATCCCCGACGACGTCATCGCGCGCATCCGTTCGCGCGCCGCCGGATACGACCGTGACAACGTCTTTCCACACGAGGATCTTGCGGAGCTGATCAGGCTCGGGTATCTCGGACTTTTCGCTTCTACGGATCAGGGCGGACGCGGCCTGGGGCTCGCCGGGGTCGCGCGTGAGCAGAGGCGCCTTGCAGCGGCCGCGCCCGCGACGGCGCTCGCGATCAACATGCACCTCGTCTGGACGGGCGTGGCGAAGGCCCTGCGGGATCGCGGAGACGAGTCGCTCGCCTTCGTGCTCGACGAGGCTGTCGCCGGTGAGATCTTCGCCTTCGGCAACAGCGAGCCGGGCAACGACCTGGTGCTCCTCGACTCTCGCACCCGAGCCGACCGACATCCGGACGGGTCGTATTCGTTCACCGGCCGCAAGATCTTCACGTCGCTGTCGCCGGTCTGGACGCGACTCGGCGTCTTCGGTCGCGACGATACGAGCCCGGATGCGCCCCAGCTCGTGCACGCCTTCATCGATCGGGCGGCCGGCGGGTATCGAATCGAGGATGACTGGGACACGCTCGGCATGCGCGCGACGCAGAGCCACACCACGATCCTCGAGGGAGTCACGGCGCCGGCCGATCGCGTGTTCCGACGCATCGCGCCGGGGCCGAGCGCAGACCCGCTCGTCTTCGCGATCTTCGCGAACTTCGAGATCCTCGTGGCAGCCGTCTACGCCGGTATCGCCGACCGCGCCCTCGAGCTGGCGGTGCAGGCTGCCCACCGTAGAACGAGCCTGAAGTCGGGCGGCCGACCCTACGCATCCGACCCCGACATCCGGCATCGCGTTGCCGAGGCCGCGATCGCGCTTGACGCGCTCGAACCGCAGATCGACGCGTTGGGCCGCGATGTCGACGAACTCGTCGACCACGGCACCCGCTGGTTCTCGAAGCTCGTGGGTGTGAAAGTGCGTGCGACTGAGACCGCTCGGGTCGTGGTGGACCAGGCGATCAGAGTGACGGGAGGGTCGGCGATGTCGAACTCGAGCGAGCTCGGCCGTCTCTACCGCGACGTCTTGGCGGGCATGTTCCACCCGTCAGACGACGAATCCGCACATGCCACCGTGGCCAACTCGCTCCTCGGCCCGGTGACCGAGTGATCGCGTCCGATGCGTCGTAGAGCCGCCGCCATATCGACGTTCGTCTGCCTCGGCCTGCTGCTGACGTCGTGCGCTGGGGCGGGCGAGACGCAAGACACTCCTACCGAGACCCCGACGAAGACCGCGCAGGCGACGCCGGCCCCTGCCCCCTCTGTCGAGGAGATGACGGCGCAGTATGCGTCGGTGCGCGCCGACACCATGACGCTCGAGCAGAAAGTCGCCTCGATGTTCATCGTTCGTGCGCCCGGGGTCGACGGGGCGGCGTGGCAGGCCGCCGTGTCGTCGCGAGGCCTCGGCGGGCTGATCCTCATGGGCGAGAACATTCCGGCAACGCCAGAGGAGCTGGCTGCCCTGACAGGCGGAGTCGCCTCGGAAGACGGTCTCGCCCCGCTGATAGCGGTCGACGAGGAGGGCGGCGACGTGACCCGGCTTCCGTACGACGGCTTCGCCGGAGCCGACACTCTCGCTGCCGAGCCGGAAACGGCGACGCTCGACGCCTTCACCGGTCGGGCGGCACTACTCCATGACGCCGGAATCTCGGTGAACTTCGGCGTCGTCGCCGATGTCACGGCCGATCCCACGTCGTTCATCTTCAGTCGAGCGCTCGGACCGGATGCCGCGTCGGCGTCGCCGAAGGTCGCTGCCGCGGTCGCCGGAGAGAAAGGGCGCGTCTTCAGCACGCTCAAGCACTTTCCCGGGCACGGGGAGTCGACGGGCGATTCGCACACCAGCGTGCCGCAGATCGACGTCGACCTGAACGGATGGCGTGTTCGAGACGCGCCACCCTTCGAAGCGGGCATCGACGGAGGAGCCGAACTCGTGATGTTCGGTCACCTTGCCTACACGCCCGTCGATCCGCAGCCGGCGAGCCTGTCGTCTACCTGGCACGCCGTCCTGCGAGACGAACTGGGGTTCACGGGCGTGACCGTGACCGACGATATGGGCATGCTCGAGGCGACCGGCCTTCCCGAGTACGCGAATCCGGGCGAGAACGCCATCCGAGCGGTCGCCGCCGGCAACGACCTGCTTCTCTACGTGACACCGGGCGACATCGACGCGACCATCTCCGCTGTCGTCGGCGCCGTCGAGGCCGGGCGCATCGACCCCGCCGTCATCGACGACGCGGTCGAACGAGACCTGGAGCTGCGCCGAACCCTCTGGCTCCGGCAGCATCCCGACGTTGCGTTCTGATTCAGCCCTCGAGGTGTCGCTCGTCGTGACCGGAGTAGGCGCTCAGCGGCCTGATCAGTGAGTTCGAGGCGCGCTGCTCCATGATGTGAGCGGTCCAGCCCACGATGCGACTCGCGACGAACAGTGGCGTGAACGTCTCGGTGTCGAATCCCATGAGGTGATACGCGGGGCCCGACGGGTAGTCGAGGTTCGGCAGGATGTTCTTGCGCGCGGTCATGGCGGTCTCGAGCGCGTCGTAGAGGGCGCCGAGATCGGGGCGGTCGTAGTGCTCGAGGAGTGCGTCGAGGCTGGTCTTCATCGTGGGCACTCGCGAGTCGCCGTGCTTGTAGACGCGGTGGCCGAAGCCCATGATCTTGCGCTTCTCGGCGAGGGCGGTGTCGAGCCAGGCGGCAGCCTTGTCGGCGCGGCCCACCTCGTCGAAGGTGTGCATCACGGCCTCGTTGGCCCCGCCGTGCAGGGGTCCTTTGAGCGCGCCGATCCCTCCGACGACCGCCGAGTACAGGTCGGCGAGAGTCGAGGTGATGACCCGGGTAGTGAAGGTCGACGCGTTGAACGAATGCTCCGCGTAGAGGATCATCGAGACGTCGAACGCATCGACCACGACCAGCTCCGGAACATCTCCGAAGGTCATGTGAAGAAAGTTGGCCGAGTAGCCGAGGTCGTCGCGCGGTTCGACGACGTCGTCTCCGTGACGACGTCGCTGGTCGTAGGCCACGATCGCGGGGATCCTGGCGTAGAGACCGATCGCCTTCTCGAGGTCGGCCTCGGGCGAGTCGTCGGATGCTCGTGGGTCGCTTGCGCCGATGACGCTCACGGCTGTGCGCAGCACATCCATCGGGTGAGCGGTGAGCGGCAGCTCGTCGATGATGCGCCGGACCGCGACGGGCAGCGCGCGCTGAGCGCGCTCCACGCGCTCGAACTCCGCGAGCTGTTCGTCGGTGGGGAGCTCGCCGTGCCAGAGCAGATACGCCACCTGTTCGAACGAGCAGAGCGCGGCCAGTTCTTGAACGGGATAGCCGCGGTAGAGCAGCGAGTTGCTCTCGGGATTGACCTTGGAGATGGCCGTCGTGTCGACGACGACACCGGCCAGGCCCTTGTGGATGCGAGGTTCTTCGACGATCGCGGACGAATCTGACACGGGCGGGCTCCTTCGCATGAGGCTGCGCCCTCCCGAACGGGGGACGCGGTCGCCATGCTATCGAACCGGGGTGATGAATCAGGAGGCCGGCGGAGGGGAAGCTCTGCGTCGGGACACCGCGCGGATGATGACGATCGTGACCGACGCGAGGATTGTCAGAACGGCCAGCCAGGGCAGGGCCACGCCGAAGGCCACCAGGGAACCGTTGAGAGCGCCGACGAAGGAACGCCAGCCGACGAGCAATCCACCCCAGAAGTCCCGGGGCGCACCGGTGGCGATCGCACCCGCGGTGTGCAACTGCAGATCGATCGTCGAATAGGAGATCTGGTCGCCCAGTAGGTCGCGTTGCGACGTCAGGGAATCCAGCTCGGCTTGACGCGTGGAGAGCGCGGACTCGAGCGTGATCAGGTCGTCAGTGTCAGTGGCGGCGGTCATGAGGTCGAGAAGCCGGTCGACCGATGCCTGCATCGCCGTGATGCGGGCATCGAGGTCGGTCGTCTGGGTCGTGACGTCGGTCGACGCGATCGACACAGACTCGACGGTGCCGAGTTTCTTCAGGTCGTCGAGCGTTTCTGTGACCTCGTCTTGAGGCACCCGGATCGTGAGCGCCGCGCTCGCCGACTCCGAACCCGTTTCTGCCTGTTCTGAACGATTGTCGATGCGCCCGCCGTGCTGCTCGACCACGCTCACCGCCGACCCGCTGGCTTCGGCAGGGTCATCCACGGTGATCGAGACCCACCCCGTCGTGATGACCTGCGCATCGGCCGACACGGCACCGTCTCGAGGCGTGCCTGGCGCGGACCTCTCCTGCTGGGGCGAGGCAGGGGCCGGCGCCCCGGACGAACTGGAGCACCCCGTGAACAGCAATGCGGCGGCGACGGTGGCGACGGCTGCGAGCGCGAATCTCTTCATGAGGGTCACGCTAGGGACGGTTGGCTGCGAGCAGAGTGAGCGAGATGCGATGGTTACCCTCTCGTTATCGCGCCGTTACGGACCTTGCGTGGGGACGAGCACCTAGGCTCGATGCATGGACTATCGCACTCTCGGACGCACTGGACGAACCGTATCGAGCATCGGACTCGGTACCTGGCAGCTCGGAGCGGATTGGGGCGACGTGAGCGCCGCCGAGGCCCACGCGGTTCTCGATGCGGCCGTCGAGTCGGGCGTCACGTTTTTCGATACCGCCGATGTCTACGGCGACGGCCGCAGTGAGCAGTTGATCGGCGAGTACCTCGAGGCACACCCCGACAGCGAGGTCACCGTGGCGACGAAGATGGGTCGACGCGAGGCGCAGGACCCGTCGAACTTCACGCTCGAGAAGTTCCGCGAGTGGACCGACCGCTCGAGGCGCAACCTCAACGTGCAGACGCTCGATCTGGTGCAGTTGCACTGCCCGCCCACCGCGGTGTTCAGCTCCGACGCCGTGTATGACGCGCTCGACACGCTCGTCGACGACGGTGTCATCGCCAACTACGGCGTCAGCGTCGAGACGTGCGACGAGGCCCTCGCGGCCATCGCTCGCCCCGGCACCGCAACGGTGCAGATCATCCTCAACGCCTTCCGTCTCAAGCCTCTCGATGCCGTCCTGCCCGCGGCCATCGAGGCCGGAGTGGGCATCATCGCGCGGGTTCCGCTGGCATCCGGTCTGCTCAGTGGGCGGTACTCGGCCGACACGGTGTTCGCGGCCGACGACCACCGCAACTACAACCGCGACGGCAGCGCGTTCGACGTGGGCGAGACCTTCTCCGGTGTCGACTTCGAGGCCGGCGTCGCTGCCGCCCGCGAGTTCGCGGCGCTCGTGCCTGACGGAACGACACCTGCCGCGGCGGCCCTCGCGTGGGTCGCGTCGCGTCCCGGTGTCAGCTCGGTCATTCCCGGTGCGCGCAATGTGGCTCAGGCCCGTGCGAACGCCGCAGCCGGCTCTGTCGGTTATCTCGGCGAGGCTTTCGAAGACGGCGTCAACGACATCTACGATCGCTACTTCCGCGAGGCCGTGCACGGCCGCTGGTGACAAGTTGCCGTGGGTGATGCGCCGGTGGCGTGTTGCTGCGTCGATGCTCGCGAACTCGGGTCTACTTTCGTAGGCGGCCCAAGAGAACGAGGACATCGGTGAGCAGAGCACGTCGTACGAACCATACGATCACGGCCCTGGTCGTCGCCGCGATTGTCGGCGCGACCACATTGTCTGGCGGCGCGGCCGCACGGGCCGACGACTACCCGTCATGGGACGACGTGCAGGCCGCGAAGGCGAGCGAATCGGCGAAGCAGAGCGAGGTCGACCAGATCACCCAACTCCTCGCGCAGCTGAAAGACGAGGCGTCGGCAGCTCAGCAGCAGGCCAACGAGAGGTGGACGCTCAACGAGAAGGCGCAGAAGGCGCTCGAAGACGGACAGAAGACGGCGGATTCGCTCGCGGATCGCGCGGCCACCCTGCAAGCGTCCGCGGACGCGTCGAAGAAGCAGGCTGCGCAGCTCGCGGCGCAGTTCGCTCGCCTGGGCGGTGGTGAAGACGTCACGTCGATGCTGCTGACCAGCTCCTCCGGCGAGAGCGACGATCTGCTCGGCAAGCTGGGGTCGTTGAGCAAACTCAGTCAAACGGTCTCCGGCGTGTATGCCACCGCGAAGACGCAGAGCAACGACGCGGCGGCGATGAGTGATCAGGCGCAGGTCGCGAAAGACGCGTTGACGTCGCTGGCGAACACGGCGGCGTCCTCGCTCTCCGACGCCCTCTCTGCTCAGAAGGCTGCGGTCAGCGCGGTGAACGCCCAGTCCGCCCACGAGTCGGAGCTGCAGGCTCAACTCGCCTCGCTCACTCAGAACGTCGCAACCACAGAAGCGGACTACCAGGCAGGCATCGCGGCGGCGGAGGCGGCCGCGGCTGCTGCGGCTGCGGCCGCCGCCCAGGCGGGGTCCGCGCCCGGAGCGCCCATCTCTGACGACGCACGCACGCTCGCGCTGGAACTGGTCGGCGACATCCAGGCCGGTCGTCTGACGGGCGCCCAGCCCGACCACCTTCAGGAGATCGAGTGGATCGCTGCCGGTGACTCCGTGGAGAACTGCGGCATCGACACGCAGATCCTCGCCGCGATCGTCGTCGCCGTGCGCACATTCGGCTCGGCCGGAGTGAGCGATATCAATCGCAAGTGCACCGGCCAGATCGAGGGTGCCGGCATCTATTCGGCGCACTATGTGGGCGGGGGAGGCCATGCGGTGGACTTCAACGCGCTCGATGGTCAGGGCCTCTCAGGAGCAGACGACAATTCGCTGCGCCTGATCGCGGTGCTCGACCAGGTGATGCCCTCGGGCTCCGGACTCGGCCAGCGCCAGTGCCGCATCAATGCCGGGGATGAACCCGATTTCGCGAACTTCCACGACTTCGCCGACACCTGCACCCACCTGCACGTCGACGACCTGACCTGAGCGTCAACCGAGGTCGTCGGGGTCTTTTCCCGTGCGCTGGCCGCTGTCGAGCGCGGCGATGCGCGCGCGGTCATCGTCGTCGAGTTCGAAGTCGAAGACGTCGACGTTCTCGCGGATACGTGCCGGTGTGATCGACTTGGGGATCACGATGTTGCCGAGGTCGAGTTGCCAGCGCAGCACGACCTGAGCCGCTGAACGGCCGTGCTTCGAGGCGAGCGCCGCCAACGTCGGATCGTCGAGGATGCGGCCGCGTGCCAACGGAGACCACGCCTCGGTCGCGATCGAGTGTGCGGCGTCATACTCCCGCACCTCGGCCTGCTGAAGCCACGGATGCAGCTCGACCTGATTGATCACCGGCGTCTCTCCACCCTCCGCTGCGAGCCTCTCGAGGTGGTGCGGGTGGAAGTTCGAGACGCCGATCGAGCGCACGAGGCCGTCGGCCTTGAGGCTCTCGAGCGCACGCCAGGTCTCGACGTAGCGGTTCTGCCGCGGGGCAGGCCAGTGGATGAGGTAGAGGTCGAGGTAGTCGAAGCCGAGCTTCGAGAGGCTGGCGTCGAACGCCCGTCGAGTCTCGTCGTATCCGTGGTCGCTCTGCCAGACCTTCGAGGTGACGAACACCTCATGCCGCGGAACGTCGCTCGCACGGACCGCCTGACCGACGCCCCTCTCGTTCTCGTAGAACGCGGCCGTGTCGATGTGGCGGTAGCCGGCGTCGAGGGCGTGAGCGACAGCATCCGTCGCCTCGGCGTCTGACACCTTGTAGACGCCCAGGCCGAGCTGGGGGATGGCGCGTCCGTCGGACAGGGTCACAAGGGGAGAAGTAGGCACCCGACCATTATCGACGACTCGGTGGCGGGCGCCCGTCGTGCAGACTAGAGGGCGACGAGGGGGGAAACGAGCATGGCGAAAGCGCCTACCGTCTACGACGTGGCCGAGCGCGCCGGCGTATCGATCGCCAGCGTGTCGCGCGTGCTGCGCAGTCCCGACTCGGTGAAAGAGCAGACCCGGGAGCGGGTGCTCGAGGCGGTACGACACCTCGGCTACGTTCCCAGCGCGAACGCCCGGGGGCTCGCGGCGCGCCGAACGAACGTGATCGGGCTGTTCTTTCCCGGCCACGACGATGTGGCGGGATCCGACGCTCAGCCCCTGGCGGCATCCGGCGGCGTGACGATCGTGCGCGACGACCCGACGACCGAACCCGAGACGAACAACTTCTATTTCGACGAGGTGCTGCGCGGGGCCGAGATCGAGGCCTGGCGACGCGGGTTCGCCCTGATGGTGGCCGCCGGCCGCGGCGCGTCGCGCGAGGCGATCGTGAACGACATCGCGGGCCGGGTCGACGGCCTGGCCGTGCTCGCGCGCACTGTGCCCGACGAGCTGCTCACCCATGTGGCCCGGCGCATCCCCGTGGTCGTTCTCGCCGCAACGCGTGGAACGGACGAGTTCGATCACGTGAGCGTCAACAACGCTCCCGGCATGCGCGCGATGACCGAACACGTTCTGGGCACGGGGGCCCGGCGACTGCTGTACATCGCCGGTCCGGAGGACTCGCCCGACGATGCCGAGCGACTGCAGGGATTCCGGGCGGCTGTCGACGGTGTCTCCGAGGTGACGGTCGAGCTGATCCGCGGTGACTTCAGTCGGGTGCGGGGGCGCGAGATCGCGCTCGGGGTCGACACGCTGCCCGACGCGATCGTCTGCTCGAACGATCAGACGGCCCTCGGCGTTCTGGATGCGATGGGTCGCCGATCCATCAGCGTTCCGGACGACGTCATGGTCACCGGATTCGACGGCATCGCGGCCGGGCGGCACTCGTCGCCACGACTGACGACCGTGCATCAGCCGATGGTCGAGCTCGGACGAGCGGCCATTCAGGCGCTCACCGCGCGGCTCGACGACCCGTCAATGGAGGCGCGGTCGCTCGTGCTTCCAGTGCAGGTCGTGCTGCGGGAGAGCTGCCCGTAGCTGTCGCCTGCGAGCTCGCAGCGCTCTGGGCATTCCGCTTGCATTTGCAAACTGTAAGCGCATACAGTGTGGTGAACGTGCACGTCACCACCATTCACGTCAGTTCATCGTCGACCTGAGAAAAGCGGTTCCAATGAAGCACCCAACCCGACGCCGATTGGGCGCCCTCGTCGCAGCCATCATGCTGACCACGGGGCTCGCGGCATGCAGCATCCAGATCGAGAGCGCACCCGATCCCTCGATCCCGAAAGACACGATGCTCGTCGCGGCCGACAACGGCTCGCCCCTGTTCGAGCGCAACTTCAACCCCTACATGACGAACAAGCGCACGGCCGCTTTCTACATGTACGAGCCGCTCGTCGTTCTCGACAACGTGACGGGCGAGGAGCACCCGTGGCTCGCCACGGGCTACGAACTCCCCGATCCCTCCACGGTGGTGTTCACCATTCGCGACGGCGTCACGTGGAGCGACGGCAAGCCCTTCACACCGAAGGACGTCGCATTCAGCTTCGATCTCCTCAAGAAGTACCCCACCTTCGACCTGCAGGGCATCTGGAGCTACATCGACACGGTCGAGACGAGCGACACGACGGTGACCGTGCACCTCAAGGCACCCGATGTGCCGGCCGCGCAGCTCATCGCGACGACGCTCATCGTGCCCGAGCACATCTGGAAGGATGTGCCCGACCCGTCGACGTTCCGAAACCCCGATCCCGTCGGCACCGGTCCGTACACCCTGGGCAACTTCGCCGCTCAGCAGTACACGATCGACAAGAACCCCACCTACTGGCAGGCCGACAAGGTCGCCGCCGAGCACATCATCCTGCCCGCGACCAACACCCAGCTCGACGTGGCCACCAAGGGCTACGACTGGGCCTATTCGTTCATCTCCGATGTCGATGGCGCCTGGGTCGGGGCCGGCAATAAGAACACCTACTGGTTCCCGCCGGGAGGCACGGTCGCCCTGTTCCCGAATCTGACCAAGGCTCCTTTCAACGATCTGAACGTGCGACAGGGGCTATCGCTCGCGCTCGATCGCAAGGCCGTGGGCGATTCGGCTGCAGAGGGATACATGGATGTGGCGGGCCAGACCAACATCCTGCTCCCGTACCAGCAGAACCTGCTCGACCCCTCGATCCCCGACTCTGGGCTCGTGGCCCAGAACCAGCAGAAGGCGCTCGAGTACTTCGCTCAGGCCGGCTACACCCAGCAGGGCGGAAAGCTCGTGGATGCCTCCGGCACCCAGCTGAGCTTCACCATCACGACGGCCAACGGCTACAACGACTGGCTCAAGGGCGTGCAGGAGGTGCAGAAGCAGTGGGGCGCCATCGGCATCGACGTGAAGGTGGCGAGCCCGCAGCCCGCGGCCTACCAACTGGCTCTGCGCAACGGAGAGTACGACCTCGCCATGGGCGGAACGGGCGGAACCGGCTCGATCTTCCGCGACTTCAACGGGCTCCTCTCGAGTGACTACCTCAAGCCGGTCGGAGAAGAGGCCGTGTTCAACTTCGAGCGGTACGACAACCCCGAAGCCGACGATCTGCTGACCCAGTACAAGCTCGCCATCGATCCGGAGAAGCAGAAGCAGCTGGGTTATCAGCTGCAGAACATCGTCTACAACGATCTGCCCGTGTTCAGCCTGTACTACGGCGGATCATGGGGCCTCGTGAGCAACGCGAAGTTCACCGGCTGGCCGAGCGAAGCCGACCCGTATGCCTCGCCTAAGACCTACGACTCCACACCCCTGCTCGTTCTCACCCATCTGAAGAAGGTCAACGATGACTAGCGTCACGATCGCGCCCGGCAGCGCCGATGTCTCTGCCGCGCCCCGCACATCAGGATCAGGCGGAGGGAGGGCATGGGGCTACGTGGCCCGCAAGGCCGGCCTGCTGCTACTCACGCTGTGGGCGGCCATCACGCTCAACTTCATCCTTCCCCGTCTGATGCCCGGTTCGCCGGCCGACGCGGCCCTCGCGAAGCTGGCACAGAACGGTCCGGTCAGCGACGCGACCAAGGCGGCCATCGAGGCCCAACTGGGAGTGCCGACCGGCAACATCCTCGAGCAGTATGTGGCGTACCTGCATCAGGTCATCACGCTCGACTTCGGCGTCTCGTACACGTTCTACCCGCAGAGCGTCTCCGAGCTGGTCAGCACCGCGCTGCCGTACACGCTCGTGCTGGTCGGCGTCGTGACGATCATCGCCTTTGTGCTCGGCACCCTGCTCGGCGTGCTCGCCGCGTGGAAGCGCGGAACCTGGCTCGACACCCTGCCCACCCTCGCGGGGTCGTTCGCCAGCGCGTTCCCGTACTTCTGGACCGCTCTGCTTCTGCTGTTCTTCGCGGGGTACGTCGGCAGGCTGTTCCCCACCTCCGGCGCGTACGGACCGACCGCATCACCGCAGTTCACGATCGGCTTCCTCGGCGACGCGATCTATCACGCCGCTCTCCCCGCGCTGACGATCCTCATCACTTCGCTCGGCGGCTGGATTCTCGGAATGCGCAACACGATGATCTCGACGATCGGCGACGACTACGTGACCTTCGCCGAGGCCAACGGGTTGAAGCCTCGCACCGTCGCCCTGCGCTACGCGGCACGCAACGCGATCCTTCCGAACCTCACCTCGTTCGGGCTCGCACTCGGCGGCGTTGTCGGCGGATCGATCCTGGTCGAGCGGGTGTTCGGATACCCCGGCATCGGCTACCTGCTCTTCAACGCGGTCACCAACCAGGACTACCCGTTGATGCAGGCCCTGTTCCTGATGATCACCGTGAGCGTGCTCATCGCCAACTTCCTCGTCGACATCTTGTACGGCGTGCTTGACCCGAGGACCCGCCGATGAGCACCCAGAGCATTCCCCCCTCGACCCGCGCTGTGCGCGCCATCGAGGAAGCGTCGATCGCGCCCGCACCGAGCCCGCTCAAGGTGGTGCTGCGCGTCGCATCGACCGTGTGGTCGAACGGCAAGGCCCGCATCGGCATCATCATCCTCGGACTGATGATCCTGATCGCGGTCTTCGCGCCGCTGCTGGCTCCGTACGGCGCGAGGCAGAACGGCTTCGACCGCTCTGCGGATGCCTCGGCCGCGCACTGGCTCGGCACGACAGCCGCCGGCGAAGACGTGCTCTCCCAGCTCATCTGGGGCGCGCAGATCAGCATCTTCGTCGGACTCATCGCCGGACTGCTCTCGACCGTGATCGCAGTTCTCGTGGGCCTCAGCTGGGGTTACGTGCGAGGCTTCGGCGCCGATGTCATCAACTTCATCGTCAACCTGTTCCTCGTGATTCCCGGGCTGCCGCTGATGATCGTCATCGCCGCGTACCTCTCGGGTGGCGGCATCGGCATGATCATCGTGGTCGTCGTGATCACCGGATGGGCGTGGGGTGCGCGCGTACTGCGCAGCCAGACGCAGTCGCTGCGTTCTCGTGACTTCGTCACGGCCGCCGTCTTCAGCGGCGAACGTCCGTTCCGGATCGTGTTCCGCGAGATCCTGCCGAACATGACCTCTCTCATCGTGGGCAACTTCTTCGGAGCCGCGACAGCGGCGATTCTGGCGGAAGCCGGGCTCGAGTATCTGGGCCTCGGAGACACCACGGTGGTCAGCTGGGGAACGATGCTCTTCTGGGCGCAGAACTCCAACGCCCTGCTCACCGGTCAATGGGCGCTGCTGTTCGCGCCCGGCTTGTGCATCGCCCTGCTCGCCACGAGCCTCACCCTCATCAACTTCGGCGTCGACGGAATCTCGAATCCGCGCCTCCGGGAAGGAAAGCAGCGATGACCGCCCTGCTCGAGATCACAGACCTCTCCGTCGACTATGGAGAGGGTGCAGACAGCACGCATGCCGTGAACCATGTGTCGTTCACCCTCGAGCACGGTGAATTCGTCGGGCTCGTAGGCGAATCGGGATCGGGGAAGTCCACCCTGGGCTTCGCCGTCACAGGGCTCTCGAAACCACCGGCCCGAGTCGTGGGCGGCAGGATCCTGCTCGACGGAGTCGACATCGCGAGCCTCTCGAGTGACGATCTGCGGGAGCAGCGCCACGGCGGCATCGCCATGGTGCTGCAGTCGGGCATGAACGCGTTGAACCCGGTGCGCAGCATCCGCAACCACTTCGTCGACATCTTCCGTGCCCATGGCCACATCGACCGAGCCGACTGGGGCACCCGGGCGGCGGAACTCGTCGCCAAGGTCGAGTTGCCCTCCAGCGTTCTCGACCGGTTCCCCGGCGAGCTGTCGGGAGGAATGCGTCAGCGTGTATCGATCGCGCTCGCCCTGTCGCTCGAGCCGAAGCTCATGGTGTTCGACGAGCCGACGACCGCGCTCGACGTTCTCGTGCAGCACGCCGTGATGGACACGATCATCGAGTTGCAGAAGAGAGAGAACTTCACGGCGTTGCTGATCAGCCACGATCTCGGCATCGTCCTCGAGTCGGCGCAGCGGGTGCTCGTGATGCACGAGGGCGAGATCGTCGAGGATGCGCCGTCTCGGCAGATCCTCGAGAACCCCGGCGACGACTACACGAAGATGCTGCTGTCGCACTACGCGGATCCGCGGGCCGAGGTCGTGAAGCTGCCCGGCTTCGAGGGCCGCACTCGCCGTGCACCCGCCGCGGCACCGCCGACCGTGTCGTCTCGCACCCGGCGCCAGGATCAGAAGGCCATCGTCGTCGAACACGTCTCGAAGGTGTACCCGGCGCCGCGCCGGGGCGAGCCGCAGGTCACCGCGGTCGACGACGTCTCGTTCACGCTCGAGCCGGGCCAGTCGCTCGCGCTCGTCGGCGCATCCGGAAGCGGCAAGTCGACGCTGGCGAAACTGATCACCGCGGTCGAGAAACCCTCTGCGGGCAGCGTGCGCTTCGGCGACCTCGACGTGGGCTCTCTGCGCAGAGGCCGATTCCGGCAGTTGCACCGCGACGTGCAGATGGTCTTCCAGGATCCGTACGCCGCACTGAACCCGCTGCACACCGTCGAGTACACGCTCACGCGGCCGGTCGTCAACTTCACGGGGCTGAAGGGCCTCGATGCGCGGCGCCGGGTTCTCGAGCTGCTCGACACCGTCGGCCTGTCGCCCGTCGAGGAGTTCGCGGCCAAGCTCCCACACCAGCTCTCGGGAGGCCAGCGTCAGCGCGTGGTGATCGCACGAGCCCTGGCGAGCAACCCGCAGGTGATCATCGCCGACGAGCCCGTGTCGATGCTCGACGTGTCGTTGCGCGCCGGCGTGCTCGCTCTTCTCGAAGATCTGCGTCAGCAGTGGGGGGTCTCGTTGCTGTACATCACCCACGATCTGCTGTCGGCGCGCGTCGTGACCGACAACATCATGGTGTTGAACGGCGGACGGGTGGTGGAGCGCGGCAACACGGCGGAGGTGCTGCGCAACCCGAGCGACGAATACACGATCCGTCTGCTCGACGCGATTCCGAACCCCGGCCGACGGGACGTGGCGTGACGTTCGGCGGGCTCGCGCTGCCCGAATCGCTCACCGTCTTCTCGATCGACGGCCTGACCGCATTTCGCGCGATGCCCGACGGCCCCGAGCGAGGAGTCGTTCTCTTCGTTCCGGGATTCACCGGCTCGAAGGAAGACCACCGATTTCTCGTCGACCTCGCCGCGCGTCGAGGGTGGGAGGCCTACTCATACAGCCAGCGGGGCCAGGCCGATTCGATCGCTCCGCACGGCATCGACGAGTACTCTCTCGACACCCTCGCGGCCGACGCGGTCGCCGTGGCCGAGCGCATCGCTGGAGGCCGCCCCGTGCACCTGGTGGGCCACAGCCTCGGTGGGCTCGTCGCCCGAGCGGCGGCCATTCTGAGCCCGTCGGTCTTCGCCGATCTCACCATGTTGTGCTCGGGACCGGGAGGCCAGGGAACCGAGCACCACCGCGACGACGCGGCGTTCGTGGCTCGACACGGCACGCTCGCCTGGTGGGAGCACAACAACCTGCTCGGTGCGAGAAACGAAGACGAGGTCTTCGTTCGCGAACGTGCCGCGGCCTCGAGCGACGACAATTTCCTCGCCCTCGCCGCCATCCTGCGCGACACCCCTGACACCGGAGACGCGCTCCGCGACACCGGGCTTGCCGTTCTCGTGGCGCATGGAGATGCCGACGACGCGTGGCCGATCGCCGATCAGCTCGCGATGGCCCGCCACGTCGGTGCCCGCTACGAGATCATCCCGAACGCCGGGCACCTGCCGAACATCGACAACCCGGAATACACGACCGAGCTGCTCGACGGCTTCTGGTCGCAGCAGCCGGGCCTACAAGACCCCAGCACCAACCACAAAGGAGAATCCTGATGCTCACCTTCCCCGACGGCTTTCTGTGGGGTGCGGCTACCGCTGCGCACCAGATCGAGGGAAACAATGTCAACAGCAATTGGTGGGTTCACGAGAACGAGCCGGGCACCACGATCGTCGAGCCTTCCGGAGACGCGGCCGACAGCTACCACCGCTATCGCGAAGACATCCGTCTGCTCGCAGAGCTCGGGCTGAACTCGTACCGGTTCAGCATCGAGTGGTCGCGCATCGAACCCGAGCGCGGGCTCTACTCGCGCGCGTCGGTCGATCACTATCGGCGCATGGTCGACACCTGCCACGAGTTCGGCATCGAGCCGATCGTGACGCTGATGCACTTCACCGTGCCGCGCTGGTTCGAGAACGACGGCTTCTGGCGTGCGTCCGACGCGGCAGATCTGTTCGCCCGCTACACCGAGCTCGCTCTGCCCGTCGTGGCGGAGGGCGTGAACTACGTCTGCACGATCAACGAGCCCAACATCGCCGCGATGCTGGCCGGGGGAGAAGACGCGTCGAACCTCGTCGCGTACGGCCTTCCCAAGCCCGACCTCGGCGTCGCGGATGCGCTGCTCGAGTCGCACCGCCGCTCCCGTGAGGTGCTGTCGCAGGTCTCGGGACTCAAGACGGGCTGGACCATCGCCACCCAGGCGTTCGAGGCGGCCGATGAGCCCGGCTCCGAAGAGAAGAAGCGCGAGATCGCCTACCCGGCCGAAGACTGGTACCTCGAGAACGCCGCGGGTGACGACTTCATCGGCGTGCAGGCCTACACGCGCAACATCGTCGGACCGGAGGGCATCCGCCCGCCCGCCGCCGAGGTGGAGAAGACGCTCACCGAGTGGGAGTACTTCCCTCCGGCCGCCGGAATCGGCGTTCGCGCCGCCTGGGAGCTCAGCGATCACACTCCGGTCATGGTCACCGAGAACGGCATTGCGACCCAGGACGACAGCCGCCGCATCGATTACACCCTCGGCGCCCTCGAGGGGCTGCACGCGTGCATCGAAGACGGCATCACGCTACTGGGCTACCAGCACTGGTCCGCTCTCGACAACTACGAGTGGGCGTCTGGCTTCGCGCCCACCTTCGGGCTCATCGCCTGGGACAAGCAGACCTTCGAGCGCACCCCCAAGCCCAGCGCGAGCTGGTACGGCGAGGTCGCGAAGGCCAACGGGCTCTAAGCGCTCGGAGTCAGGGCCAGAGCAGCGTCGTCGACCAGCTCTGGCCCTGACTGCTGTACCGCAGTCTCTGGTGCCTGCGCTCGGCATCCGACTGCCAGAATTCGACGGACTCGGGGCGCACGCACCAGAGAGTCCACGTGGGCGACACGAGTTCTGGATGCGCGTCGAGTTCGCGCGCGGCCTCCTCGATGGCGGCCTCGCTCTCGTCGTGGCTGGCGAGCCGCTGACTCTGCGGGCTGCCGAGCGCCACGGCGCGCGCACCGAGTCCTCGGCGAGAGAAGTCGCGCGCGTTGTCTTCTTCTGAGCCGCGGGTGACCGTGCCGCGCACACGCACGGAGCGGCCGACCGCCGGCCAATAAAAAGTGAGCGCGGCCACCGGATTGGCCGTCAACTCCACGCCCTTCGCGCTCGCGGAGCTGCTCGCGAACCACCAACCGTCGTCGGTGAGGTCTTTCAGGATCAGCACGCGCGCATCCGGAACGCCATCGGCGTCGACGGTGGACAGCGTCATCGCGTGCGGCTCGACCTGACCGGCCTCGACCGCGTGGGTGAACCACTGAACGAAGAGCTCGAGCGGGTTGTCAGGGGCCGCCGACGGATCGAACGGCGGGGGAGTGCTCGTGAGACTCTTGAGTGGACGGAGACTGTCTCGAAGAGGGTGCACGATCAGAGTCCGCTCACTGTCTGGATGGGTTCGGTGTCGGGAATGGGGCTGGCGTCTTTGCCGCGGAGATCGGGGTGCCAGCGCTTTCCGACGAAGGCCACGATGAAGCCGATCAGCGCGAGGGCGGCCGCGACGACGAAGGCGCCAGACGCCCCTCGGCTGTCGATCATGAATCCCGCGACAGCCGAACCCACGGCGGCGCCGATGAGCTGGCCGGTGCCCGCCCAACCGTAGGCCTCGGCCGTGTCACTGAAGCGCACGCTCGCCGACACGATGGAGAACATGACGGCGAGAGCGGGTGCGATGCCGACGCCCGCGAGGAACAGGGTGGCGCTGAGCCACCAGATGTTCAGCGAGAAGGCGGCCAGGGCCGTACCGACGAGCACGATGAGCATGCGACGCGCCAGCGCCCACGGCCCGATGGGAACGTGACCCAGGGCAAGGCCGCCGACCAGAGAGCCGATCGCGAACACGGCGAGCACGACGCCCGCCTCCAGTCCGTCGTGGCCGAACGACGCGACGACGCCCGCCTCGATAGCAGCGCAGGTGGCGATCAGGAGAAAACCGACGACCGTGGCGAGCAGCACGGGCGGCTTCGTGAGCACGGCACCGAGCTTGCGTCGGGAGCGGGGGATGCGCACGCGACCGAGCTCGGGGCTCGCGATGAACCAGATGCCTCCGCCGACGAGGAAAATGGCCGCGAGCAGGATTCCCCAGACGGTGCTGATCTGCGTGGCCACGAACGTGGTGACGACCGGGCCGACCACCCAGATGATCTCTTGCGCGGAGGCGTCGAGCGAGAACAGGGGGGTGAGCTGCTTCGAGTTGACCATCTTCGGATAGATGGTGCGGACCGCCGGTTGGATCGGCGGCATCGTGAGGCCGGCGACGAGGGCGACGCCCATGGCGGCGGGGATCGTGAGCGGCAGGAGCGCGATGGCCGTGATGGCGAACGCGCAGATGATCATGGTGAGCGTGATCACCTGGCGCATGCCCCAGACACCCATCAGCCGCGAGGTGAGGGGCCCGGCGATGGCCTGGCCGATGCTGAGAGCTGCGAGAACGAGGCCGGCTGAGCCGTAGGAGTCGTGGACTTTCTCGATATGCAGCAGGAAGGCCAGCGACAGCATTCCGAAGGGAAAGCGTGCGGTCAGCTGCGCGGCGATGATGCGGGCGACGCCGCGGGTTTTGAGGAGACTCGAGTAGCTGTTCACAACCTCTCCACTCTACCGTCCAGCCGGTACAAGTGCCTTCTGAATACGTTGCATAGAGACAGGCTCCGCCGTTCCGAGCGATTGTGCAAACAGGCTCACACGATATTCCTCGAGGAGCCACCGCGCGCGCACGATATTCGGGGGCGAGTGCGGGGCGAGCGGGATGCGGCCGCCCGCGTCGGTATAGCGTTTCGTCGCCGTCTGCACCTCGGTCATCCAGGCCCGATCGCGTGCGGCGTTCTCGGCCAACTTGTCGAGTCTCTGCGTGAGCGCCTTGAGATAACGGGGCAGCTGGCGAAGCTGCGTCGTGCCCGTCGCAGACACGAAGCCGGGGTAGATGAGCCCCTTCAACTGCTCCCGGGCATCGCCGAGGGCGGCCAGCAGCGCCATGCTCGTGACACCCTTCAGCGCCTTCTCTGCATCGCGCGCCGCCGAGAGAATCGTGGTGACGACTCCCACGGTCGCGTAGAGCTCGTCCATGACCGTCGCCGAGAGGCGGTCTCGGGCCGTCTGGAACCCAGCCTCGTTCCAGAGCATGCCATCCGGTGCCATCTCGAATAGCACGCGCTGCGCGACGGCCCGCAGGCAGTCGTCGAACAGGGCCTGAACGTTCTGGTACGGGCTGGTCGCGAGCATCAGCTTCTCGTTCTGGCTGAGGTGCTCACGAACGTATGACAGGGGCGAGGGAACGGCGAGCAGCAGCAGACGCACGATGCCGTCCGGAGTCTGCAGCGCCTGCTCATCGGGCGAGGTCATCAGTCTCAGGGCCACGGATGACCCCTCGTCGACGAGAGCAGGGTAGGCGCGGATCACACCGCCGTGCTGCTTGGTGTCGACGAGCTTGGGCAGTTCGCCGAAGCTCCACGACGTGAGCCCCGTGCGTTCGAGATCGCTCGACACGCGCGTCGTGGCCTTCGCCACGGACTCGCGTGCGGCACCGCGGTGCTTCTGCTGCAGGGCCGGCAGATCCTTCGACACGGACAGGGTCTTGCCCCGCTCGTCGACGACCCTGAACGACATGCGCAGATGAGAGGGCAGTCGCTCGCGGTCGAAGTCGGATGCGCTGACCGAGACGTGGGCAAGGCGCGACATGGTCGTGGCGAGGGCCTGGAGATATCCTTCGTCACCGCCGCCCTCGGGCGTCTCGGCGACCAGCCGCACCGCCCAGTCGGTGGAGGGCACGAAGTTGCGGCGGATGTTCTTGGGCAACGACTTGATCAGCGCCGTCACCAACTCGACGCGCAGGCCGGGCACCTGATATTCGAAGGACTCGGGCTTGAGCCGCGGCAGCAGTGCGAGAGGCACGGTCGCCGTGACGCCGTCGTCTTCGGTGCCGGGCTCGAAGCGGTAGCTCAGGCCCAGGCGCTGGTCCTCCTGCTGCCACGTGGTCGGGTACTCGTTCTCGTCTATCTCGGGGGCGCCCTCGGGCACGAGGGCGTCGATGGTCATGGTGAGGAGGTCGGGGGTGTCGTGCTTCGCCGTCTTCCACCACCCCTCGAAGCTGCGCTGCGAGAAGACGTCGCGGGGGATGCGCTCGTTGTAGAAGTCGAAGACTGCCTCGTCGTCTGTCAGCAGATCGCGGCGGCGGCTGCGCTCCTCGATCTGCTCCAGCTCCTTGCGGAACGCGCGGTTGGCCCGGTCGAACGCCTGCTGCGACTCCCAATCGCCTTCGACGAGCGCGTGCCGGATGAACAGCTCGCGCGCGTACGACGGGTCGACGCGAGAGAACTGGATGCGCCGCTTCTCGACGATGGGGACGCCGAACAGCGTGACCCGCTCGTAGGCGACGACGGAGCCCTGCTTCTTCTCCCAGCGGGGCTCGGAGTAGCTGCGTTTGACCAGGTCGCCCGCGAGCTTCTCTGCCCACGCGGGATCGATCGCCGCGTTCATGCGAGCGAACAATCTGCTCGTCTCGACGAGCTCCGCGCTCATGACCGCGGCAGGCTGCTTCTTGCCCAGCACCGAACCGGGGAAGATGCTGAAGCGGGTCTGGCGCGCACCCACATAGTCCTTCTTGACCGCGTCTTTCAGGCCGATGTGCGAGAGCAGACCCGAGAGGATCGAGCGGTGGATGCCGTCGGGATTCACCGCGGGCTCGCCGATCGTGAGGCCCAGCGGCCGCGACAGCTGCTTCAGCTGGCGGTACACGTCTTGCCACTCGCGGATGCGCAGGTAGTTGAGGAACTCGTTCTTGCAGAGGCGGCGGAACGCGCTCGACGACAGCTCCGCCTGCTTCTCTTCGAGGTAGTTGTAGAGGTTGAGCAGGGTGAGGAAGTCGCTCGTCGGATCGGTGAAGCGGCCGTGCAGCTCGTCTGCTCGCTGGCGCTTCTCGAGCGGGCGCTCGCGGGGATCCTGAATCGTGAGTCCCGCGACGATGAGCATCACCTCGCGGCTCGTCCCCGTCTCTTTGGACTCGATCACCATACGGGCGAAGCGCGGCTCGATGGGCAGCCGCGCGAGGTCGCGACCGATCCTCGTGAGCCGTGGCTGGGCATCCGGTGTCTTTGTGTCTTTGTCTGCCGGCGTGCGCAGCGCGCCCAGCTCGGTGAGAAGGTCGAGGCCGTCTTTGATGCCGCGAGACTCCGGCGGCTGCAGGAACGGGAAGGAGGCGATGTCGCCCAGGCCCAGCGAGATCATCTGCAGGATGACCGCGGCGAGGTTGGTGCGCAGGATCTCGGGTTCGGTGAACTCGGGTCGCTTCTCGAAATCCTGCTGCGAATACAGCCGGATGGCGATTCCATCGCTGGTGCGGCCCGAACGGCCCGAGCGCTGGTTGGCCGACGCCTGCGAGATCGCCTCGATCGGCAGCCGCTGCACCTTGGAGCGCACGCTGTAGCGGCTGATGCGCGCGGTTCCCGAGTCGATCACGTACTTGATGCCGGGCACCGTGAGGCTGGTCTCGGCCACGTTGGTCGCCAACACGATGCGTCGGCGCACGCCGGGCGTGCTGCTGCGCTGGAAGACGCGGTGCTGGTCGGCGCTCGAGAGGCGTCCGTACAGGGGAAGGATCTCGGTGACGCCGCCCGCCGAACTGCGGTTTGCGAACTTGCCCTTGAGGGACTCCTCAGCGTCGCGGATCTCGTTCTCTCCCGAGAGGAAGACCAGGATGTCGCCGTCGCTCTCGCGTCCCAGCTCGTCGACAGCCTCGCCGATGGCCTCGAAGACGTCGCGGTCGGGTGTGCTCGGAGCCTTGTCATCGGTGTCGACATCGGTGTCGCTGTCTGCGCGCTCGCCATCTGCGGTCAGCTTCGTCTCCGCGACAAGCGGCCGATAGCGGATCTCGACAGGGAACGTGCGACCGGACACCTCGACGATCGGTGCGTCGTCGAAGTGCCGTGAGAAGCTCTGCGGATCGATCGTGGCGGAGGTGATGATCAGCTTGAGATCGGGCCGCTTCGGCAGCAGCTGCTTGAGGTAGCCGAGCAGGAAGTCGATGTTGAGGCTGCGCTCATGCGCCTCGTCGATGATGATCGTGTCGTACTTCGAGAGCATGCGGTCGTGGTGCATCTCGTTGAGCAGGATTCCGTCGGTCATCAGCTTGATGCGGGTGTCTTTCGACGCCCGGTCGGTGAAGCGCACTTGGTAGCCCACGAGGCCGCCGACCTCCTGGCCGAGCTCTTCGGCGATGCGCTCCGCGATCGTGCGCGCTGCGAGCCGGCGGGGCTGCGTGTGACCGATCGACTCGCGACCGAGTTCGAGGCAGATCTTCGGAAGCTGCGTGGTCTTTCCCGAGCCCGTGGCGCCTGCGACGATGACCACCTGGTTCTCGGCGATCGCGCGCGCGATGTCATCGCGACGCTGGCTGACCGGGAGTTCAGGCGGAAAGGTGATGTTCAGGATGGGATCCATGGGCATTCCATTCTAGATTCCTTCGCGCAGAGCTCCCGCGTGGCGCCCGCGTCGTGCGCTCAGGTGACCGTCGCGGATCTCGAGGATGCGGTCTGCGTGAGCCGCCATTCTCGGATCGTGAGTCGAAACGATCGCGGCGACATCGCGCTCGTGCACCAGTGTCGAGATCAACGACATCATCGTCTCGGCGTTGAGGCTGTCGAGTTGTCCGGTCGGCTCATCGGCAATGATCAGTCGGGGGCTATTGGAGAGAGCTCGTGCGATTCCGAGCCGCTGCTGCTGGCCGCCGGAGAGTTCGTTCGGTCTTTGCTGCGCGTGCTCTGCCAGACCCACGACCGAGAGCAGCTCGTCGACCCGTGCGGCTCGTTCGTCTGCGTCGGCCCCGACGAGTCTCATCGGCAGCTCGACATTCTCCGCTGCGGTGAGTGCCGAGAGCAGCGCGAAGGTCTGAAAGATGTAGCCGATCTCTCGCCGTCTCATATCAACCAGATCGCGATCGCTCGCGCCGGTCACCTGCCGTGACCCCAGCCAGACCGTGCCCGAGGTCGGGATATCCAGACCTCCGAGAAGGTTGAGCAGCGTGGTCTTGCCCGAACCTGACGGCCCGCGCAGCACCACGAGTTCGCCGGCGCGAACGTCGAGAGTCGCGTCGACAAGGGCCCGCACTTCTGTTGCGCCACTGCCAAAGGTGCGAGTCAGGCCCTCGGAGCGCAGCACCACGTCGTCGTTCATCTCTCGTCGTCCTCTGTCTCGCTCGCGGCCGGCTGCTCGGTCGGATGCACTTGCGCGTGGGTATCGGCCAGTTCCACGCGAACGAGCCCGCTCAGGCCCAGGCTGCGCACATACTCCTGCGGAAGCTGGAGGCGCCCCACCCGGTCGAGCACAACGAACTCCTGCGATCGGTGCTGCTCCTCGCCGAACTCGTTGGTCTCGGTTCTGCGGTGCACTTCGGTCGAGAGGCGCCCATCTCTGATCTGAACGGTCCTGCGCACCTTCGCCGACACATCCTCGTCGTGGGTCACGATGAGAATGGTGACGCCCAGCTCGCGGTTCACGTGACCCAGAGCGTCGAGAACGAGCTGCGAATTGATGTCGTCGAGTTCGCCCGTCGGCTCATCGGCGAAGAGAACCTCCGGTCCGTTGGCGAGTGCTACGGCGATCGACACGCGCTGCTGTTGGCCACCCGAGAGCTGCGAAGGCCGCCGGCCGGCGAACTCGCCCATACCGAGCAGTTCGACGAGCTGGTCAATGCGGTTCGCCCGTTGTGCGCGGGGCATTCCCGCGAGGACCAGCGGCATCGCGATGTTCTGGCGCGCCGTGTAATACGGCAGGAGGTTGCGGGAGGTCTGCTGCCAGACGAAGCCGACAGTGTGGCGCCGGTACTTTGTTCGCTGCGCCGAGGTCATGGTGAGAAGGTCGTGACCGGCGACGATCGCCCGACCCGCCGTAGGAACCTCGAGACCCGTGAGAATGGCGAGCAGTGTCGACTTGCCCGAGCCTGAAGCGCCGACGATGGCGATCAGCTCGCCTTGGTCGACCTCGAGCGTGAGCCCCTGCAGCGCCTGCACCTCCACCTCGTCTGTCGAGAAGATCTTGACCAAGTCGGCGCATTCGATCTGACGCGTCATGACTCTCCCATCTTGAGGGTGGATGCGGGGGCGAATCGTTTTCCGAGTGCCGCCGCGATAAGAACAGCTGCCACGATCGTCACCGCGTAGATGCCGAGCGCGCCAGCGATCCAAAACGGATCGATCGACGGAGTAGGCAGCGTAGTGCCGCCGAAGAACCCGCGAAGGTCGAGCACCGCGGTGACGATATAAGGCAGGACTATTCCGACACCCGCCCCCACCAGCAGCGCAGAGATCGCGACCGGCCCGAACTCCCAGGCCACGAGGGCGCGAACCTGGGGCGGCGTCATACCGATGATTCGCATCACTGCCACCACTCGATTTCGAGATGCCGCCGATGCCATGGCTGCCAGCGCGATGATGAGCATCGTGAAGATCAACGTGGCCCCCGCGGTGAGCACAAGAGCGATCTCTATCGCGGAGGTCGCGGGGGAGGCCTCTCTCTGGCGGAGTTCGGAGTGCACGTCGTAGATGCCCGCGGACTCGATGTATTGGTCGGGCTGCACCCTCAACACCGCATTGCGAATCGCATCGATGCTGGCAGGGCCATAGTTCTGGTCGAGGCCGATGAGAACGCTGCCCGGCCCCTGCTCGCTGACGCCCAGTTCGGCCGCCGTATTGTCACCGATGATCAGCCAGACGTCGGGCATCCCAGGGACAGCGGAGTCGGCGACGACGCCGGTGGGCTGAATCGAGATGTCACCCAGCCGGATGTCCGTGCCCACCAGAAGGTCTGCCAACGACTGGGACACCAGCACCGGGTGCGGCGATTCGTTCGCCGACCCGAGCTCGGGCAGATCGCCGCGCACCGCCGCGAGCGCGGTCGGGTCGACGAGCAGCACGTCGAGCCGGGTGGTTCCGGCTTCGTCTGTCAGGGTCACGTTCTCCTGCACTGTCAGTGCGGCGGCAGCGTCGACCCCGGGCAGGTGCCGGATGTCGTCGAGCAGCGTGTCGGGCAGATCGTGAGCGTCGACGCGGGCGTCGGCGCCGACGCTCTCGGTCGCCGCGCGCTGCTGGCTCACATCGACGGTGCTGATCATGATCGTTGAAAACATGACCATGGACACGCCGATCATGAGCGCCAGCGCCGCGATTGCACCGATTGCGGGGTCACGGATGGCTCGCGCCGAACCCACCTCGGCCACCGGCGCCAGCCGCCGGCGAACAACGGCACGCACTGCACGCAGGGGAATGGGGAACACTCTCAACCCGAGAAGACCGACAGATGCTGCCAGCAGCAGGGGGGTCGCGGCGAGCAGCGGATCGACGCCGAAGACGTCACCCGAGGAGACGAGTCCGCGACGCTGCAGAAGCACCAGGGCGACGATTGCGGCGCCTATGAGCGCTGCCTCGAGAACCCACCGGATGCGAGACCTCGAACGCACCGAGATGTCGTTGCGCGAATCGCGAAGGCCGCCGGGCGAGACCAGAATCGCCGCGAGCACGACCGGGCTCAGGGCCAGCGCTACCGGCGCGAGCACTCCATCGACTCCGACCCTCTCAGGCAATACCATCGCGGCGGCCGAGAGGGCTGCGATCGAGCCGGGGATCGAGATCGCCGCCGCCTCGATGACCATCACGCCGCGAAGCTGACCCATCGAGGCGCCTCGAGCCGACGCGAGACTCAGCGAGAAGCGCCTGCGGCGAACGAGGGTCTGAAGGCTCAGAGCATACGTCGCCAGGAGCACGCCGAGAAGACCGGATAGCGACAGTGCGACGAGCGCAACCGTTGCAGCGACCTTCACCGCGGTGTTCTCGATCACGTCGGCGAAAGACGTCTTCAGAGTGAGAGAGCCGGAATAAGGAAGCGCAACCGGTGTCGCGGACGCCTTGCGAATCTGCGTCGCCAGCTGTTCCCGATCCGCGAAGGAATACGCGTCCGGGTCGGCCGTGATCCACGCGACGAGAACGCCCGCTGCGAACGGTTCGCGCAACGAGGCTATCGAGTCGGGCGCGACGTACACGCTCGCTTGGATTATCGGAGCCCTGCCGGTCTCTCTGATGATCAAGGGGTGTTCGAGGTCGTAAGCGTGAGTCCAATAGGCACTCTCGGGATCGTCGGGTTCGTAGACCCCCGCGATCCTCAGGGCCGCCGATGAATACGGAACGACGTCGCCGACCGCGAGTTTCATCTCGGTCGCCGACTTCTGCGAGATGGCTATCTCGATCGGATTCTCCACTGCGGGGGTACCGTCTTCGAAGGTCCACGGCCGCGGTGCTTCGCCCGACACGTAATGCAGTCGTTCGTCGAATGCCAGGTCTATGGCGAGCCGTAGCGAGAGATCCACACCCTCGTCAGCACTACTCGAGCTCTGCCCTGTCGAGCTCTTGGCAACCCACACAGCGGCACCGAGACCGTCGGCGAGGGGATGAGGGAGCGTCGACGGAACCTGAGCGATCGCGCTGTCGGTCTCACCGAGCATGCCCTGGGCGCTCGTCCCCACACTCGACGAGGGCAGGCCGATGCGCCCCTCTCCGCTCAGATCCAGACGGCGAGGGCTTTCGTTGCCGAGCTCGAAGCTCAGTTCTGCCGTAGCCACCGCGGCGACAGCGCGCGGCACGATGGCGGCGACGAAGACCGTCGCTGTGACAAGAACGGCTACGAGAAGGGATGCCCGAAACCCTGCCCGCAGGTGATCGGAGAGCAGGCGCACCGACGAGGTGAAGTCGTTCATTCGTGCCCCTCACCCGGCAGAAGCCGCGAGGCGAGCGATCTGACCCGTCTGCTCAGATCGACGAGGATAGCTGCGATCCCCACGACCAGCGCGCCTAGCAGCAGGCCGAGCCCTGTCCAGTCCACCGCAAGAGACGCGGAGGACGACAGATAGCCACGATCTACCGCGGCGCGGGCGAGTTGCGGCACCGTCAGTGCGCCGACGAGCGCGCCGGCGGCCGCACCCGCGACAAGCGATGCCGCGAGCACGAATAACATCTCTCGCATCACGACGGCCGACTGCTCAGCGGGTCGCATTCCCAGGGCTCGAAGCGCTGCGATATCGTTGCGGCCCCATCGAATTCGTGAACTCGATGCAGAACCCATGGCGATGAAAGCGAACAGCAGGCACGCCGCGGCGGAGGCCCACAACGCGATCGACGCCGCGCCTAAAACCTTCCTGGACTCGGGGTTGTCGCGAAGCTCGATCTGAGCATTTGCGGGCACAACCCCGCGCACGGAGTCGCGCACCTGCTGCTGCTGCTGGTCGACGGTCGTCATCCACAAATCAGAGGATTCGGCGGGGAGGTTGCTCGTTCGTTGGTGAAAATGGTTGATCGCGGAGAGATCCATCAGCAAGGCCATGTCGCTGTCGGCGCCAGGAATCGCTGGCACGATCGCCGTGACCACGGCGTTGGCATCGCCGAGGACATCGCGCAGGCTCAGCGCGATGAGATCTCCGATCCGTAGGTCGAGGGCGCGTGCCAGTGGCGCGGAAATGACAACCCTCGGTCGCAGATATTCGCTGGCTGCGCCGTCACTGGCCGATGTCATCCGCAGAAACGGGAGTCCGGCATCCAGCACAAAACCATCGCCGCCAGCGTTGCTCTCGGGGGGCAGAGCGAAGTCGCTCAGGGTGTCGAGGCTCCAATACTGGCCCAGCGGTACGGTCTCGGCTGCGCCTCCGACGTCTGCGTCGAGACTCACCAGTCGAAAACTGGGTCGAATCACATCGAACGATTGATCCGCGAACGAGATATCGATCGAGATGAGCGACCCTGGCGCAGCGTGTTCTCCGGCGGCGACGGTGTACGCCAGAACGCCATCCGCCTCGACTGTCGGGCTGGCGAAGGTCACGGAGCGTACGCTCCCGAGCCGATCGGCAATCCATGCGCTCAAGGCTGGTGGTGCGTCGAATCCGAGCGCCTCGACGCGAAGCGTCAGGGTATCCGCTCCGTCCGGAATGATCGGGCCGGGGTCATCCATCTGGATGTCGTCTGCCGCCTCGTCGGGAGCGAAGACTCCGCCCGCGTCGTGTGCGACCTGCCGCAGGGCGTCAGGGGTCGCAGCAACCACCGATGCAGTGACGGTGCCGAGCGACAGCGTCTGCACGTCGACCGGAATAACGTCGACGACGTTGTCGGTCGCGGCGACAGCGTCGCGTTGCGCTGCCGACAGGGATGCCAGCGGCGACGAGACACGCACGTCTGCGCCCACATGAAGCGCTGCATTCTGGGCATAGAGATGCGACCACGTGGCCGAGAACGTCGCTGCCATCGTGCCGGAGCCCACCGCCAGGGCGACGATGACGAGAGGTGCGGCCACGCGCGCTGTCTGGCGAGCGAGCGTGCGAGCGGCGAGGTGAATGCCTACTACACCGGAACCACGGATTCGCCTGGAGTGCAGCCCGACTACGGCGGGAAAGGCAGCGAGTGCGGCGAGCACGACTGCGATGAGAGCGAGGGCTGGCGCGACGACCACGAGGGGATCGATGCCGGTTGACCCGTCTGCGTTGGTCGTGAGCGGCGATCCGTACCGCCGCAGTTGCCACACCGAAAGCGCCGCCCCGAGGGCGACGAGAAGAACCGCTCCGGGCGCGGCGACGCGGCGTGCCCTACTGTCGCCGCGTCCGCCCCGCGTCGATTGTGTGACGCTGGTCGTCGATCGGTAGGACGACGCCGCGGCGATAAGGATCGCAGCGATCACCACGAGCGTCGGGACGACGAAAGCGCTGGGGCGAAGAACGAGGGATTGACCCGCAATTGGCGCCACGGAGAGTGCGATAACGACAGCGGACACGCCGACTGCCGCGCCGAACACCGTGGCACTCGCAACCTCACCCGCCACCAGCGAGGCGATCGCCGCCGTGGATCGACCACGGGCCCAGAACAGGAGGGCATCCCGTTCACGGCTGGCGACCAATACCTGAACGAGTTGCCAGAGCGCAACCAGAGCGCTGCCCGCAATGAGCGCCGCGGCGACCGGTTCTATTGCGCGTAGTCCCTCGACTCGCTGGTCGAAGTCATCGAGGGTACGGGCGAGTTGGCTCTGGATCTGCAGCGAATCGAAACCGGATACCTCTCCTCGCCAGGCTCGTTGCACCGTGGCCCACGCCGAGCCCACGGAACTGCTGTTACTCGAGGTGAAGTCGTCGATCGATGTCGGAACCACCGTCCACACTGCTTTTGGCTGAAGGTCGAACCGATCCCACGCATCCTCGGTGATGACGAAAGGACCTCGTCGATCCGACCCACCCGTTTCGACGGCCTCGTCGCCGTACCAGCGGGGGTCGAGCGGGTCTATCGGGCGCCATGTGCCGGAAACCGTGAAGACAACCTGATTGAGAGAGACCTGGTCGCCGGCACGGAGACCCAGGGCGGCGGCGGCATTCGCCTGCACTGCGACCTGGTCGGCCACGGTGGGTGCCGCTCCTGTATCGAAGACAGCGCGTGTCTCGAGGTCAGGAACGGTGAGCGTCTCAGCGGGACCAGACTGATCTCCGGTCGAGAAAATGGCGCCGGCCTCGAGCGTGCGAGTGGTGTCGAATGTCACCTCGACGGCACCGAGCGTCTTCGCGATCGCTCGCCTGACTTCCGCATCCTGCTGATCGGCGTCTTCGACGCTGTCGAGAGACGCCCGGAGTGCGAGATCCTCGCCGGCCTGAGCGGAGAGCTCGGAACGAAGTCCCGCCGTGGCCTGCTGATCGATGTATGCGGAGGTGGCGACGGAGAAAGCGCAGACGACCGCCGCCACGAGTGCGATCGCCGCCAGGGTGAGAGCGCTCTCACGAAGTCTCGACACCGACCAACAACTCCCATTGTGTTGCGCCCGCCTCGTTACAGGAGCTAGATGTGAGTCTATGCGTCCGTTCGGTAGGTCGGTAGCCGCAGGAGTTCGATGGCGTGGTGCCCGATCCTGGTTCGGCTCACGTTGTTCCGTCGGTATCGTGGAGCGGATGAATGACGTGACCCTCGAGCTCCCCGCCGGATCCGCACTGCTGCGACGCGCCACGATCGAGGATCTCCCCACGATCATCGACCTGCTCGCCGACGACCCGATCAGTGCGGCGCGCGGCGACTCGGCCGATGCCGGCGATCGTGAGGCATATGAAGCAGCGTTCGCTGCAATTGACCGCGATCCGGCTCAGCGTCTGCTGGTGGTCGTCGACTCAGACGGGTCGAGCGATTCGGATGGCGCCGGCACTGTCGTCGCGACCATGCAGCTCACCGTGATTCCCGGCCTGGCCAGGCGGGGGGCCTCGCGTCTGCAGATCGAGGCGGTGCGGGTCTCGTCGAGTCAGCGCAACCGGGGGATCGGCGCGGCCATGATGCGCTGGGCTATCGAGGACGCTCGTGCCGCTGGCGTGCCGCTGGTGCAGCTGACGTCAGACGCTGCGCGGGTGGATGCGCACCGCTTTTACGAGCGGCTCGGTTTCGAGGCGTCGCACGTCGGGTTCAAGTATCGGATTCTCAGCGAAAAGAACTGATGGCGAGATCCACGCCGAGGTAGATGAGGACCGCCGAGGTCGTCATGGAGAGGACGCCCCTGGCTCGGGCGGACGTCAGCGCGGGGTTCACAAGGCCGACGGGCTGAGGTGATGAAAAACGGTCCGGATCTGAGCCGAGTCGATGGTGTGCAGCGCAAGTCCCGGCATGGCTGTCGTGTCGGCGATCGGATCGATCTTGCTTCCCAGCCTCATTGTCGAGACGATCCCGGGTGCTCCGAGTAGCGGCACACCCGAGAAGGTCGTAGCCAACCCGGCGTGCACGTGACCGGTGAAGAGGCCGATGATCTGCTCGTGCTCCGCAACGAGCGCCGCGAGCGCTTCTGGATTCGTGAGCCGGTACAGGCTGTCGGCCAGATCGTGCCCGACGGGGACCGGCGGGTGGTGCATCGCCAGCACGACGTGCCCCGGGGCGCTGGCTATTCGTTCGCGGGCGGAAGCCATCGACTCCGGAGTGAGGAAGCCATCGTCACGGCTATCGATGTGGGTATCCATCCCCACGATTCGCACGCCGCCGAGATCGAGGGTGCCGCTGAGTGTCTGCTCGTGGCCGGCGTGGGAGAGTGCGGCCAAGAAAGGTGCCGAGAGATCGTGGTTGCCTGGCACCACGAGCGTGGGGAGCCCGACCGGAAGAGCCGCGAAGAACTCCGCGTACTCTGCCGCAGCGCCATGGTCAGCGAGGTCACCGGTCACGAGGAGTCCGTCGAGAAAAGACAGATCTCGAACCAGATCGAGGACGGCGATGAGTCTTCGCGATCGTTCCGGAGACAGGTCCAGATGCGGGTCGCTGAGGTGGGCGATAACAGGCAAGGATGCTCCGTTCGACGGTTTACCCCACTCAGCCTAGGAGGCGGTGGGTCCGCCAGTTGAGGCGCGGACGTCTTCGACGAGCCGACGCAAGCGATCGAGGTCCTCCCCGACGGTGGTCGCATCGCGTTCGAATTCGTCGTCGTCGAGATCGAGCTGCCGAACGGTGAAAACGATCTCGGCGCCGTCGGGGTGCGCGATTGCTCGAACAGGGTTGGTTACGGTCACGCCCGACGGAAGTGTCACGTCGTGGTCGAGAATGCCGAACTCGTTGGGCGCAACAAATCGCACGGAGACACGGCCCATCGGCGACTCGACCCACAGGGTGTCGCCCTCGCGGGTCACCTCGGACTGCGCTAGGCCCGACGCCCACTTCGGCAGGTTGTCGGGGTTCGCTGCGAATTCGTAGACGGATTCCGGGCTCGCCGAAATGACGCGGCTGACGTGACGACTTTGCATAGCGTCAGTCTGCCAGCGGCGTTAGACGAGCGGCGAGACCAGCTCCGGTGATCTCGATATGCGGGGCTCGTTCCTCGCGCCGCTACTCGATCGGCGCAGATATCTATAGGGCGTTAGAAGGGGCAGTCTCCGAGCTCCTCTTCCGGGGTGGTGGCGGCAGCCGCCGTGGCGGCGACCAGGGCGACGAGTTGCCGGGGCGCAGGTTTCATCTGTCCTTGCGGGCGGACGAGATACGCGTGACCCGCCGGTGACGTCGCGGTGAGAGTGTCGTCGACGTTCTGGATGAACTGCCATCTGGTGTGGTGCTTCACGCGATGGTGCTCCGTGCTCAGCGGGGCGAGGTTCTCAGGGATTGTGTCGCCGCCGTAGGCATGATCCTCGGTGTGGTCCATATCCGCCTGTTCCGCCGGGACCGTGCACCCCGGGAACACACACGTCGGGTGCACGAGCCTTGCGTGATCGATCATGCGCGCAGTCGGTCGGTAGTCCCGCGGGTCAGTTGTCAGGATGCGCCCGCTTATCGGGTCGGTGAGAATGCGTCGCCACGACGTCGCCTCCGCCGTCAACTGCGCGGCGGTCGCCGGGTCGATCGGCCCATAGCTGCGGAGGATCGCGGCCTCGTCACCCACGCCGAGCAGTGTCATCGCGGGGACCATCACGTGCACCCTGCCGCGAATACCCCGGGTCGCGCCGGGTATCGAGGTCTCACCGTTGAGGAGCAGGTCGGTGAGGACGTCGACCTTCAGGTGCCCCATGCTGCGCGGGTCACCACCCTGCTTCAATCCGGCGGCGAGCCTGATAGCCCTGTCCGCGATCGCGTGGATCTCGGGGGCGGGGGCGAACAGGGTGAGGCAGGCCATGCCATCCGCAGCCGGGTCGACGTAGATGCGCCGGGTAGCTGCGGCATTCTCGGCGCGCTCCACCGCGGTCGATGGTTGGACGAGTTCGACTTCGTGGCGGGCCTTCTTCTCGAGTTGCCGAGGATTCACCTCGACGGCCAGAGAAGCCAGCTTCGCGTCGTACGTGGCAAGGGCCTCGCCTTCGAGGCCGTCCGCGTGTTTCGCGACCATCTCGGCGTGCTCCCACGACACCGCACCGGAGGTGACCGCGGCGAGGGTTGCTGGGAGCCGATCAACGAGGGCCGTGCTCGTGTCGACCAGCGTGGCGGTGCGGTGTTCGGTGCGGCGGGTCAGGAGTGCGAGCTCGGTGACGAGCTCGACCCGTTCTACCCTGGCCGTCGACCACACCGGCCCGCCCGTAGAGGTATCTGACGGTGCTTGCCGATGGAGGTGGTTTCTCGCTTCGGTGACGCGCCTGGCCCTGACCGCAGACAGCATCGCTATCTGCGCATCGAGGGCGGCAACCTCATCGAGCGCGACCACGTACGGGTCGGGTTCGAGGAGCGGGATTGTGGATGTCATACGAGAAGTCAAACAGCACCCACCGACACCGAGTAGTAACCGGCATTTGTTGGTTGATCAGGTAATAAGGCTGTGGATAACGATCCGAAGGCGTGCCCTGTGAAGGAGCAGTCGCGACCCCGGATGGGGTCTCGATACGGCCGCGGGCGGCCTACTCGATCAACGCAGATGATGGGTGCGCACCGACGCCGAACGCGGCGACCGGTCAGCGCAGCGTCAGGCTCCAGGCGGGGGACTCGGGGCTGGCGGACCCGGAGGCGATGCGAGCGCACGTGACGCCCTGATCGTAGAGCGATTGGCTCACGCTCGAGAACCCGAGCGTCTGGGCGAGGTCGCTGTCGTCCCACCCGCTGACGGCGGCGCTCGACCCCAGGATGTCGATGGCTCCGGCGGCGAGTTGGTCACTCATCGCGATGACGACATCGGGGCGCGCGCGCACGAGCGCATCGCGGATGGCCCCTCGACCATCGTCACGAGTGTTTCGACCCACTACGGCGACGGGTGTATCGCTCCATGCCCTTCCAGACTCGCCGATCGCGTCTCGGTACCCCTCGAGTCGTGCTCGCGTGATCGGAAAGCCCACCGACGTATCAGGCCCGAGCCAGATGCCGGCACTCCGCTCGCGGTCGAGGGGAAACGACAGGATCAGCGGTGAGGTGGCTTCAGCGAGCATGTGCGACGCAATGGCCCGCGCCGCGCTCCGGTCGTCGGGGGAGACGACGGAGACTCCCGGGGCGGAGGGACCGCCCTGGATGGCCGCGGGGCGGCCCGTTCTTGCGACCGCCGCGAGTACGGGGTCTGAAACGTCGGTCGTCCAGAGGACAAAGCCATCGACAGCAGCCTCGCGCACGCGGTCGACGTCGTCGGCTGCTCCGGTGCTGGGAATGAGAACGAGCCCGAGCTGTTTCTCGACGCAGACGCTCGATACGCCGGCCAGGAATCGGGCGGCCTGGGGGTCTTCGAAGGCGTAGCTGAGATGCTCGCCTAACACCACGCCGAGATTGCCGGTCGCTCCGCTGCGTAGAGAGCGCGCGACCGGGTCGGGACCCGCGTAGCCGAGGTGCTGAGCGGCGGCGAGCACTCGGGCGCGGGTGTCGGGTGCGACGCGCTCGGGCCGGGTGTACGTGTAGCTCACGGTCATGGGGGCGACGCCGGCCTGGGCGGCGACCTGCCTCATCGTGACGCGTTGCAAAGCCATGACACCACCCTACCGCTGCTATTGTGTATCGTTACACAAATGAATCGACTTCCGCTCTCGTTCGTCGCGTTCGCCGGGTTCGGCATCTTCTGGGGTGTGTGGGGCGCGGCCCTGCCCGCGCTGAGACAGACGGCGGGGGTGTCCGACGCTCAGCTCGGCGGCGCTCTGCTCTGCGTCGGCCTCGGGGCGCTGCCGGCGATGCTGTTCACGGGTCGAGCCGTCGATCGATTCGGAACCAGGATTACCGGTCTACTCCTCGTCACCCTCGCGGTAGCGGGCATCATCGTGGCCGCATTTGCCCGCGACATCGTGGCCGTGTGCGTCGGCATGCTTCTGGTCGGCGCGACATCGGGGGCATCCGACGTCGCCGCAAACGCCCTCGCAGGCGGGGAGGAGGCCCGATCGGGCCGTCGAATCATCACGCTCGCACACGCCGTCTTCTCTTCGTTCGTCGTGGTGGGCAGTCTCGGAGCGGGTGCGATCTTCGCCAGCGGCGGTGGGGCGCCCCTGATTTTCCTCGTCTCAGGCCTCGTGATCCTCACAAGCGGCGTCGTGGTGTTCGCCCGCGGAACCCGTACGACAACCGGAACCCATGCGAGAACCGGAACCCGAGCCGCATCCGGAACCGGCCGCACAACGAACACCATGCGCAGCAGGCAGACCCTGCTTCTGCCGTTCATCATCGTGGGCTTGGTCGGGGCGCTCGGCTTTGCCGCAGAGAACGCTCACCAGAGCTGGGGCGCCATCTACCTCGTCGACGAACTGAAGGCGTCGCCGGCTCTGGCCGCCATCGCTCCGGCGACCTCTGCGGCCTGCGCGGCGATCACCCGTTTCGTCGTGGGCTTCTCCGCCAGGGTTCCCGCTGTCGCTCTCCTTGTCGGAGGTGCCGCCACCGCCGTCGTCGGCACTCTCATCGTGGCGGCTGCCGAGAACGTCGGTGTCGCCCTCCTCGGTCTCGCGCTGGCGGCAGTGGGCACATCCGTGTTGTTCCCCACTCTGCTGAGTCAGGCGGTGCGCGGCATCGACGACGACATCCGCGGCAGCACGACGTCGATCATCGCCACGACCGCCTACATTGGCTTTCTCCTCGGTCCTGTCTTCGTCGGTCTGCTGTCGAGCGCGGTCGGGCTGCGTGGCTCGATGACCGGCGTCACAGTGCTCGTCGCCGCGTTCGGCATGCTCTCACCGCTCGTGCTTCGATACCGGGCCTTGAGAGAAAGCGACCGGCCTCAGCCCGCCAGCTCGGTGTCTTCGCGGTGCGCGCCGTAGAACTCGGACTGGGATCGCATGATGTCCTTCATCGTCGCGTCGTTCCCTGCCCCGTACACCGTGCCCACGAAGTCGAGCGTGCGCTGCACGGCCCAGATCTCGTCGTGTCGGTCGGGCGAGAACAGCTGGGCCGGATCGCCGACGGCCACCCAGGAGATGGGAACGACGGCGCCCGCCGCGAGTCGGGTGTTGACCTGAACGACGGCGTTGATGCGCACCTCGGCGCCCTCACCGATGACCGCGCCGGGAAAGACGGATGCTCCCGTGGCGATGAACGCGCCGGAACCGACTGTGCATCCGTTGACGTGCGCGTGCGGCCCGACCATGACCTCGTCGCCTATAATCGCGGCGTGACCCGCTCGCCCGCGAATCACCGCGTTCTCCAGCACCACGACGTTAGCGCCGATCACGATCGGGCCGTCCTCGGCCGTCAGCACGGCGCCGTGCATGACGCGTGAGCCCGGCCCGATTGTCACATCGCCAGAGACGATAGCGGATGCCGCGACCAGCGCATCCGGATCGACGCGCGGACGCGCGCCCCGGCTCTCGTAGAGCACCCCTAGAGCGCCGCCGCGAGCGTAGCTGCGACACGCTCGGCGGATGCGCGGCCGACCGCGCGGCCCGCCTCGGCCGATGCGCGGCGGGTGGCAGGATCGAGGGGATTCGGGCCGAAGGCGGCGATCGATGCGGGGTCGGCGTAGATGATCACGGTGGGAACGCCGCCGAGCGCGTCGAGCTCGGCCGTGGCAATCGTGCCGAGGCCTGGCTCGCCCACACCGGGAAGAGGCGTGACGATGACGACCCAGTCGGAGCCGGCCGCGAGATCGGCGTTGCTGCCCGATCGGACCCCGCCATCCATGTAACGCGAGCCGTTGATCGTGACCGGTGGCCAGACGCCGGGAACGGCGCAGCTCGCGGCGACCGCGTCGGCGAGCTCGACCCCGCTCGTGCGGTCGAAGACCACGAAGTCGCCGGACTCGACCTCGACGGCGGTGACCCTGAGGTCGCGCTGCGGCCACCGGGTATCGGCGAGCCGGGAGCGGATGACCTCGATACGCACGCTCTCGTCGACCGACGGGGTCTCGAGAGCCAGTCGGCCGATGCGGCGGCGCGCATCCTCTGGAGACGTGGCGCCCTCGACCGCTGCGACGAACTTCGCCTGCAGCTCGACCGCGTCGATGTCGGCTCCGAGCTCGGCCGTCTCCTCCTCGATCTGCGAGGCGAATGACTCAGCGATTCCGGTGTCTCCGGCCAGCTGGGCTCCGACTGCAGATCCGGCCGAGGTGCCGACGATGCGGGTGTCGGCGGCGAGCAGCCTCTCGAAGAGCTGCGGATCTGCGTCGAAGAGTCCCTGCATGACGCCGACCTCCCAGGCGATTCCGGCGACGCCGCCGCCCGCGAAGACGAGTGATCCTTGGCTCATGCGACTACCTCCAGTTGGCTGACTCCGAATGACCCGAGCAATGCTAGTCCTGCCGCCGAGCGGGAGCCTCCGGGGCCGCTGTGTAACAGGACGACACACGACGGTCTGAAGCGTCTTGGTCGTCGTAGTGTCGGCTCATGACGAACCTCGACACACGACCCCTGGCCGCTCCGGCGTCAGGAGACGGCCAGTGTGACGACCTCGTCGAAGACATCACACCGTCGGTCGTCTCGCTCATCGGCAACACGCCACTGATCGAATTGAACGTCCTGGCGCACGGCCTTCCGGCGCGAGTCCTCGTGAAGCTCGAGAGTCGCAACGCAGGTGGGTCGGCGAAGGATCGCATCGCCCTGCACATGATCCGTGCCGCCGAGGCGAGCGGCGCGCTGAAGCCGGGCGCCACCATCGTCGAGTCGAGTTCGGGCAACACGGGCATCGGCCTGGCGCTGGTCGGGCGGCTCACGGGGCACCCTGTCGTGATCATCCACAGCGCGTACATCTCCGACGAGAAGCGGGCCGTGCTCAAGGCCTACGGTGCCCGCCTGGTCGAGGCCGACTGGGAGGCTCCGCCCGAGAGTCCGAACAATGCTCGTGCCATCGCCGATCGCATCGCGGCCGAGCTGCCCAACGCGTGGCGTCCGTCGCAGTACGAGAACGAGAGCAACCCGGGCGCCCACTACCAGACCACCGGGCCGGAGATCTGGCGCCAGAGCGCCCACAAGGTGACCCACCTCGTCGCGTCCGTCGGCACGGGCGGAACGATCAGTGGGACGGGCCGTTTCCTGAAGGATGTCTCGGCCGATCGCATCCGGGTCATCGGGGCCGACCCGACCGGGTCGACCTACAGCGGCAACGCGGCCGGCCAGATCAACGTCGAGGGCGCTGGCAACAGATGGGCCCAGTCGAATTGGCCGCAGACCTACCACCACGAGGTCGTCGACGAGTACGTCGTGGTGTCGGATCAGGAGATCTACGACACCGTGCACACGCTCGCCGCTTCCGAGGCACTGCTGCTCGGCCCCTCGTCTGCGCTCGCCGTGGCCGTCGCTCTGCGGGTGGCCGCGAAAGCCCCGCAGGGTTCGGTCGTCGTCGCGATCGCACCCGACACCGGTGCGAACTATCTGACCAAGGCGTTCGACGATGCGTGGCTCACCGACCTCGGCGTCGGCACGTATTCCATCTGACCGACGCTCTCTTTCCAAAGGTTTATCGCTATGGCTCTGCTTCATTTCGGATGGTTTCTCGGCGCCGGTTTCGGCGTGCAGGGCTGGGGCGACCCCAGCTACGGCATCGGCTACGACTGGAAGAAGCCCCAGATCTACCAAGACGCCGCGCGGCTGTTCGAGCACAGCGGCCTCGACCTGCTGATCATCGAAGACGGCGTCACCGTTCCCGACACCTATGGCGGCACGAGCGAGGTCAACCTCGCCAACGCGCGCTTCGCTCCGAAGCACGACCCCCTGCCGCTGGTGCCCTATCTGCTGTCGGCGACAGAGAACCTCGGCATCGTGCCGACTCTCAGCGCGTCGTTCTACGAACCGTTCACGGCGGCTCGCCTCCTGGCGACGCTGCAGCACTTCGCCGATGGCCGACTCGGTTGGAACGTGGTGACCAGCGGCAGCGACCTGGCGGCGCAGAACTACGGGCGCGCCTTGCAGATCGAGCACGACCTGCGCTACGACCGCGCCGACGAGTGGGTCAGCGTCATCCGCAAGCTCTGGCGCAGCTGGGCTCCGGGTTCGGTGCTCGAAGACGCGGAGCGCGGGGTGTTCGCCGACTTCACGAAGGTGGCGCCGATCAACCACGAGGGGCAGTTCTTCAAGGTCCGCGGCCCGATCAACACCGTGCCGATGTCGCAGGAACCCGTCATGGTGCAGGCGGGCGCGTCCGGCCGAGGTCGCGACTTCGCCGGCCAGAACTCCGACGTGATCATCGCCCTGTCGTCGACGCCCGAGCGCAACCGCGAATTCCGTGACAGCATCCGCCAGATCGCACTGGCAGCGGGTCGCAACCCCGATCACGTGAAGGTGCTCTTCGCGGTCACGCCGATCGTCACCGCCAACGCCGAGGAGACGGCCAGCGTCAAGGCCCGCCGCTCCGATCTCAACCAGGCCGCGATCGACGAAGCCCTGCAGTCGATCTCGTACCTCTCCGGAGTCGACTTCAAGGCCTTCGACCTCGACGCTCCGCTGCCCGAGCTCACCACGAACAGCAACCAGGGCACCCTCGACAACTTCGTGAAGTCTGCGCCCCCCGGCTCGACGCTGCGCGAGATCCTCCAGGTGCGTGCGAACCGAGACGGGCTCGCCGTGATCGGCACAGCCGACGAGATCGTCGACCACCTCGAGGAGCTCGGCGAGGCCAGCGGGGGAGACGGCTTTCTCTTCGCTGGCCAGGTGCATCCCGCGAACGTGCACCGCACCCTCGATCCGCTCGTTCCCGTTCTGCGCCGTCGAGGGCTGATCCGTCGGGAGTTCGGCGATAGCGGGCTGCGCGGCAACCTCCTGGACTTCTGATGGGTGTGCTCCGGCTCGAGGGGCAGCCGATCACGATCGACGATGTGGTGACCGTCGCCGACGGCGCGTCGATCGAGCTGACACCGGATGTCGTGGGCACGATCGCCCGCGCACGTCGCGTCGTCGAGTCGGTGCAGAAATCGGGATCGGCCGTCTACGGCCTGAACACCCACCTGGGTGCCGGTCGCGACACCCGTGTCTCCGCCGACGAGATCACCGCGTTTCAGAACCAGATCATCGACAATCACCGCGGCAGTATCGGTGACCCGCTCGCCCCGCGCGAGGTGCGCGCACTCATCTTCGCCCGCGTGGTCGGTTTCTCGCTCGGCAGCTCGGGCGTGCGCCCAGAGCTCGCGGATGCGTACGCCCGGCTCCTCGACGGCGGCCCGCTACCCGAGGTGTATGCCACGGGCTCGGTCGGCGCATCCGATCTCGCCCTGCTCGCCGAGGTCGCCGCCCGTGTGCGCCAGGGCCTGCCCTTCGCGGCGGGGGAGGCGCTCGCGGCGATCAGCGCGAACTCCTATTCGATCGGCGTGGGCGCCCTCGCCGTGGCCGAGCTGCGCGCACTCGTGAGCGAGGCCGATGCGGTGGCCGCGTTGTCGCTCGAAACACTGGGCGCCACGGGGTCGGGAGGCTCACTCAGCCCGTTCGATGATCGGGTGCACGCTCGTCGTCGGTCCTCCGGGCAGCGGGAGGCGGCCCGGAGCCTCCGCGCTCGAGTCTCCGGGGGACTCCTCGAAGACGCGGAGCACGCCGCATCCGTGCAGGATCCGCTGTCGTTTCGCACAGTGCCGCAGGTTCACGGCGCCGTGCGCGACGCGACGGCGCTCGCGGCATCGGTGATCGAAGACGAGCTCAACGCGCCGGGAGACAACCCGCTCGTCGTGACGCAGGGCGACGGCGCCATGCTCTCGAACGGCAACTTCGAGCCGCTCCGACTGGTGTTGTCTATCGAAAGCCTGCGCGTGGCGCTCGCCCATCTGGCCGGTATCTCGGAGCGGCGCATCGCCGTGCTCTCAGGCCTCGCCACCCCGCTCCGTCGCTCTGGCGACAACGCCGTGCCCGGCCTCAGCTGGTATGCGGCGGCGGCCAGCCTCGCCGAGGTGCGGCACCTCGCGAACCCGGTGTCGGCATCCGGAACGACGCTGTCGCAGGTCGAGGATCAGGCCTCGTTCGCGCCCCTGGCCGTGCGCCTGCTGCAGCGGCAGATCAGGCTCTGCCGACAGATCTTCGCCGTGGAGGCGCTGCACGCCGCCGAGCTCGTGCGCAGCCTCGACACGCCCCCTCGCCTCGGACGCGGCACCCGTCGACTGGCCGCCGAGTTGGTGGAACGAATCGGGCGTCTCGACACCGCCCGTGACCTCGTGATCGATGCCGTCAAGGCCGTTGCGTCGGCCGGTGAACGTGACACGATTGATCAATGACTATTTCCGAATCATCCGTTCCCCTGGTCACCCTCAACGACGGCAACACCATTCCCCAGCTCGGCTTCGGTGTCTTCAAGGTCGACCCCGACAAGACGTCGCGCATCGTCAGAGACGCATTCGAGGTGGGCTACCGGCACATCGACACGGCCAAGATCTACGGCAACGAGGAGGGCGTCGGTCACGCCATCAAGACCAGCGGCATCGACCGCGACGAGCTCTTCATCACCACGAAGCTGTGGAACGCCGACCAGGGCTACGAATCGGGTCTCGAGGCATTCGAGAAGAGCCTCGGCCGCCTGCAGCTCGACTACGTCGACCTCTACCTGATTCACTGGCCCGCGCCGGCCAACGACAACTACGTCGACGCGTGGAAGGCCCTCGAGAAGATCCGTGAGTCAGGTCGGGCAAAGTCGATCGGCGTCTCGAACTTCACCGTCGACCACCTCACACGCCTCCTCGGCGAGACCGATGTGGTGCCGGCCGTCAACCAGATCGAGCTGCACCCCGAGTTCCAGCAGCGCGAGATCACCGCATTCGGCCGCGAGCACGGTATCGCGACCGAGGCGTGGAGCCCCCTCGCCCAGGGGGCGCTCCTGAAAGAGCCGAACGTGCAGGAGATTGCTGAGGCCCACGGCAAGTCGCTCGCCCAAGTGATCCTGCGCTGGCACATCCAGCAGGGCAACATCATCTTCCCCAAGTCGAACAACCGCGAGCGCATCGAAGAGAACTTCCAGATCTTCGACTTCGAGCTGAGCGACGACGAGCAGGCGTCCATCACCGCGCTGGAGAAAGACGGTCGCGTCGGCGGCCACCCCGACGAGGTCAACTGACGGGGCGCGCCATGACGAACAGGCTCCGCGATGCGATCAGCCCCTATCTGCGCTCCCACGCCGACAACCCGGTGGACTGGTTCGCGTGGGGAACTGAGGCGTTCGATGAGGCGAAGCGCCGCGATGTTCCGGTGCTCGTCTCGATCGGGTATTCCACCTGTCACTGGTGCCACGTCATGGCGCGCGAATCGTTCTCCGACCCGCAGTTGGCGGCACAGCTCAACTCGGGTTTCGTGGCGATCAAGGTCGACCGCGAGGAGCATCCCGAGGTCGACTCGGTATACCTCGCGGCGGCCGGCGCATTCACCCAGGGTCTGGGCTGGCCGCTGAACGTCTTCGTCACCCCGGAGGGCAAGGCGTTCTTCGCCGGCACCTACTCACCGCCGGTGCCCATTCAGGGTCACCCGTCGTTCTCTCAAGTGCTCGACGCCGTCGACGACGCGTGGAGATCGAGAAGAGACCAGGTCGATCTCACGGCCGACGCGATCTCGGATGCGCTGGCGCAGACCGCCGTGGCCACGCCCACGGGGGCGCTTCCCGACGACGCCGAAGAGCGATTGGCGCAGGCGGTGCGCAACCTCGAGGCGTACGAAGACAGCACCCACGGGGGCTTCGGCGGCGCACCCAAGTTCCCCGTCGCTCCCGTGCTGTCGATGCTGCTGCGCAGAGGCAGCCCGCTCGCGGCGCGCACTCTTCTGACCATGAGCCGCTCGCCGCTGCGCGACCCGCTCGAGGGCGGGTTCTTCCGCTACAGCGTGAATCGAGACTGGAGCGATCCGCACTACGAGCGCATGCTCTACGACAATGCCCTTCTGCTCGACGAGTACGCGAGGCTCGCCGCGGGGCGCGATGCCCAGGCCGCGGAGGCGCGCCACACCGCCGAGGGGATCGCGTCGTTCCTCATCTCGGTGCTGCAGCAGCCGGAGGGCGGCTTCGGCTCCGCGCAGGATTCCGAGAGCACGGTCGCGGGGTCGCGGAGTGAGGGCGGCTACTACGCCCTGGATGCTGCGGGTCGGGCTAGAGAGACCCCTCCCGCGGTCGACGCGAAGATTCTCACCGGCTGGAACGGTCTCGCCATAGCGGCACTCGCGCGCGCCGGCTTCTCGCTCGGTCACGCCGAGTGGATCGACGCGGCGATGCGAGCCGCCGACTACCTGCTCGGGTCGCACGTGAGGGCCGACGGCTTGCTGCTGCGCGCATCCATCGGTTCGCGGCGATCGGACGCGGCCGCGACACTCGAGGATTACGGCGCATTCGCCGGGGGGCTTCTCGCCCTGGCCGCCGCTACGGGGCGAGCGCACTACGCGATCAGGGCCCGCCAGCTCGTCGACGCCGTCCTCGACGCCGGCTTCACCGCGCCGGGCGGGCGGGACTCCGTGTTGTCGGCGCAGAACATCGCGGCCGCGGTCGACACCGCCGAAGGTGCGTATCCCTCCGGTGTCAGCGCAGTCTGCTCAGCCGCGCTCACGCTGTTCGACCTCACAGGCGAGGCGCGCTACCGCGAGATCGTCTCGCAGACGGTCGGCGGGGTCGCTGCAGAGGCCCTGACCCGGCCGATCGGATTCGGCGCGACGCTCGAACTCGTGCAGAGGCTGCTTGATCCGACACAGCAGCTGGTCGTCGTGACACCGGATGCCGCCGTGAGCGCACCCGATTCGCTGGTCGACGTGGCGCGCCGAAACACCGCGTCGCTGACCGTGGTCGTGTCGGAGTCGCAGGCCAGGGAGTGGCCCGAGGCGGGTTTCGGGCTGCTCGAGGGGCGCGCGACCTCGGATGGTCGCAGCACCGCCTATCTGTGCACCGACTTCGTCTGTCGGCTGCCGGTCACAGATCCTCGGGAGTTAGAACTCGCGCTGGGCTCCGTCTGACGGGGTGACCGTGAAGATCTCGGGTGCGGTGTAGCCGGCTTCCGCGAACGCCTCGGTGACGCGCGCGGTCACCTCGCCAATCAGGTCGACGGGCGTCAAAGCGATCGCCGCACCGCCGAAGCCGCCGCCCGTCATGCGGGCGCCGATGGCTCCGGCCTCACGAGCGGCCACGACAGCGAGGTCGAGCTGCGGCACCGAGATCTCGAAATCGTCTCTCATCGACACGTGCGACGCATCCAGGATCTCGCCGATGGCGAGGGGCCCGCTCTCACGCAGGGCACGCACCGTGGCGAGCACGCGGGCGTTCTCGGTGACGACGTGCCGAACGCGCCGGAAGGTCTCGTCGTTCATGACCTCGCGGGCTCGGTCGAGGTCGGCGACGCCGACGTCGCGCAGGCTCTCGACGCCGAGAGCGGCGGCACCCGCCTCGCAGGATGCGCGGCGGGCCGCGTATCCGCCGGTCGCGTGCGAGTGGCTCACCTTGGTGTCGATGATGACGATCGCGAGCCCGGCGCCGGCGAAGCCGAGGTCGACGATCTCGGAGCGCAGTGAGCGGCAGTCGAGGAACACGGCCGAGTCGCGTCGCCCGAGGAGGGATGCAGACTGATCCATGATTCCGGTCGGTGCGCCGACGGCCTCGTTCTCTGCCAGCTGTCCGACGCGGGCGAGGGTCGGCCTGTCGAGTCCGAGCTGCCAGCGTTCGTCGAGAGCGAGGACGATCGCGCCTTCGATGGCGGCCGACGACGAGAGTCCGGCGCCGACGGGGACGTCGGAGGCGATGTGCGCGTCGAAGCCGCGCTGCTGGGCGAGATCGACGCCGTTCTCTCCGAGGGCCCAGGCGATTCCGAGGGGGTAGGCCGACCATCCGTCGAGCTCCTCGGGGCCGACGGAGGAGAGCTCTACCTCGACCTCCTCGTCACTGAACGTGCTGGTGACACGCGCGGTGTTGTCGTCGCGCAGGCCGACTGCCGCCCATGTGCGACGGTCGATCGCGAACGGCAGCACGAAGCCCTCGTTGTAGTCCGTGTGCTCGCCGATCAGATTGACGCGGCCCGGTGCCGACCAGACTCCGTCGGCCGGGCGGCCGAATCGGGTGTGGAAGTCGGTGGCCGCCTGGGTTGCGATGTCGTCGTGGGTCATACGGGGTTCTCCTGGTCAGCGCGGGCGATCGCCTCGCGAACGAGTGCGGCGGATGTCTCCGGCGGCACGTCTCCGATGAAGGCGCCCATGGCGGCCTCCGAGCCGGCGAGATACTTGAGCCTATTCGCGGCCCGTCGAGGCGAGGTGACCTGCAGCATCAAGCGCACGTCGTCGCGGCCTTTGTTCACCGGTGCCTGGTGCCAGGCGGAGATGTAGGGCGTGGGGGTGTCGTACAGGGCATCGATTCCGCGAAGGAGACGCAGGTAGAGCACGGCCAACTCGTCTCGCTCCTCGCTCGTCGTTGCCGCGAGGTCAGGGATGTGCCGGTGCGGCAGCATGTGCACCTCGATGGGCCAGCGCGCCGCGAAGGGCACGAATGCCGTGAAGTGCTCGCCGCGCAGCAGCACGCGCTCGGAGGCCTGTTCGCGCTCGAGGATCTGGGCGAACATGTCGGGGCCGAACCGGTCGATCGAGTCGAGCAGTTTGGTGGTGCGCGGTGTGACGTAGGGGTACGCGTAGATCTGGCCGTGCGGGTGGTTGAGGGTGACGCCGATCTCGGCGCCGCGGTTCTCGAACGGAAAGACCTGCTCGATCGAGGGCATGGCCGACAGGGCGGCGGTGCGCTGTGCCCACGCCTCGACGATCGTGCGGGCGCGCGAGGGGGTCTGAGAGGCGAACGAGCCGGTGTGCGCTGGGCTGAAGCACACGACTTCGCAGCGGCCCACGGAAGTACGTGTGCGCTCGAGCCCGAGCTCGGCGAGGTCGTCGAGACCCCGGGGCGCGTTGTCGTCGACAAGTAGCGGGCCGAACGAGGGGGAGCGGTTCTCGAAGACCGCAACGTCGTAGACGTCGGGGATCTCGGAGGGGTTCGTGGGTGTGGCCGGCGCCAGCGGGTCTGCGTCATCGGAGGGGAGGAACACACGGTTCTGGCGGGCCGCCGCGATGGAGACCCACTCGCCGGTCAGCACGTCTTGTCTCATGCTCGCGGTCGCTGGGCGAGGATCGAGCACGCGCGCGTCGGGCCGTCGCTCGGGCGACAGGGTGGTGTCTGCGTCATCGAAGTAGATGAGCTGACGTCCGTCTGCGAGCACAGTCTCTCGAACGGCGATGGTGGACATAGCGAGCCCTTTCTCGCGAGCGCGGATCACGCTCGGCGGCACAACACGCGACAGTATTGCACGGCAAGAATTGACAAGCAATCGCAAATAAACGAAAGTCGTCTTGTGTCCGATCTCGAATTCGTCAACGCCCCCGCACCGGTGCGTCGCGCCCGCATCCTCGAGCTGCTGGCCGCGGGCGGGTTCGTCAAGGTGACCGAGTTGAGTGTGGTCTTCGGGGTCTCCGAAGTGACGATCAGATCCGACCTCGACGCGCTCGAATCCGCGGGTCAGCTCGATCGAGTGCACGGGGGAGCGGTGACCTCGGCCACGCCGAGACGCACCGAGCCCGCCTTCGAGGAGGCGCTCGGTTCTCTGTGGGACGAGAAGCTGCGCATCGCGGCCCATGCCGCGGCACTCGTGTCGCCAGGGGACTCCGTGATCATCGACGTGGGAACGACGGCGGCCGCGTTAGCCCGGGCTCTCGTCGATCGGGCCGATCTGCACGACGTCGTGATCATCACGAACGGCCTGAAGATCGCGCTCGAGCTCGAGAGGGCGCTGCCCCGCTTCAGCGTCATCGTCACCGGCGGCACGCTGAGGGCGCTCCAGCACTCCCTCGTGAACCCGATGGCCGATGGGCTCTTCGACAGCCTGCACGCCGACATCGCGTTCATCGGCTGCAACGGAGTCGACGTAGAGCACGGCATCACGAACATCAACCTGCCCGAGGCCGAGATCAAGAGACGGATGCTCGGGGCGGCGACCAGACGGATCGTCTTGGCTGACGGGTCGAAGATCGGCCAGGTTCACCTCGGACGAGTCGCGCCCGTCGGGGGTGTCGACAGCGTGATCACCGGGCATTCCGCCCGAGCCGCGCCGCTTAACGAGCTACGCGAGGCGGGGCTCGACGTAACCCGGGTCGACGCTGGCATAGACGTAGCCGGTATAGACGTAGCCGGTATAGAGCGGTGACCGCCCGTTGCGGTGGGCGAGCTCGTGCAGGTCGACGGGTCGCTGCTCGCTGAGCCACTTCTGTCGGCCGCCGGTGAGCACTGCGACGCGCTCGAACCCCGCCTCGCGCAGGGTGTGCGCCGACTCTGAAGCACACAGACCATCGTTCTCGTCGTAGACGACGATGGTGCTGATGGCGACGTCGAGCCGAAGCGACAGGAGTCGCACCCGGTTGGCGGCCGCCACGACCGCCAGGTTGTCGGCGCCGAGATGATCGGCGAGCCACTGCGTCGACACCGTCGACGACGGCAGGTAGGGCCCGGGCGCGGCTGGCGTAACGGTATTCACACGCTCACGCTAACCCGAGCCACCGACAGCGCCGCCTCCCTCGTAAGCGGGGGTAACAAAGCCCGACTAGCCTGTGTTCTGTGGAGGACGCATCCGGGTCGAATCTCGAGTTCGAGTATCGGGTGAGCATCGAGCATCTGCTGGCCTCCACCCTCCATCGCTACGAGGGCCGCCCGTCAGACGGTCCCCGGCCTGCTGTCGGGCCGGAAGACTTCGAACGAGTCGCTGTTCGAGCCCATCTCGGCATCGTCGGCGACAGGCACTTCGGCAAGGCGGCGCATCGCACGGCCTCCGTGACGATCATGGCCGTCGAATCGGTCGAGTACGTCGAACGGGCCCTTGGTCTCGCCAATGCTCTCGACCCGCTCGACACGCGCCGCAACATCCTGGTTCGCGGGGTGGACGTCGATCGACTTCGCGGGGCCGATTTCTCGCTCGATTCTGGCCTGGGCCCGGTACTGTTCCACGCGCATCGGCCGGCCAATCCCTGCGCGTGGATGGATGTGATGCTCGCCCCGGGTGCTCACAAGGCGCTGCGCGGAAGAGGCGGGCTGCGCTGCGAGCCGCTGACCAGCGGCGAGCTCACGACAGGTTCGGCCGTGCTGCGGTCGTCGCTACGCCTCGACGACGGCGGCGCTCGCCTGTTCTAACGCGTCAGCACTCGATCACGTTCACCGCGAGGCCGCCTTCGCTCGTCTCCTTGTACTTCGTCGACATGTCTACTCCGGTCTGTCGCATCGTCTCGATCACCATGTCGAGCGACACCAGGTGCGTTCCGTCGCCGTTCATGGCGAGCCTCGCCGCGCTGACCGCGGTCGACGACGCGATCGCGTTGCGCTCGATGCACGGAACCTGCACGAGGCCGCCGACGGGGTCGCACGTCAGTCCGAGGTGGTGCTCCATGGCGATCTCTGCCGCGTTCTCGACCTGGCGCGGGGTGCCGCCCAGCACGGCGCACAGGGCACCGCACGCCATGGCGCACGCCGAACCGACCTCCCCCTGGCATCCGGCCTCAGCGCCTGAGATCGACGCGTTCGACTTGAACAGCGAGCCGATGGCGGTGGCCGTCAGGAGATAGCGGTGGATGCCCTCGCGATCCGCGCCGCGCACGAAGTCGAGGTAGTACCGGCCGACCGCGGGAACGATGCCCGCCGCGCCGTTCGTCGGAGCCGTCACGACCCGCCCGCCGGCGGCGTTCTCCTCATTGACCGCAAGGGCGTAGGCGTGCAGCCACTCGGTGGAGGTGTCGTGGTCGCCGGTGGCGGTCTGGCGTTCGAGCTCGAGGCGCTCGCGCAGCCGGGTCGCGCGTCTCGGCACGTTGAGCCCTCCGGGCAACGTGCCCGTAGCGGTCAGGCCCGCGTCGATGCAAGCTTCCATCGCGTCCCAGATGCGGTCGAGTTGCGCGCGAACGGCCTCCTCGCCGTGCAGTTCGGTCTCGATCCGCCAGGCGACCTCGGCGATGCTGAGTCCGGTCGACTCGCAGACCTCTAAGAGGGCGTCGGCGCTCGCGAACGACAGCGGATGCTCGACCAGCGGAATGCTCGACGAGTCGTCGCCGTCGCGCTGGATGAACCCGCCGCCGACCGAGTAGTAGGTCTCGCTGAGCAAGGGGAGCGCGTCGGCGTCGCCCCAGGCGACGAGGCTCAGGGCGTTCGGGTGCGCAGGCAACCGGGTGTGCGCTTCGAACGAGATGTCCGACTGCTCGATGGCGATCGGATGGGTTCCGCCGAGGTCGATCGTGCTGCGGTCGCCGCCGGACGCCAGTTCGAGGAATCCGGCGTCGCGCAGCGCGGTCGAGCTGCCGCGCACGAGTCCCGACCAGGCGCCGTGCACGAGGTCGGGGTCGCAGCTCTCCGGGTCGAGGCCCTGCAGGCCGGCGACGACGGCGTCGGGCGTGCCGTGCCCGAGGCCCGTTGCACCCAGCGATCCATAGAGCGTGCAGGTGACGCTGCGAACGTCTTCTAGTGCTCCGGATGCGCGGAGACGGTCGACGAAATCGAGCGCGGCGCGCATCGGGCCGACGGTGTGCGAACTCGACGGACCGATGCCCACCGAGAACAGGTCGAAGAGAGAGACGTATGCGGTCACACCCAGACCCTAATAGGCGAGCGGGGCGCGCACACCCGTGGCGCAACATCCTGGCCCCGCCCGCCGAAAAGACGAGCGCGCACGACTCGAGATGGCACGAATCTGCGTGCGGATTGTAGACCTCGAGGCGGTGCCCACGCATCGGCTGACCCCGCATTTTTCTGAGGACTAATCTGTTGACGTTTGTCATCTGATTCGATGTTCGAGGGAGTTCACGATGTCGGCTTCTGCACCAGCCCGCGGCAAGGATGGCGGCGTCCGCAGCCTCGTTCCTGCCCGCATGGACAGGCTTCCCTGGACGAGATTCCATTGGTCGATCGTGGTCGGCCTGGGCTTCTCGTGGGTGCTCGACGGGCTCGAGATCCAGATCGTCGCGTCCGCCGGATTCCAGAAGGCGCTCGACATGACCGCCGCGGAGGTGGGCCTTCTCGGAACCGTCTACCTGTTCGGACAGATCGCGGGTGCGCTGATCTTCGGGCGTCTCTCCGACAAGCTCGGGCGCAAGAAGCTCTTCATCCTGACCCTGGCCATCTACCTCATCGCCAGCGGTATCGCCGGCCTGGCACCGAACATGTGGTTCCTGCTGGTCTTCCGCTTCTTCGCCGGCATGGGCATCGGCGGCGAGTACGCCGCGATCAACTCGGCCATCGACGAGCTCATCCCATCGAAGTACCGGGGCCGCGTCGACATCGCGATCAACGGCACCTACTGGGGTGGCGCCGCGTTGGGATCGGCCGCCAACCTGTTTCTGCTGAATCCCGACATCTTCGACGAGAACATCGGCTGGCGCATCGGCTTCTTCATCGGCCCTGTGCTCGGACTCGCCATCATCTACCTACGCCGCCACATTCCCGAGAGCCCGCGCTGGCTCATGACCCACGGGCGCGAAGAGGAGGCCGAGGCGACGGTCGACGACATCGAGAAGCGGGTGAAGGCTCAGGGCGGCGACATCGAGCCGGTCGACGAGAGCAAGGCGATCACGGTCACCGAGACCGAGCGAGTGCCTTTCAAGACGATCGTGCACGTGCTCTTCAAGCTCTATCCGAAGCGCACCCTCGTCGGCGCCACGATGATGGTCACCCAGTCGTTCCTCTACAACGCCATCTTCTTCACCTACGCGCTGGTTCTGCAGAATTTCTACGGAACTTCCCCATCGTCGACGCAGTACTTCTTCTTCCCGTTCGCGATCGGAAACCTGCTCGGCCCGCTGCTGCTCGGGCACTTCTTCGATGTGTGGGGCCGGCGCAAGATGATCTTCCTCACGTACGGTGTCTCGGCGGCCGTGCTGGCGGCATCCGCTGTGCTCTTCAGCATGGACGTGCTCGACGCGACGACCCAGACCATCTTCTGGTGCGTGTCGTTCTTCTTCGCGTCGGCCGGAGCCTCGAGCGCCTACCTCACCGTCAGCGAGACGTTCCCGCTCGAGATCCGCAGTCAGGCGATCTCGTACTTCTTCGCCCTCGGCCAGATCGCCGGCTCGGTCGCACCGCTGCTCTACGGAATCCTGATCGGAGACGGGACCGACCGCGGCCCCCTGACCTTCGGTTACTTCCTCGGGGCCGCAATCATGTTCGTCGGAGGCCTGATAGCCCTGATCTTCGGGGTGGACGCGGAGCGCAAGTCGCTCGAGACCATCACGAACCCGCTGTCGGCGATCAAGAAATAGGCGTCAGTGCGCGGAGAGGATGGTGAGCACCTCGTCGGTGCGGCCTTCCCTCTCGGCGAACCGCAGAAACCCGACCCGACTCACGAGAATCTCCTGCGCATCCGGCTGTGAGGCGAGGATCGACATGGTCTCGTCGAGGAACTCCTCGACGGGCATGGCGTTCGGGTCGTCTTCCTGGCCCATGAGGCTGGTGGCGACGGCGGGAGGTGCGAGTTCGAGCACCTCGATCGAGGTGTCGGCGAGCTGCACGCGCAGGCTCTGCGTGAACGAGTGGATGGCCGCTTTGGTCGCGCTGTAGGTCGGCGTGGCCGGCAGGGGTACGAAGGCGAGGCCGGAGGAGACGGTCATGATCGTGGCGCTCGGACGCGACGCCAGATGCGGCACGAGGGCGGCGATGAGCCTGATCGGGCCGAGGAGGTTCGTGGTGATCGTGCGCTCGGCGGTGTCGAGGAAGCCGGCGGAATGCAGATCTTCGGGCTGCATGATTCCGGCCATCAGAATGACCGTGTCGAGATCGGGGTGCTCGGCGACGACCCGCTGCGTGGCGCGCTCGATGGAGACGGCGTCGGCGGTATCGATCTGCACGGAGTCGATTCCCGGGTTCTCCGCGACGATGCGATCGAGCAGTTCGGTGCGTCGCCCTCCCACGATCACGCGATTGCCGGCTGCCTGAAAACGCAGAGCCAGACCGAGTCCGAGTCCCGACGTGGCGCCGGGGATGAAAATGGTGTTTCCGGTGATGTTCATGGCTCCACTCAACACCGATCGACGGGGGCGCAGAAGGGAGCGGTTGTCCATGGATTCGCAGTCCCTTGTTGCGGAGGCTGCGCACCGCCACGATGGTTACATGGACAGACCCGCACTCGCCGACTTTCTCAGACGCCGCCGCGAGGCGTTGCAGCCGCGCGACGTGGGCCTGCTCGACGGACCGAGACGGCGGACGACCGGCTTGAAGCGCGAGGAGGTCGCTCTCCTCGTCGGCATGTCGACCGACTACTACTCGAGGCTCGAGCAGCAACGCGGTCCGCAGCCATCGGAGCAGATGGTCGCTGCGATCGCGCGCGGATTACGGCTGACTCCCGATGAGCGCGACCACCTGTTCCGGCTCACCGGTCACAACGCGCCGCGTCGCGCGCTCGCGACCCATCACGTGGCGCCCGCTCTGATGCGCGTTCTCGATCGGCTCGACGACACCCCCGCCCTCGTTCTCTCCGACCTCGCCGAGACGCTGGCACAGAACGACATGGCCACAGCGTTGCTCGGCGACGAGACGCGGTTCACCGGTCTGGCGGCGAGCGCCGTCTACCGCTGGTTCACCGACCCCGGGGCGCGCAGCCGGTATCCGCAGCGAGACCACGATCATCAGAGTCGCATCCAGGTCTCTGCGCTGCGGGCCGCGGTCTCCGCCTCGGGCGAGTTCGAGCGTGGTCGGGCGATCGTCGCGGAGCTGCTGGCGTCGAGCGAGGAATTCGCGACGATCTGGGAACTGCACGAGGTGCGCAACAGATTCGACGATCACAAGACGCTCGTGCACCCGGAGATCGGCGAGATCGAGGTCGACTGCCAGGCGTTGTTCACCGAGAATCAGGCGCAGACGCTGCTCGTGCTCACGGCGTCGCCGGGCAGCGAGGCGGCGGAGAAGTTGGCCCTGCTGCGGGTTGTCGGCAACCAGACCTTCGCCTAGGCTTGATCGACGTCCCCGAATGGGGGCCACCGGACGAGGGCGCAGTACCCGGAACGCGACAAGACTGACCACCGCTAAGGAGCGCAGCAGTCATGTCATGGATCGTACTCATCGTCTCGGGAATCCTCGAAGCCGTGTGGGCAACAGCCCTGGGCAAGTCAGAGGGTTTCACTCGGCTCTGGCCGAGTCTCATCTTCGTCGGCGCGCTCGTGCTGAGCATGGCCGGGCTGGCGTATTCGATGCGCGACATCCCCGTCGGCACGTCGTACGCCGTGTGGGTCGGCATCGGAGCCGCGCTGACAGTCGGCTATGCGATGTTCTTCGGGGGAGAGGGAGTCTCGATCGTGAAGCTGCTTCTGGTGCTCGGCATCGTGGCCTGCGTCGTCGGGCTCAAGGTGCTGCACTGAGGCCGGTCGTCACCCAGACGGCCACGACCGACAGCGCGGCGATGAACACCCACGAACCGAGACCCACGATCAGAGCCTTCCAGCCCGTGCGCGCCAGCTCGGCGAATCGGATGCCCGTGCCCAGCGCGAACAGGGCTGTGGCGAGCAGGGCCGTCTGCACCACATCGGCCACCGCGGGCAGCTCGGGAGTCAGCGGCACGAACGTTCGGATCAGAACCGCCGCAATGAAGCCGAGCACGAACAGGGGAACGATCGGCGGGCGCTTCGAGGGTGCTTCGTCTGAGGAGAGCGGGGTGCGGCGGCGCTCGACGGCACCCACGATGGCCACCATCGGGGCGAGCGTGAGAACGCGGGTGAGCTTCACGACAACGGCGGCAGCCAGGGCGACGGGCCCCGCGATCTGAGCGGTCGCCACGACCTGACCCACGTCGTGCACGCTGAGCCCGACCCAGGTTCCGAACTCCGAAGCGTCGAAGCCCAGGGGGATGCGGGCGAGCGGCAGCAGCACGATCGCGAGGGTGCCACACAGCGTGACGAGGGCGATCGGGGTGGCGCTCTCCGAGTCTTTGGCGCGCGTGACCGCGCTCATGGCGCCGACGGCGGATGCGCCGCAGATCGAGAAACCGGCGGCGATGAGCAGCGGCTGGTAGCCGGGCAGGCCGAGCATGCGGCCGAGCAGCAGGGTGACGCCGAACGTGAGGACGACCACCAGGACGATGGCGATGATCGTGACCACGCCGAGGCCGGCGATGTCGACGAGGCTCAGCTTGAGGCCGAGAAGCACGATGCCGATGCGCAGCAGGCGCCGTGCCGACAGCGAGAGTCCGGCCTTCAGTGGGCCGTCGAGCAGAGGCCGCAGCGCCGGAATCTGAGCGACGACCACGCCGAGCGCCACGGAGACGGTCAGCAGAGGCAGGGCAGGAAACGCGAGATGCAGCAGGAACGCGATGCCGGCGGCAGCAGCGGCGACGAGCATGCCCGGTTGCCAGGCACGAAGCGTTGACCGGGTCATCGCCAGGTGGGCAGCCAGTAGTGCAGCGAGAGCAGCCAGCCGGGAATCTCCTGCGCAGTCCACACGGGATAGAAGAACACCGTGACGGCCGAGCAGATGATGAGGAAGGCGATGACGGCGCGCACGCCGCCCACTCGCATCCATCGGGGGTCTGTGCGTTTACCCAGCGCCAGACCGATCACGAAGACCAGCCCGAGGATCAGATACGGCTCGAAGGCGATCGTATAGAACTGGTAGATCGTGCGGTTCACGTAGAGCAGCCACGGCAGGTAGCCGGCGACCATGCCCATGAGGATGAACCCGACGACCCACTCGCGTTTGCGGATCAATCGGAAGACCAGGTAGAGCAGGGCCGCCGTTCCCGCCCACCAGATGATGGGGTTCGCGATCGAGGTGATGTTCTCGTAGCAGGTGTCTGCCCCGCAGCCGCCCTGACCGTTGTCGAGGGTTCTGATGTACATCTGCGTGGGGCGGATGAGGAACAGCCACGAGAAGGGGTTGGCCTGATACGGATGGGGCGTGTGCTCGTTGACGTGGTAGTTGTACACCGCCGCCTCGAGATGCCAGAAGTTCTGTGCCCAGTTGGGAACCCAGGCGAGCGGGCCGGTCCAGTGCTCGCCCGACGTCTGCACCCATTGCCGGTACATTCCGCCCGAGGTGAGGAACCAGCCCGACCAGGTGGAGAGGTAGGCGATGATCGCGATCGGAACGGTCAGCAGAAATGTGACAGGCCCCTGCTTGAGTATCGCTCCGGCCGCCCACAGCGGCAGGCCCGCTCGGCGGCGTGCGAGGGCATCGACGACGACCAGATAGACGGCGAAGGCGGCGAGAAAGTACAGGCCAGACCACTTGACGCTCGATGCCAGACCGAACAGGATGCCTGCGGCGAGCACCCAGGGGCGCCACCAGAGCGCTGGTCCCCACCGGGCGACCCGGCCGAGCTTCTCCGAGACCATGAGCTTCTCGTCGAGCCGCCTCGCGTGCCACTCGCGATCCATGAGAACGGCTCCGACTCCGGCGAGGGCGACGAGCGCGAAGATGCCGTCGAGCAGTGCGACGCGGCTCATGACGATGGCGTGGCCGTCGATGGCGATGAGGAAACCGGCGACCGTCGCGAGGAAGGTGGAGCGGAACAGCTTCTTGGCCACGAGCGTGGTGAGGAGCACGAGGAGGATTCCGCAGACGGCGACCGAGATGCGCCAGCCGACGCTCGAGTCGGCGCCGAAGACGGCCAGGCCGAGTGCGATCACCCACTTTCCGAGCGGCGGATGGACGGCGAACGACCCCTGTTGAAGGAACCCGTCTGTGTCGCCCGCGTTGAACGCCTCATCGGCATCGGCCGGCCAGGTCGACTCGTAGCCGTTGCGCAGCGTCGTATAGGAATCCTTGACGTAGAACGTCTCGTCGAAGACCAGCGAGTGCGGATGCCCGAGATTGACCAGGCGCAGGATGGCGGCGAGGAGAGTGACGGCGATCGGCCCGCCCCACGCCCACAGGCGCTGTCGGCCGGGCGTGGAAAGGAGACGGCCCCACCACTCGTCGAGTCTCGAGCCGGTCGGCTCGGGCTGCGCTGGCGCCTGCAACTCGGTCTGCGCCGCGAGCGTCTCGTCGAAGTCGATCGGGGTGCGGGGCTCGGTCACCTGCCCCATCGTAGGTGCCGCCGCCGACGCCGCCGAATCACGCGTCCGGGGTGCCGTCCCCACGAAAGACCCAGAAGCGCATCCCGAGGAAGATTCCGGTCGCGACGACGACGATGGCACCCAATTGCACGACGAGCGCATTCCACCCGATCAGCTCGACGAACAGCGCGAGGATCGCGACGTTCAGGGCGTAACCCGCAAGGTTCACGACGACGAATCGAACCAGGGAGCGTCTGGCGCTGCCCGAGTGGCGGAACGTGAACGAGCGATTGGCGACGTAGCTGACGACCATGCCCGTGGCATACGTGATCGTGGCCGCGGCGATAGACGGCATTCCGGCCAGTGTCAGGGCGACGAAGATGCCGTACGACAGCAGGTTGTTGAGGCCGCCGATCAGGCCGAAGCGGAGCACACGACTCTGCCACAGGGTGGCGACGAAGGAGCGTCCGTCTGATTTCGTCATGCGTGCCCTCCGTCTCGCCGCCGCCCGATGCTACCCGACCGACGTGCGAAGGGTCAGCGCTCGATACGCTGAGGCAATGATCATCCTCGCGGGCACGCCCATCGGCAATCTGAAGGATGCGTCGGTGCGTCTCGTCGAGACGCTCGAGGCCTGCGAGCTCATCGCGGCCGAAGACACCCGGGTCGCGATCAAGCTGCTGCGTGCCCTGAACCTCGAGAACCGGCCGCGGCTGGTCGCCCTGCACGATCACAACGAGCGGGAGAAGGCGGCGGAACTCGTGGAGTTCGCCCGCACTGCCGACCTCGTCGTGATGAGCGATGCGGGCATGCCGACGGTGTCCGATCCGGGGTTCCACCTCGTGGCCGCCGCTGTCGCCGCGGGCGTCGAGGTCACCGCGATCCCGGGCCCCTCCGCCGTGCTCATGGCGCTCGCGGTGTCGGGCCTGCCCACAGACAGATTCACCTTCGAGGGGTTTCTCCCGCGCAAGCAGGGTGAGCGGCTTCAGGTTCTGGGAGCGCTGGCCCGGGAGCGGCGCACCATGGTGTTCTTCGAGTCGCCGAACCGCATCGCCGCGTCTCTCGCCGACATCGCCGCAGCCCTCGGCGCGGACCGCCGAGTGGCCGTGGCGCGGGAACTCACGAAGATGTACGAGCAGGTGAAACGCGGCACGGCATCCGAGTTGCTGGAATGGGCCGAGGCCGGTGTGAAGGGCGAGATCGTGATCGTCGTCGCCGGTGCGGAGCCGCTCGAGGTCGACCTGGCCACGGGGGTCGTGCAGGTGCTCGAGCTGGTGGCCGACGGCACGAGGCTGAAGGACGCGTCGGCTGCGATCGCCGAGGCCACGGGACTCTCCCGGCGCGACCTGTACGAGGCGGCGTTGGCGCAGCGCACGGGGCGCACCCCCGCGAACGAGCAGGCGCAGCTGCCTCTTCTGTAGCTCGTAACACGGGCAGGTGCACTCGAGCCGCGCCTTTATGATGGGGAGCATGTCCGACGGCTCCTCGTTTTATGTCACCACGCCTATTTTCTATGTGAACGACGTGCCCCACATCGGGCACGCGTACACAGAGGTGGCCGCCGACGTGCTCGCGCGCTGGCACCGTCAAGCGGGTGACGACACCTGGTTCCTCACCGGAACCGATGAGCACGGGCAGAAGATCCTGCGCACGGCCACCGCCAACGGCGTCACTCCCAAGGAGTGGGCCGACCGCCTGGTCGAGACGGCATGGCAGCCCCTGCTGAAGACGATCGACATCTCGAACGACGACTTCATCCGCACGACGGATGAGCGCCACGAGGTCAACGTGCAGCTCTTCCTCCAGCGCCTCTTCGATGCGGGGTACATCTACACCGGCGAGTACGAGGGCTACTACTGCGTGGGCTGTGAGGAGTACAAGGCCGACAGCGACCTCGTCGACGGCACGGGCGAATACGCGGGCCAGAAGGTCTGCGCGATCCACTCGAAGCCCGTCGAACTCCTGAAGGAGCGCAACTACTTCTTCAAGATGAGCGAGTTCAGCCAGCGGCTGCTCGACCTCTACGACGAGAACCCGAACTTCATCCAGCCCGAGAGCGTGCGCAACGAGATCGTGTCGTTCGTGCGCCGAGGTCTCACCGATCTGTCGATCTCGCGGCAGACGTTCGACTGGGGCGTGAAGGTTCCGTGGGACGAGTCCCACGTCGTCTACGTGTGGTTCGACGCGCTGCTCAACTACATCACCGCGGCCGGCTACGGCTATGACGACGAGGCCTTCGCGCGGCGTTGGCCCGCGACCCACATCGTCGGAAAAGACATCGCCCGCTTCCACGCCGTGATCTGGCCCGCGATGCTGATGGCCGCCGGTCTCGAGGTTCCGAAGCAGGTCTTCGGCCACGGGTGGCTGCTCGTCGGCGGCGAGAAGATGTCGAAGTCGAAGCTCACCGGTATCGCCCCGAACCAGATCACCGACACCTTCGGCTCCGACGCGTTCCGCTACTACTTCATGCGTGCCATCAACTTCGGCCAAGACGGTTCGTTCAGCTGGGAGGATCTGTCGGCCCGCTACCAGGCCGAACTCGCGAACGGCTTCGGCAACCTGGCGTCTCGTGTGATCGCCATGGTCACCCGCTACTTCGACGGCGTCGTTCCCGACGCCGGGGTTCTGGATGCGCCGGACCAGGCGATCCGCGACACCGAGGTGCGGGTGACGGCCGCGGCCGACGACGCCATCTCGCGACTCGCCATCCACGAGGCCATCGCCCAGGTATGGCAGCTCGTCGACGAGCTGAACGGGTACATCACGCTGCAGGAGCCGTGGGCGCTCTCGAAGGACCCGGCGAACCGGGAGAGGCTCGGAACCGTGCTCAACACGGCGGTGCGCGGAATCGGAACCCTGGCGGTGCTGCTTTCGCCCGTGATCCCCGAGGCCTCGAGCAAGCTGTGGACGGCGCTGAACGGTGCGGGTGCGGTCTCCGACCAGCCCATTCGATCGGCGTTCGACTGGGCAGGTGGCACGACGGTCTCTGCTCTCGAGCCCCTCTTCCCTCGCATCGAATCGAGCGAGTCCGACGGGTCGGCTGCGTAGTCGTGCCTACTGATCACAGCTATCCGCCGCTGCCCGAGCCCCTCGTGGTGGGCGTGTACGACAACCACACGCACCTCGACCCGCCCCCGTCGGCAGGCTCAGGCAACGAGGAGGGCGAGGGCCCCGAACGCGAGGTTCTCGACTACCTCGAGCAGCTCGACCGGGCGTCGAGCGTCGGTGTACGCGGAGTCGTGCAGGTCGGCGGAGACATCGAGTCGAGCATCTGGGCGGCCGAGCAGGCGTCACGCGAGCCGCGCATGCTGGCGGCCGTCGCCATCCATCCGAACGAGGCACCGCGCTACGACGAGGCGGGTCGGCTCGATGAGGCCCTCGCCGTGATCGCCGAGCTCGCCACACGCCCGAGGGTACGGGCAATCGGCGAGACGGGGCTGGACTTCTTCCGCACGCCGGAAGAGGGACGTGCTGCTCAGTTCAGGTCGTTCGAGGCGCACATCGAGATCGCCAAGTCGAACGGATTGGCCCTCCAGATCCACGATCGCGACGCGCACGACGACGTCATCGAGACGCTTCTTCGGGTGGGAGCGCCGGAGCGCACGGTCTTCCATTGCTACTCGGGCGACGGCGCGATGGCCCGCATCTGCGCCGACAACGGCTGGTACATGTCGTTCGCTGGAACCGTGACGTTCAAGAACGCCGAGAATCTGCGCGACGCCCTCGAGATCGCCCCGCGTCAGCTGCTGCTCGTCGAGACGGATGCGCCGTTCTTGACGCCGACACCGTTGCGGGGGCGGCCGAACGCTCCGTATCTGCTGCCGCACACCCTGCGGTTCATGGCGTCGCATCTCGGCACCGACGTGTCGATGCTCGCGGCTCAGATCACCTCGAACACCGAGCTCGTCTACGGCACCTGGGATTCAGAGCCGGTGACGGCCGAATGACGCTGTTGGGGCCAGCGGAGATCCGCGACCTGGCGGAACTGCTCGATCTGACACCGACGAAGAAGCTCGGTCAGAACTTCGTGATCGACGGCAACACCGTGCGCCGAATCGTGCGCGTCGCGGGCGTGCAGTCGGGGGAGACCGTCGTCGAGGTGGGGCCCGGGCTCGGGTCGCTGACCCTCGGCATCCTCGAGACCGGAGCCTCGGTGGTCGCCGTCGAGATCGACAAGAGGCTTGCGGCCCAGCTGCCCGACACGGTTCGCGCGCTGCAGCCGAACGCCCGGCTGACGGTCGTGCGCGACGATGCCATGAGCATCCAGAGCCTGCCCGACGAGCCCGTGCGGCTCGTCGCCAACCTGCCCTACAACGTCTCGGTTCCGGTTCTGCTGCACTTTCTCGAGCACTTCCCCTCGATCCAGTCGGGCGTCGTCATGGTGCAGGCCGAGGTCGGACATCGGCTCGCCGCTGTTCCCGGATCGAAGATCTACGGCAGCCCGAGCGTGAAGGCGGCGTGGTACGGCGACTGGAAGACGAGCGGAAATGTGAGTCGCCAGGTGTTCTGGCCGGTTCCCAACGTCGACTCCGTGCTCGTCTCGTTCCAACGCCACGAGACGCTTCCCGACACCGAAGAGGTGCGCGTACGCACCTTCGAGGTCGTCGACGCCGCGTTCCAGCAGCGGCGCAAGATGCTGCGTCAGTCGCTCATCCCGGTCTTCGGCGACACCCAGCAGGCGCAGGAGGTGCTCGAACGCGCCGGCGTGGAGCCCACGATGCGCGGAGAAGCCTTGGCAATGGAGGATTTCCACCGTATCGGGCGCGCGGCGTTCAAGAACTAAGCAATCGTCATTACCGCCTGTGACACTCGCGTGCGTGACGGCACGAATCGCTTGCTAGCGTTGGATCGCACCCCTCCCGACAGCACACACCCTGGAGACTTCCATGTCCACTCTCTCTCGGCGCATCGGCGCCGTCGCTCTCACGGCCGCGCTCGTCGCGGGCGTCTCCGCGTGTTCGAGCTCGTCAGGCTCGTCGTCCGACGAACCGTCGGGAGACAAGTCGATCATTCTCATCACCCCGACCGCCGTCGGATCGAACAACTTCCTGAAGCTCGCCGTCGAGGGAGCGAAGGCTGCGGGCAAGGCGAACGGCGCGAAGGTCGACGTCTATGAGAGCAAGGATCCGGCGTCGATCCAGCAGAACGTCGACGAGGCCGTCCGTGCCGCTCCCGACGTGATCATCGGCGTCTCGTTCAACGTGCTCGATCAGGTCACCGCCGCCGCCACGGACAACCCCGACCAGCAGTTCCTGCTGATCGACACGTCGGCCGAGAAGCCCACCGACAATCTGACCGCGGCCGTGTTCAAGGAATACGAGTCCAACTACCTCATCGGGGTCGAGGCTGGCCTGCTCACGAAGACCAACAGCATCGGCGCGATCGGCGCGCTCGACACCCCGTTCATCCACCGGTGGATCGACCCCTATTTCGCGGGCGCCAAGAGCGTGAACCCCGAGGTCAAGACGACGCAGCAGTACGTGGGCGGCGACAACCCCTTCGGTGACCAGGCGCGAGCGAAGGCTCAGGCCCAGATCATCGCCGACTCGGGTGCCGACTACGTGAACGCGGCCGCCTCGGCCGGAAACCTCGGCGTGTTCGAGGCAGCGGCGGCCGGCAGCTTCAAGGCGTTCGGCGTCGACGCGAACCAGTGCCTCGAGTCGCCCGGAAACGTGGTCGACAACTCGATCAAGCGAGTCGACGTCGCGATCGAGAACGCGGTAAAGGACATCTTCGCGGGCGACGGAGGCGGCTTCAAGTCGTATGGTCTCGCCGAGGGTGGCGTCGGAGTCACCGGTCTCGAAGACGACGTCGCGTCGTCGAAGTGCCTGATCGCCGAGCACCCCGATGTGATCGAGAAGGTCAAGGCCGTTCGCGACCAGATCATCTCGGGCGAGGTCGTCGTCGAGGATCCCCTCACCGCCGGATGAGCACTGCCGCGGTAGAGCTGAGATCGATCAGCAAGAGGTTCGATGCCGTCGTGGCGAACGACGGCATCGACCTCGTGCTGGCCAGGGGCACCGTGCACGCGGTGATGGGCGAGAACGGCGCGGGAAAGTCGACGCTCATGTCGATCCTGTTCGGTCTCGTGCGCCCAGATTCGGGTGAGATCGTCGTCGACGGCGAGGCGCGCACGTTCTCGAGCCCGCTCGACGCCATCGCCGCCGGTCTCGGCATGGTGCACCAGCACTTCCGGCTCTTCGACTCGATGACCGTAGCCGAGAACGTGGTCTTCGGCGCAGAGCCGACTCGCGGTGGTCGCATCGATCGGGGTGCTGCAGACGCACGGGTTCGCGACCTGGCCGAGCGCTACGGGCTCGACACCGATCCACAGGCCCGGGTCGGAGACCTCTCGGCGGGAGCGCGTCAGCGCGTCGAGATCCTCAAGGCACTCCACCGCGATGCGCGCATCCTCATCCTCGACGAGCCGACCGCGGTTCTCACCCCCTCCGAGGTGACATCGCTGTTCGCCGTGATCCGGCGCGCGGCTGAGGCCGGAACGACCGTCGTTCTCGTCACGCACAAGATCCAGGAAGTCCTCGACGTCTCGACGGAGGTCACCGTCCTGCGCGACGGCCGTGTGTCCGGTCGCTTCACGACCGCCGACACGACGGCGGCCGAACTCGTGCGGGCCATGACCGGGCGAGACATCGAGACCGTCGCGAACCCGGGAACCGGAACGCTGGGCGACACCGTTCTCGAGGTCGAGGGGGTCTCTGTCGTGGACGCGAGGGTGGAGCGCGTCTCGAACGTGTCGCTCTCTGTTCGCCGAGGGGAGATCGTCGGCATCGCCGGTGTCTCGGGCAACGGACAGCACGACCTCGTGGCCGCCATCCTGGGCACGGTCCCCGTGTCGGCCGGCCGCGTCGTGCTCGGCGGTGACGACGTGACGCGCGCTTCCGTCGCTTCTCGTCGAACAGCCGGTCTGGCCGTGATTCCCGAAGACCGTCGGGGTGAGGGCAGCGCGGTGACGATGTCGATCACCGAGAACCTCTCGCTCGGCCACCACAGGCAGCCGCCGATCGGCAGGCCGAAGGGCTTCGGTAGGGGCTGGATGTCGCTGGCCGGGGCGCGGAGGCGCGCCAGCGAGCAGATCTCGTCGTACGACATCCGCACCTCGGGCGAGAAGCAGCCCGTCGGTTCTCTGTCCGGCGGAAACGCTCAGAAGGTGGTGATCGCCCGAGAACTGTCGTTCGAGGCGCCGCTGCTCATCGCCGAGCAGCCCACACAGGGCGTCGACGTCGGGGCGATCGAGGCGATCCACGGCCGCCTGCTCGACTATCGCGCATCGGGTCGTGGCATCCTGCTCGTATCGCACGAGATCTCCGAACTCCTGGCCCTGGCCGACCGTGTGCTCGTGATGTTCGCGGGCGAAATAGTGGCTGAATTCGACCGAACGCAGGCGAGTGCCGAGCGCATCGGCGCGGCGATGGCCGGAGCCGCGGCAGCGGCGGGCGAGGAGTGGACAGCATGATCGCGCGCCTGACACGTCATCCGGCGGTCGTGCCCATCGGGGCCGTCGTTCTCGCCATCCTCATCGGTGCGGTCATCATCATCGTCGCCGGACTCAACCCCATCGACGCCTACGCCGCCGTGTTGCAGGGCTCGCTCGATCCCCGCAACCTCGACTACACGTTCTCGGTCTGGGGCTTCATCTGCGGAATGGGCCTCGTCGCAGCCATTCCGCTGCGCATGGGCGAATTCAACCTCGGTGGAAACGGCCAACTCGTCTTGGGCGGCGTCACCGCCTACGTCGTCGCCAGCCAGCTCGGTCTGCCCGGAATCGTCGCCGTGCCGCTCGCTCTGATCGCCGCGATGCTCGTGAGCGGTGGATTCGCCGCCGTCTCGGCGCCCCTGGCCACGCGCTTCGGCATCCCGATCATCATCTCCACCCTCCTGCTGTCTCCCGTTGCTGTGGCCGTCGCGTCGTACCTGGTGCGCTTTCCGCTCGCCGAGAAGGGATCCGGCACCGCCCAGACTCCCGTGCTGCCCGAGGACGCGCACATCTGGAGTCTGGGCGATCTGCGTTACACGACGGTCGGACTGCTGCTCATCATCGCTGTCATGGTGATCTTCTATGTCGTCGATTCGCGCTCGGCGGTGGGTTTCGAGCTGCGCGTCACGGGCGCGAACCGTCGCTTCGGCGAGTACGCCGGGCTCAAGCCGGGGCGGCTCGCCCTGGGAGCCATGGGCTCGGCGGGCGCTGTCGCCGGCCTCGTGGGCGCGATCATCGTGCTCTCCTCGCCCTACAGATTCATCGACGGGGCGCTCATCTCGCCCGGCTACACGTTCGCCGGGCTCGCGGCGGCGCTTCTCGCCGGAGGCCGCCCCGCCCTCGTTCCGGTCACCGCCATCCTGTTCACCATCCTGCAGGTCGGGGGAGCGAGCATGGAGCGCACGGCCGATGTGCCGCGACAGCTCTCGGATGTGCTGCAGGGCGTGGTGATCGTTATTCTCGCGCTGCGCGTCGTGCTCGATGCCCGCCGGGCCGGTGCAGGGAAGGACAGCTGATGAGCATCTTCGAGTGGAGCTTCGTCGCCGCGGTGCTCACCAGCGCGACGCCCATCCTTTTCGCGGCCCTCGCGGGAGCGCTGTGCGCCCAGGCGGGGGTATTCAACATCGCGCTCGAGGGTCAGATGCTGTGGGGTGCCTTCGCCGCGGTCGTGGGCAGCTACTACACCGGAAACGCCTGGGCCGGAGTGCTCATCGCGGTGCTCTCCACAGCGATCTACTCTGTGATCCTCGCCGTCGGCGCCGCGCGGTGGAAGGCCGATCCGATCATCATCGCGATCGGCACGAATCTGCTGTCTCTGGGGCTCACCGGCTTCCTCCTGCGGGTGCTCTTCGACACCTCGGGCTCGTTCGCTCCTCAAGGGCTCGCCGGTATCGGAACCATGCCGTTCCTGGCGGGCATCCCGGTGATCGGCGACGTCTTCGCGGGCCAGTCCGTGCTGGTGCCGCTGGCGTTCGTGCTCATCGTCGCGGCTGGTCTGTGGCTGCGATTGACGCCCGGCGGTCTCCGCCTGCGCGGCGTGGGCGAGCATCCGGATGCCGCGGCCACGCTGGGCATCGGCGTCGCGCGCTACCAGACGTGGGTCACCATCCTGGGCGGCGGACTCTGCGGCCTGGCCGGCGCGCAACTGTCGCTCGGCAACGTCACCCTGTTCACCGAGAACATGACGGCGGGCCGTGGCTGGATCGCCGTCGCCGCCGTGATCCTCGTCGCCAATAAGGCGTTCTGGCTGCCGGTGGCCTGCCTCGGCTTCGGTGCCGCTGAGGCCCTCGGGTTCCGTCTGCAGGGCATCGGAGCTCCGCAGCAGCTCACGGACGCCGCCCCCTACGCCATCACCCTCGTCGTTCTCGTGATCATGCGCATCGTCGTCACCCGGCGACGCACGAACACCCTCGTTCCCAAGGAGACCCTCGCATGACCGCAGCATCGCCGCACGACGTTCGCCACATCATCGTCGACACCGACACGGGCATCGACGACGCTCTCGCACTGCTCTACCTGGCCGGCCGGGAAGACGCGGAGATCTCGGCGATCACCAGCGTCTACGGCAACACCCCCGTGGAAGACGCGGTGGCGAACATCGCTCGCGTGCTGAAGATCGCGGGACTCGAGGACACCCTCGTGGCGCGGGGAGCCGAGGGGCCGATCAACGGCGAGCCGCGCATCGCCGGTCATGTGCACGGACACGACGGCCTCGGAGACCTCTACAGCGAGAAGCTCACGCCACGCAACCTGTCGCCCCTGTCGTCGGCCGAGCTGCTCGTCGAGCTCGCCCGATCGCGCCCCGGCTATTACGACCTCCTGCCGATCGGACCGCTCACCAACGTCGGCCTCGCCCTCGAGATCGAACCCGAGCTGCTCACGCTGTTCCGCTCGACGGTCATCATGGGCGGCTCAGGCCCGTTCCCGCCTCTCGGCACCGTGCAGATGGTCGACGCCAACATCCACAACGACGCCATCGCCGCAGCACGCGTGTTCGCCGCTGAACGCACGAACCTCGTGATGGTGGGCGTGAACGTGACGGCGGGCACGATCGTCGACGAGGCTGCCGTCCAGTCGCTGCATCGAGCGGGAACGGAGTGGGGCACGTTCTCGGCCGACATTCTCGAGGCCTACATGGACTTCTATCAGTTCTCGTGGGGACGCCGCGTCTCTCCCGCCCACGACGGGCTGGCCGCAGCTCTGCTCGTGCAGCCCGAGTGGATCACCTCGTCGATCACGGGGCCCGTGAACATCACCACCGACGGCTTCGCGACCCGGGCTCACCTCGTGCGCACCGACGAGGGTCTGCCCGTGAGCTGGCCGGTCACACCGGCTCCCGACACGCAGGTCGTGCTCGATGTAGACAGGCAGGCGTTCCTCGCCGACTTCGTCTCGGTACTGGCCGGACTCGGTCGCGCGTAGCCCGCGGTCGGATCGCCCCTCCGGTTGCATATAGGTTGATTGCATGGTCACTCAGAGGGCGCTGTCGACAGTGCACGTTCGGGCGCCGGGAAAGATCAACGTCTTCCTGAAGGTCGGGGCGGTGATGGACGACGGGTACCACGACGTGGCCACGGCGTATCAGGCCGTCTCGCTCTATGAGAACGTGCGGGCCACGATCTCCGACGACTTCTCGGTCTCTTTCAGCGGCAGCATCGACTGCTCGGGCCTCGAGGTCGACGGCACCAACCTCGCCATCCGGGCAGCACGCATGCTTGCGCGCAAGGCCGGCTACCGCGGCGGCGTCCACCTCGACGTCGAGAAGAACGTGCCCATCGCCGGGGGAATGGGCGGTGGATCGGCGGATGCCGCCGCGACGCTCGTCGCCTGCGACACCCTGTGGGGAACCGACCTGGGCCGAGACGAGCTCCTCGGTCTCGCATCCCGTCTCGGAGCCGACGTTCCGTTCGCCCTCACCGGCGGAACAGCCATCGGAACAGGTCGCGGCGACCAGCTCAGCCCCGCTCTCGCCAAGGGCTCCTTCCAATGGGTCCTCGTGCTCGCCGACTTCGGATCGAGCACGCCCGAGGTGTACCGCGAACTTGACCGGCACCGCGATCGCCATGCTCAAGACATCTTTCCCGCGCAGACCCAGCCGACGGTCGACACCGCCGTGCTGCAGGCTCTGCGCTCGGGCGACTCCCTCGTGCTCGCCGACGCGCTCTACAACGACCTGCAGGCCCCCGCCTTGCACCTGAACCCGGCGCTCACGGGCATCCTCGAACTGGGTGAGGCCAACGGCGCGCTCGCGGGGATCGTGTCGGGCTCGGGCCCGACGGTCGCGTTTCTCGCGGAGAACCTCGATGCGGCCCTCGAACTGCAGATCGCGCTGAGCGCCGCCCGGCACCGGGTCGTGCGCGTTACGGGTCCGGTGCACGGCGCGCGCGTCATCGGCGACTAGACGTCGTGAGCACACCCACGGTTCTTTTCGCACCAGGAGCAGGAGGAGATCCTGCTCGCTATTCCGTTCTCATCGATGCCATCCGCAGCGCAGGATTTCATGTCGTCGCCCCACAGAGCGAACGCTTCGACCCGCGAACCGTCTCCACGTCGCAGTTGCAAGCGCGGGTAGACGGCCTAAACCGTGCCCTGGCGGAGGATGGCGACGTCGATTCGGCGGTGAGCATCGTCGGACACTCGATCGGCGCCTGGGCAGCGCTCTGTCTGGCGGGAGCCCAACCGTGGGGCAAAGACGGTCAGCCCATCGACGTGAGCCCGAACCCGCGCGTGACCCGACTCGTGCTCCTCGCTCCTACCGTCGGATGGTTCGCCGCCCCTGGAGCGCTCGATGATGTTGTGGTGCCCGTGTATGTTCACGTCGGCGCTTCAGACACGGTAACCCCGCCGGGCACTGCTTCGGTGCTTCGCTCGGCACCCAGCATCGCGGTCATCAGTGAGCACTCGAACGTGGGGCACTACGACTTCATGAGCACATTGCCGCCACACATTTCGCCTACGCCAGGTCTCGATCATGCTGAGTTCCTGCGCGAACTGGCTCAGACGATCACAGCGCAGCTGCGCTGACCGCGACCTACGACGCGGGGTACGTGCTCAGCTCGAGGATGTCGTGGCCAGCGAGAGCAGCGCGCCCGCCGAGGTCGTCGAGTGCGATGACCACGCCGATGCCGGCGACGACCCAGCCGGCCCGCTCGGCGAGTTTCACGACGGCCGCGAGTGTGCCTCCGGTCGCGAGAAGGTCGTCGAGGATGACGACGCGCGAACCTCGGGGCAGGACGTTCGGCTGCACCTGCAGCGTGGCGGTACCGTACTCGAGCGCGTAGTCCTCGCTCAGCAGTTCGCCGGGGAGCTTGCCCGCCTTGCGCACCGAGACCATGCCCACCGTGCGCGCGTAGGCCATGGCCGCGGCGATGCCGAACCCGCGTGCCTCGATGCCGAGCACGGCATCCACCTGGCCCCAGTCGTGCGAGGCGAAGGCGTCGACGACCGACGCGAACGCCTCGCCGTTCGCGTAGACACTGGTCACGTCTCGGAACAGGATGCCCTCGCTCGGGAAGTCCTGCACGGTGAGCAGATGGGCGTCGATCAGTTCGGCAGTCGTTTCAGCGGGCATACCTTCACGCTACCGGCGCTCGGCCCCACCGGATGACGAGGTGCGCCGACGAGGAGCGATAAGTTTGAGCGATGATCGACTCCTCATCCCTCGGTGACGACGCGCTGGCGTTGCTGCGCGACCTCATCCGCAGCGCGTGTGTGAACGACGGAACCTACGCATCCGGCCAGGAGAAGCGGAACACCGACGTCTTGACGCGATTCTTCGAGGGGGTGGATGTCGACCCGGTCGTCATCGAGTCGGCCCCGGGCCGAGCGACGCTCGTCGTGCGCATCCCCGGCACCGACCCGAACGCGCCGTCTCTCGCGCTGGTCGGGCACATCGATGTCGTCCCCGTGATGCACGGCGGTTGGACTCACGACCCGTTCGCCGCGGACATCGTGGGCGACGAGCTCTATGGGCGGGGCACTCTCGACATGCTCTATCTGACGGCGGCCTACGCGGTGGCGACCCGCGCCGCGGCATCCGAGGGTCGTGCCTTGCGCGGCGACCTCGTGTTCGTGGCGGTCGCCGACGAAGAGGGCGGCAGCCGGCTCGGCATCGAGTGGCTCATGAAGCACCACCCAGAACTGATCGACGCCGACTACGTGCTCACCGAGTCGGGCGGCGTGCCCGTCGGAGGCTCGGCCGGAGCGCCGCACTCGGTGACCGTGACGGTGGGGGAGAAGGGGCTGGCCCGGAGGCGGCTGCTGATCCGGGGAATCCCCGGTCACGGTTCTGCGCCGTGGGGGTCGTCGAACGCCGGCGTGATCGCGGCCGAGGCGGTGACGAGGCTCACGCGTTTCGCGCCACGCGCCGTCATCGGCGACTACTGGCCGCGCTACGTCGACGCTCTCGCCCTCGACCAGGACGTGTCGAGGCGACTCACCTCCGTCGCCGAGATCCTGGGGGCGCTTCCGGCGCTCGGCGAACTCGCGGGGTACGCGCACGCCACGACGCACACGACCATCTCGCCCAACGTGATCCGAGCGGGCGACGCGATCAACGTGATTCCGGGTGAGGCGAGTATCGACCTCGATATCAGACAGCTGCCCGGCGTGTCTCCGGAGGCGGTCGATGCGTATGTCATGGCCGCGCTCGGTGACCTGATGCAGCACATCGAGATCGTGGATGTCGTCGGTGCGTCGTTCAGCCCGGCCAACGTCTCGCCGATGGATACGCCGCTCTTCGACGTGCTCGCCGAGGTCATCGACGAGGCGTACCCGGGGGCTGTTCCGCTGCCGATCATCGCGGCGGGCGGGTCGGACGCCCGGTTCTACCGCGCGAGGGGGCGACGGGCCTACGGATTCTCGGTGCTGTCACGGCGTTGGGACTACGGCCGATTCCGTCACCTCATCCACGGCAACGACGAACACATCGACCTCGAGTCGGTCGCGCTCACCGCGCGCGCTCTCGACTCGGTCGTCAGGCGTTTTCTGGGCTGACCGGCGGGGGTGCCCTCGGATCGCGGGTAACCTCGACAGGTGGCCCATCTACTGGGAGCGGAATCGCTCCATCTCGAATATCCGACGCGCGTCATCTTCGACTCCGTGACCATCGGTCTCAACGAGGGCGACCGCGTGGGAATCGTGGGTCGCAACGGAGACGGCAAGTCGACCCTGCTCAGGCTGCTGGCGGGTCGCATCGAACCCGACGGCGGACGTGTGACGCGCCGCAACGGCGTGACTCTGGCCATGCTCGACCAGTCGGACGACCTCGACGGCGACCTCACCGTCAAGGAGACGATCGTCGGCGACATCGACGAGCACGTCTGGGCCGGCGACCCGATCATCCGCGACGTGATCTCTGGTCTCGCCTCGGACATCCCCTGGGACGTGCTCGTCTCGAGCCTCTCCGGAGGGCAGCGCCGACGCATCGCGCTCGCGAAGCTGCTCATCGGCGACCACGACGTCATCTTCCTCGACGAGCCCACGAACCACCTCGACGTCGAGGGCATCGCGTGGCTCGCGCAGCACCTGCGCAAGCGCTGGGCGACGAACTCGGGCGGGCTGATGGTCGTGACTCACGACCGGTGGTTCCTCGACGAGATCTGCACGGCCACGTGGGAGGTGCACGACCGCCTGATCGAGCCGTTCGAGGGCGGCTACGCCGCCTACATCCTGCAGCGAGTCGAGCGCGATCGCATGGCGGCCACGTCGGAGGCCAAGCGCCAGAACCTCATGAAGAAAGAGCTGGCGTGGCTGCGCCGCGGCGCCCCGGCCCGCACGGCGAAACCGAAGTTCCGCATCGACGCGGCCAACGCTCTCATCGAGGACGAGCCCCCCGTGCGCGACAAGGTCTCGCTCGCGGCGATGGCCATGCAGCGCCTCGGAAAAGACGTCGTCGACCTCGAGAACATCTCGGTCGAATACGACAACGGCAAGAAGGTGCTGCACGACGTGACGTGGCGCATCGCGCCCGGAGAGCGCACCGGCATCCTCGGGGTGAACGGCGCCGGAAAGAGCACCCTGCTGAGCCTGGTCTCGGGAACTCTGCTGCCGACCTCGGGCAGGGTCAAGCGGGGCAAGACCATTCGCGTGGCCACTCTGACGCAGCAGCTCTTCGAGCTCGAAGACATCTGGAACGATCGCGTCAGCGAGGTGATCGGCCGGCAGAAGAGCTCGTACGTCTCCGGCGGAAAAGAGATGACTCCCGGTCAGCTGCTCGAGCGGGTCGGCTTCACGAGCGCCCAGCTCTCGACCCCGGTGAAAGACCTCTCCGGTGGACAGAAGCGTCGACTGCAGCTGCTGCTCATCATTCTCGACGAGCCGAACGTGCTGATCCTCGACGAGCCCACCAACGACCTCGACACCGACATGCTTGCGGCCATCGAAGACCTGCTCGACTCCTACGCGGGAACGCTTCTGGTCGTGAGCCACGACCGGTACCTGCTCGAGCGCGTCACCGACAACCAGTATGCCGTGATGAACGGGGGGTTCACCCACCTTCCCCGCGGTGTCGAGCAGTACCTCGAGCTGCGTCTCGCCCAGCAGAAGGAGCAGGCGCGCATCGCGGCGGGTGGATCCGCCGAGGCTCCCGCCAAGAAGACGGGCCTGCAGGGGGCCGAGCTGCGCAATGCTCAGAAGGAGCTGGCCGCGGCCGGCCGCAAGATGGAGAAACTGAGCACGCAGATCGCCGAGATGGACGTGGCCTTCGCCAAGCACGATCAGAGCGATTACGCCGGACTGGGTGAGATGCAGCAGAAAGTGCAGGCGCTGCGCGACCAGATGGACACGGTCGAACTGCGCTGGCTCGAGCTGACGGAACTTCTCGAGGGCTGATCACTCCTAGGATATTGATCGTGTCTAAAGTCTTGAGCAGTCTTCCGGTCGGCGAGCGAGTCGGCATTGCATTCTCCGGTGGTCTCGATACCTCCGTCGCCGTCGCCTGGATGCGCGAGAAGGGTGCGGTTCCCTGCACCTACACCGCCGACATCGGGCAGTACGACGAGCCCGAGATCGACAAGGTGCCCGCGAGGGCACTGGAGTACGGTGCCGAGGTCGCGCGCATCGTCGACGCGAAGGCCGCTCTGGTCGAGGAGGGCCTCGTCGCCCTCGCGTGCGGCGCCTTCCACATCCGCTCCGGCGGAAAGACCTACTTCAACACCACGCCGCTCGGTCGCGTCGCCACGGGCACGCTGCTCGTTCGCGCGATGAAGGAAGACGGCGTCGACATCTGGGGCGATGGCTCCACCTACAAGGGCAACGACATCGAGCGGTTCTACCGCTACGGACTGCTGGCCAACCCGCGTCTGCGCATCTACAAGCCCTGGCTCGACTCGCAGTTCGTCGGCGAGCTCGGCGGGCGCAAGGAGATGAGCGAGTGGCTCGTCGCTCGCGGTTTCCCCTACCGTGACTCGGCCGAGAAGGCATACAGCACCGACGCCAACATCTGGGGTGCGACGCACGAGGCGAAGAAGCTCGAAGAGCTGAGCGCCGGCATCGAGATCGTCGAGCCCATCATGGGTGTCGCGTTCTGGCGCGACGACGTCGAGATCGCCTCCGAGGTCGTCACCGTGCGCTTCGAGGCCGGTCGACCGGTCGCCATCAACGGCACCGAGTTCTCCGACCCCGTCGCCCTTGTTCTCGAGGCGAACGCCATCGGCGGCCGCCACGGCCTCGGTATGAGCGATCAGATCGAGAACCGCATCATCGAGGCGAAGAGCCGCGGCATCTACGAGGCGCCGGGCATGGCACTGCTGCACATCGCCTACGAGCGCCTGCTCAACGCGGTGCACAACGAAGACACCATCGCGAACTATCACTCGGAGGGTCGTCGTCTCGGCCGCCTGATGTACGAGGGTCGCTGGCTCGACCCGCAGTCGCTCATGCTGCGCGAATCCATCGTGCGCTGGGTCGGCTCGGCCGTCACCGGCGAGGTCACGGTGCGCCTGCGTCGTGGCGACGACTACACGATCCTCGACACCACGGGCCCCAGCCTCAGCTACCACCCCGACAAGCTGTCGATGGAGCGCGTCGGCGATGCCGCCTTCGGCCCCGACGACCGCATCGGCCAGCTCACCATGCGCAACCTCGACATCGCGGATTCACGTGCCCGCCTCGAGCAGTACGCCGCCGCAGGTCTCGTCGGCGGCGCGACGGCAGAGCTCGTCGGGCAGCTCGAACAGGGCGAATCGAGCGAGATCTTCGATGCGGCCGAGTCGTCGGTCGGCGACGAAGCTCTCGAGCGAGCCACCGACCTCGCGTCCGAGGGCGCGGCGTTCGACTCGGGCACCGACTAGCAGCAGACGCTCGACACGAGCATCGAACCGACTCAGGGCGTGAGGACGAACACCGTCGCGCAGCCCAGCGGTTCGATGCTCGACGACGTGCCCTCGAGGGGCAGCGCCGCGGCGCACACCCGAACGAGACCCTGCGTTCCGACGGCGGTTCCTCCGTCGAACCCGTGGTCGAGACCCGATAGCGAATGGAATGCCAGGGCGCCCCGCGTCGTCGCCCCGGCCTGCAGAGTCGCGGTCGAGACGCGGCCGGCTGCATCCGTCACGGTGATGCGCACAGAGCTGGATGCGCGCAGCGAGCTGGGATCGATCGCCCAGCCTTTGGCGACGATCCGACCGCGTACGACGGAGACGTCGTCGAGTGAGCCCTGGGTGATCGAGCCGCGCGTCGGATCGCCGAACCACTCGGAGTAGAACCGCCAGAAGTTGAGGTTGCCGAAGGCGCCGCAGGGCGCGTTCGCGTCGCCGGCGATGGCGGCCGCGTTGGGTTGGTACGGCGTGTAGTAGTAGAGGGCGGCCGTCGCGATGTTCTTGAGCGTCACGTCGGCGCTGCCGCAGGATGCATCGGGGTTGTAGCCGATCGGGCTCGGCTGACCGATGGGGCGGCTCGTGAAAAACTCGCTGGTTCCGGGCGGGTTGGAGTAGCGCTTGAGTTGCCACGCGGCCCAGTAGACCTGGTTGTAGAAGCCGGAGTATTCCACGTCGCATGCCGCGGTGTCCGGGCAGGCGTAGCCCGTGGCGAACGAGTAGTCCCCGGCCGTCGGTGCGGGGTTGCGCACCAGCGACTGCTCTTTCTGCACGAGAACGAGCAGGGCCTTCTGGCTGATGCCGCAGGCGAGGCCGACCTTGGCGATGATCTCCGCGCCCGTCTCTGACTCGCGCCCGCCATAAGCGCCACACACGTCGTCGCCTTCACGGGTGACGGTCTTCTGCGTGTAATCGGCGAGGCACACCACTCCGGGGGAGCAGGCGGGAACTTGCTCGTCGAGGAATTCCTGCACTTCGTCGGCGTCGAGGGCGCCGCCGTCGTAGAAGAGTTCGTCGGAGATGATGAAGCCGGGGTCGAAGACGTCGGGAGTTGCCGCCTCGACGAGTCGCGTCGTCGTGTCGGCGACGGCCGTCACGGCCGTCGGGGCGATGGATGCGGCATCCGCTCGCGCGCTGGCCGGGTTCGCCGGGCCGACCGCCGTCGTGACGAAGGCCAAGCCGACGAGGGCGGCAGTGAACAGGGTGAAACGACGAGAGATAAGACGAACCACCTAGTCGAAGTCCACGCTGAGTTTGCGGAGCAGGGTCGCGATGCGCTCCTGGTCGGATGTGCTGAGCCTGCTGAGCAGCTCACCCTCGGCGGTGACGAGCGCGGTGATCGCTCCGTCGACGCGGTCTCGGCCCTCGTCGGTCATCGAGACGAGGATGCCGCGTCCGTCGTGCGGATCCGTGCGGCGCTCGACCAGGCCGCGCCGCGACATCCTGTCTATGCGGTTGGTCATGGTGCCCGAGGAGACGAGCGTCTGCTCGAGCAGCGCCTTGGGGCTGAGCTGGTGCGGTTCGCCCGCTCGGCGGAGGGCCGAGAGCACGTCGAACTCCCACGATTCGAGCTCGCTGGTGGCGAAGGCCGTTCGTCGGGTGCGCTCGAGATGCCTCGAGAGGCGCCAGACCCGCGAGAGCACCTTGAGAGGCGCGAAGTCGAGATCGGGTCGTTCGCGCTCCCACGCGTCGACGATTCCGTCGACGGAATCACGGGGAGTCGCATCTGGCACGCATCCATTATGTGGGCCACGGGCCGTCGGCAGGCTTCGTGTCTGGCAGAATTGGGGAATGCGTGCTCTACGGAGCACGCGGTCCGCCTTGGTGTAATGGCAGCACGACAGCCTTTGGAGCTGTTAGGTCTAGGTTCGAGTCCTGGAGGCGGAGCTTTTCACGTGCACGACGACGGTGTCCCGCCCGCTAGCTGTCTCCTCCCTGTGATTCTGGTGCGATTACCCCCGGCCGGGGGGTCTTCTCCGACGGTCGATCTACCATCAGACGATCGTCTAGTCGACGATGCGCGTCTCGTAGCGCGTCTGACTCGTCACAGGAAGAGGAAAGTCATGGAGATCTCGCGCCGGACCGCTCTGATCGGACTCGCCGCCGCGGCGCCGCTCGTCATGTCGATGATGGAGCCGGAGACGGCGAGCGCCGCCACATCTCAACAGGCGCCGCCCGCGGATGTTCTCGCCGTGCAGCGCTGGTTGAATGCCACATTCGGTGGCCGCGACGGGTGGGTCGCCGTCGCCGAGGATGGCGTCGCCGGACAGGGAACTCTGACCGGCCTCGTGCAGGGTCTGCAGGCACTGCTCGGTATCGCTCCGCTCGTGCCCGCGTTCGGACCCACGACGCTGCAGCGACTGCAACAGCACGGCGAGGTGGGAAGCGAGAGCGGCGCCGATGCCCAGGCGTGGCGCCAGCTCGTGCAGGGCGCGCTCATCTGCCGCGGATTCTCGGGCGTCGCTCTCTCCGGTGTGTGGGATGACACGACGATGCAGGCGGTCGACGGCCTGCGCCGCGCTCTCGGATCGCCGACGAGCGGAGCGACCCTGTCGCCGAATCTGACGAGGGCGCTGCTCACGGTGACCTCGATCTCGCTCGCCGAGGACGGCAGGCAGGAGATCGTGCCGGTGCAGCAATGGCTGAATGGCCAGCACGCAGAACTCCCGGGCGCCACCTACTGCTCGGTGGGCGGGGTCTACGATTCGAGCACACTGATGTCGATCGTTCGCGCGGTGCAGCTGGGTACCGGTCAAGACCCGGCTGCCGCGGATGGCATCTACGGACCGGCCACCGCCCGAGCGTTGAAGGCGACCGACGCGAGCACCGTGGCGATCGGAGTACAGGGATCGTGGGTGCGCCTGGCGAAGGGCCTGCTGATTCTCGGTGGCTCTCTAGTGCCGTTCGACGACACCTTCTCCGCGGGCGATGCCGACGTCCTCACATCCTTCCAGCAGTTCCAGGCACTGGCGCCCGAAGACCAGACGGGGGTCTGCCGATTCCCCACCTGGGCCGCTCTGCTCGTGAGCTACGGCGACGCGGACCGGGCAGTCTCGGGTGCCGATCTGGCGCACAGGCTCGACGCCGGCGGGGCTCAGGCGCTCGCGGCGGCGGGCTACACGACGATCGGGCGCTACCTGACGAATTCCTCGGTCAGCGGCGCGCTCGACAAGAGGATCACGAGAGACGAGGTGTCGGCGATCGCCGGCGCACAGCTGCGGGTCTGGCCCATCTTCGAGGAGGGCGGCGACGAGCTGTCGTGGTTCAACCGAGCCCAGGGAGCCCTCGACGCCCGCTCGGCGGTGGACACCGCCCGCGCGCTCGGTGTGCCCAAGCAGACCACCATCTACTTCGCCGTCGATCTCGATGTGACGCCCGACGACATCACCACGTCGATCACCCCGTATTTCGAGGGCGTGGCGCAGGGGCTGAGCGACACCGGCGACACGTACAAGGCCGGCGTCTACGGATCGCGGTTGGTGTGCTCTCGGATCAGCGGCGCCAGTCTCGCCCATTTCTCGTTCGTGGCGGGCATGTCGTCGGGGTGGGGCGGCAATGAGACCGAGCCCCTGCCCGGCAACTGGGCGTTCAACCAGATCCAGGCGCGACAGGTCACGTCAGCAGGCCAGGCCTTCGACATCGACGCCAATGTGCTGTCGGGTCGAGACGGCGGCATCGGCCCTGAGGAGTGGGACTGAACTTTCGGGGCGCGACCGTCCGCTAGGTTCAGAGCATGAGCGATGCTGACCGATGCGAGGGTGGGCGCGGTGGCAGAACCCGAGGAACGGTGTCGCTCGAGCGGCTCGACGTTCGTGCTCTCGCCCTACTGGGAGTCGGCTGGGCCGCGCTCGGCGTGATCACGGCGGTGATCTTCGCTCTGGTCCTAGCGCCTCTCCTCCCCGATCTTTTTCTGATCGAGCTGACGGGTCGCGGAACCGCATCGTCGTTGGAGGTCGCCACCGACGTCTTCGTGATCGTTCAGCTGGTGTGTGCCGCGCTGACAATGATCGCCAGCATCGTCGCGCTCGTGGTCGGTGCTCGCCATGGCCGTCTCTCGGTGCCCATCAGTGCACTCGTGTCGATCGCCACGCCGCTTGCGATCGCGGTCGTTCTCGTGAACGGGATCATCCCGGCAGGCGGCGACGTCGACCGTGCGGGGCTGGCCTTCCTGGGGATGCTCGGGGGAGCCATCCTGGGAGCGGGGTCGTTCTTCGTCGTCGTCCGGGTGTCCGGGCGGGCAGACGAGACCGCCACGTAGTCGCCCATCGAGAGTCGCCGATCGAGAGTCGTGCGTGCCAAGATCGAGCATGGCCGACCGACTGATGCTGCTCGACACCGCCTCGCTGTACTTCCGCGCGTTCTACGGTGTGCCCGACAAGATCACGAGAAGCGACGGGACGCCGGTCAACGCAGTCCGCGGGTTGCTCGACATGATCGCCCGGCTCACGGTGGAGTTCGAGGCGACCCATCTCATCGCGTGCTGGGACGACAACTGGCGTCCCGGGTGGCGAGTCGATCTGCTTCCGAGCTACAAGGCTCAGCGGGTTGCCGAGAGCGTCGCCAACGGCCCCGACGTCGAAGAGGTGCCGGATGGCCTGACGGCGCAGATCCCGCTCATTCGTGAGGTACTCGAGCTCGCGGGAATCGCGATCGTCGGGGCAGCGGATCACGAGGCCGACGACGTGATCGGCACCTATGCCAGCGGAGCGCGCTCTGCTGTCGACGTCGTCACCGGCGACCGCGATCTGTTCCAGCTGGTCGACGACGCTCATGAGGTGCGTGTGATCTACACCGCGCGGGGAATGAAGAACCTCGAGCTCGTGACCGATGAGGTCATCGTGGGCAAGTATCGCGTGCTGCCCGGCCAGTACGTCGACTACGCGACGCTGCGGGGCGATGCCTCCGACGGGCTTCCCGGAGTGGCCGGCGTGGGGGAGAAGACCGCCGCGACTCTGCTCGGCGAATACGGCTCGCTCGAGTCGGTGCGCGACGCCGCGACGGATGCCGAGAGCACGTTGAGTGCGTCGGTGCGGTCGAAATTGACCGCGGCGAGCGACTACCTCGACGTCGCGCCGAGGGTCGTGAGGGTCGTTCGCGATCTCGATCTGCCGACGCCGGCGAAGGCCGGTGCCCGCTTGTCGGCCGTGACGGGGAAGAAACGAGCCGAGCTCGAGCGCCTGTCGAAGGACTGGAACCTGGGGGGTTCGGTCACACGACTCCTGGCCGCCCTCGACACCTACTCCTGATCCGACGCCCGCTGCGCGTCGGCGAAACTCGCGGTGAGCTCGTCGGCGATCTCGGATGCGAGGAATCCGGTCTCGAATACGCGCTCGGCGAGTCGATCGCCGGCGTGCGAGTGCGCCCACGTTCCCCAGCACGCGGCGCCGACGGGACTCAGCCCTCGGGCGAGCAGGCCTGTGATCGAGCCCGCGAGCACGTCTCCGCTGCCGGACACGCCCAGGCCGGGCCCGCCCTCGGTGACGAGCCACGACGAGCCGTCGGCATCCGCGATGCGGTCGAAGCACGACACCGCCGCCCCGTAGCGCGACGCGACCTCCTCGACGTCGCCCTCGCGCGGCTCGTCGTCGGGCGATCTGCCGAGGAGGATCGAGGCCTCGGTCTTGTTCGGCGTGAGCACGAGTCGACCGGCGAACGGCTCGATGCGGTCGATGAGGCCCGGGAGAACTCCGAGCGCGAACGCATCCAGTACGAGAGTGGTCGAGTCCGTCACATGGGGCAGCAGGGACTCGAGCACGGTGCGCGCCTCCTCGGCGCTGTGCAGGCCAGGCCCGATCAGCACAGCATCAGCCGACTCGAGTTCCGATCGCAGAGCGAAGACCACGCCCTCGCCCACCTGGCCGGAGGAGCTCTCGGGCAGGCCCACGACTCCGGCTTCGGGCAGGGCGACGGATGCTGACGGCGCACGCGACTCGGCGAGGGCGAGGGTGAGCCGTCCTCCGCCCGAGCGCAGGGCCGCGCGACCGGCGAGCAGCACTGCGCCGGGCGACTTGGGTGACCCGCCGACGATGAGGATGCTTCCTCGGTCACGCTTCGACTCGCCGCCCGACGGCAACGGCCAGGTCTGAAGGGACTCCGGGGTGATCGACGGGATCTTCGTGTCAGTGGGCTGGTCGGTCATCCATTCCTCCAGAGTGCGTGGTCACGGGGGCTCCGTCGTCGGAGAGGTGCGCTACATCGTTGACGCTGTCCGCCGTCCAGAAGCCCGCGCCGCTCGGGCGCGACAGGCGGGTGATCGAGGCATTCGCCACGGAGGAGCGCTGCGATGTCTCGAGCAGCTGGGCCTCGGTCATGCCCTCGCAGATGTAGCGAAGAATGAGGATCATCGCGTCGTGGCAGACGATCAGCACTCGCTCGCCATCATCGACCAGGTCGATGTCGGAGAGCACCGACCGCGCTCGCAGTGTCATGTCCGCCCAGGACTCGCCGCCCGGCGGACGGTAGTAGAACTTGCCGAGCCAGCGCCGTCGCTCGGCCTCGAAAGGAAGCCTGGCCTCGAAGCCTCGGGTGGTGAGCAGGTCGGTGATGCCGAGTTCGCGATCGCGCAGGCGCTCGTCGCTTCGTAGCTGAAGACCGATTCCCGATTCGGCGATCGCCCGTTCGCCGGTGCTGGCCGCCCTGATATAGGGAGAGGTCCAGGCGCGGGTCGGTCGGTCGTGGGGCTCGAGGGAACGCAGCCATGCCCCGACCGCCGTTGCCTGGCGCTCTCCGGTCTCGGTGAGAGGCACGTCGGCATCCCGCATGGCGATGTCGATGGTCTCGGCGCCGTCTCGCTCAGCCCGGCTAGCGGCCGCGTTGCCGATGCTCTCGCCGTGCCTGACAAGAAGAAGCTGTGTGGCACCCATCGCTCCACGCTAACGAGAAGCGAAAGGCCCGACGAGCGGTTGACACGGCGGGGTCAGAGCGTGACGACGAACTTCGTGGCCGACGCTCCGCGCCGGAGTGCGTCGAGCGCGGGCTGGATGCTGGTGAGCCCCGATCCGACGATCTCGGCTCGAGGGACGGTCGCGTAGCGGCCTTCGGCGAGCGCGTTCGGAAGGAACTCCTGCCACAGCATTGGCCCCACCTCGTTCGTCATCAACGAGCTGCCCCAGACGAACCTGGCGCGGATGCCGCGGCGCAGGCAGCGTAGCTGCAGGGCTCCCATGCGAGACGCGATCGTCACTCCGAAACGCGCGAGCGACAGCCAGGCTCGAGGTCGACGGGGGAGAGTGCTCATCGAGACGGACGGACTCGCGAGACTGACGCGCCTGCACCCCAGCGCTGAGGCGATGGCCACCGCCGGTTCGGCAGACCCGGTTCCCACGGCGAACACCCCGGCGAGCTGCTCGTCGCGAAGCAGCGCGACGACCTCGCGCACGGCCGACGGGCTGCGGTAGTCGACGACGTGCTGGGCGCCGAGCGCACGCATCCGGTCGTGGTTCTGCGGCGACGCCGTGGCGAGCACCGAGTAGCCGGCGGCGACGGCGAGTTGGATCGCGTTGCTGCCGACGCTCGCCGAACCGCCCCACACGACGACCCACTCGCGCGGTTCTTCGGTGGTGGTCTTCGCCGTCGGATGCCGGAGGCCCAGCTGGTCGGACTGGAAGAGGGCGGAGGCGGCTGTCGAGACCGCGAGCGGCAGCACCACAGCACTCTCGAAGGCCAGGTCGTCGGGGATGGGCGAGGCCAGGTCGGCGCGTACGACCGAGAACAGCTGGAAGCCGCCCTCTGCGGAGTGGTTGCGATTCTTCTCCATGCCCACGGCGTAGGCGATCACTCGATCACCCACCGCGAATCCGGTGACGCCTGCGCCGACCTCGACGACCTCGCCTGCCACGTCTTCACCCAGGATCGAGGGGTGGGGGAGCCACGAGTACATGAGGTTGCCCGTCGACTGCTTGACCTCGTCGAGCGGGTTGACCGCCACGGCGCGATTGCGAATCACGAGCTCTCCGGCGGCAGCCGAGGTGTAGGGCGCGTCGCCGACGGTGAGGTCGGAGTACGGCGCGGTGAGCCAGGCGGCTGAGTTGGTGACAGACACTGAGTTGGTGGCGGACATAGAGACGACCTCGCGTTCTCGATGAGTGATGACATGCAGTGACATCAGAATACACATGATGGCACGGCATGTCATCACTACACTGGTCTTATGGCTCGATGGCAACCGGATGCGCGTGAGCGGCTCGAGCGCGCCGCGTTCGACCTCTTCGTCGAACAGGGTTTCGCTCTGACGACGGTTCCCCAGATCGCCGAGCGCGCAGGCTTATCGACCCGCACCTTCTTTCGTCACTTCGCAGACAAGCGCGATGCGCTCTTCGCCGACGAGCACGCGGTACCCGAGCAGGCGGCACGCATTGTCGCCGAAGCGCCTGCCGGGATCAGCTCGCTGCAGATCGTCGCGAGCGCGTTCGACGCTGTGGCGTCGGCCCAGTTCTCGCGCGAGAAGAGCTATTACCTGGCACGTCACCAGATCATCCAGTCCGACGAGGGTCTGCGGGAGAGGCAGCTGAACACCCAGGCCGCCCTGGTCGAGGCCCTGCGCGTCGGATTCGTGCGGCGCGGAAGCGAGGAGGTCGATGCGCTCTTGGCGGCGCATCTCACGTCCACGGTCTTCAGCGTCTCGATCGGCCGCTGGCTGAGCGCACAGAACACCAAGCCGCTCGCCGATCTGCTGCGCGATACGTTCGACCGGCTGGTCCGCACCGCCACGTCGTGAGTGCGGTTCACACCGGTAACGAGTGGCCGCCTATTCGCCGAGACAGCTCGCGGGCGTGCCGCCTCGTCTCGTCGGCGAGTTCGTCCCAGCTCGCGGCGTCGCGCGAGGCACGGTCGAACGTGACCGCGATCGCCGCAGCGGGCCACCCCGCGTGGTCGACGACCGAGACCGCGATCGACGCGATGCCCGGCGTAATCGTCTCGTCTTCGATCGCGTAGCCCCGGGTGCGGGTCTCGGTCAGCACCCGCCGCAACTGCGAGTAGCTGCGCGGCCCCGCCACCTCGCCCCGGCGCGCGAATGCCCTCTCGTCGGGAAAGAGCGCCCTCACCTGGGCCGCCGGCATCGACGCGAGCATGGCGATCCCGCTCGCCGTGAGATGAGCGGGCAGCCGCACGCCGACGTCGCTGACGAGAGCCGGCCGTCGCGGAGCGCGCTCTTCGATCAGATAGAGCACGTCGCGCCCGTGCGGCACGGCGAGGTGCGCGCTCTCTGCGATGCGGTCGACGAGAAGCGCCAGCACCGGATGGCCCAATCTGGCCAACGGCTCCTGTCTCGCGAAGCCCGAACCGAGCTCGAACGCCGCGATTCCCAGACCGTAACGCCGTGTCTCGGCGACGTGGAGAACGAATCCGGCATCCACCAGCACGGCCAGCAGCTTGTACACCGACGAGCGGGGGAGCGAGAGGTGCGACGCCAGGGTGGCGGCCGGTACGGGTCGGCTCTGCGCCGCCAGGTAGCTGAGGATGCGCAGCGTCGCGCTGGCTGCGGGAACTCCGGTCTCGACTGTCATGCTCAACTGTCTCGCATACGAGACGGTTTTGCTCGATTCGTTCCTCGAACGACGGGTCGCGTGCGGTCGACTGGGCCTATGACCACGCACCTCCTCACCGAACAGCAGATTCCCACCGTCGTGCCCGTCGGCACGGGGGCCATCGGTATCGACGATGTCGTCGCCGTTGCGCGGCGCGGCGCCCAGATCGAGATCGACGATGAGGCCCGGTCCGCCGTGGATGCGAGTCGTGTCATCATCGATGCCCTGGCCGTCGACGTCGCTCCGCACTACGGGATCTCGACGGGCTTCGGCGCCCTCGCATCGACGTTCATCGCCGGCGAGCAGCGCGCGCAGTTGCAACGCAGCCTCGTGCGATCGCACGCGGCGGGGTCGGGCCCCGAGGTCGAGCGCGAGGTGATTCGTGCTCTGATGCTGCTGCGCATCTCGACGCTTCTCACAGGGCGAACGGGAATCCGACTCTCGACCGTCGACAGCTACGTCGCGCTGCTCAATGCCGGAATCACCCCCATCGTGCGGGAGTACGGATCGCTCGGCTGCTCGGGCGACCTGGCTCCTCTCGCGCACTGTGCGCTCGCGTTGATGGGCGAGGGCGAGGTGCGCGACGCCGACGGCGAGCCGATGTCGGCGGCCGCTGCGCTGGCGGCTGCAGGAATCGACCCCGTCGTCCTCGCCGAGAAGGAAGGTTTGGCGCTGATCAACGGTACCGACGGAATGCTCGGCCAACTGAGCCTCGCGATCGACGACCTGCGCATGCTGCTCACCAGCGTCGACATCGCGGCGGCGATGAGCGTCGAAGCGCTGTTGGGCACCGACGCCGTGTTCGCCGCCGATCTGCAGGCCCTGCGACCCCAGCACGGGCAGGCCCTGTCGGCGTCGAATCTGCGTGCGATGCTCGCGGGATCACCGATCGTCGAGAGTCATCGGCCCTCGACGCACACGACCGTGCAGGACGCGTACTCGTTGCGCTGTTCGCCCCAGGTGCACGGTGCCGCTCGCGACACGGTCGACCACGCGGCTCTCGTGGCCGGGCGAGAGCTGGCGTCGGCCGTCGACAATCCTGTCGTCACCGTCGACGGACGGGTCGAATCGAACGGCAACTTCCACGGAGCCCCCGTGGCCTACGTGCTCGACTTTCTCGCCATCGTCGTCGCGGATGTCGCGAGCATGTCGGAGCGCCGCACCGACCGCATGCTCGATCCGGCTCGAAGCCACGGCCTTCCTGCGTTCCTCGCCCACGATGCGGGAGTCGACAGCGGGCTCATGATCGCCCAGTACACGGCGGCCGGCATCGTCTCCGAGCTCAAGCGCCTCGCGGTTCCTTCCTCGGTCGACTCCATCCCCTCGTCCGCCATGCAGGAGGACCATGTCTCGATGGGCTGGGCTGGCGCTCGCAAGCTCCGGACGGCGATCGACGGGCTGAGTCGCGTGGTCGCCATCGAGGTCATGACGGCGTCGCGATCGCTCGATCTGCGTGCTCCGCTCGAGCCCGGTGCGGGCTCCGCCGCCGTGGTCGAGCTCGTGCGCCGCGAGGTCGAGGGGCCGGGGCCCGATCGCTTTCTGTCGCCCGAGATCGAGGCCGTCGCATCCCTCGTTCGCCGTGGCGCCGTACGCGAGGCGGCCGAGTCGCGACTCGGCCCGCTGAACTGAGTCGGTGCTTTACTGCACCGACGCCGTGAGGCGGGCGACCGTGTCGAGAGCCTGGGCGACGGCGGGGCGGGCGATCCACTGCTCGAGCGTGATCTCTCGTGACTTCTCGCGGTAGCCGTCTTCGATTTCGCGCAACTGCTCGACGAACGAGGAGCTGCGGACCATGAGCGAGACCTCGAAGTTGAGGCTGAACGAGCGCATGTCCATGTTGCTCGATCCGACGACGGCCACGTCGTCGTCGACCGTGAAGTGCTTCGAGTGCAGAACCGTCGGTTCCTGGTAGAGGAAGATGCGCACGCCGGAACGCAGCAGCGTCTCGTAGTACGAGCGTTGAGCGTGGTAGACCACGTACTGGTCTGCCACGGCGCAGGCGAAGAGCTGCACGTCGACGCCGCGCTCGGCGGCGGTGGTGATGGCGTAGAGCATCGAATCGTCGGGCACGAAGTACGGGCTCGCGATGATCAGGCGCTCCTGCGCTCCATAGACCAGGGCGTTGAAGAGACGCAGGTTGTTCTCTCCGTCGAATCCCGGCCCGCTCGGAACCACCTGGCACTCGATGCTGTCGGGTGACGCGACGGGTATGGCACGCGAGTCGTCGGCCTCGACGATATCGCCCGTCTCGCTATACCAGTCGGTGACGAACAGCGCGTCGAGGCCCAGGGCCGCCGGGCCCTCGAGCCGCACCATCAGGTCTTTCCATCTGAGACCGCGGCGGATGTTTCCGCGCTTGTTGTAGCTGGCGTCGATCATGTTCTGTGACCCCGTGAACGCGATGTGGCCGTCGATGACCACGATCTTGCGGTGGTTGCGTAGATCCGGGCGACGCCAGTTTCCCTGCCACGGGCGGAACGGGAGCATCTCCTCGAAGGGGATCCCGCTCTCGCGGAGCCACGCGCGTGTCGAGCGTCCCCGCGGATTGCGCATAGTCGCCCAGTGGTCGTAGAGCACGCGAACGGTGACTCCGCGGTCGTGGGCCGCTTTCAGGGCGTCGAAAAATGCGATGGTCGTGTCGTCGCGCCCCAGAATGTAAAACTCGACGTGCACGTACTGGGTTGCGGATGCGACGGCGTCGGTCATCGCCCCAATCGACGCCTCGTAGTCGGGCAGCAGGGTCGCCGTGTTGCCGGCGATGAGGGGCATCGCGCCGAGGGTGCGATTGAGATGCACGACCGAGCCGAACCACGCGGGTTCGGTGATCGTGGTCTGGGCGCTGTCGAAGGGACCGGCGGCGTCGAGGATGAACGCGTTCACCTCGCGCTGTTTGTCGCGTCGGTCTTTCGGCAGACGAGAACTGCCGAGCAGCACATAGAGGAGGCTGCCCGGGATGGGGGAGATGAAGATCGCGAGCAGCCATGCCATGGCCGAGCTCGGGCGCCGATTGCGGGGAACCGTCACGACGGCCCCGATGCGGATGAGGATGTCGACCACCAGGATGATGGTCGGGAACACCTTGAGGATCGATCGCCAGGTCGTTCTGGCCATCAGGCAGCCGGCAGGGTTCTGAGCAGTCGCTCGGTCGCCGTCACCATGTGCGAGCGCATCGCTGCTGCCGCGGCCGCCGGGTCGCGCGAGAGCAGGGCGTCGTGCACGGCCGCGTGCTCGTCGTAGGCCTGGTCTGCATCGCCGGAATCGTGCAGGCCACGCTCGACCCAGATGCGCAGAAGCGAACGGATGCTCTGCAGCAGGGTGACGAGCACCGAGTTGTCGACTCCCCGCGCGATCTCGAGGTGGAACTTGAGGTCGGCCTCGATGAAGCGGGTGTGATTGTCGCCCGCCTCCTTCATCGCCGCGAGGTGCTGACCGAGTCGCTTCAATGCCTCATCGGGCATACGCACTGCCGCGAGCTCGGTCGCGAAGACCTCGAGCGCTCCGCGCACCTCGATCAATTCTCGTGTTCGCGGTTCGCCGAGCATGAGTCCCCAGCTGAGGGTCTCGGGTAGGAGCTCCGATGCGGAGCCGCGAAGATACGTTCCGCTGCCGGGCCGGACATCGACGATTCCCAGGATCTCGAGCGCGGCGAGCGCCTCGCGTACGGCCGACCGACCGATTCCCAGGGCCGTGGCCAGCTGTCGTTCGGGTGGGAGTCGCGTGCCCGGCGCGATGTCGCCGCCCATAAAGAGGTCGAGCAGACGCTTCGCTACCGCGGAGACGGCGGTGCCGCTGGCGACGGAACTCAACGAGGCGCTGATCTCGTCGGTTGCGGGGCGATCGGGAAATGCGGGCACAGGCTCAGATTACCAATGTGTCGGGGCCGGGTTCTGTAGTGGATCGACGTCGACCACGAGAAAGCCCCGCCGCCGCCCGTGCGGGCGGGCGGCGGGGCTTGTTCGTGTGCGCTACGCGGTCGGCGCCTCGGCGTGCTTCGGCCCGGAGGCCTCGTGAGCTTCGCTCGGGTGCTTGCGCTGCAGCGATGCGCCTTCGACATCGACATCCGGCAGGATGCGGTCGAGCCACTTCGGCAGCCACCAGGCCGACTTGCCCAGCAGGTGCATGACCGCCGGGATGATCAGCAGTCGCACGACGAATGCATCGAGCAGCACGCCGAGACCGAGGCCGAGACCGATCGACTGGATCATGACCGAGTTCGAGAAGACGAATCCGCCGAACACGCTGGTCATGATCAGCGCGGCGGCGATGACCACCGTGCGCCCGGCATGAACACCGCGCTGCACCGCCAGCCTGGCCGGTGAGCCATGCGCATACGACTCGCGCATGCCGCTCACCAGGAACAGCTGGTAGTCCATCGCCAGGCCGAACAGCACACCGACGACGAGGATCGGAAGGAAGCTCAGGATGGGACCCGGGTCATGCACGCCGAATACCGGAGCCAGCCAACCCCACTGGAACACCGCGGTGATACCGCCGAATGCCGCGAACAGAGACAGCACGAAGCCGGCTGTCGCCGTGATCGGCACGAGGATCGACCTGAACACGAGGATCAGGATGATCAGCGAGAGGCCCACCACGACGGTGAGATAGAGCGGCAGTGCAGCGGCGAGTTTCTCGCTCACATCGATGTTGCCCGAGGCGTTGCCGGCGACGCCCAGCTCAGCGACGCCATCGATGTCGAGGCCGCGGAGGTCGCGCACCAGCTGCTCGGTGGACTCGCTGGTGGGCCCCTCCTTGGGTACCACCTGGAATGCCAGAAGCAGGTCGTCGTCGCTGGCGCCGATCGGTGCGACCGCGACGACGTCGTTCTCGGCCTTCAACAGGGTGCCGATACGCACCTGCTCGCTCACGAGCTGGTCGTCGGTGATCGCCTTGTCGAGGTCGGCGACGACGATCAGCGGTCCGTTGACTCCGGCGCCGAACTTGTCGTCGACCAGCTTGTACGCCTTGTAGGCGCTGGAGTCGACCGGCTCGGACGATCCGGCGGGAAGTCCCAATCGCATCGAGAGCGCGGGCAGGGCCACGATGAGCAGCACGGCGATTCCGGCCACCACGGTGACCGCGGCGCGCAGGGTGTTCATCGGCTTGTTCGGAACCCGGGCCTGGTGATCGGTGTGGCCGACCTTGGCGCGGGCCTTCTTGGTGAGGATGCGCATGCCGGCCAGTCTCAGCACGGCCGGTGTCAGCGTGATCGCGATGAGGATGGCCACGAAGACGCAGACCGCTCCCACCGTTCCCATGAGCCCGAGGAACGGGATGCCCGTGAGGTTGAGCGCCAACAGAGCGATCAGCACGGTCGAGCCGGCGAAGACCACGGCGTTGCCGGAGGTTCCGTTGGCCAGCCCGATGGACTCCTGCAGCTCGAGACCCGAGCGAAGTTGCGTTCGGTGTCGGTTGAGGATGAAGAGCGAATAGTCGATGCCGACGGCGAGACCGAGCATCACGCCGAGCACGGGGGTGACCGAGAGCATGGTGACGGTGCCCGACAGGGCGAGGGATGCGAGGACGCCCACGCCCACGCCGATAATCGCGTTGATCAGCGGCAGGCTTGCGCCGATCAGGGTGCCGAGCATGACGAACAGCACGATGGCCGCGAAGATCACGCCACCGATCTCGCCCGGGCCGAGAACTTCGGGGATGGTCGCGGCGATGTCATTCGACACCTCGACGGAGACGCCGTCGATCTTGGCGTCGTTCATCGTCTCGACCACGGCCTCCTTGGCCTCGGCCGGAACGAGGTTGAGCGACTTGTCGAACTGCACGGTGCCGACGGCGGTCGTATCGTCGGAGGAGACCTGGCGGATGTTGGAGGCGAGGTCCAGTAGCTTCGAACCCTCCTCGAGGGTCGCGCTCTGAGTCTCGAGCTCGGTCCGCCCCGAGTCGATGGCGGCCTGCTGCGAGGTCAGTTCGGCGTTGCCGGCGTCGAGCTGAGCCTGCTGTGCGTCGAGCTGCGGCTGCGCGGCCGCCAGCTGTCCTGCTGCCTCGGCCTGCGCTCTCGCCTGATCGAGCTGCTGCTGACCCGTCGCCGCCTGGCTCTTGGCCGCGTCGAGCTGAGCCTGGCCGGCGTCGAGCTTCGCTTTGCCGTCGGCGATCTGCTGGCGGCCGTCGGTGACCTTCTGGGCCTGCCCGTCGATCTGCGCCTGGGTGTCGAACGGATTGGTCGTCGACTTCACATCGTCGAGTGACTTCGCCTTGGTGAGCAGGTCTCCGATGGCCGTCTTCTGCTCGTCGGTGAAGGCCGAGTCATCGGTGGTCGTGAAGACCACGGTGCCGCGTCCTCCGCTGGCGGAGGGGAACTTCTCCGAGAGCTCGTCGCTCACCTTCTGCGTTGCCGTACCCGGAATGCTCACGGCCGAGGTGAGCGTGCCGCCGAACACCGCAAAGGCGGCGCCCGCCAGACCGAGAATCACCACCCACGCAACGATGACGAGCCACGCTCGTCGGGCAGAGAACCGACCGAGTCGGTAGAGAAGGGATGCCATGTTCCTCAGCTTCTTTCTGAAATGAGCGGTGACGGGGAGGGAATCTCACGTCGCATCGTTGGGAAGAGAGAGGGGGAGGGTGTGTGCGGAACTCAGCTGGGGGCGGAGTATCCGTCGCGGACGATTGCGATGAAGCGGTCGAGGACGCTGTCCCAGAGGCTGCGCGATGCGAGATCGAGTGTGCCGCCGGACTGGATCATCCAGTGTCGCGCCACCACGGCAATGCCGTTCATCAGCGTGCTCACCAGGATCGAGACTTCGAATTCGTCGACTCCGCTGCGCCGGGCGAGTTCCACGGTGAGGTCCTCGGTCGATCGAAGGAAGACGCCGTCCGCATTCTGGGTGCGTGTGTCGTCTCCATCGAGGAGCCCGAAGAAGTAGGAGACCAGGCCAGGCAGGTCCATGGCCTTCATCGCCGTGGTGACCTCATCGAACAGGTGCACGCGGCTTCCATGGCTCGAGGGAGTCACGCTCGCGACGGTGAGGAACTCATCGACGGCACGATTGAGTGTGCGGGTACAGCTCGTCATGATCACGTCGTCGAGCGACGAGAAGTGGTTGAAGACGGTGCGACGGGCGATGTCTGCGCGCTCGGCGAGCTCATCGACGCTGAACCGCGCCTTGCCCCTGTCGAGGATGAGGGAGTCGGCGGCGTCGAGAATCGCCTCACGGTGCCGCGCCTTCAATTCGGCGCGTCGGTCCAACGCAATCGGCTCGCTACTCACGGTCGTTACACTACGTGCAACGACGCACTGAGTGCAATCGTCCCGGGCTTGTTTGGCGAACTCCCAGATATCTTCGTCTCCCTCATTGTCTTGCGCGGCTGCTCGCGAGCGCGCTATGGTTGTCGAATTGGTCAACCGGTTGTCAGCGCTCACGTATTCGTTGGGACGGCAGTGAGGCCGAGATTGACATGACAAAGGAGTTATCAATGACCACGGCCCGCGCCGAGACCACCGTCTCTGCAATCGAGAAATCGACGATCAAGAAGGTCGCCTGGCGACTCGTTCCCTTCGTCGCATTCATGTTCTTCATCAACTACCTCGACAGGTCGGCAATTGGCTTCGCCGCGCCGAACGGCATGAACGACGACCTCGCTCTGACCGTGACGCAGGTCGGCTTCGCCTCCGGAGTCTTCTTCATCGGATACATCCTGCTCGAGGTGCCGTCGAACCTGGCTCTCGCCCGCTTCGGCGCTCGCCGCTGGCTCTCGCGCATCATGGTCACCTGGGGAATCGTCGCGGTTCTCTTCACCTGGGTGGGAAACTTCGAACAGCTGGCCATCCTCCGCTTCATCCTGGGTGTGGCCGAGGCCGGATTCTTCCCCGGAGCCATCCTGTTCCTCAGCCTGTGGGTTCCCGCACGGCACCGCGGCAAGATCCTGGCACTCTTCTACTTGGCTCAGCCGCTGACCACGGTGATCGGCGCACCCCTCGCCGGTCTGCTCATCGGTGCGGACGGTCTGTTCGGCCTCGAGGGATGGCGCGTGATGTTCCTCGGCGTCGGCCTGCCGGCCATCGTCATCGGCGTCGTGGCCTGGTTCTACCTGAAAGACAAGCCCAGCGACGCCAAGTGGCTCACCAAAGAAGAGCAGGTCTGGCTCACCGAGGAACTCGCTGCTGAGAAGACCAAGACAGAGTCGCTGAGCGCCGTCACCGGTGGCAAGCAGCGCGGCGGCTTCATGCAGGCCTTCACCAGCGGTCGCGTCTGGGTGCTCGCCTTCATCTACTTCGGGTTCATCTACGGCCTCTACACGCTCGCCTTCTTCCTGCCGACGATCATCAACGGCTTCCAGGAGCTCTACGGCACCGAGTACAACGTCTTCGAGAAGGGCCTCATCACGGCCGTTCCCTACATCCCGGCGGCCATCGCCCTGTGGCTCTGGACCAAGGACGTCTCGAAGCGCGGCCTGAAGACGTGGCACATCGCCGGCCCCGCCGTGATCGGTGCCCTCACGATTCCTCTGGCGCTCTTCGCCGGATCGCCGGTGGCCACGATCGCCGTCATCGCGATCACGGCTATGGCCATCTTCGCCGTGCTCCCCAACTTCTGGACGCTTCCCACCCAGTTCCTCACCGGAGTCGCGGCGGCTGCGGGTGTCGCCCTGATCAACACCGTCGGAAACCTCGCCGGATTCGGCGCCCCGTACATCACGGGTGCCGTCGCCGACATGACGAAGGACTCCTCAGGAGAACCGCAGTACTTCGTTCCGATGGCCATCGTGGGCTTCTTCCTGTTGCTGTCCGCCGTTCTGATGGTCGTGCTCTCGCGCCGGGGAAAGAAGGACGGCTCCTTCAACCCCGACGCGAAGGCGCCGGCGATCGTCCATTGACCGCACCGATGTCCAGAATCTCAGGAGCTCTCAGATGACCCGCCTCTTCAACGATCCGACCGAATTCGCCGATGAGATGATCGACGGTTTCGTCGCCGCCAACGCCGACAAGGTCCGCCGAGTCGCTGGTGGAGTGGTTCGGAGCACCCGCACCCCGGACGGCACGGTCGCGCTCGTCATCGGAGGCGGCTCGGGCCACTACCCGGCCTTCGGCGGAATCGTGGGACAGGGACTTGCTCACGGCGCGGCCATGGGCAACCTGTTTGCGTCTCCCTCTGCCCAGCAGGTCGAGTCGGTGGCCACCGCCGCGAATCGTGGGGGAGGAGTGCTGCTCAGCTACGGCAACTACGCCGGAGACGTGCTGCACTTCACTCAGGCCGAGCAGAAGTTGAATGCCGCGGGCATCCCGACGCGCACCGTCGTGGTGACCGACGACATCTCCTCTGCTCCTGTCTCGGAGAAGCACAAGCGACGCGGCATCGCGGGCGACGTGACCGTCTTCAAGGCGGCGGCCGCGGCAGCCGAAGAGGGCTACTCGCTCGACGAGGTCGTGCGTGTCGCCGCATTGGCGAACGAACGCACGCGTTCCGTCGGTGTCGCGTTCTCGGGTTGCACCCTTCCCGGCGCCGACGCGCCCCTCTTCTCCGTTCCCGAGGGGCGCATGGCCGTGGGCATGGGAATCCACGGCGAGCCGGGCATCGACGAGACCGACGTGCCCACGGCCGATGAGCTGGCCACCCTGTTCGTCGACGCGCTGCTCGCCGAGTTGCCCGACGGCATCCACTCGCCCGAGGGTCACCGGGTCGGCGTGATCCTCAACGGTCTCGGATCGGTGAAGTATGAGGAGCTGTTCGTCGTCTACCGTCACGTCGCCGCCCTGCTCGACAGGGCCGGTCTCGAGGTCGTCGACCCCGAGGTCGGTGAACTGGTCACGAGCTTCGATATGGCCGGGGCGTCGCTCACGCTGTTCTGGCTCGACGACGAACTCGAACGATTCTGGCGTGCTCCGGCCGATACGCCGGCGTACCGCAAGGGCTCCGTCGGCGCCGTGCAGCAGCTCGACCCGAGTGAGGTGATGGCTGCCGAGGCGGTCGTCATTCCCGAGGCCGATGACGCGTCGAAGCGCGCTGCCGGCTTTGTCGCCCGAGCGATCGAGGCGATCGAGCGGGTCGTCGACGACAATGCCGACGAGCTCGGTCGAATCGACGCGGTGGCCGGAGACGGCGATCACGGCATCGGGATGCAGAGGGGCGCGCGAGCCGCGTCTGCCGCAGCATCGGAGGCGCTCGCGCTGGGTGCCGGCGCAAAAACACTGCTGGAGCTGGCCGCGAGTGCGTGGGCGAACAAGGCCGGTGGCACGTCCGGCGCTCTCTGGGGCGTCGCGCTCTCCGCGGTCGGTGAGGCCCTCGGAGACGAGGGCTCGCCCTCCGCCGCCACGGTCTCGACCGGAGTCGCGGCAGCCGTCGACGGCATCATGTCGTTCGGCAAGGCCGAGGTGGGCGACAAGACGATGGTCGACGCCCTCGTACCCTTCCGGGACACTCTCGCGCGAGAGGTCGACGGGAACGCCACGCTGGCGGATGCTTGGAGAAGTGCGGCCGACGCAGCAACGGCAGCCGCGGCAGCGACGGCCGATCTGCTTCCACGCATGGGCCGCGCTCGTCCGCACGCGGAGAAGAGCCTCGGCACCGTAGACGCAGGCGCCTATTCGTTCGGTCTCATCGTGCACGCCATCGCCGACACACTCGTCGACGAGACCGCCTAACCGTCACCACTGAAGGAGAGAAATGACTGACAAGCTCCGCATCGTCATCGGTTGCGATGACGCTGGATTCGATTACAAGGAGATTCTGAAGAAGGATCTCGAGAAGAGCGATCTCGTCGAGAGCGTCACCGACATCGGTGTCGACTCGTCCGGGCACACCGCCTATCCCAAGATCGGCGTCGCCGCCGGCGAGCTGGTTGCGGCCGGCGAGGCCGACCGCGCGCTCCTCTTCTGCGGAACGGGAATCGGTGTCGCCATGGCTGCCGGCAAAGTCGCGGGAATCCGCGCATCCGTCGCCCATGACAGCTTCTCGGTCGAGCGACTGATTCTGAGCAACAACGCGCAGGTGCTCACCATGGGCCAGCGCGTCATCGGAATCGAGCTCGCCCGCCGCCTCGTTCGCGAGTGGCTCACCTACCGCTTCGACGAATCGAGCGCCAGCGCCGAGAAGGTCGCCGTGCTCTCGGAGTACGAGGCAACGGGCTCCTGCTGATGCCCGTCCCCACCCTCGTCGGTGTGAGCCTGAAGATGTATTTCGGGCACGCGCAGACTCTCGATTGGATCGCGAGGGTCGCCGAACTCGCACGCCGCCACCCGGCGGTGCAGAACGGCACCGTCGAGGTCTTCGTCATTCCCGGATTCGTGTCGCTCGCCGCCAGCGTCAGCGCACTCGACGACACGCCTGTGGTCGTCGGTGCGCAAGACGTGGCGACGGAGGATGCGGGAGCGTTCACCGGCGAGGTCAGCGGGGTCGAACTGTTCGAGGTCGGTGCGCGCGTCGTCGAGGTGGGGCATGCGGAGCGCCGCGCTCTCTTCGGCGAGACAGACGAGATCGTGTCCGCCAAGACTGCCGCTGCTCTGCGCAACGGCCTCACCCCCGTGCTGTGCGTCGGCGAGAAGACGCGCAGCACCGCTGAGATTGCGGCGGTCGAGTGTCTTCGCCAGCTCGATTCGGCCCTCGAGGGTGCGCCCGACGGTCGCGTGATCGTTGCCTACGAGCCGGTGTGGGCCATCGGCGCGGCCGAGCCGGCCGAACCGGCGTACGTCGGTGCCGTCTGCGCCCGGCTGCATGCAGCCGTTGCCGACCGCCCGAGCAGCGCCGTCATCTACGGTGGCAGTGCCGGCCCGGGGCTGCTCACCGAGCTCGGCGACGACGTCGGCGGCATCTTCCTCGGCCGGTTCGCGCACGACACGGATGCGTTGGGGCGCGTTCTCGACGAGGCCGGGGCCCGTCGATGATCGGCCTCGGATCGTATGCCTTCTTCTGGCAGCACTCGGAGCTGGCGCCGCAGCGCCTCGACGCCTTCGACATGCTCCGCCGCACGGCGGAGCTGAAGGTCGAACTCTTTCAGTTCTGCGACTACGCGCCGATCGAAGACCTGAGCGACGCCGACCTCGCTCGGCTGGCGGGGTTCGCGCGCGACAACGGCATCGCGATCGAACTCGGCACGAAGGGCGTCGAACCCGAGCATCTCGAGAAATATCTCGACCTCGCGGCCGCGCTCGACGCATCCGTCGTTCGCAGCATGCTGTATTCGCCGACCTCGCGGCCCACCCTGGCCGAAGCCGATGCGCAGCTGCGCGAGGCTCTCGTCGCCTACGGCGACGCGGGCATCGACCTCGCGCTCGAGACCTACGAGCAGGTCTCATCGACCGACCTGGTGTCGCTGGTCGAGAGCATCGGTCATTCGCGGCTCGGCATCTGTCTCGACCCGGCCAACAGTGTGGCCGCGCTCGAGAATCCGCGCGACGTCATCGACCGCACCGCGCCCTACGTCAAGAACATCCACGTCAAGGACTTCGCCTTCACGCGGCGCGGCGGCTGGGTGGGATTCACCCTCGAGGGCGCGCCACTGGGTACGGGGCTCCTCGACTACGACTATCTGCTCGAGACCGTTCGTCCGAACGAGCGCGGCATCAACCAGGTCATCGAACACTGGCTTCCCCTGGCCGACACCGTCGACGAGACGATTCGGCTGGAGAACGACTGGAACGACCACAACCTCGCATATCTAAGGAGCAAGAATGTCTACTGACAACCTCACCATCGCCGTCATCGGCGCCGGCGGCAAGATGGGCATGCGGGTGTCCAACAACCTCGTCAAGACCGACTACACCGTCTACTACAGCGAGGTCTCGCCGGCGGGCCAGGAGCGGGTCACCGCGACCGGTCGGGTGTTGACCGACACCCCGGATGCGGTCAAGGATGCCGACGTCGTCGTGCTCGCCGTTCCCGACCTCGCGCTCAAGGCCGTCTCGGCCGACGTCGTGCCGCAGATGAAGAGCGGGGCGATCGTTCTGACCCTCGATCCGGCCGCCGCCTACGCCGGGCTCCTGACGCGCCGCGACGACGTGATCGAGGCCGTCACCCACCCGTGCCACCCGTCGATCTTCGTCGAGCGTCACACCCCTGAGGAGTACGCCGACACCTTCGGAGGGATCGCCGCACTGCAAGACGCGATCGCCGCGATCGAGAGCGACGACGAGACGAAGAAGACGCAGGTCGAGCAGGTCGTGCGTGCCATCTTCGCTCCGGTCGGCGACGTGCACTGGACGACGGTGAAGCAGCTCGCCCAGCTCGAACCCACCCTGGTCGAGACCATCGCGTGCATGATCGGCGCCCTGCTCAAGGAGTCGCTCGACGAGGCCGTCAACACGATGGGTGTTCCCGAGCCTGCCGCCCGCGCCATCCTGCTCGGGCACACGCAGGTCGCTCTGGCGAACACGCTCAAGGGAGACAACCCGTTCAGCGACGCCTGCCTCATCGCGATGGACTACGGCCGCGGCGCCATCATCAAGGAGGACTGGAAGAAGGTTTTCAGCGACGAGGAGCTCGACAAGAACCTCGCCAAGATGCTGCACAAGCGGGCGACGACTCCACTCGGGGTCGTCGCCCGCTTCTGTTTGTTAGGCTTACCTAACTTGCTGTCGAAGTTAGGTTGTCTGATGTCTGTCACCGCCCCCGCCCCTGGCGCACGTAAGCCTCGCGCGCAGATCGCGCTCACCGTTCTGCGCTCGGAACGGTTGACGCCCCACCTCGTTCGAGTCGTTCTCGGCGGCGCGGGATTCGACGAGTTCGAGAACAACGACAAGACCGATAAGTACGTGAAGATCCTCTTCACCGGCTCGGATGGGCACGATGTGACCCGCACGTACACGGTGCGCGAGGTGAATGCGGTCGAGAAGTCCATCTCGATCGATTTCGTCGTGCACGGTGACGAGGGTCTCGCCGGCCCCTGGGCTGCAGCCGCCCAGCCGGGCGACACCGCCGTCATCTCCGGCCCGGGCGGGGGCTACGCGCCCGATCCTTCGGCCGACTGGCATCTGCTCGTCGGCGATGAGTCGGCCCTCCCCGCGATCGCGTCGGCTCTGGATGCTCTTCCTGCCTCAGCGCAGGGTGTCGCGTTCATCGAGACGTACTCCGATGCCGATGTGCTCGAGCTCCGCTCGCCCGCCGGCGTCGACGTGCGCTGGCTCTTCCGCGGCGATCGCCTGGCGGGGGAGGCGACCCTCCTCGCTGACGCCGTGTCGCAGCATCCGTGGGCCGACGGACGCGTGCAGGTGTTCGCTCACGGGGAGCGCGGGGCGATGAAGCAGCTGCGCGACGTGTTCAAACAACGCGGAGTCACTCGGGCGCAGCTCTCGCTCTCGGGCTACTGGGCCTTCGGCCGCACAGAAGACAGATTCCAGGCCGAGAAGCGAGAGCCCGTCGGCGTGATCGAGCCCGTCTCTGAATAACAACGCGTGACGATCGGCACCGGGGTGTGCAGAATGAACTCATGACCCACGCCTCGCGCCGACCGCGACTCGCCCTTCTCGTATTCACGGTGGTGCTTGGCCTCACGGCCTGTGTTCCCGCCCCTGCTCCCGCACCGACCGTCACGGTCACGCAGAGCGCTCCCGCCATCACCGTGACTCCGACACCCACACCGTCACCGACGCCTCCTCCGGCTGCCGCACCCGAGCCCGCGCCCGCGCCGGAGCCGCCGGCTCCACCGGCACCACCTGTGCCGCCGAACGCGATGGGCGGGCAGACCGACGGGGGCAATACGGCGACGACGCCCTTGGTCAGCGACTCGGGATCGCAGCCCTTCGCCACGGGGGCGGTCGTGCCGCTCAGCGACTACGAGTACAGCTACACCGTGGCCAACCAGGATCAGGTGCTGGCGATCGCGTCGCGGTTCAATCTGCAGGTCGACGACGTCGTCAGAGTGAACTTCCGCTGTTCGGACTACCTCGAGGTGCAGCCCGGCGACGTGCTCGACATTCGCTGGCCCCTCGACTCCGAGCAGATCGGCGGCTGCTGACGCGGTCGGTCTGGCGCGGTCGGGCTGTGTGGTCGGGCTGGCGCGGTCGGGCTGTGTGACTATTCCTCCACAGGGCGCATTTCTTCGGAGTTATCCACCGCAATATCCCCTGATCAAGTATTGATTCTTTGTTTCGACCCAGTGTCGGTGGCTGCTGTTTGACTTCTCGTATGACATCAACGATCCCGCTCCTCGAGCCCGACCCTTATGTGGTCGCGCTCGAAGAGGTCGCCGCCCTTGACAGGCAGATAGCAGCGCTGTCTGCGGTCAGGGCCAGACGCGTCACTGACGCGAGAAACCACCTGCACAGGCAGGCACCATCAGACACTTCGACGGGTGGGCCGGTCTGGTCGACGGCCCGGGTCGAGAGGGTCGAGCTCGTCACCGAACTGGCCCAGTTCACCCGTCGAACGGAGTACCGGGCCGCGACCCTCGTCGACACGAGCAACGCGCTGGTCGACTTGCTGCCGGCAACGCTGGCTGCCGTTGCTGCGGGTGCGTTGTCGTGGGAGCATGCCGAGGTCATCGCGAAGCATTCCGACGGCCTCGAGGGAGATGCGTTGGTGTCGTATGACGCCCGGCTTGCGGCGCTGGCGGCGGAGGTGAACCCGAAGCAGCTCGACCGCAAGGCGAGAGCGCAGGTCGAGCTCTCCCAACCGTCCACCGCGGTCGAACGGGCCGAGAAAGCAGCGGCCACCCGCCGCATCTATGT
>NZ_LMKK01000004.1 GCF_001421485.1 Agreia sp. Leaf210 | reverse complement strand
CCGCCGGCCTCCTGAACGACACGTTCAAGACCGACGCCGTCAAGGCCGGCCTCCTCGTCGGAGTCGCCAAGATCACCGTCAACACCAAGTAACACCCCCCGCACAACCAGAACGGCCCGCCACAAACGTGGCGGGCCGTTCTGCTACCCCGAAACTTTCCCAGCCCGATGATGCAAAGATCGATCAGTGAGAACAGTTCTAACCCTTGCCGCCACCGCGGCCGTCGCGGCAGCCATCGGCTTCGCGACGATCCAGTTGCAACTGTTCACCCGCGATGACGCCCCGACCTTCATCGTCGTCATCGGAGCGGCCTGGATCTTCTTCGCCCTCGCCTTCCTCGCGCTGAGAAAGGTTCCGGCACGTCACGTGACGGCGGTCATCGTCGCCGGATCGCTCGCCATCGGCGGGGCAGCCCTGCTCGGGCCGCCGAACACCAGCACCGACTCCGCTCGTTATGCCTGGGACGGCATCGTCACGAACGCCGGAGTCTCCCCCTACGCCCACATTCCCGTGGCCGACTCCACGAAGGAGTTGCGCCCCGACTGGCTCTTTCCGACCCCCGCCGGCACAGCCGTCGCCGACAGCGCTGCCGCCGGCAAGAACGACGTCGACCACGACGCGGACTGCCCCGGCGTCGGCAACCGCTACAACGACACCAAGTCCTCGCCCTCGCGAGAGCTGCTCTGCACGGCGATCAACCGGCCGCACGATCCCACGATCTACCCGCCGATGGCCGAGCTCTACTTCGCCGGCGTTCGCGCACTCGTCGATCCGAGCGTCCAATACTGGCCGTTCCAGGTCGGCGGCCTGCTCATCTCGCTCGGGGTCACATGGATGCTGCTCGTCGCCCTGCGCCGCCGCGGCATGGATCCGAGGTGGGCGGCCCTCTGGGCCTGGTGCCCCCTGGTCGCGACGGAGGCGATCACCAACTCGCACGTAGACGTTCTCGGCGTGGCGCTGGCCCTCGCGGCCAGCCTGCTCGTCGCATCCGGCCGACGCGTCTGGGGCGGGATAGCGCTCGGCGCGGCCATCGCGACCAAGCTCATTCCCGTGATCGTCGCCCCACCCCTCTTGAAGAAGCGGCCCCTCACCCTCATCCTGGTCTCGGTCGCCACGTTCGCCGCGCTGTACGTTCCCTATGTGCTGAGCTCGGGCATCAAAGTGCTCGGGTATCTTCCCGGATACCTGTCCGAAGAGGGCTACGAAGACGGGACCAGCTTCGCCCTGCTCTCCACGGTCCTGCCCGGCAAGTCCGCGGTGATCGTGGCCGCGCTGCTGATCGCCGTGATCACGGGGCTCACCTGGTGGCGCGCCAGCCCGACGTCGCCGTGGCTGCCACAGCTGGTGCTGATCGGCAGCATCCTCATCATTGTGAGCCCTCGCTACCCCTGGTACGCGCTGCTGCTCATCCCCTTCATCGTGCTCAGCCAGCACTGGGAGTGGTTCGCCGTCGCGCTGGCCCTCACCGTGCGCCTGTTCGTGCCCACCGTCGACGTGATGCGCGGCGGCCTCGCGCTGGCGACGCTCATCGTCGTCGCCGCGTGGTTCTATCGGCAGCATCTCGCTAGAGGCGGCGGCCTGCACCTACCGGGCAGGAGCCGGCTCTCGAGCCGGCCCGACGCATCCGGTCGTATCAAGGAGGTGTCATCGTGACGCGCGCAACCGCATTGCTGGCTCGCCGCATCGAGATCCCTCTCGTGTCGCTCGCGGCCATCGTGATCGTCGTCATCGGCAGCGACACCCCGTCGATCTGGTACGACGAAGCAGCCACGATCGTGTCGGCGACGCGCACCTGGCCGGAACTCTGGGCGATGCTGCACACGGTCGACGCGGTGCACGGCCTGTACTACGCCTTCATGCACGTGTGGTTCGACATCGTCGGCTACTCGCCGTTCACGCTGCGGCTGCCGAGTGCGCTCGTCTCGGGCGGCACGGTCGCACTCACGATGCTGCTCGCCTCGCGCTTCGGGACTCGCGGCTTCGCGCTGCTCGCGGGAGTCGTGCTCATCACGATCCCGCGCTTCACCTGGGCCGGAATCGAGGGGCGCTCGTATGCCCTGACCGCTCTGCTCGCCGTCGCACTGACCCTGCTGCTGATGCGGGCGCTCGACGCTGCCCGAGCCCCGTCGACCCGCTGGGCGGCCGTCTGGCCGTGGCTCGCGTACGCCGGCGTGGGGCTCTTCTCGGTGGGAATCTTCGTCTACCTGTCGCTCATCGTGGTGGCGCACGCCGTGACGGTCGTGGTGCTCACGATCTCGGGCACCCTCACGCGTCGGCAGCTGTTCGCGTTCGCCTGCACGGTCGTTCCGCTCGGGGTGGTCTGCATCCCCTTCGTGCTCATCGTGGCCGGGCAGTCGGGCCAGCTCGCCTGGATCGACCCGATCAGTCAGCGCACGCTCACCGGAATCCTGGTCACCCAGTTCGCCCCGCGCAACGCGCCGTTCGCGATCTTCACCTGGATCGTCGTGCTCGTCGGCATCGTCGCCTTCATCGTGGCCCGGCGCTCGTCCGCGACGCGCGCCCGCGCGGCCCGCGACCTGATGGCGTGGGTGCTGCCGTGGCTGGTCGTGCCGACCGTCGTGCTCGTGCTCACCTCGGTGCTGATCACCCCGCTGTACTCGCCGCGCTATCTCACGTTCCTCATGCCCGCCTTGGCCGTGGCCATCGCCGGGGGCATCGTGGGCCTCGGCCGGTTGACCCGACTGGCGGCTCGGCTCTCGAAGGGCCCGCGTGCGGCCCGGATGCGATCGGTTCCGTGGACGGCGTTGGCCGCGGTCGCGGGCGTGCTCGTTCTGGCCCTGCTCACACAGCCGAGCTACGCGGGTCAGCGCGTGACGGGCGCGAAGCAGAAGGCCTCGTGGTCGCAGGCCGCCTGGCGCGTGGGCGAGGTCACCTCGACTCTGCCGGCCGGCTCCGATCCCGCTGTTGTCTTCGGAAGCGTAGCGTGGCATCCGACCGCCACCGCTCGCGTCGTCGAGTACTCGTATCCGTGGGCGTTCACCTCGCTCGACGATGTCGCCCTCGACCAGCCCGTGGGTTCATTGCCCCGGCTCTGGGAGACGTCGAACCCCGTCGACACGCAGATGCTCGAGGGGCACGACACCGTGATCCTGGTGTCGAGCGGCCGCGACCGCGAGGTCAACGAGCAGGCGATCGAGGATGCGGGCTTCGCCGAGTCCGACAGCTGGCACTACCCGAACCTCTGGGTGAAGGTCTTCACCCGCTGACCTTCGTAGCGCTGATCACCGATCCTGTAATCAATTCAGGAGGAGCGTGTGGTCGACGCCACTATCCACGAGGCGGGCGTCTCCTCCTGAATCAGTAACAGGAGTCACGAAGGGCGAACGGGGCCTGTCGTCGATCCCACGTGGAGCTCGCAGGTGAACGCTATCGGGGTGTCTGGGCGCTCTCCCGATAGCAGCGCCGTGACCGCGGCTCCCGCGGCGTGGCCCTTGGCGCTGGCGGGCTGCACCATCGTCGTGAGGTCGTGTGCGAAGCCGTCGATGCGGATTCCATCGAAACCGATCACGCTCACATCCACGCCGACCACCAGCCCGAGCTCTTCGACGGCCTCGATCACTCCGACGGCCAAAAGATCGGCCTGCGCCACGATGGCGGTGGGCCGTTCGGATGCGGCGCCCGAGAGCAGTGCCGTCGCCGCACGCCGTCCGTCTTCGGGGGTGTTGTGCGCCGACGAGTAGGCCGGCGCATCCGGGTACACCTCGCGTGTGCCCAGCAGTCGCTCGCGGGTGACCGACACGGCGATAGGCGTGCCGTCGTCGATGGGGCCCGCGGGCTGACCGTCGGCCGTGCCCAACGTGGCGATGCCCACGCGCTCGTGGCCCAGCGACTGCAGGTGCCGAGCGGCGACCACCGAGGCCGCACGGTTGTCGAGGGTCACCTCCACGAGTTCAGGCCGTGAGGGCCCCTCGACCGAGACGACGGGAATGTCTCGACGACCGAAGACCTCGATCGAGTGGTCGACGCGGGTCGAGCATCCGAGCAGGATCACCGCGTCGACGGCGGCGGTGTCGATCGTGGCCGCACCCTCGCCCGAATCGGTGAGCAACAGCAGGCCGGCGCCCTGCGGGCCGAGGGCGGTGGCGACTCCGTCGAGGGTGATGGATGTCACGGGGTCGCGGAATGCGTAGAGCAGGCTGCCCTCGAGAACCACACCGATGACGCCGCTCCGCCCCTGACGCAGCGAGCGTGCCCGGGGGTCTGGACCGTCGTAGCCCAGCGAAGCCGCGGCGGCGAGCACGCGCTGGCGCGTCGCATCCGACACCGGGCCCGAACCGCTGAACGCGATCGAGGCCGTCGAAACGGATACCCCCGCAGCCTTGGCCACGTCTGCCAGGGTGGGACGGCGGGTGTGTTGATCGCTCGCAGCCATGTTGGTAGCGTAGTCGAATCGATTCGATCTCGCGCGATACCGCTCCTCCAACTCTTCAGGACACCCCATGACCACTCCCACGAGCGACGTCGCCGTGCACCCGCAACGCACTCTCATCGCCTGGCGCAACGCGGTCTTCGTGATCTTCATCCTGAGCGGAGTGAGCATCGCCACCTGGGTCGCGAGGCTCCCCGCCATTCGCGATGGACTCGAGCTGAACACCGCCAACGTCGGCGTGCTCATCTTCGGAATGTCGGCCGGCTCAGTGGTCGGACTCATCGTCGCGCCCGCCATTCTGCGCCGCTTCGGGCCGCGCGCCGGCATCACCTTCTGCATCTCGCTGGTCGCCACGGGCCTCGTTCTCATCGGAATCGGCGGGGGCCTCGTTCCCGCCGTGACCATCGCCTTCATCGGCCTCGTGCTCTTCGGCTTCGGCAACGGCGCGTGCGACGTGATGATGAACGTCGAGGGCGCGGCGGCCGAGCGAGTCATCGGCAAGACGCTGATGCCCCTGATGCACGCCATGTTCTCTGGCGGAACGGTCCTCGGCGCCGGCATCGGCGCGCTGGCTTCCGGTCTCGCCATCCCGGTCTTCGCCCATCTGGTCACGATCGCCGTCATCCTCGTCGTCGCCGTGATCGCCGCCGTCAGGTTCATCCCCCACGATCTGGATGCCGCAGATCAGGCCGATGCCACGGCCTCCGCCCCGCGCATCCCGCTCGGCCAGCGCCTCAAGGCGAGCCTGGCCGTCTGGGCCGACGCCCGCCTGCTGCTCATCGGCGCGGTGATGCTGGGCATGGCCTTCGCCGAGGGCAGCGCCAATGACTGGATCGCGATCGCGACGGTTGACGGCCACGAGCAGTCCAACACCACGGGCGCCATCGTCTTCGGCATCTTCGTCGCGGCGATGACCGTCGGCCGTGTCGCGGGCGGCCCTCTGCTCGACCGCTTCGGGCGCGTTCCGACGCTGCGCGTCACGGCGGTCATCGGCATCGCAGGGCTGCTGCTCTTCATCCTCTCGACCGACATGTGGGTCACGATCATCGGCGCGATCCTCTGGGGCATCGGTGCCTCACTCGGATTCCCCGTGGGCATGAGCGCGGCCGCAGACGACGAGAAGAACTCGGCCGCACGCGTGAGCGCCGTGGCGATCGTGGGCTACACCGCGTTCCTCGCCGGTCCGCCGCTGCTCGGATTCCTGGGCGAGCACTTCGGCATCCTGAACGCCCTCTACGTGATTCTGGCGCTGCTGGTGCTGTCGTTCTTCGCCTCGCCGGCAACCCGCGAGCGCACGTATACGAAGTAGGTCCGCCGGGCTGACGCCCCGCAACGATGTTGGTTTACGATCTTATGTAGTACATTTACTACATGGCAAAGCAAAAACAAGACGGAGAGCCGCCGTTCTACACGCGGCTCCCCGTTCTCCGGGCCGAGCGAGGTCTGAGCAGAAAAGAGCTCGCCGACGCGGTCGGAGTTCACTACCAGACCGTCGGCTACCTCGAGCGGGGCGAATACAGCCCCAGCCTCGTGCTCGCCTTGCGCATCGCCCAGTTTCTGCGCTTGCCGCTCGACGCGGTGTTCTCGCTGCAGCCGTTTGCCACCATGTCCGAACAGATCTACCCCACCCTGACCAGCCGAGAAGAGGAATAACCATGTCCCCCACGAACAGCTACCAGGAACGCCGCGCGGCCCGCCTCGACGACCCGTCGATGGAGAAGCTGCGCAACCCGAAGGCGCGACGCGCTCTCGCCGCCGCCCTCATCGGTGTGTTCATCGTCGAGATAGCGGCCTTCTTCACTGTCGGCCTCATGCCGATCGGTGTGTTCATCGGCGTCATGGTCGTGGTCATCTTCGCTGGCGTCATGCTGCTCGGCGCCCTCAAGGCGTCGACCCGCGGAGTCGAAGAGCTCTCGCCCGAGGTTCTCGACGAGCGCCAGGCTCAGCTGCGGGGAGAGATCTTCTCGCGCTCGTACTGGGCTCTCGCTACGGCGTCACTCCTCGCCTGCCTCGCGACCGTGCTGATGGGCCAGTCGTGGTGGCCACTCGACGAGATCACAGCCGTGCTGGTTCTGGCCCTTCTCGTGCAGGTCATCGTCACCATTCCCACCTTCGTCACGGCCCTTCGCGTTCGCGTCTGACGAGAGGCTCGACAGGGCGCGGCTACACTCGACGGGTGCGTCTCGTCATTGCGAACTGTTCCGTCGACTACGCAGGCCGCCTGAGCGCGCACCTGCCGCTGGCCACCCGACTCCTGATGCTGAAGAGCGACGGATCGATCTTGGTGCACTCCGACGGCGGATCTTACAAGCCGCTCAACTGGATGAGCCCACCGTGCTACATCACCTTCGACGAGCCCGATGACGTGCAGAAGGATGCCGGCATCACCCAGCTCTGGAAGGTCACTCAGAAGAAGACCGACGACGTTCTGGTCGTGAGCATCTACGACGTGCTGCACGACTCGTCGCACGAACTCGGCATCGACCCCGGCCTGCAGAAAGACGGAGTCGAGGCGCATCTGCAGAAGCTGCTCGCAGAGCAGATCACCCTGCTGGGCGACGGGCACACGCTCGTTCGCCGCGAATACATGACCGCCATCGGGCCCGTCGACATCCTGGCCCGCGACTCTGGCGGGGCGGCCGTGGCCGTCGAGATCAAGCGCCGCGGCGACATCGATGGCGTCGAACAGCTCACCCGCTACCTCGAGCTCATGAACCGCGACCCCCACCTCTCGCCCGTGCAGGGAGTCTTCGCGGCGCAGGAGATCAAGCCGCAGGCCCGTACCCTCGCGCAAGACCGCGGCATCCGCTGCGTTGTGCTCGACTACGACGCCATGCGCGGCCTCGACGACAGCGACTCCCGACTCTTCTAGGAGCCACCTATGGCAAAGCGCCCCATTCCCTTTCCCCGCAGCTACGTCAACACCGCCGTGCGCGACGCCCTCGGAGCCTTCGAGGCCGAACCGAGCGTGGCCGGCATCCAGAAGGTCCTCTCGCTCGCGACGTCGGGCGGGTTGGTCGTGGATGTGACGGGCTCGACTCCCGAGTCCGGCCCGCGTGTGCGCACGCTCACCTCCACAGACGGCCAGCTGGTGCTGCCCCTGTTCACGAGCCTGGCCGAGCTCGGCCTCGCGGTGCCCGAGGCGGAGCGCGCCGAGGTGCAGGGCACGATCCTCGCCGCCCGCGACGCTCTGGCTATCGTGCAGACCGCCGACATCGTCGCCGTGCAGTTCGACCCGGGCAGCCGTCAGGTCATCGTGAAGCGTAGCTTCGTCGACGAGGCGCTGGCTACTCCCGCTCCCTGAGCCTACGAAGCGCGCGTCGGTAGAGTCACTTTCATGGAACCAGACAAGAGCGCGCTCAAGCTGCTTCCGAAACCGCTCGTCAACAGCGCGGCACGGGTCGCCACCGTCAACGCCACTCTCGCCGGGGCCCTCTCCGCCATCGGGTTCGTCGTGCTGTGGGCGCCGCTCTATCTGCTTCGAGAAGACGGCCAACTCGTGCTCGCGCCGTTCGTGTTCATCTGCATTCCGGTGATCTGGTACTTCGCGATCCGCGCCATCGTCTTTGCGCGGCGCGGGCTGCGCTGGGCGTCGACTCCGGAGGCCGCGGGCGCCACCGGTCTGGGAACACTGGCTGCGAGGAGGAGCCTCATCGGCGGCATCGCCGCGGTCGTCTTTCCGGTTCCGCTGTTCCTCTTCGGCGGTCTCCCGATGACGCTGCTCGGACTCGCCTGACCCGGCGTATCCGCTCTAGCCATGCATACTGAGTCCATGTCCCGCGTGCAGCGCATCGTCACCGCGTCCGGCCTGATCCTGATCGCGGGGTTCGCCCTCGTCGTGACTGCAAGCCAGATCGGCGTGACCTGGTACAGCGCACCCGACGAAACCGGCGTCGCCACCAAGCAGGTGGCCGTGTTCGAGCCGGCCGTCGTCGGCACCGTGGTGGCCGGTCTCGCGGTCGTGGTGCTCCTCGCGTTCCTGCTCGTCGCCATCCGGCGAGTCGTGTCGCGTCGGATGTGGGCGACGGCTCTCGGGGTCTCGATCGCCGCCGTGGTCGCGGCCGTGCTCGTATCGGCGGCGAGCCGCCCGACGTTCTAGCGTCAGGCGCGCCGACTCTGCACCGCGGACTCGATCAACGAGCCCTAGCTCACGTGCACGTCGGGGCGGCGCGTGCGCTTCGGCTCGGCCCGGCGCAGCACCTCGCGGGTCACGGGCGCAACCTCGCCGCCACCCGTGATGAGGTACTTGAACATGTTCGAGATGGGGTTCCCCTCGGTCCACTCGAAGTAGATGTCGGGCACAGTCCCCGTCAGATCGCGGATGGAGAGCAGCACCGTGGCGATCGTGTTCGGAATGTTGCCGCTGCGAACCTCGAGCACCCGGTTTCCGTGCTTGACGACGCCGCGCACCTCCAGGTCCTCCTCGAAGTTCGACGAGTCGGTCGGGTACACCTCGAGAAAGATCACGGGCCGTCGCGACGGGATTCCGCTGTCTCGTCGCTCCTCTGAGATCTTCTGTCGATACTCGCTCGCGCTGCCGTCGTCCGGCTCGTTGGCGACGATGAGAACCTGGTCGTAGGCATCCGCGTCGGCCAGCACGAAGTCCTGCGCCCTTTCGTCCAACGTGACGCTGGTCGCGCGCAGCTGGAACGAGCGCTGCACCCGCGACACGATCGAGACCACGAGGATGCCGAGGATGAACAGCGCCGCGATGCGCACGCCATCGGGCCGCTCGAAGACATTCGTGATGGTCGTGTAGACGAAGACCACGGCGATCGCGCCGAATCCGAACGTGCGCTTGCGCTGCTTCTTGTGCAGGGCAGAGAGGGTCACGGCCACGGATGCCGAGGTGATGAGCACCAGCACGCCGGTCGCGTACGCGCCACCCTGCGCATCCACGTTCGCCTGGAACACGATCGTGATCACGAACGCGATCAGCGTGAAGACGATCACCATCGGCCGCACGGCGCGCGCCCACTGCGGCGCCATTCCGTAGCGCGGCAGGTAGCGAGGAACCAGATTGAGCAGGCCGGCCATCGCCGAGGCGCCCGCAAACCACAGGATGCAGATGGTGCTGATGTCGTAGGCCGTGCCGAACGCAGGCCCCAGATATTCGTGCGCGAGGTACGCGAGGGCACGCCCGTTTGCCTCGCCGCCCGCCTTGAACTTCTCTTGGGGAATCAGGAATGTCGTCACGATGCTCGACGTGATGAGGAACGTCGACATGATGATCGCGGCCGTCGTGAGCAGTCGCTGCGCGCCCCGGATGCGACCGGCCGGGTCGGCCTCGGTGTCGCCGGGCTTTCCCGAGATCTGCGGCATGACCGCGACACCGGTCTCGAAGCCGGAGAGGCCGAGCGCGAGCTTCGGGAAGACGATGAGGGCGATGCCGACCATCACGACAGGGTTGCCGTGTTGAGCGGTGAGCGCCGCCCACCAGTCGGTGATCACCACAGCGTTCTCGGCCACGTGCCCGATCGACACGGCGATGACGATGGCGTTGAGCACGAGGAACACCGCGACCAGCACCACGGCGATGTTGATCGCCTCTTTGAAGCCGCGCAGGAAGACGGCGGCGAGCAGCGCCACGAGAACGAGCGTGATCACGACCTCGTTGCCGTGGAACCAGCTCGGCGCGAACGGATTCTCCACGGCGTGCGCCGTCGCATCCGCGGCCGACAGCGTGATCGTGATCATGAAGTCGGTGACCGCGAAGCCCAACAGCACGAGCACGAAGAGCTTGCCGCCCCACCACGGAAGCAGGCGCTCGAGCATGGCGATCGATCCCTCGCCCCGGAAGCTCTCGCGGGCGACTCGCCTGTAGACGGGCAGCGCCCCGAACAGGGTCAGCAGCACGAGCACGACCGTGGCGAAGGGAGAGAGCAGGCCCGCGGCGACGGCGGCGATCGCCGGCTGGTAGCCGAGGGTCGAGAAGTAGTCGACTCCGGTGAGGCACATCACGCGCCACCACGAGTGCGTCTTCTCGATCTTCGCGGCGTGCGGGCCCTGGTGCGCGCCCGAGTCGTCAGCCAGGCCGTCGAGAAGCCAGGCCCCGAAGCCGCGCCGCCGCGCAGGAGTAGTCGTCATGAGTACAGCTTGCATGGTTCTGCTGACGCGGATTCACTCAGATGCACAGCATCACTGCAGTCCTAACGAATTCCTAACGCATGCCCGTGGTCAGCCACAGGGCCACCGTCGCCAGCGGCACCGTCAGCAGCACCACGCCGAGACCCGCCAGCATGAACTTCGGCCACGACAGCGTCACCCCGAGAGAGGTGATCTTCTGGTGCCAGAGCAGGGTCGCCAGCGAGGCCCACGGGGTGACCAGCGGGCCGAGGTTCACGCCGATGAGCAGCGCCGCGAGCCGCACGGGTGAGTGACCGATCGGCTCGAGAACCAGGTAGGCGGGCAGGTTGTTGATCGCGTTCGACGAGACCGTGCCGAGGGCAGACAGCTGCAGCAGGCTCAGCAGATCCGTTCCGTTTCCGCCGATGTTCGAGATGAAGGCGGTGAGCCCACGCGCGTGGGCCGTCTCGACGAGCACGAAGAGCCCCGCCGCGATTCCCAGAGGCTGCCACGGCACGAGCTTCAGGCTGAGGGCGCCGGGGCGCCGGATGCCGAACAGCACGACGATCACCACGGCCGCGGCGGCGGCCGGAATCCAGACGGGCAGGCCAGATACCAGCAGAGGAAGCAGCGCGGCGACCACGATCGCGCTCACGAGCAGCAGTGTGCGATCGGGAGCGCGCTCGACCGGCGGCGCCGAGTAGCGCCCGCGCAGCTCTCTGCGGAACATGAGGCTGAGCACGATGACCGGCACCAGGATGCCGACGGCGGCAGGAGCCGCGACGAGGGCCGCGAATCCCGCCGGGCCACCGACATCCATTCGCCCCTCGGCGAGCAGATTCGTGAGGTTCGAGACCGGCAGCAGCAGTGACGCCGTGTTGGCCAGCCACACCGTCGCGAGTGCGAAGGGCAGCGGCGGCAGGCCGGCGTGCAGAGCGAGCAGCACGACGACGGGGGTCACAAGCACCGCCGTGGTGTCGAGCGAGAGGAAGATCGTGGAGACCACCGCGAGCGCCAGCACGAAGAGCCAGAGCAGGATGCGGCGGCCGCGGCCCCAGCGCGCCAGACGGCCGGCGAGCGCCGAGAAGACCCCGGCCTCGGCGGCGAGCTCGGTGACGATCGTGATCGCGGCCACGAAGCCGAGCACGGGCACGACCCGGTCAGCGAGCACCAGTGTGTCGCGCCACGGCAGGATGCCCGTGGCGATCACCACGAACGACGCCGCCAGAAGAGAGACGACGACGATGAGACCGCGACGACCGGGGGGCGAGGGCGTGGAGGCGGAATCCGACGCGGCCGAGGAATGCTGTTCGATGTCGCGAGTATATGACTCGATTGCTGACAAGAGAGCGAGCGTGTTTACGGGTTTCACTACAGTGGGGGACGTCATTCGACTCGTACCCCTTCACCGATACGGAGCATCACCATTCTTCGGCGTGCCCTCAACCTTGTTCTCGTCGGCCTGCTCGCCGCTGCTCCCGTCTCGACGATCGCGACCCATCCGGTGCGTGCGGCGACACCGACCTCCCCGCGGCTCTCCGCCGAGACGGGCGATCTCGTCGCCGCCGATGTCGATGCGTGGCTCGATGGCCTGGTTCCCGCCGCGCTGAAGCGGGAGGGCGTGGCAGGAGCCGTCGTCTCGGTCGTGCACGACGGTCGGGTCGTGACCGAGCGTGGCTACGGGGCGGCAGACAGCGGGTCGGGCGAGCGTGAGCCGCAGAAGGTGGATGCGGCGACGACGCTGTTCCGTATCGGATCGGTCTCGAAGGTGGTCACCGCGACGGCCGTGATGCAACTCGTCGAGCGGGGCGCCCTCGATCTGGATCGCCCGGTGCAGGACTACCTCGATTTCGACCTGCCCGTCACGTTCGAGGCCCCGGTCACCACACGGCACCTGCTGTCGCACACGGCCGGCTTCGAAGACGTGATCGCGGGCGTCATCGGCGACCCCGACCAGCCAGCACCCGATCTGCGCGACGTCGTGTCGACAGACATTCCCGTGCAGATCTACGAGCCGGGCACGACGCCCTCGTACTCGAACTACTCGAACGCCCTGGCCGGCTACATCGTGCAACGGGTCGCCCAGCAGCCCTATGCCGACTACGTCGAGTCTCAGATCTTCGAACCATCGGGCATGCGCACCGCGACGCTGGATCAGCCTCTGAGTGCGGAGGCCCTGCCGAGCATGTCGAAGGGCTACACGGCCACGGGATCGAGCGACGTGCCGTTCGAGATGGTGGGCCCGGCTCCGGCGGGTGCCATCAGCGCGACGGCCTCGGACATGAGCGCACTGATGCTGATGCAGCTCGGGCATCCCGACTCCGACCGAGTCGTGCTCTCTACAGAGGCGCTGACGACGATGCACAGCCCCGCTCTCGATGAGACCTCGCTGGGAACCCTCGCCTCCGGACCGAGAATGACTCTGGGGCTCTTCGAACAGAACCGCAATGGGCATCGCATCCTCGAGCACGCGGGCGATCTGACCGCCTTCCACGCCGACCTTCAGCTCTACCCCGACGATGACGCCGGCATCTTCGTCGCGCTCAACAGCACCGGTCGGGCAGGCGACTCGAGCACCGTCATCAGAGAGATGGTGATGGATGGCTTCGCGGATCGGTACTTCGCCGACGAGCGCACCCCGCCCGTGTCGCTGCCTACCGCCGCAGATCACGGAGCCGCCATCTCGGGTGACTACCTCGTCTCGCGACGAAGCGAATCCACGTTCGCCCGGCTCTTCTTCCTTCTCTCCGCAGTCACGATCTCCTCGACCCCGAACGGCGAAACCACCTTCTCGGCGGTCGCCGATCCCGATGGAACCCTGACCCGATTCACCGAGGTCGAACCGTGGGTGTGGCAGGAGGTCGACGGACAGCGGCGCATCGCCGTCGATCACGCCGACGGCATCCCGGTCGCCGTGGGCTTGAACCCGGCGTTCACCCTCCTTCCGATGCCGGCCTTCCAGTCGATCCTGTTGCCGGTGATCGCCTTCTCGCTTCTGGTTCTGCTCATCGGCCTGGTCTCGACCCCGGTGGCGGCGGGCATCCGTCGTTACTACGGCGTGCGTCGACCGGGGGACCGTCTCGACACGCGTCTCAGCCGGGGCGCGACGGGAGCCCGAGTCGCCCTCGTCATAGCCGGAATCCTCTGGGCCATCGTCGCCGACGCCCTTCTCACCGACTCGCCGCCGCCTGGCGAGTTCGTGTTCCGCGGCGCTCAGATCATGACCGCACTGGCGGCGGCGGGGGCGGTTCCGGCCATCTGGCTCGTCGTTCGGCGATACGTGAACCGCGCAGGCAATACGGGCGCGCGTCGTTGGGCCTCGATCGCCTTCGCCGTTCTCTCGGCCGTCGCGTTCATCGGCATCGGCTACGTGGCCATCGTCGGAGGGCTGCTGTCGCCCAGCGTCAGCTACTAGAGCCATGAATACCGAGGGCCTCCCAATAGGATGTCTGCGATGACTAGCCACGCCCCTTCCAAGCCCTGGTCGACGATCCTGTTCGATCTCGACGGCACGATCACCGACTCGGCCCCCGGCATCCTGAACCGGCTGGCGCGCACTCTCGAGGCTCTCGGCCACCCCGTGCCGCCGCCCACCGAGCTCGTCAAGTTCGTGGGTCCGCCCATTCTCGACGGCTTCCGCGCGGTCGCCGACATCGACGCGGCGGGAGCGCAGGAGGCGCTCGTCGTGTACCGGGGACTCGCCGCCACAGACGGGCCCGAGGGCGACAGCGTGGTCTACCCCGGAATCCTCGGGATCCTGCGCGAGATCCACGCGGCGGGCATCCCCCTCGCCATCACGACCTCGAAATCAGAGGTGCAGGCCGTGCGCATTCTGCAGCACCTCGGCATCGCCGACCTCTTCGCGACCATCACCGGCTCGAGCGAAGACGAGACCCGCAGCGCCAAGGCCGACGTGGTCGCCGAGGCTCTCGTGCGCCTGCGTGCAGAGAACGTCGATCTCTCGAACATGGTTCTGGTGGGCGACCGCCATCACGACATCGAGGGCGCGGCCGAGCACGGCATCCCCACGATCATGGTGGAGTGGGGCTACGGCTCCCCCGCCGAGGCGGCCGGCGCCATCCATGTGGTGCACTCCATGGACCAGCTGCGCGCGCAACTGCTCTAGCACGCCCCATATCCGCTCCTCTTCGGAGCATCCGCTGCTGGTCGACCGGGCGCCGATGCACCTAACCGGCGCGGATGCGCAGGGTCGCCACCACCGGGCGGTGATCGCTGCCGGCCGCGTCTTCGGTGCTCAGCACGTGCGCCTCGACAGCGCTCCAGCCGCCCGTCGTGAGCACGTGGTCGATCGGGGCCGCGAGAAGCGGCGGCAGCGAGGTGGGCCAGCTGCCTTCGGCGCCGCCGCCCGCCTCGGTGAGCGCGTCCGAGCATCCGCCCAGCGGGCCGAGGTGATCGAGCGTCGCATTCAGGTCTCCCCCGAGAACGAGCTCGGGCTGATCGCAGAACGACAGCACCCAGTCGACGTCGCTGCGCCACGACGACATGATCGATGGCAGCGGCGGCATCGGATGCGCCGCGGCGATCACCGGCCCGGTTCCGTCGGCGGGCCGCGCGACGACGCTCGGCATAGCGCCCGTGTCGCCGAGTTCGTCGGTGACCTCGTACTCGCCGAGCTCCTCCGACACGAGCAGCGCCGTCGGCGGGGTCGCCGAGGGATCGCCGCGCTCGGCGGCGAAGACCTGCATCGGCCGACCCGCCGCATCCATGGCTCGACCCACGGCCTCGGCGGTCTCGCGCGAGGTCTCGGGCAGCGTCAGCACCGTGGCACCCTCGCCGACAGCCACGCGCGCGATGTCGTCGGCCGACACGGTGTCGTAGGTGTTCCAGGTGAGAATGCGGATGCTCGTGGCGGGGTCGATCGCATCGGTCGCGAAGCCCGAAGTCGCGTCTGCACCGAACCCTCTGCTGGCCTGAACGGTGACGTTTGCCCCCGCCGCGAGCAGTGCGATCGCGGCCAGCCCACCGATGACCGCGCGCGTCGTGCGGGCCCGGCGCCGCAGCATCCAGAACAGCAGCGCGCCGACGAGACCGAGCACCAGGAAGCCGATCGCGAGCATCCCGCGGAACGCGATCAGCTGCGCGAAGACGAGCTGGCGTTGCAGCGAGAACAGCCCCGGCGCACTGACGAGCAGCGCCGCCGCAGCGCAGCCCACGAGCAGAACAATGCGACCCCACATGACGCCCGACCCTACCGGCTGAGTATCCGCGCCTTCTCGGAGCATCCGCTGCCGGTCGACCGGGCGCCGATGCGCCTAACCGGCGCGGGTGCTCGACGCGACGCGGGCACGCACCGCCGCTGCCGCGCACACCACCACCACGAGGGCGCCGAGCCACACCAACAGGTCGAGGCGCTCGCCCACGATCAGCGCCGACCAGACGATCGTGAGCACCGGCTGCACGAGCTGAATCTGGCTGACCTGGGCGATCGGCCCGGTGGCAAGGCCTCGATACCAGGCGAAGAATCCCAGGAACATGCTCACCAGCGCGAGGTACCCGAACGCCAGCCAGTGCGACGCATCCGCCTGAGGCCAGCCATGAGTCGTGACCGAGACGGCCGTCAGCGGAATCATCGCCGGCAGCGCCACCACGAGCGCCCAGCAGATCGTCTGCCACGAGCCGAGTTCGCGAGAGAGCAGGGCGCCCTCGGCGTAGCCGACTGCGGCGAGCACCACCGCGCCGAGCAGCAGCAGGTCGCTCGGATGCAGCCCTTCGAGGCCGCCGCCCCCGCCCGCGAGCGCGATGAACGCGATCACAGACGCGACGCCCGCGCCCGACGCGACCCAGAAGGTGATGGATGGCCGCTCTTTCGCGCGGATCACCGCCGCGATGGCCGTCGCGGCGGGCAGCAGGCCGATGACCACGGCGCCGTGAGCGGCGGGAACGGTCTGCAACGCGAAGCTCGTGAGCAGCGGGAACCCCACCACGACTCCGATCACGACGACGCACAGACGCAGCCACTGAGCGCCTTTGGGCAGGCGCTGCCGAGTAGCGGCGAGCACGAGTGCGGCGAGGGCGGCCGCCACGACGGCACGCCCGGCGCCGATGAAGAGCGGGTCGATCTGTTCGACCGCGATGCGCGTGAACGGCAGCGTGAACGAGAACGCGAGCACGCCGACAAACCCGAACACGAGTCCGGCCCGCGTCATCCGCGTGCGACCTGCAACCGTCGATAGCGCTGGTGCAGACGAGGTGGTAGCGCTACTGTCTCTACTCATGAGCGACGATAGCACTTCGACGATCGAGCGTCACCTGCGCCGACTCGTCGAGTCTCGGCCGGCGGGCTCACGCTTGCCCTCGACGCGCGCTCTCGTCGCCGAGCACGCCGCGAGCCCCGTGACTGTTCAGCGCGCGGTGCGGCGTCTGGTCGGCGAGGGCCTCATCGAGACGCGCCCCGGGGCAGGCAGCTTCGTGGCACGACCGCGTGCCGTACGGCAGGCCGACTTCGCGTGGCAGACCACCGCCCTCGGCGCGCCCCGCGTCGACACGTCTGCCGTCGGCACGGCCATGGCCGCGGTCGGCCCGTCTGTCATCGCGATGCACTCGGGCTATCCCACAGAAGAGCTGCTTCCGGGTCGTCTCGTGCGCGCGGCCCTCGTGCGTGCCTCGCGCGGGGCATCCGCTCTGAGCCGAGGGCCGGTCGACGGCCTGCCCGAGCTGCGCAGCTGGTTCGCCGCGGAGATCGCACCGGTCGGAGCATCCGCGCCGGCCCCCGTCTCGAGCGACGACGTCATGATCACACCTGGCGGCCAGAGCGCACTCGCCTCGATCTTTCGCGCCCTCGCGGCCCCCGGCGATGCGGTCGTGGTCGAGTCGCCCACCTACTGGGGTGCGATCGCCGCCGCGCGGCAGGCCGGCTTGCGCATCATTCCGGTGGCGCGGGGATCGCGCGCACCGTCGGCGGCAGACCTCGACGAGGCGTTCGCGGCGAGCGGGGCGCGCCTGTTCTACGCGCAGCCGCACTTCGCGAACCCGACCGGTGCCCAGTGGAACACCGAGGAGCGCCGAGACATCATGTCGGTCGTCAGGGCGCGGGGCGCGTATCTCATCGAAGACGATTGGGCGCACGACTTCGCCATCGAAGGCGACGTTCTGCCCCTGCTCGCCGAGGATGCCGACGGGCACGTCGTGTACATCCGCTCGCTGACCAAGAGCCTCAGCCCGTCGTTGCGGGTCGGCGCCGTCATCGCGCGGGGGCCGGCGCTGGCGCGCATCCAGGCCGATCGAACCGTCGACGACCTCTATGTGAGCGGCGTGCTGCAATCGGCAGCCGTCGATGTGCTGCGCGATCCAGGATGGCGCGGCCACCTCGTCCGGTTGCGTTCCCAGCTGCGCGATCGCCGCGACGAGTTGGCCCGCCAGGTCAAGGCGCATCTCGGGCCCGACGCGCTGACGTTCGTGCCGCGCGGCGGGCTCAACCTGTGGGTGCGTCTCGCCGACAACGTGGATGTCTCGGGTCTGGTCGAGCGCAGCCGGAACGCCGGCGTGATGGTCGCGCCTGGCGCCGACTGGTTTCCGGCCGAGCCGACCGGCGCGTTCATCCGTCTCAACTACTCGGGCGCGAGGCCCGAGCAGTTCGCCGAAGCGATGGAGACGGTGGCGGCGCAGCTCGCTGGTCGCTGAGCATCCGCGCCCTTTCGGCGCATCCGCTGCTGGTCGACCGGGCGCCGATACGCCTAACCGGCGCGGATGCCGCTACGCGTCGCGCGGCTTGCGGGCCTCCTCGTGAGCTGCCCGACCTTCGGCCTGCACCTCGCGGAGCACGGCGACGCGCTCCCGGTATTCGGCCGCGTCGATCTCGCCACGCGCGAAGCGCTCCGCGAGAACGACCTCGCCGAGGTGCCCGCCGAGTCCTCGGCCGCCGCGGAAGCCGCGCGGGCCGAAGTGGCCGCCGCGCCCGCCGAAGCCGGGTCCGCCGAACGGGAAGCCGGGGCGCTGGCCGCGGCGATCTGAATTGCTGTTGTTGTCTGTCTCGGGCTCGTGGCCCTCATCGAAGTTGTGAGTCATGGTGTGTTCCGTTCTGGGATCGTGGGCGGCCGTTCTGGCCGCTGAGATAGATACTCCTCCGATCCTCCGCAAACGGAATCCTCCCGCGGGATGCACCTCGCGCACTCCCCCGGAGGTAGCGGCGGCCCTGTCAGTCTCGGCGACCGAGCAGGTACGACGTGATCTGGGCGGTGAGCTCCACGTCGATCGAGCGCTCCGCGCCGTCGAGCCTGTTGATCGGCGCGGCCTGTCGCACGCTCGACACCAGCCACAGCGCGTCTGCCGAGAGGAGGTCGGCGACCGGGATGATCGCGTACTCCGTGTTCATGCCCTCAGCTTGCGCGAACTCGAAGACGCTTGCCTGGGTTGTACCGGGGAGAATGCCCTGATCTGTCCGAGGGGTCAGGAGCGTGTCGCCTTTTCTCAGGATGACGTTCGCCGTGGGGCCTTCGAGAACGAAGCCGTCGCTCGAGGTGAAGATCACGTCGTCGGCGTCGCGGCGCTCGGCCTCGCGCAGCGCCGCGCGGTTGATCGCGTACGACAGGGTCTTGGCGCCCTGGAGCAGCCACGGCGACGTCTGCGCCACATCGTGCCTCAGCCCACGATCGAGGGTGACGACCCGGATGCCTTCGGTGCGCGCGCTCGTGAAGTCGGCCGCCGCCGCGGCGTAGACCCAGCCGGTCGGAACACCCGTACCCTCGATTCCTCGGGTCAGCACGGTCTTCACGTAGAGCTCGGCGAGGTCATCGTGGGCCTCGATCGCGGCGAGTATCGCCGTGCGGTAGAGGCCGAGGTCGGGCTCGGGCAGATCGAGGAGCCGGGCAGACCTGGCGAAGCGGTCGAGATGCGCCTCGAGCGCCTGGGCGCGGCCGTCGCACACGCTGATGGTCTCGAAGATGCCATCGCCGCGAGTCACCCCGAGGTCCATGACGGAAACGTGCGGCGCGTCGGGATCGGCCCTCACGCATCCGGAATCGGCAGAGACGAGAAACAGGACGGGGCGCGACGAACTCATACCAAGAAGCTACTCGCACCCGGCGACGGCCGGGGCTAGCATCGAGCCATGATCGTCGTGACAACCAATGAGATTCCGGGCCACCGCATCGATGCCGTCTTCGGCGAGGTCATGGGCCTCACCGTGAGATCACGCGATATCGGCGCGCAGTTCACCGCCAGCTTTCGCGCCCTCGGAGGCGGCGAGCTTCCCGAGATGACCAAGGCTCTCTACGAGAGCCGCCAGGAGGTCATGCACCGCATGGTCGTCGAGGCCGAGAGCAAGGGGGCGAACGCCATCGTCGCCATGCGCTTCGACACGTCGGAGATGGGCACGAACTGGACAGAGGTCTGCGCTTACGGAACCGCCGTCTTCGCCATTCCGCTCGGTCGCGGCGAGGCCGGCGCCACGGGTCAGTCCGCGTACCTCGTCGAGTCCGCCGCGGGTGCCCAGACCCCGCCCGCAGCAGATCAGGCGTGACCTGCCCGAATTGAGAGGCATCGCTGCATAGTTCGGCGTAGTTTTGTCATCATGCGCGAAGAACAGGCCCACATCATCGAGGCCCTCACCGTCTTGCCCACGATCGACGCCACGGCCGAGGTCGAACGCCGTACCTCTTTTCTCGTGGACTACCTGCGTCGAACGGGCGCCAAGGGCCTCGTGCTCGGCATCAGCGGCGGCCAGGACTCGTCTCTCGCCGGCCGGTTGTGTCAACTCGCCGTCGAGAGGCTCCAGGGCGAGGGTGTCGAAGCGACGTTCATCGCCGTGCGTCTGCCCTACGGTGTGCAGGCCGATGAAGACGACGCCCAGCTGGCGCTGAGCTTCATCAAGCCCGAGCGAGTCGTCACCTTCGACATCAAGCGCGGTGTCGACGGCATCGCCGCCGAGTTCGCCGACGCGGTCGGAACTCCGATCACCGACTTCAACAAGGGCAACGTCAAGGCGCGCACCCGCATGATCGCTCAGTACGCCATCGCGGGCGACGCCGGTCTGCTGGTCGTCGGCACCGACCACGCCGCCGAGGCGGTGACCGGATTTTTCACGAAGTTCGGCGACGGCGGAGCCGATGTGCTTCCGCTCTCCGGCCTCTCGAAGAGGCAGGGGCGGGCGCTGCTCGAAGCACTGGATGCGCCCGAGCGGCTCTATCTCAAGGCCCCGACGGCCGATCTGCTCGACAACACCCCGGGTCAGACAGACGAGGCGAATCTCGGGCTCAGCTACTCCGACATCGACGACTTCCTCGAAGGCAAAGACGTCGAAGACCGCGTGGCTGACGCCATCATCGCCCGCTACGCGGCGACGGCCCACAAGCGCGCCCTGCCCGTCGGCCCGGCCGACTCGTGGTGGAAGTAACGCCCCCCTCGTTCTCCGATGTCAGGCGCCATCCGCTCGCCGGCGGCGGCCGACAAGGGTGAGGATGCCGCCCGCCAGGCCGACACCGAGGCCCGTGGCGGCGAGCAGCCCGAGCCCGTCGAAGCCGGTCGACGACAGCTGACCCGACCCGCCAGATCCGCCCTCGCCGGAGCCGGATCCCGACCCGGCGCCGGACCCGCCCGGCCCGCCGGGGCTACTCGGCGTGGTCGTCTCCCCCGGCCGCGGCGTGATCTCCACGCGCACGCCGACCCCGTCGTCGTCGATGCCTGCAGCCATCGCGGCGAGAGGCGCGGGACCCGCCACGATGGCCAGCGTCAGCGAGCCGAGCAGCAGCATCCGGGAGCCTCTCGAGGCCCGTGTCGTCGCGCGTGAATCGTTCATGAGGTGACCACCGATCTTCTACCTTCTTCTCGAGCAGCTTCGAGCAGCTTCTGCATCTGACGCTTGCGGCGCATCCGGCCCCACAGCAGGCCGCCCACGATGAGCAGCACCGCCAGTAATACGACCAGCTGCGACCACGGGATCGCCCATACCTCGATGTCCTGCTGCAGGGCGGCAGCGGGTTCGCTGGCCTCGTTCGGCAGGATCACCGACTGTTCGACGGTGAGCGGGTAGCTCAGCAGGCCCACGGGCCAGGCACCCGGCACCTCGAGCTGGAAGGTGCGGCGATCACCCGGCAGCAGTTCCACGGGGGCGGCGGCCTCGCCAGAGGCATCCGGCAGACGAACGCCCCCGGCGACGGTCGAGCCGCTCACCGAGAGTCGCGCATTGCCCGTGTTCTCGAGCGTGTAGCCGATTCGGGTCGAACCGGGCTCGAAGGGGTTCCACGACGAGCGGTACGTGGCGGCGCTCGAGACGACGGCCAACGACGGCGCGATCTCTCCGGTCACCCTGGTCAGAACCCGAAAGCCCACCCTGCTCTCGACGCCCACCGAGGCTCCTCCGTCTGTGCCCTTCGAGAAGATCGAGGCGGCGAGCCCGGCCGCGTGATCGCCCGGTGTGGCGTTCTCGGGGATGGTGACGGCGACGGGAACGACGGCCATGCCGCCTGGCGCCACGGTGACGTTCTCCTGAACTGCGACCCACGTGCCGGCGTCGACCGACTCGGTGCCGTGCGGAAGCATGTTGAACCGCCCCTTGGACGTGAAGTACCCGTCGGCGGCGTTGAGAGCGAAGGTCACCTCGGTCGTGCCGAGGTTGCGCACCGCGAGATGCTCGTCGATGGTCTGGCCCGGGTCTCCCTCGAGCTCCATCCATGACCGGCCGTCGGGGCCGGCGGCATCGGCGGGAGTCACGGACCACGTGATCGTGGGCTCGGCGGTGTCCGTCGCGGCAGGAGCGGCGGCGGCCGACCCCGCGCCGGTCAGCGCCAGGCCGGATGCGACGGCGAGGGCTGCGAGGGCGGATGCGAGACGGGCGCCGGGTGCGGTTTCTCTGGGTTTCACGGGAGGGAGACCTCGAATACTGGGGCGAATGGGGCGGTGCAGCCGATGACGAGACCGAGCGGGACTGCGCTGTTGGGGGCGCGCAGTCCCGCTCGGGTGACTACTCGAACAGAGACAGGGTCAGAGTCGAGCTGTAGCTGCCCGGCGCGACCGTCGCGGGGGTGCGCAGGAACAGGTTGGCGTTGGCCGTCCACTGGCCCTCGCTTGCGATGGCGCCGGAGTCGATGGCGAGCGCGAGCAGCTCCTGATCGACGAGACCCACGCCGTCCTCTCCTCCGTCGATGGCGGTGTCGACCGGGTCGCCCTCGGCGACCAGGCCGGATTCGCCGCCATCGATGAGGGCGGGGATCCAGCCCAGATACTCGGCTCCGATGGGTGCCTGGCCGGCGTCTCCCACGAAGTCCGTGGAGGAGCCGAGCACGTACCATCCGATATCGGCCGGGATGTCCTCGGCGGCGCGGGTGTCGGTGACCGTGACCGTCGGCAGAGTTCCGGTGAACTGACGCACCAGCTCGGTCGAGCCCGTTTCGGTGAGAGTCGTCGATGTGCCGCCGACGCTCATGGCGAGCACTCCGGGGCCTTCGATCTCGGCGATCTCGACTTTCACATCGACATCGTCGCTTCCGACCTCTTCGGCCGCGGCGGCGCCGGCGAGGCCGGTCAGCAGCAGGGTTCCGACGACCACCGCCGAGGTTCGGGCGGCGAATTCTCGTTTACGCATTGTGGGTTCCATTTCGTTCGATGCAGATGGTGCAGGGGTAAGAGCTATGAGGATGACGCGGGGCGGCCGAGCCCGGGAGTCCGGCCGCCCCGCGCGCGGGTGGATCAGCCGCAGGGCTTGGCGTCGTACGACCGTTCTTCGTCGGCGCCACGGCAGCGATCGTCTTCGACCCGTAAGCCGACTCGATCACCAGCTTCACCGGCACCTCATCGTTGTTCGTCACCTGAACAGTCAGCAGAGCCTTGCCCGCCGCACACCGCGAACCAGCAGACGCCACGACATCCAGTACCGGCGCAGCGGCCGCCTGGGTGAACGACCAGGTGTCGACCTCGGCGAGGTTCTGTCCGGCCGGACCGGTGAAGGTGAAGTACACATCGTGCACTCCCGTGACTCCCTCGAGCTCGGTCGACACCTCGCTCCACTCGCCGACGGGCGAGTCGACGTCGATGGTGGCGATCACGTCGGAGGCACGGTCGTCGAGACGCACCTCGATCGTGCCGCCGGCCACGAGCGCCTTGACCTTCGCCGTCACCGAGCCGGCTCCGGTGTCACCGAAGTCGGCCGCGGAGAGAGAGGTCCAGTCGCCGTTGTCGACGTCGTCGAGCACGAGGTTCGGCGCGTCCGTTCCGAACTGCGTCGAACCGCCGTCGATCTTCTTCGTGGCGAGACCCTGCTGGTAGGCGATGGTCTCGGCCTCGAGAACGGTGTACGGATCGAGGTTCTTGATCTGATCGGCACCGGCGTAGTCGCCGACGACCTGCTGGATGGTTCCGTCTTCGTTGAAGGTCAGCTCCTGGATGTGGGTGCTGCGGTACCCCTGCGTGGTGTTGCCGTTGATGCGCTTGTTGAGCGTCGGTGCGTGGTACGTGAAGTAGTACTTGCCATCGAGCTCGAACACCGACTGGTGGTTGTTGCCGCCCGTACCCGCTCCGAAGAACTGGCTCTGGTTCGGGAACAGCACACCCTGGTAGGTGCTCTTGTCCCAGACCATCGGGTCGTCCGACATCAGGTAACCGATCTGGCCGCCACCCGGGTAGCCGGGAAGAGCGGTCTGGTTGCCTCCGAAGTCGTTGCCACCGAAGTGCGACGAGTACGACAGGTAGTACTTGTCGTTGCGCTTGAACACCTGCGCCGCCTCGAAGGCGACCGGCGCGTCCACAACGACGGCTTCGCCGACGGTCGACACCATGTCGTCTCCGAGCTTGATGGCTCGGATGTTCTTCGGGTTGTTGAAGCGCTCGGCTGCCGGAAGGCTCGTCGAGGCGGGGCCACCACCGAAGTAGAGGTAGGCCTGGCCGTCGTCATCGACCAGCGGAGCCGGGTCGAACAGCCAGTTGACGCCCTGAGCTCCAGGGGTGCTGCTGTTGATCAGTGTGCTGGTGCGCTCGCTGACCCACGGCCCGATCGGCGAGGAGCCGGTGAGCACGTTGCTCGAGCCTCCGCCGTTGGCGTAGTACAGGAAGTACTTGTCGACGCCGTCGACCGTCTTCTTGGCCATGCCCGGCGCCCAGGAGTTGGTCGTGAACGGAGCCACTCCGTTCGGACCGGCGACCTGGATCTCGCCGTGGTCGGTCCAGTTCACGAGGTCCTCAGACGAGACCACGGTGATCTGGTTGATGCTGCCGTAGTTGATCTGCGGCGAGACGCCGGTCGTCGGGTCGGGAGCGTAGCCCTGGGTGTCGTTGGTCATGTAGACGTAGACGCGACCGTTGTCGACGAAGCCGAACGCGTCGGCGCCGAACTTGTGAGAGATCACGGGGTTGTGCTCTCCCGGGTTCTTGCCGACAACCTCGATGGTCTTCGAGGGGGGCGCGGGCGGAGCGGCACCGACGAGTGAGACGTCATCGACCTTGAAGTCCATCAGGTGCGTGGCCGGCTCAGCCGTGGCCGTGGCTCCGGCGACCCAGGGGGTCTCGAAGAACAGCCTGGCGGTGCCGACGCTCTGAGCAGTCGGGATGGTGAAGTTGGCGCTGAGTGTCGCCCATTCGCCCTTCGTCGCGGTGACGCTGCCGAGGTTCGTGTACGTGCTTCCGCCGTAGTGCATGGTCGCGAAGAACTGCTTCGTCGCGGGCGATGCGGCGTTCTCGTACTTGATGCGTGCCTTGACCGTATAGGTCTGGCCCGCCTGCACCTTGCCGGTGAGGTCCTGCAGTGGACCGGAGCCGGTGGTGAGTCGACCGGTGATCAGGGCCGCGGCGGCTCCCGTGGTCGCATCCGGGGTCGTGGCGAGGGTGCCGCCGTCGGTCGCGTTGCCGTTGTTCACGATCCAATTGGCGGTTCCGCTTTCGAACCCGCCGTTCACGATCAGTTCCTGATCCGCGGCGAATGAGGCACTTGCCGAGAACGACGACGCGAGAAGGGCCGCGAGGGCCATCCCCGCGAGTCCTATCTTCGACCGGCGTCTCCACCGGTTGTGCACGAGCTGTTCCATTTATCCTCCTTGATTGCTGGACGTTGGTTGTGCTGGTTCTCAGCCGCAGGGCTTGGCGTCGTATGCCGCCGGCACCACGGTGCTCACAGGCTGGCCGTTCTTCGTCGGCGCCACGGCAGCGATCGTCTTCGACCCGTAAGCCGACTCGATCACCAGCTTCACCGGCACCTCATCGTTGTTCGTCACCTGAACCGTCAGCAGCGCCTTGCCCGCAGCACACCGCGAACCAGCGACGACCGCGAGGTCGAGTGTGGGAGCGGGTGCCGCTGTGAGCGTTCCGAGCTTTGCGAGTTCGTAGCTCAGAGCGCGCTCGGGAGCATCGATCTGGTTCTGCGATCCGAAGCCCGAAGCGTGCGCATCCGTCGCCTTCTGCAGCACCGTCTGCATGAGGTTCCATGCCTCGGCGGGGTAGTCGGTCGCATCCAGTGTCGAGGCGTGGGCGATGGCGGCATCGAGATCATTCGTGTCGAGAGGCAGATTCTGTGCCGTCAGCGTGTCGCTCAGCAGGAAGTCGTCGAAGTCGACGTGGCCTCCCGTTGACTGGGTGGCGTAGGTGAAGAGTCCGACACGGTGGCCCATGAAGTGGGCCAGGCTGCCGTCGAGGCTCTGCGGGCCGACTCGATCACCTAGGGCATTCCACTCGCGTCCGTCGAGGCTGTAGTAGAACGTCGTCCACAGCTGGCCGTTCGTCGTCAAGTCGAGATCGGACTTGAGGTGCACGACCGTGTTATCGCCGAGGACCACCGAGCTTCCCGGCACGAATGCTTCGACGGCAGCCTGGTCGACGGAGGCGGTGAAGGGCTGCACCCGGTTGACCACACCCACGGTGTTGACCCCGTCGACACGCTTCACGGCGACGTACGAGAACCCTCGGTTGTAGGCCGCGAGACCCGCGACGTCACCGTCGTGCATCTCGGCGATGTCGAGACTCGTCTCCACCGACTGGCGCGGGCCGAAGGTGCGCTGCGACAGGGTGTTGCGAGCCTCTTCGAACCACGCGAGCTCGGCCTTGTCGGCGAGCTTGGAGTGCGTGTAGCCGCCGGTGACGACCTTGCCCGCGGTCAGCCGTAGCCAACCGTCGCGGTCGGTAAGCGACCAGTATCGGTTGTCCGGGGCGTGGTTCCATTCCCACGGCAGGTCGAGGCGCGAGCCGTTGGGCTCGATCTCTTCGGCACTCGGCTGCTCCACCGTCACCTGCTGACCGACGATCGAGACGTCGTCGACGAGGTAGCTGACCGAGGAGGAGGCGGGCTGGGGCTGGGCCCACGGTGTCTCGATGGCGAACTTCACCGAGGCGACGTTGGCTGTCTGCGGCATCGTGTAGGTGCCCACCACCTCGGTCCATTCGCCGACCGGAACCGACTTCGACACCATCGTCTGCACCCCGGAGCCCCAGTCGGCCGTGAGGTTGAACTGGATGTTCGAGGGGGCGCCGGAGTACTTCACCTTTGCCGAGACGATGTAGGTGATGCCCCGCTGCAGGGTATTCGTGAGCACCTGGTTGGGCCCCGACCCGTTCAGCGTGCGGTTGGTCACCGAAAGAGCGGATGCGCCGGATGCTGCGTCTGTGCTGGTCGCCACGACGGCGCCATACTGGCTGCCCCAGGGCGTGACCTCGGCGGATTCGAAGCCGGGGTTCTGCATGAGTTCGACACCGAGCAGGGACTCGTCGAAGGTCGGCCCGGCGGGAATGGTCCAATCTTCGTGCTGGTAGGCGCGATCTGGCGCGTCGTTGTCGAAGTCATCCGACACCACGAGGCTCTTCTGCCGCTCGAAAAGCTCCTCTTCAGGCGTCAGCCGGATGGGCTTCTCGAAGAGGCCGTTCACCGGAACGGAGCCGTTGTCGCCGAAGGTAGGCCAACCATCGCTCCAGGTAGCGGGAATGAGCGCCGGCACACGCCCCGTCGGGAAGGTGTCGCGAAAGAACATGCCGTGCCAGTCGGTGGTGCCGTCGGCTCGGTTGATGGGAACGAGACTGCCCTGAGCGAAGCCGTTGGAATTCAGCACGCCACGCGCTTCGTAAGGATTGCTCCCATCTGCGGTGGCGTAGCGGCCGAGTAGATCCTCGGAACGGAACAGCACGACCTGGCGGCCCTGCCCGGGCGGCCAGGTGATGATGACCACGTAGTAGTAGCCATCGATGTACTGCACCTGAGCGCCCTCGAAGAGCCCGCCGAGATAGCTCGAACCCGGGTAATCGGCGGGACGGAGGATGTCGGAGTACTCCGCGACGACCTCGGTGAGGTCGCTATTCAGCTTCACCGCGCTCGTCGAACCCGAGCCATAGAAGATGTAGGGGGTGCCTCCGTCGTTCTCGTCGAAGAAGAGTGACGGGTCGTGAAAGGCCCGGCCCAGCGCGACCTTGCCCCACGACCCGCTGTCGATGTCGTCGGTCGAGTAGATGTACGACCCGCCCAGGTTGTTGGTATTGAACGCCACGTAGAACCGACCCTCGTGGTAGCGCAGCGACGAGGCCCACTGGCCCTGGCCGTACGACGTCTGGCCGTTACGCAACGAGAATGAGTCTCCGATGCTGGCGCGGTCGAAGACATAGTTCACCGTCTCCCAGTTGACGAGATCGTACGACTTCATGATCGGAGCCCCCGGGCTCAGGTGCATCGTTGTACTGATCATGTAGTACAGGTCACGGCCCTCGTCGTTCTCTGCTGCCGGCACCATCTCGACGCTGACATCGGGAACATCCGCGTTGAACAGGGGCACCGAGTACGTGCCGTCGCCCTTGTCTGTCGACGTGAAGGAACCGGGGGGATTCCATCCATCGTCTGCCCGCGCGCTCATCGGCGACTCCACCAGGCTGACTGCCACCATGGCGATGGCGATGAGAGCGGTAACAATAACCGCGCCGGGCCTAGGCGTCACGACGAGCGACGACATCGAGAATGACGATCTCATTCCAGCTCCTTTGCTGTGGCGAGACGGATCTGTCGCAGAGCGCGAACCAGGAACCAGGCGTTACCCCCGAGCGGGGGTGGCCTTCGTCAGGATGTTACCGGGAACACTCGAAGACGGTCAAGCAAATCACAGAAACTTTTGTTAGCGCTCACAAGCGCGGCACCCAGAAGCGCGTGTCGATCAAGTCGATCGGCCCGCGCTACAGCGCGGCAGAGCGCGGCGGCGCGGTCGACTCGCGCACCACGAGGCGACTGGGGATTTTCACATGCCTGGCCGACACCTCGGACTCCAGTGCCGAATGCAGAAGCTCCAGCGCCTTCACGCCGAGCGCCGTGAAGTCCTGCTCGACGGTGGTGAGTGGCGGGCGCAGGTGCCGTGAGGTGGGTAGATCGTCGAACCCGACCACGCTGACATCATGCGGCACAGCGATGCCGCGGTCGTGCAAACCGTGCATGACGCCGAGCGCCATGTCGTCGTTCGCGGCGAAGATCGCCGTGTAGTCGGGCATGCCGGTGAGGGCACGGGCGAACTCGTACCCCGTATCCGCCGTCCAGTCCCCCACCACGTGAGGCCGTTTCGGCAGGCCCAGAGCGCGAATGCGAGCATGGAACGCTCGCAACCGCGACTGAGCATCAGACCAGTCGAGCGGACCCGAGATGTGCAGGATGTCGCGGTGCCCGAGCTCGGCGAGGTGGTCGACCAGGAGATTCGTACCCAGAACCTGGTCCACCCCGGCCGTGAGAAAGGTACGGTCTGCGGTCGATTTGATCACGAGAACCGGCACGGCGATGGCCATCTGCCGCAGAGCGACCAGCGACGATGTGCGCGGGGCGATCATGCAGAGAGCGTCCACTCCCTGTGCCAGCAGATGTTCCACGGACTGAGTCGGCGTCAACTTGCCGCGATGGCTCGTCGCCGTCGTCAGCGTGTAGCCCATGTCTCGGGCTGCCTCCTCGATGGCACGAATGGTGCTCATCGGGCCGTACTCGACCGCGCTCTCCACGACCACGCCGATCTGCCTCGAGCGGTGAGTGGCCAGCGCCCGCGCGGCCGTGCTCGGGGTGAAGTTGAGCTCGCTGATCACATCGAGCACCCGCTGGCGGGTGGCCGGCCGTATATTCGTGTGGCCGTTGAGCACCCGTGACACGGTCATGTGCGACACCCCGGCGAGGGATGCGACGAGACGGATACCGGTCTTGCCGGGCTGATCGCTCACGTCCATCGCTGCTTCCATTCTCCGCGGAGTGGAGACACTCGACTTTACCGCCAGGGCATCGCTGGATCGGACTCGTCGTGCCGCTATTGTCAGTGCATGGCATCCAGTTACGACTTCTTCATCTCCGGCGATCACAACGCTGCGAAGACCATCATCGGCGACGCGCTCACCGCCGAGGGCTTCACGATCACCATGAACACCGACGGCGGATTCCACGCCGTGCGCGGCAGCACCGCCGCCACCGTTCTCTGGGGAGGACTCGCGGGCAAGAAGCTTCACATGGCCTTCGACACGCAGTTCTTCGTCGACGAGCGCGGCCAGCTCGTCGCTCGCCTCGCGCGCGACCTCGCGGTCGGCGCACTGAAGGGCGGCGCGATCGGTGCGTCGAAGACCGCGACGGCGTTCGAGGCGACATCTCACGCTGTCGGCACGGCGCTCACGAATGCCGGCGTCCTGACCTCGAGCATCGCCAACTAGGCCTCGGGCTCACCGAGCCGACGGCGCTCGGCTCACAACACGAAGCGGTATCCCATGCCGGCCTCGGTCAGCAGGTGGCGCGGCCTCGCGGGCTCCTGTTCGAGCTTCTTGCGCAACTGCGCGAGATAGACGCGCAGATATCCGGAGTCGTTGGTGTGGTTCGGGCCCCAGACGGCGGTCAGCAGGGCTGCTCGCGTCACGAGCCTTCCGGGGCTCCGCACCAGGGTCTCGAGAATGATCCACTCGGTCGGCGTGAGCCGAACGCTCTCGTCGCCACCGGCATCCGTTCGTCTCGTGACCTGCTTCGCCGAGAGGTCGATCGTGACGTCGCCGAACGTCACGAGCGCCTCGTCGCCCGCCGTCGGCACCCGCCGGGTCAAGGCTCGGATGCGCGCCAACAGTTCGTCGATCGCGAACGGCTTGGTGACGTAGTCGTCGGCGCCGGCGTCGAGCGCGAGCACCTTCTCGGCCCCGTCGGTGCGCCCCGACACGACGAGAATAGGCACCTGCGACCAGCCGCGGATCCCTTCGATCACCTCGATGCCATCGAGCTTCGGCATACCCAGATCGAGCATGACCAGATCGGGGTGCTGATCGATAGCCGCGTTGAGGGCCTCGGCCCCGTCGCGCGACGTCACGACGTCGTATCCGCGGGCACGGAGAGTCACCGATAGGGCACGCAGGATCTGCGGATCGTCGTCGGCGATCAGAATCTTCATGGCTTCTCCTCGGCTGCTGGCTGGACTGCGGGAAGAGAGACCACCATGGTCAGGCCACCGCCGGGCGTGTCTTCGGCCTCGATCGTTCCGCCCATGCCCTCGACGAAACCCTTCGAGAGGGCGAGCCCCAGCCCGAGACCGGTGGAATTGTCGGTGTCGCCGAGACGCTGGAACGGCACGAAGATCTCGTCTCGCCGTTCGCCGGGAACACCCGGACCGCTGTCGACGACGCGCAGTTCGACCCGGCCGCGGAACGCGCTGGCAGAGAGCCGCACCTTCGCCCCCTCGGGCGAGAACCTCACCGCATTCGACAACAGGTTCACGAGAACCCGCTGCAGCAGAACCTCGTCGGCCAACACCGGCGGACGCTCGTCGCCATCGAGGGCGAGCTCCACGCGATCGGGACCGAGCTCCAGTTCGTCGAGCGCGGGAACGATCACGTCTTCGACATCGATCGCGTGCATCGACACAGCCAGCACACCCGCCTCGACGCGGCTGACGTCGAGCAGATCGGTCACGAGGTCGGCAAGGGAGTCGAGACTCTCCTGGGCCGTATCGAGCAACTCGGTGCGGTCATGCGAACTGAGTTCCACCTCGGTCGACCGGAGCCCGCTCACGGCGGCGGTCGCCGCGGTCAGAGGGCGGCGCAGATCGTGACCGACCGCCGCGAGCAGAGCACTGCGCATGCGATCGGCAACGGCGAGAGGACCGACCTCGCTCGCGGTCGCCGCCAGATCCCTGTGTTCGAGCGCCTGATCCATCTGGGCCGCGATGACTCCAAGCAGCCGGCGCTCGGATGCGGCGAGGTCAGGACCACAGAGCTCCAGCGTGGCGCGGTCGCCGACCGCGATCGTCGACGCTGCACGCGACACGGTCTCAGTCCCGGCTCCAGCCTCCGCCTCGAACTCCGACAGCGACGACGAAGCCAGGATGCTGCCGTCCAATGCCTTCAGCCGCACCTCGTTGAGCCTGAAGGCTTCGCGTGTTCGGTCCACGAGCGCCTGCAGAGCATCCTGCCCCCGCAGGACGCTGCCGGCGATGCTCGCGAGGAGCTCCGACTCCGCCGCCGCGCGCCTCGCCTGCCGCGAGCGCCGGGCCGCGGTGTCGACGACCACGCTGACCAGCACGGCGTTCACGACGTACAGCGCCAACGCCAACAGGTGCAGGGGTTCGCCGACCGAGACCGTGTAGAGCGGAGAGACGAAGAAGAAGTCGAGCGTGAGTCCAGAGAGCAGAGCGGCGAACAGCGCCGGCCAGATTCCGCCGACCAGCGCCACCAGAACCACCACCAGCTGGAACGTCAGCACGTCCGAGGTGATCGACTCGTCGGACCTCAGCGTGACGAGCAGCCAGGTCACCAGCGGCCCTCCTCCGAGGGCGAGCACGAATCCCAGAATCCGGCGACGCGCGGTCAACGATCCGCTGAACCGGGGAAGACGCAGCTTTCCCCCCGCGGCCGCGTGCGTCACGATGTGAACGTCGATGTCACCGGATGCGCGGATCACGGTCGCCCCGATACCCGGGCCGGAGAGGGCTGCGCTGAGGCGGGTTCGGCGGCTCACTCCGATCACGAGCTGGGTCGCGTTCACTCCACGGGCGTAGTCGACGAGAGCCGCGGGAATGTCGTCGCCGACCACCTGGTGGAATGTCCCGCCCAGCGATTCGACGAGCGAGCGCTGCGCGGCCAGCGCCCCGGGGTGAGCCGCGCGCAGACCGTCTTGGCTCGTCACGTGCACGGCGACGAGGGTGCCGCCGGCCGACCGGGCGGCGATCCGGGCGCCTCGCTTCAGCAGGGTCTCGCCCTCAGGGCCTCCGGTCAGAGCAACGACCACGCGCTCCCGGGCCTCCCACTTGCTCGCGATTCCGTGGTCGGCCCGATACGACTTGAGCGCCGAGTCGACCTCGTCGGCCAGCCAGAGCAGGGCGAGCTCGCGCAGCGCCGTGAGGTTGCCGAGTCGGAAATAGTTCGAGAGGGCGGCATCGATGCGCGCTGCGGGGTACACGCGTCCATCGGCGAGGCGGTCGCGCAGTGCCTGGGGGGCCAGGTCGACGACCTCGAGCTGCTCGGCCGAGCGCACGACCCAATCGGGCACCGTCTCCTGCTGGCGCGCTCCCGTGATCTGCTCGACCACGTCGGTGAGCGACTCGATGTGCTGGATGTTGACGGTCGTCATCACGTCGATGCCGGCATCCAGCAGGGTCGCGACGTCTTGCCAGCGCTTCTCGTGGCGCGACCCCGGCGCATTGCTGTGCGCGAGCTCGTCGACGAGCGCCACATTCGGATGCCGCTCGAGCACGGCGTCGAGATCCATCTCGCTGAGCGTCACCCCGCGATGCGTCACGGCCAGGCGCGGCACGACCTCGAGGCCGCCGAGCATGCGCGCGGTGGCCGATCGCCCGTGGGTCTCGACGACCGCCACGACCACGTCGCGGCCCTCGGCGGCGAGTCGGGTGCCCTCCTCGAGCATCGTGTACGTCTTGCCGACGCCGGGCGCGGCACCGAGCAGCACACGCAGGCGGCCGCGCCCCATGATCAGCCGGCCATCGACGCGAGCGCGAGGTTCAACTCGAGCACATTGACCGTCGGGTCTCCGAGGATTCCGAGATCGCGACCCTCGACGAACGAGTCGACGAGAGCAGAGACCTTCGCCTCGGGCAGATCACGAGCCTCCGCCACGCGGGCGACCTGAAGTCGCGCGTACTCCGGGCTGATCTGAGGGTCGAGACCGGATGCCGACGCGGTGACGGCGTCAGCGGGAACCTCGGACTCCGACACGCCTTCGAGTTTAGCCACGGCCGCTCGACGTTCACCGATCGCCGCGATGAGGTCGGCGTTCTCAGGGCCGAGGTTGCTGCCGCTCGAGGCGGTTCCGTCGTATCCGCTGCCCGCGGCCGACGGACGCGACTGGAACCACTGGGGAAGAGCGTTGCCGTCGGCGTCGGTGAACGACTGCCCGATGAGGGCCGAGCCGACGACCTGGCCGTCGGCATCCGACACCGGCTGGCCGCCGGCCTGGGCCGGGAGGGCAAGTTGCCCGATGCCGGTGACGACAGCCGTGTAGCCGATGCCGAGAACGACGGTGAAGACCACCATCGCCCGCAGGGCGACCCAGTACTGGCGGCCGCTGCGTGAACGTGTACTCATTTTCGTGCTTCTTTCTTGTATGAATGCGCTGGTCGAGTAGGCCGCCTGCGGCCGTATCGAGACCTAGAAACCGGGGATCAGGGTGACGACGAGGTCGATCAGCTTGATGCCGATGAAGGGCGCCACGACTCCACCGAGTCCGTAGATCAGCAGATTGCGGCCGAGGATGCGCGAGGCCGAGAGTGCGCGGTACTTCACGCCGCGCAGGGCCAGCGGCACGAGCACCACGATGATGATCGCGTTGAAGATGATCGCCGAGAGAATGGCCGAGGCCGGCGAGTGCAGCTGCATGATGTTGAGCACCGCGAGCCCGGGGAACACACCCGCGAACATCGCCGGGATGATGGCGAAGTACTTGGCCACGTCGTTCGCTATCGAGAACGTGGTGAGCGCGCCGCGGGTGATGAGCAGCTGCTTGCCGATGCGCACGATGTCGATGAGCTTGGTCGGATCGCTGTCGAGGTCGACCATGTTGCCGGCCTCCTTCGCGGCCGAGGTGCCCGTGTTCATCGCGACTCCCACGTCGGCCTGGGCCAGTGCCGGCGCGTCGTTGGTGCCGTCGCCGGTCATGGCGACGAGGTTGCCGCCCTCCTGCTCGCGCTTGATCAGCTCGAGCTTCTGCTCGGGCGTGGCCTCGGCGAGAAAGTCGTCGACCCCGGCCTCGGCCGCGATGGCCTTCGCGGTGAGCGGGTTGTCTCCCGTCACCATCACGGTGCGGATTCCCATGGCCCGCAGCTCGGCGAACCGCTCGGCGATGCCCTCCTTCACGATGTCCTTGAGATAGACGACACCCAGGATGCGGGCTTCGCCCGGCTGCTTTCCGACGGGCGGCGCCTTCACGGCGACCACCAGGGGCGTGCCACCCGCGTTCGAGATGCGCTGTACCTGTTCGTCGAGCTGGGCGATGGTCGACGAGGCCGCCCTGCCCGACTCCTCGACCCACGCGAGCACGGCGGAGCCCGCGCCCTTTCGGATCTGGCATCCGTCGGGAAGATCCAGCCCCGACATACGGGTCTGCGCCGTGAACGGCACGATCACCCCGTCGATATCGTCGGGCGTCACGAAGCCCTTCGTCTCGGCGAGCACCACGATCGACTTGCCCTCGGGGGTGGGGTCGGCGAGCGACGAGCTGGCGGCGGCCTCGATGAGCTCGAGCGGCGCGACACCGTCGAGCGCCGAGAACTCGGCGGCCTGGCGGTTTCCGTAGGTGATGGTTCCGGTCTTGTCCATGAGCAGCGTGGTCACGTCGCCCGCGGCCTCGACCGCACGGCCCGACATGGCGAGCACGTTGTGCTGCACCAGGCGGTCCATGCCGGCGATGCCGATGGCCGAGAGCAGCGCACCGATGGTGGTCGGAATCAGGCAGACGAGCAGCGCCACCAGCACGGGCACGCTCACCGAGGCCGCGGAGTATCCGGCGATCGGGTTGAGCGTCAGCACCACGACCACGAAGATGACCGAGAGGCTGGCGAGCAGGATGTTCAGGGCGATCTCGTTCGGCGTCTTCTGCCGCGAGGCGCCCTCGACGAGCGCGATCATGCGGTCGACGAAGGTCTCGCCGGGCTTCGACGTGATGCGCACGACGATGCGGTCCGACAGCACGCGGGTGCCGCCGGTCACGGCGCTGCGATCGCCGCCGGATTCCCGCACGACGGGAGCGGATTCACCCGTGATCGCCGATTCGTCGACCGAGGCGATGCCCCACACGATGTCACCATCGCCCGGGATCAACTCGCCCGCGGTCACCACGACGTGGTCTCCGAGCGTGAGCTCGGCGCTCGAGACCGGACGTGTCTCGGCGCGCAGGCCACCGGCATCCGATTCGGCGTCGTACGACGCGATCACATTCGCGGTCGTCGAGGTGCGGGTCTGGCGCAGGCTGTCGGCCTGGGCCTTTCCACGGCCCTCGGCGATGGATTCGGCCAGGTTCGCGAAGACCACGGTGAGCCAGAGCCACACCGCGATCCCCGCGGTGAACGTGGCCGGCACGGGTGAGCCGCCGGATGAGGCCGGCCCGCCGAGAAAAGGCTCGGCGACGGCCAGCAGGGTCGTGAGCACGGCGCCGACTTCGACGACGAACATCACGGGGTTGTGCCACATCTGGCGTGGATCGAGCTTGCGCAGGGCCCCCGGCAGAGCGGGGATGACTGTTGCGGTGAGCATGGACATAGCTGCGGTTACAGCCCTTCAGCGAGTGGAGCGAGCGCGAGAACGGGGAAATAGGTGAGGGCCGACACGATGATCGTGACGCCCACGAGCAGGCCCACGAACTGCGGACGATGCGTGGGCAGGGTGCCCGCGGTCGAGGGGATCTTCGGCTGCGCGGCGAGCGAGCCCGCGAGCGCCAGCACCAGCACGATCGGAATGAACCGGCCGAACAGCATGGCCACACCGAGAGCGGTGTTGAACCAGGGGGTGTTCGCCGTGAGACCAGCGAACGCGGATCCGTTGTTGTTGGCGGCCGAGGTGAACGCGTAGAGCACCTCGCTGAGGCCGTGGAGCCCGGGGTTCAGGATCGACGTGCCCTCGACATCCGCCCTGATCGCCGGAATCGCGAAGCTCAGAGCCGTTCCGGCGAGCACCAGCGTGGGAGTCACGAGGATGTAGAGGCTCGCGAGCTTGATCTCCCGCGGGCCGAGCTTCTTGCCCAGGTACTCGGGCGTGCGTCCGACCAGCAGGCCGGCGATGAAGACCGCGATCACGGCGAGGATCAGCATTCCGTAGAGGCCCGAGCCCACGCCTCCCGGCGCGACCTCGCCGAGCATCATGTTGATCATGGGCATCATGCCGCCCAGCGAGGTGAACGAGTCGTGCATGGAGTTGACCGCACCGGTCGACGTGAGCGTCGAGGTCGAGCCGAAGAGCGTCGAGGCCGCGATGCCGAAGCGGGTCTCCTTGCCCTCCATCGCCGCACCGGCCAGTTGTGGAGCCGTGCCCGCGCCGCCCAGCTCGAACAGGGTCAGCGCCGTGAGCGACACCACGAAGATGGCCGCCATGGCCGCGAGGATCGCGTAGCCCTGGCGTTTGTCTCCCACCATCGCGCCGAAGGTGCGGGGCAGGCTGAAGGGGATGGCGAGCATCAGCACGATCTGCACGAGGTTCGTGAACCCGGTCGGGTTCTCGAACGGGTGCGACGAGTTGGCATTGAAGAAGCCGCCACCGTTGGTGCCGAGCATCTTGATGGCCTCCTGGCTGGCGACGGGGCCGCCCGGGATGCTCTGGGTTCCGCCTGACAGCGTGGTCACGTCGGTGAAGCCGGCGAAGTTCTGGATGACGCCTCCCGCGATCAGGACGATCGCGACGAGTGCCGCAAGCGGCAGGAGCAGGCGCAAGGTGCCGCGGGTGAGGTCGACCCAGAAGTTGCCGAGGGTGCCCTGGCGTGTGCGGCGGAGGCCGCGCACGAGGGCGATGGCCACGGCGATTCCGACCGCGGCAGAGACGAAGTTCTGCACGGCGAGGCCGGCGAGCTGCACCGTGTAGCCCATGGTCGCCTCGGGCGAGTAGCTCTGCCAGTTGGTGTTCGTGACGAACGAGACCGCCGTGTTGAACGACAGCCCCTCGGGAACGGCCGGCAAGCCGAGGGAGTACGGGAGCACCGCCTGAGCGCGCTGGAGGGCGTAGACCAGCAGCACGCCGATGAGCGAGAACGCGAGCACGCTGCGGAGGTACGCCATCCAACTCTGCTCGGCACGGGCATCCACGCCGATGAGGCGGTAGAAGCCGCGCTCGACACGCAGATCTTTCGTCGACGAGTAGATGCGGGCCATGTAGTCGCCGAGCGGCCGGTGGATGGCGACGAGAACAAGCGCAAGGGCGCCGACCTGCAGGATTGCGAGAAGTGAGGAGTCCATCTAGAACTTCTCCGGCTTCACGAGGGCGTAGACGAGATACGCGAGGGCCGAGACGGCGAGCACCGCCGCGAGCGTGTCGAAGACGATCACAGCTTCGACACCCCCCAGGCGATGACGCCGACGAGCGCGAACGCGGCGAAGATGCCGAGAACGTAGACGAGGTCGAGCACGGAAAACTCCATCGGATGATGTGACGTGACGCGCCCCGGCCGGGGTCGCTCATCCGAGTAGATACCTGCTTTCGGGCGGCATCCCGCGCCCTAACGGATTCCTAACGGGTGCCTCGCGCATCCATACGATGTCGATACGGCTGCGGCTGTTCCCTGAGCCTGTCGAAGGGAGCCCCCGTTCCCTGAGCGACCACCCGGGCGGAGATTCCTGCGTACCGCCACGCGTAGGCGTCCGGTAGCGGAAATCTCCGCCCAACCTGGCGAACGGGAGGAAATACGCCAAACCGACGCAGTATTTGCGTCGGATGTGCTCATCTCCTCCCGTTCCGCTGGTCGAGTAGGCCGCCTGCGGCCGTATCGAGGCCACCGTGGCGGATTTCGATACGCCAGCACCCGTTCCCTGAGCCTGTCGAAGGGAGCCCCCGCACACCGCGCTGGTCGACCAGCCGCCCTTCGACAAGCTCAGGGAACGACTCCTCTTCACGACGAAGGCCCCGGGTTCGTCACCCGGGGCCCTCGTTCGTTCTGTCGCTACTAGTCGCGCAGCTTTTCTTTGTACTCGTTCTTGGCTTCGGTGGCGTCGCGCTCCGCTTCGGCGCGCTTCACGTCGCCCTCTGCCCGCTTGACCTCGGCGTCGGCTCGAACCTCGTCGGCCTTGTCGCTGAGGCGTTCTTTGGCATCGTCGACGGCCTCGCCGATCTTCTTACCGGTGGCCTCTGCAGCATCTTTGGCGTTCTCGAGAAAACCCATGGTGTCGTTCCTTCCGGTTGAGTGCCTCCACCGTATGAGTGTGCGCTGAGAATTCGCGGAAAGCGCGCTGGCGACTACCTCACTCCGTCGAACTGCTGTCGGCTCTCCTCTATCTCGGCCTGGTGCAGCTGCGTCCACGCGATGAAGGCCCGCACGGGTTCGCTCAGCGTCTGGCCCAACTCGGTGAGCTCGTACTCGACCCGCGGTGGCGATTCGGGGTAGCTGGTGCGACCGACCAGGCCGTCCCTCTGCAGCGAGCGAAGCGTGCGGGTGAGCATCCGGTGCGAGATGCCCTCGACGGCCTGCATCAAAGCCGTGAAGCGCACCGGGCCTTCGTCGAGGGCTCGGATGACAGGCATCGACCAGCGATCCCCCGTCATGGTGAAGATGTCGCGCACGAGGTCTCGAGTGGACGGAACCTCGCACGCCTTGTTGAGCCCCTCGACCGATTCTGCAGCGGCCGTTATCGACAGTGCCGTCATAACGCGTGACTTCCCTTCGTGTGCGTGACGCACTCCAAAGTGCGTGGCCGGCGACGGGACTAAATCGCGCCTCCGACCTCTTCGTATGACTGACAACGTGCGTTACGCACGAAAAGTTCCTAAGGAGAGAAATCCAGATGACCACAATCGCAATCATTCTCGGCAGCACGCGCCCCGGACGCAACGGAGAGGCCGTCGCCAAGTGGGTTCGTGACATCGCCGTGAAGCGCGACGACGCGACCTTCGAGCTCGTCGACCTGGCCGACTTCCCGCTCCCCCACTTCGACGAGCCCGGCTCGCCCGCGTGGGGTAACTACCAGAACGAGCACACGAAGGCCTGGTCGGCGAAGATCGCCCAGTTCGACGGCTACGTGTTCGTGACCCCCGAATACAACCACTCCACCTCGGGCGTACTCAAGAACGCCCTCGACTACCTCTACAACGAATGGAACAACAAGGCCGCGGCCTTCGTGAGCTACGGTTCGGTCGGTGGAGCCCGCGCGGTCGAGCACCTGCGACTCGTCGCATCCGAGCTGCAGCTGGCGACGGTTCGCGCCCAGGTCGCCATCTCGCTCGTGACCGAGTTCGAGAACTACTCCGTCTTCACGCCCAACGACTACCTGCTTCCGCAGGTCGACACGATGCTCGACCAGCTCGTGGCCTGGTCGAAGGCTCTCGAGCCGCTGCACGCTCCCGTCGTGCCCACTGACGCCGACGAGACCGTCGCCGCCTGATCGTCTGACCCCGGTCGGCCCATCACCGGATGCGATGGGCCGGCTCGGTCAGCCTCGAACCTTCTCGACGCGGCGCCGCAGCCCCGCGCGCACCGACGGCCACTCGCTTTCGACGATCGAGAACACGACGGTATCGCGCAGCGTTCCATCCGCCATGCGGGTATGGCTGCGCAGCACTCCGTCTTGCTTCGCGCCGAGTCTGGCGATCGCCTCGCGCGACTGCTGGTTCATCCAATTGGTGCGGAACTCGACGGCCACGCATCCGAGGGTCTCGAAGGCGTGCCCGAGCAGCAGCAGTTTCGAATCGGGATTGGTTCCCGTTCCCTGAGCCGAGGCCGCGTTCCAGGTGTAGCCGATCTCGAGTCGAGGCGTGGTGTGGTCGATGTCCATGTAGGTCGTCATGCCGATGATGCGACCGGGCTCGCCGGTCTGGGCATCGCGCACGCGGGTCGTGAAGGGCAGCATCGACCCTTCTTCTTGCAGCCGCAGCCGCCGGTCGATCTCGGCGCGCATGCCCTCGGGTGATGGCACCGTCGTGTAGAAGAGCTTCCAGAGCTCGCCGTCTCGCACGGCATGCACGAGCCCGTCGTGGTGGTCGTGGCTGAGTGGCTCGAGAACGACGTGGGTTCCGGTGAGGGTGGTGGGGGCGATCGTCAGTGTCATGCCTCCGATTCTGGGCGCAGCAGTGGATCATCGGGTATGCCACTATTGGCGAACTCGCATAGACCAGTTGGGGAGTCAATGAGGCACGCGCGCGCAGTCGATATCGTCGAGATGATCGCGCCAGAGGGTGCCGACAGCCCGCGCGACAGACTCGCGGCGGGGCTCCGCGCGGCGATCCTCGGCGGCCGGATGCGACCGGGTGACGCGGTGCCGTCGAGCCGCGCCGTCGCATCCGCCGTCGGAATCGCGCGTGGAACCGTCGTGCGCATCTACGACGAGCTGTCGGGAGAGGGATACCTCGAGACCGTTCAGGGTTCGGGCACCTTCGTCTCCACACGCGTGCCTCCGCGAGCGCCGCACGCTGAGAATGTCGTCACGGAGATACGGATGAACGCCGGCGATCCCGCACCGACCGCCCCCTCGAGCCCACCCATCGAGCTGCGCCCTGGCATCCCCTCGACCGCGTCGATCACGCGCGGCGACTGGGCAGCGGCCTGGCGCCGAGCGACCCCGGGCGAGGTGCCCGCCGTCTACCCGCCCGCAGCGGGGCTGCCCGCCCTGCGCGAGCAGATCGCGCGGCACCTGTTTCATGCTCGTGGTCTCGCGTGCGACCCCGACGACGTCATCGTCACCTCGGGCGCACGAGAGGGTCTCGCGCTGGTCGCGCTCGGGCTCGCGGCCCGGCACGGCCGCCACCTGCGGGTCGGATGCGAGAACCCGGGCCACGTCGGCAGTCGCACGGTGCTCGCACGGTTCGGCGCCGAACTCGTGCCCATCGACGTCATCGACGGCGGGGTCGACCTCGACGCCGTGCAGAGTGAGCGACTGACCGCACTGCTGGTCACGCCCAGCCACCAGTATCCGCTGGGAGGAAGCCTCGACGTGGGGCGCCGGCTTCAGCTGCTCGGGTGGGCTGCGCGAACAGGCTCGATCATCATCGAAGACGACTACGACAGCGAATTCCGCCACCTCGGGCGAGCGCTGCCGTCGATCGCGTCGCTCGACGACTCCGGATTGGTCGTCCACGTCGGCAGCTACTCGAAGGTCATCACCCCGTGGCTGCGCTGCGGCTACGTGGTGGTGCGCGACCCGGCGCTGCGTGCCGCGATTCTGGATGCCCGGGTCGACGTCGGCGAGACCGTGTCGGGCATCCCGCAGCAGGCGCTGGCGCACTACCTCGACAGTGGCGGACTCAGTCGACACCTCGCCCGCACCCGCCGCGCCTACGCGCACAAGCGGGCCCTGGTCGTGGATGCGCTCGACGGCGACGTCGGGTCGTCGTTCATGCTCAGCGCCCTCGACGGCGGACTACACGCGGTGCTCTCGTCGCCCGCGGGCACCGGGAACGCAGATCTGGCTGAGCGCCTGTCGCGCCGCGGCGTCGCCGTGACCGAGCTTGCCAGGCACTACTTCGGGCAGACCGCTGCCGGCCGCGAGGGGATCGTGTTCGGCTACGGCGCTGCGACCGACCTCGAGCTGCAATCGGCCCTCGTCTCGATCCGACGCGAGATCGTCTGAGCGGTCGACTAGTCGTTCGGCTTCCGAGAAACCGTGATGGTCACCGTCGGCCGCCCCCGACTGTCGGCGCCCGGGTCGATGGCGTCGAGCGCCACGGTGACGCCCGGGACCGTGCCATGGCGTCTGGAGCGAGCGTAACGAGTCGTACAAAACGGTCGATGGGTAGATCTCCCCATCCGCCGACATCCTCGCCCTGAGTACGCTGGCTGCATGACTCCCGTGCCCCGACTCACAGCCGCGCTCGTTGTGACCGCCGCCCTGGTCGCCCTGTCGGGATGCGCGGTATCCGACCCCTCCCCCAGTATGGATTCCGAGGCCGCCGCTGAACGCTACGAACCGGTGATGGACGACGTCGTGGCGGCACTCGAGCAGAAATACCCTGACGTCGCATGGAGCGACGACGACGAGACCCGCGTCGTGGCCGATGGTGACCGGTGCACCTTCGTGGTGGGAACGCAGCGAGGCGAACCGTCGCTACGGGAGGCGGCAGGCGGATGGGACGCGGTGGCAGATGTGATCGATCCCGTGATCACAAACCACGATCTCGATTCCGTGTCGGAACAGAAGCTCGAGGGCGGCTGGACCGGAGTTGCATCTCGCGACGACAGTGGGGCCACGCTGGACATCTCCGACAAGACGTACACGCTCATCGAGTTGTCGGTTCCCGTAACCGACACCGACTGCTGAGAGGACCAGCTGTGTCGCCACAACGACCGCGTCGCCGCGGCTATGCCTTGGGCGTCGTCGTCGCGCTTCTGGGTGCATTGCTGATCGCTGCCACGATCATCTGGCAGTGGCGGCACATCCCCTACGGGCTGGGCGTTGCGGCGCTGGCTATCGGATGCGCGATTCTCATCGCTGTGGCGATGCGCCGAGTGGTGTGGAAGGTGATCGCCGGCGTTGCCGTGGGCGCCCTCGTCGTGACCGGTGGCGTGGTCGCCCTGACCGGCATCTCATCGAACACCCTGCCGCACTGGGATCGCCGGGTCTTCGAAGGGGTATCCGGGTTGTCTGCACGCACGGGCGACCTCCTCGTCTCAGGCAACATCGCATACGACGCGCAGACCGGAGACGTGGCGTGGAGTCTCGACGACAGGAGTGCCGACCCGATGCTCGTCCACTCCGACATCGTTGTTCTGGGCACCTCCGACGAGACCGTCGCGCTCGAGACGTCGACCGGAGACGAACTCTGGCGCTCACCGATCTCCGGGCAAGGAGTCGCCAGCGACGGTGACATCCTCGTCGTCTCACATTTCGTCTCGGATACCGAGACCGAGGTGGTCGCTCTCGACCTGAAGACGGGCGCGGTCGTCTGGCAGCGCCCCGGCCGCGCGGTGATGGAATGCGATCTCGGACCCATCAACGTCTTCTCTGTGGCTCCCGAACAATCTCACGTTCTGGTCGATCACGATGGCGGCCAGACCGAGCTTCTCTCGGTGGCCGATGGCAGCACCACGGTCGCAGACGTGGATTGCTCTGTCAGCGCACGCATGGTCGGCGACGTTCTGCTCGAGACGAACGACAACTCCCTGCTGGGCAGATCGCCCGTCGACGGCGCACGGCTCTGGTCGACGCCCATCGACGAATCCTGGGTCGTCGAAGGGAACGGAGCAGAGGTCTTCACAACCAGCGAGGCCCTCGGAGACTCCGCCGAACTCACGGCCATCGACGTCGCGACCGGCCGAGCACACACCGTGGAACCTCCGGCAGGCACGGTCAGATACCTCTCGAGCACCGAGCGCTACCGCACGACCGACGTCTGGGTGGTCGTCGACCTCGACGCCGGGGCGGCGATGTGGAACCCGAGCTCCGACGCCTTCGTCACCATCCCCGACGCCGAGTCCATCGACGACTACAGCGTGGACGCGTACTCGGGGTGGATCGCCCTGAGCGGCCGGACTCGCGATTTCACAGGCGACGTGACCCGCCTCTGCTGGGCCCTCTCGCCAGACGGAGAGCTCTTCGGCCCGGCTCCGGGGCCCGGATGCTACGTCGACGAGGGAATCATGGACGCCGGTCACGCGGTCTATCCCCTGAAATAACCGACCGTCTCGGCCGCGTCGCCCTGATAGCTTGTCCCGATGCCTTCTACGCGTCAGATCACAGAGTTCTCCGATGAACCGGCCGCCGGCAACCCCTGGGTCGTCGAGCCCATGCCCGCAACCATCGAGCTTGTCGAGTACGACCCGGTGTGGCCGACGCAAGCCCGACAGATCGGCGACCGACTCAGCGAGCTGCTCGGCCTGCGGGCCATCCGCATCGATCACGTCGGATCGACCGCCGTCGAGGGCCTGCCCGCCAAGCCGGTCATCGACATCGACGTCACGGTCGCCGACCCGGCAGACGAGGCGGGATACGTGAGCAGACTGCAGGAGGCGGGATTCGTTCTCACCGTGCGCGAGCCCTGGTGGCATGAGCACCGTTTGTTCCGCGGCGGCCGACGCTCCGACGATCGCGTCGCACCGACCGACGGCGGCCCGGCCACGAACATCCATGTCTTCGGGCCCGACAGCCCGGAGCCGATCAAGCATCTCGTCTTCCGCAACTGGTTGCGCTCCAGCGCGAGCGACCGAAAGCTGTACGCCGATACGAAACGCGCCGCCGCCGCCGCCCAGCGCGACGACGACGCCGTCATGGACTACAACGCCAGAAAACAGACAGTGATCCTCGACATCTATGAACGCGCGTTCCGCGCCTCGGGTTTTCTGAGCTGACGCCCGCGCGCCGCCTCAGCCGGCGTCGAGCGCTTGCCGCACCTCCTGTGCGAGCAGCGGAACCGTCGTCTCCTCGAACCACGGGTTGCGGGAACGCCAGCCGCGGGCCAGAGGCGACGGATGAACCAACGGAAAAAACGGCAGGAACGTCTCGGCCGCCCGGACGGTCTCGGTCACGGACTGGCGCTTCTGCCCGTGCAGGTAGTACCGCTGCGAATACGCGCCCACCAGCACGGTCAGACGCACGTCGCTGAGCGCGCCGATGATGCGCGGATGCCACAGCGGCGCGACCTCGGGCCGCGGCGGCAGATCACCGCTCGGCCCCTTGCCCGGAAAGTAGAAGTCCATGGGCAGAAGCGCGAACTGCTCGGGGTCGTAGAACGTGGCATCCGTCACGCCGAGCCACGATCGCAGCAGCCGCCCGCTCACATCGCTCCAGGCCAGGCCCGTCTCCTGCGCGACTCGGCCCGGCGCCTGCCCGATGACCAGCACGCGAGCGCGCGCGGATCCGGTGAACAGGGGCGCCCACCCCTGTTCCGACGCCCACGCGTTCGACGGGTGGTCGATGATCTCCTGTCGAATGACGTCGAGTTCATCCACGAGCGGCTCGGCTCCGCTCTGCCAACCAGGTGTCGAGCAGCTCCCGGAAGGCAGCGGGCTGTTCGATCCACGGATAGTGACCGCACTCCGCGATGAACGCCACCCGGGCGTCGAGTGCCGCCGCATAGTCGCGAACGGGCTGAACCCCGGTCAGCAGATCCTGATCTCCTCCGACGACGAGCGTCGGCGGTGGCAAGTGCATGGCCCGGATGCGCTCGGGCGCGTCGCTCGGAATGTCGCGGAACCAGGCGGTCGCCGCCGCCAGGCTCACCGCTCCGAGCTGCGCGTGGACACGTTCTCTGTCTGTCCATCGCGCATAGCCGGCCGGGGCCTGCCTCAGGAACAACGCGCGATACTCCGTCTCAGTGCTCGCATCGCCGTGCTCCAGCGCAGCAAGGGCTTCGGTGACCTCGGGCTCCGCGCGATTCACGGCGATCGATGCGACGTCTGACGATGCACCGGTGAGCCAGGCAGCCGGAGGCGTGACGAGTGCGAGAGATCGGACCCGCTCGGGAAAGCGCGCCGCGGTCGCGAGGGCCAACCGGGTTCCGGCGGAGTGCGCCACGATGTCGACATCCGCCAGGCCGAGCGCATCGACGAGAGCGACGACGTCATCGGCATCCGACCACCACCCTCGCGAGAGTCCTCCGCTGTGAGGAGCACCCCGGGGATGCAGCACCACCAGGGCATGATCGCCGGCCAGGCCGGCGAGGTCTCCGAGGTACTCGGGGCCACGACACGGGCCGCCCGGCAAGACGATCACGGCCGGACCGGAGGCGTCGCCCAGGCAGGAGACCGCGAAGGGCAGGTCGAGATCATCCATGCGAACGAGCGGGGTCACAGGATGTCTTTGAAGAGGTTGTAGAAACCGATCACGGCCAGAATTCCGCCGATGACCCACCACCACTCGGCCCGACGGTCGAGTCTTCGCCCCTGGGGCGCAACGCCCTCTCGTCGGGCGGAGTTCGGAACGACGCCGCCCGTCCATCCTGCGACTTCGGCATCCAGACGCTCGTCACGCCACCGTTCCCACTGCCGGACCCTCTGCGAGAGGATCTCGACCACAGAGAGGAGCTGTTTCCACAGGTCGGGATCGAGGGTCGACAACTCTCTCTGGGCGTAGAGGAACAGATAATCGTCGACGATCTCGATATCGAAGGCGGCGGCATTGTCGATGAACTTCGCCATGACGTCGGGGGTGAAGAGATACAGCGCGTCCGCTTCGTACCCTGAAGGGCAATACAGGGCGAAGTGCCGGTCGAAGTCTCCCTCGAGAGACAACCTCTGCCCCGCGGAGAGCGCGACCGGCAGAGCGGGCCTGCCCCACTCGTTGTTCTTCTGGGCGTCGAGAACGATGTTGGGCAATGGCGAGGTCAGACGAATCGCCACGTAGCCCCACCGGTGCACGGTTCGGTTCTTACCCGACCCCACGACCAAGGTGTGGTTCGCGATCGTCACGGGTGGCTCGCCCTCACGGCTGACGACGTCGGTCGAGTAGGCAGACGACTGCCCCTGACGGCTGAAGATCATGCCGGGAAGCTGAGGTCCTTTCGACCACGGAACGTAGCTGAACGAGTTCGCCCGAGCGAAGCCGTCGATGCGGAACTGCCGGACACCGTTGCGCGATCTGAGGGCGCGCACAAGAAGGGCAATGGCAATGATCGGCATGGCGATGACCGGCACGAGGAACATCACGCTCGACGAACTGAAGTCGCCGATGACTCGATCGAACCCCACACCCTTCAGCACCATGGCCAGGAACACGACAGGAAAGGCGAGAAAGACGAACGGCAGCACCACGCTCGCCAGCTTCGGCCGCACCGCGGAGGGAAGGGTGCGACGGAACGCGCGCAGAGCCCGGTGGTCGATCCTGTCGGTCAGCGGGCTGGTATCCAGAGTCACCCGCTCAGATTAGTTGCAGCCCTCAGGGCGCAGGTCGATCTTCGACGAGACACGACGAAAAGAGCCGGCCAGCGATTTCTCGCTGACCGGCTCTCTGTTGCGTTCGCGTGCGCGAGGGGGGACTTGAACCCCCACGCCCTTTCGAGCACTGGCACCTGAAGCCAGCGCGTCTGCCAATTCCGCCACTCGCGCGAACTTAGAGAGATTAGCACGAAGGGGCAGTGCGGGGGAATTCGAGGGCGAAAGGAGCCTCGATACGCGCTGCTGGGCACTCGCGAGCGCCACCCGTTTGACGCGGATCGCCCACTCCATCGGCGCGCTGCTTTTAAGAGGTACGAAATTCATCGGAATACCGGCACGGAACGCGTACTAGGTGGATTTGCACGCAACACAAGTAACATCTACCTGAGCGTCGCCGCCCGTCTTATGGCGTGCGCGCAAGAAATGGGAGACACGTGGGACTGCTGGACAACTTCGAGAAAGGTCTCGAGCGTGCCGTCAACGGCGCATTCGCCAAGACCTTCCGCTCGGGGCTGGCACCGGTCGAGATCACCTCTGCCCTGCGCCGCGAGCTCGACACCAAGGCCGCCGTCATCTCGCGCGACCGCATCCTCGTGCCCAACTCGTTCCGCGTCATCGTGGGCCCGAACGACTACCAGCGCATGATGGCCCTCGGCCCCACGCTCAACGACGACCTCATCCAGTTCATCCAGACCCACGCCAAGCAGCAGGGCTACCAGTTCGCCGGCGGCATCTCGATGGAGCTCGTGCAGAACGCACGCCTCACCGATGGTCTTGTGCAGATCGAGTCGGCCAACGCGGCCGGCGAGGTCACCTGGACCCCCGTGCTCGACGTCGCCGGCAAGCGCTACCCCATCACCTCGTCGCGCACCGTCATCGGTCGTGGGTCGGATGCCGACATCACCATCGACGACCCCGGCACCTCGCGCAAACACGTCGAGATCCTGTGGGACGGCAAGCGCGCCCAGGTGAAAGACCTCGGCTCCACGAACGGATCGCAGCTCAACGGGGTCGCCGTCTCGAAGGCCCCGCTCGAGCCGGAGTCGGTCATCCAGATCGGCCGCACACGCATCGTGTTCCGCGTTCTCGCGCAGTCGGCCAGCGTCGATCAGTACTCCGATCTGCGCACGCAGCGCCAGAGCCGCGCTCCCGAGCCGTTCCGCGAGCAGCGCCCGCTGCCGCCGCGCCCCGACCGGCCGCGCCCCGATCCGGGCGGCTTCTGGAGGGACAACAGTTGAGTGAACTCACCCTCCTGATCCTGCAGTTCGCGTTCCTCGCCCTTCTCTGGATCTTCGTCTTCGTCGTGGTCTACGCCATGCGCAGCGACCTCTTCGGTCGCCGGGTCAAGAAGCTCCCGGATGCGCAGGCCGCGGGCGCGGCCGGCTTCCCGACTGCGGCCCCGGCCGCCGCCGTGAGCACCAACACCCCGCCCCGTCAGCAGGCGCCCGTACCCCAGTCGAAGGTCCCCACCTTCACCCCCCTCGAGGGCTCGTCTGCCGGAACTCACCCCCGCGCCACGACCGGCAACGCGTCTCGCCTGGTGATCACCGCCGGCACGAAGAGCGGCACCGAGATTCCTCTCGGAACCATGCCCCTCACCATCGGTCGCTCGACCGACTCGAGCGTCGTCATCCGCGACGACTACACCTCCACTCACCACGCCAGGCTCATGGTGTGGAACGAGGAGTGGATGCTGCAGGATCTCGACTCCACGAACGGAACCTTCCTCGACGGCAAGCGCGTCACCTCCCCGGTGAACGTCCCCCTCAATACGCCCATCAAGATCGGCGCGACCAGCTTCGAGTTGCGGCGCTAACACATGGCACTCGTCACATCGAGCGCCGCCATCTCCCATGTCGGCAAGATCCGCTCGAACAACCAGGACTCCGGGTTCGCCGGGCAGTCTCTGTTCGCGGTTGCCGACGGCATGGGCGGTCACGCGGGCGGCGATGTCGCATCCGCTCTGGCCATCACACGGCTGCGTGAGATCGACGGCGAGTACGGCTCGGCCGTCGACGCCGAGTTCGCCCTGCAGGAGGCCATCGTCGCGGCCAACGCGATCCTCGCCGAGACCGTCTTCGAGCATCCGGAACTCACCGGAATGGGCACGACCCTCTCGGCTCTCGTGCGCGTGGGCCAGAGCGTGGCCCTCGCCCACATCGGAGACTCCCGCGTCTACCGCTTTCGCGACGGCACGCTGACTCAGATCACCGCCGACCACACCTTCGTGCAGCGCCTCGTCGACTCGGGTCGCATCACGGCCGAAGAGGCCAAGACCCACCCCCGCCGCTCTGTTCTGATGCGGGTGCTCGGCGACGTCGATTCGACACCGGATGTCGACCTGCAGGTCATGGACACCCGTCCCGGCGACCGATGGCTGATCTGCTCCGACGGCCTTACGGGTGTCGTCGACAACGACCACATCTCCGAAGCCCTGGCCAGCGAGATGACGCCGGCCGAGGTCGTCTCCGAACTCGTCAAGCAGGCCCTCGACGGTGGCGCCCCCGACAACGTCACCATCGTGGTCGTCGACATCAGCTCGTCGTTCGACGAGCACGGCGTCGAACCGGTGACGGTCGGCTCCGCATCCAAACCGGTGGCGTTCGAGGGAACGCTCGGTCGTCGCGTCTCCCGTCTGCCGGGCCTGCGCCTGCACCCTCGCGGTCCCGCTGATCCCAGCCACTTCGAGCCCGAATCCGAGGACTACCTCGACGAGCTCATCGAAGAGAACCGGCGCCGCTCGAGGCGACGAAAGACAGCCTGGCTGGCCGGCGCCCTCGTCATCATCCTCGCCATCGCGGCCGGAGCCTTCGCCGGCTACAAGTGGACCCAGACCCGCTATTACGTCGGCGATGTCGACGGGCAGGTCGCGATCTTCCACGGCGTGCAGCAGAGCATCGGGCCGATCGCACTGTCCGAGGTCTACCAGACCACCGACATCCAGCTCGACGACCTTCCCTTCTACACGCAGGAGCAGGTGCGAGACACGATCAGTGCCGACTCGGTGAAGGCCGCGCTCGAGATCGTCAAGCGCCTCGGCGCCGCGGTCGAACCGGAGCCCACGCCGACACCCACGCCCACTCCGTCGGTCACGCCAGCACCCGAAGCCCCGGCGGCCCCCGTTGGCTGACGTCAAAGGGTCGTCTCCCGTGATCGAGGCCTCGCCGCGCGTTCCGGATGCCGGGCGCGGCATCCGTCGCATCCGCGTGCCCCAAAAACTCCGCAACCTCGAGTTGTTCCTGCTGGTCGTCGCGTGCGGAATCAACGCCTTCGCCGTCGCGCTCGTGCAGCTCGGCGCGATCGGAACCGTCGATTCGACGGTCATCACGCTCGGCGCGAGCCTGTCGGTTCTCGTTCTCGGCATGCACATTGCGCTGCGCTACGTCGCTCCGAACGCCGACCCGTTCATCCTGCCCGTCGCCGCGATCCTCAACGGCATCGGCATCGCCGTGATCTATCACGTCGATCTGATCAACGGCGATACAGGCTGGGATTCGACCGCCATCCGCCAGGTCGTGTGGAGTGCCATCGCGCTGATCTGCGCTATCGCCGTGGTCGTCATCATCCGAAACCATCGCGTGCTGCAGCGCTATACCTACGTCTTCATGTTCGCGGCATTCGTGCTGCTGCTCCTACCGATGCTGCCGGGCATCGGGCAGGAGATCTTCGGGGCCCGGGTGTGGATCCACATCGGTCCGTTCTCGTTCCAGCCGGGTGAGATCGCCAAGATCCTGCTGGCCATCTTTTTCGCCGGCTTCCTCGTGCAACGCCGCGACACCCTGTCGCTCGTGGGCCGCAAGGTGCTCGGCGTGCGTTTTCCCCGCGCACGCGATCTCGGTCCGATCATCGTCATCTGGGCGCTCTCGATGTCGGTCATCGTCTTCCAGCGCGACCTCGGAACCGCGCTGCTCTACTTCGGCCTCTTCGTGGTCATGCTCTACGTCGCGACCGGGCGCACGAGCTGGATTCTCCTGGGTGGTGGCCTCTTCCTCGCCGGCGCCGTCGTGGCGAGCCAGACCCTCACTTATGTCAACGACCGCTTCAGCGCCTGGCTCGATCCCTTCAGCCAGAAGAACTACGACGACCAGGGCGGCAGTTTTCAACTCGTGCAGGGCATCTTCGGCCTGGCCAACGGCGGACTCATCGGCACAGGCCTCGGCAGGGGTCGACCCGACATCACCCCCCTCTCGCAGAGCGACTTCATCATCTCGGCGATCGGCGAAGAACTCGGTCTCGCCGGCCTGTTCGCCATCCTCTGCCTCTACCTGCTGCTCATCGCGCGCGGCCTGCGCATCAGCTTCGCGGGCCACGACGACTTCGGTCGTCTACTCGGCGTCGGGCTGTCTTTCGTCATCGCCCTGCAGTGCTTCGTCGTGATCGGCGGCGTCACCCGTGTCATCCCCCTCACCGGCCTCACAACGCCGTTCCTCGCCTCCGGTGGCTCGTCGCTGATGGCCAACTGGATCATCGTCGCGCTCCTTCTGCGCCTGTCGGACACAGTTCGCAACCAGCCAAGGCTGGTGATCTAGTCCGATGAGCAAAGAACTCAAACGTGTCGCGATCGTCGTTCTCCTGATGTTCGGCGCCCTGTTCGTGGCGACCACGAGCATCCAGTTCTTTCAGACCGACACCCTCGCCGCCGACAGTCGCAACACGCGCGCCTTGTATGCGAGCTACGACGCCGAGCGCGGCCCGATCCTGGTCGACGGCCAGCCGATCGCCATGTCGGTTCCGTCGGATGACGACTACAAATTCCAGCGCACGTATCCGAACGGCCCGCTCTACAGCCAGGTGACGGGCTACTACACGCTGGGTCAGGGTTCCACGGGCATCGAGAACTCGCTGGGCGACTTCCTGTCGGGCACGGCCGATTCGCAGTTCCTCGCGCGCATCAACAGCATCATTACGGGGCAGAAGCCCAAGGGTGCCTCGGTCGAACTCACGATCGATCCCGTCGTGCAGCAGGCGGCGTGGGATGCGCTGGGCGACCTCAGAGGATCGGTGGTCGCCATCGAGCCCTCGACCGGGCGCATCCTCGCCATGGTCTCGAAGCCCACGTTCGACCCGAACTCCCTCGCGGTGCACGACAGCCAGAACGTGATCGATACCTACGACTCGCTGCTCAACGAGTCCGGAGATCCCCTCATCAACCGCTCGATCGACGGCAACCTGTACCCGCCGGGATCGACGTTCAAGATCGTGACCTCGTCGGCAGCACTGCAGAGCGGAATCTCCGCGACCGACACGCAGCCGAACCTCGCACGCTTCCCCCTGCCCGGCTCGAACAACACCGTGTCGAACGCCGGCGGCGGAACCTGTGGGGGCGGCGATTCCGTTTCGCTCGAGACCGCCTTCGTGCTCTCGTGCAACATCCCCATGGCCGAGTTCGGCGTGCAGATGGGCGACTCCACTCTGATCGACATGGCGAAGGCCTTCGGTTTCACCAAAGATCTCGACATCCCCATGGCCGTGCAGCCCAGCACGATCCGTTCACCGTTGGCCGACGACAAGCTCGCTCTGGCGTCTTTCGGCCAAGACGAAGACCGGGTCACGCCGCTTCAGGTCGCCATGTTCTCGGCGGCAGTCGCCAACAAAGGAACCATCATGAAACCGAACCTGGTCGACTCCATCACCGCGCCCGATCTGACGGTGTTGCAGCAGTTCGAACCGAAGGTCTTCGCCGACCCGATCACCTCTACAACATCTTCGACACTTTCGCAGTTCATGGTCTCTGCAGTCCAGAATGGCGCGGCGACTAATGCAAGAATAGATGGGGTCAGCGTGGCCGGTAAGACAGGCACGGCAGAGAACGGCGAAGACGATCCGTACACTCTCTGGTTCACCGGTTTCGCCCCCGCAGACAACCCTCGGGTAGCCATCGCGGTAGTGGTGGAAGACGGCGGAGGCGAGAACCAATCCGGCTCGGGGAATTCCATCGCCGCGCCGATAGCAAAACAAGTACTTGAGGCGGTGCTGAGTAAATGAGACCCACAACAGGGCTCACCTTCGGGGGGCGCTACGAACTCTCCAGTCGCATTGCGATCGGGGGCATGGGCGAGGTCTGGCAGGCCACCGACCTGGTCATCGGTCGGACCGTCGCGATCAAGATCCTCAAGGACGAATACCTCGGAGATCCCGGCTTCCTCGAGCGGTTCCGCGCCGAGGCGCGCCACGCCGCTCTGGTGAACCACGAGGGCATCGCCAACGTCTTCGACTACGGAGAAGAGGAGGGCAGCGCCTACCTCGTCATGGAACTCGTTCCGGGCGAAGCGCTCTCCACCGTGCTCGAGCGCGAACACGTTCTCTCGACAGACCGAGTGCTCGACATCGTCGCGCAGACCGCCTCTGCACTGCAGGCCGCGCACGCCGCGGGCCTCGTTCACCGCGACATCAAGCCGGGCAACCTGCTCATCACGCCCGATGGTCGCGTCAAGATCACCGACTTCGGTATCGCGCGCATCGCCGACCAGGTTCCCCTCACCGCGACCGGCCAGGTCATGGGAACCGTGCAGTACCTGTCGCCCGAGCAGGCCTCGGGTCAGTCGGCATCGCCGACCACCGACGTCTACTCGCTCGGCATCGTGGCCTACGAATGCCTCGCCGGCAAGCGCCCGTTCACGGGCGAATCGCAGGTCGCCATCGCCATGGCGCAGATCAACGAGACGCCGCCCGATCTGCCGATCACCGTTGCAGAGCCGGTACGCAACCTGGTGCTCTCGTGCATCGCCAAAAAGCCTGACGACCGCCCGTCATCGACGGCCAACCTCGCGCGCGCTGCGACGGCGCTGCGCCGGGGCGATATTGCGGCTGCTGCTGCTGCCGTTCCTGCTGTTCTCGGCGGTCGCCCCGCTCCTCAGACTCAGGCCACCAGCCTGATGCCGACGGCCAACACGGTCGCTTACGGAGCGACCCAGGCCACCACCGTCATCGGCGCGGCCGGTGCCGGTGACGGTCTGCCCCCCATCGATGCGGAGGGCACAGGCGACGGCGACGACAAGAACAAGAAGAAGCGCAGCCCCTGGACGTGGCCGCTCATCGTTCTCATCGCCATCCTCGTTCTCGTTCTCGGCGGAATCGTCACCGCGCTGGTCATCGGCCAGAACGGCTCGAACGATGTCCCGGTGACGACGAGCTCGTCAGCTCCTCCCACAAAAGACACCCCGACGCCGAAACCCAGCACGCCCACTCCGACACCGACCGCCACCACGGTCGCTATTCCCGAGAGTGAGCTCGTCGGCAAGTCGTTCGACGAGGCGGCGGCCGTGCTCAATGCACTCAACTTCGAGCTGAGCGCGTCGAGCGTCACAGGCAACGCGGCGACCTCGGCGGAGCAGGTGGGCACGGTCTACAAGGTGAACCCTGTCGGCAACGTTCAGCGTGGCACCAAGATCGAACTCACGGTCTACGGCCCGCTGCCCACGGTGAACGCGCCCACCACGGCGCCGAAGCTCGGCAGCGTCGACGCACCGGCGCCGCTCCCGGCCAACCAGGTTCCCGCGGGAACCGGGTCGTTCACCGTCTCGTGGAGTGCCTACAGCTGCCCCTCGGGAACGAGTCTCGACGCCTACTCGATCGTGGCCACCAACGCCACCGTTCTCACCGAGCCGGGCATCGGCACGCAGGCCACGCTTCAGGCCACGGCCGCCGGTCCTGTCACGGTCGCCTACACCGTCACCTGCTCGGGAATCGTGTCGCCTGCTTCTCCGGCGCTCAGTCTCACCGCGCAGTCGCCCTCGACGACGGCGCCGACCGGCAACGGGAATAGCGCAGGAACGGGCAACTGACTAACGACCAGCCCGTACACCTAGACTGAGAACCCCCGCCCCACCAACCATGGAGTATCACTGTGACCGATGAACATCGCCTGCTTGCCGGGCGGTATCGAATCGGAGAAGTCATCGGCCGTGGGGGTATGGCCAATGTCTACTCGGGACGAGACGAGCGCCTCGGGCGACAGGTAGCGATCAAGCTCCTGCGTTCGTCGCTGGCGAGCGATCCCGTCTTTCGCACTCGGTTCAAGCAGGAGGCGCAGGCCGCCTCCCGTATGGCGCACCCCACCATCGTGCGCGTGTTCGACGCGGGCGAAGAGAAGGTGCGCGAACCGGGCGGGTTCGAAGGGGTCGTTCCCTTCATCGTCATGGAGTACGTCGAAGGCCGTCTCCTCAAAGACATCATCAAAGAGGGACCGGTCGCGCCGGCCGAGGCGATCCGGATCACCGAGGGGATCCTCACAGCCCTCGAGTACTCCCACCGCGCAGGTGTCGTTCACCGCGACATAAAGCCCGGCAACATCATGCTCACCACCTCGGGGCAGGTGAAGGTCATGGACTTCGGAATCGCCCGCGCGATCTCCGACTCCTCGGCCACCGTCGCGCAGACGACCGCGATCCTGGGCACCGCCCAGTACTTCTCGCCCGAGCAGGCACGCGGCGAGTCCGTCGATGCACGAACAGATCTGTACTCCACCGGCGTCGTTCTGTTCGAGCTGCTCACGGGCCAGGCGCCCTTCCGCGGCGACACTCCCGTCGCCGTCGCGTACCAGCACGTCAGCGAGACGCCTCCGGTACCGTCTTCGATCAACCCCAACATCTCGCCCGCCATCGATCGGGTCGTGCTCCACGCGCTCACCAAAGACCGCTTCTCGCGGTTCCAGTCGTCCGCCGAGTTCCGCACCGACCTCCAGGTCGCCGGCGCCGGCAAGATCCCGTCGAAGCGTCCTCCCGTAGAGGACTTCCAGTCGTCGCTCTTCGGCGCACCCCCCAGCCTCACCGCCACCTCGGACTCGGCTCTGACGCAACTGGCCGGAGACGACGACTACGCCGTCCGCACGCAGTCACGGCCCCCGGTCGTCTGGATCTGGGCGGGCATCGCCAGCGTCGCGGTCATCATCATCGCGATCGTCTTCTGGATCTTCACGCTCCAGCCCACCACGATCGTTCCCGACAACTCGATCACGGTTCCGAATGTCGCCGGCCAGACCTACGACGCTGCCGACAGCACGTTGCAGCAGATGGGCCTGGTAACAGCACGACAAGACATCTTCGATGCGGAGATTCCTGAGGGGCGCGTCATCCGCACCGATCCCGAGCCGGGCACGGTGCTGAACGAGAGCTCCGATCTGGTGATCGACGTGTATGTGTCTCTGGGCAAGCAGACGGTATCCATTCCGGATGTCTCGGGTAAGCCCGACGCGGAGGCGACTCAGGCCCTCACTGCTCTGGGACTCACCGTCGGCACGACGACGAAAGAAAACCACGCCACGGCTCCCACCGACGCGGTCATCCGCACTACTCCCGCAGCCGGTACGGCCAGTTTCGTCGGGGACTCGGTCAATCTGGTGATCTCGTCCGGTCTCGTCAGTGTCCCCGACGTCACCGGACAGGCGCTCGAGGTAGCGAGTTCTACTCTTCAGGGTCTGGCGCTCCAGGTCACCGTCGACGGTGACCCGGGCTGCAAGACGGTTCCCGGCAATCCCGTGTCGAGTCAGTCGATCGCGGCCGGAGACGCCGCCCAGAAGTCGACCATCGCCATCCGGTACTGCACCGGCGCTTAGGCCCGGCATTCTCGGGTCTAACCGATGAGCCTCTAGTTCGTGCGCATGAGCGGACTGAGGCTCTGAGCCGCAAAAGGCGCGCTCTCGAGACCTGCCGCACCGAGCCAGTTACCGAGCATGCGGTAACCGCCCTCGGTAAGAACCGATTCCGGGTGGAACTGCACGCCGAACACCGGCGCCTCCTTGTGGCGGAGTCCCATGATGACGCCGCCCTTGGTGCGGCTGGTCACGAGAAGCTCATCGGGAACCGTGCCGTCGACGACAGCCAGCGAGTGGTATCGCGTGGCCGTGAACGGATCGGGCACTCCCGCATAGAAGGCGCTGCCATCGTGCTCGATGAGGCTCGTCTTTCCGTGCATCAACTCGTCGGCGTAGGTCACCGTGGCGCCGAGGGCTTCGCCGATGGCCTGATGGCCGAGACACACCCCAAGGAGAGGTGTGCTCGAGGCAAGGGCAGCGTGCACCACGGGGATCGACACGCCCGCGTCGTGCGGAGTACCCGGCCCGGGCGACACGAGCACCGCGTCGTAGTCCGCGATCCGTGCCGAGGCGTCTACGGCCGCGAAGTCGTCGTTGCGCACGACGTCGGTCTCGGCCCCCAACTGCAGGAGATAGCCGTTCAGGGTGTAGACGAAGCTGTCGTAGTTGTCGATCACGAGAACGCGCGTCATTGGTCGACAGTGACTTCCTGTGTCGGGGTGATCATCACGTCGATCCAGGGGAAGACCCAGGCGGCGAGGGCATAGACCACCGCAGCGGCGAGAATCAGAACGAGAAGGATGCGCAGCCAGATCGGGCCGGGCAGAACTCTCCAGAGAGCGGCGTACATATCAGTTCCCCGATCCGACGACGGATGCGATCTCGGCCGGTGGTCCGGCCGATCGCGGCTGCCACGACTCGAACGCCCCGTAAGCGATGATGCGCTCCGACGCGATATACAGCGGGTTGCAGCTCGTGAGGGTGATGAGACGATCGACGGGGGTGGCTCCCTCGACCTGCGGAACGGGATCGATGACGCCGATTCCGTACGGGGTCACGTACTCCGTGTCGCGGTAGCGGTAGGTGTACCAGCCGTCTTGCGTCTCGACGTAGATGGGGTCGCCGATCTGCAGCTCGTTGATCTTGATGAACGCGCTGCCCCAGCCGTCGCGGTGAGCAGCCACGGCGAAGTTGCCGACCTCGCCCGGCATCTGCGTGTCGTCGTAGTGACCAGCGCCCCCCTTGTTCAGCACCGTGTGCGGATCGACGCCCTCTGCGATCGTGCGCTTGAAGTCGGCGCCGAAGCGGGGCACGTAGAGGATCGCGAAGTCGCTGCCGGCCGAGGGCGCACCCATCACGGCGGGTTCTCCGTAGTTCACCGGTGCTGCAGCGGCCCCGGTCGAGGTCGGAGTCGGCGTCGGAGTCGTTCCGGTCACGACGGGGAGCTTCCAGTCGTCGGCCAGAGATGTCGCGTCTGATGCCTGCTCGTTGGTGAGCACGATGCTGTTCCACCACAGCTGCCATCCGAGGAACAGGAGCACGAAGACCCCCGCTGTGATCAGCAGCTCGCCGAACACTCCCACGACCTTCGTGGCAAGACTGCGCTTCACCGGCGGTCGCGGGGTCTTCTTCGACGTTCGCGGCTTCGTCGGCCGAGCGGATGCGGCTTCGCCGGCAGCGACGACGGGCTCGTCGCCTCCCACAGGCGGCTCGGACACCGAGAGGGCATCCAGATCTGAACGAGCGGCAGCCGTGTCGGGCTGCGGCGTCGTGTCGGGCTGCTCTATCGACGACGTCGAGCTCTTCAGTGCTTCTGCCTCGGCCTTGCGCGCCTCACGACGTGACAACGGCGTGGCATCAGAACCTGGCTGAATATCCCCCGGCTGGTATTCGGTCATTGTTGCATTGTAAGCCGTCGATGCGGCCCTTTGCCCTGAGAGCCAAGCCGTTCCCAAGCATTCCGGGCTAGAATCGTGCCTATGGCCCGCGAGAAGACCCGTTCACCCCGTTCCGAAGTCGCAAAGACTGCTACCCGAAGCGGTGATGAGTCGACGAAGCCGAACCCCGTATGGTTCAAGCCGGTCATGTTCGGCTTCATGCTCGTCGGTCTCGCCTGGATCATCACGTTCTACGTGAGCCAGGCCAAGTTCCCGATCGCCGATCTCGGCGGCGGCAACATCCTCATCGGATTCGGGATCGCCTTCATCGGCTTCCTGATGACGACACGGTGGCGCTGACCACCTATTACGCCACACAACCTGTGGATAACTAGGAATTACACCCGTGTAATTATCCCCAGCTGTGGATAACCCTGTTAATAACTACTCTGCACTTCTGTGGAGAGTCGGTTAGACCAAAGCCTTCGCGACGGTGAGGGCGACGAGCCCCACGCCGGTCGCGACCAGCAGAAGCATCTGCGTGTTCTTCTGACGCACGTTTCGGGTCTTCGTGAAGATCAATCCCACCAGCGCACCCGCTGCAAGGCCGCCGAGGTGCGCCTGCCAGGCGATGCCGAAGCCGGGAATGAAGCCGATCACCAGGTTGATTCCGACCAGCACGAGCAGCTGAACGTTGTTGCCGCCGAAGTGGCGCTGGATGACGAAGAACGCGCCCATCAGTCCGAAGATCGCGCCTGACGCGCCGACGACGCCCTGGAACGGTGAGGCGATCAGGTCGACGGCGACCGAGCCACCCAGACCGGCCAGAAGATAGAGCGTGAGGTAACGCGCGCGACCCAGGGTGTGCTCGAGCATCTGCCCGAAGATGAACAACGCGTACATGTTGAAGAGCAGATGAAGGACACCGCCGTGCATGAAGATCGAGGTGATCATGCGCCAGGGCTCGAGCGGAGCGCCCAGAGCCGGCTGCGTGTAGGCACCCGCGTACTGCAGAGCCTGTGTGACGGACTGACCGATGCCCGGAACGCTCTGCAGAATGAAGAAGAACGCGGTGACGCCGATCAGCGAGTAGGTGACGACAGGCTGCGTCGACGTGCTGCGGAAAGCCGTGACGAAACGGGGCTTCGGGCGGGCGGGCCGATTCTGCCGCGCACAGTCGACGCAGTGCACCCCCACTGCCGCCTGAACCTGGCATTCAGGGCACACGGTCTTGCCGCATCGCTGACAGAGAATGAAACTCTGTCGGCCGGGATGCCGATAACAGAAGTTATCGGCATCCACCGGAGCCTGTGACACCCGCGTTCGCCTCTATCTCGTGAAAGAAGCTCAGACGGCTTCTACGGTGACGCTCTCGACGACGACGCTGTCGAGGGGGCGGTCGCCGGCGTCGGTGGCGACTGCGCCGATCTTCTCGACGATGCGCTTCGACTCGTCGTCGGCGACCTCGCCGAAGATCGAGTGCTTGGCCTGCAGCCAGGTGGTCGGACCCGTGGTGATGAAGAACTGCGAGCCGTTGGTGCCGTGGCCCCCGCGCTGACCGGCGTTGGCCATGGCCAGAACGTACGGCTGCGTGAAGTTGAGCTCGGGGCTGATCTCATCGTCGAACGCGTAGCCCGGGCCGCCGGTGCCCTGTCCGATGGGGTCGCCGCCCTGGATCATGAATCCGGGGATGATGCGGTGGAAGATGGTGCCGTCGTAGAGCTTGTCTTTGGAGACCTTGCCGGTCTGGGGATGGGTCCACTCGATTTCGCCCGTGGCGAGGCCGACGAAGTTGGCGACGGTCTTGGGCGCGTGGTTGCCGAAGAGATTGACCTTGATTGCGCCGTGGTTGGTGGTGAACGTAGCTACGTGGGTGTGTGCAGGCATGAATTGATTCTCCCATACACCCTCAGACATCCAGACGAGGCACAGGGTATGTGCGGGTGATCGCCAGGGCAAGCCGTGCGCGGCGAGCGATGTGCGTGGCAAGATTGGGGGGAACCGCGCTCGTTCCGCTGATGGAGGTTTTCAATGAGTCTTACTCGCAAGCGTCGCAAGGCGCTCAAGAAGTTGAAGGGCAGTGCTGAAGAGCTTTGGCTCGACCAGCAAGAGATCCTTGATCGCGCAAACCAGATCGCCCGCGTCGCCGCCGGTCACGCGTCCGATCTGACCCGAGAAGAAGTCGTACCCCGCGTCCGCGGAGCGGTCGACTCGATCGGACCGGTCATCGGCCGCAATGTCGCGGGCGCGAAGCTCGCGGCTCAGGAAGTGCGCAGCCGTTTCGCTCACGATGTCCTGCCCTCGGTCGGAACAGCACTCGGATCGGCAGCCACGGTGCTTCACGTGGCCAACAACCCGACCGTCAAGCGAGCGATCGCCAAGACCCAGCCCAAGAAGGCTCCGGTCGGCGGCATTGTCGCGATCGTCTTCGGCGTGGTCGCCGCGGCTGGCGTCGGATACGCACTGTGGCAGACGCTCCGTGCAGACGACGAGCTCTGGATCGCTGACGACGAGGCCGTCTCCGAGACGCCCGCCGGCTAGCAAGTACACCAGCACGAACGACAAGAGCGGCATCCCCACGCGGGGTGCCGCTCTTGTCGTTCGTGCTGATATCGATCGAGTCGATCGCCGAAACCGGTCGTCGCCTAGATGTCGTCCATCTGCTTCTTGAGAGCCGCGAAATCGACGTCGATCAGCGTGCGGATGCGACGGGCTCGGTTGCGCGTGTAGTCGGCGTCCTTGACCGGCGACGTCGGAAGCGTGTCGAGGCGCATCTCGACGGCCCCGCCCAGGTCACCCCAGGCGGCCTGTCTGGCCGTCTCGACGATCTCTGCGACGTAGTCGGCCTCGTCTGCCAGAACTCTCAGCCGGGCCGCTACGCGCGAGTACACGGCGTGACGCAGGTCGAGGCTACCCAGGTCTTCGGGATGGTAGTCGTGCTCGTGCCGCACGCTGCCTCGCGCCCGTGCGGCGCGCTCTCGCAGCACGTCGGTGACGCGGTCCGCATAGTCGGACTGCTCGGCCGCGAGACGCACCAGCGACTGCTTCACCTCGCGCGCGGTGGCGTCGGCATCGAAGGGCTCGTCGTGGCGGAGTGCACTCACGATGATGTGATTCTTCACATCCATGACGACGGCGAAGCGGGCGATGAGGAGACCTTCATCGACGGCCCGTTGAACGGCCTCTTCTGAAACGGAAATGGCCTCGGACGAAGCCGACGGGCGCTTTCGCTTCCGATCGGACTTTCGCCTCAAGGCCATTTCGATCCACCAGTTTTATGGACTGCTGTTTTGTTCACTGCGAGTGAAAGTCACTTAGATCTTCACTGCGGTGGAGCCTAGGAGAATCGAACTCCTAACCCCCTGCTTGCAAAGCAGGTGCTCTGCCAATTGAGCTAAGGCCCCGGTTGAGAAGGCTTCTTTCGAAGCATCTCGTGGGGGTACGTGGACTTGAACCACGGACCTCTTCGTTATCAGCGAAGCGCTCTAACCGCCTGAGCTATACCCCCGGATGGGCAGATAGTAGGTTATCCCACCTGCACCCGTTTCCCCAAACCGAGCGAACCCGGATGGGGAGAATCCGTCTTACTTGTTGGTGAAACCGAGCAGAATTCCGCCCGTGATCTTCGTTGCGAGGTTATACAGAACCGCACTGATCGCGCCGAGAGCCGTGACGACGATCACGTTCAGGATCGCCACGATGACAGCGAAGCCCATGACCTGCGACAGCGAAGCGAAGTCGAAGAGATCGAAGTTGTCTTGACCCGCGATGTCTTTGAGGAGGCCGTTGATCTGGTCGAAGACGCCGGTCTGGTTGAGCAGCGACCACACCAGGAAGGACACGACGATCGTGATGATTCCGAGAATCACCGCGAAGAGGAACGACAGCTTGAGGATCGACCAGAAGTCGACGTAGACCAGCTTGAGCCGCACCTGCTTGGTGGCTGCGGGGCGCGACGACTTCTTCGCGAGTTTCTCGGCGACATTACTCATTCGTCGATTCTTCCTTTCCGTCGGGCTCTGATTCGCCCTGTGCGGCGGCGGCGCTCTCTGGCACACTATCCGACGCCGCTTCGGCGTCGAGGTTTCGTTCAGTGTTTTTTGCGAGAGCGATGATTCTGTCTTCGTCTGCGAAACGGGCGAACACGACACCCATGGTGTCACGACCCTTGGCGGGTACTTCGGCCACGGCAGAGCGTACCACCTTGCCACTGGCAAGAACCACAAGCACCTCGTCGTCCTCTTCGACGATCAGCGAACCCGCCAGATCGCCCCGAGCTTCTTGGAGTTTCGCCACCTTGATGCCGAGACCTCCGCGACCCTGGACGCGATACTGCTCCACGTGGGTGCGCTTGGCGAACCCGCCCTCGGTCACCACGAAGACGTAGCCCTCTTCAGAGACCACCGACGCGGCGAGCAGATAATCGTCGCTCCGGAACTTCATGCCGATGACACCCGCGGTGCTGCGTCCCATCGGGCGAAGGGAGTCGTTCGACGCGGTGAAGCGGATCGACATGCCCTTCTTCGACACGAGCAGCACATCGGAATCTTCTTCGACGAGTAGAGCCGAGACGAGCTCGTCGCCCTCGCGCAGGTTGATCGCGATGATTCCGCCCGAGCGGTTGGTGTCGTACTCGTCGAGTGCCGTCTTCTTGAGAAGACCGCCTCGCGTCGCGAGCACGAGGTACTTGGCAGCCTCGTAATCGCGGATGTCGAGGACCTGTGCGATCTGCTCGTCCGGTGCCATGGCGAGCAGGTTGGCGACGTGCTGACCCTTCGCGTCGCGGCCGGCCTCCTGCAGCTCGTATGCCTTGGCGCGGTAGACCCGACCCCGGTTGGTGAAGAAGAGCAGCCAGTGGTGGGTGGTCGTGACGAAGAAGTGCTCCACCACGTCGTCTGCGCGCAGCTGCGCGCCCTTGACTCCCTTGCCTCCGCGGTGCTGGCTGCGGTAGTTGTCGCTGCGCGTGCGCTTGATGTAGCCGCCGCGCGTGACCGTCACCACCATCTCCTCTTCGGGGATGAGGTCTTCCATGTTCATGTCGCCGTCGAACCCGAACACGATCTCCGTGCGGCGGTCGTCTCCGTACTTGTCGACGATCTCGCTGAGCTCTTCGACGACGATCTCGCGCTGACGTGCCTGCGACGACAGGATGAAGTTGTATTCGTCGATCTTCAGCTGAAGAGCGTCGGCCTCATCCATGATCTTCTGGCGCTCGAGGGCGGCCAGTCTGCGCAGCTGCATCTCGAGGATGGCGCGCGACTGCAGCTCATCGATGTCGAGGAGCTGCATCAGACCATCACGGGCATCCTCGACCGTGTTGGAACGGCGGATCAGCGCGATGACCTCGTCGAGCGCGTCGAGCGCCTTGAGATAACCCTGCAGGATGTGCATGCGCTCCTGCGCCTCGCGCAGTCGGAACATCGTGCGTCGCACGATGACGTCGACCTGGTGCGTGACCCACTCGCTGATGAATCCGTCGATCGAGAGCGTGCGCGGAATGCCGTCGACGATCGCGAGCATGTTCGCGCCGAAGTTCTCTTGCAGCGACGTGTGCTTGTAGAGGTTGTTGAGAACGACCTTCGCAACAGCATCACGCTTGAGCACGATGACGAGGCGCTGACCGGTGCGGCCCGACGTCTCGTCGCGGATGTCGGCGATGCCGCCGACCTTGCCGTCTTTCACGAGGTCGGCGATCTTGATCGCGAGGTTGTCGGGGTTGACCTGGTAGGGCAGCTCGGTGACGACGAGGCAGGTTCGACCCTGCAGCTCCTCGACGTTGACGACGGCGCGCATCGTGATCGATCCGCGTCCCGTGCGATAGGCATCCTGGATGCCCTTCGTTCCCAGGATCTGCGCTCCCGTGGGGAAATCCGGACCCTTGATGCGCTCGATCAGCGCATCCTGCAGTTCTTCGCGCGTCGCATCCGGGTTCTCGAGGGCCCAGACGGCACCCGCTGCGACCTCGCGCAGGTTGTGCGGCGGGATGTTGGTGGCCATTCCGACCGCGATACCCACCGACCCGTTGACCAGCAGGTTGGGGAATCGCGAAGGAAGGACGACCGGCTCGAGCGTGCGCCCGTCGTAGTTGTCCTGGAAGTCGACGGTCTCCTCGTGGATGTCGCGCACCATCTCGAGCGCGAGCGGAGCCATCTTGGTCTCGGTGTATCGAGGGGCCGCGGCGCCGTCGTTTCCGGCGGAACCGAAGTTACCCTGACCGAGCGCCAGTGGGTAGCGCAGGCTCCACGGCTGGATGAGGCGCACCAGGGCGTCGTAGATCGAGGTGTCACCGTGAGGGTGGAACTGCCCCATCACCTCGCCGACGACGCGGGCCGACTTGGAGAAGGCTCGGTCGGGGCGGTAGCCGCCGTCGTACATCGCGTAGATGACGCGTCGGTGCACGGGCTTGAGTCCGTCGCGCACGTCGGGAAGCGCTCGACCCACGATCACGCTCATCGCGTAGTCGAGGTAGGAGCGCTGCATCTCGAGCTGCAGGTCGACCTGCTCGATGCGGTCGGTCATGGCGCCCGAGGAATCGGGGGCCTGGGGGATGTCGCCCGTGGTGTCGTCAGTCATGGTGTCCTAGCGGTAGAGCCCGTCGCCGAGCAGAGCGCATCAAATATCGAGGAAGCGAACGTCTTTGGCGTTCTTCTGGATGAAGTTGCGTCGGGATTCGACGTCTTCACCCATCAGGGTCGAGAAGATCTCGTCGGCAGCAGCAGCGTCGTCGAGCGTGATCTGGCGCAAGGTGCGGGTGTCCGGGTCCATGGTGGTGTCCCACAGCTCGCGGTAGTCCATCTCGCCCAGACCCTTGTAGCGCTGGATGCCGTTCTCTTTCGGGATGCGCTTTCCAGCGGCCTGGCCATTGACCAGCAGCGCGTCGCGCTCCGCGTCGGAGTAGACGTACTCGTGTGCCGAGTTCGTCCATTTGAGGCGGTAGAGCGGCGGCATGGCGAGGTAGACGTATCCGAGTTCGATGAGCGGACGCATGTACCGGAACACGAGGGTGAGCAGCAGGGTGGTGATGTGCTGGCCGTCGACGTCGGCGTCGGCCATCAGAACGATCTTGTGATACCTGGCCTTGTCGGGGTTGAAGTCCTCGCCGATTCCCGCGCCGAATGCGGTGATCATGGCCTGCACCTCGTTGTTGCCGAGCGCTCGGTCGAGCCGTGCCTTCTCGACGTTCAGGATCTTTCCGCGCAGGGGCAGGATGGCCTGAGTCTCGGGGTTACGGCCCTGAATGGCGGAGCCACCGGCGGAGTCTCCCTCGACGATGAAGATCTCGCTCTTCTCAGGGTCGCGACTCGAGCAGTCCTTCAGCTTTCCAGGCATGCCGCCGCCCTCGAGCAGGCCCTTGCGTCGGGTCTGCTCTCGCGCCTTGCGTGCCGCGAGACGAGCCTGGGATGCCTGGATCGCCTTGCGGATGATGTCGCGGGCCTGCGCGGGGTTGCGATCGAACCAGTCGGTGAGCTCGACGCCGACGACGCGCTGGACGAAGGCCTTGGCCTCGGTGTTGCCCAGCTTGGTCTTGGTCTGGCCCTCGAACTGCGGTTCGGCGAGCTTGATCGAGATGACGGCCGTCAGACCCTCGCGCACGTCGTCGCCGGAGAGGTTGTCATCTTTCTCTTTGATGATGCCCTTCTCACGGGCGTACTTGTTGACGAGCGTGGTGAGGGCGGCTCTAAAACCCTCTTCGTGCGTGCCACCCTCATGCGTGTTGATGGTGTTGGCGTAGGTGTGAACACTCTCGGTGTAGCCCGTGGTCCACTGCATGGCGACCTCGAGCGCGATCTTGCGCACGGTGTCCTCCTGCTCGAACGAGATGATCTCCTCGTTCACGAGGTCGTTCTTCTTCGCCCGGTTCAGGTACTCCACGTAATCTTGGAGACCCTTCTCGTAGAGATAGGTCACCGCTACCGGCTCGCCGTCGTCGCCCGCGGTCGCCCGCTCGTCGGTGAGGCTGATGCTGAGGCCCTTGTTGAGGAAGGCCATCTGCTGGAAGCGGGCGCGCAGAGTCTCGTAGTCGAACTCGATCGACTCGAACGTCTCGGCGCTCGGCCAGAACGTGATGCGCGTTCCGGTCTCGGTGGTGGTCTCGTCTTTCGACAGAGGTGCCTCGGGCACACCATTGCGGTAGCTCTGGCGATAGACGTTGCCCTGTCGGCGCACCTCGACATCGAGTTCGCTGGAGAGGGCGTTGACCACCGAGCTGCCGACGCCGTGGAGACCGCCGGAGACCGCGTAGCCGCCGCCGCCGAACTTTCCACCGGCGTGCAGGATCGTGAGTACGACCTCGACGGTGGATTTCTTCTCGACGGGGTGCATGTCGACGGGGATGCCGCGACCGTTGTCGGTGACCTGGATGCCGCCGTCGCGCCGCATGACGACCGCGATCGTGTCGGCGTAACCTGCCAGCGACTCGTCGACCGAGTTGTCGACGATCTCGTAGACCAGGTGGTGCAGTCCGCGGGGTCCGGTCGATCCGATGTACATACCCGGACGCTTGCGCACCGCTTCAAGGCCTTCGAGAACCTGAATCTGGTCGGCGCCGTACTCGCTGTCGGGGTTCACTTTGTCTGACTCAGACATATAGAAATGGGCTCCTCAGTGCCGCCTCTATGTGAGTCATGAAGGCGACCCTTAATTCTAGCAAAGACCGCGTGTGTTAAACGGCTACATGGCGATCTGAGCGGTTTATTTTGGTGGGGTGACCGTATTTGCCACGTCAACCGTAGGTATCGCGAGGACCACGCCCTGGAATTGATCTGGAGCCCTTTTTCCATGACGGTGCGTGGGGTGCCTGAAAGCGCACACTCTCGATGCCCGCGTCTGGGTAGGACTGTGCGATGCGGGTCATGATCATCGTGCGCATGTGTCGCAGCTGCGTGGCCCAGGCCGTGGAGTCGCACTGCACCGTGAGGACCGCGTCTGTCACATCGAGGGGAAAACTGTGCTCGGCGGTGTCGGCGCCGGCGATCTCCTTCCACGCCAGAAGCAGATCCGACTTGGCCAGAGGGGTCGCCCATCCCAACTCGCTGGTCATCGCCGTCATCACGTCGGCGATGCCCTTCGGATCTCGACCGCGACCGTAGGCCTCGCTCTCGACGACCGGCTCGCGTGTGCGACGCTTCCGCGGTCCGTAGCGTCGACTCGTCGCATCACCGAATACTTCTTTGAAGCGCAGGTATACAGATGACGAGAGCGAGGTAGCCGGTGCGGCGCCTTCGTCGACCGTGCTCGCCGAAGAGACCTCGTCGCTCACGGCCTGTCCTCGTCGACAGGCTCAGGAGAGGAGTCGGAGTCGGGGGACGCATCGGGTTCGGGGAACGGCACACTCGGGTCGACGATCGTGCCCGCGCTGATACGCACCGTGTGCGGGGTCAATGACTCGGGCACATCATCGTAGACAGCCGCCGTGATGAGCACCTGCTCATAGTCGGCGACCGCTATCGCCAGACGTTTGCGCCGGGCCTCATCGAGCTCCGCGAAGACATCGTCGAGGATCACGACGGGATCTCCCGTGGGCGACTCGATGCGCAGCAGAGCGGCCGCCGAGAGTTTCAGCGACAAGGCGTATGACCAAGATTCCCCGTGGCTGGCGTATCCCTTGGCCGGAAGCCCATTGAGCTCGAAGACCAGATCATCACGATGGGGGCCGATCAGAGTCAGGCCCCGATCGAGCTCCTGCCTGCGAACACGAACGAGGCCCTCCCTGAAGAGCTCGGCGATGCTCTCTCGCGTGAGGTTCTCCTTCGTAGTCCCCTCGGGTACGGCGAATCCGTCGTCAGCCTGGTCGTCGGCATCCGGATGCGCGGCGAGCACGCTGAGTCTATTGCCGAGCGCCGGGCGATGGTCGGCCCCGGCGATCGAGCGGTAGGCATCCACCACGAGGGGGTGCAGACGGCCGACGAGGGCTACGCGCTCGGCGATCAACTCGCTGCCGAGTGCGACGAGTCGCTCGTCCCAGATGTCGAGCGTCGACAGATTCGCGCCGCGGAGTCCCTGTGCCCGGGCCGACTTCAGCAGCGTGTTGCGTTGCTTGAGAACTCGCTCGTAGTCGGACTGCACGCCGGCGAGACGAGGAGTGCGCGCGACGAGCAGCTGGTCGAGAAATCGGCGCCGACCCGACGGCTCGCCGCGGATCAACGCCAGATCTTCGGGCGCGAACAGAACCGAGGAGAAGTACCGCGGCAATTCGCGGGGCTTGATAACAGAGCGATTGACCTGGGCGCGGTTCGCACTCGACCGGTTGATCTGAACCTCGACCAGCAGCTCGCGTGCCTCGTGTTCGAGTCGAGCCCGCACGATGGCTGCGTTCTGGCCCGCACGGATCATCGCGTGATCGACGGAGACGCGGTGCGAGCCCAAGCTGCTCAGATAGCCGAGGGACTCGATGAGATTCGTTTTGCCCTGCCCGTTGCTTCCGACGAAGAGGTTCGGGCCAGGCTCGAGGTCGACTTCTGCTGTGGCGTAATTACGAAAGTCGACGAGCGAGAGATGCCGAACGAGCACGGTTCTCTCCTGTCTTACTGCTGTCGTTCCCTGAGCTTGCCGAAGGTGCCCTTCGACAAGCTCAGGGAACGAGAGACTCCTAGTCTTCGGCCTTCTTGACCGCGTGGCCGCCGAACTGGTTGCGCAGCGCCGCGACGGCCTTCATCGAAGGCGAGTCCTCTTGACGCGACACGAAGCGCGCGAAGATCGACGCCGAGATCGTGGGAACGGGCACCGCGTTGGAGATGGCTTCTTCGATGGTCCAGCGACCCTCTCCGGAGTCCTCGACGTAGCCCTCGATGTTCTCGAATTCGGGGTCCTGCTCCAGCGCCTGAACGAGGAGCTCGAGAAGCCAGGAGCGCACGACCGTTCCGCGCTGCCATGCCTTGAAGGTTCCCGTGACGTCTTTGATGATGTCCTTGCGGGTGTCGAGGAGCTCGTAGCCCTCGGCATACGCCTGCATCAGGGCGTACTCGATGCCGTTGTGCACCATCTTGGCGTAGTGACCCGCGCCGACCTCGCCGACGTGGACAAAGCCCTCTTCGCGAGGTCCTTCGGGACGAAGGGCGTCGAAGATCGGCATCAGCATCTCGATGTTGGCCTTGGTGCCACCGACCATCAGTCCGTAGCCGTTCTCCAGGCCCCAGATACCACCGGAAACGCCAGCGTCGACATAGCCGATGCCCTTGGGCTCGAGTTCTGCGGCGTGCTTGAAGTCCTCGGTGAAGCGGGAGTTTCCTCCGTCGATGACCAGGTCGCCGTCAGAGAGGACCGTTCCGAGCTCGGTGATGACCGAGTCGGTGATCTTTCCGGCGGGAACCATGACCCAGACGACGCGGGGGCTCGGGAGCGCCGCAGCGAGAGCCGCGAGGTCGGCCACGTCGGATACGGCGGGGTTGTTGTCGTACCCCGTCACCTCGTGACCCGCGTTGCGCAGGCGCGCACGCATGTTGTTGCCCATCTTGCCGAGACCGACGAGTCCAATGTGCATTACAGAATCTCCTTGACGAAAGACGTGGGTGAGGGCGTCCGGGATCCCGGCCGCCGGCATCCGGTGAATTACCGCAGCAACAGGTTCGGCTGCAGCAGGTATTTGTAGTCGTCTGTGCCGGGCTGGTCTTTAGACGACTGGCTCGTGATGAGCACGGGGCCCGGCTTGTTGGGATTGTCGGTCTTGGTGAACGAGATCCGAACGTATTCCGAGTGCACGGCACTCAGACCATCAAGCAGGAACTGTGGTTTCAGCGAGACGACGGTGTCGGAGCCGGTGAGAAGCGCGTCGATCGATTCGGATGCCTGGGCCTGCTCGGAGCCGATGGCTTCGAGGGTGACACCGTCGATGGTGAAGGTGAAGCGGAGCGCGGCCTCGCGCTCGAGAACGAGGCTGACTCGACGAGTCGACTCGATCAGCTCTGCGGTGTTGATGACCGCGTAGTTGTCGACGGTCTCGGGGAAGAGTCGCTTGACTGGAGGGAAGTTGCCCTTGATCAGCAGCGATGTGACGGTCTTCTTGTCGGCTCGGAAGGCGATGAGCTCTCGATCGTCGGTGTTCGTGATCGAGACCGAGATGGTGCCGGCGTTGCCGAAGGTCTTTCCGACCTCTTGCAGAGTCTTCGCCGGCACGAGTGCACTCGCCGTGGAGAGACCGGAGTCTCCCGAATCCCAATCGATGTTGCGCACAGCGACGCGGTAGCGGTCGGTCGCCACCAGCGACAGCGTGTTCTCGGACACCTCGAGTTGGACACCGGTGATCACGGGAGTCACATCGTCTCGGGATGCGGCGACAGCCACCTGAGCCACGGCGGCAGCGAATTTGTCGGCGGGCAAGATGCCTGATTCTTCGCCGATCTGCGGAAGGCTCGGATATTCCTCGACGGGCATGCTCAGCAGCGTGAACTTGGCCGATCCGCTCGAGACGGTGATGCGGGAATCTTCTGAGGCGAATCGCACCGGTGCGTTCGGCAGCTTGTTCGCGATATCTGACAGCAGGCGACCCGATACGAGTACCGTGCCCGGTTCTTCGACATCTGCGGCGATCTGCGTCTGGGCCGAGACCTCGTAGTCGAAGGACGACAGAGTCAGGCCGTCTTCATCGGCCTTGATGAGGATTCCGGAGAGGATCGGGAGAGTGGTTCGCTGAGGCAACAGCTTGACGGCGAAGGAGACGGCTTCGCTGAAGACGTCTCTGTTGGCTTGGAACTTCACGAAGGCACTCCATACGAGATCGGCCAGTTGAGATGGGTTGCTGATTGGCCTCAATGCTAGCGGGTGGTGGGAACGTCGAGACGTTCTTGTCATTCAGGGGCCGCCCGATCGAAAAGGTTGTCGGGGGCTTAATTAAGTGAAATTAACGTTAATGGTCTTAACCGCTGTGGATATGTGGATAACTTCTGTGGATTGCAGTTTTCCGTAGGGAACTACAACGGTGTGACATGTAGAAATCGTGTGCGGAGTGCATCCACAACTCGACCGGCCGAAGAACGCGATATGAACGAGTCCACAGCTCGAACCGATCGACTCACATCTTTAAGCCTCTTATCCACAGCTTCTGCACAAGCTGTGGAAAGTCCTGTGGGGATGGACGCTGTCGAGGCGGGTCAGACGTCCTTGTAACGCTGATTGTGCTTGATGCGGTTGCTGATCTCGGTGACCTGGTTGTAGATCGACCGCTTCTCGGTCATGAGCTTGCCGATCTTGTTGTTCGCATACATGACCGTCGTGTGGTCGCGCCCGCCGAAGAGTTGACCGATCTTGGGCAGAGACAGGCTCGTCATCTCTCGGCACAGGTACATGGCGATCTGTCGGGCTGTTGCGATCGCCTGGGAACGAGAGGAGCCGTAGAGGTCGTCGACCGAGAGCTTGAAGTAGTCGGCAGTGTGATTGATGATGTCGACGGGCGCGATGATGTTGTCTTCATCGAGCGTGATGAGGTCTTTGAGCACGGTCTGCACGAGCTGCATGTCGACCGGCGTCCTGTTGAGGCTCGCGAAGGCGGTGACCCTGATCAGTGTTCCTTCGAGCTCGCGCACATTCGACGACACCTTGGTGGCCATGTACTCGAGGATGTCGTCGGGCACGCGCAGCTTCTCGCTCTGGGCCTTTTTTCTGAGGATCGCGATGCGCGTCTCGAGGTCGGGAGTCTGCACATCGGTGATGAGCCCCCACTCGAACCGGGTACGCATCCGGTCTTCGAAGCCTGTCAGGGCCTTAGGCGGCAGGTCGGATGTGATGACGACCTGCTTGTTGTGGTCGTGCAGTGTATTGAACGTGTGGAAGAACGCTTCCTGCGTCTCTGCCTTGCCCTGCAGGAACTGGATGTCGTCGATCAGAAGCAGATCGATGTCGCGGTACCGCGAATGGAAGGCCGCGCCCCTGTTGTTGGCGATGGAGTTGATGAAGTCGTTCGTGAATTCTTCGCTCGACACATAGCGAACCCGAACGCCGGGGTACAGGCTCATCGCATAGTGACCGATGGCGTGCAGGAGGTGGGTCTTGCCGAGTCCGGAGTCTCCGTAGATGAAGAGCGGGTTGTAGGCCTTGGCCGGCGCCTCGGCCACGGCCACCGCGGCCGCGTGGGCGAAACGGTTCGATCCGCCGATGACGAAATTGTCGAAGCTGTATTTGGGGTTCAGGCGTGTGTCGTTGTTGCGCGGGGGGCCGACGGTCTCCTGGGCTGGGGTCGGGGCCGTGTGAACAGTCGGCGTTTCGATGTAGACCGGTTCGGATGCCTCGGCCTGGCCGGCCATCTCGCTCCCGCTGATCTCCGGGTTGACGACCACGGAGAAGTTCGTAACGGACAGTCCGGAGTCGAGCTGGCCTATTGCCGCGAGGAGTGACGGACGCACCCTCAGCTCGAGCATGTCCCGGGTGAAGTCGTTGGGTACCTCGAGGTAGAACGAACCGGCCATGATGCCCTTCGGCACCACCAGGCCCAAGAAGCCTCGGAGTTGCGGAGTGATTCGCTCGTCACGGGACAGTGCCTGAAGGACGGAGCGCCATTGGCCCTCCGTCGAGGTGTCATCCTCCGCCATGGAACTCCCGTCGAACATATGAAAAAAATCGATTCTGCCTGTGGAAAACTAGGCGAATCGAGCCGAAGTGTTGAGTGTGCCCGAGCGTCAGCGAACTGGATAACTAAGCTAGTTGCTGGCATGCAGCGGGGCAAGCTCACTGTATTGACTCTACGCGTGTCATGCACAGGCAGTTTCCACAGTCTGTGGATAATAGCTGTCTCTGTGCCCAGGAAGTTTGACCATTGGCATCCGAGGTCGTAGGTTTAATCAGTTGACTTGTGGCCAATCGGCCCGCATTTACTTTCCCGGTTCCCTGTCGTGCACACGCGATGAGGTCCGGGCCACGGAGAACACACCATGAGCAAGAGAACTTTCCAGCCGAACAACCGTCGCCGCGCCAAGGTGCACGGCTTCCGTCTGCGCATGCGTACCCGCGCAGGCCGTGCCATCCTCGGCGCACGTCGCCGCAAGGGTCGCACCGAGCTCTCCGCGTAGCAGCCGAGCTCGTTTCGCTGTGTTGGCTCACGCCAACCGGATCACGACCGCCGATGATTATCGCGGCGTGGTCCGGCGGGGAACGCGTTTTGTGTCCCCTAACGCCGTGACGTACCTTCGCGCACCCAAAAACGAGCCAACTGCGCCCGCCGCGCCCCGATTCGGATTCATCGTCGCCAAGTCAGTCGGCGTCGCAGTGGTCAGAAATCGAGTGCGTCGACGACTCAAGGCGGCGAGCTACACGATGCTCGATCGGGTGAAACCGGGAACCGATGTGGTGGTGCGTGCTCTACCGGGAGCCGCATCCCAGCCTTACGGCGTACTCTGCGAAGAGTTGGCCGCATCGCTTCGGAAGGGATCCGCACTCGTATGACGACGGTTCCTGTCTCCTCTATATCTTGGAAATACGTTCTGATCAGCGTATTCCTGGTCCCACGCAATGCTGCAGTACTTCTGCTCCGCGGTTACCGGGCGGTCATCTCTCCTCTTTATGGTGACGTGTGCCGGTACTACCCGTCGTGTTCGTCGTACACCCTCCAGGCAATCCAGCACCGCGGGCTGTCTGTGGGAGTCGGCCTGGGCATCCTGCGCATCGCACGCTGTCACCCGTGGGCAGCCGGCGGTATCGACGATGTGAAGCCGGCCAAAAACCCCCGATACGCGCTGACGCCGTTCGGATTCGTTGTTCCACGTAGCCACGGAAAGGGCTAGTCGCTTTGGATCTCCTCGGCACCATACTTTGGCCGATCAAATGGGTCGTCGAACTCATTCTGGTCGCATTCCACTACGTCTGGACGTGGGTGGGACTCAACCCCGACGATGGCCTCACCTGGGTGTTGTCGATCGTGGGACTCGTGCTGGTGATCCGCGCCGCTCTTATTCCGATCTTCGTCAAGCAGATCAAGAGCCAGCGCAAGATGCTCGAAGTCGCCCCGCAGCTCAAGAAGATCCAAGACAAGTACAAGGGCAAGAAAGACCAGTTCTCTCGCGAGGCCATGTCTCGCGAGACGATGGAACTATACAAGCGCACCGGAACGAATCCGCTGAGTTCGTGTCTTCCTCTGCTTCTGCAGATGCCCATTTTCTTCTCGCTGTTCTCCGTTCTGAATGATGCGCAGCACGAGAAGGCCGGCGGAGGAGTCGGTCTGCTCAACGAGACGCTGGCCAAGTCGTTCGGTGAGTCCGATCTCTTCGGCGCTCCCCTGAAGGCGACTCTCGCCAACAACGAGGGCAGCTTCCTCGTCATCGTCTTCGCTGTGACCATGATCGCGCTGATGACCGCATCGCAGTTCATCACGCAGCTGCAGATCATGTCGAAGAACCAGTCGCCCGAGGCCAAGAACAGCCCGATGTTCAAGCAGCAGCGCATCCTGCTCTACATCCTCCCGGTCGTGTTCATCTTCTCCGGTGTCGCCTTCCCCCTCGGTGTGATGTTCTACTGGTTGACCTCGAACTTCTGGACGATGGGACAGCAGTTCCTCGTCATTCGCAACATGCCCACACCGGGCAGTGAGGCGGCCGCCGCGCGCGAAGCCCGTCTCGCCAAGCGAGGAAAACTGGTCATCAAGGACGGTCCTCTGAGTGACGAGCCCGTCGCAGACGAAGTACCGAAGTCGACGCAGCGTCAGCAGCCCGTCGGCAAGAACCGAGCCAAGAAGCAGGGTGGATCCAAGTGAGTGACGTGACAACCGAGACCGCGGGCGTGTCGACCGACGACAACGTCGAGGCATTCGATGACGCAATCACCGTCGACGAGTCTGCCGTGGGTACCGACCCCGCTGAGACGAGCGACTCGACACCCGAGGCGAACCTCGACGACGAGGGTGACATCGCGGCCGATTACATCGAGGAACTGCTCGACATCTGCGATCTCGATGGAGACATCGACATCGACACCCGTGGTGGCCGCGCCTACATCTCGGTCAATGCGTCTGGCGACAGCAACATCCGTGTTCTGTCCAAGCCCGACACGGTGAACGCGCTTCAGGAGCTCACCCGTCTCGCCGTTCAGACGAAGACCGGTGCCTTCAGCCGGTTGATTCTCGATGTAGGTGGCAGTCGCGAGGCGCGCCAGGCCGAACTCGGTCGTCTCGTCGATTCCGCCGTTGCTCGTCTCGACGCCGGTGAAGAATCTGCAGCACTGCCAGCCATGTCGTCGTACGAACGCAAACTCGTTCACGACATCGTCGCCGAGCGCGGACTGGTGTCGGCTTCTGAGGGTGATGGCCGCGATCGGCACACCGTCATCAGCCGCGGCTGAACGACCACTCCCCCGTACGCCTGGGCCTGGTCAGTGCTATGAGTATTCCTGAGAACACCGAGGTCGAGCCTGCGGTTGCCGTCGATCTGTTCGGCGAACGCATCGAACTCGCGCGAGAGTTCACGAACGCGCTTGCCACCCACGGCGAGGAGTACGGGCTCATCGGCCCCTTGGAACTCCCCCGGCTGTGGACCCGGCACGTACTCAACTGCGCTCTTGTGGCTCCCCTGCTTCGTGAGGGCACCGTCGGAGACATTGGCAGTGGCGCGGGGCTTCCGGGTCTCGTCTTGGCGATCGCCCGACCAGACGTGCACTTTACGCTCATCGAGCCGATGGAGCGTCGAGTCAAGTGGCTCAACGACCAGGTTCGCTCTCTCAAGCTCGACAACGTCGATGTTCTTCGTGACAGAGCCGAAGATGTGAGACTGCCCGAGGGTTTCGATCAGCTCACTGCGCGTGCGGTGAGTGCCTTCTCCAAGCTCATCCCGATGTGCGCACCTCTCGTTGTTCCTGGTGGCGAGTTCATCTTGATGAAGGGCATCAACGCGGCAAAGGAGATCGATGCTGCTGAGAAGCAGATCCGCCGGTTCAAACTCCGTGATATCGAAGTCGTCGAATTGGGCCAGGGTGTACTGCCCGATACGACCCGTGTGATCAGGGCCACTGTTTCGTAGCCCTCGGCAATGTTTCACGTGAAACATTCGAGTTGCGCATGCAACTGGTGCTGACCCGCACCCGGAGGCGCGCAGCTCCCTCTCCTGTGTATGCGAAGACCCGGGGCACGCTGGGGATCTGTCACCGCCGCGTCCACTCCCCCGCGCTACGAACGCCGGATTGTGTCACCGAGTGGGGACGTGCTTCTGCGGCTCTCTGAGGCTATGCCAGTGTCCGTGTCCGTGTCCGTGTCCGTGTCCGTGTCCGTGCCCGTGTCCGTGCCGGTGCCTGTGTCAATGTCCGTGCCTTCGTCGGTGGCTGTGGTCGAGACGACGCCCGTGCCCGGGAAGCCGAGTGTGCGGCACGAGCGCGGGCACGGTGCGTGCCGGTGTGCGCGACGAAGGCGTATGGGATGTTAAGCCCCTCTATGGTTGTGGCAACGGGAACCGTGAGATGTCTCGGCGTGTGGGCGCGCGATGCAGGCGTCGGCGCGGCCTCAGACGTTGGCACCGCTACGGAATATGAGGCTGCTATTGGGTCATCGCCGATCTACAACCCGGGCCGGGCCTGGCGACTCTCTACGGCACCTGGCCCGAGTTCGTCGAAATCAGAAGCTTTCTTGGCTGGTAACGTCGGCGTGTAGAGCGCAACCTGCTCGGTGAGGCGGGCGGGCGTCAGGCGTCACAGTAGGGCCTGGACCGATTGATGGAACGCTGGCTGTGTAGAACGCCTCAGTGGTGCCACGGGTGCCATCATCGACGAGGTGCGACAGGCTGGCGATCGCCTCGAGACAGGCCTCGTTCTTATGATCTGCGCGCTCGTTCCATGCAGAAGTCGGGTTCGCGGTTGTCGTCGCTGCGTCACTCCGGTCGCGAGAGCCAGACAGGATGTGAACTCGGCGGCCGGGAGCACTGTCGTCGTGAGAACTGCGACCCATCGTCGATCTCGATGCCAAAAACCCCCGAGACTCCCGGATATCCGGGCGCAGCGGCCAGGTCGCCAGTTCTGGCGACCCCGTCTCACGGACCGCACCTCAGCACAGAAAGAAATCGTCTCGGGGTGAATGCGTTAGAAGAGAGACGACGAGAGCGGCAGTTTGGTGCGGGCGGCCTCTTCGACCTTCTCGTGCCAGCGAGTGTCTGTATGGAGTAGCGGAAGCGGGACGAGGCGAGCCTGTTGAGATGTAGCGCACGTAGTCGGGATGGAATCGGAGAGAAGCCACGATGTAGATCTCTGACATCCCGTCGCCCCTTGGTCTGCCGCCACTTTCGACCTGATTTCTTCTCCAGGCCGTGTCGCGTTTCGTGCGAGCTGCGGACTACGCCGAGTCCGGGGGTCGGGCACCTCGGGCACAAGTGAAAGCAATTCGCTGACCACGTGATGCGTGTTGAGGGGCCCGGTGTCGGGGCGAGATGAGACTACGCCGCAGCGACCTTGTGGGCAGCGCGGCGTCAGGTGAGGCGGGTGAGCCCTCACCGCGCGCGGATCGTTGTCGTTGTCGTTGCCGTTGTTGTCGTGTCGAGGTTGGTAGGTGGGTTGTGATGAATAGGCCTGGATGAGGAGAGAGAAGCGCAGCGGGCGTCAGGCCTTCGGAAGAGGGCATTGGGACACGTGGCGAGAAATAGGGCGTGCATAGCGCACCTGTCTGGTTGATCAAACATTTCGAGTTCAGTCCCTCCTCTTTCGACGGCAGAAGCAGGCGCAGGTGGTCGGCGCTTGTATTTGAGGAAGTTCACGGGCGTGCTGATCGCGGGTCCAGGTTGGCTTGACGCAGACATTCGTTAGAGCCCGTTCGCGCCATATCTCGGAGGAAGCCGGGGCATCAGTGGGGGTCGCGTGTCTCGTGGTGCTCGAGGTCTCGTCTCTAAGCGAGGGCACTGCGCGTGGATTCACATCGATGGTGGGTCTTCGATGAGGGCGGGTTCGACTGAGGAGTGTCGGCTGGCAACAGCTGGCGTCGCGGTCAACGTGTCGTCTAGAGCTCCTCGTGTCGTTCTACGGTCGACCGACAGGCGCGTGGTGGATGTCGGTGGTTCCTTCGGATTTAGCGAGCATAAGTGAGCCGCGTGGTGCAGACACGAAGGTACTGTGACGAACGCTGGGCACGCGTATCTCAAGACCTCCACCGTAGTTTTGGGCGACGACGCGCGGCTAACGTCGGTGAGTGCTCGGCAGTGGAGGAGCTTGGTCTGAACCCACGATGGATGAGTGCGTGGCGGCTTGCTCGAGCCCGGAGCGTAAATCGTGCCAGGGCTGCGCAGCGTCAAGGACTGCGGACGGAGCGGGGCTGCTGTTGTCATGCCAGGGTGGGTGGCTCATGCTCGTACTGTGGTTGGGTTGTGGAGCAGCCGATGCAATGAGTCTCTTCGCGGGATTGGCATTGGTCGGTCCAGCCCGACCGATCTCGTGTTCGGTGCGGTTCTGTTCGACTCCGCAAGATCCATCTCAATGACGTGACTTGCCTCTCTCCCCTCCCCCCTGCCCGCCTCACACACATCATCGATCGTCGGTCTCCGCGACCACGATGTTTCACGTGAAACAATCGAGCGGCGGCACGATTTCCATGCGCCGAGCAGACCACCAGGTACCTAATGCATCTGCGACATGTTCGTCAAGAGCGTGGCTCGACTTTTCGTTCGCTGAAACGGATCCTAAGCGATTTTCGACCGACCTAGATCGGCCGAAAATACGACCAGAATCGACCGATTTCGGTCTCAACTTAGAGTTTCCAGCGACGCCGGGTACTTTGGTCTAGGGACGATTTCGTTTCGACATCCGATCACGTCAGTGATGGATCGGTGTCTTCCACCCCCTCCCCCGGCCTCGGGTTTCTTCGGGTCGCAACGGAACTCAGCAAGTCAGGATTTGTGGATGTCAACGGAACCAATTGGTGGGAACGCGTCGTTCGACGCATCGACACCCCTGGCTCGTGAACTTGCCGATCTATCGAATCGACGGCGCAATTTCGCGAACCGAGTCGTTCCCCTGCCAGAGACGACTCGAGTCTTCACCGTCGCCAATCAGAAGGGCGGGGTGGGCAAGACCACGACGACCGTCAACCTTGCAGCGGCCCTCGCCCGCAGCGGAGCTCGCGTTCTCGTCATCGACCTCGATCCGCAGGGGAATGCGTCGACGGCATTGGGAGTCGATCACCGGGCCGAGACTCCGAGCGTCTATGACGCACTTGTCAGAGACGAGCCGATGGCGGAACTCGTTCAGAAAAGCCCCGAGTTCGACACCCTGTTCTGCGTGCCGGCGACGATCGACCTGGCGGGTGCCGAGATCGAACTCGTACCCATGGTCGCGCGTGAGCAGCGTCTGCGCACGAGCGTCGACACCTACCTCCAGGAGTCGTTCGACTCAGGGCACGCCTATCACTACGTCTTCATCGACTGCCCGCCGTCTCTCGGCCTGCTTACCATCAACGCGTTCGTCGCGGCTCACGAAGTACTCATTCCTATCCAGTGCGAGTACTACGCGCTCGAGGGTCTGAGCCAGCTTCTGAAGAACATCCAGCTGATCGAACGTCACCTGAATCCCAGTCTCGCTGTATCGACGATTCTGCTCACCATGTACGACGGTCGTACCCGCCTCGCCTTCCAGGTGGCGGAAGACGTCCGTAGCCACTTCCCCGATCAGACTCTTGCCGCCGTCATTCCGCGCTCCGTGCGGGTGTCGGAGGCCCCCAGCTATGGTCAGACCGTGATCAGCTTCGACCCCAATTCACCCGGCGCTCTCTCGTATTTCGAGGCCGCAGCCGAGATCGCAGACAGAGGAGCGCCCACCGATGGCAACTAAGAAGAGAACGGGCCTGGGGCGCGGAATCGGCGCGCTCATCCCGACGAACGACGCCGTCGACTCCGAAGGGCGCCCCGGGGTCCGTCCGGTCGACGTGTTCTTCGCCGATCGTGGCGAGGCCGCCGCTCCCCCGCAGGCAGATCTCGTCGAGGTTCCCGGAGCGCGACTCGCGCACCTGAACCCCGCCGACATCGTGCCCAACGCGAAGCAACCTCGTGCGGTCTTCAAAGAAGACGACCTGGCCGAACTGGTCGTGTCGATCCGCGAGATCGGGGTGCTCCAGCCTGTTGTGGTGCGCCCACTCCCTGTCGTGGCCGGCGAGAGGCCGACGTACGAGCTCGTTATGGGTGAGCGACGACTTCGCGCGACGCGGCAGGTCGGCCTCGAGAGCATTCCGGCCATCGTCAAAGACACGGCCGACGAGAACATGCTGCGCGACGCTCTGCTCGAGAACCTGCACCGATCGGAGCTCAATCCTCTTGAAGAGGCATCGGCGTACCAGCAGCTTCTGAGTGACTTCGGCATCACGCAAGACGAACTGGCCACTCGTATCGGTCGCTCGCGCCCGCAGATCACCAACACCATCCGTCTACTGCGTCTGCCCGCTGCTGTGCAGAAGCGCGTGGCGGCAGGCGTTCTGAGCGCTGGTCACGCCCGGGCCGTGCTTTCTGCCGGCGATGCAGAGGCGATGACCCGCCTCGCCGACAAGATCGTGAACGAAGATCTGTCGGTGCGCGCGGCGGAGGCAGCGGCGAGTGCCGCCCCCAAGCCGGCCAAGGCAAAGACCGTCGCCGGCACCAAGCGCGGCCACCTCGATGAGATCGCCGACCGGTTGGGAGACCGCCTCGACACTCGCGTCAAAGTCAGTCTCGGCCGTTCCAAGGGCCAGATCGTCATCGACTTCGCGACGATCGGCGATCTGAACCGCATCCTCGCCGAACTGGGTGACAAGGGCTTCGGCCGACCCTGACGTAGATCGCGGCTCTCGTAGCGCCACATACGCAAAACCCCGATGTTTCACGTGAAACATCGGGGTTGCGTCGTTAAAGCTGAGGAGCATGTTTCACGTGAAACATGCGGGTTGCTTGCTACGCAGACGCGTCTGAGATCGCCTTCTCGCCCAACGCCTCGTACACCTCTCCGAGGTTGAGTCCCGCAGCTTGGATGGCCTGGGGAACCAGCGAAGTCTCGGTCAGGCCCGGTAAGACATTAGCCTCGAGGAACCAGACGACCCCGTCATCGTCGATGATGAGGTCGACGCGCGAGATGTGCCGGAGCGCGAGGATGTTGTGGATCTCAAGTGCCGTGGACTGCGCCAACTCGGTGATCTCAGGTGACAGCCGCGCAGGGGTGAAGAAGCGCGTCTCCCCCGCGTTGTAGCGTGCGTCGTAGCCATAGACACCCAGCCGCGGTTCGATCTCGACGGCGGGCAACGCAAAGGGGCCGTCGCCGGTGTCGATGATGCCGACCGAGATCTCGGTACCCGAAACGCGTCGTTCGATGAGGGCGACGTCTCCATAGGTGTACGCCTCCACGACACCGCGACGCAGGTCGTCGGTGTCGGCGACCATGGAGACGCCCTGAGCTGAGCCACCCTGAGCGGGCTTCACCACGAGGTCGGTTCCGAACTGGCTGGCGACGCGGTCGAGCACCTGCGCGGAGCCGAGCTCACGGAAGGTGTCGCGCGGAAGGGTGATGGACTCGGGCGTGGAGAATCCGGCGCGCGAGACGATGACCTTGGCCGTGGGCTTGTGCCATGCGAGCCTGCTGGAGCCCGGCTGGGATCCCACGTAGGTGATGTCGAGGGCATCGAGAAGAGCTCGGAGGGCGCCGTCTTCTCCGCTGGCGCCGTGCAGGGCAGGCCAGACCACGTCGGGTCGGTTGGATTCGAGATAGGACAGCAGTGTGGCATCCGGCTCGCGCAGAATCACGGTGTGTCCGCGATCGAGCAGGCCGTCGGCCACCCGACGGCCCGAGCGAAGAGAGACGTCGCGCTCGTGCGAGATGCCTCCGGCCAGAACAACGACGGTACGAGAGGTCACGGTATTCATCCCTAGTTGGTGTTGGGCGGCGGTGCTATGTAGTTGTCGTCGCGTCGAATCGCGGTGAGCGGGCCTGTAGCGGAGAACGACTCGAGCAGATCACGCTCTGCATTGATCACAGAGGTGAGGCGACGGATGCCGAGCTTGATCTGCTCCGGCGTGGGATAGCAGAACGAGAGGCGGATGTTGTTGCGACCCTGTCCGTCTGCAAAGAACGCCGTGCCGGGGGTGTAGGCGACCAACTCGGTCACGGCCCGGGGCAGCATCTGCTTGGAGTCGAGATAGTCGGGCAGGGTGAGCCAGACGTAGAAACCACCGTTGGGGTTCGTCCAGGTCAGATCGGGCAGGTACTCGGTGAGCGCCGAGAGCATGGTCTCTTTGCGCTCTTTGTAGATGCCGCGGAACCGATCGATCTGGCCCTTCCAATCGGCGGTGTCGAGGTACTGGCTGATGATCATCTGGCTGAAGGAACTGGGGCTGAGCACGGCGGCCTCGTTGGCGAGGATCAGTTTCTCGCGAATGGCGTGCGGAGCGAGTGCCCAGCCCACGCGGAAGCCGGGGGCCAGGGTCTTCGAGAAGGTGCCCAGGTAGATGACACCGTCTGATTCGAGCGACCGGATGGCGGCGGGTGGCTTCTCTTCGAAGTACAGCAGGCCGTAGGGGTTGTCTTCGAGAACGAGAATGCCCTCTGACCGGCAGATTTCGAGGATCTCGACTCGACGCTCCCAGCTGAGCGTGACGCCGGCAGGATTGTGGAAAGTGGGGATCGTGTAGAGGAACTTGATGCGCTTGCCGGCCCGCTTGAGCCCCGCGATGTGCTCACGCAGCGCGTCGGGGATCAGCCCGTGCTCGTCCATCGGCACGTGTTCGATCTCTGCCTGGTACGACTTGAAGATGACGACGGCCGTGACGTAGCTGGGGCCCTCGGAGAGCACGACGTCTCCCGGGTCGAGGAACAGCTTGCTGACGAGCTCGAGGGCGTGCTGCGACCCGGTCGTCACGACGACGTCGTCGACACCGGCCTTGATTCCCTCCAGAGCCATGACATCGAGGATCTGCTCGCGCAGGGCCGGAACGCCCTGGCCCGAGCCGTACTGCAGTGCGGCTGCGCCCCTGTCTGTCATGACCCGATTCATCGCGTCGACCACGAGGTCTTGGGGAAGACCGGAGACGAAGGGCATGCCACCCGCGAGCGAGACGACCTCGGGCCTGGATGCCACGGCGAACAGTGCACGCACCTCGGATGCCGCCAGGCCTGCCGCGCGGGCGGCGTAGTTGCCGTACCACGGGTCGAGGTTGTTTCCTGTGCCACTTCGAGTGTTGTCGTTCACGCGCACTTCCTGGATCGAGACCGAAATTCCATACTAACCAGCCCCGGGCGTGTCGGGCGCCGGGCCGGGCGCATCCCAAGCCACGGGCATCTAGGTGGCCTTTAACGACGTCGGGCCCCCTGCGCTATGCAGGGGGCCCGACGAGTTGCACGGGGGTTACGCGATGAAGTCTGCGAGGTCCTTCTCGAGTGCCGCCTTCGGCTTGGCGCCGATGATGGTCTTGACGACCTCGCCGCCCTTGTAGACCTTGAGCGCGGGAATCGAGGTGATCATGTACTTCGCCGCGGTCTGCGGGTTGTCGTCGACATTGAGCTTCACGACCTCGATCTTGTCGCCGTGCTCATCGGCGATCTGGTCGAGGATCGGCCCGACGGCGCGACAGGGGCCACACCACTCGGCCCAGAAGTCGACGAGGATCGGCTTGTCGGACTGGAGCACATCGGCTTCGAAGCTGGCGTCGGTGACTGCCTTGGCGTTGGACATGATTGCTTCTTTCTTTGAGAGGGGAAAACTAGTTGACGGGGATGAGTTCTTCTGCGGCGGCGTCAGGAGTGACGTGAGCCGCTTGGGCTAAACCCGCGAGGTAGTGCTCCGCATCCAGAGCGGCGACGGTGCCGGATGCGGCGGCCGTGACAGCCTGGCGATAGGTGTCGTCGACGACGTCGCCGGCAGCGAACACGCCGGTGAGGTTGGTCTTCGAGCTGCGGCCGTCGACGGCGATGGTTCCGGATGCCGTGAGCTCGAGCTGGCCGTGAACGAGGTGCACGCGCGGGTCGTTGCCAATTGCGACGAACAGACCCTGAACCTCGAGTTCGCGCTGCTCTCCCGAGACCGTGTCGCGCAGGGTCAGGGCCTCGACCGCGTTCTCACCGGAGATGCCGACGACCTCGGAGTTCCAGACGACCTCGATCTTCTCGTTGTCGAACGCACGCTGCTGCATGATCTTTGATGCGCGGAACGTGTCTTTGCGGTGCACGAGGTAGACCTTGTCGGCGAAGCGGGTGAGGAAGGTCGCCTCCTCCATGGCCGAGTCGCCGCCGCCGATGACGGCGATGGTCTTGGTCTTGAAGAAGAAGCCGTCGCAGGTGGCACACCACGAGACGCCGCGGCCGCTCAGGCGTTCTTCGTCGGCGATGCCGAGCTTGCGGTAGGCCGAGCCTGTGGCGAAGATGACCGCGAGGGCCTCCTGGTCACCGCTGTATCCGGTGCTGACCTTCTTGATGTCGCCCGTCAGGTCGACGCTCGTGACGTCGTCGAGCAGCACCTCGGTGCCGAACTTCTCTGCCTGCTCCTGGAGCTTGCCCATGAGCTCGGGGCCCTGGATGCCCTCGGGGAATCCGGGAAAGTTCTCGACGTCGGTGGTCTTCATCAACTCGCCGCCGGCCTCGACACTCGAGGCGATCAGAAGCGGGTTGAGCCCCGCCCGGGCAGCGTAGATGGCCGCGGTGTATCCGGCAGGACCGGATCCGATGATGATGATGTCGCGCACGTGCGTGTCAGCTCCTTGGAAGGGTGTCGCGAGACGGCCCGGAAAGGCCCTCACGAACGGGTACAACACATCCTATTCCGCGGATATTCCGCCGTCAGGGGACGGCGGAATGCTGACCGCAAACTAGGAGGAACGGCGAAGACGCGCGAGCAACGGCGTGAGCGCGTCGCTGAGTTCGGGCGACTTCAGAAGTCGCAGGGCGCCGAGGTAGAGCAGCGACATGACGAGGCCGATCACGATCATCGAGGTGAGCACGCCGACGTAGCCGCTCACTCCGTAGCCGCCGTCGTTCGCGAAGCCGAAGACGATGGCGAGAACGACCCCGGCGACGGTGGCGGGGAGCAGAGCAGCGACGTCGCGAGTGAGGCTCTTGCCGACTGTGGCTCCACCGAGCCCGCCGAGTCGACGCCGGATGAGGACGGCCGCCAGAATCGCCTGAAGGATGCCGGCCCCGGAGAGGGCGAGTGCCACGCCGACGCCGATGAACTCCTTCGGAACGAGGAGGAGAACGCCCAGGGCACCCAGAGAGAAGATCACGGCCTGGAACAGGGTGATGAAGAAGGGGGTTCTCGTGTCACCGAGCGCGTAGAACGCGCGGAGCACCACGAACAGGATGCTGAACGCGGGGAGTCCCACGAGGAACGCGATGAGCACGTTGCCCATGGCGATCGTGTCCGAGTAGTCGAACTTGTTGAACAGGCCACTGAACGGGTACGCGACGACGATCAGCACCATCGTCGCCAGCACCATGAGCACTGAGATCACGCGAATGGACGCGGACAGGTCGCGGCGCACCCGTACGAGGTCGCCCTCCGCTGCATGTTCGCTCATGCGAGTGAAATAGGCGGTTGCGATGGATACAGCGACGATCGAGTGCGGCAGCATGAAGATGAGCCAGGCGGTCGAGAGGACCGTGGTCGACGCGTCGTCTCCCGAGGCCGTGACCACGACACGCGTCTCGACGATGCCGGCGAGCTGGGTGACCATGAGCATGCCGAAGGTCCAGCCAGCGAGCTTTCCCGCCGTGCCGAGTCCGACGCCGCGCCACCGGAAGTCGGGTCGATAGCGCAGCCCCACGCGGCGCCAGAAGAAGAAGAGAACGAGGGCCTGTACGGCCACACCGATGGTCGCGGTTCCTGCGAGAACGGCGACCTTGTCCGGCGTCCACCAGTCGAGGTCGCCGACGTTCATCGCGTTGGGTGCGAATGCCACGTTGAATGCGACGAGCCCGAGGATCGCCACGATGTTGTTGAGAACCGGCGTCCAGGTGAACGGTCCGAACGAGTTGCGTGCGTTGAGCACCTCGCTCAGCACCGAGTAGACGCCGTAGAAGAAGATCTGAGGCAGGCACCAGTAGGCGAAGGCGGTGGCCAACGCAAACTGGCCGCTCGAGGAGGGGTTCGCCACGATCGTGATGAGCACGGGCGCGAGCAGTGTGGCGATCAGGGTGGCGACACCGAGCACGACGAAAGCCACTGTGACGAGCTTGTTGATATAGCCCGCTCCCCCGTCGGCGTGACGAGCGGCTCTCACGATCTGCGGCACGAGGATCGCGTTGAGCATGCCGCCCGCCACGATCACGAAGATCGTGTTCGGCAGCTGGTTCGCGATGGTGAACGCGTCGGTTCCGAGACCGATCGTGCCGATGGTCTGGATGAGGACGAACGCCTTCACGAACCCCAGGACGCGGGACACGGTCGTTCCCGAGGCCAGAATCGCGCTCGCTCGGCCCAGATTCGGTCCGGGCTTGGTGGGAGTGTCAGCCACGTGGCTCCTCGATGATCTCGGCGGCATCGCCCTCTGCGGGCGCCCGCCGACCGTGTCGGCGCTTCAAGAACAGTCGGATGGCGGCGAAGACCAGGAGCAGCGCCACGACGCTGCCCACGAGCCACGAACCCGCGACCTCGAAGTCGGCCGCCACATTCACCGGAACGATGGTGGGCGCGCTGGAGATGGGGACGCCGGTCGGGGTGACCAGGTCGATCCGAACGCTCGTATCGCCGTTGGTGACCCGCGTCATGGGCACCTTGGCCTGCTTGCTCGAGGCCGCCTCGACGGTGATCGTGATCTCGTTCTGTACGACGAGTCGGAAGTTGCTGGGAGCGAGCCGCAGGGTGACGGTGACCGGATACGGGAGGGTGTTCTCGACGAGCACGGGCAGAGGCCCGGTGTTTCCATACAGACCGATGGGCGACCCCGGCACGATCTTCACCGAGGCGAGGGTGGATGCCGCGGTGGCGGCCTGGGACTGCACGGCCACGTTCCAGCCGCCCGAGTTCGCGGCCCACGAGTTGGCCAGCAGCGACAGGATGTTGGCGCGGTTCTCGCCGAGCAGGTCTCGGGGGTCGGCGATGATGCTCGAGAACGCGGCCACCTGGTTCTCGGATGCGAGCATGTCGGCGACGGGGCCGATCCGTTCTGCGGGCTCGGGCTGATCGACGACGGTGGCCTCTTCAGTGGGCGCCTGCGCGGCGAAGCCGTCGAACGACGTCGATGACGACCAGGTGAGCGAGTCGAGTGAGGCCAGTGCGTCGGCCAGCGCAGTTCCGTCGGCGGGCGCCGCGCGATCGAGCGTGGCCAGGATGGGCTGCGGCGCGTCCTCGTCTTCGCTGCTGACGACGGCGAGGCTCGAGGCGAGGTCAGACAGCGAGCGTTGCCTGTCTGTCGGCGTGAGGGCGCCCGCAGCGTCGCGCAGGGCCCGCGAGACCGTGTCATCCGAGACCAGAACGGTGCTGTCACCCGAGCGGACGACTCCGGCGGATGGCTCCCCCGACGCCAGTGCGACGTTCGTCGACGAGAGAATCGAGGTCGTGAGTCCGTTGCCCGCGAAGTAGGGCACGTCGTTGGGGGCGACCGTGTTGTCGCGGGGCCACGCGATCGACGTGCCGGTGTAATTCCAGGCGAGCAGAGCGCTCGTGTCGGGCACGGCATCCGGTGTGGGGCTCGGGCTGGGTGTCGGTGTTTCGGTCGTGTCGTTGCCCGGGTCGACCGCGGCCGTGCCGGCGACCGGTGTGGGGCTCGGCTCCGGAGGAGTGGTATCCGTGAAGTTCGCCGGATCGAGGGCATAGTCGAACGAGGTGGGAGCGAGGACCTGCGGCGCGCCCGCCTGGCTCATCGCGGCCAGATCCGCGTCTGCATAGCTGAGCGGGTATATGGGGTTCGACGCGTCCTTCAGACGATCGAGCCATGCGGTGGCGCTCGCCGGAGCGCCTGATCCGAGGGCTCGGATCGACACGATGATGCGGGGGTCGATCAGGATGCCGACCGGCCGGCCGATCACCGAGTCGAGTTCGCGGGTCAGCAAGCCGTTGTCGGCCGTGATGGTGGCGAGCGTGGCCTCCGGAATCAATCCCGTCTGACCGGGTTGCGTGGTGATGGGGATAGCGACGGCCACCGGGGTGCGGTCGGGCGAGCCTCGGCCGTTGTAGACGATCGACGAGTGGGCAACCGACTCGGTGCCGTCCGGTCGCTCGACGGTGCCGGTGAGGCCGCGAACGCCCCAGTCGCGGAGCGTGACGTCGGCAGCGGGGATCACCGCCTGCACGATGTGCTCGTCGCCGGGCTGCAGCGCGGGAACGGCGACGGTGGTGATGATGGCATCGGAGTCGACGGTCGACTCGGCGGTGGGAGGGGTGAGCCATTCGGCCAGCCCGGCGCGAGTGGAGATGACCTCGCGGTCGAGGGCGATCTGCAGTGTCGACGCATCGATGATGGAGGAGCCCGTATTGGTGACCTCTGCGGTGACGGTGATGTCGGCGCCGGGCTGCGCCACTCCCCCGTTGGCCGGCGCGAGAACCAGCTGCACCGGCTCGCCGGCTGCGCTGGCCGGCGCGACGACGGGCGCGATTCCGAGCGTCGACGATGCCACCACTCCAAGGCCCAGGAGGGCGGGGAGGGCGCGCAGGCGTCGGGAGGAAGGCTGTTTCATAGGTGCTCTCGTCGAAGACGCATGAGATGCGGCCTCGCGTAGATTCTAGGTTGCGCAGCCTGAAAGCATGGGAGGCCGCTCTGCCAGCAGCCCCAACGCGCGCCTCGGTAAACTGTCGGCATGCAGCGAACGGTTCAAGAATCCATGGTTCGGCTGCGCGCTCTCAGCGAGTCGTCGCCCGTAGCGCCCCTCGCAGCGGCCTTCAGCAAGGCGGGCTTTGAATTGGCCCTCGTCGGCGGTCCCGTCAGAGATGCGTTCCTCGGCCGAGAGGCGAAAGACCTCGACTTCACGACGAATGCCACACCCGACGAGATCCTCGCCGTCGTGTCGACTCTCACGAAGAGCACGTGGGACATCGGCCGCGACTTCGGAACGATCGGCGCCGTCATCGATGGCGAGCAGGTCGAGATCACGACCTACCGCTCCGACAGCTACGACCAGCAGACCCGCAAGCCCATCGTGGCGTTCGGCGACAGCCTCGAGGTCGATCTCTCTCGCCGTGATTTCACGGTCAACGCGCTCGCGCTCCGCCTGCCCGAACTCGTTCTGGTCGATCCGTCGGGCGGCGTCGAAGACCTGCTCGCCGGCATCCTGCGCACGCCGTCGACGCCGGCCATCTCGTTCGGCGACGACCCTCTGCGCATGCTGCGCGCCATCCGGTTCTCTGCCCAACTCGGTTTCGATCTCGATGCCGAGACGCTGGATGCCCTGGGCACCATGGGCGGATCGCTCTCGATCATCTCGGCGGAGCGCATCCGCGACGAGTTCTCGAAGCTGCTGCTGACGCCGACCCCGCGTCGGGGTGTCGAGCTGCTCGTCGAGACCGGGCTGGCCGAGCTCGTGATGCCGGAGATCCCGGCGCTGCGACTCGAGCGCGACGAGCACCACCACCATAAAGACGTCTATCAGCACAGCCTCACCGTGCTCGATCAGGCGATCGAGCTCGAGGAGTCGCGCGACTCGTTCGAGGGACCCGATCTGGTGCTCCGCCTGGCTGCTCTGATGCACGACATCGGCAAGCCGGCCACGCGACGCCTGGAGCCGGGCGGCGTGGTGACCTTCTATCACCATGATGTGGTGGGATCGAAGATCGCGAAGAAGCGACTGCGAGAGCTGCGGTTCGACAACGACACCATCTCTCATGTGGCTCGTCTCATCGAGCTGCATCTGCGCTTCTTCGGCTACACCGAAGGCGCCTGGACCGACTCCGCCGTGCGTCGCTACGTGCGGGACGCGGGTCCCATGCTCGAGCGCCTGCACATCCTCACCCGGGCCGATGTGACCACGCGCAACACCCGCAAGTCGCACATGCTGTCGTTCGCGTACGACGACCTCGAGACGCGCATCGCCGAGCTCACCGAACAAGAGGAGATGCAGGCCGCGCGGCCCGATCTCGACGGCGAGCAGATCATGGGCATCCTCGGCATCAGACCGGGGCGCGACGTGGGCGAGGCGTACCGTTTTCTGCTCGAGATGCGTCTCGATGACGGACCCCTCGGCGAAGAGGAGGCCACCCGGCGCCTGCTCGAGTGGTGGGCCGCTCGGCAAACAAGTTAGGGTACCCTTTCTTCTCTACCCCTCCCCCGAGTCGAGACGAGTACCGCGAGCATGGCGAAGAGCACCGAGACAGCCCGCCGGATCAAACCTCAGGACTCCGAACTGCTGACGCTGCATGTCCTCCGCCGTCAGGTGATCACGCCGAGCATGGCCAGGGTCACACTCGGGGCGGGCGACATCGCGAAGTTCGTACCGATGGGGTTCGACCAGTGGTTCCGCCTCTTCATTCCGATCGCCGACGAAGAGACGCTGTCGCGACTGCCCAAGAAGCTCAACACCCTCTCGTACGCCAGATACCTGACGATCTCGAAGACGCGTCGCCCCGTGCTGCGCAACTACACAGTGCGCGCATATAGAGAGGTGGGTGCCGACGGCCCCGAGCTCGACGTCGATTTCGTGCTGCATGGCGATGCGGCCGCGGGAACGGCCGGACCCGCGGCGAGCTGGGCAGCCCGCTGCGAGCCGGGCGATGCGGTCGCGATCCTCGACGAGGGCATCGGCTTCGTGCAGCCCGCCGAGACCGACAGCGTGCTGCTCGTCGCCGACGAGACGGGGCTGCCCGCGGTCGCCGGCGTTCTGGCGTCTCTGCCGGCCGGCACCGTCGGCATCGCACTGATCGAGGTGCCGACGGCCGACGACATCCAAGATCTGGTGGGCCCGCCCAAGGTCGACGTGCGGTTCGTCGTGCGGCCGGATGCGCAGGCGACGCCGGGCCGTGCCGTTCTGGCGGCGGCCGAGGCCCTGCCGCCGCTCGGCGAGCGGTGCTTCGCCTGGACCGTGGGCGAATCGGCGCTCGTCGCGGGCGCCCGCCGATACTGGATCGCCACCGGGGTGCCGAAGGACAACATCATGTTCTGCGGGTACTGGAAGGCCACCCACCACTGATCAGGCGGTTCTGCTAAGCTTCCAAGGTTGTCCGTTACCAGTGGGAATCTCCTACGCGGTGGCGGGCCGATGCAGATACACCCTCCTGTCACAGACCGTCTGTGACCGAACTAGTCCGAAGGAGGTGGGTTTGTGACGCATCAGTACGAACTCATGGTGATCCTCGATCCTGAAATCGATGAGCGCACCGTGGCCCCCAGTCTCGACAAATTCCTCAACGTCATCCGTAAGGATGGCGGCACCGTCGACAGTGTCGACATCTGGGGACGCCGTCGCCTGGCCTACGAGATCAACAAGAAGACCGAAGGCATCTACGCGGTGGTCAACCTGACCGCAAGCGCAGACTCGACCAAGGAGCTCGACCGCCAGCTGAAGCTGTCGGAGGCCGTCATGCGCACCAAGGTGCTGCGTGCCGAGGAGGCCATCGCTATGGTCGCCACCGCCGACAAGCTCGCCGCCGAGAAGGCCGCCCGCAAGGCTGCCAACCCGAAGGCCGCTGCTGCTCCCGCCGAGGCTTCCGCCGCTGCTCCTGCTGCCGCCAAGGCCGCGCCGAGCGCCGCGTCGAAGGTCGCTGCTGCCGCGAAGGCTCCCGCCGCTCCCAAGGCTGCCGCTCCGGCCGCCGACGACGAGTCCGCCAAGTAGTCGATCATGGCTGGCGAAACCGTAATCACCGTGGTGGGCAACCTCACCAGCGATCCTGAACTGCGTTACACGCAGGGCGGGCTGGCGGTTGCCAACTTCACCATCGCATCCACGCCGCGCACGTTCGATCGTGCCGCGAACGACTGGAAAGATGGCGAGGCTCTGTTCCTGCGCGCGAGCGTGTGGCGTGAATTCGCCGAGCACGTCGCCGGATCGCTGACCAAGGGAAGCCGCGTCGTCGCGACCGGCCGCCTGCGCCAGCGTTCCTACGAGACGAAAGAGGGCGAAAAGCGCACCTCGATCGAGCTCGAGATCGACGAGATCGGCCCCAGCCTGCGCTATGCCACTGCGAGTGTCACCCGGGCAGCCGGGGGCGCACGCCAGGGCGGCGGCCAGGTCGGTGGACCGAGCGGTGGAAACGACGAGCCGTGGGCTGCTTCGGCGCCCGCGCAGCCGGCTGCCGGAGCTGGAGCCGACGTGTGGAACACGCCGGGCAACTTCAGCGACGACACCCCCTTCTAACAACTTCGTTCTTCATAGAACTCATCTGAAAGCAGATAAAAATGGCTGGAAAGTCAAGCGGCGACCGCCGCAAGCCGCTGCGTGGTGCCAAGGGCGCCAAGAACGCAGCTCCCGCGAAGTCCATTCGCGTCGGCGTCATCGACTACAAAGATGTCGCAACTCTCCGCAAGTTCATCTCGGAGCGTGGAAAGATCCGCGCTCGTCGCATCACGGGAGTCTCCGTCCAGGAGCAGCGCCTCATCGCCCGTGCCGTCAAGAACGCCCGCGAAATGGCTCTTCTGCCTTACGCCGGCTCGGGCAGGTAAGGAACCGACATGTCAAAACTCATTCTCACGCACGAGGTCTCCGGCCTCGGTTCAGCGGGTGACGTGGTCGAGGTCAAGAACGGCTTCGCTCGCAACTACCTGATCCCCCAGGGTTTCGCGGTCACGTGGAGCCGTGGTGGCGAGAAGCAGGTCGAGCAGATCAAGGCAGCCCGCGTCTCACGCGAGCACGCCACGATCGAAGAGGCTCAGCACCTCAAGCAGGTTCTCGAGGCCGCGACCGTCAAGCTGACCGTCAAGGCCGGCGAAGGCGGACGCCTGTTCGGCTCGGTCAAGACCTCCGACATCGCTGACGCGGTGTCGGCTCAGGGACTCGGCTCGCTCGACAAGAAGAAGATCGAGATCAACCAGGCGATCAAGCTCACCGGCACCCACGAGGCCACGGTCAAGCTACGCGACGACCTGGTCGCGACGATCACGTTGAACGTGGTCGCAGCGAAGTAACACCCTTCAGCAACACCGCGCTCTCTCGAGCGCACAACGAATGGCGGTGGATGATTCCACCGCCATTCGTCGTTTCACCACCAGTGTGAGAAGCCGGGGCCAGACCCACTTCGGGGGTAAGAATGGCCCGACTTTATGCACAGGCCAAATGTCAAATCGAAACTCTCAAGCTGTGCTCGAAGGATGTATTTATCCACGGTTGTGGAAACGTCATAACTCCTGATCAGACAGATTTTACAAGCGCAAACTCACATCACTTTCCACAATAGTTTCCACAGTTTGCCCCCAGACCTTCCGGCGTTTCTCCCCAACTGTCCACATGGTTATCCACAGGCCCTGTTGGGGATGTCGGATGGGGCGGGTACAACTGTCACAGAACGATCCTGCGCGCGAGCGCAGACGAAGGAGGACCCGTGTCGATAGCCCATCTCGGACTGTCCGGCCCCAGCGACGGCCAGCGCGGCGGCAACGCCGCCGGTGGTGCGGGCGAATGGCGGGCAGACTCGCGCGGCGATCGCACCCCTCCCCACGATCTGCTCGCCGAGCAGAGCGCCCTCGGTGGCATGCTGCTGAGCAAAGACGCTGTCGCAGACGTCGTCGAGGTCGTCCGCGGAGCCGACTTCTACATTCCGAAGCACGAGATCATCTTCGACGCCGTGCTCACGCTCTATTCGCACGGCGAGCCAACCGACGTGATCGCGGTCACCGACGAACTCACGAAGATCGGCGAACTGAGCCGCGCCGGCGGTGCGGAGTACCTCCACACGCTCACCGGACTGGTTCCCACCGCGGCGAACGCGGGCTACTACGCCAACATCGTCTCCGAGAAGGCCGTGCTGCGCCGCCTCGTCGAGGCCGGCACGCGCATCGTGCAGATGGGCTACGCCAGCGAGGGCGAGGTCATGGACCTCGTGAACAACGCTCAGGCCGAGATCTACGCCGTGAATGGCAACGTCGAGACCGAAGACTACGTGCCGCTCACGATCGCCCTCACAGCGGCCACTGATGAGATCGAGGCCGCGGCTGGCAAAGACGGCCAGATGACGGGCGTTCCGTCGGGCTTCACAGACCTCGACAACCTCACCAACGGCTTCCACCCGGGTCAGCTCATCATCGTCGCGGCACGTCCTGCGCTCGGTAAGTCGACGCTCGCGCTCGACTTCTGCCGGGCCGCCTCCATCAAGCACGACATGCCGGCCATCTTCTTCTCTCTTGAAATGGGTCGCGCCGAGATCGCCATGCGTCTGCTGTCGGCAGAGGCGTCGGTGCCCCTGCAGATCATGCGTAAAGGCCAGGTCAACGGCCAGGACTGGACCAAGATCGCGTCGACCCGCTCGACCATCAACGACGCGCCGTTCTACATCGACGACAGCCCCAACATGACGCTGGTCGAGATCCGTGCCAAGTGCCGTCGGCTCAAGCAGAAGGTCGGCCTCAAGCTCGTGGTCATCGACTACCTGCAGCTCATGACCAGCGGCAAGAAGGTCGAGAGCCGCCAGCAAGAGGTCTCCGAGTTCTCGCGAGCCCTGAAGCTCATGGCGAAAGAGCTCCAGGTTCCCGTCATCGCGCTGTCACAGCTCAACCGTGGCCCCGAGCAGCGAGCCGACAAGAAGCCCGCCATCAGCGACCTCCGCGAATCGGGATCGCTCGAGCAAGACGCCGACATGGTCATCCTGCTGCACCGCGAGGGTGCCTACGAGAAAGACAATCCGCGTGCGGGCGAGGCCGACTTCATCGTGGCCAAGCACCGTAACGGCCCCACGGCCACCATCACGGCGAGCTTCCTCGGTCACTTCTCCCGCTTCGCGGACATGCCGCAGGCGTAGCCGCTGGTCAGGCGCGGGTCGTCATCCGAAGTTCCAGCGCGGCATCGCCCTGTTGGGCGTGCAGCGTCACCTGCGGGTCGCTCAGCTCGGCGAGGCTCGCGACGTGGGTCCCTCCGCAAGGGATGCTCACCGGGTGGCCGTCGAGCGTCGTCGTCCAGAAGCGACGGTCGGTGAGACGATCGCCGTCTCGGTGGATGGCGGCCGCAGCGCCCGAGGCCACCCACGCGGAGAGGCGCGCATCCACGCCTCTCTCGACCTCGCCGAGGTCGTCAGCCAGGCGGGCGGGCGCAAACCCCTTCTTTCGCAGCGATTTGCCCACGCGATAGGCGTCGAGAGAGCCGCGCTCGTGGATGCGTGACGTCTCGATGGCCAGGGCGTCGAAGTTCGGGTGCTCGAGAGCGTCGAGCGATGCGTCCTTGCTCCACGACCCGGCGAGTTCCGCGTTGAGCGCGAGTGACGCCAGGTGGCAGGCCGTGTGTCCGACCGAAAGGGCGTGCCGGTAGTCGGCATCGATCGTGATGGATGCCTCGGAGCCCTCGATGAGACCTGCCTCTGTCGCGAGGGCATCGTCGACGATGTGCGTCGTGACGAAGGCCCACCCCTCGGTGCCCTTGCGCACGGGAACGTCGCCACCGAGGTAGAGCGCGTCGCCGTCGGTCGCGCCCACGACGCAGTCGAGAACGTCGAGGTCGACACCATTCACCGTCAGTACGGCGCGGTCGGCCGGCTGGTCGGGCCATGCGGAGTCGACGGGGTGACAGGCAGAGACATCCAGCACAACCACGCGTCGACCGGCATCCAGCGCTTCGGTGTGAAGCACCGTGCCGGTCGACGTGAGGTCTCCCGCCGGGTAGGTGACGATCGTGTCAGCGGTGGGAAGTGTCATGCGTGGAGATTAGCCTGCCAGGGCGGAGAGTTCGTCGAACTCGGCGTCGCTGAGCTCAACTTCGGCGCCGGCGATGTTCTGCTCGAGGTGCTCGACCGACGAGGTGCCGGGAATCGGAAGCAGTACGGGCGAACGCTTGAGCAGCCAGGCGAGCGCGAGCTGAGAGGGCGTCGCGTCGTGCTTCGCGGCGATGTCGTCGAGTACCCCGCCTGCCTTCGCCAGCTCGCCGGTCGCCAGCGGGAACCACGGGATGAACGCGATGTTCTGCTCTGTCGCGTAGTCGAGCAGCTCCTCCGACTGGCGATTGGCGAGGTTGTACAGGTTCTGCACCGAGGCGATGGTCGCGAACTCGGTGGCAGATTTCAGCTCTTTGACGGAGATCTCGCTCAGGCCGATGTGACGGATCTTGCCCTCCTGCTGAAGCAGCGCGAGCTCGCCGATCTGGTCGGCCAGCGGAACCTTCGCGTCGATACGGTGCAACTGAAAGAGGTCGATGCGGTCGACGCCGAGGATGCGCAGACTCATCTCCGCCTGCTGACGCAGGTACTCCGGGCGGCCGACGGGGCGCCAGTCACCAGGTCCCGAGCGCGTGAGGCCGGCCTTCGTCGCGATGACGAGGTCGTCTGCGTACGGCCGAAGTGCCTGGGCGATCAGTGGTTCGGCGACGGCGGGTCCGTAGGAGTCGGCCGTGTCGATGAAGTTCACGCCCAATTCGACTGCGCGGCGCAGTACGCGCACGGCCTCATCGGGATCGGAGGGCCAGCCCCATACTCCTTCGCCGGTCAGCTGCATGGTGCCGTACCCGAGTCGGGTGACGGGAAGGTCTCCGCCGAGGTCGAAGGTTCCGGATGCCTGGGCGGGAAGCGTTGTCGATGTCATTGGGCCAACGCTACGCCCGTGTCAGATGGCGAGGTAGCCCCGGCTAGCCCGTGTTCGCCTCGCGCGGAAATCGACGCTGTCGCGACGAAAAAAGGACGCGTTGCGGGCCGGGAGGGCACAGACTGGAAGCACTTTCGTATGCCTGGACTCACTGGACCGTTCAAGGAGGTCACCATGACCGCAGTAGAAGTGGCAACAGTCTCGTACACCGTTTCGGCCGACTACTTCGCGGAGGTCGGTGCAGATTTCGACAGCGAGGCGATCGACGACGCCGTGCTCGCGGAATTGAACCGCATCGTCCCGAAGGGCGTGGTGGTGCATCGCAATGGCAAGGCCTACGCGGAGCCGGAGGTAGCCGCCGCAGCGAGGGAGCTCGACTGGGACGCGCTGCTCGAGCGCATCGACGTCGACCAGATCATGGCGACGCACGGGCGCTGACGACACCCCTCGACCGGGGTTAGGGGTGCACGCCGATCGCACGGTGAACGGATGCGACGGCGCTCGCGCCCTCGCCCACCGCGGCGGCCACCCTCTTCATCGACCCGTGCCGCACATCTCCGGCCGCGAAGAGTGCGGGCACGCTGGTCTCGAAGGGCAGGGGCACGCGCCCGAGAGCCGAGAATGTCTCGCCGAGAGCGGTCGGGTCGAGCTGCGAGTCGGTGAGCAGAAAACCGTTCTCGTCTGAGGCGACACCGGAAAGCCACTCGGTGGCGGGTGTCGCTCCGATGAAGCAGAACAAGCCCGAGCTCGGCTGCTCGGAGGTCGCACCCGTCTCGCGATTGGTCAGGGTGATCGCCTCGAGCGCGTCTTGACCGTCGAGGGCTGTCACCTCGGTCGATGTGTGCACGGTGACGCGAGGGTCGGCGAGAAGGCGGTCGACGAGGTAGCTCGACATCTCTTTGCGAATGTCCGTGCCTCGGATGACCAGACAAACCGTGCTCCCACGGCTGGCGAGGAACAGCGTGGCCTGGCCGGCGGAGTTCGCTCCCCCGACCACGGTGACGGGCTTGCCGGCGACCTCGCGTGCCTCCAGTTCTGTCGCGGCGTAGTAGATGCCGGCACCCTCGAAGTGCGACCATCGCGGCAGCGGCAGGGCCTTGTAGTGAGCCCCCGTGGCGATGACGACGGCGCGGGAATTGATCTCGGTGCCATCTTCGAGAACGACACGGAGCCGCTCGGAGGTCGGGTCGAGAGAAGTGACCGTGCAGGGACTGTAGATGCGCGCTCCGAACTTCAGAGCCTGCACCGAGGCGAGTCCCGTGAGCTCCGAGCCGCTCAGGCCGTTGGGAAAGCCCAGGTAATTCTCGATTCGGGAACTGGCGGCGGCCTGCCCGCCGGGGCCCGTCGCATCCAGAAGCACCGTGTCGAGACCCTCGGATGCGCCGTACACGGCCGCGGCGAGCCCGGCCGGCCCGGCGCCGATCACCGTGAGATCGACCTGCTGGCCTGACGGCCGCGCGTACGACAGGCCGATCCGTTCGGCGAGGTGACCGGGAGTGGCCCGGGTGAGCACCTCGGAGCCGAGGAGGACGACGGGCAGATCGGATGCCTCCACGTCGGCAGACTTCATGAGTGCGATTCCGGCGGCGCCGTCTGCATCGAACCAGTGGTGCGCCAGCTCGAGACGGGCCGCGTAGGTGCGCAGGGCGAGCGAGGCCGACGAGAGAGTGCTGCCGATGATCTCGATACTGCGGGATGCCGTTCCGCGCAGCATGGCCCGGCGCGCCTGGAAAGACTGGAGGAGGATGCTCGACAGCTCCGGATCTTCAGACATGATGCGGCGGAAGTTCTCGGGCGAGATGCGATGCATGACTCCCGGCGAGGTGACCCGTGCTGTCAGAAAGACGGTCTGCCCGGTGAGCAGATTGAGCTCTCCCACGAATCGGCCCGGCCCGTGCTGGGCGACGATCAGCTCCGGGGCATCTCGCGTGGCCTCGCGAACGATGTCGATCGTGCCGCTGTCGATCAGCACGAGGTCGTAGCTGCGGTCTCCGGCTCGGAACAGCGTTTCACCCGCCACGACCTCGACGGGCTCGCCGAAGGAGCGGAACCGGATGAGCTGGGCCTCGGTGAGTACAGGGTTGGATGCGCTGGGCTCGGTCGTCACACGCCCACCGTAATGCGGCGCCGGCCGCCGGTGGTCATCGATTCGTCGAAATGGGTGCACGCTCGACTCAAAAGTCATTCGGCTCTGCCCGAGAGGCATCCGTTCGGCGAATGACCGCCCCTAGGCTGTGGATCATGACCCTGCCTGTGATTCGCATGCGGCACCGTGACATCGACGAGAAGCATCGCGCATCCACCCCGCTCGAGTTGCTTTTCGACCTGACCTTCGTCGCTGCCGTGCAGGCCGTGGTCACCCAATTGGCGCACGGCATCGAGGGCGGTCACGCCGCAGAGGAACTGCCCAACTTCTTCATGGTGTTCTTCGCGATCTGGTGGGCCTGGCTCACCTTCACCTGGTTCGCCTCCGCCTATGACACCGACGACGTTCCGTATCGCCTCCTGACCATGCTGCAGATGGGCGGAGTGCTCGTCTTGGCGGCCGGAGTTCCTGCGGCGTTCAACGACGGCGACTTCTTGCTCATCACCGTGGGCTACTTCATCATGCGACTCGCGCTCGTCGCGCAGTGGCTGCGCGCCGCTGTCCAAGACCCGGAAGGCAGGGCGACCGCACTGCGCTACGCGGCGGGAATCAGTGTCGTGCAGGCGCTGTGGATCGCTCGCCTGTTCATCGCGGCCGAGTTGCCCGTCGCCGCGCAGATCGCGACCTTCGCCGTTCTCGCCGCGTGCGAGCTCGCCGTGCCGTTGTGGGCGGAGCGTCGCGGATACATCCGCTGGCACCCGCACCACATCGCCGAGCGATACGGACTCTTCACGATCATCCTGTTGGGCGAGTCGGTTCTCGCGGCCACGGTCGGCGTGCAGGCCATCATCACCGCCGGGGATGCCTCGGGCGAGTTCGTACTGCTGGCCTCGTCGGGTCTCGCGCTGCTCTTCGGCATCTGGTGGGTGTACTACCTCGAACCGGCGGGCGACGGTCTCGAGAAGCGCCGTCGGCGAAGCTTCATCTGGGGATTCGGGCACTACTTCGTTTTCGCCGCGCTCGCGGCCCTGGGGGCCGGACTCGAGGTGGGGGTGCAGTCGCTGAGCCACGAGGCCCATGTCGACAGCACGACCGTGGCGTACTCGATCGCCATTCCCGTGGCCGTGTTCTTGGTCGCGATGCAGGTGCTCTATCGGCCGCTGCTCGGGTCGGACACCGCCATCCGTCCCGCCAGCAGTCTCGTGGGTGCCGGGGCCGTGATGCTCATTCCTCTGCTCGCCCCGGCGGTCTCGTTCGGCGTCACCGTACTGCTCATCACGCTCGTCGTGGCGGCGATCATCGCGGTGACCGTTCTGCAGCAGCGATCACGCGCGCTGAATACCATCGAAGAGGGAGTACGTCATGGCGCCTGACACAAGCGACGAGGACAACCGCAGACCCCGTTCGGTCTACGGCGTCGGCGACGAACCGGATGCGCGATTCTCGTTGGCCAACGAACGCACGGCGCTGGCGTGGATGCGCACAGGTCTGGCCCTGGTCGCCGGAGGCGTCGCGCTGACGACTCTGGCGGGTGTCGCGGACCTGCCGGTCTTCGTCGACATCATGGCAGCCCTCGCCTGCCTGGGCGGCGGTCTCGTCGCGGTGTCTGCGCTCGTCGGCTGGCGCCGCGTGGAGCGTGCGATGCGGTTGGCCTTGCCCTTGCCGGCGCCCCGCATTCTCATCGGAGTCGGAGTGGGGATCCTCGTACTCGCGCTGGTCTTCTCCGGGTATGCGGTGTTCGAGGCCCTGGCGCGGTGAGCGGTCGTGACGGCGCTGGCAAGCGCTCCGATGGGTCTGAGCGCGACCCGGGGCTGCAACCGGAACGCACCGCGCTGGCCTGGAGGCGCACCGCGATAGCCACGGCCGGGGTCGCGGTGGTCTGCGGTCTCACGGCAGTGCGATCAGGCTTCGTGGCGGTGGCGATCATCGCAGGCGCCGTCGCCGTCGGAATCGTGGTCTTTTCGATGCTTCCTCCGTTTCGATCGCGCATGTCTGAAACGGACCGTCGACCGCAGCCCTGGTCTGCTCTCGCGATGCTCGTGGTGTGTGTCTGTGCCGTCTCTGTTCTCGGATGCGCGCTCGCGGTGGCGGGCGCGATGCTGCGCTGACTGAGCTGCACGAGCTGAGCGCAAACGCCAAGAACGAGCCGAACTCGCGTGCGGGTAGGGGCTTCTTACGCGGGCGATTCCGGGTGTCTTAGAAGGGGCAGTCGGCGAGATCGTCCTCCTGTTCCGAGGTCTGGGCAGTTCCCGAGGTGGGAGCTATTGCTGCGGACGCGTTGCTTGCTGCGGCGTCGATGAGTGCTCGTGGTGCGGGTTTCATCCTGCCTCCGGGCCGGATCGTGTACTCGTAGCCCGCTGGCGAGGTGGCGGTGAGGGTATCGTCACCGTTCTGCACAATCTGCCACCTCGTGTGGTGCTTCACCTTGTGATGCTCCTGACTCAGCGGGGCCAGGTTCTCTGGCGTGGTGTGCCCACCAAAGGCGTGATCTTCGGTGTGGTCGATATCGGCCCGCTCCGACGGAACCGTGCACCCCGGAAACACACACGTCGGATGCACCAACCGGGCATGGTCGATCATCCGTGCCGTCGGCCGGTAGTCCCTCGGATCGGCCGTGAGGATGCGTCCCGTGATCGGGTCGGTGAGGATGCGCCTCCAGGAGGTCGCCTCCGCCGTCAACTGCGCTGCCGTGGCCGGGTCGATGGGCCCGTAGCCGCGGAGGATCGCGGCCTCGTCACCAACTCCGAGCAGCGTCATCGCCGGAACCATGACGTGAACGCGCCCCCGAACCCCACGGGTCGCCCCCGGAATCGACGTTTCACCGTTGAGCATGAGGTCGGTGAGGACGTCGAGTTTCAGGTGTCCCATGCTGCGCGGGTCGCCCGCTGCCCGCAATCCGGCAGCGAGCCGTGCGGCCCGGTCGGCGATCGCGTGGATCTCAGGTGCCGGTGCGAACAAAGTCAGGTACGCCATGCCATCGGCTCCGGGATCGACGTAGATTCGTCGGGTGGCCGCGGCCTTCTCTGCTCGTTCGACCGCGGTGGACGGTTGGGTGAGTTCGACCTGCGCTCTCGCTTTACGGTCGAGCTGTTTCGGGTTCATCTCCGCCGCCAATGCCGCGAGGCGGGTGTCGTACGACACCAATGCCTCGCCCTCGAGGCCGTCGGCGTGTTTTGCGATGACCTCGGCGTGTTCCCACGACATGAGACCTGCAGCGACGGCAGCCAGTGTTGCCGGCAGCAAGTCGACCAGCGCGGTGCTGGTGTCGATCACTGTCGCGGCGCGGTACTCCGTTCGGCGAGTGAGCTGCGCCAGTTCCGTGACGAGCTCGACCCGTTCGACCCGGGCCGTGGACCACGCCGGCCCGCCGGTGGATCGATCGGACGGTGCTTGCCTATGTAGGTGGTTTCTCGCGTCGGTGACGCGTCTGGCCCTGTCGGCAGATAGCCGGGCTATCTGCTGATCGAGGGCGGCGACTTCCTCGAGTGCGACCACATACGGGTCGGGCTCCAGGAGCGGGGTGATGAGTGACATACGAGAAGTCAAACAGCAGCCACCGACACCGTCTCGAAACAAAGAAACACCGCTTGATCAGGTGATATAGCTGCGGATAACTTCGAAGAAATGCGCCCTGTGGAGGAATAGTCGCGAAGCCGACCACGGTCTCGATACGGCCGCGGGCGACACCGGGGAGCGTGCTCGATGTCCCCCGCGCGGGGGATGCGAGCTGTCTGCCGCTCCCCCTATGGTGGGTGACACGCGCCGGGTTCGCGCACGCGCATCGCGAGATCGCACGACGAAAACGGCCTGAATGTCCATCGCAAGACGGAAATCGCAAGACGGAAAGCAGGCGGCTATGTCCTTGGAAGACCCAGTGCAGACAGACCCAGCGCAGACCCCCATAACCCGCACAGACCAGACCCGCACAGACCAGACCCGCACAGACCAGACCCGCACAGACCAGACCCACACAAACCAGACCAGCCCCGACGCAGCTCAGGTACTCCCCCCGGCCGCGGATGCTCATGGTCCGGCACTCGAGATTCGGGGCCTCACGAAGCGATTCGGCGACAAGGTCGCCGTCGACAACCTCGCCCTCACCGTTCCCTCCGGTTCGTTCTACGGGCTCGTCGGCCCCAACGGCGCCGGAAAGACCACGACACTGTCGATGGCGACGGGCCTGATGCGTCCTGATGCCGGCGACATCAGTATCCACGGCGTCAACGTCTGGCACGACCTGCTCAAGGCGAAGCGCCTCGTCGGGGTGCTCTCCGACGGCGTTCGACTCTTCGACCGCCTCACGGGCACGCAGCTCGTCACCTACGCCGGACTGCTCAGCGGCATGAGCCGCGAGACGGTCGCCGAACGCACGCACGATCTGCTCAACCTGCTCGACCTCGAGTCGGCCGGCGGCACGCTCGTGGTGGACTACTCGGCGGGTATGACCAAGAAGATCGCGCTGGCGTGCGCCCTCGTGCACGCGCCGAGTCTGCTGGTGCTCGACGAGCCGTTCGAGTCGGTCGACCCTGTGTCGGCCGCGAACATCCGCGACATCCTCGATAGCTTCGTCAAATCGGGCGGCACGGTCATCGTGTCGAGCCACGCCATGGACCTCGTTCAGCGCATGTGCGACCACGTCGCCGTGATCGCTCAGGGCCGTGTGCTCGCCTCGGGCACGACCGAAGAAGTACGCCAGGGCTCCACGCTCGAAGACCGTTTCGTCGAACTCGTCGGAGGTCGCCGCACAGGAGAGGGGCCGGAATGGTTGCGACTCTCGTAAAACTGCGCTTTCTCATTCTGGCGAACAGCCTGAAGGGAAAGCCCTGGCAGATCGTCGCCGTTGTGATCGGCGGGCTCTACGGGCTCGGCGTTCTCTTCGGCGTGGTCGCGGGGCTCATCGCACTGAGCTTCGCGCCGACCGAACTGGCTCGCACCGTCACGGTGCTGGGCGGCGCGGCCACGATCCTCGGCTGGATCGTGCTGCCGCTCATCGGCCCCGGAACAGATCAGACCGTCGAGCCCTCTCGACTGGCCATCTTTCCCATTCCCCTCAACCAGCTGGTGCTGGGCCTCCTCGTCAGCGGTGTCCTCGGCGTTCCCGGAATCGTCACCTCGATCGCCGCACTGGCCACAGCGGCCACGTGGTGGCAGCACCCGCTCGGCGCCATCACGGCGATCGTCTGCGCCGTGATCGGCGTTCTCACGTGCGTGGCCGGCTCGCGGGCGATCACCGCGTTGAGCTCGGGGCTCGGATCAGGCCGCCGCTTCCGCGAGGCCAAGGGCATCCTGATCTTCATCCCTCTGATCCTGCTCGGCCCGATCATGATCGGCCTCACGGCGCTGCTGCGCAGCTCTGCGGATGCCCTTCCCGACATCGCGGACATCGTCGCGTGGACGCCGCTCGGTGCGATCTGGTCGGTTCCCGGCTACATCGTCACCGGCGATCTCGGCCGGGCGGCGGCCGGATTCGCCATCGGTCTCGCGACCCTCGCCATCCTGCTGCTCGTCTGGCGCTCGAGCCTGCGTCACGCACTCGAAAACCCTGCCCGCGCATCGTCGCCCGCCATGAAGGGAACCCGCAAGCTGGGCCTCTTCGGTGTGTTCCCGGCCACCCCCTGGGGTGCAGTCGCCGCTCGTGCGCTCACGTATTGGCTGCGAGACCCGCGCTACGCCCAGTCGCTCATCGTGATTCCGCTGATTCCCGTGCTGCTGTTCGTCTACTCGGGAAATATGGGCAGCATGGGCGTTCTGAACGCGCTCGGGCCCATCGTGGCACTGCTGCTGGCCCTGTCGATCTACACCGACGTCTCGTACGACAACACGGCGTTCGCGCTGCACCTGTCGACGGGAGTATCGGGGCGCGACGACCGGCTCGGCCGTGTGGTGGCCCTCGCCGTCTTCGCGGTTCCGGTGTCCGTGCTGCTGACGATCGCATCCGTTTGGTTCACGAACTCGTGGCAGGTGCTGCCGGGGTTGCTCGGCATGGTGTTCGGCCTGCTGTTCTCGGGCTTCGCGCTGTCGTCGGTCATCTCGGGCCGGTTCGTGTTCCCGGTTCCCGCGCCCGGCGAGAGCCCTTTCAAGGCGAAGCCCGGGGGCGGGTTCATGCTCACCCTGGCGACCTTCGCGACCTGGGGCGGGCTGACCGTGCTCGTGCTGCCCGAGATCGTTCTGGCCATCATCGGATTCGTCACGGGCAACGCGATCTTCGGCTGGATCTCGCTGGCCCTCGGGATCGTACTCGGCGGAGGCATGCTCGTGATCGCCCTGCGCTGGGGAGGATCGATTCTCGACAAGCGCGGACCGGATCTGCTCGCCGAGCTCCAGGCCAGCAAGTAAGCACGCGGCAAGTACTGTCGAGATATGCCCGGCACCATCGAGTCGCTCTACCGCTACCCCGTCAAAGGGCTTACTCCTGAGCCCCTCGACAGGGTCGAGCTCGAGACGGGCCTGGCATTTCCCGCAGACCGTCTCTTCGCGCTGGCGAAGCCCTCGGGTGCGTACGACCCCGACAACTTCGTTCCGCTGTCGAAGCGCGAGTACTACGTGCTCCTGAACACCGACCGTCTGGCTGGGCTCGACGCCACATTCGACCCTGAGACGCGCGTGATGCGAGTGGCCGTGCAGGGGCATCCGGTACTGGTGGCCGATCTCGGCACGGCCGAGGGCCGGGCCGAGTTGGTCGAGCTGTATGCCCGCGTGGCCGATCTGCCCGACGGTGAGCTGCCCGTGCTCGCCGAGCAGCCCGGCTACAACTTCACCGACAACGCGAAGGACTCGCTTCGCATGATGAACACGATCTCGCTCATCAATCGCGCATCCATTCGCGAGTTCGAGGCGCGGATCGGCCGCGAGCTCGACCCGCTGCGCTTTCGGGCGAACGTCTACATCGATGGCCTCGAGCCGTGGGTCGAACGAGACTGGATCGGTCGGCAGCTGCAGCTCGGAGGCCCGAGCGGCGTCACCGTGCGCGTGCTCGAAGAGACGGAGCGCTGCGCGGCGACCGAGGTCGATCCCACGACGGCGCGCCGCGACGTTCCGGTGGTGCGCCTGCTGCACGAGAACTACGGGCACGAGATCATGGGCGTCTTCGCCGAGGTGCTTTCTTCTGGAACCCTCGAACGCGGTGGCACCGTCTCAGAGCCGGAGACGGCGGCGTGACCGCGGCCGATGCAACGGCCGACGCCGCATCCGGCCTGGCGGTCGTCTTGGCTGGCCGCCGGATGCTCACGGCCGAGGTCTGCGAGTTCGTGTTGCGCCGTCGAGACGGCGGGCTGCTGGAGCCAGCAGAGCCGGGCGCCCACATTACGGTGCACACGCCGTCGGGCGAGGCTCGGAGCTACTCCTTGACCTCGGATGTCCGTGACCGCAGCCGTTACGTGATCGCCGTGCGCCGCGACGACGGCGGTCGAGGCGGCTCGCGCAGCATGGTCGACGAGGTGAAGGAGGGCGATTCGCTCACGATCTCTCGTCCGCGCAACGCATTCGAGCTGGCGGATGCGCCGGCCTACCTTCTCGTCGCGGCGGGTATCGGCATCACGCCCATCCACGCGATGCTCATCGAGCTACGCCGTCGCGGTGTGACGGATGTCGAGCTGGTGTATCTCAGTCGTTCACGCGAAGACACGCCCTACCTCGAGGAGCTGGCCGAGCTGCTCGCCGTCGGGGGAAGCGACAGTGCGATGCGGCCTCTCACCCTGCACCATCGCGCGCTGCACGGCACGCTCGACTGGTGGCCCCTTCTCGAAGCTCCCGGCGAGCGGCGCCTCTACGTGTGCGGCCCGGAGCCTCTGCAGAACGAGCTGCGCGCGCTGACCATGCACTGGCGCCCCAGCCGGGTGCACATGGAGGACTTCGCCGGGGTCTCGGCCTTCGGTGAGATCAGCGTGCCCTTCGAGCTGGAGTGGGCGCCGTCGGGCACATCCATAGACGTGCCGGCAGACAAGACGATGCTCGGCGCCCTCGAAGACGCCGGCATCGACGTCGACAGCTCGTGCGGAAGCGGAACCTGCGGTACCTGCCGGCTGAGGTTGATCGACGGCGAGGCCGATCATCGTGATGTCGTGCTGACCGCGGGCGAACATGAACACTTCGTGATGCCCTGCGTGTCGAGAGCCGTCGATAGGCGTCTCGTCGTCGCACCCCTCTGATGGGGGGCAGCATGGGGAGTTCGTGCCACTTACTCTCTCAGTGGGGGTCGTCGTGTCTGAAGTCTGGTGCTGCGTGCTGCGTGATGGGTTTCGAGAGGCGTAGATGAAGCGCGACAAAGTGAAGACGGGGACCGTGTGAGGCTGTTCGAGGCATTGCGCCGCCGCAAGGCGACAGCTGGGTCGGTGGCGACCGTCACGGTGTTCTCGCTCGCCGTCACCACGATGGCGTTCCTCTATGAAGGCATCACCACGGCCGACGTCGAGCTCAACGACGGTGGTGTGTGGGTCACGAAGCCCTCCGGGCTGCTCGTGGGGCACCTGAACTATCAGGCTCAGCTGCTCGACGGCGGCCTGAAGATGACGTCGAGCGATTTCGACATCCTGCAGCGCGACGACACCGTCATCACGGTCGACAAGGCCACCGGATCGCTGGCGCCGATCGACCCGGTGTCGGTGACCCTGGGCAACGCTGTCGCCCTGCCGGCCGAGTCCTCCGTGACCATGGGCGGCGACACGTTGGCGGTCGTCGACGACAAGACCGGCGACCTCTTCAGCACCCGTGCCAGCGACGTCGCCAACTTTCTTCCTGATCCCGAGGAGCCGCTGCTGACTCTCGGTTCGGGTGCGGCGGCCACGGTGGATGTCGACGGAGGGATTCATGCCCTGTCGCCGTCATCCGGAGAGATCGTCACCATCGCGCTCGACGAGAACGGCGCCGCGCTCGAGCCGGTCGCCCAAGGGCTGCCCGAGACCGAGGAGGATGCCGTCCTCACTATGACCTCGGTGGGTGCTGCGGCCGTGGTCTTCGATTCGGCGAACGGCATCGCGTACCTGCCGGGCGGCAAGAGAGTCGAGATCGACGATTCGACCGGAGGCGTGCTGCAGGAGACCGGCCCCGAATCGAACGCCGTGCTCATCGGCACCGCGACCTCGCTCATCAGCCAGCCCCTCGATGGCGGTGAAGCCTCCGTGACCTCCGCCGGCAAGCCCGGCAAGCCCGCGGCGCCCGTGTATCTGGCCGGCTGTGCTTATGCGGCCTGGGCCGTCTCGAACGCCTATCTGCGCGATTGCGCCGGCGACGACAAAGACGTCGAGACCACCGTCGACGGACTCACGGCTCAGGCCGAACTCGTCTTCCGCGTCAACCGCAACGTCGTGGTACTGAACGATCTGACCTCGGGCGCCGTCTGGCTTGTCAACCAGGACATGAAGAAGGTCGAGAACTGGGACGACATCGTTCCTCCGCCGGACGAGAGCGAGACGGAAGAGGAGGACGAGAGCACCGAGGAAGAGTTGCAGGTCATCCTTCCCGAGCGCAGTGATGAGAATAATCCGCCGATCGCGGAAGACGACCAGCTGGGTGTTCGCGCTGGCCGCACTGTCGTCCTCCCGGTGCTCGACAACGACTCCGACCCCGACGGCGACGTGTTGACCGCGACGCTGAACGGTGCGCAGCCGTCGATCGGCGAGGTGCAGCCCATTCTCGGCGGCGTGGCCATGCAGGTGATCGTCGACCCCGACGCATCCGGCACCGGCACGTTCACCTACACGGCCGATGACGGTCGAGGTGGCACGGCGGATGCGACGGTGACGCTGACCGTCAAGGCTCCCGGCACCAACGAGGCGCCGATTCAAAAGCGCGTGCCGAAGGTGCTCTCCGAAGTCGCTTCGACGGTCAGCTACAACCCGCTCCCCGACTGGATCGATCCTGACGGCGACGACATGTTCGTACGCTCAGCCACGGCCGACGGTGCCAATCAGGTGCAGTTCCGGGCCGACGGAGAACTCACCTTCACCGCCCTCGACCCGGATCCGGGTCGCAAGATCGTGACCATCGTCGTCTCCGACGGCGTGACCGACACCGAGGGCACGGTGGCCTTCGAGGTGCGCGAATCGGGCACCCTCGTTCCCGTCACCAATGCAGACCACGTGGTGACCCGCGCCGGCCAGCAGGTGACCGTGTCGCCGATGGCGAACGACTACTCCCCCAGCGGGGTTCCGCTGCGTCTCGCCAAGGTGAACGAGATTCCCGGTGGCACGATCGCGCCCGACTACACCACCGGAACGTTCGACTTCACGGCCGCGGCTCCCGGCGACTACTACGCGCAGTACCTCGTGACCGACGGCCCGAAGACCGCCCCCGGAATCGTGCGCATCACGGTCGTCGGCGAGACCTCCGCCAACGATCCCCCCATCGCCGTGCGAGATGTGGCTCTGCTCACCAAGGGTCGCTCGGCGCTGACCAATGTGCTGGCGAATGATTTCGACCCCGCCGGCGGCATCCTCGCGGTGCAATCGGTGCAGGTTCCCGAGGGGCTCGGCGTGAGCGTCGAGGTGCTCGAACACCAGGTGCTGCGCATCACCGATACGGGTATCTCCGAGCCGACGAGCATCGGCTATACCGTGACCAATGGCGCCAAGTCCGCCAAGGGCGAGGTGTTCATCATCCCGATTCCCGCCCCAGACAGGTTGCTTCCTCCCGAAGCGAAAGACGATGCCATCACGGTTCGCGCCGGCGACGTGGCCACCATCCCTGTGCTCGACAACGACTACCACCCCAACGGCGACACCATCACGCTCTCGCCGCAGCTCGTCGCGCCTCTGGTGGACCCCGTCGACGGAGACATGTTCGTGGCGCAGAACACGCTGCGGTTCAAGGCGGGCCCAGTGGCCAAGACGGTCTACGCCACGTACGAGGTCGTCGATAGTCAGGGCCAGCGCGACGCGGGCTACGTGACCATCCAGATCGTCGGCAACGACGAGGGCGCCAACTCGCCGCCCCGGCCGCGAGACGTCACGGTGCGCGCCCTCGAGGGCACGACCGTGCGCATCCCGATCCCTCTCGACGGCATCGACCCCGACGGTGATTCCGTGCAGCTCGTGGGCCAAGACGACGCTCCGACCAAGGGCCGTATCAGCGAGGTCGGGCAGTCATGGCTCGAGTACGAGGCCTACCCCACGTCCGTGGGAACCGACGTGTTCACCTACGTCGTGCGCGACCGCAAGGGAGCCGAGGCGTCGGCCACCATTCTCGTCGGCATCGTTCCCTCGTCGAGCGCGAACCAGCGGCCCTACGCCGTGAAGGACACTGTTCAGGTGCGGCCCGGTCGAACAGTGGCGGTCGACGTTCTCGCGAATGATTCCGACCCCGACGGCGACCCCATCGCCATCCGCGAGAACGGCCTCGAGGTGCCCGATCGCGTGACCGGCGTGATCGACCGCGGGCGTGCGACCATCACCGCGCCCAGCACCCCGGGTGACTACCCGGTGCCGTACACGATCGTCGACCAGTACGGGGCGACCGCCGTGGGCCAGCTTCTTGTTTCGGTGAGCCCTGATGCGACGCTGCAGGCCCCGATAGCGCGTGACGACATCGTTCTGGTCGCCGACATCGTCGGCCGCACGACGACCGACATCGATGTGAAGAAGAACGATGACGACCCCGATGGCACGATCGATGCCCTCGATGTGTCGGTCACGAGCGGCACGGCGAGCGTTCGCGCCGAGGGCGAGTTGCGCATCCCGCTCACCCCCGAGTCGCAGATCGTCACGTACACCGTGACCGATGTCGACGGTCAGAAGGCCTCGGCGTTCGTCTTCGTGCCTGGTTTGGAGGGCGCGCACCCCGCGCTCAAGGCGGGCACCAAGCCCATCGTCGTGAACAGCGGTGAGACCATCAGCGTGCCCCTGTCGGAGTACGTCGTGACCGGCAACGGCGAGGTCGCCCGCATCACCCAGGCCGACAAGGTGGCGGTGTCGCACGGCAACGGAGCCAGCCTCGTCTCCGATGCCACGACGCTGAGCTACACCTCGGCCGACGGCTATTACGGCCCTGACGCGTTGAGTTTCGAGGTCACCGACGGCACGGGGCCCGACGATCCCGAGGGCAAGAAGTCCACCCTCGTCATTCCGATCACCGTCGTCTCGACCACGAATGTGTCGCCGACGATGAGCGGTGGTGCTGTCAATGTGGAGCCGGGCGGCGACGAAAAGGAGCTCAACCTGCGCACGCTGTCGCGCGACCCCGACGAAGGCGACCTCGAGAAGCTGTCGTACAAGGTCATCGGAGAACTCCCGCAGGGCATCTCGGCCGTCCCCGACAAACAGACCCTCAAGGTGAAGGCCGCGGGCAACGCGCCCAAGGGCGATTCGTCCATTCAGATCGAGGTCACCGACGGGCAGAGCAAGCCGGGCACGGGAACGATCACGGTCACGGTGGTGACCTCGACGAGGCCGTTGCCGAGCGCGACCGACGATGTGGTGCCGCAGGCCAAGCAGGGTGAGACCCGCTCTGTCGATGTGCTGGCCAACGACTTCAACCCGTACCCCGAGAATCCCCTCACCATTGTCGAGACCGTCGTCGAGACCGGTGACGGCCGGGCCGCCGCCGGGGGAAGCGGCGTAGACGTGACGCCCGCTGCCGACTTCGTCGGGACGATGGTGGTGCGGTATCGCGTAGCCGACTCGACCGGTGACTCGGCTCGTCAGGCCGATGGTCGCATCCTGCTGACTGTGCAGGGCAAGCCGGACGCGCCGGCCACGCCCAGCGTCACGAGCATCCAGGACCGCACCGTTGTTCTGTCGTGGACTCCGCCGGTGAACAACGGATCGCCGATCACCACGTATACGGTCTCGTCTCCCCAGGGCTACTCGAAGCAGTGCGCCTCGACCACCTGCACGCTCGACGGGCTGACGAACGACGTCGAGTACACCTTCACGGTCACCGCGACGAACGGGGTCGGCGAGTCCGATCCGTCCCCTGCGTCGGCACCGGCCCGACCGGATGCCCGCCCCGACCGTCCGTCGCCGCCCACGCTGGTCTTCGGCGACGAGAGCATGACGGTCAACTGGGTCACGCCATCCACCCCCGGCTCTGCGGTCACGTCGTACAACCTCGAGATCTCGCCCGCTCCGGCACGCGGTGCACTTCAGAAGAGCGGTGTTGCGGGCAACTCCGTGGTCTGGGAGGGCCTGGAGAACGGCGTCTCGTATCAGGTGCGGGTTCAGGCGGTGAACCGGGCGCCGGAACCGAGTGACTGGTCGAGCTACTCGGCTGCGGTCGTTCCCGCGGGCGTTCCGGATGCGCCGGGCGCGCCCTCGACGACCCCGTCGACGGCCGTGGGCGGCCAGGCCCAGATCGCGGTGTCGTGGAACGCGCCCTTCGAGAACGGCGACCCGGTTGCCAGCTACACCCTCGAGACGCTCAAGGGCGGCAGCGTTGTCAACACGTTGCCGGGCGTCAGGGGGACGAGCGCGAACGTCACGGTCGCGGTCGACACGACCGACTACACGTTCCGGGTGTCGGCGCTGAACAAGGCGGGAAGCTCGGCACCGAGCGTTCCGTCAGCGCCGCGTCGCGGGGCCATCGCGCCCGGCGCTCCCGCGGGCGTGAACATCGTTCCGGCCGATCAGGCAGTATCGATCACTTTCGGTGCGGCGGCGGGCAACGGATCCAGGGACGACGAACTTCAGTACCACTATCGGGTCAACCAGACCGGGGCGACCGGAGTGATCGCGAGTGGAGGCAGCATCGGGGGCCTCGCGAACGGCACGACGTACACAGTGAACGTGTGGGCGACGTCGACGGTGACAGGGGTGCAGCCGGGTGCCGAGACGGGCTCGAACGAGGCGATCCCCTTCGGTAAACCGAATCAGCCCGGTGCCAGTGCGCAGAGCAACGCGAAGAGCGTGACGTTGAGTTGGGGCGTCCCCGCGACGAACGGCCGGTCGATCACGACCTACATAAAGATCGACAGCGAACAGGAGCAGGTCGTGACGTCGTCGGGGAGCCGCGAGGTCGGCAACGCCTACTCCGAGCAGCACAAGATCTCGGTGCGCGTCGTCGACAGCGAAGGCCAAGAGATCAGCAATTCCGCGTCGGCTACGAGCGGGGCCGAGCCTCAGCCGCAGAAGATCGTCTACATCTCGAATGGCGGCGGGTGCACCGAGGTGTACAACTGCGTCAAGATCAAGATCACTGTCGAGGACTACCCGGGCACGATCACGTGCAGGTGGGTCACTCGCACCTCGCAAGGAACCCTGACCCAGTCGCTGAACGGGCCCAACAACAGCATCACTCCGGGCTGGTACACGGAGGACACGGCCGGATCCGGCTTCACCCTCCAGGAGGCGGCGAACAACATGACCTGCAACGGAGTCCAACCCGGCGTGCGCTAGAGGGGGCCGCCTGACGACATCCGGTCGTCACGCCCCTCCGAAGGGGGGCAGCATGGGGACTTCTCCCCATTTACTCTCTATGGGGTCGTCGTGTTTGAATATCCCGGTGCCGGGTGACCGGTTCTGAGGTACGTGGCGTCTAAAAAGTGTCGTGACAATGTGAAGACGAGGAACGTGTGAGGCTGTTCGAGGCATTGCGCCGCCGCAAGGCGACAGCAGCGTCGGTGGCGACCGTCACGGTGTTCTCGCTCGCCGTCACCACGATGGCGTTCCTCTATCAGGGCATCACCACGGCCGACGTCGAACTCAACGACGGCGGTGTGTGGGTCACCAAGCCCTCAGGGCTGCTCGTGGGGCACCTCAACTATCAGGCCCAGCTGCTCGACGGCGGCCTCAAGATGACGTCGAGCGATTTCGACATCCTGCAGCACAACGAGACGATCATCACCGTCGACCACGCCACCGGATCGCTGGCGCCCATCGACCCCGTGTCGGTGACGCTCGGCAATGCCGTGGCCCTGCCGGCCGAGTCCTCCGTGACCATGGGCGGCAACACGCTCGCGGTCATCGACAAGACCGGCGACCTCTTCACCACCCGCGCCAGCGATGTCGCCAACTTCCTTCCCGACCCCGACAAGCCGCTGCTGACCCTCGGCTCGGGCGCGGAGGCCACGGTGGATGTCGATGGCGGGGTCCACGCTTTGTCGCCGAGCTCGGGTGAGATGGTCACCATCCCTCTCGATGAAGACGGCGTGCCGCTCGAGCCGGTGAAGAACGGATTCCCCGAGACCGAAGACGACGCTGCCCTCACCATGACGACCGTCGGCGACGACGCCGTCGTGTTCGACTCGGCGAACGGCATCGCCTATCTGCCGGGCGGCAAGAAGGTCGACGTCGCCGACTCGACCGGAGGCGTGCTGCAGGAGACGGGGCCGGCATCCGACGCTGTGCTCATCGCCACCGACACCTCCCTGATCCGCCAGCCGCTCGATGGGGGTACGGCCACCGCCACCTCGGCCGGAAAGCCCGGAAAACCGGCGGCACCCGTGTACCTCGCCGGTTGCGCCTATGCGGCGTGGGCCGTCTCGAACGCCTATCTGCGCGATTGCGCCGGCGACGACAAAGACGTCGAGACCACCATCGACGGCCTCACTTCGCAGGCCCAGCTCGTCTTCCGCGTCAACCGCAACGTGGTCGTGCTCAACGACCTCACCTCGGGTGCCGTCTGGCTCGTCAACCAGGACATGAAGAAGGTCGAGAACTGGGACGACATCGTTCCTCCGCCGGACGAGACGAAGACCGACGAGGAGGACGACAGCACCGAGGAGGAGCTGCAGGTCATCCTGCCCGAGCGCAGCGAGATCAATAATCCGCCCATCGCCGAAGACGATCAGCTCGGCGTGCGGGCCGGCCGCACCATCGTGCTCCCGGTGCTCGACAACGACTCCGACCCCGACGGCGACGTGCTCACCGCCACGCTCAAGGGCCCACAACCGTCGATCGGCGAGGTTCAGCCCATCCTCGGGGGCGTCGCGATGCAGATCATCGTCGACCCCGACGCATCCGGCACCGGCACGTTCACCTACACGGCCGATGACGGTCGCGGTGGCACAGACGATGCAACCGTGACCCTCACGGTCAAGGCTCCCGGCACCAACGAGGCGCCGGTTCAGAAGCGCGTGCCGAAGGTGCTCTGCGAGGTGGCATCGACCTGCTCCTACAACGTGCTGCCCGACTGGATCGACCCTGACGGCGACGACATGTTCGTGCGCTCCGCCACGGCGGACGGCGCCAATCAGGTGCAGTTCCGGGCCGATGGCGAGCTCACGTTCACCGCCCTCGACCCGGATCCGGGTCGCAAGATCGTGACGATCGTCGTCTCCGACGGCGTGACCGACACCGAGGGCACTGTCGCCTTCGAGGTGCGCGAGTCCGGAACCCTCGTTCCCGTCACCAACGGCGACCACGTGGTGACGCGTGCAGGCCAGCAGGTCACCGTGTCGCCGATGGCGAACGACTATGCCCCCAGCGGGGCTCCGCTGCGCCTGGCGAAGGTCAACCCGGCTCCCGGCGCAACGATCACGCCCGACTACACGACGGGGACCTTCGATTTCACGGCCGCGGCTCCCGGCGACTACTACGTGCAGTACCTCGTGACGGACGGCCCGAAGTCGGCCCCAGGGATCGTGCGTGTCACGGTCGTGGGCGACACCTCGGCTGACCAGCCCCCGATCGCCGTTCGCGACGTCGCGCTGCTCACCAAAGGTCGCTCGGTGCTGACCGACGTGCTCGCCAACGACTTCGACCCCGCCGGCGGCATTCTCGCCGTGCAATCGGTTCAGGTTCCCGAGGGGCTCGGTGTGAGCGTCGAGGTGCTCGAGCACCAGGTGCTGCGCATCACCGACACCGGCATCTCAGAGCCCACCAGCATCAGTTACACCGTGACCAACGGCGTCAAGTCGGCCAAGGGCGAGGTCTTCATCGTTCCGATCCCTGCCCCCGAGAGACTGCTGCCGCCGGTGGCCACCGACGACACGGTCACCGTGAGGGCCGGCGACGTCGCGACGATTCCCGTGCTCGACAACGACTACTCGCCCAACGGCGACACGATCACCTTGGCGCCGGCGCTCATCGCTCCCCTGATCGACCCCGCCGACGGAGACATGTTCGTGGCGCAGAACACGCTGCGGTTCAAGGCGGGCCCCGTGGCCAAGACCGTCTACGCCACCTACGAGGTCGTCGACAGCCAGGGGCAGCGCGACGCGGGCTACGTGACCATTCAGATCGTCGGCAACGACGACGGCGCCAACTCGCCGCCCCGGCCGCGCGACGTCACGGTGCGCGCTCTCGAGGGCACGACCGTGCGCATCCCGATCCCCCTCGACGGCATCGACCCCGACGGCGACTCCGTCGAGCTCGTGGGCCAAGACGACGCGCCCGCCAAGGGCCGCATCAGCGAGGTCGGACAGTCATGGCTGGTGTACGAGGCGTACCCGACCTCCGTCGGAACAGATGTGTTCACCTATACCGTGCGCGATCGCAAGGGCGCCGAGGCGTCGGCCACGATCCTCGTGGGCATCGTTCCCTCGTCGAGCGCGAACCAGCGCCCGTACGCGGTCAAAGACACTGTCTCGGTGCGGCCCGGTCGAACGGTGGCGGTCGACGTTCTCGCGAATGACTCCGACCCCGACGGCGACCCGATCGCCATCCAGAAGAACGGCCTCGAGGTGCCCGAGGGCATGACGGGCGAGATCGATCGCGGGCGGGTCACCGTGACCGCGCCGAAGACTCCGGGCGACTACCCGGTGCAGTACACGATCGTCGACCAGTACGGGGCGACGGCCGTCGGTCAGCTTCTCGTTTCGGTGAGCCCGGATGCGACGCTCCAGCCGCCCATCGCCCGTGACGATCTGGTGCAGGTCGCCGACGTGGTGGGTCGCACGACCACCGACATCGACGTGAAAAAGAATGACGACGACCCCGATGGCACGATCGATGCCCTCGATGTGTCGGTCACGAGCGGCACGGCGACGGTTCGCGGCAATGGCCAGCTGCGCATTCCGCTCACCCCCGAGTCGCAGATCATCACGTACACCGTGACCGATGTCGACGGACAGAAGGCCTCGGCGTTCGTGTTCGTTCCGGGGCTCGAGAGCGCGCATCCCGCGCTCAAGGCGGGAACCAAGCCGATCGTCGTGAACAGCGGCGAGACCATCAGCATCCCGCTCTCCGACTACGTCGTCACCGGCAACGGTGAGGCCGCCCGCATCACGCAGGCCGACAAGGTCGCTGTGTCGCACGGCAACGGGGCGAACCTCGTGACCGACGCGACCACCCTCAGCTACACCTCGGCCGACGGCTACTACGGGCCTGACGCGTTGAGCTTCGAGGTCACCGACGGCACGGGGCCCGACGATCCCGAAGGCAAGAAGTCCACCCTCGTCATTCCCATCACCGTCGTCTCGACGACCAACGTGTCGCCGACCATGAACAACGGCGCCGTCAACGTGGAGCCGGGCGGCGACGAAAAGGAGCTCAACCTGCGCACGCTGTCGCGTGACCCCGATGAGGGCGATCTCGAGAAGCTGTCGTACAAGGTCGTCGGAGAACTCCCGCAGGGCCTCGAGGTCACGGCCGACAAGCAGACGCTCAAGGTGAAGGCCGCTGGCAATGCGCCCAAGGGTGACTCGCCGATTCAGATCGAGGTCACCGACGGGCAGAGCAAGCCGGGCACGGGAACCGTCGTGGTGACGGTGGTCACCTCGACGAGGCCGAAGCCGAGCGCGACCGACGACGTGGTGCCCCAGGCCAACCAGGGCGAGACCCGCCAGGTCGACGTGCTGTCGAACGACTTCAATCCCTACCCCGAGAACCCGCTCAAGATCCTCGATGCGGTCGTCGAGACCGGCGAGGGCGGCCGGGCGACCCCGGCGGGCAGTGGCGTCGATGTGACCCCCGGGCCCGACTTCGTGGGAACGATGGTGGTGCGCTACCGCATCGCCGACTCGACCGGCGACCCCGACCGCGAGGCAGACGGTCGCATCCGCCTGACCGTTCAGGGCAAGCCAGACGCGCCGGCCACACCGAGCGTCACGAGCATCCAGGACCGCACCGTGGTGCTGTCGTGGACACCGCCCGTGAACAACGGCGCACCCATCACGTCGTACACCGTCACGAGCCCGCAGGGGTACTCGAAGCAGTGCGCCTCGACCACTTGCACGCTCGACGGCCTCACCAACGACGTCGAGTACACCTTCACCGTCACGGCGACGAACAGCGTCGGCGAGTCGGACCCGTCGCCCTCGTCGGCCGTCGCCCGACCGGATGCCCGCCCCGACCGCCCGGCCGCGCCGACGCTGGTCTTCGGTGACAAGAGCATGACGGTCAACTGGGTCACGCCATCCACCCCCGGCTCTGCGGTCACGTCGTACAACCTCGAGATCTCGCCGGCCCCGGCACGTGGTGCAGTGCAGAAGACAGGCGTGACGGGCAACTCCGTGGTCTGGGAAGGCCTGGAGAACGGAACCGCCTATCAGGTGCGAGTGCAGGCGGTGAACCGCGCGCCCGATCCCAGCGACTGGAGTTCGTACTCGGCAACGGAGATTCCGGCCGGTAAGCCCACGGCCCCCGGCGCTCCCACGACCACGCCGTCGACGGCGGTCGGCGGCCAGGCGCAGATCGCGGTGTCGTGGAACGAGCCGTTCGCGAATGGTGACAAGATCGCCAGCTACACGCTCGAGACGCTGAAGGCCGGCTCCGTTGTGAACACGCTGCCCGGAATCACGGGTACGAGCGCGAACGTGACGGTCAGCGTCGACACCACGGACTACACGTTCAGGGTCTCGGCGCTCAACAAGGCGGGCGCCTCCGATCCGAGCCCGCAGTCGGCCCCTCGCCGCGCCGCAATCGCGCCGGGTGCCCCCTCGAGCGTGAACATCACGCCGGCGGATAGAAGCGTCAATGTCACCTTCGGTGACGCCGCAGGCAACGGTTCGACGCAGGACGAGTTGACGTACCGCTACCGCGTGAACCAGACCGGAGCCGAGGGCACCATCGCGCGCGGCGGAGGAACTATCGGCGGTCTCGCCAACGGCACGTCGTACACGGTCAATGTCTGGGCCACGTCGAACATCGAGGGTGTGCAGCCTGGAGCAGAGACCGGCTCGAACGCGGCCGTTCCCTTCGGGAAGCCGAACCAGCCCGGCGCGAGTGCCAGCCCGAACGACACGACCGTGACACTCAACTGGAGCACCCCCGCAGAGAACGGGCGTCCGATCGTCGAGACGGCGATTGCCATCGACAACGGCGACTTCACCCCTGTTGCTGCGTCGGGCAGCCGGACAGTGGGAGGCGGCTACTCCGAGTATCACAAGATCACTGTGCGCATCACGGACTCCGAGGGGCAGCAGGCCGTCAACTCCGCAGATGCAACGAGTCGGGCGAAGCCCGAACGCAAGGTGTTCGTCGAGCGCGGCTCCGCCTGCGATGCTCAGGACGGCGCGGGAATTAAAGACTGCTACTACCTGAGAGTCGTCGTCGAGAACTTCGACCGCCCGGCGGGCTCGGTCTCGTGCACATGGACGTCATCGAAGGGCAACTACACCACCAGCGTGCCCACCCCGAACGGCTCGAAGCAGGCCAGCTGGTTCTCGCAGGACACGCCAGGAAACGCTGACTACTCCCTCGAGGGCAACGCCCCGAAGGTCGACTGCGATGGCGTCAAGGGCGTCGCTCGACGATGATCAGAAAAGCTTCCTCCTCATCCACTACGAGAAAGACACCACGTTGACAATGACACCCGAGCAGGCGACCTGGTTCGCCGGCACCTTCGACCGCCTCGTCGCCAACGTGGGGCTGGCCGTGTTGGGCAAGCCCCACGTCATCAGGCTCTCGATCATGGCGATGATCGCCGAGGGCCATGTGCTGCTCGAGGACGCCCCGGGAACAGGTAAGACCTCCCTGGCCAAGGCCATCGCGGCCACCGTGCAGGGATCGCATCAGCGCATCCAGTTCACGCCCGATCTGCTGCCCTCCGACGTCACCGGTGTCACGATCTACGACCAGAAGACCGGCGCGTTCGAGTTCCACCGCGGACCGGTCTTCGCGAGCATCGTGCTCGCCGACGAGATCAACCGCGCCAGCCCGAAAACGCAGTCGGCTCTGCTCGAGGTCATGGAGGAGTCGCGGGTGACCGTCGACGGTCAGGTGCACGAGGTCGGCCGCCCCTTCCTCGTGATCGCCACGCAGAACCCCATCGAGCAGGCGGGAACGTACAAACTGCCCGAGGCCCAGCTCGACCGCTTCTTGATCAAGACGTCGATCGGCTACCCCGACCTCGCCAGCGCGGAGAAGATCCTCGCCGGCTCGGCCAATCGCAATCCCTCGTCGGCACTCAGTGCCGTGATCACGACCTCTGCGGTCGCCGACATGGCCGACCTCGCGGCGACCGTGCACGTCGACAGCGCGATCCTGCGTTACACCGCGCAGCTGGCCGAAGAGACGCGTAATGCGCCCGAGAGCCGCGTCGGCGTCTCGGTTCGCGGAGCCATGGCACTCGTCCGCGCCGCCAAGGTGTGGGCCGCGGCCCAGGGCCGGCACTTCGTGCTGCCCGACGACATCCGCGAGCTCGCCGGCCCTGTCTGGACCCACCGTTTCGTGCTCGACCCCGAGGCCGAGTTCCAGGGAACGACGGCCGAGAAGGTCCTCGCGCGCGTGCTCAGCGACGTCGCGGCGCCGCAGGCGAGGCAACCCGCCGCATGACCGTGACCGGGGAGAAGAAGGCCTCCCCGATGGCATCGATCGGCCCTCGGCTGGCGAGCGCATCGGGCGCGGTGCGCACGAGCGCGCCCGCGCGCTGGGTCACGGGCACCGGATGGCCGCGAACGGTCGGCGGCGGTCGTGCGGCCTGGGGGGTCATCTCCCCCGTGCTCACCACGGTGTCGGGCTTCGGCTGGGCCGTCCTCGCATTCTCGCTTGTGTTTCTCTTCGTCGGGCTCGAGTTCGGGTGGCGCGAGTTCCTGGTCGTCGGCTGTGTCGGACTGGCCGCGGTCGTGATCGCCATCGGTTTCGCCCTGGGCCGCTCGGCCTACGCGGTGCGTCTCGACCTGGCCAGCGAGCGCGTCGTCGTCGGTGAACGCGCGGTGGGCCGCATCACGGTGTCGAACACCTCGCAGCGCACTCTGTTGCCTGCGCGCATCGAACTCCCCGTCGGCGCGTCCCTCGCCGGCTTCCCGCTTCCTCGCCTCGCCCCGGGTCAGGAGCACGACGACCTGTTCGGAATCCCCACCCAACGTCGCCAGGTCATCACCGTCGGGCCCGTGCGTTCCGTGCGCGGAGACCCCCTGGGCCTCATGCGTCGCGAGCTGCGCTGGACCGATGCCGTGGACCTCTTCGTGCACCCCCGAACGGTGCGTCTCGAGGGTTCGGCTTCGGGCTTCATCAAAGACCTCGAGGGTCTCGCCAGCCGCGACCTGTCGAACAACGACGTGTCGTTCCACGCCCTGCGTGAATACGTTCCGGGAGACGACCGCCGCTACATCCACTGGAAGACGACGGCGCGCACCGGAACCCTCATGGTGCGCCAGTTCGAAGAGACGCGGCGCTCCCACCTCGCCCTCGCCCTCTCGACCAACACGGCCGACTACGGCAGCGACGACGAGTTCGAACTGGCCGTGTCTGCGTGCGGCTCCCTCGGCATCCAGGCGCTCATGGAAGAGCGCGACGTGACCGTGATGGTGCAGGGAGCGACCTTGCACTCCGAGACAGGGCGGCGACTGCTCGACGACCTCTCGGCCATCGAGGAGTCAGAGAAGCGCGACAGCATCGTGCAGCTGTCGAAGGTGGCCGGGCAGACGGTTCCGGATGCCTCGGTGGCGGTTCTGCTGTTCGGCGGCCCGGTCACCCCCACCCAGCTTCAGGCCGCCTCGGTGCACCTGCCGCTCGGCGTGCGCGTCGTCGGAGTGAGCTGCCAGCCCGGACACGAGCCGATGAGACGGCAGATCGGCGATATGACTCTGCTCACGATCGGCGACCTCGGCCAGCTGCCGGCCGCCCTCAGACGGGTGAACAACTGATGAGCGCACAGACCCCCGCCCCCGCCCGACGCGGTCGTACCGCCCAGCAGATCGGCCGCCGTTCGGCTCTCGACACGGTCATCGACTGCGCCGCCATCGGGGCGCTTCTGGTGGTCGCCGTCGTCGGATTCGGCCCCGCGTTCGGCGGAACCGGCTACCTCGTCGCGGGCCTCGGCGGCCTCGTGCTGGGTCTCGCGATCGCTCTGCTCGGCGCCCGTCTGCGCGCCAACATCCTGATGCTCTCGGCCGCGACCCTGCTGGTCTACATGATCTTCGGCGGACCGCTCGCCGTGCCGACGACGACGCTGCTCGGCGTCGTTCCCAGCCTCGAGACGATCCGGGCGCTGGTTCTCGGCGTGGTCTTCTCGTGGAAGGACGTGCTGACCCTCGAGACGCCCGTGGGGGCCTTCGCCTCGGTGCTGATCGTTCCCTACCTGGCCACGCTCGTGGCATCCGTTCTCGCGTTCAGCTTCGCGCTGCGTCTGCGCCGCGCCGCCTGGGCGCTGCTGCCGGCCGGCGTGCTGTTCGTGGTCGCCATCGCCTTCGGCACACGCGATACGGCCGCGCCGATCGTGCAGGGTCTCGTCTTCGCCGGCATCGCCCTCGCCTGGTGGGCCTGGCGCCGCAGCCAGGATCGCGCTCGCCGCATCGCCGCGACCACGCTCGACAGTTCCGCGGGCGCGCAGGCTCCGGATGCGGGCCTCGCCCGCACGCGGCTGGCGCTCGGCGCCGGGCTGCTCGTCGTGGCCCTGGGAGTGGGGCTCGCGACCGGCGGACTCCTGGCCCCGGTCAGCGCCCGCGAGGTGCTGCGCGACGCCATCGTTCCGCCGCTAGACCTTCATGACTATCCCAGCCCGCTCGTGGGCTTCCGCAAGTACGTGCGCGACGAAAAAGAAGACGTCCTGTTCACGGTCAAAGGCCTCCCCGACGGAGCACGGGTGCGACTCGCGACGCTCGACGCCTACGACGGCGTCGTCTACAACGTGGCGGGCGACGGAACGGCCGGCTCCGGCACGTTCACGCGCGTGAGCGGCGACATTCCGAACGACGTGAAGGGCGACAAGGCGACCCTCGATGTCACCATCGGCGATCTGACCGGAGTGTGGATCCCCGATGCCGGCTATCTCGACTCGTTCCGCTTCACCGGCGACCGCGCCGACGAACTCGCGAACAGCCTGCACTACAACCGCACCACCGGGGTGGCGATCTCGACCCTCGGGTTGGACAAGGGCGACAGCTACTCGATGGATGTGGTGATCCCGAAGGTGCTCACCGAAGAGCAGCTCGAGAGTCATGCGCTGCAGTCGCTCTCGATGCCGAAGGCGGCAGGTGTTCCCGAAGAGGTGCCGACGCTCGCGACCCAGTACATCGGCGATGCGGATCGTCCACTCACCCAGGTGCGCAATCTGGCGACCTCGTTGAGCCAGGAAGGTTTCTTCAGCCACGGTCTCGAGGGCGAGGCCACCTCGCGGGCCGGCCACGGAGCGGAACGCATCTCGGCTCTGCTGGATGCGGACCAGATGATCGGCGACGACGAGCAGTATGCCGTGGCCATGGCGCTGATGGCACGCTCGGCAGGAATGCCCGCGCGCGTCGTGATGGGCTTCTACCCCGACAAGTACGCCGGAGCGAGTGCCGAGCAGCAGATCACGGGAGATCAGTTGCATGCCTGGGTCGAGGTCGCCTTCGACGACGCCGGCTGGGTCGCCTTCGATCCGACGCCCCCGAAAGACCAGGTTCCTCAGGAAGAGGCGCCGAAGCCCAAGTCCGACCCCAAGGCCCAGGTGCTTCAGCCCCCGCCCCCGCCGCAGGAGCCGGCCGACCTTCCTCCGGATCTGCGCACGGACGACACCGATCAAGACGACGAGGCCGACGCGAACCCGATCCTCGTGACCGTGCTGATCGCATCCGGAAGCCTCCTGGGACTGATCATCGTGCTGCTGACGCCCGTCGTGGTGATCGGCGCGCTGAAGACCCGGCGTCGCAAAGCGCGCCAGAACGCCGATCGTCCGGCCGACAGGCTGAGCGGCGGGTGGGACGAGATCGTCGACCGTGCCGACGACCTCGGTACGGCTGTCGGTCGCGGCGTCACGCGTCGCGCCGACGCCGCGGTGATCGCCGAATCGTGGCCGGACCTGCCCGTGGGAGCGGTTGCGGTGCGAGCGGATCACGGTGTCTTCGGCCCCGGCGAGCCGTCGCCCGATGAAGTCGACGCCTTCTGGGCCGAAGTCGACGATATCGTCAAGGGAATGCACGATTCGCGCGGATGGTGGAAACGCCTGCAGGCGCGACTATCGCTGCGTGCGTACATCGGCAGGCGCCTGGAAAGTCGGAGTAGACGAAGGAGGGCACGGTCGTGACGAACCCCGTGCAACAGCAGAACGCAGGGCAGTCGACGCCGTGCGTGCGGTGCGGTTCGCCCGTTCCCCGCAGTTCTCAGTTCTGCCTTGCCTGCGGAACCCCGACCTCGACTCGCAGCCAGGCCGCGGCCTTCGGCGGCCCCGAGGTTCCCGTGCAGGCGGCGTGGCAGCCCACGCCGGTGAACGCCCCGATCCTGCTCAGCACGATCGTGCCCGCCAACTATGGTCGTCGCGTCGTGGCCTTTCTCATCGATGGCGCGTTCGGCGGGGTGCTCACCTCGATCATCGCCCTGCCCATCCTGTGGATCGTGGCCGCCTCTGTCGCTCCCGGCAGCACATTCGAGCTGTCCGGCCTGCCGTCGGCCCTGATCACGCTGGCGGGTGGGATCTACCCGCTCGTCATGCTCGTGCTGCAGGCCTTCACCGGCTTCTCTCTGGGCAAGCGCATCATGGGACTGCGCATCGTCAAGGTCGAGACGCTGATTCGCCCTGGGCTCGGTCGGATGCTGCTGCGCGGCGTGATCGTCGGTGCCTCGAACATCGTGATCGGTATCGGGCCGCTGCTGGTCTACCTATCGCCGCTGTGGGATCCGAGCAAGCGTCTGCGCGGCTGGCACGACCGCATGTCGGGCACCTGGGTGATCGACGTCACCAAGGGCCCCAACCCGCTCGCCAAGAATGCCGGCGAGATCGTCGACGACGTTCCTGCTGTCGTGAAGACCCGGCGACCTGTCGCTGCGCCCGCCGCAATGGCTTCCCCGGCTCCCGTGCCCCAGGCTCCGGTCGTCGAGCCAATCGCCACGACGCCGGATGCGTATTCGTACGCGCCCCCGAGCGCTCCGGCGGCTCCGGCGGCTCCGGCGCCCGCTCCGCAGGCGCCCACCCCTGCTCCCTCTGCCCCCGTGTTCGGGGCGCCGCCCGCCGCGCCGACGAACCCCGACGTTCCGTCGTATCCGTTCCCACCGGCATCCGCTGCGCCTGTCGCACCCGCCGAACCGGCCGCGCCGGCCGCGCCGGCCGCGCCGGCCGCGCCGATCGAGGCGATTCCGAGCTTCGACCCCCTGCCTCCGTTCGGAGGCGAAGACCTCGACGGCACGAAGCTCAGCAACTCCGTGCCCGCGCAGGCTCTGCCGGCCGGAACGGTGACCCTGCTGTTCGACACGGGTGAGAGCTATGTGATCGCCGGACACGGCGTGCTCGGGCGCGATCCCGTGTCTCCCTACGGGGCAGCCGAGGATCAGCTGGTGCAGGTCGCCGGCGACACGCGGTCGATCTCGAAGACCCATCTCGAATTCGAGGTGCAGCCCGGGAGCATCTGGGTGACGGACCGACGATCGACCAACGGCTCCGCCATCCTTCGAGCCGACGGCGTCGAGTCTCCGATCACGCCGGGCCAGCGCATGACCCTGCGCAGCGGCGACCGGGTGCGCATCGGAACGCGCGTCTTCACTCTCACGGTGGCCCCGTGAGTCCGCCGCCGACAATCGGCGTCTCGACGGTCGTGCTGCACTCGGGAGCCGCGACGCACCGCGGGCTCAAGCGGGCGACGAACGAAGACGCCTATCTCGCCTCGTCACCGGTCTTTCTGGTGGCCGACGGCATGGGCGGACACGAGGCGGGCGAGCGGGCGAGCGCGATCGTGGTCGAGTCGTTCGACGGCCTGACGGGGCGACCCACGGTCGACCCCACCGACGTGCGCGCCGCCTTCGACCGCGCGTATCGCTCCATCGCCGAGCTCAGCACGGGCGGCCGCCGCCGCGCGGGCACCACCGTGTCGGGGGTGGCGATCGTCGACAGCGAGGGAACGGCCGTGTGGCTGGTCTTCAACCTCGGCGACTCCCGCACCTACCGACTGAATTCGGGTGTGCTCGAACAGATCAGCATCGACCACTCGGTCGTTCAGGAACTGCTCGACGGCGGGGGAATCAACGCGGCCGAAGCCCTGGTGCATCCCGCCCGCAATGTGATCACCCGTGCGCTCGGCGCGGGCGGCGACTACCGCCCCGACTTCTGGCTCGTGCCCGTCGAACCGGGCGACCGTATGTTCGTGTGCTCCGACGGCATCTCGGGTGAAATCGACACGGAGTCGATCGCCCGAATACTCTCGAGTGAGAAAGATCCTCAGGTGGCGGCCGACAGGCTGGTGCGTGAGGGCATGGCCCGGGGAGGCCACGACAACCTGACGGCGGTCGTGGTCGACGCATCGCTTGCCCAGGCGGCATCCGAACCGGCCTTGCCCGATGACACTATTCCCCGCGGATCCGCCCCAACCGAAGGAGCCGTGCGATGACCCGACTCGACTACCAGCCCGGGCAGTGGCGCGGGGTTGTCGCGCCCGGCGCCGTGGCCCTGTTCCCCTCGACCCTCGACGGACAGATGCTCGAGCGCATCTGGCGCACGCTCGACGACGGACACGGTCTGAGCGGTGTGCTCGAAGCACTGACGGCCGAGTTCGGCACGAACCTCAAAGCGATACCGCCCTTCGCGGTCGCCGTCGCGTCGGGCGCTGAACTGCGAGTCGCCGTGCGCGGTGCGTTCCGCATCGAGGTGAGCGAGCCGGGCGCATCCGAGCCCGTCATCGTGGCTGGAGACGAGGTCACCACGTGGAACGAGCGCGTCGTCGCCCGTGCAGACGGCTTCGTCGTGAGCAGCGACGGCGCCGACGCGTCGGACTGGTTGGCCATCCGCAGCGGGATCGTGCTGTGTCGCGCGGTGTCGTTCCGTATGGACGGCCAGGCCGGGGCAGCCGCGCCGGTCGTCGCTGGAGAGGCGGCTCCTGTCGTGGTTCCTGCGCCCGTGGAGCCAATAGTGCCCGTGCCCGCAGAACGGGTGTTGCCCGCAGAACCGGTCGTGCCGACAGAGACGATCATTCCGCAGGCTGCGCCCGTCGAGGCGCCGGAACCCGACATCGAGGCCGCCTCCGACGCCGACGACACGGACGATGCCGATGACACGGTCGACGACGTCGAGCCGGTCGAGGCGGAGGACTTCGGGCCCACCGTCACGGAACTTCCCGACGACGCGTACGACCACCTCTGGGGCGCGACCGTCGTCAAGTCGGTCGAGCAGGCCGCCGTGCGCCTCGACGACGATGAATCCTCGGACGAGGAGAGTCCTTCCGCGGCGCCCGTCACGCCTACTGCCGCCGCACCTGCGTCACCCGCAGAGCCCCCCGCCGTCGCGTCCTTCACTCCCCCGGAATCGCCGAAGCCCTCGTCGCGAGAGTGGACCGCTCCGCCTCCGACCGGCCTCATCGACCGGGTGCCGGGCTTCGCCGGTGTCGGAGCCGCGGCCACTGACTGGAATGAGCAGTCCACTCCTGCCGCGCCGGCAGCTCCCGCCCCGAGCGAGAGCGACCACGACGGCCTCACCGTGACGGTGTCCGAGCTCGAGGCGATGCGCCGCCTCGAGACGGCCGACGAGGCCGCGACGACGGGAGGACCCGGACGCATCGTGCTCGCGACCGGTGAAGTGATCTCGCTCGACCGCCCCGTGATCGTCGGTCGACGCCCGCGTGCCCAGCGAGTGCAGGGCGATGTGCTGCCTCACCTGGTCACTGTTCCGAGCCCCGAGCAAGACGTGTCGCGCAGCCATCTGGAGGTACGCGTCGAGGGACGCCACGTGCTCGTGGTCGATCTCGACACGACCAACGGCTCCGTGCTGCACCGCGCCGGGACTCCCCCGCTGCGGCTGTCGCCCGGCGAGGCCGTGCTCGTTCTGAACGGCGACATCGTCGACATCGGCGACGGCGTCACACTGCTCTTCGAGGAGCTTCCGTGAATGCGCGTCGACCACCATCGGCTCCGCCCGAGATCCCTGGATTCACGCACGAGCAGTTGCTCGGTTCGGGCGGATTCGCCGACGTGTTCCTCTACGAACAGCGCATGCCGCGTCGTCGCGTCGCCATCAAGGTGCTGCTCAGCGAGGCGCTCACCCCCGGAGCGCGCGAGAACTTCGACGCCGAGGCGAACCTCATGGCGCAGCTCTCGACGCACCCGTCGATCGTCACGATCTATCAGGCCGACATAGCTCAAGACGGCCGGCCCTACCTGGTCATGGAGTACTGCTCGAGGCCGAACCTCGCGGCGCGGTACCGGCGGGAGAAGATCAGCGTTGCCGAGGCGCTGCGCATCGGCATCCAGGTCGCCGGTGCGGTGGAGACCGCCCACCGCGCGGGAATCCTGCACCGCGACATCAAGCCGGCCAATATTCTCACGACGGAATACAACCGCCCCGCGCTGACGGACTTCGGAATCTCCGTGACGATGGTCGGTGGCGGAGACGACGCCGCCGTCGGCATGTCCATTCCCTGGTCGCCTCCAGAGGTGTTCGGGCAGAGCTCGTCGAGTGGCCCCGGCGGAGACATCTACGCGCTGGGCGCCACGGTGTACACGCTTCTCGCAGGGCGGAGCCCCTTCGAAGTCGTCGGCGGAAGCAACGGCGGCCTCGACCTCATCACGCGCATCCAGCAGTCGCCCCTGTCTCGCACCGGCCGCGCCGACGTTCCCGATTCCCTCGAGCAGATCCTCGCCACCTCCATGGCCAAGCGCGAGGAGGACCGCTTCGGGTCGGCACTCGAATTCGCCCGAGCCCTGCAGAAGGTTCAACTCGAACTCAGCCTGTCGGTCACACCGGCTGACGTGCTCGACGACTCGCTTCCGTCGGCCGCCGAAGAAGAGGAAGACGACGGCAACACGCGCATCCGGGGCATTGTCACGATCGACCCCACCGCGCCCGTCGCGGGCACGGCGAACCGCCGCCCCACGCCGCCGCCCTCGGCTGCGGCCCCGCCCGTTCCACCCGTGGGCATCCCGCCCGTGACCTTCAGCCAGCCGAATCGCGCACCCGGGCCGGATGCCGTGGAAGCCACCCAGCGCCGGGGCCAGCTTCCGGTCGCGCCGTACGCACCGGCACCCACGCCCTCGGGTTTCGGGCTCACGTCGCCGCCGGTCGAGCAGACCCAGCATCGCGCCCCGCAGCCCACGGAGTACGCCGCGGAGCCGACCAGCCGCCGGTCGAAGAAGCTCCCCATTCTCATCGGCGCCATCTCCTTGGTCGTGCTGCTCGGCGTGGGCGGCACCATCTTCGCGATCAACGCCGCCGGTGGAAGCCCGGCCGCGGTCAAGACCGAAGACCCCGTCGACCCGATCGACGTGATCCCCGGAGGCACAGTGGCCCCGCCCGTCGATGTGGCGGGCGCTCCCGGTGAGGGCGGCATCGTCTTCACCTGGTCGAACCCCGAGCCCGAGGCCGGCGACGTCTATCAATGGGGACTGCTCGTTCCCGGAACCGAGCCCACCCTCGCGTCGACCACCGACGCGACGGTCACGGTCGTGCCCGCCGAGGGGCAGAAGACCTGTATCGAAGTGAGTGTGCGTCGCAAAGACGGGCGTGCCTCCGAACCAGCGACGGGATGCGCGCCCTGATGACCGATGTCAGTACAACCGAGACGACCACGACCGATGCCAGCGTCGAGTACTGCGGCGAGTGGTTCACGCTCAACAAGAACAAGCCCTTCGACATCGGCCGCGACGCCGACCTCGACATCGACGACAACCAGTATCTGCACCGCCGCTTTCTGCAGATCGCGTACATCGACGGCCTGTGGTGGCTCATCAACGTGGGCTCGCGGCTCTCGGCGTCGATCTCGGATGCGACGGGGTCGATGCAGGCTTGGCTCGCGCCCGGCGCGCGACTTCCCGTGGTCTTCGGACTGACCTCGGTGGTCTTCACCGCCGGCCCCACGACCTACGAGTTCGTGGTGCACACCTCGACGCCGGCCTTCGTCGACTCGAAGCCCGTCTCGTCGAGCGACGGCACCACCACCGTGGGAGCTGTCACCTTCACCCGCTCGCAGTGGCTGCTGATCCTCGCTCTCTCCGAGCCGATGCTCAAGCGCGAGGGAACGGGCACGAGCGAGATTCCGTCGTCGGCGGCGGCGGCCGAGCGGCTCGGTTGGGTGCTGAGCCGGTTCAACCGCAAGCTCGACAACGTCTGCGACAAGTTGAGCCGCCAGGGCGTCGACGGTCTGCGCGGCGGAGTCGGAGCGCTCGCGACGAACCGGCGCGCTCGGCTGGTCGAGTACGCCGTGCTCTCGCGCCTCGTCACCCCGGCCGATCTTCCCGCTCTCGACGACGACACGGCCGACACTCCCCAGGCTCCTGCCGCGACCCCATCGAAGGATGCCCGCTAGTCCATGCACATCAAACTCACGCTCTCCCGCGGCGGCGGCACCTCGACGAATGTCGCCGTCACGGCGGATGCGACCACCTCGGTCTCGAATGTGGCGGAGGCTCTCTATACGGCCGATCCCAACAACGACGTGCAGGTCGCGCCTCCTCGCCTGACGCTGCAGGTCACCGAGACGTCGGGCCAGACCCGCGTGCTCGATCCCCAATCGAATCTGCTCGACTCGGGCGTGCGCTCCGGCTCCACCATCGAGATCCGTCAGCACAGCGACGACTTCAATGCGCCCGGCTCCGATCGGGGCGCGGCTGCGGCCACCCTGCGCGTGCTGTCGGGCCCGGACGCCGGCTCCGAGTTCGCGCTGCCCTTCGGCACCAGCTACATCGGTCGTGAGCGCGGGGTGGATGTGCGACTCACTGACTCGCTCATCTCCAAACGGCACGCCCGCATCAACGTGGGCGAAACCGTCGAGATCACCGACATGAACTCGGCCAACGGTCTGCTGATGGGTGGCGAGCAAGTCGCGCGCACCACTCTGAGCTCGGCTGACGTCGTGGTTCTCGGCGACACCGCGCTGTGCGTCGTTCCCCTGCAGCGCCTCGGCGGCGCGGCCCCCTCGACGCCCGTGATCGAGTTCAACCGGTCTCCCCGCGTGGTCGCCCGCTACCCGGGCGACAAGTATCCGGCGCCCGAACCTCCCGGCCGCCCGCAGCCGCAGCGCTTTCCGATCGTCGCCTTGATCGCGCCGCTGATCATGGGTGTCGTTCTCTACGCCTTCACCCGCAACATCCTGAGCGTCGTGTTCATCGCCCTGAGCCCCCTGCTGATGATCGGTACGTACATCGATCACAAGCTCACGACGCGTCGCCAGATGAAAGACGCGATCAAGCAGTTCACGCTGTCGCTCAAGGCCTTCGTCGACAAGCTGCACGAGCGTCAGCGGCTGCAGCGTGCCGTTCGCCTGGGCGAGGCGCCCTCGGTGGGCGACAGCCTCGAGTCGGCGCATCGGCTGGGCCACCTGCTCTGGACGCACCGACCCGAGCACGGCGCCTTTCTCGCCGTGCGCCTCGGCCTCGGAACGGCACACAGCCGCGACAGCGTCACCCTGCCGCAGGCTAATGACACGCTTCCCGAGTACTGGGGGCAGCTCGAAGAGGTGGCGGAGAAGTTCTCACTCATCGACAACGTGCCCATCGTGGCCGACCTGCGCGAATCCGGCGCCCTGGGCGTGGCCGGCAGCCTCGACCTGCGCCGCGGCGTCACGCGCGGAGTCGTAGCTCAGCTCACCGCGCTGCACTCCCCCGCCGAACTCGTGGTCTGCGCCCTCGTGTCACCGGTGTCTCGGGAGAGCTGGGAATGGCTCGAATGGATGCCGCACACCGGCTCTCCGCACAGCCCGCTCGCCGGCGATCACCTCGCCGACAACCCCGGCTCGGGACTCGCCCTGCTGTCGCGACTGGAGGAACTGGTCGCTCAGCGCACGACCGGAGCCCCGAGCGCTCGCGGCGCACTCGAGAGCCCGGATCTGCGCCCGAAGAAAGACGACGAGTCCGACGTTCCGCTGCCCATCACCCCCGCCGTCATCGTGATCATCGAAGACGATGTGCCCGTCGACCGGGGCCGGCTCAACCGCCTCGCCGAGCGGGGCGCCGACGCCAACGTGCACATCGTGTGGTCTGCGCCATCCATCGCCCACCTGCCGGCGGCGTGCCGCAGCTTCGTCAGTGTCGATTCGGATGTCGCGGGCGGCACGGTCGGCCAGGTGCGGTTGGGCGAGCACACCTACCCGGTGGTCTGCGAGACGGTCGAGCTCGAGGCCGCCCACCGCTACGCCCGCCATCTCGCCCCCGTCGTCGACGTCGGATCGCCGATCGACGACGAGTCGGATCTGCCGCGTTCGGTGTCGTATCTGTCGCTCGTCGGCCCCGAGCTCGCCGAGCAGCCTGATGCGGTCGTCGAGCGCTGGCGCGAGAGCAACTCGATCGCCCTCCGCGACGGTTCGCCTCCCGTGCGGCGAAAGAAGGAGGGCTCTCTGCGGGCCCTTGTCGGCCACAGTGGAACCGAGCCCTTCTACCTCGACATCCGCAACCAGGGTCCGCACGCGCTCGTCGGCGGAACGACCGGAGCGGGAAAGAGCGAGTTCCTGCAGTCGTGGGTGCTCGGCATGGCCGCGGCGCACTCCCCCGACCGCGCGACCTTCCTCTTCATCGACTACAAGGGTGGTGCCGCCTTCGCCGACTGTGTCGCCCTGCCGCACACCGTGGGACTCGTCACCGACCTCTCGCCGCACCTCGTGCGCCGGGCGCTCACGTCGTTGCGGGCGGAACTGCGCTACCGCGAGCACCTGTTGAACCGCAAGAAGGCGAAAGACCTGGTCTCGCTCGAGAAGACGGGCGACCCGGAGACTCCGCCGAGCCTCCTGATCGTGGTCGACGAGTTCGCCGCGCTCGTGCAGGAGGTGCCCGAGTTCGTCGACGGCGTCGTCGACGTCGCCCAGCGAGGACGCTCGCTCGGACTGCACCTGATTCTCGCGACCCAGCGCCCCGCCGGTGTCATCAAAGACAATCTGCGCGCGAACACGAACCTGCGCATCGCCCTGCGCATGGCCGACGCGGAAGACTCCTCCGACATCCTCGGAACGCCGATGGCCGCCTACTTCGATCAGTCGATCCCCGGGCGCGGAGCTGCCAAGACCGGTCCTGGTCGCCTCGCCTCGTTCCAGACCGGATACGCCGGAGGCTGGACGACGAACGAACCCCCGCGTCCGCGCATCGACATCAGCGAGATGAACTTCGGCGCCGGAGCCGAGTGGGAGGTGCCGGAGGTCGAGACGGTCGAGGCGTCGGACCCGGGGCCGAACGACATCGCGCGACTCGTCGCATCCATTCGCACGGCGGCCCGCAGGGCCGACATCCCCGACCCGCGCAAACCGTGGCTCGACGAACTCGCGGCGGTCTACGACTTCTCGCTGCTGCCCAACCCGCGCAACGATGAGCGGCTGCTGCTCGGCGTCATCGATGAGCCCGAGAACCAGATCCAGCCCACGGTGTTCTACGAGCCCGACCGCGACGGCAACATGGCGGTCTACGGAACCGGTGGCTCGGGCAAGAGCGCCACCCTGCGCACGATCGCTGTCGCAGCGGCCGTGACGCCGCGCGGGGGCCCGGTGCACGTCTACGGCCTCGACTTCGGATCGAGCGGCCTCAGCATGCTCGAGGAGCTGCCCCACGTGGGCGCCATCATCGACGGCGACGACGAGGAGCGGGTCATCCGCCTGCTTCGTATGCTGCGCGACACCGTCGACGACCGCTCGGTGCGGTACTCGGCCGTGCGGGCCGGAAGCATCGGGGAGTACCGGCGGATCGCCGGGGTTCCCGAGGAGCCGCGCATCATCGTCTTAGTCGACGGTATCGGCGCGTTCCGCGAGCAGTACGAGTTCGGCGGGCACTCCGCCTGGTTCACCACGTTCGCCCAGATCGCGAGCGACGGCCGCCAGGTGGGTGTGCACATCGTGATCTCGGGAGACCGCCCCAACTCGGTGCCCGCATCGCTCGGATCGACCGTGCAGCGACGACTGGTGCTGCGCATGGCCAGCGAGGACGACTATCAGCTGGTCGGCGTTCCCAAAGACACGCTCACCGCGATCTCGCCCCCCGGCCGCGGCCTGATGGGCGGCAACGAGATCCAGATCGCCGTGCTGGGAGCAGACCCCAATGTGGCCATCCAGTCGCGCGAGGTCTCGAAGCTGGCGGAGGCCATGCGGCGCCAGGGGATCCCCGAGGCGCCGCCCATCCAGAAGCTGTCCGACTCGATCCCGCTCTCGAGCCTTCCGGCCTCGGCGGGCGGACTGCCCGTGATCGCGGTGCGCGACGACAACCTCGCGCCACTCGGAATCGCGCCGCGGGGAGCGTTCATGGTGTCGGGCTCGGGCCAGAGCGGCCGATCGACGGCGCTCGCGACCATGGCCGCCGCTCTGCGGCGAGCGCAGCCCGGCATCCGCATCGTGCACATCTCGCCGCGCAAGACCTCGCTCACTCCCCTGCCGTTCTGGTCGATGTCGCTGTCTGATCCTGCTCAGATCACCGCGTTCGCCGACGATCTGCAGGGGCAGCTCGACGCCGGCACGCTGCCGCCCGAGACTCTCGCGATCTTTGTGGAGAACATCGGCGATCTCACCGGGACGATGGCCGAGAACGACATCGACCGACTGATCAAGCGGGCGCTGCGTGACGACGTCTTCGTGGTCGGCGAGAGCGAGACGGCCACCTGGTCGGCCGCGTGGACGCTGGCCGGCTCGTTCAAGGGCGCCAAGCGCGGCCTGCTGCTGGTTCCGGGCGAACTCGACGGCGACACCCTGCTCGGCACGTCTCTCGGCCGCTTCCGCCGCGCAGACCTTCCGCCGGGGCGCGGTTTCCTGGTCCAGCAGGGCCGGATCACCAAGGTTCAGGTGGCGCTTCCCGACGCGTGAGAAGGGCCGGGCAGAGGCATGGGGAGTTCTCCCCATCGACTCCCCTTGGTCCCTCGCCCTAGTCTGAACACGTGAGATCGACTCACAGGATGTAGCGAAACCGGATCCGCCGGATCGCCAGGAAAATAAGGAGAAAACAATGGCCGTATGGGGTCTTGACGTTGACCAGGTTCGCAGCCTCGGAAAGCAGCTCAACCAGCAGTCGCAGCAGGTCCAGACGATCCTGACGACGCTCACCAGCGCACTGCAGAGCGTGCAGTGGACCGGTCCCGACGCGGAGAACTTCCGCAGCGAGTGGAGCGGCACCCACACCGCCGCCCTCAAGCAGGTCATCGCCGCACTCGAGGACGCCTCGCAGAAGGCAGCAAAGAACGCTGCCGACCAGGAGAGCACCTCGAACGCGTAACACCTCTTTTTCTCGGGCGTCGAACATTCGACGCCCGCCTGTGGTGTTTCTCCCCTCAGAAAGGCCCACGGCTCGATGTCGCGCACACTCACCTTCCCCAGTTCGGATGCCCCGGCTCTTCCGATCGTGTCGCTCGACGTGCCCGACGACTGGCACGTGCTGTCGACCACGGCAGCGTTGCTCGCCACGGCGAAAGAGGTGGCGCAGGGCGAGTTCCGGCCCAATGTCGTCGTCGCGATCTCGCGCTTCGGAACCGGATACACCCTCGACACGGCGATCCAGTCCGTGATCGACAAGGTCGGCTCCATCGAGGGAGTCGCGGAGTTGGGTCGCGATCGCCCTGAGGTGCTCGGCCGCGCTGGCTTCCGTATCGAGTTCAGCTATCCCGACGCCCGGGCCGGCGCGCTCATCCAGGCCGTTCGCCTGGCTCTCGTCTCGAACGGGCCCGCCTTAGACCTGGTGCAGGTGACGGCGACGGCTACGGCCGCACAGGCGATGGAGATCTGGCCCGAGATCCGCGCGATCCAGGCCAGCGCCACCCTCTCCTGACTCCGCGTCAGGACGGCGTCACTCGAGGGTCACCGCCGCGTCATACCTGTGTCACGTGTGCGTCATCGCATCGTCACGACCGAGTCACGGCTCGGTCATGGCCTCTGGGCGAGACTTCCTTTACTACGAGACTTCTCGTACTTAGGGGAGTCTCCATGAGAACAACACACGTCAGCGCCGAGTCGCGACACTTCATCGGCCTCGGGGCCGCGCGCCGCCGTCTGTTCGTCGCCGCCGCGCTGCTGGCCGTCGCCGCGGTCGCCTGCATGCCGCTTTTGGGAGCGGGCAGCGCATCCGCCGCACCACTGCCGATCACGCAGTGCAACGGAACGGACAACGACACGAATCAGGCCGTCGAGTGCTCCGTCGTCGTGACGAACACAGTGAACGTCGCTACCGGAGTGAAGAGCAGCTCGACCGTCGTCACGGTGTGCCACGGATCCGCCGGTGCACCTCCCGTCTGTGATGCGCCGCAGACATTCAATACAGATGACCTGGTGTCGTCGGTCACCCAGTGCAACGGTTCGGGCAATGGCACGGGCGGCACGGTGATCTGCCGGGTGGATGTCGTCAACAACATCGTAGGAACGGCCACGCCACAATCGATAACGGTCAACCAGTGCCAGGGTTCGGCGGGTGGCGGCGGAACCTTCCTCAATTGCTCCTCCCTCGAGAACACCGACCCGTCGACCGCGACGGTCGTGCAGTGCAACAATTCGGGGGTGGGCGGCGGCGGCGGCGTGACATGCACCGTCGGCGGCAACTCTACGGCCTCGATCATCCCGACGAAGGTCAACCAGTGTGTCGGTTCCGGCACTGCAGGTGGAGCCTTCGTGACCTGCGCCGTGACCTTCACGACCAACATCGTTCCTGCCCCGACTGACGGCGGCACCGATGGTGGTACAGGCGGCGGCACCGATGGTGGAACCGGCGGCACAGGCGGCGGTACAGGCGGCGGCACTGGCGGCGACTCTGGAACGCCGGGCAACCCGGGAACACCCGACAATCCCGGAACGCCCGGCACGCCCGGCACTCCCTCGGGAACAGGAGCGGGCGGAGCGCTCGCCAACACGGGAATGCCCGTCGAGAACATGCTGCTCGGTGGGTCCTCGGTTCTGCTTCTCGGGCTGGGCCTTGCCGCACTTGCGCGTCGCCGGCACACAGTGAAGCGCTGAACGCCCAGGATTCGCCCCTAGCCCCGCAAGTCTTCATATGGGACTATGTGTCTCTAGGAGCGAATCCATCACATGTTGCCTCTGCACAACCCGAGTTCTCCGGTCGTTCCGACACGGAGGATTTCGGGATGGGCGGCGACATGATCGAGATCGGCGTGCTCGGTGCGCTCAGGGTGCGAGACGACGGCGAAGAAATTATCGGTCTCTCCGTCGGAACCCAGCGGCTCCTCGCCTTTCTCGCCCTCAGGCCGCGGCGCGCCAGGCTCGCCATCTCGGGTGAGATGTGGCCCGACGTCACGGAACGACGTGCGAGCGACAGCCTGCGATCGGCGCTCACCCGACTCGAAGACGCGATCAAGCCGGCGATCACCATGACGCCCGCCGGGCTGGGTCTCGCCCCAGGGGTGACCGTCGACCTTAACCTGGCGCAAGAGTCGGCGAGGCGATTGCTGCAGCCAGGCAACGCATTCACCGCCGACGATCTCAGCACGGGTGCGATCGAGGCCTTCGCCTCTCGCATTCTGCCCGACTGGTACGACGATTGGGTTCTCTCGGAGGTCGAGGACTGGCGACAGCTGCGACTGCACGCGCTCGAGGCACAGGCAGAGCTGCTGATCCTCGAGGGGAATCTGCGCGCTGCGGCCTGGGCCGCCCGTGCCGCCATGCGTGTCGAACCGCTACGCCAGAGCGCGATCGTCAGTCTCGTCAAGGTGCACCTTGCCGAGGGCAATCAGTCCGAGGCGCTACGTGACTTCGATATTTACACGGCGTTGCTGCAGAACGAGCTAGGGCTCGAGCCGACGTCGATCCTCACCGACTTGGTGGCGCCGCTCCGCCGCTAGAGAAGCGGACGAATCGGCGCCACCGATGACACAGTGGATCGGGTTACGAGCGTCGACGTATCGTACGCAGGGTGAACACCAGACCGGCCGCGAGCAGAGCCATCGCGCCGGCGATCAGGCCGCCGACCCCGAAACCGGTCGCCGCGAGCGATCCGCCTGTGCCCGAGCCGACGTTGTCGCCCGGGGTCACGGGAGTCACCGGTGTCTCTGTCGTCGGGGGAATCGGCACCGCCGGCGCCTCTTCCGTGACGATCGTGTAAGTAGCGGTGACATCGCCCTCATCGCCGTTGCTCGCGGTGACGGTGAACGTCGAAGTGCCGGGAGTGGTCGGCGTACCTGAGATCACACCGTCGGTGATGGTGAGGCCCGGGGGAAGCTCACCCTCGGTGACGGTGATCGTCGGGGTGGGCGTGCCCGACGCGACGACCTCGTGGATGTAGGGCGTGCCAGCCGTCGCATCGCCCGGAGCATCCGACGTGATCTCGGGAGTCGTCGTCGTGACCGGCGTTCCTGAACCGGTGGTGCAGCCCTCAGGCCGGGTGATCGTGTCGGTGAGAAGTGTGACAGCGGAGGTGCTGGCCAGCAGGCGGCCCTGAATGAGTGAACCGGTACCTACGCTGATGGATTCCTGCGCCATGACGGTGCCGACGAACGTCGATCCCCCGCCCAGTGTCGCCGACGACCCGACCTTCCAGAACACATTTCAGATGCTCGCGCCGTTGATCAGGACGATCTTGCTACCCGAGCCCGTGACGAGAGTGCTCGCTGCCTGGAAGACCCAGACAGACTCGGCGCCGCCATCGAGAGTCAGGGTGCTGCCCGACGAGAGGTCGAGTGCCCCGCCCGCATAGACGCCCGGTTTCAGCGTCTTGCCGGCGAGCTGCGAGAGTCCGGACGCCTGCGGTGTGAGGCTGGCGGCGACATTGAAAGCCTTCGTGAGGTCGTTCTTGGCGAGATCGACGTCGGGATCGGTGCGGGCTGTTCCCGCTACGAACGAGCCGTTGGGCGGGCCGGTGAATCCTTTGATCTCGGTGCCCGGAGAGAGGCCGACGTCGCCGGTGACCAGCGTCGCGCCGCTGTTGGTGACGGTGGAGCCCGCGAGAACCGCGTAGCCGGCAGCGGTTCCCAGGTTAATCGGTCCGTCAAGGACGGTAGCGGCCTGAGAGGCCCCGGCCAGTCCCAGCACCATGGCCGAGCCGACGGCCAATCCTGTTATTCCTAAGAGAGATATTCGGCGGTGCAGCTGCGAGCGCGACATGTGCAAGACCCCCAAGGTCTTTCGCGAGTGAGGCGACAGTGCCTCAATGTGACGAAATGCCACCCCGTCCTCGATGCTGAGTAGACCATGACGCGCGTTCTTTGACCATAGTGATGACAAAGGTGACTACAGGGTGTAGGAATCGAGAAGACCGACCGGCGGAGAACCTTCAGCCTTCAGGGCGGTAAACTAGCGGGGTTCTCGAACTCGAAAGCAGGCCGCGCGGTGACCACCCAGCACGCCACGCTCGAGGCGCAGTCGCCCTACTGGGGTGTTCCGATCGCCCGGGCGATTCCGGCGATCGTCGTAGCCCTCGTCGTCACCTTCACGCCGAATCATTCGAGCGTCGTCGGTCTGCTGGTCTTCGGTGCCTTCGCCCTATCATCCGGGCTGCTCACCGGCATCCTGACCCTGCGCGCCCTGCCCGTGGGAACGAGCCGAACCCTTCTTCTCACCCAGGCCGGTACCAGCCTCGTGGCCGGCGTGCTCGCCCTGGCGCTGCAGGGCTTCGGGCTCGGCTTCCTGCTCTATCTCGTGAGCGTCTGGGCCGCGATCACCGCCATTCTCGAACTCGTGACCGGTCTGCGCTCGCGGGGTGACGCGCCCGCCAAAGACTGGATCGCCATGGGAGGCCTCACCGGCGTCCTCGCGCTGGTCTTCCTCCTCCTTCCGCTCACAGACCTGGTGGCCGTCGGCCTCTTCGGCGCATACGGAGCGGTTCTCGGAATCTACCTCGTCATAGCGGGGCTCTCGCTTCGCTGGGGCACGCAGGCCGAAGCCCACACAACAAAGGAATCAGTGACTCCGCAGGTGCAGAACCCGTGACCCAGCCATCCAAGCGCGACGTCTTCAAGCCGGTCGAACTCATCGTTTTGTCGGCGGTGATGGCCCTGTTCGTGGGTCTCGCCGTTCTGCTCTCCACGCGCAATCCGCTGCTGGCGGTGATCTTCTTCGGGGTCGCGTTCATCGTGGTTCTTGTTGTGATCGCGATGATGGTGTTGACGTTCAAGCCGAATAAGTCTGAGCAGACGGAGCTCGACGATGACGAACTTCCGCCGTCTGGGCACTAGGAGTTTTCTCGCGGCTCGGCTCGGGGTGTGCGTTTTCAGCTCAGACAATGGCCGTGGCTGACAACCGCTCCGCGGCGCTGCGCGGAGAGGAATGTGCGTTTTCAGCTCAGACAATGACTGTGACTGACAACCGCTCCGCGGCGCTCGTTCCTCGCGCTGCTTCGGGTCATCAGCCACAGCCATAACTCGCAAGAAAACGCACACCCCTCCCCGCGCCGAGTTCGCTTCGCTCCCCGGGTGGTGGTGCTTGGCTAGCTGAGGGCTTCTTTCAGGGTTTTTAGGGACTGCTGGGCCGTTCTGCGGACCTCTTTGTCGGGGTCTCGTAGGAGGGACTCCAGGGTGTCTTGGGTTGCGGGGTCGCCTGTGGATGCGAGTGCTCGGGCTGCAGCGGAACGGACTCGTGCGTGGTCGTCCGTGGTGAGGGCCGTGAGGGCTTCGGGGGCTGCGATCGCACGCAGGGCCGCGACCTTCGCGCACATCTCGCGTACCCGCCATGCCTGGTTGCCGAGCCCGGCAATGACGGCGGGCGCCGCGGCATCCGACCAGACGTAATTCAGGGCGCGGGCGCCCCACAGCTCGGGCCAATAGAGCGAGGGCGCACCGGCGAGGATACCGTCGGCGTGCGGACCTCCGACGACGCGAAGGAACTCCTCGCCCTCATAGCCGCCCTCGAGCAGGGAACGCGCGCGCAGCACGACCGAGGTCTCGCCCTCGCTGTCGACGGCGGCCTGGATGCGCTCTTCGAGCGACGCGGTGTGGTGGGACGGGGTCTCGCTGTCGTGTGCCATAAGACACCAAGGCTACCGCGGGCGCCCGAGAGGGCTCAGAGGATGTGCTCTACCAGCGCCGAGGAGATTCCGACATAGGTGTGCGGGGTGAGCGCGAGGAGGCGCTGCTTGGCGGCGTCGCCGATGTCGAGGCCCTCGACGAAGGTCGCCAGGTCGGTGGCCCCGATGCGCTTGCCGCGGGTGAGGTCCTTGAGCAGGGCATACGGATCGGTGATCGACGAGCGTCCCGCCGTGATCTCGGCCCGCACCACGGTCTGGATGGCCTCCGCCAGGACCTCCCAGTTGGTGTCGAGGTCTTGAGCGAGCAGCTCGCGGTTCAGCGAGATCTGTCCGAGACCCGCGGTGATGTTCGACAGGGCGAGCAGCGAGTGGCCGAGGGCCACGCCCACGTTGCGTTGCGTGGTCGAATCGGTGAGGTCGCGCTGCAGGCGGCTGGTGACGAGGGTCTGCGCGAGCGAGTCGAGAAGAGCGCTCGACAGCTCGAGGTTGGCCTCGGCGTTCTCGAACTTGATCGGGTTGATCTTGTGCGGCATGGTCGACGAGCCCGTGGCGCCGGCGACGGGGATCTGCGTGAAGTAGCCGAGCGAGATGTAGGTCCACACGTCGGTGCACAGATTGTGCAGGATGCGGTTGCCGTGGGCGACCTGGGAGTAGAGCTCGGCCTGCCAGTCGTGCGATTCGATCTGCGTGGTGAGGGGGTTCCAGGTGAGACCGAGCGAGGTCACGAACTCACGCGACACCGCCTGCCAGTCGAGGTCGGCCTCGGCGGAGAGGTGCGCCGCGAACGTGCCGGTGGCTCCGGAGAACTTGCCGAGGTATTCGGCGGCCTCGACCTGCTTGCGGATGCGCTCGAGGCGGTACACCGTGACGGCAAGCTCCTTGCCCATGGTGGTGGGCGTAGCGGGCTGCCCGTGGGTGCGGGCGAGCATGGCGTCGTCGCGGTACTGCACCGCCTGGGCGCGCAGCTCGTCGATGACCGCACGGAAGGCCGGCAGCCAGACCTCGGTCACGGCATCCCGGATGACGAGCGCGTAGCTGAGGTTGTTGATGTCTTCGCTGGTGGCCGCGAAGTGAGTGAGCTCGGCGATGTCGTTCAGGCCCAGTTCGCTGAGTCGGCGACGCACGTAGTACTCGACCGCCTTGACGTCGTGCTTCGTGGTCGACTCGAGCGCGCCGAGCTCGGCGACCTCGTCGTCTCCGAAGTTCGGGGCCAGCTGGCGCAGCTGCCGCTGCTTCTCGAGCTCGATCGGCGTCGATCCGAAGAGCGAGTGATCGGTGAGGTAGATCAGCCATTCCACCTCGACCTGAATACGGGCGCGGTTGAGCCCGGCCTCCGACAGAAACTCTCCCAGTTCAGAGACGGCAGACGCGTAGCGGCCGTCGAGGGGGCTGAGGGGCTGGGGGGAAAGAGCGCTCATGGTTTCGGGTAACTCCAGTGCTGGGCGGCCGTCCGGCCGCGTCGGTCAGGCGTGGGTGGATGTCTGCGGCGCGCGGAACGCCGGCTCGAGCTGGGCGAACAGCGCCGCACAGGCGCGTTCGATCGTGCCGAGCACGGCCGCGAAGGTCGCTGCGTCGGCGTAGTAGGGGTCTGGAACGTCGAGCTGGCGACCCGGATCGGTGTCGAAGCTCGTGAGCAGCCTGATCTTCGACTTATCGGAGTCGCTCGACGCCCAAGAGCGGATCGCCCGTTCGTGAGTGCGGTCGAGGGCGATGATCAGATCGAGCGCGTCGAACGACGACGAGTCGAACTGCTTGGCCCGGTGCATGGATGCGTCGTAACCGCGTTCCGCCAGCGCGTCGATGGTGCGCGGGTCGGCCTGCTCCCCTACATGCCAGTCGCCCGTTCCCGCACTGGTCACCGAGACGCGATGGCTGAGACCGGCCTTCTGCACGAGGTCGCGCAACACGATCTCGGCCATGGGAGAACGACAGATGTTGCCCGTGCAGACCATGCAGACCCGGAAGACCCCAGGGGGAATCTCGGTGGCGTCGTGGGGCATGACTCTATCTTGGTGCAGTTTCCTCTCCTCCACATCAGTGGTCTCCTCGTCGGCACTCCCCCGATCTCTGACGGGTCGGCGGTGCGACCGGGATCGGCGGCGACACTGGTGGCGTGATAGATCAATCGAACCCGCTCTCGACCCATGCGCGCCTCGCGCTCGAGCACGACAGGGCCGCCGTGCAGAGACTGAGCGTCGAGCTCTGCACCGAGCTGCTGCCCACCTTCGTACGCGACGATGCGCCGGGGTGGCAGGGTCTCGCTCGGCGGTCGTTCGATATGCGGTGCGACCACGTGGCAGCCGACGTTCGTCGCGTGTCGTCACACCTCGACGATGTCGCGGGCCTGCTCGCGGGTGCCATCGAGAGGCTCGACGCCACGCCATGAACACAGACACAGAAGAACTCGTCGTGTCGGGCGGAGGCAGCCTCGCGGTGTCGACAGACGAGATCGCGACGACCGCTTTTCGGCTCAGGTTCATCGAGGCAGAGGCGCTCGCGGCGGCCACACGGCTGAGGGCGCTCCACCTCTGCCTCGATCCGCTGGTCGCCGCTCAGGCGCCGACTGTGCCGGCCCTCGCGGTGCAGGCCGCAGCCGATCTCGAGAATGCGTCGCGCTCGGCCGGTGAACTCGAATTCTCTCTACGGCTGGCTGCCGAAGCCTATGGCATGGTCGAGAACGCGATGGTCGACGGAATGCGAATGACCTCCGGCGTCGTCGGCAACGTTCTCGGGCACATTGCGCCTTTCCTCCTTCTGGCGGGTGCACCGTTTCTCGCCGGGGCGGGTTCGGGTGTCCTCCTGGGTCTGGCCCTGAGGCCGGGCACCTCGACCAATCCGGCCGACGTCGCGAAGTGGATGCGCGAGCATCCGGAACTCGCCAACAACCCGGCCGTCACGGCCGCCGTGCGCCTGCTCTTCTCGTCGAGCGACGACATCATCGCGGGCCTCCTCGGCGTTCCTCCCGGTGCCGGCGCTGTCATCGGCGACGACGGGCTCGGCCTCTTCGGCATCAGGCAGGCAGCGGGCTTGGTACTCGTCGCCGCCGGGGCGGCGGGTGCGGCCGGGGCGCGCGGCGCGGGGCGTAGCCCTCTCGTCGAGACGCCGGTGAGAACGACCCGCGTCGCGACCTCGTCGGTCACCGCGCCGTCGAGCATCTCAGAGCTGGCCTCGCGCATGCCAGCCACGAGCACGACCGGTTCGCAGATCAAGATCGAGAAGTACGCCGACGCCGAGGGCAACCCGTCGTACATCGTCTACCTCGGCGGAACCGTCGACATGAATGCGATGCCGGCGGGTGAGGCCTTCGATATGACGAGCAATATCGAGTCGATGAGCGCGGGTGACGGCGCCTCGTACCGTGCCGCGGTCGAGGCGATGCGCGATGCGGGTATCCAGCCCGGTGACCCCGTCTTCGAAGTCGGATACTCGCAGGGCGGTCTCCTCGCCGTTCAACTCGAGCAGTCCGGCGACTACAACGTGCAGGGTGTCGTGACGCTGGGGTCGCCGGTGGGTCAACTCGAGACCACGGCCCCCACGCTCGCGGTCGCGCATACAGAAGATCTCGTTCCGGCCCTCGGCGGCCTCGACACGGCATCGGGCGACGATCGCGTACTCGTTCGCCGCACGCTCTACGACGATGCACCTATTCCCACAGGCGATGCGTTTCCGTCACACGACCTCGGTGCCTATCGAGAGACGGCCGGGCTGATCGACTCGTCGCGAGATCGCAGGGTGGAGAAATTCATCGACGATGCAGCGCCGTTCCTCTCGGGCACGGCGGCGGGCACGGCGACCGAGTACAGCGCCAAGCGGGTAGACCGATGAGCCGGGTAGACCGATGAGCCGAGTCGTGGTCGCTCGTGTCGGCGCAGGGCGACGCGCTCTGGCGTCAGTCCTTGTCGCGGCCCGCGAGGGGGCGAAGAATCGAGCCGATGATCGCCGAGAGGATGGCGAGCACGAGGGCACCGAGCACCGCCCAGCCGAAGCCCTCCACATTCAGGCCGAAGCCGAAGAGCTGCGAGAACCACGCGGCCAGCATCAGCAGGAGGGCGTTCACCACCAGGGAGATCAGGCCGAGGGTGAGGATGTACAGGGGGAACGCGACGACGCGGATTGCCGTGCCGACGATGCCGTTCACCACACCGAAGATCAGCGCCACGAACAGAAACGAGAGAATCGTGCCGATCGTGTCGTCTTGGAAGGGGTCGACGGTCACGCCCGTGACGATGAGCGTGGTCAGCCACAGGGCGATCGCGTTGGCCACCAGAGAGACGAGGAATCTGCGCATGCGCCCAGTATTCCAGTTCACCGGCTAGCTCGACAGCGCCTCGTACGCCCTGTCTCGGCCGGGGACAGCGCGCAACTCGGCGCCCAGCAGGCGGCTGCGGTCGTCGACCGCGGTATCGGCGAGCAGCGACGCTGCTGCAGACCGCAGTTCGTCGACCGATGCCGTGTTGGGGGCGAGTGCGAGGCCGTAGCCGCGTGTCTCGATGGCTTCGGCTCCCGCGAACTGGTCTGTCGAGAAGGGCAGCACCAGCATTGGTACCCCGGCGGTGGCCGCCTCGGTGACGCTGTTGTTGCCGCCGTGCGTCACCGCGAGCACGGCGTGCTTCAGGATGGTGACCTGCGGCAGGAACTCTCGCACGAGCCAGGTGTCGGGCAGCTCGCCCAGCTCCTCGCGGTCGGCCGAACCGACGGCCAACGCCACACGTACGTCGAGCGGCTTCAGCGCATCCGCCACCCGCGCCAAGACATCGGCGCGAACAGAGAGGAAGCTGCCGAAGCTCACGTAGACGATCGGTGCGCCTCCCCGGCTGAGCCAGGCATCGATCTCGGGGTCGATGGGCTCGTCGCGCACGGCGGAGCCGAGAAAGGCATGGGTGGGAAGCAGAGCCGTACGTTCGGGGGCGTGCAGTTGACCGGGGTAGTTGAGCAGCAGAGTGTCGCCGTGCTCGGCGAAGGCGTCCTGCGACGGAGCCGCGCCGGCATTCAACACGGCCAGCGCCTCGTTCCACTGTTCGGTGAAGCGATCGCGCACGCGCACGCAGCTCGCGCGCAGGCGCTCGAGCGCGTCTCGATCCGGCTCGAAGGCTCGAGGCCACGAGGTCGGATGCCCATATACCTCACCGGCTATGGGTAGCGCCGTCGGGTGGCCGAGCACGACATCGGCGTGACGCACGCCAGCGGCCTGCAGTGCGAGCCGGGCCGTAAAGGCGAGGTGATCGACGATCACCGCATCCGGTTTCACATCGTCGACGATCTTCAGAACAGCGCTCGCCGTGTCGAGCGGCTGCCAGAGCAGATCGGTCGTGCGCTGAGACGCCTGATAGGCGAGGGTGTCGACGAGTCCCCTCCGGGTGGCGTCGAAGAACCCTCGCAGGGAGTCGTCTTCGCCCTCGGGCTGCTCCTCGGCGCGGATCGTTCCGGGATTGGAGCCGCGGCCGAGCCGCAACTCCGTGCCGCGAAAGCCGAACGACGAGACGATCGACGAGGTGGCAGGCCCGGATGCGACGACCACGTCGTCTCCCCTGTCGCGCCAGGCCGTGGCCAGCGTCGCGAGCGGCAGCAGGTGCGAGGCGTAGTCAGGGCTGATGACCAGCAGAGTCACGACGCGTTGCCCGTGCTCGACAGAGACATACCCTCGAGGCGCCTCTTCTCGGCCACGCCGATGTACACGCGCTCCAGAGCCGTGGCCATGGCCTGCACCGTGAACCGCTCCCGAACGATGCCGCGGGCCGCGTCGACCCGAGCAGCGTCGTCGCGTGCGGCGATCTGCAGAGCCTCGGTCATTCCCCGACGCACTCCCGTCGCCGATCCGGTGTCGACCAGGATGCCGGTGACGCCGTCGTCGACATATGTCGCGGGTCCTCCCGCATCGGGCGTCACCACGACGAGTCCTGCCGCGAGGGCCTCGAGAATCGCGATGCCGAACTCCTCTTTCAGGCTGCCGCACACGTAGATGCCGGAGGCGCCGATGACGTCCCCTGATCCGAGGCGGGTCACCGCGAGCCAGCGGGAGACGACGTCGTTGGGGCGATGCCCGGCGAGAACGAGGCCGTCGGCGGCCCGCGGGTTCTCACGCAACACCCCGTCGATGGCGTCGAGCTGCGACTGCTCGTCGGCCGAGGGTGCCACCAGGTCTCCGCCGACGATCACGAGGTTGCAGCGTTCGAACAGGGCGGGATCCGTGGCCCAGGCCTCGACAATGGTGGCCATGCCCTTCACCCGGTGCAGACGGCCCACGCTGAGAGCGATCGGCAGACCCCGACGGTGCTCCGGCAGCGCGCCGATCAGCGCATCGAGCTCATCGATGGCTTCGTGCTCGTCGGCCGCACGGGTGCCGTTGCGTGCTTCGACCTCGAGGAGGGCATCGTCGATGGTGACGAGGTCGATTCCCTCGGGCACCACGGTGTACTGCTCGGGCGACTCGTCGATGTCGATGCCGAGCAGCTCCTGCAGCTCGTCGCGCACGGCGGGCCGCGGAAACAGCACGGTGTGCTCGGCGTCAGCTGCCAGCCGCGAAACGAGGCGATGCCGGAACCAGTAGTGCTCGTGCTCATCGACGTCGCCGAAGTTGACGGCCGTCAGCGAACCGGCGACGTCGAGTGCGCGGATGACGCCGTGCGGATCAGGCGCCAGGGTGAAGACAACGGGGATGTTCAACTCGCGGGCCACGCTCGACGCGGCCATGCTGCCGACATCGGCCATCCGAAGATGCAGCACGTCGACGGGGCCGAGCGCGATGAGAGCGCGACGGATGCCGCGTTCGGCCGCGACCCTGGTGTGCCAGGAGCGGGCCTGCGGGCTGGGCTCTGAGAGCAGGGGAACGGGAACGAAGTCGTGGTCGGCACCCGTGCGCGCCGCAAGGTCGAGCAGGCTGTCGGCCGCGGCGCCGGCGTCTCCGCGAGACATGGTCAGAACGCGCTCGATGCCGTCGAGATTCGCCAGGGCGTCACCGAGACGCACGAGGAGTGTGGCCACTCCCCCGTTGTCGCCGGCGCCCGCGCGAGTGAGCCCGCGGTCGATGTCGGCGTGCAGAAACAGTTGCGCCACGGTGAGCCCGTCGCCGAGTCGGATGGCGGCGGGCGAGTCGCCCAGATCGATCAGGGCCAGTCGGGCTGCGTCGGCGATCGCTCGCGAACCGCTCGCTCCGGCATCGCTGTCGATGGAGGCGAGTTCGCGGACGAGGCTCAAGCCACGCTCGTCGCCGCGTCGGTCGCCCAGGCCAGCGATCGCGGCGATGCGAACATCGTCGGGCTCCGTAGAGTCCGCAGCCAGTTCGCGCAGGGCGCGTCCGGCCACTCGGCCGGAGACCAGGCCGAGAGTTTCGACGACCCGGGTGCGAGCGCCCACTTCGCGTTCGGCGACGAGAGCACCCTCGAGCGCCAGTGCGATCTGATCCGGAGCCGAGACTGCCCACTGCTGGAGCGTGCGCTGGGCGAGCATGCCGGTGAAGCCCGCCTGCACGACGCAGCCCACGAGACGCGAGACGGCATCCAGTCGCGGGAGCCTGCTGCCGAAGGCCCAGGCGGCGTGCTCTCTCAGAAACGCGCGATCGCTCGACAGCAGCTCGGACAGGGCGTCGTCGGCCTCGTCGTCGAAGACCCGACCGAGGGCGTGCACCGCGGCGATCGCCACGAGCTGGTTCTGCTCGTCGTCGATCGCTCGACGCAGGATGCCGACGGCCTGGCGACCGCCCGCGCGCGACGCGGTCAGCGCGAGATCATCGGCGGCACGCACGACGTCGAGGAGAAACGGAGTTCGACGAAGACGGTCGAGGGCGGCGGTCAGTTCCATCGCGGGGATGTTTCCATGGTGCGGTGATCCGAATTCGTGAGAAAGATATGTCTCGGGTCTATTCGGAGCCGTCGCGGCGACGGATCGGACTCGGACGTCTCCGAGTACACGCGACTTCTTCTCGAGCTGCAATGCCATTGACAGGCAGCCGTCAAGCCCTCTTTGGGCGCCTCGCATGTGCGAAGGTGGAGTTTATGGCACTCACGCGTAACGCTTCGGCTCGCGCGGCCGAGGTGATGGCACGCAACAATGTGCACATCTCCGGCCCCGATGACGCACCGCTCCTGGTGTTCGCGCATGGTTTCGGCTGCGACCAGACCATGTACTCCCGGCTGTTGCCCTACTTCGAAGGGCGATTCCGCATCGTTCTGTTCGATCACGTGGGGTCGGGCAGGTCATCGCTCGCCGACTACGACGCCGTCAAGTACTCGACGCTCGATCAGTATGTCGACGATCTCCTGGAGCTCTGCGACGCATTGCAGCTCAGCGACGTGACCTTGGTCGCGCACAGCTTCTCGGCGCTTTTGGCCATCGCCGCCGCGGTGAAGTCTCCCGAGGTCTTCCGCGATCTCGTCCTCCTCGCGCCGACTCCGTCGTACATCGACGACGACGAGACGGGGTACGAGGGCGGATTCACCCGGGAAGACATCGACGGCCTCATGGACTCGCTCGATGACAACCATCTTGCTTGGGCCGCGATGATGGCCCCGGTGATCATGAAGAATCCGGCTGTGCCGGAGTTTACCGAGCAACTGGAGCAGAGCTTCTGCCAGGTCGACCCTCGCGTGATGCGCACGTTCGCCCGGGTCGCCTTCCTGTCGGATGTGCGCCCCCTGCTTCCACGCGTCGACGTGCCCACCCTCATCGTGCAGTGCACGAACGATTCCCTCGCCCCACTCCACGTGGGCGAGTACATGCAGAATCACATGCCCCGCGCGTCGGTCGTCGTTCTCGAGGCGGAGGGGCACGTGCCGCAGGTGAGCGCACCTGACGAGACCTCCCGCGCGATCCTGCACTTTCTCGACGAGCGCTGACCGTGGCGACAGACGTGCCTCTCGCGGTCGACTATGAGACCCTCTTCCGGGCGGGTCCGGGCGGTATCGTCATCGCGGATTCCAGCAACACGATCGTGCAGGTCAACGATCACATGTTGGAGTGGATCGGCTTCTCTCGAGAAGAGCTGGTCGGGAACTCTTTCACTCGTCTCCTTCCGGCCGCCGACCGCATCCTTTTCTCGGCGCGCGCGATGCCGCTGCTGTTTCTCGACGGGCGCGTCTCCGATCTGTCGTTCAACGTGCTCGGCAAGGACCGCGTGGCGCGGGCCGTTCACCTCTCGGCCTCACGAGTCAATCAGCGGCCTGAGGCGGGAGAAGCACCATCTCTGGTCGGGACGACGGTCTTTCTCTTCACGCCCCGCAGGGAGCGCACGGCGGAGGAGGAGCATCTCATCAGCGCGGTGCGGCACGCCGAGAAAGCCGACGCGCTGAGGCGGGAGGCCGAATACGACCTCGCTCGATCAGCCCAGTTCGATGCGCTGACGTCTCTGCTGAGCCGCGTGGGTCTGATGCCGCGGCTGGCCGACATGGTGAGGAACGCCCCGCCCGCCTGCGACCTCGTGACCTTCGTTCTCGGACTCGACCACTTCAGGGTCGTGAACGAGAGCCTCGGGCAGGCGGCCGGAGACCAGGTGCTGAAGGCGGTGGCAGACCGTCTGCTGGCTCTTACCGACGAGGGCTCTCTCTGCGCTCGAGTGGGAGACGACGAGTTCGTCGTGGTCGGACCGGGATCGGCTCGCGGTGTGTCCTTCGCGGACACGCTTCTCGACATCGTGAGCGCGCCGATCCTGGTCGACGACCTTGACATCGTGGTCACCGCGAGCATCGGGGCATCGGAGAGTCCCATCACGACCGCCGAAGGGATCGCGCCCGCAAGCCTCGCCGAGACGCAGGTGAGACAGGCGACGTCGGCGATGTACCAGGCGAAGGCGATGGGTCGCAATCGGTGGAAACGATTCACCTCGGTTCTTGACGACTCGGCGATCAACGAGATCCGCCTCCTGGGTGAGATTCGAGCCGCCCTCGCCGATGGGCAGTTCCGCCTCGAGTACCAGCCCCAGCTCGATCTCGAGACGAGGCGGCTCCACGGCTACGAGGCACTGATGAGGTGGGACCACCCAGAACGCGGCGTGATCGGGCCGGCCGGATTCATCGACGTGGCCGAGAGGTCCGGTCTCGTGAATCAGCTGGGTGCGTGGGCCTGTCGCGTCGCGATCGAGAGGTGCCTGCAGCTCAACGCGTCTCCGGATGCACCGCCCATCACGGTGTCGGTCAACGTCTCGGCCCGCCAACTGGGCGATCCGCGCCTCGCCGAGATGATCGCCGAATTGCTCGCCGAGAGCGGTCTCGACCCCGCCCTGCTCACGCTCGAGATCACCGAGACCGGCCTCATCACAGACAGCCCTGGCGCTCATCGCAACCTCGAGCTGCTGCACGGCCACGGAGTACGGCTCTCGATCGACGACTTCGGCACCGGTCACGCCGGTTTCGCCTACCTCAAGGACTTTCCGGTCGACGAGCTCAAGATCGACGGTTCGTTCGTGGCCGGGCTCGGCGACTCCGCCGAGGACGAGGCCATCGTCGCGAGTTGCATCGACGTGGGCCATGCCATGGGCCTCTCCGTGGTCGCCGAGGGAATCGAGACGCGCGAGCAGCTGGATCGGCTCGCGGAGATGGGCTGCGACGTCATCCAGGGCTACTTCTACTCCAAGCCGCTCCGCGACGACTCCCTGGATACGTGGCAACCGTCGATCTGACGCTCAGCCCGACCGCCGTCCGCAGGCTGTAGCGTCATGCGTATGCCCGTGACCGACGCCCCGATCCCCCCGTATGACGGGCCACGCGGCATCCTGCTCGCCGACAGGCTCGACCTGGCGGCGCGCCTGTTCGTCGCCACCTTCCTCGGGCAGAAGACGTCTACCCTGCCCCGGGTAGACCTCGAGGTCGTCGGCATGGCCGGCCTCCAGGGCGAACTGGCAGCGCTCGGCGGATACACGATGGGCTCGTTCACGCTTCTCGCGACCAGACAGCCGTGGGCCATCACCACCCAGTTGGCCCTCGAGTGCGTCCTCATCTGGGAGCGGGCGTCGATAGCGGCTCGTTACGCGGACCAGGTGGTCGTGCTCGAACCGGGTATGCGCATCCTGGTCTCGAGCGAGCCGGAGGCCGCGGCCGAGCGGGCGATGTCGCGAATCAGGCCCACGACATGAGCGACGAGAGCCGGTCGAAGGACTTCACGGGCTTCTGGCACCGCGCCGGTGTGCGCGCGACCGTCGTGCTCGTCATCTTCATCGTCGTCTGTGCGCTGACCGGGCTCGTCGGCTCATGGGTGTTCGCGCCCGCCGTCGGCTGGATAGCTGCCGCGGGCACCTTCACCGTCTGGGTGTGGTGGTCGGTTCTGCGGTTGGATGCCGCCGATACGGCCGCGCACGCCAGTCGCGAGGATCCGTCGCAGCGGTTGGCGCAGACGCTGTTGATCCTCGCGAGCATCGCCAGCTTCGGCGCCATCGCGCTGCTGCTGATCGAGGCGGGAAAGCTCGGCGAGAGAGCCACGCTCGGGCTGATCGCCACTGCCCTGGCCACACTCGCGGCGTCGTGGTGGCTGGTGCACACCCTGTACACCCTGCGCTACGCGGGGTTCTACTATCGCGCCGGCGGGGCCGGCATCGAGTTCAACCAGAAGGAGTCGCCGCGGTATCTCGACTTCGCCTACCTGGCGTTCACGCTCGGCATGACTTTTCAGGTCTCGGACACCAACATCACCAGCTCGGTTCTGCGCGCGGAGGCCCTGAGGCATGCGCTGCTGTCGTTTCTGCTCGGCGTGGTCGTGGTCGCCTCGACGATCAACCTCGTATCGAGCTTGTTGAACTGAGCGCGGGCGACGCCGGCCCTGTCGACGAGCGCTCGATGAGCTCAGGCAGCGACTGGGGCAACTCGGTCGCGCGGTCGCCATCGATGCGGGCCAGCAGCGTGCTGAGCATGTCGCGGCCGATCGTCTCGAAGTCCTGGCGCACCGTTGTCAACGGAGGAGAGACATATGCCGCTTCGGGAATGTCATCGAATCCGATGATGCTCATATCGCCCGGAACGGTCAATCCACGCTCGTTCAGGGCATGGATCAGGCCGATCGACATTTGATCGTTGGCGGCAAAGATCGCCGTGAGTCCCGTGAGATCGCAGGCCTCGCCGAATCGGTGACCGGATGACGGGGACCAGTCGCCGACGCCAATCACCCGAGCCGACAGGTCGTTCGCGCCCAGCTCGTCGCGCCATCCGCGCTCGCGCTCGCGCGCGTCGACCGAGTCGGCAGGGCCGGCGAGGTGCGCGATGCCGCGATGGCCCAACCGGATGAGGTGCTGCACGGCGTTACGAGCACCGTTGTACTGATCCGCTCCCACCGTGGCGAGTCCAGCATGAGGGGTCGCCTCGAGGGCGACGAGGGGGATCGTCAACTCCATGCCGGCCACCACGTCGACCGAGCCCTCGTGACCGGAGATGACGGCGATGCCCTCGACGTTCTGGCGGAGGAAGGCTTCGACCGCCCCTCGGATCGAACCGGGATCGCTGTCGGTCATGTTTGCGGTGAAGACCGACCAGCGAGCATCACGCGCCGCCGCGTTGAAGTACAGAACCGTCGACGACGGCCCGAACTCAGGCCCGCCCGTGGCGATCAGCCCGATGGTTCTCGACCGTCGCGTGACCAATGCCCGGGCCGCGGGGGAGGGCACGTAACGCAGTTTTTTGATGGCCTCTTCGACCCGCACGCGTGTGGAGGACCGCACGTTGGGCAGATCGTTGACCACCCGGGAGACGGTCTGATGCGACACGCCCGCGAGTCGAGCCACGTCGAAGATCGTCGCTTGGCGCGGCGCCTCTTCCGTCACGTAGTCCACCTTATCCAGCGACACGCCCGTGATCGTGTCGTGAATCGAACACTAGTCGACCAGAGAGCGCGATCAGTCATCATCGCCGTCGCCTGAGTTCTCGGCGATGATCGTGAGCAGTCGCGCCACAGTGAGGTCGTGGTTCTCGAGGTCGGCGACTTTTCTCTTGTCACGCAAGATCGCGACGCGGTGGCTGATGCGCAGCACCTCTTCGAGCTCGGCCGAGATGAAGACCACAGACAGTCCGTTGTCGGCCAGATCAGAGACGAGGGTCTGGATCTCGGCCTTCGCCCCGACGTCGATTCCCCTCGTCGGCTCGTCCAGCACGAGCAGTCGTGGCGCGATGGCCAGCCACCGTGCGAGCAGGACCTTCTGCTGATTTCCTCCCGACAGCGTGCCCATGAGCGCGTCGGGGTCGGCGGGGCGGATGTTCATGGCCTGGATGTAGCTCGCCGCGAGTTCGTCTTGGCGACGACGAGGGATGCGCCGGAACCACCCCATGTCGGCCTGCAGGGCGAGGGCGATGTTGTCGCGCACAGACAGATCGCCGATGATTCCCTCGGTGCGGCGATTCTCGGACGCGTAGGCGATGCGGTGCTGCATGGCCGTGCGCGGGTTCGTCAGCTTCTCGGCGCGGCCGTCGATCAGCAGTTCACCGCTGTCGGAGCGGTCGATGCCGGACAACAGCCGAGCGAGTTCGGTTCGGCCCGAGCCGAGGAGACCGGCGATGCCGACCACTTCGCCCTCGTAGACGCGCAGATCGAAGGCCTCGATCGCACCTCGGCGACCAAGTCCTAAGGCGCTGATCAGGGGTTCTTCGTCAGAGAGACCTTCTTCGACATCGCTGTTGCTGGTGTGTTCTCGAATGGTGGCCAAAGCGGGCAGGTCCTTGCCGACCATCTTCTGCACCAGATCGATGCGAAGCAGATCGGGGGTGAGGTACTCGCCGACGAGGCGACCGTCGCGCAGAACCGTGATGCGGTCGGAGATCTCGTAGACCTGGTCGAGGAAGTGCGAGATGAAGAGGATCGCGACGCCGGACTCCTTGAGGCCGGCGATGATGCGGAAGAGCTCGGTGACCTCATCGTTGTCGAGGCTGGATGTCGGCTCGTCGAGCACGAGCACGCGAGCCTCGACGTAGATTGCTCGAGCAATGGCGATGAGCTGCTGAACGGCGGGGGAGTGGTCGGCGAGCATCGACCGGGGATCGATGTCGAGCCGCATCGTCGCGAGCAGCTCTCTGGTTCGCTCGTGGGCGGTGCGCCAGTCGATGCCGCCGAAGCGGCCACGGGGCTCTCGGCCGAGCATGACGTTCTCAGCGACAGACAGATTGGGCAGGAGGTTGACCTCCTGGTAGACGGTGCTGATCCCGGCGCGTTGGGCCGCTCCCGGTGTCGAGAACGACACCGGCCTGCCGTCGAGTTCGATCGTTCCGCCGTTGATCGGCTGCACACCGGTGAGCGCCTTGATGAGCGTGCTCTTGCCGGCGCCGTTCTCACCCATGAGCGAATGGACCTCACCCGGGAAGAGGCGAAAGTCGACGCCGTCGAGGGCTCTCGTAGCGGTGAAGGTGACCGACACGTCGGTGAAGCGGACGACGGGCTCGGCCTCGTTCACTCTCGCCTCCAGCGAGGAGTCATCACAGCGAACCTCCTCGTTCGTGCACGCGAGGACGCGTGCTCCCACGGGGAATGTTAGGGCTCACATTTGGCATGCACAAGTCGAGACGACTTACCGGGGCCGGTGGTTCGACGGCCCTGGCTCCGTTGCAGATTCGTTACCAAGGCCACGGCGGCACTCGCTTGACACAAGGATCAGGACGCGGATATCGTCTCGGCTAAGCAAACTGTGAGCGCTAACAACTTTTCACAAAACGCCGAAGGATCTCAGGGACGAGATGACACGCTCCCCTGGAGAGCCGCCCGGCCAAGCGAATTGTTAGCCCTCACAACCAAAGCCCATTGCATCAATCACGGTTCACATTCACTCCGTCGGCAACTCCCTAGCCGGCGGGTCTCAAGGAGGAGATCAATGTTCAAGGCACCTCGATTCAGGTCCATCGCAGGCCTCGCTCTGGTGGGGGCATTCGCCCTCGGCCTGAGCGCCTGCTCGGCAAGCGGCGGCGGAGACGACGCCTCGGGCGACGGAAACGACATCAAGACCATCGGGTTCGTCGCGGTCGGCCCCGAGGGCGGATGGCGCACGGCCAACGAGAAGAACATCCAGGACTCGTTCTCGAAGGAGAACGGATTCGAGCTGAAGTACGCTCCGGCCACCAACGGTGACCAGAACTCGCAGATCACGGCGTTCACCTCGTTCATCGATGAAGACGTCGACGCGATCCTGCTGTCGGCCACGGAGGCCACCGGCTGGGAGAGCATCCTCGAGCGTGCCAAGGAGGCCGAGATCCCCGTCGTGCTACTCGACCGCGGCATCGAGCCGAACGACACCGAGCTCTACACGAGCCACATCGCTCCCGACAACGTGGGCATCAGCGCCTCGGCCGCCGAGTGGGCCAACGAGCAGTTCCCCGACGGCGGCAACTACGTCGTGCTCGAAGGACCTCCCGGACTGTCGGTCGTGAACGACCGCAACAAGGGTTGGGACGAGACGATCGACTCCAAGCTCACCAAGCTCGAGAGCCAGTCGGCCAACTGGTCGACCGAAGAGGCGAAGAGCGTCTTCGAGACGATCCTCAAGGCCAACAACAACAACGTCCAGCTCGTGTTCGCACAGAACGACGAGATGGGCCTCGGCGCCGCACTGGCCGTCGAAGAGGCGGGCCTGAAGCCCGGCACCGACGTGAAGATCATCACGATCGACGGAACGAAGGCCGCTCTCGAGGCCCTCGCAGCAGGTCGTCTCAGCTTCGTCGCCGAGTACAACCCGCTGTTCGGTGACACGGCCATCGACGTCGTGAACAAGGCCCTCGCCGGTGACAAGGTCGAGTCCGACATCGTCGTTCCCAGCGTGACCTTCGACTCGCCCGAGGCCGCCACCACGGCGCTGCCCGACCGCAAGTTCTAATTCACCCCCGCTCATTCGGTTCCCCGAGCCACCCGGCTCGGGGAACCGAATGGGCTCCCGCGTGGGAGAATCCACGCGACTCAAAGACGAGGCCGGCAGACGGCAGAACGAGCAGGCAGACATGGCAGCGACAGAGCCGATCGTCGAGATGACCGATATCTCGATCGAGTTCCCTGGCGTCAAAGCCCTCCAGAACGTGCAGCTGCGGCTGTACCCGGGCGAGGTGCACACCCTCATGGGTGAGAACGGTGCGGGCAAGTCCACCCTCATCAAGGCACTCACCGGTGTGTACAAGATCGACTCCGGCAGCATCCTCGTCTCTGGCGGCCCCCGCCAGTTCTCGGGAACCGCAGACGCCCAGAGCGCCGGTATCTCGACCGTGTACCAAGAGGTCAACCTCTGCGACAACCTCACCGTGGGCGAGAACGTGATGCTCGGCAACGAGATCCGCGGCGCCTTCGGAATCAACTGGAAGAAGACCCACCAGGCCGCACACGAGGCACTCGTCGGCCTCGGTCTGGGTGATCTCGACCCCCACCAGCCACTGTCGAGCATCTCGCTCGCCCTGCAGCAGCTCGTCGCCATCAGCCGCGCCATGGTGGCGAAGTCGAAGGTGCTCATCCTCGACGAGCCGACCTCGAGCCTCGACGCCAACGAGGTCGAGGGCCTCTTCACCGTCATGCGCCGCCTGCGCGACCAGGGCGTGGCCATTCTCTTCGTCTCGCACTTTCTCGACCAGGTCTACGCCATCAGCGACCGCCTCACGGTGCTGCGCAACGGCGAGTTCGTGGGGGAGCACCTCACCCGCGATCTGGGTCGCAGCCAGCTGATCTCGCTCATGATCGGCAAGGACTTCGAGACTCTCGCTTCGCTCGGCTCGAACAGACGGCGGGATGCGCGGGAGAGCGGCGAGCAGCCGTTCTACAGCGCCACAGACCTCGGCCGAAAGGGTTCGATCGAACCCGTCGACATCGCCGTCTACCCAGGCGAGGTCGTGGGCCTCGCCGGGCTCCTCGGCTCCGGCCGCACCGAACTCGGCCGTTTGATGTACGGCGCCGACCGCCCCGATTCGGGAGAGGTCACCATCGGAGGCAAGAACACCGAGGTGCATAGCCCCGTTGCCGGACTCGCCACCAAGATCGCCTTCTCGACGGAGAACCGTCGCGACGAGGGGATCGTCGGCGACCTCACCGTGCGCGAGAACCTCATTCTCGCCGTCCAGGCCAGGCGCGGCTGGGCCCGCCCGCTGTCGAAGCGCGAGCAGAAAGAGCTGTGCGACAAGTACCTCGTCGAGCTCAACGTGCGACCGAGCGACCCGGAGCGACCCATCAGAAACCTGTCCGGCGGCAACCAGCAGAAGGTTCTGCTCGGCCGTTGGCTCGCAACGAAGCCTCAACTGCTGATTCTCGACGAGCCCACGCGCGGCATCGACATCGGTGCCAAGGCAGAGATCCAAGAGGCGATCGCGACCCTGGCCGAAGAGGGCATGTCTGTCGTGTTCATCTCGTCAGAACTCGAAGAGGTCGTGCGACTCAGCGAGAGAATCGTGGTCTTGAAAGACCACCGCAAGATCGGAGAGATCATCAACGGGCCAGACATCACCGCCGACACGATCGTCGACTTGATCGCATCGGATGGGGCGGAGACGCAGGGCGTCGACGCGTTCGAGCCGGAGCCTGCCGCTCTCGCCACCGAGGGGAGCACCAACTGATGTCGAACACCCCATCGGCCGCGTCTTCGTTCGTGAAGACCAGCATCAAGCAGCCCTACATCTGGGCCATCGCCGCCCTCGTACTGCTGCTGATCATCAACCTCATCAAAGACCCGACGTACCTCGGCATCTCCGTCAACGGTGTCACCGGTGATCTCTCGGGAAACCTCATCGACATCCTGCGTGCCAGCGCACCGATCATGATGATCGCCGTGGGCATGACCCTGGTGATCGCCACGCGCGGCATCGACCTGTCGGTCGGGTCGGTCATGGCCGTCTCGGGCGCCGTGTCGATGGAATTCATGCACGACGCGGGCGACGGATCGCTCGGATCCGCCCTCATGGCGATCGCTCTCGCCCTCGGCATCAGCGCCTTCCTCGGCCTGATCAACGGTGTCCTCGTCTCGATCGTGGGACTCCAGCCGTTCATCACGACGCTGATCATGATGCTGGCCGGTCGAGGGTTGGCGAAGGTCATCACCTCCGGCCAGAACACGTCGGCGAGCAACGAGTTCTTCCGTTGGATCGCCAACGGCACCGTCCTCGGGTTCCCCGTCGTCTTCATCATCGGTGCGGTGATCGTGGCGCTCGTCGCCCTGCTCGTACGCCGCAGCGCACTCGGCCTGATGATCGAGTCGATCGGCATCAACCCCAAGGCGGCGCGCATGGCCGGCATTCGACCGGTGGGTCTGCTCATCTTCGTCTACATCCTCAGCGGCGTGCTGGCCGGCGTGGCAGGCATCTTCAGCACCGCCAGCGTCATGACCGTCGAGGTCGCCAAGACCGGCTTCTCGTCCGAGATGGACGCCATCCTCGCCGTGGTCATCGGCGGCACCTCGCTGGCCGGCGGCAAGTTCTCGCTGACCGGCAGTGTGATCGGCGCCCTTCTGATCGCCACGCTCGACAAGACCATCGTGTTCCTCGCCATCCCGTCGTCGGCGACACCTGCGTTCAAGGCCATCGTCATCGTGGCGATCTGCCTGCTGCAGTCGCAGCGGGTTCGCGCACTCTTCAGCCAGCGTCGTGCGAGAACCAGCACGCCACGAAAGGAGGCGGTGTCGGCATGACCTCCGTCATCGAACGCCCGAGCGCGCCGCAGAGCCCGCACACCCCGTCTCTCGTGAACCGCCTCAAGCCGAACCTCGAGACGCTGCCCACACTGGCCGCGATCGTGATCTTCGTGGGCATGATCATCTACGGCGAGATCGCCTACGGCCGCATCCTGCAGTTCAGCACGCTGTCGAACCTCTTCATCAACAACGCCTACCTGATCATCCTGGCGGTCGGACTCACCTTCGTGATCCTCACCGGCGGAGTAGACCTCTCGGTCGGCGCCATCATCGCCATCAGCAGCCTTGTGGGGGTGATGCTCGCCAACGCGGGCTGGAACCCGTTCGTGGTCATCGTCCTGATGATCCTCATCGGCTCGGTCTTCGGCGCGGCATCGGGAATCCTGATCCAGTACTTCAATGTGCAACCGTTCATCGCGACACTGGCGATGATGTTCCTGGCCCGAGGTCTCGCATCCATGCTCTCGACGACGCCGGAGCGCCTGGCCGACGAGTCGCCCATCCGTGCGCTGTCGACCGAGATCAAGGTGATCGACGGGCCGAAGATCAACGACCTCGTCACCACTCCGAACGTCGTGATCGCAGCGGTCGTCGTGATCGTCGCCTTCTACGTTCTGCACAAGACGCGCTTCGGTCGAACGGTCTACGCGATCGGCGGATCCGAGCAGTCGGCGACACTGATGGGCCTCCCCGTCGTGCGCACCAAGCTGGCGATCTACATCATCAGCGGAACCCTCGCCGGTCTCGCGGCCGTGGTCTACACCTCGAAGCTCGGCATCGCCCAGAACATCACCGGCGTCGGCTGGGAGCTCGACGCGATCGCCGCCGTCATCATCGGCGGAACACTCCTCACGGGTGGTGCCGGTTTCGTGCTCGGCTCGGTCATCGGTGCTCTCGTACTCGGCCTGATGAACGTTCTCATCACCCGCGACGGCAGTATTCCGCCCGAAGCGACCACCATCATCACCGGCGCGATCCTGCTGGTGTTCGTGCTGCTGCAGAGACTCGTCGTCTCGCGCAAACGCAAGACCTGAGAAGCCCGTCACCCAGGGTCGCGCCGCTTCTGCGGTGCGATCCCTGCCCTTCGTGCGCTCGAAATCAGGCACGAGGCCCCGCAATTGCCGAGAAATACCCCGCAAGACCCGCGAAAACCCACACCGGAGTGAGTTCATGCTGAAATCCCGAATCGCCATGCTGACCGCCTTCGCGGTCGCCTTCAGTACCCTTCTGGCCGCGCCTCCAGCACCCGCGGTGGCGGCGTCGGTCGACGACGGTCTGGTCGCCTGGTACAAGCTCGACGAGACAGAAGGCACCTCCGTGGCCGACTCGTCGGGCAACGGACGCACCGCTGCCGTCGAGGGTGCCCCCGGGTGGAATGCAGGACACGGTTTCGTCTTCGGCGGAGGAGCCTCGAGCAGCGGCAACGCCGTGAAGCTCCCCAATGACCTGACGGCGGGGCTCGACTCGATCACCGTCTCGTTCGATGCCTGGATCGACCCCGCACTCACCGGCAACCACTTTCTGTACAACCTCGGCAATGAGGCCGTCGGCACTCCGCAGTCGGGCAACGGCTACCTGTTCACCACCTCGACTCCCTACCGCTCGGTTATCTCCGCAGCGGCGTGGGGCGGCGAGAAGGAGACCTCGAAGGGCCGCGACCAGAACCTGGCCAAGGGCACGTGGAAGCGTCTGACCTACACGCAGACCGGAAAGGTCGGCACGCTCTACGAGAACGGCACCCAGGTCGCGCAGAACACGGCGGTCGACGTGACGCCGGCGCAGCTCGGCGCGGGCAAGACCACGCGCAACTACATCGGCCGCTCGGCCTACGCGCTCGACAACTCGTTCAAGGGTGTCGTCAGCGACTTCCGCATCTACAACCGCGCGTTGACCACGGCCGAGGTCGGTGACCTGAGCACGCAGTCGGCGACCGCCATCGCCACCTCCGATGCCATCTGGGCAGAGACCGCGCTCGGAGACGTGTCCGCCGTCACCGGCAACCTCTCGCTGCCGGTCAGCGGCCCCGCGAGGTCGACCATCACCTGGGCGTCGTCGAACCCGGCCGTCGTCTCGGCGACAGGAGCGGTGACCCGCACGACATCCACTGAAACGGTCGACCTGACCGCCACGATCACGGCCGGCGCGGCCACCGTGACCCGCACCATTCCCGTGACGGTCGCGGCCACCGCATCGCCTGACGGCGACGCCGCCCAGCTGGCGCTCGACGCGATCGTCGTGCACGGGCTCGACGACGTGCGGGGCAATGTCACCCTGCCCGCGTCCAGCGTCTCCGGAGTCGACGTCGTCTGGAGCTCCTCGAACACGCAGGTGATCGCAAGCGACGGTGTCGTCTCGCGCCCCGCACACGGCGACCCCGCGGCATCCGTCACTCTCACGGCGACGGCCACCAAGGGCGAGGCCGCTCTGACGCGCACCTTCGCCGCCACGGTTCCGGCCCTGCCGGCGAAGCAGGAGTACGAGTCGTACCTGTTCAGCTACTTCACCGGTGACAGCGTCGCCGGCGAGAAGATCTACTTCGGAGCCAGCACCGGCAACGACGCCCGCAACTGGCTCGCCCTGAACGGCGGCAAGCCCGCCATCACCTCGACGAAGAGCACCACGGGTCTGCGCGACCCGTTCATCGTGCGCTCTCCCGAGGGCGACAAGTTCTACATGATCGCCACAGATCTCTCGATCGGCGGCGGCACGAGCTGGGACGCCTCGCAGCGCACCGGCAGCAAGTTCATCGAGGTGTGGGAGTCGACGGACCTCGTGAACTGGTCTGAGCAGCGCCACGTGCAGGTCTCGCCCGACACGGCAGGAAACACCTGGGCGCCCGAGGCGTTCTACGACGAATCTCTCGGCGCCTACGTCGTGTTCTGGGCGTCGAAGATCTACGCGGCCGACGACCCCAACCACACCGGTTCCGCGCCGAACGTCATGATGTACGCCACGACGCGCGACTTCCAGACCTTCACCGAGGCGAAGGTCTGGCAGAACACGGGTGTCTCGCGCATCGACAGCACCGTGATCAAAGAGGGCGACACCTATCACCGCTTCACGAAAGACGAGGCGCAGTCGATGGGCTGCCTCGACGTGTTCGAAGAGACGTCGACCGATCTGCTCGCCGTCACCACGAAGACCTCGACGACGGGCGCCTGGGCGCTGCAGGAAAGCTGCATCGGCAAGAACGCGGGAACGGGAGCCGTGGAGGGCCCGACCATCGTCAAGGCCAACCCCGGTGACGTGAACGGCGAGGGCTACTACCTCTTCGTCGACGAGTTCAGCGGTCGCAAGTACATTCCGCTCTTCTCGAAGAAGCTCGGGGCGGATGCGGACTGGACCATTCCTGCGAACTACACGCTGCCGAATCCGGCACCCCGACACGGCACGGTTCTGCCCATCACGGCGGAGGAACAGAAGCGGGTGTTCGACGCGATGCTCCCCGCTGTCACCGAGGTGAAGCCCGTGTCACTCACCACGCAGGTCGGCACCGAGGCGGCTCTGCCGAAGACCGCCACGGTGGTCTTCGCGGATGGCTCGCAGCAGGACCTGCCCGTCACCTGGGAGAAGACTCCGGCCGGCTACGCCGACACCGCGCAGACCATCACCGTGAAGGGCGAGGTGACGAGTGTCGCCCGTGCCGTCACCGCCACGATCAAGGTCGCCGCAGCACAGGGCGATCTGCGTCTGCACTACGACTTCTCGAAGACAACCGGCACGACCGTCCCCGACTCGTCTCCCTACGGGAACGACGGTGTGATCAGGGGAACGGGCGCCAAGGTGACCGGCCCCGAGCTCGCTCTTCCGGGCGGCTCGAGCGGCAGCAGCGGAGCGTACGTGCAGTTGCCCACCGGCCTGTTCGACGGCCGCGACACCCTGACCATCTCGACCTGGCTGCGCAACGATCGGGCATCCGGAAACTACGCGGCCATGTTCTTCGGCTCCGCGAGCAACCCTCCGGCCCAGTACTGGCTGCTGAATCCCAAGAACCCGAGCGGTCTGTTCAAGTCGGTGATCACCAACGGCAGCTCGCCCGGTTCCCCGTGGGGCACCGAGGCCGGCATCTCGCCCACCAACGCGGGCCAGGGAATCGCGGGACCCGCGACATCCAACGCCTGGGGCCTGTACACGACCGTGATCGAGCCGAACCGCATCACCGGCTACTTCAACGGCAAGAAGATCGGATCGGTCTCGACCACACGAACGGTGAGCCAGTTCGGCTCGAACCTCGTGTCGTACATCGGCAAGTCGTCGTACCCCGACGACCTCTACAAGGGCGGCGTGCGCGATGTGAAGGTGTGGACGAGTGCGCTCGACGACGCTTCGATCGCCAGCGAGTACTACGCCTGGGCCGATGAGGCGACCGTGCAGGCCGCGCTCGAGGCCGACGCCGCAGCGCTCAACCCGGGCTCCGGAGCGATCACGACCGACCGCGATCTGGCGGCTCAGGGTGCAAACGGCTCGACCATCACGTGGGCGTCCAACCGCCCGGATGCGATTGCCACCGACGGAACGGTGACCCGCCCGACAGTCGACGGTGACGTGCCGGTGACGCTCACGGCCACGCTCACGCTCGCCGGCAAGACGGTCACCCGCGAATTCCCCTTCATCGTTCTCGCCGACACCCCGCAGAACAACCTGACCGTGGCCGTGAACGGCTACGACCTGGCCATCACCCGCGTGACGGACGACATCGTGCTGCGCACGTCGATCGGCGAGGTCGCCGTCTCGTGGGCGACATCGGATGCGGCGGCGATCGCGACCGACGGCTCGGTCACCCGGGCGCCGGCGGAGAAGTCGGTCACCCTCACGGCGACCTTCACACTGGGCGAGCTCACCGCAACCCGCGAGTTCGCGGTCACCGTGCTGGCGCAGGACACCGGTCGCATCGGCTCGTACATCACCGACGGCGACACGAACCGCACCGACGTGCTGCACCTCGCGGCATCCGATTCACCCTCGACTTCCGACGGCGAGTACACGGGACTCAACAAGGGTCGCGGGATCCTCTATCCGACACTCGGCGCGACGAAGTTCGGGCCTCCCGTGCTGCTTCGCGCACCCGACGGGACCTTCCGTCTCGTCGCCATCGAGAACGGCCAGGGGTCGCGTCTCTACGTCTACGACTCGGCGGACCTGACGTCGTTCACGAACGAGCGTCTCGTGTCGTTCGTTCCCTCGATCGTCTCGGCGACCGACGTCTCGGCCGTGTACGACAACGGGATCGGCGGCTACCGCGTGGGCTACACGGCTCAGGGCGGTGCACGCTTCGAGGTGACGACCTCTGACTTCGTGACGTTCAGCTCGCCGGCGGGGGCCACAGCGCTCACGCCTGCTGCGCCCGACAGCTCAGGAGACTTCCCGGCCGGAGCATCCGGAGCCTCGAGCATCGGCGTGACCGCCGCGGAGTACGCGAGCATCCAGAAGACCTACGGTCGCGTCGTGAACACGGGCGTGCAGTCGTTCGGCGACGTGAAGATCGGTGCGGGGGAGACCCCGGTGCTGCCCGAGACGGCAACGGTCGAATACTCGAGCGGCGACACCTCGTCGATGCCTGTCGACTGGAACGCCGACGACCTGGCCGCGCTCAGCACCGCCGAGCCGGGCACCTACACGGTCGACGGAACGGTCACGCGACCGACCTTCCCCGACCCGCTGGTGGAGCGCCGCGCCGACCCCGACGTCACCCTCGGAGACGACGGCAAATACTACTTCACCGGCTCCTACCCGATGACCCGTGCCGACGACCCGAACGGCTACGACCGCATCGTGCTGCGCAGCGCGGACACGATCCAGGGGTTGAAGAACGCGCCTGAGACCACCATCTGGCACGAGAACACCGATCCTGCTCTCAACCGCTACATCTGGGCACCCGAGCTCGAGAAGATCGGTGACGACTGGTACATCCTGTTCACCGCCGGACGCACGAGCGGCTTCGACATCCGGCCCGCGATGCTCAAGTTCACCGGCGACGAGTTCGGCGGAGACGCCGCGCTCGATCCGGCGAACTGGACGAGCCTCGGTTACGTGAAGGCGGCGGCCGGAGACGGCTCCGCGTTCACGAGCTTCTCGCTCGACATGACGCACTTCGAAGAGGCTGGCAAGCACTACGTGGTCTGGGCCGAGAAGCCCGCCATCGGATCGACGCTGCGCATGGCCGAGATCGACCCGGCGAACCCGAATCAGCTGATCTCGCAGTCGATTCTGCTCTCCGCGCCGACCCTGGCGTGGGAGAAGAACAACGGCGACTCGATCGACGAGGGCCCGGCCGTGATCAAGAAGAACGGCAAGATCGTCATCGCCTTCTCGGCGGCGACCGTCGACGACAAGTACTGCGTGGGCGTGCTCACCGCGGATGCTGCGGCCGATCTGATGAACCCGGCGTCGTGGGCGAAGAACCCCTACCCGCTGCTCACGACCGACGACGTTCCCGGACAGGTGGGCCCCGGCCACAACTCGTTCACCGTCGACGAATTCGGCAACCCCGTGATCGTCTACCACTCACGCACCGTGAACGACTCGTCCAACCCGGGCGAGGCAACGGATGCGGGTCTGTTCGACCCCCGCAGGCACGCCCGCGCCGCCCTGGTGCACTGGACGGCCGCCGGTCTGCCGGTGTTCGCGATGGCTGCCGACGAGGAGTTGGCTCCCGAGAACGCCGCGGTGAAGATCCGCGTCGTCGTGGGAGACGACGTCGACCCCGAGGCTCCGAGCGTGATCGCCACGACCGCGCCGGGCGCACCGGATGGCTCCGCGGGCTGGTACCGCACGGCGCCGACCGTCACCCTCGCGCCGGGCTCGGATGCGCCGGCAGATCTGGAGTACCGCCTCGACGGCGGCGAGTGGACGGCCTACACGGCGCCGATCTCGCTCGCCGAAGACGGCGCCCGCACTCTCGAATACCGGGCGAGCGTCGCCGGCGTTCCCGTGGAGTCGTCTGTCGGCTCGATCACCCTGCCCGTCGACCGCACGGCACCGAGCGTCAGCGCTCTCGCTTCGCCGTCGACTGCCGTCGGCACGGTCGAGCAGCCCGTCGTCGTGACGCTGTCGGCATCCGACGCGACCAGCGGCGTGGCGGCACTGGAGTACCGCCTGAACGCGGGGGAGTGGGCCGCCTACGGCGAGCCGCTCAGCTTCGGAACGGTCGGCTGGACGTTGCTCGAGTACCGCTCGGTCGATGTGGCCGGCAACAGCTCGGCGACAGGGTCGCTGTCGGTCGTCGTGTCAGGCCCCGACACACCGGATGCCTCGATCGCCCTGAGCGCGTCGAGTGTCGTCGCAGGTGACACGGTCACGGTGACCGGCCGCGGATTCGGAGAGGGCGAGAGGGTCGAGATGACCCTGTTCTCCGACCCGGTGTTCCTGGGCTCGGCCGACGCCGACAGCGACGGACGATTCACGGCGACCGTGCGCATCCCGCTCACGACACCCGCCGGGGAGCACACCGTGCGCGCTGCGGGAAGCACGTCGGGGGCTCTCGCGGAGAAGGCGCTGACCGTGCAGGCGGTGCCTGCGGGACCCGGTGCTCCGGATGCCGGAGCTCCCGGCGCCGGTGGCCCCGGCGGCTCTCTCAGTCAGACCGGATCGGGCGCACTGTTCGCGGGGCTCGGAGCGCTCGCGCTGCTGATCGCCGGCGGAGCCGTGTTCCTCCTGCGCCGCCGACGTGTCTGATCTCAGTACGCCATCCACAACCACAACCACATCCACGCAGAACATCCACGCAGAACGTTCGCACACGACTCGACGACGAGTGAAAGGCATTCGATGATCTCCACATTTCTCAAGCGGGGAGCGGCCGCAGCGGTGTCGCTCGCTGTGATCGGCGCAGGACTGTCGCTGGGAGGCGCGGCGAACGCCGCCGCCCCCGGTGACGGACTGATCGGCGAGTACCTCTTCACGCAGACCGCGGGCAATGCGGTGGCGAACACCGCCACGGGGGCGGGCGCCGTCGCCGGAGCCACCGTGGTGAACGGAACCGATGCTCAGTGGACGGGCGACTCGCTCGTCTTCACGGGTGGCGCGAAGAACAGCCAGGCCAACTGGGTCGAGCTGCCCGACGGCATCCTCGCCGGAAAGACGTCGGCGACCATCACCACCGAGGCGAAGATCGACCCGTCGATGAAGACCGCCAACCACTTTCTGTGGAACATCGGCAACGACACGAACGCGGCGTATTGGTTCGCCACCGCGCGAGACACGACCCGCACCGCCATCACGACCACCTCGGGCGGCGGCGAGGTGAACGCCCGCTCGACCAGCGCGCTCGACGCGAACCGCTGGTACAGCCTCACCTCGGTGATCGACGGCGCGGCCGGCACCATCACGTACTACGTCGACGGAACCCGGGTCGGCCAGGCCGACACGTCGCTGACTCCCGCATCCATCACCGACCAGTCGCTCAACACGATCGGGCGCTCGCCGTGGCCCGACCCCTTCTACAAGGGAGAGGTCGCCGCATTCCGCGTCTACGACCGGGCCCTCACAGCCGAGGAGGTCGACGACGTCTCCGACGAGGATGCCCTCGCCCACGCCGACAGCATCGGCGCGGCCGCGCAGTCTCTCGTCGACTCGATCGAGCCGGTCACGATCGACGACAGCTCGCTCGTGCTTCCCGCATCCGGTGGCGCCGTGAGCTGGGCCTCGAACACGCCCGGCATCGCGATCGCCGCCGACGGCGTGACCGCCACGGCAGTGCAGCCGGCGGCGGGAGAGCCCGCCCTCAGCGGGACCCTCACCGCCACGGCCACCGTGCGCGGAATCACCGCCTCGAAGGAGGTCGCGGTGACCGTGACGCCGCTGGCCGCCCAGGCCGACGACTACGGCTACCTCATGGTGCACTTCATCGAGGACTCGGAGGGCTACGCCGAGAAGATCTACCTCGACGTGTCGCGCGGCGACAACCCCGAGCAGTGGGATCCGCTGAACGGCGGAGTGCCTATTCTGGCCTCCGACCTCGGAACGACCGGCGTGCGCGACCCGTACCTGACCTACAACCCCGAGACCCAGACGTACTACATCATCGCCACCGACCTGCGGGTCTTCGGCGGCGACAACGGCTCGGGCAACTGCACCACCTGGTGCCACTGGACCAAGAACGCCAGCACGAAGCTCAACATCTGGGAGTCGAAGGACCTCGTGACGTGGGGCGACCTGCGACAGATCGACATGGCGGCCGACGCCGCGGGCAACACCGCGGCACAGCTCGGAATGGCCTGGGCACCCGAGGCGACCTGGGTCGACGACTACTACCCCGACGGCCGCGGAGCCTTCGTCGTGTACTGGGCATCGAACGTGTTCCCCAACGACGACCCGGCCCACGACACCGCGTCGTACAACCGCGTGCTCTGGGGTGCCACCACCGACTTCACGCAGGGCAGCTACTCCTTCGGCGGCGACTTCGTGAACACCGGCGGAAACGCGATCGACACCACGATGATCCAGAACGACGGCACGACCTACCGCATCACGAAGGACAACTCGTTCGGCAACGGAATCTACATGGAGTCGACCGAGGCGCCCCGCTGGTGGGAGGCCGGAACGACCTGGACGACGCTGCAGACGAAGATCGGCGCGGTCTGGGCGGGAGGCAACGAGGGCGGCGTCGAAGGTCCGGCCGTCTTCAAGAGCCACAGCGACGACACGTGGTACCTGTACGTCGACGTCATTCCGACGACCGGCTACCGGCCGATGGTGACGAACGATCTGGATGCCGGCTGGTCGCAGTTGACGGCGGCCGGTTTCGAGATGGCCCCGAGCACGAAGCACGGTGGCATCATCTCGCTGACGAAGGCGCAGTACGACACCGTGCGGGCAGCGGATGCGACGTCGGCGGTGTCGACGGAGCTCGGCGTCGCGAGCGTCAGCCAGGGTGCGACGGCTGACGCGGTCGCCGCCGCGCTGCCGGCGACGGCCGCGGTGAACCTGGCCTATGCGCGAGGAACGGCTGAGCTGGCCGTCGACTGGGATCTCTCCGGCGTGGACACGTCTACCGCTGGCGACTACACGGTCACCGGAGTGGTGCGCTCGCTCGGCTCCAATCTCAACGACTGGGCCGGAGCCGCCGGATCGACCGCATGGAACGCGGCCGACAAACAGCTCTTCAGCTCGACCGCGATCGAGGTCACGTCTACCGTGCGCGTCGCCGCGGGCGAAATCGTCGTGCCCGTGGATCCCGGTACCGGCCAGCCTGGAACGGGCGGACCGGAGGCATCCATCCCCGGGTCGACGGCCGCCGGCGACAAGCTCGCCGCCACGGGCTTCGGCGCATCCGGAATCGTGTCGCTCGCGGCCCTGCTGCTCGCAGCCGGCATCGCGGTCGTCGTGCGCCGGCGCCGCCGCTCCGCGTAGCCCCTCTTCTCCGACCTCCAACCGAAGGTGAACACGTGATCTCCAGAATTCTCACGCGGGGCGCGGCGGCCGTGGTGTCGCTCGCCGTCATCGGCACGGGCCTCTCCGCTGCCGGCGTCGCCTCTGCGGCAGCCCCGACCGACGGCCTCATCGGCGAGTATGTCTTCTCGCAGACCGCCGGGGCATCGGTGCCGAACTCCGCCACGGGCGCCGGCGCGCTCGCGGCCGCCACGGTCGTGAACGGTAGTGATGACCGGTGGACCGGTGACTCGCTGCAGTTCACGGGCGGCGCCAAGAACAGCTCGGCGAACTGGGTTCGTCTTCCGAACGACATCCTCGCGGGCAAGACGGCGGCGACGATCAGCACCGAGGTCAAGATCGACGCCTCGATGAAATCCGCCTTCAACTTCCTCTGGAACGTCGGCAACGACTCACCCACCTCGTACTTCTTCACCTCGGTGAGAGACGTGCCGCGCACCGCCATCACCACGGCGTCGAACGGCGGCGAGGTCAACGCCCGGGCGACGAACGCGCTCGAGGCCGACCGCTGGTACAACCTCACCTCGGTGATCGACGGAACCGCGGGAACGATCTCGTTCTACGTCGACGGAGTGAAGACGGGCCAGGCGAACACCGCCCTCACTCCCGCCTCGATCACCGACCAGTCACTCAACGCGATCGGTCGCTCGCCCTGGCCCGACGGCTTCTTCGCCGGCGAGGTCTCGGCGTTCCGCGTCTACGACCGCGCGATCGCCGACAGCGAGGTCGCGGCGATCTCGGATCAGGACGCGAGCATCCACACAGCCGAGATGGCGGCGCGGGCGCAGTCGATTCTCGACGGTCTGGGTCTCGCCGATCAGACGGTCGACTCGGGTTATGTCGCCCTGCCGACGGCCGGAGGCGCGGTCACGTGGACCACCTCGGACGAGACCATCGTGGCCCCCGATGGTCGCGTCAGTCAGCCCTCGGAGGAGGACGGCACGGCGACGGTGACCGCCACGGCGACGAGCACGGTTCGGGGCGTCAGCGCATCCGACAGCATCACCCTCACCGTGCTGCCGACCAGCGATCAGGAGCGCGTCGACGCGGCAGCGGCGGGTTACGTGCTGCCGCCCGTGGTCATCTCGGGAACGGTGTTGCCGGCCCCGGCCGACGGAACGAGCGTCGTGCTGCAGAACGCGCAGGGTGTCGCGGTCGCGGCCGACGGCACGATCACGGCACCGGATGCCGCGGGCGCGGCCGCCGCCGGCGATGTCACCGGCACGGTCGACGCGGTCATCTCCCGCACCGACACCCCCGCAGTCACGGTGACGAAGACCTTCACCGTGCGGGTGCTCCCCGCCGGTTCCTCGCAGGAGCTGCTCAGCTACCACCGCACTCCGACCAGCGCGAACACGGCCAACAACGCCGACGTCGCCCTGAGCATGCACCTCGCCCTGCCGTCTGACGACGGCTCCGCGTGGACGCCGCTGAACGAGAACTACGGCATCTTCTTCCCGAAGACGTCGGTTACGCCGGCGGCCGGCGGAACGTCTGACGACATCATCCGCAGCCTGGTCAACCCGCAGGTGTTCGCGCTCGAGGACGGCGGCTACGGGGTCGTCTCCACGCGCACCGCCCGCGAGGGCGCATCCGACGGCACGCAGAAGTCGAGCGTTCTCATCGCGACCTCGACCGATCTGCTGTCGTACACGGAGGTCGGCATGCTCGATCTCGGCGAGACCAACGGCGTGAACGGCCCGCACGCCGTGTTCGACTCGGCGGCCGACGCCTACGTCATCGCCTGGACCGACGACTCCGGAACGCCGAAGTTCACGACCATCGGCGACCTCGCCGATGCGAGCACGCGCGGCGAGATCGTGGCCGGCGCGATCGCCGACCGGGGCGCGGTCGCGGCCGCATCCGGAATCGACGACTACGTGGCCGGGCGCACCGCGCCGGTCGACGCGGCCACCATCACCGCCCTCGAGGAGCGCTTCGGTCGCATCACGAACACCGGCTACGCGCCCTTCGACGACATCGCGGCCTCGGTGGGCGACGATGCATCGGCGCTCGAGCTGCCGACCGAGGTCGGGCTCGACTACTCCGACGGATCGACGGGCTCTTTGCCCGTCGCCACATGGGACACCAGCGGCGTCGACACCTCGAAGCCGGGCACCTACACCGTGACGGGCACTGTGAAGCAGACCGAGTACCCGCGTCCGTTCGCCGACGAGCGCGCCGATCCCTCGGTGTACAAGTACGACTTCAATGGAACGACGAAGTACCTGATGATCGCGACGAACGACCTCTATGGCTCGAACGTCGAGCAGCAGGGCGCGGCCATGATGCCCATCCGCATCGCGGACTCCATCTCGGGGCTGTCGGATGCGGCGGGCGCCGAGGAGATCGACCTGCTGAAGCGCGGCGACACGGATGCGCTCGGCAATGTGATGACCGGATGCTTCTGGGCACCCGAGTATCACGAGATCGACGGCAGGCTCTCGATCCTGTTCATGCCCTGCTACGGCAACAACCCCGACATGTGGTCGGGCCGCGCGTCGATCATGCAGCTGGAGCAGGACGCCTCGGGTGCGGATCTCGACCCGGCCGTTCCCGCGAACTGGACGAAGCCATCCAAAGTCCTGCGGGCCGACGGATCGGACCTCAACCAGATTGCCGGCATCTCGCTCGACATGACGTACTTCCAAGACGAGAAGGGCCAGGCCTACTACGTCTGGCAGCAGCTCGGCTCGCTGTTCATCGCCACGGTCGACCCGACGGATCCGACGCGACTGACGTCGGAACCCGTGCGCATCCTCGCGCCCCAGTACGCGTGGGACAACACGATCGCAGAGGGGCCGAACGTGATCACCCGCGACGGCAGGCTGCAGTTGATCTACTCGGGCTCGACGGTCGGCGACACCTACACGACGGGGCTCGCCACCGCGGACGCGTCTGGAGAGACCGATCTGCTCACCGAAGCCGCCTGGTCGAAGCTGAACTATCCGATCCAGAAGTCGGGCCTCTTCGACGGCGCCTGGCAGTTGGGAACGGGCCACGGCATGTGGTCGGAGGACGAGGACGGCAACATGATCTACGTCTTCCACGCCCGCACCGACAACAACAACCTGAGCGGGCGCGACATGTTCGTGCGACGGGTGCACTGGTCGGCCGAAGGGCTGCCCGTCTTCGACATGGAGCCGGAGGAGGAGCTCGCATCACCGACCGTCACGCTCGATGTGGTCGTGGCCGATGACGAGGTGACGCCGCCGGTCGATCCGGGCCAGCCGACGGAGCCCGGGCAGCCGGGTCAGCCGGGCGGGGGCGAGCCGACCGGTCCGGCATCCGGTTCGTCGGTGGATGCCGGCGGCACGTCGGGCGGACCGCTCGCGCTCACCGGATCGGGCGCGCTGTACGCCGGCCTCGGAGCGCTCGCGCTGCTCGTCGCCGGGGGACTGGCGTTCTGGTTGCGTCGCCGCCGAACGCACTAGTCACCACAGCAGACAGGGGGTACCGGTACACCGGTACCCCCTGTCTGCATCTGTAGCTGTCACCGCGGGATTGCTGCATAGACTCCACTCATGGATGACACCGCTCCCCGCGCAGCCGAGCACGCCGACGGTGTCGAGGCCAGCCCGCCCTGTCCCACCTGCGGTGCGCCGCGCGAGCTGGTGATGCTCGAACGCTTCACCGGCTGGTGGTGCCGTGATTGCGCGGCGGCCGGGCGCTCGCCCGTCGGGCTCTGACGCACCTCACACAGGCTGGCCACGGCAAGCGTGGCCTCTGTGGACTACGGGGCCGGCTCTTCTGCCGCAGCGTCGGCCGCATCGGCGACACGCCTTCGGGCCCGACGTGATCTCACGATGGCGGTCACTGCTGCGATCGTGGTGAGCCCGGAACCAGCCACCGTGAACCAGTTTCCGCTGCCCTGCGCGATGAACACCAGCGTGGCGATCACGACCAGGAAACTGATGATCGCGACCACGAGGAGGACGGACTCGGTTCCTTTACTGCGGTCGTTCATAGTTTTTCGTCCTTACTCGAGGGTGCGTCGACCACCCGCTGCGGATAATTCGGTCAGTTGATGATCTCGCCGCGCTCGTCTGCGCGCAGTGCTGCCAGGCGCTCGTGCCACTGCTGCAGGGCCCCGGGTGTCAGGCGCTCCCAGTCGGTGACCTCTCCGACCACTCGCAGTGAGGCGGTGCTCCGATAGGAGCGGGTCGGGTTGCCCGAGAACTTCTTGTCGGTGACGTTAGGGTCGTTCTCGAACTCGCCCGTGGGTTCGACCTCGTAGACGCGCGGCTCGCCGTCGCCGACCGCGAGCTCGGCCGCGAGGCCCGCGCCGTTCTTCAACGCAGTGAAGTAGATGTGGTTCATCACGACCTCGGGGCGGTAGTTGGAGCGGCGTCCCGCCACGAGAAGATCGCCGACACGGAGATCGGCCTTTGTGCCGTGAAAGAAGGGCCCGTCGTCGAGTGCAGTGCTCACGGAGTCAGTGTACGAAGACGTGCTCGAACCGTTCAACGGGATGAATCGAGACATCGTCGGTGTGTCTTATGGCGAACACCGGCGTGTCATCAATCCATCCTGTTGAACGGCAACACCTACTGGGCCGTGGGGCCGTAGAACGCGTTGACCTCGGCGAGCTCCTGCTCGGCCGTGGCCTGGATGAGCTTGAGCAGCTCGGGGTCGAGTCCCGGCGAGAACTCCTCGAGGCGCTCGGGCGCGATGAACGAGGGCGTTCCGATGGGTGCCTGTTCGCTTCCATCGAGGTCGGTGCCGTCGTTCGAGGGCGACGCCCCCTGGAAGATGCGTCCGGCCTCGGACTCGCCCTTCAGGTCGAAGGTGAACTGCTTGCTCTGCAGACCGAGGTCGACGAGCTTCTTGACCTCGGGAAACTGCTCGGCGTTCGTCTTGGGAATCGGCAGGGTCTTCTTCCAGTCGACACCGAGTGTCTCGAGAGCCTTCGCATAGGCGTTCTCGTGGGCCTGGTCACGCACGATGAGGTACGCGATCGTCGACCGAGCCGTCTTGTTCGCGGTCATCTCATAGATGCGCGTCTTCTGCAGGCGTCCGGTGGACTCGAGCATGAGGTTGTACAGCAGGTCGAGAACGAGGTTTCCCGAGTTGTAGACGTAGCTTCCCAGCCACGGGTTGCCGGCGGAGTCGACGGGCAGTGCTCCCTGTGCGCCCACCAGATAGTGGTGGATGTTGCCGTGGTCGAGTGCGATGTTCAGGGGAGTCGCGCCGCCCGCGCCCGGGGTGTCGAGCGGGTCGGTGAGCTTGCCCTTGTAGCCCGGCGCGCCATCGAGCAGCCGCGAGATCGTAGTGCCGATCAGCTCGACGTGGCTGATCTCCTCGGTGCCGACGCCCTGAATGAGGTCGCGGTACGGCTTGGCGGCCGGGCCTCTGAAGTTCATGGCCTGAAAGAGGTACTGCATCATCGTGCGCATCTCGCCGAACTGCCCGCCGAGTCCCTCCTGCAGGGCGTTCGCCGCCGCCGGGTCCGGCTCGTCCTCAGCGATGTCGTTGATCCATTCCTGTACGTGGAAATACATGCTGTCTCCTTCGACGGGCGGCAGTGTGCCCCCGATGCATCCAGCCTGAGGTCTCAGATCGAATCGAGATTCGACCCTTGCTTTATCCGGCGGATGCGCGCAGCATGCCCCGCGCCCGGTTCTGAGAGCGGGTGAATCGGATCAGGGTGGGCAGGGAGGGTCAGTCGTGCTGCCGTGTGAAGAGCACCTGGAACATCTGCTTGAGCGGTTCGGTGAGATCGTCGGCGCTCGCAGATGCGACGGGCTGCACGGCTGCCGAGGTGCGCAGCATCACGACTCCGAGAGATGTCGCGATCGCGAGTTGAGCGCGCAGGAGGATCGCGTCGGTGGCCGCGTCGTTCTCTTTCCAGCCCGCCGCCGCAGCGAGCCTGCGGGTGAAGTGCTCGAGGGTCCTGCGTCGGATGAGGTCGGCATTCTCGTCTCCCGACGAGCGCAGGAGCAGGAGGAGCTGCAGCGGGTCGTCACGATCGGGCGCGTTGACGACGTGTTCGATGAGCCGTTCGATCACCTCGTCGATGCTCTTGGAGGGTCTCGAGCCCTGGTTCTCGAGCTCGTCTGACGTGCGCAGCATGCACGCCTCGAAGAGGCCCTCCTTCGAGACGAAGTACCGATTGATCAGCGCCACGTTCACTTTGGCGTCGGCCGCGATCTGCCGAACGGTCGTGGCGCGATACCCATCGGTGGCGAAGCGCCTGCGAGCAGCACGCACCAGGGCGCGTCGCGTCAGGGCGGCGTCGCGACCCGAGCGGATCAGCTCGTCATCGGCCTCGGTCGGGATCTCGGAGGGGTCTGCCGTCGACATCGTCGTCTTGCTGTTCATGTATCAACTCCCGCACCCACTGTAGCCGGGCGATAAGCGAAGTAAACGATTGTTGACAAACGTCATCGACGGGTGAATACTCGACAAGTCGTCAAGTGTTTACATCGAGGAGATCCATGTCTGTCATCGCCCAGGGCCCGACCACGGGTTCCGTCAGCGCCCAGTCGGGCACAGCCGCAAAGGGCCGGGGCTCCCGCTCCGTCGCCATCGTTCTCTTCCTCTCGCTCGGCGGGCTCTCGTTCGCCGTGCTGCAGTCGCTCGTCGCGCCCGCCCTCGGCACGATCGGGTCAGACCTCGGTGTCGCGACGACCGACGCGAGCTGGGTTCTCACGGCCTATCTGCTCTCGGCATCGGTACTCACCCCGATCCTCGGTCGCCTCGGCGACATGGTCGGAAAGCGCAAGGTGATCATCGTTGTTCTCGCGCTGCTGCTCGTCGGCACTGTGCTCGCGGCCCTCGCACCGAACCTCGGCGTGCTGATCGTGGCCCGCGTACTGCAGGGCGCGGCCGGCGCGGTCATGCCGCTCTCCATCGGCATCGTGCGCGACGAGCTGCCGAGGGAGCGCGTGAGTGTGACCATCGGTCTTCTCTCGGCCATCTTCGGCATCGGCGCCGGCGTCGGCATCGTGGCGGCCGGCCCCATCGTCGAGGCGCTCTCCTGGCACTGGCTGTTCTGGCTGCCGGCCATCCTCGTGGCGATCGCCCTCCTCGGCGCGATCTTCGGCATCCCCGAGTCGACCAAGCGCACGCCGGGCCGTCTCGATCTGGTGGGCACCGGCATCCTGTCTGTCGGTCTGGTCGCGTTGTTGCTCGCCATCGGCGAGGGCCAGAAGTGGGGCTGGGATGATGGCAAGACCATCGGCCTGCTCGTTCTCGGCGCCGTCGCCATCGTCGTCTTCGTGTTCGTCGAACTGCGCGTCAAGGAACCGCTCATCGACATGCGCTTGTTCCAGCACCGCGGAGTCTGGACCGCCCACATCGTGGCCCTCGCGTTCGGCTTCGCGATGTTCGGCACGTTCATCCTGGTGCCCACCCTGCTGCAGCTGCCGAGCGTTCTCGGCTACGGCTTCGGCAAATCGGTGAGCGAGGCTGGGCTGTACCTACTGCCGACCGTGGTGGCGATGGTGCTGTCGGGCGTGCTCGCCGGAATTCTGATCCGCAAGATCGGGCCTAAGATCCCCATGATCGTCGGTGGAGTGTCGGTCGCGATCGCGTTCGTCATTCCCGCTCTCGGTCACGCGGAGGACTGGCAGATCCTCGTCTCCGGTGTTCTCACGGGTATCGGCATCGGAATGGCCCTCGCCGCCACGTCGAACGCCATCGTCGAAAGCGTTCCCGCGTCGCAGACGAGTGAGGCCATCAGCGCGAACACGGTCATCCGCACGATCGGCAGCAGCGTCGGAACCGCGGTGATCGCGGCCCTGCTGTCGTCGAACGTCACCGCTCAGGGCGCGCCCACCGACGACTCGTTCACCATCGGATTCTGGGTCTCGGCCGGAGTCGGCGTGATCGCGATCATCGCCGCCCTCGCCGCCCCGTCGCTGCGGGCCCGCCGTCGCGAGGCCGAGGCCGCCGGGGTCGACGACGTCGACGAGCTGCGTCCCGTTTGACGTCGTGACACATGTCATGTCACGTCGTGACATCACGGCACTTCCGGGTAACGCCGACGCTCGATTGACTTGAGCTGTGCCCGCGCGATCGTCTCGCGGGCAGAGCTGAAACGAGAATGTCGTGCGAAAACCCCTGAAGATCACGCTGCTGACGATCGGTGCCCTCCTGGCCATTCCGATCGTGACCCTCGCCACGACCTCGATCGTCAACGTCGTCGCAACGAAGTCCGACCTCGCTGCCATCGCCCCGTACGGCACTCTCGTTCCCGTCGAGGGGAAGCAGCTGAACGTGCTCGACAGCGGTGGCGGCGGCGAGGCGATCGTGTTGTTGCCCGGCCTGGGAACGGCGGCGCCCGGCCTCGACTTCGAACCCCTGATCGATCAGTTGGAGGGGTCGTACCGGGTCATCGCGGTCGAGCCGTTCGGCACCGGACTCAGCGACCAGACCGACAGCCCGCGCACATCCCAGAACATCGCGCACGAGGTCCACGAGGCCCTGCAGTACCTCGGGATCGATCGCTACGTGTTGATGGGGCACTCGATCGCCGGCATCTACGCCCTCAGCTATGCCGCCGACTACGCCGACGAGCTCATCGCGTTCGTCGGCGTCGACAGCAGCGTTCCGAATCAGCCCGGCTGGGACGAACCAATTGCCACCGACGGACTCGTCGCGCTACGAGACCTTGGCGTCATCCGGGCACTGTCGTGGATCTCGGGCGATGCCGATCACGCGCCCTTCGACGACCGTACCGCCGAGCAGATGCGCCTGCTCACGACGCGCAACTCGACCTCGCCGACGATGATCGACGAGATGGCCCATTCGAGTTCGAACTTCGGCGCGGCTCGCGAGCTCGCCTTTCCGCCCACCCTTCCGGTGCTGCTCTTCGTCGTGAAGAACGATGCCGAGCTCGACGGCTGGCGGGAACTGCACGACGAGCAGGCAGCCACCGTCGACCACGGCCAGGTCGTCGCTCTCGACGGGCAGCATTACCTGCATCACAGCCAGTCGCCCGCGATCGCCGACGACACCGCCGCGTTCCTCGAAGCCCTGCCAGCGCGCTGATCCGCCGCGCCCAGCCGTGAACTCGGCGCCTCGACGAGCGCTCCGTCGACCAGGTGCAGGACCTCGTGCATGCGCGGAAGGTGCACGAGGTCGTGGGTGACGAGCAGGGTAGACGTGTCGAGCTCGGCGGTGAGGCGGAGGATCAGCTTGATGATGCTTGCGCCCCTCTCTTGATCGAGCGCGCTCGTCGGCTCGTCGACCAGAAGAACGCTGGGCTCGTTCATGAGCGCTCGAGCGATGTTGACCCGCTGCCGCTGCCCGCCCGAGAGTTGGTGTGGTCTCTTGTGTCGCTGGTCGGCCAGGCCGACGGCCTCGAGAAGCATCGCTGCGCGATCGGATGCGACGGCTCGGCCTCGCCGCCCGGCTCGACCACCTCGCGCACCCAGTTCGTTCATGACCATCAGCTGCTCCTGGGCCGTGAGCGAGGGAATGAGGTTGGACTGTTGGAAGACGATGCCGATCTTCTCGCGGCGCAGCTCGGTCGCCTCCGTCGCGTTCAGCGTGCCGGCGTCGACCCCGTCGATGAGCACCTCGCCCGAGTCGGGGCGAATGAGCGTGGCGGCGACGGCGAGCAGGCTCGACTTGCCAGAGCCGCTCGGCCCGGTGATGCCGGTGACGGTTGCCGGATGCGCCGCGAGCGACACTCGATTGATTGCGGTGATGCGGGCGTCGCCGTCGGCGAAGGTCAGGGTGATGTCGTTCAGGCGGATCATCGGGTGCTCCCAAGGGCGGTGAGGGGGTCGGCGGAGGTGACGGAACGCAGCGCGAAGGCTGCTCCGGCGAGCCCGAGAGCGATCATGATGACGCCGGGCAGGAGGGTGGTGACGGGGCTGAGCAGAAACGGCAGTGCCGAGCCGGCGAGCAGCCCGAGTGCGGTGACGACGGCGAGGCCGACCCCGATGCCGGCGACCAGAACGACGAGCGCCTGGCCCAACGCATCCGTTCGCAGAGACCGAGTGCTGGCGCCGAGGGCCTTGAGCACGGCGATGTCGCCCTTGCGCTGCATCGTCCAGACCGTGAAGAACGCGCCGATGACCAGACCGGAGATGCCGAAGAGCATAGCGACCATCAGCAGCAGGGAGCCGATCTCCGAGCGAAAGGCGCTGAGCGCGGTCAGCGAACCGAGGACGCTCGTCGAGACGGTCGCGGTGGCCGTGTCGGCGGCGCTCCAGTCGGGGGTGCCGGATACGGCCAGCACGGTCGCATAGCTGTCGGCGCTGCCGGTGGCCGCCGCGTAGGCCTGCCAGTCGGCGAGCGTCATCTCGACGACCGGAGTGTGGCTGTACCAGGCATCTCCGGCGACCCTGTCGACGACGTAGCGCGTGGCTCCGATCGTCACGGAATCCCCCACCTTCACCCCGAGAGCCTGCGCCGCCGGTGCGGCGAGACTCACATGCCCGCGCTGCGTGGGGGCGGTGGAGGTGAAGCCGGGCTGCACTCCGAAGACGGCGACGGCTGTTCGAGTGCCGCCCGCCTCGGCGCGGGTCTGCGTGATGCCGATCGGCTGGGCGGAGGTGACCCCCGCCGTGGCTGCCCACGTGGCCTGCTGTTTCTCGGTGACGGTGGAGTCGGAGTAGCTCGCGGCCTCGCCGCTCGGGCTCGAGAAGACGATGCGGTCGCCGGGTAGCTGCAGGATGGCCGAGATGTTCTGGGTGGCCAGGCCGCCGGTGAGGCCGCTGAGAAAGCCGACGAGAATCGTGATGAGGGCGACGACCGAGCCGATCAGAACGAATCGTCCTCGGGCGAAGCGCAGGTCGCGGAGTGCGACGAACATAAGACGTCCTTTCGTGTCACCGGGGTGGTGACCCTCCTCACTTTTCCGCCCAGACCGGCCCGAGGCATCCGTCGCCCGCACGGTGTGGTCTGGCCGATCTATCGGCCTCGCAGTCGTACTTTCGAAGGATGACGCGGTTGGGGCGGCGCGTAGAGTTCGATTCATGGCTCATTCCGCGCTCACCCCCGTCTTCGTGGGGCTGCGCACCGGGCTGCACGTTCTCTTCGCGGCGCTCGCGGTGCTGGTGATCGTTCGCGCCGTGGTCGTGCCGAGCGAACGCGCCGGAGTCGTGATCGGCCTCGCGATTCTGCTCCTCGTCACCTATGCGCTCGGGGGAGTAGTGGCGCGGGCTCGTGGCCGCCGTCGCATCGCGGGTTCTCTGTGGCTGGCCGCGATCACGCTCGAGTGGATCGCCCTGCTGTGGCTCACGCCCGAGGCCGCGTACTTGGTCTTTCCGCTGTTCTTTCTCTATCTGCACCTGCTCGGCCGGTGGTGGGGGTCGGTGGCGATCGTGGCCGCGACCGTCGTCGCGATCTGCGCCCTGGGCATCCATGGCGGCTGGACGGTCGGCGGCGTCGTCGGCCCGCTCGTGGGCGCCGGAGTCGCTCTACTCATCGGCCTCGGCTACCAGGCGCTCGCCCGCGAGGCGCAACAGCGCGAGGCGCTGATGCAGGAGCTGGTGGCGACCCAGGGTCAGCTCGCCGCGACCGAGCACGAATCGGGTGTGCTCGCGGAGCGCGCCCGACTGGCCCGCGAGATCCATGACACGCTCGCCCAGGGCCTGTCGAGCATCCAGATGCTGTTGCACGCGGCCGAGCGCGCCGACCCCGAACGGCCGGGTGTGGAGCACATCCGGCTCGCGCGCGAGACGGCGGCCGACAATCTGGCCGAGGCCCGGCGCTTCATTCGTGAGCTCACGCCGCCCGATCTCGACGACAACGGGCTCGGCGGTGCGCTTCGTCGGCTGGCCGTGGGGCAGTGGCAGGCGCAGGGTCTCGCCGTCACGGTGCGGGTCTCCGATTCGATCGAACTTCCCATGCAGCTGCAGACCGCGCTGCTGCGCATCGCCCAGGGTGCCGTGGCCAATGTCATTCAGCACGCGCACGCCGCGGCCGCGGTGATCACGCTCGAGTCCGATGGCGTCGGCCTGCGCTTCACCATCGTCGACGACGGCGCCGGGTTCGATCTTCAAGCGGCGGATGCTCGGGGCGGCCGGTCGGATTCGTTCGGCCTGACGGCGGCGAGGGAGAGAGTCGACCAGCTCGGAGGCGTGTTGTCGGTGGAGTCGTCGCCCGGTCGAGGAACGACCCTGCGCGTGGAACTCGCCCTCGAGAGCATCGCGTGATCAGACTCGTCGTCGCCGACGACCACCCCATCGTTCGCGCCGGGCTGGCCGCGCTGTTCGGCCTCGAGGCCGACATCGAGGTCGTCGCAGAGGCCTCCACCCCCGACGAGGCGGTGGCGGCGACGGTGCACGAGAATCCCGACGTCGTGCTCATGGATCTGCAGTTCGGAGCCCGATCGCAGGCGACGGGCGCAGATGCGACCAGGCGCATCCGGGCTCTTGACGCGGCGCCCTACGTTCTGGTGCTCACGAATTACGACTCGGATGCCGACATCCTGGGCGCGGTCGAGGCCGGGGCGAGCGGGTACCTGCTGAAAGACGCCCCGCCGCACGAGCTCATCGCGGCAGTGCGGGCGGCAGCGGCTGGAGAGAGCGCCCTCGCGCCCGTGATCGCGTCGCGACTGCTGAGCCGCATGCGGGCGCCGCAGGCGAGTCTGAGCTCTCGCGAGATCGAGGTGCTCGAGCTGGTGGCGGCCGGCCGTTCCAACACCGAGGTCGCCGGCGATCTGTTCGTGAGCGAGACGACGGTGAAGTCGCACCTGGCGCACATCTTCACGAAGCTCGGGGTGAGCTCGCGCACCGCGGCCGTGTCTGCAGCCCGCACCCGCGGCATCCTGCGGTAGGTCTGGTGGTCGGGCGTTCCCTCGGTCGGGCGGGCGTTCGGGCGGAGATTCAGGGCATCCGACGCTCATACGAGCACGGACCCCTCGAATCTCCGCCCGAACGAACGAGAGCCGCATGGGACGAGGCGTCTCATCGCTCGTTTGCCCCGAGAAAGTGACCGGGCAGACTTGAGGCAGGGCGATCGAGGGAGAGAACGCGATGCGAGTGTTGCGAAAGCATCCGACGGTGGTGCTGGCCGTCGCCTGCGTCGTTCTGCTCGTGGGAATCGTCGCGACGGGCCTCGCCCTCTCGTCGTCGGCGAACTCGCTGACCGTCGACGATGTCACGACCCAGGTGACCGACGGCATGGACGAGTTGCAGGCGCAGCTTCCGCCGGACTCGATCGTGTCGGCCGCGGACACCATCCGCACCGAGCCGTGCCCAGACGGCGGGGAGGGAACGCTCGTCGCCGTCGAGAGATCGATCGTGACGGCAGAGGGCTTCGATCTGACCGGGTGGGTGCGCGAGCTGTCGGCCAGCTACGCGGCCAAGGAGGGGTGGAGCGCGACCATGAAGTCCGAGCAGGGGCCGGCGCCGATTCTCACCCTGGCCAGCCGATCGCTGATGATCTTCACTCTCAGGCCTTCGGCCGCCTCCGCCACGGACCCTGCCCCGAAACTGACGATCGAGGCGACCTCCCGATGCTCGACCGTCGACTGATTTACATACAGATGACGACGATGCTCTGGAAAGGGTGACGACATGAAGAGATCGACGGTGCTTGCCGTAGCGGTGGTGGCGCTCTCGCTGGCGGCGGGCCTCTCGGGATGCGCACCGGTAGGTGGGCTCGACGTCTTCGACCGCGAGCAGGTCGCGAGTGACGAGCTCCCCGCCAACGGAACGGAGAACGTGGTCGCCGCCGTGGAGCAGGAGTCGACGCGACTGCTCTGGCAGAAGGGCGACACGACGTTCTACGCGGCGAAAGGCACTGGCGACTCCGAAGACAGCACATGCCTGATGATCTTCGAGGGCGACGTCGGTGCCAGCGGATGCTCGACCGGCCTGCCCCTGATGGTTCGTTTCAACGGTATGCCGAACTACATGCTCAGCGATACGCCTGTCGCAGGCGACGACTGGACGAAGGTCGCCGATTACCTGTTCGTCGAGAGCGACCGGGCAGAGAACGACTGATCCGCGCGAGCGAACCGTTGCTGCCGCGCACCGCGTCTTCTATCGTGACTGCATGACCAGCACGCGTGTTCTCGCCCCCGAGCAGCCCAACGACGGATCGAAGCTCAAGGGCCCTGCGTCGTACTTCGCGAGTATCGAGAGCACCTACGGCAAGCCGATTCAGGAGTGGCTCGACCTCGTCGTCGTCGAACTCGCCGACCATCCCCACATGCGGGTGGTGTCGACGCTCAAGTCGGAGCACGGCCTTGGCCACGGCCACGCCAATGCGATCGTCGCCTATGTGAAGGCCGCGTTGGCGAAGCAGTGACCCGGCGCGCGACGCATAGAGTGACTCAGCTGTTCAGCGCGGCTGTGGGCGGCGTGCGCGCCGCGCGCACGGCCGGGTAGAGTCCGGCGACCGCCCCGACGATCAGAGTGGACGCTACTCCCGCGGCCATGACGAGCGGCGGCACGACGGGTGGCCACCCGCTGGTGAGCGCGACTCCGAACGTGACCAGGTAGCCGATCCCCGCGCCCGCGACTCCGCCCATCGCCGAGAGCACGAGGGCCTCGGTGAGGAACTGCAGTCTGATGTGCCGACGGGTCGCCCCGAGCGCACGCCGCAGCCCTATCTCGCGCCGCCGTTCGATGACGGAGATGACCATGGTGTTGGCCACTCCGATGGCCCCGACGAGCAGTGCGATCGATCCGAGCCCCACCAGCATGCCGGTGAACGTCTCGTCGACGGCGCTGATCGCGGCCAGCGCGTCAGACGGGCGCGATACGGCCACGCTCGCCGGGGCATCCGGCTGTATCGCCGGGCCTATGAGACCGCGGACCCGGTCGATCGACGTGTCGTCGACGCGTTGATAGAGCTTCGTGGGGTTGCCCGCGAAGGCGTGATCGGTGGTCGCGAAGGGAACACCGACGAGCGCGGCGATGTCGAGTTCGGGTGCGAGAGCAACGGGGTCGAGGATCCCGACGACGAGGGTGTTTCGACCGCCGAGCCACACCAGGGTGCCGGGCTCGGAGACACCGAGACGCTCTGCGGCGGTGGAGCCGAGCACGGTCGTGGGAAAGACGGCAGCAGTGTGATCGAGCCACGCGCCGGCACGAACCGTGCCCGCGACCGTGTCGAGGAGAGGCAGATCTGCCGCGGTCACCGTCAGCCCGGCGGTACGCTCGGGGTCGCTGTACGAGCTGCGATACACGTGCACGTCGGCGAGGTCGGCGACAAAGGCGGTCTCCTCGATTCCGGGCAGACGATCCAGTCGATCGGTCGCGTTGACCGGCAGCGGGATCGGGTCACCTGTCGAGGGCGGGGTGGCCGTTGCGCTCAGCAGGTTGGTGCCGAGGGCGGCGAGGCGGTCGTTCAGACGCGCCTGGCTCGAGGCGGAGATCCCGAGCACGGCGACCATGGCGGCCACGCCGATCGCGATTCCCAGAGCCGAGAGGATGGCGCGGGCCGGCTTGGCCCTGAGGCCCGCCGACCCGAGAGACACGAGATCGGATGCCCGCAGGCGCGAGGGACTCACAGCGATGCGTTTCTGGGTTGCACGCTCGACGTACAGGGTGCTCATGCGGCTGCTCCAAACAGGGAATCGGACACGACGGCGCCGTCGCTGATGGACACGCGCCGGGGCAGGCGGGCCGCCAGTGCGGTGTCGTGGGTGATGACGACGATGCTGGTTCCTGCCGAGTGGAGGGAGTGCAGCAGCTCGACGACGCTCTCACCCGAGCGTGAGTCGAGGTTTCCGGTGGGCTCGTCGGCGAGCAGCAGCGGAGGTCGACCGGCGACCGCTCGAGCGATGGCCACTCGCTGTCTCTCGCCGCCCGACAGCTGATGCGGCTGGTGGGAGAGCCGGTGGTCGAGGCCGACCCGTTCGAGCGCCTCGTGCGCTCGGCGTCGGCGGTCGCGCCTCGGAGTGCCGGTGTAGAGCAGGCCGTCGGCGACATTCTCCAACGCGGTCACGCCGTCGCGCAGGTGGAACTGCTGGAACACGAAACCGATGTGTCGTGATCGCAGCGCCGAGAGCTCTGAGTCGGAAAGGTTGCTCGTGTCGACGCCGTCGATCGAGACGGAGCCCGAGCTGGGCCGGTCGAGGGTTCCGATCACGTTGAGCAGCGTCGACTTGCCCGATCCGCTCGCGCCCACGATGGCGACGAACTCGCCGGTATCGATGGTGAGGTTCACCCCGGCGAGCGCGAGCACCGGCGGCGAGCCGTAACTGCGCACGACATCGGTGAGGCGTATGAGGGGCCTCATCGGGCCGGAACCACGACGGTGAGACCGTCGACGACGCCGTCGCCCGAGATCTCGACCTTGCCCGACGCGAACGTTCCGACGGTGACGGCGAGCAGCCGACGTTCGTCGTCTGCCGACGTGCGCGGCAGCTCGAGGGCGAACTCCGACTCGCTGGTGGGAACGAGTGCGTCGACCGGAACCATGAGCACGTCGTTCTTGGCGGTGCTGGCGAAACTGACGGTCACGGCGGCCAGCGCGAGCCCCGCGAGTGCGGCCTGGTCGGCGACCGAGATGCGCACCGGCACAACGATGCTCGAGCCCGTGCCATCGGCATCCGGTTTGCTCGCGGGAGCCGCGATCGACTCGACGACACCCTCGGTGGTGCCGCCCGTGGGCAGTGTCACCGTGACGGTCGCGCCGACGGAGGCGAGGGCGCGATCGGCCGACTTGACGGTCACGTCGACGACCTGCTGAAGGCTCGTGGCCTGAAAGAGCGGCGACCCGGCGGCGACCTGCGAGCCGAGGCGGCTGTCGAGAGAGTCGACCCGGAGTTCCCGATCGGAGACCAGGATCGAGGCCCGCTCCACGGCTCCTGTCTGCTCGACCCCCATGAACTTCTGCCAGGCGCGGATGGCGGCAGCGGTGCTCCAGGTGAACCGCGCGTCGGGCTCGCCGGTGAAGAAGCCGAAGGCGATCAGATTCTGCTCCAGCTGCCGCACGTCCTCGCCATCGGTCATTCCGGTCGCGAAGTCCCGCCAGGCGGGCGTTGTTCCTGAGAGCATGATCACCGGTCGGGTGTCGACGCGGTACGCCGCCGACCCGGCGACGATCGTGCCGCCGGCCGGGGGCAGTTCGGTGACCACGCCGGCGAGCCCTGAGACGACCGGTTGCTTCGCCGCGTACTGCACGGTGCCCGACACCTTCGTCTCGGTGATGATGCTGCCCGTGCTGACCTGCGCGGTCGAGAACTGCGCGGGTGTCGCGGACGTCGACTCGGAGGCGGGCGCCCAGACGAGGTAGCCCGCGGCCAGGCCTGCGACCGCCACGGCGACGATGATCACGATCACGATGCCGCGTCTGCGACGGCGAGGTGCGATGGTCTGCTCGTTCACAGGGCGGGGTCCGTGCAGGCGGCGATATCCTCGTCGGTGGCGTTCTCGGGGATGACGAACACCTGCCCGAGCTGGGGGTCGACGACGTCGAAGCCGCGCTCGCGGAAGCAGTTCGCCCAGGCGAGGTGCATGGTGAGAACCTCGGCATCGCTCAGCGGGGATTCGTATACGGGCGGGTCGCCGAGCTCTTTCATGCAGATCGATGCGGCCGCGTTGAACTCCTCGCCGCTCTCCTGGATTCCCTTGCCTGGTTCGGGATCCTTGACGTCGAGACCCTTGCCTCGCATGCACTCGGCGAGCTTCAGATCGTAGGCATCGCGGGCGGCGCTGAATTCTGCGTCACTAGACACGGCCTTTCCACCGGACGTACCTGCTGCGTCATCGGCCGAGGATGCGCATCCGGCGAATGAGAGAACGATGGCAGCGCCGGCCATCAGCGCCGCGGCGGAACGGACGAGGCGAGGGGAGAGGATGTTCATGATGGTGCCCTTCTGGTGTGGGGCGCGATTGTGAACGCCCGTGAACACCAGCAAAGCGACGTCGGCGTTGCGTCACCGTAAGGCGATTTCGATACGTTTCTCATATGCCGTGACGGGCATGACGTGCGAGGCGAGAGTCAGGGCGACGGGAAGGTCACGCGGACGCGTAGCCCTCCGTCATCGAGGGCAGTCAGGTCGAGCCTGGCCGAGTGGAGCTCGGCGATCGAGGCGACGATGGCGAGCCCGAGCCCCGATCCGACGTGACCACCAGCCTGGCGGACTCGCCCCGTGCCCCGTACGAACGGCTCGGCGTAGGTGACGAGCGCAGCCGTCTCGAGGCGCGCGCCGGTATTGCTCACCTCGAGAACGCTGTCGCCGTTCGAGTCCTGTGCCGCCGAGACATGAACCGTTCCGGCGGCGTGATTGTGCACGATCGCGTTCTGAACGAGGTTCGCAACGAGCCGCTGCAGCAGAGATCGATCCCCCCGCACGGTGGTCGCGCCGGTCTGTGCCATCAGCTGCACGTGCGCGTGCGCAGCCGTCTCAGCGAATTCGCCGACCGTCTGGGTCACAAGTTCACCGAGATCGAACGGCACCAATCGGCCCTCGTGATTCTCTGCGGCGGCGAGTGCGAGGAGCGCGTCGGTGAGCACGATCGAACGCTCGTTCATCTCGTCGATGCGCTCGAGAAGGCGGTCGACGTCGCGGCCCTCGGGGTCGGCGCGTGCGACCTCGAGCATCGTTCGGATCACCGCGTGCGGGGTGCGAAGCTCGTGAGACGCATTGGCCGCGAAGCGGCGCTGCTCGTCGACCGAGCTCTGAACCCGATCGAGCATCTCGTCGAAGGTGTCAGCCAACGCCGCCAATTCGTTCTGGCGGCCCGGCATCCGGATGCGCACGTCGAGCGCGCCGTCACGAACCAGCCGGGCGGCCTCGGTGATGCGGGTGAGCGGCTTGAGCATACGACCGGCCACGAGCCAGCCGCCGCCGAGGCCGAGCACGGCCAGCACGAGGATCGCCACCAGGGCGTAGCGAACGAACACCTTCAGAAGGTCTGATCTAGCGGGAGCGAAGCCCCCGTTGTCGGCCAGGATGAGGTCGTTGTCGGGCACGAAGCGCAGCAGCAGGAACCCCACCACGAAGATGGCGATACCCACGACCACGATGAAGGCGGCGTAGCTCAGCGTCAGCTGCATCCGCACCGACAGACCGCGCGGCCTGGCTCGCTCACTCATCGTTCGCCGCCTCGCCCGCCCGGTAGCCGGTGCCGGGAACGGTCTGGATCACCCAGGGCTGGCCGAGGCGTTTGCGCAGCTCGGAGATGGTGATGCGCACGGCGTTCGTGAACGGATCAGCATTCTCGTCCCAGGCCCGTTCGAGCAGCTGCTCCGCGCTGACGACGCCTCCCCTCGCCGACAGCAGCACCTGCAGCACGGCGAACTGCTTGCGGGTCAGGGCCACATAGCGGCCGCCGCGATAGACCTCGCGGCGGAACGGGTCGAGCCGCACATCGGCGTACTCGATCATCGGAGGACTCGCCGCGTCGGGACGACGCTCCAGGGCGCGCAGCCGCAGAACCAACTCACGCAGCGCGAACGGCTTGGTCAGGTAGTCGTCGGCGCCGCTCTCGAACCCCGACTCCTTGTCGTCGAGGCGGCCAGCCGCAGTGAGCATCAGGATGCGCGGGCTCGGCGAGCGGCTCGACAGCGTGCGCGCGATCTCGTCGCCGTTGGGCCCGGGAATGTCTCGGTCGAGCACGACGACGTCGTAGTCGTTGATATCGAGCAGCTCGAGAGCCGTGTCTCCGTCACCCGCGATATCGGACGCGATCGCCTCGAGGCGGAGCCCGTCGCGCACGGCCTCCGCAAGAAAGAGCTCGTCCTCGACGATCAGTACCCGCATGCGCCCCACCGTAGTTCACGGCACGTATCGGCAGCGTATGTAAAAGAGGCTACGTCGTCGCAACACCGCCAGGCGTGGGATGGAGGCATGCCCCACAACACCTCACCGCTCGTCATCCGCCGCGTCGGGCGGTCACCTCGTTATCGGCGCAACCGTGCGGGCGGCCTCAGAACGGGAACGATGATCGGTGTGCTGGTCGTCGCGGTGTCATTCGCCGTCGCCATCGCGCTCGGGGTGTCGTGGATCGCATCCGACTCGCCCACGGTCGGGGCGGGCGCGGCGCCAGCCTCGGGCTCCGGCGTCGAGTCATCGGTCTTCGGTGCCGACGACGGCGTGATCCCCGACGCCGAACCGGCCGGAGTCGATTCCGACCTGCCGGCCATCGCGCGACTCGACCCCGCGCTGCTCGACGCGCTGCGCCAGGCGAGCGATGCGGCATCCGTCGACGGCCAGCCCATCGAGGTCACGAGCGGATGGCGGAGCGTGGCGTATCAGGAGGAGCTGTTCGCCGAAGCCGTGGTGACGTACGGCAGTGAGGAGGCGGCGCGGGAGTTCGTATCGTCGCCGACCCAGTCGAAGCACGTTACGGGGGAGGCTGTCGACATCGGCCCCCTCGATGCGCAGCTGTGGCTCATGGAGCACGGATACGAATACGGGCTCTGCCAGACCTACGCCAACGAGCGCTGGCACTTCGAACTCGCCACGACGCCGGGCGGCCAGTGTCCCGACATGCGCATGGACGCAGCCGGGGACTGGTCGTGACGGGTCAGGCCGTGCGCCGGTGCGAGCGTGCCTCTCTGACGAGGAACGAGACGAGGTAGCAGCCGCCGACGACCACGGTGACGACGCCGACGGGCAGCGTGACCGGTAGCGCGTGCTGGGCGATCAGATCGGATGCGCTGAGCATGACGGCACCGAAGATGGCCGTCGTGAGGAAGGGAATGTGCGGGGTGCCGACGAGGCGTCTCGCGATCTGCGGGGCAGCGAGCGCGACGAAGGCAACGGGCCCTGCGACGGTGGTCGCCACGCAGACGAGAACCACGCCGACCGCGAGCATCGTGATGCGGGTGACCGAAATGCGCACTCCCGTCACGATGGCCACATCGTCACCCAATCCGAGTTGGTGCAGCGCACGAACGTGCAGAGGAATCACGGCGAGGAGAAGGCCGATGAGCACCGCGGCGGTGGCGACACCTCCCGCGGTGACGCCGGCCAACGTGCCCGCGCCCCAGGCCGAGGCGAACAGCGCGGTGTCGAGATCGACCTGCAACAGCAACCAGGTTCCGAACGCGGCGGCCATCGATGAGATCGCGACTCCCACGATGATGAAACGGAAGCCCCCGAATCCGACGCCGCGCGAGAAGGCGAAGATGAGCAGCGCGGTGGCGAGACCGCCGATCAGGGCTCCGATCGTGCGCGACTCGACAGACGACCCGGCCACGATGAGCGAGACGAGCATGCCGACGAAGGCGCCGTTCGACAGCCCCAGCACGTCGGGGCTTGCGAGCGGGTTGTGCGTGACGGTCTGGAAGAGTCCGCCCGCGACCCCGAGTGCCGCGCCGACCACGATGGCTGCCGCGATGCGGGGCAGCCTCCACTCGAGCACAACGGTGGTGGTCAGGTCGTTCGCGGTGCCCGACATCACCTTCAGGAGATCAGGGAACGGAATCGGGAAGTCTCCCGACATCGCTCCGATCGCGGCGAGAGCGGCGAGCAGAATCAGTAGCACCAGGTTGATCGTGGCAGGGCGGATGCGCCGTCGCGCGTCGTTCATCACAGTCCCGTCACCCGTCGGTTGCGTCGCACGAGGAGCACGAGAACGGGGGCACCCACGAACGCCGTGACGATGCCTACAGGCATCTCGGCTGGCAGTGCCACGAGTCGCCCCACGATGTCGGAGGCGAGTACGAGAGCGGGCGCCGCGACGATCGATCCGGCAATGATGCGGCGCTGATCCACTCCGACGATCCAGCGAACGACGTGCGGCATCATCAGCCCGACGAACGAGATGGGGCCGGCGACGGCGGTGGCGGTGCCGGCGAGAAGGGTGATGGCGACCACGGCCAGCAGCCGAGTACGCGGAACGCTCACTCCCTGGCCCGCGGCCACATCGTCGCCGAGCGCCATAGCGTTGAGTGCCGCGGCGATCGCCAGTGCGAGCGCGATGCCCACGACCAGCGGGAGAAGCACCGGGGTCGTCACGTCGAACCCACGACCGAGTAGGCTGCCGGCCGACCAGCCGAGCATCCGCTCGAAGGCATCGGGGTTCGTCAGGGTGAGGCCCGTGGTGAGCCCCGAGAGCACGGCTCCGACGGCCAGGCCCGCGAAGGTCAGAGTCAGCGGGTCGGCCCGACGTGGGCCTGCCGAACCGAGGAGGAACACAGCCGCCGTCAGAACGAAGGCCCCCGCGTATGCGAACCACACGTACTGGCCGGGGCTGGCGACTCCGAGGAACACGATGGCACCGGCCACCGCGGCGGCGGCCCCGGCGTTGACCCCGAGGATCCCCGGATCGGCCAGTGGATTGCGCGTGACGGCCTGGATGAGCGCGCCCGCCCCGCCGAGTCCGGCGCCGACGACGAGCGCCGCAACGGTACGGGGCACTCGCTGATCCAAGAGGATGAACCGCGACTCTTCCGTTCCGCCGCCCGTCAGGGTGTCGAGGAGCACCGTCGGCGCGATCATGTTCGCGCCGATCACGAGCGAGAGAACGACGAGCAGCGCGATGAGCCCGAAGGCTCCCGCGACGAAGAGAACGAAGCTGCGGGTCGGGTGACTGGTCACCGCGCGTCGCGGAGGATGCTCTCGATGTCGTCGAGCACCTTGAGGCCGCCCATCGGTCCCACCCCGGTGATCCAGTACGACTGGTCGACGAGGTGCACATCGGGGAACGATGACGCGTTGGCGGTGATCGCCTCGGGCATAGTCGTCGGGTCGTCGACGTCGGTCGTGGTGACGACCACGAGATCGGCGCTCGCCTCGAGGACCTTCTCGGGTGACAGATCGACGGAGATCGAGTTCTGCCAATCTCTCGGGGGCGTGGTGAAGCCGACGCACTCGAGGGTGCTGCCGGCGAACGACTCGGGTCCGTAGACCGTGAGCAGCCCGTCGCGGGGGCGGATGAGCTGCGCGGTCTTCCCCTCCACCGCGAATTCGGTCTTGACCTCGTTGCAGCGAGCGTCGTAGTCGGCAAGCAGAGTGTCTGCCTCGTCGACCCGGCCGAGGGCCTTGCCCACCAGCTTCACATTGTCCTTCCACGGATCGGCCTGCGAGGCGAGGTAGACCGTGGGCGCGACGGACGACAGCTGGTCGTACAGCGCCGAATGGCGCGACTCGGTGCCGATGATGAGGTCGGGCTTGAGGGCCGCGATCTTCTCGACGTTGGGCTCGGTCACCGTACCGACCGACGTGATGCCGCTCGCTTCTTTACCGAGATACGAGGGGATGCCGGCAGCCTCGTTGAGTACGGCTGCACCCACGGGCACGATTCCGAGGGCGACCGACGCGTCGAGTGCGACGGGCTCGAGTACCACCACGCGCTTCGCCTGAGCCGGCACCTCTGACTCTCCGCGAGCATGCGTCACGCTGATGGTGCCTGCCGCCGCGGCGTCGGTTGCGGCCGGGGCCGTGGTTGCCGCCGCCGAACAGCCCGAGAAGACCATGGCCGAGAGAACGAGCCCCACGAGCAGTGCGGGTCGTCGAAAGCGTGGGGAAGCGGGGGGAAGCAGGGGCATGGAAGGGCGCTCTCGTTCGACGTCGGGTGGATGCGTCGACGACGATGGCGACCCAGGTTAGGGTACCCTATCTAAATCCTCGGACCGCGTGCACCGTGGTTCCAATATCCCTGAGAGTGCAGAAGGTCGCGCGGGATTCCGGCCTCGGCGACAAGAGAACGAAGCCGGGGAACCGCGGAACTCTCGGCAGCAATCCATGCGGCGAAAGCCGTGCCGGCCGCTCGCGCGTCGGGTGCATCCGACGCCGCCCACGATTCCGCGGCAACGGCCAGAGTCTCGCCGGGTGGTCGGCCCTCGCGGGCGACGTAGTGCACGGCCACCTCGCTCGGAACCTGCTCGATCGGCGGGCATGCGTCGACGTCGTCGGCCTCGACCACGATGACGCCTCGGGTGCCGCTTCCGAGGGAGCTGGCTATCCCGGTGAGGGCCGGGACCGCCGTCTCGTCACCGAGTAGCAGCACGGCGGTGGGCGGCTCGGCCGGTCGCCATTGGATGCCGTGCCGACGGTCGTTCGCCCGCGCATCCGGCCCCGAGACCAGCATTCGGTCGCCGACAGCGGCGCAGCTGGCCCAGGTCGAAGCGGGCCCGGCCGGGTGATGGATGAAGAAGTCGATATCGACCTCGCACTCCCGCGGTCGCGCGCGGCCGGTCGTGTACGTGCGCGCGAGGTGGCGTTCGCCCGCGGGCATGCTGGCCAGCGCAGCCCGCCACTCGGCGACGGAGAGCCCGTCGACGTCGCCCGAGAACGGTCCCTCCCACGGCTGCCGTCGCGCCCTGGCATGGCTCACGTCATGCGGAAGAATGAGTTTGAGCCGCTGGTCGAGACCATACGGAGCGAAGTGTCGAAGCGATGGCGATCCGAGCGTGACGCGAACGAATGTCGGCGAGATCGCGCGGGTGCGCACGACGCGTGTGTCGAAGAGGCGGTACGCGGGGGTTCCGGGCACGATCGTCACCCGAGGGAGCCTAGCGGGGTTCGTGCGAGGTCATGCCTCGCGCCGCTGCGTCGAGGATGCGATCAGCTGCGAGGCGACACCGTCGCCTGAATGACCTCGGCGAGGTCTCCTGCACGACTCCACATCGGCCAATGGCCCGTCGGGAGATCGACAACGTCGAGCGTTTCGAGGTTCGCGACTTCAGCGAACATGGGATGTCCTCCCCGGGCCATCTCGAGCACCTGCGTGCTCGAGATCGAACAGCAGACCATCGTGGTCGGCACGGTGTTGCGGGCGTCGTTCGTGAGCTCGATTCTCTGGCGAATCACTGGGCCAGGCTCAGGGGTCGCCCGGGCTCGAAAACGCTCGAGCGCCTCACCGGTCAACCCGTCGAGGCTCGCCTGCTGAGCGAGGACGTCGAAGGGTGGGAGTGGCAGCTCGAGAACGTCTTCTGGAAAGTCTGGGGCGAAGGCGCTCCCTGATGCCATCGGGCCCGAGTCGACCCACACCACCCGATCGACGAGTTCGGGGTGGCGATCGAGGATCAGGCTGACGGGTCCATTCGCGCCGCTGTGAGCGACGAGTGTCGCTGGCTGGGCCTCGGAGGCAGCGAGGCGAGCGAGGAGGTCGAGTAGCGCCGCAGCTTGATCGTCGAGGGTTCTCGTCGCACGATCCGGATCGTCTTCGTCGAGGCCGGGCAGCGTGATTGCGATTGCCTGCGAGCGGTCGGGGTCTAGATGCTCGACGACGTCATCCCACGCCCAAGCACCAAGCCAGTGGCCGGCGACGAGAACAATGATCGGTTTGTTTTTCTGAGTAGTCATGTACCCACCCTCGTATGCCCCCCGGGCAGGTGTATGTCACTATCTGTGTCATGAATCTGAAACGCATCGTGCTGTGAAGCGTGCAGAACGGCTCCACGCACTGACCGAGATGCTGCGCCGCAACGGATCGCGAGGCTGTTCCGCCGACAGGCTGGCGAAAGAGTTCAGCGTGTCGGTGCGCACCGTCAAGCGAGACTTGGAGACGCTCGAACGCAGCGGCGCGGCCATCTGGTCCCGCCCCGGTCCAGGTGGCGGTTACGGCTTGGCGATAGGCGCATCCCTCCCTCCGGTCAGCCTGTCCGCTGCTCAGGCCGTCGCGCTGATGGCGGCCGTGTCCGCCGCGCCCGATGCCCCGTATTCCGACCTGGCGGCATCCGGCGTTCAGAAAATTCTCGATGTCCTCGATCCCCTCACTCGGGCGCGCGCCGATCAGCTGGCCGACAGGGTTTGGGTCGCCGAGACTCGCTCTGCCTCGCGAACGATCAGGTCGGCGCTGGAGGAGGCGATGGCCGAGCAGCGGGTCGTGCGCCTCCGCTACACATCTCGATCCGAGATCACGACCACGCGCGACGTCGAGCCCGTGCTCTTCGCCTCGACGAATGGCCAGTGGTACCTCGTCGGATGGTGCAGGATGCGCAATGAGATGCGATGGTTCGCCGTGTCACGCATCGAGCGAGCCAGCGTCACCAAGACGGCGTGCGAAGGCCACAGCATCGACGAGGTCGGCACGCCACCGGTGAACGCCAGACCTGTCCATGGTCGGGGCGTATAAGCCGATCCACGTCCCCCGCCCGCTAGGCTCGCCCGCATGGTTCTCCCCGCACTCACCGTGAAAATCTGCGGCCTCCGCACCGAGGCCGCGATCGATGTGGCCATAGCGGCGGGGGCGGATGCCGTCGGCTTCGTGATCGCCGAGGGCAGTCCTCGGTTCGTCGATGCAGAGACGGCCCGTCGGCTTGTCGAGTACACCGCCGGGCGAGCGACGACCGTGCTGGTGACGAAAGGTCTCAGCCCCGAGGCGGCCGCCTCTGCGGCTGAGGGATGCGGCGTCGATGTGCTTCAGGTGCACGGATTCGACCGGCTGCAGGTCGAGCGCACGCTGGAGCTCTTTCCGCGCGTGTGGCGGGCCACGTCGCTCGGCAAGGCGACGCATGAGAGCCATCTCGAGTCGTGGGGTGAGGAGATGTTGTTGATCGATTCGCCTAGAGCCGGATCGGGCGAGCGCTGGGATCTCGGGGAATTGCAGACGCAGCGACCCTCCGGCCCCTGGCTGTTGGCCGGCGGACTCGATCCGGAGAATGTGGCACAGGCGGTCGCCCAAGCCGAACCGATGGGAGTCGACGTCTCGAGCGGCGTCGAGTCAGGCCCGGGTGTCAAGGATCACGCGCTCATCGAGCGATTCGTGGCCAACGCGCGGTCGACTTCTCCTGGGCGCACGGATAGCGTGGCCGGATGAAGAATATGTCGTGGGCCGCCTACGGTCTCGGAGTCGCTGTTGTCGTCTTCGCGCTCATGGACGGCGGACTGGGCACGACCGGCAAGACCCTGCTCGTCGTGGCCACGATCTTTCTCGGCGCCCTGATCGCGGCTATCAACAACGTGGCAGCCGCGGTCGCTGACCGTCGGCAAGACAACGTCGTCGACCCTGAGCCTGCTTCTGGTAACGCTTTCCAGACGCCGCGATGATCGATGCGCACGACACCTTCCGAGATCTGGTCGCGGCGGCCCGCCGATCGCCGGGCGCCAGACTCGTGACGATCTCGACGATCGAGGTCGATGAGAACCGGATGACGCGGGTGTACTCGACGGATCCGGCGAGCTATCCGGTCGGTGGCGTAGGAGAGCCGCTTCGGGAGGGCGACGACGATCCCTGGTACGACCGTGTTGTGGTGCAGCAGCAGCCCTGGGCCAGTTTCGATGTGGAGGACCTGCGAGCGAATTTTGCAGACCACGAACTCATCGAGTCGCTCGGTTGCGGCGCGATCATCAATGTGCCCGTCGTTCACGACGGTGCGACCATCGGTTCGATCAACCTGCTCGATGCCGAAGGGCGTTACGACCCCTCGTCCGTCGATGCTGCAATCGAGCTCGCCGCCCCCATCGTGCCGGTCTTGGTCTCGTTCGATCGGGCTACAGGCTGACCGCCAGCTGCGTGCCGAGTGCCGCGATGGCCGGTTCGTTTCGGCTGTAGTGGGACCACTGCCCGATGCGGGTGCAGGTCACCAGCCCTGCCCGCTGGAGTGTGGCCATGAACTGCGAGGCCGTGGACTGCGACACCTCGGCCCTGGCCTGGATGTGCTTGAGGCACACTCCGACCTCGGACGCGGGCTGATCCTGCGGTGGAAACGACTCCGGCTCCTTCAACCATCCGAGAATCGCGAGTCGCGTCGGATGGCCGAGAGCCTTGAAGACGGCCACCAGATCGAGCTCCTGCGTTTCTTTCACTCGTTCATAATATCGCAATATCGCGGTTTACCGATGTTGTGGTAGACCTTAGATCGGTAAATTGCGATGTAACGATGGAGGACCAATGGAACAGAAGACCGCACTCGTCGTCGGAGCGCGCGGGGTGATCGGAGGCAATCTGATCGAGCACCTCGAGGCGCTCGGGGAGTGGGACATCATCGGCCTCTCGCGCCGAGGCGGCGACGACCGCGAGCGAGTGAGACATATTGCTGTCGATCTGCTCGACCGTGAGGCCACGGCCGTGGCACTGCGGGGCTTGTCGCACGTGACTCACGTCTTCTACGCGGCCTATCAAGACCGCCCTCGATGGGCCGAGCTGGTCGCGCCGAACATGGCCATGCTGACGAATGTCGTCGATGCCATCGAGGCTGTCGCTCCGGCGCTCGAACACATCAGCCTCATGCAGGGCTACAAGGTCTACGGCGCCCACCTCGGCCCCTTCGCGACGCCCGCGAAGGAGTCCGATCCGCCGCACATGCCGCCCGAGTTCAACGTCGATCAGCAGCAGTTTCTCGAGCGTCGCCAGGTGGGATCGACGTGGACGTGGTCTGCCCTGCGGCCCTCCGTCGTCGCCGGCATCGGGCTCGGAAATCCGATGAACCTCGCCATGGTGATCGCCGTGTACGCCTCGATGAGCAAGGAGTTGGGCATTCCGCTGCGGTTCCCTGGCAGACCTGGTGCCTACACCTCGCTCATCGAGATGACCGACGCCGACCTGCTTGCGAAAGCCACGGTCTGGGCCGCCACCACTCCGGCTGCCCGCAACGAGGCCTTCAATATCACCAACGGCGACCTCTTCCGGTGGTCGACGATGTGGCCCGAGATTGCGGCGTTCTTCGAGCTCGAGGTTGCTCCGCCGCTCGAGATGGATCTCACCGAGGTGATGGCCGACAAAGAGGAGTTGTGGAACGCGATGGTCGAGCGCCATGGGCTGGTCGCCACCCCATACTCCGACGTGTCGTCGTGGGCCTTCGGAGACTTCGTCTTCGCGTGGGACTACGACGTCATCTCTGATGCGTCGAAATCGAGACGTGCCGGTTTTCATGAGTACGTCGACACCCGGGCCATGATCTTGCGCATCTTCGGAGATCTTCGCGAGCAGCGTCTCATTCCGTAGTCGGCGCGTCGCGGCTGAGGGTTCGACTGCGCGATTCGATTCGCCGCAGCGAGCATGGGCATAATCGAGGCGTGCAGCTGGAACGCGTGTCCCCCTCTGACATCGGCCCGATCCGAGAGTTTCTGCGGGCGGCCGATCTGACTCTGGCTGGACTCGATGCGCCAGGGGTGCGCCTGTGGGTCGAGCGAGATGAAGCCGGCCGGGTCGTCGGCAGCACGGGTTTCGAGCTCAGCGCGGATGGCCGACACGCGCTTATCCGGAGCGTTGCGGTGGATCCGCAGCAGCGTTCGGCCGGGTCGGGCTCCCGCCTCGCGCGATTCGCGATGGATGCCGCGCGACAGGCGGGAGTCGAGCGCGCGTGGTTGTTCTCGCGGCGATCCGGACCGTTCTGGCAGAAGCTGGGCTTCACGGGCGCCGACCGTGACGAGCTCGCGGCGGCTCTTGCCGACACCCACCAGGTGAGCCTCTTCGTCGAGACGGGTCAGCTGGGTCGCGAGGTCGCCTGGTCGTGCTCTCTGGCGAGATGACGAACGGCGCACCCCGGGTTCTCCGGGGTGCGCCGTCTGCTGTCGGCGCGAGCGCCGAGCGTGATGTCGTTACTGCTGAATGAACGCGAGCAGGTCGGGGTTGATCACGTCGGCGTGCGTCGTGAGCATTCCGTGGGGGTAGCCCTCGTAGACCTTCAGGGTCGAGTTCTGCAGCAGTTCGTGCTGCTTCAGCGAAGCATCCTTGTAGGGAACGACCTGGTCGTCGTCACCCTGGGTGACGAGAACGGGAACCGAGATCGACTTCAGATCTTCGGTCTGGTCGGTCTCGGAGAAGGCCTTGATGCCTTCGTAGTGGGCGAGCGCGCTGCCCGTCATGCCCTGACGCCACCAGTTCGCGATCACCGGCTCCGACACCTTCGCGCCCTCGCGGTTGAAGCTGTAGAAGGGGCCGGATGCGACGGCCTGGTAGAACTCGGAACGGTTGGCTGCGAGGGCCTCGCGGAATCCGTCGAAGACCGCGATGGGCGTGCCCTCGGGGTTGGCGTCGGTCTGCACCATCAGCGGCGGCACCGACGAGACGAGCACGGCCTTCGCGACGCGGCCCTGCGGCTCGCCGAACTTCGCGACGTAGCGCGCGACCTGGCCGCCACCCGTGGAGTGACCGATGTGGATCGCGTTCTTCAGGTCGAGGTGCTCGACCACTGCCGAGACGTCGCTCGCGTAGTGGTCCATGTCGTGCCCGGTGCCGATGTCGGTGGATCGACCGTGGCCGCGGCGGTCACTCGCGATGACGCGGTAGCCCTTGGAGTGGAAGAACAGCATCTGAGCATCCCAGTCATCGCTCGACAGGGGCCAGCCGTGGTGGAACACGATGGGCTGGGCGTCCTTCGATCCCCAGTCCTTGTAGTAGATCTCGGTGCCGTCTTCTACGGTCACAAACGCCATGATTGACCTCCATTTTCGTGTCGAACCAAGTCGTGCTCGGGACGACTGCGTGTGGGAATTCTGCTCGTCGATGAGGTGAGGAGCGTTTTCACAGTAGCCCCGCTGCACAGCGCAATCGAGGGAAAGCGCAAGGGTTCCGACATCTGTTCAGTAAGGCCCGATCATCCGTCGCAATTAGAGGCTCCGCTCTGGCTCGAGCTGCATGCACACGAGTCTCGCCCGCTCTTCGCACGACTCCGCCACCTGGAAGCCCCTCGAGCGATACAGCTGGATGGCGTCGGCGCGCCAATCCCAGACGGTCAGCCGCACGGGCAGGTCTCTGAGCTCGATCGCCGCGTCGATCAGGGCGGCGCCGACGCGTCGGCCGCGGGCACCGGGATCGACCCATAGCCGCTTGATCTCGCGCGTCGCTGTGTTCGTCTTCACGACGACGACGCCGAGGAGTTCACCCTTCGACTCGGCGACATAGACGACCGAGTCCTCATAGGCTCTCGCCGGCTCGTCGATCTCCGCTCGATATCGCGAGGGAACAGGGGCATCGGCGGGAGCGCCACCGAGGTGCGCAGCCTTCTCTCGCTCGGTCTGCCTCAGGTAGGCCTCGACGAGAAGACCCACCCCTTCGCTGTCCGGTCCCTCGAGGTCGGCCCGACGCGCGGAGATGGGATGGGTGTTGTCTTTACGATCCACCGAGCAGCCACCGTTCAATCGAGATCTCGAGGAGGACGCGCGCACCGTCCACCGTCTCGTCGAGCAGGTTCCAGCCGTCGTACTTCTGCATGAAGAGTGAGACGACGTCGGGGAATCCTGCGATGTCGTGGTGGACGACAACGTTGCCCTGGGCGACGTGCGGGTCGGCTCCGGACCCGTCGATCGCGAGCGAGACCCGATCATCTGCCAGGGCGTTTCGCACCTTCACGTTCGTCGCAGCCGACGCGACCCAGAAGGTGTCGCCTGTCGCAACGAACCAGACCGGGGTCGTATGGGGTGACCCGTCGGCGCGGAGTGTCGTGATCCACACGCAGGGGGCGTCGACAGGCGATCTCATTCCACCAGTATCGCGACCTGGGCCTCGGCGACGCACTTGCAACTATCTTGCATCGCACGTAACGTGTTATGCATGGTAGCGGACGTCGGCACGCAGCTTCGCAAGGGCGTCGTCGAGTTCTGTGTGCTCGGATTGCTCTCGCGGCAGGCGATGTACGGCTGGGAGCTCTCGGAGCGACTCGTCGCGAGCGGACTGATCGCGAGCATCGGAACTCTCTATCCCATGCTCGCCCGCCTGCGCAGTCAGGGGCTCGTCACCGCATACGACGAGGCATCGGCCTCCGGCCCGGTGCGCAAGTACTACAGGCTCACGGCTCAAGGCGAGTCGCAGCTCGACTCGTTCCGCCAGCAATGGGCGCCCTTTGCTGCCACCGTGGATCAGCTCGTCGGAAAGGACAGCGGCTCATGACCGAACAGACTTCGAATGCCGTCAAGACCTATCTCGCCCGCCTCGATACGGCGCTCGTAGGAGTCGACCCCGATGTTCGCTTCGAGATCGTGTCGGGCATCCGCGAAGAACTCGCCGGTCTCGACGATCAAGCGGCGTCGGCTCGCATCGCCGAGATGGACGACCCCGCGCTCATCGCTGCTGAGGCGCGCGCCGAGATGCCTCAGCCGCCCGCGGCTCCGGCACCCGCCGTGGCAGAACCCGTTCCCGGCCGCGCGTTCTCGATCGCCGCCGTGCTCGTGCTCATCATCGGCACCTTCGTCGTGCCGATCCTCGGTCCGCTCGTCGGTCTCGTGTGGGTCGGCATGGCGAAGGCCTGGACGCGCCGCGAGAAGATCGTCGCGTGGGTGCGGCCCTTCTCCGCCGGGTTGATCGTGCTCGCGCTGTCGTTCGTGGCGAGCCTGATCGGGCAGAACCAACCGAGCGTGCCCAATCAGCCCACGCTGGCCGTTGCGTTCGTGGCGCAGTGGCACGTGGTGTTCATCGTGATGTTCATCGTGCTGCCGATCGAGGGCATCGTGCTTCTGGTTCGGGCCAACAAGCGCGGCTGGCGGGCCCAGCCGCAGCCTTAGGGGGTCAGTGGCCGCGAGCGATCCATTCGTCGAGGTGCGGGGCCTCGGCGCCGATCGTCGTCGCGTCGCCGTGACCGGTGAGCACGACGGTCTCGTCGGGCAGCGTCAGCAGTTTCGCGGTGATCGATTCGATGATCGTGCCGAAGTCGCTGTACGAGCGGCCCGTTGCACCCGGCCCGCCATTGAACAGCGTGTCTCCGCTGAAGACCGTGCCCAGTGACGGGGCGTAGAAGCACACCGCTCCGGGGGAGTGGCCCGGAGTGTGCAGCACGTGCAGCTCCGTGCCCGCGACAATGAGAGCCTGGCCATCGACCAGGCCGGAACTCGGCGCGGTGTCGGGGTAGACCGCGTCCCAGAGCATCCGATCGCCGTCGTTCAGCAGTACGGGCGCGCCGGTCGCGGCCTGCAGCGCCGCGACGGCGTCGATGTGGTCGTTGTGGGCGTGCGTCAACAGAATCGCGGTGACGGTGCGCTCGCCGACGGCGGCCAGGATGGCGTCGGCATCGTGGGCGGCGTCGATCACGACGCACTCACGGTCGTCGCCGACGATCCACACGTTGTTGTCGACATCCCAGGTTCCGCCGTCGAGGCTGAACGTGCCGCTCGTGACGAGATTCTCGATGCGGGCAGCCATTACAGAACCACCACCGAACGCAGCACGTCGCCGCTCGCCATGCTGGCGAACGCCTCTTCGATGTCGCGGATGCCGATTCGCTCGGTCACGAATTCGTCGAGGGGCAGTCGGCCCTGCAGAAAGAGATCTGTGAGCATGGGGAAATCACGTTCGGGCAGACAGTCGCCGTACCAGCTCGACTTGAGCGAGCCTCCCCGGCCGAACACATCGAGCAGGGGGATCTCGAGCATCATGTCGGGAGTGGGAACGCCGACGAGAACGACGGTTCCGGCGAGGTCGCGGGCGTAAAAAGCCTGACGCCAGGTCTCGGGGCGACCGACCGCGTCGATCACGACGTCGGCGCCGAAGGTGTTCGTGAGTTCCTGCACGGCCGCCACGACTCCGGCCTCGTCGAGCTCGCTGGAGTCGATCACATGGGTCGCGCCGAGGGCTGTCGCCTTGGTGAGTTTCTTGGCGTCGCGATCGATGGCGATGATGGTGCTGGCGCCGGCCAGCTGCGAACCGACGATGGCTGCGGTGCCCACGCCGCCGCATCCGATGACCGCGACGGAGTCGCCTCGTGTCACATTGCCGGTGTTCATGGCGGCACCCAGGCCGGCCATGATGCCGCAGCCGAGCAGGCCCACGGCGGCGGGATCGGCATCCGGATTCACCTTCGTGCACTGCTTGGCGTGCACGAGCGTCTTCTCGGCGAAGGCGCCGATGCCGAGCGCGGGGCTCAGCTCGGTGCCGTCTTCGAGGGTCATCTTCTGGGTGGCGTTGAAGGTGTTGAAGCAGTACCAGGGCTCGGCGCGCAGGCAGGCGCGGCACTCGCCGCAGACGGCGCGCCAGTTGAGCACCACGAAGTCGCCGACCTTCACGTTCGTGACGCCCTCGCCGATGGCGCTGACCCGGCCGGCGGCCTCATGGCCCAGGAGGAAGGGGAAATCGTCGCTGATTCCGCCCTCGCGGTAGTGGTAGTCGGTGTGACAGACGCCGCACGTCTCGATGTCGACGACGGCCTCGCCTGGCCCGGGATCCGGGATGACGATGGTGGTCAGTTCGACGGGTGAGCCCTTCGAGCGGGCGATGACGCCGGACACGGTGATGGACATCGAGCGGACTCCTTTGTGCGGGGGCAAGGCCGTTTCAGCGTACCTGTCATCGGCGCGCAGAAAAGGGGCAGCAGCGACCGGGTGGTCGCTGCTGCCCCTTTTCTTATCGTGCTAGTTGGTTCGGGTGGCACCGATGCGACGTGCGATGAGCATCATTCCACCGGCGGCCAGGAGCAGGGCGAGGCCCCCTCCGAGCAGCGGCATCACGGGCGCACCCGTGTTGGCGAGGGCCGCGGGAGTACCCGGGGTTCCTGCCGGTGCCGTGACCGCGGTGATCGTGATGGTCGAGGTCGCTGCGGTTCCGGTGATGCCGTTGATCGCCTGCGTGGCGGTGATGGTCACCGATCCGGCCGCGAGCTGTCCGACGAGGGACAGGACCCATGCGCCGTTGGCGACCGTGGCCGTGCCGGCCGAGACGCCGTTGACAGACACGCTGACGACCGCGCCGTTGATGCCGGTGCCGCTCACCTGGGTGGGGCCGCTGCCTTCGACATAGGCCACGCCGTTGGCGGGGCTGCTGATGACGGGGGCCACCGGGCCGACCTGGAAGGCGACGGTGGCGCCGCCGGACGCGGCCAGTGCCTGGAACTCACGGTTCTGCGTGGGGATCACGTCAGGCGTTTCCTGGGTGGCGGTGATGCTGTACGCGCCGTACGACAGGTCGGCGGGAACCGACCAGTTTCCAGCGCCATCGACCGTAGCGGTACCGGTCACGTCGCCGGTGAGGGTGACGGTCGCGCCGGCCTTGCCGGTTCCGGTGACTGCCTTGAGCGACGTCTCGATCAGCTGACCGTCGAGCGGGGCGGTGAAGACGGGCGGTGCGAGAACCACGGCGATGTCGAAGGTGGCGGACGCCGAGGTGTCGAAGCCCTTCTTCGCGACGATGGAGTAGCTGTAGTTGCCCTCGGTGCCGGGTGCGGGGAAGGACCAGGCTCCGTTGGCATCGATCGCGACGTCGAACGGGGTGCCGTTCTCCGGCGTCACGGTGAGGGTGGCGCCCGCAGGACCGGTTCCCGAGACGGGAGCGTCGGTGAAGTACGGGGCGCTCTGCTCGGTGACGGCCGGTGCATCGAGGAAGAGTGCAACGGTGTAGCCGCCGGTCAGGGCGAGACCGTTCTGGATGTTCGCACCCCACATGACGGACTGGCCCTCGACGGTGGTTCCACCGGAGACGACGCCGACGGCGCGGTCACCCTGGATGATCGAGCCACCCGAGTCGCCCTGGCTCGAGGTGAGGATCGACAGGAATCCGGAGACCTGGCGGCCTTCGACGTTGGCCCATCCGACGGACTCGACTGGTCCGGAGGTGAAGCCGGTCGTGCGACCGCTCTTGCTGACCTGAGCGCCTACCTCGGCTGCACCGACGGAACGAACCGGGCGGGTCGAGGTGGAGAGGTCTTCGCTGGCCGAGGTCGTCCAGTCGGTGACCTGCGGCAGAGTGTTGAGCGCCGGGTTGGTCACATCGATGACCGAGATGTCGACGCTGTCTGCTTTGCCCTCTTCGCCGGCGGTGTTGCCCGGGCCGCCGTACTGGGAGAAGGCGAGCTCGCCGAGCGGCTGCGTCAACGTGACGGGGCTACCCTCAGGGGCTCCGCCAGCAGTGTCTCCCGAGGGGAGGGTCAGGGCGCTGATCACGGCCGTGCCGTCTTCGGTGCAGTGACCGGCCGAGATGACGGCGGGGGCACCGGCAGGCGACCATGCGGAGAATCCGATGGAGCAGAGGCTGGCCGACGTTGCGTTGGGGTCTGTCAGGCCTGCGTAGCCGGCACCGCCGACGACGTCGTTGGTGGAATACGCGGAGATCGGCGCATCCATGACCTCGACGAGCACGTTGCTGTTGTCTTCTGCAACGGAGCGCGCGCCGGCGCCGATGTCGGCGGTGGGCTCGGTCGTGTAGATGACGACGTTGCCGTCGGCGTCTGTCGCCACGGCCTGAACGGCATCTTCAGTCAGCAGTGACTGTGCGAGCGTGTCGAACTGTGCGCCCGACGTGGGAGCGACGTCGTCGCCCTCGGTGGCGAACGCGGCTGTGCCGAACGTTCCGCTGAGGCCCGTCAGCGCGAGCGAGCAGACTGCGACGTACGCAGCCCTCTTTTTCCAAGTGGACAAGTGTTACCCCTAGTTCCGTATGCGATAAGAGCTGAGGGCATAGATCTGGTTCTGGCTGCACGTGCCGCCGAGATACCCCCGCCTCTGAGAGCGTAATTAAGAACTCAAGGCAAAAGCAAAGAAACCTCGAAGGTTAATCTCAGTTACTTGAAACTCGCCGTGCCACCTGATCAGATGGCGTCATGCGAACCTCATCGATTCTTGCCCTGGCGATCAGCGGTGGCGCACTGCTCGGCCTCGTTGGTTGCGCGAGCTCCGCATCGAGCGGCACGGCGACAACCGACCCCGAAGGCACCTGGCAGGCCGCAGATCCGGATACCGCGTGGCTGACGATCGACGGGAGCGGAAACCTCACGGGAGACGACGGGTGCAACAAGTTCACCGGCACCGCCACCGTGGTCGACGACGAGGTTCGCTTCAGGCTCGATCTGTCGACGCTGAAGGCGTGCATGGGGGTCACGACGTCGTTCCACGGAATGTCCTCTGCGGTCATCGACGGTGACACGATGACGACGCGAGACTACAAAGGCAGTGAGATCGTTCAGCTCCAGCGTCGCTGACCTGTGCCGAAGATTCGGTGACGGTGCTCGAACGAGGAGGCCACAATGTTCGATTGGCTCTCGTGCCCGTTCGACAGGAACGAGATCATGATCGGATGACCTCCGACGCCTCACTACCGACACGACCCGGTCGCCTCGACGAACTCGAACTCATCGACGATGCCGATCGGCGCGCGAGATCGTACATCGAGGGCATCGGATCGCGTCGAGTCTTTCCTGATTCCGCCGCCGTCGATGAGTTGCGGGCATTCCGGGAGCCCCTTCCGGTCGAAGGCCACGACGCTCGCTCCACTCTTCGATTGCTCGACGAGAAGGGCTCCGCTGGAGCCGTCGAGAGCAACGGCGGCCGCTACTTCGGATTCGTGACCGGTGCCACGCTGCCGGTAGCCGCCGCCGCCGACAGGATGGCGCTCGCGTGGGACAACAGTGGCTCGTCTTTTGCAGGATCGCCCGCCGCTGCGACCATCGAGGAGGTGGCCGGCGCCTGGCTACTCGAGATTCTCGATCTGCCCCGATCGAGCGCCGTCGGGTTCACTACCAGCGCCTCGGCTGGAACCGTCATCGCTCTCTCTGCTGCTCGCCGCGCGATCCTCGCGGCCCAGAACTGGGACGTCGACAGGGCTGGGCTCGGCGGTTCGCCCAACGTGCGAATCGTCGCCAGCGAACTCGCCCACGCTGTCGTAGTCAAGGCGCTCAGACTCCTCGGCTTCGGCCTCGACAACGTGGAGTGGGTGCCGGTCGACGACCACGGGCGCATCGATGTGTTGCAGCTGCCCGCGCTCGACGCGAGCACGATCCTGATTTTGCAGGCCGGCGAGGTCAACTCGGGTGAGTTCGATCCGTTCGCGGAGCTGATCGACCGTGCCGAAGCCGCGGGCGCCTGGGTGCATATCGACGGAGCCTTCGGCCTCTGGGCGCGGGCGTCGAAGCACCGGCAGCTCACCGCTGGCGTCGAACGGGCCGACTCGTGGACCGTCGACGGTCACAAATGGCTGAACACCCCCTACGACAGCGCCATGGTCATCCTCCGTGACCCGGAGGCTCTCGTCGGGGCGATGAAATCCGATGCGGTCTACCTGTCGCCATCTTTTGATGCTCAACGCAATCGCACACTCGAATTCTCGCGGCGCGCCCGCGGCATTCCCGTCTGGGCCGCCTTGCGCACACTGGGGCGGGTGGGTGTCGCCGATCTGGTCGAACGCACCATGCACCTCGCCGACCGCGTGGCCGAGGGGCTACGCGATGCAGGCTACGACGTGCTGAACCGGGTCGTTCTGAATCAGGTGCTTGTCTCGACAGACGATCCGGATCAGACCCGGCGGATCACAGAGGCAGCCCAGGCTTCGGGAGAGACCTGGTTCGGTCAGACGGTGTGGAAAGGCCGCAGCGCATTCCGCATCTCGGTGTCGTCATGGCGAACCACAGAGGATGACGTCGATGCCCTCCTTTTACTACTCGGCTCGCTCCGACAAGCCGACTGACCTCAGCGCAGCATGAGGTCGGCGGTGCGCAGCGCCAGCGCTTGCTGAACCAGGCACGGATTCGCGCTCAGCGAGCTCGGGAACGTCGAGTTGTCCGAGATCCACATGTTCGGGATGTCGTGGCTGCGCCCCTCGGAATCGACCACACCCGACGACGGGTCGGCACTCATGCGGCACGTGCCCAGAGTGTGCGCGGTGCGAGCGAGCACGCGGGTCTCAAGAGCTCCGGCTGCCTCGAGGATGCGCGTCATCGTCGCCGTGGCGTGCTCCTCGATGGCCTTCTCGTTCGAGCCGGCGGTGAACGAGACGACCGCGCGCGGCACGCCCCACTCGTCGAGTTCGTCTGACAGTACGAGCCTGTTGTCGTCAGACGGGAGGCACTCGCCGTTGATGCCGATCCCCGCTGAATACCGCCAGGCATCCAGAGCGTTCATGAGTTCGTCGCCCCACAGACCAGCGCCGCGCACGAGGCTCGTGGCGTAGTTGAGTGGCATCACGCCCAGGCTCTGCAGTAGGTAGCCGCCCACGAAGTCGACGCCCTCCGGCCGAACGAAGTCTTCACTGATGAGCGACGACGGATAGCCGCGGTAGCCGCGGATCTGTTCGTCGAAGCGGCCCCAGACCTGCACGCCGCCGTGGGCGAGGAAGTTGCGGCCGACCTGGCCGCTCGAGTTGGCGAGGCCCGTGTTCAGCAGCAGGCGGGGCGTCTCGATGCCCCCGCCCGCCAGCACGAGGTTCGCGCAGCGCTGGCGGAAGTCCTGTCCGTCGCGCCGATAGACGACGGCCTCGACGCGACCCTGCGCATCCAGTTCGATGCCGTGCACCATCGCGTCGGCGCGGATCTCGGCTCCGTCGGCGACGGCCGCGGGCAGGTACGTGTTCGCAGTCGTTGCCTTGGTTCCGTAGCGTTCGCCCTGGTGGATGCTGCCCAGGTTCTGGCTCGACCGGCGATTCCCGAAGTGCGGCTGGTCGCGGTCGCGGCTCAGGATGGCCGCCGGCGCATCCGTGGCCCGGATGCCGAGCCGTGCGCATCCGGCGGCCATCATGTCGGCCGCGGCGTTGCGATCGACGGGCGGCTCGAGGTACTCGCGCTCCGGATCCCAGGGGTAGGGAGTCGGCCCGGAGACTCCGATGGTGCGCTCGACCTCGACGACGTAGCGGGTGAGCTCGTCGTGGTCGATCGGCCAGTCTTCGCCGGATCCCGTCTCGGTTCGCAGGCGGAGGTCGCGTGCGTCTGGGCGAGGAGTGAAGGCGCCCCAGTGCAGGGTTCCGCCGCCCACGCCGAAGCCGCTGTTGTTCGAGCCGAACGCGGTGGGGTCGTCGCCACCCGAGAGCCGCTCCGACATCCAATTGATGCGCGGGGCCTCGATCTCGTCGTTGGTGAAACCGTCGGCGTCGGTGTTCGGGCCGGCTTCGAGGGCCACGACCTTCAGGCCGCGTTCGGCGAGGCGGGCCAGCAACGGACCGCCACCGGCGCCCGTGCCGACCACGACCACGTCGACGATCTCATCGGTGTCGTACGTGCGCATGCGACTCAGATCCACGCGGGGCTCTCCTCGACGGTTCGGGTGGTGTTCGTGTTCGGGTGGTCGTGCTGCTCTTCGTCGTCATCGGATGCGACAGTTCCGAGCTCGGCCGGCTCCCACGGGTCGCGCTCGCCGGCGGCGACGGTGATGTATCCGGCGGGGCCGCTCGCCGGCCCGCTGGTCGCGAAGCCGTCGTAGCCGACGCGGGCCATCGACGCCGGATGCGACAGCCACACGCGGGTCAGGTCGGTGCGCACGTCGTCGAGCCAGTGCTGGCGCATGGCTCCGTTCCAGGCCGAGTCTCCCCGGGCCTCGAACCCGTTCAGTTCTCCGGAGATGATGCCGTCGATGAGGGCATCCTGCTCAGCGCGATCGTCGGCGGGCCACAGCGTCGCCAGGTCGTCGAGCCCCAGCCGGTATGCGGCCACGTCTGCCGGCTGGCCGGTGTTGCGCCATCCGTCGCCGCGACCGATCGCGAGATCGTCGTCGATGCGCGCGGCCAGGTCGATGCGCGGCGACTCAGGCTGCGGAACCAGCCGGTCGGCCAGCGTGCGCAGCATCGTGAGCTGATCGGCAGACAGCGCTCGCGGCGTGTACTGCGGGTCGTCTGCGATCACCCGACGCGAGAGGAACCCGCGTGCCTCGGGAGCCGTGCGTTCGGAGGCGACCAGCCGGCCCCATTCGGGCGTGAGTTGCGGGCTCACGGACACCGTCGCATCCCACAGCCGAACGATCTCGGCGGCCACCTCGTTCGGCCGCTCGTAGGGGAGCAGATGCCCGGTGGATGCGAGCGAGACGAAACGAGCCTGCGGGTAGACGCCGTCGAGCAGGCGCGGCTGGGCTGAAGCGCCGAGGTCGTCGTCGTCTTCGCCACCGAGCACGACCGCGGGCAGATCGATGGGGCCGACGTCGTTCGACACGTCTTCGGTGCTGCCCTCGTCGAGCCAGCGGCGCCAGGCGAGGGGCGACATCAGTCGCACTTGGGCGATGGCCGCGCGCTCGTCATCGTCGTCGAGGGGAGTCGCGACGTTCTGGGCGACGAAATCCACGGCGTGGTCCTCGGAGATCAGGCCGTTCTCCGCCCACGAGAGCATCTCTGCGCGCTTGTCGTCGGACATGGGCTCCGGGGTACGCGGTGACGGCGCGAGCAGTACCAGGCCGGCGAGGCCGAAGACGTTCGCGTCGCCGTCCAGGATGCGGTCGGCGACGAGGGCCGCGACCTTGCCGCCCATGCTGTGGGCGGCCAGAAAGAAGGGGCCGCCATCGGACTCGGCCTCGATGACCTCGACCGCGCGGTCGGCGAGGGCCGCGACGGAGCCGTCCGGCGCATCCGGAGACCCGCCGTGGCCGGGCAGATCGATGCCCACGACCCGAAAGCGGCCGTCGGCGAGGCGGTGGAGGGCGGCGGCGAGCGGCGCCGCCGCTGCTGCGTCGAATCCGAGGCCGGGGAGGAAGAAGATCGTGCCGTCGTGGGCGGTCACGGGGTGACCATCGCCCCGTTGACGTTGAGCGTCTCGCCCGAGACGTAGCTCGACTCGGGGGAGGCGAGGAACACGAAGGCGGGTGCCAGCTCCGCCGGCTGGCCGGCGCGCTGATAGGTGCTCTCGTCGTCGAAGGCCGTCATCTGCTCATCGGAGACGCCCTGCGACACCTGCAGCGCGGTCCACACCGGGCCCGGCGCCACCACGTTGACCCGGATGCCGCGCGGGGCCAGCTGCTGAGCCAGACCCTTCGAGAAGTTGTTGATCGCGGCTTTGGTCGAGGCGTAGTCGAGGCGGTCGGGCGCAGGCTTGTAGGCCTCGAGCGATGCGGTGTTGATGATGGTCGCGCCCTCGGGCAGGTGAGGGAGGGCGGCTTTGCTGAGCCAGAAGTTGGCGAAGACGTTGGTGCGGAAGGTCTGCTCGAACTGCTCGTCGCTGAGGTCTTCGAGGCGGTCGACCGCGACCTGCTTGCCGGCGTTGTTCACCAGGATGTCGAGTCCGCCGAGCACGCTCACGGCCTCGGCGATGATGGCGCGGCAGGTGGCTGCCTCGGTGATGTCGGCAGCGATGGAATGACCCTTCGTGCCGGCCTCGTCGATCAGGCCCACGATGCGATCGGCGTCTTCCTGCTCGGTGGGCAGGTGCACGATCACCACGTCGGCGCCCTCGCGAGCGAAAGCGATCGCGACGGCGCCGCCGATTCCCGAGTCTCCGCCGGTGATGAGTGCCTTGCGACCCGCGAGGCGGCCGGTGCCGCGGTAGGTCTTCTCGCCCAGATCGGGTACCGGCGTCATCTTCGCCTGCACTCCGGGTTCGGGCTGGTGCTGAACGGGAGGCTCGACCCGGTTGTAGAGGGTGACCGGGTTGCCGAACGTGTACTGGTCTCGTGCAGTCATAGGGATCAGGTTAGGCCGATGGTCGAATTGGGCGAGGGCATTGCACGCCATGTGATTTCTGGTATTGCCGGGCGTGCGCCGCCTGGCCATACCTGACAAAAATGAAGCGGTGCCAGAAGTTCTGGCACCGCTTCGCCGGTGAGTCAGTTCTGAGGCGGAGACCTGCTCCTGCCCGGGTGTACCCGAGGAGTGGGGGTCCAGACGCTCGAGCCGTCGTCCGACGCATCCGGATGCTCGGACGGTGCGCCCCACGCAGGCTCACGGGCGTCGACCGGCGTCACCAGCTGCCGCACGATGTCGTCGAACAGTGCGCTCACGACGATGTCGTCGGCCTCGGCGAGAACCTGGTCAGACGCTGAAACCGACGCCGTTCCCGGTTCGTCTCGAGGCTTGATAGAGGCGACGAGAAACATGGCCCACCCCGTCAGCTCCGCAGCGCGGCCTGCTCGCGGGGCGCCCCGCCCTGAATCTCGATCTTTCGGGGCTTCGCGCGCTCGCTCACCGGCAGGAGCACCGAGAGAACGCCGTTCTCGTAGTGAGCTGTGATGCGCTCCGAGTCGATGCCCTCGCCGACGCTGAACTGTCGCACGTACGATCCGTGCGGTCGCTCCTGAGAGAGCCACTTCACGCCGTTCTGGATGTCGGCGGTGCGTTGAGCGCGGATGGTCAGCAGCTGACCGTCGACGTCGATGTCGACACTCTCCGGATCCACTCCGGGGAGGTCGGCGTTGAGTACGTAGTGATCACCCTCGCGGTAGAGGTCGACGGGCATGAACCGCGGGCCGGCTTGGCCGCCGCTCAGGCTGCTGGTGAGGCGGCCGAACTCGGTGAAAGGATCGAAAAACATAGCCATGATGAGGAGTCCCCTTTCTGATATCGCGTGCGTAATTGTGCTGGATACCGAGGGTTTTCACCTTCGGACGGCAACATATTAACTCCACTCGAAAGTCGGAATCAAGACCTTTTTCGGCGCAACTTCGAGGGCCGCGCTGCAACTCAGGAAAAGCCGTATAACGGTGTACGAAACCGCCTATCGGGGGCGGTTCTTCCTGAATTGGAGCGGAGCCGGTGGGCCGGTCAGCGCGACGCGCACCAGTTCGGGTCGCGGCCGTCGACGGTGCCGAGCGCTGTGCCGTTCGAGAGGTCGACGTAGGTGATGTGCTGTGCGTCGGTCGTGACCGCGGCGTAGAGACCGTTGGGTGCGACACAGACGCTCGTGACGGCGTGACCCGCCGACTCGGGGGTGTCGAGAGCGAAGATGATGCTGCTGCCGCTCGCGTCGACCTTGGCGACGGCCGTACCCGGTCCAGAGCCCGAGTCCTGGATCTGCAGGGTGGTTCCCCCGGCATTCACGACAGCCGCGGCGGAGCCGATGTCGCCCGCCACCGTCGGGAATGCGCTGCTCGGATTTGCCGTCTGCCCGAAGTCGGTCGCGACACGGCTGCCCGCGTCTGCCGTGATCAGCGTCTTCGTGGTGGGGACGAACCCGAGGAGCTCGTCTGCGTGCCCGATCGGGGCGGGGCCCGAGGTGCCGTCTCGTTCACCCAGGGTGTCGACCAGCACCAGGTCCGAACCCTCTGTCTGGGCGACGAGCGAGGTGGTGCCCGGAATGAACATCCAGTCCTTCGCCGTCAGCACCTCGAAATCGGTGCCCGTGATGGGGATCGAGTAGTCGTTGCCGCGCGTGATGTCGTAGACGTAGAGCTGGTCGGGTTGCGCTTCGTAGTGGGCAGACTGCTGCGGTGTGAACGTGTAGCCGAAGAGTTTGCTTGCCGGGTTCGCCTTGAGGCTGGTGATGGTGCCCGCGCCCGCGAGATTCACAACGATGGGAGCGCCGCCGGTCAGCGAGACGATCGTGAGCGCATCGGTCGCGTCGTCGTTCACGGTATCGACGACGAGGGTGTCGCCGAGCGCCACGAACTGCCGGATGCGCGGGGCTTGGTAGACCGGTGTCGGTGCGCCTCCGCCGACGGGTGCGGCCAGAACGGCATCGCTCACCTGCGACCCGGGCGACCCGGTGGCGGGCGACAAGAAGTAGGTGGTGGGATTCGCCGTGGTGAAGGTGTAGCTGATGGTGGACGCGCTACCGGCCGCGACGCTGCGGACCTCGGGCACGGTCACGGTGTAGCGGGTGTTGTAGCTGAGGATCCCGGTGAATTGCACATCGATGGTGTCGCCGTCGACCGTTGCGGTGGTCGCCGCCGCCGGGCTCACGGTGAGGGTGTCGGCAGCCGACGGATCGAGAGGCTCGTTGGCCTGCAGCAGCAGGCGCTGCCCCGAGCGTTCGACCGCGGTGTTCACGTTGATCTGAGCCGACTGCAGCTCTGGCCCGTGCGAGAAGTTGGCGACCACCAGAACGGCAGCCACGACCGACACGATCGTGATGCTGCCGTAGAGCAGCCGGCGGAACCTGCGGCCGGCGGTGTCAATAGACATAGGGCTCGGAGGGTTGGTCGACGGCGGTGAGGCTGTCGGGGCGTACGACGGTCGTGGCGGCGCTGAGCACGCTGGGGTTCGCCTCGAACTCGCCGGTCACCGTGACCCAGCTGTCGGTGGCGTAGCTGCTCGCCCAGCCCGGGGAGTAGACCGGAACCCCGACAGGCTGCGCGTCGACCGCGCAGCACGTCACCACGAAGCGGGCGACGAAGAAGACGTTGTCTGGATCGTCGGCGTCGGGAGTCACGAATCCCGTCAGGGTTGCCGTCCGGCCACTCAGGTCGTCGGCGCTCGCGCCCTGGCGGATGAGGGCGGCCCAGTCCTTGACCGAGTACGCGGAGGTGTCGTCCGACGTGCCCGGCGGCGGCCCGGCGTTCGCGAGGCTGTTCGACGAGCCGTTGAGGCTGCGCTGTTCGACCGCCGCCGATGTGAGCGAGCTCGGGGGCACGACGAGCAGGGCGACGGCCGCGGCGGCGACGATGACGAGCGCGGTGAGCGATCCGCCGAACGCGAGCAACGGGCGGCGGCGACCGGCCCCGGCGACGTCGTGGGCGTCGGGCCCGCGCCCATCCGGCCCATCGGCCCCGACGTGATCGTGCTCGTCGTCTTCGCGCGGCCCCGGAATGACGAGGAGCGCACCGATCGTGAGCACGAACGCGATGCCGGCCATGATCAGGGTGAACACGTAGTAGCGCGGGTTGATGTACAGACCGAGCTGGCCCGTGACCCCGAGCCAGACTGTGGCGATCGCCGCGAGCAGGGTGAGAGCCAGCCCCTTCCAGCGCGTCATGAGGCGACTAAAAAACAAGGTTCACCGCCAATCCGATGGCTGCGGCACAGACGGCGATGAGCACGCTCACCTGCACCAGAGTGCGCACGGTAAAGGTCGTGCGCATCAGCGCGAGCATCTTGATGTCGATCATGGGCCCGAAGATGAGGAAGGCGACGATGCCCCCGGGTAGGAAGGTGGAGCCGAAGGAGAGGATGAAGAACGCGTCGACGTTCGAGCAGATGGCCACGATGAACGCGAGGGCCATGAGTGCGAGCACAGACCACAGGGGATTGCTGCCCAGCGTGATCAGCAGGTTGCGTGACACGGCCACCTGGATGAGCCCTGCGATACCCGCGCCCACGATCAGGGCGGGCATCATGGCCCCGGACTCGCGCCCGAAGCTGATGAGGGTGCGGCGCGTTCGAGTGCCGTGCTCGGCGTGCGGATCGACGGCGCAGGCTGCCTGAAACCCTCGCGTGAGCAGGGTCTGCGGAGCCGGGTGGGCGCTGTAGATGAACCCGACGAGATTCGCGATGACCAGGCCGCCGAGGATGCGGCTGATGAGGATGCCGTCGTTCCAGCCGAACGCCTGGTACGTCGTGATGATCGTGATCGGGTTGATGATCGGTGCCGCGAAGAGGAACGCCATGGAGTCGGCGACGCTGAGGCCACTGACGATCAGCCCGCGGGTCAGCGGCACGTTGCCGCACTCGCAGACCGGCAGGAGCACGCCGAGCAGAGAGATCAGGCTGCGCCGCAGCACGGCGTTCCTGGGCAATCTCCTCAGAAGAAAGCCCGCGGGCAGCCAGATCTGCACGATCGCCGAGAGCAGGATCCCGAGGATGACGAACGGCAGCGACTCGATGATGACGCTCACCGAGAGTGTCACGAAGTCTTTCGCCGGATCGGTCATCCACGACGTCCACTCGGCCGGCGCCAAAACTCTGATCGCCACGAGAAGCAGCACCGCGGCGATGCCGATCGTGGGCGTCCAGCGCCACTCCGATCGGGTCAACTCGCGCAGTGTCGGGTGCGACGCGGGTGTCGTGCTCAGCGTTCGCTCCTCGCTCTGTCGACCGTCGTTTCGGCTACCCCATCATGGTGCGCTCATGCCGTGCGGTAGCTGGGCGTGGTTGCTCACACGCTGACGCTCGGTCTGCTCGCTCTCTCGCGCTGCTTCTCCTGCCAACGCAGCAAGTGGGTCAGAGCCGTCAGGTGCGGGAACTCGATGAGCATGCCCAGGATGATCGCCGCGTAGACGACGGGCTGATCAGGCAGAGCGACGGTCGTGACGGCGAGCATCAGCGGCGCGTTGCGAGCAGAGGTCGTCATGGTCAGCAGCGCCCGCGCGGGATAGCCGAGGCCGAACAGGCGGGCGACTCCCTCGCCGATCACGAAGACGACGACGAAGAAGAGGAAGACGACCAGCAGCACCCACGCGAACGAGGCCGGGTCGGCGAGGATCGTTCCGACGTTGCCGCCGAACAGCCCGAGGATCACCACGGCGATCACGAGGGGAACCAGCCTGTCTGCTGCGGCAACGATGCGCTCCCGCGTCGCGACAGCGAGGCACAGCCGCAGCAGCAGTCGCGCTCCGAGCGCGACCCCGGCCGGCACGGCGAACCACGTGACGAGCGTCGGAGCGATCTCGACAGGCGAGCTCCCCACCTGCTGGCCCCCGAAGAGGCCGAGCCAGACGGGATAGAGCACCAGCTGCAGCGTCATCTGAATCGGGATGAGCGCCGCCCCCGTCGTCGTGTCACCGCCGGCCATGCGGGTGAAGCCGAGGAACCAGTCGGTGCAGGGGAACAGGCAGTAGATCAGCACTCCCAATCGCAGCGCCTGCTCGGGCAGCAGGAGCGAGGTCAGACAGAACGCGATCAGCGGAACCAGGGCGAAGTTGAAGGCCAGTGCGAGCAGCACCGTTCGAGGCGCACGCTTCAGCGCGGCGAGGCTGTCGAGCCGCAGCGTGAACACGAGCAGCCCGACCAGCACCATGATCGACGGATCCACCATCGACGCGAGGGCGCCACCCGCAGCGGGAGCGAGTGCGCCCGTCAGGCTGCCGACGAGGATGGCGGCGACGAAGAGTACGGTCACAGCCCAGGGGCGAGGCGTTGCGGTCAGCACGCGCACTCCACTCCACAGCACGACAGATCGTCGGTGAGCATGCCCGCGGTGCGCCATTCCTCGAGGCCGCTGCAGTCCTTGCCCTGCGCCTCGCCGATCACACGAGCGACGTGGGCGAAGCGCTGTCTGAACTTGTAGATGAAGCAGAACTTCAGTGCACCGTGCCGCATCGCCGGACCCGACAGGAAGAGGCCGGGGGTGATCGTGGACTGATCGTCGTCGTCGAGTTCGGGCCACCCGTCGCGGCGCAGCGTGAACAGCTCGGAGACCGGGCCCAGACCCGGGCCGAAACCGGTGGCGGCGATCGGGCGAGAGTCGGCACGGATGCGCGTGCCGTTGTCGAGGCTCGCGATCCACTCGGCGCCGTCGCGTTTGATGCTGCTCGCGTGAGCTGTGGTCAGGGTCAACCGGCCGGTCGCGGCGGCGGCGTCGAGACGCATTCGTGAACGCGGGGCGAGGCGGAACGAGGGATCGGAGCCCGAGCCGGCATCCCAGGGGCTCCCGGCATCCACGACCGTGACCCGCGCGCCGTGCTCGACGTGGTGGCAGGCGATATCGATACCGGATTCGTAGCCGCCGATCACGATCACCCGGCCCGAGCGCGGCTCCCAGGCCTCGGGGGTGGCGGAGTGATCGGCGAGGCCGATGCCGGACAGGCGCGCGTCGGGGCGATCGGAGAACTCGCCGCCGGCCCACACGACGGTGCGCGCGGACACCGGTCCTCGCGAGGTCGCCACCGTGAACCCGTCGCCGGCCGCCTCCACCGCGGTCACCTCGGTATCCGACAGCACCGGCACCTGAAAGTGCTTCACCACGCTGCGCAGATACTTGGCGTACTGCGGCCCGGTGAGGTAGTCGGCGCCCAGGCTGAACGCAGGCGACGTGCGCGGGTGCACCGCGTTGAGGTCGGTCGCGCCGAACCCATTGCCCGTGAACGAGGGAGTGAGAAAGGTCTGCTTCGTCGGCCAGTCGAGGAACGTCTGACCGATCTGACCGCGATCGACCACGCCGACCAGCAGGTCGTCGACCGCCGAGAGGGCCAGCGCCGTGCCGATTCCGGCCGGGCCGGCGCCGATGACGAGCGCGTCGAGGGGCTTGGACGTGGGAGCCATGTCGCTTCGGGAGGTCATTGCGCGAGCACCCCGTAGACCACGTGATCGTCGAGGTACTGCCAGACCGTGCCCGTCTCGGCGAATCCGGCGCTCGCGAGGCTCTCGAGGTGGAAGCCGAGCGTGACCTTCGGCGGCGCCTCGTGCAGTTCGGCTCCCCAGACCTCCGACCGTCGCGCGAGGGCGTCGGCGTAGCGAGGCGCATCGGCGACGGCCTGCCACCACTCGTCCCAGGTGTCGGTGTCGCCGGCGAATGTCGACTCCTGCATGGCCGCGTCGTCGGCGAGGGCCACGCGAGCCAGTGTGCTCTCGTGCCGAGCGCTGTACGACAGGTGGTCGCCGTTCAAGACGATGCTGCCCGGGCGCATCAGATCGGGCAGGGCCCGATAGACATCGGCGAGGGTTCCGGGCTTCAACCAGTGCAGCGCGGTCGACGAGACCACGGCGTCGAACGGCGCGGCCGCGATGGCCGGATGCTCGGGCCAGTCTGCGTGGGCGAGGTCGAGTTCGGCGGTCTGCAGGCGAGCATCGTCGGCAGCGAGGTCGGCGGCGATGGCCAGAAGTGCCGGGTCTTTGTCGGCGACGACCGCGCGGCCGTTCGGAACGTGACCGAGAACGTGCAGAGCCAGCGAGCCCGTGCCCCCGGCGAGGTCGAGGATGCGCGGCTCGGCGACGTCGGAGCAGACAGCGGCGACGACGCGGGCGATGGTGTCGAAGCGCTCGGCGCGGTGTCGGATGTAGCCGGTCTGCTGCGCGTCCCAGCGGGCCGCGAGGGAGCGTGCGGTGTCGAGGATGCTGAGGTCTGTCATGCGGTTTCCTTTGTTCGAGGGGAGGGATTCGGCGAGGGCAGGGAGAAGGAGAGGCGCGCACGCCCATCCGGCCCCTGATGCGAGTGGGTCGTCACGTCGTACACCTCGTCGAGTAACGGCGGCAGAAGCACGTCGGCCGGGCGCCCCGCGCCTGCGACGCGTCCGCGATGCAGAACGACGACGTGATCGCACACCTCGGCCGCGAGGTCGAGATCGTGCAAGACGATCACGACCGTCGGAGCGATGCGCCGCAGAAGCGAGACGATCTCGAGTCGGTGCCTGATGTCGAGGTGGTTGGTGGGTTCGTCGAGCAGAACGTGGCTCGCACCGTGGGCGAGCGCTCGCGCCAGCGCCACCCGCTGCAGCTCTCCGCCTGAGAGGGTCGACAGCCGGTCGAACGCTCGGTGCGACAGTTCGACCGCCTCGAGGGCGTCGGCGACTCTGTCGTCGAAGGCGGCCCCGCCCGAGCGCAGAACCCCGTGCTCGGCGAGCCCGCCGAGCGACACCTCGTCGACGATGCGCAGCGAGGGGTCGGGCTCGCTACGCTGCCCCACCTCGGCGACGTGGCGCGCGATCCAGCGTCGGGGCCGGATGCGGAGGTCGTTGCCATCCAGAGCGATCCGGCCCGACGACAGTGGCGTGGCGCGAACGAGGGCGCGCAGCAGGGTGGTCTTTCCGCTTCCGTTCGGCCCGACGATGCCGGTGACCGCCCCGGTCTGTGCGGTGAACGAGACGTCATCGAGCAGCACCCGGCGGCCGATGCGTACGGTCACCGCCTCGGCTTCGATCACGGCAGTGTCGAGAGAAGCCCGCGCACCTGCTGCGGTCCGGCGATCGAGAGCATGCTGGGCGGGTCGGTGTAGGGGAACTGCAGCGCTACGACGCGTCCCTTCTGCACCGCCGACAGGGCGGACACCCCGGGAGCGCTCATGAAGCTGTCGATGACGTCTTTCGGCTCGCCGCTGGAATAGAGCAGCACGATGGTGGCCGGGTCACGCGAGATGATGTCCTCGATGTTGGCGTCGAAGACCCGCTCGGGGGAGTCGGCGTAGACGTTGGTCAGCCCCGCGGCCGCAAAGACCGGCGTCACCATGCTCGGGCCGCCGTAGGGCGAGAGAACGCTCCCGCCGGATGACACGTAGAGGGCGGCGGCGGTTCCGGCATCCGGTGCCTCTGAACCGAGGCTCGCCGTGCCCTGGGCGACGACCTGCTCGGCCTGATCGCTCTCGCCCAGGAGGGCGCCTAGGGTGCGGACTTCGCTCCAGACGCGGTCGAAGGTGGCCGGTTGGCTGAGCTCGGGGCCGGGGTTCGCGCAGTAGGCGCTGGGTGTGTACACGGCGATTCCGCTGGCGGCGAGGGCGGCTCGGTCGACCGCGTTCTCGGGCGCGATCACCAGATCCGGCCTGGCTCCGAGGATGCTCTCCTGCGACACGATCGATCCGCCGGTCGCGTTCTTCTCTGTCGAGAGCAGGTCGAGCGAGTCGAGGGTCGTGTAGGTGGAGTCCTTATAGAGGCCCGGCTGCACGGTCGAGGTGAGGGCGACCACGCGGTCGACGGCGTCGAGCGCCTCGAGGTTCGGCAGAGAGTCGTTGTTCACGAGAACGATGCGCTTCGCGGGCGCCGCAAGAGTGACCTCCGATCCGCAGTTCTCGATGGTGATGGGCGCGTCGGCGGAGTCGCTCGTGGATCCGCCGACGTCGGTCGCGGATGCGGTCGGCGCGCAGGCGCTGAGCGCCGCGAGGGTCAGCGCGGTGACGGTGAGGGCCGCCGGCAGGCGCCGGAAGAGGGGTGTGTTCATCGGGTTCTTTCTAGAGGGGGCTACGAGGTGTGTGCGGGTGAGGAGGATGTGCGAAGCAGCAGGAGCAGGAAGGGGGCGCCGATGATTCCGGTGATGACGCCCACGGGAATCTCTTGAGGAGCGAAGGCGGTTCTCGCCACGGTGTCGGCGGCGACAAGCAGGATGGCGCCGAGGAGCGCGGAGATCGGCAGCACGACGCGGTGACGGCCGCCCGCCAATCGGCGAGCGAGATGGGGCACGACCAGGCCGATGAAGCCGACACCGCCGACCGCGGCTACGGTGACGCCGACCATCGCCGAGACGCCCACCATCAGGGCGATGCGGGTGCGCTCGGGGTCGATTCCCGCCGATCGGGCGGAGTCGTCGCCCGAGGCCAGCGCGTCGATCATCGGCGCGATCACGATCAGGATGCCGATACCGACGGCCGCGGTGACGGCGGCGGCCGCGAGGGCGAGCGGTTGCACAGCGGCGAGCGACCCGAGCAGCCAGAACAGCACCGAACGGGCCGCCTCGGGGGAGTCGCTCGAGAACACGAGAAAGCTGGTGGCGGCATTGAGCGCGTAGCCGACGGCGAGGCCGGCCAACACCAGCCGTAGTGGGCCTCGACGATTGGCCACGCCTGCCAGCATCAGTACGAGCAGCACGGCGCCGATGGCGCCGGCGAGGGCGGCACCGGAGAACAGCAGGGCACTGCCGCCGCCGATCACGAGAACGACGAGGGCGACGCCGGTGGATGCGCCGGAGTTGAGTCCGAGCAGGTAGGGGTCGGCGAGGCTGTTGCGCACGAGCGCCTGAAGCATCGCTCCCGACACGGCGAGCACCGCGCCTGCTACCAGGGCCATCGCCACACGCGGCAGCCGGGTGCCCCACACGATCTGTTGGGCGGAGTCCGACCAGTCGCCGCGGCCGGTCGAGAAGACTCCGTCGCCGATGATGCCGATGACACTCGCCGGGGCTATCGGCACAGGGCCGATGCTCACCGCGACCAGCGCTGCGATGATCGCTGCACTCACCAGGGCAGCGATCATCACGGCACCGCGTCGTCGACCACGTCTGATCGACGAGACGACCTCGCGCTGGGCGAGGCTCGTCATCCGTGAGGAGCTTTCGCTTCTCACCGCTGAGGAGCTTTCGCTTCTCACCCCTGGCGGGCTTTGAAGCGAGGGTTGAGCTTGTTGATCACGAACACGCGGCCGCGCCGTCTGACGACCTGCGAGCCGGGCATCTTCTTCATTGACTTGATCGAATTGCGGACCTTCACAGCTGCCTCCATTTGTTATTGAGAACGATTCTCACATACAGTAACTCACTATGAACGAGTCCTCCGACAGCCACCCGATCTCCCGTATCGCCGGTCTGGCCGTCACGCTCGTCTCGTCGAGTGATCGTCTTCGCGCCGAGCAGATCGCCGCCATCCTCAGTGGATGCGCAGCCTCGGAGTCGCCCGCCGAACTCGATCTCGGAGGCGATGACGACGCGACGTTCGCCGTCGAGCTCGCCGAGCAACTCGCATCCGAGTACGACGACGGCCTCACGGGCAACACCGTGGTCGTGCTGGAGCCGGGTGCGGACATCGTCGAGATCGCCCTGGTGCTCGAGCACATGCTCGATGGTCGTCGGCCGCGCGTTCCCGTGGGCATTCGCGACGTGGTGGCGGTGAGCTCCGTGCGCGAGGTGGGCCAGCAGCTTCTCGGCTGGGCAAGCCAGGCGGCCGACCAGATCGACGACTTCACCTCGCCCGGGCGCCTGGCCTCTCGCCTCGAGTTCGCCAGCATGATCGTGCTGACCGATGTTCCCAACGCGGCTGCCGCAGAAGACACGCGGCTCGTGCTCGCACTTCTCGAGCGACTGGCGCCGTCGGCACTCGTGCTGACGCCCTTCGACGTGGCGCACGCAAGGCAGCTGTCAGGGTTGCTGGTGCGCGGCCGCGCCCGCCGGCTCGGGGCGTCGATGGGCTGGCAGCGGGAGCTCGTGGAGGGTGCGCCCGCGCATCCGGTGTCTGGGTGTTCGACGTTCGTGTTCCGCGACCCGCGACCGTTTCACCCGGGTCGCCTGCACGCGGCCGTGACTCTGCGGCTGACGCCGGAGAACGTCGGATGCATCGCGCGCTCGCGAGGATTCGTGCGGCTGGCGACGCGCGGCGGCCGGGTCGGGTCGTGGGCGACCGCTGGCAATGTGCTCGATCTCGAGCCGACCGAGATGCTCAGCTGGAGCTCGGACTCGCCGATCGGACAGGAGATCGTGTTCTTCGGCCCCGACCTCGACGAGATGGCGCTCGAGGCGGCGCTGTCGGAGTGTCTGCTCACGGCGGAGGAGCTGGCGGCGGGGCCGGAGGAGTGGGCGAGCTACCCGGATCCCTTCCCCGAGTGGATGGTCGAGCACCACCACTGAGGAGGGGCGCGCGTTGCCGCGTCGTGTCTGCTCGTCAGCTCAGCGCAGCCGTCAACTGCGAGAGCGAGTCGAGGCGAAAATCCGCGAGCCGCGCTTCCTCGCGCTGAGCGTGGATGTACCCCCACGGCCCGCGACGAAGAAACGCAGTGTGCATGCCGGCATCGCGTGCAGGCAGAATGTCGTTGTCTAGACGGTCGCCGACATAGAGCATGACGTCGGGATTGCGGTCTGCGCGCTGCGCGATTCGAGAGAAGAACTCGGGTGCGGGCTTGGCGACACCCCACTCGGTCGACGATGCGACGAAGTCGGCCTCGAACCCCAGTGCGTGCACCTGTGCAACGGCACCGACGGGTTGGTTGCCCGCGATGCCGACAAGAAACCCGGCCGCGCGGGCCGCAAGGAGACAGGGTACAGCGTCGGCGTAGAGGTCCGCTCGCTCGATTCGCGCAGGGAGAGCGGGCGGCTCGACCTCGAGCACGTCCCAGACTCGGCGGTGGTCTTCTCCTCGTTCGATCAGCGCCCCCAATGTGCCCATCAGTGCGAAGGGCGTGACCCCCACCTCCGCGGCGTGAAGAGACCAGGCGCGAGACTCGTCGACCAGTGTCTCGCCGACATCGAAGACGATCGCCTGCAGTCCCTCGGGAAGGGTGATCTTGTCCATAGCTCAGATTGTCTCGTGCAGCTGGCGAACTGTCGTGCTGTCGCTGTGTGGGTCGTTGGTTGCGATTACTGATGCTGGCGGGCGCGCTGCCGCCGCAATTCAGGAACAACCGAACCTCGGCGTGCAGAACTGCTCGATTTCGGCCGAATCTCCTGAATAAGAGCGGCGCTGCGGCTTCTCGCCCGCCCCTAGGGTTGTGGTCATGGTTGAGCTGATCCTCTACTCCATTCCGTCAGTGATCTACTTCATCGTCCAGGGCAGCAGGAAGCGTCTGGGCCGCCGCGAGGCCGCCGAGCGTCTGGGCGCAGCGTGGGGCCGAGGCAGCGACTATCTGTGGGCTGCAGCCCTGCTCATTCCCCTTGGAGTGCTCGGCTATCTCGCCATCGCGGCAATCCCCGACGGCGCAACGCAGGCTCCCGGGGTGACGTTGGCGGCCGTGACGTCTGTGGCGGCAGCCGTCGCGGTCGTAGCCAGGGCGCTAGGCGAAGAGATCCTCTTTCGCGGTCTGATCGGCGGCGTGCTTCTTCGCAGACTAGGTTTCATTCGCGGCAATCTGCTCCAGGCGGCCATCTTCTTGGTTCCGCACCTGCTCTTGCTCCTTGTCGATCCGGCCCTGTGGCCGATCCTTCCCGTGCAGTTCGTCGCGGGCCTCCTGCTCGGATGGCTGCGCTACCGGTCGGGCAGCGTCGTGCCGGGTGCGCTGTCGCACGCGGTCGCCAACATCGGCGCAGGTCTGCTCGCGGCCTGAAAGCTGCACAAATCGAGGCGCGACTCGCTCAGCGGCCTGCGCGCAGAATCGCGCGCTCGTCGACCGCCGTGAGCCCCGACCGGCGCTCGCGGTCGATGCCGCGGGCAAGTTCGTCGGCGTGCACGCGCGACAGCGTCTCGTGAAGCGATCGCCGGATGCCCCCTGAGGCCAGGTAGGCGGCTCCCGATCGCTGCGCAAAGGCCGCATCGCTGAGCGGAAGCCACAGGGGAAGCGACCTGGGCCCGGCCCAGTAGTGCACGTCGTGGGCGAGCAGCGCCTCGTCAGAGAGCTCGACGACCTCGCCGTCGTAGCCGGCGACCTCTGCTGCAGCGTGCAGGAAAGCCGCCAGGGGAATCACCTCGCCGACGACATTCACCGCGCCCGACAGGCGATCGCGGCCCGCGCGCTCGATCCACGCGGCGAGGTCGGAGACGTCGATCGCCTGCACGAACCGATCCGCAGTTGTGGGGGCGAGCACGGGGCCTGAGCGGCTGAAGCGTGCCGGCCAGTAGCCGAAGCGGTCGCTTGGGTCGCCGGATCCGACGATGAGTCCCGGTCGGGCCACGAGCAGCCGGTCGCCGAGGTGCTCGAGGCTCGAGCGCTCCGCCGCGACCTTCGCATCGGCGTGCTCCGAGGTGTCGCGAGGCTCCACTACGGCGGCCGACTCGTCGGCATCCGGTTCATCGTTTCGGCTGTACACCGAGACGCTCGACACGAGCGTCCAATGGGCGACGCGCGAGGCGAGCGCGTCGAGGGCCGGGCCGACGAACCGTGGATCGTGGGAGAGCTCGATCACGTCATCCCACTCGCCGATAACACCGTCGTATGCGTGGGCAGACAGCCGATCGCTCCGCACGAGATGCGCAGCATCGGGAACGGACCCCGAATCACCGCGAGCGAGGCAGGTGACCTCTGCGCCCTCCGCCACCGCTCGCTGCGCGATCTCGCGCCCCAACCAGCCCGTTCCACCCAGCACAAGCACCCGTCGCATGAACCCAGTCCATCGGTCGACGCGGCAGTGCGTGGCTCGCTTCGCCCAGGGCGCAACGGGCATGGCAGGCTCGACTCATGCAGAACGCCACGATCTCGGTCGACGCCAGCGCCCTCACCGAGCCGGTCGATCGGCAAGCCGCGATCGACTTCGAGACCTCGATTCAGAGAGACTTCGGCCTCGAGTCGGCGCATCGCGACCTGGCCGACGTGGTCGTGCGGGGTTTCTTCGTGGGCATCGGGGCCTCCCTCCTCGCGCTCGCCGCGGTTGTTCTCGTGACTATGAACGTTCTCGCGTTCGTTCAGCAGAGCACCCAGCCGCAGAAGCTCGACTATGTTCTCGTCGTCTATCCCCCTCTCGCGGTCGTCGCCATCACGCTCGCGATCGTGCTGCGAGTGCGCGCGTGGAAACGGAACGACCCGACCACCCGGCGATACAGGCTCGATCGTTTCGCGCGCGACAACGGCTGGAGCTACACGCCCGTCGTGCACACCCTCGTACGCCCCGGAATGATGTTCGACCTCGGCACGACGCGCATGACCTACGACATGATCACGCGTGACGAGCCGCGGCGGGTCGAGATCGGCGACCACAAGTACCACCCGAGCGCTCTCAGCAAGACGGTCGAGCGCCGTGGCTACATCGGCATCAGGCTCGACGCGGCCCTGCCGCACATCGTGCTCGACTCGACGGCCAACGACTTCCGCTCCGAGGGTTCGAGCCTGCGCTTCCGCGTCGACCCCGATCAGCGGCTGAGCCTCGAGGGCGACTTCGACACCGCCTTCACGCTGTACTGCCCTGCGGGCTACGAACGCGATGCGCTTTACCTGTTCACGCCCGACATCATGGCCCGTTTCGTCGACTTCGCCGCCGACTTCGACGTCGAGATCGCCGACGACTGGCTTATGCTCTCGACCCGCGACACGGTCGCCACCCTCGATCGCGAGAAGTGGCGCGGTCTGCTCGAGCTCGTCGCGGCGCTCGAGCAGAAGCTCGGTCAGTGGGCGCGCTGGCGCGACACTCAGACGCTGGCGCCCGGCGGCGAGGGCTCGGCCCGATCGGCCAGCGCACGAGCGTCGGATGGCGCGGCCGCGCGCGTGCTGCGGCCGCTCGCGCCACTCGATTCGTCGGGGCCGCAGGCGCATCCGGATGCCCGTGTCGCAGCCCCTGCCCGGGTCGCCAGGGCGGGCCGTCGGCTCGGAAGCCGTCGCTTTCGCTGGGCGCCGGTGTCTGGCTTCATCATCGCCATGGCTCTGCTGCTCGGACCGCTTCTTCTGGCGCAGATCCTCTTCGGCTAGAGGGCGGCCGTGCTGCCCCGGATCGTGAGTTCGGGGTCGATGAACTTGACCACCGAGGCCGCGTAGTCCGGATCCGCGATTCTGCGGATCAGATGCTGCACGGCCTCGCGGGCGAGGCCATCGGGCGACGTCTCGACGGCAGAGAAGGGCAGCTGAAAGCTGCGCCCGAACTCTCGGGGAAACAGGCTGACGACCGACAGATCTTCGGGCACTCGCGTTCCGCGTCGCGCGAGCACGCGTGGCAGGGCGGCGATGGATGCGTCGTTGTGCACGATCATGGCCGTCGCGGTCGTTCGGTGGTCGAGCATCTCGTCGAGGCTGCGATCGATGGCCGGCTGCTGCGATTCTCCGTAGTAGCTGGAGAGCGTCATGTTGTACCGGGCGGCGCGTTCCATGGCGGCGTCGCGGAACCTCCAGGCGTAGGCTCCGCCTCGTTCGAAGACATGGCGGGGCGGCGTCAGCAGGACCACTTCGCTGTGACCGAGTTCGTGCAGATGGTCGATCAGCAGTCGGGCCGCCTCGCCGAAGTCGAGGTCGAAGACGTCGAGGCCATCGATGTCGCGGGGCAGCCCGATCAGCGCTCCTGGCTGGCGAGCGCCGCGGAGTGCTTCGAGCCGCGGATCATCGTGGGTGACGTCGAGCAGAAGTACCCCGTCGACCATGTTCGACGAGGTGATGCGCCGCACGGCGCCCGGCCCGTCGGAGTCGGTCACCATCAGCAGGTCGTAGCCCTCTTCGCGAGCAGCCTCGGAGATGGCGTAGATGTACTGCAGCATTGCCGGGGGGAACTCATCGTCGTGGAACTGCAGGAAGAGGGCCAGCACCATCGTCTGCGAGGTGGCCAGCGCACGAGCGCCGGCGTTGATGGTGAAACCGAGTTCCGCAATGGCCGCTTGGATGCGCTCATTCGTCTCGCCCGAGATCGGACGCTTGCCTGACAGCGCGTACGACACGGTGCTGCGCGAGACGCCCGCTACACGGGCGACATCTCCGATGGTGGCCATGATGCTCCTCAGATGTTCGTCGAACCGATTCGATGAGTTATCGGCTTCCGGATGCGATATCCGCACCTTCATTGTCGTCGAACCCGAGCCTTCTTCAGCGAAAAATGCTCTGCGCCACGCCAAGGAAGCCTTGCGCCGCCCAAAACAGCCCTATACACTCATCGAACCGGTTCGATGAACGTCGAACACCCGTAAGCAACGGCGCTGACACGTGAAGGACTCGCTCGAGAGCGGATCTTCCGGGACACCCCTCAGGCGCCGCCACCGACACCGATGAGAGGTTTCCCCCGTGGCCCCGATCGCATTCCCTCAACGCCGACACCGGCGTTCTCCACTCCTGGCGGGTGGCGTCGTCACGGCGCTCGCTCTCGCCTGCCTCTCCAGTTCGCCTGCAGTGGCGCTGCAGCCGGCGGCCCTTCAACCGGGGGCGGCGCTGCCCACGGCGGCCCCCATTCCCGACGACGCCCTGATCCTCGACTACGACTTCGAGCAGAAGAACGTCACCGACTCCACGGTCGTCGACCAGTCGGCCCGGGGGCTCGACGGAGCCATCACCAACTTCTCTGCAGAGTCGCTCGTCGAGGGGCGCTCGCCGGGAACGACCGGCCTCGACCTCACGGGTGGCCCGGCTGATTCGACGACGGCGCCCTTCGTGACGGTTCCGAAGGGTCTGTTCACAGACCTGGATGCCGTGACGATCTCCGCGTGGACGAAATGGTCGGGCTACGACGGCGGCTTCCAATGGCTCTACGGCCTCGGAGCCAGCCAAGACAACTCCGTGTTCTTCACGCCCAAGTTCCGAGACGGCAACAACACCACCGTCTCGGCGGTCAAGCCGACCTCGACCGGGGGCCAGGCGAACGCCGCCTCCAGTTCGGTGATGGCGAAGGACACGTGGGTCAACGTCACGACCGTGCTCGACGGGTCGACGATCGTGTCGTATCTGAACGGCCTCGAGGTCGCGCGGGCAGATGCCTCGCTCGACATCGGCGCGACGCTGAGCCCGGATTCGGCGAAGAACAGCGGCTTCATCGGACGCGCGCTCTGGAACGTGCACCCCTACTACGACGGCGTCGTCGACGACTTCACGGTGTACAACCGAGCCCTCGACGCCGAGCAGGTCGCCTCTCTGGCCGGCCCGGCTGTGCCCACCGTGACCTCGGTGACCCAGCTGACGGTCGACACGACTACCCCCGTCGGCGAGGCTCCCGCGCTCCCCGGGGTGCAGGCGCTCTACTCCGACGGAGTCGAACGTGTCGCCCCGGTGACCTGGGACGCTGTGTCCGACCCGACGCTCTACGACACCCGCAAGAAGACGTTCACGGTCAAGGGCGTCGTCACAGGCACCGACACCGAGGTCACCGCCACCGTCACCGTCGTCGAAACCGGCGAATTGACCGTTGACCTCGGCTCATCCACCGGTGCGTTCATGGGCGGCGCCTCGGGAACGCTCTACGGCGTCTACGGCCAAGACGTTCCCTCGAACAACCTGCTCGAGGGCATCAAATTGCGCACCGTTGCCACGAAGGCCCAAGACGGCCCACAGCATCCGGGTGCCGACGCGCTCGAGATCGTGAAGCCTCTGGCCGACAGCTCGAATGGCGACGTCTACATCTACATGACCGACATCTACCGAGGATTCCCCTACCAGGTGCCCGGCGACACGGGCGATGAGAAGCTCGCCGACTTCAAGGCCAAGATCGCCACGCAGGTCGATCAGGTGCTGCAGCTGCCCGCCGAGTACCAAGACAACATCGTCTTCGTTCCCTTCAACGAGCCCGAGGGCAACATGTTCGGCAACGGCAGCGAGAGCTTCTACGGCACGAGCTGGCTCGACGACCCTGCCCAGTTCTTCTCGGCCTGGGACGAGGTCTACGCGCTGATCAAGGGCAAGATGCCCGACGCCCGCATCGCCGGACCGAACACGAGCGTTCTGTACGACCAGGTACGCGGATTCATGCAGCACACCCTCGATGCGGTCACCGTTCCTGCTGTCATCACCTGGCACGAGCTGAGCGACCCGTCGGCGATCCGCCGCAACGTCGATCGCTACCGTTCCTGGGAGCCGGAGCTCTTCGCCGGCACCGCATACGAGGGCAAGCAGCTGCCGATCAACCTCAACGAGTACGCCTTCAACTACCACACCTCCGTTCCCGGGCAGATGATCCAGTGGATCTCGGCGCTCGAAGACAAGAAGGTCGACGGCGACATCGCGTACTGGAACATCGACGGCAACCTCAGCGACTCGGCCGTTCAGTCCAACCGGGGCAACGGCCAGTGGTGGCTCCTCAACTCCTACGGGCAGATGACCGGAGACACCGTGGCGGTGACGCCGCCGTCGCTCGACAGTTACACCGTGCAGGGCGTGGCCACGCTCGACACCGCCAAGAAGCGGGCGCAGGCACTGATTGGAGGCGCCTCCGGCAAGCAGGCCGTGTACTTCGACGACGTTCCGCAAGACGTCTTCGGCTCGAACGTGCACGTTCTCGTCAGAGAGATCCGCTGGACGGGGCAGCTCGGCGATTCGAGCGAACCAAAGGTGGTCAAGGAGTACGACGCCTCTGTGAGCAATGACGCCGTGCGACTCGGCTTCGGTGACGACCTTCCGCAGCTCGACATTGACTCGGCCTACGAGATCGTCATCACCCCGGGCACCGACACGACATCGCCGGCCGTGCCGAGCGAGACGTGGCGCACGAAGTACGAGGCCGAAGACGCAGCCCACACGGGCACCGGATGGACCCGCAACGGACCCGAGGGGACGCCCAGCAACCAGGGTGGTTTCTACACCTCCGGCAACTACAACGTCGGCGGGCTTCGCACGGGTTCCGACGTGAAGCTCGACTTCGCGGTCGAGGCACCGGCCGACGGCGCCTACGATCTCAGCCTGTTCTCGAGCTCGCTGAACACGTACAACCTCAACGCCGATCAGGGACCGGTCAACGTGTTCGTTACGGTAGACGGCGGAGCCGAACAGGAGGTGTTCCTGCCGCTCGGCTACAAGTGGGTGGTCTGGGATCACGCCAACACGACGGTCGACCTGACGAAGGGCGCCCATACGATCTCGGTCTCGGCGAAGAGCCTCGATGGCTCACGCGGCACGCAGGGCGACGCGATCCTCGACAAGATCGAGTTGTCGCTCCCGGCGGCCGACACCGTTTCGCTCTACGAGGCGGAGAACGCCACGCTGTCGGCGGATGCAACCACCGACTACGACCGCGCCGGCGTGTCCGGCTCGGGCACGGTGACGCTCGCTGCCGGCGCCAGTTCCACCTTCTGGGTCTACTCCGCCGACGACTCGTATTCGACCCTGTCGTTCGCGACATTCGGAGAAGGTGAGGGCGCGATCGCGGTCAACGGCACGGCCGTGGGCTCGCTCACCGACAGCGCCGACACGACGGTGTTTCTGTCTGGCGGGGTCAACAAGGTGACCGTCACCGGCGCATCCGAAGCCCTGGTGCTCGACCGGCTCGCCGTCTCGAAGCCTGGCGCGAGCGCCGCGAAGGCGGCGGCGAACGGCGAGTATGAGGCCGAGGATGCGACGCTCACCGGGTCTGCCGCGACTCGTGCGCTCTCGCTGGCGTCTGGCGGCGAGGCCGTCGGCACCATCGGCGGAGCCCCCGGCAACGACTCCAGCCTCGAGTTCTCGAAGGTGAATGTCGACGCCGACGGCACGTACGCCCTCACCATCCGGTACTCGAATGAGGAGCAGTCGCCCGCGACGCACTACAACCCCGACCCGCTCGCCCGGTCCGCGACGCTCGACGTCAACGGCACCACGTCGACGGTGGCGTTCCCGCACTCGTTCCACCAGAACAACTTCTGGGAGCTGACGGTGCAGGTGCAGCTGAAGAAGGGTGACAACACGATCTCGTTCAGCTCGGAGGAGAAGCCGAACTTCGATGGCACGACGTTGATCTCGGATCAGTTCCCGGGAGTGCTGCTGCGGTCGCAGTATGCGCCGAACATCGACAGCATCTCGGTGGCTCCGTTCGTTCAGCTCGCCGGCTCCGAGCCGGGGGAGCCGGGCGAGCCGGGCGAGCCGGGTGGACCGGCCGACCCGGGCGCGAACCCGGTTCCCGGCGGCGGTTCTGACGCGGCCGGAACAGGCTCGGCGGGCAACGGGGGAAAGCTTGCGGCGACGGGAGCGGATTGGAGCTTCGTGGGCCTGCTCACCCTCCTGATGCTGGGGGCCGGCGCCGTGGTGCTCCGCAAGAAGAGAAGGAGCCAGCACTCCTAGAACGACTCGCGGCGTGGTCGTGCTCCTCTTCGGAGCGCGGCCACGCCGCCTTTTCGTGTGCTGGGCGACCGCTCGGTAGGGTCGATGGAGGGCGCGCAGAGAGCGGCCCGCCCGACCGAGGAGCGTGATGACCCAGTTCAGGTGGCGCTACGCCCTCTGGTCCCTGCTGCTGATTCCACTGATTCTGCCTCTGTCGGTGTTTGTCGAGTGGGTCGTCGAGAATTCGTCTCGCAGTGCGGATCCGCCCGACTACCCCCTCTCGGCGCATGTCTTCATCGGTTCCGTCGTCATCGTTCCCCTCGTGATTTTTATGTTCATCTACGAAGCCCGGGCGGCGCGTCGCTTCGCGGCGATACGAGCGCAATTTCCTCGAGCCGTCGTGATGGAGTTCGGTGTCAGCCGTGAACTGCGAGCTGCTCTGCAGCAGCTTCTCGGTCGGCGTCTGGCCGGGCCCGTCGTGGCATCGATGGTCGTCGTCGTGTCCGAAACAGCAATCGGTCTGCACCGCCGTGCCGACCCGACGAAACCCGAGATCGTTCTGCGCTGGAGTTCGATCGGTCGGGTCGCCGTCGTGCGCGAAAGAAGAACGATCGATCTCGTCGTCGAGGTCCTCCGGTCGAGCACATCAGAGAGCGCAGCTCAATCCGACTCGCTGATCATCAATCTGCCCATGGTGCTCAACCACTCACCGAGTCCGCAGCGTTACGCGGGTCGCCGCGAGGTGCTCGAAGCGGCGCTCGACGGCGTCGCGTCGTGGCGCGAGCACCGCTTCGTGGCCGGAGAGCCACAGGCATGAGCGCCCTTCCTCCCCTGCCGTCGATTCGCAAGCCACCCCGCAGGTTGCCCTCGTGGCCGGTCTGGGTGCTCTTCGTCGTGATTCTAATTGCCGGCACGATCGCTCTCGCCCTGCTCGGTGTCAACAAAGACGCCGCGGCGAACGGCCTCGATTTCCAACGCGACGCGGTCGGCCGCAGCATCGTGCTTACGGGAACCCTGTCGAACGTCGGCACGACCTCGGGCCTGCCCAAGACCACCAGCTACTACGAGGTCGCGATTCCGGATGCCGACGGCGGCCCCGACGAGATCGTCACGTTCTCCGGCGGCGAGCAGTGGGGCTTCCCGCCCTCGAAGGACTACCCGGCCGAGCGGTCTTTTCTCGTGGTCACCGACGACCCGCCCCGCGTGGTCAAGCAGGGGGCCGTCGGCAGCGTCGATCCGGTAACCGATGAGACGGTGCGCGATGCCGAGCGCGCCATGGCCATCGCTCAGACGGTGTGGGTGGTGGGCGTTGTCATCTTCTGGATCTTGGCGGCGGGGCTCCCCGTGCTCGGAACCGTGCTCGCGGTGCTCCGGCATCGCACGCGCAACGGGGTCGTTCCGCGCATCTAGTGCGTCGCGAACTCAGTACTCGCCAAACGCCGGTGCCTGGGCGCGCTGCGTCGTCATGGCCTGAGAATTCAGTTCCGCGCACCAGATCGGGTACACCCGGAAGCCGCGCTTTCCCGGCCGGCGACCGGAGGTGATGCCGAGTCGGGCGAGGTGCTCGCGGGTGAACCTGAAGACCCCGCGTCTGCCCTGCTGTTCCACGAAGACGAGCAGTCCGGAGGAAAGATCGTCGCCGCCGAATGGCATCGTCGTTCCGTCTGAGTCGCGCTGCCAGAACGCGACGAAGGCTCCCGGCTTGGTCGGGGTGTTCCGCGCGGTGCGGATGTGCCACGCCTCGTCGTCGATCTGCGCGACTCCCGACTCGTAGTCGCTGTTCTGCGCCTCCGGGGTCACCGTGACGGTCATCCCCATCTCGGCCGCGTAGCCCTCGAACGCAGTGAATTGCACCCGGCCAAGCTACCCCACCCGCGACGGGGGCCGCGCGCCGCCCGGATCCCGTTCTCGAGGAGGGGGCGGGTCTGTCCTTCGGCCCGGGGCGCCGGCTGGGCCCTTCCAGTGGACTTGTTCGTGTCGGCGAGGTTCGTCGACACCACACGACCTCAGGAGTGATCGACGATGAAAACGACACGTTCCACGAAGTTCTATCTGGCCACCGCCGCGGCCGCTCTCGTGCTCGTCTCGGCGGCCGGCTGCACGGCGACGACCGGCAGCGACGGCACCGGCAAGACGAGCGCCCCGGATGCCTCGACGCAGCAGTTGCAGACCAGTCTCGACGGTCTCGTCGAGGCCGGCTTCCCGGCCGCACTGGGCACGGTGACCGAAGCCGACGGCGAGACGGCGAGCATCGCATCCGGGGTCGCCGATCTCGACAGCGGCCGGGCGGCCGAGCCGAACGGCCAGGTGCGCATCGCGAGCAACACGAAGATGTTCACCGCCACGGTGGTGATGCAGTTGGTCGATGAGGGCGAGGTCTCTCTCGACGAGCCCATCGACCGCTACCTGCCCGGCCTGGTGGCGGGTGACGGCATCGATGGCGGGCAGATCTCGGTGCGTCAGCTGCTGCAGCACATGAGCGGACTGCCCGAGTACGTCGTCGACGTGATCGGCCACGAGGGCGGCCTTGCCCGGTACTGGTCGCCGCGCGACATCCTCGACATGGCGTTCACCCACCCGGCCGTCTTCGCTCCCGGCGAGCGCTGGGAGTACAGCAACACCAACTACGTGGTGCTTGGACTTCTCATCGAGCGAGTCACCGGCGAGCCGTTGGAGAACCAGATCGACGAGCGCATCGTGCAGCCGCTCGGCCTGACTCAGACGGTGCTTCCGCACGGCGGCGACCGCTCCATCGCGGGCGAGCACCCCCTCGGCTACCACCCCGATCCCGAGACGGGCGAGCTCGTCGACAGCACCGAACTCGACCCCGGAGCGACGTGGGCGGCGGGCGGCATGGTGTCGACTCCTGAGGAACTCAACGTCTTTATGCAGGCGCTGTTCGATGGTGAGCTCACGAGTGCCGAGGCCCTGAAGCAGATGCACACGACGGTTCCCGCTGAAGACGATGTCTGGCCCGGCTCGGCCTATGGCCTCGGCGTGCAGGCGTATCCGCTCAGCTGCGGGGGAGTCGCCTGGGGTCACGGAGGCGACATCTTCGGCTACGAGACACGCAATGCGGTGAGCGACAGTGGCGAGGCCGTGACGATTGCGGTCACCACGCTGCCCTCGAGCCTGGTCGACCCGACCGACGACGAAGCGCTGACCGACAGCTATCGCAGCGTCTTCCAGGCCATGAACGACGCGCTGTGCGCCGCCTGACCCGCCGACTACCCTGAACAGACGACGGCGCCCGCGCATCCGCTGCCGGCGCCTGTGACCACAGCATCTCGAAGGACACCCAGCCGTGCCGATGTTCATCACCCGAAATGCCAGACCGTTGCTGTCGGCCGCTCTGGTGCTCCTGCTGGTGCCACTGCTGCTCGCGCTGCCGGAGGCCTCGACCTCCGGCGCGCTGGCCCTCGGAGTCGCCGCTCTGGCGATCCAGGCTGCGGCGCTTCTCGGCAGCAGGCGGGCTCCCGGCGTGGTTCTGGCCGTGGTCGTCGTGGTCGACAGTGCCCTGATCGTCGCCTCGCCGGGAGACAGCACGGGCGGCCTCGGCGTCGTGCTCGCGGCCTACGGCGCGCGGCGTGAACTCGGCCGGACGCGGGCGGTGGCCTGGCTCGCGCCCCTCGTCGTGGTGAGTGTGGTGGCGACGGTGCTCGCCGGTCCGGATGCCGGGATCGACACGGCGTGGCTGGTTCCGTTCGGCGTCGCGCGGGCCGTACTGCTGCTGATTACGCCCGCGCTGTTCGCCGAGGCCGCCGTCAGCCGTGCGCAGCTCGTCGAGGCTCTGCGCGAACGGGCCGAGCTCGCCGAGCGCGAGCAGGCCGCCGCGGCTCGGCACGCGGTGCAGCAGCAGCGCACTCAGATGGCGCGCGAGCTGCACGACATCGCCGCCCATCACCTCACCGGCATCATCGTCGGCGCGCAGGCCGCGAACGCGCTCGCCGAACGCGATCGCTCTCAGCAGCGCACGTACCTCGACGCGCTTCAGACCGATGCGCGGGCGGCGCTCGATCATCTGCGGCTGACCGTGGGGTTGCTGCGGTCTGATGAGTCGGCCGACCCGGCTCCGGCACCCGTCGTCGAGGACCTGCCCCGAATCATCCGGGATGCTGTCGAGCGGGGAATGGCCATCGAGTTTCGAACGACCGGAGAACCGGCAACGATCGGGCCCGTCGCCGGAGTCGTGGTCATCCGGGGTGTTCAGGAGGCGCTGGCGAACGCGCGCAAGCACGCTCCGGATGCGCCGGTCACGGTGACAGAGACCTGGGCTGGCGACCACCTGCGCGTGGTGGTCGAGAACGGTCCGGGGTCGGCCCCATCGTTGGGAGTGCCGCACAGCGGGTACGGACTGGCGGGCCTGCGCGAACGACTCGCGCTGGTGGGAGGGACCCTCGACGCCGGCCCGACGGCCTCGGGATGGCGAACGACACTCGTGTTGTCGGTCACCGTGCCCGCACCCGCGATCAAGGGAGACAGCGAATGACCACCGTGCTCGTCGTCGACGATCAGCCCATCGTGAGAGCCGGCCTCGCGGTCGTGCTCGACGCCGAGGCCGATCTCACGGTGATCGGCCAAGCGGCCGACGGCGAAGAGGCGGTGCGGTTGGCCGGCGAGCTGCTGCCCGATGTCGTGTGCATGGATGTGCGGATGCCGCGCATGGACGGCATCACGGCAACCCGCCAGATCGTCGCGGCGCACGGCGGGGCCGTGCGCGTGCTCATCCTCACGACCTTCGATGTCGACGAAGACACCTTCGCGGCGCTGGAGGCGGGCGCATCCGGTTTTCTCTTGAAGGGAGCCGACGAGCGCACGATCGCTGCGGCTATCCATTCGGTCGCCGCAGGCGGAGGCACGCTCGACCAGCGGATCACGCAGAAGGTGCTCGCCGAGTTCGGGCGGCGCCGCTCGGACCCATCGCCGACCCAGGCCGCTCTCGACCTTCTGACCCAGCGAGAAGTCGACGTGCTCGAACTGCTCACCCGCGGGCTCTCCAATGCCGAGATCGCCCAGGCGCTCTTCGTCGAGGTCACGACCGTGAAGTACCACGTGCAGAGCATTCTGTCGAAGACGGGCAGCCGCGACCGGCTGAACGCCGCGCTCTGGGGGCTGCGCCACCACGTGGGCGGGCACGCGGACTGACCTCGCCGCCGCCCGCGCGCTCTAATTCAGGAAGAACAGGCCGGCCGCGTGCGAAGTCGCCCGATTCGAGGCGGTTCTCCTGAATTGTGGCGCGCGCGACGCCGGCCTCCGCTGCTACGACAGCAGTGGCGCGACGAAGAACGCCAGTTCGTGCTCCGCAGAACGGGTGAACGCCACTCGCATCGCCTCGCGACCTCGCTCTTCGGCGCGCGCGGCAGCCTGCGTGACGAACTCGACCGCCGTCTCGGTCACCTCGGCGATGCCGGCGTCGGCGTAGGTCTCGATCCACGATCGATAGGGGTGGGTGTCGTGCGATCGAGGCAGCAGCCGCAGGCCGATGTCTTGATACAGCCAGAAGCACGGCAACAGCGCGGCGATGAGCGTGTCGTACCTGCCCTCGGCGCACCGAGCGAGCAGGTGATTGAGGTACGCACTCGTCGCGTCGTCTGCGACGGTTCCGTCGTACGCCCCGTCGGCGAGCCACGACTCGTGCAACTCCAGCTCGGCGGTGATCGACCCCTGCGAGGCCGCGGCCCAGAACGCCTGCTCTGCGACGGTCGGAGCCAGGGCGCTCGCGGTCGCCAGAGCACGTGCGTAGTCGCGCAGGTAGAGCGCATCCTGAGCGAGATAGCCGCGGAAGGCGTCGTCGCGCAGCGATCCGTCGCCGAGGCCCAGCACGAACGGCAGCGCATCGATCTGTTCGCGCACCTCGCGGATGCTCTCCCACCAGTCCGCTCGGACCTCGCCGGGCGTGGGGCGGGTGTCGAGCCCCGCACGCTGCCACATTCCCGCGAAGTGGTGGATCGGCCCGTTGCCGTCGCCGACAGCGAGGTCGCGGCCGCCCCGGATGCTCTCGCTGATCCAGCGCTTGACCTCGCCGACCGCGTGTGCCGGCTGAAGAGAGCCGACGAGCCGGGTTGCGAGGCCCGACGAGAGGGAGCATCCGGTGCCGTGTGTGTTCGTCGTCTCGATGCGCGAGGCCTCGTAGACGGTCACGAGCAGCTCGTCGCCCGTCGCGTCGACCAGGGCGTCGGGGGCGGTGTCGCACTCGAGGTGCCCGCCCTTCGCCAGCACCATCACGCCGAGTCGCGTCGATACCCGCGCGGCCTGATCGAGCGTCTGCTGCCAGCTTGTCGCCTGCGGTTCGTCGGCCAGAATCGCCAGCTCGGGGATGTTCGGGGTGACGACGTGCGCCAGCCGGGCCAGCTCGCGAAGCGCGCCCTCCGCATCGGCACGCAGCAGTCGGTCTCCGCTGGTCGCGACCATCACGGGGTCGAGCACCACGATCGGCGGAGCCACCCGAACCAGCCACTCGCGCACGGCAGTGATCACGTCGACGTCGGCGAGCATCCCGATCTTCACCGCGTCGAGCTCGACGTCATCGCTGACGGCATCCAGCTGTTCGCGCAGGAACGTCACGGGAGGCACATGCACCGAGCGCACCCCGCGCGTGTTCTGCGCGACGAGGGCCGTCACCACCGCCATGCCGTAACCGCCGTTCGCCCCGATGCTCTTGAGATCGGCCTGAATCCCAGCGCCGCCGGTGGGGTCGGTGCCCGCGATGCTCAGCACACGAGGCACGGCGCGGGTCGCAGGCGTTCGGGTCGCTAGGGGAGTCGTATCGGCGCTCATCGGGCGTTCCTCCACTCGCTCGCCAGTTCTCGTGCGGCGTCGCCCGGGCTGGGGGCCGAGCAGATCGCCGACACCACGGCGGCACCGGCCGCTCCCGCACGGCGCAGCGGCGCGATGTCTGCCCGCCCGATACCGCCGATGGCGACGGCCGGCAGGCGAGTGGATGCGGCCAGGGCCGCGAACGCCTCGATCCCCAGAGGCCGGGGCGCGTCGGTCTTCGTCGTGGTCGCGTGCAGCGCCCCGATGCCCACGTAGTCGACCGCGCCGGGATCGTTCTCGGCCTCGAGCAGCTGCGCCGTGGTCGACGCGCTGAGCCCGAGCACGGCGTCGGGGCCGATGAGCTCGCGTGCCAGAGCGGGCGGCAGGTCGGACTGCCCGAGATGCATGCCGCTGACCGACGCGCCGAGCCTGCGGGCGGCGAGAAAGACATCCACCCGATCGTTGACGATCACCGCGACCTCGTCGGGAACCGCGTCGGCGACCCGGCACACCAGGTCGAGAAACTCGCGGGCCGTGGCGTTCTTCTCGCGCAGCTGCACGACGGTCACGCCGCCCGCGACGGCCTCGCGCACGACCGTGAGAATCGGATGCCCGGCCGCCGTCGCGAGGGCCGTGTCGGTCACGAGATAGAGAGACAGATCGAGCGACGAGTCGAGGCTCACGAGATGCTCGCTCGCGCGGCGATGTCGTCGGCGTCGACGGAGGACAGCGCGTCGAGGAAGGCGACGCCGAAGCTTCCCGGGCCGGCCGACTTCTCAGCGGCCAGCTCGGCGGCGACCGTGTAGACGGTGACCGCCGCGACCGTCGCGGCCAGACGGTCGTCGTGGGCCGCCAGGAATGCGGCCATCACGGCGCCTAACGCGCATCCGCCGCCCGTGATGCGGGTGAGCAGCGGGTCGCCGTTGGAGAGGCGCACCACGCGGGTGCCGTCGGTGAGCAGGTCGACGGCGCCGGAGACGGCGACGACGCCCGACGTGGTCTCGGCGAGCGAACGGGCGGCGGGAAGGGCGGCCTCGACCGAGTCGAGGGCGTCGACGCCGCGCCCGCCCTCGCCCATGCCCGAGAGCGCGATGATCTCGGAGGCGTTGCCGCGCACGACCGTGGGGTGCAGATCGCGCAGGCGGTAAGCGAGGGGTGTGCGCACCGGAAGTGATCCGATGGCGACCGGATCGAGCACCCATGGGGTGTCGCCCGCTGCGGCTCCGGCCTGCGCTTCGATCATGGCGCCGCGTTGCTCGGGCGTCGGGGTGCCCAGGTTGATCAGCAGGCCGGACGCGATGGTCGCGAACGGCCCGGCCTCGCCGATGATGTCGACCATCGCGGGCGCGGCCCCGACGGCGAGGAGTGCGTTGGCCGTGAAGTTCACGACCACACTGTTGGTGATGCAGTGCACGAGCGGGCTGGTGAGCCGCACCTGCTCGAGGGCATCGACGGTGGATTCGATAAATGGTCTTGACGTGCGCATGAGCGCGACATCCCTTCGCTAGTACGAACTAGATCAGGTTCGACGGGTGTGTTCTCAGCCCGGATGGGCACCCCGTGTCACGTAATTGCGGCCAGCCTAGCAAGCGCCGAAGGCCGACTGCGCAACTTCTTTGCCGTTTGGCCGTTCGCGCTAGCGTCGAGCGACGGAAAGAGAAGGGGAGGTCTCGGTGCGAGCGGAATGGGACGAGTCGTACTTCGATGCGCAACCGGAGGACGCGGCCATCTACTGGGTCTGCTTCTGGACCGGCGATGACGTGGAACGCCCTGCCGCGCACGACCCGCAACGTGTTACGGGCGCCGAATCGGTCGAGGAGGTGCTCGCCTGGGTGCACGCGGTGAAGGGGGAGCGGGGCTTCGAGCTCTTCGTGGAGACCGACGGCAAGGTCGAGACACGCGAGTACGGTTGGCAGCCCTATCGCAAGCTCATCCGCTTGGCAGGTGACTTCACCCCGGCCGGAGTCACGGCCACGATTACCGCCACGCGCCCCGACTGACCGCAGTCTTCATCGCGTGACCCGTGTCGCTACATCGTCGGCGTCGGCCTGTCTTGGAACCAGCGGACGAGTTCGCGCACGGCCGCCGTGGTCACGTTCACGTCGTTGCTCTCGTCGGCCAGGTCGTCGAAGGCCGCGCGATAGCCCGGAACCGTGTGTTCGTCGACGCTGCTGAGCTGCTTGAAGCTCATCGTCCAGTCGGCGAACTGGCGGCGCTCGATGGGCTCGCGCAGTAGAACGCGCACGCTGTGGTGCCCGGAATCCTGCGCGATCGTCGCCATGAGCTGGTCGACCTGGGCCTCTGGCCCCTCGAGAACCTGCAGGAATCGGTCGTGCCGTGAGACGAGCATGCCGGTCAGGCCGGCCTGTGAATTGTTCTGCCGGCTCACGGTGAGGAGGGCGGCGAGATCGGAATCGGTGAAGGCTGTGGTGGCGGTGCTCGAGTAGACGACAGACAGCACCGGATGACGCGTGGGACTCATTGCTCCAACATTACGCAGACGAATTCGCGCCGCGCAGGAGTTGACTTTTGCTCTCTCTCGGTATGATCGCGAGACCGGGCCTCGGCAAGCGTGCCTGACATCAACGAACGGATGACATGGACGAGCAAGCGCAGCACCAGGAGGACGAGTCACGATCCGTTCTCGAGACCGGCATCGCCGGCCTCGATCACATCACCGGCGGTGGCTTGCCGCGGGGGCGCGTGATCACGATTTTCGGTGCCGCCGGTGCCGGAAAAACCGTGCTCGGGCTGCAGATCCTCGCGCACAGGGTGAGTAAAGGTGAGCGCGCCGTCTTCATCAGCTTCGAACAGACCGCCGACGGCGTGCTCGAAGACATGGCCGGCTTCTCGTGGGGTGCCAACGGCTTCGCCGAAGACGAGCTGATCGTGCTCGAGACCGGAATGCCGACGGATCTGCACATCTCCGGCCGATTCGACATGCAGGGGCTGATCGCCACGCTGCTCGCCGTGACCGACGCCTCGGGCGCCACGATCGTGATGCTCGACGGGCTGAACTCGCTGCTCTCTCTGCTGCTCGAAGAGGCCGACGAGCGGCGTGAGCTTCTGCGTCTGACCGACTGGGTGCGCAACCAGGGCCTCACAGTGCTGATCACGGCGAAGGCGAGTGTCGAGAACGAACGAGCACGCATGCGGGCCGAGATCCTCGACTACCAGACCGACTGCGTGATGGTGCTCGACCGCCTGCTGACCGGCAATGCCATCTCGCGCACCCTGCAGGTGACCAAGTACAGGGGCGCCGCTCACATCGGCCACATCGTTCCGGTGGTCATGACGAACGACGGGGTCGAGCTCGTGATCGCCGGCGGGCTGGCTCCCGGGTCGCTCGCGGCGGGTGCCGCCGCGTCGCGGCCAGACGAGCGGATGCCTACCGGCGTGACAGAGCTCGACCCGCTGCTGGGCGGCGGGTATCTCGTGGGGTCGAGAACGCTGCTCTCGGGCGCTCCGGGAACATCGAAGAGCACCCTCGCCGCAGCGTTCTCCCTTGCTGTCGTGCAGGGCGGTGGCCGGGTTCTCTACGTGAGCTTCGACGAGGTGCGCGCTCAGCTCGAGCTGCACACCGCGAGCGTGGGCTATTCGTTCCGCGAGTCTCTCGAGAGCGGCAATCTGCGCATCCTCGAGGAGTCGGCCGCCGGCGGCACCCCCGAGGAGGCCGCTCTGCGCATCATTCGTGCCGTCGACGAGCTGGGCGCCAACGCGGTGGTCATCGACCCCGTCTCGGCGTTGACCGGCTCCGGGCATCCGTTCGCCGACGAGTCGCTCAGCTACCTTCTGACCAGCCTGAGTCAGCGCGGCATCACGGTGCTGCTGACCTCACTGCTGCACGGCGCGGCCTCGCTCGACGAGGAGGCGACCAAGAGCAACATCTCGACGATCGCAGACAACTGGATCCACCTCACCTACATCGCGAACGGCGGCGAACGGAACCGTGCGCTGACGATCGTCAAGTCGAGGGCGACGGCGCACACGAACCAGGTGCGAGAGCTCGTGATCACGTCGGAGGGGATCGAGCTGCGCCCGGCCTACGTCGCCGATGGCGATGTGCTGCTCGGGTCGGCACGTGCCCAGAAAGAAGAGCAGGACCGCACCGCCGCCTGGCTGCGCGCCGTGGAGTACGAGCGGGGCGAAGCAGAGATCCTCGCCTCGATGGCCGAGCTCGAGGGTCGCATCTCCGGCCTCGGCAACGAGGTCGATCTGCGCCGACGAGACCTCGATCGGCTGCGCTCGACGAGAGACGGCGCGCTGGAGCGAACCGCCACGGCGCTCGAGGCTCGTGTGGCCGCTCGTCGGTCGGGCAACCTCGCGAACGACGGCGAAGGAGAGCCGGAATGACCGAGACGTCGACACCGAGAAGTGCCGAGCTGACCCTGCTCGTGGCAGGAGAGTCGTCGGCGACGCGATCGGCGCGAGCCACGCTCGACACGCTCATCGGAGACGGTCTGGCAGAGGCGTCGCACGTGCGCGTGATCGACATCCTCCAACAGCCCGACTACGCGCTGCGATACCGCGTCTACTTCACGCCCAGCCTCATCGTCGAGACCTCGACCGCCACGACCACGATCGTCGGAGACCTGCACGAACTCGACGAGGTCAGGTCGCTGCTGGCCGCCGCCTGAGAAGCGAGCGTCGGCGCTGATTTTTCGAGTCGGCCGGCACCTGCTTAGCTGGTCGGATGCGTGACCAGCTTCCTGTCGTCGAATTCGCCTTCCCCGGCCCCCTCCGCGATCGCCTCGTCGATGCCATTCGATCCGGAGCCAAGACGGCGACCAGCTCGCTGCTGCACGAATACGAGGTCGGCGAAGAAGCGCTCCCCCTCGTGGGCGACGTGGGCGCGGTCGTCGACTCGAGCGGAGAACCGGTGGCCGTGATCGAGACGACCGCCGTGCGCGTGGTCGCTCTCGAGGACGTGTCGTTGGAGCATGCCATCGCCGAGGGCGAGGGCTACGAGTCGGTCGCCGACTGGCGCGCCGGGCATACCCGTTTCTGGACCTCGGCGGCCATGCGCGCCGAACTCGGAGACGGCTTCGAGCTCACCGACTCGTCGCTCGTCGTGCTCGAGCAGTTCGCGCTGGTCGAGCGCTGAGTCGAGCGCTGAAGAGAGGCCTGAATCGCCCGATCAGCCCTGGCCGCTGACGCTGTTCGCCTTGATCGTCAGGATCACACGCTGCTGGTCGCGCCCGCCGTACCAGGGGTAGGGCTGACCCGTGTACTTCTGTGACAGGGCCTCAATGCTCTCGACCCCGCCGTCGGTGGTCATCGAGATCACCTCGCCGCGCACCTGGATGTACCGGAACGGGTTCTCGGGGTCTTGGATGGCCACCGCGACGCGCGGGTCGCGCTCGACGTTGCGCACCTTCACGTAGCCGGCCACCGTGTTGATGATCACGTGCTCGCCATCGGTATCGACCCAGGTCTCGGTGACCTGTGGAGAGCCGTCGGCCATGATCGTGGAGAGAAAGCAGGGGCTCGGCTTGCGCAGCAGATCGAGCAGAGAGTCGGGCAACGTCATGGGGGTCTCCTCCGCGGTTGGGCTGCACTCATTGCACCACGTTTGCTGTGCCCACGGCCCATTCGCAGCTTGCCGGTGGGCCGGATGCCTACTCTTGGTCGCGACCGCACGACGGCGTCGGTGACCGGCGGTCCGCTCGAGCGAGTGTTCGTCGGGCCGCACCCGCGAACAACCGAATGGACCGTATGCCCTCCGTGAAGCACGCCGCCCCGATCCCCGGGGCGCACTCGTACATTCTCCGGGCCGACCCGCGTCCCCGTCGCACACTGATCGTCGCGATCGTCGCCGTCCTGGTGCTCACCCTGCTCGGGTTCCTGCTGCGCTCCCATGCCATCGATCAGTCGCTGTCGCAGGCGTTCAACGACGCTCACGTCGGAGCCCTCGGGGTCTTCACCTCGGCGGTCTACGTGGCGATCGGACCGGGACCGGCGATTGTCGGAACCGCGCTCATCGCCGTGGTGATCGGCTTCGCTGGCGGCAATTGGCGCAGGGCCGTGGCCTTCGCCGGCGTCGTCGCGCTCACCTGGGTGCCCTCCGATCTGGTGAAGATCCTCGTCGATCGGCCTCGCCCGGATGCGCAGCTCCTCGCTCACCCGACTCTTCCTGCGCCGGTCGACGCCTCGTACCCGAGCGGGCACACCGTGTTCATGGTGGCGTTCGTGATCGCCGCGCTCTACTTGCTCGCCGGCACCCGCTGGTTCCGCACCGGCGTGGTCGTGGGCAGCGTGCTCGTCGCGGTCGTCGTTCTCTCTGTGGTCATCGACGGCCTGCACTACCCCACGGATGCACTGGCGTCGGTGGCTTGGGCTGTGCTCGTGGCGCCGGCTGCACGTCTCGTGTGGGTCGACTGGCTTCTCGCCCGGTTCTGGCCCGGCAGGCGGTAGAACTGTGCATGAGCAGAAAGGCGAATGATGAGTGACATCGACAACGTCGCAACGGGTGTGCACCTCGTGCGCGGACCGTCGGTCAACTGGGTCGTGATCGAGGGCTCTCTCGGTCCGATCCTGATCGACACCGGATACCCGGGCGATCGCCAGGCGGTCGTCGACGCTCTACGAGAGCTCGGCTACGGGGTCGAGGAGGTGCGCGCCATTCTGCTCACGCACGGCCACGGAGACCACATCGGCAACGTCACGTTCGTCTCACGCCTCTCGGGCTGCCCGATCTACGCGGCGCGAGACGAGATCCCCAACATCCAGCGCGAGGTCATCGAACAGGTCGGCCTCGCCGACGTGCAACCGCATCTAGACAGACCTGGAGTATCGGAGTGGCTCACTCACGCCGTCGAAGCGGGAGGACTCGAGGTCGAGGCCCCGCAGGGGGTCATCGCGGTCGACGGCCTCGACGATCTCAGCGTGGTGGGAGTGTCGATCGAAGCCGTGCCGCTCCCCGGCCATACGCGCGGGCATCTGGGCTTCCTCCTCCCCGAACACGGCGTTCTCGTCACCGGCGACGCTCTCATCACCGGGCACCCGACGAGCGAGCAGGCGGGGCCGCAGCTGCTGCCCGAGATGTTCCACGGCGACGTGAACCGGGCGCGCGCGACACTCGAACTGCTCGAGACGATTCCGGCATCCGTGGTACTGCCCGGGCACGGCCCGGCCTTCCACGGCTCTCCGGCCGAGGCGGCGCGGCAGGCGATCGAGTACGGCAGCGCCTTCTGAGCGAAGGCGTCAATCGCAGCGGAGGGGACCGCCGTCAGGCATCCACCCCACGCGCGAGACGCAGCGCCAAGGCGGTGCGGTCGGGTTCGTCGAGCTTGCGCAGCAGCGCTGACACCGTGTTCTTCACCGTTCCGTGCGCCAGATGCAGCCGAGCGGCGATCTCGGCATTCGGCATTCCGCGGGCCACGAGATCGGCGACGGAGCGTTCCGCCTCGGTGAGAGCCGGATGCCGATCGCTCGGCTGGGCGGGAGAGAGTGCGGCTCGGGCGACGCGCGGGTCGAGAACGAGGCCGCCGGCCAGAACCTGGCGGATCGCGTCCGTGAGCGCATCCGTCGAGATGTCTTTGAGTAGAAAGCCGGCGGCGCCGGCGTCGAGCAGCTCACGCACCAGGCGCGCGTCGTCGAAGGTCGTGAGCACGAGCACGGGCAGGCCCGGATGCGACGCGGCGCACTGCTTCACCAGTCCGAGCCCGTCGAGCACGGGCATGCGGGCGTCGGCGAGCACGACATCGGGGGCCAGCTCGGGGATCAGTGCGAGGGCGCGGGTGCCGTTCTCGGCCTCGCCCACCACGTCGATAGACGGATCGGTCTCGAGGATCATGCGCAGGCCTCGCCGCAACAGCTCCTGATCGTCGACGATCAGCACCCGGATGGCGCTCACGTGGCGTAGCCCGCGACGGCGGCGCGCGCCGCGGCGCCTGTCTCGCTGCCCGCCGTCGCGCGCGCCGCGAGCGGTCGTGTCTCGACCGACGCCTGCGCCGGCGCGGGCAGGGCGAGCGACAGGCGGAATCCGGACGGAGTGGGCGTGGCGTCGAGCGTTCCGCCGAGTGCCTCGGCTCGGGCGCTCAGGGAACGGAGGCCGAACCCCTGAGTGAACGAGGTAGCCGACGCGCTCGACGCGCCTCCGCGATCCTCGAGCACGGCGTTCACGGCGCCGTCGCTCAGTTCGTCGCTGCCGCCGGAACCGACGACCACCCGCAGCTCCGCCTCGCTCGCGTTCGAGTGCCGCACCACGTTGGTCAGCCCCTCTTGCACGAAGCGCAGGAGCAGCAGCGAGCGCTCGTGACTCAGGGCCGAGTCGTCGCCCTCGATCGTCACGCGGATGTCGATGCCCGTGCCCCTGAACGCCTCGGCCACGGCGCGGAATGCCTCCGCGTTGCCCAGCGTGCTGAGCTCGACCGGGTGCATCGCGCGCACGAGCCGGCGCATCGCATCCAGAGACTCGCTGACCAGCTCGCGGGCGCGGCGCAGCTCGTCGCGCCCGGCATCCGAGTCGTCGACACGAGCGGCGTAGTCGAGCGAGAGGCCGATGGCGGTGAGGCGGTGGCCGAGGCCGTCGTGCAGCTCGCGCGCGGTGCGTTCGCGCTCCTCGGCGAGAACCAGGTCGCGGTCGGTGTCGAGGCGCCCCCGCAGCTCGGCGTTGGCCGCATCCAGCTGCTCGAGTGCACCGCGCAGGGCCTCGCCCACGCTGAAGCTGTCTCGCAAGATGACCGCGACCGCGGCAGCGATGCCGGTGAAAAACGCGGCGCCGATCGCTTCGGCCACCAGGAGTTCGATCGAGCTGCCGGACGAGAGATGCAGCGCCACGGACAACGTCACCAGTGCCGCGGCGTAGCCCCACACGACGGCGCCCCTCGCGAAGGTGACGCCGAGCATAAGACAGGCCGCCCAGATTATGCCGTAATAGAGAACGCCGTTGCCGAGCATCAGGGTCGCCGTGGCGACGATCACGAAGGCGATCGCAGCGGTGCGTGACCTCTGCCCGGAGCGGCGCCACAGCACCCAGATCACAATGGCGGCGATCAGCAGCAGCACGACCGAGATCGTGGCCTCGCCGGGCCTGCTGTCGAAGGAGTCGAGCACCATGAGCGCCGGCCCGCCCAACCCGATGGCCGCGGCGAGGTCGAGCAGCAGGGCGCGGCGGGTCGGAATGCTGGGCATACCCTCGAGCGTATTCAGTCGCGCGGGCCGTCCGCACGTGACCGCAGTCACGTTTCGTCGTGACCCCAGGGGCGGGCCGGATGCCTGGCGGCTCCGTAGCGTGCTGAATATGACCACCGCACCCCTCGCATCCACCTCACCTGCCGCGCCCACCTCGCCCGCGTCGTCGCCCGGGTCTCCACGACTCGGCGTCGGCCCGCTCGGCATAGCCGTGCGCGTCGTGGTGGCCATCGGCATCCTGCTGAGCGCGAACTTCATTGCCGGGCTGTTGCCCGCCGTGCTTCTGCTCATACCCGGAACGACCGAGATCGTCGAAGGCTCATCGCCGTGGGTCTTCGCGCTGGGGTTCGTTCTGCAGGCGATCGTGCTGTGCATCGTGGTGCTCTGCGTGTGGCTCTGGATGCGGTGGGTCGAGCGCACGCCGATTCGCGCCGCCGGGTGGCGCTGGGGCAGGCGTTCGATTCTGTGGCTGCTTCTCGGAGTCGCGATAGCGGCGGGGAGCGCGTTCGCGGTGATCGCGTTGCTGCCGGCGACCGGACCGGTGCTCGACGACCCGCAGTTGCCCGGCGGCCAGGAGGCTACGCCGCTGCTGATTGCGCTGCTGATCGCCTATTACCTGGGTCTCGCATTCGTGCAGCAGGGCATTCCCGAAGAGCTGCTGTTCCGCGGCATGCTGCTGTGGCGACTGCGTGAGCGCCCGGTGCTCGCGGTCATCGTGACGACACTCGCATTCACGGTGATCCACCTCGTGTCGAGCGGCGGGCAGCAGTCGGTGGGGGAGCAGGTGATCTACCTCGCACTGCCGTTCGGCTTCGCGTTGCTCGCTGTGGGCCTGCTGCTGTGGACTGGTTCGCTGTGGGCGGCCGTCGGCGTTCACGGCGGGTTCCACGTGGGCAATTATCTCGCCGTGGCGTTCCTGCACCAGGTCGAGCCGGTCACGTCGTGGCTCGTGATCGGCGCGGTGCAGGCTGCGCTCGGACTGGTGCTGGTCGTGACCGCTCTGCGCCGAGGCAAGCGCATTCTGGATGGCGACAGCTGAGTCGCGGGTCGGCATCCCTGTGGTGGCGCTCTAACTCAGGAAAAAGCGGCCTGCCGAGTGCGAATGCTGCCGATTCTGGGCACTTCTCCTGAGTAATGGCGCGCCCGGAGAACCCGCGCTACGCGCCACCGTGCTCGACAGGGTCGGTCCAGTGGTCGAGCGCGACGGTGAAGCCGTGGATCAAGCGTTCGAAGCTGCGATCGATGTCTGCCTTGAGGGCGAATCCGCCGGTGGTCTCGAGAGAGACGAAGCCGTGCAGCAGCGAGCGGAAGGCGCGGATCGCATCCACCGAATCGTCGCCGTCGAGTCGGTATGCGGTGAGCACATCGGCGATGACCTGCACGGCGGACATCATCGTGTTCTCGTCTTCGACGTCTCCCGGGGCTGCCGGAATCTGCGTGACGTCGTAGCGGCCCGGGTGCAGGATCGCCCAGTTGCGGTAGGCGTGCGACATCGCGAAGATCGCGTCGGAGCCGGATCGGCCGACCGCCGCCCGCGAGATCGCCTCTCCGAGCTCGCGCTTGGCGAGCAGAGAGACGCTCCGGTGCAGGCCCGCCAGCGAATCGAGGTGCTTGTAGAGCGAGGGTTGCTTGACGCCGAGTCGTTCGGCCAGGGCGGCGAGGGTCAGCGAGTTGAGCCCCACCTCATCCGCCATGACCGCGGCCGTCTCGACGACGCCGTCGCGGGTGAGGCCCGCCCTAGGCAACGGCGGTCACCGTGGCGAGGAAGCCCAGGACAGCGGGCGTGGTGATGTCGGGCCGCTGCGACTGGGGGTAGTGGCCCGCGTCGGGAACCATGACGACCTCGGCCTTCAGCTTCGCCCCGATCCAGGTGGCCTCACCGACGGGGTCCTTGAAGTCGGGATCGGTCTCGCCCATGATGACGATCGCGGGTGCCGACACGTGCGCGAGGCTCGCTTCGGCGGGGTCGTGGTCGGTCTGATTGGTCGTGAGCGAGAACGCCTTGCCGTAGCCGGGGCGTTTGAGGCTCGCGATCACCGTGTCGCGGTACTGCTCGAAGTCGGCGGGCTTCGTGCCCTTGTAGAGCGTGGGCATGTAGGCCTTCCACATCGTGGTCACCCAGAGCGGCGCCATCATCGCGCGGAACAACCAGATCTGGAACGCCGATGCTTGAGGATTCCGCACGAACGGGCCGAGCAGCACGAGTCCGGAGACCTTCTCCGGGTGCGCGGCGGCGACGATGACGGCCGCGCCGGCTGCGAGCGAGTTGCCGCCGATGACGGCCTTTCCGCCCAGTTCGACGATCAGAGCTTCGATGTCGCCGGCGGTCGCAGAGTCGCCGTACGACGAGAAGGTGCTGTCGCTGTCGCCGTGGCCCCGGAGGTCGGTGGTGGCGACGGTGTAGCCCGCGGCGACAAGCTCGGGAGCCAGGTAACGGTAGGCGGCGCGAAGATCGCCCATTCCGGGAACCAGGACGACGAGAGGGCCGGTGCCCTGCACGTCGTAAGCGATGCGGCCTTCGGGCCGGACGATGTAACGAGTCGAGGAGGAAGTTGTCATGTGGCTAGTATGCATTCCTATTTAGCTAACGTCAATAGCCAAGGATGAACTGGGCGAGAAACGTGAGGTGCCGACCAGGCGCGCACCCGGCCGGCACCTCGTTTTCGAGCCGGGGTCAGTAGTACTCGCCCTGGCGGTAGTCCCAGCTCGAGAATGTGTCGGCCAGCAGCGACATGATGCGATCGACCGCCAGTCCCTTGCGGATGAGCGTCGGTGCGGGTGTGATCGATCGCTGACCGTCCTGCTCGGGCACGAGGGTGCCGAACACATCGACCATCGAGACCATGACGCCCTGCTCGTAGCGGCTGTCGGCATCCTTGTCGGGCTGGATCGACGCGACGTAGTCGTCGGCCTCGATGATCACGTCGGCAGCCTCGAAGATGCGCTCGCCGATTCCCTCGACGAGGCCCCGGTTGCCCTTGCCCGAGGGGTTCGCCGAGCTGGCGAAGGCGATCTTTCCGTGCTTCTCGTAGAGCTCGCGGGCCGTGTTCTCTGCGGGTAGTCCGAACTTGATGACGAAGCACGACGTGCCCCGGGTGTCCATCATGAGCTCGTCTGAACCGTCGGCGGGCAGCGACGCCTTGCCCGATTCGCTCCAGGGCAGGATGCATCCCAGCAGCACGTCTTCATTCCAGCAGCGCTCGTAGAGCGAGTCGATCTCGGGAGTGAGCTGGGCCAGCTTGCGCAGCATCTCGAGGGAGCTGACCAGCACGACGCCCGGCTTGTTGCGGTTGCGCTCCTTGGCGTCGAACTTGCGCTCGAGACCCTCTTTGTCGCTCGTCATGATGATGTAGCCGACCTTCGTGGCCACGACGGCGATGCCGCCCTCGCCCGACAGCAGGTCGACTGCCTCGGTCGGCGTGCCGCCAGTCCAGTGGATGGGTGTGGTGCTCATCGGGTTCCGTTCAATGATCGTGACGCGGTGAATTATGGTCTTCGCCCAGTCGATCTCACTAGACGATCGTCTGAGCAAGATGATCGTACGGTCGGCGCCTTGGTGCCGGATGCCTGACGGCGGCTTTAGCGGCGTGCACTCAGCGTCTTCAAGGCGGGGCCGAAGTTTTTGCGCCTGACTCGCGGGTCAGTCGCCGGAAGGGCGAGGCGCGTCGTCCTTATCGCGTGTGCCCACTCTGGAGAGCAGCGCTGACTGCCAGCCCGGTGCCGCGGCGGACTGGAAACCTTCGTTTGATGACGACGAGACCTCGTCGGCCAGTGCATCGAGCACGATGCGTCGGGGATCGTATTGTCGGGGGTCGAGCCGTTTCCACTCGGCCAGATCGAAGTCCGGCCCGAGCTCTTGGCTTGCTCTCGCCTTCGCGGAGTCGACGAACGCGCGGAGAGACACGACGAGCGCGGCTAACTTCTGCGCATAGAGAGGCACGCGTTCGGGTCCGATGATGATCGCGGCGGTTACAGCGATCACGATGATCTTGTCGAGACTGAGTCCCAGCATGCGATGCTCCGTTCTTGGGATCAGCCCGCGTCAGGCGTTGACGAAGGTGAGATCGGGCAGAGATTCGACGGTCGCCGACTGACGTGTCCGTCGCGCCCGGGCACGGTCGTGCAACACAGCGATCAGTGCAGCGGCCGCGAACAGAGCCGTCATGGGGGCTGCCAAGAGAAACATGGTGGCGATGTCGGCCGAGGGTGTCGCGATGGCGCTGAATGTCAGGATGCCGAGAAGCACCACCCGCCAGCTCTTCACGACGGTGGCCCCGGCGAGAACGCCGACGGCATTCAGCGCGACCACGAAGACGGGCAGCACGAAGGCGATGCCGACGGCGATGACGAGCTTCATCACGAAGTCGACGTAGTACGAGGCCGCGAGCAGGGTGCTGTCGTCGGCAGGGGCGATGCTTGCCAGCAATTCCACGACGTGAGGGAAGAGGAGAAAACCCGTGGCGCATCCGATCACGAACAGCGGAACGGCCGCGAGGAGGAAACCCGCAGCGTACTTCTTCTCGCGGCGTGTGAGTCCGGGTAGGAAGAATCCGAAGAGCTGCTGCAGCCAGATCGGGCTCGACAACGCCGCTCCGGCGAGGACGGCGATCCGCAACTTCAGATCGAAAGCGCCGCTGATGCTGTCGAAGTTCAGGCTGGCGTTGCGCGATTCGGCGAGTGCGGCGATGGGGGTGCGGAGGATAGCCAGGATCTGATCGCTGAGAAAGTAGCCGGCGACAGACGCGACGAGCAGCGCGAGCAGGATGCGGAAGAGACGCGTGCGTGCTTCCCGCAGATGCTCGATCAGCGTCATCCTGCCCCGGTCGGGCCTGCCGCCGCGAGAAGCACGCACCCTCAGAGCCTGTCTGCGGGAGCGGGTGACTCGACGTCGCGGGTCTCCGCTTTGAGGATGCGTGCCGATTGACCGACGCTCTTCGCGAGAGCCGGCAGCTTGCTTGCGCCGAAGAAGAGCAAGACGACGGCGAGGAGGATGAGCGCGTGCCATCCGGTGAGATTCTGCAGCAGTCCCATGGGGTGCCTTCTTTCTATTGTGATGAGTGGATGTGTCGACTAGCTGGGTCGTGTTCCGGCACCGGAGCCGCCTGGTCCCCCGCCGGCACCGCCGCTGGGCGCGGCGCCCGCCGTGGGTGCGGTGGTGGTGTCGACGCGAACGGTGAGTGCGACGTGGTAGCCGGAGGAGGCGTCGCCGGTCACGGTTGCCAATTGAAGGGCGCCACCGTCGTCGCCGAAGACGTTGTCGGAGTCGAGGCTGACCTGCGAGAGGTTTGCGGTCGAGCCGCTATATCCATCGAGGGCGTAGACCGTCTCGCATGCCGCCTGCGGGAGGGCTACCTGCGACGTCGAGATGGCGTTGGCAGAGTCTGAGATGTCGGCGATCGTCGGGTAGACCTCGAAGTGGATATGCGGCCAGCGGCCGCTGTAGCAGGCGGGGAAGATCGAGGCGAAGGTCACGGTTCCGGCGCTGTCGGCGACCTGCACCCCGCGGAGGTAGGTCTCGTTCTCGACCCCGGACGAGTACATCGAATAGTTGCCGTCGGCATCGCAATGCCACACGTAGACGGCGACGTTCGCGAACGGCGCGTTGTCGTTGGCCATATCGAGGATCGTCAGTGACAGGGCTACCGGCACGCCGGCGGCGGTGGTCGCACTGCCGATGCTCGAGCGGATGTCGCTGCGCACGATGCCCGACTGCTCGAGCACATCGGCGCCGTTCGAGCCGTCGCCGGGGTACGGGCCCGCGGTCTCGTCGGGGATCTCGCTGCCCGACACGTCTGCCGATGCGGCCGTGGTGGATGCCGCCGTACCCGAGGTGACGGTGGTGGGCGTGCTCGAGGAGCTGCCGGAGTTGGAGCCGGTACTCGAGCACGCGGCGAGAGCAACCGCGCCGGCGCCGAGGCCGAGCAGGCTCAGAACGACACGGCGGCTGACGAGTGTTCTCATATCGAACGCGACACCCTGGTCGACGACCTCTTCGTCTGCGCGATCGAGCAGACGACCCTCGTAGGCCGGCCCGTGCGGGGTGAGTTCGGGTTCGGGGATTGTGCTCATGACTGCCTCTCGGAGTAGACGTTCGATTGTTTCGATGGCGTCAGTCTTCGTGGCAGCGCTATGGGCTCGCTATGAGACGGCTATGGGTCGTTTATGTCCGTCAGTCGACTGAGGGCGCGGTCGGAACGTCCTCGTCGGCCGCGACGTTCTTCTGCACCGCGAACTGGGTGCGGTGCAGCTCCTCATACCGCCCGCCTGCAGCCAGCAGCTCCTCGTGCGTTCCCCGCTCCACGATCGAGCCATCCTCGATCACGAGAATCTGGTCTGCACTGCGGATCGTGGAGAGGCGGTGTGCGATCACCATCGCCGTGCGTCCCTCGAGCGCCTCGCTGAGGGCCGCCTGCACGGCAGCCTCCGAGGTCGAGTCCAGCGCCGCCGTGGCCTCGTCGAGGATGACGACCCGTGGCTGGGCGAGCAGGAGTCTCGCGATGGTCATCCTCTGGCGCTCACCGCCCGACAGCCGGTAGCCCCGCTCGCCGACCATGGTGTCGAGCTGGTCGGGCAGCGACCGGATGAGCGGCTCGAGTCGCGCGCGACGCACGGCGTCCCACACGTCGTCGTCGGATGCATCCGGCCTCGCGAGACGCAGGTTAGAGAGGATGGTCTCGTGGAAGAGGTGGCCGTCTTGGGTCACCATGCCGAGGGTGTGCCGCATCGAGGCGAAGGTGACATCGCGCACGTCGGTACCCCCGAGACGCACGGCGCCGCTGTCGACGTCGTAGAGGCGCGAGAGCAGCTGCGCGATCGTGGACTTTCCCGCGCCGGAGGTACCGACAAGGGCGACGGTCTGGCCCGGCTCGATCCTGAAGGACAAACCGTGCAGAACCTCCTCGCCACCGCGGGTGTCGAGCGTCGAGACCTCTTCGAGCGAGGCGAGCGACACCTTGTCGGCAGACGGGTAGGCGAAGCGCACATCGTCGAACTCGACAGACACCGGACCGTCGGGCACGGATGCGGCGTCGGCCTTCTCCTGGATGAGCGGTTCGAGATCCAGAATCTCGAAGACCCTCTCGAAGCTGACCACCGCGCTCATGATCTCGACCCGGGCGCTCGCGAGTCCGGTCAGCGGTACGTAGAGGCGGGTGAGCAGCAGAGCCAGGGTGACCACGTCGCCGGTGTCGAGCTGGCCGGCGAGGGCGAGGAAGCCTCCGAGCCCGTAGACGAGCGCGAGGGCGAGAGCGGAGACGAGCGTCAGGGCGGTGACGAAGACGAACTGCAGCATCGCGGAGCGCACACCGATGTCTCGCACCCGGGCGGCGCGCACGCGAAACTCCTCGGCCTCGTCGTCGGGCCGGCCGAACAGCTTCACGAGGGTGGCGCCGGGAGCCGAGAAGCGCTCGGTCATCTGCGTGCTCATCGCGGCGTTGTGGTCGGCGGCCTCGCGGCGCAGCGCGGCGAGACGGCTGCCCATGCGGCGTGCAGGAATCAAGAAGAGGGGCAGCATGATCACGGCCAGGATCGTCACGAGCCACGACGTGCTGAGCATGACGATCAGGGTGAGGATCAGCGCAACGACGTTGGTGACCACCCCGGAGAGCGTGCCGCTGAAGGCCTGTTGAGCGCCGATCACGTCGTTGTTGAGGCGGCTCACGAGGGCGCCGGTGCGGGTGCGGGTGAAGAACGCGATCGGCATCTTCTGAACGTGGTTGAAGACGGCAGTGCGCAGATCGAGGATCACGCCTTCGCCGATTCGTGCCGAGTACCAGCGCGTCACGAGCGACACGGCGGCGTCGGCCACGGCCACGAGGGCGATGACGACGGCGAGCCACACGATCGTGTTGACCGCGCCCCGGGCGACGATGACGTTGACCACCTGGCCGGCGAGCACCGGCGTTGCGACGGCGAGGAAGGCTCCCACGACGGAGAGGGCGATGAAGATCACGAGCTTGGCCCGGTAGGGCACCGCGAACGTCAGGATGCGCCGCACGGACTCACGGGAGAAGCCGTGCTTGCCGTCTCTGGCAGACGAGATCTTGTACAGCGAGCTCCAGGCCGCGCTCTCCATGCTCATAGCAATTCCTTTCGAGGGCACCAGGCCACAATGAAAGTCTGACTGGTCATGCTCGAGGTTCTGACCAGCGGGCGCCCGGCTTGACGAAAAGACGTCGATCGAGAGTGGCCCTCGTCAGATCGAATACCCCAGCGCCGCCGCCCCGAACGATGCGAGAGCCGTGCCGACGGCGTAGATCGCCGCAGGCATCCATTTGTGTTTGAGCAGCAGGTCGGCGCTGTCGACGCTCGCCGTGCTGAAGGTCGTGAAGCCGCCGCAGAATCCCGTGCCCGCTATTGCGAGCCACGCAGGGCCCGCCGACGCGAGAGCCGAGCTCATGATGAGTCCCAATAAGAACGACCCGCTGATGTTGATGACGACGGTGCCGATAGGGAACGACGTGCGCACCGCCTGCTGGATGGCTCCGCCGAGAACGAGGCGAGCGACGGCCCCGAGCCCACCGGCGACGGTGATCGCGATCACGGTGAGCGGTAAGAAATCGGTCATCGGGTGCTCCCAGATGGCGGCCGCGTGACGAAGGTCTCGACGAGGCAGCGGCCCGTCACGGCAGCGATGGTGGCAATGACGATGCTGGCGACGGCGAGAAGTGCCGCGTCGCGCACAGAACCGCTCACGGACTCAGTCGCGACGGCGACAGAGAAGGAACTGTAGGTCGTGAAGCCGCCCATAAAGCCCGTGCCGAGGAGCAGTCGGAGACGGCGTTGAGTAGGCGGAGTCTCGACTCGCAGCTGTACGAGCGCATAGATCACCGCGAGAGCGAACGAGCCGACCACGTTGATGATGAATGTCGTGTGCGGCAGATTGTGCGCCGGAGTGATCAGGTCGAGCGACTCCCTGGCGAGGGTTCCGACGGCTCCGCCCAGGAACACCATCCACACCGCAGACCAGGTGCGATAGTCGGGCTTCGGCGCATCCGGAGCCGGGGCCGGAGATGGCCGGTGCTGGGGATTCGTCATGCCGCCAGGCTAAAGAAGGTCTCGTGGCGGCCACTCACACTGTTGTCGCGAGACGGTTCGACGAAGTGAGCAACCTCTGACTATGCCGAGCGAACGACCCGCCCGGCGACGACGAGAGCGGCCGCCGCCGCGATGGCCACCGCCCACGGCAGCATCGGCCCGGCCCACTTCGCGGATGCGATGACGACGGTTTCGCAGATCGCCCCGAGCGGCAGCATGAGGATGCTGAGGACCCGGATGAACTGCCCAGACGAGCTGCGTTCGGCGAGGGACTCCATCGTGCTGGTCAGCGTGCCGGTGACGTAGGTGGTCGTGACGCCGGAGCGATCCGAGAGGCGCCGGGCCGCGACTGTCTGCAGGGCCAGCGCCGCAGACGCGAGCGCCACCGCGAGAATCTGGCCGTTCGGGGCCGTGGCCCATCCGAAGACCCAGACCAGCACAACGATCGCCTGCAGCACGATCGAGCCGACCAAGAGATGAGTCCAGGTCGTGGCGCGGGGCGAATTCGTCGGCTGGCGATGCGCGCTCGTCAGCCGGAAGCCGAGGTAGAGAAAGGCGGCGAAGGCCAGAATCGCCGTGACGGAACCGATGAAGGTCTGCAGAAACTCCGGCCTCGAGAACATGCCGCTCAAGATGAGGTTGCCGGTCATGTTGGCGGTGAAGATGCCGCCGAGCGCGAGGAACGCGAACGCGTCGGCCGCGCCAGAACCGAACGACAGCAGCAGCAGGCTGACGTGAACGGTGCGCCCGCCGGACTCACTCGCGGGTGTCGACGTCATCGAGAGTTGATGCCTCGTCTTCTGCGGCGTCGTCGCCACTGTCGTCGAGCTCGCTGAGAATCGCTTCTGATGCGTCGGCGTCGGCCGGTTCGCCGGCGAACTCGAATCCGTCTTGGTTGGGGTCGCTGGGCAGGCTCACGAGAGCTCCGTTCTGAGATAGTGGCGAGCAGATGCGCGCTCTCGAGACGTTACTCGCGGGGCCGGATGCCGCCACCCGACAAACGTCGAAACCACTGTCGGCACGCGCACTCCGAAGCAGGCAGCGATGGCGGGGAGGCGCTTCACCTCCATGTGCCCTTCCGGCGTCAGCTCTGCTCGAGCAGCAGTGCACGGCGGTCACGCGCCCACTCTGACATCGATCGAGCCGGGATCCCGGTGATCCGCTCGACGTCTGTCGTGAGGATGTCGACTCCGTCCAATCCCCGGCGGGCGACGCGGCCGAACTGCTGTCGCAGGCCCTCCGCCTGCCAAGCCGGCACTCCGCTCAGCCGAAGCACCAGCGCGAAAACACGGCTGGGCAGGTGCACGTACCGGATGCGGCGGCCGAGGCCGGTCGACAATGCTCGGGCCACCCCACGGCCGTCGAGAAGCTGGGGTCCAGTCAGGATGGGCTCGTCGCCGTTGTGAATTCCGTCACGAAGGACCTGGGTTGCGACTCGGGCGATGTCATTGGTGTCGATCCACCCGATGCGTCCCCGTCCCATCGTCTGCGGGAAGAGCCCGCGGCGGAATGCGGGCGCCGACGTCTCGAGGTTGGTCATGAATGCAGATGGGTGCAGGATCGTCCAGGCGAGACCGCTCGAACGCACGAGCGCATCGGTGGCCCAGACCGCGCTTGCCCACGGCATCGGTGAATGCTCAGCAGCATCGCCACCGGACAGCTGAACGATGGCGCGTACCCCGGCCTGCCGGGCGGCCCACACGCCGATCGCGCCGTGATCGGCCTGCCGTCGGGTAGCGGCCGTGATGAGGAAGAGCTGATCGACGCCGTCGAGGGCGGCGGTCAGGGCGGCCCGATCGCCGAGGTCGGCGACCCTGGCCTCGATTCCTCGCGAGGCGAGGGCGGCCGCCTGCTCTCGTCGACGCACGATGGCGCGAACGGGAACACCTGCTTCGCGGAGCAGCTCCAGTGTCTTGCCGCCCACATCACCGGTCACGCCCGTGATTGCAACTATGCCGTCCATAAAACCTCCCAGTATCAGTTAGCTGATACTCGATCATACGTCGCTACGATCGATGCATGCCTTCTCCGTTCTCACTGACGCGTGACGATGTCGACGCGATCGCGGCCTGGACCGTCATTCGTGCGGCCCGCGAGCTGGCTCGCATGTTGGCGATCGAGCTGGCGCCGCTGCGGTTGACGCCCGTCGAATTCGGTGTGCTCGCGCAACTCGCCGCGGCCGACGGGCTCAGCCAGGCCGACCTCGCGCGCGCGGTCGGGGTCAGGCCCCAGAGTATGACGGCGCTCGTCGCCGGATTGCAGGAGCGCGCGCTCATCGACCGGGGCGCCGACCGAGGTCGCGGCAGACACTCGCGCATCACCTTGACCCGCGGCGGGCGAGATCTTCTCGCCGAGGCGTACCCCGTTGTGCTCGCGAGCAACAGCTGGTTCGGTGACGACACCGCGCACACCGAAAGAGTGGTGTCGGCTCTCGTGCCGATTCTGGATGCGCCCATGGACGCGGGTGCTATCAGTGCGGCGCGACGACGACCGGCAGATCGCGAGTGAGGACGAGCACGATGTCCTGCACCTTCCAGTCGATGTCGATGCACTCCTGGCGCGCGGATTCGAGCTGATCGAGGGTCGGCACAATGTCGTCTTTCGGAATGACGAACGACTCGACGTGAAAGACATGGCCTTCATCCCGCATCCGGCTGCCCGCGTCGGCGACCCACGGTAACCCGCGGAGGTGATCGTCGATCTGCTCGGCGATCGGGTGGGGCTTCTTGTCGTCGAAGGTGGTGGCCCGTTCGTCCATGAGATCGGCCAGCGCCGCGCGCAGGTTTCGGATGCCGTCGAAGAGGATGCTGCCGGCGATGAAGATGGCCGCTGCGGCGTCGAGCCACCAGAGGCCGAGACCGATTCCCGTGACGCCGACGATTGAGCCGACCGCGGTCATCCAATCGGCCTTGTTCATATCGGCGTCGGCGTAGAGAACCTTGTTGTGCAGCTCGTCAGCGAGTTTCAGCTTGATGCGCCCGATGATCACGGGCGGCAGAGCCGTGCACGCCATGACGATGATCATGAGCCACCCGAGCCAGATCGAGGATCCGAACAACTCGATCGTGCCGATGGTGGGGTGTTCGGCGCGGATGAGCCCGATCGACGAATCGACGAGCAGATAGCTACCCATGGTGGCGAGCGCCACGGCGGCGACGAGGTGCCCGACACCGACGGAGCGATGAAAGCCGTAGGGATGCCGCCGGGTGGGGAGTCGACGGTTGACGCGCACGGCGACGAGGAACGCGATCGGCGGAATGAACGACAGCAGGTCTTCGATCCAGGCGGCCTTCATCGCTTGGGAATTTCCGAGTACGAGAAAGACGAGCGTGACGGTCACGGCCAGAAAGCCGATGGTTATCCATTCGAGCCGGATGGCACGGCGAAGGATCGTGGCCTGGCGTTCGGGGAGTTCGGTGTGCCCGAACCGCACGGTCTCGCGGCTCATGAGCTGTGCTCGCGACTGTAGCGGCTGAGAAACGTCTCGAGCTCGGAGATGAATGCGTTCTCGCCCATGGGCGCGAGCATCACCAGCTTCAGCACGCTTCCGTCGTCATCGGTCACGTCGTCGTACGCGCGGGTGACGCCGGCCTTGTCTGACCAGGGTGTCTCGTCGGTGAGTCCGCCTGCCACGAGGTCGAGCTCGTCGTCTTCGAGGTCACGCACCAGTTCTTCTTCTGACCCGATCGTCCACTCGACGTCGGCGTCGAGGTGGTCGGCGAATGCCTCGATCGCCTCGACCTCCGTGCCCGTCGGCTCTGTGCCTGTCGGCTCTGCGTCGACGCCCGTGACGTCGACGAAGGGGGCGTTCGGGGAGACGCCCGCTCGAAGCACACCTCCTCGCACGGCGTCGAGTGTGCCCGACGGGTCGGAAGGGATTGTCAGGCCGCATCCGCACAGGGACAGCACGCTGACCAGAGCCAGCCCCGCCATCAAGTCGCGGCTGAATCGCAACCGTGAACGCCGTCGCATGCTCGCCTTCCTCGTCGTGAACGAATCCATCATGTGCCACCGCCGGATGTTCGGCTATTCGCCGGCGACGAGGGTTGCGCATCGCGGCACGGCCTGCGAAAGTAAGCGCCTGGCACGACCTGGCAGGGCGAACGTTTGCGCACGCACAGCGACCTGGGGCAGCAATAGGGTCGGCGCAACCTTCGCTAACATTCAGCTAGACGGGCTTGATTCATGCCCGTCGGGCAGCGACTGGAGCTTCACCCGCGCACTTCGCCAGTGCCGGTGACTCAACCTCCCTAACGGCCAGACCTGTCGGCGCTCACCATTTCGACGACAGAACACGAGGCTCTGCCATGCGCGCCCCACTTAAGGCCCCTCTCGCTGTATGCGCGGCCGTCGGCGCCGCACTGCTGATCGCGCTCACCGGCTGCTCGGCATCGAGCGAGCCCACACCTGCCGCTTCGGCAGCGGCTTCACAGCCCGAAACGACGGCCCCGCCCGAATGCTCCGGCCTCACCGGGCTGGATGCGCTGAGCACGTGGGCGGGCGAGGTCGCCAGCGACCGGCCGTGGGATGTTGCGGGTGAGTACAGCGATGTGGCCGGCTACGACGAATGCGCCGAGCTCTCGTGGATCGTGCTCCGCCCTGAGGCATGCTGCACCGCGTTCGAGATCACTCCAGTGATGTTCTTTCACCGTGGCGAGTACATTGCGGATGCGACGGTTGCAGACCGGGCCGTCGACCGCACCACCGAGCCTGAGCGCATCGCGGACGGTGAGGTTGCGCTGACCTTCGCAGCCCAGAGTGCTTCGGCGTCGCCGGTGCTGACCAAGACCACGTTCAGGTGGGACGAGGTTGAAGGAGCCGTCATCGTGACGGAGCCTCAGCCGCAAGCCGGACCTTCGGGCGCCGGGCCCGACGGTCGCTGGTGCCCGACGCCTGAGAGTGGGGTTCCCGACGGGTGCGTCACCATCACCCTCCCGACCGCGAGCTACGACAGCGGCGCCGTAGAGCAACTCGTCGATGCCGGCGACACCTCCGGTGACGGTGGCACGAACTTCATCGGCGACGGAGCGCCGTTCGGTACCTACTATCCGCCCGGCACACCGATCGTTCTGCCCGACTACTACCCTGGTGCCGACATTCCCGATCAAGACCGCATCTGGAACGGCCAGACCGGCGTGATGTTGGTGCGTGCGTAAGAAGCGTGTTCCGGCTCAGCCTTTCGGAGCAGCGTTGAGCGCCGCCGCCGCGCGGATCACGGCCTGCAGCGCATCCGCATCCGGCATTTCGCCCTCGCGGATGTCGATGGCGCGCCGCACGCCCGCACCCACGGCGAGCAGCCCTGTGGGGTCGTCGATCGACGAGCCCTTCGGGAACGTGAGTTTGACCTTGTCTTTGTAGGTCTCGCCGGTGCAGATGACACCGCCGAGGCTCCAGGTGGCGACGCCGAGCGGGTTGGTGGGCTTCTTCCACTTGGCCTCTTCGATCACACCGGCCAGGGTCTCGACGATCAGGCCCCGGATGCGCGAGAGCGTGTCGCCGCGCCAGTCGGGAAAGGCGGCGATGATCTGGTCTACCTCGGGTGATGCCATGGGATGACCCTATTGGCGTGCGGCGCGTTCCGGGTTCTTTTCTGCAAAGACCCGATTCGCATTGGCGGAAGCGCGCTGGCTAGGGTCGACGTATGCGACGAACCGGAGGACTGCTCGCCATCGCGGTCGTATTGGGCCTTGTCGGCTGTGCCAGCGCCGAGGATCAGCAAGCGAGCGCCCGCTATGACGCGATGCTCGAGGTCGAGGAGGTGCCTGGCGTTCTCCTCGCGCCCTACTACTACCGTGTGCAGGTCGATCCGGCTGCTTCGGAGCAGGAGATCGTGACGACGGCGCTCGCGGTGCGAGAGGTTCTCGAGGGGTTGGGCTCCAACCGACCGCCCGAAGTCGAACTCATCGCCGTATATCCGGGTGACGGCATCGTCGAGACCGAGTTCTCCACCCCTGTCTTCGACGACCCCGACCGGTTCGAGCGCGATGTGCGCGTCTGGGCGGGTCTGCTCGACGACGGGTTCAGGCAGGTGAGGTTCAACGTGTTCGACGAGGCGGGCCGCGGCATTCTCAGCGTTCAGTCCGGTGAGCCAGGCAAGCCCGGGCCGACCCTCGACCAGTCGTTCGACGCCATGGTCGGTGCGTTGGGCGACGATCCGAGCTTGATGCAGGGTGTCACCACCGAAGCGTCGCTTGGTCGCTCGCTGGCGTCGAATCGATCGGGTCAGCCCGCGTTGCCGACGGGCTGGGGTGACGCTCTGAACGGCCTCGCCGCACTGGAATACATCTCCGATTCGCATGCGACGTTCAAACCCGACTCGACCGTGCTCAGTCTTACGGGCACCGCCGACCTCAGCGAGCAGCAGAACGCAGAGATCATGGCGGTCCTCGCCTCCTCCGGAGTGCTGCAGCCTTCGTTGAGCGTCACCTACAACACCGGTTTCAAGAGTGACGTCGTGACTCTGTACGGAGCGGCCCAGTGAGGCGGCGGCTGGCGACCATCGCCGTCGTCGCAGTTCTCTTGCTGTCGGGGTGCGCGCAGGGTTATGACAGCGCCGAGGAAAGGGCGCGGGCATCCGCCGAGGAGCTGGCAGAGAGCCTCAGAGATGTCGCGCCTGAATCTATCGGTGTCGGTGCCACGGGAAGCCTCGAGGGAGTCTGGGTGTCTGCCCGCCTCGACCAGACGTCGTTCGCTGAGACCCGTGACTTTCTCGAGGATGCACTGCCGGTCGTAGAGGATTCGCCCCTCGGCAGCTTGCCGATCCATGTGAGCCTGGTCTACGAAGGCGGCGCGAGTCGTGAGGGCATGCCGTCGGGGTCGGCCACGCTGGATTGGCGCGGCTACGACCCTGCGCGGGCGGAGCGGTACTTCGGCGCGGTTCAGCTGTGGCTGAATGTTCTCGCCGACCCCGGAGTGCAGTTCAACGAAGTATTCGATGTCCAGGCGGCGTACGTCTACGGATCTATCTCCGTGTTCGACGATCGCGATCTGGAAACGTATCGTGCCGAGCTCGTGGATGCTCTCGAGAAGGCCGGCTATACGGACCCGCTGATCGTCGTTGCGGCGGCACCGGTACCCGCCTCGTAAGAGGCGCCGCGGCTCCCGTCGACAGGGTGCTGCGCGCGACGATGTGCGACAGGCCTCATCGACCGCGTGCGTGTGTCAAGTCCCCGAAGCGCGCGCGTCGATCGCGCCTAGCGTCGAGCGCACACGTGCGGCACGTTCGCCGCGCGACCAAACGGAAGTGAGGCCCTTATGTCTGAACGCAACACACTCGTACGCAGCATGCACGATCTCGGACTCGCGGCCTGGTTCGGCGGCTCTCTTATGGGCGCAGTCGGCCTCAACGGCGGCGCGGCCACGGCTCAGTCGCCGGCCGAGCGACTCGCCATTTCGTCTCGAGGCTGGGCGAAATGGGCGCCCGTGCAGCTTGCCGCGGTCGTCGTGCACGGCATCGGCGGACTGGGGCTGATCGCCGGAAACAAGACGCGCCTCGTCGGTCAGCAAGAGAGCCGCACCAACACGACCATCAAACTCATGCTGACCGCGTTGGCCGGGGCCTCGGCGCTGACCTCCGGACTCCTGGGAGGGGTCATCAGCCGCAACGCGCAGGAAGGCGGCGAGGGCGTCACCGAGCCCGATGCCGGATCCTCGTCCACCCTCACCGGCGCTCAGCGAGCCCAGAAGGTATTGCAGTGGACCACTCCCGTGCTCACGGCCGTTCTCATCGTGCTCGGCGCTCAACAGGGCGAGCAGCAGAGGCCCGTTGCGGGCCTCTTCGAGACGACCCTCAGGATGTTCCGCCGCTGACCCATCTCGCATCTCTCGGTCGCTCTCAGACCGCGTCGAGGAACCGCTCCACGGTCGACGCGAATTCGTCTGCGCTCTCGATCTGAGGCATGTGCCCGGCATCCGCAAAAACCGTGACGGCCGCCTTGGGCAGTGCGGCTCGCGCGGCCGCGAGGTGCGAGACAGGCAGGATGCGGTCGCGCCCGCCCCACATGAGCATCACGGGCCGATCGTGCGCCACTATGCGCGAAAGCAGCGTCTCGCGCCACGAACTCGTGATGCCCCGGAGAGTGCCGAGGTCTCGAGCGATGTCGAGCATGGTGCGCGAATACCCGGGCCGTTGGGATAGCCGGTACGCGCGAGCGATTCGGGTGTCGGTCGCGAGCGCGGGGTCGCCGAACACCGCGAGCACGGCCGCCCTCGCCGTGCCGAGTCGGGGCCGAGTGAGCGCCTCGCCGAGCAGGGGCACGGTCAGCAGCCGCAGGGCGAGCGTCACCTCTGATCCGAAGCCCGCGCTGTCGACCAGCACCAGCGCCGAGACGCGGTCGGGGTGGTCTGCGGCGAACTGCATGGCCACCGCTCCTCCGAGCGAGTTGCCCACAACGGGGATGGCATGGGTAACGCCGAGCGCGTCGAGAAAAGCGGGCAGCGCCGAGGCGAGCCGCTGCAGTGTGGCCCGACCGGGCGGCCGCTCCGAGTAGGCGAATCCCGGCAGGTCGAGGCTGTACACCGTGTGCCGCGCCGAGAGCAGCTCGTGCTGGTCGTTCCAGTCGTCGAGACTCTGACCGATGCCGTGCAGCAGAAGCACGGCAGGGCCTTCGCCGGTCAGCCGGTACCGGATGCGCCGACCGTCGACGGTGACGGTGGCCATGCCCGGCCGATCGAGCAGCACCCGTTGTTCGCCATCGCCCGGCCGCTCGAGACCGGGGGGCGTGCGCTCGCCGGCGAAACCGAACCGCACGGAGTCGGTCACCCGCCCGGTTCGCAGCAGCGCGAAGTCGCGCACGTAGTTCTGGTGCAGGCGCCACGGCGTGCGTTCTCCCTGCTTCGGCAACGACCGGATGCTGCGCCGCACGTATCCCGCCGCCAGGTCGATCAGCGGGGTGAGCTGGCCCGAGGCCACGGAGGAGTCGGCCCGGGGCGTGACGCTCGAGTAGCCGCGGCGGTCCATGAATGTCAGCAGCCGCGCGACATAGCGGGCCACGAGGTCTGCCTTCAGCGTCCACGAGGCGTTGGTGTAGCCGATCGTCATCGACATGTTGGGAACGCCGGCCAGCATCATGCCCTTGTAGGCGAGCGTCTTCGACACCTCGACGTCGCGCCCGTCGACGACCAGTCGCATCCCGCCGAGGTACAGCAGGCTCAAACCGGTGGCCGTCACGATCACGTCCGCGTCGAGGTGTCCGCCATCCACCAGATCGATTCCGTCGGGCGTGACGCGGTCGATCTGCCCGGTCACGATGTCGGCCTTGCCGCGGCGGATCGCCGAGAAGAGGTCGCCGTCGGGGATGGCGCACAGGCGTTGATCCCACGGCTCGTAGGTGGGGGTGAGGTTCGGGTCGATCGCGAAGTCTGTCGGCAGTCGTTGCGCGGCAGCCTTGCGCAGGATGCCCTTCATGGCCTCGGGTCGCCGGCGAGCGAACAGATAGGTGAGCTGCGAGAAGCCGATGTTCTTCGCCCGCACCAGCGCGTAGGCGAGGCGCTCCGGCATCCGGCCCCGGAGGCGATCGGCGAGCCGGTCTACCGACGAGACCGAGGCGATGTAGGTGGGGGAGCGCTGCAGCATCGTGACGTGCGCGGCGCGCTCGGCCATCGACGGCACAAGCGTGACCGCGGTCGCTCCGCTGCCGATCACGACTACGCGACTGCCCGCGTAGTCGAGGTCGGCGGGCCACTGCTGTGGGTGAACCACGCGGCCCTCGAACGACTCGAGCCCCGCGATCTTTGGCGTGTAGCCCTGGTCATAGCGGTAGTAGCCAGAGCAGACCTGCAAGAACGAGCACGTCATGGTGACGGTCTCGCTCTGCGAGTTGTTCTCGGTGAATTCCCCGCTGCCCGGGGGCGTGCGCACCGCGGTGAGCGTCCAGAGCGAGTCGGCACTCGACCAGGATGCCGAGACGACACGGTGATTGAGACGAAGAGCGGGCTCCAGCCGCTCGTCGGCGACGGTCGAGCGAATGTAGTCGCGGATGGCGTCGCCGTCGGCCAGCGCTTTCGAGTCTCTCCACGGGCGGAACGAGTAGCCGAGCGTGGACATGTCGGAATCCGAGCGCACGCCCGGGTAGCGGAACAGATCCCAGGTGCCGCCCACGGAATCGCGGGATTCGAGGATCAGGAGGGTCTTGTCGGGGCAGTCGCGCTTCAGGATGCTCGCGGCTCCGATGCCGCTGAGACCCGCCCCGACAATCACCACGTCTACGTGAACCACCATGACGACCACAATACTCGACAGTGTGTCGAGTTAATCGACACCCTGTCGAGAGAACTGCTAGCGTGGAGTCATGGCCGAACGATCGCGACGCGTATCCCGCCCCTCCGGCGACGACCGGCAGGAGGCGATCCTCGTCACCACCGAGGCGCTGCTGCAGTCGCGCGACTTCGACAGCCTCTCGATCGACGAGCTGGCCAAGGGCGCCGGCATCTCTCGCCCGACCTTCTACTTCTACTTCGCCTCGAAAGAGGCGGTGCTGCTCGCGTTGCTCGACCGGGTGATCCGGCAGGTCGAGGCTCGCGTCGCAGCACTGTCGCGCGAGTTCGATGCCGACACTGCCTCGGCCTGGCGTCGATCGATCGCGGCGTTCGTCGAGGTCTTCTCCGAGCACCGCGCTGTCGCAACCGCCGCCATGGCCGTGCGCTCGCGCAACGCCGAGGTGCACGATCTGTGGTCGCGCTCGATGCTCAGCTGGGTCGACTACACGGCCGAGGTCATCGAGGCCGAGCGGGCCCGCGGGGCCGCCCCACAGGGCATCCATGCTCGTGATCTCGCCGCAGCCCTCAATCTCATGAACGAACGCGTGCTGCTCGCTGCGGCGACCGGCGAGCATCCGGCTGTCGCCGGCGGCGCCGAGCTCGACGTTCTCGTCGACGTGTGGGTGCGCAGCATCTACGGCGTCATTCCTACCTCTCATTAGCAAGGAGCACCACCATGCAACCCATCCAGAACGTCACTGTCATCGGCACCGGAGTGCTCGGATCGCAGATCGCGTACCAGGCCGCCTTCCACGGGTTTGCCGTGACCGCCTACGACGTGTCCGACGACGCGCTCGAGCACGCCCGCACCCGCATCGCCCAGCTGGCGCCGGTGTATGTGTCTGACAAGGTGGCCGGAGCCACGGCCGAGTCGACCGAGGCGGCGGCCAACGGCATCCGGTATTCGAGCGACATGGCCGAGGCTGTGGCCGATGCCGACCTGGTGATCGAGGCGGCGCCCGAGAGCATCGACATCAAGCGCAACCTCTACCAGCAGCTGGCCGAGGCGGCGCCGCAGAAGACGATCTTCGCCACCAACTCCTCGACGCTGCTGCCGAGTGACATCAAGGAGTTCACCGGGCGCGCCGACCGCTTTCTCGCGCTGCATTACGCCAACCAGGTCTGGCGCCAGAACACGGCCGAGATCATGGGCACGATCGATACAGACCCCGATGTCTACCGCTCGGTGGTCGACTTCGCCGAACGCAGCGGCCTGGTGCCCATCGAGCTGAAGAAAGAGAAGGCGGGCTACGTTCTCAACTCGCTGCTGGTGCCGCTGCTCAATGCCGCGGCCGGTCTCGTGCTGCAGGGCATCGCTGACCCGGAGACCGTCGACAAGACCTGGCGCATCGGCACGGGAGCGCCCGTCGGACCGTTCCAGATCTACGACGTCGTCGGCCTCACGACCGCGTACAACATCGCATCGGCGAACCCGGAGCCGGGCTCGCAAGCATGGGCCGCGTACCTGAAGACGAACTTCATCGACCAGGGCAAGCTGGGCGTCGCGACGGGTGAGGGGTTCTACCGCTACAGCTAGGTCGGCAACTCGATCGTGCCGTCGACGGCTGCGATGTGCAACAGTGCTGGCATGCCTTCTCCCCAGTCGCTCAGTGAGGGCGATCGCCGACTCGTTGCTGCCTGGGCCGCGGACTGCGCCGAGCGCGTGCTGCCCCTGTTCGAGGCGGAGGCGCCCGACGATGACCGGCCGCGGGATGCGATTGCCCGGGCGCGCGCATTCGCTCGCGGTGAGCTGGATGCGGCCGGCGAGATCCGGCGTCGCTTCGTGGCCAACCGCGCGGCGCAGGTGGTGAACTCGCCCGCGGCGAAAGCCGCAGCGTGGTCGGCCGGACAGGCATCCGGTGTCGCCCACATGGGCGCACACGCGCTCGGCGCGGCCGCCTACGCCGCGAAGGCTGCCGGCCTTGCTGACCCGGATACCGGTGGTGCAGCTGAGATCGCCTGGCAGCTCGAGCACATGAGCGAGCCGGTGCGCGAAGCGCTGCGGTTGCTGCCTCTGCTCGGCACGGATTCGTCGGGCCCGCTCGGCGCCGGACTCTTGGCGACGGGAGTTCTCGGCGAGAACATCCGGTTGCTTCAGGCGGGTCTGTAGGCGGGGGCTGATAGCGTCGGCCGTGTTGACCATCGAGAGAACGGATGCGCGATGCCCCTCTCCTCCTCGACGGGCTCTGGCGGTGTCGTCTCCCTGGCCTGGTCGCTCGAGGCGCCGCCCGAACGCGTGTGGTCGTCGTGGACCGACCCGGCATTGCTCCCTCAATGGCTGGGCGCTGCGGTCGAGTGCGACATCAGGGAGGGTGGCCTTCTCGTGGTGGACCACGGTGAGGACACCCTGTCTCGAAGCGACATTCTCGAAGCTGCGGAACCGCATCGACTGCAGCTGACGTGGGAGTTTCCGAACGAGGCGCCCTCACGGCTGTCCATCACTCTCGAGAGCGCAGACGACGGCACGCAGTTGCACCTCGTTCACTCGCAACTCGGCTCTCTCGAGAAGTCGTACGAGGCGGGATGGATGACCCATCTGACGTTTCTCGAAGCCGCCGTCGAGGGTGACCCACTGCCGATCTCGCAGTTCTGGAAGTTGCACGACACGTTCCGCGCGCTGACAGCAGTCGACCCCGTTTAGTTCGCGACGGCGGCGACGCTCTGGTTGACACAATAGAAACGTGCCGCACCGTCAGTCCGCCCCGCAGAACGAGCCACACGAGAAGGTGTGCGCATCCTGCGGTCGACCGATGCAATGGAGAGCAAAGTGGGCCCAGAACTGGGCCGAGGTGAAGTACTGCTCCGACGCCTGTCGGCGCCGTGGCGTGAACGAGACCGACCGGCGGCTCGAGGCCACCATCGTGAGACTTGTTTCCGAGGCTCAGGATGCGCCCGTTACCCCAGAGCTCGTGGCGCGAACAGCGGCGCCCGACGACTGGCAACCAGTCTACGAACCCGCCCGCCGCGCGGCTCGACGGCTGGCGCACGGCGGCGAGGTCGAGATCGTTCAGAACGGTCGTGCCGTCGACCCAGGCTCGGTGCGCGGGCCGTTCACCATTCGAGCGGCTCTCCGCCGGTAATCGATCACTGCGCCCACTGTCGTGGGAACCCCTCGAAGTCGCTCGCGCTGAGGAGTAATCTCGCTCGCATGTGCAGGAACATCCGAGTACTCCACAATTTCGAGCCCCCGACCAACGACGACGAGGTGCGCGAGGCTGCGCTGCAATTCGTGCGCAAGGTCAGCGGATCCACCCACCCCTCCCGGGCGAACACCGAGGCGTTCGACCGGGCCATCGACGAGATCGCAGACGCAACGCGGCGACTGCTCGACGGCCTGGTGACGAATGCTCCTCCGAAGAGCCGGGAACTCGAGGCGTCGAAGGGCCGGGAGCGGCACGAGAAGCGCATGGAACGCGAGGTGCGCATCCGAACGGCGACCGCCTAGCGCGCCACCGGGTCGCCATCAAAGTGTCGCCGGTTGTCGACGATGGTGTGCTGGTGTTCGCTCACCCAGCCGCCCATCGTGAGGGCCACCTTTTGGAGGGACTGGCCGAGAGCGGTGAGCTCGTATTCGACCCGCGGCGGCACCTCCGCGTAGACCGTCCGCGCCACGAGACCATCGCGCTCGAGCGCACGCAGGGTGACCGTGAGCATCCGGCGCGAGATACCCGGGATGGTCTCGGACAATTCTGTGAACCGGCGTCGCTCATCGCCGAGTACCCCGATCACCAACAGGGTCCACTTGTCTCCGATGCGAGAGAGAAGTGACCGAAAGATCTCGGGATCCTGGCTGGTGCACAGCTCGGCCATGGTGGGCATGGTCTCGAGAAGCCGTGCCTGCAGGGCGTCGACGGCCGCGTGCTGTGCCATTCGCTCTCTCTCGGTTACCGCCGGGTAACGGGGGATCGTTTGCGGTAACGGGAGCCCGGCGTGCAGAGTTACCAATCGTAACTATAAGCCCGGTCGTCGATCGGGATCGATTACAAGGAGTGTTATGTCACTGTTCCGCCTGGATGCCAGTATTCGTACCGAGGGTTCCACCAGTCGCGCCCTCGGCGACATCGTCGAGGCAGAGTGGAGTTCCACCCACCCGGATTCCGCGATCACCCGTCGGCACATCGGCACCGAACCGTTGCCGGCAACCGCCTGGTCTGACGCCGTCGGCGCATCGATGACGCCCGAGTCTGAGCGCACGTCGGCGCAGTCGGCCGCGGCCGAGCTGGCGCGCGAGCTGACCGACGAACTGGCCGGGGCCGATGCCCTGCTGTTCGCCGTGCCGCTCTACAACTTCGGGGTCTCGCAGCACTTCAAGTCGTATGTCGACCTCGTGTTGACCGACCCACGCATGGCACCCGGCGCCACTCCGGCAACCGAGGGCAAGCCGGCCGTGCTCGTGACGGTGCAGGGCGGCAACTACTCCGCCGGCACGCCCAAGGAGGGCTGGGATCACGCCACCGCCTGGATGCGACGCATCCTCGAAGAGGTCTGGCTGCTCGACGTCGAGGTCGTGACGCGCGAGTTCACCCTCGTCGGCGTGAACCCCGCCCTCGACCAGTTCACCGAGATGGCTGACGAATTGAAGCAGCTCGCCGAAGATCAGGCCGCCCGGCATGGGCGCTCGCTCGCCCGTGCCCTCGAGCAGCGGGCCGCCTAGTCGAGCCTCCGAGTCTGGGTCACGAACGGCGGTCGCGTGCAGCGCAGCACGAGGCCGCCGTACGGTTAGCCGCGGGCGCGCAGCCCAGCGAGCGTGACTCGCAGAAGAAGGCGACTTTGCGGGCTGTCTGGCGCCGTGTTCGTCGCGCGGGCGGCGTGAGCAATGCCGCAGAGCAGCAACACGACGTCTGGCGCTGAGACGTCGGGTCGCAGACGGCCGGATGCCACGGCTCGGGTCATCAGTTCGCCCAGGCTCGTGATTAGAGAGTCGCGCAAGAGCGAGGTCTGCGGCAAGGCCGGCGTGGTTCGCGCCGTGACCTTCTCGAACAACGGGTCTTGCATGAAGTGTGGAGAATCGGATCAGCCACACGCTGCGCGGTGCCGTTGCCGGCAGGGGCCTCGGGCTGGTCGGGATGAGAAGCGCTTGGAGTCGTGCGGCGGCACGCTCTCTGTGTCTGCTGCTGACGACGTCTTTCGCGTCAGCGCCATGCTCAGCCCGGTAGGAGCGCAGCTCGCATGACGAACATTCTGATCGTCGACGACCAAGAAGACATGCGGGCGGAATCCGGTCGATGCTGCTGCTCGATCCGACGTTCGTGGTCGTCGGCGACCTGTCTGACGGGCTGCAGGTGCCGGCGTTTCTGCGGGACAACGCTGTGGATCTGGTGTTGATGGATATTCGGATGCCCGGGATCGGCGGGGTCGAAGCTAACTCCGCGGGAGCGCGATGTCGTTGTGGCTGTCGCCAGCGGGCTCGACAACCACGAGATCGCGGCTCAGATGTCGGTGTCACCGTTCACGGTGAAGACCCACGCTGTGCGCGCGATGACGAAGGTCGGAGCAAGGGACCGGGCGCAGCTGGTGACGTTCACCTTCCGGGCGGGGCTGTATCCGTGACGTCGGCCTCAAGTAGACGCCGGTTACGAGCCGGATACCGGCACTGACTTATGCGGGCAATTGGTCGACTGGGTGCGGGTCGATGAACTGGCGGCAGAAGGGGCCGATCCGAGGGTCAGATAGTCGGCAGCTCGGATCGCCTGAGGCGACGAGACGCCCCAGGAAACAACCCACTACGTCTCTGTGGCGATACCTCTTGGAGCGCTCTGAGGTGGTCTCGTCAGCGTTGACATCCAGTTTTGCGGCAAACCTCTCGCCCGCCCGTTTGGTAAGGCTCGGCTAGCGGAGCCGGTGGTGGGGGCTTGATTGTTGTCGATGCGAGACATGATTGTCCGCGCCTATTTCACGCAGTCGACTCTTCAAGATGCAGTCGGCCATCCCGTGAAGATTGCCGCGCAATTCGTCTTCTTCGACGAGCAGTTTCAATCTCCGTGGCGTCGACGAGTTGCGCATTCTTCTCCGCGTTCCTAATCCACAGACGTAAGGGCAGCGTCATCATCAACAATGTCTCCGAAAATATTGCTTGCCCCGCTTGTTCGAGGACACTCACTATGGAGTCGGTCGCGTCATCAATTAGCCATATATCGCGGCCGTTGTAATAGAGGGTCGCAGAGGCAAGGGTCTGAGGATGTCTATTGAGCAGCCCCTTAGCCTTCCGTATGTTCTGGAGCGAGCAACCGACTTCACGCAGCGCTTTTACAGCCTTGACAGTCACTAGATCTTCCACAGACCAGTAGCGAGTCGCGCGCTGCCCGGACGGACCGATCACGCTCGGTTGGCAGAGATTCTTACTAATCCAGTAGTTGAGAGTCGACGGGTGCACTTGAGCGAGCGCAACGACTTGCGCTGTTGTCAGCGCTGCCGTGAGTCGCTCCTTCGAATGCACGACACGAATATCTCACGGATGGTCAAACAAAGACAGCTTTCGTTTTAAATGCGAGAATGAATAGTGATTCAGGTTGTTCGCCAGACCGGCTTGAGGTTCGCTTCGAGCGCGCGTCGGCGGCTTCGGCTATATTTGATCGATTGAGCTGGAGTCAAATGCGAGGGCGCTTTGGGCGACCAGCTAGCGGAGGGTATACAGGATGGGCGCAGTGCTTTCGACACCGATTCGGATCACGCTTAACGACTTCATGACCGGCTTCCTTGCCGGCCTTGCAGCGAATAATGTCCGAGTAGTGTCAATTCGCGGTTCGGAGTTTTACTCGGCGGTGATCGAGGTTTTCAACGCACTCGAAAGGCGAATTGAGGGCACCGACGTAAAGCTTCGCTTTTGGCTAACGCAAGATGAACTTCACCAAGATGCGCCCGAAGTACGTGAGGGAATTACGCAGGCGGTCCAGCGAGATTTGATCAGCTTGGATAATCCTACGTATCAGCACATGAGACTCAAAATAGCTAAAGCCGACGCAGATCTCTACTTAGAGGACCTCCCTGGAGGAGCGGAACTTTACAAAGAACTGGCTGCTGATTTCACGCGTTCGTATCGCGCGATCGCCTAGAACTCGTCGAAGACGTGACCGAGGCGCTCGATGCATACAGAGCGGATATCGAATCCTTTACAGAAGATTTGCTTCGCCCGTACCTAACTCAATTACCTAAATCTCTCTTGCGGGAAACGAAGGAGTTCAATGATCCCGTATGGGGGACCATTGTTCTTGAGCCTCATGAGGTAGTCATCCTTGACAGTCCGCTGCTTCAGCGTCTTCGGAAGATTCGTCAACTCGGTGTAGTCCATTTCGTGTATCCGGCAGCCAATCACAGCCGCTTCGAACACAGTCTCGGCGTTGCTCACCAGATCAACCAATTAGTGGAGTCGATCAACGCCCATGGGACCGAACCACTTCTTGCGAAGTGGGAGGGAACACTGCGTCTGGCGGGTCTTTGTCACGACGTCGGACACGGTCTAATGTCGCACGTCGTCGAGAATGCATTGAGAGACGACGACGAATGCCGCGAAGTTCTCCTTGATTTTCAACGAAGCATAAGGAAATCGACCCCGTCGCAGCTCTCAGAGATGGCTGCGTACTTCATGATGAAGAGTCCGGCGGTGGCAGAGCTGTTTAGTCGTGCTTACGGCTTCACTAGCAAACGAACTTTTGAGCCATCAGAGCCGGACTGGATCGCCGACATCATTGTGGGACGGAAGATTGACGATGAATTTCCGCTCTTGCAGGAGTTGATCAGTGGCCCCTTTGACGCCGACAAGCTCGACTACATGCCTCGTGACGCCAAAATGTGCGGAGTGCCTGTGGTAACTGACGTAGTGCGCCTAGTCCAGAAGGTGCGAGCAGTTCCCGTCCGCTCCGAGAAACTTCCAGATGAAATCGGTGGTGTGCAAGCCTTAGAGCGTGGCCACGTCCTGATAGGCGTCGCGAGGTCTGGTGCAAGTGCTCTGGACGAAGTGAGCCTTAGTAGAAGTTTGATGTTCGACAAGATCTACAGGCACCACAAAGTTCGCGCTGTCGAATCAATGGTCGGTTCAATCGTAGAATTGATCGCCCCGCTGCTTGACAGTAAATCCGCGCGAATTCCGCTATCAATCACCGACGAAAAGTTTCTGGATCTCGATCGAGCCGAACTCGATCGAAGGAACGCCGGCCTGACTGTTTCGATTGACGAAAATCGATTGAGGGTTGCGCTGGATATCTTGGATCGCTTGGGCTCGAGGCGGCTCTTCATTCGCAGCTTTGCTTTTGCGCAAACGATGCCTTTTGACGCTTACAAGAACGACCCTGAACTTCGCGTAGCCAATGAGAAGTTCATTCGAGAATTGTCTCAGAATGAAGACCCGGTACCCGTCCGCGTATTTTTTGACAAAGTGATTGGCACGCTCCGAAGAGCGGCTGAGCTCGCGCATCGCGAGGCAGATCTCGAGAACCTAACTGACGAAGACCTTCGGGCGTACATCCGGATCGATCCCCCCAGCTCAGGTCGGGGCGCGGAATCCGACCAGAGTAGGGCTTTTCTGGTAGATGAGGACGGCAATCTCTTCAAGGTCGAGAAGGTCAGAGCCGAAAATCGAGGGTGGGCTGACGCCTATGTAAATACGAAAGATGTTGGCTTCGTGTTCGCCCCACGCGAGTTCGCAGACTTGGTGCACATTTCCGTCGAAGTGGCTGCACGAGAGCTGTATGGAGTGCGCATTCCAAAAGAGATGCGTGCGTACTCCAAGTTCGGTGGGAAAAGGATGCGCGATTTGCGGGAGGCGCTCAATCTCGCTGGCTTCTACAAAGAGCTATCACGAGACCTTCGTCCCACTCCCGCCTTCCTCACAGAGGTAGGGACGACAGGGACAATCCGACAGGCGCTCGCCGGGCTAGCGGGCTACATGGGGCCGGCTGAGGTGCCAGACGCGACGTCTACTCTGAACGAGACGAAAGTCACCGATTGGATAGGGCAATTTGACGAAGATCTGCAGCCTCTGGCCTTAAAAGTGATCTCGTCTGTGAGAATGTTATCGAGAGACGATGGCATTAAAGCTCTCAGAAATTTTATCGGGTCGAACCCATCTTTCAGCCAAGCATCTGTTGTAGCTCTTGGCGATCCCAAGGACGGCTCTTCGATCGTTGGCTACCACGCGGGGGACCTAAGTGAGGAACTCGGCTTGAACGTCCGGAACCTCGACGGCGCATTGGGCCGAGTAGACCCAATCATTTTCGTTGACGACATCATCGGAAGGGGGTCGTCGGCGATAAGTATTTTTGAATCTCTAACTGGTTCAGAGCAAACACAGCGCCTAGGCGAGGAGAGGGATGAACCACTACCTGATGCGATGATCCAGAATCTCAGAGAGCGACAGATTGCCGTAGTGTTCACCGCAGGCTTTGACGCTGGGGTTGTTGCGCTTAGGGCTCGGCTTGCGTCAATCGGATTGAATGCAACTGTATATGCAGACCAGCCGGAATCTACTCTTCCGACGCTGGGCGGAGCACTTAGCGAGAAGTCGGTCGAGGACAGTCTCAGGGAGCGTTTTGTAGCACAATGCACCTCAGTGGGAATTGCGATTCTCGAGGACGATGACGTGCGCCATGACGATGCGTGGCGACGGGAGCGGGCACTTGGCTATGGCAACCTCGGACTGCTCGTGATCAGTTCATATAACACGCCGACCGCTTCGTTGACGGCTCTGTGGCGGTCCTCTAGCCGTGGACGAAGCGTGCAGTGGCGAGCCGTGATGCCTCGCAGAAAGAAGAAGTAGAGCCGAGCGTCTGTAGAAAGCAAGGTTGGGCCTACCTACCCACACTCTTTCCCCTGACTGGTGCAGATTTTCCTGAATTTTGCTCGGCTGGGAAGCGCCCGGATAGTCACGTGGGGACCAGGTCAACGAGCAATCAAAGTTGCGGGTCGTGCCTTGTCCGGACATCGTCATACGTCGCGAGGTCGAGTAGTCGCCATTAGCTGCGGGCTACGTAAGGGCTACTTTGTGGATCGCGGCTGAGTCGACTCTTCACCACCTCAGGGGTTAGACCAAGTTCCAATGCGACCCAGGCTCGGATGACGAGCACTGACTCGCGCCAACGGTTCAGCAGTTCAAGTTCAGACGGGAGCTTGCGATTCGCGTGCTTGATCCCGTTGTAGGCGCTGACTGTGCCTTCGATCCACTCTGTTTCGTCGAATGGAAGTGAGCCGGCAACGTCCTGGAGAATCCGAATCAGTCTTACTCTAAGAGGAGAATTCTTAGCTTGAGCGTTGGGTATGTTGTCGCGGAGCAACAAGAGATATCCGAGTGCTTCAAGGCCCGGGCCGATTTGAGCCATGTGAGTAACCGGCCCCACGCGGTCGAGGAAACGATCTGAGATGACCGGATCTAGTGCCCGTGAAAAATCTTCCCGCAGCTTCAACCAGGCATCGATTCCGTTGGCCCCTATGTCATCGAACTCGATTAGGTGGGGCCGGTACCCTGCCGGACGCATCAATTCGGGCCTGTCTTGAATTGCTGTGACTGAGCGCCATTGCTCGCCGTGCTCGGTTCCATCGAGGGTCTTCAACGGGTCATCCAACTTGAGCGCACCTTCAACCGTGCTCGACTCGGCGATCCAACGAGAGAGAACCAAAAGGTCACGCAGGCCAAGATGAGTTCGCGTCAAGTCAGTCCAGTCAACAGGGTCGGCGCTCCGCGACACGCAATAGACGAGATCCGTGACCGTGATGGACTCGTTGTTACTCGCATGGTCGATTCCCCAGGTTGGTTGCAGGCTGAGTGTCGAATTCACGAGTACTGGGCTACCCGACTTCGCCGTGACCGTCAGAGCTCGGCTCTCACGATCGACATCGGTCTCGATCGAACGTTTACCAAGCCACTCATGGAGGCCCGAGACGAGGGAGCGAGCCCCATTGATTTGCAAGAAGTCAGTATTCTCTTGGATGCCGGGGATCGCGTATTTAGCCCACACTCGACCGCTGCCGCTCGACAGGTTTGTGTGGAAACCCCGAGCCCAGCAATCGACGAGCAAGACCGTGCCGTGGGAGTCATCGAAGAGGAGCTGCTTCGGCACAGGTTTTTTTGTATTGGAGGAGCCTAGATATTCGTCGCTGAGGAACCAAGACGCGTAATAATCCGCAGTAGATGACCAGGGAATGACGACGCGGATGCCCTTCTCGTCATATTCAAGCGTGACGTTTACAGGTTCTGTGGTGGGGTCGAAATCAATGAGATTACCTGTTCGGCGGGTGCCTAATTCCAGACTGTTTGCCATCCGTCGAGCCTAGGGGCCACCTCAGGGTAGTCACGTTCAACACCTTTCGGGAGATTGGCGTGGCCCTTTAACCGTTAGCGTCTAGCCGTTCATAAACTCGGCCAGGTAGTGGTGTCGCGACATTTTCACCCCAGACAATAGCGGGAACAGGTGACACCAATAACCGAGACCCGTCGCGGTCGAAGAACCTGAGATCGGCATTGAACCGGTATGAGTCCCTGACATTCATGCCGAGATCGCGTGCCCAGAAAGTCATGTTGAACAGCCAGTTTTGGGGCGAGTTGATTTCATCGGAGTGCAAAACAGACGACGGGACTATGCGGCTCCAGAGGAGTTCTTTCGACGATCGTGGTGAGATGAACAGTGCGTCACCGGATCTCAGCTCCGTTTCTCCCGAGGCGTTGTCAATAATGTCGACCTGGGCGACGTTCTCGGAGACGTTCTCGAACTCGAGTATGAGATTGGTTCGAAAAATATGTGTCTCATGACCTTGCACCTCTACGGGGTCGTCGACACGTGTCCAGCCGTCAGCGCTTCGAATCTCGAGAAACGCTCGGTTGATGATTCGAGAAGGCTTGGCCCGCGCGAAAATGATGGGGGCGAGCGAATCTAGCCTTGTCTCCTCGCGCGCTCGAGCACTTCGGTCAGCTTCGGTGCGCTGGAGGTCAATCGCTGTTTGCGCCGCCAAAGCGTCTTGTTCCGCGACACCGAGGGCGGTGCGTGCGATATCGACTTGGAGGTCCGTAGCCTCCGCCTGTTTGCGCGTCCAATGAGCCGCTCGCCTGGCGAAGATACCCGCGAACACCGCGGCGACGAGCGTCAAAAAACTAGTGCTTGCTGTTATCCAATTCGGGATGCCTTCCCATGGAATATCGACCATTAGAAGACGATAGTGCTAAGTGGCGGCTATGGATGGCTCGCGGGCATCGTGTGTCCGCTCAACTTCGTCATGCTCTAGGAAATGGGTCGGCGTATTCCGATTGGCCTGATCCTGAGTTCATCGTGCAACATAGACTGACCCAGTGAGTGACTCCTCCATTCCCCCCGTCAAGCTGCGCCCCGAAATCCTCGACTTGCCCCCGTATAGGCAGGGCACCTCTATAGAGGGAGGGTTCAAGCTCTCGAGCAACGAGAACCCTTTTCCGCCGCTGCCCGGGGTGCTCGAGGCCGTGCAGCAGGCGAGCGCCTCGCTCAATCGCTATCCGAATGCCGCCGCGCCCGATCTCACCGCCAAGCTGGCCGAGCGGTTCGGCGTGAGCGCCGACGAGGTCATCATCGGGGCCGGGTCTGTCTCCTTACTCGTGCAGCTGGTGCAGGCCGCGGCCGGTGCGGGTGACGAGGTCGTCTACTCGTGGCGCTCGTTCGAGGCTTATCCCTGGATGCCCACCCTCACCGGTGCGGTCAGCGTCAAGGTCCCCAACACCGACGACCATCGGCACGACCTGCCGGCGATGCTCGACGCCATCACCGAGCGCACTCGCCTGATCATCGTGTGCAGCCCCAACAACCCCACCGGAACCATCGTCACCCAGACCGAGTTCGAAGAGTTCATGGATGCCGTTCCGAGCGATCTGCTCGTGATTCTCGACGAGGCCTATGCCGAATTTGTCACCGATGAGGATGCCGTCGACGGCGCCGCCCTGCTCGGTCACTACCCGAACCTCGTCGTTCTGCGCACCTTCTCCAAGGCCTATGGGCTGGCCGGACTGCGCGTCGGCTACGGGATCGGCCCGGCGGCCATCCTGCAGGCCGCCCGCACGACCGCTATTCCGCTCGGAATCACCGACCAGGCGCAGCACGCCGCTGTCGTGAGCCTGGGCGACGACATTCAACTCAACGAGCGCGTCGTAGACATCGCCCAGCGCCGCGATGCCCTCTGGGCCGCGCTCATCGACCAGGGTTGGGACGCTCCGAAGCCGCAGGGAAACTTCATCTGGCTGCCCACCGGTGAGCACACGGCCCACGCCGCCGAGGTATATGCCGAAAATGGAATAGTCGTGCGCGCGTTCCACCCCGAGGGTGTGCGGATTTCGATCGGCGAGCACGAATCTGTAGAGAAACTCATCGCTGTGTCGTCAAAGCTTGTGGCTACCCTCTCAGATGGCCCCTCAACGCACCCGATAGCGTAGGCATACAAGCGAAAGACAAGAGGGTTCATCCATGACCACTCCTCCGCCCGCGGTTCAGTTTCTGGCCACAGACGGCACCTTCGCTCCCAGCGCCGGGAGCGACGAGTACCTGCCCTACATAGAGGCGCTCAGCGACGCTCAGCATGAGCAGTTCTATCGCGACATGTTCGTCATCCGGCGCTTCGACACCGAGTGCACCAACCTGCAGCGCCAGGGGCAGATGGCCCTCTGGCCGCCGAGCCACGGCCAGGAGGCCGCGCAGGTCGGATCGGCCCGCGCCACCCGCGCGCAAGACCACATCTTTCCGAGCTATCGCGAGCACGTCGTCGCCAAGATCCGCGGCGTCGACCTCATGGGCATCGTCGGCCTGATGCGCGGCACCACCCTCGGCGGGTGGGACGTGAACGACCCGAAGAACGGCAACTTCCACGGTTACACCCTGGTGCTCGGCACGCAGACGCTGCACGCCACCGGCTACGCCATGGGCGTCAACTTCGACGGCGCCGTCGGCACGGGCAACCCCGACACCGACACCGCCGTGGTCGTCTACTTCGGCGACGGCTCCACCAGCGAGGGCGACGTCAACGAGGCCATGGTCTTCGCGGCCAGCTACCAGACGCCCACCGTCTTCTTCTTGCAGAACAACCAGTGGGCCATCTCGGTTCCGGTCGCCACGCAGTCGCGCGTTCCCCTCTACCTGCGCCCGCGCGGCTTCGGCATTCCGAGCGTGCAGGTCGACGGCAACGACGTTCTCGCCAGCTACGCCGTCTCGGCCAAGCACCTCGACGACGCCCGCAACGGCCTTGGTCCCAGCTATGTCGAGGCCATGACGTACCGCATCGGCGCCCACACGACATCCGACGACCCCACCCGCTACCAGACCGACGAGCAGCTGGCCCACTGGGTCGCCCGCGACCCGATTCTGCGCTTCGAGGCGTTCTTGAGGAACAAGGGCGCGAGCGAGGCCTTCTTCGCCGACGTCGAGCAAGAGGCGGCCGATTTCGCGGCGGACATCCGCAAGCGCACGCTCGAGCTGCCCAACCCCACGATCGACAACCTGTTCGACCACGTCTACAGCGAGCCGCACCCGCTCATCTCCGAGCAGAAGGCCTGGCTGGCGAACTACGAGGCGTCGTTCGGAGGAGACAAGTAATGGCCGTCGAAGAACTTCCGCTGGCGAAGGCCATCAACGCTGGCCTACGCAAGGCCATGCGCGACAACGACAAAGTGCTGCTCATGGGTGAGGACATCGGAACGCTCGGAGGAGTGTTCCGTGTGACCGAGGGCATCAAGGCCGAGTTCGGCTCCACGCGCGTGCTCGACACGCCCCTCGCCGAGTCGGGCATCGTGGGCACCGCCATCGGCCTCGCCCTGCGCGGCTACCGGCCCGTCTGCGAGATCCAGTTCGACGGCTTCGTCTACCCCGCCTTCAACCAGATCACCACCCAGCTCGCCAAGCTCACCAACCGCGGACGCGGAACCCTGCGCATGCCCGTGGTCATCCGCATCCCCTACGGCGCCCACATCGGCGCGATCGAGCACCACATGGAGAGCCCCGAGGCGTACTTCGCGCACACGGCCGGTCTGCGCGTGGTCAGCCCGTCGACCCCGAACGACGCCTACTGGATGATCCAGGAGTCGATCGAGTCGAACGACCCCGTGATCTTCTTCGAGCCCAAGAGCCGCTACTGGCCCAAGGGCCCGGTCGAACTGGATGCCTCGGCGTCGCCGCTGCACGCCAGTCGCGTTGCGCGCACGGGCACGGATGCGACCCTGGTCGGTCACGGCGCCATGGTCACCATGATGCTGCAGGCCGCCGAGCTCGCCGCCACCGAGGGAGTGAGCCTCGAGGTCATCGACCTGCGCTCTCTGAGCCCGGTCGACTACACGCCCATTCTCGACTCGGTCACCAAGACCGGGCGCCTGGTCGTGTGCCAGGAGGCTGCCGGCTTCGTCAGCGTCGGATCCGAGATCGCGGCCACCGTCGCCGAGCGGGCGTTCTACTCGCTGCAGGCTCCGGTGATCCGGGTGTCGGGCTTCGACGTTCCCATGCCCGCGCCTCGCATCGAGAACCTGTACCTGCCCGACGTCGACCGCATCCTCGAAGCGGTCGACCGGTCGCTGGCGTTCTAACCTCCCGTTCCCTGAGCTTGTCGAAGGGAACGCATCGAAACTTCCCTTCGACAAGCTCAGGGAACGAAAACAAGCAAAGGATGGCATCGTGACCACCTCGCACTTCAACCTCCCCGACGTCGGCGAAGGCCTCACCGAGGCCGAGATCGTCTCGTGGCGCGTCGCCCCCGGTGACACCGTCGCCATCAACGACGTGCTCGTCGAGATCGAGACCGCCAAGTCGCTCGTCGAACTGCCCTCCCCGTTCGAGGGCGTCGTCGAGGGGCTGCTCGTGGCCGAGGGTGACACCGTCGACGTGGGAACTCCCATCATCAGCGTGAACTCCTCGGGCGGCGGCACCGTCGCGCCCGCGCCGGTTCCTGGCTTCGAGACGCCGATCACCGCGGCCTCCATGCCCGCGTCTGCACCGGCCTCGGTTCCCGCCGCACCGGCGCCGACCGCTCACCACGTCGCTCCCGCGGCCTCAGCGTCGCCCGCGGTCGTCGAGGCCGAGCAGGTGCGAGCGGATGCCGCCGCTTCCGTCTCGAAGGAATCAGACAGCTCCTCGGGCGCGGTCCTCGTCGGGTACGGCATCAAGGGCCACGTTGCCAGCCGCCGGCCCAGCCGCGCTGGCGCCGCAACGGCCGGGGCCAAGCCGGCCACGGCATCCGCGGCACCCGCCTCGAGCGGCCAGCCGCAGGCATCCGGCGCCCGCGCCCCGCGCGTGCCCGTGCTGACCGGCCTGCCGATCATCGCCAAACCGCCGATTCGCAAGCTGGCCAAAGACCTCGACGTGAACCTGGCCGAGGTTCAGCCCACGGGCCCCATCGGCGACATCACCCGTGCCGACGTGGTGCGGCACGCGGAGCAGGCGAAGGTGTTCCACAACATCGAGACGCCGCAGTGGGCCGACACGCGCGAAGAGATCATTCCCGTGAAGGGCGTGCGCAAGCAGATCGCGAAGGCCATGACGCACTCCGCGTTCTCGGCACCGCACGTGAGCCTGTTCGTCGACGTCGACGCCACGCGCACCATGGAGTTCGTGAAGCGTCTGAAGACATCGACCGACTTCACAGGCGTGAAGGTCTCGCCGCTGCTGATCATGGCGCGCGCGATGATCTGGGCGGTGCGCCGCAACCCGATGGTGAACTCGGCGTGGACCGACAAGGAGATCATCGTTCGCAACTACGTGAACCTGGGCATCGCGGCGGCGACGCCGCGCGGGCTCATCGTTCCGAACGTGAAGGATGCGCAGGACATGTCGCTGCTCGAGCTCGCCACGGCGCTGGAGCAGCTCACGCTGACCGCGCGCGAGGGGCGCACCTCGCCGGCAGATCAAGCCAATGGCACGATCACCATCACGAACATCGGTGTCTTCGGCATGGACACGGGCACGCCCATTCTGAACCCGGGCGAGGTCGCGATCGTCGCCCTGGGAACGATCAAGCAGAAGCCGTGGGTCGTCGATGGCGAGGTGCGTCCGCGCTTCGTGACGACCGTGGGCGCGAGCTTCGATCACCGCGTTGTCGACGGTGACGTGGCGAGCCGGTTCCTGGCCGACGTCGCGAGCATCATCGAGGAGCCGGCGCTGCTGCTCGACTAGCTTCCTTGCGCTGGTCTAGTAGCCAGAGGCCGCCTGCGGCCGAAGCGTATCGAGACCACGGGGGTGAACTCCTTGCGTTGGTCGAGTAGGTCGCTCAGCGACCGTATCGAGACCACGCTGGTGATCTCGATAAGCGGGCTCCTTCGTCGCGCCGCTACTCGATAAGCGCAGAGCGGCGCTTCGCGGGGCGGCGCTCAGTCGTAGCGGACCGAGATGGGCTCGTCTCCGTCGGGCACTGCCTGGCAGCCGAGAATCAGGTCGTTCGCCAGGTCGTCGTCGTCGAGGATCTCGTTGATGGCCATGGTCACGCTGCCGCCGGTCAGGCGCGCGATGCACCCGCCGCAATAGCCCTCGCCGCACGCGTAGGGCACCTTGATGCCACGGGACTTCAAAAAGACGGCGAGCGGCACGGCCGGCGGCCACAGCAGCTCGTGCTGTTCGCCGTCGAACTCCACGACGAGTGGATTGCCGGTGTCGCTCTCCATGCTTACTCGCTTACTCCTGGAAGGGATCGATCGGTAGGGCGACGGCGGTCGAGGGAGCGGCGTCGTCGCTTGCCGCGGTGAGAACTGAGTTGTCCAACACGAGCGCGCGCTTGCTTGCGCCGCGTCGAAGCCTCGAGAAGCGTAACGCAGTGCGCGGGGTTCGTTCCTCAGCGACTACTCGACCGGGCTCGGTGTCCGCTATTCGTGCGCAGCCGCGCGAGCGAGGTTGTGCAGCAGGCTCGCCGCATAGTCGCGGTTGTCGTCGGTGATGGCCGGATGCGTCGGGGCAGCGTGGTCGTTCGACACTCGGAACATCTTCGTCTCGGCCTCCCAGACGAAGCCCTCGACGTCTTCCAACGCGGTGCGAAACAGCGGCTCCATGAGGTCTTTGGAGTACACCGCCTTGTTCGTGATGGCGATGCCGTACACACCCGCGAACGTCGCGCTCGACAGCGAGACGAGCAGCACCTCGTCGGCGGGAAGGTTCCACTTGGCCGAGAGCTTGTTCAGCGCCTTGGCGTCTTTGGGGCGAGCAGGAAGCCTGAAGTCGGAGCCCATCCGGCTCGCGAGAACGAGCTGCTCCACGGTCTGGGTGGCTTCATCGCTGCTGGGTGCACTCCCGTGGCCAGAGACGGAGCGACCGGCCACCTGCACGGCTGCGACGACGGCGGAGAGGTAGGCAGCGGCATCCACAGCGGTTGTCGGCTCGAGCATGCCCGCGATCTGCGCGAGACCGATGGATGCGCCGGCCACCTCGAGCGATTCGCCCGCCACCCGAATAGAGGCGGGGTCGATGCTCTCGATCGCGAACTGGGCTGAGCTGTTGCCCACGTCGTCGAGGTAGACCGTGCGATCGGTGACGAGAATGCCGTTGGAACGGCGGCGGAGCAACAGGTCGATGGAGTGGAAACCCCAGTAGACCAGGGGCAACTCGCCATCGCTGACGGCGTTGCGCAGCTGCAGTTGCTCGACGGCCTTCCAGAACACAGACTCGGCGTCGTCGAATTCGGGGTGCTCGGTCTGCCCGGCGAGAAAGACGAAGGAGTTGTTCGACGGGGGCACGGGCACCGCTGAAACGGCAGACATCAGTACGTTGAACGCGTCACGTCGATCGGCGGGGAGGGTGCTGAGGTATTCGGTCAGGTTGCTCGCTGCGGGCAAGATGGCGCTCCTATCGCTGATCGTGTGATGCGACCATCTTGGCGTATGCGCTCCCTGAGCCTGTCGAAGGGCTCGGGCGAGCTAAGTCAGCACGATGTCGACGACGTGCCGATGAGTGGGCGCTGCTGCCCGGCGAGTCCACCCGTTCGTGCTGACTTAGCCCCGCTGGCTCACTCCTGACGGGCGGGCGGCAGCAGCCGGAGGCCTCCTAGGTACACGAGCTCCTCGGCGTCGGCCCGGCGCCGGCGGGTGATCCCCACGAACAGCGCGATGCCCGCTCCGGTGAGGGCCGACCCGCTCACGAGGATCCCCACGCTCGTCAAAAGCGGCAGCGTCGTCGTGACGAACACGATCACGGCGGCAACGATCGCGGTCGAGCCGATCATGATCACGATCGCAGCCCCGGCCACCCGCAGCCGAAGCTCCTGCGCCTCCCACGCCGCCACGAAGGGCTCGGCCAGGCCTCGCTCACGCTCGCCGTCGTCGCGCCGGGCCATCCACGATCGCGCCAGCTTGCGGCGGTGGCGCACGTCGGCGTCGGCCGCGGCGCACCAGCCGAGGTACAGAACGAACGAGAGCAGCATCGCGCAGAGCACCAGCAGGGCGACAACGTCGTTCGCCTCGGAGCCGAGAAGCCGCGCCCCCACAACCTCGAGCACCACGGCCACCGCGATCACCAGCAGGCCCGCCGCGATGCAGCCCACCAGCGCACGCATCAGCACCCCGCGCAGCCGCACCGTCGGCGACGGATTCGCCGCCAGAATCTCGAGCGCCTCGGTGTCGTCGTCGAGACACTCGCGGTCGAAGCGCTCGCTTCTGATCATCGCGATCAGGCTCCGGATGCCGCCGAACGGCCGCCGGTCCTTCGCCCGCGCGGGCAGCTCCGCGCGCCCTGCCTTGACGTGAGCGGTCGACGCGGTGGGGTCGTTCGGGCTGATGACCCCCTGCGGATCCCTCAACTCTGCCGCCCGGATCAGCGTGTCGAGCTCCTCGAGAAGAGTGTCGCGGCCCACCCGCGACGAGCCTCCGCCCGTCGTGCGCGAGACCGCCGCGGCCAGTTGGCGGTCGGTCAGGGGTGGGATGCCGTCACCTACGTGACCGCGTGCGTCACGCGAGCCGGCGCGAGCGGCCGGCGCCGCGGCATCCGGAACCTCGAGCTGCAGCTCGCTGACGAAAGCAGCGAGCCGGCGCAGATCGGGCGCATCCAGGCCCTTCATCGGGGTGCCTTTGACCAGCACCCGCGAGGTCGCGCCCAAGTTGGAGGTGAAGCGATAGACGACGTAGTCGGCGCCGTTCGAGGCCGACGAGAGAGAGCGCCGCGCCTCGGTGATCGTGTTGATCGGCACGGTGCGGCGACGCAGCGAGAGCGCGTGGCGGCGGAGGGAGACGGTGTGCGCGCTGGGGCTCCACTCGACGACGTCGTAGGCGAGGGTCACGCCGAGCAGCAGTCCGGCGGTGAAGAGGAGCCAGACCGAGAGCACTCCGAGGGGCCAGCTCAGCTCGCCCGCGCCGAGCGCGTCGAAGGGAATCGACGCGATCGAGCCGAGCAGGGCACCGATGGTGCCCGCAGACAGCACGATGAAGCGCAGATTGACGAGGCCTGGAAGCGTGCCGATGCGCACGGTGTCATCGTCGCGGGCGGGCATGGCTCAACGGTCGCAGAGTGCGGGAGCGCTGACAAGCTGCTCGCAGCCATATTAGGAACACTCCCTCTTTCACTATGAAGTCACCTCGCCGTCTGAGGCGTGGGATCATTGCCCCATGACGGATGAACAGGATCGAGTGGGCGAGCTCCTGCGTGATTTCATCGTCGGGTACGGCGAGCTCACCCGTCACATGGGTGAATCCATCGATCTTCCCGCGTCGGATGCTGCCGGTCTTGCCGAGATCGCGATTGCTGCCAGCGAGGGGGAGCCGATGACACCCGCACGCCTTGCTCGGCATGTGGGGCTGACGTCGGGTGCGACGAATGCTCTGATCAACCGGCTGGAACGCCGTGAGCTGGTGACGCGGAGTCGCGAGAGCGACGACCGCCGCATCGTCACGCTTCGTCCGACACCCCAGGCTGCTGCGAGCGTCGGCGAGTTCGCCGCGCAGGCGGGGGGTGGACTCGAGGAAAGCCTGCGGGCCCTGGATCCGACGTCGGCTCGCATCATCGCGGGGTTCCTCAGCGATATCACCAGCAGCATTGACGAGGCCAATAAGAGACTGCGCAATGCGCGCCGCTGACGCGTCCACTTGCCAGATTGATTCATAAAGAAGTAACTTCACAGTGAAGTAAACGTGTCATACTGATCTTCTGCACACGCAGAACCGATCAGAAAGCAGTTATGACATGCCTGAATCCCACGTCGTGATCTCCGGAGCCAGCATCGCTGGGCTCTCCGCCGCATTTTGGCTTCGCCGGGCCGGCTGGCGCGTCACCGTCATCGAACGCGCGAACGCGTTTCGCGACGGCGGCCAGAATGTCGACGTACGCGGAATCGCTCGTGAGGTGCTCACCCGCATGGGACTGTTCGATGCCGTCAAAGCGCAGAACACCACGGAGATGGGCACCGTGCTCGTCACCTCCACGGGCAAGGTCAGGGCTGAACTGCCCTTCGGCGGTGAAGACGGAGCGACAGCCGAGCTCGAGGTGCTGCGAGGCGACTTCGCCCGCACGATCCTCGACCATCTGCCGGATGGTGTCGAATTCATCTACGGCGACACGATCGCCGAGGTCTCGGACGTGTTCGACGCCGTGGACATCAGCACGGTCGGCGGGCTGTCACTGCGAGCGGATCTGCTCGTCATCGCAGAGGGTGTGCGGTCTGCCACCCGAGACAGGCTCTTCGGCGACGTGGTCGACCAGAAAGAGCTCGGCGTCAACATGGTGTTCGGCACCATTCCGCGCACCCCGACCGACGACAATCGGTGGCGTTGGTACAACGCGATCGGCGGGCGACAGATTCATCTCCGGCCCGACAACTACGGCACCATCCGTGCGATTCTCGCCTACTCGCGCGGGGAGGACCTCAAGGGACTCGACCGAGCCGGCGCCCTCTCGGTCGTCAGGGCCCGCTACCAGAATGCAGGGTGGGAAGCGTCCCGAATTTTGGACGCGTTCGATACGTCTGACGACGTCTATATCGACCAGCTGACCCAGGTGCGAATGAGCACCTGGCATCGAGGCCGTGTCGTGATGGCGGGAGACGCCGGGTGGTGTGTAACCCCGATGGGCGGCGGGGGCGCATCCCTCGCGCTCACCAGTGGATACGTGCTCGCCGCCTACCTGTCGACCAATCCACACGACCTCGAGACGGCCCTCACCTCGTACGAGAAGTGGCTCCGCCCGCTGGTTGACGACGTTCAGAGCCTGCCTCGGGGGCTCCAATACTTCGCCTACCCGCAAACGAGACTCGGTTTGGCGGCCCGCGGGGTCGTCGACAAGGTGATCGCGTCGCGCTTGTTCAGGCCTATCGCGGCAAAGCTGACCCGAGTCGCGGAAACGAAGCAGGTTCTTCCTGCACTTCGCGACGCCGACGAGTAAGTGACGCCGCTGGCGCGCTCAACAGGATGTTTAGACGAAGAGCTGGCGTGTCCTCGGCTGGGCGGCGGCGTGGTGGCGATCCGCCCTGTAATAGCTAACTAGGGGCTCAGTCGTCGAGAGCGTCGAGTTCGTCGAGTTCGTGGTTGATGCTCGCTCCACGGGAGGACAATAATCCCGGGGCAGCCTGAGTGCTGCGCAACTTGATCCGTCTCAGGGGTCCGGGACAAAAGTGTCCTCAGTTAGCGGGCCACGGTACGCGGCTGCTTACCAGCACGCGCTCGTGAGCTTTGAATCTGCGCCGATGCGCGGGTCCACGACGACGGACGACGTGATCATGTGCAGCTCGTTGATGTCACGATGGATTGATGCACCCTCTCATTCGCCCCGCCACGGCCGCGGACGCCGGCGAGCTCTCGCGGGTCAGCCTCACCATGTGGGACGAGGCGTACGGCGAGATGATCGATGAGGAAGCATTGCGTCGACGCCACGACGAGCCTGCGGATTCTCGCGCTGCGCGGTGGGCGGAGCGCATAGCCAGCGAAGAGGTGTTCATTGCCGTCGACAATGGCGCAGTGGTCGGCTTTGCCCGAGTTGCTATCGCACCGAAGACAGAACTGCTCTCGCTCTATACGCGGCAGAGTCACTGGCGCTCGGGGCTCGGAACGCGATTACTGACCGAGAGCTTGCGGGGAGCCACCGCAGAGTTGTGGGTATTCGAGGGCAATGCGCGAGCGCAACGCTTCTATGAGCACCACGGATTCCGTCTCGACGGGCAGAGGCGAGAGGACCCGCCCTACGGGTTCGAGGTGCACATGATTCGATCCCGCACGTTCGACAGGACGTATTGACGCAGGGGCGGTCTGTCGTCGATCTCACAACGGCGTGGCGACGATCCGACCTGTAATAGCGCAGACGCGGGTCAGTCGTCGAGGGCGTCGAGCTCTCTCAGAGCGTCGTTCGCCCGATCGATCCGGTCCTGTTCGGGGGAGTCCCACCAGTAGGGGCCGCGCTCACCCAGGCCGTGCTTCGCTAGGCCGGTGCGCCGACGAGCTGCGGCCACTGCCTCGTCGTCGCCCGCCTTCTTTGCGGTGCGCACGCCGGAGCGGCCCCGGCCGAGGTGACTCTTCAGCCGAGCGAGAGTGTCGTCATCGAGAACGGGGTCTGTGCGACGCCACTTGCGGCCATTGATGACCAGCCAGTGAGCGTCGTTGACAGACCCCGTCTCAGACACGTTCTTTGTTCTTCGTGCGTGAAGGCGGCGCTAGGCCGCGATCAGCTCGGGCTGTGCAGCCCACGAGCCGGAGGGGTTCTCCACGGGAGTCCCATCTGGCTCGGTTCCCTCTTCGGGGTCGATCTCGTCGGGCTTTGGGGTGTGCTCGGGGCGAGGGTCACTCATCGTCGGCTCCTCCTCCTGATGCGGTGTCTTCTCCGCTTTCGGGCTTGCTTCCGTCAGATCCCGAGCCATCGGGAATCTCTTCGGCATCCGGCTTCTTGGATTCATTCGTCGTCATGCGTGCTCCTTTCCATATGCGACGTTACGCCCGTCGCCCAGATGGCGTCAGGGGTTGACGAGTCAACGTGAGAGCAGGGCCCCCGCGCTGCGGGTGACGAGGTCGCGATCGGTGGTGAGCACGAACTCGTAGAGCCCCTCGCGATGCCGCGACGGATCGATCTCCCTCGCCGTGAGGGCGGCGGCGTAGTCGGCGGTGAGCAGAACGACGTCCCACTCGGCAGCCAGCGGGTCGGCGTCGTCGACGGTCACGCTGCGGGCCGGATGCGGGAGGGCGGCCGACGCGCCGGTCGAGTAGGCCGTCAGCAGGCATCCGGATTCGATCAAGCGGTCGTACCGCCGCCGCGTGGCCTCGGTGATGTTGTCTTCGGACTGGAAGGTCGAGAGCAGCACCGCCGAGTCGCCGGCCGCCAGGGCTCGCTCCTCGAGCAAGATGCTGACCTGCACGAGCATGGCGCGGTCGCCGACCCTCAACGGGGTACTTGCCGCGACGACGCCGAAGGGAGTGACGTCGCTCGAATCGCGTTCGCGTATCGCGCTGTGCCGGCCCGGCCCCGAGGGTCGAACGGTGACGCCGGGGGCATCCCCTGCGGTCTCGCTCGGCTTGCCGAAGTGCCAGCCCTGGGCCACGGATGCGCCGAGCGCCCGCGCCCGCGTGATGTGCTCAGCGGTCTCGACGCCCTCTGCCAGAACGAGAGCGCCGCTTCTCTCGGCGTACGCGGCGACCGCAGTCATCATCGCCGCGGTGGTGCGGTCAGGCTGGCGGCGGATGAGGTTCATGTCGAGCTTCACGATCTCGGGTGCCAATAGCGGGAGAAGCGCGAGAGAGGCTGGTTCGGCGCCCAGGTCGTCGATGGCGATGAGGTGGCCGGCGGCGCGCAGGGCGGCCGCGGCGGTCAGAAGCGCTCCGGGATCGGCGGTGAGAGCCCGCTCGGTGATCTCGATGACGAGCGGGGGAGCGCTGAGCAGTGGCGCGGTGATGAATCCGTTGGCAAGGCTGATCGGTTCGACATTCACGAAGAGGGAGTGCGGTGTGAGGAGCCCCTGCGCTGCCGCGGCGCGCAGAGCGGACTCGATGAAGAGCGAGTCCAGATCGTCGGCCCTGCCACTTTGATAGGCATCGTGCAGGAGTCGATCCGGCGCCACCGGCACCCCGTACGATGACGCACGGCTGAGCGCCTCGTGAGCAACGACCCGACCGGTATCGATGTCGACCACGGGCTGGAAATGGGTCGTCAGACGATCGATACCGAATGTCTGCATGCTCCTATTAAGACAGGAGTCACGGGAGATCACCTATTCGGGCATCCCGACGAGCGCCGAGAGCGAACCTCGACGCTGGCCGGGCGTGCCGAGTACGTCGAGCCCTAGTGTCTGCGTCATCACTGCTCTCGAAAGGACTCCACCATGCAACTGCTCTTCGTGCACGGCGCACTCGTTCGTGACGGAGCCTGGTGGTGGCGGCCCGCAGCCGACCTGCTCGAGCGGCGCACGGGCATCCGCAGTCGCGCCCTGGCGCTGCCGTCGTGCGGCGAGCGTGTCGCGGGCGAGGGCGATTCGGATGCCGCGGGCGGGCTCGTCGCGGACGCCGCGGCGCTGCGCCGCGAACTCGACAACAGCGACGAGGTGGTCGTGGTCGGTCACTCCTATGGCGGAACGGTCATCGCCGAGGCCGGAGCGCACCCCGCCGTGAAGGGCCTGTTCTATATCTCGTCGTATCTACCCGACATCGGCCAGGCGCAGGGCGCGATCATGAGCGGCGAGCCCGATCCGGTGTCGATCGCGGACAACGGCGATGGCACGCTCGGCGTTTCGGGGTACGACGTCGCGTCGTTCGGGGCGCGGTTCCTGCAGGATGCCGATGCGGCGACCCAGCTCGAAGCGTGGCAGCGCGTCACGGCTCAGGATGCGAGCGCGTTCGTGACGCCGACGACCGCGGCCGGGTGGCAGGGAGTCGACTCGACGTACCTCGTGTGCACGCAAGATCGCAGCACCTCGCTCGATCTGCAGAGGTTCCACGCGGCGCGCGCCACGCGTTCGGTCGAGGTGCAGACCGGGCATCACCCGTTCATCACTCGACCGGAGCTCGTGGTCGACGAGCTGGTCAGGCAGGCCCGGCCGAAGCGAGGGCCTGCTTCAACGTCGCGTTTGCCGTGACCCACTCCTCGGGGTCCTCGTCTTCCCACAGCTCGGTCAGCTCGCTGTCGGGAGACGTGGCGGCGGTCAGCGCGTCGAGTGCCAGAGCCACGAGGTCGGCATCGGGGCGACCGACTCGCTGTGCGAACGACGCTACGGACTCGGTGTAAGCATCCGTCTGCGTCGGTCGGTCGAGGCCGTGCGCGACCGCCTCGGCGGCCGCGATCGCAATGACCGCGTCGTCTGAGTCGACCTCGGTCTCGCCTGCGACCGTCGTCAGCGCCTCGCGCACGATCGACCAGTCAGGCGCTTCGGCCAGGTCGTACGCCCAGTCGCTCGCCGAGTCGCTTCCGAAAGGTTGTCCGCTCCAGGTGCCCATGGCTCCACGATAGAACAGTCGTCGCGGTGAGGACATAGGCGACCTGCTCAGCGACCTTTCATCAGACGATCGACTAGTGGTTGCTACGGTGAGACCCATGAAGCCGACCGCGACGAGATCGCCCCTGTCCCGCGAGGACGCATCGAGCCGCATCACCGCCTACGTCTACGGCAACGTCGTGACGCTGGCGACGGTCGCCGCGCTCACGACCGCCAGCGCGAACAGCGGGCTGGGCTTCTGGTACGTGCTGGCGACCTCGTTCTCGACGTTCCTCGTGCACACCTTCGCCGAATCCATCGGGCGTCGCGCACGCAGTGACGAGCCGCTGACTCCGGCGATCATCCGAGCCGAGCTGCGCGACTCCCTGCCCGTGCTCACCTCGGGTTTCGTGCCCGTCGCGGCGTTGGCGCTCGCGTGGGCGACCGACGTGCCAGGCCTGCTGGCTCAAATCGCCGCCATGGCCTACCTCATCGTGCGTCTCGCCCTGATCGGTCCGGTCGTGGCCTCGATCCGCAGCGAACCCGCGTCGTTCCGTACATTCGTCGCGGGCGTTGGGCTCGCGGTCGTCGGCGTGGGCATCGCGCTCATCAAGGTCACGCTCAGTTCGTGAGGTCGCCGGGCCGAGCTGTGGGGTCCGGCGGTGGGGCTCGGCCCGGATGCATCGTGACGGCATCCGGGCCGGGCTCGGCATCAGGCCGAGATGTCTTTCAACCAGGCCGCGACACTACGGGGCTGCAGGTTCAGCAGCGACTGCGCGCTCGTCTCGCTCGAGATGAGCTCCTCGGGCTGGGTCGCACGCCACCGGTACGAATCGACGACGGGCGTAGCGGACGCTTCGCCGAAGAGCGGAATTATCGCGCGGAGGAAGTCGTCGGGCGACTGCGCTTCGAAAGTGACGGTCTTGCCGGAGTGCTCCGAGAAGCCGGCCGCGAGGTCGCTACCGAGGAGCCCGGGCAGAGCCCCGACCTCGATCACGCCCGTCACCTCGGGGTCGGCGATCAGACGCGCCACGACGTCGGCGACATCGAGATGCGAGCTCCACGACACGCGGTAGTCGTCACGGATCGGGTAGCGGAGGATTCCCTCTGCCTCGATGCCCGCGGTCACGACGGGCAGCAGCAGGTTCTCGAGGTACAGCTTCGGGGCGACGATCGCCACCGAGACGCCCGTGCTGCGCAGGCCGTTGACGAGTGTGTCGATGGGGGTCTCCTCGCCGGCCGGGGCACCGAAGGGATATCCGCTCGTCGAGACGACGACGCGAGCGGGGCGTGCTCGACGGACGGCTTCGACGATGGTCTCGGCGTGCTGGCGCTGCAGCTCCGTCGGGCCAATCGGAAGGTGGGCGAAGACCGCGTCTGCTCCCGTGTAAGCCTCGGCAAGCGAGTCGACCGACGACAGGTCGACGGCGATCGCTTCGGCGGGGCCGCTGTACGAGGCGGGATTGCGAACGGCAGCGATGGGGGACTGGCCTTGGGCAAGGAGGGCGGCGACCACAGGGGCGCCCTGGGCGCCGGTGGCTCCGTGGATAATTGTTGTCATACCTCATTAGTGCATACGATGCACCAGTTACGTCAAATGCACTATAAGGTTTTGGTCATGACCTTCTCGAATGAGCCGTGGCCTGAATGCGGCATCGCGCGCTTTCTCACTCTGCTCGACGGCCCGTGGGCGACGCTGATCGTGCGCAACCTGCTTCACGGCCCCGCTCGGTTCGGTGAGCTGAAAGACGGTCTCGTCGGCATCAGCGCCCACACCCTCACGAACCGGTTGAGGCGTTTCGAAGAGAACGGGCTGGTCACCCGCACCTCGTACCCCGAGATTCCGCCGCGCGTCGTGTACGAGCTGACGCCGCTCGGCCTGCAACTCGGCCCGGTGTTGGAGTCGATGAATGCCTGGGCATTGACCGTGCCCGAGCTCGAAGACGCGGAGTAGCTCTTTCGGCAGGCCCCGCCGCCCCGCGGGATAGTCTGGACTCACTGATGGTCGGAGACGCGTGATGAGTTCGAGGTGGGCGCGAGTCGCGCGCGGGTTTCTCGTCGCCGCTTTCTCCGTCTTCGTGGCCATGTTCTCGCACGCGATCGCCGGCGGTACTGCTCCCGGCGGCGTCGGCCTGGGGCTTGCTCTCACGTTCGCCACTCTGGCGAGCATCGCGATGGTGGGCAGGCGTCTGAACGTGGTGCGCATGACCGCGTCGGTCATCGCGAGCCAGTTCGCCTTCCACCTGTTGTTCTCTGTCGGAGCCTCGACGACCTCGACATTCCACCAGGCCGGCCACCACGGCGTGGTCTCGGTGACGACGGGTGCGGCTGGCACCGGCACGCAGATGACTCACGGCGACGCGTCGATGTGGGTCTGGCACGCGGTCGCCGCCGTGCTCACCATCGCCTTCCTCTGGCGCGGCGAACGCGCCGTCTGGCGGGTGCTGGCCACGGCATCCCGTCGTCTCTTCGTGGTTCTGATCGGCACGCTCGTCGGTGTGCCCGTGCGCACGACCGGCGCCGCGCTCGCGGCCGTGCCGGCATCCGTTCGCACCCTGCGCGACGACCTCGGGGTCGTGCTCTCGGCACTGAGGCACCGCGGTCCGCCGGTCGGTGCGCTCTCCGCCGTCTCCTCCCTGGTCTAGCTCCGCTCTCTGCGACGTGCGCCTCGGCGGGAGTCGTCCCCCTCGATTCCGCAGATCATCTGCAGCCGGGCACGCGCGAACGCGCGGCTCTCAGCCTTCCGCCCGGCCGCGCAACCAGGAGCATCCGTCGTGACCCAACAGACAGACGTCGACACCACACGAGGCGAGATGACGACACGCACCGTGTCGCTCGCCCACATCGGCTGGATCGAGATCGTGCTGCTGCTGTGCGTGCCGGGCAGCGTCGCCCTCGCGCTCGCCGGCATGGTCTACACCGGCGCGTTCACGAACATCCTCATGGACCCCGGGGTGCTGACGACCCGCGGCCTGCCCATCGCCCGAGTGGTGCACGATGCCGCGGCCGCCGTGACGATCGGGCTTCTCGTGCTGGCGTCGGTGGCGTTGCCCGGGCAGAAGAAGGTGCCCGGCGTCGTGAGCTACACGCAGTGGACTGCCGCGCGCTGGGCCGCCCGATCGGCCGCCGTGTGGGCCGCAGCAGCGATCGTGGGACTCTTTCTCACCGCGTCGAACGCCATGGGCCCTGTCTCGTCGTCGGTGTTCACGACCCAGTTCATTTTCTTCGCGACCGAACTCGAGCTCGGTCAGTCGCTGCTCGTGTCGATCGTCTGCATCCTGATCGCCTTCGTCACCCTGTTGCTGACCCGGCGCGTGTCGTGGGTTGCCTTCGCGACGGTCATGAGCATCCTGTCGTTGCTGCCCCTGTCGCTGTCGGGCCACGCCGCCGGATCAGACGAGCACGCCAACGCGGTCAACAGCCTGGCGATCCACCTCATCGGAGTCACCGTCTGGGCGGGGGGACTCACGGCCCTCATCTTGCTTCGGCGCCGGTTGGGGTCGAGTCTGCCCGTGGTGGTCGCCCGCTATTCGGTGCTGGCCGGGTGGGCGTTCGTGGCCGTCGCGGTGTCGGGCACGATCAACGCGATGCTGCGCCTCTCGTCACCCGCAGATCTGCTGGGCGGCTACGGCCTGCTCATTCTCATCAAGATCGTGATCCTCGTTCTTCTCGGACTCGCCGGGATCTGGCACCGACGGCGGGTCATTCCGCAGCTCGTGCGGCACCCCGATCGTCCCTCGCTGTTCGCCCGCCTCGCGGTCGCCGAGATCGTGCTGATGGCGGTGGCCATGGGTGTCTCGGTCGCCTTGTCGCGCAGCCAACCGCCCGTGTCGCAGGAGCCCGTCGGCGCCGGCGACACACGCCGCGGACTGCTCGGCTTCGCGTTTCCCGAGCCCGTCGACACCTGGCGCATGCTCACCTCGGTGCACGTCGACTGGCTGTTCCTCTCGGCCGGCGTCGTTCTGGCCGGGCTGTACATCGCCGCGGTCGTTCGGCTGCGTCGGCGGGGCGACGCGTGGCCGGTGATGCGTACGGTCAGCTGGGTGGCCGGATGCGTCGGGCTGATGTACACGACCAGCGGCGGCCCCGGGGTCTACGGCGCCGTTCACTTCAGCACCCACATGATCCAGCACATGGGACTCATGATGTTCGTGCCGCCGCTGCTCGTTCTCGGTGGACCGATCTTGCTCGCCCTGCGGGTTCTGCCGAAGCGGCACGACGGCAGCCGCGGGCCGCGCGAGTGGATTCTGATCATGGTGCACTCGCGCTACCTCAAGGTGCTCTCGTACCCGGCCGTCGCGGGAGTGATCTTCGCCGGCAGCCTGGTGGCGTTCTACTACACCGACTGGTTCCAGTACTCGCTGCAGACCCACCAGGGGCACATCCTCATGTGTCTGCACTTTCTCGCCAGCGGCTACCTGTTCTTCTGGGTCCTCATCGGAGTCGACCCCGGTCCGGGCCGGCCGAGCTACCCGCTGCGACTCATCCTGCTGCTCGCGACGCTGGCATTCCACGCCTTCTTCGGCCTCGCCATCATGTCGGCCACGAACGTGCTCGCCATCGACTGGTGGCACGCGCTCGGCTACACCGATACGGCGGCGCTGCTCGCCGATCAGCAGGTGGGCGGCGCGATCGCGTGGGGCGCGGGAGAGCTGCCGGTTGTACTGGTCGCCCTGATGGTGGTGCGCCAGTGGGTGGTGTCAGACGAGCGCACGGCGAAGCGCACCGACCGCACGGCAGACCGCGACGGCGACGCCGAGCTGCGCGCCTACAACGAGCGGCTGCTGAAGATCGGCGACCGCGATCGCCGAAGCGGAGACGCGTAGGCGGATCGCCCGGCATCGTCGACACTGGATGGCGTCCGTCGCGCCGGTCGCTTCGCGAGTTGCCAGTTCGGTTGACGCGAACTGCCAACACGCGCACTCCAGGAGGCCCGAACTGGCAACTCGTTCCGCGGTCATGAGTGGCTAGGGCTGTGCCCTCTCGTCGGCGGGAACCCTGCGCAGGAGCGCCGGTGTTGCCGCCACGAACAGGCTCGCCGCTGAGCCGAACCCGACGATGACGAGGATGAGGTTCGCGTCGTCGGCGATCGCCCCCACCGCAGTGCCGACCGCTGCCGATGCGAGCATTGCTGCTCCGAGCCAGTAGAAGCCCGACCAGAAGAGTCGGCCGAACACGACGAAGTGGAGACCGACGACCGCCGAGACGAGGGCGATTCTGAACTGATCCAGCCCTGTGGCGGTGAGAATCAGGTTCCCTCCGACGATCGCCAGCACCTCGGCCACGACGATGACGATGTAGGCGCGAGACGAGAACAGGGTGCGGTTGCGGGGGGCGTCGCCACGGGGGATCCCCGCCTGTCGTTTCAGCGCCGCGATGACGATGATGAGGCCGAGCAGCGTCGCACCGAGCTGTGTGCAGAGGGCTGCGACGTGTGGCAGTCCCGACGACCCCCAGAAAGCCCATGCCACGGCGAAGACGCCGGAGACGATCGATCCGATGAGCGCACCCCTGTCGGCCTTCTCGAGGTCGCGACGCACGCGCTGGCGTTCGGGCAGATCATCCATGCGGGCACGATAACACCGTGCGCGCTGGTTGCCCGGTGGGGCGTAGCGTTCATCCCATGATCGAACTCCCCGAGCCGCCCCGACTGACCGTGCCGTCGACCGCGCTGAAGACGTCGTACCTCGTCGGCGAACAGGCCGACATGCGACATCGGGGGTCGGATGCGTCGTGGCTGAAGGATGCGAGCCTCGACTTCGACGCGTTCGTCGCCGAGAGAGTGGGTGTGCGGGAGCGCTGGGGCGTCGCCTCCGAGCTCTTCTGGTTCGCCGCGGGCGAGTACTACATCGGTTCGCTCGTGATCAGGCACGAACTCACCGACGATGAAGGAGGCGGGCACATCGGCTACCACGTCGTGTATCCCTGGCAACGTCAAGGCCACGCCACCCGGATGCTTCGGGAGGCTCTCGTGAAGTGCGCCGACCTGGGCATCGAGCGGGCATTGCTCACCGTCGCGCCCGAGAATGCTGCCTCGATCGCGGTGGTTCGTCGCAACGGCGGCGTCGAAGACAGTCTCAATAGCGAGGGCGAGATGCGCTTCTGGATCAATACGGGCGCACAGGCTGACGCAGAACCGTCTTGAGTTTCTGCGGCGCCGTTCTGCGAGCGTCGCTCAGATAGACCTCGTGATGCAGCCCGTTGAACGTCAGCCCGTTCTGCGGCAGATACTCGTCATGGAGTCGAGCAAGCGTCGGCCCCTCGTCGTCATACGGCCCCACGTGCAGAATCTGGATGCTGCGCCCCTCGTCGAGCGTGATCAGTCGCGTCAGCGTCAGGGCTGGGTTCTGCTTCTTCGCGGCGACCGTCGAGAGGGCGGTCGCGACGTCGTCCTCCGTGATCCACTCGGGCTGGTTGATCAGCGCCGTCCACCGCCACGAGTCTTTGGCGCGTAACACGAAGGCGCCGGCGTCATCGGCGGTCCAGAGCGCTTCGAGCGGGCCCACCACGAAGTCGCGCCCCTGCGCTTTGCTGGCGAACTTGATCGTGTACGAGGTCGAGAACAGTGCTTCGATGGCTGCGGCGTATGCGGGGGCCGTGTTCGGGTCGCCTTCGCCGTCGACGGCGAGGTAGTTCAGCGGCGGCACCACCACATCGCTGAACGTCGTGGCCGACGGGGAGTAGAGCGCCGCGTGCTCTTTCTTGACGTCGTACTTCTGCATGATCCGCAGACTAACGGCCTTGGGCCGCAGCCGCTACGGAGAGAACGACGAAGGCCCGGGTCATTGACCCGGGCCTTCGTCGTGACGTGCTGAGTGAGATCAGTGCTCGTCGTAGTGCTCGCCGTGCGCGGCGTGCTTGTGACCGTCGTGGTTGTAGTCGGTGTGGTCGCCGTGCTCGACGGCCTCGTGGCCGCAGTCCGCTCCGTGGGCGTGCTCTTCGACGGTGTGCTCGGCGACGCTCTCGTGCTCGTCGTAGTGGTCGTCGTGCAGCGCGTGGTGGTGGGTGCCGTGCACGTAGTCGGTGTGACCCTCGTGCGCGACGGCCTCGTGGCCGCAGTCCGCTCCGTGGGAGTGCTCGACGACGGTGTGCTCGGCGTGGATCTCGGTGGTGCTCATGTTCTTACTCTTTCTCTTCAGGTGTGTCTTCGGTGACGTGTGCGATCGCGTCGTCTACGACGTGCGCGATGTGGTGGTCGGCGAGCTGGTACTCGGCCTCGCGGCCTATGCGAGAGACGGTGATGATGCCCGCCTGACGCAGCGTCTTGAGGTGCTGCGATACGAGCGGCTGCGACATTCCGCTGAGACCCGTGAGCTCGCCGACCGTCGCCGGCTTGCTCGACAGGAGCCTCAGCAGGATCAGTCGAGACTCCGACCCCAGCACCTTGAAGAGTGCCGCGGTGGCTTCGAGTCCTGCTTCTGCTGCCATGACTCGAGTCCACCACACGTATAAACGAATGACAATGTATTTATGCAATCGATAATGATGGTCATGTAGATGAGGTGATGGGCCGTTATAGGGCGCGCACCTTCTTTGTCAACGGTTCGAAACCGGCTCGTCGGCGGCGGGTAGAACAGAACAGACGAAGGGATCACCATGAGTCCACGAGCATCCTGGACCGCTCCGCATGTACCCGACGAGCAGTCGGCTCTGCGACGGGCCAAGCGCCCCCGCAGCATCCTCGCGGGCCCGTACGGGCATCCGTTTCACGCCTTGATGATCACCGTGCCGATCGGCGCCTGGACCGCGAGTCTGGTGTTCGACATCCTCGCCCTGTTCGGCGTGGAGCCTGAGGCCTTCTCGCTTGCGGCGCAGTGGCTGGTCGCGATCGGCATCGTCGGCGCACTGCTGGCCGCCGTCTTCGGCCTCATGGATCTCTCGAAGCTGACGAGCGGCACGAGAGCACGCCTTATCGCCCTCACCCACATGGTCTTCAACACCGTCGCGATTCTGCTCTTCGCGGGCAGCTTCGTCGTCAGGCTCAACCAGCCCGATCAGGTGAGTGTCGCCGGGTTCGTCCTGAGTGTCGTCGCCATGCTCTGTGTCGGCTTCTCGGGCTTTTTGGGCGGCGAACTGACCTACCGATACGGCGTGCGAGTGGCCGACGAGGAAACGCAGCAGCACGGTTACTGATCACGCCCTAACGAAGAGATATCCACCGAGGAGATAGAGGTAATCGCATGTCAGGCACATCCGTCGTGGTCGTCACCGGGGCATCCAGTGGAATCGGTCGCGCGACCGCCCTCAGGTTCGCCAAGAGCGGGCACTCGCTCGTGTTGGCGAGCCGGCGCGCGGAGGCGCTCCGCGAGCTCGTCGAGGAATGCGAGTCGCTGGGCGCGACGGCGATCTCGGTGCCGACTGACGTGTCAGACGAGCATGCGGTTCAGGCCCTGGGTCGAGCGGCAGAGAAGCGTTTCGGTCGAATCGACGTGTGGGCGAACGTCGCGGGCACATCGGTCTTCGGTACTTTTACAGAGGTGCCGCTCACGGACTTCCGCCGGGTCATCGACGTGAACATGTACGGAGCCGTCTACGGTTCTCGGGTCGCGCTCGATGTATTCACGCGACAGGGCCACGGAGTGCTGATCAACGTCTCGTCGATACTGGGCGAGGTTCCCCAGCCTTATACGGCCGCGTACTGCAGGTCGAAAGCGGCGATCAATGCCCTGGATGTCACGCTGCGCAGCGAGTTGGCGCTGCAGCGACAGAAGAAGATCCACGTGGTCACGGTGATGCCGGCCACGATCGACACCCCGTTCTTTCGGCACGCCGCCAACTACACGGGTCGGCGTCCTGTGGCGATGCCTCCCGTGTATAGCCCCGACCTCGTCGCTCGCAAGATCGTCGCCGCGGTCGGGCGCCCGCGACCGGAGATCGTCGTCGGCGCGCTCGGCAAGACTCTCGTGCGTCAGCACCGCCGCACGCCGCGACCCGTCGAGGCGCAGCTGAGCGCACAGACCGAGGCGATGCAGTTGTCGCACAAAGAGATGGCGCCGTTGACGGCCGGAACGCTCTACGCGACCAACGACGACCCGCGCGATGCTGAGGTGACGGGCGGATGGCACGGCAAGGCTCGCAACTCGAAACGCAATCTGCTCGTCGGCGCGCTCGGAGTCGGGCTGCTCGCCCTCGTCGTAAACAAATCGAGGCACTCGAGCCGCTAGTGCTGGCAGCTCGATCGGCCGGGTCTGGGCGCGGGCGTCTACTCAGTCGTCGTCGAGCTCGTCGTGCTCGTCGTCGTGGTCTTCGTCGAGCAGCATGCCCACGGAGGTCGCGCAGGTGTCGCCGCGCCAGGCTTCGATGCCCTCGCGAATGGCGAAGACCGCGATCACGAGTCCTGCCACTGCGTCTGCCCACCACCAGCCGAAGAGGCTGTTCAGCACGAGGCCCACGAGCACGGCCCCCGACAGGTAGGTGCAGATCAGTGTCTGATTCGAGTCGGCGACCGCTGTCGCCGACCCGAGCTCGCGGCCCGCGCGCCGCTCTGCCAGCGACAGGAAGGGCATGATCACCACACTCAGGGCCGTGATGACGATGCCGAGTGTGGAGTGCCCCACTTGAGCACCGCCGACGAGGGCGGCGATCGACGAGACGGTCACGTAGGCGGCGAGGGCGAAGAACGCCACCGCGATCACCCGGAGTGTGCCCTTCTCCCAGCGCTCGGGGTCGCGTCGAGTGAACTGCCACGCGACGGCGGCCGCCGACAACACCTCGATCACGGAGTCGAGCCCGAAACCGATGAGCGCCGCCGACGACGCGAGGGAGCCGGCGGTGATGGCGACGATCGCCTCGACCACGTTGTATGCGATCGTCGCTCCGACGATCAGCCGGATGCGCCGCTGGAGCAGCCGTCGTCTCTCAGGAACCGCAGCGGGTGCGGTCGTCATGCGCACACGCATCCGGGGCCGTCGCAGCAGTCGGGCTCGACGAACAGAACGACCCTCAGCAACGCGTCGAGGGCTGGCGAGAGGTGCTCGTCGGCGAGCCGGTACGCGGTGCGCCGCCCCTCGGGCAGGGCTTCGACCAGGCCGCACCCGCGGAGGCACGCGAGCTGATTAGACATGACCTGTCGCGAGACTCGAAGCGAGTCCGCGAGGTCGGACGGGTAGGCCGGCGCCTCGCGCAGGGCTAAGAGGATGCCGGCCCGGGTGGGATCGCCCAGCGCGTGACCCAGCCGGGAGAGTGCTGCGGTGTGCGAGAGCGTTGCGGTGGCCGTGGGCATTTCTCGATAGTACAGCGAATCGTGAACTATTGCGCCGATGCCTGCAGGGTCAGCGGCCGCCCGTGTTGGGTCCGTAGCTCTGAGGCATGGCCATGCAGCCCAGAGCTGGACCGCGTAGAGCTAGTCTGCGTCTCGTTTCTCGCGCCGCGCGCTGAGTCGTTCGCGAGCCAGCCGAGCACTGGCGCTCTCGGTGTCGCCGACGGCGATCGAACTCCGCTCGACCACGGGCATCTCGATCAGTCGCTCGCCCGGTGCAGCCTCGGAGAGGAGGAGCTGCACGGCCCGACGGCCCATGGCCTCGTGCGGCAGCCCTATCGTCGTGAGCCCCGGGCGGAGATAGGCAGCGAGCTCGTCGTTGTCGAACGAGACGATCGAGATGTCGCGGCCGACCGTGAGTCCGCGCTCCTGGCACGCCTGGTAGGCGCCGAAAGCCAGTCGGTCGTTCATGCACAGCAACGAGGTCACATCGGTGCGCCTGTCGAGCAGTTCTGTGGTGAGGCGGTAGCCGTTCTCGGGCTCCCACTCCCAGCACGACTCCTCGGTGATCAGACTCAAGCCGAGTTCCGTGAACTCCGACCGCAGTCCGTGCACACGTCGGGCAACGGTTGCCGAGCGAAAGAGGTCGTCTTCGACTTCATCGTTCTGGCCGATCAAGGCGATACCGTCGGTGTGTCCGGCGGCGACGAGAAGGTCGACGGCGCTTCTGCCACCCGCTTCTTCGTCGGGAAGCACCGAGAGCCCGAATTGGGGACTGGTCGCGTTGAGCATAACGACGCGGGTGGACTCGGGGAGCGAAGGCATGACGAGTTCTCGTGCGCGCATGGTAGCGAAGACGATGCCGTCGACCTGGCGATCCAGCACCGCCCCCACCGCCTCCTCCTGGCGAGCCGGGTCTCCGCCCGTTTCGAGAACGAGCATCACGTGACCGGCCCGTTCGGCCTCTTCGAGCGAGCCCCGAATGAGTCCGCTCGCGAATCGCGTCGTGGCCACGACGTCTGAGATGAAGCCGATCGTAAGGGATCGATCGGTGCGGAGCGCTCGCGCCCCCATGTTGGGACGGTAGCCGAGCTGCGCGACGGCGTCGTGCACTCTGCGGTGCGCATCCGCCGAGAATCGGGTGTCGGGTTTGCCGTTGAGAATCAGTGAGGCGGTGGTGGGTGAGGTGCCTGCCAGGCGCGCGACGTCGGCGAGTGTTGCTCTTTTCGAAGCCACGGCGCCCTCCCCTCGGCTCAAGCGTATCTGCAGGAATCAACTGGTCTGCTCGTGGGTCTTGACACTGGCAGACGATTGAGTAACGATAATGCCCAATGTAGGTAAATGCTTTTACCAAAAACACCAACTGCAGCACATCAGAACTGACCATGACGAAGGAGTCACAGAATGAGAACACGCTCGCGTGCCGGCCGCACGCTGATGGTTACGGCCGCAGCTGCGACCGTTCTACTCGCCGTTGCCGGATGCGCGCCGGGCAGCAGCCCCGCCGCGACCGCGCCGAGTGGCGATGTCAGTACAGAGGCCCCGACCGGCGACATCACGATCAAGATCCAAGACGAGACGGGCTTTCCTGTCACTTCGGATCTCTCAGACGAGTTCACCAAGCAGTACCCCAACGTGAAGTTCGACATCGTTCGTGACAGCTTCCAGAACCTCCTCGCCAACACCCCGCGCCTGCTCGCCAGCGCGGACGCGCCCGACCTCATCCGGCAGTCGACCATCGGAACGACGGTGAAAGACGGACTGCTGACCAACCTCGATCCGTACTTCGACGCGTATGGATGGGACAAGTTCTCGGCGGGCCAGCTGGCCGGAGGCCGCATCACCGATGCGGGTGTTCGCGGGGAAGGGTCGCTCTACCAGTTCGGCATCGGATTCAGCGTCACCGGCATTTACATGAACAAGACGATCGCGAGCCAGGTCGGCATCACCGAGGCGCCTGCAACGATCGACGAGCTCGAGGCCGACCTTGAGAAGGCGAAGAACGCCGGTGTGCTGCCGATCCAGACCGGCATGCAGGACGGCACCGGCACCTTCGTGCTGCAGGCCCTGATCAATCAGTACGGCGACAAGCAAGACCTGATCGACTGGATGTACAACAAGCCGGGCGCGACGATCGACACGGATGCCGCGCTGAAGGGCACGACGAAGTTCCAGGACTGGGCGAAGGCCGGGTACCTGCCGCCCGACGTCAACGCCATCAACTACACCACCATGGTCTCGAACTTCACCTCGGGCCAGGGCCTGTTCATGTGGGACGGAAACTGGGACGCGCAGAACGTCGAGACAGGCCTGGGCGCGGGCAATGCGGAGTTCTTCTTGATGCCTCCCGCCGAAGCCGACAGCAAGCACGTGGCGATGGGCGCGGGAAACACCTTCACCATTCCCGCCAAATCGAAGAACGCGGATGCGACGGCCTTCTTCCTCAACTGGATCGTGACCAATGACAAGGCGCGCCAAATCGTCGTCGACGTCACCGGCTCCTCACCCGGAGGCGACCCGACGCAGGCGCTGCCCACCGTCGAGAAGGGCAGCCTCGTCGAGCAGGCGCTGAACAACTCCGCCACGGTCGCCACAGACGACGGCTTCGTGGACTTCATGGCCAACTCCACCGCGGGTATCTACCAGGGATCTCTTCAGCCGAATGAGCAGCTGCTGCTCACCGACAAGCTGACCCCGGAGGACTTCCTGAAGGCCACGCAGGAGTTCTATGAGAAGGATCTCGCGGCCAAGTGAGCACTGTGAAGCATGACGTCTCGGTCGGGGCAGGGGTCATCACCTCTGCCCCGGCCGGGCCGGCCGCCTCCGCACCTCGCCGCCGTCGCAGCCGATTCGCTCGCCGCACCGCTTACATCGGGTGGCTCATGGTGCTGCCGGCGGTCGCCGCCTATGTCGCCTTCGTCGTTTACCCGCTGCTCACCGCCGTTCAGTACTCGTTCTACGACTGGAACGGAATCGGCGCGTCGACCTGGGTAGGAATCGACAACTACATCTCGATCTTCACCGACCCCACCCTCCTCACTCCCATCTTCAACGCGATCGTTCTCATCTTCTTCTTCACGGTCATTCCTGTGGTCTTCGGATTGGTGCTCGCCAATCTGCTGCGCACGATGAAGCAGGGGCCCTTCGCCACGGCATCCCGCACGATTCTCTTCCTGCCTCAGATCGTGCCGCTCGTCGCAGCTGGTATCGCGTGGTCGTGGATGTACGCCCAGGCCGGAACGATCAACTCGATCCTCAATTCGGTGGGACTCGGCTTCATCTCCCGATCCTGGCTCGCCGACTTCTCCACGGCTCTGCCTGCAGTCGGACTCATCGGATCGTGGGTCCTGACCGGCCTCTGCACCGTGCTGCTCCTGACCGGCATGGGCAAGATCGACGGGTCGCTCTACGAGGCGGTGCGTCTGGATGGCGCGGGTTGGTTCCGCGAGTTCTTCACGATCACGCTGCCCGGACTCCGTCAGGAGATCGCTGTTCTCACGACGATCACCGTCATCGCAGCACTCGGCACCTTCGACATCATCTACACCACCACGAAGGGCGGTCCGGGAACGTCGACCCTGGTTCCCGGTATCGCGATCTTCAGGCTCGCCTTCGTGCAGAGTCAGGTGGGTCTGGCCTCGGCCTTCGGCGTCGTCCTGCTGATCTTCGTGCTCATCGTGGTTCTGCCCATTCAGCGCCTTTCGAGGGAGCGTGACTCATGATCGTCAATCGCACCGAGGTCGTCGTCGGCCGAATCCTGCTGATCGTCGTCGTCGTGCTGACGCTTCTGCCCTTCGCCAGCATGCTGACGGCAGCGCTGCAGTCTCCCGATCGCATCCCGAACGGGTTCTCCTGGCCGAGTGATCCGCACTGGGAGAACTTCGTCACCGCGTTCCAGCTCGGCAACATCGGAACGCTCATGCTGTCGAGCACTTTCATCGTGATCATCGTGGTGCCGGTCGCGCTCCTGTTCTCGACCCTGGCCGGCTACGCGCTCGGCAACCTGCGCATTCCGGGAGGTCGCGCTGTTCTCGTCGGCATGGTGGTGGGACTCACGATTCCCTTCGAGGCCATCATCATCCCCCTCTACTACCAGTTCACGTCGTACGGGCTCATCAATACCCAGTGGGCGGTGATCATCCCGTTGATCGGCTTGTACATGCCGTTCAGTGTGTTCTGGATGCGCGCCCATTTCGTCGGAGTGCCTCGTGAGCTCTCGGAGGCGGCACGCGTCGACGGGGCGAATATCTGGCAGGAGTTCAGACAGATCCAGCTGCCGCTCGCTTCCCCGGCCCTCTCTGCGCTCGGCATCCTGCTGTTCCTCTGGACGTGGAACCAGTTCTTGCTTCCGCTCGTCATGGTGGACGATCCGAGCAAGCGCACCATGGCCGGGGCGCTCGGGGCATTCCAGGGGCAATACATCGACGCGCTGCCTCTGCTGTTCGCGGCATCACTGATCGTTATGCTCCCGACGGTGATCGTCTACCTCATCTTCCAGCGGCAGTTCATCAAAGCCCTGCTGCAGGGAGCGGTGAAGGGATAACCATGGCATTCTCGATTCCCGATTTCTGGGTCTGGGATTTCTGGACCGCCATCGACGGGCCGACGGTGCACCTCTATTACCTCCGCGCGCCGATGTCGCTCGCCGACCCTCAGCTGCGGCACCGGAACGCCTCAGTCGGCCACGCGACATCCGTCGACTATGAGAACTGGACCGATCACGGCGTCGTACTCGAACACGGGGCGCCCGGCTCGGCCGACGAATCGGCCACGTGGACGGGGAGCGTTTACCGCGATCCCTCCGGTCTGTGGCGCATGTACTACACCGGTTCTCGGTATCTGCGACCGGGGGAGGACACGAACGTCGAGACGATCATGCTGGCGACCTCGACCGATCTGCACGAGTGGGTCAAGACCCCCGGAGCATTGCTGAGCGCAGAGCGCCCCTGGTACGAGACGCTGGCCGATCAGACGTGGCGGGAGGAAGCCTGGCGAGATCCCTGGGTGGTACCCGATGTCTCGGGAACCATGTGGCATATGCTCATCACCGCTCGGAGCCGCCAGGTGCCGGCCGGGGTAGACCCCGACGATCGCGGCGTGATCGGGTACGCCACGTCGCGAGACCTGGACTCGTGGACGGCCGCCGCACCGCTCAGCGCGCCGGGTGCCGGCTTCGCGCATCTCGAGGTGCCACAACTCGTTCGCATCGACGGCAAGGAGGCGCTCATCTTCTCGTGCGACTCGTCACATCTTGTCGGCGCTCGACGGGGAAGCGCTGGCGGCGTGTGGGCTCTGGCCCTGGGTGGGGACGAACCGTTCTTGGGAGAGCTCCTCAACGTGGCCGATGCTCAACTCGTCGTCGGTGACGAACTCTACGCAGGACGGGTCGTCGAGACTCCGACGGGGCCGGCTCTTCTCGGGTTCGAAAACGTGGGTCAGAACGGTGAGTTCGTCGGACGCCTCTCCGACCCGTTGCCCCTTCGATGGACCGACGACGGACGTCTGGTCGCATACACGACAGAAAGAGTTCGATGACAGACTCCCTTCTCTCTATCGAGGGCTTTGCGGCCGATGGTTTCGGCTCGGTACGCGAGGCGTTCGAGCGGGCGATCGCCACCGATACCGACACGGGAGCGGCCCTCTCGATCTGGCGTGACGGCGAGCTCGTCGTCGATCTGGCCGGAGGCAGGGCCGACTCCGGCGCAGGGCTGCCGTTCGGGGTGAACACGCCGAGCGTGATCTTCTCCTGCACGAAAGGGCTCGCCTCTGTCTTGGTCGCGCGTCTCGTGCAAGACGGTCTTCTCGACTACGACGCTCCTGTCGTCGACTACTGGCCCGAATACGGCGCAGCCGGAAAATCGAACACCCGGGTCGCCGACGCGCTGTCGCACCGCGCAGGACTGTCGGCCCCGAGACAGGACTGGACCACCGAGGACCTGATCGATTGGGATCGCGCGACGAGGCTGCTCGCCGCGCAAGAACCGTTGTTCGAGCCCGGCTCAGCGTGGGCTTATCACGCGATCACCCACGGGTGGCTCGCCGGCGAACTCGTGCGTCGGGTCACCGGACTCCTGCCGGGGGAGTATTTCGAGCGTCTGATCTCGGGTCCGTTGGCGGTCGACGCCTGGATCGGTCTGCCTGCGGCGCGGCGCGGCCAGGTGGCGACCATGGTGGTCGGAGAGACCCTCGCAACACACGTTTCTTCTCAGCAGAGCGACGTGCGGGCGGGAGCCTCGGTCTGGCCGGTGCGTGCCCTGACCCTCGGCGGTGCCCTGCCCTTGGCGCTGGTCGGGCCCGACGAGGGGTTCAATCGCTCCGACGTGCAGGCAGCTCAGATACCCGGTGCGGGTGGCATCAGTACCGCTCACGGATTGGCGAAGATCTGGTCGGCGGTCGTCACCGAGACAGACGGCGTGCGCCTGCTCAGCGACGAGACGCTCCACCGCGCCAGCCTCGTGCGATCCGAAGGTGCCCCCTTCTTCGACTCTCCGGCTCCCTGGCCTCGCTGGGGTATGGGGTTCCAGCTTGACTCCGAAGCGAGACGGTACCTGGGTGAATCGAGCCTCGGACACGACGGTGCGGGAGGTCAGGTCGCATTCGGAGACCCGAACGAGCGCATCGGTTTCGCGTTCGTCACAAACCGGATGGAGGCCGTCGACTCGCGCGGTACGGACATCGTCGCCGCGCTTAAGGAGGCCATCTCGTAGCCGGCAGGGATTCTCGACGACCGGGCGCAACGGCCGCAGACCGATACTCTGGACATCCACCCCCGCTGAACGCTGAGCGGTCTGACGCCCCCACCCCAAGGAGACGCCCATGTCGGTCGGCCTGCTCGCCGTCGTCGATGACATTCTGACCGCCGCGCTCAAAGCGAGCGCCAAGACCGCCGGAGTCGTGATCGACGACGCGGCCGTCACGCCGCAGTACGTTCAGGGACTCACCCCCGCCCGCGAACTGCCGGTCGTATGGAAGATCGCGCTCGGAAGTCTCGTCAACAAGTTCGTCATCATCATCCCGATCGCGCTGCTGCTGTCGGCGTTCGCGCCATGGGTGCTGCCGTTCCTGCTCATCATCGGTGGAACGTACTTGTGCTTCGAGGGGGCTGAGAAGGTCACCGAGTGGTTCGGCGTGCATCACGCGGCCGCTGAGGAAGAGCAGAAGACCGAGAAGAAACTCGTCTTCGGCGCGATTCGCACCGACCTCATTCTGAGTACCGAGATCATGCTCATCGCGCTCGACAGCCTCGATCCCGACTCCGGTATCTGGCTCACGCTCGGCGCTCTCGTCGTGATCGGCCTGGGCATGACCCTGCTGGTCTACGGTGCCGTCGCGCTCCTGGTGAAGATCGACGACATCGGTCTGCGCTTTATGAAGAGCGCCTCTCGGGGCGTGCGCCGCTTCGGAGCCCGCGTCGTGGCCGCGATGCCGGCCGTCTTCCGGGTCATCAGCATCGTGGGCACCGTCGCCATGCTGTGGGTCGGTGGCCACCTCGTGATCACGAACCTGGCAGAGACCTTCTGGCACGGGCCCTACGACCTGGTGCACGTGATCACGCACGCGGTCGAGGCCGCAGGCCCTGTCGTCGTCTGGCTCGCCGACACCGCGGTGTCATTCGTGTTCGGGCTGATCCTCGGAATGATCATCGTCGTGATCCTCCTGGGCATCTCTCGTTTGCGCAATCGCAACCAGCCGGTCTCCGCCGCGCACTGATCGAGCCGGCTCATCCGGCGCGAGGCGATCGAGTCGTCAGCCCTGCCAGAGCGCGAGCTTCTGCGGGTTCATTGCGATCCAGACGTCGACGACCCGAGGGGCGCCCGAGTCGTTCTGCCGCACGCCAAGGTTGAGCACCCCGGCGACAGCATCGCCGGAACCGGGCCCGAAGCGCAGCGCGACGCCGTCGCCGGTGAGCGCGGCCGCCACCACGGTGTCGGGCTGCTTCTCCATGATGCCGAAGAGAAAGCGCGCCACATTGAGAGCCCCGCGTACCGGCTTGCGGGCGGCCGATACGAATCCACCACCGTCTGAGCGCAGCTCGACAGCGGGATCGAGCACCGCGGTGAGTGCCGACAAGTCGCCGCCCCGGCAGGCCGCGACGAAGGCCTGAACGACCTCGTCGTGCACGGCCGTGGCCATCTGGCCCTCCCGGCGTTCACGCATGTGCCGGCGAGCCGATGTCGCCAACTGGCGGCACGCATCCGGTGTTCGAGCGACGACGTCGGCGATCTCGCCGAACGGCACGGCGAACACGTCGTGCAGCACGAACACCACGCGTTCAGCCGGGCTCAGAGACTCGAGCACGACGAGCAGGGCGGTGCTCACCGACTCGTCGAATTCGACGCGGTCGAGAGGGTCGGCGAGAGGGTCGCCAAGCGACTCGCTCGGCTCGCCGAACAACTCGCGAACGCGGCTCTGTGGCAAGGGCTCCGGCAGCCATTCGCCGACATACTGCTCGCGCCGCGCACGGGCGCTGCCCAACTCGTCGAGGCAGACCCGGCTCGTGACCCGGGTCAACCAGGCCGCGGGCGTGCGGATGCGCTGACGCTCGTCGTCGCCCAGCTTGTGCCAGCGAAGATACGCCTCCTGCACCGCGTCTTCGGCGTCGGCGAACGTGCCGAGCATGCGAAAGGCCATGCCGAGCAGGCGTGGCCGCTCTCGTTGCGCCTCGTCGGCATGGGCGAGTGTCATGCACATCAGTATGCCGCGACCTCACATTTCTCCTGGCTGCATCGTCATAGAGGTGTGACCATGACTCTTCGACGCATCATTCTCGGCGCGACCGCCGGCCTCGGCATGTTCGTGGGAGCCTGGGCCGCGATCTGGCCCGGCTCGTTCTACGACGAGTTCCCCGGCTTCGGACGCATCTGGGTCGCCGTCGACGGCCCCTTCAATGAGCACCTCATCCGCGATGTCGGGGCGCTCTACCTGGCGCTCGCGGGTGCGAGCGTGGCCGCCATCTTCTCGAGAACACCGGATGCCGGTCGGGTCGTCGGAGTGGCCTGGACGGTCTTCGGGGTTCCGCACCTGACGTATCACCTCATGCATCTCGAGCCTCTCGCCGTGATCGACGTCGTCGGCAACGTCGTCTCTCTCGGCGCAAGCCTGGCGCTGGGCATCGTGCTCATGCTGCCGGCGCCGCGACGAGAGCGCACCACTCCATCCCCTACCGAAAGGAACACTGTCTGATGAGAATCGCCATTGCCGGAGCCACGGGAGCGGTCGGCGTGCACGTCGTCGACGTCGCGCGCCGACGCGCACACGATGTCGTCGCTCTGAGTCGCGCTCAGGGCGTCGATTTGCTCGACGCGCGCGCCGTAGCCCGAGCCCTCGAGGGGGCCGACGCGGTGATCGACGTCTCGAGCATTGCGACGACCTCGCAGGCGGCCTCGATGGCGTACTTCGAGGCATCCACCGCGAATCTGCTGGCCGGTGGCGAGACCGCAGGCGTGACCCACCACATCGTCCTGTCGATCGTCAACATCGACCGTGCCCCGTCGGGATACTACGCGGGCAAGGTGTTGCAGGAGCGCCTCGTGAGCGACGGCCTGGTTCCCTGGTCGATCCTCCGCGCCACGCAGTTTCACGAGTTCGCCGGGCAGATCTACGAGCGCGGCCGCATCGGGCCCGTGCACGCGGTGCCGATCATGCGCACGCAACCCGTGGCCGCCAGTGAGGTGGCCGAGCGGCTCGTCGAGCTGGCCGAATCGGATGCTCGTGGCCGGGCGCGCGACCTCGCCGGCCCCCGAGAAGAGCGGCTCATCGACCTCGTGCGAGCCTCTGCCTCGGCCGCGGGGTCGCGGGCGCCGATCATCTCGATTCCGCTGCCCGGAGGGATGGGTGCCGCCATGCGCAGCGGCGCGCTGCTGCCGGGGCCGGATGCGCAACTCGGCACGCTCACATTCACCGAATGGATGCGTCCTCGATAGCGCGGTCTGAGGCCGAGGACGATCGTCGTGCTTCATCAGTACGAGGGATGGTAGCCCCCTCCTTTGTACGGGATGACCGCTTTTGAAGCACGCGATGCAGGGGACAGTTGCGGGAGGTCGACGGCGTCGTAGTCGGCCACCAGCGTGTTGGCCAGAGCGGCGAAGGTCTGAACGAGTTGCATCACTCTCGTGCTGTCTGTAATTAATAAGGCGCGCTCGGTCCCGTTCGCTCCGGTCGTGAAGCGGATGTGGCCCGCCAGAATGTCATCGGCGACCTCGGCCACGGGGTGCCCCGCTGTGAACGAGTGGCCCTGGATGAGCCGCGGGGCGGATCCTCGGCCGAGCCGGCGCTCGCGCATCCGATGTCTGAGGCCGGCGAGGTGTTCGGCCGTGAGGTCTCCGATCGACGTGACAGTTCGGTTCGCTCGAACTGGCAACACGCGGGTTCGAGCGCTCACTTAGTGGCAACTCGGGGCCGCTCGCAGTTGCGTCGCTGTCGGCACCCGTCGATGATCGAGGGTGTGACGATGCCTTCACCCACGCTGCAGCACGCCCGTTCGCCCTCGATGAAGCCGACTTCGCTCGGCCGCGCGGTGCTCATCGCCTGCGTGGTGATCGCCGCGGCGTCGCTCGCGACCGTCGTGATCGCTCTGCCGCAAGGGGCGCCGACATCGCGCGACCCCGGTGCGCCGGTCGTGCCCTGGTGGGTCGTCCTTCTGCCCGCCGTCGTGGGAATCGCGCTGGCCGCGGTGCTGCCGCCGCGGGCTCCGGTTCAGCCCCCCGTCGTCGAGAACAGGTCCCGACATGCCGCAGCCACGTGGAGTCTGCTGGCGCTCGCCGTTGCATTCCCCCTCGTCTCCGGGGTGTTCGGTCTCGGCGGGAACGAGGGCTATGTGCTCGCGAAGCTCCTTCTCCTCATTGCTGTTCCCGCCGTGATCGTCGGTGTTCTGCGCGGCGTGCGGCTGGAACGGGTTCGAGGGGCGTGGCGCTGGTGGGCGGCGGCGGTCGTGGTGTTGATCTGGACGGTGCTTTCGCAGGTCGCGCCGTGGAACCCTGCGTCTGACCTGTCGGGCTTCGACCCCACCACCCTCATCGTGTCCGCCACGGCGACCGCCATCACGGCTGGCCTGGGCGAGGAGCTGTTCTACCGCAGGTGGTTGCAGACCCGCCTCGAGGCATCACTCGGGGTCTGGGCCGGCATCGCGCTTGCTTCGCTGATGTTCGCTCTGATGCACCTCGGTTCCCACTCGACGGGTGAGCCCCTTCTCGACGTCGCCCGCGTCGTCGTCGCACAGGGGTCGTTCGGGCTCTTTGTGGGAGTGCTCTGGTGGAAGTACCGCAACCTGACGGCGATCGTCGTCGCGCACGTCATTGCGAACGGATGGCCTGTCGCCGTCGAACTCCTGAGCTGACTTCTACCGCTCTCAGTGGCCGGCGCCGAGCTTGCCGGCGAGTCGCCCATGAAACGATGTGCTCGCGTCGTTCAAGCCCTCGAAGCGCACGTGCTTTCCGAGGCGTTCGTACTTGGTCGTGATGGCGTCGAGAGCGGCCACGGTCGAGGCATCCCAGATGTGACTGGTCGACATGTCGATCACGACCTGCTCGGGATCGTCGACGTAGTCGAACTGTGTCGTGAGGTCGTTCGACGACGCGAAGAAGAGCTCGCCGTCGACCGTGTAATACGCGGTCGGTGCCCCTTCGTCATCGCGCACCTCACGGGTGACCGTCGCGAAGTGGGCCACGCGTCGCGCGAACGTCACCATCGCCACGAGCACGCCGACGATGACGCCGATGGCGAGGTTGTGGGTCGCGACGACCACTGCCACGGTCGCGAGCATCACCGCGGTCTCGCCGACGGGCATCGACCTCAGCGTCGACGGTCGGATCGAGTGCCAGTCGAAGGTCGCCACCGAGACCATGATCATCACGGCTACCAGGGCCGCCATCGGAATGATCGACACGAGATCGCCGAGTCCCACGACCAGGATCAGGAGGAAGACACCGGCGAGGAAAGTGGAGATGCGGGTGCGGGCGCCAGACGCCTTCACGTTGATCATGGTCTGGCCGATCATGGCGCATCCGCCCATGCCGCCGAAGAAGCCCGAGAGAACGTTGGCGACTCCCTGGCCCCACGCCTCGCGGGTCTTGCGCGAATGGGTGTCGGTGATTTCGTCGACGAGCTTCGCCGTCATCAGCGATTCGAGCAGGCCCACCACTGCCATGGCCGCCGCGTACGGCGCGATGATCGTGAACGTCTGCCAGGTGAGGGGCACGTCGGGAAAGAACAGCGAGGGCAGGCTGCGCGGCAGATCGCCTTGATCGCCGACGTTCGGCACATCGAGCGCGAACACGACGGTCGCAGCGGTGATCAGCACGATGGCCACGAGCGGGGCCGGAATCACCTTCGTGATCGTGGGCATGAACACCATGATCAGGATGCCCACGGCGACGAGCGGATAGACGAGCCAGGTGACGCCGAGCAGCTGGGGCAGCTGCGCGATGAAGATCAGGATGGCGAGCGAGTTCACGAAACCGACCATCACGCTGCGCGGAATGAACCGCATCAGCTTGGCGACACCGAGTACGGCGAACAGCACCTGGAAGATGCCGGCGAGAATCACCGTGGCGATGAAGTAGTCGATGCCGTAGTCGCGGGCGACCGGAGCGATGACGAGCGCGATCGCGCCGGTGGCGGCGGTGATCATGGCGGGCCGGCCGCCGAGGAAGGCGATGGAGACGGCCATGACGAACGACGAGAACAGTCCGACCGCCGGGTCGACTCCGGCGATGATCGAGAACGAGATGGCCTCGGGAATAAGGGCCATCGCGACGACCAACCCTGCGAGCACCTCGCGGGTGAGAATGCGGGGAGTCTTCAGCGCGGTGAGAACCGACGGATCGGATCTGTAGCGAGTGGGTGAAGCTGATTTCTGGGCGATAGCGATGGCTGTCTCCTCTGAGCGGGGCCATCCGCAGACGGCCGGTGGGTGTGCCTCGTTCGGCGCCCCGTTGCGCGCGCCACCGTGCTCGTGATCGAGAATGATGGGAAGAGTGTGTGCTGGTGCTGAACAGCAGCAGCACGAGCAACTCTACCCTAACGTAAGGGTTGTTTTGATGAGGAAGTGTTCATGGACCCCGAAATGCCCGAGCCGATGATGCATATCGGTGAGCTCGCCGAGCGCACCGAACTGTCGCTGCGCACGATCCGGCACTACGACGAGGTGGGCCTCCTCAAGCCGTCTGGCCGAACCGACGGCGGCTTCCGTCTCTACACGGAGCGCGACTGCGCGCGCTTGATGCTCATCCGCCGGATGAAGCCGCTGGGCTTCGCGCTCGAGGAGATGGCGGAGCTGCTCAGAATCATCGACGTGCTCGACGACGACGCGGGCGATCCTGCCCTGCGATCGCAGCTCCAGCTCTTCATCGAGCGTGCCACCGAGCAGCGCGACAAGCTCCAGCGGCAGCTCGACATGGCCGACGAGTTCGTCGACCTGCTCCGCAAGCGATGATCTGATCCGACGTGATCACCGCCTGAGGCGGGCCACCGGCATCCGCTCGGGCAAAGGTCATTAGGGGCAGCGCTCGGCCGGGCGTACTGTGTGCACGTACGCGAACGTGCCGCATGTGCTCGAACGCCCGCATCCACGGGCCCCCCATTGAGAGCCCTGGTACTCCATCTCCTCGTTCCTCCCCTCCGCAAGCCTCTTGGCCGCCCCCTGGTCTTCGACGCTGACGGAATCTGAACACACGCTCATCTTGTACGCGCTGGTCGTGGCCGGACTCGTGCTCTTCGCCGGGTTCATTCGGGCGTGGGTGACTCAGCATGAGATCGGTTCGCGGTTTCGTACGGCGACCGTCTCGCGGCTCAGTCTGCTCGCTGTGGCGACGCTCTCTTATGTGCTGCTCATCGTCGGTTTCCTCAGCGGGTACGACCACACCGCATCGGGCTACATTCCGAATTCCGAGGCCGCGAATGCATTCCTGCCGCGCTACATGGACTGGTCGGTGACGGTTCCGCTGCTCACGGTCGAGTTGCTGGCGGTGTGCGCCGTTGCCGGTGCGGTCGCTCGACGAACGCAGGCGCTGGCGGTTGCCGGCGCGTTCCTCATGATCTTCACCGGCTTTCTCGGCGCCTTCGTGATCGGCGACGGCGCGAGTGTCGAAGCGCTGTTGACCTGGGGATGTGTTAGCGCGATCTTCTGGATCGCGACGAACCTCGTGCTGATCCGAGCGGTGCGCGCCTCCTTGCCGAAGCTCACCCCCGCAAGCGGCGTCGCTCTGAAGAGAGCGACCATCGTTCTTCTCGGTGGCTGGGTGATCTATCCGATCGTTTACCTGATTCCTCTTCTGGGTGCGAGCGGCGCCGCCACCACGGTCATTCAGGTCGTACTTTGTGCCACCGATGTCGTGGTCAAGGTCGGATTCGGCGGGTTGATCCACCACATCGCCAAGCTGCGAACGGCGGAAGATGTGCGCACGGGTGACGACATGCATCCCGAGGCGATCTGGATCGCGTCGGAGAAGCAGTCCGACGCCGGCATGCCGCGCGAGGTCTATCTCGCCGAGGGGGCGTCCGTGCATAGACGTCGGGCGCGTCCGTCAATGACCCAGGCCACCTCGTCAGAGGCGAAGACGCCCGAGTCGCACGACGATCTCGACATGGATCAGATCTAGACGTGCCCGCGCGGTGTCGCCGCCGGCATCCCTGGCTCGGCCGAGAAGATCAGGCCCTGCCCACTGTTCGATGAGTCGCTCAAGATGCGGATCCAATCGCGATTGATCGCGGGAATCTTGCTGCCGGAGAACTTGAAGTAGAGCGGAATCGCGGAGTCCATCCAGATCGCCGACCGCCCGTTGCCGACCGACTCGTCGTCGCGCCACGAGAGGAAGAAGCTCTCGTGGCGGCGTAGCTTCGAGCCGATCACGATCTGCAAGTGGGCGAGGGCTCGATCGTCGAAGTCGATCACGATGTCGGGGTTGCCGTACAGCATCTTGCCCATGAGGGACCCGTTTCCGAGGTGTGCACCAGGTATGGGATGCGGCCCCCGGGCTGAGTCTAGGCCCGGGCGGTCTCATGTCGATCACCGGCCGAGAATTACTCCGGTCTTGCGTTATGCGCAAGAGGCAATGCGTAACAGCCAACGTGCGCATAGCGTTGATGACATGACTCACTCCCCTTTGCCTGTCGTAGCCCCAGCCCTCACCGACCATGCGGATGTCGTGGTGGTCGGAGGTGGTGCCGCCGGCCTCGCGGCGGCTATCGCACTCGCCCGCTCTCGCCGCACCGTGATCGTCGTCGACGCTGGGCAGCCGCGCAACGCGCCGGCGGCGGGGGCGCACAATATCCTCGGGCACGAGGGCATTGCTCCGCTCGAGCTGCTCGCGCGGGGCCGGGCCGAAGCCGAGGCCTACGGCGTGCGCATCGTGAACGGCCTCGTGACCGGCGCATCCGGTGCTACGGACGACTTCACGCTCGAGATCGATGGCGGGGCCACTCGCCTCTCGGCTCGTCGCGTGATTCTCGCCACCGGCTTGATCGACGATCTGCCCGACATTCCGGGAGTGAGGGAGGCCTGGGGGCACAGCGTTCTGCACTGCCCGTTCTGCCACGGATGGGAGGTGCGCGACCAGCGCATCGCCGTGATCGGTCGCAGCGAGAACTCGATGCACCAGGTTCTGCTGTTCAGTCAGCTCAGCGACGATGTCACGTACTTTCTGCACGATGCGCCGGAGCCCAGCGACGAGCAGTGGGAGCAGCTCGCCGCGCTCGGCGTGAGCGTCGTCACCCCTCGGGTGCAGCGCCTCGCTGTCGAGGGCACGCAGGTTCAGGCCGTCGAGGTCGACGGTGGTCGCTCGTTCGAGATCGATGCCGTGGTGGTCGCGCCCCGGTTCATGGCGCGAACTGAGCTCTACGAGGCGCTCGGTGGGGAGCGCACGCTCACCCCGTTCGGAGAGCAGGTCGACGGCGATCCACGGGGAGTGACGGCCGTGCCCGGTGTCTTCGTCGCGGGGAACACAGGCCAGCCCATGGCGATGGTGGCCGCCGCAGCCGGATCCGGGGTCATGGCGGGGGCTGCGGCGCACGGCGACCTCGCGGCCGCAGACCTGGCGCGGGCCGTCGCGACGAGGGCCCAGCCGTTCTCTTCGGCCATGGAGGCGAAGGCTTCCGAGGCCGTTCTCGGCGGCCGCCGGCACGGAATCTGAGGTCGGTCGAGGCGATCGCCGCCGGGGTCACGGCTCGAGTAGCGGAATGGGAATGTCGAGCCGTCGCGCCTCGCGCGCAGTATCGGCGAGCACGGCGAGAGCCTCCTCGGCGTGCGGGTCGGTGTGTGCTTCGAGGCTGACGCGCGCCATCGGTACCAGCGCGGTGATCCATGCCGACGCGGTGGCGATCACCGACGGCATCCTGAACGGGAGAAGGGCGCCACGGTGCCTGCTCATGTCGACGCCGCGAGCCTCGAGCAAGGGGAGCAGCTCGCGAGTCGTTCGGAAGGCGCCGCGGAAGGCGCGGCGGTCTCCGGCCATGTTCGCGAGAGACCCACTGCGCAGGGCCTGGGAGAACATGCCGGCGTCGGCCACGAAATGCAGCCACAGCCACCCTCGCATGTCGTTCTGTAGTCGCACGGCGAGACCCGCCTGCCGAAAAACGGAGCGCACCTGCTGCTCTCGCCTCGTGGGCTCTGGCCCCGATGCGCCGACGACGACGGATGGCAGCAGCGCGGCCGACAGCACGCCGTCGCTGCCGAAACCGCCGCCCGCCTGAGGAAATCCGAAGACGACCCGGTCGGCGGTAAGCGGCGCGACCGCGGCGAGGGGCTCCTGCCAGACGTTGCCGAGCACCAGCACGGTGGCCGAGCCGATGCGGGGAGCCAAGAACGCGGCGGCCTCGGCAAGGCTGTGATGCCCGACGCTGAGTACGACCAGATCGAACCCGTCACTCGGCTCGAGGGATTCCCTCAGCGTGGTTCGGAACGACTCGCGGACCCGACGACCGAACGGCTTGCGGCGTCCATCGATCCAGTCGAGGCGCACCTCGTCGCCGTATTCGGCCGCGCGACCGGGGCGAACGTAGAACTCGATGTCGTGCCCCGCCGCTGCGAAAGCCCGCCCGTAGATGGTCGCGATGACGCCGCGGCCGAACATCAGAATGCGCATGCAGAACTCCCGCCGTAAGATGGAGCCAGTCTCCACTTAGGAGAATATGGAGACTGTCTCCGTTTGTCAATGAGGAGTGTCATCGTGGCTGAGGTGCGAGCGTTACGAGCGGATGCGCGACGCAACCGCGATGCCATCGTGGCTGCGGCTCGCGACGTGTTCGATCGCGATGAGCAGCTTCGTTTCGACGACTTCGCGGCGCGCGCAGGAGTGGGAGTCGGAACGCTCTATCGGCACTTCCCCACTCGAGAGGCGCTGGCCGCGGCCGTCTACGAGGGCGAGATGACCGCCCTCTTCGATGAGGCTCGCGACCCGTCGAGGTCGGCGGTCGACAACCTCGAGGCTTTCCTGCGCGGCTTCGTGGAGTACCTGGTTGCGCATGGTGGCCTCGCCCGCACGCTCGCGGCGGTCGTCGACCCGGCCGTGCAGGCCGAGGGCGGAAGCGAGCTCGAGCGTACCGTCGCCGATCTCTTGGCCCGCGCTGCGGCAGACGGCGCCGTTCGTGCCGATGTCGCCGCGGGAGCGGTACTGATCGTGCTGCACGGTATCGGCTCAGCCGCCGATCGCCCCCACTGGGCATCGGAGTCGCGAGCCGCAATAGAGCTGCTCATCAACGGTCTCAGGACGGTCTGACCTCACCTCCCGAGGCCGACGCATAACGCCCGGCGAGCTGGGCGAACGCAGACGCGAGTTCGGGCGGGCCGACCACCCTCATCGGCGCGTCGAAGCGAGCGAACGAGGCGGCCAGTCCGACCCATGACCACGATCCGAGCTCGAGACTGCAGCGCTCGCCCAGGTCTTCGACCACGCCGTCGCCCGCGAACGGAACCACGTCGCGGGCGGGCAGGTCGAGCAGAACCGTGCCGCGACACGGCCACTCGTCCGCCCTCACGGATCCCTTGAATCGGGCCGCCACGAACCCGCGGGCGTCGCCGCCCGGAACCTGCCGCGGTGTGAATCGCGGGCCTGTCGGCGTTCGGGGTCGGATGCGATCGGCCCGGAAGATGCGCCAGCCGTTCTTCTCCAGATCCCAGGCCACCAGATACCAGAGGGCGTTCGAGGTGATCAGGTGGTGGGGCTCGACTCGCCGCAGCGCCGGGTCGCCCTCCCCGATCCGCACGTAGTCGAAGCGCAGCACCTCGCGCCCACGCACCGCCGCCGAGAGGGCGATGAGCGCATTCGGTGTCACCGAAGCGGACGCCGCGCGACCGGGCGCCGCGGCGAGCGCCTCGAACTCGAGCGCGTCGAGCCGGTGTCGTAGCCGCGACGGCATGACCTGCCGAACAGTGGTGAGCGCGCGCAAGGCTGCCTCCTCGATCGCGACGCCGCTGACCGTCGCTGCCTTCAGTGCCACGGCCAGCGCGACGACCTGGTCGTCGTCGAACAGCAGCGGCGGCAGTTCGTTGCCCGCGTCGAGGCGGTATCCGCCATCCGGCCCCATCGTGGCGCGAATGCTGTAGCCCATCTCACGGAGCGTGTCGACGTCGCGGCGCACCGTGCGGTGACTGATGTCGAGTCGCTCTGCCAGCAGTGCTCCCGGCCAGTCGCGACGGGTCTGCAGAAGCGACAGCAGGGTGAGTAATCGCGACGTCGAGGCCATGCGACGATCCTAATTCTGGTCTAGGACGAAAACTGTCCTAGACGGCTGTGACAGTGGGAACCGTCGAACATTCGCGACGTCACCTCTACTCACACCAGGAGCAGTCATGAGCATCACCACCACGACCCACCTCAACTTCACCGGCCAGGCCCGAGCGGCCCTCGAGTTCTACCAATCGGTTTTCGGCGGAAGCCTCACGATCGCCAGCTACGGCGACTTCGGCATGCCCGCCGACGCTCCGGGCGCGCAGAACGTCGTCTTCGGTCAGGTCGAGAGCGAGGGCGGCTTCCGAGTCATGGCGTACGACATTCCCGGCCAGGTGGGCGGGGCCCCGGATGCCGCTCGCGCGTCCGCCGCCGATACCGTCGTCGGCGGCGGAACTCGCCGCGAGAACGGCATGACCCTCACGGATCAGCCGTTCTTCGTGTCGGTGCGCGGCGAGACCCTCGCCGAGGTCGAGCGCTACTGGAGTGCGCTGTCGGTCGGCGCGTCGATCGTCGAACCGCTGGCCGCCTCGGCCTGGAGCCCGGGCTTCGGCATGCTCACCGACAGCTTCGGGGTGACCTGGATTCTCGACGTGGCGGCCGCCTACCCCGCGGAGTAGTCGTGTGAGGGCGGCTCGAGGTGTCGCAGATGGTGGCTTTCGGAGCGAGCTGAGCGCCATTCGCGACATCTCGTCGCCCCTATCCGCGTTCGCGCGTCGGCGCAATCGCCTCCTCGTCTTTTCGCTTCTGCGAGCCGTACTGGGAGCATGGACGACGTGGACGATTCTCTCGGAGATATGGGGCAGGAGCCCGACGGCCGCACCCTCCACTTCGGCGAGTTCTACGGGCATGCAGTGCCTGGCGCCGAGGCCGACTCCGATGCAGGCATCGCCGTGGTCATGGGCAACTGCCAGGCCGAGTCGCTGCGCATCATGCTCGACGGCGCGGGGTTGCACACTGTGCGCGTTCCGCCGGTGCACGAGCTCACCGCGGCCGACCTGCCCTTCCTCGATCGCCTGCTCGAGCGCACGACCCTGCTCGTCTCGCAGCCGGTGCGCGACGACTATCACGAACTGCCCCTGGGGCTGCGGCAACTGTCGAGTCGCCTCGCTGCACAAGCGAACACCGTCGCCTTCCCGGTTATCCGTTTCGCGGGCCTCTATCCGACTCACGCCATCGTCAGGCCCCCGAGCGATCTCTCGCTCGTGCCGCCCATCGTGGCCTATCACGACCTGCGGACCCTGGCCGAGGCATCCAAACGAGTGACGATGCCGACGGTCGTGACGCCGAAGGCGGTGCGCGCCATCGCCACAGACTCGATCGCCGAGCTCACCCGGCGTGAAGAGGCGTTCGACACGGTGCGCGCCTCCGATCTTTTCGCGCGGCCCGGATTCGCGCAGATGCGCACCCTCAACCACCCCGGCAACGCGGTCTTCGCCGCGGTCGCGGAGCGCGTGCGACACCGCGCCGGGCTCGTCGAGCACTCGGTGGACCCCGGTCGCGCCCTTCTCGACAGCGTGCACGCGCCCCGGCTGGCGGCGGTGATCGAGGCCTTCGATCTCGACGACGAGCCCGCGTCCGACTGGGTCGTCGGCGGAGCCGTCGTGGCCGACGCCGACGTGCGCGAGGCGCATCTCGAGTGGTATTCCCAGCATCCGGATGCCGTCGAGGCCGGTCTCGCCCGTCACCGTCGGGCCCTCGAGATCCTGGCCGCCGCGTGATCGTCGCGCGGGTGCCGGCCCTCATCGTGACCCCGGATGCGCAACACGGAGTCTCGCAGTACTCCTCGGTGGTCGGTGCGGCGGTCGAGTTGCTCACGGGCGCGTCGCTGCGATTGCCGAGCGAGGCTCTACGCGCGGGCGTCATCCCACCGCGCACGCACATCCACTTCACCGACCGCCTCTGGGGGACCTCGCCGGAGGACGCCGCCGATCGCATCGAGGCTCTGGCAGCCCGCACGGCCCTCACCGTGACGTTCCACGACGTACCTCAGGCATCGGACGGCGCCGTGAACTTCGCTCGACGCAGCGATTGCTACCGGCGGGTGCTGGCAGCCGCGCAGGGCGCGGTCTTCAACAGCCTGCACGAGATCGACGTGCTACGAGACTTCACCGACCCCACCGGTCGTTCGCACGTGATCCCGCTTCCGGTAGACCAACAGGTGCGCGTCGGAGAGCGCCCCGAACCCGATGGCAGTGTCGCGGTCCTCGGCTTCTACTACCCCGGCAAGGGGCATCTCGAGGTGCTGCGCGCGGTCGCGCACATCGCCGACACGACCGAGTTGCGGCCCTGGCTCTCGATTCTGGGGCGCGCATCGCAGGGCCACGAGGCCGACCTCGACAGTTTCGCGTCGCTGGCCGAGCGGCTTGGCGTGAGGCTCGACGTCTCGGGCTACCTCGACGATACCGAGCTGATCGAGCGCTCGCGCCGGGCATCGGTCGGCGTCGCCGCGCACCGCCACTTCTCGGCATCCGGCAGCATCAACACCTGGATAGCATCCGGCAGGCGGCCGCTCGTCATCGATGGCCGTTACGTACGCGAAATCGCCGAACGTCGACCCGGAACGGTGACCGTGCTCGACAGCACACGCGATCTCGCGGCGGGCATCGTCACTGCGCTCACGGCTCCGGAGTCGACCTGGCTGCACGAGGGTGCGGTGACCTCGCCGAATGTCTCCGAGGTCGCCTCCGCCTACCTCGCGTGGTGGGACGGCGTCACGTGGTGACCATCGACGCTCCGCTCGTGCCCGGCGCGAGCAGGCCGCCCTTCGGCGCGGGCATCCGGGGCAACGAGTGGAATCAGCTCGACGGAGTCGTGCCCGCTGTGCCGCCCACGGTCTCTGTCGTGGTCGTGCACTTCGAGCAGCAGGCCGAGCTCGATCGCACGCTCGCCGCCCTGGCCAGGCAGACGCATCCGGCAGACCGGCTCGAGGTCATCGTCGTCGACGACGGTTCGGCGGAGGAGCCGCGCATGTCTCACGGCGCCTGGCTGCTCCGGCAGCCCGATGAGGGTTTTCGTCTCGCCGCCGCCCGCAATCTCGGAGCGGCTGCGGCGACCGGTGACATCCTGTGCTTTCTCGACGCCGACACGGCCCCCGAGCCGGGCTACGTCGAGGCGATCACGAGGCTCCCGGCGCTCGCCCCCGAGACCGTGGCGGTGGGGCGTCGCCGGCACACGCGCTTCGAACGGTTCGACGCGGATGCTCCGCTCGAGGTCGCCGCTGCCCGGTTCGCGCTCGACGAGCCGCAGTGGCTGGCCGATGCGTACGCCCGCTCGGGCAACCTGCTCGAGAGCGACAACCGCTCGTATCGCTTCGTGATCGGGGCCGTCATCGCCTGTTCGCGCTGGTTCTTCGACGAGGTCGGCGGTTTCGACGAGTCGTTCACGCAGTACGGCGGCGAGGATTGGGAATGGGCGCACCGCGCCTGGCTCGCGGGAGCAGTGTTCGCGCACGTTCCGCACGCGGTGGCCTGGCACAACGGGGCCGACTGGGCGGGGCGCGACGACGCATCTGCCGCCGAGGCTCGGCAGCGACTCAAGAACGTCGAGACCCTTCAGCTGGCTCAGACGATTGCCGTGCGTGAGTCCGCGCCGAGGGGCGTGCTGATCGAGCGTGCCGATGTCGTCGTGACCGTCTCGTCGGCGATCTCGGACGCCGCCCTGTTCGTCTGCGTCGACTCCGTTCTGGCTGCGGTGCCGCACGCGCGCATCGTCGTGCCGGGGCCGGTGCCCGCGGTTCTGCGCGCCGATCCCCGGGTCGTCGCGAGGGCCGATGCGTCGCATGACGTGACCGACGGCGCCCGCGTGCGCATCGACATCCAGAACGCCGTTGTCGTTCTGGCACCGGATGCCTCACGCGACGACAGGCTCGGCCGTGCGATCGAGACGGTGGGGGTGGGCAGCCTCGGCGAGGTCGTCTTCACCGACGATCACGGAGCCGCGCTGCTGACGGTGACCTCGAGCCGGGCGGCCGTGCGGCGCGCGCGCTGGCGCGACGATTGCCCCTTCGATACGCGAGTCGAGCAAGCCCCGTGGCTGTCGCCCATCACGACGGAACCGAGTGTGGCGGGCTATCTGGGCGGCTGGGGCTGACCCTAGCCCGATCAGCGGTAGCGCGACGGAACGTTCCAGTGCCGGCCGAACTCCGCATCGAAGAAGGGCGGCTCGAACGGGCTGTCTCCGCCGGCCGGGTAGCTCGTGAGCTCTCCGAAGACGATGCGGTCAGGCAGCGCGTAGAGGTCGACACGAACGAAGTCGGTCTCGGCCCCGAGCTTCTCGGCGATCGAGATCATCTCGTCGAGACGGTCGGGTCGCTGGCGCGGCGGAGTCGCCCACGCCGGTCCGCCGCTCATGGGCAGGTGCCGCCAGTCGGCGTCGTAGAAGTCCTGCGTGCGCTCGTCGAAGCGGCCGGCATCCACCTGGATGTACTGGCACCGCCCGTGGAACACGAAGAACTTGTAGTCGTCGGGAATGCCGCCCGGCGCCACGAGCATCTCCTCGACGATCACCGCCGGCGGGACTCGGCCGTAGGCCCACTCGCGATTGGGGCCCTGCCCGTAGAGCTTCGTCATCCAGACCGAGGCGATCTCGATCAACGCGTCGACCGTGACGGCGGCGGGGCGCACGTGGCGGTAGACCCAGCCCCAGACGGCCGGCGGCAACGTCTGGTCTTCGGATGCCTGTGGCGACACCACGATCGCGGCGCCGCTGCCGTGGGTCGGCTTCACGACATACGACTCGGGCAGCTCGAGCTCGCGCAGGCTCTCGGGATCACGCAGGATGCCGTAGGCCTTCGGCAGGTACTCCTCTCCGACTCGCGCGGCCACGTACTCGCGAACCGCCGCCTTGTCGGCGAAGGTGACCAGGAGCATCCGATGATCGCGCAGCATCTTGTAGCGCACCTTCTCGGTGAAGGTCTGCGGCCTGCGGGTGCGCAGCAGCCGCGCGGCGCGAACGAGTCGACTGCGCTGGCGCCAGCGCACTTTGGGTGTAGCCACGGGTCGATCGTCTCCCGTTACGCGCGCGTGAGCGTCGGGAGGGCGTCGACGAGCGGGGCGAGTTCGGGCATGTCGCGGGCCGCGGTCAGCGCGCGCTCGAGGGTCTCGTCGTGCACGGGCCGGGCGTCGGCGAGCAGCGCCTGACCCGCCTCGGTGAGCTCGGTGTAGATGCCCCGACGGTCGTCGGCGCACAGCACGCGGGTGAGCAGCCCGCGCTCTTCGAGTCTGTTCACGAGGCGGGTGGTGGCGCTGGGGCTGAGGGCCGTGGCGCGCCCCAGCTGCTGCATGCGCATGTGCCAGCCGTGCTGGCGGCTGAGCGCATCCAGAACCGTGTACTCGACAACCGAGAGACTGACGCCCGAGGCGAGGGCGCGCTCGAGTTCGCTCTCGATGAGTCCGTGCAGAGCGGCCAGCGTGCGCCAGCCCTGCGAGCGGATCTCGACGGCGTCGTCTGCGATTCCCATGGTTCCTCCGGTGCTCAGACAAAGTAGTTGCTTGCGCGGCATAACTGCGTGTGCAATGATTTAGCCCGCGCTTGCAACTACTAGCGTACGCGCTCTACCCGAGCGCGTGAAGCCTGATCGAATCTTTCACGGAGTCACGCATGCCCCTCGGTCTCATCGCCCTCGCCCTCGGAGGCTTCGGAATCGGACTCACCGAGTTCGTCATCATGGGCCTGCTGCCCGAAGTGGCGAGCGAGTTCGCCGTTACGGAGGCCACGGCGGGGTGGCTCATCACCGGCTACGCCCTCAGCGTGGTCGTCGGCGCGCTCGCGATTCCCGCCCTCGTCACGCGCCTGCCGCGCAAGCAGGTGCTCATGGGGCTGCTCGTGCTCTTCGTCGCCGGCAACCTCATCTCGGCCCTCGCTCCCAGCTACGAGCTGATGCTCGCCGGCCGGGTCGTGGCCGCGCTCTGCCATGGAGCCTTCTTCGGCATCGGCTCCGTCGTCGCCGCAGACATGGTCGGGCCCACCAAGAAGGCCAGCGCGATCGCGGTCATGTTCACCGGCCTCACGGCAGCCAATGTGCTCGGCGTTCCGTTCGGAACGTTCCTCGGTCAGGCCTTCGGGTGGCGCTCCACCTTCTGGGCTATCACGGTCATCGGTGTGATCGCGCTCGCGGGCATCCTCGCCCTGGTTCCGCGCTCTGCGGGTGCCGCGGCCGACGCCCCGAGCCTGCGAGCGGAGCTCAGCGCATTCCGCGCCCCACAGGTGTGGTTCTCGATCGCCATCACCGTGCTCGGCTACGGCGGAATGTTCGGGGCCTTCACCTACATCGCCTACGTCCTCACCGACGTCTCGGGCTTCGCCTCGAGCGCCGTTCCGTGGCTGCTGGTGCTGTTCGGTGTGGGTCTGTTCATCGGCAATTTCGTGGGCGGCAAGACCGCAGACAAGGCTCTGGATGCGACGCTCATCGTCGTTCTCGCGGCCCTCGCCCTCGTGCTGCTCGGCTTCGCCCTGACGGCCCAGAGCCAGATCGCCACGATCATCGCCCTGTTCCTCATGGGAGGCTTCGGCTTCGCCACCGTTCCCGCCCTGCAGATGCGCGTGATGCGCTCGGCGGGCTCCGGCGCCGCCACGCTCGTCTCGGGCGCGAATATCGGAGCCTTCAACCTGGGCAACGCTCTCGGTGCCTGGCTCGGAGGCGTTCTTATCGCCGCGGGGCTGGGTTACGCGGCGCCGATCTGGGCGGGAGCGGGGCTCACCGTCTTGGCGCTCGCGGTGGTCATCCCGGCCGCGGCCGCCGTGAAGCGCGCCGCCGCGCAGGCGGACGCGGACGCAGCTGCCCCGGTCCGCGCCGGTTCGGAGCATCCGCTGCCGGTCGACCAGTAGCGGATACCCCGAACGGGCGCCGATGCCCCGACGCGGCGGCGGCGGCTCTCAGTGGGCCTGGCTGCCCAGCTCGATCACCAGCACGCCCACTGCGATCAGCGCGATTCCCGCGAGCATGCGAGGGGTGAGTCGCTCCTTGAAGAAGACGCGCGCTCCGATCGCGGTCAGGGCGACACCGGATGCGGCCCAGATTCCGTAGGCGATCCCGACGGGCATGCCGGCCGACAGCGAGAAGGTCAGCAGGGTGAAGGCCGTGATGTAGAAGACGGCGACGGGAGCGATCCACCTCTTCTTGCGTAGGCCTTCGGAGGCGCGGAGCGACATGGTCGCGGCGACTTCGGTGATGATGGCGCCGATGAGCAGAAGCCAGATCATGACCCGACCTCCGTCTTCGTCTTCTCGGATCGCGGATGGCCGGTCTCGACCAGCACGACGCCGGCGACCACGATGACGATGCCGAGGCCGATCAGAAAGGTGAATGCCTCGCCGAAGACGAGTGACGCGAAGAGCGCGGTCAGGGCGACGCCCGCAGCGGCCCAGATGCCGTAGACGACTCCGATGGGGGCGCCGATGCGCAGAAGGTACGACAGGGCGATGAACGCTCCGATGTAACCGAGCACCGCGAGAATCGCCCACCATGGGTCGTCGAGCGCCGCGCGAAGAGACAGGGTCGCCGTCACCTCCAGCAGGATCGCGCCCGTGAGAACCAGCCACTTTCTCATGAGGGGTTCCTCTCTATGAGCGCGAGCAGTCGACCGACGAGGTCGGCGCGGCGATCGGCGTCGAGGGTGATGATGCCCGTGGACTCGGCGATCCAGAGGCCGTTCGTCGCAAGCCACACCAGAAGGAGGCCGGTGCTGTCTCGGGCGTCGAAGTCGAACCAGGTGTGCAGGTAGTCGAGCCAGGGCTGCGATAGATCGGGCCTGCGCACCGCCTCGGAGAACACCACGAACTCGCCCGCGGTGACGTCGCCTTCGCTCGCGAACCGAACGAATGCGTCGACGCGCTGCTCGAGGGTCGACTCGTCGAGGGGTACGGAGAGCGCATCCTGCAGTTCCGCCTGCCAGCGTGCGATCACGTGCTCGATGACGGCCACCATCATGGCGTCTTTGCTGGGGAAGTGGTACATCAGGCCCGCCTTGGTCAGCCCGGCCTCGGTCGCCACCGACTGATAGGTGATGTCGGCTCCTCCGCCGGCGTCGACGACCCTCAGCGCGGCATTCAGAATCTCTTCTCGTGAACTCGATCTCATGGCCATAACCTACCGTACGTACGGTAAATATTGCTTCGGGGTTCCTGAGAGCGCTGATGGGAAGGCGTCAGGATTCCTGCCCCAACCGCTCGGATTCCGTTAGGACGCCTCACGGCTGCCGATGACCGGCGTAGACCTGCATCTGTGACCCTCACTTCTCTTCTCCCCTCGCTCAGAAAAAGCATCCCCGACCCGTTCGTGATCGACCGCTGGCCAGAGTGGACGCACCTCACCACCATCGACGTCGTGGTCTCGGGAGTGTCGCTGCTGCGCCTCGTCGAGCTCTGCGACACCCCGTGCGTGCACATCGCCGCGGCCGTCGTTCCCGGCACGCATGGCCGGCCGTCCGACATCGAACAGTCCTCGGTCGTCGTGGCGCAGGTCGTCGAGATTCCTCGCGAGGGTGCACTGATTCTGGATGCCGACCTCACGCGCGTGCAGGCTCATGTGTCGGAGGCGCGACTCATAGGTCGTGCCTCGACCCAGCACTCCGTGCCTTTCTCGCTCTCGGCCGTGCAGCCGCTCTCGGCCGTGCAGTCGGCGGTACTGCCCGCCGACCTCCGCGTCGGCGACCTCATCGCCATCCCGTGCCGAGGTGCTGTCTGCCGCCGTCAACTGCGGTCGGGCGGCGCCTCGTGAGCCTGATGTCCACCGTCGCCCGCTACGGGCGCACCCACAGGCGCGGCCTCGATCGACGATTCTGGCCGCGCGATGCAGTGGCGCTCGGAGACGACATCCGGGTCGTCGGCGAATCGATGGTCGGCATGGCGCGCGCCGTCGGAACGCCGTGCACTCGCGTCGTCGAGGCGATCGATCGAGGCGAGTGGGCGACCGGTCGAGAGGGCGAATCCCAGCGGTTCTGCGGCGTCGTCGTGGCCACGGTCGAGCTCGTCGCGCCGTCGGGCGACGGCGAGGGTGTCGACGTCTGGCTCGATGCCGAGCTCGACGGATGCGACCCCGTCGCCGGGTCGGTGCGGCTGCTCGGTCGGCATGCGTCGGATGCGCAGCGCGCGTTCACTCTGCGCCCCGCTGCGCGAAGGGGCGAGTTGCGCGCGATGCTGCCCACGGGCATCCGGGCGGGCGATCTGCTCGCGTTCGTCGTGGCGGAACCCGTGGCGCTGCACGACATCCGTCGTCGCTCCTGGCATCGGGAGCGCCTGCTGTAGGGCAGGCGGTCGAGGCGCGTTCAGACGATGTCTGCGGTGAGCGATCAGCTGAGCGCGAGCACCATCTCGACCTCGTTTTGGGTGCGGTCGAGCGGGTAGGGAATCGTCTCGCCCGTCTCGACGTAGCCGCGTCGCGTGTAGAACGCGCGTGCTCGCGGGTTGTCTTCGTGCACGTGCAGCCGCAGGCCGCCCTCGGGAACCGCGGCGCGCGCCCAGGTCTCGATCTCGTCGAGCAGCGCATCCGTGAGGCCGCGGGTCGCACCGCGCCACGCGGGCGTGACGTAGACGCTCACGAGCATGGCGTCGCCGCGCCCATCGAGGTAGGCGCTCATGGTTCCCAGCCAGGCGCCGCTCGAGGTGTCGACCGCCGCGAGTCCGAGGCTGCCCTCGCGCGCCGCCCGTGATGCTCGCGAGCGCCACTCGACCTCCGGCTCGCGGAGCGCGCTGTCGAGGGTCTCGAGAAAGGCCAGGGGAGTGTCGGCGAGCATCTCGAGGCGCAGTTCGCGCAGCCGAGGCCAGTCGCCCTCGGAGATGCGGTCGATCCTGAATTCTGACTTCACCGGGCGAGGCTAGCGGGACGATGTTCATCGCGCAACCGGGTGGGCGACGTCCATCCGAGTGCGGGAACGTGTCCGAATTCCTTCTGAGACGCCCGACGATGGGCGAGGAAAGGCACCACCATGACAGACATCACTGCACACCACGGACTCCTGAACGACACGAAGCTGCACGTCGACGACACCGGCGGATCGGGCCGCCCTGTCGTGCTCGTCCACGGCTGGCCGCTCAGCGGCGAATCGTGGAAGTACCAGGTTCCTGCACTCGAAGCCGCAGGGTTCCGGGTCGTCACCTACGACCGGAGGGGATTCGGCCGAAGCGACAAGCCGCTCACCGGCTACGACTACAACACACTCACCGACGACCTGCAGGCTGTGCTCACGTCGCTAGACCTGCGCAACGTCACCCTCGTGGGCTTCTCCATGGGCGGCGGCGAGGCGGCGCGCTACTTCACGAAGTATGGAGCCGAGCGCATCCACAGTGTGGTCTTCGCATCGGCCGTGCCGCCGTATCTGTTGCAGACGCCCGGCAACCCGGATGGCCCTCTCACCGCGGCACTCGCCGCGAAGATGACCGCCGGTCTCACTGCCAACCAGGAGTCGTTCTACGACGACTTCACGACGCAGTTCTTCTCGGTCGACGGCAAGCTCGTCGTCACGGAGGAGCAGCGTCAGGAGGCCCTCGCTCTCGCCCTGCAGTCGTCGAAGGTCGCCGCGCTCGAGGCCATGGCGTCGTTCGCGTCGACCGACTTCCGAGACGACCTGCCGAACGTGACGGTTCCCGCGCTGGTCATCCACGGAGACGGCGACGCGACCGTGCCTTTCGAGGGTTCGGGCCAGCGCACACACGCGGCGTTGACGACGTCTGAGGTGCACGTTGTCTCGGGCGGCCCGCACGGAGTGAACGTCAGCCACGCCGACGAGTGGAACCGTGTCGTCATCGACTTCCTGTCGAAGTAGAGACCGCTCGTCGAGTGCGGGTGTCGCTGGCCGGCGCGGTGGTTCTGCCACCGCGCGCGGCGGCGACGCCTGCGCTCGACGTTACGGGCGCAGGCGCCGGATGCGGATGGGCCCGCGGGCGGTCGCCAGGTCGACCGGCTCGCCGCCCTGCGTGATCTCGACCTCGCCGCGGGCGACGAGGCGACCCGCCGCGCTGCGCGACGCATCCATCAGATCGCGCCAGTCGTCGTCGCCGACGGCACGCGCGGCATCCGAGGGGCAGATCGTCGAGCTGAGCGCCCGCTGCTCGAGCAGCTCGATGATCTTCTGCTCGAGCTGGAGGTCGATGTCGGGATTCGAGCCAAAAGACATGAATCCAGTCTGCGCCTTCAGTCGGCCTGCGGCCACCAGCTCGGCAGGAATACGCCGTAGGCGGCCATGAACGCGTCGGTGCTCCGCGGCGCGGGGGTGGCGAGCCAGGCCTCGAGGGCGCCGACCGTGCCATTCGCGATGAAGCGCGCAGCGGCATCCGCCACGAACCCCTCGGGAGGGATGGACGTCGACTCGGGCACGGTGAGCGCGTGCCGGTCGAGCAGCAGGGTGACCGACTCGGCGAAGTGCTGACTGAGCAGCGGCTGAAGGCTCGCCGATCCGCTCGACTCGCCGAGCCCGCGAATGTAGACGGCGGCGTGCGAGTCGACGTGTTCGAGCACGGCGACGGTCACGCCTCTGATCGCCAGGGATGCCTGCCGCGCGGTCGTCAGATCAGCCTCGCGCAGGTAGGTGGTGCGGAGTTCGTCGAGTTCGGCGCGCAGAACCGACTCGAGCAACGAGGCGGGCGACGCGGCGTGCTGATAGAAGGTGGAGCGATTGATGCCGGCAGAGATCGCGATCTCGGACGCTGTGATCTCGCTCGCCTGCTTGTCGGCCGCCAGAGACAGCACGGCGGAGGCGAGCCGGGCGCGGGTCTTGATCTGACGGGAGTCCACACAGCGAGTGTAGGAGCCTCAGCCGCCGATTCGCCCCGAAGATGGTCCTGACTTTGACAATCATTATCAATAAAGCTATTTTCAAAATCGACCCGCATTGCATCCCACTTAGAACGGCTCACCCTCCCGTGAAAAAACTCCTCTCCATCAGCGCGCTCGCCGCGGCCACCGCGCTCGTCCTCTCCGGCTGCGCATCCGGTTCCACCGATGCCGGCGCGACCGACGACCCCACGAATTCCTCCGGAGTGCGTATCGTCGCGTCGACCGACGTCTACGGCGATATCGCCCAGCAGATCGGCGGCGACCGGGTGAGCGTGACCTCGATCATCGACGACCCCGACAAAGATCCGCACGAGTACGAAGCAGACGCCCGCACGCAGCTGTCGCTCTCGAAAGCCCAGCTCGTGATCGAGAACGGCGGCGGTTACGACGACTTCGTCGAGAAGATGCTCTCTGCCGCCGACAACAAGGTCGCGCCGGTGCTGAACGCCGCCGACATCTCGGGCTACGACCAGGAACCCGCCGAGGGCGAGTTCAACGAGCACGTCTGGTACGACTTCCCGACCGTGCAGAAGCTCACCGACGAACTCGTCGACCAGCTCAGCGCGATCGACCCGGATGGCGCCAAGAGCTACGAAGAGAACGCCAAGACGTTCGAGGGCCAGCTCGCTGCGCTCGAGCAGCAGGAGAAGGACATCAAGGCGTCGTTCAACGGAGCGGGTGCCGCGATCACCGAGCCCGTGCCGCTGTACATGCTGAGCGCCGCCGGCCTCGTCAACAAGACGCCGGCCGCCTTCAGCGAGGCGATCGAGGAGGGCACCGACGTTCCCGCAGACGTGCTCAAGCAGACCACCGACCAGTTCTCCTCAGGAGAGGTGAAGGTTCTCGTCTACAACGAGCAGACCTCGGGCGCCCAGACCGAGCTCGTCCTGACCGCGGCGAAGGACTCCAAGGTCCCCGTCGTCCCCGTCACAGAGACCCTTCCCGAGGGAACCGACTACATCAGCTGGATGACCACCAACCTCAACGCGCTTCAGGGCGCGCTCAGCGGCAAGTAGTCTTCACCGAGTGAAGATCTTCGGGGCGAAGTCGGCGCGAGCCGCTTCAGAAGCCGCCCCCTCGCCCCGCAACGCGCCACGGCACGTGGTGCTGCGCGTGCGGGGCGGGGCGCTTCAATTCGGTGAGCGTCGGCTATGGCACGACCTCGACTTCGATGTGCGTGCGGGCGAGTTCGTCGCCGTGCTCGGGGCCAACGGCTCGGGCAAGTCGAGTCTGCTCAAGGTCATCCTCGGCCAGCAGCAACTGAGCGCTGGAACGATGACCTTCGAAGGTTCACCCGTGACCCGGGGGAACCGTCGCATCGGCTACATTCCGCAGCAGAAGCTCGCCGACGAGGGAGCTCCGCTGCGCGGCCGCGACCTCGTCGCGCTCGGCGTCGACGGCCACCGCTTCGGTCTGCCGTTGCCCCGGGCGGCGCGACGCCGCGAGGTCGACGAGCTGCTCGCATCCGTCGGCGCATCCGAATACGCGAATGTGGCCGTCTCGACTCTGTCGGGCGGCGAGCAGCAGCGCCTGCGCGTCGGGCAGTCGCTCGCGGGCGATCCGACCCTGCTGCTGTGCGACGAGCCGCTGCTCTCTCTCGACCTCGCCCATCAGCGCGCGGTCTCCGAACTCATCGACACGCATCGCAGGCAGCGCGACCTCGGCGTGCTCTTCGTGACTCACGACATCAATCCCGTGCTCGACATGGTCGACCGGGTTCTGTACCTCGCCGGCGGCTCCTTTCGTATCGGCACGCCAGACGAGGTGCTGCGCAGCGAGGTCCTCTCCGAGCTCTACGGCTCGCCCGTCGATGTGATCCGCACGCGCGGACGCGTGATCGTGGTGGGCGTTCCGGATGCGAGCCACGGGCACGACGGGCATCATCACCACGACGACGACCCCGTCGTGAGCGACCCCGGTTCGGCGGCACCGAGCGGCGGGCCGCGATCGTGAACGGCATCGACTGGGCCGACCTCTGGTCGCAGGTCTTCAACTTCTCCGACTACGGCGATCTGATCGTGCTCCTGCAGAACTCGATCATCGCGGGCGCCGTGCTCGGCATCGTGGGCGGCCTCATCGGCGTGTTCGTGATGTCACGCGACATGGCGTTCGCGGTGCACGGCATCAGTGAGCTCTCGTTCGCGGGGGCCTCCGCCGGGCTGCTCTTCGGCGTCGGCGTGGTCGAGGGATCGCTCATCGGTTCGATCGTGGCGGCTCTCATCATCGGCTTCCTCGGCGCGAAGTCTCGAGATCGCAATTCGATCATCGCCGTGCTGATGCCTTTCGGGCTCGGTCTCGGCATCCTCTGCCTGGCCCTCTACCCGGGCCGCAGCGCCAACAAGTTCGGGCTGCTCACGGGCCAGATCGTCGCCGTCGACGACCCGAGGCTCAACTCGCTGATCGCCATCTCGATCGTGGTCGTGGTCGGCCTGCTCGTGATCTGGCGCCCGCTCACGTTCGCGAGCGTCGACGCCGATGTTGCCGCCGCGCGGGGCGTGTCGGTTCAGACGCTCTCGATCGTGTTCATGCTGCTGCTCGGCCTGGCCGTCGCCGTCTCGGTGCAGGTCGTGGGATCGCTGCTGGTGCTGTCGATTCTCGTCACTCCGGCGGCAGCTGCACTGCGGGTGTCGTCGTCGCCCATCGTCGTTCCTCTTCTCAGCATGCTCTTCGCGGTGCTCTCGCTCGTGGGCGGAATCATGCTGGCGCTCGGAGGGTCGGTGCCGATCAGCCCCTACGTCACCACGATCTCGTTCGCCATCTACGTGGTCTGCCGCATCATCGCGGCGTCACGGGCGAGACGGGGCATCTCGGGTCGACAGGCGTTGGTCTGAGGCTGCCGGGCCGAACCTCGGCGACGCGGGTTAAGATTGAGGTGATGTCGGCCCTACGTGGCCTCGGAGGTAGATGATGGTCGTGAAGCGCAATACCTGGCAGCGCGAGGCTGTGCGCGCCGCACTCGGCACCCAGATCGGCTTCGTGAGCGCTCAGGGTCTCCACTCGAACCTGCACTCCACCGGCTCGCACATCGGCCTGGCCACGGTCTATCGCGCCCTGGCCGACCTGGCCAGCGAGGGCGAGGCCGACTCGCTGCAGTCGCCCGACGGCGAGAGCCTCTACCGCGCGTGCAGCACCGGGCATCACCACCACCTCATCTGCCGCGGCTGTGGTCTCACGGTCGAGATCGAGGCCGACGAGGTGGAGTCGTGGGCGCGCAAGACGGCCGCGCTGCACGGATTCTCCCGACCCGAACACGTGGTCGACATCTTCGGCTTCTGCAGCTCCTGCGTGCCGACGCCCGCCGGCTGACAGGGCACGCGCGTACTTGCGCGCATCCGGCCGGTCGCCTAAACTCGGTAGCTGGTCGAGTGGCATCTCCACTCGCATGTACACCACCCCCCACCTGTTTCATTCGGGGGCGACGTGTGCCGACAAGCAATCTTGGGTAGAACGCGCGTTAACCTGCGTTTTTCTACGGTAACTATGGAGGAAATCATGGCAGCAACCTGCCAGGTGACCGGCGCCATTCCCGGCTTCGGACACAACATCTCGCACTCGCACCGTCGCACGAAGCGCCGGTTCGACCCGAACATCCAGAAGAAGACGTACTACGTTCCGTCGCTTCGTCGTAACGTGACCCTGCAGCTCAGCACCAAGGGCATCAAGGTCATCGACGCACGCGGCATCGAGAGCGTTGTCAAAGATCTTCTCGCCCGTGGGGAGAAAATCTAATGGCTAAGTCACAGGACGTTCGTCCGATCATCAAGCTGCGTTCGACGGCTGGCACGGGTTACACCTATGTCACCAAGAAGAACCGCCGCAACAACCCCGACCGCCTCGTGCTGAAGAAGTACGACCCGGTCATCCGCCAGCACGTCGACTTCCGGGAGGAGAGGTAACACATGGCCAAGAAAAGCATGATTGCAAAGAACGAGCAGCGTAAAGTCATCGTCGCTCGTTACAACACCAAGCGCCTTGAGCTTAAGAAGGCCCTCGTCAGCCCGACGTCGACCGACGCCGAGCGCGAGGCCGCCCGCCTCGGCCTGCAGAAGCTGCCCAAGAACGCTTCGCCGGTGCGCGTGCGCAGCCGCGACGCGGTCGACGGCCGTCCCCGTGGTGTGCTCACGAAGTTCGGCATCAGCCGTGTTCGCTTCCGTGACATGGCTCACCGTGGCGAGCTGCCCGGCATCACGAAGAGCTCCTGGTAGTCCAGGGCTTCTCGCACTGAACATCTGAAAAAGGATGTCGGCCCATCGGGTCGGCATCCTTTTTCACGTTTCACAGCTGTTGTGAGGCCTCCGAGGCGCGGTAATCCGCGAAATCCCGGCGATCTCTGATACATTCGTCACGGTCAACAGACCAGACGTGTGGCCTACCCAAGGTTTCCACCGTTTCGTTTCTAGAGCTGCTTTTCGCAGCACAAGGTCCGAGGAGGACACCCCATGGCTGATAAGTCACTCAACAAGACCGAGCTCGTCGCCCAGGTCGCCGCTGCATCCGGCCAGACGCAGTCCGCCGTCAACGAGGTTCTCGACGCCCTCTTCGCGACGCTCGCGGAGTCGGTCGGCAACGACGTCAAGGTCACCATCCCGGGATGGCTCGCTGTCGAGCGCACCTCGCGCGCAGCCCGCGCCGGCCGCAACCCGCAGACGGGTGAGGCCATCCAGATCGCCGCCGGTCACTCGGTCAAGATCTCCGCTGGCTCGAAGCTCAAGGCTGCCGCCAAGTAGTCTTTTCGATTCTTCATCCTCAGGGGTGTCCGCTTCACGCGGACGCCCCTGAGGTGTTTAAGGGGCGCCCGCTCCCTGTCCCTGTCACAAGCGCGCACTTCGATTCGGCGCAGAAGCACCGTTGATCACGCGGGAAGGTGCAGTTGCGCCGACTCGAAAAGGCCCCAGACATCCATTCGGCGAGAAAACACCCATACTTCACGCGGAAGGTGCATGTGCGCCGAGTGGCAGGGCCGACGAACCTGCGACGGGTGGGGGAGCCCTGGTCAGCGGGCGAGCGGTCGGCGGGGTCGCATCGGCGTGCGGGGTGCGTCGGCGGGCACCGCACCGGATGCGCGGGCCGGCGACGCGGGCGTGCGCCTGACCGCGGGTGCCAGCGGCTGTCGGGAGGATTCGGCGGCCTGCCGCTGCGGCGCGAAGCTCTCGATGCGAGCGATCGCGGCATCGAGTGCCGCTTCGAGAGGCGCGGTCTGCTCGTAGACGCGAGCGATGAGTAGTCCACCCTGCAGGGCAGCGAGAAGACCGACCGCGAGCCCTCGAGCGTCGGCGTCGCTCTGCAGCTCTCCCGAGGCACGCATGGCCGCGATGCCGTTCTCGACCGGGGCGAGCCAGAGGTCGAAGCCCTCGAGGAGCCCGGTACGGGCATCCGGATCGGTGTCGATCAGCTCGCTGGCGAGCGAGCCGAGCGGCGACCAGCCGTGCCCCGCGCGACCGCGAGCCTGAGTGACGACGGCATCGCGCCACGCGCGGAGCGACTCGATGCTGTCTATACGCTCCAGCTGTGGCTGCTGTTCACCGACGGCGGCCTCGGCCTCGTAGGCGACGACCGCGCGCACGAGATCCTTTTTGTCAGAGAAGTAGTGGTAGAGCTGCGAGGCGCTGACCTGGGCTTGTGCCCTGACCTCGTCGATGCTGGTGCGTGCAGCACCGTGCTGCCGCACGAGTTGCGCTGCGGCCTCGACGATGCGGAGTCGGGTCGCGGCGCCCTTTGCGGTGAGGGCCGGGCGGGGGGTAGGCAACGTCGCGGTGCTCATGGGGCGAGTCTAGGTCGAGTGGAATAGGTCATCCACTTCCCGCGCCGCGCGCCGCGGTGGCCCGGCCGCTACGCAACAGCCCCGCGGCCGCCCGCTACGCCCCGACGACGCCCAGCTCGTACGCCCGGATGACGACCTCGACCCGGTTGCGCAACTGCAACTTCGCTAGCACCCGGCCGATGTGCGCCTTCACCGTCGATTCGCTCAAGTGCAACGCCTCGACGATCTCGGCGTTGGTCGCGCCCTGCCCGATGAGTACGAAGATCTCGCGTTCCCGGGCGGTGAGGTCGTCGAGAGCATCGTCGACAGCAGCGTCGCCGGCACTCCCGCCGCCCGAATCGCGTCCACCCGCAGCACGCGTCGCGAGGTGCGGAGCGGCAACCTCGATGAGCTTCGCCGTAATCCTCGGCGAGACCACCGCATCGCCGGAGTGCACCGCCCGGATAGCTGCGACGAGGTTTTCGGGCCGGGTGTCTTTTAGGAGAAAACCGGATGCCCCCGCCCCTAACGCCCCGAACGCGTACTCGTCGAGGTCGTACGTCGTTAGAACGAGCACCCGCGTCTCGGGACGCAGCCTCGTGATGCTCTCCGTCGCTTCGATGCCGCCGATGCCGGGCATGCGCACGTCCATGAGCACGACATCCGGCTCGAGCCGCCGCGCAGCCTCGATGGCCTCCGCCCCGTCTCCGGCCTCGCCGACCACGAGCATGCCGGGCATCGCGTTCAGCATCAGCCGGAACCCGTATCGCACCAGCTCCTGATCGTCGACCAGCAGCACGCGGATCTCGTCTGTCATCGCTCCTCCTCCCAGCGCAGCCGCGCGAGAACCCGCCAGCCGCCGTCTCCGTGCGGCCCCGCCTCGAGCGTTCCGTCGTACAGCGCGACCCGCTCGTGCATTCCGAGAATGCCCCGGCCAGCACCGGATGCCGCACCGCCCGCGATCGCGGACGGCACGCGCGCGGCGCGCGGCAACCCGCCGCCGGATACAGCGCCGCCATCCGAGCCGCCGCCGACCGAGCCGCCGCCGACCGGCGTGTCCAGAACGACGACACCCACCGCATCCGGATGCCAGCTGACCGACACGACGACCTCTCGGCCCGGCCCCGCGTGCCGCAGCACATTCGTCAGGGATTCCTGCACGATTCGGTACACGGTGAGGCCGAGGGCAGGATCCGTCGTGGCCGTTCCCGATACGTCGAGGCGCGCCGCGAGGCCCGCCGCCACGAACTCCGTCACGAGCGCCGGCAGATGGGAGGCGTCGGGCTGCGGCGCGTGTTCCATCGCGGCACCGCCCCGCTCCTCGCGAACCGAGCCGAGCAGACGCCTGACCTCGGCGAGCGTCTTGCGGCCCGTCTCCGCAACGCGGCCGATCGCCTCCTTCGCCTCCTGCGGGCGCTCGTCGGCTGCCGCGTACGCGCCGTCGGAGATCGCGATGATCACAGAGAGACTATGCGCGATCACGTCGTGCATCTCGCGGGCGATACGCTCGCGTTCCAGGGCCCGGGCTGTCTCTGCCTGCTGGTCGCGCTCCCGGGCGAGCCTCTCGGCGCGGTCGACCAGCTCGGCGATGTGCCGACGCCTGTGTCCGACCGTGGTTCCCAGCAGGGCGGCGATCACCAGCACGACGGTAATGACCAGCACATAGTTCGTCCAGTCGACCACGGTGTCCCGGGGTACTGTCGGCTGCCCGAGGCCGAGCAGCGGAACGCGCCACTGCCCGCGCAGGATGAGCGCGAAGGCTCCGAGTGCGCCGCTGGCCAGCGCCGCCACGAAACACAGCCAGGCTATAGGCCCGCTACGCCGCACTCCCACTGTGTAGACCGCGAGCACGGCGAGCAGGCATTCCGCGCCGGAGCCGACCGCGAGGGAGAGCACCGGTAGCACAAGGGCCCCGGCGAAGGCCAGCTTCGGCAGACGGCGGTGCGCGGCCAGAACCGCGATCCCGCCCGCGAAGAGGCTGACCATCGACCACAGGGGAGTCGCGTAGCCGGGCTCCCGCGACAGGGCCGCCGCGCCGACGGCAAAGGTCGTGTACACGGCGATCGCCAGCGCGCTGACGGCGGATGCGTGTCCGATGCCGCGCGCGCCGCGATCGCGCGGCACCTCGGGGGAGGTGCCGCGCGACTCGCCATCCGCGGGGATCAGGTGTCTCTCCGCGTGAACCGGATGCCGCCCAGCACCAGCAGCACGGCGGCCCAGACGGCGGCCACGATCCAACCGGCGCCGGGGCTGACGAAGCCGTCGACGAGATCGACGAAGCCGGTGCCGTCGGCTGCGGAACTGCTCATGGCGTCTCCCGCCTTCGACATCGTCAGGAGGTGGATGTTGCGCACGACCTGTGAGGCTGGCAGCACGGAGAGGACGAGCGGCAGCAGGAGGATGATCGAGATCACCGTCGCCACGCTGGCGGCGACTGAGCGTAGCAGCGTGCCGACGCCGAGTCCCAGAACAGCCGTGAGGCCGATGTAGACGGCGGTTCCCACGAGGGCGAGCAGCACTCCGGGCTCACGCAGGCCTATGTCGAGCCCGTAGCCGGCGAACATCGGATAGGTCACGGCCCATGAGCCGAAAGCCGCGACGAGACCGGCGCCGGTCACTGTGCCGAACACGACAGCGGCCTTGGCTCCGAGCACCGTCAGCCGCGAGGGCACGGCGATCAAGGTGGTCTGGATCGACCCGCTGGAGTACTCCCCGCTGATGACGAGCGCGCCGAGCACGCCGGCGATGAGCTGTCCGAACAAAACCGTTCCGATCGTGACCTGGTCGAGCATGAACCCCACTGTGGGAGTCTCCGGCAACCCGGCGTCGTACATGGTCAAGGCTAACAACACGCTCACGCCGATGCCGATCACGACGATCGAGAGCAGCAGCCCGACGGTCGAGCGCAGGCTCGTGATCTTGATGAACTCCGAGCGCACCACGCCCATCACCCGGGGGCTACCCTCGCTCTCGACGAAGGTCCTGCGTCGTTCCAGCGTGCTCATTTTCGTACTCCAGTCTCGGTGGGTGCGGCGGGCGAGGCCGACGCGGAGCGGTACTCGACCTCTCCGGCGGTGAGGGCCAGGTAGGCCTCTTCGAGCGAGCCGGACACCGAGGTGACCTCGTGCAGAACGATTCCAGCCGCAGCCGCTCGATCGGCGATCTGCTCTGCGGTGACGCCCGAGATCTCCAGGGCGCCGTCGGCCAGCAGCGATAGGTCGACTCCTGGCTGGTCGAGGGTCGCCATCAGACGCTCTGATTCCCGTGATCGCACCCGGATGACGGAGCGCGTCACGCCGGAGATGACGTCGGCGAGTGGGCCGTCCGCCAGGATCCGGCCCCGACCGATAACGATGAGGCGGTCTGCTGTCTGCGCCATCTCGCTCATCAGGTGCGACGAGAGCAGCACGGTGCGCCCTTCTGCCGCGAGGTGGCGCATCAGGGTTCTCACCCACCGGATGCCCTCCGGGTCGAGTCCGTTGACCGGCTCGTCGAGGATCACGGTCTCCGGGTCGCCGAGCAGCGCCGTGGCGATTCCCAGCCGCTGACCCATGCCGAGCGAGAATCCTCCGACACGCTTGTGTGCCACCGAATCGAGCCCGGCCAGGCCGATGACCTCGCGCACCCGGGAGGCGTCGATTCCGTGTGTCGCAGCTAGCGAGAGCAGGTGTTTGTAGGCCGAACGCCCCGCGTGCGCCGCTTTGGCGTCGAGAAGCACCCCGACCTCTCGAAGGGGGGCGCCGTGCTCGCGATACGGGCGCCCGTTCACGGTCACGCTCCCGGACGTCGGCCGGTCGAGGCCGACGATCATGCGCATCGTGGTCGACTTGCCCGCGCCGTTCGGCCCGAGGAACCCCGTCACCTGCCCCGGCCTCACCGTGAAGTCGATCCCATCGACGGCGAGTTTGTTTCCATAGCGCTTCGTCAGCGCTTCAGCCGTAATCATGAACATCCTTTTCTCATACTGACGACGCTAGATTCGCCTTCGCCGCGGCACATCGGACGACGGTCTACTCTCTTCGTTCGGGCACGTACCGCGGTACGGGTCGGCGCACGCACTGGGGTGCTGGATGTCGCCGCGCGGGCCCCTGCCGGCCACCGCCCACCCGGGACGTGCGCACAGGAATGCACCGTAAAGTTGACGGGTGCCGAGAGTAGTTCGAACCGTAGGTCCCGCCGTGCTCCTCGCGGTCGGTTTCGTGATGCTGCTCGTCGGCCTGCGCATCGCCGGCGGTGCGGATGCCCAGCTGCTGCAGGACCCGGGCCCGGTCGTGCGCTACGGCATCCCGGTCACCAAGATGATCGTGAACCTCGGTGCTGCGGGAGTGTTGGGCGCCCTGGTGCTCGCCGTGTTCGCCTTGCGCTCCGACAAGCCCGAGTTCAATCGCGCCCTCGACGTGGCCGCGGGCTCGGCGGCCGTGCTCACGGTGGCCTCGGCGGCCACGGGATTCCTCACCTTTCTGCAGCTCACGGTCAAGTCCGTGCGCTTCGACAACTCCTACGGCGAGCTGCTCGGTCAGTTCCTGACGCAGGTCGAGATCGGCCAGGCGTGGCTCATCACGACGCTGATCGCGGCGACCGTCACCGTTCTCTGTTTCGCCGTGCGCAACGTCACGGCCCTCGTGTTCGTCGCCGTACTGTCGGTGGTCATGCTCGTGCCCATGGCGCAGCAGGGCCACGCGGCCGGAACGACCGGCCACGACGCGGCGATCACCGCCCTCGGGCTGCACCTCGTCTTCGCGGCCGTCTGGCTCGGCGGTCTCCTCGTGCTGGTGATCATCTCGCCTCAGCTCGACAACGACCGGATGCTGTCGGTCATCTCGCGCTATTCGACCGTGGCGCTGGTCTCGTTCATCGTGGTCGCGGCATCCGGTTATGTGAGCGCCGAGCTGCGCATCGGCAGCCTGGATCGTCTGCTCACCCCGTACGGGCTGCTCGTGCTCATCAAGGTAGGTGCGCTGATCGCGCTCGGTATCTTCGGTGCCGCCTACCGACGCTCGCTCATCGGTCGTCTCGCCGAGTCGGGCCGACGCTATTTCTTCTGGAAGATCGCCGTCGTCGAATTGGCGTTCATGGGCATCGCCTCCGGTGCTGCCGCGGCCCTCGGCCGGTCGGCGCCTCCGGTAGACCAGACGATCCCCGCCGTGCAGACACCGGCGCAGATCCTCACGGGCGAGCAGCTACCTCCCGAGCTCGAACTGTCGCGGTACTTCACCGAGTGGAACTTCGACCTGCTCTGGATTCTGCTCTGCGGCTTCGGCATCGTGTTCTACCTGGCCGGTGTGCGCCGCCTGCGCAAGCGCGGAGACAAGTGGCCTATCCACCGCAGCGTGCTGTGGGTGGCGGGCATGCTGCTGCTGTTCTACGTGACCAACGGTGGAGTGAACGTCTACGAGAAGTACCTCTTCAGCGTGCACATGCTCGGTCACATGACCTTGAGCATGATGGTGCCGCTGCTGCTGGTTCCCGCTGCTCCCGTCACGCTCATCATGCGCGCCGTCGCCAAGCGACAAGACGGAACGCGCGGCGGGCGAGAGTGGGTGCTCCTGGCCGTGCACTCGAAGATCGGCTCGTTCCTCGCCAACCCGATCGTCGCAGCCCTCCTCTTCGCCGGCAGCCTGTGGCTCTTCTACTACTCACCCCTCTTCCGATGGGCGACGGTCGATCACATCGGGCACGAGTGGATGATCGCGCACTTCCTCGTCACCGGGTACCTGCTCGTGCAGGCTCTCATCGGCGTCGACCCGGTGCCCTATCGCTTCCCGTATCCGTTCCGGCTGCTGCTGCTGCTAGCGGTCATGGCCTTCCACGCCTTCTTCGGGCTCGCCATGATGACCGGCAACGGTCTGCTGCTCGCCGACTGGTACGGCGCGATGGGCAGGCCGTGGGGCGTCAGCGCCATCGAAGACCAGCAGGCCGGCGGTGGAATCGCGTGGAGTGTGGGCGAGATCCCGACCGTCATCCTCGCGATCGCCGTCGCCATCCAGTGGAGCAAGCAGGACAAGAAAGAGACGACCCGGCGCGACCGCACGGCGGACCGCACGAACGAGGCAGAGCTGGGCGAATACAATGCCATGCTCGAGCGACTCAACACCCGCCGCTGAGGCAGGGTCCGTCTCTCGCGCAGGCGGCTACTTCAGCTGTGCCAGGTTCGCCGACCGGGCCGCGAAGGTGATCTGCCCCGCGTCGTCGAGCGAGATCGCGTAGTTCAGCGAGAACGGTACGTCCTCGCTCAGGGCCGACACGGTGCCGTCGAACAGCGACTTCACCTGCACATCGATGTGGGCCGTCCCGGTGTTGTCGGCCAGGAGCCACGACGACGGACCGGCCACCACGGAGACCTGCGGGTAGGTGACGATCGACCAGGTCGGCTCACCCTCGATGCGGTCGGTGATGCCCTTCGAGAACGGGCAACCGACGGGATACAGCACCTTCTGTGCGGCGCAGTCGTCGAGAAAAGAAGTGAGCCGATCAGAGACGGCCTTCGTGAACAGCTCGTTGGGAACGGCCTTGACCACGGCGTTCTCCGTGTTGCCGGGTGAGGTGACGGGCACGGCGACCGTGTCGCTCGTGAGGTAGTGCGACTCGTGCGAGAGAACCACGAGCGAGGGAACGAGAACGCTGAACCGCCCGCCCGCGCCGAATGCGCCCGCGCCGGCGCCGAGATCGGATGCCTTCAGCTCGCCGGATCCGACGCTCACGCTGGTCGCATTGGTCACCGCGAGCGAGAGGGTCGCCACGGGGGTCTCCTTGAAGCGCCACTGGGTGAAGATGCCGAAGTTGGTTCCGTCGCGCTCGACCACGAACTCGCTCTGCGTCCGCGCGGACTGCCGACCAGCGCCATCCAGCGTGTAGCTCACCGTGACGCGGTGGATGCCCGAGCCGAGATCGCTGTCGTCGGTGACGCGGATCTTGCTGATGGTGCCGAGCGTGTTTCGCTTCAGCAGCGCAGCGCCCGCGGAATCGGGAGTGAGATCGCTGGGAAGCTCGACCCCGGGCATCGAGAGAGCGCCGTCGACGTCGCGTGCACCGAGCGTCTGCAGGTACGTCGTGACGAATCCGCTCGAGCTGAAGACCGAGAGATTGAGGGCGAGCACCCCGGTCGCGAAGACTCCGACGAGCAGCAGCAACGAAGCGCACCAGGCCAACGTGACCTGCGTCGATGAGATGCGCCTCTTCTGCACATGCACATCCATGGGGTCAGTCTAGGCAATGCCGCCGTGGGCCCGCCGTGACGGGTGACACGCCCGGTAGATTGGGTGTCCTCCCCTCGTCGCCGTGCAGAGAAAGTCATTCAGCGTGTCCCTTCCCGATCTGTCAGCCGAGCAGAAGCGTGTCTTCGATCTGATCGAGTCGACGAAGAGCCATGTCTTCGTCACAGGCCGGGCGGGCACCGGAAAGTCCACGCTTCTCAACCACCTCAGCTGGAACACCGAGAAGCAGCTCGTGATCTCGGCGCCCACGGGTGTCGCGGCGCTGAACGTGGGCGGGCAGACCATCCACTCGCTGTTCCGTCTGCCGATCGGGGTCATCGCCGACTCCGACATCGAGCAGAACGGCGACGTGCGCAAGATGCTCAACACCATCGACACGCTGGTCATCGACGAGGTCTCGATGGTGAACGCCGATCTCATGGACGCGATCGACCGCTCCCTGCGCAAGGCCCGGCACAAGCCCACGGTTCCCTTCGGCGGTGTGCAGGTCGTGCTCTTCGGAGACCCCTACCAGCTGGCCCCCGTTCCGGGCGATTCCGACGAGCGCGCCTACTTCACCGACCACTACCGGTCGATGTGGTTCTTCGACGCGAAGGTGTGGAGCGAGGTGTCTCTCACGGTCGTCGAGCTCACCGAGATCCACCGGCAGCACGACGACGACTTCAAGTTCATGCTCAACGCGGTGCGGCACGGGCAGGTGACGAAAGAGATAGCGGATGCGCTCAACGGTGCGGGCGCCCGAACTCCTCCCAGCGACGGCACGATCACCCTGGCCACGCGCAACGACGCCGTGAACCGCATCAACGCCGAGGCGCTCAAGCGACTGCCCGGCAAAGTCCGCACGGCGAATGCCGAGGTCTCGGGCGACTTCGGAGGCCGCAACTATCCGGCAGAGGAGGCTCTCGAGCTGAAGGTCGGCGCTCAGGTCATGTTCCTGCGCAACGACTCCGAGCAGCGCTGGGTCAACGGGTCGGTCGGCGTGGTCTCGAAGATCAGCAAGGCGGGCTCCATCTGGGTCGAGATCGATGGCGAGGTGCACGAGGTCGACCCGGTGAGCTGGGAGAAGCATCGCTACTCGTACTCGGCCGACGACAAGAAGCTCACCAAGAACGTCATCGGGGAGTTCACGCAGTTTCCGCTGCGCCTCGCCTGGGCCGTCACCATTCACAAGAGCCAGGGCAAGACCTACGACCAGGCCATCGTCGATCTGGGGCAGCGGGTGTTCAGCGCGGGCCAGACCTACGTCGCCCTGTCGCGACTCACGAGCCTCGATGGCCTGTACCTCACGAGGCCGCTGCGCCCCGCCGACATCTCGGTCGACCCCGCGGTGCGGCGGTTCATGTCCCGCGGGCAATAGCGCGGCCCCTACTGCGGTATCCGCGCCGGTTCGGCGCATCCGCCCCTGTTCGACCGGGCGCGGATGCGCCCAACCGGCGCGGATGCATGCGGCGAGTCAGCGGATGGCGGCGACGATCACATTGGCCAGGTCGCGCGGGCGCGAGAACTGCGGCCAGTGTCCGGTCGGCAACTCCACGATTCCGACCTCGTGGATGCGCGGCAACTCCGCGAAGTAGGGCACGCCGGCGCCCATGCCGCGGCGCATCTCCTCGGCGCTGAACGTGCACGTGATCACCGTGACGGCAACCTCGAAGCGCGCTTCGTTCGTCACGATCTGGGGATCGCGGGCGACCCGCGTCGGCGTGGCAACGGCGCGGGCGCGGAAGTTCGCGAGGTCGGCCTCGTCGAGCCCGGTGAGCTCGAGGTCGTCGAAGAAGTCCCACGCGGGCAAGGGCAGTTCCCCGTCCACCTCGGGGATGTTCGCGTTCACCTCCATGCCGTCGGGCGTCGGCACACTGTCGACGTAGACCGCGTGCCGGATGCGGTCGGGGTGCCGATCGACCACAGCATGGATCACCGATCCGCCACCGCTGTGACCCACCAGCACGATGTCGCCCTCGAGGTCGGCGATGGACTCCTCGACGAATCGGATGTGGTCGTCGAGCGTGATGCCGGTGCGGTCTGACTCCGTCGAGTCCATGCCGGGAAGCGTCAGCGGGCGCGGGGTGTGACCGGCCGCTTCGATGACCGCGGTCACGGGAGCCCACGACCACGCGCCGAGCCAGAATCCAGGAACGAGAACGATCTGCATGGGGTCACGATACGCCGGAACGGCCCGCCTCAGCGTAGGTGGGTCAACGCCTTTACGGCCTCGGTCGTCGCAGCGGCCGCGGCCTCCACGTCGGCGGCGGTGGTCGCCGGCGAGAGGCTGAACCGAACGGCGGTCTGCGCATCCAGCGGATCGACGCCCAGCGCGAGCAGCACCGGCGACGGCTCGTCGCTTCCGGCCGCGCATGCCGAGCCGCTCGACGACACCACGCCGCGCTCCTCGAGCCCGAGTAGAACGCCCTCACCGCTCGTTCCCGCAAAGAGGAACGACGCGATCGACGGCAGCCTGTGCTCGCGAGAGCCGGTCAGCCGGGCCGAGGGGAGTGCCGCCTCGATGCGCGCGATGAGGTCGTCGCGCAGCATGGTGACCCGTTCGGACGCTTCCTCTCGCCCGGCCTCAGACAGCTCTGCCGCGAGGGCGAGCCCCACCGCAGCAGCCACGTTCTCGGTGCCCGACCGCCGGCCGCGCTCTTGACCGCCACCATGCAGCAGCGGCTCGAGAACCAGCCGAGAGCGCGCCGCCAGTGCGCCCACGCCCTTCGGCGCACCCAGCTTGTGACCCGAGATCGACACGGCGTCGGCACCGAGCGCATCCAGACTCACATCGAGCCAGCCCGCAGCTTGCACGGCGTCGACGTGCATCACGGTGCCGGCCGCGTGGGCCAGCGCGCCGATCGCGGCCGTCTCTTGCAGCGTGCCGATCTCGTTGTTGGCCGCCATCACGCTCACGAGCGTGGTGTCGTCGCGCAGCAGCCCGGCGAGGGAATCGAGATCGACCCGGCCATCGGCATCCACCGGCACGAGCGAGACGTCGAAGCCGTGCACCCGACGCAGAAAGTTGATCGATTCGAGGGTGGCCTCGTGCTCGATCGGCGTGGTCACGATGTGCCGCCCGCGCGGCTGCCCCAGCGCGATGCCCTTGATGGCGAGGTTGATGCCCTCGGTGCCACCCGAGGTGAAGGTGACCTCGCTCGGCCGCGCGCCGAACCAGCCAGCGAGGCGCGAGCGGGCGTCGGCAAGTGCGCGCGAGGCCGCGTCGCCGAGAGCGTGGTGGCTCGACGGATTGCCGAACTCACCCGTGAGGTGCGGCCACATCGCCTGCAGCACCTCCGGGCGAACGGGTGACGTCGCCGCGTGGTCGAGATAGATCATGCCTCGACGCTGAGGTCGAGTCCCAGGTCGAGAGCGCGTGCGCTGTGGGTGAGCGCGCCGACCGAGATGATGTCGACTCCCGTCTCGGCGATCGCCCGCACCGTGTCGAGGTTCACTCCTCCGCTGGCCTCGACGAGCGCTCGCCCCGCGACGAGTGCGATGCCCTCGCGCAGCTCGTCGAGAGAGAAGTTGTCGAGCATGATCGTGTCAACCCCGCCGGCGAGCACGGGCTCGATCTGGTCGAGTCGGTCGACCTCGACCTCGAGGTGGGTCGTGTGCGAGATGCGGGCTCGGGCGCGAATGATCGCGTCGGTGAGCGAGACGCCGGATGCCGTGAGCACGGCCAGGTGATTGTCTTTCGCGAGCACGGCGTCGCTCAGTGAGAAGCGGTGGTTGCCGCCACCGCCGCTGCGCACCGCGTGGCGCTCGAGGGCACGCAGCCCCGGAGTCGTCTTGCGCGTGTCGACGATGCGCGCCCGCGTTCCCGCGACCGCATCGACGTAGCGCGCGGTCACGGTGGCGATTCCACTCATACGCTGCACGAGGTTCAGGGCGACGCGCTCTCCGAGCAGCACCCCGCGCGCCGGTCCCGACACCGTGGCGATCACCGCGCCGGGTTCGAAGTGTTCACCGTCGTCGAGCAGCACCGCGGTCGTGATCGACTCGTCGGCCGCGAGCATCGTTCTCGAGAAGACCTCGCCGCCCGAGAGCACTCCGGCCTCGCGGGCCACCAACTCGGCGGAGGCCGTCGCGCCGTCGGGAAGAAAAGCATCGGAGGTCGCGTCGCCCCACGGGGCGTCCTCGGCGAGAGCGGCGAGGACGACGCGGTCGATCGCCTGGGGTGTGAGCAGCATGTCAGTGTCCTTGGGTCTGGAGCGTGAGGGCGGTGTCGCCCGAAACGTGATCGGATGCGCGCTGGGCGGTGCCGCCCGGAACGACCTCGCGAGGCGGCTGCCGACGGGCGACCGCATCTGACTGGGTGAAGTCGCTGCGGGAGTGGGCGCCGCGCGACTCGCGCCTGAGCAGGGCGGCGGCGACGAGGGCCTGCGCCACGGTGACGAGGTTCGCGGTCTCGATGCGCTCGCGGTCGTCGGTGCGGGCGGCGGATGCATCGGCCCAGACCCGCAGGCGGGCCGCGGCCGTGGCGAGCCCGACGCCGGAACGCGTCAGCCCGGCATAGCTCCACATGAGACGCTGCAGCTCGGAACGGTCGACACCCGTTCCCTGAGCCTGTCGAAGGGGGTCGTTCCTCCCTTCGACAAGCTCAGGGAGCGGCGCATCCCCTAGCGCCGCCGCGACCCGCCGGGCGAAGACGACGCCCTCGAGCAGGCTGTTCGAGGCCAGCCGATTGGCGCCGTGCACTCCGGTGCACGCCGCCTCGCCCACCGCGAAGAGCCCCGCATGAGAGGTGTGGCCATCGAGATCGGTCGCGATTCCTCCCATGTAGTAGTGCGCCGCCGGAACGACAGGCACCAGCCCGTCGGCGAGGTCGAAGCCGGCCGCCGCGCACGCCGCCATGATCGTGGGAAAGCGGGCGGCGAGCGTGTCTCGACCGATGCCCCGGGCATCCAGGGTCACGGGCACGCCGTTCTGCTTCGCCATCTCGGCCGCGATGGCTCGAGCGACGATGTCGCGCGGGGCGAGCTCGGCGTCGGGGTGCGCGCCGAGCATAAAACGCTCGCCGCGCTCGTTGCGAAGAACCGCGCCCTCGCCGCGCACAGCCTCCGAGACCAAGAAGTTTCCGGGGGCGGCGAGCGTGGTCGGGTGGAATTGGTAGAACTCCAGATCGGCCGTGGCCACACCCGCCCGCAGCGCTGCGGCCAGCCCGTCGCCGGTGGCGATCGCAGGATTCGTGGTGTGCGAGTAGAGCTGCCCGGCGCCCCCGGTGGCGAGCACCACGGCATCGGCCGACAGCACCTCGCGCCCGCCGTCGGCCCGCAGCACCTCGATGCCGACGACGCGCCCGCCGGCATCCGCGCCTGCTGGGCGCATCGGCGCCTGGTCGACCGGCAGCGGATGCGTCGAACCGGCGCGCATGCCCGACGAGTCGGCGAGCACGAGGTCGGTCAGCATGGTGTGCTCGTGCACAGCGACGGCGGTGGTGCGCACCGCCGCGACCAGTGCCGACTCAATGGCCGCCCCCGTCGCGTCGCCGCCGGCGTGCAGCACTCGCGCCCGCGAGTGCGCCGCCTCGAGGGCCCTGTCGGGCTCCGAACTGCCCGGCCGGCGATCGAACAGCACGCCCCATTCGATCAGGCTCTGGATGGCCGCCGCCCCTTCGTCGGCCAGCACACGCGCGGCGCTCTCGTCGGTCAGCCCCGCCCCCGCCCGGATCGTGTCGTCGGCGTGCAGAGTGGCGCTGTCGTCGAGTGCGGTCGCCGCAGCGATGCCGCCCTGCGCGTAGCGGGTGTTGCTGTCGGCGAGCTCGCCTTTGGTTACGAGCGTCACCTCATGCCCGTGCTGCAGTGTGGCGTGCAGCGCGGTGGCCAGCCCGGCAATGCCGCTGCCCACGATGATCACGTGCGCCATGTCAGCGCACCGGGTCGGTGGCGGGCGCCGCCACGGGCGGCCGGGCCGCAAGCATCCGTTCGAGTGCGACTGTCGAGTCGGCGATCACATCGTCGGCAACCCGGATGCGATTGCGCACGACCCCGTCGACCAAGCCCTCGAGCACCCAGGCCAGGTAACCGGGGTGGATGCGGTACATCGTGGAGCAGGGGCAGATCACGTCGTCGAGGCAGAAGATGGTGTGCTGCGGGTACTCGGCGGCGAGGCGGTTCACGAGGTTGATCTCGGTTCCGATGGCGAAGGTCGAGCCGGCCGGGGCTGCCTGGATCGCCTTCACGATGAAGTCGGTCGAGCCTGCCGAATCCGCGGCATCGACGACGGCCATCGGGCACTCGGGGTGCACGATCACCTGAACGCCGGGGTACTCGGCGCGGGCCTTGGCGATCTGCGCCGGGGTGAAGCGCTTGTGCACCGAGCAGAAGCCGTGCCACAGCACCACCTTTGCCTCGACGAGCTCGGAAGCCGAGTTGCCGCCCAGCGGCTTCCGCGGGTTCCACATGGGCATCAGCTCCACGGGGATCCCCATGGCCTTCGCGGTGTTGCGTCCCAGGTGCTGATCGGGAAAGAAGAGCACCCGCTGACCGCGCTCGAAGGCCCACTCCAGCACCGTCGCCGCATTCGACGAGGTGCACACGATGCCGCCGTTGCGGCCGCAGAACGCCTTGAGCGCGGCCGAGCTGTTCATGTAGGTGACCGGAATCACGGGAACCCGGCCATCGGCATCCGGTGCCGTGCCGTAGATCTCGGTGAGCTCGGCCCACGCCTCTTCGACCGAGTCGATGTCGGCCATGTCGGCCATCGAGCATCCCGCTGCGAGGTTTGGAAGGATGACCGCCTGCGCCGGCTGAGACAGGATGTCGGCGGTCTCGGCCATGAAGTGGACGCCGCAGAAGACGATCGCCTCGGCATCGGGCTTGGCCTTGGCGGCGTTGGCGAGCTGGAAGGAGTCGCCCACGAAGTCGGCGTACTGCACGACCTCGTCGCGCTGATAGAAGTGGCCCAGCACGACGACCCGCTCGCCGAGCGTCGCCTTCGCGGCCCGGATGCGCGCATCCAGTTCGTCGGCGCTCGCCGTCGTGTATTCGGCGGGCAGGCGGCCCTGCACCGGCGATCCGGTGGGGATGATGTCGGTCATGGATGCGCCGGGCCCGTAATTCGGAACGCCCGCGTCGAATGCCCACGGCTGCAGGGCGAGCTCAGGCGTGCAGGTGCTGCTCGCGGCGGAGCCGGCGGCCTCTTCGCGGGTCAGAAGCTGGATGGTGGTGTCGACGGATGTCATGGTGGTCTTCTTCGTTCGCTGAGCCTGTCGAAGCGGGTATGGGTGCGGTCGTTCCCTTCGACAGGCTCGGGGAACGGCGTCTTCTACTGGAGGGGGCCGCTGTCGGCGAGGTCGATCGACCCGTCGTAGCGGTAGAGGCGAGCGGGGCGATGCCGCGCGCCGGTGACGAACTCGCCCGTCGGGACGACCGTCTTACTCGACTCGATCATGCGGCGGAAGTTGGCCGGATCGAGGGGTTTCTGCCTGACTGCCTCGTGCACCTCGCGCAGTTGGGCGAGAGTGAACGTGTCGCCCAGAAAGGCGTGCGCGATACGGGAGTACTCCATCTTGGTGCGCAGTCGCCACAGGGCGTAGTCGACGATCAGGTTGTGATCGAAGGCCAGATCGGGCAGCTCGTCGGTCGACAGCCAGGTCACGTTCTCGCCCACGGTCGCTCGGGCGGCCTCGTCGCTCTCGACCAGGGCCCAGTACACGATCGAGACGACGCGCTGCCCGGGGGAGCGGCCGACCTTGCCGAACGCGTAGAGCTGCTCGAGGTACTTGGGCGTGAGACCGGTGGTCTCGAGAAGGTGATCGCGCGCCGCCTCCTCGAGGTCGACATCCGCCCGCAACGGGCCGCCGGGAAGGGCCCAGCGGCCCTCGTCGGGTTGCCGGATGCGGCGGACGACGGGGATCCACACGGTGCTGATGCCGGTGGTCGGATCGCTGCGCAGAGAGAAGATCACGGTGGATACCGCGATGCTCGCCTGCTGCTGGCTCATGGCCGTGCCGATCGTGTCGTGACTTAAGGTATTCGTGACCCTAAGTGCTCTAATCAGCTTAGTGTCACCATGACCCGAACGCAAACACGACGACGGCGGCCGTTGGTCAGATCACCGGGCCCGCGTGCTTGCCGGGCGCGTCGTCGGATGTCGCGGCGCTACCGTCCGCAGGATCAGGGTCGTAGTGTCTGCGCAGCAGTTCCTGTTCTGCGGGGACCAGGGCCTTATCGATGGCGAACCGCGGCGAGTCCTTGAGCTGTTCCTTCGAGTAGGGCAGGAGAAGATGCTCCCGATCCCACTCCGCTCGGTCCAGCGGAACAAAAGCGTCGGACCCGGAGAACAGCCCGGGATTGACTGTCGCCCAGCGAGGCTGCCCGCTCTCGGCGTCGACGAGCACCTGGGTCACCGTTCCGACCTTCTGTCCGTCGGGATCGAGCGCCGGTGCGCCGACGATGCCTCCGATGTCACGTGATTCGATCATGCGTCTCTCCTCGCTCGTGTGCCGCTGCGACTACCGGCCGAGACCGGCGCGGTCGACCTTGCGGTGGAATCTCATACCGCCGAGGCCGCCCAGGATCGCGCCGAGAAGGCTGACGACGGCGACGGCGATGGCGGTGATGACGCTCGCCGTCGTGAGCGTGCCTTCGTCGATCGGAATGCGGGGAAAGCTGTTCAGGTTGCCGAGGACGTTGTATTGGCTGCCCGCGATCGCGGTGATGATGGCGACGACGATGGCGATGACGATGGCCCAGAGCCAGACGAAGACACCCTGCTTCATGCCGTTGAACCGGGCCATGCGTCCGGCGACGTACCCGCCGCAGTAGTAGGCGATGAAGACGATGACGAGCAGGGCGATCGCGCCGACGATGCCCACGGTGTCGGCGTTCGCTGCGCCCTCCCGAGCTGCGCTGTCCACATCTCCCGTCACACCGAGTCCGATGGCGGCTCCCGTCGCGGCGACGAGGGCGGTGAGAATCACGGCCGTGCCGGTGGCCGTCAACCAGCCGAAGAAGGCAGAGCCGATCTTGACGCCTCCGAACTCCTCCTTCTCTCGTTCGACGACCTCCTGGCGGAGCGACGACTGAGGTGCCGCGGGCACAGCGGCGCCCGGCTCGAGGCCTGTCGACGGTTCGAGGCCGGTCGACGGATCGGAGGAGTGTTCTGGACGATCGCTCATGGGTCTGCCTTCACATCGGGCGCTCCACAAGCACATCCCGTGGAGCGGTTACTCGAGTTTGTCGCTTGAGAGGGACGGTACGCGGTCGACTCGGTGCATGATGCGGGCTTGACAGAAGCGTTCGACGAAGAGGCGGACGGTGACGGAGAGTCAGGCGGCCGCCGTCGCCTTCGCGCGGGCGAGGTCGACGAAGAGATCGGTGTTGAAGCGGTAGGCCACGAGAACCTCGTCGATCACGCGGTCGCGTTCGGCGTCATCCCAGCCCGTCGCGTCGAGCTGGGCCCGATAGGTCTCTTTGAATTCCTTCGGCTTGGCGATGTCGCCGAAGAGGTAGAAGCCCACGCCGTTGGTCTCGAATCCGAACTGGCGCTTCATGAGGGTGCGGATGACCTGGCCGCCCGAGAGGTCTCCGAGGTAACGCGTGTAGTGGTGGGCGATGAATCCGCCGTTCCATGTGGCACCCACCTCGTTGATTCGGGCCACATAGCGCGCGGTGGTCGGCAGAGGTTCGATCTGCTCGCGCCAGTCATCGCCGATGAGAAACCGAAGGTCTTCTTCGATGGCGGGAAGACGCGTCAGCTTCGAAGTGATGAAGGGTGCCGCGACCGGGTCGTTCTTCATGCGGTCGGCCGCCGCCTCGATGGCCTCGTAGATGAAGAAGTGCTGCGCGACCAGGGCGATGTAGTCGTCGCGCGTGCCCTTGCCGCTCATCAGGTCGCCCATGAAGCTGGCGCCCTCGCTCTCGCTGTGGCTGGTCCAGGTGCGCTCGCGCAGAGCCTGCGAGAAAGGGATGACGTTGCTCATGATCGCGACTCCAAATGAGTGGTTCACTAACCGTGAAGTTAGGTTGCCCTTACTTTATCGGACACGCGGGTTCGATCGCTAGACGCAGTTGTGCCACTCAGGGCTTTGTCAGTGCGGGCGCGGCTCGATGCCGAGCTTGGCGCAGGCTGCGTCGTAGAGCGCGACGACCTCGCGGCGCACCTCGCCGCGTTCGGTGATCGGGCCGGCGGGCCACGCGATACGTACCTCACTCGTGGTTCCGGCAGCGGTCGCATCCCAGGTGGCGACCGAGCCGTCGAAGCCCGTCATGACGGCGGCCGTGGCCGCGGGGTTCGCGAACGCCCGCACGATGAGCAGATTGTCATCGGTGTGGTCGCCGTTCATGTGGTTCAGGATCGCGGAGACGACGTCGGGGCTGAAGGTGCTCATCCGTCGAGCGTATACGCCCGACATAGGTCGGCACGAAGTCGTCGATGGCTGGCGCGAATGGCCTGGTGGCGCGGCTCGGCGGCTCCCTAAACTCGGCCCATGCCTATCGTTCCCGAGACCAAGAGCTGGACCTGGGTGCTCGAGAAGCCGTGCCCCGAGTGCGGTTTCGACGCATCCACCGCCGACGCCCGCGAGGTCGCCGAACTCGCCCGTCAGAATGCGGCAGCCTGGCCCGCCGTGCTTCGACGCGCCGACGTGCGAGAGCGACCGGATGGCGACACCTGGTCGCCGCTCGAGTACGCGGCGCACGTACGCGACGTGTTCACGGTCATGCGCGGCCGGCTCGAGCTGATGCTCGTCGAGAACGATCCGCTGTTCGCCAACTGGGATCAGGATGCGACCGCCGTCGAGGAACGCTACAACGAGCAGGACCCCGCGGTCGTGTCGGCCCAGCTGCTCGATGCCGGTCGAGAGATCGCCGACGCCTTCGACGCCGTGCCGCCGGATGCGTGGGGCCGGTCGGGCCGGCGGGGTGACGGCGCGAGTTTCTCCGTCGAAACGCTGGCTCAGTACTTCATCCACGATCCGGTGCATCACCTGCACGACGTGTCGAAGCGCTAGAGCCAGCCGTTCGTCTCGGCGATGCGCGCCGCATCCGCTCGATTGCGCGCACCTGTCTTGCCAATCACCGCCGACAGGTGGTTGCGCACCGTGCCTTGCGACAGATGCAGGATGCGCGCGAGATCGGCGATCGATCCGCCCGTGCGAGCGGCCGCGAGCACGTCGGTCTCGCGTTCCGTGAGGGGAGAGTCGCCCTGCGCGAGCGACTCGGCGGCGAGCGAGGGGTCGACCACCCGGAAACCATTCGCGACGCGACGTACGGCATCGGCCAGCTGTGCCGACGGAGTGTCTTTGACGACGAAACCCGAGGCTCCCGCCTGCATCGCGCGAACGAGGTAGCCGGGGCGGCCGAATGTCGTGACGATCAGCACCCGGCACAGCGGCACCGCCTTGCGCAGTTCTGCCGCGGCGGCGATGCCGTCGATGCCGGGCATCTCGATGTCGAGCAGAGCGACATCGGCGGCGGACGCCCTGGCGGCATCCACGACCTCGTCGCCACGCCCCACCTCGGCGACCACCTCGATGTCTGCCTCGAGCGAGAGGAGCGCGGTGAGCGCACCGCGCACCAGCGCCTGGTCGTCGGCGATCAGCAACCGGATCATGACTGTGCCCCTGCTGTCTGAGAAAGCGCCGCCGCGTCGGGGAGCGACGCCGTGAGGGTGAAGCCGCCGAGCTCGCCCGGACCGAATCGCAGAGATCCGCCGGCCGATTCGACGCGTTCGCGCAGACCCCGCAGTCCCGTCGACGACATCGAGCCTGCTCCAATGGGTGCCGCGGGACCACGTCCATCGTCGTCGATGGTCACGTCGTGCTCGGAGATGCGGATGCGGCAACGCGACGCGCCCGCATGCCGGATGACATTCGTGACGCCCTCGCGGATCACCCAGCCGACGAGCTCGCGGTGCTCCGCTGGAACGGTGTCGGTCGACGACGGGAGTTCCGCCTCGACGCCCGCCGCGGCGAGGGCCCGTCGCACGGCCGCGAGCTCTCCGCTGGCGGTGACGCCGCGCACACCCGAGACGGTCGCGCGCACGTCGGCCAAGGCCCCCCGAGCGATCGTCTCGACATCTTCGATCTCGGAGCGCGCACGCTCGGGGTCGGCATCCATCAACCGTGCCGCGAGCTCCGACTTCACCGTGATGACGGTGAGGGAGTGGCCGAGAATGTCGTGGATGTCGCGTGCGACCCTGCTCCGTTCGCGCTCGGCGGTCACGGCCTCGAGTTCTGCCTGGGTGGCGCGGAGCTCGTTGATGACGGCCATCGTGCGGGCGAAGGCCGCCATCATGAGTGAGATCGACAGGATGATGACGGGCACGATCAGCAGGGCATCCGACCATGGCCCGGTGAGAAGGCGCAGAGCTAACGCGGCCGCGGTAAGGGTGCCGATCGCCGTGAGCGTGAAGATCCAAGGGAAGACGCACATGCCGATGATCACGCCGGCGTAGGTCCAGAGGCCGGTCACTTCGGTGCCCACCCAGGGTACGAAGAGCAGTGTCAGAGCGAGGATCGCCCCGCATACGAGGATCCGACCGCGGGTCGTGAGGGTCCAGGCGATGGGGGCTGCCGCGAGAAAGCAGAGGCTGAAGATCACGACCAGGCCGACGCCAACGGTGCTTTCGACGGCCGAGCGAGACACCCTCGCGATGTCCGGAATGATCGAGTACACCCAGAACAGCGAGAACGTCGCCCCGATGTACCAGCTGTAGGCGCGTGACGACGTCAAGGCGGAAGGCATTGTCGTCGTCGGATCCGGGCCCGCGGTCGCAGACCGGATCGGCCATCCCGGGCCGAATCTACGCGGTTCGTCGATCTTCGTCACCCGCCCACCCTAAAGGCCGCGGCCGCCGACGGGCTTGCACGCCCGTCGAGCCTCGCCATCCTCACACCCGCTTCGTATCGCGCCGGAAGAAGAAGACGGTGCCGGCGAGGAAGACGACGAACCATGTGAGTGCGTTCGCCAGGGCGGCGAGATGGAAGCCGTCACCGGTCAGGGGCGCCCTAGCCAGTTCGCTGATGCCGTACACGGGGGTGAACGCCGCGATCGTCTGCATGAAGTCGGGCATGCTCGAGACGGGATAGAACAATCCGCCGATGAAGGCGAGCAGCACGATGGCGAGGCTCGTCACCTGCGCCGCATTCTCACCCGGCACGAGGTAGCCGACCATCAGCCCGAGCGTCGTGAACACAGCGCTGGCGAGCAGCCATCCGACGAGGCCCGTCGAGATCCACTGCACAGCCGAGAGCTGGATGCCGCTGACAGCGCCGACCACGTAGGTCGCGATCACCGCGACGAGCCCGAGCAGCATGCCCGCGATCATCTTGATGAGCACGTTCACCAGCGGGTTCAGGGGCGTGAGCCGCAACTGCCGGCTCCATCCCTGCGCTCGCTCCACGGCGACGGATGCGCCGGTCTGGGTCGCCGACATCATGGCGCCGTACATCGCCATCGACACCATGATGAAGGCCGCGACCGACGGCCCGCCATCGGCGACGGCGGTATCGGTGAGGGGAACGTCGCGCATGGGATAGCCGACGATCAAGAACATCATGACCGGGAAGATCAGGGTGAAGATGAGCGTGCGACGGTTGCGGAGCTTGCGGGCGAGCTCGATACGCAAATAGGTCCACGTGAAGCCGCCGAACGGCGGAACCCGGCGGTCGAGCTGCACGCGGGCGGCGGACGACGGAGTGGTCTGCTGCCTGTTCGACTCTGCGGGCACGATGTGGGTGGTCATGCGGAGACTCCTTCTGAGGTGAGGGCGAGAAAGACGCTCTCGAGGTTCTGGCTCGTGATCTCGATGTCTCGAGCGGCCGTGTGGGTGAGCAGATGCCGAGCGAGAGCATCCGAATCGCTCGTATGCAGGGTGATGCGCTCGCCCTGTACCGACGCGTCGTCGACCGACGGGAGGGCCGCGAGTTCGGCGACATCGGCATCCGGCAGCGTCGCTCGGAGGATACGGCCGGAGACGAGGTTCTTGATGTCGGCCGTAGCCCCGTCTGCCACGATCGTGCCTCGGCTCATCAGCACGATGCGGTCGGCATACTCGTCGGCCTCATCGAGATAGTGCGTGGCGAAGAGCACCGTGCGGCCACGGTCCGCGTCGGCGCGGATGGCGCTCCAGAACGCTCGTCTTCCCTCGACATCCATACCGGTCGTCGGTTCGTCGAGAATGAGGAGACCCGGGTCGGAGAGCAAAGCCATCGCGAAGCGCAGGCGCTGCTGTTGGCCGCCCGAACACAGACCGACTCGTCGGGCGGCGATGTCGGTGATGCCCGCGCGGTCGAGCACCTCCGCGACCGGACGGGTATCGGCGAAGAGGCTGGCGGTCAGATCGAGGGTCTCCCGCACGGTCAGGTCTTTGAGCAGGCCGCCCGTCTGCAGTACGGCCGACACGAGGCCGCGCGAGATGGCGGCCCGCGGGGCGAGGCCGAAGACCTCCACATCTCCACCATCGGGAGGGGTGAGGCCCAGCATCATGTCGATGGTCGTGGTCTTGCCGGCGCCGTTGGGGCCGAGAAACGCGACGATCTCGCCGGGCTGCACGGTGAGGTCGACGCCGGTGACGGCGCGCACGTCGCCGAAGCTCTTTGCGAGTGCCGTCGCGTGGATGGCAGGGATAGAGGGGGAGGTCATGGCTCCAGCCTGGCGGCCCGAACCGTCGGGCACGTCTGAGGCCTGTCACCTTCGCCCTATGACATCCGTCACCTCTCTGCCTGTTTCGCGGGGTGGGGTTCCGCTGCGGCGAGAGCGATCAGTCGAGCAACTGGCCCTGCATGAAATAGGTCGAGCGAGCGAACGCCAGGGCCGCGGCATTCTTGTCGAGCACCGTCGAGATCGTCGCGTTCGCGAAGTAGGTCGACGTGCCGATGTAGTTGTGCCGGGTCACCGGTGTGCCCACCTCCTTGAGGCGGCTGATGAAGAGGTCGGCGGCCAGGCCGGAGCCCCATTCGTCGAACTCGGAGTAGTGCAACGCGACGGGGCACGGAACGATGCCGCCCTCCGAGTCGTTCAATCCGGCGTAGTAGGCGACGACCGCATCGACCGAACCCTCCTGCGCGCTGCGCAATGCCAGTCGGCCACCCATCCCCATGCCGATGATGCCGATGCGCGCCGCGCCGGAACTGCGACCGAGGGCGATTGCGTCGGAGAGTGTCGCGCTGGCGAAACCCTCGTCGAGGCGCGATCGGAGCATTTCCACACCCTCCGCGTCGACAGCGGCGACTCCGTTGAAGAGGTCGGGCACGACGACGAAGAACCCCTGCTTCGAGAGTGCGGTGGCGTACGCCTCTAGATACGGCAGCCGCCCGTAGTCATCGTGCACCAGCACTATCGCAGGCATGCCTTCGCTGCCGAAGACGAGGGGCCATCCGGGGGAGGGGATGTCGACGAGCTCTGTCACGAGGAATCCTTCTTTGGCTGCTGTCGAAGTCTAGCGAGCGAGCGGTGAGTGCGTACGGTAGTCACCGTGACCAGACCCGCTCCCATCGTCGTCTCCTCCGTCGAGGCCCAGTTGACCGCGCTCGTCCGGGAGCTTCCCCGAGGAACGAGTGGCCGCGTGATCGTGGGCATCTCGGGGTCGCCAGGATCGGGCAAGTCCACCCTGGCGCGAGAACTCGTGCGGGCCATCGGTCCGGGAGCGGCATACCTGCCGATGGACGGTTTTCATCTCGCCGACGAGCAGCTCGCGCGCCAGGGCCTCCTCGAGCGCAAGGGCGCCCCCGAGACGTTCGACGCCTTCGGTTATGCGCGCTTGCTCGAAACTCTTCGCGCCCGACCCCGGCATACGATCTACGTGCCCGACTTCGATCGCCGTCTCGAGCAGCCGCTCGCGGGAGCCCGCGCCATCGAGTCGAGCGACGACATCATCGTGACCGAGGGCAACTATCTGCTCCTCCCCGGCGAGGCCTGGGGTGCGGTGCGCCGGCAACTCGACACCTCGTGGCACGTCGTCACCGACTCGTCGCTGCGGCATCGCCGGCTGATCGCCCGGCACGAGGCGTTCGGCAAGACTCCGGATGCGGCGCGCGAGTGGGTGCAGGCCGTCGACGAGCCGAACGCGCGGCTCATCGAGTCGCGCGAGGGCGCAGCCGATCGCATCCTGGATCTGACCGAGTGGGCGCCCGACGCCGAGCCGGTGTGATCCGGCAGCGCATCGCGTTCGCCATCGCGGCGTGCGCGGTCATCGCGATCGGGCTGGGCGTGCACACGCTAGAGGGCCCGGTGGTGGCATTCATCGCGGACTCGTTGTACACGGTGCTCGTCTACCTGATTCTGCGTCTCGTGTTCGCGAGGGCTCGGCTCTGGATGCTCGCGGTCATCGCGTTCGCGTTCAGCGCCCTTGTGGAGGTGCTCCAGCTCACCGGCCTTCCGGAGCAGTGGGGAGATGCGTTCGCACCTGCCCGGCTGTTGCTGGGGGCATCGTTCTCTGCCGTAGACCTGGTCTCGTACGCGATCGGCGCGCTCGCGGTCTGGTCCGTCGACAACGTCGTGCTGAGGGTGCTCGGCGCGCGGTCGAAGAGTGCTGCGCCTCCTGCCGCATGACAGGATGAAGCATGCCCGTCGTCGAGTCCCGCTGTGTTGTTCCGGTCGACGTCGAGACGGCCTTCGCCGTCTCGCAGACGACGGGTGAGATCCGCAAGCGCTGGGATCCGTTCATCAGAAAGCAGTACTTTCTGCACGGGGCCACAGTGCCGGCGAAGGGCGTGTTCACCTACACGGTGCAGCGGTTCGGTTTTCGCATGGAGAGCGAGTACGTGTCGTACAAGCCGCCGTCGAACGTGGGTATGAAGATGACCAAGGGGTCGTGGTTCTTCGAGAAGCTCGGCGGCGGGTGGCGATTCACCCCCGTCGACGGCGCTCCGGGCAGCACCCTCGCCGTCTGGCGGTACAACTTCACGTGCAAACCCAAGTGGCTCGCGCCTCTCGCGGAACGGATCGGCGCCGTCGTGCTTCAGCGTGACATCGACCGTCGCATCCGGGGCTACGCCGCGGGGTGCGAAGACCCGGTGGTGCTGGCCGCAGTGAACGCACCAGCACGCTGATCAGAACGCCCCGGCGAGCATCCGGGTCGCCATGATGACGTGCTGCGCGCGCGCCCGTGCCGGACACCGCGGATGGAGAATGCGGTGCCCGGCGCGGGCTGGTGCGGGCTGACTCTCAGATGCGAGCGGCCTTCTTCCGCGACACGATCATGAGAGCGAGTCCGGCCAGCAGCAGGAGCGCGATGGCTCCTGCGAGCGGCGCCGCCGAGACGCCGGTGAGGGCGAGACCCGACGTGCCGCCTCCGGTGTAACCCGAAGCGGAGACGCCGGCGGCGGTGACGTTGCCGGAGGTGACGCTACCGGCGGCGACGCTACCGGCGGGGACCACGGTGGTGGTGGTCGGCGTACCCGGGTCCGTGGGGGTCGTCGGGTCCGTGGGGTCGGTCGGGTCCGTGGGGTCCGTGGGGTCCGTGGGGTCGGTCGGGTCCGTCGGCGTGGTCGGTCCGGCGGGGTCGACCGTCGGGTCGCCGATCACCGTGATCGCGTTGCCGCCCAGATCGATCGGAATGTTGATCACCGGAATGATCTGCGTTCCTCCTCCGATGCTTCCGTCGCCGCCGGTGGTGTTCTCCGACGAGCCGCCGGTGCTGCCACCGGTGACATCCGATCCCGTGGTGGTCGGGTCGCCGATCAGTGTGATGGCGTTGCCGCCGACCGTGACCGGTGCTCCGATGTCGCCGAGTACCTGGGTGCCGCCGAGAACGCTGTCGGTTCCGTCGGTGGATGCGCCGGGTCCGGTCGTGCCGGATCCGGTTCCGCCGGTCGTTCCGCCGGTCGTCGCAGAGCCGGTCGACTCGGCGTCGCCGATAAGCGTGATGGCGTTGCCGCCCACGGTGACAGGTGCTCCGATGACGGGAACGACCTGCGTTCCGCCGAGGATGCCGTCGTCGCCCGAGGTGGAGGCGCCGGCGCCGACGGGAGCGTCGGACGCTCCGTTCGATGTGTCCGGGCCGATGGTGCTGTCCGTGCTACTCGAGTCACCGATGACGGTAATGGCGTTGCCGCCGACCGTGATCGGAATATCGATGTTCGCAAGGCCCTGTGTTCCGCCCAGCAGCGAGTCGGTTCCCGTCGTGGTGACGGGTGCCGACTCTGCCGGTGCGGCTTCGGGGGCGGGCGCGGACTCGGTGGCCCCGGACTGCTCGGAGTCGCCGATCACGCTGATCGCGTTACCCGACACATCGATCGGGATGGCGACATCCACGATGGCCTGGCTGCCGGACGCGACACCGTCGTCGCCGGACGTCGTCGCCTCGGCGACGGGTTCCGCTGCCGGGGCGGCGGGTTCGGTGACAGGAGCGGCCGGAGCCGCCTCAGGAGCCGTGGACGTGGCATCCCCGAGGATGCTGATCGAGTTGCCCGAGAGGTCGACCGGAACGTCGAGACCGACGCCGATCTGAGTTCCCGAGAGCAGGCCGTCGTCGCCTGAGGTGGTGTCAGCGGCGTTCGCTGCGGCTACGCCGAGGCACGAAAGGCCACCGACGAAGAGGGTGAAGTACAGCCCTCTCTGAATGAACTTCTTCATGATGATTCAACTCCAAAAGATGGTGAGACTGATGAGCTCCAGCCGCGCGGTTGGCGGGGGAGATGGTTCGCGGTGTCTGCCTCTGGAATCGGGCAGGTGCGAACTCAGTCAGTCAGGAGTCGAACCGAGGTCGAACGTGGGTGAAGCGGGGAGCGCGTCGTCGGAGGCGAGAGCGCGCAGAGTGAGAGCGGCGTGTCCGAAGATCGCGCCGGAGATGGATTCGAGTGCTGCCGGGGCGCCGGAACCGGCCCCGCCGCCCGTTCCCTGGCCGCCACTTCCAGACGGAGTGGGCAAGACCACGGGAGAACCCTCCGAAGGCCCGGCGGGTGCAGGGGAACCCGGGGACGAAGGCGTTGAAGAGCTGGCGGAACCGGCCTGCCCCGGGGCGGGGAGACCAGGAGTGGGAGTAGACGCGGCTGCTCCGCGGAACGGCACCGACGTCGGGCTGGAGAACGGCTCCGAGGCGGAGGCGGGCGGGACCGTGACCGTCACCCCGAGGATCGTGACAACCGTTCCGGGAGACGCGGAGTCGGGAAGATCTAGGCCGGGAAGCGAGGGGAGGTCGACGCCCGGTCCGATCGGAGTGGATGCGCCCGGCAGAGCTGGTGTCACGGCGGTCACGGTGTCCGTCACTTGACCGACAGTGGTGTCGACGAGGTCGACGACCGGCGCCGTGACACTCGCAGTGGGGGTGGATCCAAGAAGGTCGTTCACGACGGGAACCGCCGCGACGACAGGGTCGACGAGATCGGTGACAGGCTGGACGATCTCGGACACGGGTGCCTCGGGTACGGCCTCGACCACGGGCACGACGACCTGCTCCACGACCGGTTCGACGACGGGCTGCACAACCTCGGCGACCGGCGCTGGCACGATCGACGTGACGCTGTCGACGACGGGTGCAACGGGCTCGACGACCGCATCGACCACCTGGCTCACGGGCTGGGTCACGCCGGAGACGACGTCCCCGACGCCATCGAGGAGTCCTCCGCCAGCGTGCGCTGGAGTAGCCGTCATGAAGATTCCGCCGACGACGAATCCCGCTCCGACAAGGCCGCCGAGAAGAAGAAGCCGCAGGCGACTGACAGGACGGTGCTCTTCGATGGCATCCATGTCAATCACCCCCAAGCGGCTGAATACCTCCAATCTAGGCACGACGTCGAAGCGCGGTAAAGGAGCTCGGATATTTCGGGTGGCGAACCTTTCGTGACGGATCGGTGCGTTCGTACGATGAGCGTCGAATCGGTTCGTGCGGGCGAATACCCGCGATTCCGCGGGCGCTCGGGGGCATTGAGTGATGTCGACAGATAAGTCGACTCGCGAAATTATGAACAGAGGAATCTTCGATTCGGCGGTGGGAACGGCCCGACCACTAGCCTGAGCGCATGCCCCAGAAGCCGGTCTCCGTCGACGAAGCCCTCGACCGGCGCGCGCATCCGTTGCGCGATCAGATCGATCTTCTTCGCAAACACACGCTCGCCGTCGATGCTCGGATCGTGGAGGAGTGGAAGTGGAACGCCCCCAGCTTTCGCCTCGGGACCGACTACCTGTACACGTTCATGCTGCGCCCCGATGACCATCTTCATCTCGTCGTTCACCATCCCTCGGCCCCCGATATCGAGAGCGAGATTCTCGAGGGCGACTACCCAGACGGACGCCGCATGATCTTCGTGCGCAGCGCAGACGAACTCGCAGAGAAACTGCCCGAACTCACCCGCGTGCTGCACGCCCTCGTCGCGCGCTCGCGGTAGTGCCCGGTAGCCTCGAGGCATGTCGACCGCCACACCGTTCTCTCGCCCCATCCGCACAGGAATCATCGGATTCGGCCTGTCAGGTCGCGTGTTCCACGCGCCGTTCCTCGCCACGAACCCCGACTTCGAGGTGTCGGTCATCGTCACGTCGAATGCCGAACGTGCAGCCGAGGCCGCGCACCTGCATCCGGCCGCCGCCATCGTCGCCACCGTCGACGAGCTGTTCGAGCGCGCGTCTCAAGGGCAGCTCGATCTCGTGGTCATCGGTTCACCGTCGGGCACCCACGCCGAGCTCGCTGACAGGGCCTTGGATGCCGGGGTCGCCGTCGTGGTGGACAAGCCGTTCGCCGTCACCAGCGCAGAGGGTGTTGCTCTCATCGAGAAGGCCGAGCGGCTCGGTCTTCCGTTCACCGTCTTTCAGAACCGACGCTGGGACGGCGATTTTCTGACGCTCTCGTCGCTGCTCGAGGCAGGGCAGCTGGGCGAGGTACGTCGCTTCGAATCCCGCTTCGAATGGTGGAAGCCTGTGCCGGCGAAGTCGTGGAAGGCGGAGGCCACCGCGGCGGAGGGCGGAGGCATTCTCTACGACCTCGGAGTGCACCTGATCGATCAGGCCCTGCAACTCTTCGGCGATGTCGAGGGCGTGCACGCCGAGGTACTGACGCGCAGAGAAGGCGGAGTAGCCGACGACGACACCACAGTGCTGCTCGAGCACCGCTCGGGAGTGCGCACCCAGCTGTGGATGAACGGCATGGCGGCCCAGGTCGGCGCGCGCTTTCACGTCTTGGGCTCGACCTCGGCCTACACGAGCTGGGGGTTGGACCCCCAGGAGGCACAGCTGCGCGACGGCGCTCTGCCGACCGACGACGGCTTCGGCGTCTATGGGGAAGACCGCTGGGGGCTACTCGGGGTCGACGGCGAGGTCGTGGCACTGCCCACGCAGGCGGGCAAATACGCGACCTTCTACGAGCTGCTCGCCGAAGCGCTGCTTCACGGCGGACCGCTGCCCGTCGACCCGCGCGACGCATTGCGCTCGCTCGAGATCATCGAGCTGATCCACACCGCCGTCGGCTCGTACGGCAGCAACGCCGAATAGCTCGCGAGCCGACGGCGCGCGATCTACTGGCCGCGGCCGGTGACCTTCTGCAGGCGGTCGATGTGCTCGGAAGCCTCGGCCTTGGTAAGGGTGGCGGGAAGCTCTTCGCCGGCCTCGCGCGCAAGCGTGTCGAGGTAGCTCTTCTGCGGGCCGGTCATCGGCTCGTCGCCGGTGACCCAGTCTTCGGGATCTTTGGCGGCGGATGAGTCGTCGCCGTCGGGTCGAGGCGCACCCAGCGTCTCGGCCTCGCCGCCTGCGGCACCCGTTTCTGCAGGGGAGTCGTTCTGAGTGATCGAAGGTGTTGCCGGCTCGACGGCCGCGTCGCTGTTCTGAATGTCTGACATGCCCACCACGCTACGGGTGGCGTCCGACACGCGGCCGGGGGTGGCGCATCCGGCTTCGGCAGAGTAGCGAGAGTTCAACTCCACAGTGCGGGGCTGCAGACGGGCTGTATGTTCGCTTCGTGACCCCGATTCGGGGTAAGTAAAACTCGGTAGTGTTGTGCCTTATGCCTCATGAACCCGTCGATGTCGCGCGCGCAGCCCTGCGCCGAAGCCCGCGCCAGGATCGCAGTGCCCAGCGGATCGAGTCGATTCTCGACGCGACCGCCGCTCTGATCGACGAGGCGGGCTATGGCAACGTGTCACCGACCCTCATCGCGAAGCGCGTGGGTATGTCCGGCCCGGGGATCTATCGCTACTTCGACGGCATGACAGCGATCGCCGCCGCCCTCGCCACGCGAAACCTCACTCGCCTGATGCAGGCATCTCAGGAGGCTCTCGAGAGCAGAGACGCCGAGTGGCAGGAGTTGCTCGGTCGAGTCATCAAGGCATACTGCACCCTCTATAAGACGGAGCCGGGTTTCCGCTGGCTGCGGCTGGGCGATGCCATCGATCGCAACCTCATCGACAACACCGACAGCAATCGCACGGTGCTCGCCCACCAGCTCGGAGAGCTGTTCTTCGAGCGCTTCGAGGTGTCGCGCAAGCGGCCCGATCTGCTCAAGCACGTCGAGGTCGTGATCGAGATCGTCGACACCCTCACGGCAAAGGCGTTCGAGACCGACGCGACGGGTGACCAGTTCTTCATAGACGAGTGCACGCGTCTGGCCATCGGCTACCTCGAGGACTACCTCGAGCGCACGCAGAGTTACCTCGACGACTGAGCGTCGTCTCTAGTCGGCCTCGGTCGATCCCGCTCCCGGTGAGCGCAGGTCGAGGTCGTCATCGCCCATCCCATCGGTCGGCAGCTGCTCTTCGACCGCGCCGAAGGAGTGCGACACGGCTTCGGTGGCCGCTACGCCCTCGGTCTCGACGCCCGGAACGATCTGTTCGCCCTCGTCGACCTCTTTCTTGTCGAACTCGCTCTGCTGGTCGCTCATGATCTCGTCCAATCTGGCGGGCCTCTGCCCGACCTCGAATCGTCGCCGTCTTCGACGGCTCATCCAGGCAAGCACGTCCGACCTCGACGCGCCAGCCCCTGGCACGGCCAGGCAGATCGCATTTGACTGGTGCTCGTCACCGAAACAAAGGAGCAGCATGTCAGACAGCATTCCCACCGAGGGCGAGAAGCTCGGCGAAGACGGAACCATCCCCAACTCCGACGATGGAATCGCGCTGGGTCACGGCGAGGCGTCGCACTTCAACATCGAAGAAGACGAGCAGGCCGACGGCGACTCCGACAGCGCGAAGAAAGACCTCGAAGACCCCGCTCAGAACTGAGTCGGAGGAGCTCCGGTCAGGCGGGCAGCACAGTCAGCAGTCGATTCTGCTGCACCGCCTCGACCGAGAGCACCTTGTAGCCCTCGTCGTCGAAGAAGACGGTGATGCGATCGTCTTCGACGCGCATCACGACCCCGATGCCCCACTTCTTGTGCGTGACGCGGGAGTCGACGACGAAGACCGCCGACGCATCGTTGCTGTTCTCACGGGCGAACTCCTCGTAGGCGAGCCCCGAGGTGCATGTGTCGCAGTTGCCGCAGGGCTCCGGTAGGTCTTCTCCGAAGTAGCCCAGCAGAAAGATGCGGCGGCATTCGAGGGTCTCCGCGTAGCCCCGAACCATCTGCACCCGCGATTTCTCGACACGGTGCTGCGCCTCTGCGCGTTCCACAGCGATGCGGGCTGCCGTCGATGGCGAGCGGCGGCCGACGGCGGTCAGACCGCTGGCCGTCGAGGTGAGGAGCTCGGCCTCCTCGAGCAGATTGACCAGGCCTCGGCAGGTGCGCGGCGACAACTCGAGCGCGTCGGCGAGATCGGTCAGGGAGATCGAAGGCGTCTTCTTGACGGCCGCATAGACGCGAGCGATCGACTCCTTCGACGGCACGCCCGACGCGAAGAAGGTGCGCAGGCCCAGGTCTTCGGAGCGGTAGTGCAGCGTCGCCAGCGACTCTTCTCCGTCGCGACCAGCGCGCCCCACCTCTTGGTAGTAGCTGTCGATCGAGTCGGTCACCGCCTCGTGCACCACGAAACGCACGTCGGATTTGTCGATACCCATGCCGAATGCGCTCGTCGCCACCACGATGTCGAGGGTGCCGTCGGTGAAGCGGCTATGCACGTCCTCCCGCTGGGCGTCGGGAAGCCCCGCGTGATAAGCGTCGGCCACAATGCCCTCGGCCTGGAGGGCGTCGGCGTAGCGTTCGGCGTCTGCGCGGGTCGCCACGTACACGAGGCCGGGACCCGTCGCATCCATGACCTGCCGCACGACGGCACGACGCTTGTCGTCGTCGCTCTCGTGACGTACGACCTCGAGTCTGATGTTGGGCCGGTCGAAGCCGCGGGCCAGCACGAGGGCCTCTCGCAGCCCGAGGCGCTCGACGATGTCGGTGCGCACCGGGCCCGAGCCCGTGGCGGTGAGGGCGATCACGGGCGGATGCCCGAGCTGTTCGATGACCTCGCCGAGGCCGAGGTAATCGGGGCGGAAGTCATGCCCCCACGACGACACGCAGTGCGCCTCGTCGACGGTGAACAGGGTGACGCCACGCGCTGCCAGACGTGAGACGACGGAGGGTTTCGCGAGCTGCTCGGGCGAGAGGAAGACGAAGCACTGCTCACCCGCTTCGACCGTGGACCACGCGTGTTCGGTCTCTTTCTCGGAGAGCGACGAGTTGATGGCGACAGCGGTGCGCCGATGAACCTCTCGGAGCGAGCGCACCTGATCGTCTTGCAGGGCGATGAGCGGAGAGACCACCACGGTCACGCCCCCGAGCAGCGTTCCCGCCAGCTGGTAGACGGCAGATTTGCCGTAGCCGGTGGGCATCACTGCGAGCACGTCTTGGCCGGATACCGGTGCCTGCACGGCGTCGATCTGCCCCTCGCGCAACGACGGCCATCCGAAGACGCGACGGGCGGTCTCGGCGATGAGCGGGGCGGGTGCTGAGGGTTGTGCGGCGGATTGTGCTGCTGATTGTGCTGAGGTCACGCGACTACGAAACCACAGGACTCGGATCTTCAGGGTGACCCTTGCGAACATTCGACTCTGGTGGCAAACGCAATCAGACAGTTGTCGGTTTAGGAGGTACCGTAGAAGCAGCGGACGGTTTACCGCAATCAGGACATCTCGCCGCCCGCGGATTGGTCAGATCAATGAAGGCTCTCCAGTACACGACCATCGGCAAGGCCCCCGAGGTCGTCGATATTCCGATCCCCACTCCTGGTCCCGGCCAGGTTCTGTTGAAGGTCACCGCGGCCGGAGTCTGCCACTCCGACGAGTTCGTCATGGGCCTTCCCGAAGACCAGTACACCTATGGACTCCCGCTCACTCTCGGACACGAGGGCGCGGGTATCGTTCACGAGCTCGGCGAGGGCGTCGAGCATCTCGCGGTCGGTGACGCGGTCGCTGTCTACGGTCCGTGGGGCTGCGGCCGCTGCCATAACTGCTCCGAGGGCAAAGAGAACTACTGCACCAACGCGCAGGCCGAGGGCATCATGCCTCCCGGACTCGGAGCCCCGGGCTCGATGGCCGAGTACATGCTCATCGACGACCCGCGCCACCTCGTGCCGCTCGGCGACCTCGACCCCGTGAAGAACGTCTCGCTGACCGACGCCGGTCTGACTCCGTATCACGCGATCAAGCGATCGCTTCCGAAGCTCGGCGCGGGAACCTTCGCCGTCGTCATCGGAACGGGCGGGCTCGGCCATGTCGGCATCCAGATACTGCGCGCGCTGTCGGGCGCGACGGTGATCGCGCTCGACGTGAACGACGAGAAGCTGGAGCTCGCGAAGAAGGTCGGCGCGCACCACGCGATCCTCAGCGACAAGAGCGCCGTCGCTGCGATCAAAGAACTCACGGGAGGCCTCGGCGCGAACGCCGTCTTCGACTTCGTCGGCGTGCAGCCCACCGTCGAGATCGCTGGTGCCTCGGTCGCCATCGAGGGCGACGTCACCATCGTGGGCATCGGCGGCGGGATGCTGCCGGTCGGCTTCGGCGCAATCGCCTACGACGCCGCCGTGCGCACGCCCTACTGGGGTTCGCGCGCCGAACTCATCGAGGTGCTCGACATGGCTCGGGCGGGCCAGATCTCGGTCGAGGTCGAGACGTTCGGCCTCGACGAAGGCCCCGCGGCCTACGAGCGCCTGCACGAGGGCTCCATTCGGGGTCGCGCGGTGATCCTGCCCAACGGCTGAGCCTCAGTGCTCGGTCGCCCGCTGACGGGTCAGCTCGCGCTCGCGTGCGCAGAGAAAGAGCGGGAACGCGAAGGCGAGCGCGACCAGCGGGACGAGCACGATGTAGATCACGATGCCCCGCATGCGCAGCCTCCGCGCCTCGGCGACCATCAGCACGATCGCAGCGACAGCCACAACCGCGAGGTCGACGCCGAGTGAGCCCACCGATGGTCCGCTGCCAAACCACTCTCCGAGAAAGTCGCGCTCCTCGACGATGGCGGTGATGTTGAAGGTCCAGGTTCCGACCAGGCCGACGACCGCCAGCACGAGGTAGACGACGGAGGCGGTGCTCCAATCGCGACGAAGCCGGCTCATGAGCGCACCTTCTCTGTCTTCTCGGCGATCGGCGTCTGCTCATCGTCGGGCCGCCTTTCGCTCTGCAGCGGATGCCGCGCGGCGGCGACGAGGACGACAACGGCGGCGAGGCCGGCAGCGATAGCGACGCCCCATCCGGCGATCAGGATCCCGCCCTGCGGCCGCACGATCGATTGGCCGATCAGCGCCTGTGCCGTCAGCACGGCGAGCGTCGCCGCGAAGGCGGCCGCGGCCACGACCACCAGCCGGGTGCGCACGCGATCGTCGGCGAGAAGCCGGATGCGCCCGGCCAGCGCGCCGAGGACGATCGCGATCAGCGGCAAGAGTTGCAGGGCGTGCATGCCCACGAAGTGCGGGATGCGGAGGTCGCCGGCCACGGTGCTCCATCCGAGAAGAGGAAGACCGGGCCCGCCGTCTGCGCTGCCCACGGTGTGCGCTCCCACGATGCCCTGATAGTCGTCGAGCTGCTGCGCAGTCGGACCGGTCATCAGGAACGCGAGGCCGAGGCCGACGAGCGCGATAGCCGCGCCGGTGCGAACGGCCACGGTCAGCGAGACGGTGGGCAGCGGCATCCAGAACAGCAGCACGGTGGTGACGAACGTCGCCACGTAGAGGATCGTGATCGACACGGCCATGACGCCCCAGAGCGCGGTGGCGAAGGGGGTGGAGACGTTGAAGTGACTCGTCGTGGCCGATGCGGCCGCGCCGACGATCGCGAGCTGCTCGACGGCGACGGCCACCGCGATCACGGTGCCGGCGGTGTGCGCCGCTTTTCTGAACCGTGTCAGGTGCGCGATGAGCCAGGCCCAGGTGACGCAGTAGAGAAGAATCGATAGCGAGAATTTCAAGGGCTTCAGCCACGTGTCGGCGCCGGCCACCTGTCTGGGGTCGACGGCGGCGCCGACGAGACACACGGCGGCGCACAGCACCATCAGCGCGGCCACCGCCATCAGCGGTCGATGCCAGGCGTAGGCGCGTTTCAGAGACAACATCACAGGTTCCGTTCTGAGGTTCGGTGAGCCTGGGCGATGCGCCGCAGGCCGAGGGAGAGGGGGTCGCCGAGCACAGTGCCCACGACCATGAGCTCGGTGCGCTCGGAGGGGTCGGCGATCGCGCCGACGGCGTCGAGGTCGGCCGCCGCCACGATGTCGGCGGCCGCCGCGTAGCGATCGAGATATCCGTCGCTCATGTGATGCCCGGCCTTCGCGAAGCCGTCGATGGTCTGAGCGACGATGCGTCGCCCCACGTTGTCGCCGCAGTTCGCCCACCCGGCGCGGTCGATCACGGCGTCGGCGCGAGCGATGCTCTCGTCTGACGGCTCGCTCACGTCGGCCACGGCGTCGCGGGCGAGCGCGTTCTGGGCAACCTCGAAGGTCTCGGCGATCGGCTTCGACGAGTCGTCGAGGGCCGCGAGTACCGCGGCAGCCGAACTCACCGACAGCTTGCCCACCTCGAGCATGGCCCGGATGAGCCGGAGTCGATCGACGTGCGATTCGTCGTAGCTGGTGCGGTTCTCGCCGCTTCGGGTGCCGGCGGGAAGGAGCCCGGCGCGCACGTAGTACTTGATGGTGGCCGCGGGGGTGCCGGAGAGCTGGGAGACCTGGGAGATGAGCACCTGCTGATAGTAGCACTACCGATAGTGGCAGTACCAGCAGTTCTTCGGTGAACGTCGACGTAGGCTGTTCCGGTGCCTGCGCTCCCCGGATCCACCGCCCCTCAGCTCGAAATCACGACGCTCGACGCGCTCCGCTCCCCGCGACTCCTCAGCCGCGAGGTGCTCGCCGGCATCGTCACGACGCTGGCCCTGATCCCCGAGGTCATCTCGTTCTCGGTGATCGCCGGTGTCGATCCCAAGGTGAGTCTCGTCGCATCCATCGTTCTCGCCATCACCATGTCGATCCTCGGCGGGCGGCCCGCGATGGTCACCGCCGCCGCCGGATCGGTGGCGCTGGTGGTGGCGCCCCTGGTGAAGGATCACGGCGTCGAGTACCTGCTGCCGGCGATCATCTTGGCGGGCATCGTGCAGATCGCCTTCGGTGCGCTCGGTCTGGCCAGGCTCATGAGGTTCATCCCGCGCTCCGTCATGATCGGCTTCGTCAACGCGCTCGGCATTCTGATCTTCGTGGCCCAGGTGCCGCATCTTCTGGGCGTGCCATGGCTGGTCTATCCGCTGTTCGCCCTCACGGTCGCGATCATCCTGATCCTGCCGCGCTTCACGACCGCGGTGCCCGCGCCTCTGGTGGCCATCGTCGTCGTCACGGCGATCGTGATGATCGCGCATCTGAACGTTCCCAACGTGGGCGACGAGGGCGAGATCGGCGGGGCTCTGCCCGGCATCACGCCGTTCCTCGCTCCTGTGAATCTCGAGACGCTGCAGCTCATCTGGCCCACGGCGTTGAGTGTCGCCTTCGTGGGGCTCATGGAGACCCTCCTCACCGCGAAGCTCGTCGACGACATCACCGAGACCCGCTCGCACAAGAGCCGCGAGTCGTGGGCGCTCGGGGTCGCCAACATCCTCGCCGGCTTCTACGGCGGAATCGCCGGATGCGCGATGATCGGCCAGACCGTCGTGAACGTCAAGATGGGTCGCGCGCGCACCCGCATCTCGACCTTCGTCGCCGGTCTTGTGCTTCTCGCCCTCGTGACCCTGCTGAGTGACCTCATGGCGCAGATCCCCATGGTGGCGCTCGCCGCGGTGATGATGATCGTGGCGATCACCACGGTCGACTGGCACAGCCTTCGCCCGGCGACGTTGCGCCGGATGCCGGTGCCCGAGACCATCGTGATGGTCGTCACCGTCGTGGTCGTCGTTGCGACAGGCAACCTCGCGCTCGGCGTGCTCGTGGGTGTGGTGCTCGCGATGGTGCTGTTCGCGCGTCGGGTGGCCCATGTCATCCGGGTCGACCGCGTCGTCGTTGACGAGGGAGCGTCGGCGCGCTACACCGTGCACGGTCCGCTCTTCTTCGGCAGCAGCAACGATCTGGTCGAGCGCTTCTCGTACGCGATCGATCCGCCGAATGTGACGATCGACTTCGGTGCGGCGCAGATCTGGGACGCGTCGACGGTGGCCGCCCTCGACTCGGTCGAGAACAAGTACCGTCAACACGGCGTGACGGTCAGGTTCGAAGGTCTGGATGGGCGGAGCTCGGCGCTCCACTCGCGTCTGTCGGGCCGCCTCGGTTCGTAGACGCGTGCGATCGCAGCGCCCGCGGCGGTCGGCCTGAAAGCCAGACGTACGTGACGGCGAGTACGACCGTGCCGCCGGCCACGAGCATCCACCACGGGAAACCGGGTACGTCTGGCGAGTCTCCGGCGGCGTCGATGTCGGACTGCGGGGTCGGAATGACCTGCTCGCCCGTGACCAGGATGCGGTGGCTGTTGATGCCGAGAGGCGTACACGTGACGAGGGTGAGCAGGTCACGACCGGGGCGGATGAGCAGGCTCTCCGTGTCGTCGGGCTCGACGACGAGAGTCTCGATCACCCGGTAGGTGAGCACATCACCGAACACCTCGACCGTGAACGTGTCGCCGACCGAGACTCGATCCAGATGCGTGAAGAGCTCCGAGGTGGCGAGCCCCCTGTGGCCGGTGAGCACCGAGTGGGTCGATTCGCCTCCCACCGGCAGGGCCGTTCCTTCGAGGTGACCGACACCGTGTTCGAGCACCGCCTCGCTCGTGCCGTGGTAGATCGGAAGATCGACACCGATCGAGGGAACCTTGAGGCGTGCCATGAGGCCCTCCGAGTCTCCTCGGAGCATCGAGAAGTACTGGGCGGTGTCTCCGGTGCGAGGATCGTTCGCGAGCGGAAGTCGCTCATTCGCAGCGACCGCCGCGCCACCGCCGGTGAGGGTCTGATTGTAGGCGCGGGCCTCCGCGAGCCTCTCCCGCAGGGTCTCGGCGCCGAGGTCGGTGATTCCCTGCGTGAGCCCGTCGATCTTCTGCGACTGCTCGACCGAACTGAACCAGGCCGCGATCGACGGATACAGCAGAAGGCCGACGCCGACCATGCTCGCCACCGCGATCACCAGCGGCAGCACGGGCAGGCGCCAGCGTGAAACGAGAACAGGCGGAGCGCCCGGGGGACGCTCCGCCTGTGTCTTCACGCTGTCAGATTACGCGGCGGGGTGCGCCACGGCGGCGTGCGCCACGACGGCGGCACGACGACGCGACACGGCCACGGCCGAGCCCAGGGCGACGGCGAGGATCGCGATTCCGCCGACACTGAACCACAGCGCGCCATCACCACCGGTGAGCGGCAGCGCGAAGGCCGGAACCTGGTCGTGCTCGAACTCGACGTAGTTCTGCACCGGCGCCGTCGTCGAACTCGGACCGGCGACGACCTGCGTCTGAACCTGGCTCGGCGTCGGCAGCTGGTATCCGGCCGGCGGCGTGATCTCACGCACGTAGTAGTTGCCCGGAGTGATGATCGGGATCGCGACGATTCCGTTCGCCTCGGTAGTCCAGTTCAGGATGCCGTTGATGCTGACAGGGTTCTGACCGAGATTGGCGTCGTTCTGGTTGAGGAACACCTCGTAGACGGCTCCGGCGAGCGGCGTGCGCACTCCGTTCTCGCTCTGGAACGAGAAGACGGTGAGCTGGCCGATGGGAGTGCTGCCGGTGACCGTGTCGGTGGCTCCGTTCACGACGCTCGTCGCCGTGTTGGTGATGATGCCGTTCGCAGGGATCGCCACCGCGCGGCTGAGCACGGTGAGGGTCACATCGCCGCCCTGCAGACCCGAGAGGCGAGTGAGGCCGGTCGGTGTGAAGGTGAGGGTGACATTGCGAGTGATCGCGTCGTAGACGAGCGTGTAGTCGGTGCCCGCGACGAAGTTCACTGCGATTCCCGCCGCGTTGGCGATGGTCACGCCGGAGGGCGCGACACCGGTCGGGCCGGTCGGCAGGTAGTTCAATTCGGCCGGCAGCGTATCGGTCAGGGTGAAGGTGTCGAGCGTGTCACCCGCGGCCAGTGTGGGAACGTCCGAGGCGATCGCCCAGCGGATGAGGTCGGGGTTGCGCGCCTCGACCGAGTTCGCCGGCGCGGGAACCCGGGTCTTCGTGAGATCGGTGACGGCGTTCTTGGGGTAGACGTGCACGTCGTAGACCCACTGGTTCGCCGGTGCGCCGCCGGGGCCGGTGGGGAATGGCAGCGTCACCAGGAACGGTGCCGACGGGTTGGTCGCCTCGGCGGGCAGTTCCGTCTCGGTCACCAGGTAGAGACCGAGGGGCAGGGTGTCGCCCGAGTTGAAGCGCGCCACGCCGTCGGTGCCGGTGGTGGCGGTGAACGTGTCGGCAGCGATCACTCGGCCGGCAGCCGTCGCCGGCGTGAGGTTGGAGACCTGCGTCCACCCCTCGGGCGTCGTGAGGTCGACACCCTGAACCCGGGCGGCGGTGAAGGTCGCACCCGAGAGGGGCGTGCCCGGAACGGAGACCTCCTGGCCCGTTCCGACCTGCTGGCCGTTCTCCGGGCCGAGTGCGAACTTGTGGATCGTCAGCGTGCGTGGGATGGCCGGGTCGATGTTGCCCGGGAGTGTGACGGCTTGAGCCGGAGCGACGGAGACGAACGCCGCCGCGGCGCTCAGCGCGAGGACGCCGGCGGCCGCGGAGAGCCTCCGGAGGAAGGGACTGGACATTATTACTCCTTGTGGATGATGAGAGTGGTGCGTGAGAAATATCGGGATCGTGATGGGCAGGGACTTCGGGACAGACGGATCGGTAGGTGCATCACCGGAAGGCGCCTCGCAACCTTCGACGCTGTGTCCACACCAGGAGGGCGAATGCCGCTGTGAGCACGGCTCCTCCTCCGATGAGGAACGCATCGGCGCTCGTGCCACCCGTGAGGGGCAGCCGGGTGGGTTCCACGGGGGCGTTGACGAAGCGGTAGATCGCCGTCTCGCCTGCCGCGGGGGCGAGGATGGTTCGGGAGGTGACGGCGGTCCACGTCGACCCGGTCAGGCGCTCGAGACGGAGCTCCTGGTACGCCAGCCGCCGGTTCGGATCCGTGGCGGCCTCGGAAAGGGTGTAGCCGTGGCCCGGTCGCACGTCGAAGGTGCTGGCGGTGTTGCCCGAGGTGCTGTACTCGGCGCCTGCCCTGGTCTCGGTCGGCAGTGTTCCCCCGGCGATCGCCGCCGGCGTCGCGGTCACTCGCCAATCGGAGGCCTGGAATCCGGTTCTCGGGCTCAGGACCTGCTTGACCAGGGTGATGGATGACGTCGAGTTGCCCACGGTGCACGTGACGGCGGCGCCTGCGACGGGCGTCACATCGCCGGCGGCGCTGACCGCCACCGTCGCCCCCGTGGCCGTGCGGCACTGCCACGCGCCCGTCTGCACATAGGTCAGTGGCCCGCCCGATTCGCCGAGTCGGTACGCCACGCCGGGAGTCACCGAGACACCGGATGCTGCCGCGGTGCCCGAGCGGCCGGTGGGGCCTGGCAGCGCTCCGGCGGGGCCCGTCGCGCTGAGGGTCCAGTCCGTCGGCAGGGCGCTGCCGTACCCCACCGTCTTCACGAGCGTGAGGCTCGCCGTGGGGCGATTCACGATGGTGCACTCGATGGCAGACGCCGAGGCTATGCCCGTCAGGCTGCCGCTCACGACGGTTCCCGTCTGGGTGAAGGCGACGGCCCGCGCCGTGCCGTTCACCGTGCACGAGCCGCTGACGAACGCGAATCCCGTCTGCTGAACTTCAGAGACGGTCACCGTCGCGCGAGATGCGTCGGAGCCGAACAGCACGGTCCAAGTCGCCTGGCCCGCGGCATCCGTCTGCTGTCGGGGAGCCTCGCTCGGCAGGGCTGTCGCCGTTCCCGTGGTGGCCGTCGCGGTCGTGCCCACCGTCCAGTCCACTCCGGGCCGGGAGAGGCCGGAGAACTCCTGGATCGTCTTCGTGATGCGCACGGTCGACGCCGGACGAGGAGAGTTGAAGTAGGTGCAGTTGACGTTGACGCTGAGCCTCGTGGGCATCGTGACGGCACCGGTCGCCGTGGTTCCGGAGCTGAGCCGCACCCCGTCGGCCCAGCACTCGTAGATGGTCGTGTAGGCCGCGATCGCAGAGGTGGATCCCGCGGCCATGGCCTCGGAGATCGTGACCGTGCTGCCGATAGGAGCGGGGAAAGGACCGATCTGGGCGGTTTGCCTGCCGAGGGTCGCCCCGGTTGTCGTCGCCGTGGCGAAGGCGGTCAGGGGGGTTCCGGCGGAGGCGGTCAGCTGGAACTGGTCGCTTGCCGCCTGGCGCCCGACGATGTTCTTCTGCAGGGTGATCGTCGACGGCGAGGAGCAGCCGGCGAGGTCGACCGAATCGACGGGGACGCGTGCCGTGCCGCTCACGCGGTTCCAGGTCGTGGCATCGAATTCGTAGGCGCTGCCCGCGTTGGCGAGGTAGACGGTGCCGCGGGGGGAGAAGGCGATGCCGTTGACGTTGGCGAAGGCAGCGTCGGTGCCCGTCAGGGCGCGGGTCGCAGACGTATTGACCGCGAGTGTGCCGCCCGACGCGGCCGCGAGCGTCTCGGCCGTGACGGTGTAGATGGCCGCGCTGCTCGCTCCGTTGACGGTCGAGGCGCCGACCACGTAGAGGTTGCCGCGGGCATCGAACGCCATGTCGCCGTTGCCGTTGGGCGCCGCCCCCGTGGGGAAGGACCCGAGGAATGCGAAACGTGTGGCGGTGGGGTTCGACTCGGTGAAGCTCCAGATGTAGAACTGGCTGTTCAGGAAGGTGCCGAACAGGTAGCGGCTCCCCGACAGGTCGACGGCACCGGCCACGAGGCTTCCCGTGATCGCGGTGCCGCCCGCGACCGTCGTGTACGAGCTGTTGGCCAGCGTCTGGAATCCCGATCCCGGGGTCCATTTGAGAATGGATGCCACGTCGGTGGCGTCGGCGGAGCGCTCGATGGCATACGCGACCGTTCCGCCCGCGCCGATGCCGAGTGCATTGCTCGCGGTGGCTCCTGTCCACGATCCGACCTGAGCGAGCGTTCCCGAGACGATGTCTCCCTGCTGCAGGGCACCTGCGGCGGTGATGGAGTAGAAGTGGTTCGTGTCGCAGAAGAGCCGCGGAGTCTGAACAGTGTTGGTGAACGTGCAGATCACCTCGGCGCCCACCTCGTTCGGAACGGTGATCGCGCCCGATGCCCCGGAACCCGATCCGATGACCGTGCCGCCGCGCGTGCACTCGTACCCGTTGGAGTAGCCGAGGCCCGCGCCTGCCGTCTGGGCCTCGTGCACCGTGTAGGTGGCGCCCGGCTGCACGACGTAGCGGCTAACCTGAGCCGCCTGAATTCCGGTGGCGGTGCCGGATGTCGTGGCCGACGCAAGAACACTGGTTCCGGTTCGCAGGGACAGCGTGAACTGGTCGGTTGCCGCAGTGCGTGCCGGAAGGTTCTTGCGCACCGTTATCGTCGTCGCGGCCGCAACGGTGACACTTGCGGGTGCCGAGGCGATGAGCCCTGTCGGCGTGACGGTGCCGCTGCTGTACGTTCCAGCCCCGGAGGCGACCACGTCGACAGTGATCGTGCAGGAGGCGGCGCCTGCTGCAAGGTCGCCTCCAGCGGCAGTCACAGTGGAGGAGCCTGCCGCTGCCGTCACGGCGAACGCGGTTCCGGCGACGTTCGCGCAGGAGCCCGCGACCGCGGGGGTCGGAGCCACCGTCAGGCCGGCGGGGAGAGCCGTGGAGAACCCCCAGTCGGTTTTCGCGAGCAGCTCGCCGGTGTTGGTGATCGTGAACGTGAGCGTGGTGGGAACGGTGGCCGTGGCCGCCGCGCCACCGAAGCTCGCATCGAGTGCGGGGGTGACCTCGATCACCCGCAGGTTGTCGACCCCGAATCCGCTGCCCGAACCGGTGACGGAGTTAACGAGCTGCACCTGCGCAGCGGCGATCTGCGCCGGCGAGAGGAGAGCAGTGTTCGTGCCGGAGTAGTTGGCAGCGCGCACCGAGGCCGACAAGGCCGGATCGAAGACGCCCCCGAGAGTGGGAAGTCCGGGCTGGGTAGGAGACGTGTAGAACACGCTTCCTGTCGCCGTGCAAGGAACGACGGGGCTTGCGAATCCCGTCAGGAGAGCCGTGCCGCCCGAGACCAGGTTCAGCGAGAGCGACGCGTTATTCGTTCCGCACTGGGCGCCGACGGCGTTCATCCGAAGCGCGTAGTACCGCGATGCCGGCGCGGTCACGCCTATCCCCGTGGCCGAGGTGAGGACCGTCGTACCCCCGGCGACCGTGCCGTAGGGAAGGGAGACCAGCGCGTGGTTGCCCTGGCTCCCGGCGGTGCCGGTCGTCGAACCGTTGGCGGGAGACGAGGCCGACGTCGATCCGATCACGCCTGCCGCGACCTGGCCGAGCACGTCGGACATCCTGCGGATCTCCCGTGCGGCCACCGACGACTGGCCGACGACGAGCTGCGGCTGGGTGGGGCAGAAAGCGGGGTTCGGGTAGGGCGAGAGGTAGTTGACGAGCACGCCCGTGCACGCGGATCCGTTGGCCCATCCCGTCGATGCCGTGTAGCGGCCGCCGGAATATGCGGCTATTCCGCTGGCCGTGTTGGTGAGACCTTGCTCGAAGGCCTCGATCCAGACCTGCCGCGGTGCCTCCGGGATTCCCGCGGCGAGGGTGCCGAAATCGCCTCCGGCCCGAGCCGTCTCGGGCGGCGCCCGGTCGGATTCCGGGGCGGGTTCGGATGCCGTCGGTTCGTCCTGCAGGCCGGGATCGGTCGGCTCCGCGGCCGGATCCGGTGTGTCCGTCGAAGGTGCGACGGAATCGCCGGGTTCGACCGGGCCGGGCACCGGTTCCTCGACAGGTGCGGCCGGTTCTTCCGTGGGATCCGCCGATGGGACGGGATTCGCAGGCGCCGGTGTCTCCTCGGCGGTTGTGTCCGGACCATCGGGAGAGCCGATCGATTCTGTCGCCTCAGGGGTCGGCGAGACTTCGGCGGCTACAGGGGCGACTCCCCAGGCGCCTACGACGAGCGCACCGACGAGGGCGATCACGACCGCCCCGAACCCGCGCCGAACGTCGGCTCGACCCGCGGAGTGCTGCGGGTTCTTCAGGTGTCGGGACATCGGCTATCGCGTCTACTAGATGAATGTGAATGTGTCAGACGTGCGAAACGTGGGCACCGTAAACGTCGCCCTGATTGCGCAAATGCACCGAACCCCCGAGGAGTCGACGCGCCCGGGAGCGCGCTGACAGCTTGAAGTTATAGGCACGTTTCCGCGTGTCACAAGCCGGTTCGACAAGCTGCACTACTGAACAAAATCCTCAGTAAAAATCAGTACTACTGGTTTTTAAGGGAGGGACTACTGAGGCCCCCGTCGCCCTCGAGGTTCGCGGATTTCGAGCCGTGTATGGTGCGTGCCCGCGACCGGATCGTGGCTGTCTCGGCCGCCTCGGCTCGTAGACTCGCCGCATGCGAGCCATCACACTTCCCCGATTCGGCGACCCCTCAGTGCTGACAGTCACCGAGGTCATCGAGCCTCCGGTCGGCCCGTCGGATGTGCGCATCGATGTCGTGGGCGCGGGCATCAACGGCGCCGACATCTCGCAGCGTCGAGGCAACTACCCGCCGCCATCCGGCGCCCCGCTCTGGCCCGGACTCGAGGTGTCGGGCATCGTCAGCGCCACCGGCGACGACGTCTCCGAGTGGCGTGTCGGCGACGAGGTCTGCGCGCTGCTTCCGGGGGGAGGGTACGCCGAGCGCGTGGTCGTCGATCAGAGTCTCGTCCTTCCCGTGCCCGCCGGGGTGTCTCTCCTCGATGCAGCCGCGTTGCCCGAGGTGGCCGCCACCGTCTGGTCGAACGTGTTCATGAGCGCCGAGCTGGCGTCGACCGAGGCCTTTCTGGCCCACGGAGGGTCGAGCGGAATCGGAGCCATGGCCATCCAGATCGCCGTAGCCCGGGGATCGCGCGTCTTCGCGACGGCGGGGTCGGCCGAGAAGGTCGCGTTCGCCGAGCGCCTCGGCGCCATCGGCATCAACTACCGCGAACAGGACTTCGTGGAGGTCGTCAACTACGAGATGGGGGGAACCGGCGTCGACGTGATCCTCGACATGGTGGGCGGCGACTACATCGGACGCGACATCCGGGCCCTGGCTGTGGGCGGTCGCATCATGGTGATCGCGAACCAGAGCGGCGACTCGAGCTCGTTCAACGTGGGTTCGCTGATGGCCAAGCGCGGGCGCATCTGGGCGACGACGCTGCGTGCCCGACCGCTGGCCGAGCGCGCGGCCATCATCGCGTCGGTGCGCGAGTCGGTGTGGCCGCTCATCGAGCAGGGGCTCGTGAAGCCCACGGTCGACAGCGTGTTCGCACCCGACGACGCGGCCGACGCCCATCGGCGCATGGAGTCGAGCGCTCACATGGGAAAGATCCTGCTGCAGTTCGGCTGACGAGCCAGAGCGGCTCTACTCGTGGTCGGTGGGTGCCGCGCGGTCGTCGACCGCCGCCATGATCGCGTCGATGCGGTCGCGAGCCCGGTCGAACTGCCCGACCGAATCCCAGACCTCCGGGTTCTCCTCTCGCACCTGCTCTACAGGCTCCCCGGCGCGGGAGACGGCGGCCAGGTCGAAGCTCACATTCGTGCGCGCGCCCGTGATCGCGGCCCGCAGGGCGCCCAGGGCGACGACGACGTCGGCGATCAACGCGGGGTTTCCGTGCAGCGCCAGCCACTCCAGGTCGTCGACGGCTTCGGACGCGCGTTGCCCGAGAATGCTCGAGGCGCGTGCGGCGTCGACCGAGGCGGCCCGCACCGCGGCATCTCGCGCCGGCCCCTTGTCGAGGTGGTACGCGGCGCCGAAGGCAGAGGATGCCGCCGAGTCCTCGTCGGCCAGGCCAAGGGCGGTCTGTCGCAGCGACTGTGCGCGTGCCCGCAGCTCGGCGAGATCGACGTCGTGATCAACGGCGTGCCCGGTGCTCCTGGCTTCGCGATCTTCCGAGTATGCCGCGACCATCGACATCAGTGCTGCCGCCATCGCCAGCATCACACCGGCCCCTGCGCCTCCACCGGGCGAACCGTTGGCACCTGCCAGGGCACGGGTCCAGTCGTCGACGGTAGAGGTGCGCGTGGTGACGTCGGCCGATTCGCTCATGCGTCTCAGTCTGCCAATACGAAACGCCGAGGCGAAGCGATGACCTGCATCACGTCGTCTCGGCGTCTCTGTAGCGACTAGTGAGCGGAGTAGCCGCCGTCGACGAGGTGGTAGCTGCCCGAGATGAACGATGCTTCGTCGCTCAGCAAGAAGAGGGTCAGCGCGGCGACCTCTTTGTCAGTGCCCAGCCGGCGCGAGGCGTGCTCGGCCTCGAGCGCGGAGAGTGCTTCCGGGGAGAGGCTGGAGCGTACGAGCGGGGTGTCGATGAATCCGGGGCCGACGGCGTTCGTGCGTACGCCCTCTGAGGTGTACTCGAGTGCGGCGACCTTGGTCAGGCCGATCAGCGCGTGCTTGCTCGTGACGTAGGCCGCGTTCTCGGCGATTCCCACCGAGCCGAGGACCGACGCCATGTTCACGACGGCGCCTCCGCCGGCTGACACGATCGCCGGCAGCTGGAACTTGAGCCCATAGAACACCCCGTCGAGATCGACGGAGCGAACGCGATCCCAAGCGGCGATGTCGTAGTCGCCGATCTTCTGGGGAGCGGCGCCGATACCCGCGTTGTTCACCGCGAGGTGCAGCGCTCCGAAGGTCGACTGCGCGAACTCGACAGCTGCCTGCGAATCCTGCCACTTCGCTGTGTTCTGCTCGAAGGCGGCCGCCTTGCCGCCGGCGGCGACGATCTCGTCGACGATCGTCTGGGCGGCCTCGAGCTTGATGTCGGTGACCACGACCGACGCGCCCTGCTCGGCGAGCTCACGCGAGATCTCGGCGCCGATGCCGCTGCCTCCGCCGGTGACGATCGCTACCTTGTTGTCGAACCTGGCCATGAGGATCACTTTCCATTCTCTACAGACTGATGTCGCGGAGACTCGCATCTCCATGCGCTTGCATTGAGTTCAAGTCGCCGACCTGTCCAGAATATTCCTGCTAAGCGACATCTGTCGGTTTTCTCAGGAGATGAGCCGCCAGTCGCGAAAGAACTCCATCACGGTCTTCGAGTGCAGCTCGTCGTGCACCTGCGCGAGCAGCCGCCCCGCCTGCTCCTGTCTTCCGGCATCGGTGCGCAGCTCGACGGCGCCCGTGTCGTGGCGCGTGACGACCAGCTCATGTCGCCGGCGCAGCGCCCAGGTGCGCACCGTATCGATGCGCGCATCCAGATGATTGGATGCCGGATCGAACGCGTCGGACTGCATGCTCTCGTCGGGGTCGATGGCCATACATCGAGGCTAGGCGCGCGGCGAAGGGTCAGACAACCCCGTCGAAACGAGGCGGGCGGAGCCCAGACCGGTCAGAGTTCGTCGGAGCCCGACTCGTCGCCCCATGACGAGATGGCGGCGGGGATGCGCAGCTCGCCATCTGCGGCCCGGGCCACCACGTCGACATGGTTGAGTCGGCTGGCGGGGACCCCGTCGCGCGAGACGAACCAGGTGCCGAGCATCAGAGACGCTCCCGGCGCTGCCACGCAGGCGCCCATCACGGTGAACGCCCCGTAGGCGAGTTCGAAGTAACGCGCCGCGATCACGTCGCCGTGCTGGAGGGTCGGAACCACATCGGCCGGATCACCCGAGGGCAGTGCCGCGACCTCCTCGTCGCTGAGTGCGGCCACGCCGTCGTCGGCGAGGGCGGCCTGCGGATCGATGACCTCGAGAAGCTGCAGCGACTTGTCCGGCTTGAGGTTCGCATCCAGAGCCCGGCCCGCGATCATGAACGAGTTCGTCGTCTTCGAGAAGTGCGCCCGGCCTTCGATCGACACGACGCCATAGCGCGGCGTCGAGAACACGGCCCTCAGGAGCTCGCCTGATTTCAGCTCTGCGATGGTCGCTGTGAGCCCCTTGACGTTGCGCTTGCTGGGGATGGTCAGCTCGGAGATCGACGGCACAGGGCTTCTCTCATTCGGTGGGTGTCGACATCCATTGAAGCACTGGGCCGCTCAGGATGCGTCGGTGTGCGCCTCGAGGAAGGCCAGCGTGCGGTCGAGAGCGGTGTGCGCATCGTCGAAGTCGAGGTGGAACTGGTACTCGTGGGGGAGTGCCGGCTCGTGATCGGCGGCCCAGAACAGCTCGTCGACCTCGACCCCCGCTGCCTTCAACGCGTTCGACATCGGCACCGATTCGACCCAGGTGAGAGCGTCGCCGTTGCCGCCGGAGATGTAGGTGGCGGGAAAGTCGGAGGTGACGAAGCCCAAGCTCGACATGGTCGCGCCGGCAGAGGTGTCCGACCAGTCCTTGGTGCCGGTGTAGGCCCACAGCGAGATCTTGAACCCCCATGCCTCGATGCCGTTCAGCTCCGACATGCGCTGCAGGTCGTAGACGCCGCAGTTCAAGATCATGCCGACGAGCTGGGTCGGCGAGAGCGCGGGTGTGATGCCCACGACCGTCGCATAGGAGGGATTCGTGGTGATTCCGGCGAGCTCGCTCGCCAGCTGTGCACCGGCCGAGTCGCCGGCCAGCACGATCTGCTCGGGATCGACGCCGAGTTCGGCCGCGTGCTCGTCGATGTAGGCCAGCGCGTCATTCAGCTGGAAGATCGCCGTCGGATAGATGGACTCGGGAGCGATCGAGTAGTTGAGGCCGATCGTCGTGTACCCCTCGGCAGCCAGGATCTTCAGGTACGGGGCGACGTTGCTCTTGTCGCCGGAGATCCAGGCGCCGCCGTGAATCCAGACCACCGTCGGAAGGGGGCCGTTCGCGGACTGCGGCCGGAACGCATCCAGGGTCGTCGCGGCGCCGGCCGTGCCGTCGCTGTACTGCACGTCGAGCGTCTCGGTGACCCCGGATGCCGGAACGTACGGAAGCATCTCGGCCACCGTGTCACGGCCGCCCTTCTCGAAGACGGCGCGGATGAGCATGCTCGACGCCCACGGAGAGCTCGACGTGAAGATCGAGATCACGAGCGCCACGGCGAGCACGCCGCCGAGGATCGAGATGGTTCGGCGTGCCCGTCGAGAGAGGCGACGAGGTGTGCCCCAGGTGGGAACGTCTCTGTCTGTACCTGTGCGCTTGGTCATGATCCCCCGATCCGCGACCAGTCTCCCAGTACGAAGGCCTCGCGACAATACACTGTGTGTCGAACATCGCTGGAGGCGGACATGTACCTGACCGAACTGCGTGGCCTGATCGCCAACACACCGAGCACCGACTGGCTCGTCGTCGATGGTCCCCTTTTTCACGAGGCCACCAGCGTCAAGCCGTCGAATATGACCGGTCATCCGATCGTCGACCGACCGGCGTCGAGGGCCGTCCTCGTGAGCGACATCGATGTCGCACTCGAGTGGGGTCTGCAGGCGCGAGTGGGCGAGCATGCGAAGAACGCGCGCGAGTGGATCCGAGACGCAGGCTTTTCGACCAAGGCGGTGCTGCCCATCTACGTCGACGTCTTCTTCCGCGGCTCCCTGGTCGACCGAGTGACAGCGATCTGGGTCGACAATCTTGCGGCCCTGCTGCCCGCGCCCCATCTCAAACCGCAGGATGCCGTGACAGATCTCGGTTTCACGAATGTCGCTGCGTGGCGGGTGGGTCGCTGGAACCACGCGCTCTGTCGGCTCGTCGACGCGCTCGAAGAGGGCACGAGCTTCGACGAGCACATCGCCGCAACCGGATTCGTGGTGGAAGGGCCGTAAGCGCTCGCGGCAGGTGCTCCGTCGCCACCGCTGGAGGTGCGGTGGATGCGCCGCGCTCGTCGGCGGTTTACGCTCGGGTGGGGGTAAAGAGCTATGAATGATGTCGCCGCAGGCTGGTACGACGATGGATCCGGTGGAAAACGCTGGTGGGACGGGCGCGCCTGGACGACCAGGCAGGCCGACATGCCGAAGCCGACGGCGTCGTACGCCCCCAAACCCAAGCTGCCCGAGGGCACGCGCTGGGCCGCGGTGGGCAATCCCATCTCGAAGGTGGGTGGCGGGCGCTACCTGCTGATCCATGACCACCTCTTCGTTCACCTGGGTGACGCGGCCCGCACTCTGCATGACGTCGCCGTCGTCGATATCGCCGAGATCGACGTGGTTCAGAGCACGTTGCAGAAGACGCGCGGGCTCGCCACGATCCGCATCGCCGTCGGCCACGGCGACGACACCAATCACTTGACCCTCGACGACGTGCGCGAGTTCCGCGACGGGGTCGCCGCCATAACCGCGGCCATCGCCGACGCACGGCTCGCGGCGAACGGCGGGCTGACATCCGCCCGGCCCGAGGCCGTTGCCGAGCAGACACCGGATGCCGCGGCGCCGGCTCGCGACTTCATCGCCGAGTTGGGCGCGTTGGCCGCCTTCCACCGCGACGGGGTGCTGACCGACGAGGAATTCGCCGCCGCCAAGCGCAAGCTGCTGGCGCTCTAGCAAAGACCCGCGTGCTGCGGCCCTCGAGTTTCTGCAGGCGGCGTATGAGGCGGGCGCCCGACTCGCCGGGTGGGATATCGAGCGGTACGCGTGCGTCGACGGGGTCACCGCCGCCATACTCTAAGCACACGCACCGCGAGCACAGAGGACGACCATGACCTTCGAACCCCCGGCCATGCCACAGCAGCCCCAACCGCAGCAGCCCCATCAGCCGCAGGCGCCCGGCTACGCGCAGCCGCAACAGCCTGGATATGGGCAGCAGCCCCACCCCGGATATGCGCAGCAGCCGCATCAGCCCCAACAGCCGCATCCGGGCTACGGCCAGCCGCAGCAGGCCCAGCAGCCGCATCCGGGTTACGGCCAGCAGCCGCAGCAGAGCAAGCCGGCACGAGCGAAGAACACGATGGGTATGGTCTCGGCGATCCTCGGGGCCTCCGGATTCGCGCTCGGGTTCATCTTCACCTTCATCCAGCTGGGCATGTATGCGACGAGCAGCTCTGGGGCCTACGGTGCGATCAGTGGCGTGCACTCGGTTCTGGATGCGCTGCTCGGCCTCGGTGCCGTCGCGCTCGGCGTGCTCGGCTACCTGAAGGGCGGCCCGTCGAAGCTTCTCGCCATCGTCGGTACGACACTCGGCGTGGCGCTGCTGCTCGGCGTTATCAACGGCCTGATCTTCACCATCGCACTGCCGCTCATCTACTGACCCGTCGCACCACTTCTGGTCCTCGAAAGGACGCACAGTGCAGCTGCCCCAGATCTACCTCTCGATAGAGCCGACAGGCCCTGCCCACTGGAACGCCATCACGTTCGGGCCGATGTTCCATCAGAATCTCTCGGCTTCGTCGAGCGGTCAGGGCGGGTCCGTGGTGCGAGTGGCGCAGCATGGCACTCGCGCGGTGCTGAATGACGACGTCGACATCTCGATCGAGTTCGGAATGGAAGCAGCGACGATCCAGATCGATGCGCTGCTCGACTGGGTGAAGCCCGCCAACTTCGAGTACGACAACGCGCGCCCCTTCTTCGTCGACCTGTTCTACGGCGGAAACCTCGTCGACCGGGTGATCGCCGTGTGGATCGACCAGTACAGGGCGGCGCTGCCGTTGCCGCACTCGGTCACGGCCGACGGCGGTGTGCCGGGAGCCGTGCCCACGTGGCACGTCTCCCGACGCAGCTTTCTGCTTGTGCGGCTGATCGACCAACTGCGCGGAGGTCTCGAGTTCGACCGATACTTCGCTCTCTCGGGCCTCTCGCTCGACCGCGCATGAGCCGATTCGTGGGCACACGCGTCATCGTGGTGGGTGGCGGCGGAGGGATCGGCGGTCGCATCGCCGAGAGGTTCACCGGGGAGGGCGCTGACGCGATCGTGCTCGACCTCGCGCGCGGCGACTCCTCGCGCGGGTCTGGCGATGCGGGCGGCCCGGCCCGACGCATCCTGCATTGCGATCTGGTCGATGCCGTGACCGTCGAGGCCGCCTTCGCGGTGGCGCTCGCCGAGCTCGGCGGCGTCGACGTGCTGGTGAACAGCGCCGGCATTCTGGCGCGCGGCAGTCTGCTCGACCTCACGCCCGATCGCTGGGATCTCGTGATGGACATCAACGCGCGTGGCACGCTCTTCGCGATGCAGCACGCGGCCCGAGCCATGATCGCGCAGAAAACGGGCGGCACGATCGTGAACATCGCCAGCATGGCCGCGAAAGCGGGCGGAGCAGACGAGGGAGCGTACGCAGCGTCGAAGGCCGCCGTCGTGGGCCTGACCCGGGCGGCCGCACTCGAATGGGGCGAGCACCAGATCAGGGTGAACGCACTGCTTCCCGGCTACGTGCTCACCGACATGGGCAAAGACACGCGCACCGAAGAAGACGTCGCCGCGTGGTCGAAGAAGTCGCCGTTGGGGCGCCTCGGCACACCGGATGACGTGGCCGGGTTCGCCCTGTTTCTCGCCTCCGTCGATGGCGAGTACCTCACGGGCCAGTCGTTCAACGTCACCGGCGGCATGATCATGCACTGATGCTGCTCACTCGGTGGGCTCTGCTCGGGCGAATGTGCAGTTCTGGCCTGTTCAGACGCCTGCGACGGGCGAAAACTGCTCACTCGGTTTCGGCGGCACGCTCAAGGAGCGGGCGCAGGCGGAGCGGCATGGTCTCGACCAGCGAGATCGCGGTGTTCGTGCGCACCACTCCCTCGATCGCGAGCATCTCCACCGTTATGCGGCGCAGTTCCTCTGTACTGCGAGCGAGAACCTTTACGAGCAGATCGGCCTCGCCCGTCGTGGAGTGGATCTCGACGACCTCGGGCAGCTCCGCGATGCCCGCTTCGGCGAGGTGGCCTGTGGCCTGGCTGATCGCGATCGACACGAAGGCCACGAGCGAGTAGCCGAGCGCCGCAGGGTCGACGCGGCGGCTCGGCTCCTTCAGCGCTCCGATGCGGGTGAGCCGAGCGAAGCGCGCATGAACCGTGTTGCGAGCGACGCCGAGCGTTCGTGCGAGAGCCAGGATCGTCGCATCTGGATCGTCGTCGAGCGCGAGCAGGAGTCGGGCATCGAGGGAGTCGAGAGCGGACATGCATGCATTCTGTCACTCGAACCCCGCAGAACATTGCATTCTGCTCAGTGAGAGAGGGCTCGTTTGCGCCAACGCTCGCTTCGCTGAGAGCATCGGGCAATGACGTCTTCGACCCTGCCCACTGCCACGCCGCCTGTTGTGAGATCGGTGACGCAGGCATCGCCGGGACACACCATGCTCGAGGACGTTCTGGCTATTCTCATGGCCACGATCACCCTCTCGCTCGGAGTTCTGCTGCTGAAGACGACCGGAGCGGTGACTGGGGGAACCGCGGGGCTCTCGCTGCTCATCAGCTATGCCACCGCGCTGCCGTTCTCGGTGCTGTTCCTGCTCGTGAACGTGCCGTTCTTCGCGCTGGCGTTCTGGAAGAAGAGGCTCGCCTTCACGGTGCGTTCCATCATCTCTGTCAGCCTGGTGTCACTGCTCTCGTCGATCGTTCCGTCGCTCGTGAGCTTCGAGCACCTCAACCCGGTCTACGGAACGCTGGTCGGAAACCTGCTCGCCGGAGTCGGCATGCTGATCCTGTTCCGCCACGGGTCGAGCATGGGCGGTTTCAACGTTCTCGCCCTTCTGACGCAGGAGAAGCTCGGCTGGCGGGCGGGGTATGTGCAGATGGGCCTCGATGTCGCCGTCGTCCTCGCCGCCTTCGCCGTGGCCCCGCCGTGGATGGTGCTGCTCTCGGCCCTGGGCGCCGTCGTTCCGAACATCGTGCTTGCGTTCAACCACCGGCCGGGTCGCTACGCCCCGAGCTGATCTCTCCGTCCGTTGAGACCGGCGAACCCATCGAGACGGATGCACCGGGCGCGCTCGTATTCAGGAAAACCGGGGCGGCGGCGACCGAAAACCGCGCCTTTCGTCGGTTCCTCCTGAATAACGGCGCGCCATCGGATCTGTCACGGCTGGGTGAGCAGCGTCTGGAGTCGAGAGCGCGTAGCTGCGTCGACCTGTAATTGCGTCATCGACGCCTCAACGTCGTCGACAAATTCTCTGACGAAGGTCTCGACCTCGCTCAGCCAGCGAGCGACCTCGGCGTGTGTCCACGACGCCTGTCGATCTGATGTCGGACTCATCTGCGGCCCCCTTGCAGCCATCGCGCGCACAGAGGTCGCATAGTCCACGAAAATGTCGTCCGACGATACTCCTGCGTTCGCAAGCAGGAGGGCGCTGATCATGCCGGTTCGGTCGCGGCCTGCTCCGCAATGAACGAGAACGCCCGGCGTGGAGGCAGCGATCGCTTCGAGCGATCGGCGAACCAGCTGCGGAAGGATTCGGATGTTGTGAAGCCAGTACTCCGGAGAGTCGAGGATCGGCATGCAGGTCGCCCGAAAATCGGAGTCGGTGTGGTCCTCGGTTGGAACGAGGTGGATTGCTACCTCGCGAGGCGGTGTCGACTCCGGATCGCCGGCGCGCGTGCCCACCTCGTCGGCATTGCGGAGATCGACGATCGTCTGGAGCCCCCACACCGAAGCATCTGCCCAGCCGCGCTTCGTGAGTCGTTCGCGCCGAGGCCCCCGCGCTACACGTCCCCATACTGTTTCCCCGGTGGGAGACAGGGAGGTCGACAGTCCGCCGAGGTCTCGGATGTTGTGCCCACCGTCCCACGTCAGCTCGCGCATCCGGCGATGCTACAGCGATCAGCTGGTGTCTGCGCGAGCCGGCTCAGGGTACGGACAAGCCGAGGGAAAGCCGGCTCAGTGCTTGTCGTCGGCCGAGGAGAGGAGGCGGATGAGTCGCTGCTGCCCCTCTTCGGCCAGCTCGGCCACGTCGTCGCGCGAGGCGAGGAAGTCGGTGAACGAGCGGTAGCCCAGCGGCTTCTCGTTGAACGAGGGATCCATGCGGCGCATCTGGTTCTTCACCGAGCCGGTGTTCAGCCACTCGTCGGCGTCGCCCTTGGCGTGACCGATCTGGAGTGCGCGCACGAGCAGCTCCGTGGCCACGGTCTGCGCGTCCTCCGGCTCGGGCTCGGGCTCTTCGAAGGGCACGTCTTCGGTGTGCGAGAACATGGGGATCGTGACACGGCGTGACCGGGCGGGCGCCTTCTTCGGCTCGACCTCGGCATCAGCGTCGGCGTCGGGCGCACCCGCACCCGAAGTCGAACCGGCGTCGACGACGCCGGCAGCGGCATCCACCGTCTTCTTCGCACCACGGCGCGATGAGCTCGACCCGGCCGGTGCGACGACCTCGGGGCGCTTCTCGATGCCGGGCAGCGAGTCGTAGTCTTCGAACTCGTCGCAGGCGGCGGCCAGCGAGGTGCTGGTCGAGCCGGCGACTCCGATGCCCACCACGAAGCGGCCGAGACGCTTGGCCTTCTGAGCAAGGGCGATGTAGTCGGAGTCGCCCGCCACGATGATCACGTGCGTGAGGTCGGGCAGGCGGAACAGGTCTTCGACCACGTCGACGGCGAGGCGGATGTCTGCCCCGTTCTTGGTGCCGCGGGTCGTGGTCGTGAAGAGCTGGGTGAGGTCGACCGCTCGCGACATGAGCTGGCGCTGGTAGCTGGCGTTGACCGGAACCGACCAGTCGGCGTAGGCGCGGTTGACCACGGTGGTTCCGAAGCTGGCCGCGAAGTCGATGATCGCGCTGAAGTCGACGGTTGCCGCCGCGAGGCGCGCGGCGATCTCGGGATCGTTGTTGGGGTCGGACTTGTCGAAGTCACGGATGCCGTCGCGCTGAAAAGCGTTGCGCCCGTGCAGCTGCTGGTACCGCGAGATGACGATGTTGTCGAAGTCGATGTAGAGACCGACGCGGGCGTCGATCGGCTCGGTTGTTTCAGCCATGGTGAGCTCCTAGGTCGGCGGAAGACTCAGTAGCGATCCGGTGCGGAGTTCCAGTCTCCCGCGACGGGTGTGTCCAAGGCAAACAGACGACCGCATGGCGACGAGGTTCGCGCGGCCGCGCGATCGGCTGTCACTCGGCGGTCACGAAGATGCAGAACGGATGCCCGGCCGGGTCGGCGAGCACGACGAGCGCCTCGTCGGGGTCGTCGATGCGGTCGTCGAGCAGGGTCGCGCCGAGGCTCAGTGCCCGGATGTTGTGGGTGCGGAGTTCGTCGAGGTTCCGGACGCTGAAGTCGAGATGGAGCTGCTGCGGCCGGGGACCCTCGGGCCAGGTGGTCGTCGCGAGGCTCTCGACCTGCTGGAATGCGAGCAGGCGGCGACCGTCGGAGCCGAGCAGCACCAGCCAGTCGTCGCCGGAGGGGTCGGGTTCGCCCGGTGCTGGAGCCTCGTCGCCGGGCTCGTAGCGCAGGCCGAGCAACTGCCGGTAGAACTCGGCGAGCTCGCGCGCGTTCTCGGTGTCGAGCACGACCTGGCGAAAGGCGGGATGAGTCATGCCTCGATTCTGCTCCTGTGGGAGAGCGCTTTCAACGTCGGCACGATAGGCTCTGCACGGCTCAGACCGGGGGAGACGAGTAGTACGTGACGCAGCAGAACAACGCGACCATGCCAGAACACGACGAGGCGACCGAGGTGACCCGACCTCGCGTCATCCGCGCAGACATCCAGGGCCTTCGTGCCGTTGCCGTGATCGCTGTGATCGTGAACCACGTGATCGCCTGGCCGAGCGGGGGATTCGCCGGCGTCGACGTGTTCTTCGTGATCTCCGGCTTTCTCATCACCGGTCTGCTGCTGCGTGACCACGAGCAGCACGGCAAGATCTCGCTCGCCGGCTTCTACGCCCGGCGGGTGCGTCGCATCGTTCCGGCCGCCCTGACCGTGATCGTGGTGACGGCGGCCGTCGGATACTTTCTCTTCAACCGTGCGCGCAGCCTGTCGACGATCTGGGATGGTGTCTACTCGCTGCTCTTCGTAGCCAACTGGCGTTTCACGGCTCTCGGCACCGACTACTTCCACGCCACGGATCCCGCGTCTCCGCTGCAGCACTACTGGTCGCTGTCGGTCGAAGAGCAGTTCTATCTCGTCTGGCCCTGGCTCGTCATCGTCGTGCTCGCCATCGCGGTGAAGCTGCTGCGCTCGCCTCACCGCGCTCGCGTGGCGCTGGGCATCGTCATGGCCGCGCTCGTGGTCGTGTCGTTCCTCTATGCGGTGCAGCAGACGGCGTCGAGCCCCGCGGCCGCGTACTTCTCGACGTTCTCGCGGGCCTGGGAACTCGGCGCCGGAGCCCTGCTCGCGATCGCCGCGCCGGTGCTGGCCAAGCTGCCCACCGGCATCCGATTCGTTGTCGGATGGCTCGGTCTGCTCTTGCTGCTGTGGTCGTTCGTGCAGGTCACCGACGCGACGCCGTTCCCCGGGCCGGGAGCCGCGCTCGCGGTCGGCGCCACGATGCTCATCATCGTCGGAGGAATCGGTGGCCGCCAGCGCTACCTCTTCGTGCTCGACAACCCGGTGAGCGTGTACCTGGGCAATCTGTCGTACTCCCTCTACCTCTGGCACTTCCCTGTGCTGACCTTCGTGCTGTTGCTCATGCCGGAGCAGACGCCCACGGTCACGGCGATCATCCTCGGGCTCACCCTCGCCATCTCGATGATCTCGTTCTACCTGATCGAGCAGCCCTTCCACCATTCGCCACTGCTGCGTCGCGCCGATTCGCGTGAGGCGGGTCGTGAGGCCTGGCAGGAGTGGCGAGACCGCTTCGGCGCGCACGCGATCCTCGCGACCGTCGCGCTCATGGTCGTCGGTGCCGCCGTGGGGCTCGGATCGTTCAGCGTGCTGCGCGACCACACCCCGATGGCCGCTCCTGTCGCGGCCCCCGTTCCCGCCGAGAACCCCGAAGTGCAGTTGCAGGCCGACCTCGCTGCGGCGCTCACCGCCACCGCCTGGCCCGACAACCTCTCTCCCTCGATCGACGACGCCATGTCGCAGACCTCGAACAACAACCCCGCGCGGCGCTGTTTCGACATCGGCGGTACCCCCAACGTCGACGACTGCACCTGGGGCAACCGCAGCGCGCCGCAGCACATGTACCTGGTGGGCGATTCGACGGCGATGGCCTACGCGCCAGCGTTCAAGGCGATGGCCGAGGCCAGCGGCGATCAGTGGCAGATCACCACTATCGGGCTCTATGGATGCCGGTTCACCAACGTGCTCGTGCAGAACGACGGCGACGGGGTGATGGATGCGTGCACGCAGCGCAAGCAGGACGTGGCCGACCGCATCCGTGCCGACGCTCCTCAACTGATCGTGATGTCGAACGCCTTCGCGTTGGGTCAGTCGAGCGACCGCAGACCGCTGTCGACCGGTGACCTCGTCTCGGCGACGCTCGCCGAGGCGGCCGGATACAACGCGCCCGGTCGCGTCGTGTACCTCGCGCCGCCGCCGCTGGGGGCTCCGCTCGGCCAGTGCTACTCGAAGGTATCGAGCCCGATCGACTGCGCCGTGAACGTCGACCCGACCTGGAACGACTTCGAGGCCGCGTTCGAGGCGAGTGCGCCCGCCGCGGGCGATCACGCCGTGAGCTCACTGCCCTTCAGCTGCGTCGACGGGCAATGCCCCGCCTTCGCGGGCACACTGCCCACGAAGTACGACCAGGTGCACATGACGGTCCAGTACTCGGAGCATGTGGCGCCGGCCATCCGTTGGGCGCTCATCGCGCAGGGGCTCATGTAGTGGTGCATGATCGACAGTGAGCGCCGCCGTCGTGTGAACGGGGCCGAAGGAGTTCTCGAATGGTGACCGCAATCGCTGTGATCGCGCTGCTCGGCGTGGCCGTCTGCCTCGGCTGCCTGGTGTATCTGCACGTGGCGCCGACCGGCCTGAACCCGGTACGAGACCCTGTGAGCCAGTACGGAATCACGGACTACTTCACGTTCTACCGCGCTGCGGCTCTGTCGCTCGGCGTCGCAGCCCTGATGCTCGCCGTCGCTCTGATCGAGGCTCTGACCGAGGCGAATGCCGCGGGCATCGTCTTTCTCGTCATCCTGGGCTTCGCGCGCCTCACCATCGGGTGGGTACCGATGGATGCGCCCGGCGCCCCGCGCACCTCGACCGGTGTGCGGCACAATCTCCTCGCCACCGCGTTCTTCGCGTCAGCCACCGTTGCGGCGTTCCTCTTCACAGGCACGTTCGCCGGCGATCCCGAACTCGCGGGCATCGCGCCGGCCTCGGGCGTGCTGGCTTGGGCGATGGCCGTCTTCAGCGCGCTCATTCTGTTGACCAGCCTCGTGGGGCCGCTCAGGCGCTACTTCGGCCTGGTCGAGAGACTGCTCTACGTGGCGGTGCTCGCCTGGATCGCCACGGTGGCGATCGCGCTCGTCGCCTAGCCGAGCAGCGTCACCGTGCGCTCCGCCGCATTCCAGAGACGCAGTGCCGTAGCCTCGCCGACGATGTCGTCGCCCAGTAGCTCGAGTGCCCGCGGCAGGTCATCGAGCCGGATGCGGCGGGCCAGAGTGACGTGCGCGACCCAGGCGCCGGGGTGCGAATGCGTCACCAGACCGTCGGGCCGCACGGTCGAGTAGACATGAGCCTGCAGGTCGAGCAGCGCTCGGGTCGGAGTGACCAGGCGGGCGAGCACCCGCCGGTCGCCGGTGCCGAACAGCACGGGTGCTCCCATGGTGACGGCGAGAGGCAGGGCCGCAGCCGATGGGGCGCTCACTCGCTCGACAGGAGTCCCCGCGACGAGTGTGAGGTGCGGTCTGTTCGTGGTCGCGGTATGCGCGCCGAGACTCGAGAAGCCGGCGCGTTCCAGCGCATCCCATTCGCCCCGCAGGGCAGCCTCGGTCGCGACGTCGAAGGTCACGTCGATGCTCGACAGCGCAGCCATGGATCAGGCCTCGGGAAGGAGTTCTGTCAAAAGGGCGCTGACACGGGTCTTGATCGAGTCGCGGATGGCGCGCACCTCGTCGAGGCTCTTGCCCTTCGGGTCGACGAGCTCCCAGTCCTCGTAGCGCTTGCCGGGAAAGATGGGGCACACGTCGCCGCAGCCCATGGTGATGACGACATCCGACTCGCGAACGGCTTCCGTCGTCATCAGCTGGGGCACGGCCTGCGAGATGTCGATGCCTTCTTCGGCCATGGCCTGGATGGCGACGGGGTTGATCTCGTGGCCGGGTTCCGAGCCGCCCGAACGCACAGAGACCGCGCCGTTGGAGAGGGCGGTCATGTATCCGGCCGCCATCTGCGAGCGACCCGCGTTGTGAATGCAGACGAAGAGAACGGTCGGTGCGGAGGTCATGTGCACACCGTAACCCGAGTCGATGAACGGGCACGATCCGAGCTTTGCTCGGCTTCGATTCAATCTGTATCGAAAGCTCGATTCCTGCACAGCTGCCTGGCTAGACTGGCGCGCATGTCGGTTGTGATCTCTGTCGTTCTCTTCGCTCTGCTCGTCGGTGCGCTCATCGACATCATTCTTCGCAGCGATGATCAGGTGAAGCACCTGCCCAAGATCGTCTGGGTGCTCTTGGTCGTGTTCCTGCCACTCGTGGGAAGCATCCTGTGGTTCACGATCGGGCGTGAGTACAGCCAGTCGGTGAGTCTCGGCAGCTTCGGAGACCCGCGCCGACGCGAGCGGCCCGCGAGCTCCAGCCCGGCCGGGCAGTCCATGCGGCTCAAGACGACAGAAGAGGAACTGGCGGAGCTCGAGCGCGAGATCGAGTTCCATCGGCAGCAGGATCGCATCCGTCAGCTCGAGGCCGAGCTCGACGAGAGACGACGCAAAACCGAGTAGTTGCTTGACATTGGCCCCGGCGGAACGGTCAATGTCGATTGTCGATATAACCTAGTCACATGACTGACATAAGTGCGCATCGCGACAGCAATACGAGTGATCTCTTCCAGATCATGCGCGACGGACAGCCCCGCACGCGGTCGGAATTGGCCCAGACCACCGGACTTGCCCGGTCGACGGTGGCCTTGCGCATCGACGCCCTGATGCGACTCGGACTGCTGCGGCCCGTGAGCGACGCGATCTCCACCGGTGGTCGGCCCTCCACCCAGTTCTCGCTCAATGCGGCGGGGCATTCGGTTCTCGCGGTCGACGTCGGCGCATCGCATGTGCGCGTTGCCGTGATCGATCTCACGGGCACCGTCATCGCTGAGGGGTCGGACCGTCTCGATATCGCCGAGGGGCCTGTGGCCGTGCTCGCTCTGGTGACGACCCTGGGCGCGGAGCTCCTCAAGCGCGCCGCGTCGCGAGGTCGCACCCTCCTCGCCGTCGGTGTGGGGCTTCCCGGGCCGGTCGAGCACGCGACGGGCCGGCCGATCAACCCGCCCATCATGCCCGGCTGGGACCGCTACGACGTGGCCGGCACGCTGGGGGCTCACTTCGGCGTGCCCGTTCTCGTCGACAACGACGTGAACATCATGGCGCTCGGCGAACGCCGTCTCGCCTGGCCTGAGGTCGACGACCTGCTCTTCGTGAAGGTCGCCACGGGCATCGGCGCCGGAGTCATCTCGGGCGGCACGCTGCGCCGAGGAGCGCAGGGAACGGCCGGAGACCTCGGTCACGTGTATGTGCCACGCGGCGAGGAGATCTACTGCCGCTGCGGCAACAGGGGATGCCTCGAGGCGCTCGCGAGCGGAGCGGCCCTCGGGCGGATGCTTCAGACTGATGCCGAATCCCCTCTGTCGAGCCTCGATGTCATCGAGCGTGTTCGCCAGGGCGACATCGACGCGATCCAAGCAGTGCGTCAGGCGGGACGCGACATCGGCGAGGTGCTCACCACGTGCGTCAGTCTGATCAATCCGTCGACCATCGTGATCGGCGGCTCACTCTCTGCGGCGGGTGAATTCCTGATCGCGGGCGTTCGCGAGGCCATCTACACCCGGGCCACGCCGTTCGCGACGCAGCACCTCGAGATCACCCGGTCGCGCATCGGCGCCGACGCCGCCATCGCGGGCGCAGGTGTATTGGCGATCGAGCACGCTCTGTCGAACGAGCGCGTCGACGCGATGGTGTCGTCGCTGAGCGAGTAATCGGTAGCGAAGGCCATGCATCGGCAGCGTAGCGCCGACCACGTGAAGGTGGTCGGCGGGCTCGGTCGCTAGACGGCGCTCCAGACGCTCTCCGCGGCTGAGCTGCGCTCGACGGCGTCGAGTACGCGCTGCACCTGCAGCCCGTCGTCGAAGCTGGGGCGCGGCTGCTCGCCGGCCGAGACGGCGTGTACGAAGTCGCGCACCTGGTGCGAGAAGCCGTGCTCGTAGCCCAGCATGTGCCCCGCCGGCCACCACGCTTCGATGTACGGGTGCTCGGGCTCGGTGACGACGATCTTCGAGAAGCCGCGGCGCGCGGGGTCGACGGTGGCGTCGTAGAACTGAAGCGAATTGAGGTCTTCGAGGTCGAACGAGAGGGCGCCGAGCGTGCCGGCCACCTCGAGGCGCAGGGAGTTCTTCCGGCCCGTGCTCATCCGGCTGACCTCGAAGTTTCCGAGCACTCCGTTGTCGAGCCGACCGACGAACACGGCGCGGTCGTCGACCGTGACGGGCGAGAGCCGGCCGTCGGCATCCGGTCTCTCTGGCACGAGAGTCTCGATCGTGCCGCTGACCGACGTGACGGTGTACCCGGTCACGAATTGGGCGAGGTCGATAGCGTGCGCGCCGATGTCACCCAGGGCTCCTGAGCCGGCGAGCGACTTGTCGAGGCGCCAGGTGAAGGGCGACTGCGGATCGACCAGCCAGTCCTGGTGGTAGGAGGCGGTGACCTGCCTGACGTCGCCGATGTGGCCCTGCGCGACGAGGTCGCGAGCCAGGGTGACGGCGGGAACGCGACGATAGGTGAATCCGACCATCGCGAGAACGCCGTCTGTTTTGGCCGATCGCGCGGCGTCGGCCATCGCTCGGGCCTCGTCGACGCTGTTGGCCAACGGCTTCTCGCAGATGACGTGCTTGCCGGCAGAGAGGGCGGCGCAGGCGATCTCGGCGTGCGAGTCGCCGGGAGTGACGATGTCGACCACGTCGATGTCGTCACGGGCGACGACCGAGCGCCAGTCGTCGGAACTCTCCGCCCATCCCCATTGCTCTGCAGCGTCTTCGGCACGAGCGGCGTCGCGGCCGACGAGCACCGTCATCTCGGGACGGAGCGGCAGATCGAAGAAACGGGGAGCGACCCTCCATGCCTGGGAGTGAGCTGCTCCCATGAATCCGTTGCCGATGAGTGCGACTCGCAGAGGCGAGGGGGAGGAGGTCACGATGGTACGTCTTTCTCTGGTGGTGAGTGGTGCGCCGAGGCGCTATCGGGTGGGGAGACCGCGTCTCCCCGCCCGATATGGATCAGGACTCGAAGGCGGTCGGCAGGTACGTCTCGACGTTGTCCTTGGTCACGACCGGCGCATCGAGCTGGATGGTGCGCGGGATGGACGATCCGGTGAGCTCGTCGAGCCCCTCGCCCAGAACGATGAGACGCGCGAGCGAGACGCCGTCTGCGGCCTGGGTCGACGGGTAGATGACGGTTGCCTTGAGCACGGTGTCATCGGCCTGGATCGAGCGCATCACGTTCGCCGAACCGGCGCCGCCGACCATGAAGAAGTCGTCGCGACCGGCCGCGTCGATGGCGGCGAGGACGCCGACGCCCTGGTCGTCGTCGTGGTTCCAGAGCGCATCGATCTTGGGTGCGGCCGACAGGAGCTGCGAGGCCGCAGCCTCACCGCCCTGAACCGTGAAGTCTGCGGCGACCCGGTTGGACACCTCGAGGCCGCAGTCTTCGAGCGAGTCCTTGAAGCCCTTGCTGCGATCCTGGGTCAGCGGAAGGCTGTCGATGCCGGCGATCTCAGCGACCACCGCGTCTTTCTTGCCGTCGAGCTGCTCGCAGATGTAATTTCCGGCGCTGACGCCCATGCCGTAGTTGTCGCCGAGGATGGTGGTCCGCGCGGCGAACGTGCTCGAGAACTCGCGGTCGACGTTGATCACCGGGATTCCGGCCTCCATGGCGCGCGTGGCGACATCGGTGAGCGCGGCTCCGTCGGTCGGCAGCAGCACGATCGCGTCGACGCCGTCGTTGATGAACGTCTCCACCTGGCTGATCTGCAGGTTGGCGTCGTTGGTGCCCTCCGCCACGATCAGGTCGACGTCGTCGTACTTCTCTGCTTCGGAGATCGCTGCCGAGTTGATTGCTCCGAGCCATCCGTGGTCTGCCGCGGGGCCCGAGAAGCCGATGGTGATCGTGCCGTCGGCCGCGCCGCCGCCGCCCTCGCTCGAGGAGCTGGACTTGGGGGCCGATGTCTCGGGGGTTGTCGATCCCGACGTGCAGGCGGTCATGAGCGAGAGGGCTGCAACCGCTGCTCCTGTGGTGAGGGCGAGCCTCCCCATGACGTGACGTGTGCTTCGCATTGTGTTCCTCCTGGATGTGATTGCTGCTGCGGGTGCCGAGGGAGACAACTGCAGAGCCTGAGAGGACTCGTGCGTGTCTGCGCTGACGAAAGTCACGATATCAGAAGTCGACGAGAACGCTTCAACTTATTTTGGTTGATCGACATAAGTAAACGTCTGCGGGGTCTGTTATGTTGATTGAGTGATCAAAGTCGACCATCAACAGTCATTACTCCACGTTCGAGGCCTGAAGAAGTCCTTCTCCGGCGTTCAGGCGCTCAAGGGAGTCGACCTCGAAGTGCTGCCCGGCGAAGTCCACTGCGTCCTCGGTCAAAACGGAGCCGGCAAGTCGACGCTCATCAAGACGCTCTCCGGCATCAACCAGCCAGACGATGGAGAGATCTTCTGGCAGGGCGAGCTCGTGTCCATCTCCGATCCGGTGACCGCCATCTCGATCGGCATCGCAACCATGTACCAGGAACTCGATGTCGTCGACGGCCTGAGCGTGGCGGAGAACATCTTCTTGGGGCACGAGGTCGATCGCGCCGGCGTCACCGATCGGCGCAGCACGGCCCGGCAGGCCTCCGAGATCATGGCGCGTCTCGGTCACCCCCAGATCGGACCGGGAAGAGAAGTGGGCTCGCTCTCGGCCGCCAACAAGCAGATCGTGAGCATGGGCCGCGCCCTGTCGCACGACGCCAAGCTGATCATCATGGACGAGCCCTCCGCCGTGCTCGACTCCGAAGAGGTGAAGAACCTGTTCCGAGTCGTGCGCGAACTCACGAAGGCCGGCATCGCCGTGATCTACATCTCGCACCGTCTCGAGGAGATCCGGGAGATCGGCGACCGCATCACTGTGATCAAAGACGGCAGGACGATGGCGACGAACCTCCCCGTCGCAGAGACCCCCACGAACAAGCTGATCGAACTCATGACCGGACGCTCGCTCGAGAACGTGTTCCCCGAGCGCGTTCCGGTCGATTCCGACGCCCCCGTGCTCCTCTCTGTAGAGGGGCTCGCGCTCGCCGGTGTCTTCGACGACGTGAACTTCTCTGTGCGAGCCGGCGAGATCGTGGGGCTCGCGGGCCTCGTCGGCTCCGGTCGTTCCGAGATCGTCGAGACCGTCTACGGCGCGCGCAAGGCGAGCGCGGGAGTCGTCTTCGTCGACGGCGCACCCCTTGTTTCCGGATCCGTGCGTGCCGGCGTTCACGCAGGAATGGGACTCTCTCCCGAGGAGCGCAAGAGTCAAGGCCTGATCCTCGACGAGCCCGTCTATCGCAATGTCACCTTGGCGAGCTTCGCCCGCTGGGCTCGCGGCAGCATCCTCAATGAGCGGGCCGAGCGACAGGCCGCCCGCGAGCAGCTCGAAGCGCTCGAGCTGCGTCCCGCCGATCCCGATCGGCCCGCGCGAACGCTCTCGGGCGGAAACCAGCAGAAGATCCTGTTGGCCCGGTGGCTCGTGCACGGCACCCGCATCCTTCTTCTCGACGAACCCACCCGAGGGGTGGATGTCGGCGCCCGCGCAGAGATCTATTCGCTGATCAGAAAGCTGGCAGCTCAGGGCACGGCGATCGTCGTCATCTCGAGCGAGATCGAAGAAGTCCTCGGCCTGTCCGACCGCGTCCTCGTGGTCGCCGACGGTCGCATCATCCACGAAAGCGCCGCAGAGGCCATCACCGAGCACGACGTGCTCGACCTCGTCATGAAAGGAAGTGCCGCATGAGCACTCACGCTGCAGATATCCACGACGGCGACACGCGTCCCGTTCTCAGCAGGATGCTCGGCGGCTCGGCTGGCCGCAGCCTCGGCCTCGTGATCGCCCTGGTCGCGCTCTTCATCGTGGGCACGATCACGGCCGGAGATCGCTTCGCCAGCTTCGACAACATCCTCACGATCATTCGCTTCGCCTCGATCATCGGTGTTATCAGCATCGGAATGACCTTCGTCATCACGGCCGGCGGCATCGACCTCTCGGTCGGATCAGTCATGGGCCTGGCCACGGTCGTCTCGACGCTCTCCTGGGTGCAGAACTTCGCCTCCTCATCGAGCTGGATCGTGATGGTCGTCGTCGCACTGGCCGTGGGAGGTGCGGCGGGGCTCATCAACGGAATCGTGATCGCCTACGGAAATGTGGTGGCCTTCATCGCGACGCTCGCCATGCTCGTGGCCTCGCGAGGCCTCGCCGAGGTGCTGGCGAACCGCACCACGCAGATCGTGAACGAGCCCGGCTTCCTGGGTGCGATGCGCGGAGAGCTCATCGGCGTGCCGATCCTGATCTGGATCTTCGTGCTCGTGGTCATCGCCGGCTGGTTCCTACTGAACCGCACCACCTTCGGCCGCCGAACGGTCGCCATCGGTGGAAACCTCGAGGCGGCCCGACTGGCCGGCATCAAGGTGAAGCGCCACCTCATGTACGTCTACATCCTCGCGGGCCTCACCTCGGGAATCGCGGCCGTCATGATGCTGGCCCGCACCACGGCGGGAACGTCGACGCACGGCACGCTCTACGAACTGGATGCCATCGCCGCGGTCGTGGTCGGCGGCACCCTGCTCATCGGTGGTCGCGGAACGATCATGGGAACCGTCCTCGGCGTGCTGATCTTCTCGACCCTCACGAACGTGTTCACGCAGAACAACCTGTCGACCTCGGTGCAGGCCATCGCGAAGGGCGCCATCATCGTCGTCGCCGTGATGCTGCAGCAGCGCTTCGCGAATCGCTCGCGCAAGTGACGCGTACACAGACCGCACAGCCGATCGGCCCCTCGACTTCGGGGGGCCGATCGGCCGTTCTGCTGATCTCCGCGATCGTTCTGACCGCGTTCAACCTGCGCACAGCCGTCACGGGGTTCAGCCCGCTCCTCGACACCATCGGCGCCGAGCTGTCCTTCGGTCCGTCGCTCTTCGGGGCCTTCGGCACCATCGTCACCGCATCGTTCGCCGTCTTCGGCTTCGCCGCCGCGGCCATCGCGCGCCGCTTCGGCCTGGAGTGGACGCTCGTCATCGCGACGGCCGCCACGACCGTGGGCGTCGTGTTGCGCGCGGCCAGCCCGAGTGCCACCGCGTTGATCCTGTCGACCGTCGTGGCCTTCGCCGGTGTCGGCATGACCAACGTGCTCATCGTGCCGATCGTCAAGCAGTACTTCGCGAGCCGGCTCAAGTCGATCACCTCGCTCTATCTGTCGCTCCTGCAGCTCGGCCAGTTCACGGCGCCGTTGCTCGCCGTGCCCGTCGCGATGGCGGCCGGATGGCGGGTGGCCGTCGGCATGTGGGTCGTGCTCACCGCGCTCGCGTTCGCGCTGTGGTTCGTCGCAGCGCTCGCGGCCTCGCGCCGCCGTACCCGCGCGAGTGCAGCGGCCCTCGGCGCATCCACTGAGGCGGTGGCGCCCGCGCACACCGTTGCAGACGCCGTCGCTGCACGCAACGACACGAGGTCGCCCGTGCCCGGCGCGTGGCGGTCGCGTCTGCTGTGGAGCATGGTGCTGATGTTCGGCATGACGGCGCTCAATACCTACGCGATCATCACCTGGCTGCCCACCATCCTGGTCGACGCCGGCGCCGATCCGGCTCTGGGCGGGGCGCTGCTCGCCCTCTTCTCCGTCTTCGGGCTCGGGGCCGCCTTCGTCGTGCCTCCCCTCGCGGTGGGCATGCGCAATCCGGTCGTCATCGTGATCGTCTGCGTCGCCCTGCTCGCCGTGGGCTACACGGGGCTGCTCATCGCACCGCTCGACGGAGCGGTGATCTGGGTCATCGCCCTGGGTCTCGGGGTGAGCACGTTCCCGATGTGCCTCACTCTCGTCAACGTGCGCACGAAGACCCCGGCCGGTTCGTCGTTGCTGTCGGGAGCCATGCAGGGCATCGGCTACGGTCTGGCCTGCGTCGGACCTCTGCTGATCGGTGTGCTGCACGACCTCGGCGGCGGCTGGGGCGGCTCGTACGTCTTTCTCTACGTGACCCTGGGCGTGCTCCTCGTGAGCGGCATCGTGGCCTGCAGACCCGGTCAGCTCGAACGGAGCTGACTAGCGGGCGCCGATCGTGACCCGGTCGCGAGCGTCGTCGTTGCGCCTCACCTCGAGGTCGATGACTTTCCGGCGGCCGGGCCCGATCCAGTTGAATCGGCCGAGCAGTGTCATCAGGCTGGGCAGCAGCAGGCCTCGAACGACGGTGACGTCGAGCGCGATGGCGATCACCATGCCGACGCCGACCTCCTTCATGCCGACCAGGCTGCTCGTCGCGAATCCGACGAAGACGACCCCGATTGCGATTGCGGCCGTCGTGACGACCGGGCCTGTGGCGGTGATGCCACGGAGAACGGCGCGGTCGTTGGCGAGCCGCAAACTGATCGTGCGATCGCGTGCAGTCCATTCCTCGGTGATGCGTGCGAGCAGAAACACCTCGTAGTCCATCGAGAGCCCGAACGACAGCAGGCCGATGAGCAGTGGCGTCGTCACATCGAGGGCACCCCACGGGGCGAAGCCCAGTACGCTCGAGCCCCATCCCCACTGGAAGACGGCGACCAGGGTGCCGAGGGTCGCGGCGACGGTGAGGGCGTTCAGCACCACGGCCTTGAGCGGGATGACCACCGATCGGGTGAGCCACAGCAGCAGTGCGAACGTCGCCACGAGCACCACGCCGAGTGCCAGGGGGAGTCGCTCCATGAGATGGGACTCGGTGTCGACGACCTCGGCGGCCGGACCGGCGACCTGCACGATCGGGCCGCCGTCGGCGGAGGCGGCTGCGCCGAGCTCGCGGATGTTCCGCACCAGTTCCTGAGCGTCGGCTCCGGTGGTGTCTCCCCGGGTCGCGAAATCGACGACGGTCACGTCTGCGGGAAGGTCGAGCACCTGATCGGCGTCGATCACGAGGTCGTCGGCCGCGATCTCGTCGAGGAGTGCCACGACGCGGGCATCGGTGACCGGTGTGTCGATCAGCACGGTGACGGCCGTCTCGCTCACATCGGTGAAGCCTGTGGTGATGAACTCGCTGGTCCGCCGCTCCTCGGCTTCGACGGGCAGCGCGCGGATGTCGGAGCTGCCGAGCGTCAGCGTGGCGATCGGGGCAGAGAGCAGGAGGAGGAGCGCCCCGGCACCGACGGCGACGAGAACGGGCCGTCGCTGGGCCGTACCCGCGAGGCGAGCCAGGGCCCCGGCGCGGGGCGACGCGCCATCCGGTGTCGAGCGCAGCGGCCACAGCCGCTTGCCCTGGGGTGGCACGAAGGCCGGGAACTGGGCGATGAGCGCGGGAAGCAGCGTGAGCCCGGCAAGGGTCGCGAGCAGCACTGAGGCTGCTCCGCCGATCGCCATGCCCGAGAGCAGCGGGTCGCCGAGCATCATCAGTCCGACCAGGGCGATGAATACGGCAAGGCCCGACACGAGAACAGCTCGACCGGATGATGCCACGGTGAGACCGATCACCTGCTCGAGGCCGACCCCGGGCGCCCGACGACGCTCCTCCCGGAAGCGTGCGAGTACGAGCAGGCTGTAGTCGACGGCGAGACCGAGGCTCAGGATAGTGACGATGTTCACGGCGAATTCGTTGACGGGAACGACTGTGATCAGGCCCGAGAGCGCGAGCAGAGCGACGGCGATCACGGCGAGGGCCGCCACGATCGGGAAGGCCGCGACGCGGAATCCGCCGAGGACGACGGCGAGCAACACGAACAGCGCGACGATCGCCAGGCCTTCTCCCAGTGCCGCGTCGGTGACGGCCCGGTCGACGAACTCCTGTTCGGCGAGGAACTTGCCGCCCACCAACACGTCGGCCGGCTCGATGCTGTGCAGCAGACTCGAGATCTCTGCCGTGGCGACGAGGAGCTGCTCCTCGTCGAGTGTCTGAGCGAGTTCTACGGTGACCAGCGAGCTGGAGCCGTCATCGCCGACGATTCCACCGGACGTGTAGGCATCCTTCACCTCGACGACACCGGGCACCTCGCGCAGCTGCTGCATCACGTCGGTCGCGTTCTGCCTGAGTTCGGGGGAGTAGAAGTCTGTTCCAGTGATCGCCGCGGTCACGATCTCGCCCTCGGGATCGAGGTCGTCGAGTCGCAGCTGGGTGGCCATCGACTCGCTGCCTGCCGGAGAGTCCTCGACCGGCGAGGTCTTGTCGAAGACTTCGCCGCCCAGAACGATCCCGCCGACGAAGAGCACGCCCCAGGCGGCAAGCACGATGCGGCGATGCCGCGCGACCCATCGTCCGATCGATTCGAGCATGAGGTGGTCCTTCCGGGGCCGGATGTGACGGGGTGGGTGTGCGGGAAAGCCCTCGGGGGCGGGTCGGCCGTCTTCACGGCTAGCCCGCCCCCGAGGGATCAGGTCAGCAGGTCTTCGCGGGCCAGGTCACGGAGACCTCGCCCGTTCGTCCCGATCCCGTCGCGGTCACAGTCGCCGAGCCCTCGGGAAGGGTCTTCAGGCGGGTCGTGAAGGTGTGGAACAGGGCACTGCCCGGTTTCACGGCGGCCTGCGACTTGTCGCCGTAGGTCGTCTTGATGGCGAGGTCGGTGTTCACCGTGTCGCCGTTCATCGCACGTACGGCGACCAGCGCCTTGCCGGCGACACAGCGCACCTCGGCGGTCGCCGTCACGACGAGGGCCGGATCGATCTTCTTGATCCTGATGTCGCGGTACGAGACCGCCTCACCGTTGCCGTGGTTCTGGATTCCGACGAATCCGTTGGAGATGTCGCGCGCCGGATCGGCGCTGACGAACTCGTTCACGACCGTGCCGTTGAGCACGACCTTGATCGTCTGCCCCTGAACGACGATCTCGTAGGAGTTCCAGCTGCCGACGGGTTTGAGGGCCGCTGTCACCGCCTCTGGGTTCGCGCCCTGGAACGTGTAGATCGATCCCGTGGTGCGGTCGGCGGCATCGGTGGCATCGATCTGGATCTCGTAGCCCTTGTTGACCGCGACGAAAGGATCGTTGCCGGGATCAGGGAAACCGACGAACACACCTCCGTTGTGGTCGGCGACGAGTTTCCAGTCGAGCTTGAGACTGTACGAGTCGAACTTCGTGGGCGTGTACCAGAGCAGACCCAGGCCCCCGCTTCCCCGAAGAGTGCAGTCATCGGTGATGCGGCCGAAGGATCCCGGCCCCGACAGCTTCCACTTCTCGAAGCTCGCCAGCGTTCCGTCGAAGAGGCCGGTGTAGCCCTCCTCCACGGGTGCCGCCGCGCAGATGTCGGTGCTGGCACCGACTGACAGCGCATCGAGGTTCACGTTTCCGGAGTCCCCCGCATCCTGCTTGATCGCGATGGTGTTCGTGCCCGCGACGAGATCGAGGTTGCGGGTCACGGTGGCCCACGTCTTCCAGTCGCCGGTTCTCGGCAGCGACCACGTCGGCTGCTTCTGGCCGTTCACGTACACAGACACTGTCTTCGTGCCGTCGAACGGGTTGGGGCCGTTGGCGTAGCGCAGGTTCACGGGGTAGTTGCCCGCGGCCTCCACCGAGGTCGTGAACGAGACCGCGGCGCCGGTGTTCTGCATTCCTGCGGCGAAACCGCTGCCCGAGTACCCGTTGTGCTCGGTGTCGGTCTTCGTGCCGCCCGTCAGCGAGGCGCTCTCGGCCTCGTACCAGCCGCGGTCGGCCGGGGGCACGTAGCCGGGAATCGAGTTGAGTGTGTACCACGCCTCGGTATTCCACAGCTCGGTACCGGATGCCGACGCGAACGGACGCGGGGATCGGAGGTGAACGACATAGCCGGGCTTCAGACCGTCGACCGCGATGTTCACCGTCTTGCGATCCTCCGAGACCGTCGCGCCGGAGACCAGCAGGGTCTCCTCATCGACCTTCGGCCCGCCGTAGTTCGACGTCGCGACGTAACGCCACTGCTGCGCTTGGTAGGCGGAGGCGATGTTCGCGACCGTCTCGTCGGAGATGGGCTGCGTGTATTCGATCGCGAACCCGGTCTCGGTGACCTTGACGGTGTTCATATCGAATGTGCTGTCGGCCACCGGGGTGAGCTTCTGCAGGCCGAACTTGAGTTTGTCGGACTCGCCCCAGTTGCCGCCCTCGCCGATGCCACCGACGTAGATCGCGCCATCCGGCCCGACGATCGTGCGGTTGATGCCCGCCTCGAAGCCGGCAGAGTGGCGGAAGATCGCGCCCTGGTACTCGCCGTCGACCTCTTCGAGGAAGACTCGCTGGAGCCCGCCGTACGTCACGTCGCCGATCAGCATCTGTCCGGCGAACGGACCCTGTTCGAGGATCAGCGGCGCGCTGGGCGAGTTGCCGATCTCGTTCTGCGGAATCCAGACCGCGGGCGGTGTCACCGGGTTGGCGTCGAACATGCCTGCGGGTGTCGTGAAGTGGTTGAAGAAGCGATCCTGCTTCACGTGAACGAGCTTCGAGGCCGGAAGCCAGCCGCCCTGGTTGTCTGTTGCGAACAACTCGCCGCTGCTGCTGAGCGCGACACCGTTGGGGGTGCGAAGGCCGCCCGCGATGTAGCCGACCTCACCGGTGGTGCGGTTGATCTTGATGGCCGTTCCACGGTTCTCGCCGGGCTGGGGAACCGTCGTCGCGCCCCCGTTGTCGATCGCGACCGAGAGGTTGACGTAGAAGTTCTCGTCGTCGTGCACGAGTCCGAACGCGAACTCGTGGAAGTTGCCGCCGTCGGGCCACTCGCCCACCTTGGTGTGCACGTCGAAGAAGCCGTCGCCGTCGGGATCGGTGAGCTTCGTGAGCTGGTACCGCTCGGAGACGAAGATCTCATCGCCGATCACATCGACGCCCATGGGGTTGAGCAGGTCGGTCGCGATCTTGGTGGGTACGACCTGGTCGGCGCTGGTCTCGCCCACGACGTTGTCGAGGGAATAGACGTCCCCGGGCTGCGCGTCGGGAACCCATCCGGCGGAGCTGACCGAGCCGGAGGTGATGACGATGAGCTTCTCATCGTCGGTGAAGTCGAGCCCGGTGACCTTCGGTTCGAAGCCTTCGGGGCGCAGATTCGTGAGCGTGTAGTTGGGGTTGACGGAGTCGAGTCGTAGACCATCGCCGGCGGTGTCTGTCGCGCCCTCGCAGTACTTCATGCCCGGAGCCGTCACGCGAACCACGTTCGCGTCGGTGCTGAGCACGGTGTTAGGCACGATCTCAAAGGTCGAGGCGCCGGGCTTCTTCCACTCGAGTTTCAGCTCCTGTCCGTAGCCGCCCTCGAAGTAGTCGATATGCAGCGCATGCGAACCCGCGGTCAACGCCGCGGTGCCCTCTTTCGAGGTGTTGCCGTGCAGGCCGCCGTGGTCGACGACGAGTGCGTCGTCGATCAGTAACTTAGATCCGTCGTCGCTCGTCAGTCGGAACGTGTAGGTGCCGGCGGTCGCGATGGCAAGATTCGCCGTGACTGTCGCGAGGAAGTCGTCAGACAGGCCGAACTGCGCCTCGGTCGTGTAGTTGATGGTGGGCATCAGCTTGTCGACGTTCGGTGTGGTCGCCGACTTGAGCTGGCAGAAATCAGCGAGTCCCGGTGGCATCTGGAACGCGCGCAGCGTCACCCCCGGCTCCTGATCCGGAAGCGCGGCCTGGGCAACGGGTGCCCCGGCGAAGAGTAGGGATCCGATCACGGCTCCCGCCGACAGAGCCGCGACTGCGGGTCTGAATCTGAGCCGAGAGACCGGCTGTCGTTCTGTTCTGGGCACCATTGCTCCTTTGTGTCATGCACGAAAGCCGAGCGTGTGCGTCTATGCATCTGGTCGGCGTCGACAGTCTAGGTACATTTTGTTCGCCAGGTCTACAACTTATTAATGCCTATCGACAAATGTATCGGGCCCGCCGTATAGTCCTCAGGAGTCGTGAGTGTCAGTGAAGCCACGAATGACCTCCCTGGAGGCCTCGTCGAACACAGCCGTTCCCGCTCCGCCGTCAGTAGCTGCCGACGGCCGATCCTTCCGCGCAGAGCGGACCAATCCAGGAGTAACACAGTGAACAGACGTGCATTCGCACACCGGATGTCCATCGCGGCCGTGGGGGCTCTCACCCTGTCGGTGCTCGGCGGCAGCGGCTTCGCCGCCGCCCTCGACGACCCTTACGGCGACGAAGAGGTGGCGGTCTCGGTTGATATCGCCGAGGTCGAAGGGCCCGGCGCTCTTTCGATGACCGTCGACGGAACCACAGCGGCGCTTGCCGAGACCCCCGGCACTCCGACGACCCGACTGTTCAGCGGAAGCCTTCCCACGGTAACGGTCACTGACACCAGGGCACCCGAGGACATCCCCGAGGGGGCGTTCTGGTACGTCCTGGGCTCCATCACCGACTTCTCGGGCGACGCGGCGCAACCGGACATCATCTCGGCCGACAGCTTCGGCTGGGCTCCTGTCCTCACCGAAGGCGACCCGGGCAGCGTTTCCGCGGGCGATGAGGTCGAACCCGGTGAAGGCTTCGTCGACCCGGAGATCCTCTCGGTCGCCTACGACTCTGCCGAGATCGCTCCCGAGGGAAGCTGGTCTGCCAACGCGGGACTGACTCTCAAGACCGGTGCCGACGTCGCGCCGGGCAAGTACACGGCGCAGCTCACCCTGTCGCTCTTCGAGTAGCCCGAGGTGAAAGCCCCTGCCATCGTCTCCGCACTCGTTGCGGGTGCCGTCGCCACCGTGATGCTCGCCGGTCCCATCGGGGCTGCAGCTGCAGCCTCGCCTTCCACGGCCCCCTCGGGTGACGACGCCATCACCTGGTCCGTCGCGCCCGCCACCGCCGACGGTGTCGACAAGCGCGCATGGGTCGAGCGCACGATCGAGCCGGGGGAGTCGGTGACCGAGTATCTGGCGGTTCGCAACCTCGGCGCGGGCACGACGACATTCTCGCTGAACGCGGCCGACGGGTACTTCACCGAGACCGGTCGTTTCAACATGCTCAAGGCGAATGAGACGTCGACCGACGCAGGAACCTGGATCTCGGTTGCCGACGACGTGACGGTCCCATCCGGTGCGACCGAGATCGTGCCGTTCACCATCACCGTTCCGCAGAACGCGACCCCGGGGGATCATGCGGCCGGTATCGCCGCTTCCGTATCCAGTGTCGGCACGGCCAGCGACGGGGCTCAGATCGGCGTCGACAGCAGGATCGGATTCCGGGTGATGACCCAGGTTGCCGGAGAACTCGCACCGGTCATCGCCGTCAGCGGCGTGGATGCCGCCTATGCGCCCTCGTGGAATCCGTTCGCGCCGGGAGAGCTGTCCGTTCGGTACACCGCCGAGAACGCCGGCAACACGCAGTTGTCCTTCGGCGAAGAGGCGGCGGGAGCAGTGACGACTCGAGGCGACCTCTTTCCTGGAGAGGAGCGCCGGGTGACGATGGAGCCCCGTCGCGTGTGGCCTCTCGGCCTCATCTCGGCCGAGGTCATCGTGCAGGGTTCGGTTCCCCGAGGAGACGCGATCGAGGTCGCTCCCGTGACCGAGACCATCGTCGTCTGGGCGGTGCCGTGGGCCCAGCTCGTCGTGCTCGCCGTGATCGCGGCGGTGGTCTTCTCCGTGCTCATCTCACGGCGCCGCAGCAAGGCCTCGGTCGCTCGTCTGATCGAGGAGGCTCGTGCCGAGGGACGTCGCGAGCGGCAAGAGACAGGGGCACGAGCATGACGCGTCGATGGGTCATCGGAGTCGCATCGATGGTTCTCGTGCTGGGCGCCGTCGTCGTGCCATCGGCCGTCGTCTCGGCAGCAGAACCGCGCGATGACGACAGCGGAATCGTCGTCGGCGTGGAGATCGCTCCGCGAGACGGGTGTGTGCGCGGATGCGAGAACGCCCCGACGACAGGACCGGATGACGGGTGGGAGCTTGCCGACACGGGAGCCGACATCGCGCCGACCGTCGCGATCGCGCTGGGACTCGGCGCATCCGGCCTCACGATCGCAGCGGTTGCGGGGGCGACGAGGGGCCGGATCTCGCGGCCGGAGAACTGATTCCGTTCTCGACCAATCCATGTTGGGGAGGGTGGCGAACTACATGTGTCCGCAACAACTCCCCAGCAAAGGAAACTCACCTCATGCGCTCAATCGCCAAGACCTCGATCAGCCTCGCTGCTGCCGGTCTCCTCGCTTTCTCGCTCGCCGCCTGCTCCACGACGTCTGAGTCGACGGAGTCGACCTCGTCGTCGCCCACGTCGTCCGCCGAGTCGACCCCCACACCGGTCGCGTCGATCCCGTCGCTCACCGGAGTCGACACCGCC
>NZ_LMKK01000003.1 GCF_001421485.1 Agreia sp. Leaf210 | reverse complement strand
CAAGACTCTCTGCGCCGATGGTACTGCAAGGGGGACCTTGTGGGAGAGTAGGACACCGCCGGACTCCTATTACACGAATGGCCACCCCCTAGGGGTGGCCATTCGCTGTTTAAGCATCCATTCACTGCTACGACACGCGTGACCGTGTACCGTGTGTGAAGCATTGGATGAACCAATCAACTACACAGCATTCAGAGCACGCCGCGGAGTCCGCGTCAGCGTGGGGAGATATTTTCGATGACCGATTCACCTGATCGAGGTCCGCAGCGACCTGGCCGACGAGACGATGCTCCCCGCCAGAACCGGGGTCCGCAGTCCGGACGTCCGTCGGGGTCGGATCGTCCCGATCGACCGAACCGCGCCGACCGTCCGAATCGCCCCGACCGACAGGGTGGTACCGACCGCCCTGCACGCGACGGCGATCGACCTCAGCGTGATCGGCCTGTCCGCGGCGGGCGTCCCGACAGGGGCTCCGACCGCAAGCTCTGGACCAGTGGCGGTAAGCCGGCTCGGAACGACCGCGACGCGCGTTCACGCGAGGTGGAACTCAGCGAAGAGGAGAAGCAGGCTCGAGCTCTCCGCGCCGTGCGGCCGCGCCATGACGACCCGGAGATTCCCGAGGGTGTCACCGCGCGGGATCTCGACAAGGGTGCGCGCAACGAGTTGAAGACTCTCAGCAAGGAGAACGCCGAGGGCGTCGCTCAGCATCTCGCCATGGCTGCGAGGCTCATCGAGTCCGATCCGGAGCTTGCCCACCGGCACGCCATCTCCGCTGCGCGTCGCGCCGGCCGCATCGGCATCGTTCGAGAGACCCTTGCCATCACGGCCTATGCCACGGGTGATTACGCTCTGGCTATCCGGGAGCTGAGGACCTACCGTCGTATCTCGGGATCGAACGAGCAGCTCGCCCTGATGGTCGACAGCGAGCGCGGCGTCGGGCGCCCCGATAGGGCCCTCGAGGTAGGCAGGTCTGTTCAGCGATCCGAGCTGTCGTCGGCCACCCAGGTCGCCGTCGCGATCGCCATGAGCGGTGCGCGCCTCGACCTCGGTCAGACCGAGGCGGCGCTCGACGAGCTCGACATTCCCCAGTTGAACCCCGACGTGGCCTACTCGTACAGTGCCGATCTGTTCTCGGCTTACGCCGATGTGCTCGAAGACCTCGGCCGGGTCGATGAGGCGGAGTCGTGGCGTGAGCGAGCAGCACGCGCCGACGCGGCTCTCGGCGGTGATGACGGCGACCTCGTGGAAGTCTACGAAGAGGACATCGTCTTCGATTCCGTCGACGACGTGATCAGCGATGCCGCTCAGCGTGCGCCCGAAGAACAGCGTGCGCCGGAAGAGGAGAACGGCAGTGAGCCTGTTCGCCCGTCGGACTCGTAGCGTGGCAACCCCTCTCGACGGGGTCGACGTGGTCCTCGCGGATCTCGACGGTGTCGTCTATCAAGGGCCCACAGCGATCCCCTTTGCGGTCGACGCGCTGTCTCGTGTCTCGGCATCCGGAGCCCGGGTGGGCTACGTGACCAACAACGCGTCGAGAACCGACACCCAGGTGGCAGAACATCTTTCTAGCTTCGGGTTGAACGTCTCGCCGAGCGACGTCGTGACCAGCCCGCAGGCCGCCGTCAGGCTTCTGGCCGGCCTCGTCGAACCGGGTTCCCTGATTCTCGTCGTCGGCGGCGACGGCCTCATCGACGAACTCGGCAAAGCCGGGTTCCGCGTGACGCGCGATGCCGCCGATCAGCCGGCCGCAGTCATCCAGGGCTTCTCGCCCGACGTGGGGTGGAAGCAGCTGGCGGAGGCGAGTTTCGCACTTCACCGGGGCATCCCGTGGGTGGCGACGAACACCGATTGGACCATTCCCGTGGCCGGCGGAATCGCCCCGGGCAACGGCACACTCGTGTCTGCGGTGCACACGGCGGTCGGACGACTGCCTGTGGTCGCGGGCAAGCCCGAAGTGCCGATCTTCGAGGAGGCCCAGCGCCGCTTCGATGCTGTGTCACCTCTCTTCGTCGGAGACAGGCTCGACACGGACATCATCGGAGCGAACCGCGCGGGAATGCCCGTGGTGCACGTTCTCACTGGCGTCGATAAGGCCAAGCAGCTTCTGTCGGCGAAGCCCGACGAGAGGCCGCAGTTCATACTCGACGACCTGCGCGGCCTGTTCGAGCCCTATCCCGAGACGACCTTCTCCAAGGACTCGCAGAAAGCGACGGTCAATCGCGCTACAGTCCTCATCCGCGGCAACGATGTCGTGGTGGCCTCGGCCGGAGACAATCCGACCGACCTGCTTCGGGCCGCGTGCGCGGTCATCTGGAAGTCCGGACGCGCCATCTACGGTCTGCAGGTACCCGAGGAGCTCTACGCCGGTTGAGCGATGCAGCGACGGTACTCTAGAAGCTGTGACTGACGCCGAACCCGAGATCTCGAACGCGCTCCTCTCGCGCGTACGTGTCATCGAACAACAACCACTCGACGCCCGAGCCGACGCGTACGTGCAGCTGCACGATGCGTTGCGCGTGCGGCTCGAGGGCGGGGACGCCCTACTCGATGACTGAGTCTCGACTCGACGCCGCTCTGTCTGCTGTCGGGCTCGCTCGGAGCCGTACGCACGCCGCGCAGCTCATCACGGCCGGCCTGGTACGAGTCGACGGAGTGGCCCAGGTCAAGGCGTCTTTCCGTGTGCGAGAAGGCCAGGCGCTCTCCGTCGACGGTGACGACGGCTATGTGAGTCGGGCGGCCGGCAAGCTCGTCGCTGCTCTGGATGCCTTCCCCGACGTGGTCGTGGACGGCCGGCTCGCGCTCGACGCGGGTGCATCGACGGGCGGCTTCACCCAGGTCCTCATGGAGCGCGGGGCCCGGCAGGTGATCGCTCTGGATGTCGGTCACGGACAGCTCGCCTCGGTGGTCGCCGACGATCCGCGCGTTCGCGTCGTCGAGGGTTTCAATGTGCGCTTCGCCACGCCGGAGACACTCGCCGCGGCAGCTCGGGTAGACGAAGCGCCCTCGCTCGTCGTGGGAGACCTCTCGTTCATCTCGCTCACCACGGTTCTGCCGGCCTTGCAGACGGTAGCGACGCCCGATGCCGACTTCGTTCTTCTGGTGAAGCCTCAGTTCGAGGTGGGTCGCACCGGTATCAAGGAGGGCATCGTCAAGAATGCCGGCCTTCGCGGCGAGGCTGTGACGCGGGTGCTGTGGAGCGCCTTCGATCTCGGTCTCGGAACGGCGGGAATCGCATCCTCCCCAATCGTCGGGGCCGCTGGCAACAAGGAGTATCTGATCTGGTTGAGCGCGGTTGTCGGTCGTAATCCGACAGAATGGTTGGATCGCGTGACCAGAATGACGGGAGTCTGAGAATGGTGAACCAGCGCAACATCCTCGTGGTGCTGCACACGGGCCGCCAGGATTCGGTCGACGCCGCTGTGCGGGTCTGCGCTCAGCTGCGTGACGCCGGTGTCACTGCCGTGATCGCCCCCCAAGAGGTCGACGACGTCGGAGCGTACCCCGAGCAGCTCGCGGGCATGCCCGTTCTCGGCGTCGATGTCGACATGGCCGATCTTGAGCTCGTCATCGTGCTCGGCGGCGACGGAACCATTCTTCGCGCGGCCGAGCTCGTGCGCGGGTCTGCCGTTCCTCTGCTCGGTGTCAACCTGGGCCATGTCGGTTTTCTCGCCGAGAGCGAGCGAGAAGATCTCACCGAGACCGTGAGGCGGGCCCTCGCGCTGGATTACCACGTCGAGGAGCGCATGACGCTGTCCGTGCGAGTGAAGGTCGACTCCGAGGTCGTCTACGAGACGTGGGCGCTGAACGAGGCGACCGTCGAGAAGGCGAGCAGGGAACGCATGCTCGAGGTCGTGATGGAGGTCGACGGTAGACCGTTGTCGAGCTTCGGATGCGACGGCGTTGTCATGTCGACCCCGACGGGATCCACGGCGTACGCCTTCTCCGCCGGCGGACCGGTGGTCTGGCCGAGTCTCGACGCGCTGCTGATGGTTCCACTGAGCCCGCACGCGCTGTTCGCGCGGCCGCTCGTGGTCGGTCCGGATTCGGCTCTCGCCGTCGAGGTGCTTCCGCGAACCCAGGGCACCGGAGTGCTGTGGTGCGACGGCCGGAGAACCCACGACCTGCCTCTCGGAGCCCGCGTCGTCGTACGCCGTTCCCCCACCCCCGTGCGGCTGGCGCGCCTGCACCTGGGGCCGTTCTCCGATCGTCTGGTGGGCAAGTTCAATCTGCCGGTATCAGGATGGCGAGGCCCCGTTTCCCGTGATTAACGAAATCTCCATTCGAGACCTCGGTGTCATCGACGATGCTGTGCTGCCGCTCGGCGCGGGCTTCACCGCCGTGACCGGCGAGACCGGCGCGGGCAAGACGATGGTCGTGCAGGCTCTCGGCCTCGTGCTCGGCGCGCGCGCCGACTCCGGAACGGTGCGAAGCGGAAGCAAACAGGCTTCGGTCGAGGGGCGGTGGCTGGTGCCTGCTCAGGGCGACATCGCAACGCGGGTTCAGGATGCCGGGGGAGACCTCGATCCTCAGGGCGACGATCTGGCGGAGCTCATCCTGTTGCGCACCGTCTCGAGCGAAGGGCGCAGCCGGGCCGTCGTCGGTGGCCGGGGTGCTCCCGCGAGTCTCCTCGCCGAACTCGGGGAGCATCTGATCGTGGTGCACGGTCAATCCGACCAGATGAGACTCACCTCGTCGACCGAGCAGCGCGCCGCCCTCGACCGGTTCGCCGGCGAGGCCGTCGCGGGCGTCGCCGCTCGATACGCCGACGCGTTCGGTCGCGCCCGTGCCGCTCGAGCCGAACTCTCGCGGCTCGTCGACGAGCGCGATGAGCGCGCACGCGAGGCCGATGGGCTGCGCGTCGCTCTCGCCGAGATCGCCGAGGTCGACCCGATCGACGGCGAAGACGTCGAACTCGCGGAGCGCGCCGAGAAGCTCACCAATCTCGAAGATCTGCGCCTCGCGGCCGAGGAATCCCGCGACCTCGTGTCGAGCGAGGCCATCGACTCTCATCCCGACATCATCGGGCTCTTAGACAGCGCGCGTCGCCAGCTCGAGCGAGTGGCTCCGCACGATGCGGCCCTGGCCCCCATCGTCGACTCGCTGGCCAGCGCCGGTTTCCTGGTCGCCGAGGTCTCCACCCAGCTCTCCAGCTATCTCGCGTCACTCGATGCGGACTCGGCCGCGGAACTCGATTCCATTCAGCAGCGTCGCGCCTCGCTCGCCGTGCTCGCGCGAAAGTACGGCCCAGAGCTGGCCGACGTGATCCGTTTCGGAGAGTCGGCGGGTCCGCGTCTGCTCGAGCTCGACAACGACTCGGATCGCATCGAGCAACTCGGAGCAGAGCTCGAAGATCTCGATGCGCAGTCTGTCGCTCTCGCCGCGGAGCTCACCGCCGCGCGCACAGAGGCCGCCGTCGAACTCTCGGCGCGGGTCACCGACGAACTCGCCGCCCTTGCGATGCCCACCGCGCGACTCGTCATCGAGGTCTCGCCACGTGACGAGCTGAGCGCCTCGGGAGCCGACGCCATCACGTTCCTGTTGCAACCGCACGGCGGCAGCGCTCCTCGACCGCTGGCCAAGGGTGCATCGGGCGGCGAGCTCTCGCGAGTGATGCTCGCCATCGAGGTGGTTCTGGCTGCAACCGACCCCGTGCCCACCTTCGTCTTCGACGAGGTCGATGCGGGCATCGGCGGAGCGGCCGCGATCGAGATCGGACGTCGACTCGCGCTGCTCGCCAAGACCTCTCAAGTGATCGTCGTGACCCACCTCGCCCAGGTCGCGGCATTCGCCACGAACCACCTCACCGTCGTCAAGGACTCGTCTGGCGCGGTCACCGCGTCGAGTGTCACCCAGCTCGACGGCGATGCGAGGGCGGCCGAGATGGCGCGACTGCTGTCGGGTCTTCCCGACTCGAAGAGCGGTCTCGAACACGCCCGCGAACTGCTGGATCTCGCGGCAGCAGGATAGCTCTACTCGCTCGGCGGACCCGCCGGGCGAGAATCACGGGTCGCACCGCCCACCACGACTGTTAGGATGAAACTCCGTGGCAGATGGTCAAAATCCCCAGGTCCTTTCCGGCTCGTCGATGGCATCCCAGGCGGGCACTCCGGTGACCGGCCTCCCCTCGACCTCGAACACCCCGACGAAGCACATCTTCGTCACCGGCGGTGTGGTTTCCAGTCTCGGCAAAGGCCTCACGGCCGCCAGTCTCGGCAATCTCCTCACCGCACGCGGACTGCACGTCGTGATGCAGAAGCTCGACCCGTATCTGAACGTCGATCCGGGCACCATGAACCCGTTCCAGCACGGCGAGGTCTTCGTGACCGACGACGGCGCCGAGACCGACCTCGACATCGGGCACTACGAGCGCTTCCTCGACATCAACCTCGACCAGGCCGCCAACGTGACGACCGGTCAGATCTATTCGACGGTCATCGCCAAGGAACGCCGCGGCGAGTACCTCGGCGACACGGTGCAGGTCATCCCGCACATCACCGACGAGATCAAGCGCCGGATGCGGCTCCAGGCCGAGCAGCCGGCCGACGGTTCACCGCGTCCCGACGTGATCATCACGGAGATCGGGGGCACGGTCGGCGACATCGAGAGCCAGCCGTTCATCGAGTCGGCCCGTCAGGTGCGACACGAGCTCGGTCGTAAGAACGTCTTCTTCGTGCACGTCTCGCTGGTGCCCTACATGGGCGCATCCGGCGAGCAGAAGACGAAGCCGACGCAGCACTCCGTTGCCGCTCTGCGCTCGATCGGCATCCAGCCCGATGCGCTCGTGCTGCGCAGCGATCGCCCCGTCTCCGAGTCGAACAAGCGCAAGATCGCGCTGATGTGCGACGTCGACGAGGCGGCCGTCGTGAATGCCGTCGACGTGCCCAGCATCTACGACATCCCCACGATGCTGCACAACCAGGGTCTCGACGCCTACATCATCGACAGCCTCGACCTCACTCAGGGTGCCGGAGACGTCGACTGGTCTCGCTGGTCGCCTCTGCTCACCGCCGTGCACGAGCCGAAGCACGATGTGACGATCGGCCTGGTCGGCAAGTACATCGACCTGCCCGACGCATACCTCTCGGTCACCGAGGCGCTGAAGGCCGGCGGGTTCGCGCACAAGACGAAGGTCGCGATCAAGTGGATCCCGTCGGACAACTGCGAGACTCCGGAGGGTGCCGCGCGCGAACTCTCGGAGGTCGACGGAATCTGTGTTCCCGGCGGATTCGGCGTGCGGGGCATCGAGGGCAAGCTCGGTGCGCTCCGCTTTGCCCGCGAGAACGGCATCCCGACACTCGGCCTCTGCCTCGGCCTGCAGTGCATGGTCATCGAGTACGCCCGGCACGAGGCCGGCCTCGAGGGTGCGTCGTCGAGCGAGTTCGATCCCGACACAGAGTTCCCCGTCATCGCCACGATGGCGGAGCAGGTCGACATCATCGCCGGGGGAGACCTGGGCGGCACGATGCGACTGGGGCTCTACGAGGCCAAGCTCGCCGAAGGCTCTATCGTCGAGGCGCTCTACGGGGCTCCGGTGGCCAGCGAGCGACACCGTCACCGCTACGAGGTCAACAACCACTACCGCTCGCAGATCGCGGATGCGGGTCTGTGGTTCAGCGGAACGTCGCCCGACGACTCGCTGGTCGAGTATGTCGAGCTTCCGCGCACGGTGCACCCGTTCTACGTCGCCACCCAGGCGCATCCCGAACTGCGCAGCCGGCCCAGCGACCCGCACCCGCTCTTCCGTGGACTCGTCGAGGCCGCGCTCGAGCGGCACGAGGCATCCAGCCTCTTCTCTCAAGACGAGGCTGCGTCCATCGGCGAGGTCGACGGGGTAGTGTCCGGTGTCTGAGAAGCTGCCCGTCGACGAGCTCGCCGATGAGCGCATCGACCTCCCGATCGTCTCGAGTGAGGTCGTCTTCGAGGGTGCCATCTGGGATGTGCGGCGCGAGACGTTCGACTACAACGGCGATCAGATCACCCGCGAATTCGTCGATCACACGGGAGCAGTCTCCGTTCTCGCCGTAGACGACGAGGATCGGGTGCTCCTCATCAAGCAGTACAGGCATCCCATCCGTTCCCGCGAGTGGGAGATTCCCGCGGGCCTGCTCGACGTCGCCGACGAGGATCCGCTCGAGGCGGCGAAGCGCGAGCTGGCCGAGGAGGTCGACCTCTCCGCAGACTCGTGGAGTGTGCTGAGCGACTACGTGACGACCCCCGGGGGAAACAACGAGGCGATCCGCGTGTACCTCGCCCGTGGCGTCACCGACACCGACGCCTTCGCGCGCGAAGACGAAGAAGCCGACATCGAGAAGCGGTGGGTGCCTCTCGACGAGGCCCTCGACGCGGTCGTGGCCCGGCGTGTGCAGAACCCTTCTCTGGTCGTGGCCGTCTACGCGGCGTTCGTCGCTCGGTCTCGCGGATGGTCGACCCTGGCCCCTGCGGACGCGCCATGGCCTCAGCGGGAGGCGCTGCGCAGCTTTCGGCAGTCGTCGTAGCGCATGGCTCTCGAGCCGCAGGTGAACGAGTACCTGCGTCACCTGACGATCGAACGCGGGCTGTCGGTCAACACGCTCGCGGCCTACCGCCGAGACCTCGGCCGCTACACCGATTGGCTCGCGGCTCAGGGCGTGTCGGATGCCCGGCTCATCACCCCGGCGCAGATCGGTCTGTTCGCTGGGTCGCTGCGCACCGTCGAGAGGCAGGACGAGACTCCGCCGGCACCCCTCGCGGCCTCGAGCGTCGCGCGCGTGCTCTCGTCTGTGCGCGGCTTCCATCGACATCTCGCCGATGAGGGGGCCGTCGAGAGTGATGCAGCGCGGGAGATCAAGCCGCCGAAACTCGCCAGCAGGCTCCCGAAGGCCATCACGATCGACCAGATGAGCACCCTCCTCGGCGCCGTCACCGGAGACGATGTGCTAGCCCTCCGCGACCGTGCCCTGCTCGAGATGCTCTATGCCACCGGCGCCCGCGTGTCGGAGGCCGTGGGGCTCAACGTCGACGACGTGATGGACGACGCCGAGATCGTTCGTCTGATCGGCAAGGGCAGCAAGCAGCGGGTCGTTCCGGTGGGCAGCTTCGCTCGCGAGGCGGTGGATGCCTATCTCGTGCGGGCGCGACCGGTGCTGTCGGCCCGTGGTCGGGCCACACCGGGACTCTTCCTCGGCCAGCGCGGCCAGCGGCTGTCACGCCAGGGGGCATGGCTGGTGATCCAGTCCGTCGCCCGCCGTGCGGGACTCGAAGCACACGTCTCGCCGCACACCTTTCGACACTCTTTTGCAACCCATTTATTGCAGGGCGGGGCTGACGTGCGCGTGGTGCAAGACCTGCTCGGCCACTCGTCTGTGGCCACGACACAGCTCTACACTCTGGTCACCGCCGACACGCTGCGGGACATGTACGTGACGGCTCACCCGCGGGCGCGCTGAGCCGCCTACACGGCCGGGCGTCGCAGGGCCGGTACAGTTGAGTTCGTTCCGGTGACACTTGCCGGGAGGAATGGGAGCAGCGTTCGTGGCGGGCACTAAGAACACCGGTCGGTCCGAGCTTCCGGGACTCGAGACACCGAAGTTCGGCCCCACGGGGCGACCCCTGCGCGAGTTCGCAGATCCTGCACCGCTCAAGTCGCACGGCCCCGCTCGAATCATCTCCCTCTGCAACCAGAAGGGTGGAGTCGGCAAGACGACGACCACCATCAATCTCGGTGCGACGCTCGCGGGCTACGGCCGCCGGGTTCTCGCCATCGATTTCGACCCGCAGGGTGCTCTGTCGGCCGGCCTCAACGTGAACACGCACGACGCGCTGACCATCTACGACCTCCTGCTCGGAAGCGCCAAGGATCCGTCCGCCGCGATCCAGCACACCTCGGTCGAGGGACTCGATGTGATCCCCGCGAACATCGACCTGTCGGCCGCCGAGGTGCACCTCGTGAACGAGGTCGCACGAGAGACGATCCTGGCTCGGGTTCTGCGAAAAGTCAGCGCCGACTACGACGTGATCCTCATCGACTGCCAGCCATCGCTCGGGTTGTTGACGATCAATGCCCTGACCGCGAGCCACGGTGTGTTCATTCCCCTCGAGTGCGAGTTCTTCGCCCTCCGCGGTGTCGCGCTTCTCGTCGAGACCATCGACAAGGTGCGCGACAGGCTCAATCCGGCCATCGAGCTCGACGGCATCCTCGCGACGATGTACGACCCGCGCACGCTCCACTCGCGCGAGGTGCTCGAGCGAGTCGTGGATGCGTTCGGTGACGCCGTACTCGAAACCGTGATCGGTCGCACGGTCAAGTTCCCCGACGCGTCCGTCGCCGGCCGTCCCATCACTCAGTTCGCACCGGAGCACTCCGCGGCGAAGGCGTACAAGCAACTGGCCCGAGAACTGGTCGCGCGTGGCGCGGTCGCCTAGCCCAGACCTCTACGCGGGCGAGAACGCGCCCGCGTTCCAACTCCGCCTCGAGAACTTCGAGGGTCCGTTCGACCTGCTCCTGTCGCTCATCTCGAAGCACGAGCTCGATATCACCGATATCGCGCTGAGCAAGGTCACCGACGAGTTCATCGGCTTCCTCCGAGGTCTCGACTCCGCCGAAGAACTCGATCGTGCCTCGGAGTTTCTCGTCGTGGCCGCCACTCTGCTCGATCTGAAGATCGTCGGTCTGCTGCCGCAGGGCGAACTGGTCGACGCTGAGGACGTCGCGCTCCTCGAGGCCCGCGACCTTCTCTTCGCCCGTCTGTTGCAATACCGAGCGTTCAAGCAGGTCGCCGAGTGGTTCGGCGAGAGCTTCGACGCTGAGTCGACCCGACACGTGCGTCAGGTGCGACTGGAAGAGAAATACCGTCAACAGACCCCGGAACTCGTGTGGACGTTGACGCCGGACGACTTCGCCGCGCTTGCTGCCCTGGCACTTTCCCCGCGCGAGATTCCGACCGTGGGACTGGAGCATCTGCACGCGCCGCTGGTGAGCATCCGGGAACAGGCGGCCCACGTCGTGACCCTGCTGCGTTCGAGCGCGGGCCCGGTGTCGTTCCGTCAGCTCATCGCCGGCATCGCCGAGAAGGGTGTCGTGATCGCCCGGTTCCTCGCGGTACTCGAGCTCTATCGGCACGCGTCGATCTCGTTCGAGCAGATCGAGCCGCTCGGAGAACTCACGCTCAGCTGGACGGCCGAGTCGTGGACCGAGGAGAACCTCTCTAATCTGGGAGCGGACTATGACAACTGACACCTCGATCGAGGACCTCCCCGCCGCCGACGACCCTGCCGCGCCCGCGCCCGTCGTGGTCGCCGATGTCGACCGCGCGCTCGAGGCAATCCTCATGGTCGCCGACGAGCCGCAGAGCCTCGTCGCTCTCGCCACGGTGGTCTCACGCCCCGTAGCCGTCGTGCGGCAGGCCATCGAACGACTCGTCGATGATTTCGACGGCGTGGGCGGATCGATCCGGCGTGGCTTCGAGTTGCGCGAGGTCGGTGGCGGGTGGCGGCTCTACGTCCGCGCCGATTACGACTACGTGGTCACCGACTTCGTCTCGACGCAGAACCCGTCACGGCTGAGTCAGGCCGCCCTCGAGACTCTTGCCGTGATCGCTTACAAACAGCCGATCTCTCGCGGGTCCATCGCCTCGATCCGTGCGGTGAATGTCGATTCCGTCGTGCGAACCCTGCTCGGCAGAGGGCTCATCACCGAGGTCTCGACCGATGCCGAGACGCACGCGATCCTCTACGGCACGACCGATCTCGTGCTCACCCAGTTGGGCCTCAACTCCCTCGATGAACTCCCACCGATTTCGCCGCTGCTCGCAGACGGCGCGGAAGGCTTTGATGAACGACTTTGACGATGCACAGGCGCCCGCCACACCCGACGAGACGGGCATCCGTCTGCAGAAGGTGATGGCGGCTGCCGGAGTGGCCTCGCGTCGCGCCTCCGAGGAGCTGATCGCCGCCGGCCGTGTGCGGGTGAACGGCCAGGTCGTGCGCGAGCCGGGGCGACGGATCGATCCGGCCGTCGACAAGCTGGCCGTCGACAATGTCGCCATCCAGCTCGATCAGTCGAAGCGCTACGTCATGCTCAACAAGCCCGTCGGGGTCGTGTCGAGCCTCGCCGACGAGAACGGCCGGCCGGATCTGCGCGAGTTCACAGAGCAGTACGAGGAGCGACTGTTCAACGTGGGCCGCCTCGATGCCGAGACGTCTGGTCTGCTGATCCTCACCAACGACGGTGATCTTGCGCATGTTCTCGCCCATCCCTCGTTCGGCGTGATGAAGACCTACATCGCCAAGGTCCGCGGGGCCATGACGCCGCAGACGGTGCAACGACTGACGAGCGGTCTCGAGCTGGAGGATGGCCCGATCGCGGCCGACAAGGCGCGATTGCTCGAGACCTCGAACGGGTTCAGTCTGATCGAGATCACGTTGCACTCCGGTCGCAACCGGATCGTGCGGCGCATGCTCAAAGAGGTCGGTCACCCTGTGGTCGACCTCGTTCGGCGCTCGTTCGGCCCCCTTCACCTCGGCAACCTCCGATCCGGGGCGATGAGGGAGCTCAGCGGTGCAGAGTTGGGCCAGATCCTCACCCTGTCACGCTCCAACGACTCGATCCCGCCCGCTGCGTCGCCGGAATCGGGGGAGTAGACCATGGTCGAATCGCGCCTCGACGGCCAGGTCCGCGTCGTCGGCGTCGGACTGCTCGGCACCAGTATCGGCCTCGGGCTGCGCGCCCGGGGCGTCGACGTGATCCTCGCCGACGCGTCTCCGACGAACCTCAGCATCGCCATCGACTATGGAGCCGGTCGCGGTGCCCGTGCCGACGATGCGCCCCGGATCATCGTCGTCTGCGTTCCACCCGACGTGACCGCGCAGATCATCGCGGCGGAACTCCTCGCCTACCCCGACGCTCTCGTGACCGACGTCGCCAGCGTCAAACTCGCGCCGCTCGAGGAGCTGCGTGCATCCGGAGCCGACGTCTCGCGGTACATCGGCTCGCACCCGCTCGCCGGACGCGAGCGGGGCGGCCCGCTGTCGGGTCGGGCCGATCTGTTCCTCGGGCGGCCCTGGGTGGTCGCCGATCACGGGGGAGTGTCTTACCAGCGGGCGGCGCTGCTCGACGACCTGATCCTCGATCTCGGTGCCACCCTGGTCGAGATGAGTCCCGAGCAGCACGACGCATCGGTCGCTCTGGTATCGCACGTTCCCCAGGTGATCTCGAGCGTGATGGCCCGCAGACTCTCCGATGCGCCCGACGCCGCAGTGAATCTCGCGGGGCAGGGCCTGCGCGACGTGACGCGGATCGCAGCAAGCGATCCCGAGCTCTGGGTGCAGATCCTCGGCGCCAACGCGGGCCCCGTGCTCGACGTGCTGCGCGACTTCCGTGCCGACCTCGACCGCTTCATCGACGCCCTCGAGCACCCCTCGCAGGGCGCGTCGCGGCGCCGCATCAACGAGGAGCTCGCCGGAGGCAACGTGGGAGTCGCTCGCATTCCGGGCAAGCACGGTCTCGACCGGCGATACTCGTCGCTCGTGGTGATGGTCGACGACAAGCCGGGCGAACTGGCGAGGCTGTTCCTGGAGATCGGCGAGGCGAACGTGAACCTCGAGGATCTGCGCCTCGAGCACTCGCCCGGAGCGCAGATCGGCCTCGCCGAGATCTCGGTGCTGCCCGAAGCGGTGCAGCGCCTCACCGATGAACTGTCGCAACGCGGCTGGAGGATTGCAGGATGACGATGCCAGATCGTACGAACACGCAGCACGAGAATGCCGATGTCAACGAGAGCACGACGTTCGTCGTCGCCGTCGACGGCCCGGCCGGCAGCGGCAAGTCGAGTGTGAGCAAGGCCGCCGCCGCCGCACTCGGATACGCCTACCTCGACTCGGGTGCCTGCTACCGCGCCCTGGCCTGGAGTCTGCTGGAGCGCGGCATCGACCTCGAGGACCCGGCCGCCGCCATCGAGGCGCAGAAGACGTTCGACCTCGACATCGGCACGGAGCCCGACGACTACTTCGTACGGGTAGGCGAGATCGACGTCACCGACGCCATCCGGGAACCGCGGGTGACGAACGCCGTGCGCCATATCTCGAAGGTTCCCGAGGTGCGGGCGGGGCTCACGGCTCTGTTCCGGCACATCATCCGTGCGACCCCGAATCCCGGGATCGTGGTCGAGGGTCGCGACATCACAACGGTGGTCGCGTCGGATGCGCCCGTCAGAATCCTGCTGACGGCGTCAGAAGAGGCTAGAATGGCGAGGCGTTCCAAGGAACTGACCGATCAGAGTGCTGCCGTCGTGGGTGAACAGCTCCGGTCCAGAGATCAGGCCGACTCCCGAGTCGTCGATTTCATGAACGCCGCCGATGGTGTTCTCACCCTCGATTCAACCGAACTCGACTTCGACCAGACCGTTCACGCGGTGGTCGAGATCGTCCACACTCAAACAGCGAGGATCTCGCATGGCCGATAAAAAGGCTCCCAACCCGTCCAGCCCGATGACCGACTCCGAAGACGACTTCGAGGGCACCGATCCGACCCTGCTCGACAGGCTCGGCACCCTCGACGACGAGCTGATCTCGGCGCGCACCGAGACGCTGCGCGCGGGTCTCGCCGACTTCGACCTCGATGACGACGACCTCGAGATCCTCGAGGCCGCCACCGACGACCCCGACGCCATCACCTACCTGCCGGCGCTGCCTGTGCTCGCGATCGTGGGACGGCCGAACGTCGGCAAGTCCGCGCTCGTGAACCGCATCCTCGGACGCCGCGAGGCCGTGGTCGAGGACACCCCCGGTGTCACGCGCGACCGCGTCTCGTACAAGGCGGAGTGGGCCGACCGCTTCTTCACGATCGTCGACACGGGCGGCTGGGAACCCGACGCCAAGGGCATCAACGCGTCCGTGGCCATGCAGGCCGAGATCGCGATCGACCTGGCCGACGCCGTTCTCTTCGTCGTCGACGCGAACGTCGGTGCCACGTCGACCGACGAGCACGTCGTCCGCCTGCTACGCAAGGCGAAGAAGCCGGTCTATCTCGCTGCGAATAAGGTCGACGACCTGCGCCAGGAACCCAACGCCTCTGTGCTGTGGTCGCTGGGCCTCGGAGAGCCGTACCCCGTGTCGGCTCTGCACGGTCGCGGTGTCGCCGACCTGCTCGACATCATCATGAAAGACCTGCCTCAGGTCTCCGCCGTCGCGAAGCAGGAGGTCGGCGGCCCGCGTCGTGTGGCCATTCTCGGTCGCCCCAACGTGGGCAAATCGTCGCTACTGAACAAGGCCGCCGGCGAGGAGCGCGTCGTCGTCAACGAGCTCGCCGGAACCACGCGCGACCCGGTCGACGAGCAGGTCGAGATCGCCGGGCGCATCTGGCGTTTCGTCGACACCGCCGGCATCCGCCGTCGGGTGCACCTGCAGCAGGGTGCCGACTTCTACGCGTCGCTGCGCACCTCGGCGGCGCTCGAGAAGGCCGAAGTCGCTGTCGTGATGATCGATGTGACCGAGCCCATCAGCGAGCAGGATGTGCGGATCATCGACCTCGTCCTCGAGTCCGGCCGCGCACTGGTGCTCGCCTTCAACAAGTGGGACATGCTCGACGACGAACGTCGTCGCTACCTCGAGCGTGAGATCGAACAGGATCTGGCGCACGTGTCGTGGGCTCCCCGCGTCAACATGTCGGCCAAGACCGGTCGTCACCTCGAGAAGCTCGTCCCCGCCCTCGAGCTCGCGCTCGACTCGTGGGACACGCGCCTCCCGACGGGCAAGTTCAACGCGTTCCTCGCTGAGCTCACCTCGGCCCACCCGCACCCCGTGCGCGGTGGAAAACAGCCCCGCATCCTGTTCGGAACGCAGGCGTCGAGTCGCCCGCCGACATTCGTGCTGTTCACGACGGGGTTCCTCGACCCGGGCTACCGTCGCTACATCCAGCGCCGACTGCGCGAGGTCTACGGCTTCGAAGGATCGCCGATCATCGTCAGCATGCGCGTGCGTGAGAAGCGCAAGCGCTAGCCGTCAGGCCCCGACGCCGTCACCCGATTCGATTCGGGTGGCGGCGTTTGCGCGTGCGGGGTCAGTAACCGGTGGGCGACGCGTCGCCTTCGAAGAGCGCCAGTGCGAGCGCGAGATCGTGAATGCTGCGTTCTGCTTCGTCTCCGTCGTCATGCGTCCCCCGCGCCAGCCACGCCGCGATGATTCCCCGCATGCCGGCCACGACGAGAACGGCCAACCGTTCTGCCCGGTGATCATGCGTTCCGACCCAGGGAACGAGGTTTTCGCGAACGATCTGCAGGTAGCGATCATGCTCCCAGCCCGGAAGCTGTGCGAGGGCCGGCATGCTGTGTGCTGTGGCGGTGAGATCGAGCATCACGCGTTGTCTGTCGGGGTCTCGCTTCACCCTGTCGAGTTCTGCTCTGAGGGTGAGCTCGAGGCTCTCGCGCAGTGTTCCTGATGTCGGAAGGTGAGAAGCGAGCTGCGTGGCGACGTCGTTCACCTCGAGTCTGAAGAGCTCTTCGAGCAGCTTCTCCTTGGTGCCGAAGCAGTAGTGAAACGAGCCGTGGGGCAACCCCGCCTCCGCCGTGATGGCCCTTGTCGATGCCGCGGCCACTCCGATGCGTCCCATGACCCTGACGGCCGCTTGCAGCAGTTGAGTGCGCCTCGCCTGGATCGACTCATAGGAACGCCGCGTCGATTCTGGGGAAGTCATGGAAGAAACCTACACACTCGTCCTGATTTGGCCAAGTGGCCAAATCAAGACGCTAGCGTCGTTGCATGACCACACCTTCCTCGTCGACTACCGTTATCCCTCCCTCTGACCTGAGCGTCACCGTCAGTCGCGCAGAGGCTCATCACATTGCGAGCGCCGGCCGTGTTCTCGCCGCAGCCTTCGTGGACGACCCCGTGATGAAAAGCATTCTTCCTCCGGGGCCTGGCCCCGAGCGCGAACGTCGGCTCAGGAGTCTGTTCGAGGCGATGATGCTCAGCGGTCCGCTGAAGCACGGCACGGTGGACGTCGCCACCGACGCGACGGGCGACGTGCTGGGCGTGGCGGTCTGGGAATCGCCGTGCGCGGGGTCGCTTACGCTTTTTCCGCTACAGTTGCCACGGTTTGTTCGTGCCCTTGGATTGCTCGGCCTGGTGAATGGTGCCGTGATGTTGCATGCACTCCGCACGTGTCGCCCCGGTATGCAGCACTGGTACTTGGGCGAGATCGGCGTGTCTGTGTCGGCCCGCGGGCGCGGAGTCGGCTCTGCGCTGCTCGCGTATGGACTCGCTCGTGCCGATGCCTCCGGGCACCCCGCCTATCTCGAGTCGTCGACGGAGAAGAACCGCGCCCTCTATCGGCGCAACGGTTTTCACGAGCTCGGCCTCATTCCGGGATTACGCGACGCCGCGCCTGCCGCCATGATGCGACCGGCGAAGACGAACGAGCACTCGGTCGCTTCGTAGACTGATCGTGTGAATAGACCAGCAGGTGCTCCCATGATCGTTGCTCTGGCGGGCGTTGCGGATCTCGTTCTCGTGCTCGTCTTCGTTCTCATCGGTCGAGGCAGCCACGACGAGGGTTTCTCTGTTGTCGGAAGCCTGAACACCGCGTGGCCATTCGTCGTCGGCCTCGCGATCGGCTGGCTCGTCACCCGCGCCTGGCGATTCCCACGAGGCGTGACGTATCCCGGCGTCGTGATCTGGGCATCCACCGCGGTCGTCGGTGTGGCCCTGCGCGCCATCAGCGAGCAGGGGGTCGCCGTGTCGTTCGTGATCGTGACGGCCATCGTGCTCGCTGTCTTCTTGCTGGGCTGGCGCCTGATCGCCGCCGCGGTCTCACGTCGGCGGACGAACCGCTAAGACAGGATGTCTTTGCTCGAGAATCGCCCGTAGGCGAGCGCTCCGACGACGACGACGTAGCCGAGCTGCAGCAGCGCGTTCTGACCGAACGACGACCACTCGATGGGTTGACGCAGCATGTCGGCGAAGTTCAGCCAGTAGTGACTGAAGAGCCACGGATGCAGCCACGCGGTCTGGGAGAGCGAGTCCAGTACCTGGGCCACGATCGAGAGCACGACCGTGGCGGCCATCGCTCCCACTGGCGCGTCGGTGAGAGTCGAGATGAACAGGCCGATCGCCGAGAGCCCCAGCAGCGACACCGTCGCGTAGAGGGCGATGAGCAACGATCGCACGAGGGAGTCGCCGATGCTCACGGTATCTCCCGACAACAGCGTCACCGGTCCGACCGGAAAGAGCGCGATTCCGATGAGAATGCCCGCGACAGCCAGAGTAAGCGTCGCCGCAAGACAGAAGACGGCGGCCGCCAGATACTTCACCACGAGCAGCCGGATGCGCCCGACGGGCGACACCAGCAGATAGCGCAGCGTCGCCGTGTTGGCCTCGCCCGCGATCGAGTCTCCAGACACCACACCGACCGTCAGAGGCAGAAAGAGCGGGATGGCGATCGTGAGCCCGGCGATTCCGACGAAGAGGCCGTTCTGCGTGATGCTGTCGATGAAGGCCGGCCCGCGGCCGCTCGATCCCGACGACGAGAGACGCACCGCGACGGCGATGAGAACGGGAACTGCAGCGAGAGCGAGCAGCATCGCCCACGTGCGTCGGCGGCGAAACAGCACGGCCAGCTCGGAGGCGAGAAAGCCCAGGCCGAGGCTACGGCGGGCTCGGCGCTCTGCGACGCCTCGTCGGGCGGCTACAGCACCGTTATTGGACGACATCGAATCCCTCGCCGGTCAGCGCCACGAAGAGGTCTTCGAGCGACGCGTGATCGACGCTGAAGCCGCGCACGCGCACCTGCGCGGCGACCAGCGCGGCGACGATGTCCTCCGGTGCGACGGCCTCGGGCAGCGTGGCAGTGACGACGGTGCCTGGCAACGCTGTCGAAGCGGGGCCGACGGTTGATCCAGCGACCGGGCCCGACGCATCCGGATGCCCGGTGTCGAGCCCCAGCGCGAGCAGGACTCGGGCGGCGGCCTCGGCATCGGGCGTCGTCACGCTCACGCGGGTCGTGCCGGCCGAGCGCAGCTCATCGAGCGTTCCCTGCGCCATGAGTCGGCCCGCACGCATGACCGCGGCATGGGTGCACATCTGCTCGATCTCGGCCAGCAGGTGGCTCGACACGAAGACCGTCGTTCCCTCGTCGGCGAGCGACCGGATGAGACTGCGCACCTCGCGGGTGCCCTGCGGGTCGAGCCCATTGGTCGGTTCGTCGAGCACGATCAGATCGCGCGGGGCGAGGAGTGCGTTGGCGATTCCCAAGCGCTGCTTCATTCCGAGTGAATACGCCTTCACCTTCTTGTCGGCGGCGTGGCTCAATCCGACCCTCTCGAGGGCCCGAGCGACGCGATCGGAGCGCGTTCGACTCGGGGCGAAACCGTCTGCGGAATCCAGACGACGCAGATTGGCCGCACCGGAGAGAAACGGGTAGAAGCCCGGACCTTCGATCAGGGCACCGACCTGCGGCAGCACTGCTCCTAATCGCTGCGGCATGCGCTCGCCCAGCAGAGAGATGTCGCCGGCGCTGGCCTGGGCCAGGCCGAGCAGCATGCGGATCGTCGTGGTCTTGCCCGAGCCGTTCGGACCGAGAAAGCCGAAGACCGACCCACGAGGAACCGACAGCGCCAGGTCGTCGACCACCGTCTGACGCCCGAACCGCTTGGTCAGCGCTGTGGTCTCGATCGCGAGCTCAGACGGGTTCGCGATGGAACGTGAGGTCACTGCGCGGCTGCAGCCAGGAGGCTGTCGACCGGCACTGCGCCGGCGAGAACGCGGCCGTCATCGGTGATGAGCACGGTGAGCAGCGTGGTCTGCAGCACGCGACCGCCCTCGACCGGAGTCAGCAGCTGGGACAGCATCGACGAGTCGCTCGGCGCGGGTGCACCGGCTGTCGCGGGCAGTTCGACGATGGTGTCCCATCCCGTTCCCGTGACGGTCGGCTGCGGGTGCGAACCGGCATCCGGTGTGGCGCCATCGTGTGAGGCCGCCTCATCGCGGCTCGGGAGCGTCTTCTCTGCGACATCGGTGCCGGCCGGGGGAGTGAAGTCGAACAGGTCGGCAGAAGGAGTATCGAGCGAGAGCGAGCTGAAAGCTACGCGGAATGCCGGGTCGGACGAGCCCTGCGCGAAGACGTCGACGCTGAGCGGAAGCCCGGTGTCGGCATCGACGGCGATGTCGACGCGCGAGACGAGAGTCGCCGAGCTGTCGGGGGTGAGGATCAGGTCGTAGGCGGCGCGGCCGGCGACCTTCACCGGATCTCCGACCGTGACATCGGTGCTCGGGTCGACCGCGTCGAGGAATCTCGTGGCGAGTTCTGCGGGGGTGAGCTCTTCTGAGGGCGTCTCGGGCGACGTGGATGTGTCGGCCGGCAGAGTGGAATGCGCGGCCGAGGCGTCACTCGAGTCGTAGAGCCAGAGATCGTCGCCATTGCGGATCGCGTCGCGCTCCGCCATGTCGTCAAGGATCTGCACCCGGCTCTTGGTGGGGCCGTCGACGTAGACACGCAGCGTGTGCGAGGCGGTGAGCAACTCGAGTGCTGAGGAGAGTTCGCTGTCGTCGGATGCTCCAGACGAGCCGGCGCCGCCGAGCCCGGATGCGTCGGGCAGGCCGAGGTTCGACGACTGCTCGATCGTGCCCGAGAACGTCTCCACCGTGCTCGAGGCGGCGAGCTCGAGAACCTGCTGCGGCGTCTTGTCCGCCGGATCGGCGGACGCACTGCTTGCGAAGACTCCGCCCAGGACGACGGCGCCCACCACGACGGGAGCTGCTGCTGCGGGGATCCAACGGTGCCAGGTGCGAGGCATGGCGTGCCACCTTTCGGGTGAAGCGAGCGTCGGAGTCGAACACCACGGCGCGTTCTCTTCACGGTACGCCGAAAGTCCGTGAATTGCGTCCGATTCCTCGGACGGGCCGCTGTGTTCGCGGGAGGGTGAAAGTCAGGCTAATATGGACAAGTTGTCTTCGCGGGCAACAAGCCACGGGCTGTGGCGCAGCTTGGTAGCGCACTTGACTGGGGGTCAAGGGGTCGCAGGTTCAAATCCTGTCAGCCCGACAGATAAGCCCTGATGAGAAGCAATTCTTGTCAGGGCTTTCGTCGTCTGCGGACTGCGCGTTGCCCCGGCTTCGCGTGCCGAACCTGTGCTGGAAGGAGTCGACCATCATGACCGACACCGCGCCGAACGGCCGATGGCGCACCTGGGCGTCCGCCATCCGCACGGCGACCCGCCAGGCAACCGCGCCCGCGCGACTTCTTCTCGTGGCCAAGACGGCCTTGGCGGTGGGCATCGCCTGGCTGGTGGCGCCTCATATGCCCGGTGTCGTCAACGACTATCCCTACTACGCCCCGCTCGGCGCGCTGATCAGCATGTACCCGACGCTGATGGGGTCGGTGCGATCGGGGCTGCAGACCATCCTCGGTCTGGCCGCCGGCATCGGGCTCGCGACACTCGTCATTCTGACGGTGGGCCCGACATGGTGGAGCATCCCGGCCGTGGTCGGCGTCGCCGTGCTGGTCTCCGGAACCGGATGGTTCGGCGCGGGGCGCGAGTACGTTCCCATGGCCGCCCTGTTCGTTCTCATCATCGGCGGGCAGAAGGCCGACGACTACTCGCTCGGCTACCTGGTGCAGACGGCGGTGGGGGTGACGATCGGCCTTCTGGTCAACGTGCTGATCGCTCCCGCGCCGCTCACCGCTCAGGCCTCTGCGCGCGTCGACGCGTTTCGCGCTCAGCTCTCCTCGCATCTGCGTGACATCGGCGACGCCGTCTCGGCGTCCTGGCCGCCCGAGCGAGACGGCTGGGCCGGCGACGCGGCATCCCTCGCCGACACGACCCGGGAGATCCGTGTCGCCCTGCTGGAGGCGGACGACAGCCGTCGCGGCAACCCGCGAGCGCTGCTTCGTCGCGCCGATCCGAGAGACGTCTGGGCCGAGATGGACGCTCTGGACACGATCGCGCATCACATCCGAGACATCTCGGTCACCATCGCCGACACAATCTGGGACGGCCCGGCAGCCCTCGACCTGGACCCTGCGCTCCCGAAACCGCTGACGGCGGCCTGCCGCGCGGTAGCCGATGCGCTCCCCGTCGGCGCGGACGACGGCGCCCAGGCGCATCGCCTGCGGGCCGAGGCTGCTCGAGCCGTGCGACACCTGCTCGAGACGGTCGACGACCGCACTCTGCAGCAGGGCCGATCCATGGGGCCGGGCGTCCTCACCGCGATGCATCTGCGCCGCATTCTGATGCTCGCCCGACCGGAGTCGATCAGCGCGGAGTGATCTGTTCGGCGTCGGCCTCGGGTCGGGGCGCCCACGACCGGTGGCTCAGTCGATCGAAGACACTGCGGGCTGCTGCTGGGTGATGCAGTGGATGCCTCCACCGCGGGCGAAGAGCTCGCGGGCGTCGACAGTGACGACCGTGCGACCGGGGTAGGCGTCGGAGAGGATGCCGCGAGCGCGGGCGTCGGCCTGTTCCTCGCCGAAGCCGCAGGCGATGACACCTCCGTTGACGACGAGGTGGTTGACGTAACTCCAATCGACGAAGTCGACATCGTCGCGGAGCGCCGTGGGCGCGGGAAGGTCGGTGATCTCGACGGAGCGGCCCAGACTCGCGAACGCCCGCTCGAGTTCGCCGCGCAGCAGATCGCTCACCTCGGCGTCAGGGTGTGCGGGGTCCTGTTGGGCGTGCAGCAGGACCCGGTCGGGCGACGCGAAGGTCGCCACGATATCGACGTGGCCATTGGTGCCTAGCTCGTCGTAGTCACGGGTGAGCCCCCGAGACAGCCAGATGGCCTGCGTCGAGCCGATCGTGCGATTCATCTCCGCCTCTACCCGCGCCCTGTCGGCGTACGGGTTGCGTCGAGGGTCGAGTTGAACGGTGTCGGTCAGGAGAACGGTGCCGGAGCCGTCGACGTGCAGGCCTCCACCCTCGGCGACCAGCATCGAGCTGAGAATCTCGGCGCCGACGTGCTCGCCGACGATCCGCGCGATCTGAGCCGACTTCGTCCACTCGGCCCATTCGGGCGCGCCCCAACCGTTGAAGATCCAGTCGACCGCGCCGAGTACCCCGGGCCGCTCGTCGTCGAGAACGAACGTCGGGCCCATGTCGCGCATCCAGAACTCGTCGAGCGGCGCCTCGACGATCTCGATCGACGAGTCGAGCATGCGACGTGCTCGAGCGATCTCGGTCGGATCGACGACCATCGACACGGGTTCGAAGGGGAGGATCGCGTGCGCGACCGCGGTCCAGGCGGCGTAGCCAGCCTCCCGCTCCGATGCTTTCGAGCCGAGGGTGAAGCCCTCACGGGGGAAGGCCATCCAGGTGCGCGTGTGTTCGGCTGTCTCAGAGGGCATGCGCCACATGACGGGCTCCTTATAGTGGTGTTCGTAAGGGGAGAGGAAGGGGAATGAGGTGGAGCGTCACCATCCCGTTGCGAGCACCCGGGCGAACTGGTCGGCGAAGTAGTCGACCGACTCGCGGGTGATGCACAGGGGAGGCTTGATCTTCAGGACGTTCTGGTGATCGCCCGTGGGCTGCATGATGACGCCGAGATGGAGCAGACGATCGCAGATCGCGGCGGTCTCCTCTGTCGCGGGCTCGAGCATGTCGCGATCCCTCACGAATTCGAGACCGAGATACAGGCCCGAACCGTGCACGGTGCCGATGATGTCGTGCTCCGCGCCGAGGGCCTCGAGCCGGCTCTTGAGATGTGCGCCGACCGTTCGAGCGTTCTCCTGCAGGTTCTCGTCCTCGATGACATCGAGCACGGCCATGCCGATGACGGCAGATACCGGCGAGCCTCCTGTCGACGAGAAGAAGTACCCCTGCGTGCGGTAGCGGTCGGCGATCTCGCGACGGGTGATCACGGCCCCGATCGGCTGCCCCGCTCCGATCGATTTCGCTACGGCGACGACGTCGGGCACGACGCCCTGCTGTTGGAAACCCCAGAACCACTCGCCGAGCCGACCGAATCCCACCTGTACCTCGTCTGCGATGGTGATTCCCCCGTGACTGCGGATGGCCTCGTAGACCTCGGCGAGATAGCCATCGGGCAGCGCGACGCCGCCCGCGTTGCCGAAGTACGGTTCGCCGATGAATCCGGCTGGCGGTTTTCCCCGTGCGGCGAGTTCGTCGATGACCCGAACGGCCTCGCATGCGTAGCCGGCCGCGTCGGCGCCGCGCAGTTCGCCGCGGTAGGAATTCGCGGCCGCGACGGTATGCACCCAGTCGGGGCGGGTCGAGAGGGCGGCCGGGTTGTCGGCGATGGATGTCGACACGGCGTCGCTCGCGAACGTCCAGCCGTGATACGCCTCGCGCATCGCGACCATGTCGGAACGCCCCGTCGTGGCCATGGCGAGCCTGATCGCGAGGTCCGCGGCCTCGGAGCCGGAGTTGACGAAGAATACGGTGTCGAGCTCGTCGGGCAGCGTTGCGGCGAGACGCTCGGCATAGTCCGCGATCGCGCGGTAGTTGAATCGAGAATTGGTGTTGACCAACCGCAGCTGCCGGGTAGCAGCCTCGACGACGCGCGGATGGGCGTGCCCGACGGACGCGACGTTGTTGACCATGTCGAGATACACCCGGCCGTCGACGCTGACGAGGTATTCCCGCCACCCTCGTTCGATCTGCGGTGGTGCCGAGTAGTAGTGCTCCTGCACCTCGGCCAGCACGGCTTCCCGGCGCGCGAGGACGTCGTCGTGCGACGGCGATTCGGCGACCGGTAGTCCGAGTGCGGGGGCGGGATCGCCCAGCACCGCTCGCCATGCCGCCGCGAGGTCGGCGGAGACGGCGTGCGGCGCATCCGGTGTCTCTCGGCGCCCACGCTGAGCGAAGAGTCGGGTTCGTGGGGGCAGCATGCCGACCGTCGTGTCTACCCCGGAGCCGGAGATCGTGAGCGTCTCGTCACCGACGGTCAGCGCGATCACACCGGGGCGGACGACCGAGATCTCGACCGATCCGATAATCGGCGTCTCTGACGAGAGCCAGAGAGTCGTTCCGGTGGGGACGGTGTCGGGTGCCGACGGCGTGCGAGTCGGAGCCCCGGCGAGCACGGCGTTCCACGCCGGCAAATACACGGCCTCGGCTCCGGAGCCGAGGTGAGCTATCGCTTCGTCGTCGATGCTGCTCGCCCTCAGCCAGGCGCCGTCGTCGTTCACCGGCGAGACGGTGCCGCCGTCGAGCGCAACGGCTCGATCGAACGAGCGGAGGACGGGGGCAGCGCTCCACGATCGAACCGGACTGGGGCCGAGCCCCAGGGCGTCGCGAATAGCGCCGGCCATGACCTCCGAGGGCACGGATGCCGCGACCGTCAAGACGCGGAACTCGCGGTCGAGCGCGGCGTCGGCATAACTGTTGGCCTCGTCGAGTCGCACCTGCTGGCGACCGCTCAGTACGAGAACGGCGCCGCGCAAGATGACGAGTGGCCAGAGCGCCGTGATCTCGTCGTCGTCGAGCGGGCGCAGAGCGTGGAACGCCCGAACCGCGGGCAGGGCGGAGGCGGGAGTCGCTCCGTCGTGATGCAGCAGCGACGAGACGGTGATGGCGATCTCACCGACGCGCCACGAGGCTGACACGTCACCGAAATCGATCACCGCGTCGGGCAGTCGCTCGCCCTCAGGGCGCAGCATGTTGTCGTCGGTGATGTCGAAGTGGCCCGCCTGCACGGGAAGAGCGTCCTTTACATCGTCGAGAGCGCGCAGCGCCCGCCGCGCCGCGTGCTGCACGAACGTTCTCACGGATGCGTCGGGTTCGAGGGGCAGGAGGGTCTCGATGACGCGTCCTGCGTATCGGAGGTCCCATTGCAGCACTCGACTCGTCGCGACATGCTCGAATGTCTCGAGCGCGCGACTCACCCGGGCCGAGAGCTCGCCCATGCGCTCGACCACGTCGGGTGCCAGGTAGTCCGAACCCATGAGCGTGCTGCCGGCGATGTTCTCGATCACTCTGGCGTGGAAGCGTCCCTGCGAGGTGTCCCACCAGCCGGACATCGGGCCGAGGGGTCCCGTGACGATGCGGGGGATGCGCAGCGTCGGGTCGTGGTCGGCCACCACCTCGGCGGCGCGATCCTGCATGTCGATTTCGGTCTCGCTGAACGCGGGGTTGCTGATCTTGAGAATCCCCAGCGCTCGGCCGGATTCGGGGGAGAGCAGGCGGAAGTTCTGATCCTGCTGGCTGCCGAGCGATCGGGCGTCGGCGTCGATGCCGAAGTGGGTGGAGACGAGCCCCAGCACTTCGTCGACCTCGAGGGTGGGCGTCGGCAGTTCGACCTGCGCGAAGTAGTCGAAGATCGTGCTCGACATGGGTGCTCCTTGAGTGGTGATGAGAACGGCGGTGCCAGAGTCAATGCTCGGGCGTCAGAGCGGCGCGGCGGCAGTCGTCGCGATCGCCCCGGCGACCGACCCGTCGGCGCTGCGCACGACGACCGTCACGAGGGGGCCGTAAGGCGGTCTCCATTCGCTGTGGGGCTGATCGTACGTGTCCGCATCCACCCGCCGACTGCCGACGATGCGATCGCCCTGTCTCGTCGCGGTGATCGAACGACCGTCGACGAACGCAGCGCACAGGTCCGCCGCCCCATCGGTGACGGTCGCCACGAACCGGACCGTGGCGTGGTCGTCGTGTCGCTCGACGTCGACCGAGTCGATGCGTACCGCGAGCGCGCTCGCGGAGGGCGCACTCTGGCTGGAGAACAGGGCCTCGTCATCAAGAGCGGGTGTTCTCGGTGGGGCGACCCGGCGCGGTCGGAGATTCTCGATGGCAGAGGCCAGCTGAAGGATCCGGGGATCGGTATGAGCCGAACCGGCCACCGTGACCCCGACCGGCATGCCGGTGTCGGTCATGCTGCCGAGCGGAACGGTCACGGTGGGGATACCGAGGTGACGGGGCACGAGATTGCCATTCGACACCCACACGCCGTTGCGCCAGGCGATGTCGGCGGAGGCCTCGGTGAGGTCCGCGTCGGCAGGGCCGACGTCGGAGGCGGTCGGAAAGATCACCGCGTCGAACATCTCGTTCGTCAGCCACTCCTCGACGTCGACCTGTCTGGTCTTCTCGAGCCCCCGCAGTCCCGCCTCGAGTGTCTCGATCTCCGTCCAGGGGGCGACGCCCTCGTGCGCGTCTGCGACGACATCCGACATGTCGTAGGCGATGTCGAAGTCGAAGACGCCGTAGCGGTCGCGGAGTGCCCCGCGGGGGTGGGGGAAGACGAGCGAGGCATCCGCATCGGCGAGCCGGTCGAGCGCCGGATCGCCGTTCTGGCGCAGGAAGTCGTCGAGTGCCCAGGCCGACAGCCTTCCGAGTTCGTCGCGCAGAAACTCTTCGCTCACCCACCCTCGATCGACGAAATCGCGGTCGCCCTCGTGAAGCTTCTCGTAGTTGTCGACTGCCGGGAACGACGTCTCGACGACCTCGGCGCCCGCCTCCTCGAGATCGTCGCGCAGCTGCGCCCACAGGTCCATGATCGACTCACGTGTCTCGATCGGGTATCTGCTGTCGGGGTCGGCATTGACGTAGATTCGCGGAACCGCGAGGCGAACGCCGGCGAGGGGAAGATCGGGAAGGGCCACGAACGACACCGGTCGTATGTCCGACGGCCGCGGCAGGGTGATCCAGGGTTGGATGCGCCACAGGTCGCCGTCCGAGCGGGGATCATCGGCGACGACAGCGTCGAGGACGTGCTTCAGGTCGTCGATCGATCGTGTGTGCGGAACGACCACATCCATCGTCGGAACGAGGGGCCAGTTGCCGCGAACCGAGATGACTCCGCGCGACGGGGTGTAGGCCACGAGCGAGTTGTTCGACGCGGGCGCGCGACCGGACGACCAGGTCTCCTCGCCGAGTCCGAACGCCGCGAAGCTCGCCGCCGTCGCCGTGCCGGACCCGTTGGACGAGCCGGATCCGAAGGCCGACGTCAGATACTCGGCGTTATACGGCGACTCGGCGCGTCCGTAGACACCGCGCTGCATGCCGCCCGCTGCCATCGGCGGCATGTTGGTGAAGCCGAGGAAGATCGCCCCAGCCTCACGGAGACGTTCGACCGCGAAGGCGTCGTCGTGAGCGATCAGCTCGGCGAAGGCCGGCGAACCGGAGGCGACGGGCAGACCCTTGACCCGATAGCTGTCCTTCGCGGTGAACGGGATTCCGTCGAGAGGCCCGCGGGTGGTGCCGAGCGCACGTCGGACGTCGGACTCCCGGGCCTCGTCGAATACCGCGGGGTTGATGATCGGAACGGAGTTGAGCCGGATGCCCGACCGGTCGTAGAACGCGATGCGATTGAGATATCGAGCCACGAGCTCGACGCTCGTGACCTCGCCCGACCTCAGAGCGGCGTGCAGCCGGTCGATGTCCGCTTCGACGACCGTGAAGTCCCGCGATTCCATGTTTCTCGCTTTCAGGGGAGACCTGTCAGGGGAGACCTGTCGGTGCTACGCCGGTGGCGCGACACCTGAAACATACACTGTTTGTTTTAGCTGCGCCAGAGACGGGTTCGACGGCAGGTGGCGTCGTGGTCTCGTCCAGTGTTCAGCGGCGCTGGTGATGCTCCGGCCTCGCCGACGAGACGAGCATGGAGAGTCCCAGTTCGAACGCGCGGGAGGCGACCGGATCCTCCGGATCCTCGTGCTCCAACGAGGAGAATGCCGCCGCGAAGCGCGGAAACCGCTCTTCCTGGCCGGTGGGATCGAAGACGACCTTCGGCCCGGACATGTCGAGGACGCTGCCGAGGATGAAGGACTCGAAGGCGGTCAGGAGTGGCAGCACGTCCGCGCTCGTCCACCCGACGGACTCTGCGGCGAGGGCGAAGTCCTCGTATTCGGCGAGAAGAACCGGTGCCGAAGCCCGTGTCGTCATCAGGAGTGGAATGGCGCGGGGGTGGCCGGCGAATGCCGAGCGATACGAGCGCGCCCACGCTCGGAGGCCGTCCTCCCACACCAGTTCGCGAAGGGGCCCCGAGTCGATGTTGGCCGAGACCATCGCTCGCACATCTTCGATGATGGCTGCCCGGTTGGGAACATGGTTGTAGAGAGAGGTCGGATTGACGCCGAGCTTCGCGGCGATTCGGCGCACACTCGCGCCGTCTGAGCCCTCTCGGTCGATGAGACCGAGGGCGGTGCGACCGATCAGTTCCCGGTTGAGCAGGGGGTGAGGAGGGCGAACGATGGCGGGCCTCCTTCTTCAGTCGTCGAGGGCATCGATGTAGCGGAGCACGATTCCCTCGCGCAGGGCCCACGGCGAGATCGTCATGGTCTGAACGTCGAAGACCTTCATCGCGGTGCGAAGCACGACGGCCCCGGCGAGGATCTGATATCCCCGCTCGGGGGTGATGCCGGGCAGATGCTCTCTCGTCGATCCGGTCATCGCCCTCAGCGTCGGCTCCCATTCGCGAAGGCCCGCGTAGTGCAGCTGCGCCAGGTCTCCGGTGACGGGATCGGACGGACCGCCCACCAACCGAGCGAGCGAGCGGATGGTCTTCGAGGTGCCGACGACCCGCTTCGGTCGAGGGCGGTCTGCGAAGAGCTCGTCACGCAGCTGCGTCAACTCGGCGCGGGCGTGCGCTCGCAGACGCGAGATGTCCGAACGCTGCGGCGGGTCCTCCGCGAGAAACCCGACGGTCGTTCGTCCCGCGCCGAGGGGGAGCGAGGCTTGCACATCGGGGTACTCGTCCGCGCCCTGGGCGATCTCGAAGGAGCCGCCACCGATGTCGAACAGCAGGATCTCGCCCGCCGACCAGCCGAGCCACCGTCGCACGGCGAGCATGGTGATCCTCGCCTCGTCTTCTCCCGACAGCACGACCAATTCGACGCCGGTCTCGTGCGCGATCCGGCGCAGTACGTCATCACCGTTCGTGGCCTCACGGATCGCGCTCGTGGCGGTCGAGATGAGATCGTCGACCCCGATCGTGCGGGCGGTGTCCGCCGATTCCTTCACCGCGGCCACGATGCGCAGCACGCCCTCCTCGGCGATGGCACCATCGGCATCCAGGTAGCGCATGAGACGCAGCGTCGAGCGTTGGGAGTGGTAAGGCACCGGGCTCGCGCCGGGGTGGGCATCCACGATCAGAAGATGAACAGTGTTGGATCCCACATCGATGACGCCAAGTCGCATGACGCGGAGTCTATTGGGTGTTCTGCTGTGCCGGACGACCCCGACGGCGGGCGCGCCACGCCTGCCATGCCCCGCTCGACCACAGGGCCCAGATCACCAGTACCGGTTGGAAGAGCAATCGGATGGACCGGGCCAGGTCTGTGTTCAGGCCGAAGGAGTCGGTGTGCGTCACGAGCTGGGAGATGTTGCCCGGGAAGATGGCGACGAAGAACGCGGCCACGATCCAGCCCACCTGAACGCGATAGCGGCCCAGAACGACGAGCGAGAGACCGAGCACGATCTCGACGATGCCGGATGCCACGACCACGACATCGCCGTCGATCGGCAGCCATGTGGGCACCTGCGCCAGGAAGGCCTCACGGTTGACGGTCAGATGACTGATACCGGCAAGCAGGAGGAACAGGCCGAGTGCGATGCGGAACACCGTTCGCACGAGGGAGGTTCGAGCGGGGCGCGGGGGAGTCGTGGCAGGGGTAGTCATGGAACAGCTTTCGAAAGAGTGGAGAATCACGGTGAGCGACCTCTCAAGACTCTCATCGATCCCTGATCGCCGATCGAGCACTCCCCGGCAGATCACAGCTTCGACGATATATCGTTGAGTATCGTTCGCGATCAATCCAGGAGGTCATCATGGGCAACTCATTCCCCGCAGGCGGATTCAACTTCGGCAATCTCGGCTCGCACACCGACGGCATGTGGCAGGCGATGGAGCAGCTCCGCGCCTCGTTCGACAAGAAGGCCGGTGCGGGAACCCGGATGGGCAAGGGCGACGTGCGCGCGGCGGTGCTCGCGCTGCTCGCCGAGCAGCCCATGCACGGGTATCAGATCATCCGCCAGATCGAAGAACGTTCGGGCGGCAGCTGGAAGCCGAGTGCCGGCAGCGTCTACCCGACCCTGCAGCTCCTGGCCGACGAAGGTCTCGTGAGCGCGGAGGAGTCGAACGGTCGCAAGACCTACGCGCTCACCGACACGGGCCGGCAGGTCGTCGACGCAGACGGTACGTCGACGCCGTGGACGTCGACCGACACGAAGGAAGACGCCCCCGCGTTCGGCGCCCTTCCCAAGGCCGGAATCGAACTCGCACAGGCCGCCGCACAGGTGGGTCGCACCGGAACGCCGGAGCAGGTGCAACAGGCCGTGGCCGTTCTCGAAGACGCTCGCCGACGTCTGTACTCGATCCTCGCGCAGGACTGACCGGAGTGTCGTCACTCAGGCCGGCCCGGGCAGATTTTTCGTCCGGCGCCGGCAACACGCGCGCGCGCTATCGCCGCATCCTGCGTTTCTCGGCCTGGCACCTGGCGGTCACGTGGTGGTACGAGCTGTTCCTGCCGCGCATCGGGCTCCTGAAAGTCGCCGAACGCACGCGAACCAGGCGCATGCGCCGATTCGCTCGAAGCTTTCACGTGCTCGCCGTCGATCTCGGCGGGCTCATGATCAAGGTCGGCCAGTTCATGTCGTCGCGCCTCGACGTTCTCCCTCCCGAGATCACGAAAGAACTCGAGGGTCTGCAAGACGAGGTGCCCGCCGTGCCCTTCTCGGCCATCCGGGCGCTCGCGGAGGCCGAGCTGGGTGTGTCGCTCGACACGGCGTTCGCGCGAGTCGACGAGACGCCGGTCGCCGCAGCATCCCTCGGCCAGGCCCACCGTGCCCTTCTCGCACCGGCCGCGGCGGCGGACACCGGCCTCACGGCAGTGGTGCTCAAGGTGCAGCGCCCCGGCATCGACGAGATCGTCGATGTCGACCTCGCCGCGCTGCGCAAGGTGGGCGGCTGGCTGAGCCACGTTCGACTCGTGTCGGATCGTGTCGACATGCCCTCGCTCGTCGAGGAATTCGCGGCCACGAGCCTCGAGGAGATCGACTACCTGCACGAGGCGGAGAGCTCCGAGAGATTCGCCGCCGACTTCGCGGGTGACGAGCGCGTCTCCGTTCCCGCGATCGTGTGGGAGCGCACCACGCGCCGCGTTCTGACGCTCGAAGACGTGACCGCGATCAAGATCACCGATGCGGCTGCTTTGCACGCGGCGGGCATCGATCCCGCCGACGTCGCCCCGGTCTTCGCCGCGGTCATGTTCGACCAGATGTTCACGAACGGCTTCTTTCACGCAGATCCGCACCCAGGCAACATCTTCGTGACGCCGACCGGCCAGGTATCGGATGCGACGGGCGGGGCGGGCTTCAGGCTCACCTTCATCGACTTCGGCATGATGGGCGAAGTCCCCTCGAACACCCGCAGCGGGCTTCGCAAGCTGCTCATCGCCGCCGCGTCGCGCGACGGCAAAGGCCTGGTGGATGCGATCCGCGACGTGGGCGTGCTGCTCCCGTCGGCAGACACGAGGGAACTGGAGCGCGCCATGACGCAGCTGTTCGCTCGATTCGGCGGCATGGGATTCGCCGAGCTGCGCGAGGTCGACCCGCGGGAGTTCCGCGAGTTCGCAGATCAATTTGGACATGTCGTCAGATCACTGCCGTTCCAGCTGCCGGAGAACTTCCTCCTGATCATCCGCGCGATGTCGCTCACGTCGGGGGTCTGCAGTGCGCTCGACGCGTCGTTCAACCTCTGGGATTCCGTCGAGCCCTACGCGGCCCAGCTGATCCGTGACGAACGCGGCAACGTCGTGAGCGACCTGGGTCGACAGGCGCTCGACAGCGCAACCATCGCGTTGCGACTCCCGAAACGCATCGACGGCCTGGTGACGCGAATCGAGGACGGCTCCATCGCCGTCTCCAATCCGGGACTCGAGCGGCGGGTGATCCGGCTCGAGCACGCGGCGCGGAGGGTAGTCTCTGCCCTTCTGTTCGGGGCACTGCTCGTCGCGGGCGCGTTGGTGCGGTCGGACGACACGGTATTCGGCACGGTGCTGATGGCGATCTCGGCGATCCCGCTGCTGCATGCGCTGTTCTCCGGGCGCCGCGCCGGCTGATCGGCTTCGCTCAGGTCACCTGTGCGGGCGGCGCGGTCGTGGCGCGGGCGACCAGTCGAGTGGGCAGCAGCACGTGGGTCGATGCGAGCGTCTCCCCATCCATCAGGCTGGTGAGCATGCGCGCCGCCGCCTGACCGATTCTCTGCATCGGCTGGCGAACGGTCGTGAGAGGCAGAGCCAGTCGGGATGCCTCGGGCACGTCGTCGAAGCCGACCACCGACAGATCGCGGGGCACCTCGAGGCCCAGCGACTGCGCGACGTCGATGATCGCGATCGCCGAGAGGTCGTTGGCGGCGAAGACCGCGGTGGGCCGATTGCCTCGTGTCAAGAGATCCTGGGCCGCGCGACTCGCGGTGTCGGCCTCGTAGAATCCGACGCGCACGAGAGCTGGATCGAATGGGATGGATGCGGCGGCGAGAGCCTCGCGATATCCCGTGTCACGCAGACGCGACGACTTGAGGTCGGGCCGACCTGATACGAAACCGATGCGTCGATGCCCCAGGCTGATCAGATAGGTGGTCGCCTCGAAAGCGCCACCCCGGCTGTCGGCTTCGACCGTCGGCAGATCGGCTCGACCGGTGTGTGGATCGACCGCGACGATCGGCACATCGGCGGCGACATTGACGATCGTCGGCGTCACGATGATGGCGCCATCGATGAGGGTGCCGCTCAGGCGGCTGAGTGATCGCCGCTCCCACCCGTCACCTTCTCCGCGCCGTGATCCGCTGTAGGCGAGCAGGTCGTACCGCGAGTCGCGCAGGCCGGCGGCGACGCCCTTCAAGACCTCTGCGCTGAACGGTTCGAATCCGGCGACGAGCACCCCGATCACGCCCGTGCGACGCGAGCGCATGCTGCTCGCGACGAGGCTCGACTCGTATCCGAGAGCCGCCACCACCTCGAGAACCCGGTCTGTCGTGACCGCGGATACGCCGTACCTGCCGTTGACCGCCTTCGACACGGTGGCGACGGAAACACCCGCCGCCGCCGCGACGTCGTGGATCGTCGCCCTCGCCATCATGGGCCGAGCATAGTCGCCGCGAGGGGCGTGCGAAAATGATTTCGAAAACGTTTGACGGTCTACAAGGGCTCACGCACACTGATCACGCCCGACCAGACAGCGTTGCCTCGGATGACGATCATTCCGGGTACTCGGTGGGACGGCACGACGCACCACCCGTGCACCAGCCAAGCGCCCGCACTGCCGCGGACGCCCCTCAATGAAGAGAGCAGGTACGAATCACATGAGACTCACCAAATTCGTCGCTGGCTCGGCCGCCATTCTCCTGAGTGCGCTCGCACTCAGCGGATGCAGCGCCGGATCGAGCGATTCGTCCGACGGAAAAGTCACGCTCACGATGTGGCACAACTCCACGACCGGAGACGGAAAGAAGTACTGGGCCGACACTGCCGCGGCGTTCGAGAAAGCGAACCCCAACGTCACGGTCAAGATCCAGTCGGTGCAGAACGAGGAGATGGACGGCAAGCTTCAGACCGCCCTCAACTCCGGCGACGCGCCCGACGTCTTCATGGCTCGCGGTGGTGGCAAGCTCGCCGACGTGGTCAAGGCCGGCCAGGCCATGGACATCAGCTCCGGTCTCACCGACGCGACCAAGACGGCCGTCGGAAACAGCCTGTCGGCCTTCGAGGTCGACGGCAAGAACTACGGAGTACCCGTCGCGGTGCTGCCCTCCGGCTTCTTCTACTCGTCGGATCTCTTCGCTCAGGCGGGGATCACCGAGACGCCGAAGTCGATCGCCGACCTCGAGGCCGCCGACGAGAAGCTCAAGGCCGCCGGCATCGACCCCATCGCGGTGGGCGCGAAGGACGCCTGGCCAGCAGCGCACTGGTACTACAACTTCGCGCTGCGAGCCTGCTCGCAGGACGTTCTCAACGACGCAGCGACGAGCCGCAACTTCGACGACGACTGCTGGTTGAAGGCGGGCGAGAACCTCCAGTCCTTCATCGACACGGAGCCCTTCAACAACGGCTTCCTCACGACCGCTGCCCAGCAGGGCGCTGGTTCCTCAGCCGGTCTGTTGGCCAACAAGCAGGCCAGCATGGAGCTGATGGGTGCATGGGATCCCGGAGTGATCGCGTCGCTCACCCCCGACCAGAAGCCTCTGGCCGACCTCAAGTGGTTCCCCTTCCCCTCGGTCGAGGGTGGCGACGGTGAGGCCGGAGCCATGATGGGCGGCGTCGACGGCTACAGCTGCTGGGTGAACGCTCCCAAGGAGTGCGTCGACTTCCTCAACTTCATGGCCGAGAAGAGCAATCAGGAGGCATACGCGACGGCCTTCCAGACTGTTCCCGCATCGACCGAAGCTCAGTCGACCGTCTCCGACCCTGCACTGAAGGACGTTCTGACGGCATACAACGACGCACCCTACGTGAGCGTCTGGCTCGACACCCTCTACGGACAGAACGTGGGCAACGCGCTCAACGTGGCCGTGGTCGACATGTTCGCCGGCAAGGGCGACGCACAAGGCATCGTCGACGCAGTGAACGCTGCGGCAGCGAAGTCGTAGGGAAGAACCGATGGCTGTCCTGCGCGAAGAAACGCACACACAAGACGCTGCGCGGGGCAGCCGTAGTCCTGCCGGGGGAGGCGCTCCAGCGCTGCCCCCGGTGGGGACACCCCCACGGGCACGATCCCGCTGGCCCAAGCGAGCAGAACTCCTTCTGCTCATCGGGCCCGCCCTGGTGGTCTTCGTGGCTTTCGTCATCCTGCCGGTGGTACTCGCCGCCTACTACGGATTCTTCAGCTGGTCGGGGTACGGAGCGGCGACCGACTTCGTCGGTCTGCGCAACTACGTCACGATTCTCACCGACCCGGCCTTCCTCGAGGCTCTCAGCCACAACGCGTTCATCGTCGTGATGTCGCTCGTGCTGCAGGGCCCCCTCGCCCTCGGCATCGCTCTGCTCCTCAACCGCAGACTCCGCTTCCAGTCGCTCATCCGGGTGCTGATCTTCGTGCCCTACGTCATCTCCGAGGTCGTGGTCGGTCTCGGCTGGAGCCTGATGCTCCAGTCCAACGGCGCACTGAACGGTCTTCTCGAGAAGGTCGGTCTCGGTGGCCTCGCCACCGACTGGCTGAGCGACCCGAGTGCGGCGATCTGGACTCTGCTGGTGATCATCACCTGGAAGTACGTCGGCTTCGCCGTGATCCTGTTCCTCGCCGGTCTGCAGGGCATTCCCGATGAGATCACCGAGGCCGCACGCATCGACGGTGCCAGCTACTGGCAGGTTCAGCGCTACATCGTTCTGCCGCTGATGGGACCGACGGTTCGCATCTGGGCGTTCCTGTCGATCATCGGCTCGCTCCAACTGTTCGACCTGGTCTGGATCGTCTGGGGCCAGTACGTCGCAGGCACGGCGGGCACGTCGACCATGGCGACGTACATGGTGGCCAACGGTCGCAACGCCGGCAGCTACGGCTACGGCAACGCTGTCGCGGTCGTCATCTTCCTCATCTCACTCGTCGTCGCGCTGCTCTATCAGCGCTTCATCCTGCGCCGCGATTCAGCGGTCACCACTACCGGAGGCGCACACTGATGGCCATCGCAGCACCGGTCGCATCGCGACCTCGCCGTAACCGGCGCGTCTCGGAACAGACCAGGCGCTCGAGCCTCGTCTCCTACTTCGTGGCCCTCGTCCTCATCGGATTGATGCTGGCGCCCGTCGCGTACATCATCCTCGGCGGCTTCCGCACGAACTCCGAGATCACGGTCGATCCCTCCGGATTCCCTCAGGCCTGGGCGTGGTCGAACTTCGGCGATGTGCTCGCCAGCGGTTCCTTCTGGACGCAGGTTCTGAATTCGACGGTCGCCGCGGTCTGCACCACGGCGTTCGTCGTCGCCTTGGGGCTCATGGCTGCATACGGTCTGTCGCGCTACGCGTTCCGCGGTCGGGCGGTCGTCTATGCGCTCTTCACCGCCGGGCTGATGTTCCCCCTCACGGTCGCCATCACGCCGCTGTACATCCTGGTTCGCAACCTCGGCCTGACGAACTCGCTCGCCGGCGTCGTCATTCCCCAGATCGCGTTCGCGCTTCCGTTGACCATCATCGTGCTGGTTCCCTTCCTCGCGGCCATTCCGAACGAGCTTCAGGAGGCCGCCGCCATCGACGGGCTCGGCCGTCTCGGTTTCTTCTTCCGCATGGTTCTTCGGCTCTCGCTGCCCGGTGTCATCACCGTCGGAATCCTGGCGTTCATCGGCAGCTGGAATGCCTATCTCCTTCCCCTGTTCATCTTGAACGGCGAGGCGTCGTACACGCTGCCGCTCGGAACACAGGCCTTCGCATCGCAATACGCGGTCGACACGGCCAAGGTGCTCGCCTTCACGTCCCTGTCGATGATCCCGGCGCTCATCTTCTTCAGTCTGTTCGAGCGCCGCATCGTCGGCGGTCTCACCGGCGCGGTCAAGGGCTGAGGGCATGAGCGTAGAACACGTGGAGATCGCCATCGCGACTCCCGAGGCATCGAGTCGCGTGCTCGAGCTGCTCTCGCAGATGACCCTCGAAGAGAAGCTCGCGCAGTTGGTGGGGTTCTGGGTCGACCAGGGCGACGAGGTCGTCGCGCCGATGGCCGGCGAGATGGCGTCGTCGACGAGATACGAGGATGCGACGGTGCACGGGCTCGGGCATCTCACCCGGGTCTACGGCACGCGTCCGGTCGACCCGGTCGAGCGCGCCTCCTGGCTATGGTCCGAGCAGCGTCGGCTGCAGACGGAGACCCGGCTCGGCATCCCCGCTCTCGTTCACGAGGAGTGTCTGACCGGACTCGCCGCCTGGAAGGCGGCGACCTTCCCGACGCCGCTGGCCTGGGGAGCGGCGTTCGACCCGCAGCTCGTCGAGCGTATGGGGCACGCGATCGGCCGCTCGATGCGCGAACTCGGTGTGCACCAGGGTCTCGCCCCCGTGCTCGATGTCATCCGCGACCCGCGCTGGGGACGGGTCGATGAGTGCATCGCCGAAGATCCATACGTCGTCGGCACGATCGGCACCGCCTACGTGCGGGGCCTGCAAGACGCCGGCGTGCACGCGACCCTCAAGCACTTCGTGGGGTACTCGGCCTCGCAGGCGGGCCGGAACCACGCCCCGGTCCACGTGGGTCGACGCGAACTCGAAGACGTGCTGCTTCCGCCCTTTGAGATGGCGGTGCGCACAGCGGGTGTTCGCAGCGTGATGAACTCCTATGCCGAGATCGACGGAGTGCCCGTCGCGGCGACTGCCGAGTACCTGACGGGCATCCTGCACGACCGCTGGGGTTTCGACGGCGTCGTCGTCTCCGACTACTTCTCTGTCGCTTTCCTCGAGACGATGCACGCCGTGGCGACGGATCGCGGCCACGCCGCCCACCTCGCCCTCGAGGCCGGAATCGACGTCGAGTTGCCGGGAGGAGACGCATATCTCGAGCCCCTGGCGCAGCGCGTCCGAGACGGTCGCACGCCCGAATCTCTCGTCGATCGCGCCGTAGCCCGCGTGCTGGCGCAGAAAGAGCAACTCGGCCTGCTCGACGCGACCTTCGACTCGCCCCCCGCATCCATCGATCTCGACGACGACGAGCACCGGGAGATCGCCCGCGAGCTGGCGGAGAAGTCGATCGTGCTGCTGTCGAACGATTCGACGCTGCCTCTCGGCGCTCCAGCGAGCATCGCCCTGATCGGCCCGAACGCCGGCAGCGCAGAGGCGCTGATGGGCTGCTACTCGTTCGCCAACCACGTGCTCGCGCACCACCCGGGCGTTCCTCTCGGATTCGAGATTCCGACGGTCGCCGAAGAGATGCGTGCACGGTATCCGGATGCCCGCATCGCCCTCCAAGAAGGCTGCGCGGTTGAAGGAGACGATCGCTCCGGTATCGCAGCCGCCGTCGAATCCGCTCGATCGAGCGATGTCGCCATCCTGGTCGTGGGCGACCGCGCCGGACTCTTCGGGAGGGGAACCGTCGGCGAGGGAAACGATGTGGAATCGCTCGAGCTGCCGGGTGTCCAGCGCGAGCTGGTCGAGGCGGTCATCGCGACGGGGACCCCCGTCATCGTCGTGGTCCTCTCGGGCAGACCATACGCGATCGGCTGGGCGCTCGACGGAGAGGGCGCCGCGGCCGCGGTCGTGCAGTCGTTCTTCCCCGGCGAGGAGGGAGGAAGGGCCCTCGTCTCGGTCCTTTCGGGCGACAGCGATCCGTCTGGCCACCTGCCGGTGTCGCTTCCGCGCTCGGCCGGAGCTCAGCCCTTCAGCTACCTGCATCCGCTTCTCGGCGGCCCGAACGAGGTGACCAGTTCAGACAGCACCCCCGTGCGCCCCTTCGGCTTCGGGCTGGGCTACACGACATTCGATCGCACAGAGCTGCGGGTCGAGGAGAGCGTTCCGACCGATGGCGTCATTCGAGCGAGCGTGCTCGTGCGCAATACCGGCCACCGGGCGGGCAGCGACCTGGTTCAGCTCTACGGGCACGATGTGGTCGCGAGCGTCACCCGCCCGGTCGCCCAGCTGCTCGGCTACGCGCGACTCGATCTCGAGCCCGGTGAGCAAGCGCGCGTTGTGTTCGAGGTTCCCTCCGCGCGGCTGGGCTTCAGCAACCGCGACTTCGTTCGAGTCGTCGAGCCCGGCGACGTGGAGTTGTGGGTGGGAGGATCGTGCGCCGAGAAGCAGGCCACAGCCACCGTGCGTCTGACCGGCGGCGACTACCTGTTCGGTTCGGATGCGCCGGCCGTCTCGGCAGTGACGATCGCCCGCGATCGGTCGTGAGTCGACGGGTCAGCCATGCGCCGCGAGGTGCTCGCTGACCCAGAGACTGTAGTCGTTCCATGGATCGTCGGCTCCGTGGCGGAGGCCGTCGATGTGCGCGAGCAGGTCGTCGTTGACGTCGAACCACTCGCCCACGCCGATGCGATGCTCGGCGAACTGCCGGTGGCGCCGCTGCTCGAGAACGCGCGTGCCGCGTTCGAACGCCAGAACCTCGTCGAAGCTCAGCTGGGCCAGTCGGGCGCGCGGATTCGCCGAGGTGCCGATCTTGATGCGATCGCCAGCCCGCAGGTAGTACACGACATCGAGGCGAGTGGATGCGACGACCCCGTCGGGCAGTTCGCCCACCTTCCACTCGCACACGCCGCACAGCCAGCCCGACGGGTAGCGTACGCCGAGCCGGGAGCCGCACGCCATGCAGGGCGAGGGGAGCACATCGGTGACGCCGACATCTCGGGCGACCCAGTCGTAGGCCGCGAGGTGATGGCGCAGGCACAAGCTCAACTCGGCGTGCGGAGGAACGGCGGCTCCGCACGTGCCGTGCGAGTCGATCGCGCTGCACGACAGGGGGATCGGCGAGGAAGCCTGTGGTCGGGATGCCGCATTCATGGCCACACGGTATCGCGTACCGGCGACATCCCGGCTAAGTTAGGGTTGCCTAAGTCGAGCGTCGACTCGGCACGATCGGAGAAGACGACACGATGAAACGAGCCTCGACCGCGTACCTGCTCACCTGCGCCGTCCTCGGTGTGGCGGGCGGACTGCTTCTCGCGCCCGCCAACTGGCTGTCGACGGCGCTCTACGCCTCGGTGCCGTTCTTCTCCGTCGCCATCGCCGGCCTCTGGCTGCTGCCGGCCGTCATCGCTTTGAGGTTGATCCAACGTCCGGGTGCCGGCCTTCTTGTGGGCGTCATCTCCGGGCTCGTACTCGCCCCGTTCTCGGGCTACGGCTTTGCGACCGTCGCGACGAACGTCTGGTGGGCGTTCTTCGCCGAGGTCGGCTTCCTCCTCGTGGGCTATCGGTTCTGGACGATCTGGCAGCACTACGCGGGTGCCGTCGTCGTCGGAGTGGCGTATCCGATCCTCGCGCGCCAGTCGTTCAACCTCGAGGCCTATCCGTTCGGTGTGCAGGCCGCCTTCTTCGCCTTGACCCTCGCCAGCTGCCTCGCCGGTACGGCGATGGGCATCGGAATAGCGTCGGCCCTTCGCCGCGCGGGTGTCGGAGCCGCTGCGCGCCGGCGCCCGGGCCCGGGCCCGGGCCCGGTCGCGGCCGCGGCCGCGGCCGAAGTCGCTTAGCGGACGGGATCTTTGTCCGTCGTCGCTGATGAGCTGACACGGTCTGTAGAACGCGACCTGATCTGCTCGAGTAGTTCGTCGTGTTGCACGCAGGCGCCGCAGGGGCAGCCGGACCACGCGTGCGGTCCCGCGAAGGACGCTGCCCGAGGCAGGTGCCCGAGACTGGGATAGTCGCGAAAGCTGTGGCGCGGAACCGTCGAGAAGTACCCCGTCGGGTCGAACACGATATGACCGAGAAGCTCGTGGCCGGCGAGAGCGGGATGATGCGTGATCACCTGGTCGAGCTGGAAGAGCCAGTCGTCATCGTCGCATCTCTCCACCGTGGTGGTGTGTGCGAGAACGTCGTAGCGCGAGCAATCTGGCTCTTCGTTCAGCGTCCACGCGATCTCGTCGATGAGCAACTCCACGATGTCGTATCCCGCCTCGATGATCATGCTCGACGGTAAATCGGCCGCCTTCGTATCCGGGTTTGGTCTAACTCGACGGGGGAGAAATGGAGCCGTCCCTCGCCTGGGGAGGACCGCTTGTGTTCTGCCGTGGCAGAACAAATGCCCGACCCCCTCCCGATCGCGCGGAGGAGTGTCGGGCATTCGTCAGTCGCCGGTGGCGTCGATCAGCCCAGCGTCGACACGTCGATCACGAAGCGGTAGCGCACGTCTGAGGCCAGGACCCGCTCGTACGCCTCGTTGATGTCGTCGGCGCCGACGAGTTCCGTCTCGGGTGCGATGTCGTGCTCCGCGCAGAAGTCGAGCATCTCCTGGGTCTCGCGGATGCTGCCGATGCCGGAGCCGGCGAACGAGCGGCGGTTGCCGAACAGGCTGAAGACCTGAACCGGCAGGGGCTCGGGCGGGGCTCCCACGCTCACCAGCGTTCCGTCGAGACGGAGCAGCGAGAGGTAGGCGTTGATGTCGATTTTCGCGCTGACCGAGTTGACGATGAGGTCGAAGGTGTTCTTGAGCTTGTCGAAGGTCTCGGGATCGCTCGTGGCGTAGTAGTGGTCGGCGCCGAGGCGCAGGCCGTCCTCCTGCTTGCTGAGGCTCTGAGACAGCACCGTGACCTCCGCGCCCATGGCATGGGCGATCTTCACGGCCATGTGGCCGAGTCCGCCCATGCCGACGACGGCTACCCGCGATCCGGGCCCGACCTTCCAATGAGCGAGGGGAGAGTACGTGGTGACACCGGCGCACAACAGCGGCGCGGCCTTCTCGAACGGAATGGCCTCCGGCACGCGCAGCACGAAGTCCTCGACGACCACGATGTGGGTCGAGTAGCCGCCTTGGGTGATCGAGCCGTCGCGGTCGACGGAGGCGTAGGTGCCGGTGTTCCCGTTGAGGCAGTACTGCTCCTCGCCGGCGAGGCAGTTCTCGCATTCGCGGCACGAGTTGACCATGCAGCCCACGCCGACGCGGTCGCCGACCTTGTGCAGAGTGACCTCTGAGCCGACCTCGGTGACGGTTCCGACGATCTCGTGACCGACAACCTGCGGATACGTGATGTCACCCCACTCGCCGCGGACGGTGTGGATGTCGGAGTGGCAGATGCCGGAGTAGGCGATCTCGATCAAGACGTCTTTCGCGCCGACGTCTCGGCGCTCGATGGTGGTTCGGGACAGGGGTTCGCTGGCGGAGGTCGCGGCGAACGCATTCACTGTAGGCATACTTGATTATCTCCCGCCGTTCCCGTGCTCGGGCTGGGCGCGAGACTGTGCTAGTCGGCGTCCGGCGGCGTCCGCCGGGCGTCTATGCCTCGAAGTGCGCCAGCCACGTGGTCAGCAACGATTCGAGCTGGGCGAGTTGCTCATCCGTGAGCCCGTCGAGCAATCGCCGCTCGTTCTCCATGTGCTCGGTGAATGCTCTATCGATGACCTCTCGGCCGGCCTCCGTGAGAGCCACCACCCGAGAACGGCTGTCGTGCTCGCTGACTCGTCGGGCGACGAGCCCGGCGCGCTCGAGGCGGTCGACCCGTTTGGTGATCGCTCCCGTAGTGACCATGGTGTGAGCGGCAAGCTCGCCCGGCACACGTTCGTAGGGGGCGCCCGCGCGACGGAGAGCGGCGAGCACATCGAACTCGCCCTCGCCCAGATCGTGCTTCGCGTACACCTCGAGGATGGAGTCGGTCAGGTGCATACCCAGGCGATGCACACGCCCGATGACTCCCTGTGGCCTCACGTCGACATCGGGTCGCTCACGAGCCCACTCCTGCTGGATGCGGGCCACATGATCGTGGGTGGGGAGCGGCTGGCCTACTGACATGATCCCCATCTTACCTTCCGTGGAAGCTATACTAGCTTCCATGGAAGCTAAATCATCGATGAGCGATCGAAACGGGCCAGGCTCGTGGGCCCTGCTCACGGCGATCGCTCCGATCGCCTGGGGCACTACCTACTTCGTCACTCGGGAATTCCTGCCCGACGGGTACCCGCTGTACGGCGCCCTCATTCGAGCGCTACCGGCCGGAATACTCCTTCTTTTGCTGGCTCGGCGGCGGCCGAGAGGATCGTGGTGGTGGAAGTCGGTGGTCCTGGGCACGCTCAATATGGGCGCGTTCTTCGTGCTTGTCTACCTTGCCGCGCAGCTCTTACCGACGAGCATCGCGTCGACGGTCATGGCGGCCGGGCCGGTGGTCATGCTGATGCTCGCCTGGGCCATTCTCGGCGCGCGACCGCGTGTCGTCCAGGTCATCGCGTCGGCCATCGGCATCCTCGGTGTCGCTCTTCTGCTGCTGACCGGAGCCCAGGCTGTGAATCCCGGCGGCGTCGCGGCATCCGTCTCTGCCCTGCTGATGTCGTCGCTCGGCTACGTGCTGGCGAAGAGGTGGGGGGACGATGTCGACGCGCTCTCGTCGACCGCCTGGCAGCTCATCGCAGCCGGTGTGCTTCTCGCCCCCGTCGCCGTCATCGTCGAGGGTGCGCCGCCGACGATGGATGTCACGATCATGCTCGCCTACGGCTACATCTCGATTGTCGGCACGGCGGTGGCGTTCGTCGCCTGGTTCACCGGCCTGCGGCATCTCGGCGCGGGAACGGTGGGACTGATCGGTCTGTTGAACCCGGTAACCGGGGTGCTGCTCGGAACGCTCGTCGCCGGCGAGCTCCTCACGCTCAGGCAAGCCGTGGGAGTCATGATCATCCTCGCCGGGGTGCTGCTCGGGCAGCCGACATTCTCAGGCGCCCTGATGTCCGCGCGTGCTTGGATGAGGACATGACTGACATCATCCCCACCGGCTACGCGGAGCTGCTCGAGAACCCGAACTACGGTCATCTAGGAACGGTTCGACCCGACGATACGGTGCAGGTGAATCCGATGTGGTTCCTGCGCGACGGAGACACGCTGAGGTTCACGCACACCACGAAGAGGGCCAAGTTCAGAAACCTCCAGCACAACTCCTCGATGAGCCTGTCGGTCATCGATCCCGATGAACCGTTCAGATATCTCGAAGTGCGCGGGCGTCTCATCGCCGTCGAACCCGACCCCACGGGCGCGTTCTATGTCGTGCTGGGCAAGCGCTACGGCAACCCGGCGCAGACGCCGCCGCCCGACTCTGCGGATCGTGTCGTTCTCGTGATGAGTATCGAGAAGACCACGAAGCAGTAGCCGGGGGCGACAGCGGCAGGGTTCGCTCAGTCGCGGCCGTAGCGCGGTCGATCTTCGCGCTTGGCCGAGTTACCTGCGCGATCAGGGCGCAGCTCGATCAGCTTGCCGCTGATGCGGGTGTTCTGAAGGCGGTCGAGCACGTCGCCGGGCAGGTCGCTCGGCAGTTCGACCAGCGAGAAGTCGGGCCTAATCTGGATGGCACCGAAGTCTCCGCGGTTCAGGCCGCCCTCGTTGGCGATGGCACCCACGATCTGCCGGGGCTCGACCTTCTGCCGCTTGCCGACCGCGATGCGGTAGGTGGTCTTGGGTCCACCGGAGCTGCGCGGCGCACGGTCGGGGCGATCGCCGCGCTCGGGGCGCTCCCATTTGTCGCCGTGGGTTCCTCGCTCGGCGCGAGCGGGACGGTCGTCGCGGAACCGATCGTTTCGCTCGGGCCGCTCCCGCGAATCGCGCTCGAATCGCGGCGTGCGCACCGGCTCGGGGTCGAGCAGCAGGGGAGTGTCGCCCTGCGCGACCACGGCGAGCGCCGCGGCCACGTCGGCCTCGGGTACGTCGTGGTGCTCCACGTAGTGTCCGACGATGTCTCTGAACTGCTGGATCTGCTCCGGCTGGCTGAGGGCGGCGGTGATCGCGTCATCGAAGCGCGTGAGGCGCGTCGCGTTCACATCGTCGACGCTCGGCAGCTTCATCTCTGTCAGCGGCTGGCGGGTCGCCTTCTCGATGGCCGTGAGCATCCGGCGCTCACGCGGGGTGACGAAGCTGATCGCGTCGCCGGTGCGCCCCGCTCGCCCCGTACGGCCGATGCGGTGCACATACGACTCGGTGTCGATGGGGATGTCGAAGTTGACGACGTGGCTGATGCGCTCGACGTCGAGACCGCGCGCGGCGACATCGGTCGCGACCAGGATGTCGAGCTTGCCCGACTTGAGCTGGTTGACGGTTCGCTCACGCTGAGCCTGGACGATGTCGCCGTTGATGGCCGCTGCGGAGTAGCCGCGAGCGCGCAGCTTCTCTGCGAGTGTCTCTGTCTCGTTCTTCGTGCGGGTGAAGACGATCATCCCCTCGAAGTTCTCGGTCTCGAGAATGCGTGTCAGAGCGTCGACCTTCTGGGGGTACGACACGATCAAGTAGCGCTGCGTCGTGTTGACCGACGTCGTGGTCTTGTTCTTGACCGTGATCTCTTCGGGGTCGTGCAGGTACTTGGCCGAGATACGCCGGATCTGGGAGGGCATCGTCGCGGAGAACAGAGCGACCTGCTTGTCTTCGGGCGTGTCCGCGAGGATCGTCTCGACGTCTTCGGCGAAGCCCATCTTGAGCATTTCGTCGGCCTCGTCGAGAACCAGGTACTTCAGCTGCGAGAGGTCGAGCGTGCCCTTTTCGAGGTGGTCCATGATGCGACCGGGCGTGCCGACGACGATATGCACGCCGCGGCGCAAAGCGGAGAGCTGCACGCCGTAGCCTTGGCCGCCGTATACAGGCAGCACGTGAACTCCCCGCAGGTGTGAGGCGTACTTCTCGAACGCTTCGCAGACCTGCAGGGCGAGTTCACGGGTGGGTGCCAGGACGAGGGCCTGAGGGGTCTTTTGCGCGAGATCGAGGCGCGACAGAATCGGCAGGGCGAACGCCGCGGTCTTGCCGGTACCCGTCTGGGCGAGTCCGACGACGTCGCGGCCGTCGAGAAGAAGGGGGATCGTTGCGGCCTGGATCGCGGACGGGGTCTCATAACCCACGTCTTTGAGTGCCTTGAGAACCGCGTCGTCGAGCCCGAGATCGGAGAATGTCTGCTCGACCTGCGCGGTGTCGGCCTCGGTCGGGCCGGAAATTGTAGAGGATGCCATCCTCCAACGGTAGCCCAACGAGTGGGCGCGGGCGTCAGGCGGGCCGTTTGTCGCGGGGGAGCCCTGCGACGACGAGCTCGTACGAGTTCACGATCAGGTCTGTGACGAGCTGGGGATCGACGTCGGGGCCGATGGTCACGGTCACCCAGTGACGCTTGTTCATGTGGTAACCGGGGGTGATCCATCCGTAGTCCCTGACCAACGCCTCGGCGTGCGGCGGATCTGCCTTCAGCGTCACCGTGACAGGCTCGCCGTCGAGGTTCGTGATGGCGAACACCTTGCCGACGACCTTGTACACGCTCGTCTCAGGCCCGAAAGGATTCTCGTCGCGCGTGGCCGGCAGCGCGTCGCACACGGCGAAAATGTCCTCTCGTGCGAAGTGCTGCTGCATGATCCGAGCGTACAGTTGGCGTAGTCGCCATGAACAGCTATCACCAGCCCCCGTCGAGGCCGGTCGCCCGGCCCGCCTCCCGACGCTCACGAGTGACGCGTCGCGTCCTCGGCGTCGCCGCGGGCGCTGCGGTTCTCGCTCTCGCCTCGCTGACGGCGCTTGCTCCTCCGCCTGCACCGGCTCAGGATGACCTGGCGGCCGCGAGCTCCGCGTCTGGATACTCGGCTTCGGAGCAGGTGCTGGACCTGCCCGCTGGGCTCAGCCAGGCATCCGTCACGCGTGATTCGTTCGCCACGGTGGCCGGGGTTCAGGGTCTGGCCAAGGGGAGCACGAACCGCGATTGGGCAGAGCTCGTGCTGCTGCTCGGCGACTTTCCGCGCACCGACGACAACATCACGGTCATGATGCGATGGATGAGGCAGGAGAACGGCCCCGACGACTGGTGGAACCGAAACAACCCGCTGAACAACGGCTGGGGATCCGGGGGCAACAGCGGTCTGGGAAGCTACGACAACCTCGTCATCGCCGCCGAGAATGCGGCCGAGGCGCTGCACGGCAACCCGGGCTATTCCGCTATCGTCGCCGGCTTCTCCTCGTCGGCTCCCACTGCCCAGATCGAGCAGGCGATTTGGGCGTCTCCCTGGGCCACGAGCCACTACGCGAACGGTGGCCACTGGTCGTATGCCCCGGTGCCGGTGATCGAATCTCCCGCCGGCACCTGGTGATCGACGTGCGATCGGCTAGACGGACACCCTGTTCATCGCTTCGGCCGTGAGTTCGATAGAACGAAGCCGCCCGCGCAACTCGGGGGACTGGTGCGCGATGATCAATTCGTCGGCCTGCGAGTGGCGAGCGAAGTCCTCGAGGTAGTCCCGCACCTCTGAGGGGGTGCCCACTGCGGAGTAGGTCATCATCGAGGCGAGCTGGCGACCGTTCGGCGTGGTGAGGAACTCGTCGATCTGAGCGTCGCTGTAATCGGGGGTCGCGGGGCCTCGGGAGATCATGCCGCGCACTCGGGCGCGCCGCGTCGTCGCGGCCTGCTCGACCGCGTCATCGTGATCGTCGGATGCCACGACATTGACTCCCGCGATGACGTGCGGCTCGGCGAGTTGCTCCGAGGGTCGGAATCCGCCGCGATATGCGGCGACGGCCTCGTGCAGCGCGTCGGGCGCGAAATGCGACGCGAACGCGTAGGGCAGCCCGAGCTGCGCTGCGAGCTGCGCGCCGAAGAGAGACGAGCCGAGGATGTAGAGCGGCACGATGCCGCGAGCGCGGGGCACGGCTTGCACGCCCGGGATGCGCGAGTCGCCGCTCAGGAATCCCTGGAGTTCGACCACGTCCTGGGGAAAGGATTCCGCCGACATGGGGTCACGACGGAGAGCGCGCATCGTATTCTGATCGCTTCCGGGTGCGCGCCCCAGGCCCAGGTCGATGCGCCCCGGGTAGAGCGTCTCGAGGGTACCGAACTGTTCGGCGACGGTGAGAGGCGAGTGGTTCGGAAGCATCACCCCACCCGACCCGAGCCTGATCGACGACGTGTGCGCCGCGACGTACCCGATCAGAACGCTCGTTGCGGACGACGCGATGCTGGCCATGTTGTGGTGCTCGGCGTACCAGACCCGACGGTATCCCGTGCGTTCGGCCGCCTGGGCGAGGGCGACGCTGCCCTCGAAGCTCTCGCGCGCGGTCTGGCCGGGTGCGATGGGGGCGAGATCGAGAATGGACAGCGGAATCGACATGGTGTGACAGCTTTCGTTTCGAGTTCTCGGATGGTGCTTGGAGCTAGCCATCCTGTTCACTCAACGACTCTCAGGCCCCGGACATTCCATGGGTGATGAAGATGATCACGGTGACGGTGATCGCGATCAGGTAACCGAGCAGAGTGAGGTAGCCGATGACGAGCCCGATGATCGCCATGACGCGACCCTGTTCCCGGGTGCGTCTGATCTGCGCGATCGAGACGTGCCCGAGGATGATCGGCACGATGGCGAAGCCGAGGATGCTCGTGACGAGCGTCACGATGGAGAGAACGTTCGTGCGGGGATTCTCTCCGTGTGCATCCATGGTCCACACGTTACCCGAAGGTAACGAAACGGCATCGTTCGCAATCGCTGTCGTGTAGCGGATCGCGGCGTATCGTTCGTGCCATCTCGAGCAGAATACCCCCGTTCGAGGGTGGCATGAGTTTCAACGGGCATCGGATAGCTGTTACCGTTGTGCCCGGTCCATTGGCCAATCACCCCCAAGACGCGCACCCTCAGGCCACTTGCCGTGGGTTCGTACGGTAAGCCGTGACAGCGACTCTCGGTGGCTTCCGCCCGCGCTGTTTGATGCGTCGAGAGCGATCACGGCAACCCGTCTGCGAGTACGGAACACGTCTGGCGACCGCCTTTAAGCTGCGCTGCGCTGCCAGTCGTGATGGAGATTCCTCACGTGACACTGACAACCCCGGCATTGAAGGCCGAACACCTCTACAAGGCATTCGGTCGCCGATCATCCGACATCGTCGACAGGCTGAAGGCCGGCAGTACCAGAGCGGAGCTGTCGTCTCTCGGAACAGCCGCCGTCATCGACGCGTCCTTCGACGTACAACCCGGCGAGATCTTCGTGGTCATGGGCCTGTCCGGCTCTGGCAAGTCGACGCTCATCCGCATGCTCAACGGACTGCTCGACGCCAGCAGCGGCAGCGTGACCATCGGCGGCTCTCCCATCACGGGCGTGCCGAAGGCCAAGCTGCGCGAGGTCCGTCGCCAGAAGGTGTCGATGGTGTTCCAGCACTTCGCGCTGCTTCCCCACCGCACCGTCATCGACAACATCGCCTACGGCCTCGAGATCCAGGGCGTGTCCAAGGCCGAGCGCACTCAGCGCGCCCGTGACATGGTCACGACCGTCGGTCTCGACGGCTGGGCCGACTCCCTGCCCGGCGAACTCTCGGGCGGCATGCAGCAGCGCGTCGGTCTGGCCCGCGCTCTCGCCGCCGATACTGATGTCCTGCTCATGGATGAGGCGTTCTCAGCCCTCGATCCGCTGATTCGCCGCGAGATGCAGGAGCAGCTCATCGAGCTGCAGCAGAAGCTCGGCAAGACCATCGTCTTCATCACCCACGACCTGAACGAGGCGATGTTCCTCGGCGACAGGATCGCGGTCATGCGCGACGGTCGCATCGTGCAGATCGGTACGCCGGAAGAGATCCTCACGGATCCGGCGAACGACTACGTCGCCCAGTTCGTGCAGGACGTCGACCGGGCCCGAGTGCTCACTGCCTCGAGCGTGATGGAACAGGCGAAAGCAGTCATCCCCCTGTCGGCCGGACCGCGCGCCGCTCTCCGCATCATGCGCGACCTCCAGACCTCCGCCGTCTTCGTCACACGACGGGACCGCAGCCTCGCAGGGGTCGTGCGCGACCGCGACGTGCTTCGTCAGGTCAAGTCAAACCAGAACGACCTCGAGGCGATCCTTCGTCATGAGGCCACCGTCGTCCCCACCGACGCACATCTCGTCGACTTGGTCGAGCCATCCGTCGGCAGCGACCTCCCGATCGCGGTCGTCGGCGACGACGGACGGCTGCTGGGTGTCATCCCTCGCGTGACCCTGCTTGCCGCGCTCGGCAATGTGTCGACCGGCACGGGAGATGTCCCCGTGCAGCTTCCGCCGACGACCCTGACGATGGAGGTCATCGCGGAGACTCTCCGCGAGCCCACGACGGAAGGGGCTGTCCTATGAGCGACTTCCGTCTCGACCTCGGAACCTGGGTCGCCGGGTTCATCTCGTACGTCACCGACACCTTCGGTGGGGCATTCGATGTGGTTCGCGCCATATTCCTGGCCGCATACGATGTGGTCGACCTGCTGCTCGCGTCGCCGCCCTTCTGGGCGGTGATCCTGATCGCCGCCATTCTCGGATACTTCGCCCGAGGCTGGAAGTTCGCACTCGGCACCGCCGTCGGCCTGCTCGTCATCGTGAGCGTGGATCAGTGGGAGAACGCGATGGATACGCTCGCGCTTGTTCTCGTCGCGAGTGTGCTGGCGATCGTGGTCAGCATCCCGTTGGGCATCTGGGCCGCAACCTCGTCGGTGGCGTCGAGGATCATCCGCCCGGTTCTCGACTTCATGCAGACGATGCCCGCCTTCGTCTACCTGATCCCCGCGCTCATCCTCTTTCGCGTCGGTGTCGTTCCGGGAATCGTGGCGACCGTCATCTTCGCCCTCGCCCCCGGTGTGAGACTGACGGAGCTGGGCATCCGTGGTGTCGACAAGGAGATCGTCGAGGCCGGTCAGGCTTTCGGCGCATCGCGCTGGCGCATCCTCAGGCAGATTCAGTTGCCCCTTGCCCGTCCCACGATCATGGCCGGCGTCAACCAGGTGATCATGCTCTCGCTCTCGATGGTCGTCATCGCGGGCATGGTCGGTGCCGGGGGACTCGGTGCTCAGGTCGTCGCGAGCCTCAACCGGATCGACGTCGCATTGGGCTTCGAGGCGGGCCTCTCCGTGGTCATCCTCGCGATCTTCCTCGATCGTCTGACCGGCGCGCTCGGTGACGGCGACACGGTGCTCGGCCGGATGCTGGGGGCCCGTGCCGCACGACGACGCGCCTCGGCCGCGCCCGCGGCGCCAGAGCACCACACCGAACCGGCGCCGGAGCGCGCCGACCCGGCCCTCGTCTGACCGGCGGCGGCTCGCACACCTCTCTCACCCGACGGGTGGCCCATCCGGTCGCCCAGAACAGGAACACTCATGAAGAACAGCACCCGCATCATGTCTCTGCTCGCCCTCTCGACCGCGGGAGTCCTCGCGTTCGGAGGCTGCGCGGCCGTCGAGGCCGAGACCGTCGGAGACGGCAACGACGACAAGAAGGAACTCAGCCTCGCCGTCTTCAACGGCTGGGACGAGGGCATCGCCGCCTCGGAACTGTGGAAGGCCATCCTCGATGAGAAGGGCTACGACGTCGAACTCGAGTACGCCGACGTCGCACCGGTCTTCTCCGGCCTGTCGACCGGCGACTACGACCTCACCCTCGACGTCTGGCTGCCCGACACCCACGCGTCATACCTCGACGAGTACGGCGATGACATCGTCGACATCGGGGCATGGAACAACGAATCCAAGCTGACCATCGCGGTCAACGAGGACGCCCCCATCGACTCGCTGGCCGAACTGGCAGACAACGCCGACAAGTTCGACAACCGGATCGTGGGTATCGAGCCAGGAGCCGGCCTCACGAAGGCCACCACCGAGCGGGTCATCCCCGCCTACGGTCTCGAGGACATGGAATATGTGACGAGTTCGACGGCCGCGATGCTGACCGAGCTCAAGAGCGCGACCGACAAGGACGAGAACATCGTCGTGACCCTGTGGGAACCGCACTGGGCATACTCCGATCTGCCGATCAAGACCCTCGAGGACCCCGAGGGAACGCTCGCGTCCGTGGAGAGCCTGCACGCGTTCGCGCAGTCGGACTTCGCGAAGGAGTTCCCGCAGGCCGCGAAGTGGATCGGCGACTACAAGATGGACCTCGAGCAGCTGTACTCGCTCGAGAAGGCCATGTTCGTCGACTACGACGGCCAGGACTTCGGCCCCGTCGTCGAGAAGTGGATCTCGGAGAACCGCGACTACGTCGACTCGCTGACGGCCGAGTAGCCATCACGTCGTTCGGGCGGCGGGGGAGTGACTCCCCGCCGCCCGGACGAGTAGCCTGCCCCTATGGCGAGCGAAGCGGCAAGCATCACTGTTCCCGGCCCTCACGGCGATCGGGAGGTGCGGATCTCCAGCCCTTCCCGGGTGATCTGGCCGGAGCCCGGCATCACCAAGCTCGATCTGGCGCACTATCTCGTCGCCGTCGGTGAGGCCTTCATCGCCGCGAACGGCGATCGACCCGTGTCATTGCAGCGATTCTCCGGCGGCATAGACGGCGAGCAGTTCTTCTCGAAGAACCCTCCGAAGGGCGCACCCGACTATGTACGCAGTGAGATGGTGGTCTACCCGAGCGGTCGAACGCATCCGCAACTCGTGCTCGATGAGCCCGCGGCGGCCGTCTGGGCCGCGCAGATGAACACCATCGTGTTCCACCCGTGGGCGTCGCGCGCCACATCGAGCGACTTTCCCGACCAGTTGCGCATCGACCTCGATCCTCAACCGGGCACCGACTTCGACGATGCGAAACCCGTGGCGCTCGAGTTGCGGGCCGTCCTTGCCGAGGCGGGGCTGGAGGCATTCATCAAGACCTCGGGAAATCGCGGGCTGCACGTGTTCGCGCCCATTCGACCCGATCACGAGTTTCTCGACGTCAGGCACGCGGTGATCGCCGCGGCCCGAGAACTGGAACGGCGCATGCCACGCCAGGTCACCACCAACTGGTGGAAAGAGGAGCGCGGTGAACGCATGTTCGTCGACTACAACCAGGCCAATCGCGATCGAACGATGGCCGGTGCCTACAGTCCACGAGCGCTCGCCCACGCACCGGTCTCGTGTCCCCTCGCCTGGAGCGAACTCGACGCGGCCGACCCGACGGCTTTCACGATCCTGACCGTGCCCGAGCGCCTGTCGACGACCGGAGACCCGTGGGCGCAGATGCAGTCGTCGCCCGGCTCCATCGAGGTTCTCCTGGAGTGGTGGGCGCGCGACATCGAGAGCGGTCTGGGCGAGCTGCCCTTTCCTCCCGACTATCCCAAGATGCCGGGAGAGCCGCCGCGGGTGCAGCCGAGCAGGGCGAAGAAGCAGCCGTGACGCGTCTCGTCGGTGTAAAGATCGGGTAACAACCCGATACCCCCTCTTGGGGGCACGCGGCTGTCTCCATAGGCTGGCGCAACCGGCCCCAGCGAATCCAGCGGGGCCAGATCCGGGGGGATTTTCCGATGACACAACGACGTACATTTTCGCGCTCCGCCCTTGCCGGAGTCGCCGCTACAGCGCTCACCGGCGCGATGGTGTGGGGCGGCTCTTCGGGGGCGTGGGCCGCCCCGCCGCTCGAGTTCGCCGACACGGTCACCGTCGAGGCGATCATGGAGCGCCTCGGTGCTCTGCAGAGCATCGCCGACGCCCCCGGCAACGGCGGCAACAGGTCCGCCGGCAGCCCTGGCTATGAGGCCAGCGGCCAGTACGTGGAGAGTGTCCTCCAAGAGGCGGGCTACGTCACGACGAGACAGGTCTTCGATGTCACGACGCAGACCATCGTGTCGCAGTCGGTCGCGGTCGACGGCGAGACGCTGACCGCGGAGCAGGCGATCCCCATGACCTACACACCGGGCACCCCGTCGATCACCTTCGATGCGGTCGCACCCACCGTGAGTACGGGCTGCACCGCCGACGAGTGGGCGGGCGTCTCGGCTACGGACCGGATCGCCGTGGTGAGCCGGGGAGTCTGCTCGTTCACCGAGAAGTCTCTCGTGGCCGCCGCGGCAGGCGCGCGGGCCGTCCTCATCTACAACTCGGAACCGGGACCGCTGAACGGCACGTTCGGTGAGGTGACCGCGGGTACCGTGCCGACCTTCGGCATCGAGGCAGACAGAGGAGCCGCGCTCCTCGCCGAAATCGGAGAAGGGCCCGTCCCCATCTCCGTAGCGCTCGAGCAGACCGTGGATACCGTCTCCACATTCAACGTCATCGCCGAGACCGGCACAGGGCGCCCCGACAACGTCGTGATGCTCGGCGCCCACCTCGACAGTGTTCCGGAGGGGCCGGGGATCAACGACAACGGAAGCGGCTCGGCCACACTCCTCGAGGTCGCCGTGCAGCTCGCGAAGCAGGGCGAGCTCAACAACATGGTGCGCTTCGCCTGGTGGGGCGCTGAAGAACTCGGGCTCGTCGGATCGACTCACTACGTGGACGACCTCGCCGTGAACGACCCTGATGCGCTCGGCCGAATCGCGACCTACCTCAACTTTGACATGGTCGGTTCGCCCAACTACATCATCGGAACCTATGACGCCGATGAATCGAGCGTGCCTGCCGACGTGGAGATCCCGGAAGGGTCCGCCGAGACCGAGGACGTCTTCGAGAACTACTTCACGTCTATCGGCCAGCCGTTCGTCGGAACGTCGTTCGACGGCAGAAGCGACTACCAGGCCTTCATCGACAACGACATTCCCGCGTCGGGCCTGTTCACGGGTGCCGACGACGTGAAGACCGAGGAAGAGGTCGCTCTGTTCGGTGGCATCGCCGGCGAGACCCACGATCAGAATTATCACCAGGCCGGTGATGACCTCGCCAACATCAACCAGGAGGCGTTGGGGATCATGTCGCGCGCGATCGCCTTCGCCACGGCATCGCTCGCGAATGACACCGTTCTGATCAACGGTGTCGCCGCGCCCGTCGATGAGACGCCCGGCCCGCCGACTGCACCTGCGCCCGCTCCGAAACCCCAGCCGGCGCTCGCCGCCACGGGATCGAGCGAAACCGTTCCGCTGGTGATCGCGTCAGCCCTCACCCTGCTCCTCGGTGCGACGATCGTCACCGTCCGAGCGGGCCGCCGCTACGAGAGGACGTCTCCGAGGTCGTAGGCCACGGGCGTCTCGAGCTGGTCGAAGGTGCACGAGCTGGCGTCCCGATCGGGGCGCCAGCGGTAGAACTGCACCGTGTGACGGAATCGAGAGCCTTCCATCTGGTCGTAACGCACCTCCGCCACCATCGTGGGCTCAAGCCGTATGAAGGACACGTCTTTGCCCGACGAGAACCGGCTGCGTTCGCCTTCGCCCCTCACAACCGCGCCATCGGCGCTCCGCATGACGGCATGGTCGAGCTCGGCGACGAGCTCGAGGCGTCGGGCGGCGGTGAAGGCCGATGCGCCACCGACGCTCCGGAGCTCGCCCGTGTGGTCGTAGAGCCCGAGGAGAAGGGAGCCCACGCCCTCGCCGCTCGCGTGCACGCGATAGCCCAGTGCGACCACATCGGCCGTGCGGTGATGCTTCACCTTGAGCATGACGCGCTTGCCTGGGGCATACGCGGCCGACAAGGGCTTGGCCACGACACCGTCGAGCCCGGCCCCCTCGAAGTCGACGAGCCAGCGCCGGGCGACCTCGACAGAGAGCGTGAGTTGGCTGAGGTGAAGGGGCGCGACGGCCGTACTGAGCAGCTGCTCGAGTGAGCCTCGACGATCGGCGAAAGGTGTCTCGAGCAGCGATTCTCTGTCGCGGTCGATCAGATCGAAGGCGATGAAGCTCGCCGGTGTCTCCTCTGCGAGGCTCCGGATGCGGCTCGCGGCCGGGTGGATCCGTTGCGAGAGCGCATCCCAGTCGAGCCGTTCCGCCCCGGCGGAACCTCGACGCACGACGATCTCTCCATCGATGACACAGGGCTCCGTGAGCTGAGAGCCGAACGCCTCGACGAGTTCCGGGAAATATCGGGTGAGGGACTTGGCTCCGCGGCTGGAGATCTCGACGGATTCTCCGTCGAACGACACTATTCCGCGGAACCCGTCCCACTTGGGCTCGTAGCCGAGACCGCCGACGACGCTGGCCGGGTCGGGAAGAGAGGTGACGGCCTTCGCGAGCATGGGCGAGGGAGCGGGAGGATGTGCCATAGCAACGATCCTGCTCCGCCGTCGACGTGCAGCCAACCCCTTGCCGGGATGGAGGGCAAGCCCCATGTAGGGCGAGACGGCGTCCCTACCATGGAGGAATGACGAACGACGATACGCCCGACAACAGTCACCGACGACCCGACGGGGTCGACGACGCCACGGTCGAGGCCCTGGGCAAGTTGTCGGAGGCACTCGAGACCGTCGAGCACGCACGAGGCCAGCTGTACGCCTTTCACCGTCTGACCGGAGCGGCCGATCTGGCCTTGGGTGAGGCCGTCGACCTTCTCCGTGCAGCAGGGCACGACGAGATCGCCTCAGAGCTGAACGAGGAACTCGTCGGTCGAAACGTCATCGAGGGCCGGTGGACGTTTCAGATCGTCGAGGACTACGACGACGGGTACTACTCCGCCTTCCGTCAGGCGGAGGCATCTGCTCGAGCGCTGCTCGCCGACGGGCGCCGCCACCTCTTCGAAGCGGAGATGAAGGAAGACAGGCGCACTCACGGTCGACGCGGGCACGAAGCGCGACCGTCGGGCACGTGAGTCAGTTCTCGACGTCTTCTTCGTCTGCCAGAGCGAAGTCCTCGAGTTCGACTCCCTCTGCATCCGCCGCACGGTCGGCGCCCGGTGTGCCTGCAGTGCCCTCGTCGAGCGTTCCCGTCCCGTCGGGGTAGCCGGCGGCGTCCGGATACTCTTCGTCGGCGCCGGGGCGAGCCGCGGATTCGTTCTGTGACATCGATGATCTCCTTCGTCTGCACACTCAGAATGCCACGTCCGCGTTCCCGAGAACAGGTCGCTCGAGAAACGCCATGCACGTCTTGCACAGAGGTTTAACCGAGAAATCTCAGGGTGGCTTCGCATACTGTCGGCTTCGCCCGCGCGCAGGATCAGGCCGCGGGCGCACCCGACACCGATCGTCACGCCACGAGGCCGCGCCCCCGCTTACCCGGTTGCGATGATGGCCTCGTCCCCTCCGGACAGACAGAGAACCACGGGGCAACGCGAGCACCTGCCACGAGCGCGCTCGTTTTCGGCGTGCCGGTCGTAGATCCATTGGACGACATGCACCAGGCTCCACAATCCGTTTCCACCCGAACTGCGTCTACTCGACGTGAGCTGGCGAAGAACCGCCGGCAGACCACCCGCAAGCGGTACCTCGCCGCGACCGCCATCGTGGCCGTCGCAGGCTCGCTCGTCGGCACAGGTCTCATCGTCCAGTCCAACTCCGCGTCGGCCGAACGCGCCGCGGCGACAGCGCAGCTGTCGAGCGGCACCGGCCTGCAGCACGAGCAGTTGGGCGTCTACGCGACCATCGCCAAGGCGCAGACCGACCAGAAGGCCAAGGCGACCATCGACGACGCGAACCAGGTGATCGCATCCGTTCAGAACAAGGTCGACACGACCCCGCTGTCGACCACGGTGGCGTCGCTGGCGTCGTATCAGACCCTCGACAGGGACACGGTCTTGTCGCTGATGAAACAGGCCTCTGAGGCGAAGGCGAACGTGCAGGCGGCCGCCAGTCAGGCCGACCAGGCTGCCGCCGAGGCGGCTGCCGCAGCGGAGGCCGCTGCCGCCGAGGCTCTGGCCGCGGGCAACACCGTGGCGGGTGCGAAGGCGACCGCCCAGTCTCTCGCCGCCTCGAAGTACGGCTGGGGCGACGACCAGTTCTCGTGCCTGGTCTCGCTCTGGACGAAGGAATCCGGCTGGAACTACCAGGCCGAGAACGCATCGAGCGGAGCGGCAGGAATCCCTCAGGCTCTTCCGGGAAGCAAGATGGCCTCGGCCGGCTCCGACTGGGAGACGAACGCGGCTACGCAGGTGAGCTGGGGACTGGACTACATCAAGCGTGGCTACGGAACGCCCTGCGCTGCCTGGTCGCACTCGCAGTCGGTGAACTGGTACTGACCCTCTCCGTCGCAACCCCCGGGTTGCCCTAGACTGGCGACACCCACTGTCGATCTCGTCGAAGGAGTGCTTCGTGGCCCACGATCTCGAACATCTGAGGCAGGTCTGCTCGGCACTCGGCGAGGCCACGAGATGGCAGATTCTCGGCAGGGTGGCGGGCGCCGAACTCTCGGCGTCGGCCCTCGCCGAATCGGTTCCGGTCAGTCGGCAGGCCATCGCCAAGCACCTCGCCGCCCTCGACGCCGCCGGATTGGTGTCGTCGAAGCGGGTAGGCCGTGAACTGCGGTATTCGGCGCGACCCGATGTGCTGAGAGAAGCATCCCGGCACCTCGGCGAAATCGCCGCCGCCTGGGCTCAGCGAACCGCGGAGTGACCGTCGGCGTCCGCCGAGATCACGATGAGCGGATCGCGAGAAGACTCTTCATGTACTCGATCTCGCCGGACTGAGCGAACACGATCGCGCGGGCGAGCGTCGTGACGAGCGGATGCGTGCTTCGCTCGAGGACCGCGTCGGCCATGCCGACACCACCACGATGATGAGCGATCATCAGGCTCAGAAAGAGCGACTCGGCCTCGGCCCCGTTCGCTGCGCGCAGCCGCTCGAGATCGGATTCGCTCGCCATGCCCGGCATGGCGACGGATGAGGAGGAGGTCTGCTCGGGCGAGACGGAATCGGTCGTGGCCGGTGTTTTATGGTCGTGGCCCTGTCCGGCACCACCTGCCAGCGTCGGAGCAGACATCCACTCCATGATCTCGCCGGGACGGGCCTGGGGAACGCCCCAATCGTTCAGCCATGCGTACATCTGACCCGACTGCTGAGCCTGGCTGGTCGCGATGTCGTATGCCAAGCTTCGGATGTCGGGGTCATCGGTGCGATCCCGAATGATGAGAGCCATCTCGACGGCTTGATCGTGATGCGTCTGCATGTCACGAGCGAAACCGGCCTCGACACTCGACGAGGTCGGGTCGGCGCCCCGAGCGGCGAGCATCCAGCCCCCGGCCAGACCTACCGTGAGAACGAGCGCGCCCGCGATGGCGCCGGCTGCGATGAGGCGCCAACGACCATTCCCGCTCGCGCGCTCCATGGCGGTCACGCCACGCGGCCCGGCGCGTTGATGCCGCCCGTGCAGGCGGCTCCGGGTTCCGGAGCGTCGTTCGAACGCCAGAATCTGTCGAGGAACGATCCGAGGCGCACATCTGAGGGATTGTCGAGGGCGACCTGGGCACCCCACGCGCTGGCGACGATGGGGGAATCGAGTCCCTCGACGGGGGATACCACGATGTAGGAATCGGGCAGCTCGGAGCGGAGAGCGTCGACACCCTCGGCGTCGAGCTGCGCGGGGTCGTACGCGAGCCAGACGGCACCGTGTTCGAGCGCGTGCACGGCGTTCTCGTTCGGCACGGGCTCAGCGTAGACGCCGCAGTTCAGCCAGGCGGCAGCGTGGTCGCCGCCGACCGGAGGATTCTGGGGGTAGTCGACAGGCGTCGTGACGTGGTTCGCGGTGAGCCCCGGGTAGGTCTGCAAGCCTTCGATGGCGATAGTCGACGGATCGGGCTTAGGAGTCGCCGAGGTGACGACGAATCCGATCAGGAGTCCGATGACCGCGACGGCTGCCACAGATCCCGTGACGATGCCGATCACGCGATTGCGTTTCTGTCGAGCCTGCGCCTGGCGGAATGCCGCGAGCTTGGCGTCACGATCCGCGGCGCGCTGCTGCTTCTCCGTCAACTTCTGAGGGCGGTCGGATGCTCGGGCGTCTTCGGGCGGCGGGGTCACGTCTCTCGATTCGGTCGGATTTTTCGGTTGTAGCTACAACCTGTCACGAGCGGGCTGGATGAAGACTGTGAATGGGGGATCATCAGGCTTCGTCGTGGGCGAGGCTGGTCGCATCGGCCCACGCGGGAGAGGTGAAGGTCGAATTGCGAGCGAGGAGCGCATCGACGACTTCGACCGAGTAATCGAGGCGAACCTGGTGGGCGCCTCGGAGAAGGACCCAGGGGAGACCGCGGGCGGTCAGACCGTCGATGATCCATCGGGTCATCTCGGGGCGTATGTGCTCGCCGTCTCTCCAGCCGTCCTGATCGAACGGCACGTCGACATGATCGGTCACGAGATAGAGATCGCGACGGGGGAGATCCGTCGTCGCCGCGTCGAGCGCCGCATGGCTGTGCGTGCCGACATAGCGGCGCTCCCATAACGAAGTGGCGAAAGCATCGGTATCGGCGATCACGAGGGCACAGTCGACGGCGGCCGCGTGCTCCATGCGTGTCTGCTCCCTGGCGATGTGCGCGAAATGCTCGGGCAGCCAGACGAGGTCGTCGACTGCCGGAACCGGCTCGCCGGTCGCCCGGGCCTCCGCCATGGCGCGGGCGTGCAGCTCATAGGTGAAGCGCCGACCGTACTCGTCGACGTCGGCGATTCGCTCGAAGCCCGGCCGAGTACGGTAGTGGCGTCGGAGTGCCTCAGCGAGGGTCGTGGTGCCGGTCGACTCGGCGCCGATGACGACGATGCGAGTCGCGAGCTCGAGACGTGCCGGTTCGACGATCTGAGTCCAGCGTTCGGCGAGGTTCTCTCTCGCCGCGGTTCCGCTCATCGGAACGCGACGCCGTTCGGGGTCATCGAGCACATGCTCAGCCGATAGCCGGGTGGCCAACTCTCGTCCGTAGTTCTCCGAGCTGAAGACCACATCGATCGCGTCGATCCCGGCGTTGCGAAGAGCGGCGACGGTGACCTCCTGGTGGGCCACCCAGGCGATCTCGCTCTCGTAGTGCACGGGCGCGTCGTCGAGCACGCCGAGAATCGTCACACTCGTCAGGTGCCTCGTCGCGTCGGTCAGCCAGGCCACGCGGCGCTGGAGCGGGATGGTCTCGATCTGCGTCGCCATCACCAGCACCACCAGCCGGTCGGATTCTCTGGCGGCGCGCTCGATTAGGGCCAGGTGCCCGAGGTGAGGGGGGTAGAACTTGCCGATGATCAGGCCGGTGCGCGTCGTCACGTGGCCGACACCCGACGATCGGCGACATCGCTCGAGCCGCGCTCTGCTGAACCTCGCCGCAACTCGATCCTCCATCGACGGAGGCCGTCGATGCACAGCGCGAGGAAACCGGTGTACAAGATCGCGGTGAGCCAGAGGCCTTTCGAGGCGTAGAGAGGAATCGACACCGCATCGACGACGATCCAGACCCACCACTGTTCGATGATCTTCCGGGCCTGCCCCCACGTCGCCAAGAGAGAAGCCGCCAAGACGAAGGCGTCAGGCAGGGGCACGTTCGAATCCGTCGCTGCACCCAGGAGCAGCGCCGCGGCTGCGGTGAGCGCAACCGTGCCTCCGAGCCCCCAGTACCGCTCGCCCCGCGTGGCTCGACGTATCTCGACGACCGTCCGGGACGTGCTCGACGTCCGGCGTGTCCAGAGAACCCACCCGTACACGGCGATCGCAGCGAAGATCACCTGCAGAACGGCATCGGCGTAGAGGCCGGCGCCCACGAACAGGATCAGAAACGCGACGTTGTTCGCGATACCGACCGGCCAGTTCCACACGAATTGACGCGTGACGGCCCACACACAGAGTGCCCCCGTGACGAATCCGATCACCTCGATGACGGTCACGTCCTCGCCGAAGACGGAGAAGGCCGTGGCCTGGAAGACGTCGAGCAGATCGAACATGACGAAGCGCGGCCTTTCTCGGGCATTGGACAAGCGGGGAGAATTCAAGAGTAACGATCGCGCGCACCGCGGAGGATTTGGCCTGCACGGCCCGGCTTGCGAGCATGGATGAGGTCATTCGGCCCGATCAGCCACATCCCGGTCGCACCATCAAAAGGGGAACACGAATGCTCACCGATATCCTGCAGTCCGAGGTCGTGCGAAGCATCCTCGGTGCGCTCATCGCGGTGGCGGCCGCCGTCGTCATCGTCGTCGTCACCGCGATCGTGTTCCGAGTCACCGCTCGCCGCCGGCCATGGGCGGGGCAATTGATAGACACCGCACGGAGGCCGTTCAGGGCTGCCCTCGTCGTGGGCTTCGTCTGGGCGTCATTGGTCATCACCGTGACAGATCAACAGCTCGCCTCCGCCCTCGGCCTTGTGATGCGGATCCTCACCATCGTCACCGTCGCGTGGCTGGTCGGCGCGATCATCGTGTTCCTCGAGAATCTCGGGCTCGCGCGCTATCGCATCGACACTCCCGACAACCGTGTCGCTCGGCGGGTGCGCACGCAGGTGCTCATTCTCAAGCGGCTCAGCATCGTGGTCGTGGTGGTGGTCGCTCTCGGCGCCGTCCTCCTCTCCTTTCCCGGTGCTCAGACCTTCGGTGCCAGCCTTCTCGCGTCTGCTGGACTGCTCTCGATCATCGCGGGCCTCGCAGTCCAGTCGAGTCTCTCCAATGTGTTCTCGGGAATGCAGTTGGCCTTCAGCGACGCGATCCGCGTCGATGATGTCGTGATCGTCGAAGGCGAGTGGGGCCGAGTGGAGGAGATCACCCTCACCTACGTCGTCGTCCACATCTGGGACGACCGGCGCATGATTCTGCCCTCGACGTACTTCACCTCGAAGCCCTACCAGAACTGGACGCGGCGCAACTCCGAACTCCTCGGCTCCGTCGAGTTCGACCTCGATTGGCGGGTCACTCCGCAGCACATGAGAGAGGAGCTCGACCGGGTCCTGTCACGCACCCCGCTCTGGGACGAGCGGGTGAAGGTGCTGCAGGTGACGGATGCGGTGGGAGGCTACGTGCGGATCCGCATCCTGGTGAGCGCGGTCGACGCTCCCACGCTCTTCGACCTGCGCTGCTTCGTGCGAGAGGAGCTCGTGACCTGGTTGCACGAGCAGAGCCCCGTCTCGCTTCCCCGCGTGCGTGTGCAGGACACGAAGGACGCCGACATGCGCCGTCCCTCGCTCGACCCCGAGCCGAACCCGGGAACGGGTGGTCTCTTCTCGGGCGATCCCGATGCGGTGGACAGAGCGAACCTCTTCACGGGCCGGATCGACGTGATCCGCCCGCCCGAGGTCGACTAGGAGTCAGGATGAAGTCCTAGCACCGTCTCGCGGGGCGATCAGTCCGGCGGCGCCGCGTCGCAGGTGAACCGCGACGACGATGAACATCACACCGAAGATGATCGCGTAGACGCCGACGATCCAGACGAGGCTCAGCACGGTGGCACCGGGGGTCACGAGAGTGACGATGGCGAGCAGGATGCCGAACACCAGGGTCAGCACACCGGATACGATTCCGATCGTCCTGCCCCGACCATGGTGCAATCCTGCGGCGGATCGGAGTCCGATGGCACCATGCACCACCGCGTAGATCACGATCGTCCACAGGGCGAACAGGCCGCCGACGAGCCCGGCGAGAGCCGGCACGACGAGAGCCACCAGCCCCGCGATGATCGAGACGGCGCCCTGGAAGACCAGCCATCCCCAGCCGCTGCCCGGAACGCGCATCTGCAGGGCGTGCGCGACCGCCGTCACACCATCGACGATGGCGTAGGCGGCGAACACGATCACGATGCCTGTCAGCGCGGCGCCCGGGGCAGCGATGGCGATGATGCCGAAGATCACGGCGAAGATACCGCGGAGAAGCACGGCCCACCAGATGCCCTTGGCGACGGTGGCGAGCGGATTATTCGTCATGCCGCATAACGTAGTCCCGCACGTCCCCGTTGCTCAAGAGGGCTGCGTCAGGGCGTGAGGACCACCTTGATGCATCCGTCTTCCTTCTTCTGGAACACGTCGTACATCGCCGGTGCTTCTTCGAGCGACACGCGGTGGGTGGTCAGGTCGAGCACCCCCAGGGGATCCCGAGAGTCTTCGACGAGGGGGAGCAGATCGTCGATCCAGCTGCGCACGTTGCACTGCCCCATACGCAGCGAGACCTGCTTGTCGAACATCGACTTCATCGGCATCACATCGGCCTCTCCGCCGTAGACGCCACTGAGCGACACCGTTCCCCCTCGACGCACGACGTCGAGTGCCGTGTGGAGTGCGGCCAACCTGTCGATGCCCGCCTTGTCCATCGCCGGCCTCGCGAGCGCGTCAGGCAGGATGCCCACCACGGCCTGGGCGAATCCGGCACCCGGCGACCCGTGCGCCTCCATGCCGACGGCATCGACGACGGAGTCAGGGCCGCGGCCCTCTGTCTGATCGCGGAGGACGTCGACGATGTCGTCGTCGAGATCCCAGACCTCGGCACCGTAGCGAGCGGCCAGCTCACGCCGCTCGGGCACGGGATCGACGGCGAGCACTCGATAACCGAGGTGGGTGCCGACGCGCGCGACGAACTGGCCGACCGGCCCCAACCCGAGCACACCCAGGGTGCCGCCATCCGGCACATTCGCGTACTTCACGCCCTGCCAGGCCGTGGGCAGGATGTCGCTCAGGAACAGGTAACGGTCGTCCGGCCCTTCCGGCGAGACCTTCACGGCGTTGTAGTCCGCCAGGGGAACGCGCAGGAGTTCCGCCTGCCCTCCCGGTACCTGTCCGTACAACTTCGTGTAACCGAACAGCGACGCCCCGGATCCCTGGTCTCGGACCTGAGTTGTCTCGCACTGCGACTGCAGGCCGCGTCGACACATGTAGCAGTGGCCGCAGGCGATATTGAAGGTCACGACGACGCGATCCCCGACGGCGATGTTCCGCACGTCGGACCCGACCTCCTCGACGATGCCCATGGGTTCATGACCGAGGATGTCGCCGCGGTCGAGGAAGGGCCCGAACAACTCGTAGAGGTGCAGATCGGAGCCGCAGATCGCTGTCGACGTGATGCGGACGATCGCATCGGTCGGGTCCACGATCTTCGGATCGGGGACCGTCTCGACGTGCACGTTTCGTTTTCCTTGCCAGGTGAGTGCTCTCATGTATCCATCGTGCACAGAAACTGCCGGGTCGAGTCGACGGGTGGACAGGCGTGGAGCGACCGTGTACCGGGCGGGCCGCCACGGGGCGCGGCCTCAGGATTGGCCGGTATTCTCGTGCTCGGGGGGGTGTGAGTCACACCCTGATCAGGAAGGTTCACGAGCGGCATGTCTGACAGTCCGGCCTCGGCCACTCCTTACGAGGTGCTGGGGATCACACCCGCGGCGAGCGTCGACGAGATGCGCCGCGCTTACCGGCGGCGTCTGCGCGAGACGCACCCCGATACGGGTGGGTCTCCGGCGAGATTCCACGCGGTTCAGGCGGCCTGGGAGGTGCTGGGCGACCCTTCCTCTCGCTCGGCCTACGACCGGGGATCGTCGGCGACATCGGCCCGTAGTGGCTCCGCCCGTCCTGCGGGCTCGTCCTGGACCGCCCGAGCCTCGGCACCGTCCAGCGCATCCAGTTTGAAGGCGCGCTCGTATGGGCACCCCGGGGGACAGGCCAGGGAGCGTTTCCTCACTCTCATCAGGGAGTGGGCGGGGCGTGGAGCGGATCTGGCGGATCCCTATGACGCAGCTCTCGTGCGAAGCGCACCGCGCGAGATCCGCTGGCTTCTCGGCAAGGCGCTCGCGGAGGAGCAGACGGCTCGCGTCCTCTCCGACCTCGGAATGGGATTCACCGTCTGGAACGACGTCGCGACCCCCACGGGCAACAAGCTCGATCACATCGTCCTCGGACCCGCCGGTCTCTTCGCCGTGATGTCGGAGGACTGGGGCGAATCCGTGCGCCTTCACCGGGGAGAATTGTCGGGCGACGCGATTGGCGACGGGGAACAGCCGGTCCGTGATCTCGTTCGGTCGGCGCGCAAACTCGGTAGATCGCTCGGCGTGCGATTCGATGGCCAGGTGATCGTCGTTCCCGACGGTGCGCTCACCGACGCGTCGGCAGAATCGATCGAGCGAGGCCGCAATGCGGGCACGGTCGTCATCGAGCGATCGCGGCTGTCGGACGTGATGCGTTCCGGTGTGTCGAACGGAGATGCGCGCCGCGGTGACGTCTTCGAGGTTCGAACGCGACTGCAGCAGGGTGTGCAGCTGGTCTGACGCTCGGCAGCAACCGAGGAGCTCCTCGACGGCGTCAGTGGCCCCGGAGCTTCTCAATGTCTCGTCGCTCGCGCTTGGTCGGTCGTCCGGCTCCTCGATCGCGGATCGGCACGAAGGGCACGTCCTCGCGCGCGGGCGGCGGGGGAGTGTTGTCGGTCATGCTCTCGGCGGCGACGGTGGCGCTCACCCGCTTGGCGAGGATCCTCGTGACGACGACGATCCGCTCGGCGTCGGGCGTTCGGAGCCTGACCTCGTCGCCCACGCGAACCGCGTGTGCCGCCTTCACCTTGTCGCCGTTCACTCGCACGTGCCCGGCACGGCAGGCCGCGGTGGCGAGGGAGCGTGACTTGATCAGGCGAACGGCCCAGATCCAGCTGTCCACGCGGATCGACGAACCTGCTTCCATGCCTCGACTCTACGAGACCCGGACCGCAGTGAAGGTCGACTAGAACATATGTTCGAATATCCGTATGCTCGAGATATGACTCTTGCGTACCAGGCCTCACTGTTCGATGATCCGGGCGCCCCGCCTGTCGTGGGTGCGCTGGGTGACGAGGTTCGCCGCATCTCGCTCGAATCGGGTGCGTGGATCGATGTGAGGCCGGGGTGGGTCGCCAACTCCGACTCGCTCTTCGAAGATCTCGTCAGCGCGGTCGAGTGGCGAGCCGACACCCGCGAGATGTACGACAGGGTCGTCGAGGTGCCGCGGCTCGTGAGCTGGTTCGGTGCTCGGGATCGACTGCCGCACCCGACGCTCGACGAATCGATGCGTGTGCTGAACGAGCACTACTCCCGTCTCGATGCCGAGCGATTCGCGACGGCGGGCCTGTGCTTCTATCGAACCGGCGACGACAGCGTCGCCTGGCACGGTGATCGAGTGGGCAGGTCGGTGCAGCGCGATACCCGAGTGGCGATACTCTCTGTCGGCGCCGAACGTGTGCTGTCCGTGCGTCCGGTCGGCGGCGGTGAGATCTCCCGCTTCCCGGTTGGCCACGGTGATCTCATCGTCATGGGTGGCAGCTGTCAGCGCACCTACGAGCACGCGATTCTCAAGTCGGCCAAGGCCGTGGGTCCTCGCATCAGTGTGCAGTTCCGCCGGGCCTGAGCGACCGCTACGCCGAAACGGCGAGGTTCGCTAGCTGCTGCGCGAACGGGATGACGGGTTCGTCGACGGGGCGCGTCGCGGGGCGTCCGTCGACGATCTCTGCCAGTTCGCCGGCCGCCCTCGTGATCCGTACGGCGAGATCCCCGTGCGTGCCGCCGGTGCTTCCCCAATCCTCAGACGCGGCGAAGACCGATGTGGGCACGACGACGGACTGCAAGTACGCGAAAAGCGGGCGGACCGAATACTCCAGGGCGAGCGAGTGTCGAGCCGTGCCGCCGGTCGCCGCGATGAGCACGGGCTTGCCGGCCAGGCTGCGGGGCTCGAGGATGTCGAAGAACGACTTGAAGAGTCCGCTGTACGACGACGAGAAGATCGGAGTCACGGCGATGACGGCATCGGCCTCGACGATGGTCTCGATGGCGGAGGCGAGCGCACCCGAGGCGAAGCCGGTGAGCATCGTGTTCGTGATCTCGTGCGCCAGGTCGCGCAGTTCGATCGCCGTGACCTTCGCGTCCGAGCCGGCGTCTGCCAGCGCCCGTGCGGTCGCCTCGCCCAATCGGTCGCCGAGCAGGCGGGTCGACGAGGCCTGGCTGAGTCCCGCCGAGATGATTGCGATCGACTTGTTCATGATGATCTCCACTCCGACATTTCTATGCGTTTGCATCTACATTGATTCGAAACCCTACGGGCGCGCTGAATATTCCCGGCAGGTGGTGGCGGTGGCTTCTCGTCGAGATGAGGCAGAATCGGGTCATGGATACCCTCGAGCCCGGTGCGTACATCCACTACAAGGGCGGCCGCTACGACGTCGTAGGCGATGCGCGGCACAGTGAGACAGAAGAGAGGCTGGCCGTCTACCGATCGGCGGACGGTTCGCTCTGGGTCCGGCCGCTCGACATGTTCCTTGGCGAGGCCATCGTCGATGGCGTAGCGGTGCCGCGCTTCACCAAGCTGTGATGGCGACGAACCCGCTCGATGCGGCAGATCGTCGGCCCCACGGGAGCGGAGACGCGTGGGTCACCGCCCCCGATGGTCGGAAGTTCTGGGGGACCTTCGGCGCAGCAGGTCTTCTCGTGCACGACGACCGGGGTGTTCTCCTGCAACTCCGAGTCGAGTGGAGTCATCATGGTGGAACCTGGGGCCTGCCCGGGGGAGCGCGCCACGAGGGCGAGTCGGCTGTGCGCGGTGCCCTCCGGGAGGCCTCCGAGGAGGCCGGGGTGCCGGCCGACGCGCTCGTGCTCGAATTCACGAGTGTGCTCGATCTCGGGGTGTGGAACTACACGACCGTCGGCGCTCGAGCCACTCGCCCGTTCGAGGCTGTCATCGGTGACGCCGAGAGTATCGAGCTTCGCTGGGTCCCGATCGACGAGGTCGACGCGCTGCCCCTGCACCCCGGTTTCGCCGCGCGCTGGCCTGTGCTCAAAAGCCTTGTAAAGGAATCGACCACTGTTGTCGTCGACGCGGCCAATGTGGTCGGCTCGCGTCCTGACGGCTGGTGGAAGGATCGGGCCGGGGCAGCCACGAGCCTGCTCGAGTCCCTGGCCGTTCGGATCGACAAGGGAATCCCGGGCGAGTATCTCGGTCTCGACGTCGACACGTACTGGCCGTCGATCGTCGCCGTCCTCGAAGGGCGGGCGAGAGAGGCGCACGGTCCGCCCGTCCGGAGTTCGGTGCGCGCTCTCGCCGACGGCGTTCGTGCGCCGGAACTCGTCGTCGCCCGAGCCGAGGGTGAGGGAGACGATCTGATCGCCGACGTCGCTGCATCGCTCAGGGGTTCCGGTGATTCCGTTCTGGTCGTGACGGCCGACGCGGGTCTTCGACGTCGCGTTGAATCGTCGAGCTGCGTGACGAGAGGCCCGCGATGGTTGACCGACATTCTCGAGAGACCGACGGACGCGCCCACGTGACCGGCGATCCAGTCGTTCGACGCGCCCACTCGTGCAGTCGTACGGCGGATTCCCTGCTCGCGAGCAGACTCGCATCGGCTACGCTGGACACCCTAGGAGGTCACGAACTTGGCTGATGACACGAACGCACACGAGTCCGCGAACCGCGCACGCAATGAGACTGACACGACCCTGCACTTCACGGCGGAGTTCGCGGCCCAACTGGCCGCCCTCGAGGGCGGAGTCACGGCAGAAGAACTCGAGGCGATCGCTGCATTGCCCTCGGGTTCAGCGCTGCTGATCGTTCGCCGCGGGCCGAACAACGGCGCTCGCTTCCTCCTCGACTCGGACAGCACGATCGCCGGGCGTCACCCTGAGGCGGACATCTTCCTCGATGACGTCACGGTGTCGCGTCGGCACGCGTCGTTCACCCGCCGCGCGAATGCATTCGAGGTGACCGACCTGGGTTCGCTCAATGGAACCTATTTCGATGGCGTGCGGGTCGACCGGGCGCTCCTCAGCGACGGAGCCGAGGTGCAGGTCGGCAAGTTCCGCCTCACGTTCTACCCGTCGCGACTCGACGTCGTCACCGCTCCCGGCGAGTAGATGGCGGCCACACCCGCATCGGCGCGCGGATCGGCATCGGCTCAGCTTCTCAGCATCGGCCAGGTGCTGGCGCGGCTGACGCCCGAGTTTCCTGATCTCACTCCCTCGAAGCTTCGTTTTCTCGAAGAGCGGGGTCTGGTGCGGCCCGCTCGAACCGAATCGGGCTACCGCAAGTTCTGTCAGCAGGATCTCGAACGGCTTCGACTCATCCTCACGATGCAGAGAGATCGCTACCTGCCCCTCGTCGTCATCAAGTCCTATCTCGACGACGTCGACGCAGGTCGAGGTCCGGTTCTTCCTGGTTCGACGGCCGAACACGGCCCATCCATGCTGCCGAGCGGACGCCGCCTGAGTCGCGACGAACTGATCCGTGATGCCGGAGCAACCCCGATGCTGCTCCAGGACGCCGTCTCGGCCTCGGTCATCACTCCTGGTGAGACCTTCGGAGACGACACCCTCGCCGTCTTGAAAGCTCTCGTCGAACTGCAGCGCTGCGGCATCGAACCGCGCCACCTGCGCGGCTTCCGCGTCGCCGCCGAGCGTGAACTCGGACTCATCGAGAGCGCCCTCGTGCCGGTGTCGAGACGCAACGATGCCTCGAGTCGAGCGCGGGCGGCAGAGCTCGCCGTCGAGATTGCCGGCCAGCTCGAAATCGTCAGGGGAAGTCTGATCAGATCTGCCCTGGGGCGACTCGTTCCCTGACGGATGCGCGCCGTAGACTGACTGCAGCTCGTCTCTGCACGACACGCCGACTCTTAAACGCGGATGTCATTGCCGCCGGTCGATCCCCTCGATAGCGTGGACTGAGTAGACACACACGGTTTTCACCAGCCGACAATTTTTCTGGAAGAGGCGCGTTTCTTGAGCGAGAACATCGGGACCGGTGCCGGACCAGGCACCAAGCGCAGCGACGATGCTCGCTTCGACGGCCTTCTCTTCACCGACGGTATGGCCGAACTCGACGCCGACTCCGGATACCGTGGGGCAGTTGCCGCTCGTGCAGCGGGCATCACCTACCGCCAGCTGGACTATTGGGCTCGCACTGCGCTGGTCGAGCCCACAGTGCGTGGCGCGGCCGGGTCCGGCTCGCAGCGTCTCTACGGATTCCGCGACATCCTCGTACTCAAGCTGGTCAAGCGACTGCTCGACACGGGCATCTCTCTTCAGCAGATCCGAACGGCGATCGAGCAGCTCCGCGAGGCCGGCATCAACGACCTCGCCCAGACGACTCTGATGAGCGACGGAGCAAGCGTCTACCTCTGCACATCGAACGACGAGGTCATCGACCTGGTCAGTCGCGGCCAGGGCGTCTTCGGCATCGCTGTCGGCAAGGTGCTGCGAGAGGTCGAGACAACGCTCGTCTCGATCGATTCAACCGTTCCGGATCCGATGGATGAACTCGCCGCTCGCCGAGCGAACCGCAAGATCTCCTAGATCCGACCCCACAAACACCACAAGCTCAGCGAACGGTTCCCGTTCTCTGAGCTTGTTTGTGTCGGTGCTTGTGTTCGGTGAGGCTTGTTTGTGGTGGAGCGTCCTCTAACCGCGGGAGGTCTTGGCCTCGGCGTATTCGCCGAGTCGACCTGTGCGCATTACGCGCTCCAGAAGGAGGTCGAAGTTGCGAGCCATCTCCTGGGCGCCCTCGCCCGGCCAGACATGCAGAGGCTTAGCGGCTCCCTGCGCCTGCTGGAGCGACGTGCGCTCGGGCAGCTGAGGACTCAGAACCAAGGGGCCGAACATGTCGCGCAGCTCCTTGATGCGGAACTGGTGCTCGAGTGACTGCGAACGCACGCGGTTGACGATGATGCCGAGGGGCTGCAGGCGCGGACTGAGGCCGCGACGAATCTCCTCGATCGCTCGGAGCGCTCGGTCTGCCGCGGCGACGGAGAAGAGGCCGGGCTCGGTGACGACGCTGACACGGTCGCTCGCGGCCCACGCGGTTCGCGTGAGGGCATTGAGCGAGGGCGCGCAGTCGATGAGCACGAGGTCGTAGTCGGCCTCGACGGTGGCCAGGGCCTCTTCGAGCTTCCAGATGTCTCGGATGCTCGGGTGGGGCCCGTCGAAGTTGAGCGCAGACGGGCTGCCGATCAACACATCGATCTTGCCACCGCGATCCTTGGTCCAGCCGCTCGGAGCGATGGCCGCGCGAACGACCTTCTCCTTCGGGCTGGCCAGAACATCGGCCACATTGAGGTGACCGGCGACACGGATGTCCATGCCGGTCGAGACATCGGACTGGGGGTCAAGATCGACGACGAGGGTACGCAGGCCCTTTGCAAAAGCGGCCGAGGCGAGCCCGAGCGTCACCGTGGTCTTGCCCACTCCTCCCTTGAGGGAGCTGACGCTGAGTACATGCACGGACACCACGTTACCTTTACTAGGCTGAGACAACCTAACCGTGCGCTGTATGCGCGCGTATTTGTGAAAGGCCCCCATGTTCTCCAAGATCCTCGTCGCCAACCGTGGAGAGATCGCCATCAGGGCATTCCGCGCCGCGTATGAACTCGGTGCTAAGACCGTCGCGGTCTTCCCCTACGAAGACCGAAACAGTATGCATCGGCTCAAGGCCGACGAGGCGTATCAGATCGGCGAGATCGGTCACCCGGTGCGCGCTTACCTCGACGTGGCCGAGATCATCCGCGTCGCCGTCGAGAGCGGCGCCGACGCCATCTACCCCGGCTACGGCTTTCTGTCGGAGAACCCGGATCTCGCCGAGGCTGCTCGTTCCGCGGGCATCACGTTCATCGGGCCTGGCTCCCACGTGCTCGAGATGGCCGGAAACAAGGTCACGGCGAAAGACCACGCAATCGCAGCCGGTGTTCCCGTACTCCGATCCACGCCGGCATCACGCGACCTCGACGTGTTACTGGAAGGCGCTGACGAGATCGGCTTTCCTCTGTTCGCCAAGGCGGTCGCCGGTGGCGGAGGACGCGGCATGCGCAGGGTCGAGTCGAGAGGAGACTTGAGAGAGGCGCTCGAAGCAGCGATGAGAGAGGCCGACAGCGCGTTCGGCGACTCGACCATGTTCCTCGAGCAGGCCGTCCTCCGCCCCCGGCACATCGAGGTGCAGATCCTCGCAGATTCGACGGGGGAGACCCTTCACCTCTTCGAGAGGGACTGCTCCGTTCAACGGCGCAATCAGAAGGTCATCGAGATCGCCCCCGCGCCGAACATCAGCGACGAATTGCGCGAAGCGCTGCACCGCGACGCGATCGCGTTCGCCCGATCGATCGGGTACGTGAACGCCGGAACGGTCGAGTTTCTCGTCGACACCGTGGGGGAGCGCGCGGGCGAGCATGTCTTCATCGAGATGAATCCGCGCATCCAGGTCGAGCACACCGTGACCGAAGAGGTCACCGACGTCGACCTGGTGCAGTCGCAGATGCTCATCGCTGCCGGGGCGACCCTTGCCGAGATGGGCCTGTCGCAAGAGAGCATCGTGCTTCGCGGCGCCGCCCTGCAGTGCCGCATCACGACAGAAGACCCGACTGCCGGGTTCCGGCCCGACACGGGCAAGATCACGACCTACCGCTCCCCGGGTGGCGCCGGTATCCGGCTCGACGGCGGAACCATCAACCCGGGCGCACAGATCAGTCCCCACTTCGACTCGATGCTGGCGAAGCTCACCTGTCGCGGACGTGACTTCTCGGCCGCTGTGCGGCGTTCGAAGCGAGCCCTTGCCGAGTTCCGCATCCGAGGCGTCGCCACGAACATTCCGTTTCTGCAGGCCGTGCTCGAGGATCCGAGCTTCGAGGCGGGTGACCTGAGCACCTCCTTTATCGACGAGCGACCCGAACTGCTTCGAGGGCATGTCTCGAAAGACCGCGGAACGAAGATACTCAACTGGCTCGCCGATGTGACGGTCAACCAGCCCAACGGGCCCCGCCTGTCGAGCGTGAACCCTCTCGACAAGCTTCCCTCGATCGATCTCGACGCTCCTGCGCCGAGCGGCTCGCGGCAGCGGCTCCTCGAGCTCGGCCCGCAGGGTTTTGCGAGCGCCCTTCGCGCCCAGACCGCCCTCGCCGTGACAGAGACAACGTTCCGAGACGCGCATCAGTCGCTGCTCGCCACCCGCGTGCGCACCCGTGATCTGCTCGCCGTCGCCCCCTACGTGGCTCGTATGACCCCCGAGTTGCTCTCCGTCGAGGCTTGGGGTGGCGCGACCTACGACGTCGCGCTCCGATTCCTGGGGGAGGACCCCTGGGAGCGCCTCGCTTCGCTGAGGGAGGCGGTTCCCAACGTCGCCCTGCAGATGCTTCTGAGAGGACGCAATACCGTCGGCTACACCCCCTATCCGACGGAGGTCACCGATGCGTTCGTGCGCGAGGCGGCGAAGACGGGCGTCGACATCTTCCGCATCTTCGACGCGCTCAACGATGTCGGCCAGATGCGTCCCGCCATCGACTCGGTGCTCGAAACGGGTCATTCCCTCGCCGAGGTGGCGGTCTGCTACACCGGAGACCTGCTCGACCCGGCCGAAGATCTCTACACGCTCGACTACTATCTGAGGCTCGCGGAGCAGATCGTCGCCGCCGGCGCGCATGTGCTCGCGATCAAGGACATGGCCGGCCTACTGCGTCCGGCCGCGGCCGAGAAGCTGGTCACGGCATTCCGAGCCAACTTCGATCTGCCCGTGCACGTGCACACGCACGACACCCCCGGTGGTCAGCTCGCGACGCTCCTCGCGGCAAGCCGGGCGGGTGCCGATGCCGTCGACGTGGCGAGCGCCCCCATGGCTGGCACGACGAGCCAGCCGTCGGCATCCAGTCTTGTCGCCGCCCTCGCGCACACCGATCGGGACACGGGTATCTCGCTGCCCTCGGTGCTCGACCTCGAGCCGTACTGGGAGGCAGTGCGTACCGTGTACCGCCCGTTCGAATCGGGCCTCGCCGGGCCCACCGGCCGGGTGTACAGCCATGAGATCCCGGGCGGGCAGCTGTCGAATCTGCGCCAGCAGGCCATCGCGCTCGGTCTCGCAGACGACTTCGAGCGCATCGAAGACCTGTATGCGGCCGCGAACAAGATCCTCGGCCGGGTGCCGAAGGTGACGCCGTCGTCGAAGGTGGTCGGTGACCTCGCTCTGCATCTCGCGGCTGTCAAAGCCGATCCGAAGGACTTCGAGGAGAATCCTCAGAACTACGACATCCCCGACTCGGTCATCGGGTTCATGGCGGGCGAGCTCGGCGAGCTGCCGGGCGGATGGCCGGAGCCGTTCCGCACCAAGGTCTTGGAAGGCCGCGAGGTCAAGATCGGGGTCACCCCGATCGACCAGACAGACGCCGCGACCTTGGCGGGAGACGACAGTGCGGCAATCAGATCGACGCTGAACAGGCTGTTGTTCGCGGGGCCGACGAAGACATTCGAGCAGGTGCGCGAGCAGTACGGAGACCTGTCCGTCGTCGACACGGTCGACTATCTCTACGGCCTGCGCGAGGGCGTCGAGAACGTCGTCGAGATCGACAAGGGCGTCAAGCTCTATGTGGGGCTCGAAGCCATCGGCACGGCCGACGACAAGGGCATGCGCACCGTCATGACGATCCTCAACGGTCAGCTCCGCCCGGTGTTCGTGCGAGACCGCAGCATCACCGTCGACACCACATCGGCTGAGAAGGCCGACCTGTCGAAGCCGGGGCAGGTCGCTGCTCCGTTCTCGGGTGTCGTCACGCTGAAAGTGTCCGAGGGCTCGATCGTTGCGGCGGGAGAGTCGGTCGCGACCATCGAGGCCATGAAGATGGAGGCTGCCATCACGGCCCCGATTGCCGGGCGCGTGAGCCGTGTCGCCATACCGGTGACGCAACAGGTCGAAGCGGGCGATCTGCTCGTCGTGGTGGTCGCCCCGTGAGCGCTCGTGAGATCCGCCTGTTCGGCGACCCGGTTCTGAAGACCGTGTCCGATCCGGTGACCGAGATCGACGATCGCATCCGTGGTCTCGTCGAGGATCTACTCGACAGCGTGCGCCTGCCGGGCCGCGCCGGAGTCGCCGCATCGCAGATCGGCGTCAACCTGCGCGCCTTCAGCTACAACGTCGACGGCCGAATCGGCTACATTCTCAACCCGACGATCGTCGAGTTGTCGGGTGAGCCCGAACTCGTCGACGAAGGGTGCCTCTCCGTACCCGGGCTCTGGTTTCCCACGCTCCGGCATCCGTTCGCCCGGGCCACGGGCATCGATCTCGACGGCAATGAGATCGAGGTGTCGGGCACGGGCGTCATGGCGCAGGCGCTCCAGCACGAGACCGATCACCTCGACGGCCTGCTCTACCTCGATCGGCTGGACAAGCCGGCGCGGCGAGAGGCCATGAAGCAGGTTCGGGAGTCCGACTGGTTCTAGAGCTCTTCGGTGTCGGGCGCGGGGTGGCCGACCAGGGAGGTGTCGATCGCACTCACCCGCTCGACCCGCAATGCCGCGTCGGCGATTCCCCAGGACTCGAACAGCGGCGCCCACAGCGTCTTGAGCCGGATCTCGAACTCCTCGGCGCTCACGGTCAGCGATCCGCCCAGAAGGCCGAACGTCGCACTGAGCAGAAGACCGACCGTTCGTTCGGGCAGATCATCGGGGTTGCCGCCGGAGTCGCGAATGGCTACCTCGAGTTGCTCTCGCACGGTCGATGCCCAGTCGAAGTCTCGTGGAACCTCGATGCCCGCCTCCAGGAGCTCGTGCAGCAGCCGGGTCGCGCCTCCCGCAATGGGGCATGAGCGAGCGTCGAGAGACGTCGTCAAGAGGAATGCGGTGAGTCGCTCGAGACCCGGCTGCTGAGGCAGCTGTTCGTACAGGCTCCTCCACCGGTGCTGCTGCTGTTCGATCACAGCGGTGGCGAGGGCGAGTTTCGAAGGGAACAGATGGTAGCCGATGGCGGATTTCGGCTTTCCCATGGCCTCGGCTACACGAGAGAAGGTCGTCGCCTCGTAGCCGTAGGAGCCGAACTGTAGACCCGCGGCCTCGATAATGGCCGCCTTCGAGGCTTCCATCGCCTGTACTCGCCGGTTCATTGCCCTCCTCTGCCGCTGCTGTGGCACTTCGCAAAAGACCAATTATACGAAAGATGGAGTGTCTCTACCAGCTCGAGGACATGGTCGCGGACCGAGGGGTCAGCGGGCGCAGAAAGAACCCCAGGCTGCTTTGACGGCCTTCCGTTCGAGGGAATCCATGCCCGGGTAGGTGCGATCGCGCTCAGAGTCGACGGCGTGTGAGCAGCGCGCGTCACTCGCGACGGAGGATGCGTCGCCGATGGCCGTCACGAGCGCCGTATCGATGGAGTCGAGCTGAGACCGGATCGTCGCCAAGTCGGGCGCCGTGGTCGGAGCCTCCTGCGCGTTGTGCGTCCATTCCGTGAACAGGCCGTTCTGCACTACTTTGCTGGCACTGATCTGAGCCCGCACGACCCTCGCCACCAGGTCTGTGTCGACGCCGTCCTTCGTCGCGAGCGCGACGGCCTCGTCGACCACGGCCTGCTCGCGAGCGGGGTCGGTGATGGGCTTGCCGCTCAACCACTTGGACTGGGCGACGGGGGTCGCGAGCGCGAGCCGCTGGGCCACGAGGGTGCCGATCGGATCGAGCCTGGAGGCGTCGTCGATCCGGTGCTGCGCAGACGCGGAGGACTGTTCGACGGGCGAAGACATGTCGGCGGCCATGGCACCCGGCCCTGAGCCGACGATCGCTGTGAGGGAGAGGCCGATGATGACCGCCCCGGCGAGCGAGCGGGGGATGGCGCGGTGAGGCGCCGAGGACGGTGTCGTCGAGTGTGTGCGTGGCATGGTGATCTCCCTGGTCGAGTGGGTCAACCGCGTCGGCGACGTGCCGCTGCGGTTCGTCGGATGAAGCTCGCCAGGGAGTGAGCCAGGTCGGCGCTGAGTGAGTAGCTTCCGAGATGGTCGTGACCGATCAAGCAGTCGCACTCCATCACGAGCGGTTGATCGACGTACGCGACGTGACAAATCGCGTTGTGCGTGACTCGGGTCTCGAGCTCGTCCATACCTGTACCCACCTCCCTAGACGATCGTCTATGAAGATGATTCCCGAGCTGCACCGCACCCGTCGTGCAACGGGGCAAGTTGCCAGCGAACGAGGAGCTAGACGGGAGGTAGCGCGAGCGCGCCCGGGCAGATCACAGGATGAGCGACTGACCCTCGGTCGCTGGAGCAGCCTGATAGATGCGCTCGACGTCGTCGGCGAAGTCTTTCATGATGACGTGCCGCTTGATCGTGAGCTTCGGCGTCAGATGGCCCGAGTCCTCTGTCAAGTCGTCGCTCAGTACGACGAACTTGCGAATCGACTCTGCTCGTGAGACCGCGCTGTTCGCCTCGTCGACGGCCCGCTGGATCTCCGCGAGGACAGCCGGGTTCTGGGCCGCCTCGGCGAGTGACAGGCCGGCCGACTGACCGTTGTTGCCGAGCCAGACGGGCAGCATTTCGGGATCGAGCGTGATCAGAGCCGAGATGAAGGGCTTCTGATCTCCGACGACGATGACCTGCCCGACCAGGGGATTCGCGCGAATCGGATCCTCGAGAACGGCGGGCGCGACGTTCTTGCCGGCGGCGGTCACGATGATCTCCTTCTTCCGACCCGTGATGGTGAGAAAGCCGTCGGAGTCGAAAGCGCCGATATCGCCGGTCTTGAACCAGGCGCCGTCCATGGCCTCGCGAGTCGCCTCGTCGTTGTTCCAGTATCCGGCGAACACGTTGACGCCGGTGACCTGGATCTCGCCGTCGTCGGCGATGCGGACACCGACCCCCGGGAGCGCGGGGCCGACGGTGCCGATCTTGAACTTCGATACGAGGTTGACGGTCGCAGGCGCAGTCGTCTCGGTGAGACCGTACCCTTCGAGGATCTTGATACCGAGGCTGCGGTAGAAGTGGCCCAGGCGGTGTCCGAGCGGGGCCGAGCCCGACACGGCGTACTCCACACGACCGCCCATCGCCTGTCGGATCTTCGAGAGGACGAGGCGGTCGAAGAGGGCGAATCTCAGACGAAGGCCCAGAGAGACCTTTCCCTCATCTAGTGCGACGGAGTGCTCGATCGCCGTGGCCGCTGCCTTGCGGAAGATCGCGCCCTTGCCGCCCGTCTCGGCCTTCTGCTCCGACGAGTTGTAGACCTTCTCGAAGACACGGGGCACAGCGAGCAGGAACGTGGGTCGGAAGCTGCCGAGCGAGGTCAGCAGCTTCTTCGTGTCTGGTTGGTGCCCGACCTTGACGCCGGCGTGCACGCAGAGAACGGAGATGAACCGCGCAAAGATGTGCGCCGTCGTGATGAACAGCAGGGTGGATGCTCCGGGCTCGAGCATCTCTTTCATCGCGACCCCGGCGTTGCGGCTGAGCTCCACGAAGTTGGAATGCGTGAGCATGCACCCCTTCGGTCGGCCCGTGGTTCCGGAGGTGTAGATGAGTGTGGCGAGGTCGCTGCCCGACGCGCTCGATCGTGCGGCCTCCAGAGCCTCATCACTCACGGCGGCTCCCGACGCGACGATCTTGTCGAGATCGCCGAGGTCGATCTGCCAGACCTGGTTGATCAGGGGCAGGTCGGGGTGCACCTCATCGAACTTCGCGAAGTGGTCGGCGGTCTCGAGGATGACCGCGACCGCGCCGGAATCGCTCAGGTTCCACTGCACCTGGCTGGGAGCCGATGTCTCGTAGATCGGCACGAGAATCGCGCCGGCGAACCACGTCGCGAAGTCGACCACGGTCCACTCGTAGCGCGTCTTGCACATGAAGCCGATCTTGTCGCCCGGCTTGATGCCGTTGGCGATGAGGCCCTTCGCGGTCGCTCGAACGCGATGCAGGAACTCGGCGACGGTGATCTCGCTCCATCCGTCGTCGCCATCGGGAACGGCGAACAAAGGGGCATCCGGCGTGGCCGCGGCTCGAGCCAGCAGCAGGTCGGTGGCGTTCGCGTCAGGGTCAGCTTTCACGACGGCGGGTACAGAGAATTCTTCCACGTCAACTCCTTCGTCAACAGGTCTATGTGCTCGTCGGCGCTTGAGGCCGATGCTCCGGCCAAATGGTGCTGATCGGCGCCGGATAACTACACTCTACTTGGCGCATTCGATCCTTTGTCGGAACGCGCATCGTAAGCGACGTCTTCGCCGAGCGGCCGGCGACGTGGAAGGGCACGGATTCAATGCACGCCATCGGCATCGACATCGGCGGAACCAAGATCGCCGGCGCGCTGGTCGACGACCTCGGACAGATCGTGCGCTTCGACCGTCGCCCCACCCAGGCCGTCGACATCCAGAACATCGAGGATTCGGTGGTCGCGATGATCACCCAACTGGCCGAGGGCTACGACGTGGCAGCCGTGGGCGTGGCCGCGGCCGGATTCATCGACGCAGCGCAGTCGACCGTGTACTACGCACCGAACATCAGCTACCGCAACGAGCCGTTCCGCGAGAAGCTCGAGCGTCGGGTGCCCTACCGCGTCATCATCGAGAACGACGCGAATGCCGCCGGTTGGGCGGAGTTCCGCTACGGCGCGGGCCGACTCGTGAGCGACATGTGCATGCTCACCATCGGTACCGGAGTGGGAGGAGCCATCGTCTCGTCCGACCGCATGTTCCGAGGCGGATTCGGCGCCGCCGCCGAGCTCGGGCACATGAGAGTCGTTCCCGACGGCTTGCCCTGCGGCTGTGGCGCCCGTGGCTGCATCGAGCAGTACGGCTCGGGCCGCGCGCTCCTGCGCTACTCGAACGACTTGGCGGATGCCGGGGGCATCGGCATCGCGTTGGCGGCCGCGCGGAGTCGCGTGGGCGTGCTCACCGGCCACGAGGTGAGCGAGCTCATCCAGGCGGGCGACCCCGGCGCCCTGGCGGCCTTGCGCGAACTCGGCCACTGGATCGGGCAGGCGAGTGCCAGCCTCGCCGCGGTGCTCGATCCTCAGCTCTTCGTGATCGGCGGGGGAGTCGCTCAGGCCGGGGATCTGCTGCTCGATCCCATCCGGCAGTCGTTCTTCGACAATCTGCCCGCTCGTGGGTACCACCCAGAACCGGAGTTCAGGATCGCCGAACTCGTCAACGATGCGGGAGTCGTCGGCGCCGCCGACCTCGCACGTCTCTACGCCGCGCAGATCTGAGCCGAAGGCACACGATGTTCTACTGGATCATGAAGAACCTGATCGCCGGGCCGATCGTGCTCACGGTGTTCCGCCCCTGGATCAGAGGACTCGAGAACGTGCCCCGCACGGGCGGAGCGATCCTGGCGAGCAATCACCTGTCGTTCATCGACTCGGTGATCCTTCCCCTCGTGCTGTCCCGGCGCGTGTCATTCCTCGCCAAGAGCGACTACTTCACGGGCAAGGGAATCAAGGGCGCCCTGGTTCGCGGCTTCTTTCTCGCGACCGGACAGCTGCCGATCGACCGTTCCGGAGGTAAGGCCTCCGAGGCCTCTCTGAACACGGGGCTGGGCGTGCTGGGCAGAGGCGACCTCCTTGGCATCTACCCCGAGGGCACGCGGAGTCCCGACGCGAAGATGTACCGAGGCCGCACGGGCGTGGCGCGGATGGTGCTCGAGGCGGGCGTTCCGGTCATTCCCGTCGCCATGATCGACACGCACAAGGTCATGGCCATCGGCACGAAGGTCCCCAAGATCAGGAGAGTTGGCGTGATCATCGGCGAGCCGCTAGATTTCTCTAGGTTCGAGGGGTTGGAATCCGACCGATTCATCCTTCGAAGCGTCACCGACGAGATCATGTACGAACTGCAGAGGCTCTCGGGCCAGGAATACGCAGATGTCTACGCGACTTCGGTAAAGGAGAAGCGGACGAACGTCGTCCGTTGACGCGGCCGGCCCGTGATGGCCGGATTCGCACCCGAAAAGAAACAGATACGGAAACCCTCACGTGGTAGATCCAACCGAACTGGTCGTTCAAGCAGATGAGTCTGTGATCGCCGGGTTGGACTATTGGCGAGGACTCCCGGTCAAGCAGCAGCCGAGCTGGCCCGACAGCATGGCCGTCGAGTCGGCCTCGGCCGAGATCGCGGGTCTGCCCCCTCTCGTCTTCGCGGGCGAGGTCGACAACCTGCGCGACAGACTGGCCGTGGCGGCCCGTGGAGAGGCCTTCCTCCTCCAAGGAGGCGACTGCGCCGAGACCTTCTCCGGCGCTACGGCGGAGCAGATCCGCAACCGGGTCAAGACGGTGCTGCAGATGGCCGTCGTGCTCACCTACGGCGCCTCGATGCCCGTCATCAAGATGGGGCGCATGGCGGGGCAATTCGCCAAGCCGCGCTCGAGCGACACCGAGACGCGAGGATCCGTCACGCTGCCTGCGTACCGTGGCGACATCGTCAATGGATACGACTTCACTCCTGAGTCCCGCGAGGCAGACCCTCGTCGACTCGTGCAGGGGTACCACACGGCGGCGTCGACCCTCAATCTGATCCGCGCCTTCACCCAGGGCGGCTTCGCCGACCTCAGGCAGGTGCACGACTGGAACAAGGGCTTCACGTCGAACCCGGCCAACGTCAGATACGAACACCTCGCCCGTGAGATCGACCGCGCCGTCAAGTTCATGATCGCTTGCGGAGCGGACTTCGAGGCGCTGAAGCGCACCGAATTCTTCGTGAGCCACGAGGCGCTGCTGTTCGACTACGAGCGCCCCATGACGCGTATCGATTCGCGCACGGGCACTCCGTACAACACCTCGAGCCACTTCCTGTGGATCGGTGAGCGCACCCGCGACCTCGACGGGGCCCACGTCGACTTCCTCAGCCGCGTGCGCAACCCGATCGGTGTGAAGCTCGGCCCCACCACGAGTGGCGACGACATGCTCCGTCTCATCGACAAGCTCGACCCGAACAGAGAGCCCGGCCGCCTCACATTCATCACACGCATGGGCGCCGGCAAGATCCGCGATGCGCTGCCGCCCCTGCTCGAGACGATCAAGTCTGCCGATGCGACGCCGCTGTGGGTCACCGATCCGATGCACGGCAACGGACTCACGACTCCCACGGGATACAAGACGCGCCGTTTCGACGACGTCGTCGACGAGGTGAAGGGCTTCTTCGAGGCCCACCGTGCCGCGGGCACCCACCCCGGTGGCATCCACGTCGAGCTCACGGGCGACGACGTCACCGAGTGCCTCGGTGGTTCGGAGCACATCGACGAGGCCGATCTGGCCACCCGGTACGAGTCTCTGTGCGACCCGCGCCTCAATCACATGCAGTCTCTCGAGCTCGCGTTCCTCGTAGCCGAAGAACTCGGCGAGGCTCGCAAGGCCTAGTCGCGCCAGACGGCGGCGACGCGCCCGCCCGGATGCCCCACGCATCCGGGCGGGCGCGTCGCGTTAACGCCGCCGATGTCGTGTCAGGCCGAGTGGCCTAGAAGCTGACGCTGACCGTCAACTTGGATCCACGCGGAACGCTCGTGCCGGCGACCGGGTTCGTCGCCGTGACGGTCACGAGCGCCGGGACGATGTCCGCGCCGGCCGGGTAGCTGAGATCGAAGCCGGCTGCGACCAGAATCGATTTGGCGTCGATCCACGGTTTGCCGACGACGTCGGGAACGGTGACCGGCTCGGGACCTCGGGAGATCTGGAGCGACATCGTATCTCCGGGGCGCACGGTGTCGGAGGGTGCGATCGCCTGGATCACCTTGCCCTCCTTGATCGATTCGCTGTAGACCTGCTCGCCTGCGGCGGCGGCGAGACCGACCGCCTGCAGGGTCGCCGTGGCTTCGTCGACGGTCTTGTCGGAGACGTCGGGGATCGCACCGGCGGACACTAGGAGTGAGATCGGTTGTGCCTCGCTGTAGAGCACTCCCTCGGTCGACCCGTTGGTCGCGAGGCTCGCGCCATCGACGTTGTACGCGTCGAGGACTATTCCGGCCGCGGCATCGCTGGAGAAGACCTGCGACTCGCTTCCGAGGGTGAACTTCGCCTGCTCGATGGCCTGTTGCGCGGCGGCCTTATCGGCGCCGATCAGCTGGGGGAGCGGTAACTGCGCTGGACCGGTAGACACGATGACGCTGACCGTCGAGTCGCGCGCCACGTGAGCACCAGATGAGGGATCCGTGCCGATGACCGTGCCCGCAGGAACAGTCACGCTCGACTGATCGGCCCGGGTCACCACGACGCCGAGCTCCTCGAGGGTGGACTGCGCCGCGTCTGGCGCTTGACCGGCCACGTCGGGGATCGTCAGCTGCGCCCCCGGACCGATGCCGAAATACCACCCGGTGCCGCCGGCCAGGGCGACGAGGAGGATCACGATGCCGACCAGCCAGAAACCACGGCGGCGGCGAACGGCGGATGAGGCTTTCAGACGAGCGGCGGGTGCCGAGGCGACGGCGCTCTGGGGGGCCGCCGTGCGAGGTGCCCTCTGCGGCGCGGGAGCGCGTGTCGGAGTGGTCAGCGCCGAGGTCATTCCGGTCTTCTGAAAGGCCTGGGTCTGTGCTGAGGTCATGTCGGGGGTGAGAGCCGCGGGCATCACCACGGTGCGCTGGATGCCCGTCGTCGCCGCCTGGGTGGCCGACATGCTCTGCTCGGTGAGGCGAAGCTGTTCGAGCATGGCGCGGCCGTCGGTCGGACGGTCGACAGGGTCTTTCGCCGTCGCCCACAGCACGAGGTCGTCGAGATCGCGCGGTACAGAGGGATTCACGGCGCTCGGCCGGGGAACCTGGTCGTTGGCGTGTTGGAAGGCGATCTGCATGGGCTGATCGCCGACGAACGGCTGCGCGCCGGTGAGCATCTCGTACATCATGATGCCGGCGGCATAGATGTCGCTTCGTGCATCGGCTGTGCCGCGGGTCAGCAGCTCGGGGGAGAGGTACGCGATCGTTCCGAGCAGCGCCTGGCCGGTGGCCGTATTGGCCGAGGTCGCCCTCGAGAGTCCGAAGTCGCCGATCTTGATCCGGCCGTCATCCGCCAGGAGAACGTTCTCGGGTTTGAGGTCGCGGTGCACGATACCGGCCTTGTGCGCGGCGGCGAGCCCGCCGAGAACGGCATCCATGATGTCGAGGGTCTGCTCGGTGGTGAGCGTTCCATAGTCTTTGAGCAGGTCGCGGAGCGTCATGCCCGGCAGGTACTCCATGACGAGGTACGCCATGTCCGAGTCCTGTCCCTGATCGAAGACGTTGACGACGTTGGGGTGCGCGAGCCGCGCCGCGGAGCGAGCCTCCTGCACGAAGCGCTCTTTGAAGTTGGACTCGTCGGCCAGGTGGCCGTGCATGATCTTGATGGCGACGCGGCGCTCGAGTCGGAGGTCTGTCGCGAGGTAGACGGTGGCCATGCCTCCGCGAGCGATCCGCGACCGCACCTGGTACCGACCGTCGATGAGACGTCCGATCATAGGGTCAGTGGGCGCGGTGGTCACGAATGAAGTTTAGAGAGCAGTGGCCGAGGAAGTCGGCATAGACACCACGAAGATCGAGACCCGCCGTTCTGGTTGCGCGGGTGATCAGTCGACGCGCGGGTCGCGTTTGTCCGAGGCTTCCGCGGCCGGCCATTCGAGATCGTCCGGGATCGGCTCGAGACGGAGCATCTGGCCGGGGAAAATGGGGGTTTTCCAGCTCAGGCCGTTCTGGGCAAGCACGTGGGCGGTCGGCAGGCCGTGGCGAATGGCGATCTCGCTGACGGTGTCACCCAATTCGACGCGATACGACGGCTCCACCGATGGTGATTGCGTCGCTTCTGCACTCTTCGCGGCTGACTCCTCGACCGGGGTCCGGTCTCGACGGCGATTCGACGATGCAGCGACCTTCGAGGCGGCAAGACCCAGGAGAACGAACGGAACGGCGACCAGCGCGATGAGCGACCGAGGTTGGGGCCGTGCTCGTCCGCCAGGGCGGCTCGGCAACCTCGTCATAGCGGCCGTGCACCTCGCAAGTCTCGTTTCGTCCGTGCGTCAACAGTTCCACGGATGCCCGTGATCGTCAACGATCTGATCAAGCGTCGATCGTGTCGTGGATAACGATGCGATATCGGCGCCAGGGTGCCGGGCGCGGCCCCGATCGTGGCAGGCTTGGTACGTGAGTGAAAACACCCCCGCAAGAACCTGGTTGACCATTCCCGACGTGGCCGAGATCTTCGGCTCAACCCCGGGTCGCGTCCGCAAGATGATCGAAGAGCACTCGCTGCTCGCAACCCGGCGCGACAAAGTCCTCGTCGTGCCGGATGTGTTCATTCGCGACGGCGAGCCCCTTCCCGAGTTGAAGGGCACGATCATCGTGCTCCTCGACTCCGGATTCGTGCCCGATGAGGCGATGCAGTGGTTGCTCGAAGAAGAGGAGTCGCTGGGTGTCGCTCCCATCGATGCCCTGCTCGCCGGCCGCAAGGCCGAAGTGCGTCGGGTGGCCCAGGCTCTCGCCTGATCCATGGATGCTCAGGACGAGCGCTCGGTGAGAAGCCGAGCCAGCTCCTCCAGTTCCTCCGTGGCGTGAGCGTCGAGGTGTGCGGCCTGAAGCGCCTTCAACGCCTCGGCGGTGTACGCCGAGATCGATCGCTCGGCGCTCTCGAGTGCCCCCGTGAGCTCGATCTGCCGCTGCAGGTCGGCGATGGCGGCGTCGTCGAGTTCCGGTCGACCGAGCGCGTCGTCGAACGCCTCTCGCTGAGAGGCAGTCATGCCCTGACGGGCAAGCGCGACCAGAACCGTGCGCTTTCCCTCGCGCACATCATCGCCAGCGGGTTTTCCCGTGATGGCCGCGTCGCCGAAGACTCCCAGAACATCGTCTCGAAGCTGGAACGCGAGCCCGAGCGGGAGTCCGAACGCCCGTAGCGCCGAGACGTGCGTCGCAGAGCCGCCACCGATCAGGGCACCCAGCGCGAGGGGTGCTTCGACGCTGTACTTGGCCGACTTGAAAGTCATCACGCGTTCCGCGCGACGAATCGTGTCGCTCTCCGGCACGGTGGGCCAGGCGTTCTCCTCCAAGATGTCGAGGTATTGGCCGACGGTGACCTCGGTGCGCATGCGATTGAACTCCGCGCGCGTCGATCGTGCGTCGTCTTGATCGACGAGGAGGTCCAACGCGGCGTCGACGAGCTCGTCACTCCATCCCAGAAGAAGGTCGCCGTGCAGGATAGCGCTGGCGCGGCCGAACGTGTCGGCCGAGCCGACGAACTGCTGATCTCGGTGAAGAGCGGCGAATCGCACATGCGCCGCGGGCATGCCTCGGCGCGTATCCGAGTTGTCGATGATGTCGTCGTGCACGAGTGCCGCGGCGTGGAAGACCTCGAGGGCTGCCGCCAGGGTGATCACCGCTCGTTCCTGCGCGGAATCAGTGCCGTCCGACGTCGCCTGCCACCCGGCGATGCAGAATCGTGCGCGGAACCGTTTGCCGCCGCTGAGAAGATCCCGGGAGAAATCCGTGAACGCGGACAGTTCGTCCGCGACAGCGGCGAGAATAGGTTCACGAGAGGCGAGAAACTCGGCGATTTCGGTGTCGACCCGGCTTACCAGGTGCGTGCTTTGTATCACGCACCTAGCCTAGCCAGATGCTGGGCACTACAATCGCTTCAAGAACGACGCGTGTGACAGAGCCTGAGGTGAATAGGATGCCGCTTTCCGAGCAGGAGCAGAAGCTTCTAGATGAGATGGAGCGCAGTCTCTATCACAACGATGCCGATTTCGTCTCGGCGGTCAACGCCGGTAGAGGCAGACTCAACTACGGCGCGCTCGTTCTGGGCATCCTCCTCGCCATCGCGGGCCTCGTCGTCGTCATCGTGGGCGTCATCACCCACCTCCTGATCGTCGGCCTGGTGGGCTTCGTGGGAATGTTCGCCGGGGTGCTCCTGGCTCTCCGGCCCTCGACGTCATCAGCAGCCCGTCCGGCCTCGGGCCCACGCACCGGTTCATCGCCCAACGCTTCCGCATCCAACAAGACCAATCTGATGGACAAGCTCAACGATCGTTGGGATAAGCGCCAAGATCGCGAGGAGTAGGCCCAGAGCCGCTTCTCCACACACCTCCACACAAGGGGGCCGACCTTCGGGTCGGCCCCCTTTTTTTTGTCGTTCCTCTCCTATGGGCACGAGTTTTCCTCCTGCGCGCGGCATGAATCGCTCTCGAAACGCCGAAAGCCCTCCATTTCCCTCCACTCAGATAATTCCCGTAATCCCGCCGGAGTCTGGGCCGATTCACGGCTTCGATCGGATAATTCCGTTGTTTGGTGGTGTGAAGTGGAGTAACGTGGAGGAACACCCAACACCTGGCCGGATTCGAGGGGGAGAAAGGACGATGTTCCTTGGCACGTACGCTCCCAAACTCGACGACAAAGGTCGCATCATCCTCCCGGCGAAATTCCGAGACGAACTCGAAGGTGGAGTCGTGTTGACACGGGGGCAGGAGCACTGCGTCTACGTGTTCAGTTCGTCCGAATTCGAAGAGCTCCACAACAAGATCCGACAGGCTCCCGTCACCAGCAAGCAGGCCCGCGACTACATGCGTGTCTTCCTGTCTGGCGCCGATGCATCCGTGCCCGACAAGCAGAACCGGGTCAGCATTCCTGCCCACCTGCGCAGCTACGCAGGACTCGAGCGAGAACTGGTCGTCATCGGCGCCGGATCGCGCGCCGAGATCTGGGACGCCGAAGCATGGAACACCTACCTGGCGGCCCAGGAGGCCGCGTTCTCCGAAACCGACGAGGAGGTGATTCCCGGCCTCTTCTAGTCGTTCCGCGTGACTCCCAGCCGTTCCTCGCCCTGACACACTTCCCCGGTGCCAGGTCGGAATGGATGGGGATCAGGCAGAACGAACAGGTCGATACACCATGGACGACGTCACGCGCATCCACACCCCCGTCATGCTCGAGCGCTGCATCAGCGTCCTCGGCCCGGCGCTCGAACGACCCGGAGCCGTTCTTGTCGACACCACGCTCGGCCTGGGCGGTCACGCAGAGGCTTTCCTCACGCGTTTTCCCGAACTGACGCTCGTCGGTCTCGACCGCGATCTCCAGGCTCTCGCCCTTGCCGAGGGCAGACTCAAGCCCTTCGGCGATCGGGTGCGCCTGGTTCATTGCGTCTACGACGAAATCGCCTCGGCTCTGCAGAAACTCGACATCGACTCGGTCGACGGCATCCTCTTCGATCTCGGTGTGTCGAGCATGCAGCTCGATAGAGCCGAGCGCGGGTTCGCCTATTCCAAGGACGCACCGCTCGACATGCGCATGGATCAGGACGCGCCGCTGACGGCGGAGATGATCCTGGCCGAGTACTCGGAATTCGACCTCCGCCGCATCTTCCGTGACTACGGAGAAGAGAAACTGGCCGACCGCTATGCGCGACGCATCGTGCAGCGGCGCGCAGAACAGCCGCTGGTACGCTCCGCCGATCTCGTCGATCTTCTTCAGCAGGCCACGCCGGCCGCCCTCTCTCGGGCGGGTCATCCGGCCAAACGCGTCTTCCAGGCTCTGCGCATCGAAGTCAACCAGGAACTGAGTGTGCTGGAGCGTGCGGTGCCCGCGGCCATCAGCACGCTCCGGGTCGGCGGTCGCATCGTCGTCATGTCTTACCAGTCACTCGAGGACCGCATCGTCAAACGCGCGCTTCAGGCGTTGAGTGTGTCGACCGCACCTCCGGGCCTTCCTGTAGAGCTGCCGCAGCACAAGCCGGAGCTGTCGCTTCTCGTGCGTGGCGCCGAACTGGCGACCGATGAAGAGAAGGCCGAGAACCCTCGCGCCACCCCTGTCCGTTTTCGAGCTGCCGAACGCATCAGGAGTGCCTCATGACGAATCTGGCCACCGTGCCCATCGCGCGACTCGGTGCGCCGGCCTCCGCCCCCGAGGCGGAGCCGCGGCGCCGCTGGCTCAGGCCGGCACCCGACGCGGTGCCGCGCGCTCGTCGCCGACCGCGGATCGTCTACGCGGCGGTCGCCATCGGTGGAATCGCGATCATTGCGCTCGCGCAGCTCCTGCTCACGATCGGCCTCTCCGACGGTGCCTACCAAGTCTCGGCGCAGCAGGCGAAGCTGAAAGATCTGTCGCGAACGAATCAGGCCCTGAGCGAGCAGCTGACGGCCTTCTCCTCACCGCAGAACCTGGTGCAGAACGCACAGGCACTCGGGATGGTCGCCAACGGCAACACCGTCTATCTTCGACTCTCCGACGGCGCGGTTCTGGGCTCGCCTGCCCCTGCGACCTCCGCCAACGCACCGATCACCGCCAATCAGGCGCTCGTCCCGAACTCGTTGCTGCAACCCGAACCCGTGAAGGCCGCGCCCATTCCCGATGCGTCGAGCGCGCCTCCGGCGGCCGCGCCGGACCCGAGCGTACCGTGGCAGGGTGCTCTTCCTTCTCCACAGACGCACTAACCGACCGGTGAGCTGCTCATCAGCCGAATGAAAGGCCGCACGTGACCCCGACGACAGCCAGAACAACTCGAGGACGCGTGACCATCGCGGTGCTCATCATCGTCGCCGTGGTCTCCGTCTTCTGTGTGAGGCTCGTCGACATACAGATCGTGCAGGCAGACAGCCTGAACGCGATCTCTCTCGCGAGCAGGTCCGACAGCACGGTCACCTTGGGAACGCGAGGCGACATCGTCGACGCCAACGGCGTCGTCCTGGCCACCAGCATCCTGCGGTACGCCATCGAGGCCGACCCGTCGGCCGTCGCCGAGTTCGAACGCCCGGGCCCTGACGGCACCGGCGAAGTGAAGGTCAGCGCAGAACAGGCCATCGGCGAACTCGCGTCGGTCATGGGATTGGAACCGTCTGTGGTCACCGCCATCGTCACCGCGGACCCGACTTCGCGCTACGCGCTGATCTCCAAGTCGGTCGATGTCACGACGTACAACGCGATCCGCGCCCTCGACATCCCGTGGCTCTACTACAAGGCCGATCAGTCGCGCACCTATCCCGATGGAAGCGTCGCCGGCAACCTCGTGGGCTTCGTGGGGGCGGATGGATCGGCCCTGGCCGGTACCGAGCTGACGCAGAACGCCTGTCTCGCCGGCAGCGATGGCAGCGAGGTGACCGAGACCGGTGAAGACGGAGTGGCGATTCCCGGGTCGACCGTGACCCTCAAGAAAGCTGTCGACGGCGGCAAGGTGCAACTGACGATCAACGCCGACCTGCAGTACTTCGCGCAGGAGGCTCTGGCGCAACGCGTCACCGAGGTCGGCGCCGAATCGGGCACCGTGGTCGTGACCGAGGCCAAGACGGGCAAGATCCTGACGGCGGCCGAGTACCCCACGGTGGATCCGAACAACGTCGACGCCACCGACCCGGCCTTCCGCGGAGCGAAGGTGTTCAGCGACCCCTTCGAGCCCGGATCGACGTTCAAGTCGATCACTGCCGCCTCGCTGATCGACGCCGGAGCGGCGACTCCCTCGAGTCAGGTCATGGCTCCATACGAGTACAAGTCCGGCAGCGCCGTCATCCATGACTCGTTCTTTCACCCAGACATGCCCTGGACCTTGACCGGTGTCATCGAACAGTCGTCGAACACGGGCATCTCCATGCTCAGCAACAACATGTCGGTCGATCAGCGCTGGGACTACATGAACAAGTTCCATCTGGGAAAGCCGACCGAGGTCGGCTTCGTCGGCGAGGACTCGGGCGACATTCTTCCCGGAGGTGTCAGCGGGCCCACCCAGCTCGACGATCAGACGATCTACAACACGACCTTCGGCCAGGGGCTCACCGTGACCGCCGTGCAGATGGCGAGTGCCTACCAGGCGATCGCGAACAACGGCGTGCGTATGCCCGTGCAGCTCTTCGAGGGGTGCAAGCACGAAGACGGCACGGTGACGGATGCTCCGCCCACGTCGACCGGCGAGCAGGTCATCTCGCCTCAGGCGGCTCAGGACACGGTGCACATGATGGAGTCGGTCGCCACCACCGGTTACGCCGCAGACGCCCTGAAGATCCCGGGATACCGAGTGTCGGCAAAGACCGGAACGGCCGAGATGAGCAATGGTTCGGGTGCATATGGCGGGGCATACCTCACCTCGATGGCCGGTATGGCACCATCGGACGATCCTCAGTACGTCGTTTCGGTGACCATCAGGAAGCCCGTTACCATTACATCTGGACTGGCCGCCGCGCCGGTCTTCCAGAAGGTGCTGTCGCAGGCGCTGAAGACGTATCGGGTGCAGCCCTCCACGGTTCCCGCCCCCGATCTACCCACTACTTACTGAATGAAGGAGTCATCTGTGCCGGATCGGGTTTCGCAGGGACTGCGCCCGGAACATCCGATCGCACGATCGCTTTCACAGCTCGTCGCAGACTTCGAGCTGGAGCAGATCGGCGAATTCGCACCCGACTCCGTCACCGGGATCAGCCTGACGTCGCGAGACATCGTGCCCGGTGATCTCTATGTCGGTCTGCCCGGACGCAATGTGCACGGAGCGACGTTCGCCTCGGCCGCCGCTCAAAGCGGCGCGGTGGCGATCCTCACCGATGCGCAGGGCGCCGAGCTAGCCGCAGACAGCGGACTCCCGGTGATCGTCACGCCGCAGCCTCGCGAGGCTCTGGGTGCTGTGTCAGCCTGGATCTATCGCACGCTCGACGACCCGCCCACTCTCTTCGGGGTCACAGGCACCAACGGCAAGACGAGCGTCACGTACATCCTCGACGCGATCCTGTCGCAACTCGGCATCGTGGCGGGCTTCAGCACGACGGCCGAGCGCGGCATAGGCGAGCTCCGAATCACGAGCACCTTGACGACGCCGGAGGCGACCGAGGTGCATGCTCTACTCGCTCGCATGCGCGAGGCGGAGGTGCGGTCGGTCATCATCGAGGTCTCGGCGCAGGCTCTGACTCGTCACCGCGTCGATGGCATCGTCTTCGACGTCGTCGGGTTCACGAATCTCACGCACGACCATCTCGACGACTACGGCCGCATGGAAGACTACTTCGAGGCCAAACGCGCCCTGTTCGAGCCCGATCGGGCTCGGCGCGGAGTGGTGCTCGTCGACGGCGAATGGGGTGCCCGCCTCGCTGACGAGTCACGGATTCCGGTCGCGACGATCTCGACCAAGACCGGCGTCCCCGCAGACTGGCAGGTCACGATCCTCGAAGAGACCGTCGACTTCACGCGGTTCAGCATCGAGGGCCCCGATCACCGTTCCCTCACCACGAGCATTCCCATCCTCGGCCGCTTCATGGCCGAGAACGCGGCACTCGCGATCGTGATGCTCGTCGAATCGGGGTACGACCTCGAGGCCATCGCGCATGTGCTCGATCGAGACGGAGGAATCGACGCCTTCGTGCCAGGTCGTGCCGAGAAGGTGTCCGCCGACGCGGGACCGCGGGTCTACATCGACTACGGGCACAGTCCGGATGCGTTCCAGAGTGCGCTCGAGGCGCTCCGGCGCGTCACCGATGGCCGGGTCATCATGGTCTTCGGTGCCGACGGAGACAGGGACACGACCAAGAGGGTCGACATGGCGTCGATCGCCGCCAGGCTCGCCGACGTCGTCGTCATCACCGACTACAACCCGCGGTTCGAAGACCCGGCGTCTATCCGATCGGTTCTTCTGGATGCCGCGCGAGCGGCCCGAGGCGACGTCGAGCTCTACGAGGTTCCCGACCCCCGGCTCGCGTTCCGCAAGGCACTTTCCGTGGCCGGCGAGGGCGACGTGATTCTGCATGCCGGTCCGGGCCACGAGGACTATCAGGAAGTCGCGGGCGAGAAGATTCCCTATTCCGCGCGCGACGAGGCACGGCTCGCCCTGCAGGAATACGGATGGCTCTGACCCATGCTCCAACTCACACTTCAAGACATCGCCGGCATCATCGGCGGCCGACTGGTCATTCCCGACGCCATCGCGGCTGCGGGCATCTCGTCCGACACCGTCGTCTCCGGGGTCATCGACACCGACTCTCGAGAGATTCGCGACGGCGGCATCTTCGTGGCGAAGCCCGGCGAATTCAGCGATGGATTCCTGTTCATCGACAAGGCAGTGTCCGCCGGTGCGGCCCTGGTGATCGCCGAGCGCACGTCTGATGCGCTCGTCGCTCAGATCGTCGTCGATGACGCCGTGCTAGCGCTGGGAGCACTGGCGACCGAGGTGGTACGCCGTGTTCGGCAGCACGGACTGCTGCGCATCGTGGGCATCACGGGATCGAACGGCAAGACCACCACGAAGAACCTCCTCCGCTCGATCCTCGATGCCGAGGGCGAGACGGTCGCGCCCCGCGACTCGTTCAACAACGAGGTGGGCGCTCCGCTCACCATGCTCAAACTGACGCCGTCGACCAGGTACCTCGTCGCCGAGATGGGCGCATCCGGCCCGGGGGAGATCACGCGGCTGGTCCGCATGGCCAAACCCGATGTCGGTGTGGTGCTCACAGTGGGGCTCGCCCACGCGGGAGAGTTCGGCGGGATCGCCACGACGTTGGCCACGAAGACCGAGATGGTCACCGATCTCGACGACACGGATGTCGCGGTGTTGAACATCGATGACCCTCGAGTCGCGGGGATGGCCGACAAGACCGCGGCGCGAGTCGTCTGGTTCGGCCTCGACGAGCGGGCCGCCGTGCGGGCGCACGACGTGTCCGCGCACGCCGGCGGCACGGAGTTCACGTTGACTCTCGCGTCGGGCGAGAGCCGAGCTATGCGGTTCAGAGTGCTCGGCGAACATCACGTCATGAACGCTCTGGCCGCCGCGGCTGCAGCAGAGAGCCTCGGCGTCGGCATCGACCGCATCGTCGATGGACTGCAGGCGGTGACGCGTGCGGAGCGTTGGCGCATGGAGGTGCTCGGAGGACGCGACAATGTGACCGTCATCAACGACGCCTACAACGCGAGCCCGGACTCGATGGTCGCGGGGCTCAAGACGCTTGCCCAGATCGCGACGCCGACATCGCGCAAGATCGCGGTCCTCGGCGAGATGAGCGAGCTCGGTGAATTCTCGCTCGAAGAACACGACCGCATCGGTCGCATGATCGTGCGGCTCGGCATCGAGAAGCTGATCGTCGTGGGAGAGGGCGCACGAGCCCTGCACCTCGCTGCGACGCACGAAGGATCGTGGGATGGCGAGTCGCAGTTCGTCGACACCGCCGACGAAGCCTACGACGCGCTTGCTCCCGAGCTGAGACCGGGTGACATCGTGTTCGTCAAGTCGTCGAACTCCGCGGGGCTCAGGTTTCTCGGAGACCGACTGGGGGAGCTCTTCGCATGAAAACCCTTCTCGCAGCCGGGGCCATCTCCATGGTTTTCACACTGCTCATGACCCCCGTCTTCATCCGGCTCTTCAAACGGCTGGCGTGGGGCCAGTTCATCAACATGGATGGCCCGGAGACGCACCACGTGAAGCGCGGAACGCCGACGATGGGCGGAATCGTCATCGTGCTGGCGACCCTGTTCGGCTACTTCGTCGCGCTGCTCCTGACTCAACGCGGCATCTCGATCTCCGCACTCCTCGTGCTCTTCCTGATGGTCGGTCTCGCCGTCGTGGGATTCATCGACGACTTCATCAAGACGCATCGGAAGCGCAGCCTGGGTCTCGGCCCGGCGGCCAAGCTCATCGGCCAGATCGTGGTCGGCGTCGCCTTCGCGATCCTCGCGTTGAACTTCCCTGACGGCAACGGCGTGACACCGGCCTCGACGGCGATCTCGATCGTGCGCGACACGCACATCGACTTCGACATGCTCGTCATCCCCGCCGTCATCGTCATCGCCTTCGTCGTCTGGGTCTGTGTGATCGTCATGGGCACGTCGAATGGCGTGAATCTGACAGACGGTCTCGACGGTCTGGCGCCCGGATCGAGCATCCTCGCCATCGGAGCCTTCATCTTCATCGGGTTCTGGCAGGACAGTCAGAACTGCTTCAACCCGAATCTCGCCTCCGATGTGCTCGGCAAGTGCTACGAAGTGCGGGACCCTCTAGATCTGGCGATCGTCGCCGCCGCCATTGTCGGCGCTCTCATCGGATTCCTGTGGTGGAACACCAACCCGGCGAAGATCTTCCTCGGCGACACCGGCTCGCTCGCACTCGGTGGCGCACTCGCTGCGCTGGCCATCCTCAGCCGCACGGAACTGCTCCTCGTCGTCATCGGCGGTATCTTCGTGATCGTCGCCGGTCAGGTCGTCATCCAACTCACGTACTTCAAGCTCACCAAGGGCAAGCGCATCTGGCTCGCCAGCCCGCTCCATCACCATTTCGAGGTGAAGGGGTGGGCAGAGGTCACCATCGTGGTGAGATTCTGGATCATCGCCGGAATTCTCGTCGCCGCCGGCGTCGGGTCCTTCTACCTCGAGTGGATCTCGCGATGACCGATCCCGCTTCCGGCAGGGCGCTCGATCTCACCAGCTGGCACCACGACTGGTCCGGACTCCGTGTCGGAGTCCTCGGACTCGGCGTCACGGGCTTCTCCGTTGCGGACACGCTCGCCGAACTCGGCTCGCGCGTTCTCGTGGTCGCAGAGAAGGTCGACGACCGCTACCGGCTCATGCTCGAGGTGATCGGCGCCGAGCTCGTGCAGGCCACGTCGCTGGACTCGGTTCCCGCCGAGCTCGAATCGCTCGATCCCGAACTGCTGGTCGTCTCGCCGGGGTTTCACCCGGACCACTCGGCGATCACCTGGGCGATCGAACGGGGCATCCCCGTATGGGGCGACGTCGAGCTGGCGTGGAGACTGCGAGACAAGGTCGGCGTCTCGGGCGCCGGCAGCGCTCCGGCTGAATGGATCGCGGTCACCGGCACGAACGGCAAGACGACCACCGTCCAGCTGACGGCCGCCATGCTGGCCGCCGGTGGGCTGCGCGCGGCGCCGTGCGGGAATATCGGAGTGCCCGTTCTGGATGCCGTGCGCGATCCGCAGGGTTTCGACGTCTTCGTGGTCGAGCTGTCGAGCTATCAGCTCCACTCGACATCGAGCATGTCGCCGTGGGCAGCCGTCTGTCTCAACGTCGCCGAAGACCATCTCGACTGGCACGGATCGATGGAGGCCTACGTCGCCGCCAAGGCTCGGGTCTACACGAACACTCGCAGCGCCTGCGTCTACAACCGCGCCGACGAGCTGACCCTGAAGATGGTGGAAGGCGCAGAGGTCGTCGAGGGTGCTCGCGCCATCGGATTCGACCTCGGTGTGCCCGGCCCCAGCGATCTCGGTATCGTCGACGGCATCCTGGTCGACCGGGCTTTCCACGACGACCGGCACAGCTCGGCTCTCGAGGTCACCACGGTCGCCCGCTTGGCCGCTGCCGGTCTGGGCGCTCCGCACACGGTGGCCGATGTCCTGGCCGCTACGGCGCTCGCACGCAGCGTGGGCGTCACGATTCCTGCGATCCGCTCGGCCCTCGACACGTTTCATCTCGACCGGCATCGCATCGAGGTCGTCGAGATCCGCAACGACATCACCTGGGTCGACGACTCGAAGGCCACGAACCCGCACGCGGCCGCCGCATCGCTCTCGGCGTATCCGTCGGTGGTCTGGATCGCGGGAGGACTCTTGAAGGGCGTCGACATCGAGCCGCTGGTGCGCGCACGCGCGGCCAAGATGCGCGGAGTCGTGCTGGTCGGCGAGGATCGAACCGCGCTTCGGGAGGCATTCCAGCGACACGCGCCGCACCTTCCCGTGCGAGAGGTGACGGGCACGGAGACTAAGAGTGTCATGTCGGTCGCCGTCGAACTGGCTGCTGCTCTCGCGGTGGCTGGCGACGTGGTGCTTCTGGCACCGGCGGCCGCGTCGATGGATCAATTCACCGACTACTCCGACCGTGGCGACCGCTTCGCACACGCCGTGCGAAACTACCTGGGAGGCGATCCGACTGACGACGACACGACCGGGCGTTCGGCCTCACACGCTGCGCCCGCAGACGCTGAGACCGACCACGACGCCGGCCTCGACGGTGAAGCCCCGAACGAGCGCCCCCACCTCCTCGACTGAGCAGGCTCGTTCTGCCCGCACCGCGCGGATCTCCCTCGGCCGGGCCTTGCAGCCCGAATCGCGGAGCTACTTCCTTCTTCTCGGAACGACCCTGTTCCTTTTGCTCTTCGGCCTCGTTATGGTGCTCTCCTCGAGCTCGGTGTCGTCGTACGCGGGCTCGCAGGGATCGTTCGGGGTGTTCTGGCGCCAGGCCATCTTCGCGGTCATCGGCGTTCCCCTCATGCTCATCATTTCCCAACTCCCCGTCCGCGTCTGGCGGCGCTGGGCCTGGCTGCCGTTGGTGGCGGGGATCGTTCTCCAGCTGCTCGTCCTCTTCACTCCGCTCGGCATCGAGGTCGGCGGCAATCGCAACTGGATCGGCATCGGCGGATTCAATGCGCAACCGTCGGAGCTCATCAAGGTCGGTCTGGTCGCCTGGCTCGGAGTGATCCTGTCGAAGAAGGAGCCGCATCTGCATCGGTGGGGCCACGTCTTGATTCCCGCGTTGCCCGTTGCCGGGCTGGGTATCTTCGTCGTGATGCTCGGAGGCGACCTCGGCACCGTCATGATCATGACGGCACTCGTCTTCGGTGCGCTGTTCTTCGCGGGCATCAAGTTCCGTCTCCTCGTCATCCCCGTGCTCATCGGGATCGCCCTGACCCTCGTGATCGCTCTCACGAGCTCGAACAGGTTGTCGCGCATCGAGAACTTCCTCGGCATCGGTTCGGGTGACCAGACGGGTCTGTCGTACCAGAACCAGCACGCCGACTGGGCCATGGCCGCCGGGGGAGTGTTCGGAGTCGGTCTGGGTAACAGCAAGGCCAAGTGGCTCTGGCTGCCCGCCGCGGATAACGACTTCATCTTCGCCATCATCGGTGAGGAGCTGGGGCTCGTCGGCGCGATCGTCGTGCTCGCACTCTTCGTCGTCCTGGCCGTGTCGTTCCTGCGCATCGTGAGGTCGTCGACCGACCTCTTCTCGAGAGTCGTCACGGGGTCGGTCATGGTTTGGCTCATCGGCCAGGCGTTCGTGAACATCGCGGTGGTCCTGCAGGTCGTCCCGGTCCTCGGTGTGCCCCTACCGCTCATATCGTCGGGAGGCTCGGCGCTCGTGACCACCCTGGTGGCGATCGGCATCGTGCTCTCGATCTCGAGGCACAGCGAGGCCACAGCCGACGGGCTGTCTCAGAAGAAGGTCCGATGACCACGTATCTCCTTGCCGGCGGCGGAACGGCCGGGCACGTGAACCCTCTCCTCGCGACCGCCGACGAGTTGATGCGCCGCGAGCCGGATGCATCGATCATCGTGGTCGGCACGGCGGAGGGACTGGAAGCGCGTCTCGTCCCGTTGCGCGGCTACGAGCTCGTGACCATTCCCAGACTTCCCTTTCCTCGCAGGCCGGGAAAGGCTGCAGTCGCCTTCCTTCCCCGCCTCCTCGGTGTCATCACGCAGCTGCGCTCGCTCATCGCCGAGAGATCCGTCGATGTCGTTGTGGGGTTCGGGGGTTACGCGGCGGCGCCCGCCTACCTGGCGGCACGTCGCGCCGGCGTTCCCATCGTCATCCACGAGGCCAACGCGCGGCCAGGCTTGGCGAACAAGCTCGGCGCCCGGTTCACCCCCTACGTCGGCGTCGTCTTCGCGGGCACGCCCTTGCCCCACGCCCAGCTCACGGGGCTGCCTCTCCGAAGCGAGATCGCCACACTCGACACGACCGCGGCGGCGGAGCCCGCCAGGCGGAATTTCGGCCTCGACGCCATGGCACCCGTGCTCCTCGTCACCGGCGGATCGCTCGGGGCGCAAAGACTCAATCACACGATTCGGGATGCCTACGGCCAGGTTCTCGACGCGGGGTGGCAGATCCTTCATATCTGGGGCGACAAGGCAGACCTCGTCGATCCCGGTGTCGACGGCTACGTGGTCGTGAGGTATTCCGACCGCATGGATCTCGCGTTCGCCGCGGCCGACCTGGTCGTCGCACGAGCGGGGGCGGCGACGGTCTCCGAGCTGGCGGTGCTCGGTCTGCCGAGCGTCCTCGTTCCCTACCCGGTCGGCAACGGTGAGCAGAAGGTCAACGCCCACGACCTCGTCGAGGCCGGCGCGGCCATTCTCGTCGACGATGCCCGGTTCACTCCGAGCTTCGTCGCCGACGAGCTGCGTCGCCTGCTCGCCGATCGTTCGCGTATCGCGACGATGGCTCAGGCCGCCCGCAGCGTCGGCATTGACGATGGCGATGCTCGCCTGGCCGAATTGATCCGGCGCGCAGTGGCGAGAGCGTAACCTTGTTCACTGATCCGGCGCACTGTGCCGGGTTCCGTTCGAAGAGATGAGTCGTACCCGTGATCAAGCCAGACCTTAGTCAAGAGATACCCGCCGAGCTCGGTGCGGTGCATTTCGTGGGCATCGGCGGCTCCGGCATGAGCGGCATCGCACGGCTCATGATCGACGCCGGCATCCCTGTCTCCGGGTCCGATGCCAAGGAGTCGAAGGGCACGAAGGCTCTGCGGGAGCGCGGCGCGCGCGTCAGCATCGGTCACGCGGCCGAGAACCTCGGTGACGCAGACACCCTCGTGGTCACGAGCGCGCTGTGGCCCGACAACCCCGAATACCTCCTCGCCAAAGAACGCGGCATCCCCATCCTCCACCGCTCTCAGGCGTTGGCCTGGGTAGCCGGCCGGCATCGCCTGATCGCGGTCGCGGGCGCGCATGGAAAGACCACCTCGACGGGCATGATCGTGACGGGACTCATCGAGCTCGGTCAGAAGCCCGGCTTCGTCAACGGCGGAGTGATCTCGGCGCTCGGCACGAGCTCGGCGAGCGGGGAGGGCGAGATCTTCGTGCTCGAGGCCGACGAGTCCGATGGATCGTTTCTTCTATACGACAAGGTCGTCGCGCTGATCACGAACGTCGATCCAGACCATCTCGACCACTACGGCTCGGTGCAGGCCGTCGAGGATGCGTTCGTGACATTCGCCGACGAGGCCTCGGAACTCGTCGTCATCTCCGCCGACGACGCCGGCGCGATCCGGGTGTCCGAGCGGCTCGGCGCTCACCGTGTGTTGAGCTTCGGCGAAGACGTCGACGCCGACGTGCGCCTGCATTCGGTCGAGACCGGCGACAACGTCACGTTCCAGGTGCGGTATCTCGGCAATGACTATGCGGGATCGCTGCTCGTCCCCGGTCGGCACAATGCGTTGAATGCAGCGGGGGCCTTCGCCGTTCTGGTCGGCATGGGTTTCGCGCCCGCCGAGACACTGGATGCGATCGCCCGATTCGGCGGGACCGGTCGCCGATTCGAATTGCACGACACCGTGAGGGGAGTCAGCGTCTACGACGACTACGCCCATCACCCGACCGAGGTCGAGGCGGCGCTCACCGCCGCGCGCACCGTAGTGGGGGAAGGTCGCATCATCGCCGTGCACCAGCCCCACCTGTACTCACGCACTCAGCTGATGGCCGGCGAGTTCGCCGAGACTCTCGAGCGCACGGCTGATTTCACCATCGTGCTCGACGTCTGCGGAGCGCGTGAAGATCCGGTGCCCGGCGTGACGGGAGCTCTGGTCTCCGAGAGGTTCGCCGATCCCGAGACCGTCCGTTACATCGACGACTGGCAGACGGCTGCCGACTTCATGGCGTCGATCGCCCGACCCGGCGACTTCGTCGTGACCCTCGGATGCGGTGACGTGAACTTGATCGTGCCGCAGCTGCTCGACGCGCTCGCCCGTGAGACGCAGGCGCCCCCGGCGGCATGAAAAGACCTCCTGGCGTGACCCCGCCGCCTGCCGGGCCACCGGAGGCCGAGCAGCCGTCGGCATCCCGCGACGCCGGTTCTCGCAGGCGTGCGCCGGGTGGCGTGCGTCGTTCGAAGAAGACTCCGGCATCCGGCGTCGAGGCGATCACCGAGCCGATCGCTGTCGTCCCGACGTCAGCAACGCCGCCTGCCCAGTCTCCGGCCGCATTCCGCCCCCTGCCCCCTCTGCCCGAGGTATCGCCTCTGCCCGAGGTATCGCCTGGCGACGACCGCGGACCGGTGGGCGTCGACGGCGACGAGTCGGGCTCCAAACCGTGGTGGCTCACCCGGCGAACCGACCCGACCGTCGAGAAGGCGGCCGAAGCCGAGAAGAGTCTCGCCCACGCCGAGAGGCGTCGTCGAAAATACGAGCGGGCTGAGGCTCGGCGGTTCACGCAGGCGACCCGCTCGCGTCGCCGCAAGTATCTGGTGGGTTTTGCCGCGACCGTGGCGCTGGTTCTCGTCGTGGTTCTGACCGCCTATTCCCCCCTGCTCGCCGTGCGCACGATCACGGTCGAGGGCGCATCGCGTGTCGATGCGGGCGCGGTGTCGACCGCGCTCGGCGATCAGCTCGGTCGGCCGCTCACACTGGTCGATTTCGGTGAGGTCAAAAAGACTCTCGAGACGTTCCCTCTCATTCAGAGCTACGTCACCGAGGCTCGCCCGCCGGACACGCTCGTCATCCGGATCGTCGAAAGGCGCCCTGTCGTGACCGTCGCCGCCGACGGCGCCTTCAATCTGGTGGATGCCGCCGGCGTCGTCGTCGAAACCACGCCGGCCCGGGCGCCCGGGTACCCCACCATCGATGTGGCGGCCAACCCGATCGATTCGCCCGGCTTTGCCGCCGCGAGCCAGGTGCTCCTCGCCCTCAGCCCTGAGTTTCTGGCCCAGGTCGACTCGGTGAGCGCGGCGACACCGGATTCCGTGACGCTCGCTCTCACGAATGGGCAGAGGGTCGTGTGGGGGAGCGCCGAGGATTCGGCTCTGAAGGCGCGCATCGTCGCGAGCATGATCTCGAATCCGGGCATTCCCGACGTCACCGAATACGATGTGTCCTCGCCCGAGGCTCCGATCACCCACTGAGCGCGCGGTCGACCCTCGGCATCCCGTCATTGCGCGCTCAGTTCGCGACACGCGGGGCGTGTGGAGGAGCAGGACCCAGCCACGCCCTTAGGTTCGAAACAAAGAAATGCATACTCGATATAACTTTAAGTCTCAGCTAGAGGTTTAGGGTTCCAGCGGAGGCCGGACGTGACAACCAACCAGAACTATCTCGCAGTCATCAAAGTTGTCGGAATCGGCGGCGGTGGCGTCAACGCCGTCAACCGCATGATCGAACTCGGACTGCGGGGTGTCGAGTTCATCGCCATCAACACCGATGCTCAGGCGCTGCTGATGAGCGACGCCGATGTGAAGCTCGACGTCGGTCGCGAACTCACCCGCGGACTCGGCGCCGGCGCCGACCCCGAGGTGGGCCGTCGAGCCGCCGAAGACCACGCGGAGGAGATCGAGGAGGCCCTGTCCGGCGCCGATATGGTCTTCGTCACCGCGGGCGAGGGTGGAGGAACGGGAACGGGCGGTGCTCCCGTCGTCGCGCGCATCGCGAAATCGATCGGCGCGCTGACCATCGGTGTCGTCACGAAGCCCTTCGGTTTCGAGGGCAAGCGCCGCGCGGCTCAGGCAGAAGACGGTGTCGCGACCCTGAAGAACGAGGTCGACACTCTCATCGTCGTTCCGAACGACCGCCTGCTCGAGATCAGCGACCGCGGTATCAGCATGCTCGAGGCCTTCTCGACGGCAGACCAGGTTCTGCTCGCCGGTGTCCAGGGCATCACCGACCTCATCACCACTCCCGGTCTCATCAACCTCGACTTCGCCGACGTCAAGAGCGTTATGCAGGGTGCGGGCTCGGCTCTGATGGGCATCGGGTCGTCTCGCGGAGCCGACAGGGCCATCAAGGCTGCCGAGCTCGCCGTTGCTTCGCCTCTTCTCGAAGCGAGCATCGAGGGAGCCCATGGGGTGCTCCTCTCGATCCAGGGCGGATCGAACCTCGGAATCTTCGAGATCAACGATGCTGCCAAGCTCGTTCAAGACGCCGTGCACCCGGAGGCGAACATCATCTTCGGTGCCGTCATCGACGACACGCTGGGCGACGAGGTGCGTGTCACCGTCATCGCCGCCGGTTTCGACGGCGGCGACGCCACGGAGCAGAGGCGTGGAAGCTTCGTCGCATCGGCAGACGAGAAAGATCCATACGGTGCAGGTGGAACCGCCATCTCGACCCTGGCCCCGGTGCGTCACGCCGAGGAGCCGGCCACCGAGACTCCGTCGTGGTCGCAGACCGGCGAGCACCACCTCACCGGTGCCGTCGCCTTCGACCCCGCGTCCGAAGACGACGACACCGACCTGGACGTTCCCGACTTCCTCAAGTGACGCTCGAGGAACGCCTCGCCGAGGTCACCGCTCGGGCCGCAGCAGCTGCGGCCCGAGCCGGGCGTACCCTCGACGACCTCACGATCATTCCCGTGACCAAATTCCATCCGGTCTCCCTCGTTCGCAAACTCTACGAACTGGGAGTTCGTGACGTCGCAGAGAATCGCCACCAGGAGGCTCGCGAGAAGGCTCTCGAGCTCGCCGACCTCGCCGATCTCCGATGGAACTTCGTGGGGCAGCTGCAGGGCAAGAAGGCCAGGCAGGTGCGATCCTACGCCCACATCATCCACTCCGTGGACAGGGCGTCGCTCATCGATGCCCTCGCCTCCGACGACACACAGACGTCGATCTTCCTGCAAGTGAATCTCACGGAAGATCCCGCGCGCGGGGGAGCGGCGGCCGACCAACTCGACGAGCTGACCGAGCACGCACTCCGAGCCCCCGGCATCCGGCTTGAAGGGCTGATGGCCGTGGCGCCCCTCGACGTGGAGCCCCAGGCCGCCTTCGCTCGGGTCCGAGCACTGTCGGAGCGCATCCGGCTGATCGCGCCCGCCGCCCTGTCGATCTCGACCGGCATGTCGGCCGACTTCGAATCGGCCATCGCGGAAGGGGCGACACACCTACGAATTGGAACCGCAATCACTGGAAATCGTCCGACGGACGGTTAATCTTGCGACTAGGCACCTGAATCACATACCGGAGGAACACAATGGCCAACCCGCTTCGCAAGACGATGGTGTACCTGGGCCTGGCGGACGAAGAGCTGGAGTACGAAACTCCTGCCCCCGGTCCCGTCGCCCCGGTCCCCGCTCCCCAGTCCCACTCGGCGCAGACGCACGCCGCACCGGCCGCAACGCGGGCACCGGTCACTCCGCTGCGCAAGACGCACATCCAGAAGAACGTGGCACCCACTGAAATGAACGAGATCCTCACGGTTCACCCGAAGCAGTACAAAGATGCCCAGGTCATCGCCGAGAACTTCCGCGAGGGCATCCCTGTGATCATCAACCTTTCGCAGATGACCGATGCCGACGCGCGTCGTCTCATCGACTTCGCAGGAGGCCTGTCGCAGGGGCTGTACGGAAAGATCGAGCGCGTCACGAGCAAGGTGTTCCTGCTCTCTCCCTCGCACGTCTCGGTGTCCGGTGACACCTCGACGGACACGCGCGCGGAGTCTTCCTTCTTCGTCCAGTCATAATTGACGAGTGGATCTACTCGTCATCATCCTTGCGACAGTCGCGTACTACGCGCTGCTCGTGTACTTCTTCCTCATGTGGGGACGGTTCGTTCTCGACCTGGTGCAGAGTTTCCAGCGTTCCTGGCGACCCACGGGTTTCGTCCTGTTCATCGCGGAAGTCGCGTACACGGTGACCGATCCTCCGATCAAGTTCTTCCGCCGCATCATCCCACCGCTTCGACTCGGACCCGTGGCGTTCGATTTCGGGTGGAGCATCGTGATGCTGCTCGTCATCATCGCCATGTCCATCCTGAACTTCGTCAGGTATCCGGCGTAGCTGGCTGTAGTGTGTGTCATGCACAATCGAGACACGTGTCTGTGGGCCATTCGGCCTGCCGCCGTGTTTATTGCTAGCGTTGGTTAGCGATATCCCCGTTCGTCGAATGTAATAAAGGTGGAAGAACATGGCGTTAACTCCAGAAGACGTTGTTAACAAGCGCTTCGCGCAGACCAAGTTCCGCGAGGGCTACGACCAGGACGAGGTCGATGACTTCCTGGACGAGGTCGTCGTCGAACTCCGTCGACTGACCCAGGAGAACGAGGAGCTTCGCGCTCAGCTCTCCTCCGGTGGTTCCGCTCCGTCGGCCGCCGCCGACGCGCCTGTCGTCTCCGAGCCCGTCTCCGACGCGCCCGTTGCCGACGAGGTCGTCCCCGAGCCCGTCGCGGCCGCTCCGGCCCCGGTCTCCGCTGTTCCGGCCACGTCTGTCGAAGACGACGCCGCCTCGACCACGAACCTCCTCCAGCTGGCCCGCCGCCTGCACGACGAGCACGTCAAGGAGGGTGCGGACAAGCGCGATTCACTCATCGCCGAGGGTCACGCCACCGCCGCGCGCATCGTCGCTGAAGCCGAGACCAAGCAGCGCAACGATCTCGCCCGCCTCAACCAGGAGAAGGCTGCCATCGAGCACCGCATCGACGAGCTCCGTTCGTTCGAGAAGGACTACCGCGTGAAGCTGAAGAGCTACATCGAGGGCCAGCTCCGCGACCTCGACTCGTCGGGCACCGAGGGCGGATCGAACTCGTCCGCTCCGAGCTACACCGGCTTTGGAGGCTAGGACTGCCGCGAAGGCCAGTCCCAGGGTCCTGATCGTCCTGGTTCTCGTTGCAATCGCTGCGTTTATCCTCGATCAAGGCTCCAAGTACTTCGTTGTCACAACGCTGAAACCGGATGAGGTCGTCCCTGTGCTGGGCGACCTCCTCCAGTTTCAGTTCGTCAAGAACCCGGGCGCTGCCTTCTCTATAGGCAACGCCTACACCTGGATCTTCTCGATCCTCGCGTCAGCGGTCACCGTCTTCATCGTCTGGTTCTCGCGGCGCATCCGCTCGCTCGGTTGGGCGATCGTCTTCGGTCTCCTCCTCGGCGGCGTGCTCGGCAATCTCACGGATCGTCTGTTCCGGGAGCCGGGCTTCGGAGTCGGGCACGTGATCGACTTCCTCCGTATCCCGCTGCTGCCGGCCATCTTCAACATCGCCGACACGGCGATCGTCGTCAGCATGGGGCTCTTCCTCGTCCTGACTCTGCGAGGCATCGGCCTCGACGGCTCTCGACCGGTTCGCCCGGGCGACGAGGAGTCGGACGAGCTCCAGGGATCGTCTGCGGCATCGCCCGGCGAGACCTCCTGATGGCAGAGAACCGGTCATTCCCGGTGCCGGATGGCCTTGACGGCAGTCGGGTCGACGCGGCTCTGGCGAAGATGCTCGGATTCTCGCGCACCTTCGCGGCCGAGATCCTCGATGCCGGCGGGGTGACGGTCGACGGAGTCGAGGTCGGCAAGTCCGATCGGCTCAGGGCCGATTCATGGCTCGAGGTCACATGGAGCCCCAAGACCGAAGTCCAGATCGTGCCGATCGACGTTCCTGACCTGGGAATCGTCTACGACGACGACGATATCGTCGTCATCGACAAGCCTGTCGGTGTCGCGGCGCATCCCTCCGTCGGCTGGACCGGTCCGACGGTGCTCGGAGCCCTGGCGGGTGCGGGCTACCGCATCTCGACGAGCGGTGCCGCCGAGCGCGCCGGTATCGTGCATCGACTCGACGCGGGCACCAGCGGACTCATGGTCGTCGCGAAGAGCGAAGAGGCCTACACCTGGCTCAAGAGCGCGTTCCACGACCGCGAGGTCGACAAGATCTATCACGCTGTCGTGCAGGGCCATCCCGACCCCCTCGCGGGTACCATCGACGCTCCCATCGGTCGCCATCCCCGCTCAGACTGGAAGTTCGCGGTGACCGCCGGGGGCAAACCGAGTGTGACGCACTACGAGACGCTCGAGGCCTTCCCCTCGGCTTCTCTGCTCGAGGTGCATCTCGAGACCGGACGCACACATCAGATCCGTGTCCATATGGCGGCACAGCGGCATCCGTGCGTCGGAGACGCGATGTACGGCGCCGACCCGACCATCTCTGCGCGTCTCGGTCTCACCAGGCAGTGGCTGCACGCAAAGCGTCTGGGCTTCATCCACCCGAGAAGCCGCGAGTACGTGTCGTTCGAATCGCCGTACCCGCTCGATCTGCAGAACGCGCTCGACATTCTCCGACGAGACTGAGGTCGTCTGTCGGGGGAGCCGACGTAAACTTGAGACCTCTCACCCCAGCTTTAGTCGGAGTCATCTGTGCCTTCTCAGGATTCATTCGTTCACCTCCACGTGCACAGCGAGTACTCGATGCTCGATGGTGCCGCACGGGTGAAACCCCTGATCGAAGCCGCTGTAGAGCAGGGGATGCCGGCCGTTGCCGTCACCGACCACGGCAACGTCTTCGGGGCGTTCGATTTCTGGAAGACGGCCACGGATGCGGGTATCAAGCCCATCATCGGGACCGAGGCCTACATCACGCCGGGAACCGCTCGCGGCGACAAGACGCGAGTGAAGTGGGGCGGGCCGAACTCCGGGCGAGACGATGTCTCCGGATCGGGTGCCTACACCCATATGACGCTGCTCTCCGAGACGACGGAGGGTATGCACAATCTCTTCCGGTTGTCGTCGCGCGCGTCGATCGAGGGCTATTACTTCAAGCCGCGTATGGACCGCGAGCTGCTGAGCATGTACTCGAAGGGGCTCATCGCCACCACCGGCTGCCCGAGCGGCGAGATCCAGACTCGTCTGCGCCTCGGGCAGTACGACGAGGCGCGTAAGGCTGCTGCGGACTACCGCGACATCTTCGGCAAAGAGAACTACTTCGCCGAGATCATGGATCACGGGCTCGGCATCGAGCGGCAGATCATGCCGGACCTGCTGCGGCTTGCCAAAGAACTCGATCTGCCGCTGGTCGCGACCAACGACTTGCACTACACGCATGCCCACGATGCGACGAGCCACGCGGCGCTGCTGTGCGTGCAGTCGGGTTCGACGCTCTCCGATCCCAACCGGTTCAAGTTCGACGCAGACGAGTTCTACCTGAAGTCAGCGGCCGAGATGCGGCACCTCTTCCGCGACCACCCCGAGTCGTGCGACAACACGCTGCTCATCGCCGAGCGTTGCGAGACCGTCTTCAACACGTCGGCCAACTACATGCCCCGTTTCCCGGTCCCCGAGGGCGAGACCGAGGACACCTGGTTGGTCAAGGAGGTCGAGACGGGCCTCATGGCCCGCTACCCGGGCGGCATCCCCGACGATGTGCGCGCGCGTGCGGAGTACGAGACCGGAGTCATCCTGCAGATGGGGTTCCCGGGCTACTTCCTCGTGGTCGCCGACTTCATCAGTTGGGCGAAGAAGAACGGAATCCGGGTCGGTCCGGGTCGTGGTTCGGGAGCGGGCTCGATGGTCGCGTACGCGCTGAACATCACAGGCCTCGACCCCATCAGACACGGCCTCATCTTCGAGCGATTCCTCAACCCCGACCGCGTCTCCATGCCCGACTTCGACGTCGACTTCGACGACCGTCGCCGCGGCGAGGTCATCAAGTACGTCACCGATAAGTACGGCGACGAACGCGTGGCCCAGATCGTCACCTACGGAACGATCAAGGCCAAGCAGGCGCTGAAGGACTCCTCCCGGGTGCTCGGCTTCCCCTTCGGCATGGGCGACAAGCTCACCAAGGCGATGCCGCCGCCCATCATGGGCAAGGACATCTCGCTCTCGGGCATCTTCGATACGAAGCACCCGCGCTACAAGGAGGCGTCCGACATCCGGGCCGTCATCGAGAGCGATCCCGAAGCGCGCACCGTCTTCGACACCGCCGTCGGCATCGAGAACCTCAAGAGGCAGTGGGGTGTGCACGCGGCGGGCGTGATCATGTCGAGCGAGCCGCTGATCGACATCATTCCGATCATGAAGCGTGAGCAAGACGGGCAGATCGTCACGCAGTTCGATTACCCGGCCGCCGAGGCGCTCGGCCTCATCAAGATGGACTTCCTGGGTCTTCGCAACCTGACGATCATCGATGACGCGCTCGACAACATCCAGTCGAACCGTGGGCACCGCCCCGTCCTCGAAGAGCTCGAGCTCGACGACGTGCCCTCCTACGAACTCCTGGCACGCGGCGACACCCTCGGTGTGTTCCAGCTCGATGGAGGGGCCATGCGCTCGCTCCTGCGTCTGATGAAGCCCGACAACTTCGAAGACATCTCGGCCGTGATCGCCCTCTACCGGCCCGGCCCCATGGGTGCCGACTCGCACACGAACTACGCGCTGCGCAAGAACGGGCTGCAGCCGATCACCCCGATTCACCCCGAGCTCGAAGAACCTCTTTTCGAGGTGCTGGGAACGACACACGGCCTGATCGTGTACCAGGAGCAGGTGATGTCGGTCGCGCAGAAGCTCGCCGGCTTCACTCTCGCCCAGGCCGATCTGCTGCGCCGTGCCATGGGAAAGAAGAAGAAGTCCGAACTGGACAAGCAGTTCGAGGGCTTCTCCGCCGGCATGAAGGCCAACGGCTACTCGATGGAAGCGGTCACGAAGCTGTGGGACATCCTTCTGCCGTTCTCCGACTACGCCTTCAACAAGGCGCACTCGGCGGCGTACGGTGTCGTCTCGTATTGGACGGCCTACCTCAAGGCGCACTACCCGGCCGAATACATGGCGGCGCTTCTCACCAGCGTCGGCGACTCCAAAGACAAGATGGCGCTCTATCTCAACGAGTGTCGTCGCATGAACATCAAGGTCCTTCCGCCCGACGTCAACGAGTCGATCGGCTTCTTCGCCGCTGTGGGGGAGGACATCCGCTTCGGCCTCGGCGCGGTGCGCAACGTGGGCTTCAACGTCGTCGACGGCATCAAGAACGCCCGCGAAGAGAAGGGCCGCTTCGAGTCGTTCCATGACTTCCTGCGCAAGGTTCCTCTGCCCGTGACCAACAAGCGGGCCATCGAGTCGTTGATCAAGGCCGGCGCATTCGACTCGCTCGGTTCGTCGCGTCGTGCTCTGATGGAGATCCACGAGGATGCGGTCGAGAGCGCGGTCAGCGACAAGAGGGCCGAGGCGAACGGCCAGGTCGGATTCGACTTCGACAGTCTCTGGGATGAGCCTCAGACCGAGAGTCAGGTTCCGGAGCGGCCCGAATGGACGAAGCGCGACAAGCTCGCCTTCGAACGCGAGATGCTCGGGCTCTACGTGTCAGATCACCCCCTGGCCGGGCTCGAGATCCCCCTGGCGAAACACGCCTCGACCTCGATCACCGACCTGCTCGCGAGCGAGCACACTCAAGACGGCGACCAAGTGACGGTGGCAGGTCTGATCACGAGCGTGCAGCACCGCACGGCGCGCAACAGCGGCAACCAATACGGCATGATCCAGATCGAGGACTTCGGCGGCGAGGTCACGGCCATGTTCATGGGCAAGTCCTACCAGGAGTTCGCGCCCGCACTCACGAACGACGCGATCGTCGTCGTTCGTGGTCGCGTCAGCATGCGCGACGACGGTCTCAATCTGCACGCGTTCAGCCTGTTCTCACCCGATCTGGGTCAGGCCGGCGGTTTCGGGCCTGTCGAGATCTCGATGACAGAGGCCAGGGCGACGACAGATACAGTGCAGGCGCTCAACGACGTCCTGATCCGGCATTCCGGAGACACCGAGGTGCGCCTGAAGCTCGTCAAGGGGCAGACGGCGCGCGTCTTCGAGATTCCGTATCCGGTGCGGGTCTCGGCTGATCTCTACGGAGAGTTGAAGTCACTGCTCGGACCGAACTGTCTGGCGTGACGCACGCGCCTGCGGTCTGATCCGCGCTCAGGCGTGATCGCCGAGCAGGCGGTACGCGCGCTCGTGGTAGAGGAGTGCCTCGTCGTCGTCACCGAGGCCACCCTGCTCCACCTGCACGGCGACGACGGCGTTGTTGTGCAGCGGCATCCGTCCGATGATGCGGCCCACCATCCACGCGGTCACGTCGTTCAATACGGCAAGCCCGTGCGGGCCGACGTGCCAGTGGTCGCCCGAGAAACGAAGCGCGTGGTCGCCGGACATGATCTCGGCCACGGGCCTGTTTCGCGCTCCGAGCATGTGGATCGCCACGTAGTCGGTCTCGGCGATCGCTCGCCATGCGCTGGCCGAGCGGGCCATGTTGAAGGTCGCCATCGGAGGCACGGCAGAGAGCGACGACAACGACGTGGCCGTGAAACCGACCGGCGAACCCTCAGGCGAGAGGGCAGTGACGACGGCGACCCCTGCGGCGTGCCGTCGAAACGCCTGTTTGAACGCGAGAAGATCGTCGGGGGTCTGCGGCTGAGAAGATGTGCCCTCGGGGGCGTCCGGCTGCGTTGTATCGGTCACACTGTCCTCCAACTCGACACTGCGTGTGAGCTATTCCCGACGGCGGCCGCCGATGATGATCGGCCAATACAATGGACAGGCCATGATTCAGACGATCGACCTTCGGGGTCACAAGCCTAGCCCTTCAGAACTCATCGACCTCGTGCCTCGGTCGCTTACCGACGTATCGGTAGCGCGGGTCGCAGCGCAGCAGCTGATCGATGACGTCATCGAGAGGGGAGAGCAGGCGATCCTCGACCAGGCCCAGAAATTCGACGGTGTCGCACCGCAGTCGATCCGCGTCGCGCAGTCGGAGATAGACGAGGCGGTGGCCCAGCTCGATCCCGATGTACGCAGTGCCCTCGAGGAGGCGATCGAGCGTGTGCGTCAGGCGACCCGCGCTCAGGTTCCGCCGGCCACGACCACGACCCTGGGCGAGGGTGCCGTCGTCGAGCAGCGCTGGCACCCTGTCGAGCGGGTCGGTCTCTACGTGCCCGGAGGCAAGGCCGTCTATCCGTCGAGCGTGGTGATGAACGTCGTTCCCGCTCAGGTGGCCGGCGTCGCATCGATCGCCCTGGTGTCGCCCGCGCAGAAGGAATTCGGCGGTTCGGTGCATCCGACGATTCTCGGCGCCGCCGGACTCCTGGGCATCACCGAGGTCTACGCGATGGGCGGAGCTGGCGCCATCGGTGCACTCGCCTACGGCATCCCGGCCCTCGACCTCCACCCCGTGCAGGTGATCACCGGTCCGGGCAACGTCTACGTCGCCGCGGCGAAACGCATCGTCGGCGCACGAACGGGAATCGACTCCGAAGCGGGCCCCACAGAAATCCTGGTCATCGCCGATGCGAGCGCCGATGCCGCATTCGTCACGGCCGACCTGGTGAGCCAGGCGGAGCACGACGAACTCGCCGCAGCGGTGCTCGTGACCGATTCTGCCGATCTCGCAGATCAGGTGCGCTCGCTCCTCGACCAGGTCGCACGGTCGACCAGGCACGCCACGAGGGTCGCTGTCGCGCTCGACGGAGTGCAGTCGGCGATCGTGCTCGTCGACGACCTGTCGGCGGCCGCCGAGTTCAGCAACGCCTACGGTCCCGAGCACCTCGAGATCCAGACGACCGATCCCGATACGGTCGTGTCGAACATCCACAACGCCGGAGCCATCTTCATCGGGGCGTATTCGCCGGTGAGTCTCGGCGACTATCTGGCGGGTTCCAACCACGTGCTTCCGACAGGGGGCCAGTCGCGATTCTCCTCCGGCCTCGGTGCGTACACCTTCCTGCGTCCCCAGCAGCTCATCCGCTACGACCGTGCCGCCCTCGGCGAGGTCAAGGATCGTATCCACGCTCTCGCCGAGTCAGAGAACCTCCCGGCGCACGCCGAGGCCGTGGCGGTACGCTTCACCACTCCCGACCGTTAGGCCAGAGACATGTACTGCCCATACTGCCGCTATCCGGATTCGCGAGTCGTCGATTCCCGGACGACCGACGACGGCCTCGCCATCAGGCGACGCCGCCAGTGCCCCGAGTGCGGTCGACGGTTCAGTACGACGGAGACCGCGAGCCTGAACGTCATCAAGCGCAGCGGCGTCGTGGTTCCGTTCAGCCGCGACAAGATCGTGAGCGGAGTCCGCAAGGCGTGTCAGGGGCGACCGGTCACGGATTCCGATCTGGCGATTCTGGCCCAGCGCGTCGAAGAGACCGTGCGGCTCAGTGGGGCTGCCCAGATCGAGGCGAACGACATCGGTCTCGCCATCCTCCAGCCACTTCGTGAACTCGATGAAGTGGCGTATCTGCGCTTCGCCAGTGTCTATCAGGGCTTCGATTCGCTCGAAGACTTCGAAGAAGCCATCACTCTTCTGCGCGTCGAGCACCAGGCGGCCCGGTCGAACGACGACAGCGAAGCCACGGTCGAGTGAGAATGTATGCGCTCCTCTTCGCCCATGTCCTGACCCGGATCGATCCGGAGCGGGCGCATCACCTCGCGTTCACGGTGATCCGCCTCATTCCGCGACTCGGTCTCGGCGGCATTGTCGGTCGTCTCACCGCGTCACGGTCGTCCCACTCGGTGCACGCGCTCGGTCTCGAATTCCCCACGCCGTTCGGTCTCGCCGCCGGTTTCGATAAGGACGCCCGCGGCATCCAGGGGCTGGGCGTGCTCGGCTTCGGACACGTGGAGGTGGGCACGATCACGGCCCGTCCTCAGCCCGGCAACGATCGGCCCCGCCTGTTCCGTCTCGTCGCGGATCGCGCGGTCGTCAATCGCATGGGGTTCAACAACGGGGGAGCGGCGGAGGCGTCGCTTCGCGTCGCCCAGGCCACCGGCATCCGCAAGCGGCCCGTCATCGGTGTCAACATCGGAAAGAGCCGCATCGTCGCGGTCGACGATGCGATCGGCGACTACATCTCGAGCACGCGTGCCCTCGCGCCCGTGGCCGATTACCTCGTCGTCAACGTCAGCTCGCCGAACACGCCCGGCCTGCGTGGACTGCAGGAGATCGACAAGCTCGAGCCGCTACTCAGAGCGGTGAAGACAGAGGCCGGTTCGACCCCGCTTCTCGTGAAGATCGCGCCCGACCTCACCGACGACGAGGTGCAGAGAGTCTCGCGACTCGCCGTCGAGCTGGATCTCGATGGCATCATCGCGACGAATACGACGCTGTCTCGGGAGGGCCTTCGAACCACGGAGAAGACCGTCGTCGCAGCGGGAGCCGGGGGACTGTCAGGGGCACCGCTCGCGGCGAGATCGATCGACGTCCTGCGCATCATCCGCTCTGTCGTCCCGGCCGAGCTCTGCGTGATCTCGGTCGGCGGAGTGGAGACGGCCGACGACGTGGTCGAGCGACTGCGCGCCGGTGCGACGTTGGTGCAGGGGTACACGGCATTTCTCTACCGCGGGCCGCTCTGGGCGCGACAGATCAACCGTGGCCTGGATCGGCTGCTGGCAGTCGAGCGGGTCTAGCGGAGTTCGGCTAGCGCAGCGTCGACGCGTCGCAGCCGAGTGGAGTCTGTCTTGGCGGACTCGATCGACAGCGCGATGCGATTCTGGTTCGTGTACGAGAGCGCCTCGAACCGCGCCTTCGTGTCGGGTTCGTCGATGAACACGCGAGCGAGGTCTGCCGGAACGGTCACGGTTCGAGGGGTCGTATCGCGCTCGATCTCGACCTCGACCTGATCGCCCCCTGCAACGTTCGCCGCGGATCGGTTGGCCGCACTCAGCGAGATCATCAAGCGACCTCTGTACGGCGCGACGCTGCTGCGGTACGAGTGCGACCCGAGCGTGACCACGACCGGGATACGTTTCTCCGACCCCAGGGCCGACATGATGTCGGCCGGAACCTCTATGCCGGCGTTGTTGCCGTCTTGGACGATGGTCGTGGTGAACCTCATGGGTTCAGTGTCTGACGTCGGATACCGACCGTCAATGTTCACACGGGATATTTGCCGCGCTTCACCTGAGGCTTGGGCAGGCGCAGGGGACGCAGCTGCAGCGCGCGCATGGCCGCGTACCAGCGAACACCCTTCTCGACCTTTTCTTCGCCGAACTTCGCTTTGAGCTTGCGGGTGACGAGCCAGCCCAGCAGGAGGCTGTCGACGACGACCAGAACGACGAACGCGTACAGGGCCAGCATCAACGCCGTCTGCACCGTGGGGTTCGGCACGAGCGTCGCGAGGATCACGGCGAACATGACGGGGATCATGACCTCGCCGAGGCTGAACCGCGCATCGACGTAATCGCGGACGTAGCGGCGCTGCGGCCCCTTGTCTCGGATCGGCAGGAATTTCTCCTCGCCGTTCGCCATGCCGACGCGGGCTCGGTCGCGGGACTCCTGCAGTTTCGCTCGCGAGGCCTTGCGGGCCTCTTTGTTATCGCCGGCGACGAGGGGACGCTTGTTCGCCGCTTCGCGTTCTTTGCGCGTGGGCGTCGCGTGGCCTTTGCCGCTGAGAGGGGCGTCTTCGAGCGGTGCTTCGAGAGCGGGGGCTTTGTCTTTGGCCACGATGTACGTCCTTGCCGAGAAGTGCAGAAGTATAAAGTTTACCTCTATGACTGAGAACACGGGCACGACGCATTCTGACGAGACCGATCTGCAGGCGGAGGTCCGGCGCATCGTCGAACAGAACATGCCGGGGTCCGTCGCGACTCTGACCGATCTGGTGCGAATCCCGTCGGTGTCATGGGACGCGTTCGATCGTGCCTTCGTCGCCCAGAGTGCTGACGCCGTCGCCTCGCTGCTCGAAGAGACGGGTGCCTTCGACTCGGTGATCGTGTCGCAGGCAGAGACCCCGGAGGGCGCTCTCGGCCAGCCCGCCGTGCTGGCGTCACGCGCGGCGAAGAACGGCCGGCCCACGGTGCTGCTCTACGCTCACCACGACGTCCAGCCTCCCGGCGACGACGCCGATTGGGAGTCCGCCCCGTACGAACCGACCATCCGCGGCGACCGTCTCTACGGTCGCGGCGCATCCGACGACAAAGCGGGCGTCGTGTCGCATATCGCGTCCGTCCGCGCGCTCGTCGAGGCCACGGCGAACGAATTCGACGTGGGACTGGTCGTCTTCATCGAGGGCGAGGAGGAATTCGGTTCACGGTCGTTCTCCGCGTTCCTCGACAAGCACCGCGATCAGCTCGAGGCCGACGTTATCGTCGTCGCGGACTCCGACAACTGGAACATCGACACCCCGGCCATCACGATCAGCCTTCGTGGCAACGTCACCTTCAAGCTCACCGTGCGAACGCTCGAGCACGCGTCGCACTCGGGCATGTTCGGCGGCGCCGCTCCGGATGCGATGCTCGCGACCGTCCGGCTCCTCGCGTCGCTGCATGGCGACGACGGCTCCGTCGCCGTCGATGGACTCGTCGGCACACAGGACGTGACGCCGGACTATCCCGAAAGCCAGCTGGCGCACGAGGCGGGATTCGTGGACGGCGTCACGAGCATCGGCCATGGTTCGATCCTGTCGCGTCTGTGGTTTCAGCCGGCCATCAGCGTCACCGGAATCGATGCACCCAGCGTCGCCAACGCATCCAATACGCTCTTGCCGCAGGTGGCCGTGCGCATCAGCTCTCGCATCGCACCGGGTCAGAAGGCGAGCGATGCGTTCGACGCGATCGAGAAGCACCTGCGCGATAATGCCCCCTTCGGGGCCGCGATCGAGTTCAGCGATGTCGACCTCGGTGACGCGTTCCTCGTCGATACGAGCGGCTGGGCCGTGCGCGAAGCGAAGACGGCCATGAGAAACGGGTGGGGCGTCGAAGCCGTAGAGACGGGGATCGGCGGATCCATTCCATTCATCTCCGACCTCGCCCGCGTGTTTCCTGCGGCGCAGATTCTCGTAACAGGAGTCGAAGACCCCGACACCCGGGCGCACAGCCCCAACGAATCCCAGCACCTGGGCGTGCTGAAGCGCGCGATCGTGAGCGAAGCGCTTCTGCTCGCGCGTCTGAACGAGCGAACTCTCGAGCAGCTGGCGGAATGAATTCCGCCCGAGCAGGGTTTGCGTGTTTAGACTGACGAGTAGCGACGTGCGTGTGCGATACATCGCGCATCACGACGCACGTGCTTTCCCGACTTACTAGGAGCAGCCATGAGCGACACCGTATTGACCCAGACCGAGGCTCCCAGCCACCGCGTGGGCGTCACCGACGCCGCAGCAGAGAAGGTGCGTAGCCTCCTCATCCAGGAGGGTCGTGAAGACCTCCGGCTGCGCGTCGCCGTGCAGCCCGGCGGCTGCTCGGGCCTCATCTACCAGCTGTACTTCGACGAGCGCCAGCTCGATGGCGATGCCGTCGTCGACTACAACGGTGTCGAGGTGATCGTCGATGAGATGAGCGTTCCCTACCTCGATGGCGCGACCATCGACTTCGAAGACACCATCCAGAAGCAGGGCTTCACGATCGACAACCCCAACGCCGGCGGAAGCTGCGCCTGCGGCGATTCGTTCCACTGATTCTTCGGGCCCGCAGAGGCCCGGAATTACGCTGTTCCGCAAGGGAGTCGCTGTCAAGCGGCTCCCTTTGTGGATTCAGGCGCGCGTGTTATGTCGAGTAGGCTAGAGCACGGTTCTCTACACTTGTCGGTAGTTCCTCCGACAGTCTTCCGAAAGGTAACTGGTGCGCTCTCGACGTCTCCGCCTGGCTGCAATTCCCATTGCGGCCACCCTTGCACTCCTCCTCGCAGGCTGCACTCAGCAGCAGCTGCAGGGATGGCTGCCCACCGAACCCGGCACGACGAACAACGTCGACCGCGTGATCGGACTCTGGGTCACGTCGTGGATCGTGCTCCTCATCGTCGGAGTCATCACCTGGGGCCTGACGCTCTGGGCCGTGATCGTCTACCGCCGTCGCCGCGGACAGACCGGTCTTCCCGCTCAGCTGCGCTACAACATGCCGATCGAGATCTTCTACACGGTCGTCCCTCTGATCCTGGTGCTGGGATTCTTCGCCTTCACCGCTCGTGACCAGTCGGCCATCGAGGCCAAGTACGACGACCCCGATGTGACGATCGCCGTCTACGGCAAGCAGTGGGCGTGGGACTTCAACTACGTCGACGAAGACGTCTACTCCGCAGGCATCCAGGGCCAGGAAGACCCCGACGACGCCAAGGGCACGCTTGTCGAGTCCGAGATCCCCACGCTCTACCTGCCCGTCGGCAAGAAGATCGAGATCCAGCTCGAGGCTCGCGACGTCATCCACTCCTTCTGGGTCATCGACTTCCTCTACAAGAAAGACATGATCCCCGGCAAGACGAACTACATGTACGTCACGCCGGAGCGAGAGGGAACGTACAGCGGTAAGTGCGCCGAGCTCTGTGGCGAGTATCACTCGCTCATGCTCTTCAACGTCAAGGTCGTCTCTCAAGACGAATACGACGCGTATATCAAGTCTCTGAAGGACGCCGGCTTCAACGGCCAGCTCGGACACGAGTACGACAGAAATCAGAACCTCCCCGGCACGACGTCGCCCCGGGTAGCGGAGTAGGGGAACGCACATGACGACCACAGCCGTAGCGCCGACCACCGGTCAGGCCCTCAACGACGGACAGTCCCGCAGCGCTGAGCGCAAGGGCAACGTCCTGGTCAAGTGGATCACCTCCACCGACCACAAGACCATCGGGTACATGTACCTGATCTCCTCGTTCATCTACTTCTGCCTCGGTGGAGTGATGGCGCTGGTCATCCGTGCTCAGCTCTTCGAGCCCGGGCTCGAGATCCTGCAGACCAAGGACCAGTACAACCAGCTGTTCACCATGCACGGCACGATCATGCTGCTGATGTTCGCGACCCCGCTGTTCGCGGGTTTCGCAAACGTCCTCATGCCGCTGCAGATCGGAGCGCCCGACGTCGCCTTCCCGCGACTGAACGCCTTCGCATACTGGCTCTACAGCTTCGGCAGCCTCATTGCTGTCGCAGGCTTCCTCACCCCCCAGGGCGCGGCCTCGTTCGGATGGTTCGCGTACGCTCCTCTCTCGAGCGAGACGTTCACCCCGGGTGACGGCGGAAACCTCTGGGTCATAGGCCTGGGAATCTCGGGATTCGGAACGATTCTCGGAGCGGTGAACTTCATCACCACCATCATCACGATGCGTGCGCCGGGTATGACCATGTTCCGCATGCCGATCTTCACCTGGAACATCCTCGTCACGTCCATCCTCGTGCTGATGGCGTTCCCGGTTCTCGCGGCCGCTCTGTTCGCTCTCGGTGCCGACCGCATCCTCGGTGCGCATGTCTACGACGCTGCCAACGGGGGAGTGCTGCTCTGGCAGCACCTCTTCTGGTTCTTCGGTCACCCCGAGGTCTACATCATCGCGCTGCCGTTCTTCGGCATCGTGTCGGAAGTGTTCCCAGTCTTCAGTCGCAAGCCGATCTTCGGCTACAAGACGCTGATCTACGCGACGATCTCCATCGCAGCGCTCTCGGTCACCGTCTGGGCTCACCACATGTATGTCACGGGCTCGGTGCTGCTGCCCTTCTTCGCCCTGATGACCATGCTGATCGCGGTTCCCACGGGTGTGAAGATCTTCAACTGGATCGGCACGATGTGGCGAGGTTCCGTCACCTTCGAGACGCCCATGCTGTGGGCCATCGGCTTCCTCATCACGTTCACGTTCGGTGGACTCACCGGCGTCATCCTGGCGTCGCCGCCGCTCGACTTCCATGTCTCGGACTCGTATTTCGTCGTGGCCCACTTCCACTACGTCGTCTTCGGGACCGTCGTCTTCGCCATGTTCAGCGGGTTCTACTTCTGGTGGCCCAAGTGGACCGGCAAGATGCTCAACGAGACCCTGGGCAAGTGGCACTTCTGGATGCTGTTCATCGGCTTCCACACCACATTCCTGATTCAGCACTGGCTCGGCGTTGTGGGTATGCCTCGTCGTTACGCCACGTACTCGCCGCAGGACGGATTCACCTCGATGAACCAGGTCTCGACAGTCGGTGCGTTCCTGCTGGCCGCGTCCCTGGTGCCTTTCTTCCTGAACGTGTACATCACGGCTCGCCGGGCTCCGAAGGTCACGGTCAACGACCCGTGGGGATACTCGCGATCTCTCGAATGGGCCACCTCGTGCCCGCCGCCGCGGCACAACTTCACGTCGATTCCGCGCATCCGCAGCGAGTCTCCCGCATTCGACCTCAACCACCCCGAGGCGGGCATCCCGTTCGGAGTGGGGCCGGCGAAAGACGCGCCAGACGCTCCCACGTACGACACAGCATCCGAGAAGGTGAAGTAAAACATGAGAGCGAACAAGAACCTCTTCTGGATCCTGGCGGTCTTCTGTCTGCTGCTCTCAGCGGTGTACATCTTCTGGCACATCCTCGACCAGGGCAACGTCGAGTGGGTAGGAGCCCTGGGCATCGGCCTCGCGGGTGTTCTCTCCGCCTTCCTCGCGTTCTACCTGGGCCGCGTCTTCAGCGCCCAGGGTGGCGATCTGCCCGAAGACCGACTCGACTCGGACATCGACGACGGTGACCCCGAGATGGGCTTCTACAGCCCCTGGAGCTGGTGGCCCGTCATCCTCGCGGGATCGGCCTCGCTCATGCTGCTGGGCTTCGCTGTGGGAACCTGGATCACCTTCATCGGTGTCGCCCTCGTTCTTGTCGCGATCGTCGGCTGGGTCTACGAGTACTACCGCGGGTACTTCGCCCGCTAGATCCACGCGCGCTTCAGGGCCCGTCTCGTTCATTCGAGACGGGCCCTTTGTGCTGTTCGTGCCCGGTCGGTCAGTAGATCGTTCCCATCGCTGCGCGCACCTCGGCCAGCGTAGCCTCTGCGGTGGAATTCGCAGCCTCATTTCCGCCACGGAGGATTCTGCTCGCGAGATCAGGATCTTCGGCGAATGCTCGCCGTCGACAGGGTGCTGAGACACCCGGCCTGCGCTCCGGGTCAAAGGCGATCTTGCGGTCCTGATCTGTGCGGGTGCGATGGATCGCATCGACGGTCTCGTCCGGCGTCATCGAGAGCGAGATCGAGTTGCCGTAGCTCTTCGACATCGTGCGGCCGTCGAGACCCGGAACCTCCGGCGCCGAGGTGATGAGGGCATCCGGCATGGGAAACACCTGGCCGTAGCGTTCGTTGAACCGTCTGGCGATCACGCGGGTCATCTCGACATGCGGAAGGTTGTCCTTGCCGACCGGCATCAGATTGCCCTTGCAGAACAGGATGTCGGCCGCCTGATGTACCGGGTAGGTCAAGAGCAGCCCGCTCAAGGCTCGCCCAGATGCCGTGGACTCCGCTTTGACTGTCGGGTTGCGGTGCAGTTCGGCTTCGGTAACGAGGCTGAGAAACGGCAGAGGCAGCTGGTTGAGAGCCAGCACCGACGAGTGAGTGGAGATCGTGGCCCGCTGAGGATCTATGCCCGCCGCGAGGTAGTCCAATACCGCTCCGTACACGTTCTCGCGGACGTGAGCCGTTGTGTCGCGGTCGGTGATGACCTGGTAGTCCGCGAGGACCGGGGACATGTCGATGCCGGCCTCCTGCAGTCGAACACGCTCTCTAATCGCGCCGAAGTATTGCCCGAGATGCAAAGGGCCCGTCGGCCGTTCTCCGGTGACGACGCGAAAGCTCTCGGGTTGCCGCGTTACCGCAGCCGCGATCCCGATCGAGCGTTCTGCTGTTGCGCTGAATGAATCCATCTGTGTCTCCCGACTGGGGGAGCTGCACGGAGTTCTCGCGCCTGTCACGAGCTGCGTGCAGCCCGTGAACATACTTCAACCGGCTGCTAGCGCAGCCACCATGCGGAGCAGGTGAAGTTCATGAGAGGAGAATGCTAAAAAATCCGCCGGATCGCCTCGAGTGAGACGATCCGGCGGATCAGATTGCGCTACGTCGCAGAGAGGCTAGTGGTGACCGCCGCGCTCGATCTCCTTGGGGCTGACCGGAGCGATGCGGTCTTCGAAGAACCAGCGCGACATGCCTGCGCGGAAGCGCTGGACCGTCGTGATCTTGCCCTGTGCATTCGGGCGGATCATGAGGGGCTGGTAGTCGTTGTAATCCACCAGCTTCCAGCGCTCGTACTCGTCGACGGGCTGGTGCACCTCGATGTACTCGCCACCCGGCAGGCGCACGATGCGTCCGGACTCGAAACCGTGCAGGGCGATCTCGCGGTCCTTCTTCTGCAGGGCGAGGCACACGCGCTTGGTGACCAGGTATCCGATGATCGGGCCGAGGATGAGCAGAGCCTGATTCACGTGGATCACGCCCTCGATCGACAGCTGGAAGTGCGTGGCGATGAGGTCGGAGCTCGCAGCACCCCACAGGGCCGCGTAGAACAGAACGCCGGCGACACCGATGGCGGTGCGGGTCGGAGCGTTGCGCGGGCGGTCGAGCAGGTGGTGCTCGCGCTTGTCACCGGTGATCCATGCCTCGATGAAGGGGTAGACGAGCACGGCGACGATGAGGCCGGTCAGGATGAGCACCGGGATGATGATGTTGAATGACCAGGTGCGGTCCCAGAGCTCGAACTCGAGTCCCGGCGGAATCAGACGCAGCGCACCGTCGGCGAATCCGATGTACCAGTCAGGCTGCGTACCCGCAGACACCGGCGACGGGTCGTAGGGGCCGTAGTTCCAGATGGGGTTGATCGTGAAGAACGTTCCCATCAGGGCGATGACGCCGAAGACGATGAAGAAGAAGCCACCGGCCTTGGCGGCGAACATCGGGAGGATGGGGGAGCCGACGACGTTGTCCTTCGTCTGGCCCGGACCCGACCACTGGGTGTGCTTGTGTACGACGACGAACACGAGGTGCAGGGCGAGCATGACGGCCAGGATCGCCGGCAGCAACAGGATGTGCAGCGAATACAGGCGTCCGACGATGTCAGTTCCGGGGAACTCTCCGCCGAAGAGCAGGAAGGAGATCCAGGTTCCGACAACAGGCAGTCCCTTGATTAGACCGTCGATGATGCGCAGGCCGTTGCCCGACAGGAGATCGTCAGGAAGCGAGTATCCGGTGAAGCCTTCTGCCAGAGCGAGGATGAAGAGGATGAAACCGATGACCCAGTTCAACTCGCGGGGCTTGCGGAATGCGCCGGTGAAGTAGATGCGCAGCATGTGGATGCCGATGGCCGCGATGAAGGTCAGGGCTGCCCAGTGGTGGATCTGGCGGATGAGCAGACCACCGCGGACGTCGAACGAGATGTTCAGCGTCGACGACATGGCCGTGGACATCTCGACACCCTTGAGGGGGACGTAGGAGCCGTTGTAGACGACTTCGGCCATCGATGCCTGGAAGAAGAACGTCAGGAACGTTCCCGTCAAGAGGATGACGACGAAGCTGTAGAGGGCGACCTCACCGAGCATGAACGACCAGTGATCAGGGAAGATCTTGCGGCCGAACTCCTTGACGACGCCCGAGATGCTGGTGCGCTCGTCGATGTAGTTAGCGGCTGCCTCGGTGAAGCGGCTCGTGCTGCTCCGCTGCGATGAAGACGATTGTGCGGGTGCCGGGGCAGGTGCTGTCTCCGGCGTGGTCACTGTACTCATGATGAAGATCGCTCCCAGAAGCTCGGGCCGACGGGTTCGTGGAAATCGCTTTGGGCGATCAGGTAGCCTTCGCCGTCAACGGCGATCGGCAGCTGCGGGAGTGCGCGCTTCGCCGGACCGAAGATGACCTTGCATTCTTCGGTGACGTCGAAAGTCGACTGGTGGCAGGGGCAGAGCAGGTGGTGCGTCTGCTGCTCGTAGAGGGCGACGGGGCACCCGACGTGCGTGCAGATCTTGGAGTACGCGACGATGCCGTCGTACGACCATCCCGTTCGCTCCGCGCTCTCTTTGAGCTTGGAGGGATCGAGACGCATGAGGAGGACAGAGGCCTTCGCCTTCTCTTCGAGACGGTGCTCCGACTCGTTGAGGCCCTCGGGGATCACATGGAATGCGGAGCCGAGCGTGACGTCGGAGGCCTTGATCGGCAATCCAGACGGGTCGAGGGTCAGGCGTGCGCCCTTCTTCCACATCGTGTGCTCGAGCATTTCGACGGGGTTCTCGTTCTGAGGACCCCAGCCGCGGAAGAGAACGACCGCGGGAAGGGGGAAGGCGACGAGAGCGCCGAGCAGAGTGTTGCGAACGAGGGTGCGTCGCCCGAAGCCCGACTCCTCATTGGCCTGCTTGAAGATCTCCACGGCACGGGCGCGCGTCTCTTCGCTTCCACGAACGGGGTGTCGCTGATCGATGCCCTCGTGATTGGCCATCAGTGCCTTCGACCAGTGCACGGCACCGAATCCCAGACCGAAGAGGGCGAGCACGATGCCGATTCCGAGCATCATCGTGTGCAGGCGCAGGGCGCCCGTGTCGCCGTCTTCGATGGGGAACGCCATGTACGAGGCAATCGCGAAGATGCTTCCGACGATCGACAGGTAGAAGAACGTATAGACCTGACGCTCGGCCGTCTTCTCGGCCTTCGGGTCGGTGTCTGTCACGCGCTGACGGTGAACCGGGAAGCCCGGGTTCTCGAACGTCTCAGAAGGGATGACGGCCGTGCCGGGAGCTGCCGTCTCGTGGGAGACGCCAGTCGACGAAACAGCGGTGATGTCCTTGCCGCTCATATCGTCATGTGCCATGTGATTGCCTTTCGAGCTTTTCTTCGAGGCCGTCCTTTACAGGTCGTCCTCGCCTCGGTGAAGAATGTGTGCGCGGTCGGACCGCTGGTCTAGTTCGACTTCGCGGTGAGCCAGACGGTCAGGGCCACGATGGCGCCCAGTCCGAAGATCCACACGAAGAGTCCCTCGGCCACGGGGCCCAGGCTGCCGAGTTCGTATCCGCCCGGAGACGGGTTCTTCTCGATGTACTTGAGGTACGTGATGACGTCGCGCTTGTCTTCGGGGGAGAGGTTCTTGTCGTTGAAGACCGGCATGTTCTGCGGGCCGGTGACCATGGCCTCGTAGATGTGCACTGCAGCGACTCCGGTTAGTGCGGGCGCGAACTTGCCCTCGGTGAGAGCTCCACCTGCTCCTGCCACGTTGTGGCACATGGCGCAGTTGATGCGGAACAACTCGGCGCCGTTGCTGGCGTCTCCTTCGCCGTCGAGGAGGCTCTCGTCGGGAACGGCAGGGCCGGGGGACAGGGACGCGACATATGCGGCCAGCGCCTCGGTGTCCTCGGCGGTGAACTGCGGCGCCTTCTCCATGGCCTGCGGGCCCTGCATCGCCATCGGCATGCGGCCAGTGCCGACCTGGAAGTCGACCGATGCGGCGCCCACGCCGAGGAGGCTGGGACCTGCGCCGGTGCCCTGGAGGTCGAGTCCGTGGCAGCTGGCGCAGTTGGCGGCGAAGAGCTTCTTACCCTCGTCGATCGTCGTCTGCGAGGCCGTGCTGGTCTCGGCCGTGGCCGTGCTGCTGAAGAGCGCGTAACCACCACCCGTGAACATGAGTCCGATTGCGATCAGGGCAACAGTCGCCAAGGGATGACGTCTGTTTGCCGTGCTGCCTTTTCGGGCCATTCTCTTCACTCTTTTCACAACTCTCTTTGTTCGACCGGTGCTCGGGTGGGCCGGTCGATTATTTCAGCACGTAGATGACGAGGAACAGGCCGATCCAGACCACGTCGACGAAGTGCCAGTAGTACGACACGACGATGGCGCTGGTCGCCTCACGATGCCCCATGTTCTTGACGGCAAAGATGCGACCGATCACAAGCAGGAACGCGATGAGTCCGCCGGTCACGTGCAGACCGTGGAAACCGGTGGTCAGGTAGAAGGCCGAGCCGTAGGCGCTGGAGCTCATCGAGATGCCCTCGGAGACGAGGGTCGCGTACTCGAAGATCTGGCCTGACACGAAGATCGCGCCCAGGAGATAGGTGAGGAAGAACCACTCGGTCGTACCCCATTGCGTCGGCTTCCAGCCGGTCGCACGCGCCTGCAGGCGCTCCGCGGCGAATACGCCTGCCTGGCAGGTGAACGAGCTCGCCACGAGGATGAGGGTGTTCACGAGGGAGAAGGGAACGTTGAGAACGCTCGACTCACTCTCCCACAGTGGGCCGGACGTACTGCGGAGTGTGAAGTAGATAGCGAAGAGGCCGGCGAAGAACATCACCTCGCTTCCGAGCCACACGATTGTGCCCACTGCCACGACGTTCGGTCGTTGAATCAGCGGGGCACTCGAAGTCTGGGTCAGGGAGCTGCTCGTCACTTCTCCATTATGTCCGATATCAGCACAGGGTTTTTGCATTTGGGTATGAGTCGCGGGGCCCATTGACACCGACTCGGCAGCTGTCCGGCCTTTAGAATCGGCCTATGGCGTACTCAGAGTCCTGGTCCGAAATTCTCTCCACTCTTCTTGCTCGAGACGATCTCTCGGTGTCGGACTCCTCGTGGGCGATGGATCAGATCATGTCGGGTGAGGCATCCGACGCTCAACTCGCCGCCTTTCTCATCGCGTTGCGTGCCAAGGGGGAGACGGTCGATGAGATCGTCGGGTTCCGGGATGCGGTACTCGACCACGCTGTCGGCCTCGACGTCGACCCGATGGCGCTCGACATCGTCGGCACCGGCGGCGACAGGCACGGCACGGTCAACGTCTCGACGATGGCGTCGATCGTGGCTGCTGCTGCTGGCGTTCCTGTCGTGAAGCACGGAAACAGGGCCGCGAGTTCGAAGTCCGGCTCCTCCGACGTGCTCCAGGCGCTGGGTGTCGATCTCGACATCTCCAACGTGCGCACCGCTGAAGTGCTCGACGAGGCGGGAATCACGTTCGCGTTCGCTGCCAAGTTCCATCCCGGCTTCGGCAATGTCGCCAACGTCAGGCGGGAGTTGGGCGTGCCGACGGTCTTCAACTACCTCGGGCCGCTCTGTAATCCGGCCAGGCCCGAGGCATCCGCTGTCGGTGTCGCGCAACTCGACAGGGTGCCGATCTTCGTGGGTGTCTTTCAGACCAGAGGAGCGACGGCGCTCGTCTTCCGAGGCGACGATGGGCTCGATGAGCTGACGACGACGGGCCACAGCCACATCTGGGAGGTCTCGCTCGGGGCTGTGGTGGAGCACGACCTCGACCCCCGGGACCTCGGACTCTCTCGAGCGAAGATCAGCGATCTGCTGGGTGGCGACGCCGAGCACAACGCGGACATCGCGCGGCGGGTTCTGCGGGGGGAGTCGGGGCCGGTCCGCGACATCGTCCTGTTGAACGCGGCTGCGGGACTCGTCGCGTTCGACCTCGCATCCGATCCGGAGCAGGGACGGCGGTCGATCGTCGAGCGTCTGCGCGAAAAAATGGCCGTGGCCGCCCGGACGATCGATTCCGGTGCGGCGACGGCCACTCTCGACGCGTGGGCCGAAGCCACGCGTCACTGACTCACTGCGTGTCTTCGTCGACCCAGTCGAGGGTCTTCGTGACAGCCTTTTTCCAGTTGCGCAACAGTCGCTCGCGCTCCGCGACGTCGAGGTTGGGCGTCCAACGCTTGTCTTCCTGCCAGTTGTCGCGCAGTTCATCGAGGGTCGACCAGAAGCCCACAGCGAGGCCGGCCGCGTAGGCCGCGCCGAGCGCCGTTGTCTCTGCGACGACCGGGCGAACGACCGGCACGTCGAGGATGTCGGCCTGGAACTGCATCAGGCGGTCGTTGGCGGATGCTCCGCCGTCGACCTTGAGCTCGGTCAGCGGAACACCTGAGTCGGCGTTGACCGCGTCGAGAACCTCGCGGGTCTGGAACGCGATGGCCTCGATCGCGGCGCGGGCGATGTGGCCCTTGTTCACGTACCGAGTGAGGCCGACCAGCGCGCCACGGGCATCCGAGCGCCAGTGCGGCGCGAAGAGACCCGAGAACGCGGGCACGAAGTACGCGCCGCCGTTGTCGTCGACGGTGTCTGCCAGTGCCTCTACCTCGGGCGCCGACGAGATGATCCCGAGGTTGTCGCGCAGCCACTGGATGAGCGAGCCGGTGACGGCGATGGAGCCTTCGAGGGCGTAGTGGGTCTCGCCGTCGCCGAGCTTGTACCCGATGGTGGTGAGCAGACCGTTCTCGCTCTTGACGATGTCGGTGCCGGTGTTGAAGATCAGGAAGTTGCCGGTGCCGTAGGTGTTCTTGGCCTCGCCCTTGTCGAACGCGGCCTGACCGAACGTGGCCGCCTGCTGGTCGCCCAGGATGCCCGCGACGGGAACCTCGCGAAGGAGGCTCGAGTCATGCACGAGGCCGTACACCTCGGAGGAGCTCTTGACCTCGGGCAGCATGGACTTCGGCACGTCGAAGACGGCGAGGATCTCGTCGTCCCACTCCAGGGTCTCGAGGTTCAAGAAGAGCGTGCGACTGGCGTTGGTGACGTCGGTGATGTGGACGCCGCCGTCGACCCCGCCGGTCAGATTCCAGGTGACCCAGCTGTCCGTGGTTCCGAACAGCAGATCGCCGGCTTCTGCTCGTTCCCGGGCGCCCTCGACGTTCTCGAGGATCCAGACGATCTTCGTTCCGGCGAAGTACGTCGAGAGGGGGAGGCCCACCACATCCCGGTCGACGATGGCCTGGGTGCGGGTGTCTTGCCAGACGATGGCGTTGTACACGGGTTCGCCCGTGTTCTTGTCCCAGACGACGGCGGTCTCCCGCTGGTTCGTGATGCCGACGGCCTTGATGTTGTGGCGAGTGATGTTGGCCTTCGAGAGGGCCTGCCCGATGACCTCTCTCGTGTTGTCCCAGATCTCCTTCGGGTTGTGCTCGACCCAGCCCGCCTTCGGGAAGATCTGCTCGTGTTCGAGCTGCCCCGTCGATACGATCGACCCGGCGTGATCGAAGACGATCGCTCGGGTACTGGTGGTGCCCTGGTCGATCGCCAGGATGTAATCCGTCATGTCTAACTCCTTCGTTAAATTCTTCGGTCCGGTGCAAGCAGCGGGCCCGGTCACCATGGTGCCCGGGCCCGCTGGGAGGTCACGTGATGATCGGGAGGAGCGGGACAGCCGCGAGGCCGGCGAGGACGCCTCCGATGATGGGGCCGACGACCGGGACCCACGAGTAGGACCAGTCGGACGATCCTTTGCCCTTGATGGGTAGCAGGGCGTGCGCGATGCGCGGGCCGAGGTCACGGGCCGGGTTGATCGCGTAGCCGGTCGGGCCACCGAGGGATGCGCCGATCGCGATCACGAGGATAGCCGGTCGGGCGGGATCCAGGAGTAGGACCAGTCGGACGATCCTTTGCCCTTGATGGGTAGCAGGGCGTGCGCGATGCGCGGGCCGAGGTCACGGGCCGGGTTGATCGCGTAGCCGGTCGGGCCACCGAGGGATGCGCCGATCGCGATCACGAGGATCGCCACCGGAAGAGCGCCCAGCGCAGCGAGACCGCCGCCCGGCTCCTGCCGACCGAAACCGATCACCACGAACACCAGGACGAAGGTGCCGATGACCTCGGTGACCAGGTTCCAGCCGTAGGAGGACGAAGGTGCCGATGACCTCGGTGACCAGGTTCCAGCCGTAGTCACCGGAAGAGCGCCCAGCGCAGCGAGACCGCCGCCCGGCTCCTGCCGACCGAAACCGATCACCACGAACACCAGGACGAAGGTGCCGATGACCTCGGTGACCAGGTTCCAGCCGTAGGAGCGGATGGCGGGGCCGGTCGAGAAGACGCCGAGCTTGTTGGCCGCGTCGGGCTCCTCGTCGAAGTGCTGCTTGTATGCCAGCCACACGAACACGGCACCGATGATCGCACCCAACAGCTGAGCGGCGATGTAGGTGAGGATCGACACGATGTTCACCGGAACACCCGAGCCGAACTCCGTCGCGCCGTTGGCGACGAGCCCCAGCGTGACGGCCGGGTTCAGGTGCGCACCGCTGTTGTACGACACGATCACACCCGAGAACACCGCGAAGCCCCAGCCGATGTTCACCATGAGGAAGCCGCCGTTGAAGCCCTTGTTCTTCACCAGCGCGACGTTCGCGACGACACCACAGCCCAACAGAACCAGCAGAGCGGTGCCTACCAGCTCCGCAAGAAATACAACCCCGAGATTGTCCACATTGACCTTCCTTCACGTGACACCGTCGTCACCTCGTGCAGAGCCCCACAGCAAGCGGGTGACTACACCATATCTGCACGAATCCGAGGCGCATATGATCTGACGCGCAAAAGTCGAGGCTCTTTCGCCGAACTCGACCGAACAAGTAGATTTGGCTCTGCGAGCTCCGCTCCCGCGCAGCTCCCTGGTCGCAGAGACGCGTCCAGGTCGCACGGCCATCACAGAGGATTGCCACCCATGAAGAAGCTCATCAATGATCCGCGTCGAGTGGTCGAAGAGGCGGTCGCCGGATTCGAAGCGGCCCACGGCGACCTGGTCACCGTGTCGCACGACCCGATCTACATAGCTCGAAAGGACGCGCCGCGACAGGGCAAGGTCGCCCTCGTCAGCGGCGGGGGCAGCGGCCACGAGCCGCTGCACGGCGGGTTCGTCGGATTCGGCATGCTGGACGCCGCCGTGCCCGGTCCGGTCTTCACCTCACCGACCCCCGACCCGATCCTCGCGGCGACAAAGGCCGTCGATGGGGGAGCGGGGGTGCTGCACATCGTCAAGAACTACACCGGTGACGTGCTCAACTTCGAGACCGCCGCTGATCTCGCGGCCGCCGACGGCATAGACGTGCAGACCGTTATCGTCGACGACGATGTCGCCGTCAAGGACTCGCTCTACACGGCCGGACGCCGCGGAGTGGCCGGAACGGTGCTCGTCGAGAAGATCGCGGGTGCGGCTGCAGAGCGGGGCGACGACCTCGCCGCGGTCGCGGCGATCGCCACCAGGGTCAACTCCGTGACCCGCTCCATGGGCGTCGCGCTGACGCCGAGCGTCGTTCCACACGCGGGGGAGCCGAGCTTTGTTCTGGCCGACGATGAGATCGAGATCGGCATCGGCATCCACGGCGAGCCCGGGCGCGAGCGCATCACGATCGAACCGGCCGATGCAATCGTCGATCGGATTCTCGCACCGATCGTCGACGACCTGCCCTTCGCGTCGGGCGACAGGGTTCTGCTCTTCGTGAACGGCCTGGGCGGTACACCACAGGTTGAGCTCTACATCGTCTTCCGGCGCGCGGCCGAGGCCCTCGCGGAGCGGGGCATCACCGTGTCTCGCACCCTGGTCGGCAACTACGTCACGTCGCTCGAGATGCAAGGCATGAGCATCACCGTGATGAGACTCGATGACGAACTGGAACAGCTGTGGGATGCGCCCGTCGAAACGGCCGCCCTGCGGTGGGGGAGGTAGCAGCATGACGTTGAACACGGAGTGGGCCGTTCGCTGGGTCAGGGAGAGCGCGAAGGTCGTGTCGGAGCACCGGGTGGAGCTGATCACTCTGGATCGCGACATCGGAGATGGTGATCACGGCGAGAATCTCGATCGAGGCTTTTCGGCCGTTCTGCCGAAGCTCGACGATCTGCCCGCCGAAGCGACGCCGGGCGATGTTCTCAAACTCGTCGCGACGACTCTGATCTCGACCGTCGGGGGCGCCGCAGGCCCGCTGTACGGAACGGCCTATCTGAAAGCGGCGGGTGCTGTCGCGGGGCAGGAGCACCTCGACGGCGCGGCCGTCGTGGCCATGCTCACGGCTGCTCGAGATGGGATCGTACTGCGAGGCAAGGCCGCGGTCGGCGATAAGACGATGGTGGATGCGTGGAGTCCCGCCGTGGAGGCGGCCTCGTCTGCCTTGACTGACGGGCTCGACGAAGCGGCGATTCTGGATGCCGCTGCCACGGCCGCCGAGGCCGGCGCGCGTGCCACGGAGCCGCTCGTCGCCCATAAGGGACGGGCGAGCTATCTGGGGGAGCGGGCCATCGGTCACCGCGACCCCGGTGCCCAATCGTCGGCCCTGCTGCTCCGTGTCGCCGCCGACGCGGCGGCGGGCGTCTGACGTGGCGGGAGTCGCCGGCAGAGTCGGTCTCGTCTTCGTCTCGCACAGCGTGAAGATCGCCGACGGTCTCGTCGAGTTGGCGGGACAGATGGCCGGAGGAACGGCACTCGCTGCGGCCGGGGGGACCGACGAGGGTGGCGTCGGGACGAGCTTCGAGAAGGTCCAGCATGCGATCGCGTCCGTCGATTCTGGTGCCGGCGTCGTCGTTCTGTGCGATCTGGGTTCGGCGATCCTCACGGCGGAGACGGCCAAGGACTTTCTCGACGACGAGGTTCGTGATCGGGTCGTCATCGTGGATGCGCCGCTCGTCGAGGGCGCGGTCGCCGCGGCCGTCGAGGCAGAGGGTGGGGGAGACCTCGAGTCGGTCGTGACGGCCGCACGCTCCGCTATCGAGGCGTTCTCGTCTGACAGCGGCTCCGGGCCCGAGCGCGACGACGGCGCCGGAGCACCGCCGTCGGCCGACTATTCGCGCAGTGTGACGATCATCAACCGCGATGGGCTGCACGCTCGACCCGCGGCCGAGTTCGTGAAGATGGCGAACAGCCTGGGATCTCCCGTGACGGTCAACGGAAAAGATGCGCGGAGCCTTCTCGGGATCATGTCGATGGGTCTCGTCAAGGGCAGCACGGTCGAGTTGAGGACGACGAGCCCCGACGGCCGGGCTGCCGTTGATGCGCTCGCCGAACTGGTGGAGTCCGGCTTCGGCGAGGCGTGAGTCCGTGGAGCCGCAACGGGTCTATTGACATAATGTGCATTATCGGAGCAGCGGCGACGTAGGCGAAGCGGGGTGTTTACGCCCAGCGATCGCTTCGTGGGCGATGGTTGTGCGAGACGCGAGCAGTTGCCTGGTGGTGGTGCCCACGCGATCGTCTCCACGATCATCCGGATCTCGCTCTGACGCGGATCGGAAGGTCTTCAGGTGAGCATCGCCGCGGGTGAGGCGCCAGACCATCTGGAGTCGTCCTACTCAATCTCTTGACATAACGGATTCACGATCAGAAGCCGTCGATGTAGCGGGCCAGATAGTCGCCTGTCAGCGTGGAACGGTGAGACACGAGGTCGGCCGGCGTGCCCTCGAAGACCACTCGGCCACCGTCGCGGCCGGCTCCCGGCCCGACGTCGATGATCCAGTCGGCATGAGCCATCACGGCCTGATGATGTTCGATGACGATCACCGTCTTTCCGGCCTCGACGAGACGATCGAGCAGCCCCAGCAATTGTTCGACGTCCGCGAGATGGAGGCCTGTGGTCGGCTCGTCGAGGATATAGACACCGCCCTGCTCGGCCATGTGGGTCGCGAGCTTGAGTCGTTGGCGCTCTCCACCTGACAGCGTGTTCAGCGGTTGTCCGAGGCGGATGTACCCCAGGCCCACATCGGCCAGCCTCGCCAAGACGGCCTGAGCTGCAGGTGTGCGCGACTCCCCCGTCGAGAAGTACTCCAGAGCATCGTCGACGCTCAGTGCGAGCACCTCGCTGATGTCGCGACCCGCCAGTCGGTAGTCGAGCACTGACGCGTCGAATCGCCTGCCCTCGCACACCTCGCACGTCGTCGTGACGGACGCCATCACTCCGAGATCGGTCACGATCACGCCGGAGCCGTTGCAGTTCGGGCACGCGCCTTCGGAATTCGCGCTGAACAGAGCGGGCTTGACGCCATTGGCCTTGGCGAAAGCCTTCCTGATCGGCTCGAGCAGACCCGTGTAGGTCGCCGGATTGCTGCGCCGAGAACCCCGGATGGCTGTCTGGTCGACGGAGACGACACCGTCGCGGCCGGCGATCGAGCCGTGGATGAGTGAGCTCTTCCCCGAGCCTGCGACGCCCGTGATCACCGTCAGAACGCCGGTGGGTATGTCGACGTCGACGTTGCGGAGGTTGTGGGTGTCGGCGCTCCGGATCTCGAGGACACCCGACCGGCGGCGCACCTCGGGCTTCACGCGTCGGCGATCGTCGAGGTGGGTGCCCGTGAGGGTTCCACTCCCCCGCAGTCCGTCGACCGAACCCTCGTAACAGACGGTTCCACCGGCCGTTCCCGCTCGGGGCCCGAGGTCGACGACGTGGTCGGCTATCGCGATCGTCTCCGGCTTGTGCTCGACAACGAGGACAGTGTTGCCCTTGTCTCGCAGCTGGAGCAGAAGGCGATTCATGCTCTGGATGTCGTGAGGATGCAGCCCGATGGTCGGCTCGTCGAACACGTAGGTCACATCGGTCAATGAGGAACCCAGGTGGCGGATCATCTTGGTGCGCTGGGCCTCGCCTCCCGAGAGCGTCCCGGCCGGACGGTCGAGTGAGAGATAGCCGAGCCCGATCGCGACGAAAGAGTCGAGCGAGTGCTGCAGCGCCGTCAGCAGCGGCGCGACCGACGGCTCGTCGATCGTGCCCACCCACCGCGCCAGGTCGCTGATCTGCATCGCGCAGGCGTCGGCGATGTTGACGCCGCCGATACGGGACGACCGGGCACCCTCGTTGAGGCGGGTGCCAGTGCATTCCGGGCAGGTTGCGAAGGTGACCGCCCGATCGACGAAAGCGCGGATATGCGGCTGCATCGCTTCGCGATCCTTCGAGAGGAACGACTTCTGCACTTTCGGAACCAGACCCTCGTAGGTCATGTTGATATCGCCGATCTTGACCTTGGTCGGCTCGTGATACAAGAAGTCGTCGAGCTCCTTCTTCGAGTAATCGCGGATCGGTTTGTCGGCGTCGAGAAACCCGGACCCCGTGAAGATGCGCACTCCCCACCCGTCGGCGGTGTAGCCCGGAATAGTGAGCGCGCCCCCGCTCAGCGACTTCGACGAGTCGTAGAGCTGCGCGAGATCGATGTCATTGACGCGGCCCATGCCCTCGCACCGCGGACACATCCCGCCGGTGACGGTGAAGCTCCGACGCTCCTTCACCTCGCGCCCGCCCTTGTCCATGGTGACGGCGCCGGCGCCACTGATTGACGGAACGTTGAAGGCGAAGGCCTGGGGCGGTCCGACGTGAGGGTGCCCGAGCCTCGAGAACACGATGCGCAACAGGACATTCGTGTCGGTCGCGGTGCCGACGGTCGAACGCGAATTCGCGCCCATCCGCTCCTGATCCACGATGATCGCGGTCGTCACCCCCTCGAGCACGTCGACGTCGGGGCGCGCGAGAGCGGGCATGAGCCCCTGAAGGAACGCGCTGTAGGTCTCGTTGATCATGCGCTGCGACTCGGCGGCCACGGTGCCGAAGACCAGGGAGCTCTTGCCGGATCCCGAGACTCCGGTGAAGACGGTCAGCCGGCGCTTCGGAATGTCGACGTCGATGTTCTTGAGGTTGTTCTCCCGAGCCCCTCGAACCCGTATCCGGTCGTGGTTGTCGGCAGCCAGGCTCATGATCGTCTCCGTCGTCGGGGTTCTCAGCAGGCGGACAATTGACCGCGGAGGATTCGGGCGAGATTCTCGGGCTCGACAGGATCCGTCGTCTTCTCGAGCTCACCCAGACTCCACCAGCGTTGATCGATGATGTCCACCAGTTCCTCGGGAGTCCAATTGCTGGTGTCGAGGTCGAACCGTTCCGTGCGCACCGAGTACCAGACCTCGTGATGCGAGGCCCAGACGCCGGGTGCTCTCTCTGCCACGAAGTCGTGACTCCAGATGGGCGGACCCGGATTCTCGATGACGAGTCCGGTCTCCTCGAAGAGCTCCCTGATCGCGGCTGTCGGATGGTCCTCGCCGACCTCGAGGTGGCCACCCGTCGTCAGCCATCGCGACGGATAGCTGTCGACATCGTGCCGGGTCAGCAGAAGCAGAACGTGATCGTACTGGTCGACGAGCAGTACCCGAGACTTGGCATAGACGATGTCGGTCGTCGTCGCGTGCTGAACCATGCCGACCGTCTCCGAGTCAGTCGACGGGCGCGAAGTCGCTGATGTCTCCGACGTAGCGCGTGTGGTTCTGCGGGATCGGCTCGACGCCGGCGAGTGCGACCTCGGCGGCGAACTCGCCGACGTTGTAGAGGCGGCCCGCCGACTCCTTGCGCGAACTGATAGCGCCGGGATTGGCTCGTTCGAGGAGCGTCGCGGTGATGGTGCCCTCGATCATGTCGCCGGAGACCACGACGAACTCGATACCCTTCTCGTCGAGCTCGGGGATCAGAGCGCGCAGCGCGTCCTCACCGGCCCGCTTCGACAGGGCCACGGGGACATATTCCGGCATGGTCTCGGTGGTGTGGATGAAGTGGGCCTGGTGGCTGGTGACGAAGACGACTCTCGAGCCGGGCGCCAGAAGAGGAACTGCGCTGGTCAAGACGTTCAGCTGGGCGTCCCGGTTGAGTGTCATCGCGTAGTCGGCGGCCATTCCGCCTTCCATTCCTCCCGAGGCGTTGAGCACCAGAACGTCGAGTCCCCCGAACTCCGACTGGATGCGCTCGAACAGCTGGGCGACGGAGTCGGGATCGGTGAGATCTGCTCCGACCGTGATCGCCTCTCCCCCGTCTTCCGCGATCTTCGCGGCGAGTTTGAGCGCTCGAGCCTCTTTGTTGCGGAAGTTGATGGCCACTCGGGCGCCGGCGGCAGCGAAGTACGACACGGTGTCAGCACCGATTCCGCGCGATGAGCCGGTGACGAGAACCCGCTTCGCGGCCATGGACTCGGGTTTCAGGGGGTTTGTTGACAAGCTCGATACTCCTTTGACTGTGGAACCCGAGACTACCAACTCGCGGTCCTCCCCTCCTGCGTTGCTGGTAGTTTTAAGGCATACACCGACGAGAGGAGTCGTGTACAGATGGTCGAATTCCTGGCGTCCTACGCGTGGACGATCTGGCTGGCCCTGGTGCTGGTCTTTCTCATCGTCGAGATGTTCAGTCTCGAGTTCACATTCCTCATGATCTCGCTGGGTAGCCTCGGCGGCCTCGTCTCGAGTCTCGTCGGCGTTCCGTGGTGGCTCCAGATCATTATCGCCTCCGTTTTGTCGGTGCTCCTCATCTTCACGATCAGACCTCCGCTGTTGCGAGCTCTTCGGCGGGGCGGCGACACCACCAAGAGCAATGTGGATGCCTTGATCGGCCTGTACGGGGTCGTCACGACCCGCCTCACGGGCGCGGGCGGGCACGTCAAGCTCTCGAACGGCGACATCTGGACCGCGCGGGTGTCTCCGTCTACAGACTCGGCCGATCTCGATCCAGGTCAGAGGGTGCTCGTCACCGCGATCGATGGGGCGACGGCGTTCGTCGTTCCCGCAGAAAGGACTACCCCGTGAACAACTCGGATTCCGCGATCGTCGGTCAGATCGTCGTGATCGCCATCGTCGTCGTTGTCGTCATCTTCGTGCTGGTGATTCTCGCGCGGTCCATCCGCATCATTCCGCAGGCCACCGCGGGTGTGGTCGAGCGACTGGGTGCCTATCACAAGACCCTCGAGCCCGGCCTTCGTGTACTGGTCCCCTTCATCGACAGGCTCCGCCCCCTGATCGATCTTCGCGAGCAGGTCGTCTCGTTTCCCCCGCAACCGGTGATCACCGAAGACAACCTGGTCGTGTCGATCGACACCGTCGTCTTCTTCCAGGTCACCGACGCTCGGGCGGCCACCTACGAGATCGCCAACTACCTCGGCGCAGTCGAGCAACTTGCAACCACGACATTGCGCAACGTCGTGGGCGGGCTGAACCTGGAGCAGGCGCTCACCAGTCGCGACGAGATCAACGGTCAGCTGCGCATCGTCCTCGATGAGGCGACCGGCAAGTGGGGTATCCGCGTGGGCCGAGTGGAACTCAAGGCCATCGATCCGCCACTGTCGATCCAGGACTCGATGGAGAAGCAGATGCGTGCCGAGCGGGAACGTCGCGCCGTCATCCTCACCGCCGAGGGAACGAAGCAGTCGGCCATCCTCGAGGCTGAGGGGCATCGGCAGGGCGAGATCCTGAGGGCAGAGGGCGATGCGCAGGCTGCGGTCCTGCGAGCGAAGGGTGAGGCGGAAGCCATCACCACCGTGTTCGGCGCCATTCATCAGGGCGAGCCGGATCAGCTTCTGCTGGCCTACCAATACCTGCAAACGCTTCCCAAGCTCGCCGAGGGGTCGGCCAACAAGCTGTGGATCATCCCGAGCGAGCTCACCGAGGCGCTCAAGGGAATCGGTCAGGCGTTCGGCGACCGTGCACCGACACCGCCGCAGGACTGACGCGGCCGGCGGGTGGTTCTCCCCCGCTGTCCCTCGGATTCTCGCGCACCGCGGCCTCGCCCTCGACGTTCCCGAGAACACACTCGCCTCGTTCGACGCGGCGTGGGCTCTCGGCGTTCTCTACCTCGAGACCGACGTCCACGTGTCGAAAGACGGCGTCGCCATGATCGCGCACGATCCCCGGCTCGACCGCGTTGCCGGAGTCGACGCAGCCGTGTCCGATCTGACAACCGCGCAGTTGCAGGAGATCGACCTCGGAGCGGGGCACCGCATGCCGACTCTGCTCGAGGCTCTTCGTGCCTTCCCGGACGCTCGCTTCAACATCGACGTCAAGTCGCCTCAGGCGGGAGCAGCCGTAGCCGGCGCCGTGCTCGCCGCCGAGGCGACGGATCGCGTCTTGATCACGTCGTTCTCGTCGACAAGGCGCGCGGAGGCTGTTCGGCTCATCCCGGGCGTAGCCAGCTCGGCCAGTGCTCCGCGGTTCGCCCTCATCCTCGCGCTGGCGAAGCTCGGCCTTCTCGCGGTCGCGCCTCGAGCCGTCGTGGCAGTCGATGCGGTGCAGGTGCCACCGCGGCACGGCCGCTTCGAGATCGCGACGGATCGCGTCGTTCGCGCGCTTCATCGCCGGGGTATCGAGATACACATCTGGACAGTGAACGACCCCGAACAGATGAAGAGACTGCTCGAACTCGGGGTCGATGGGATCGTGACCGATCGACCGGACCTGGCCCTGGAACTGCTTCGTCGTATCCGATCGCCGCACGAGGCGCATCCCCTCGCGTGACCCTGCTTACTCTCTGGGAGAGTTCTGGTAAAGCTCCGGCCGGGAAGAATTGCCGCCGTTCTGGGGTTTATAACGGTGTAAGCAACGCGAGAAAGGACCACACAATGGCAGATCGCAGCTTGCGCGGAATGAGACTCGGAGGCCAAAGCCTTCAGACCGAAGAAGGCGTCGTCTTCTCCCCGCGCTTGACCCACACGTATCACTGTCCCTGCGGAAAGGACACCGACATGGTGTTCTCCGCAGAGGCCGAAGCTCCTGACACCTGGGAGTGCAAGTACTGCAGCATGGAAGCGACTCGCATGGTCGGGTCAGAGCCCGTCATCGTCGAGCACGCGGAGTCGAAGACGCCGCGCAGCCACTGGGACATGCTGCTGGAGCGACGCACTCGCGCAGAGCTCGAGGAGCTGCTCGAAGAGCGTCTGACCTACCTCCGCGCCCGTCGAGGCCAGAAGGTCAACGCCTAGTCCGCATCCCGGCACGATTCAGCGCCCCGGTCAGCATCAGCTGACGCGGGGCGCTTCTCGTCGTGCCCGACGTGAGCTTCGGGCGGTGAGCAGGGTGAGAGCAAGGCCGGCGAGTCCGAGCCCCGAGACGAGCAGTTCTATGCCACCGCCCAGCAGGGTCGCCGGTGTGGTCTGCGTCGCCAACGGCACGTCGGCGATCATGGCACCCGCTTCGTAGGGGCGGATCGACGCGATGGTCGAGCCGTCTGGGGCCACGATGGCCGAGGTCCCGACGGTCGAGATGTTCACGACGCTGCGCCCCGTCTCGACGGCGCGCAGCCGCGCAATGGCGAGCTGTTGCAGGTTCTCGTCGGTCTTGCCGAAGTCCGCGTTGTTGGTCTGGGCGAGGATCACCTGCGCGCCGTCGTGCACCATGTCTCGCGCGACCGCGTCGTCGGTGATGTCGAAGCAGATCGAGATTCCCGCGATCACACCGTTCACGTCGAAGACGGTGTCGGTCGTGCCCTTGGTGTAGTCGCGGGTGACGAGATCGACGAGGTCGGGGACGATGGCGCGGAAGAAGGCACGAGCGGGCATGTACTCCGCGAACGGCACGGGGTGCCGCTTGTCGTAGTGGTCGACCGATCCCTGGCCGGCCTCCCAGAGCAGGGAGGTGTTGTAGTAGGTGTTCTGAGACGGGTTCGTGATCGTTCCCACGATGAAGGGCGCGTTCATCTTCTCGCTCAGATAATCGAGCTGTTTTGCGGCCTGCTCCGATCGCGCCGGGTCGAGATCCGACCCGTTCTCGGGCCACACGACCATGTCGACCTTCTGATCGATGATCTTCAGGGTCTCAGCTGTCTGATCGCTCAGCACGTCGCCGGCCGCCCGCTGAGAGAACAACGACGCGTCGGTGTTCCCCTGCACTGCGGCGATGCGCGATGAACCGTCGGTCGGTGCGTACCAGGCCGGCACGGCGAGGGTGGCGACGATAGCCGTCGCAGCCCAGAGGATGCGCGTCGTCGCGACAACGGTCGTCGTGCGTGCGACTTCGACGAGAAAAGCGACGAGCCAGACCATGACGAACGAGACGCCCGAGAAGCCGATCCACGCCACGAGCGAGGCGTAGGGGCTCTCGGACTGCGAGAACACGACGCGTCCCCACGAGAATCCGCCTTCGGGCCATACGGCGGTGATCGCCTCGCGAGCGGTCCAGAGCCCGGCAATGACGATGGGCAGTATCACGAGCCGGATGCCGGTTCGCGGCCAGGTGCGCGGGGCACGGCTGTAGACCACGGCGAGCAGTGCCGCCCCGACGGCGAAGAAGAGCGCCTGGAGGATGGCCAGTGCAAGCCAGGGAATGGGGCCCAGATACAGCGTGAGCCAGAAGATGTGCACACCCCAGAACGAGAATCCTCCCACCAGGCCGATCAGGAACGCACTGAATACCCGGCGTCCGATGACGGACACCAGGATCAAGGCGATGCCCAGGAAGGTGACCGGCCAGAGACCCTTGTCGGGGAAGCCCGTATCGAGAGCGACTCCCCCGGCCGCGGCGGTGAGGAGTGCCAACCAGAACGGCATCAGGGGGCGCACAGGCGTGCGGAGATCGTCGAGCACCGTTCTCAGGCCACCGATGAGTACGCCACGATGCCGCGACGGATCAGGTCGAGAGCATCTCTGGCCGTGCGCGCGACACGCGCATCGGGCTGACCCTGCAGCTGGTCGAGCAGATCGATGGTCTGCTTCGTCCAGCGGACGAAGTCACCCGCCTGCATGTCGGCGTCGGTCAGAACGTCGTCGAGGCGGGCTCCTCGTGCCCACTGGTACATGGCGAGACTCAGCCCCGTCGAGATGGGAGACCCTTCGGGGAGGCGGTGCCGAGCCTCGAGTTCCTGGATCGACTCGAGAATGTGCCGAGTCGATTCGAGAGCCGCTCTGAACGGTCCTCGCGGGAGGAATCGATCGGCGACGTCGTTCTCTTCTCGTCGGGGCTCATAGACCAGAGAGCAGGCCATTGCGGCGAGCCCGGCAGCATCCAAGTCTTTCCACGCCTGGCGGCGCAGGCACTCGGCCACCAGCAGGTCTCTCTCACCATAGATGCGCTTGAGTGTGCGCCCGGTCGGCGTCAGAGTCATCTCGCCGTCGGCTTCGGCCGTGAGATAGCCGAGCTCGACGAGAACGTCGGTGACTCGGTCGAAGACCTTGGAGATCGCCCCGGTGCGCGTATTGATCTGCTGTGCGAGGCGATCCGTGTCTTTCTTCAGGCGCCACCACCGTTCGGCCCACCGTGCGTGCTGCTCTCGGTCAGGACACGAGTGCACGGGATGCACCTTGAGCCGACGACGGAGGTCGTTGATCTTCTTCGAACGAGAATCGCGTTCGGCCCTCGACTGAGAATCCGCCCTGCCCGCCCCGGATCGCTCGAGCTCGGTGATCTCGCGCCGCAGGGCGGCGTACTCGGCGAAGTCGCCCCTGTCGCAGGTCATGGAACGCGCGTACCCTGCCAGCGACTCCTCGTGCGAGCGGAGTTTGCGGGCGAGATCGACGACGGCTCTGTCTGCCTGGAACTGTGCGAACGACGACTCGAGGCTGTCTCTGGTGCGCGCCCGTCCGAACTGCTCGATGAGGTTGACCGCCATGTTGTAGGTCGGCCGGAAACTGGAATTGAGCGGGTAGCTGCGCCGGGACGCGAGAGAGGCGATCGCCTGCGGGTCGAGCCCGTCTCGCCACTGGATGACGGAGTGCCCCTCGACGTCGATCCCGCGGCGACCGGCTCGTCCGGTCAGCTGGGTGTACTCCCCCGGAGTGATCGGAACACGGGCCTCGCCGTTGAACTTCTCGAGCTTCTCGAGAACGACCGTGCGCGCGGGCATGTTGATGCCCAGAGCCAGCGTCTCGGTGGCGAAGACGACCTTGACGAGCTTCTTCTGAAAGAGCTCTTCGACGACCTCTTTGAAGGCCGGCAGGAGCCCCGCGTGATGCGCGGCCACGCCGCGCTGCAGGCCTTCGAGCCATTCCCAGTATCCGAGCACCGCCAGATCTTCGTCGAGGATCGTGCGACATCTGTCTTCGACGATGTCACGGATCTCGTCGCGCTCGTCGGCGGTGGTGAGCTTGATTCCGGCCCGCAGGACCTGCTTGACGGCCTGATCGCATCCGATTCGGCTGAACACGAAGAAGATCGCCGGCAGCAGATTCTGCCGATCGAGCATGTCGATGACCTCGGGCCTGTCTGCTCGCTCCTGCGCGCCATGCCCGCCCCGATGGTAGGAGCCACCGCCGCGTCGGTCGCGCGAGCCTCGTCGACTAGAACTCTGCGGCATCGAGTTGCGAGCGATGCGCAGAAGCTCGGGATTCACACGAGCGGTCGCGGCTTTTCCTGTCGCATCGAACAGGTCGATGAGCTTGCTGCGGACCATCACGTGCTGGTCGAGGGGAACGGGGCGTTCTTCCGAGACGATCACCGATGTCTGGCCTCGAACTGCTTGCAGCCAGTCGCCGAATTCCTCGGCGTTCGACACCGTGGCGCTCAGCGAGACCAGCCGCACCTCCGAGGAGAGGTGGATGATTACTTCCTCCCAGACGGCTCCACGGAATCTGTCTGCGAGGTAGTGCACCTCGTCCATGACTACGTAGGCCAGATCGGTGAGCAGATCGGAGTCGGCGTAGATCATGTTACGAAGCACCTCGGTGGTCATGACCACGATGCGAGCCGACGCGTTGATGTTCGTGTCGCCCGTGAGGAGGCCCACATTCTCTGCGCCGTATTCGGCCGTGAACTCATGGAACTTCTGGTTGCTCAGCGCCTTGATGGGTGCGGTGTAGAAGACCTTCGCGCGTTTCTGCTGCATTGCGAGGAACAGTGCGAACTCGGCGACGACCGTCTTGCCTGCGCCGGTCGGCGCCGCCACCAGAACGCTGTCCCCGGCCTCGAGAGCGCCGCATGCCTCGATCTGGAACGTGTCGAGGCCGAAGTCCACCCGCTCGGCGAAGGCATCGAGCAGGGGTTTGCCACCGCGTGCCCGGCTGCGCGCGTAGCGTTCGGCCGGAGAGAGGGCTGTGGGATCGGATTCGGGCATCAGGCGGCCAATTCGCTGTCGAGTCGATCGGCCGCGCGGGCGACGCGCCAGTCATGGATCCACGCGACGCCGTAGGCCGCGAAGAACAGGATGACCATGGGGATCGCGAGAAGGATCATGGCAGTGGGGTCTGCGGCGGGCGTCGCGATGGCGGTGAAGAGAACGATCGCGAGGATCGCGAGGCGCCACGATTTGATGATCGCCGACGCGCTGAGCACGCCGACGAAATTGAGCAGAACGAGAAAGACCGGCAATACGAAGGCGATACCGACGGCGAGGACCAGCTTGAGCACGAAATCGTAATAGCCGCGAGCCGTGATGAGGTTCGTGTCTTCGGAGGGGGCGAAGCTCGCCAGGAGGATCACGATGTGCGGCAGCACGTACCACCCGGCTACGCAGCCTGCGAGAAACAGCGGGATCGATGCGCCGAGGAAGCCGACGCTGTAGCCCTTCTCTCTCCGAGTGAGCCCGGGTACGAGAAAAGCCCAGATCTGATAGAGCCAGACCGGCGAAGAAACTACGAAGCCGATGGTGAGAGCGATCTGCACCTTGAGGTCGAAGGCCCCGCCGATGTTGTCCCAGTTGATGCTGGCAACTCGGCCCTGCTGTTGCCCGACTTCGGTGATGGGCCCTCTGATCGCGTCGAGAACGAAGTCAGAGAGGAACCATCCGGCGATGGCGCCCAGAATGATGCCGATCGCCGCGATGAAGAGTCTCCTGCGTAGCTCGAGGAGATGCGCGCCGAGAGACATGCGTCCCTCGCGGTTGGCACGCCGCTTGGTTCGGGCGGCCACCGTGCCTATGGCTTTGGCTTGAATTCAGGCGAAGCGACGCTCGATGCCTGATCGGCGACCGGTGCGGCATGGGCCGAGCTATCGGTCGTTCCCGTCGACTCCGACGGTGCCGCGTTCTCGTCTTTCATGGTCTTGACTTCGCTGCGGAAGATGCGCATCGACTGACCGAGGCTGCGTGCGAGGCCGGGAAGCTTCGGAGCGCCGAACAGTAGAACGACGACAACGAGGATGATGACGAGATGGGGCCACCCCAGTGCGTTACCGAACATCGGTCCATCCTTCCCAGGCTTGTGGTGCAGTGATCAGTCTACCCCGGTTCATTCGGGTGTCCCTGCGAAGCTGCCGCATGGTTGCACGACGATCTTTCTCGCGATCGCGACGGTTCGCCACGGCAGAGTAGCCGTCGAGGATCGCGTTCGGAGGAGTCTCGATCGACAACTCCTCGACGTTCCTCTGCAGCAGCTCGACCTTGTCGGTCAGTCGCTCGAGTTCGTCGACGACCGCTACGCCTTTCTTGAAGAGGCGCCAGCCGAAGAACACGAGTGTGCCGACCAGGAGGATCGCCAGCGCCAGCCAGATGAGGATCCACGACCACCAGTACATCGTGCCAGCCTACGCGGTCGTGATCGGTGTCTCGGGGCCCGCCGGCTCCGCATAAGACGCCAGTGCATCCTGTGCCCAACGGCGGGCGGCCTGTCGAGCCTCCGGAGGATCGACGACTCTGGCCACACCGGCCAGGCCTGCGACGAGGCGCGTGAGGCCGTGGAAGTGCGCGACGCGCACCGATGCTCGGCTCATGTCCCCGTGCCGGGTCACTCGTGTGCCCTCGGGAACGAACTCGCCGAGCAGTCCCAGCGCCTCGGGCCTGAACTCGAGGACGACACTCGTGTGCTCCCCCGACGTGTCGAAGAGCGAGTCCGAGAGGGGGATGTCGGCGGGCCGGTGCTCGATGGCCAGGTCGGTGACGTTCAGCGCGTCGATGCGGTCGAGTCTGAATGTCCGCACCGAGAGGCGCGAGTGACACCACGCCCGTAGATACCAGTCGTCGTTGTCGGAATCGAGACGCAGCGGATCGACGCGCCGGTGCTCCCTCTGTCCGCGGGAATCCCGGTACTCGAACTCCAACTGGACGCCGCGGGCCAGGGCGTCACCGAAACGCGCGAACGTCTCGTTCGTCGTGGCCGGGGAGACGATCACCTGACTGGGCGTCTCAGACGCGCCTCTCGCCAGTTTGGCGGCGAGGCTCGAATACGCGGCCGAGCCCACGTTCTCGGGCAGCGACTGCAGGTACTGCAGTCCGGCGATCAGGGCCGATGCCTCCCGGGCGGAGAAACGGGGTGAGTCGTCGATGGCGACGAGCTGGGTGATGATGATCTCGTTGTCGTCGAATGCGTCCCAGTCGATGTCGAACAGGTCGCCGTGCTGATAGTTGCTGTCGCTTCCGGGCACTCCCGACACCGCGATCAGGAGGACCGCTTCTCGGATCGTCTCGTCCGAGACTCCGAAGTGTCTGGCGGCGTCGTGAACGCTGACCTGGGTCTGCTGGATCAGATAGGGAACGAGCGAGAGAAGGAAGGTCAGCTTGTCTTGGGCGTGGTGAAACCCGCCGGGAGTCGTCTGATCGGCGCTCATACGGCATCCTCGGTATCTGTATGGCTCTCGATGATGGCCGTGAGCCGATCGCGGACGGCAGCGACGAGAACCGGAGGCGAGATCACGACGACCTCGGGTCCGAAGGCCGCGAGATCGTCGGCGAGAAGCGCGAGGTCTGTGTAGTGCAGCGCGATGGTTCCATCGGCGTGCCGGATGCTGCCCAGCCGCTTTCCGAGGCGCGATTCGGCGTCGGTTCCGGCACGGACGGACACGTGCGCGACCTGAGTGCGCCAGATCTCGTCGAGTTCGGCCAGCGCATCGTCGCCGGCCGTCGGGGATGCCGGACGCGGCGCGGGCGTGCGCGTGACGGCCACGGGCCCGACGATTCTCGACAGCAGGAACGTGCGCGGAGCATCGGCCTGCTGATCGGTCGCCTGGAGGTACCAGCGGCCCTGGTGCTGCACGACGGCCGTCGGGGCGACGATTCTCTCTCTGGCGTTCTGCTCCCCCGGTTTGAGATAGCTGAAACGCACGAGCACGGCCTTGTCGAGGGCGTCGGTGAGCGGAGCGAAGGCGGCGTCTCTGGTGCGGATGCGCGGGGCATAGCCGATGAGCTGCTTGCTCCCCTCGGTTCCCAGCGAGCGCAGTTTGAGAAGAGCTCGTCGGGATTCGCCCGACAGAGACCCCTCTCGCCAGACCATGGCGGCGAGGTTCAGAAGAGTCGTCTCCTCCGGCGTGAACGTGATGTCGGAGGGGAGGTCGTAGTCGCCCTTGGCGATGCGGTAGCGCAGAGCCTGGTTGTTGCCGGGATCTGTGGGCGACTCGAGCGTTTCGAGGGGTACGCCCAGTTCGCGAATGTCGTCTTTGTCGCGTTCGAACTGACGCTCGAGGCTTGAATTGTCTCCGCCCGGAACGAACTTCTGCCTGTACCCCTGCACGGCACCCAGGATCTCGGCCTTGGTGAGGCCGATCTCTGTGGATACCAGGGCCAGGACGAGGCTGAAGAGTCGCTCTTCGACAGCGACGGCGGGAACCGAGGAGTCGATCGAGGAGGCGGTTCGCGACTGGTCTGGCACGGAGACTATTTTAGTGCGACGCGAGGGAGCGGTGACCTGAGCCGCTCTCGTCAGGGTGCCGGGTTGGCGCCGAGGATGTCGACGACGTAGACGAGCGTGGATCCCGGGGGGACGCCCTGGGTGCCCGTGTCGCCGAAGCCGTCTGCGGGAGGCACGACCACGAGGACCTGCGAGCCGATGGTCTGGCCGACGAGCGCCTTGACGAGCCCGGGTACGACTCCGCCCTTATTCGTCGTGCCGTCGGCCGCGAGCACCTGCGTCGCAGCACCCTTGTCCCAGGTCGACTCGAAGACTGATTTGTCGCTCCACACGACCCCGAGGGACTGGATGACGAGCACGTCGCCCTCGGCCACCTTCGCGCCGGACCCCTTCTTGAGGGTGGTGTACCGCAGATCGCTCGGCACCGTGCCCGAGGGGATGGTGACGCCGGGGCGGCCATCGGGTGCCGTCACGACGCTGGGGAACCCTGCCTGCGCGGGCTCCGCCGACCCGGTGGCCGCGCCGGGGTAGACCGACGTGATGTCGAAGACATAGGCGTCCGAGGTCGCGGCGGCCGGAGCCGCCGAGGGATCGACCGTCGTCTGTGCCGAGGGGATGACGGCCGCGATGCGGTCGCCTGCACGCGCGCAATCGAGCGCGTCGATGAATCCCGCGGGCGTTGCCGTCTTGTCGAGCGTGATCATGAAGGGCGACTGCTGAGAATTCGACGAGTCGGTGCCGCTGGCGATGACCGCTTTGCCCCAGACCACATCGCCGACCTGAGCAGCAGGGCCGGACCCGGCCGTGAGGATCGAGCGCTCGGTGCTCTTCGTCTTCAGCGGAGTGGCGAAATCGAGCGTCGCCTCCCCCGGATCACCTGAGGCCGTGACGGTCTCGGACGCCGCTCCGGGTTGAGCGAGGGGCGTGCAGCCGCCGTCGGCGAGACCCGATCCCGGCGACGCGCACGCCGACAGGGTGGCGAGAAGACCCGCAGACAGAATGAGCGCGATCGACTTGCGCACGGATCCTCTTTTCAGTGGTGGTTGAGCGGACAACAGCTTAGTTTATTCCGCGTCGGCGTCTTGGCTGGGCGACGGCTGTGCGGCGTCGCCGTCTGTGCGGGCCGTCGCCGTCGCCGTCGCCATGCGCACACGCTTGCGGAGACTCTTGGGGCTGATGCCGCGTTCGCCGAGCGCGCCCGGGGTCCACGTCTCCACATCGTCATCGGAGTATTCGCTCTTGGAGGCGCGACGCTTCAGTTCGGGCAACTGGGCTCCCGGAGCCAGGCGTCGTGCGGTGACGAGGAAACCCGTGTGTCCGATCATGCGGTGATCCGGTCTGACGGCGAGGCCCTCGACGTGCCACGACCTGATCATCGTCTCCGAAGGCTGCGGGTCGGTGAACGATCCGGTGCTGCGGATCGTCTCGACGACGCGGGAGAGCTGAGTGACCGTGGCCACGTAGCAGAGTACGACTCCCCCGGGCTTCAGAGCGTCGGTCACAGCCGGGATGCACTCCCAGGGCGCGAGCATGTCGAGGACGACGCGGTCCACCGAGTGCTGCTCGTGCTGTTCGGGCAGCGCCTCGCTCAGGTCGCCCAGGGTGATGCTCCAGTTGTCGGGAGTGGAACCGGAGAACGCCGTCACGTTGGCCATGGCCACGTCGGCGAACTCCTCGCGGCGTTCGAACGACGACAACCGCCCCTCCGGACCGATCGCTCGCAGGAGCCACAGAGACAATGCGCCGCTGCCGACGCCGGCCTCCACCACGGTCGCCCCGGGGAAGATGTCGGCCTGGCCGAGGATCTGCGCTGCATCCTTGGGGTAGATGATCGCGGCCCCGCGCGGCATAGACATAACGAAGTCGGTGAGCAGGGGGCGCAGCACGAGATACTCCACGCCCACGGTGTTGGCCACGACGGAGCCGTCGGGCTGCCCGATGATGGCGTCGTGGTCGATGGCTCCGCGGTGGGTGTGGAACTCGGCCCCCGTCGCCAGGGTGATGGAGTTCAGCTTGCCCTTGGGGCCGGTGAGCTGCACGCGTTCGCCGACGCGGAACGGTCCGGAGAATGAATTCACGGTTATGGGTGTCGACTTCCGGTTGTGGGGTGGATGGCGCCAGAGCGCCTGTGGGCTGCCAGCGCCGCACTCACGTCGTCGACGGTGCGGCCCTCGAGTGTCGGCCACAGCACACTGGCCGGGCTGTTCTCCAGAGAGAGCATGTGGGGAACGCCGACGGTGACCGCGCCCGAAGCGGCAGCGCTCGCGACCCCGGGAACGGAGTCCTCGAAGGCAACGCACTCGTCGATGGGGACTCCCAGGAGGCGTGCCGCCTCGAGGTAGGCCTCCGGGTGGGGCTTGCTGTTCTCGACGCTGTCGCCGGAGACGACGACGTCGAAGGCGTCGAAAGGAATGAACGACCTGACGTGCTCGGCCATCACACCGAAAGACATGGTGACCAGGGCGCAGGGAACGGCCGCCTCTCGCAGTGCGGAGAGCAGTTCACGGGCGCCCGGCCGCCACGGCACGCTGATGCTGATGAGCGCCATCACCTCGCGAGTCAGATGGTCGATGATCGCGTCGGCGGCCATGTCGACTCCGTGCTCCTGAAGGAGACGGGCGGTGCGGTCCAAACCTGATCCGACCAGGGTCATCGCGTCTTCGTGGGTCCAGACGCCGCCGAACGTCGCGACGAGCTTCTCCTGCGACTGCATCCAATAGGGCTCGGTATCGACGATCGTTCCGTCCATGTCCCAGAGGACGGCGGCGGGCAGGGGTGTCATCACGTGGATCGAGTCTACGGGGCCCGGGGGCTCGGTCTGGATCGACGGCCTATCCTTGTCAGAACGATCACGAGACGACGAAAAGGGTTCTCCACACGGTGACACAGGGCAATGAATTCCTCAGAGGGCGACTTCTCGTCGTCGCATTCGAGGGCTGGAACGATGCGGGCGAAGCTGCGACGGGAGCGGTTCAGCTGCTGCGTGAGCAGCTCGACGTGGTCACGATCGCCGGTGTCGACGCAGAGGAGTACTTCGATTTCCAGTTCAACAGGCCGGTGGTGTCTCAAGACGATGAGGGCAATCGAGCCCTGATCTGGCCGAGCGCGACCATCTACGGTCCGGCGAAAACAGAGGTCGACAACATTCCTCTGGCAGCTGACGCCGAGCTCCGCGTGGGCTCGGACAACACGGGCAATGTGTTTCTCCTCGTGGGCGCGGAGCCCTCGCGCAATTGGAAGAAATTCACGGTCGAGGTGCTCGATGCTGCCATGACAGCCGGAGTCTCGGGCATCGTGCTGCTCGGGGCCATGCTGGCCGATGTGCCGCACACGCGTCCGATCTCGGTCACGGCCACGAGCGAGAACGCGTCGGTGCGCAGCCAGCTCTCGATCGAGAGATCGACATACGAGGGGCCCGTCGGCATCCTGAGCGTCATCGCCGATGCGGCCGAGGCCCTGGGAATCGCGACGGTCTCGATCTGGGCATCCGTTCCCCACTACGTTCACAACGCGCCGTCTCCCAAGGCGACGCTGGCGCTCATCGACAAACTCGAGGAGCTCGTCGACGTCGTGATCCCCCGCGGCGACCTGGTCGACGAGGCCTCCGCGTGGGAGTCGGGAATCGATGCGCTCGCCGGAGAGGACGACGAGATGGCCTCGTACATCCAGCAGCTCGAACAGGCGCGCGATACCGTCGACTCGCCCGAGGCGAGTGGCGAGGCGATCGCTCAGGAGTTCGAGAAGTACCTTCGTAAAAGAGGCGACGGTCGCCCAGACGAGCCGTGGCGCCCCGGCGCCTGACCGGCGACTAGAGCTGCACTCCCAGGAGTGCGTCCACCGTGCGGGCGACGAGACCGCTCGTCGGGTGCGAGCCCGCCACCCACTCGTCGATCGCCATGAGGGCGGCCGGGGTGTCGAGGTCTGACGACAGTACGGCGCGGAGGCGTGCGAGAAGCGCTTCTTCATCGTCGAGGGCCTCGGACGCCTGCGGCCGGCCCACCGCCTCGCGCCAGCGATCGAGGCGCGCGACCGCCTCCGCGAGGCCGGCGTCGGTCCACTCCCAGTCGTCGCGGTAGTGGTGGGCGAGAACGGCGAGCCGCACCGCCGACGGGTCGACACCGGATGCGCGGAGCCGGGAGACCAGGACGAGATTGCCGAGCGACTTGCTCATCTTCTCGCCCTGATAGGCGACCATGCCCGCGTGGGCGTACACGTCGGCGAATCGCTCGCCGGTGAGAGCCGTGGCGTGAGCCGCCGAGAACTCGTGGTGCGGGAAGACGAGGTCGCTTCCGCCGCCCTGCATGCAGAAGTGCGGGCCGAGTGCATCGAGCGCGATGACGGAGCATTCGATATGCCATCCGGGGCGCCCCTCGCCGACCGGGCTGGGCCACGAGGGCTCCCCCTCGCGCGCCGCTCGCCACAGCAGGGGGTCGAGTCGATTGCGCTTGCCTGCGCGATCAGGGTCTCCCCCGCGCTCGGCGAAGAACGCAGCCATCGTGACGGCGTCGAGGCGGCTTTCGAGTCCGAGGTGCCAGTCTGTGCGTTCGGTGGCCGCATCGATATCGAAGTAGATGTCCTGGCCGCCGGCGACGCGCGCGTCTGGTGTGTCGACCGGGTAGCCGAAGCCGGCGTCGACGAGCCGGCGCACGGCATCCGAGATCGGGTCGACGACCTCGGTCACCGCGACGTAGTCGCGAGGAGGGAGGACCCGGAGCGCCGCCATGTCCGTGCGGAAGAGCTCTACCTGGCTCGCGGCGAGGGCGCGCCAGTCGACGCCGGTCGCGTTCGCCCGCTCGAGCAGCGGGTCGTCGACATCCGTGATGTTCTGCACGTAGTCGACCTCGAGGCCCGCGTCGATCCACAGGCGCTGGATGCCGTCGAAGGCCAGGTAGGTCGACGCATGACCCAGGTGGGTGGCGTCATACGGTGTGATGCCGCAGACGTACAGGCCGATTCGGCCGTCGACGCCTCGGGTCTCGACCAGGGCACCCGTCGAATCGTCGAAGACCCGGGGAACGGGACCTCGTCCGGGAAGTGAGGGGACGAGGGGCCGGGTCCAGGAATGCACTGCAAAAGACTACCGTCGCTCGACGGGTCAGGCCTGCATGGCTCCTGTGCCGAGCAGAACGAGGAGAACGAGTCCCAGACCGATCCGGTACACGACGAAGGGCAGGAAGCTCCGCTTCGAGATGTAGCTCATGAAGAAGGCGATGACGACGAGTCCCACGACGAAGGCGATGACCGTGGCGACGAGCGTCTCGAGAGGACCGAAGACTTCCGGGGTGCAGCTGGCCGTTGCGACCGTGCAGGTCTCCTTCACGGACTTGAACACCTGATAGAGCCCGCTGCCGAAGACGGCGGGGATGGCGAGCAAGAAGGAGTAGCGCGCAGCGGCGGCGCGTTCGTACCCCATGAAGAGTCCGGCCGTGATGGTGCCGCCCGAGCGTGAGACGCCGGGAATGAGAGCGAGTGCCTGGGCGAAGCCGAACACGGTCGCGTGGGGAACAGTGAGGTCGTCGAGGCGTCTCTTCTTCGCCCCGACATAGTCGGCGACGCCAAGCAGGATCCCGAAGACGATGAGCGTGCCCGCCACGATCCAGAGCGAGCGCAGCGTGCTCTCGATCGCGTCTTGGAAGATCAGGCCGAGCACGACGATCGGCACGCTGCCGAGGATGATGAACCAGCCGAGTTTGGCGTCGGGGTCGGATCGGGGAACGCGGCCCGTGAGCGAGAAGAACCACCGGGTTGCGATGCGGGAGATGTCGCGCCAGAAGTAGATGACCACCGCGGTCTCGGTGCCCAGTTGGGTGATCGCGGTGAACGCTGCACCCGGGTCGTCTCCCGTGCCCAGGAGGCGGCCGACGATCAGTAGATGTGCACTCGACGAGATCGGCAGGAACTCCGTGAGTCCTTGCACGAGGCCGAGGATGATGGCGTTGAGAAAGTCCACGGACTCCCCTTCGGAATGTGGCGGCGGAATCGGTCGGGAGACCGTGGGAGCCTGGTCAGTAGCGCAGCAGGAGGTCTGTCAGAACCTTCCTGCCAAACACTAATGCGTCGAGCGGGACCCTCTCGTCTACACCGTGGAAGAGGGCGGGGAAGTCGAGCTCCGCCGGCAGTTGCAGAGGGGCGAATCCATATCCCTTGATGCCGATCGTGCTGAGAGCCTTGTTGTCGGTTCCTGCCGAGAGCAGATAGGGAAGCACTTCGGCCGCCGGATCGAACCGGTGGAGGCTGGAGATCATCTGGTCGACGAGGGGGCCGGAGAAGTCGGTCTCGAGTCCGATGTCCTGATGCGAGATCTCCACGTCGACACCGGGACCGGCCAGCTCGCGGAGTCGCGCAATGACATCGTCTTCCTGGCCGGGAAGCACCCGGATGTCGAGCAGCGCCTCGGCACGGTCGGGGATCACATTGTGCTTGTATCCGGCCGTCAAGCCTGTGGGGTTGGCCGTGTTGCGCAGTGAGGCGGAGATGAATCGCGATGCCGTTCCGGTCGCGATGGCGAGTTCGTCGGGCGTGGTCCGAAGGGGATCTTTGCCCAGGATCGCGGCGACGCGCCCCAGGAGTTCCGTCGTCGTCTTGGTGAGGTGCACGGGCCACTCCTGGCTGCCGATCCTCGCGACGGCGGCGGCGAGCCTGGTGATCGCATTGTCCGAGTTGATCTGTGATCCGTGACCGGCCGTTCCCCGTGCAACGAGTTTCGCCCAGATCAGGGCCTTCTCTCCTGTCTGAACCAGGTAGGCCCGCGTTCCGTCTAGGTCGATCGAGTAGCCTCCGACCTCGCTGATCGCCTCGGTCGCGCCCTCGAAGAGGTCGGGGCGATTCTTCACGAGGTAATGAGAGCCGAGGACTCCCCCGGCCTCCTCGTCGGCGAAGAAGGCCACCACCAGGTCTCGTGCGGGCCTGCGGCCCGACGACAGGATGTCGTCGAGGGAGGTCAGGATCATGGCGTCCATGTTCTTCATGTCGACCGCTCCGCGACCCCACAGCATGCCGTCCGCGATGACGCCGCCGAATGGATCGACCGACCAGTCGTCGGCGATCGCCGGCACCACGTCGGTGTGTCCGTGCACGACGAGGGCCCCGCGACTCGAGTCCTCACCCTCCACGCGGGCCACCACGCTCGTACGACCTGGCTCGGAATCGATGAGTTCGGCGGTCAAGCCGAGCCTCTCCAGGTGTGCCGCAACGTATTCCGCCGCGTCCGTCTCGCCGTTGGAGCGGCCTTCTCCGAAGTTCGACGTGTCGAAGCGGATGAGGTCACGGGCGATCGAGGCCGTGGCGTCGAGACCGGCCTCAGGGGTGGGGTTCTCGGGCATCGAAGTCATGCTTTCACGGTACCGCAGGGCCTCGACGGACTCGTGGCGTCGAGGGGGTTTCAAACCGTGCTATCGTCTTACCTTGGTTGCACCGGGAACGGAAAGCAGCTCATCCAGTCCGGATGGCGGAAATGGCAGACGCGCTAGCTTGAGGTGCTAGTGCCCGTATAGGGCGTGGGGGTTCAAGTCCCCCTTCGGACACAGAAATAAGAATCACCCCCGACATCTCGCATAACGCGAGATCTCGGGGGTTTTTTCTGTCTATCGGGTCTGTTTCGCACGAGCGTGACCAAGGCGTGATGATTTTGGTCGCGCGGCGAGGCCAAGAGCATAGTAGGCTGTTCACAGAAGTTGATGTGCCTCGCACGTCCGGGGTGCCTCCGGTGCCCTGCCCGACACTGTTCGGGCCCAATCCTGGGAGACGACGAACACCCCGACGAGTGGCCCCGACAATCGGGACCGAATTATCACTCCAGGAGGAGTTTGCAATGGCTACAGGCACAGTGAAATGGTTCAACGCTGAAAAGGGATTCGGCTTCATCGCCCCCGAAGACGGCAGCCCCGACGTGTTCGCGCACTACTCGGCTATCGCCTCCAGCGGATACCGCTCGCTCGACGAGAACCAGAAGGTCGAATTCGACGTCGCACAGGGCCCCAAGGGTCCCCAGGCTGAGAACATCCGCCCCCTCTAAGTCTTTCCTTATGAGGTCGAGGTGACGTGAAAGCGTCGACCGAGACCACGTGAAGCGAAGCTTGTCAACGAAGGCCCTCCACCCATCCGGGTGGGGGGCCTTCGTCGCGTGTTCGACGTAAAAATGCGACACGCCGAAGTTGCTCCGAGAAATCGGTCGCGGCTCGTGTATGGAGTCGCATCCAATTCGTTGCTAGTGTGAGCGATGTTGTTGTTGTGACGAATGTGACTCACGACGCCATTGCGGCCATTCTGCGAATTCGGGGAAACCATGCTCGTCACCACCACCGCGTCTCTCGGTCGGTCTTCTGCTCGTCGTTCTCACTGGCGTGGTGTTCTTGCTGCGACTGCGATGGTCGGCATGCTGGCAGTCGGTGCGATCTCCTCGTCGCCGGTCTCCGCCGACAACTATCCGTCGTGGAACGACGTGGTCGCCGCCCGATCGTCCGAGGCAGCCAAAGAGGCGGAGATCTCCCGCATCACGGGCCTCATCGACGGTCTGCAGACTCAGGTAGGCCAGGCCCAGGCCGCAGCGGAGGCTCGCTGGCAAGAGAACCAGACGGCTCAGACCGCGTACAACACGGCCTCAGTCAAGGCCGATCAGCTGGAGTCGAAGGCCGCTGCGGCGAAGACCAAGGCGGCCGAGTCCCACACGCAGGCAGCGATCCTCGCCGCACAGTTCGCCCGCTCGGGCGGCAACGACCTCTCGTCTCGTCTCTTCGTCGAAGGCGACAAGGCAAACGACCTGCTCTACCAACTCGGAGCGATGTCGAAGCTCAGCGAGTCGACCACCGGCATCTATCAGCAGGCCCAGATCGACCAGAACACAGCGGACTCGCTCGGCGAACAGGCCGACGTGGCGCGCAACGCTTTGGGTGCACTCGCATCGACAGCCCAGAGCGCACTCGACGAAGCCGTCACTACTCAGCAGACGGTCGGTGCCGCACTGATCGAGCAGCAGAGTCACGAAGCCGAACTCTCCGTGCAGCTCCAGGCCCTGACCACGAATCTCGACCTCACCGAAGACCAGTACAAGGCGGGCGTGCAGGCTGCGGCGCAGGCCAAGCAGGCAGCCGATGAGGCTGCGCGAGCCGCTGCGGACGCGGAAGCAGCGGCGCCGGCCCCCGCACCTTCCTCGGGCGGTAGCGACGGATCCGCAGGAGGTTCCGCGGGCGGACCCTCAGAGGGATCTTCAGGCGGCGGTGAGCCGAGCGCTCCCGCTCCATCCGCTCCCGTCGTCAACCCTCCGCAGAGCTACAACGGTGACGCTGTCGTGGCCTACGCGGAGCAGTTCGTCGGCGTCGTTCCCTACGGCTGGGGTGCAGACCCCAGCGACAGCTTCGGATGCGACGGGTTGACCCAGTACGTCTACAAGCAGTTCGGCATCGATCTGCCGCGATACGTTCCCACTCAGGCGGCACAGGGCGTGCGCATCTCCTCATCCGACGCCCGGGCGGGCGACGCGGTCGTGTGGAGCGGCCACATCGGCATCTACGACGGCCAGGGTGGAGTCATCCACTCCCCCGACTGGGGTCGTTACGTGACTCACGCGCACTCGCTCTGGGGCAGCTACTACTTCGTCCGCTTCCTCTAAGAGATGGCGAGGATGCCGACCCGAGGGCAGGGTCAGGAGTGGTGGGCGCCCATCCACTTGCGCACCGTGGCGATGCGCGACTGCAGCTGTGTAACGCTCGCCTGAGGAACGGCCGGACCGCCACAGACTCGACGCAGCTCGGCGTGCACCAGGCCGTGAGGCTGGTCTGAGGTCTTGGCCCAGATGCCGACGAGGCTGTTCAGAAGCTTGCGTTGCTCCGCCAGCGTGCGATAGAGAGGCGCGGCGGGTTCGTCTTCGGCCGGCCCGGGAGGCGAGTTCTTGCGACGGTCGGCGGCGTGACGCTGCTGCCTGGCCTGCCGGTGCTGAAGGAGTTCGCGCACCTGATCGGGCTCGAGCAGCCCTGGGATGCCGATGAAGTCGAGCTCCTCGTCGCTGTCGACCGGAGCCTCTGCGCCGAACTCGCTGCCCTCGAACATCACCCGGTCGAACGTCGCGTGCGAGCCGAGGGCCTGGAAGGCGAAGTCGTTCTGCAACGCATCGGAGGCTTTGTCTTGCACGTTGGCCTCGGCGACCATGGCGTCTTCGGGGTTCCACATGTCGCCCTCGGGGTCGCCCGAGTCGCGTCGATCAAGAGCGTGGTCTCGCTCGAGTTCCATCGTTCCGGCCAAGGCCATGAGGCCGGGGACGTTCGGGAGGAAGATGGAGGCGGTCTCACCACGGCGTCGGGCTCGGACGAATCGGCCGATGGCCTGGGCGAAGAACAGCGGCGTCGACGCGCTCGTGGCGTAGACGCCCACGGCGAGCCGAGGAATGTCGACGCCCTCGGACACCATCCGCACGGCGACCATCCACCGTCTCGACGACTTCGAGTACTCCTCGATGCGGCCCGAGGCCTCTTTCTCGTCGGAGAGAACGACGGTGACCGGCTCGCCCGAGATGTTCTCGAGAATGGCGGCATACGCGCGGGCCGTGAACTGATCGGTCGCGATCACCAGGCCGCCGGCATCCGGGATGCCCTGACGCACCTCGGCGAGCCGACGGTTGGCGGCGGCGAGCACAGAGGGGATCCAGTCGCCGGCCGGGTCGAGGGCTGTGCGCCACGCCTGCGAAGTGATGTCTTTGGTGTTGCCCTCGCCGAGGCGCGCCTCCATCTCGTCGCCCACCTTGCTGCGCCACCGCATGTGGCCGGCGTAGACCATGAAGAGCACGGGGCGCACGACCCCGTCTTGCAGGGCGCGACCATAGCCGTAGTTGTAGTCGGTCTGCGAGAGCCTGATGCCGTGCTCGTCTTGCAGGTAGCTGACGAACGGGATGGGCGAGGTATCGGAACGGAACGGTGTGCCCGTGAGAGACAACCGTCGGGTTGCAGGAGCGAAGGCCTCACGGATCGCCTCGCCCCAGCTCAGCGCGTCTCCGCCGTGATGAACCTCGTCGAGGATGATGAGACTGCGCGCCGACTCGGTGAGTTCGCGGTGCAGTGCTGGTCTGGCTGCGACCTGAGCGTAGGTGACGGCGACGCCGTGGAAATGACTTCCGTAGCGGCGATCGCTGTTCTTGAAGCCCGGGGTGAGCCGGATGTGAACGCGGTCGGCGGCGTCTGCCCACTGCTTCTTGAGGTGCTCTGTCGGGGCCACGACGGTGACCCGGTCGATGATGCCCCTGTGCAGGAGTTCGCTGGCGAGGCGAAGAGCGAAGGTCGTCTTGCCTGCGCCCGGGGTGGCCGCCGCGAGGAAGTCACGGGGTTGATGGGTGAAGTAGGCCTCGAGAGCCTCGGACTGCCACGCGCGGAGCTTGGATGCTGTGCCCCAGGCCGCCCGCTCGGGAAAGGACGGGGAGAGATGTTCCGCGGCGCCGCCGCCCACCACGGGCGTGCCGTCGGTGCCCGCGGAATCGACCCGGAGCTCGGGCAGGGGAAGAGGTTCGGGCAGGCTGTTCACGTGCATCCACACTACCCGCAGCTGACGACACCAGGAACGAATCGAGATGCCTCGGCGACGAAGCGAGAGGAGTACATTGACGAGTGGATTTCTTCGAAGGAGTGCATATGACCGAGCGGCATCCATGGCGTCGATACGTGGCGATCGGAGACTCGTTCACCGAGGGGATCGGTGACCCGGAGCCAGCGAGCCCTGGTGGGTACCGGGGCTGGGCGGACCGTGTGGCCGAGGTCTTGGGTGCCGAGGCCGGAGACGACTTCGCCTACGCGAACCTGGCCATCCGAGGGCGGCTGATGCAGGGAATCCTCGACGAACAGGTCGAACCGGCTCTGGCCCTGCAGCCCGACCTCATCACGATCTCGGCGGGCGGCAATGACATCATCCGCCCCGGAACGGACCCCGATGACATCGCGCGCCGGATGGACGCGGGGATCGAGCGACTGCGGCGCGACAACGCCACCGTCGTGATCTTCACGGGAACGGATGTGGCCTTCTCCCCCGTGTTCCGAGGCATCCGGGGCAAGGTCGCCATCTACAACGAGAATCTTCGTACGATCGCCGCGCGTCACGACTGCATCGTCGCAGACCAGTGGGGCCTGTCGAGCATTCAGGACTCGCGCATGTGGAGTCCGGACCGGCTCCACCTGAACGCTCTCGGTCATCACGAGGTCGCGCGTCTGGTGCTGCAGGCGCTCAATGTCGAGAACGAGCTGCAGTCGGGCGCTCCCGAGCCCCTTCCCCTGGCGACCTGGCGCCAGGCGCGCACGGAAGACCTCGTCTGGGCGCGCACGCACTTGGTGCCGTGGGTCATCCGGCGTGTGACGCATCGCTCGAGCGGAGACGGGATCTCGCCGAAGCGGCCCGACGCGGTGCCCATGGGCCTGCCGGCGCCGAAGTCCGACAGCTCCGACTCCGTCGGCTAGCCGAAGACGAGCTCGGGGTGGCCGATCCGCCACCAGAAGCCGGGATCCTGCAGCGTTCCGTCGACACTGAGCGCGACCTGCTCCGTGACGTCGTCCACCGTGTAGCGGATCGTGCCCACGTTCACCCCGGTTTGCGCCGTCACGACGTCTGCGGCGCTGGCGTCGACGTCGACCGGGTCGTCCGACCAGACGATGGCATCGCTGTCGGATGTCGTGATGATCGGCGCCGTCTCTCCCCACTCCGTCGTATAGCTGCCGACCTCGGTGTTCGCCTTGATGAGCGGCAGCGTGGTGAAGCCCGCCTTCGTGCTGGCGAGGAGAGCCTGGACGGCATCCCGGGCGGCCTGAGAGCTCTCGGCCCCGAGGATCACCCCCACCACGGACTTCGTCTCGTCGCCGACCGCGAACTCGGCGGAGAACAACAGACACGACCCGGCCTCGTCCGTCGTTCCTGTCTTGATGCCGTCGATGCCATCGATACCGAGGAGTTTGTTGCTGTTGTCGATCTCCCCGATGACGGGCACCTGATCGATGGCTGTCGACACGATCTTCGCGAGCACGGGGTCGGCGAGAGCGAGCGAGGCGATCGTCATCAGGTCCTTCGTCGAGCTGCGGCTGCTCGGATCGAGGCCTGACGCATCCACGATGGTGGTGTCTGCGAGTCCGTGTGCGGCCGTGAACCAGCGAGCCGCATCGAGGTAGCCGGCGAGCGAACCGAACGCCCAGTTGGTGACCGTCTCGGCGTAGTTGTTCGCCGACTTCAGCAGCATGATCTCGAGTACCTGGCGCTCGCTAAGGGTCTGGCCCTCGTTGACGAGTTCGTAGGAGCCGTCGACCGCGCGCGTCTGTTCGAGGAGCTGCACGTCGGCCGCGGTCATGGTGATCCCCGGCCCGTCGTCACCCTCGGTGAGAGGATGGGCCTCGAGCACCACCAGCGCCGTGACGACTTTGGTGACGCTCGCGATGGGAACGGGCCCTGTCTGACCGCTCTCGCCCAGGAACTCGCCGGAACCCTCCTCCGCGATGGCTCCCGACCCGATCCCCGGGAGGGCGAGCCGAGCGGGCTCGGCGGCTGGTGGCGTGGGCACGGTCAACTCGAGCTGAGCCGTCGGCAACGGCGCGGCCAATGCGGCGGGCACGTACAGACCGAGGGCGACCGCCACGACGACGAAGATGCCGCCGGCCGAGAAGGCGACGATCCGACGTCGGCGGCGAACGGGGGCAGACGTCGGGGGCATCCGCCAATCCTAGGAGATGCGCAGGAGGAAGGCCGTGCGGGCTGTGCTCACCGGAGCGTGTAGAGCGCCACGGCGCTCGCTGCCGCCACGTTGAGGGAGTCGACGCCATGACTCATCGGAATCGTCACCACCGTGTCGGCCGCGCCCAGCGCCTGCCTCGACAGTCCGTCTCCTTCGGAGCCGAGCACCAGAGCGAGTTTCTGCGGCACCGTCGCGGCGAAGTCGTCGAGCGTGACCGCGTCATCGGACAGGGCCAGGGCCGCGATGTGGAAGCCGGCGTCGTGCAGCAGGGGCGTCGTCTCGGACCACTCCGGGAGGCGGGTCCACGGAACCTGGAGCACCGTGCCCATGCTGACTCTGACGCTGCGCCGGTACAGCGGATCGGCGCAGCGCGGTGAGATCAGCACGGCGTCGGCACCGATTCCGGCGACGGCTCGGAAGATCGCGCCCACATTCGTGTGGTCGGTGATGTCCTCGAGCACGACGATCCGTCGGGCACCCTCGATGACCTCGGCGACCGGTCGCAGCTCGGGCCGATGCATCGCCGCGAGTGCGCCTCTATGGAGGTTGTATCCCGTGAGGGATTCGAGCGTCGCCGCGTCGCCGACGAAGACCGTGACGTCATCCCAGTCCGCGAGCAGGGGCTCGATGTCGTCGAGCCACTGCTCCTGCAGGAGTACGGAGCGAGGCCGATGGCCTGCCGCGAGGGCCCGAGCGATGACCTTCGACGACTCGGCGATGTACAGGCCCCCGGCGGGCTCGCTGAGACGTCGCAGAACCACATCGGTCAGCCGCGCATAGTCGTCGAGTCCGGGGAGGTCGAGGCTGTCGATCCGCACTGTCTTCACGCTCGGGCACTCCTCGTTCTTCCGCGTGCCGCGTTGTCGCGATCGAGAAAGTCGTATCGGAAACAAAACCGCACTCGGGACTGTTTAGACTTCGAAGAGTAACGCGAAGCGTCCGAGTCCACAGACACGGGCGGCAGGAGGTGCAGGTGATCCCGCTGGTCGAATCGACCCCGAGAGCAGACTCACCGGTAGAGATCGATGAGGCTGTGGCTGCCCTCGCGGGGCGGCGCATCGTCGTTCTGACCGGCGCGGGCATGAGTACCGACTCCGGTATCCCGGACTATCGCGGCGAGGGTGCGCCGAAACGCAATCCGATGACGTTCGATCAATTTCGCGAGAGTCATGACTACCGCCGCCGATACTGGGCGGGAAGCCACCTCGGCTGGAAGATGTTCCATGCTGCGCGCCCGAACGCCGGCCATCGTGTTCTGGCCGCGCTCGAAGATGCGGGCGTGGTGTCCGGGGTGATCACCCAGAACGTCGACGGCCTGCACGCGAGGGCCGGATCCACCCACCTCGTCGATCTGCACGGGTCGATGGATCGCGTGCTCTGCCTCAATTGCGGCCAGGCGTTCGCCCGGGCCAGCATCGCGGAGCGGATCTCCGCGGACAACCCGTGGGTTGACGAACCCGACGCGATCACGATGGCACCCGACGGCGACGCCGACGTCACCGACTACTCGTCGTTCGTCGTGCCGGCGTGCTCCGTCTGCCAGGGCATGCTGAAGCCCGATGTGGTCTTCTTCGGCGAGTTCATCCCCACCGAGCGATTCCAGGAGGCTTCTGCGCTCGTCGCCGGTGCCGAGGCGATACTGATCGCCGGATCGTCGCTCGTCGTGAACTCGGGCATCAGGCTGCTCGAGCAGGCGCGACGTCGGCGCCTGCCCATCGTCATCGTCAACCGGGGCGCGACGAAGGGCGACTCCCGGGCGACGGTCAAACTGGATGCTGGGGCGACCGAGACACTCACCGAGCTGAGTCGCCATCTGCTTTCGGCGAAGGGCACACGATGACCGAGCTCGTTCTCGTGCGTCACGGTGAGACGGAGTGGAATCTTGCACGTCGAATCCAGGGCCGGACGGACATCCCGATGAACGACACGGGTCGCGCGCAGGCGGCGGCCGCTGCCGAGAGGCTGGCCGACGAACAGTGGCACGCGATCGTGACGAGTCCGCTCGGACGCGCCTTCGAGACGGCGAGCATCATCGCGGAGCGGCTCGGCCTCGGTGAGCCGGAGGTCGACGATCGACTCGTCGAGCGCGCCTACGGCGAGGCCGAGGGGCTGGATGCCGCAACGCTCGCGAGCCGGTTTCCCGGCATGGCAGGCGTTCGGGGCATCGAGCGGCGCAGCGACGTCACGCGGCGAGTTCTTCCCGCGATCGAGAGCATCGCCCTTCAGCGTCCGGGGCAGCGGATCCTCATCGTGACCCACGGTGGCGTCATCGGGTCGCTTGTACGCTACGTGACCGAGAAGGCGCTTCCGCCCGCCGAGGTGCGCATTCCGAACGGATCCGATCACCGCTTCCGCTACGTGGAGGGAACGCTGGTTCTGGATACGTTCAACGGCGTCGCGGTCGATCCGCCAGTTCGGCGAGAAGCGCCCATAGTGTCTTCGCTGACGACGTCCAGCTAAACTCCGCCGCCTGAGTGATGCCTGCCTCGGACCGTCGGGTGAATTCGGACAGGTCCTCGAGCGTGCGCACCCGCGCGGCCAGATCGGCGGGATCGCGGGCGTCGAAGTAGAGGCCGGCATCACCGCCGATCTCTTGGAACACGGGGATATCGCTGACGACGATGGGGGTTCCCTGGGCCATGGATTCGACGAGCGGAATACCGAAACCCTCCTCGAGAGAGGCCGTGACGAGCGCCGTCGCGTTGCGCAGGGTGGAGGTGTACTCCTCGTCGCTCGCCCCGTTGTGGAACACCAGCCGCGCGTTCGGCGCGATGGCCTGGAGTCGCCGTCTGTCGGCATCCGACACCCGGCTCATGAGGTGCAGCTCGTAGTCGTCGAGCAGGCCTGCCGCCGCGACGAGGGTCTCGACGTTCTTGTACGGCATGAACGAGCCCATATAGACGAGGTGACGGTGGCGCGTCTCGGCGGGCTCGGGCGACGACACCGCGCCGTCCGCAGCATTTCTGACGACGGTGACCGGCCTGCGGGTCAGCCTGTTGCGGGCGATGAGGTCGCGTGTCGTGCGCGACACGGTGACCACGGCATCCGCCCGCGACAGCAGGTAGCGCTGGGGCCACCACGACAGGTGATACGCGCGCCAGAGCAGGCGGATGGGCCAGGCGAGATCGCGAGGTGGAGTCGGATTCGAGTAGTAGATGAGGTCGTGCACCGTGAGGGCGAGCGCGTAGCGGCGACCGAACGATCCCATCGTCTGCATGGGAGAGAAGACGACATCGGGCTTCAGGGCGTTGACCTGCAGCGCCACGAGGGGCTCGCGAACGCTGGTGGGCGAGCTCGCGAGGTGCCACGGCAGATCGGGGAGCATCTCGAGCTGGCGGATGTCGCTGATCAGCATCACGAGGTCATGCTCGTCGGCGAGCGCGCTGACGAGTCCGGCCGTGTAGCGGCTGATTCCGTCGTGCCTGCCGATGCGCGTGTACCGGCAGTCGACGACGACCCTCATCGGCCACCCGTTTCGTCGCGCAGGAACGCAGCGATCGCGTCTGCCGCCTGCTCGGGCCTCTCGTAGTGCACGAGGTGTCCGACGCCGGTCAGGATCACCAGTCGCGAGTCGGCGATCTTCTCGGTGAGGCGATGCTGGGCCTCGACCGGCGTGATGTCGTCGCGATCGGCGGCGATCAGCAGCGTGCGCGTCCTGTTCTCGGACGCGTACTCGGAGACATCGTGCGAGATCGAGGCCTTGAAAGCGTCGAGAACGACCTGCCGGTTCGAGAAGGCACCGAAGTAGAGGTCGTGCTGATTGTGGATCCACCGGCGCAGAGAGCGCGACCGGGTCTTCGCCATGGTGACGCTCATGATGCGCGTCACGATCGGCGCCTGGAGCACGGCGAATCCGAGGCGCTCGGGCAGCTTGGCGGGGGCCCAGTAGTAGAAGACCGCCAGGCGGGTGAGGATGCCTCGAGGTCCGGACAACGCGGGCGCTGCGATGGGATTGACAAGGACGATGTCATCGACGCGGAGTCCCCGCGCCAGCGCGGCGGACACGATGATCGAGCCGAAGGAGTGACCCAGGACCACCGTGCGTCCGGGCCCGCGCACGCGGTCGACGAGCTCGAGGAGCCATGCCGCATACCCCTCGATGTCATGGCCGGCGTCGAGGGGCGTCGACACGCCGAAGCCCGGAAGATCGGCGACAACGGTGCGGTACTGCGGCAGATGGGCGACGACGGGCTCGAGGCCGTGGTGGTCGCCGCGGAAGCCGTGGACCAGCACGATCGTCGTGTCGGCGTCGTGGGGGCCGTAGACCCAGAGTTCCGTCGTGCTGCCGGCGAGTTCTTCGGTGCGTCGCTCGAGAGGGATGGCGTCGAGTCGGGCTGCATAAGGAGAGGGAACAATCATCGTGATCCAGTGTAGGTGCACGCCTAGACTGGGCTGATGCAGCGCGTCGATACGCCCGATACGCGCCCTCGGAAGGACTAGTACGTGAACTTCACCGCCCCCATTCAGTTGCCGGGACTCACGCTCGATCCCCAGTGGTATCGCCGGAGCGTCTTCTATGAGGTGATGGTGAGGTCGTTCGTCGACAGCAACGGTGATGGGGCGGGTGATATCGCCGGGCTCGTCTCGAAGCTCGACTACCTTCAGTGGCTCGGCATCGACGCTCTGTGGCTTCCGCCGTTCTACAACTCGCCGCTGCGCGACGGCGGGTACGACGTCTCCGACTTCACGTCGATTCTTCCGGAGTTCGGAACACTCGACGAGTTCCGCGACCTCGTCACCAAGGCACACGAGCGCAACATGCGTCTCGTCATGGACTTCCCTCTCAACCACACCTCCGACGCGCACGAGTGGTTCCAGCAGTCCCGCTCGGACCCCGAGGGACCCTACGGGGACTTCTACGTCTGGAGCGACACGGATGAGAAGTACGAGAGCATCCGCATCATCTTCGTCGACACAGAGGAATCGAACTGGACCTTCGACCCGGTGCGTCGCCAGTTCTTCTGGCACCGCTTCTTCTCGCACCAGCCCGACCTCAACTTCGAGAACCCCGCCGTGCACGACGCGATCTTCGACATCGTGCGGTTCTGGCTCGAACTCGGGGTCGATGGGCTGCGCCTCGATGCGATCCCCTATCTCTACGAGTCCGAAGAGGGCAACGGAGAGGGCGAGCCCAAGACTCACGACTTCATCGTGAAGCTGCGCGCCATGGTCGACCAGGACTACCCGGGCCGCGTGCTGATCGCCGAGGCGAACCAGTGGCCGCGCGAGGTCGCCGCCTTCTTCGGCACCGAGGAGGAGCCCGAGTGCCACATGGCCTTCGACTTCCCGGTGATGCCCCGTATCTTCTACTCGCTGCGCTCGCAGAATGCCGACGAGCTGGTGCGCATCCTCTCCGAGACGACGGATGTGCCCGACTCGGCCGCGTGGGGCGTGTTCCTGCGCAACCACGACGAGCTGACGCTCGAGATGGTCTCGGAGGAATACCGCCAGGCGATGTACGGCTGGTACGCCTACGACCCGCGCATGCGCTCGAACATCGGAATCCGGCGGCGCCTCGCTCCCCTGCTCGACAACTCGCGCGCGGAGCTCGAACTGGCGCACGCGCTGCTGTTCGCCCTGAAGGGAAGCCCGTTCCTCTACTACGGCGACGAGATCGGCATGGGCGACAACATCTGGCTCAACGACCGCGATGCCTCCCGCACGCCGATGCAGTGGACTCCGGACCGTAATGCGGGATTCTCCACCGCTGACCCGGGCAAGCTCTACCTGCCGGTCGTTCAGTCGCTCGTCTACAACTACGCTCTGGTCAACGTCGAGTCCCAGCTCGCGCAGTCGCGGTCTCTCCTGCACTGGGTGCGCAACGTCATCCACGTGCGCAAGGCGCATCCGGCGTTCGGGCTCGGCAGCATGCAGGTTCTGCAGACCGACCACGAGTCGGTTCTCGCCTTCGTGCGCACGTACGAGGGCTCGGGTACGCACCTCGGCGACGCGCCGGAGCAGGTGCTGTGCGTGTTCAGCTTCGCCCACAACCCCGTCGCTGTTCACATCCAGCTGCCCGATCAGGCGGGTGGACGTCTCGTCGATCTCTTCGGAGGCGGCGAGTTCCCGACCATCGGCGACGACGGCAGTCTCACCCTCACGCTGGGAACGCAGAGCTTCTTCTGGCTGCAGATCGGCCAGTCGGTCGACCAGCGGTTCTGATCCCCAGGTGGCGCAAGGGTAGCGTCCGAGGTGGCCGGTAGAGTTCGAGTTGTGACAGATTCAGCGCAGCCCGAATTGTTCAGCCTCTCCGACGAGGCGGTTCTCATCGCAGATCCGACCGAGATCGAGGCGGCCGAGGCGGCGCCATGGTGGCACCGCCTCGCCGTCTTCGATCTCGAGACCACTGGCATCGACGTGCAGACGAGTCGCATCGTCACGGGGAACGTGAGCGTGATCGGGGTCGACGGGCATCCGGTCTCGCGACTCGACTGGCTGGCGAATCCCGGAGTCGACATCCCCGAGCAGGCGACAGCAGTGCACGGCATCACCACGCAGACGGCCGTCGCCGACGGACGTCCCGCCGCAATCGTGGTCTACGAGATCATCGAGGCGCTCCGTGCTCTCCTCGCAGACGGCGTGCCCCTGGTGATCTACAACGCGCCCTACGACCTCACCCTGCTGCACCACGAGGCCGTGCGCTACGGCATCGACCCGCTCGAGCTGCCCGGCCCCATCGTCGATCCTCTGGTCATCGACAAGGCGGTCGATCGCTACCGCAAGGGCAAGCGAACCCTCGAGGCAGCGGCCGTGGTCTACGGAGTCGAGCTGCTCGACGCTCATGACGCCGGCGCCGATGCCATTGCCGCGGGTCGGGTTGCGCAGGCTCTGGCGCAGAAGCACGACGCCGTCTCGGCTCTTGCCGTGCACGAGCTGCACGACCGTCAGGTCGACTGGTTTCGAGAGCAGGCCGAGAGTTTTCAGGAGTACATGCGTCGCACCCACAATCCCGAATTCACCGCCAGAACGGCGTGGCCGGTCGGCTGAGAACGGAACAGAACGGCGTGGCCGTTCGGCTGGGAACAGAAGAAGGGCCGGAAGCGAATCGCTTCCGGCCCTTCTTCGATGCTGAGTGGCGTGTTACGCGCCGAAGCCCTTGTAACGGCTGTTGAACTTCTCGACGCGCCCGGCCGAGTCCATGATTCGCTGCTTGCCCGTGTAGAACGGGTGCGACTCGGACGAGATCTCGACGTCGATGACCGGGTAGGTGTTTCCGTCTTCCCACTCGATGGTCTTCGAGCTGCCGACCGTAGAGCGGGTCAGGAAGGTCGCGCCGGAGGCGAGATCGCGGAAGACAACCGGAGCGTAGTTCGGGTGGATGTCTGTCTTCATGGGGTGTCCTTATGGGTACGAGTGATGCGAAAAAGTCTTTTTGACCTGGCACGCGCGCGGAGCGATGCAGCGGCGACCGGGCCAGCGGCCAACTCTATCAGAAAAGTGCGGGGTCAGGCGGCCCGCGCTGAGTAACGGCCGTCGACCTCTGTGAGGGTGATCGGCAGTCCGAAAGTGGCCTCCAGATTGTCTTCTGTCAGCACCTCCGTCAGCGGTCCGGCCGCGACGATACGTCCACCCGAGACGAGCAGCGCACTGGTGAAGCCGCGCGGAATCTCCTCGACGTGGTGGGTGACCATCACGATGGCGGGCGAATCGGAGGAACTGGCGTATCCGCCGAGCAGCTGCAGGAGTTCTTCACGCGCTCCGAGGTCGAGACTCGCGGCAGGCTCATCGAGCAAGAGGAGTTCTGGATCGGTCATGACCGATCGCGCGATCTGCACGCGCTTCTGCTCGCCATCGCTCAGCGAACCGAACAGTCGGTTCTCGAGGTGATCCAGTTTCCACTCCGCGAGAACGCGATGCGCGCGTCGGAGGTCGACGTCTTCGTAGTCTTCGTTCCACCGGCCCGTCACCGAGTAGGCCGCCGTCAGAACGACGTTGAGCACGGTCTCGTCGGCGGGGAAACGTCGGGCCATGGCGCTGGATGCGAAGCCGACCCGGGGGCGCAGCTCGAACACGTCGACCTGGCCGAGTTTTCCGTCGAGAACGGTGGCGACACCGCTCGAGGGGTGGCTCATAGCGGCTGCGATCTGCAGGAGTGTCGTCTTGCCCGCGCCGTTCGGTCCGAGGATGACCCAGCGTTCGTCGCCCTCCACCGTCCAGTCCAGGTTCGAGAGAATCGGATTCGCGTCTCGCACTACGGACACGTCGGACAGCTGGAGTACCACGGGCATGGATCTAGCTTAACCGGTGATCAGAGGAGCGAGCGGTAGATCCGCTCCGTCTCGACCGCGATTTGAGCCCAACTGAATGTGCTCTCCGCCCGTAGCCGGCCCGCACGACCCATCGACCGTGCCCACTCGGGGTCATCGAGTACCCGGGTGAGAGCGGCGGCGAGGTCGGCGACGAACCGCTCAGGGTCGGTCGGTGTGCCTGTGCCGTCCTGCTCCTGATCGATCGGTACGAGCAGACCCGTGACGCCGTCGTCGACCACCTCGGGGATTCCTCCCGTGGCCGTTCCGACGACCGGCAGGCCACACGCCATGGCCTCGAGATTGACGATGCCCAGGGGTTCGTACACGGAGGGACAGACGAAGACCGTTGCGCTCGACAGCACGACAGACAGGGTGCGGGTATCGAGGAGCCTGTCGATCCACACGATGCCGGATCGGGTCTTCTGCAGTTCCCGCACGCCGCCAGCGACCTCCTCGAGGATTTCGGGAGTGTCCGGCGCGCCGGCGCACAACACCACCTGAACCTCGGGCGAGAGCTTCTCGATCGCGCGGAGCAGATACGGCAGCCCCTTCTGGCGCGTGATGCGTCCGACGAACACGACCGTGGGGCGGTTGGGGTCGATGCCCAACTCGGCGAGCACGTCGTCGTCTTTCTCGGGGTGCCACTTGTCGAGGTCGATGCCGTTGTAGACGACGCTGACCCGCTCGGGATCGAGAGACGGATAGCTGCGCAGAATGTCGCGGCGCATTCCGTGGCTGACGGCAATCACGGCGTCGGCACTCTCGAAGGAGGTCTTCTCGATCCAGCTCGAGAGCCGGTATCCCCCACCGAGCTGCTCCGCCTTCCAGGGCCTGAGTGGCTCGAGTGAATGCGCCGTGACCACGTGCGGGATGCCGTGCAGCCGCGCCGCGATCTGGCCGGCCGCATTCGCGTACCAGGTGTGCGAGTGCACCACGTCGGCCCCCGCGACGTCGTTGGCGATCTCGAGGTCGGTGCCGAGCGTCTTGAGCGCAGGATTCGCCTCGGCGAGCCCGACCGGAGTCGAATACGAAAAGACACCGGGCTCGTCACGCGGCTCTCCGAAAGCCCTCACGACGACGTCGATGCTGCCGCGCAGCGCCTTGACGAGCTCGGCGACATGCACCCCCGCTCCGCCATAGACCTCGGGTGGATACTCTCGGGATATTACGTCTACTCGCACAGCTATGAACGTAGTACAGTCCTCCGCCGAGGCTCTACTGTTAGTGCATGGCAGCATCGAAGAAGATTTTTGGCATCGTCCTCGCCGGCGGAGAGGGTAAGCGTCTTATGCCGCTCACCGCAGACCGGGCAAAGCCCGGCGTTCCGTTCGGCGGCAGCTATCGGCTCATCGATTTCGCTCTGTCGAACCTGGTGAATTCCGGCCTGCGGCAGATCGTGGTGCTCACCCAGTACAAGTCGCACAGCCTCGACCGGCACGTCTCCCAGACGTGGCGGCTGCCGATGATGCTCGATTCCTATGTCGCATCGGTTCCGGCTCAGCAGCGCCTGGGCAAGCGGTGGTTCGCGGGCTCCGCGGACGCTATCTTGCAGAGCCTCAACCTGATCGGCGACGAGCGACCCGACATCGTGGTCGTCGTCGGCGCCGACCACGTGTACCGCATGGACTTCGAGCAGATGGTCGACGCGCACATCAAGTCGGGCCTGGGTGCGACCGTGGCCGCGATCCGCCAGCCGATCGAACTCTCCGACCAGTTCGGCGTCATCCAGACATCCGACGACGACCCCACGAAGATCTCCGAGTTCCTCGAGAAGCCCACGAATGCCAAGGGCCTGCTCGACTCCCCAGGCGAGGTTCTGGCCTCGATGGGCAACTACGTGTTCGACGCGGACATGCTCATCGAGGCTGTCATCCGTGACGGCGAGAAGCCCGACTCGAGCCACGACATGGGTGGCGACATCATTCCCGACTTCGTCGAGCGCGGACTGGCCGGCGTGTACGACCTCCAGCGCAACGAGGTGCCGGGAGCGACAGACCGCGATCGCTACTACTGGCGCGACGTGGGAACGATCGATTCGTTCTACGACGCCCACCAGGATCTGATCTCGGCACTGCCGATCTTCAACCTCTACAACCGCGAGTGGCCGATCTTCACCCAGCAGCTCAACTCGCCGCCGGCGAAATTCGTGCGGGATGCGAAGGGCAACACCGGCACCACGCTCGGGTCGCTCGTGTCGCTGGGCTGCCTCATCTCCGGTGCTCGGGTCGAGGGCAGCGTGGTGGGCCCGTGGTCGACCATCGAGTCCGAGGCCCTCGTGCAGGATTCGGTGCTGTTCGACCGCGTGCACATCGAGCCGGGCGCCATCGTCAAGCGGGCTATTCTGGACAAGAACGTGGTGGTCGCGGCCGGGGCTCAGGTGGGCACGGATGCGGCGCGAGATCGAGAGCGCGGATTCACCGTGACCGACTCGGGCATCACGGTCGTGGGAAAGGGAATCCGAGTAGAGCCATGAGTCTGACATCGGAGGCAGTTCTGCACAGCCCGGGCCGCCAACCGATAGATTCACGCATCGCGTCTCACGACGCTGCTCGTTTCCTCGTCGTGCTCGACGTCGACTCGACGCTCATCGAGAACGAGGTCATCGAGATGCTCGCGCAGGCCGCGGGGAGTTTCGCCGAGGTCGCGGAGATCACCGAGCGCGCCATGAGCGGAGAGCTCGATTTCGAGCAGAGTCTGCGTTCGCGCGTTGCTACCCTCGAGGGCCTCGACGTGGCGCAGCTGCCTGACATCGCCCAGCAGATCAGGCTCACGCCCGGGGCTCAGCAGATGATCGACACCCTGCACGCGAATGACAGCGTGGTGGGAGTCGTCTCGGGAGGGTTCCACGAGTTGCTCGATGAGCTCGCCGGCGACGTGGGGCTCGACTTCTGGAGGGCGAACAGGCTCGACGTGCGCGAGGGACGACTCACCGGTGCCGTCCTCGGTCCGGTGATCGATGCAGAGGCCAAGGCCTCCGCGCTCGTCGAGTGGGCTTCTGCCTACGGCGTTCCTCGATCACGCACGGTGGCCGTCGGAGACGGCGCGAACGACCTGCAGATGATGAAGACGGCGGGCCTATCGGTCGCCTTCGATGCACGGCCGGTCGTTCGCCGCTCGGCGAACGTGGCCATCAGCGATCGCGACCTGAGCCAGGTTCTTCCTGCCCTGGGTCTGCGAGGCTGAAGCCGCGTCGGTCGATCAGTGGCCCATTCCGAGGCCGCCGTCGACCGGGATGACCGCACCCGAGATGTACCCCGCGTCATCCGAGGCGAGCCACGCCACCACGCGCGCGACCTCGGTCGTCGTCGCGAAGCGGCCGGCCGGGATCGTCTTGAGGTACTCCGCCTGCGTGGCCTCGGGAAGGGCAGCTGTCATGTCGGTCTCGATGAAGCCGGGAGCGACCACGTTGGCCGTGATGCCGCGTGAACCGAGCTCCCGGGTGATCGATCGGGCGATGCCGACGAGGCCGGCCTTCGAGGCGGCGTAGTTGACCTGGCCTGGTGAGCCGTAGAGGCCGACGACGCTCGAGATCAAGATGATCCGTCCGAAGCGGGCCTTGAGCATGCCCTTCGACGCACGCTTGATCACGCGGAACGAACCGGACAGATTCGTGTCGATGACCGAGGTGAAGTCGTCCTCGGTCATCCGCAGCAGAAGCGTGTCCTTGGTCACACCCGCATTGGCGACAAGCACCTCGACCGGCCCGAGCGCAGCCTCGACCTCGGTGAAAGCACGGTCGATCGACGCAGAATCCGTCACATCGGCGATCACCGTGAGGCTGCCCTCCGGACCCTCCCCGGAGCGAGCGGTGACGGCCACCCGGTGCCCCTGGGCGATGAATTCCTGGGCGAGGGAGTAGCCGATTCCTCGGTTTCCGCCGGTGATGAGTACGGTACGAGCTGTCGTCATGAGCGAGTCCTTAAGTGCGGGGCGTGGATCACTGGCCCGTACCAGCATAAGAGGTGCATACGCGGCGTAGGCTTAGTGCAGCCTTCCGGCCATCGAACCCGAATAGACGAGCGCATGAAACAGCAGTCGATCACCGATCTCCCGCCTTCGCCGGGCGATGAGCGCCGCACGCGCATGATCAAGTACGGCATCGCCATGACCATCCGCATCATCTGCATCGTGCTGATGCTCTTCGTGCACGGCTGGTGGCTGATCCTGCCGGCGATCGGTGCCATCGTGCTCCCCTATTTCGCTGTCGTGCTGGCCAACGTCGGCTCCCCCACGAAATCCGTCGTGAACCGTCCGGGCGGTGTCGTCGCCATTCCGGGAGCGCGGCCTCCCCGTGATTTCGGCGGTCGGCCGGAATGATCGGCCTCGGACTCGAGCCGACGGGCTCGGAGTGTTCCCGCGCGGGGTGCCGCGCAGCATCCGACTGGCGCATCGAGTGGCGCAACCCGAAGATCCACGACGAGACCAGGCGCAAGATCTGGCTGGCGTGCGACGAGCACGTCTCGTTCCTCCGCGAGTTCCTCGCCGCCCGTGATTTTCCGCTCGAGGTTCTGGCCGAGGCGGATGCCCGGGGTACGGCGTGAACACCGGCTGGCGGTTCCTTCTCACCTCGCGCTGGGGTGGATACCTCGCGCTGACGGTGGTCTTCGCGCTCGTGTGCGTGCTGCTCGGATGCTGGCAACTGGCCAGAAGGGCCGATGCGCTCGCTGAGAATAATCGCGTCGCGGCGAACTACGACGCCGCGCCCCGGCCTGTGACGGATGTGCTCGACGGCCTGGGTTCCTTCGACGAGTCGCAGAAGTGGGCGACCGTCTCCCTCACGGGTTCGTACCTCGAGTCAGAGCAGCTGCTGGTGCGCAATCGCCCGTCGGGCGGGCAACCCGGATTCGAGCTCCTCGTGCCGTTCCGGCTCGACGACGGCTCTGTCTTCATCGTCGACCGGGGCTGGCTTCCGACCGGCCAGGAGCAGGACAAACCGGATGTCGTCCCCTCGGCTCCCCAGGGCGAGGTCACCGTCGTCGCCAGGTTGAAGGCCAGCGAGCCGAAGCTCGAGGGAAGGTCGGCTGCCGCCGGCGAGATTCCGTCGATCGATCTTCCGACGATCGCCGAGCAGCTCGACCAGCCCACCTACACGGGAGCATACGGCGACCTGGCCACAGAGTCGCCGTCGTCAGACACGGGCCAGCTCGAGACGCGTCCGCCGGAGGACGAGGGTCCGCACCTGTCCTACGCCTTCCAATGGTTCGTCTTCGCCCTGCTCGGATTCCTCGGCCTCGGTTACGCGGCCCGGCAGGAATACCGTTCTCTGAACGCCGGCGACCCGGATGAGATGGAACGGGCGGCCGAGCGTGAGCGGCGTCGCAAGGCCAAGGCGAAGAGCGACAACGACATCGAAGACGAGTTGATCGATCGGTCGACCTACATCTCGAAGTAGAGGTGTGCATGCAGGCTGCAGCGTTCGTTGAAGAGCGCAGAGCAGGAAGGGCACCGATCCGTCGCGAGGTAGTCGACGATCGAGAGCTCCGTCTCGCACGCTCCGCAGAGAATGGCCTTCGTGCCTCGCTCCCGGAGCGACCACTGCCGTGCCCGATGGGTCTCCGCTTCTTCGTGACAGAGATGACACGGATAGTACCGGCCGCAGCAGGCGAACTTGATGGCGACGATGTCTTTCGCCGATCGGTAGTGCACGCAACGCGTCTCGTCGTCTACCGTCTGGCCCCAGACCTTCACGGTTTGATTCCCCGCGCGCTCACGGCGTCTGCAAGATCGTCGGCGTGTTTCAGCGACATGATGAGGAGCGGAACGGCGAAGCTCACACGATGAGCGGGAATGCCTCGGGCCCGTTGGGCATCCCGAATCGTCGAGGCGAAACCTGCGAGCACGGGAATCGACGTGATTGTCAGGGCCAGAGCGAGCGCTACGCCCTCGGGCCGGACTCCGAACCTGCGGAGCGGCACCAGTGCGCGTTCGACAGCATCGAGAAGGTCGGGGACGCGCGTCGTGATGGTGAACAGGGCGGCAAGGACGATGATCAACGCCACACGCGCGGTATTGGAGGCGGCGACGAGTGCGGGGAGGAAGAGCAGCTGGGGCACGAGCATAAAGACGATGACCCACCTGACCGCGAGAACCTGACCCGTCAGCACCCGCGCATCGAGCCCGGCCAACGCGTAGGCCGTCATCACGAAGGTCAGTGCGGCGACGACCTGCCACAGATCGGTCACGGCCGCGGCGACGACGAGAGACATCCCGATGAAGCTGATCAGCTTGATGCCCGTCGGCATCCGGTGCACAGGACTCGTACCCGACCGGTACGCGCTGATCATCCGTGACTCCTCTCGTAGTCCTCGATGACAGAGTGGGCATCGCCACATCCGACCACGCGGCCCTGGTCGAACCACACCGCGACGTCGCAGCGTGCCGCGAGGCGCAGGTCGTGCGTGACGAGGACGAGCTGCTGGGGCATCCGATCGAGCAGGTGATCGCCGATACGCCGAGTGTTCGCGGCGTCGAGCAGGGCCGTGGGCTCGTCGGCGACGACGAGTTCTGGCTCGCTCACGAGAACCGAGCTCAGTGCCAGGAGCTGCTTCTGGCCGCCCGACAGACTGTGCGCGGGAGAGTCGGCGTGGCCGGCGAGACCGTACGTGTCCATCGTGTGCGACACGCGTTCGTCGACCTCCGTTCGAGACAGCCCGCGACCTCGAAGCGAGAATGCGATGTCTTCTGTGACCGTCGGCATCACGATCTGACTGTCGGGATTGCTGAAGATGAATCCCACACGACGCCTCAGCAACCTACCCTGGCGGAGAGGGTCGATTCCGTGCACGCGCACCTCGCCGCTGCTCGCGGAGGCCAAGCCGTTGAGCAGACGCGCGAAGGTCGACTTGCCAGATCCGTTCGACCCGATGACGGCGATGCGCCTGTGATCGAGGGCGACGGAGACGTCCTCGAGGGCGGTTCTGGTGTCGAAGTCGACGGAGACGGCGCGAAACGAGATGAGACGATCAGGGTTCATCGGTTGATGACTCTGCGGCTGAACGCGCGCGGGTATGCGCGCCACAGCGTGAGGGTGATGGCGGTGGCGAGTACGACCTTGACGAGGTCGCCCGGAAGGAAGACGACGCTGGTCAGCGCTGTCTGGGCGAGGGGAAGCCGGATCACCAGGGCTTGTACCGGAATCCCACACGCATAGACGACAACGATGCCGCCCGTGATACAGGCTGCTGCGGTGCGCCACCAGGTGGGCCTCAGCGAGCCGGCGAAGGAGATGGCGCCGATGACAAAGGCGCCGAGAATCCACCCGACCAGATATCCCGCCGTCGGACCCACGAACACGCCCGCACCTCCCCGACCGCCCGACAGAAGAGGCAGTCCGATCAGAACCAGCACGTCGAGTGTGAGCACTGCCGCCGCACCGCGCCAGGGACCGAGAATCGTTCCGGCCAGCATCACGCCCAATGTTTGCAAGGTGATGGGAACGGCTCCTCCGAAGACGGGGACCGCACCAGGCAGACCGAGAACCGCGATGAGGGCGGCGAAAGCCGCTACTCGCGTCGTATCACGCACGTCCCATGCCGCCTGCTTGACCACTCTGCGCCTCCGTCGTGTCCTGAACAACATTCACCTGAACAGCGTTCATGTTAGTTGCTACGATGGGACCACGATGACCACTGATGCCCGCTCCTCGGCAAGATCACAGCGACACTCCCGAATCGACGTCGTCGACGCGGCACTGACCATCCTCGACGAACACGGTCTGGCCGATCTGACGATGCGGCGACTGGCGTCCACGTTGAATGTGCAGCCGAGCGCTCTGTATTGGCACTTCGAGAACAAGCAGACGCTGCTCGCCGCCGTATCGGACCGCATCGTGCACCGCGCACACACGAGGGGCGACGGAGAGACCGACTGGGCCTCGGCCGTGCGCATCGAAGCCCGAGCGCTGAGAGACGCCCTGCTGTCGTTCCGAGACGGCGCAGAGGTCGTTCTCAGTTCGCAGGCGCTCGGTCTCGGCAAGGGGGAAGCCCTCGGCAGATTCACCGCCGCGATCCGCTTAGGCGAGTTCGACGAACGCGTCGAACGAGCCGCAGCCGCGGCCTTTCTCCATTTTCTGCTCGGTCATGTCTCTCACGAGCAGCAGAGAATGCAGGCGGACAGCCTCGGCGTGGTCACTGCCGCGCTGGGCGCACAACCGTCGGATGCGGAGGAGCGAGCCCGTGGGGAGCGCGACTCGTTCGACTTCGGAGTATCTCTGCTCATCGCCGGACTCGCCGTGCAGAGCGAGGTCGCCCGCTAGGGTCGAACGCCCGCGCGTCAGGCCAGCGAGATGAGGTCGGCGTAGTCCTTGTTCCAGTGATCTTCGACCCCGTCGGGCAAGATGAGCACCCGCTCCGGGTTGAGCGCCTCGACGGCACCTTCGTCGTGGCTGACCAGAACGACGGCGCCCTCGTAGTGCGCCAGGGCGTCGAGGATCTCTTCGCGGCTCGCCGGGTCGAGGTTGTTCGTGGGCTCGTCGAGCAGCAGCACGTTGGCGCCGGAGACGACGATCATCGCCAGAGCGAGTCGAGTCTTCTCTCCACCCGAGAGGACTCCCGCGGGCTTGTGCGAGTCGTCGCCGGTGAAGAGGAACGATCCGAGAACCCGCCGCGCCTCCATCTCGGTGATGTTCGGCGACGACGACACCATGTTCTCGAGCACGCTGCGCTTGACGTCGATGGTCTCGTGCTCCTGGGCGTAGTAGCCGATGCGCAGCCCGTGGCCCGGCTCGATCTGCCCCGTGTCGGGCTTGTCCGCGCCCCCGAGGATACGCAGGAGCGTGGTCTTTCCTGCACCGTTCAGACCCAGGATCACGACCTTCGAGCCGCGGTCGATCGCGAGATCGACCGCTGCAAAGATCTCGAGCGATCCGTAGCTCTTCGAGAGGTTGGACGCCATGAGCGGGGTTCGTCCGCACGGCGCGGGCGTCGGGAAACGCAGCTTGGCGACGCGATCGACGGCGCGCACCTCCTCGAGGCCCGACAGCATCTTCTCTGCTCGCGCGACCATCTGGTGGGCCGCCGCAGCCTTGGATGCCTTCGCGCCGAACTTCGCGGCCTGCAGCTGCAGGACCGATGCCTTCTTCTCGACGTTGACGCGCTCTTTCTTGCGTCGCTCTTCGTCGGCCGCACGCTGGCGGAGGTAGTTCTTCCAGTTCATGTTGTAGACGTCGATGACCTGGCGGTTGGCATCGAGGTAGAACACCCGGTTCACCGTCTCGCCGACCAGCTCGATATCGTGGCTGATCACGATGAATCCGCCGGAGTAGTTCTTGAGGAACTCGCGCAGCCAGACGACGCTGTCGGCGTCGAGGTGGTTCGTCGGCTCATCGAGAATGAGGGTGCGCGCGTCAGAGAACAGGATGCGGGCCAGCTCGATGCGTCGACGCTGCCCGCCGGACAGAGTGGAGAGCGGCTGATCGAGGATGCGATCGGGCAGGTTGAGGTTCGAGGCGATAGACGCCGCCTCGGCCTCGGCCGCGTACCCGCCGAGGGCGAGGAACCGGTCGGTCAGGTTGCCGTACTTGGTCATGCCTGCGGCGCTGACCTTGGGGTCTGAGCTTCCCATATCCGTGGTGGCCTGCTGCATGCCGAGCACGAGCTGTCCGAGCCCACGGGCGTCGAGGATGCGCGTGCGCGCCAGGTCTTCCGGGTTTCCCGAGCGCGGGTCCTGCGGGAGATAACCGATCTCACCGTTGCGATCGACCTTGCCGCCGTTCGACAGCTGTTCGCCCGCCAGCACCTTCGTGAGCGTGGTCTTGCCGGCTCCGTTTCGACCGACGAGGCCGATCTTGTCGCCGTCGGCGACTCGGAACGACACGTCTTGCATGAGTACCCGTGCGCCGACCCGGAGTTCGAGGTCTTGAACATTCAGCACAGGCACAATCCATTTCTTCTCGTACGCTCTCGCGTCGAGTGTGTGGGGGGAAGATCTTCAGTATAAAACTCGGGCGACGAAACGCCCGCGATCACAGACGAAGGCCCCGATCCGATATCGATCCGGTCGGGGCCTTCGTCTGCGCGCATCCTCGAGCGAGCGAGGATGTCGAACAGGACTACATCGAGAAGCCGAGTGCGCGCATCATCTCGCGGCCGTCGTCGGTGATCTTCTCAGGACCCCACGGCGGCATCCACACCCAGTTGATGCGGAACTGCTCGACCGTGCCGTCGAGAGCCTGGGCGGTCTCCTCCTCGATGACATCGGTGAGGGGGCATCCGGCGCTGGTCAGGGTCATGCTGATGAGGAGAGCATCGTTCTCGTCGTCCCAGGCGAGATCGTAGATCAGGCCGAGGTCGACGATGTTGACGCCGAGCTCCGGGTCCATCACGTCTTTCAGCTTGTCTTCGATCTCGTCGAAGCGCTGAGGGGTGAGTGTCGACGCCATGACTACGAGCCGACGTTCACGTTCGAGAGGAAGCGGTCGTAGCCCTCGTTCTCGAGGCGCACGGCGAGCTCCGGCCCACCCTGCTCGACGACCTTGCCCGCGACGAAGACGTGCACGAAGTCGGGCTGGATGTACTTGAGGATGCGGTTGTAGTGCGTGATGAGGAGGATGCCGAGGCCGGTGTTGGCCTTGGCGCGGTTGACACCCTCGGACACGATCTTCAGAGCATCGACGTCGAGACCGGAGTCGGTCTCATCGAGCACAGCGAATTTGGGCTTCAGCAGCTCGAGTTGGAGGATCTCGTTGCGCTTCTTCTCGCCGCCGGAGAAGCCTTCGTTGACGTTGCGCTCCCGGAACGACTTGTCCATGCGCAGCTGCGACATCGAGGAATCGAGGTCCTTGATCCAGCCGCGGATGGGCGGAGCGGCGCCGTCGATGGCGGTCTTCGCGGTGCGGAGGAAGTTCGACACGCTCACGCCGGGGATCTCGACGGGGTACTGCATGGCGAGGAACAGGCCCGCGCGGGCGCGCTCGTCGACGCTCATCGTGAGCACCTCTTCGCCATCGAGCTTCACGGAGCCGCTCTCGACGGTGTACTTGGGGTGTCCGGCGATCGCGTAGGCGAGGGTGGATTTGCCGGAGCCGTTCGGACCCATGATCGCGTGGGTCTCGCCTTCGCCGATCGACAGATCGACACCCTTCAGGATCTGCTTGGTTCCCTGCTCGGTCTCCACGCTCACGTGGAGATCGCGGATCTCAAGATTCGACATGGCTACACAATCTCTTTCGTTTTGGTCGGGTCGATGTAGACGTCGCCATCCACGATGGTGAGTTCGTACACCGGAACCGGCTCGTAGGCCGGGAGGGTGAGGGGCTTTCCTGAGGCGAGCGAGAACTTGGAGCCGTGGGCCCAGCACTCCAGCGTCTCGCCATCGACGAAGCCTTCGGCGAGCGAGATGTCACCGTGGGTGCACGTGTCGCCGATGGCGTGGCACTCTCCGGCGGAGTCCATGACGAGCGCGATGGCCACGTTGTCGATGACGACACGGACCGCCTCGTTCGGGGTCAGGTCGGATACGTTGCAGATGAGTTCGGCGGCCACGGCTCAGATTCCCTGCGCGCGCGTCAGCTCGGCTTCGATAGCAGCCGAGAGTTCCGACTCCACCTGCTCGGAGCCGATCTGGGCGACGATCTCGGCGAGGAAGCCGCGCACGACGAGGCGGCGAGCCTCGTCTTCGGGGATGCCTCGTGACTGGAGGTAGAACAGCTGCTCGTCGTCGAAACGGCCCGTCGACGAGGCGTGTCCCGCACCCTGGATGTCGCCGGTCTCGATCTCGAGGTTCGGAATGGAGTCGGCGCGGGGGCCCTCGGAGAGCACCAGGTTGCGGTTCTCCTCGTAGCTGTCGGTGCCGGTCGCGTGCGGTCCGATCAGCACGTCGCCCACCCATACCGAGCGCGCGGTGGCACCCTGCAAGGCGCCCTTGTACTTGACTCGGCTCTTGGTCTGGGCTGCCACATGATCGATGTAGACGCGCTGTTCGAGGTGCTGGCCGGCGTCGGCGAAGTAGGCGCCGAATGCGCTGCCGTCTGCGCCGGTCTCGACGAGGTGGATCGACGGGTTGACCCGCACGACTCCCCCACCGAGGCTGATGACGATGTGCCGCAATCTCGCGTCGCGCCCCACGCGGGCGAAGTGGCTGGCGAGATGGTTGCTCTCGTCCGTCCACTCCTGAACGGTGACGACGGTGAGCTGTGCCTGATCTCCGACGACGATCTCCACGTTCTCGGAGAGCTGCGCGTCACCGGAGTTGCTGAGGATGACGAGGCCCTGACTGAAGGGCGCGGCGGTGATCACCGTGTGCGCGGCGCGGGGTGTCTGCCCAAGCTCGGAGCGGATCACGCGGTATTCGTGCAGTTCTTCGCCCGAGACGTCGATGGCCAAGGCCTTCTCGAAAGACGACCACGCGTTGGCGCTGGCACGCTCTTCGGGAGCGCCGGCCGTGCCGACTCGCGCATCCGATCGGTCGACCCAGCTCGCCGCGACCCCGGCGACAGCCTCGGGAAGCGACGTGGCGGGGGCAGAGCCGTCGAGCTCGCCCTCGGTGAGCGAGGCGATGCGGGCGATCGGCGTGAGCTTCCACTCGAGTTCGAATCCGGTGACCTTCTCGAAGTCGTCTACCGAGGTCGAGGTGAAGCGCTCTGCGCGTGACTGCACGGGCACGTAGGCGTCACCACCGTCGGAGTGCGCTTTCAGGCCGTGCTGATCGGTCTCGATGAGTCCGGTGTTCGCTGTTGGTGCTGCGGACATCTAGCCGACACTGCCTTCCATGCCCATCTCGATGAGCTTGTTGAGTTCGAGTGCGTACTCCATGGGGAGTTCGCGGGCGATCGGCTCGATGAAGCCGCGCACGATCATGGCCATGGCCTCGTCTTCGGGCAGACCACGGCTCATGAGGTAGAAGAGCTGCTCTTCGCTGACGCGAGAGACGGTCGCCTCGTGGCCGAGCTGCACGTCGTCGACACGGATGTCGATGGCCGGGTAGGTGTCGGATCGAGACTGGGTGTCGACCAGCAGGGCGTCGCAGCGCACCGTGTTCGCCGAGTGGTGAGCGTTCTCAGCCATGCGGACCTCGCCGCGGTAGCCTGCGCGACCACCGCCTCGAGCGATGGACTTCGACACGATCGACGACTGCGTGTACGGCGCCATGTGGATCATCTTGGCGCCCGCGTCCTGGTGCTGGCCGGGACCGGCGAAGGCGACGGACAGGGTCTCGCCCTTCGCGTGCTCGCCGACGAGGTAGATCGACGGGTACTTCATGGTCACCTTGGAACCGATGTTGCCATCGATCCACTCCATGGTGGCGCCCTCGTGGGCGATCGCACGCTTGGTCACGAGGTTGTAGACGTTGTTCGACCAGTTCTGGATCGTCGTGTAGCGAACGCGGGCGTTCTTCTTGACGATGATCTCCACGACCGCGGAGTGCAGCGAGTCCGACTTGTAGATCGGAGCGGTGCAGCCCTCGATGTAGTGCACGTAGCTGCCCTCATCGGCGATGATCAGCGTGCGCTCGAACTGGCCCATGTTCTCGGTGTTGATGCGGAAGTAGGCCTGCAGCGGGATCTCGACATGCACGTTCTTGGGCACGTAGACGAAGGATCCACCAGACCAGACGGCGGTGTTGAGGGCAGCGAACTTGTTGTCGCCGGCGGGGATGACCGTGCCGAAGTACTCGGTGAAGAACTCCGGGTGCTCGCGCAGTGCCGTGTCGGTGTCCATGAAGATGACGCCCTGGGCCTCGAGGTCTTCACGGATGGTGTGATAGACGACCTCGGACTCGTACTGGGCGGCGACGCCGGAGACCAGGCGCTGACGCTCGGCCTCGGGGATGCCGAGCCTCTCGTACGTGTTCTTGATGTCGTCGGGCAGGTCGTCCCAGGTGGTCGCCTGCTTCTCGGTCGACCGCACGAAGTACTTGATGTTGTCGAAGTCGATACCGGAGAGGTCGGCTCCCCACGTGGGCATCGGCTTGCGCTCGAAGAGCTGAAGACCCTTGAGGCGGTTCTTCAACATCCATTCGGGCTCGCTCTTGAGGGCGGAGATGCCCGCGACGACATCGGCGTCGACCCCGCGTTTCGCGACGGCACCCGCCGCATCGGAGTCGGACCAACCGAACTCGTAAACCCCCAGGTTTTCGAGTTCTGGACGGTCGATTAGTACGTCAGACATGACTTTCTCCCTTCCTCGTTGATCTCAACCCGCGGTCAGCGGCAGGCATTCCAGACCGGGATAAATATGTGATTCGGCACCGATCACCTAAGCGATTGCCTGATCACGTTCTCGTGGGGAGAACACCCGTACTTAGAATGTACTGAGGTCTGGGGGCGTGAGCCCCGCCCAACGCTGGGCGATATGCGCAAAACGCGTTCGAACGCGGATTTCTACAACTTTCAGATTCTACAGGCAATGCCTGTCAGAAAGTAGATCACCGACCTTTTAGCCGACAAGTCTTGACAAGGAACTCTCCCGCTCGTGAAGCGACTCATCGCATTCCTGCCCGTCTCCGTCAGTCGTCCGGTGCGGGTCCTGGCCTGGCTCTCGCTGGCGTTCCAGCTCGTGCTCATCGGCACGGGCGGTGCCGTTCGACTGACGGGCTCGGGTCTCGGATGCCCCACCTGGCCCCGGTGCACCGAGTCGTCGTTCGTCTCGACGCCGGAGATGGGCATCCACGGCATCATCGAGTTCGCGAACCGCATGCTCACCTTCGTGCTGGCCCTGATCGTGATCGCCGTCTTCCTGGCCGTGGTGCGCTACTGGCGGGAGCGCAGGGACCTGTTCGTGCTGACGCTGCTGCAGGGTCTGTCTATTCCCCTGCAGGCCGTCATCGGCGGCATCACGGTGCTCACCGGACTCAACCCGTTCATCGTCGGTGTGCACTTCGTGATCTCGATCCTGCTCGTGGTCAACGCGACGATCCTGGTCTACCGCGTGTATCGAGGCCCGCGCGGAGCTCGACGCACTGCTCCCCTGTGGTACCTCATCGTCGCTCACGCCGCGTCGCTGTTCGTCGCGATCACGGTCGTCGTCGGCATCCTGACCACAGGATCGGGCCCGCACGCCGGTGATGAGAAGACGCCGCGCAACGGCCTCGACGCCGAACTGCTGCAGCACTTCCACAGCTGGCCGGCGTACGTGTTGCTGGGCCTCACCCTGGTACTCGTCGTGGGCGCGTTCGTGCTGAAGCTCGGCGTTCGGCGTTGGGCGCTCGCTCTGCTCGCCGTCGAGGCCGTGCAGGTCGTCGTGGGACTGGCACAGGCGCGGCTCGGTCTGCCCCCGCTGCTGGTGGGCATCCACATGGTGCTCGCGGGTCTGCTTGTCGCTGCGATGACAGCCGTCGTGCTATCTCTGCGGTCGTCGGCCGACGCACCCGAATCCGTGGACGACCCGTGGGAGCTCAGCTCGGCAGGCCGATCGGCCTAGCCCGCGTTCGCCGAGACGGATACGGCACACGCTCCCGACGCTCTATTCGGGCTGGTCCGGTTAGAACGGAAGGAGCGGGTCGATGGCCACGGCGAGGAAGACGAGCGTCAGGTAGCTGATCGATGCGTGGAAGACCCGCATCGGCTTGACCTCGTGTCCGTGGATGGCCCGGTTGTAGAGACGGTGGGTCTCATAGATGAACCAAGCGCCCGAGGCGAGTGCGACGACGCTGTACACGAGCCCCATCGGTGCGACCGGGATGAGGAGCAGCGAACAGGCAACGGTGGCCCACGCGTACAGGATCGTCTGCAGTCCGACGACGGCGCGACCGCGCACCACGGCCAGCATGGGCACATTGGCGGCCTTGTACTCGTCGCGGTACTTCATCGACAGGGGCCAGTAGTGCGGGGGCGTCCAGAGGAAGATGACGCCGAAGAGGATGAAGGGGGTCCAGCTGAGCGAGTTCGTGACGGCGGCCCATCCGATGAGCACCGGCATGCATCCGGCGATGCCGCCCCAGACGATGTTCTGCGAGGTGCGGCGCTTGAGCCAGACCGTGTAGAGGAAGACGTAGAGCAGGATCGCGATGAGCGAGAGGGCCGCGGAGAGGAGATTCGCGAAGACGGCCAGCCAGACGATGGATGCCACGCCGATGACCCACGCGAAGACGAGGGCCTCGCGGTCGGTCAGCTCGCCCGTGACGAGAGGGCGCCCCTGAGTGCGCTTCATGACGCGGTCGATGTCGCGGTCGATGTAGCAGTTGAACGCTCCGGCGCTTCCGGCGCTCAAGGCACCGCCGATCAGCGTCGCGACGACGAGCCAGAGATTCGGAATGCCGTTCTGCGCGAGGATCATCACCGGTGCGGTCGTCACGAGGAGCAGCTCGATGACCCGGGGCTTCGTCAAGGCGACATAGGCCTTGGCTTTCGCCGACAGGCTGATCTGCCGCTTCTCTGTGCGGCCTTCTACAGCGACGTTCATTGCTCCTCAGACTGTTGCCGGGCCCCACGCGGGGCGCGCGCGATCCCGAACCAGTCTAGGCGATCGGTACTCCCCGGTCGCCCGGAGCCGATACCGTGACTGTCATGACAGCACGTGAGCCCGCCAGCCCGGAGGAATTCGCAGCCCTTGCCGCGCGTATTGAAGACGAGATGACCGAGCTGCAGCTGGAGGGCTTCGGACCGTCGGACGCTCTTCGACTGGGCCTGATCCTCGTGCGCAGAGGAACAGAGGGATCGTTGCCCATCGCGATCGACGTACGGCGCGGAGCTCAGATCCTCTTCCACGCGGCGTTGGAAGGCGCCCAGGCCGACAACGACGTCTGGATCGATCGCAAGGCTCGTTCGGTGCAGCGCTACGGGATTCCGTCGCTCCTCCTCGGCACGCGTCCGAAGATCAAGGGCAAGCGCATCGAGAACGAGGGCTGGTTCGACGAGATGAGCTACGCGGCACACGGGGGCGGCTTCCCGGTGTCGGTGAAAGGGGTCGGGCTCGTGGCCGTCGTGACTGTCTCGGGGCTCCCCCAGATCGACGATCACGACCTCGTCGTTGCAGCGTTACGCGAGTTTGTCGAGGGGTAGTCACGCTGAGCGCGTGATTCCCTATACTTGTACCGGCGACACAGCAGTCGGTGTTTCCTGCGTGTCTTTCTAGCGGAGAAGCCATGTCGCACAGTGCCGAAGACGTACCGTGCACTGGCTGTCATTCGCCGGTCTCTCACGCGGTTCTCCCTGCTGCCGATGGCAACACGGCGCCTGACGGGCAAATCTGCCCGGTCTGCAACTAAGAAGGGGCTTATTCCTCGTGGCATCATTCCAATGGACTCCCATTGACGACCAGGCCGTATCCACGGCGAAAATTCTTGCGGCGGACGCCGTCGAGAAGGTAGGAAACGGGCATCCGGGAACGGCCATCAGCCTTGCCCCCGCCGCGTACCTCCTTTTCCAGAAGGTCATGCGACGCGATCCGAGTGACAACGAATGGATCGGTCGCGACCGCTTCATCCTCTCTGTCGGTCACAGCTCGCTGACGCAGTACATCCAGCTCTACCTCGGCGGTTACGGCCTCGAGCTCGACGACCTCAAGGCGCTCCGCACCTGGGGATCGCTCACGCCCGGCCACCCCGAGTACGGCCACACCGACGGAGTCGAGATCACGACCGGCCCGCTCGGACAGGGCCTCTCCTCCGCTGTCGGCTTCGCCTACGCGTCGCGCTTCGAGCGCGGTCTGTTCGACCCCGAGGCCGAGGCGGGCACGAGCCCGTTCGATCACTTCATCTACACCATCGCGGGAGACGGCGACCTGCAGGAGGGCGTCACGAGCGAGGCATCGTCGCTCGCCGGACACCAGCAGCTCGGCAACCTCATCGCGATCTACGACAGCAACCAGATCTCGATCGAAGACGACACGAACATCGCCTTCACCGAAGACGTCCGCGCTCGCTACGAGGCGTATCACTGGCACGTGCAGGTCGTCGACTGGAAGAAGACCGGCGAGTACGTCGAAGACGTCGAGGCCCTGTTCGACGCCATCGAGGCCGCCAAGGCCGAGACGAGCAAGCCGTCGCTCATCATCCTCAAGACCATCATCGGATGGCCGTCGCCGAAGAAGCAGAACACCGGCAAGATCCACGGCTCGGCCCTGGGCGCCGACGAGCTGAAGGGCCTCAAGGAGGTCCTCGGCTTCGATCCCGAGCAGAGCTTCGAGGTCTCAGACGAGGTCATCGCCCACACGCGCGACGCCGTCACACGCGGCCAGGCCGAGCACGCCGAATGGAACCAGGCGTTCGACGCATGGGCCGCGGCCAACCCCGAGAAGAAGGTCCTTCTCGACCGGGTTCTCTCGGGTGACGTGCCCGAGGGTCTCGAAGAGGCGCTGCCCGTCTTCGAAGCCGGCAAGGCCGTCTCGACCCGCGCAGCATCCGGCAAGGTCATCAACGCGATCGCGCCGATCATGCCCGAGTTCTGGGGCGGATCCGCCGACCTCGCCGAGTCGAACAACACGACGATCGAGTCCGGCGCGTCGTTCATTCCCGCCGAGCACTCGACGCACGAGTGGACGGGTAACCCCTACGGTCGGGTGCTGCACTTCGGCATCCGCGAGCACGCCATGGGCGCGATCCTCAACGGAATCGTCCTCCACGGCAACACGCGCCCCTTCGGCGGCACCTTCCTGATCTTCAGCGACTACATGCGTCCGGCCGTTCGACTCGCCGCCCTGATGAAGTCGCCCGCCATCTACGTGTGGACCCACGACTCGGTCGCACTCGGAGAAGACGGACCGACCCACCAGCCGATCGAGCAGCTGGCGACGCTGCGCGCGATCCCGGGCCTCGACATCGTGCGCCCCGGCGACGCCAACGAGGTCGCCTACGCCTGGAAGACCATCCTCGAGCGCCGCAACGGCCCGGCGGGAATCGCGCTCACGCGACAGAACATCCCCGTGTTCGAGCGTGGTGAGGGAGACGCCACCGGCGAGACCTTCGCTTCGGCGAAGAACGTCGCGAAGGGTGCGTACGTGCTGGCCGAGGCGCCCAACGGCACTCCCGACGTGATCTTCATCGCCACCGGCTCCGAGGTTCAGATCGCTGTCGAGGCGCGCGAGCTGCTCAAGAACGAGGGCATCAACGCCCGCGTCGTGTCGGCGCCGAGCCTCGAGTGGTTCGAAGAGCAGAGCGCGGAGTACCGCGAGTCGGTCCTTCCCGCCGCCGTCAAGGCCCGCGTCTCGATCGAGGCCGGCCTCGATCTGACCTGGCGTTCCTACGTGGGAGACCACGGCAAGAGCGTCTCGATCGAGCACTTCGGCGCATCAGCCGACTACCAGACGCTGTTCCGCGAGTTCGGCATCACCACCGAGCACGCCATCGAGGCCGCCAAGCTCTCGATCTCGTCGCTGTAGACCACACGAATCTTCTAGGAGTACTTACATGACCGATACAACACCCACCGCCCAGCTCTCCGCAGCCGGCGTCAGCATCTGGCTCGACGACCTGTCGCGTGAGCGCATCACCTCCGGCGGACTCGAGAAGCTGATCGAGGAGAAGAACGTCGTGGGAGTGACCACGAACCCGTCGATCTTCGCCGCGGCGCTCACCAACGGAGAGTCCTACGCGGCTCAGGTCGCCGAGCTCGCCAAGGCCGGTAAGAACGTCACCGAGGCCGTCTTCGAGATCACCACCCAGGACGTCGCCAACGGCTGCGACATCTTCCGCCCCATCTACGACGCCACGAACGGCTTCGACGGCCGCGTCTCGATCGAGGTCGAGCCCGGACTGGCGAACGACGCCGCCGGAACCACGCAGCAGGCGAAGGAACTCTTCGAGAAGGTCGCCAAAGAGAACGTCCTGATCAAGATCCCGGCGACGATCGCCGGGCTCGAGGCCATCACGGAGACGATCGCGGCCGGTATCAGCGTGAACGTCACGCTGATCTTCAGCCTCGCTCGCTACCGCGACGTCATCAATGCCTACCTGTCGGGCCTCGAGCGCGCCAAGGCCGCCGGCATCGACCTGTCGAAGATCCACAGCGTCGCGTCGTTCTTCGTGTCGCGTGTCGACACCGAGATCGACAAGCGCCTCGTGGCGATCGGTACCGACGAGGCTCTTGCCCTCAAGAGCAAGGCGGGCGTAGCGAACGCTCAGCTCGCGTACGAGGTGTACGAGCAGGCGTTCTCGACCGAGCGCGCTGCGGGACTTCTCGCAGCCGGAGCGAACAAGCAGCGTCCGCTGTGGGCCTCCACCGGAGTCAAGGACCCGGCCGTGCCCGACACGACGTATGTCACCGAGCTCGTGGCCCCCGAGGTCGTCAACACGATGCCCGAGAAGACGCTCGACGCGACGTTCGACCACGGCGTCATCACCGGAGACACCATCACCGGCTCGTACGCGGCGGCCAACAAGGTCCTCGACGCGATCGCGGCGCAGGGCATCTCCTACGCCGAGGTCACCGAGCTGCTCGAGACCGAGGGTGTCGACAAGTTCATCGTCTCGTGGAACGAACTCCTCGAGACGGTCACCACGGCGCTCGAGTCCTCGAAGTGAGTGCCCGGATCGATCTTCCCGGTGCGGTCGACACCGCCGCCGGGAAGATCGATCCGGCCCTCCTCGCCACCCGTTCGACCATCTTCACCCCGTCGCCGTCGACCCGCTGGTCCGCTCGACGCCCGTGCGCCGCGGTCGCCCTGTGATGTCCCTCACCGATCCGTCCCTCATCGCATCTACCCCGTTCTCGCCGCTGTCCTAGCGCCGAAGTAACCTGTCGACCCAGAAGGTCTCAAGGAGTTTCATGCCACCGGTAGAAATCACTCCGGAATACAACCCGCTCAGAATCCCCTCGGATCGGCGGCTCAACAGAATCGCGGGCCCGAGCGGCCTCGTGATCTTCGGTGTGACGGGCGACCTGTCGCGCAAGAAGCTCATGCCGGCGGTCTACGATCTCGCTAATCGTGGCCTGCTGCCCCCCGGGTTCTCGCTCATCGGCTTCGCCCGTCGCGACTGGGAAGACCAGGACTTCGAGCGGGTCGTCCACGACGCTGTCAAGGAGTACGCTCGCACCCCGTTCGACGAGGACGTGTGGCGCCAGCTCTCCGAGGGCATCCGATTCGTCTCGGGCGAGTTCAGCGACGACGAGGCGTTCGACCACCTGAAAGAGACCATCGACGCGCTCGACGCCGAACGTGGAACCATGGGCAACTATGCGTTCTACCTCTCGGTGCCGCCCAAAGCGTTCCCGCTCGTCACCGAGCAGCTGCGTCGTTCGGGTCTCGCGCATCCCGAAGAGGGCCAGTGGCGTCGCGTCGTCATCGAGAAGCCCTTCGGCAGCGATCTGAAGACGGCCCGAGAGCTGAACGACGTCGTCGAATCGGTCTTCGCACCGGACTCGGTCTTCCGTATCGACCACTACCTCGGCAAGGAGACCGTCCAGAACATCCTGGCGCTCCGCTTCGCCAATCAGCTGTACGAGCCCATCTGGAACTCCAACTACGTCGACCACGTGCAGATCACCATGGCCGAAGACATCGGAGTCGGTGGACGTGCCGGGTACTACGACGGTATCGGCGCCGCCCGCGACGTCATCCAGAACCACCTCCTGCAGCTCCTCGCCCTGACGGCCATGGAAGAGCCCATCTCGTTCAACGCGTCGGATCTCCGCGCCGAGAAAGAGAAGGTGCTCGCCGCCATCCGCTTGCCCAAGGATCTGGCCAAGCACACCGCACGCGGTCAGTACGCGGGCGGCTGGCAGGGCGGAGAGAAGGTGACCGGCTTCCTCGAGGAAGACGGTATGAACCCCGAATCCCTGACCGAGACCTATGCGGCCATGAGGCTCGACATCGGCACACGTCGCTGGTCGGGAGTTCCGTTCTACCTGCGCGCGGGCAAGAGACTCGGCCGACGTGTCACAGAGATCGCGGTCGTGTTCAAGCGAGCGCCGCAGTACCTGTTCGCCGACAGTCAGACCTCGGCCCTGGGTCAGAACGCACTGGTCATCCGGGTGCAGCCCGATGAGGGCGTGACGATCCGGTTCGGATCGAAGGTTCCCGGCGCCGGCATGCAGGTGCGCGACGTCACGATGGACTTCGGCTACGGCCACGCCTTCACCGAGGCCAGCCCAGAGGCGTACGAGCGCCTCATCCTCGATGTGCTCCTCGGAGACCCGCCGCTGTTCCCACGCCAGGAAGAGGTCGAACTCTCCTGGAAGATCCTCGACCCGATCGAGGAGTTCTGGACGACGCAGGGCCAGCCCGATCAGTACCGCCCCGGAACATGGGGCCCCGACTCCGCAGACGAGATGCTCGCCCGCGATGGAAGAACCTGGAGACGACCATGATCGTCGATCTGCCCGATACCAATACAAGCAAGGTCTCGAAGGCCCTCGTCAAGATTCGCGAGGAGGGCGGCGCTGTCGCTCTCGGCCGCGTGCTGACGCTCGTCATCCGCACCGCTCTCGGCCAGGAGGAGGACGCCATCGAGGCGGCCAATGACGCCTCTCGCGAGCACCCCATGCGCGTCATCGTGGTGTCGACCGACGCCGACGACGGCGTGAAATCGGGTCGCGGCGCTCGCCTGGATGCGCAGATCCGCGTGGGCGGTGACGCGGGCGCGAGCGAGGTCATCTTGTTGAAGGCCTACGGCGCCGCGTCGAGCGACGAGGAGGGCCTCGTCACGGGTCTGCTCCTGCCCGATGCTCCCGTGGTCGTGTGGTGGCCGGGCGACGCGCCCGAGTCTCCGTCGACATCCGATCTCGGCCGCATCGCACAGCGCCGCATCACGGATTCCTCGAACAGCAGCAACCCGAACGAGACGCTCCGCACGCTCTCGTCGAACTACTCCCCCGGAGACACGGACTTCGCCTGGACGCGCCTCACTCTCTGGCGTGCGCAGCTCGCGGCCGTTCTCGACCAGCCTCCCTTCGAGCCCGTGACGGCCATCGAGGTCTCGGGTGCGTCGGATTCGCCGTCGACCCTCCTGCTGGCGGCGTGGTTGCGTCATCAGCTCCAGGTTCCCGTCGACTACGGGATCTCCTCTCGCGCCAACGGATCCAGCGGTATCCACGGGGTGAAGCTCTCCCGTTCGTCCGGAGTCATCGAACTCGAACGCTCGGTGCCGAACGTGGCGACGCTGGTGCAGCCCAACCAGCCGCTGCACGACCTGGCTCTCCCCCGCCGGTCGCTCAGGGACTGCCTGGCAGAAGAACTGCGTCGGCTCGACCCCGACGACCTGTACGGCGAGGTGTTGACCCGGGGTGTCCTCGAGCTCGGCGAACCGGATTCCGGCACGGCCACCGACTCTGAAAACACGACGGCAGAGGTGAGCTGAGCGATGACGAACGAACGCCGTGTGTTGATCCATCCCGACAAGGCCTCTCTGTCGGGGTCGGTGGCGGCGCGATTCATCACCAAGATCATCGATCTGCTCGAAGATCGTGACGCCGTGAACGTGGTTCTGACGGGCGGCTCCGTGGGAACGGCGGTCCTCGCGGCGATCAACGCCTCTCCGGCCCGCGACAGCGTGGACTGGAACCGGGTGAGCTTCTGGTGGGGTGACGAGCGATTCGTCGCCCGCGACGACCCCGAGCGCAACGAATTGCAGGCGCGCGAGGCCCTACTCGATCACATCGACGTTCCGGCCTCCCAGGTGCATCCGTTCCCGTCGAGCGACGACATCGCCGACATCGACGAGGCGGCGGCGACCTACGCTCTCGAGCTCCTCGAAGCGGGCGACGGCAACGACTATCCCAAGTTCGACATCACCTTCCTCGGCGTCGGCCCGGATGGACACATCGCGTCGCTCTTCCCCGGCCAGGAGGCGGTGCGGGTGACCAACGCGACAGTGGTCGCCGTGCGGGAATCCCCCAAGCCGCCGCCGCTGCGTCTCAGCCTCACCCTGCCTGTCATTCGATCCTCGGATCGCATCTGGTTGGTTCTGGCAGGATCGGACAAGGCGTCGGCACTCGGACTGGCTCTCGCCGGCGCGAGCACTGACGAAGTACCTGTGGCCGGTGCCGAAGGACGTCGCCGCACGGTGTTCTTCGTCGACAAGGATGCCGCATCCGAGGTGCCGGAGTACTTGATCACTCCGACGTACTACTGATCAACGTTCGACAACGACGAAGCCCCCTGGCAGTGCCAGGGGGCTTCGTCGTTGTCTATGTCGTCTGAGCGAGGATCAGGCGGTCGTCGTGCCGCGCCTTGCGCGGAGCTGCATCAGCGCGTCCTCGAGAAGCTGTGCGGCTTCTTCTTCGGTACGACGCTCTTTGACGTACGCGAGGTGAGTCTTGTAGGGCTCGAGCTTGACGACGGACGGCGGATTCTCTTTGTCACGACCGGCCGGAAGACCAGACGACGGGCAGTCGATGGTCTCGGGAATCTCTTCTTCGGGCAGCGTCGCCGCGAAGTACTTGACTGTCTCATTGCCCAAGGCATCCCAGTAGGACACCTTGATGCGATCGGCGTGGAAGCCCCGATCCTGCTCGCCCATCGGGCCTGCGCCCACCCGGGACCCACGAATTGCACTGCCGCCTGAAGCCACGAGGTTCTCCTAGATTCCGGAATCGAATTTGGTGATGAGCCCGAGGACCACGATGCACGTGACCCAGACAAGGCCGAGTATGACGGTGATGCGGTTGAGGTTGCGCTCCGCGACACCGGATGCACCCAGATTGGAGGTGACGCCTCCGCCGAACATATCGGACAGGCCTCCACCGCGTCCGCGGTGAAGGAGGATGAGGAGGGTCAGAAGGAGGCTCGTGATACCGAGCAGCACCTGTAGAACGACCTGAAGGATCTGCACGAATTACCTCTCGAGGATGATGGTCGACCGGTGTGAAGCCAGACCAACGTCAATTATAGCTGTACGTTGCCGGTGCGACGCACCATGACGTGCAGCGGCATGCGAAAGGCCGGCCCTCACGGACCGGCCTCTCAGAGCGTGCTTAGAACGCGTGCTTCTGGTAACGGATGATGCTCGCGAACTCGGGGATGTCGAGGCTCGCGCCGCCCACGAGGGCTCCGTCGACGTTCGGCTGCTTCATGAATCCGCCGATGTTCGTCGATTTGACCGATCCGCCGTAGAGGATCCGGGTCTTGGCTGCGACGTCTGAGCCGAGCGTGGACTCGATGACACCCCGCAGCGCGGCGCAGACGGCCTCAGCCTGCTCCGGCGTCGCCGCCTGACCCGACCCGATGGCCCAGACGGGCTCGTAGGCGACCACGATGTCGGACGCCGACTTCAGGGAGGACAACGCCGCAGTGAGCTGCGCGACCGGAACCGCGGACGGCCCGTGCTTCTCGAGGTCGTCAGCCGTCTCGCCGACGCAGATGATCGGAACGATACCGTTCGTGATCGCTGCGGCCGTCTTCGCTGCGACGATCTCGTCGGTCTCTGCATGGAGAGTCCGACGCTCGGAGTGTCCGATGATCACGTAGCGACAGTCGAGCTGCCTGAGGAACGCACCGGAGATCTCTCCGGTAAACGCGCCACTCGCGTGCTGAGACACGTCTTGCGCGCCGTACGCGAGCTCGAGCTTGTCGGCCGAGACGAGAGTCTGAACGCTCCGCAGGTCGGTGAACGGCGGGAAGATGGCTGCCTCGACGTCGGCGAAGTTGTGTCCGGCATCTTTCAGGCTCCAGGCGAGCTTCTGCACAAAAGCGATCGCCTGCAGATGATCGAGGTTCATCTTCCAGTTTCCCGCGATGAGCGGTGTTCTGTTGGTTACCATCCGAGGACCTCCAGTCCGGGCAGGCGCTTGCCCTCGAGGAACTCGAGACTTGCACCGCCACCAGTTGAAATATGGCCGAACTGATCGTCGCGGAAACCGAGGGCTCGCACGGCGGCCGCCGAATCGCCGCCACCGACGACACCCAGGCCGTCGACGCGGGTCAGAGCTTCAGCGACTGCTCTCGTGCCCTCCGCGAACGGAGCGAGCTCGAAGACACCCATGGGCCCGTTCCAGAAGACGGTCTTGGATTCGGCGATGATGCGCGCGAATTCCGCCCCCGTCTCAGGACCGATATCGAGCCCCAACCCGGATTGACCGAACGGCGTCTCTTCGATCGACTCCGCACTCGTGACGGTGTGCTCCGCGTCGGCGCCGAACTTCGATGCGACGACGACGTCGGTCGGGAGAACGATACGGATACCGCGCTCCTTCGCCTCGGCCATGTAGCCCTTCACCGTCTCGATCTGATCGCTTTCGAGCAGGCTGCCGCCGACGCGGAATCCCTGCGCTGCGAGGAAGGTGAAGAGCATTCCCCCGCCGATGAGCAGAGTGTCGACCTTGGGGAGCAGGTGACCGATGACGCCGAGCTTGTCGGAGACCTTCGAGCCACCGAGCACGACGGTGTAGGGCCGAGTCGGGTTCTCGGTGAGCTTCTCGAGGACCTCGAGCTCAGCTGCGATGAGCAGGCCCGCCGCGCTGGGAAGTGCGGACGCGAGTTCGTAGACGCTCGCCTGCTTGCGGTGGACCACGCCGAAACCATCGGAGACGAAGGCATCGCCGAACTCGGCGAGCTGCTCAGCGAACGATGCTCTCTCGTCTTCGTTCTTGCTGGTCTCGGCGGGGTTGAATCGCAGGTTCTCGAGCAGAACGACGTCGCCGTCGGCGAGCGAATCCACAGCCTTGCGAGCACTCGCTCCGACAGTGTCGGCGGCGAAAGCGACGGATGTGCCGAGAAGCTCCGAGAGGCGCTGAGCGACCGGCTCGAGGCTGTACTGGGGATCGGGTGCACCGTCAGGCCGACCGAGGTGGCTGAGGAGGATTACCCGGGCGCCCTGATCGACCAGGGCGTTGATGGTTGCCAGAGACGCTCGAACGCGCCCGTCGTCGGTGATGACCCCGTTTTTCAACGGAACATTGAGGTCACACCGAACGAGGACGCGTTTTCCCGTGAGGGAGCCGAGCGAATCCAGAGTGCGCAGAGTCACAGTGGATTCCTCGTATTACAGGCGGTCGGCGACGTACTCGGTGATGTCGACGAGACGGTTGGAGTAACCCCACTCGTTGTCGTACCACGAAGCGATCTTCACCTGGTTGCCGATGACCTTGGTCAGGCCGGCATCGAAGATCGACGAGTGCGGGTCGCCCTGGATGTCGCTCGAGACGATGGGGTCTTCGGTGTACGACAGGATTCCCTTGAGTTCACCGTTGGCCGCGTTCTTGTAGGCCTCGTTGACCTGCTCGACGGTGACCGTGGAGCTGGTCTCGACCGTGAGGTCGGTGATCGAGCCGGTGATGACCGGAACGCGGAGGGCGTAGCCGTCGAGCTTGCCGACCAGCTCGGGGATGACGAGACCGAGGGCCTTGGCAGCACCGGTCGAGGTCGGGATGATGTTCGCGGCTGCGGCGCGGGCGCGACGCAGGTCGCTGTGCGGGCCGTCCTGCAGGTTCTGATCGGCGGTGTACGCGTGAACCGTGGTCATCAGGCCGCGCTCGATGCCGAAGTTGTCCATGAAGACCTTGGCCAGCGGGGCCAGGCAGTTCGTGGTGCACGATGCGTTGGAGATGATGTCGTGGATGGCGGGGTCGTACGTACCCTCGTTGACTCCGAGAACCAGCGTCGCCACGTCTGAGCCCGTTGCGGGGGCGGAGACGATGACCTTCTTCGCGCCGGCGGCGATGTGCTTGCGGGCGTCTTCGGACTTCGTGAAACGACCGGTCGACTCGATGACGATGTCGACTCCCAGTTCGCCCCAGGGCAGGTCGGCGGGATCGCGCTCGGCGAGCACGAGGATCGGCTTGCCGTTGACGATGATGTTGTCGCCGTCGAGTTCCACCGTTGCATCGAGACGACCCGTGATGGTGTCGTACTTGAGGAGGTGCGCGAGGGCCTTGTTGTCGGTGAGGTCATTGACCGCGACGATCTCGAGCTCGCTGCCCTTGGCCAGGGCTGCGCGGAAGTAGTTACGCCCGATACGACCGAAGCCGTTGATACCGATCTTTACAGACACGTGAAGTTCTCCATGAATCGTGTGGCCCCGCGGGGCTGGGTGGGTGAAACTGAGGGCGCGCCGGGCCGTGAGGCCCGGCACGCCGTCGTCGCTACGACAGTAGCAGGAGGCCCGAGGTCTTTTCGCGGGCCGTCTCGAAGCGCGTGGCGACGTTCTGCCAGTCGACGATGTTCCAGAACGCCTTGACGTAATCGGCGCGTACGTTCTTGTAGTCGATGTAGTACGCGTGCTCCCAGACGTCGAGCATCAGAAGGGGCACGGTTCCGGCAGCGAAGTTCGACTGCTGGTCGAAGAACTGCTGGATGATCAGGCGCTGACCGATGCTGTCCCAGGCGAGCACCGACCATCCCGATCCCTGGACGCCCAGGGCGGTGGCGGTGAAGTGCGCCTGGAACTTGTCGAACGAGCCGAAGAAGTCATCGATGGCCGCGGCGAGCTCGCCGACGGGCTTGTCTCCCCCGTTGGGAGACATGTTCGTCCAGAAGATCGAGTGGTTGACGTGGCCGCCGAGGTTGAAGGCGAGGTCTTTCTCGAGCTTGTTGACCGCGCCGAGGTTCTCGGAGTCACGGGCTTCGGCAAGCTGAGCGAGCGCGGTGTTCGCGCCGGTCACATAAGCCTGGTGGTGCTTGGAGTGGTGCAGCTCCATGATGGTGGCGCTGATGCTGGGCTCGAGCGCCGAGTAATCGTACGCGAGCTCTGGAAGGGTGTATTCAGCCATTGATATCTCCTCGAATAAGGCGCCGTTCGGAGAATCCGGACGGCTGTGAGTGACCTGATCAGTCTACTGAGGTCAACGGACAGGGCCCTGAAAACTTCCTGTCGTCTCGGTATCTGACGGATGAATCTGTCAGTCGTCGAGATCGGGCGGGAGGTTCGCGTCGGTACCGGGAATGCCGAGATCGCTCGCCTGCTTGTCGGCCATCGCGAGCAGACGCCGGATGCGCCCAGCGATCGCATCCTTCGTCATGGGCGGATCGGCGTGGTGCCCCAGCTCGTCGAGACTCGAGTCTCGGAAGTTCAGACGCAGATCCCCGGCGTACTTGAGGTGGGGCGGAACATCCGGCCCGAGGATCTCGAGCGCGCGCTCCACCCGGGAGCATGCCGCCACGGCCGCTTGCGCCGAGCGTCGGAGGTTGGCGTCGTCGAAGTTGACGAGCCTGTTCGCCGTCGCACGCACCTCGCGGCGCTGCCGTAGGTCTTCCCACCGGGAGACCGCATCGGCTGCGCCCATCAGAGAGAGCATGCGGGCGATCGCCTCGCCGTCGCGGATGACGACACGGTGCACTCCCCTGACCTCTCGCGCCTTCGCCTGCACGTGGAGCCGTGCGGCGGCTCCGACCAGGGCCATGGCGGATTCGTTGCCGGGGCAGGTGATCTCGAGAGCCGCTGATCTGCCCGGATCCGTGAGAGTGCCGTTCGCCAGGAACGCGCCCCGCCAGACGGCGGAGAGTTCCTCCTGCGAGCCTGTCGTGAGCCGGTTCGGGAGGCCGCGGATCGGCCGACGACGCGCATCCAGCAACCCGGTCTGCCTGGCGAGCGTCTCGCCGCCGTCGATGACCCGCACGAGATACGTGCCCGTGCGCTTGCTGCCCGATGCCGAGACGTGAGAGACCTCGCCGCGTATTCCGTAGAGCTCTGCGAGGTCGCGGCGCACGCGCTTCACCAGGTCTGGGGTGTCGAGCTCCGACTCGATTGCGATGCGGTTCGAGATCAGATGGAGGCCACCGGAGAAACGCAGAATCGTCGCCAGCTCGGCGGCCCTCAGCGTCGTCTTCTTGGCGACGACGCGGGTCAGTTCTTCTTTGACATCGGCAGTGAGAGCCAATCTCTATCCATTCGTTCGTGCGGCCGATGTCGCGCGGGATGCTTGTGGCGTCCCGAGGCGGCGGCCGGTGTTATTCGCGACCGAGGTCGCGATGCTTGACGTTGACGACGACACCCGGGTAGGACGCGAGCCGAGTGGCGAGCGCTCGAGTGAGGGCCACGGAGCGGTGTTTTCCGCCCGTGCACCCGATGGCCATGGTGGCGTGTCGTTTGTTCTCGCGCTGATAGCCGGCGAGAACGGGCTTGAGGGATTCTGCGTAGGACTCGAGGAACTCCGGTGCCCCCTCCTGCGCGAGCACGTAGTCGCTGACCTCGGGGTCGAGCCCCGTGTGGGCACGCAGTTCGGGGATCCAGAACGGGTTCGGCAGGAAGCGGGCATCGGCGATGGAGTCGACGTCGGTCGGGGTGCCGTACTTGAACCCGAAGCTCATCAGCGTGACCTGGACGCCGGGGGTATCCGTGGTCGAGAAGCCTTCGGCGATGCGTGTGGCCAGCTGATGGATGTTGAGGTCGGAGGTGTCGATCACCATGTCGCTGGACTCGCGGATGGGGTGCAGTCGCACTCTTTCGCGCTCGATGCCGTCGAGCAGCGTGCCATCGCCTTGCAGGGGATGCGGACGTCGCACCTGCTCGAATCGCCTGACGAGGGCCGAATCGGTCGCCTCGAGGAACAGCACGCGGAGTTGGCTTCCATCGCGGAGCGAGTGGATGATCTCCTGCAGATCGCCGAAGAAATCGCGTCCACGCACGTCGACGACGGCGGCTATTCGAGGAAGCGTCGATCCGGCCTTCTCGGCGAGATCGACCAGAGGCCGGAGCATCTGCGGCGGCAGGTTGTCGACGACGTACCAGCCCAGGTCTTCGAGGGCATTCGCGACCGTCGAGCGGCCGGCCCCCGACATCCCTGTGACTATCAGCACTTCTTGCGGAAGTGGATCGTCAGTCATGGGGTCGCCTTCTTCTTCTTCAGCAGTCGGGTGAACGTCTAGCCTACCGGCGGGGCTCGTCGACCGGAGCCGCAGAGTCTGGGTGAAGGTGCGCGAAGACCGTCTGCGCCAGCCCGGGACCGACGCCGCGAACGGCGGCGATCGCATCCGGTTTCGCCTGACGCAGTTGCGACACCGAGCCGAAGTGCGTGAGAAGCCGCTTGACCCTGCTCGGGCCGAGGCCCGGTATCTCGCCGAGAACCGAGGCGATGTCGCGCTTGCGCCTCGTGCGCTGATGGATGATCGCGAAACGGTGAGCCTCATCGCGAAGGCGCTGCAGCATGAAGAGCGCCTCGCTGCCGCGCGGCAGGATGACGGGGAAGTCGCTGTCGGGCAGCCAGATCTCTTCGAGTCGCTTGGCGAGACCGCAGAGGAAGATGCCCTCGACGCCGGACTCGCGGAGGGCACGAGCGGCGGCCTGCACCTGCGGCTGGCCTCCGTCGACCACGAGGAGGTTCGGCGGGTACGAGAACTTCTTGGAGGCGGAGTCTGACTCACTGCGCTCGGTTCCCTCGCGCAGATACGCGAGGCGGCGAGTGACGACCTGGTGGATGGAATCGGTGTCGTCTGTGGACTCGGCGATCGTGAAGCGGCGGTACTGGTCTTTTCGGGGAAGCCCGTCTTCGAAGACCACCATGGATGCGACGATGTTCGTGCCGCCCAGGTGCGAGACGTCGAAGCACTCCATGCGCAGCGGAGCATCCGGCATGCCGAGTGCGTCTTGAATGTCGGTCATGGCCTGACTTCGAGCGACGAAGTCGGCGCTGCGTCTGGTTTTGTAGAGCTGAAGCGCGTTCATGGCGTTGACCCTGGCCGTCTGCATCAACGCCGCCTTCTCGCCTCGCTGGGCGGTGCGCAGGCTGACCTTGCCCTTGTCTCGGCGCGTTCCGAGCCAGGTCTCGAGTTCGGCCTTGTCTTCGGGCAACTCGGGCACGATGATCTCGCGCGGCGGCACGGTCGTGCCGTCGTATGCGGCCTGCAGGATGGAGTCGACGAGCTCCGCCGTGGTGAGATCGAGCTCTTTGTCGACGACCCAGGCGCGCACACCGCGGATGCGGCCGCCTCGGACGATGAACTGCTGCACGGCCGCCGCGAGCTCGTCGTGCTCGACGCCGAACAGATCGGTGTCGAGGTTGTCGCTGAGCACGACGGCGCTTTTCTCGAGAACGGCCTCGAGCGCCTGGAGCTGGTCGCGGTAGGTCGCGGCCGCCTCGTAGCGCTGCTGGGTGGCTGCCTCTTTCATCTTGCGGGTCACGTCCGTGACGAACCGGTTGTCTCCCCCGGCCATGAACGCCACGAAGTCATCGACGATGGCCCTGTGCTCCTCGACCGTCACCTTGTGCGAGCAGGGTCCGCCGCAGCGACCGATCTGACCGGGAAAACACGGTCGCCCGGTCTGCATGGCCTTCTTGTAGCTCGAGTCGGAGCAGGTGCGGATCGGAAAGGCCTTGACCATGAGCTCGATCGTCTCGCGAACCGCCCAGATCTTGGGGTACGGGCCGAAGTATCGGGCGCCCGGGATACGGGTGTTGCGGGTGACGATGACACGCGGAGCCTCGTCGGCGAGCGTGATGGCCATGAACGGATAGGTCTTGTCGTCGCGGAACTTGACGTTGAACGGCGGGTCGAACTCCTTGATCCACGTGTACTCGAGCTGCAGGGCCTCGACATCGCTGCCCACGACGGTCCACTCGACCGAGGCGGCCGTGGTGACCATGCGACGGGTGCGCTCGTGCAGACTGCGCAGCGGTGCGAAATAGTTGCTCAGTCGAGCGCGTAGATTCTGCGCCTTGCCGACGTAGAGCACCCGCCCGGTTGCATCTCGGAACCGGTACACCCCGGGCTGGGTGGGGATCTCCCCCGCTTTCGGGCGATAGGGAACCGTGTCTGGAGAGGTTCGTGCCATGTCTACTTCGCCCCGAGGATCTCCTTGAGGAAGAAACCGGTGTGGCTCTTCTTCACCTTGGCCAGCTGCTCCGGCGTTCCCGTTGCCAGGATGCGACCGCCGCCGGCGCCTCCCTCCGGCCCGATATCGATCAGCCAGTCGGCGCTCTTGATGACGTCGAGGTTGTGCTCGATCACGATGACCGTGTTGCCCTTGTCGACCAGGCTGCCGAGCACGAGGAGGAGCTTGCGCACGTCTTCGAAGTGCAGTCCGGTGGTGGGCTCGTCGAGCACGTAGACCGTGCGTCCGTTGGAGCGCTTCTGCAGCTCTGTGGCGAGCTTCACACGCTGCGCCTCGCCTCCCGACAGCGTCGTGGCGCTCTGCCCGAGTCGCACGTAGCCGAGGCCGACGTCGACGAGCGTCTTGAGGAAGCGGTGAATGGCGCCGATCGGCTCGAAGAACTCCGCCGCCTCGGCGATCGGCATGTCGAGCACCTCGGAGATGCTCTTGCCTTTGTAGTGCACGCTGAGGGTGTCACGGTTGTAGCGTGCTCCCCCACAGACCTCGCACTTGACGTAGACGTCGGGAAGGAAGTTCATCTCGATCTTGATCGTTCCGTCACCAGAGCAGGCCTCGCAGCGGCCGCCCTTGACGTTGAAGCTGAACCGGCCGGCCAGGTAGCCGCGGGCCTTCGCCTCGGCCGTGTCGGCGAAGAGATTGCGGATGCGATCGAAGACTCCGGTGTAGGTCGCCGGGTTCGAGCGCGGGGTGCGGCCGATGGGGTTCTGATCGACGTGCACGACCTTGTCGAGATTCTCGAGACCGGTGACGCGCTTGTGCTTGCCGGGGATCTTTCGGGCTCCGTTGAGCTTGTTCGCGAGCACCCGGTAGAGGATGTCGTTCACCAGCGACGACTTGCCCGAACCGGAGACGCCGGTGACGGCGACGAAGGTGCCGAGCGGGAAGTCGACGGTGACCTTGCGCAGGTTGTTCGCCTCGGCGTCGACGACGGTGATCAGCCGATCCGGGTCGATCGGTCGACGGGTCGCGGGCACCTCGATCTCTTTACGCCCCGAGAGGTAGTCGCCCGTGAGCGACTCTGTGTTCGCCAGGAGGGCGTCGTACGACCCTGAGTGCACGACCTTGCCGCCGTTCACGCCAGCACCTGGTCCGATGTCGACGACCCAGTCGGCCGTTCGGATCGTGTCTTCGTCGTGTTCGACGACGATCAGCGTGTTTCCGAGATCTCGCAGCTTGACGAGAGTCTCGATGAGTCGGCGGTTGTCGCGCTGATGCAGGCCGATCGACGGCTCGTCGAGCACGTAGAGGACACCCGTGAGACCCGAACCGATCTGGGTCGCCAGCCGGATGCGCTGGGCCTCGCCGCCGGAGAGCGATGCGGCCGCGCGGGCCAGGTTGAGGTAGTTGAGGCCGACCTGGATGAGGAAGTCGAGGCGCAGCCTGATCTCGCGCAGCACCTGGGCAGCGATCGCGGCCTCGCGGTCGGTAAGGACCACGTCGTGCATGAACTCCTGGGCGTCGGTCAGAGAGATGTCGGTGACATCGGCGATGCTGCGGCCGTTGACGGTGACAGCCAGGACCTCGGGCTTCAGCCGCTTCCCGTTGCAGACGGGGCAGGGGATCTCGCGGAGGAACTCCGACCAGCGCGCACGCTGCGTGTCGGTCTCGGCCTGCAGGAACTGCCGTTCGATGTAGGGAACGACGCCCTCGAAGCCGGACGAGTAACTCACTTCGCGGCCGTACCGGTTCTTCCACCGGACTTTGACCTCGAAGTTGTTGCCGCGGAGAACGGCGTTCTGAACCTCGTCGCTGAGCTTGCCCCAGGGGGTCTTGAGCGAGAAGTCGAGGTCGCGTGAGAGGCCGTGCAACAGCTTCTCGTAGTAGCTGAAGAGACCCTTGCCCTGGGTCGTCCATGGAACGATGACACCCTCGGCGATGCTCAGGTCGGGGTCGCCGAGGAGGAGGTCGGAGTCGACCGACATGCGTGTGCCGAGTCCGGAGCACTCGGGGCATGCTCCGAACGGTGCGTTGAACGAGAAGGTGCGCGGTTCGATCTCGGTGAGAGCGATGGGGTGGTTGTTGGGGCACGAGAGCTTCTCGGAGAACGTCTGCCAGGCATCCGGGCCCTCGGAGTCGACGTAGTTGATCTGCACCAGACCATCGGTGAGGCGCAGTGCCGTCTCGAGGGAGTCGGTGAGACGGCTCAGGATGTCGGGACCCGCGACCAAGCGGTCGATGACCACCGAGATGTCGTGCTTGATCTGCTTCTTGAGCTTGGGCGGATCGTTCAGCTGCACGACCTCGCCGTCGACCAGCGCGCGCGAGTATCCGCCGGCGGCCAGCTCTTTGAAGAGGTCGACGAACTCGCCCTTCTTCTGCGAGACGACCGGGCTGGCGACCTGGTAGCGGATGCCGTCTTCGAGCTCCATGAGCTGATCGGCGATCTGCTGAACGGTCTGCGACTTGATCTGCTCGCCGCAGATCGGGCAGTGCGGGATGCCGATGCGTGCCCAGAGCAGGCGCATGTAGTCGTAGATCTCGGTGATGGTACCGACGGTCGACCGCGGGTTGCGGTTGGTCGACTTCTGGTCGATCGACACGGCGGGACTGAGACCCTCGATGAAGTCGACGTCGGGGCGGTCGACCTGCCCGAGGAACTGCCGGGCATAGGCCGAGAGCGACTCGACGTAGCGCCGCTGCCCCTCGGCGAAGATCGTGTCGAAGGCGAGAGAGGACTTGCCCGATCCTGAGAGGCCCGTGAAGACCACCAGCGAGTCTCGAGGGATCTCGAGATTCACGTCTTGAAGATTGTGGACACGGGCGCCATGGACGCTGAGGACGTTAGAGGAATCTACCTTCGAAACTGACACCTCGAAAGTCTATGTGCGGCCACCGACACTCGGTCCCGGTTCCGCTGACGGCGTGCGCTCCCCCGGTCTTGTGCTAGGCCTCGAAGACGGGCAGCGTGCTCGACGCCGTCGCCACCGGCACACTCTCTCGGTTCACGACAGGTGACCGGCGGCCGACATCTGACGCAGCTCCTTCTTGAGGTCGCCCAGCTCGTCGCGCAGGCGCGCCGCGAGCTCGAACTTGAGCTCACCGGCGGCCTGGAGCATCTGCTCGTTGAGATCGGCGATGATGGCCTCGAGCTGGTTCGCACCCTCGGCGGCGATGCCCTCGCGGCGCAGATTCGGAGTCGGCGACTTCTTCTTGGAGCCGTCGCGGCCAGCGAGCAGCTGGGCGGTATCGGCACCCTCTCTCGCCAGAACCTCGGTGATGTCGGCGATGCGCTTGCGCAGAGGCGTCGGGTCGATGCCGTGTTCGGTGTTGTACGCGACCTGCAGCTCACGACGGCGGGTGGTCTCGCTGATCGCGAAGGCCATGGAGTCGGTGACCTTGTCGGCGTACATGATGACCTGACCCGACACGTTTCGTGCAGCTCGACCGATGGTCTGGATGAGCGAGGTCGACGAGCGCAGGAATCCCTCTTTATCGGCGTCGAGGATGGCGACGAGCGACACCTCGGGAAGGTCGAGGCCCTCACGCAGCAGGTTGATGCCCACGAGAACGTCGTAGAGCCCAGCGCGCAGTTCGGTGAGCAGCTCGACTCGTCGCAGAGTATCGACGTCAGCGTGCAGATAGCGCACCTTGACCCCGTGCTCGCCCAGGAAGTCGGTGAGCTCTTCGGCCATCTTCTTCGTGAGCGTGGTGACGAGAACGCGCTCGTCTCGACCCGCTCGCAGCCGGATCTCCTCGAGCAGGTCGTCGATCTGACCTGTGGACGTCTTGATGACGATCTCGGGATCGATCAGGCCCGTGGGGCGGATGATCTGCTGCACGACACCGTCGGCGATGCCCATCTCGTACTTGCCGGGAGTAGCCGAGAGGTAGACCGTCTGACCTACCCTGTCTTTGAACTCGGGCCACTTGAGCGGACGGTTGTCGAGGGCGCTCGGCAGGCGGAATCCGTGGTCGACCAGCGTGCGCTTGCGCGACGAGTCGCCCTCGTACATGGCTCCGATCTGGGGAACCGTGACGTGGGACTCGTCGATGACCACGAGGAAGTCGTCGGGGAAGTAGTCGAGCAGACAGTGAGGCGCGGCTCCGGGCGGACGCACGTCCATGTGCCACGAGTAGTTCTCGATGCCCGAGCAGAATCCGATCTGCTGCATCATCTCGAGATCGAAGGTGGTGCGCATGCGCAGGCGCTGGGCCTCGAGCAGCTTGCCCTCTTTCTCGAGCTGGCCCACGCGCAGTTCGAGTTCGTCTTGAATCGTGCCGATGGCGCGCTGCATCACGTCGGTGTCGGTGACGTAGTGCGACCCGGGGAAGACGGAGACGGAATCGAGCTTGCGCACGATATCGCCGGTGAGCGGGTGCAGGCTGTAGAGCGCCTCGATCTCGTCGCCGAACATCTCGATGCGGATCGCCAACTCTTCGTACTGGGGAATGATCTCGATCGTGTCGCCGCGTACGCGGAAATTGCCGCGGGAGAAGTCGATGTCGTTGCGGTTGTACTGCATCGAGACGAATTTGCGGATGAGCCAGTCTCTGTCGATGCGCTGACCGACCTGCAGAGCGATCATCGCGTTCATGTACTGCTCGGGAGTGCCGAGGCCGTAGATGCAGGAAACCGTCGAGACCACGACCACGTCGCGCCGACTGAGCAGCGAGTTCGTGGTCGAGTGGCGCAGGCGCTCGACCTCGGAGTTGATCGAGCTGTCTTTCTCGATGAAGGTGTCGGTCTGGGGTACGTACGCCTCGGGCTGGTAGTAGTCGTAGTACGAGACGAAGTATTCGACGGCGTTGTTTGGCATGAGCTCGCGGAACTCGTTCGCTAGCTGGGCCGCGAGGGTCTTGTTGTGCGCCAGCACGAGCGTGGGCCGTTGCACCGCCTCGATCAACCACGCTGTCGTCGCCGACTTACCCGTTCCCGTCGCACCGAGAAGCACCACGTCGGTCTCGCCCGCGTTGATTCGCGCCGTCAGTTCGGCGATGGCGGTGGGCTGATCGCCGCTCGGGGTGTATTCACTGACGACTTCGAAGGGGTGGACGGAGCGGGTGGGTTCCATGCAATAAGTTTAGGTCGGGGTAGTGACACTGGTCCCTGCCTGGCAGTGGAAACGGATTTCTTTCGAACAGGAGCGGCGCCATGCGCATCGGCATTCTCACCTCGGGCGGCGACTGTCCCGGACTCAACGCGGTCATCCGCGGGGCCGTTCTGAAGGGAACGGAGATCAACGGCCAGGAGTTCGTCGGTTTCCGGGACGGCTGGCGGGGTGTCGTGAACGCCGACATCATGGAGCTCACCCGGCACAATATCCGCGGTATCGCCAAGCAGGGTGGCACGATCCTCGGAACGAGCCGCACCAATCCGTTCGAGGGCGAGAACGGCGGACCGGAGAACATCGCCGCCAACATGGAGCGTCATGGAATCGACGCGATCATGGCCATCGGCGGAGAAGGAACCCTCGCCGCGGCGAAGCGCCTGACCGACGCCGGCCTCAAGATCGTCGGCGTACCGAAGACGGTCGACAACGACCTCGACGCCACGGACTACACCTTCGGTTTCGACACCGCGGTGCAGATCGCCACCGACGCCATGGATCGACTGCGTACGACCGGCGAGTCGCACAGCCGGTGCATGGTCGCCGAGGTCATGGGTCGTCACGTGGGGTGGATCGCGCTGCACTCGGGCATGGCGTCCGGTGCCCATGCCATCCTGATTCCCGAGCAGAAGACCAGTGTCGAGCAGATGTGCGAGTGGGTCCAGAGTGCCTACGACCGCGGTCGCGCTCCCCTGGTCGTCGTCGCCGAGGGCTTTATGCCCGACAGCATGGACGACCCGCATTCCGAGCGGGGCCTGGATGCCTTCGGCCGGCCGCGTCTCGGCGGTATCGGCGAACGCATCGCCCCGCTGATCGAATCGATCACGGGAATCGAGACCCGCGCGACGACCCTCGGTCACATTCAGCGGGGAGGCGTGCCGAGCGCCTACGACCGCGTTCTCGCGACGCGCCTCGGCATGGCCGCCAGCGACATCATCGGCGATGGTGCCTGGGGCCAGATGGTGGCGCTGAAGGGAACCGAGATCGTCACGGTCGGGTTCGCCGAGGCGCTGGGCAAGCTCAAGACGGTTCCGCAGCACCGCTACGACGAGGCTGCCCTGCTCTTCGGCTAGGTCAAGAGACGCTCGCCCGATCCCGTGAGCGCGCGATGAGGTCGATCCAGAGCTCGTCGACCTGGTCGAGAGTGCGCTCGAGCGAGTCGTTCGTGTCGATGATGACGTCGGCGATCGCGCGGCGTTCTTCGTCGGTCGCCTGAGACCGGATACGCCGCTCGGCCTCATCGCGCGGCATGCCACGGTGCTCGTGCAGCCTGGCGATTCGCACCTCGACGGGAGCCTCGCAGACGACGATCAAATCGAATTCCAGTTCTCGACGAGCCTCCACGAGGAGAGGAACGTCGTAGACGATCACGGCGGCTGGATCGGCCGCTGAGGCCGCAGCGATCAGCTCGGCCGTGCGTGCGTGCACCCGGGGATGGATGATGGCCTCGAGGCGCTGGCGGGCGTCGGGATCAGCGAAGACGATCGCTCCCAACGCGGCCCGATCGAGTGAGCCGTCCGGCGACAGAACGGCCTGGCCGAAGTCGTCGACGATGGCGGACAGGCCGGGTGTCCCGGTTTGCACCACCTCGCGGGAGAGCGCATCGGCATCGATATGGATCGCTCCATGAGCGACGAGGCGACGCGCCACTGTCGACTTTCCTGATGCGATTCCGCCGGTGAGTCCCACGATGAACATGGCTCCATGCTAGCCGGGCCGGTGACGGCGCTCGGCTTAACGACGGAACGGCCGCCCCGGAGGACGGCCGTTCCATAGTGCAACTTAGGAGTTGCTGCTCGACAGTTTCTCGCGAAGCGCGGCGAGGGTCTCGTCGTCGGCGAGGGTGCCGGCTCCGGTCGACTCGCTCGAGAACGAGGAGCCGGCGCTGGCGCCGTCGCCCGAGGCGACCTCCGCGTTGCTCGTGGCAACCTGCTTCTTGTGGGCTTCCCAGCGAGCCTGGGCTGCAGCGTAGTCCTGCTCCCACTTCTCGCGCTGGGTCTCGAAGCCCTCGCGCCACTCGTTCGTCTCCGGGTCGAAGCCCTCGGGGAACTTGTAGTTGCCCTGGTCGTCGTACTCGGTGAGCATTCCGTAGAGCGCCGGGTCGAACTCGGTGCCCTCGGGGTCGACGCCCTCGTTGGCCTGCTTGAGGCTCAGCGAGATGCGGCGACGCTCGAGGTCGATGTCGATGACCTTGACGAAGACCTCGTCGCCGACCGACACGACCTGCTCGGCGAGCTCGACGTGCTTGCCCGACAGCTCGGAGATGTGGACGAGTCCCTCGATGCCCTCTGCAACGCGAACGAACGCGCCGAAGGGAACGAGCTTGGTGACCTTACCCGGAGCAACCTGGCCGATGGCGTGGGTGCGGGCGAAGACCTGCCACGGGTCTTCCTGCGTCGCCTTGAGCGACAGGGAGACACGCTCGCGGTCGAGGTCGACCTCGAGGATCTCGACGGTGACCTCCTGGCCAACCTCGACGACCTCGGAGGCGTGCTCGATGTGCTTCCAGCTGAGTTCGGAGACGTGAACCAGTCCGTCGACTCCACCCAGATCGACGAACGCACCGAAGTTGACGATCGACGAGACGACGCCCTTGCGGACCTGTCCCTTCTGGAGGTTGTTGAGGAACGTGGTGCGGCTCTCGGACTGAGTCTGCTCGAGCAGGGCGCGGCGCGACAGAACGACGTTGTTGCGGTTCTTGTCGAGCTCGAGGATCTTCGCCTCGATCTCCTGGCCCAGGTAGGGCGTGAGGTCGCGCACGCGACGAAGCTCGATGAGCGACGCGGGCAGGAAGCCTCGGAGTCCGATGTCGACGATGAGTCCACCCTTGACGACCTCGATGACCGAACCGGTGACAACACCGTCGGCGTCCTTGATCTTCTCGACGTCTCCCCACGCACGCTCGTACTGAGCCCGCTTCTTGGAGAGGATCAGGCGGCCTTCTTTGTCTTCTTTCTGAAGAACGAGGGCCTCGACCAGATCGCCGACCTGGACGACCTCGGTGGGGTCGACGTCGTGCTTGATGGAAAGCTCACGCGAGGGGATGACGCCCTCGGTCTTGTACCCGACGTCGAGGAGAACCTCGTCGCGGTCGATCTTCACAACGGTTCCCTCGATGAGGTCTCCGTCGTTGAAGAACTTCAGTGTCTTTTCGACCGCGGCAAGAAAGTCTTCTGCCGAGCCAATGTCGTTGATGGCGACCTGCTTGGCTACTCTGTCGGTCGTTGCGATTGTCATAAAAGTAAATGCTCCAGGATGGACAAATATCAGGCCGACGACAGACGAGTTCGATGTTTCGAGCAGGACTGCTCCGCCGACGGCGAGCGGATGGGATGGCACAAAACGTGCCAAGTCATTCTAGCCCCGCAGATCGGTGCGCGGCAACACCTCGGACGGCTACTTGGAGCCGGGCAGAACGAAGTCGGCGAACTCCTGTGCGTCGGTCAGACTGCCTTCGTACTGCACTCCATCGACGATGACGGTGGGGGTGCCTTGGATCCTGTCGAGGTCGGAGTTCGGAACCGGCTCGCTGAGCGCCCGTTCCGTGGCCTGCGTCACCCAATCGTCGAACTCGCCGGAGTCGATGCAGTCCGCCACGTCGGTGCCGTCGAGTGCTCCCGCCTCGTTCACCAGGTCGATCAGATCGGCGTCACTCAGGCCCTCGGTCTCTTCCTGGGGCTGATTCTCGAAGAGGAGTGCGCTGAACGCCTCGAATCGATCGGGGGCCTCATCGGTCACGCACGCCGCCGCGTTCGCGGCACGGGTCGAGTACTCGGTGCCGAGCGAGGCGCGGTCGAGGAACGACAGCGGATGGACTTCGAGAACCACCTGGCCCGAATCCACCCACTTGGAAAGCTGCTCGGCGTTCGTCGACTCGAACTGGCCGCAGTACGGGCAGAGGTAGTCGATGTAGGTGACGACTCGAACCGCGTCGTCTCCCCCGTCTCCGACGACGATACCGTCACCGGAGGTTCCGGCCGGTGCACTCGATCCGCCTGCCTGCTCAGTGCCTGATCGGCTGGTCGACGAGCGCTCTATCGACGAGAACACACTGGTGAGTACGAGCACGGCCGCGGCGATGACGGCGACCACCACCAGGATCGATCCCCCGAGCACCCAGGGCCAGACGCGTCGACGTGGGCGCTGCCCTGAGGTACCCGCGCCGGCGGGTGCGGCCTGGGCGGAATGGTTCGTGTTTCCCTGGGCATCGCGCCGCATCTCGCTCCAGCTCTGGCCGTCCCACCACCTCTCGCGGGAGGTGTTCTCTTCGGGGTACCATCCGGGCGGCGGAGTGTTCGTCATCGGGATCCTCCCTCGGTGAGCAGGAACTTCTGGAGGGTGTCGAGTCCGACTCCTCCCATGTCGAGGGCGCGGCGATGGAATTCCTTGGCGTCGTAGGCATCGCCCTGCTGCGCCCTGTAGTCGTCTCGGAGCTGCTCCCAGATGCGCTGTCCGACCTTGTACGACGGGGCCTGACCAGGCCAGCCGAGGTAGCGGTTGACCTCGAAGCGGATGAACGCGTCGTCCATGTTCACGTTCGCGCGCATGAACTCCAGCGCGTAGTCGGCGTCCCAGATGCCCTCGCCATCGGGGCGCTGCTTGCCGAGGTGCACGCCGATGTCGAGCACCACGCGGGCCGCCCTCATCCTCTGGCCGTCGAGCATGCCGAATCTGTCGGCCGGGTCGTCGAGGTAACCCAGCTCCTCCATCAGGCGTTCGGCATAGAGTGCCCATCCCTCCGCGTGACCAGACGTTCCCGCCAGTTGGCGGCGCCAGGTGTTGAGCGTGGCCCTGTTGTAGACGGCCTGTCCGATCTGCAGATGATGCCCGGGCACCCCCTCGTGATAGACGGTGGTGAGCTCGCGCCAGGTGTCGAAGGTGGTGACTCCCGCGGGCACCGACCACCACATGCGTCCGGGGCGTGAGAAGTCGTCGGTGGGGCCCGTGTAGTAGATGCCGCCCTCGTCGGTCGGCGCGATCATGCACTCCAGCGCCCGGATCTCGTCGGGGATGTCGAAGTGGCTTCGTGACAGCTCGTCGACCGCCCGATCACTCGTGGCCTGCATCCATTCTTTCAGAGCAGCCGTTCCGTGGAGCTTTCGGGAGTCGTCGGCGTCGAGGTGGGCGATCGCCTCGTGCACCGTCGCGCCAGGAAGGATCTCCTGGGCGATCGCCTCCTGCTCACGGGTCATACGGGCGAGTTCTGCGAGACCCCATTCGTAGGTCTCGTCGAGGTCGATCGTGGCGCCGAGGAATTCGCGCGACCGGAGCGCGTAGATCTCGCGTCCCACAGCATCCTCGGGGTTCGCGGCGGGAAGCAGCTCGGCCTCGAGAAAGTCGGCGAACCGTCTGTAGCCGCCCGCCGCCACCGAAGACGCCTGTTTCAGAGACTCGGTCGCATACTCGGCCGGAGCGCCGTGTGCGAGCGCGGCGAAGAATCCGCCGGCGGACGCGTTCTTGCGTGCCTGCGCGAGAACCTCGACGACCTGGCGTCGCGCGGGCACGACGTTGCGGGCGATTCCCTCTCGCAGGGTCTCGACATAGCCCTCGAGCGCATCGGGCACGGCGCGCAGTCGCGTGTCAATGACCTGCCAGTCCCCCGGCGTCTCGGCCGGCATGAGGTCGAAGACCTCCCGGATGTCTTGAGACGGCGAGGCGATCACGTTGAGGTCTCGCAGATGGAGACCTGCCTGGGCGCTCTCGATGGCGAGCTGCAGCGAGGCGCCGAGGTCGAGTTGTGTGACTCTGTCGACGTCGTCGACCGGCACGGCTGCCGTCAGTCGGGCCTGGGCCCGTCGCACCTCCGACAGATAGTGCTCGTGGCCCGCCGGAGACAGATCGCCGAAACGTGTGTTCGCTTCGACGCGGCCGATGTACGTGCCGAGCGTGGGCACGAGTCGGACAAGGGTGTCGACCCACTCCTCGGCGATCGAGTCGATCTCCGTCGGTGTACGTGTGGACTTCTGCGGCAGATCGGTCATGCCATCAGCCTAGCTAGGAGCTCCGACTGCGCACGATCTCGCTCGGAGCACACATCGCCTCTCGGGTGGAACGGCGTCTGTCCGGAGACAGCCGCCGGTGGCCCTCCGCGAGAACGGTCGCCTCGAAGAACGCCTCGATCGAGTGCTGCGCCGCATCCACGCTCGCGGCGTGGGCGCCGTACCACCGACCGCACGTCATCAGCGGCGGTGCGTCGGCTTCGTGGGCGAACCATCCGTGGGTGCCAGCATTCGGCCCGTGAACCGAACGGATCTCGATGTCGCGCCGCTCCAGTCGAGCCTCGAACACGGCGGCGCGCGCGTCGTCGAACGAGCGATAGATCAGGGCGCTGCGCCCGAGTTCGCGATTGTTGCTGGCCAGGAGGCGCCAGACGCAGACCGGTCCGGCCTGCGGATCGGAGAGGTGATCGATGGGTCTCTCCGATGGTGCCGTCAGCTGATCTCGAAACCTCGACCACGCTCGAGGCATCGGGTCGGCCGCCGACGTGAAAGACGAGAATACGATGCTCGCCGAGGTCGTCACCTCGATAGTCTCTGTGACTCGGATGTCGGGATTGCGTCCTGGAGGTGTCCGAAAGGTGTCGAGAAGACGAGGACCCGCGCCTCGAGCGATCAGTGCGCGGCGTCGTTCCAGTTCGCGCCGCGACCCACCTGCACCTCAAGGGGAACGCGAAGCTCGGCGGCGGTACTCATGCGTGTGGTGACGATCTCGGAGAGCGTCTGCCACTCACCCGGTGCCACATCGAAGACCAGCTCGTCGTGCACCTGCAGCAGCATGCGCGATGCGAGCTGCTGTTCTTTCAGGTCGCTCGCGATGTTGATCATGGCGATCTTGATGATGTCGGCGGCTGTGCCCTGGATCGGGGCGTTGAGGGCGGCCCGCTCGTCGTTGTCTCGAAGCACCCTGTTGGCGCTGTTGAGGTTCGCGAAGGGGCGGCGACGCCCGAAGATCGTCTCGGTGTAGCCATCTTCTTTCGCCTGCAGCACGACGTTGCGCAGGAAGTCGCGCACGGCTCCGAAGCGCTCGAAGTAGTCGGACATCAGCTTCTTGGCCTCGCTGGAGTCGATGCGTAGCTGCTTCGACAGGCCGAAGGCGCTGAGGCCGTAGGCGAGACCGTACGACATGGCCTTGACCTTGGTGCGCATCGCCGGTGTCACATCGGAGGGCTCGACACCGAAGACGTGCGCTCCGACGAAGCGGTGCAGGTCTTCTCCTTCGGTGAAGGCCGTGATGAGGCCCTCGTCGCCGGAGAGGTGCGCCATGATGCGCATCTCGATCTGCGAGTAGTCGGCTGTGAGAAGAGTCTCGAAACCATCGCCCACCTGAAAGGCGTGCCGGATGCGACGGCCCTCTTCGGCGCGCACGGGGATGTTCTGCAGATTGGGATCTGTAGAGGAGATGCGACCGGTGCTCGAACCGGTCTGCACGTAGCGCGTGTGCACACGGCCGTCGGGCGCGATGGCCTTGTCGACCGTCTCGATGATCTGGCGGAGCTTCGTGGCGTCACGGTGCTGCAGCAGGAGACCGAGGAAAGGATGCGGGCTGGACGCCTGCAGATCGGCCAAGGCACCGGCGTCGGTGGAGTAGCCCGTCTTGGTGGCACGAGTCTTCGGCATCGACAGGCGGTCGAAGAGCACCTCCTGGATCTGCTTGGGAGAACCGAGGTTGATCTCGCCGCCGATGATCTCGTAGGCGTCTGTAGCGAGGCCGGTGGCCGTAGTGGCTAGTTCGGCGGAGAGCTGCGAGAGCTCGTCGTGGCTCACGGTGATGCCGATGAGCTCCATGTCGACGAGCGCCATCAGCGTGGGGATCTCGATCTCGCCGAGAACGCGCAGGGTCCGCTCGTCGAGCGACGACGTCTGAGCCGCGGCCACGCGGGCGATGTACCAGGCGTGGGTCGCCGGGCCGACGTCGGACGCGTCGTCGGGCACGAGCTGATTCGGGTCGGGAGTGGGCAGCACTTCGGCCAGGGTGCGATCGACGAGTTCGGCGAGCGAACGGTCGGCCGAGGAGTCGGGGCGCACCAACCAAGCGGCGAGCGTCGTATCGAAGCGCAGCCCCGACACGGCGAGGCCGGCCCGGCGAAGCGTCTTGATCTGCTCTTTTGCTCCGTGCATGATCTTCGGCGAGTCGCCAGCCAGCCAGGCCTCGAGGGCCGAGTAGTCGAGACTGCCTGCGCTCCACGGGGCGAAGAGGCTTTCGGTGGCGGATGCGATGCCCAGGCCGATGGGCACGCCGCCCTGCTCTTCGACGGCCAGAGCGAGGCCGTCGGGATTGCTCTTCTGTGCTCGCGAGAGCCAAAGTTCGAGCTCCTCGTCGAGCACCGCGGCCGGAGTCGGAGGCGTGATCGAGGCGGGAACCGCCTCGGGATCGGCGGAGCCCTGCGCGGCCGACGCATCCGGTGCAGCACCCAGCCCGTCGAGCTTCAGCACACGGTCGAGCAGCGTGCGGAACTCGAGCCGGCCGAACACCTCGCGGAGAGCCTGCTCGTCGATGGGCTTGCGCTCCAGATCTGCCGGGCCGACCGGCAGCTCGACGTCGGTGAGCAGGTGATTGAGTTTTCTATTGCGCACGGCGTTCGCATACTGCTCGCGGAGCTTGTCGCCGACGACGCCCTTGATCTCGTCTCTGCGCTCGATGATCGCGTCGAGGCTGCCGTACAGGTTAATCCACTTGGCGGCGGTCTTGGGGCCCACCTTGTCGACGCCGATCAGGTTGTCGCTCGTCTCGCCCACGAGAGCGGCGATCTCGGGGTACTGGTGCGGTTGCACGCCGTACTTGTCGAAGACCTTCTCTGCGTCGTAGCGCGTGAGTTGCGAGACGCCCATGGCAGACGGATAGAGCAGCGTGACGTCGGGGCGGATGAGCTGGATGCTGTCGCGGTCGCCCGAGACGACGAAGACGCGGTAGCCCTGCTCTTCTCCCTGGCGTGCGAGGGTGGCCAGGATGTCGTCGGCTTCGTAGTCTTCTTTCGAGACCGTCGTGATGTTCATGGCGTGCAAGGCCTCTTCGAGCAGAGGGATCTGGCCCTTGAACTCGGGAGGCGTTTCGCCCCTGGTGCCCTTGTATTCGGGGTATTCGCGGGTGCGGAACGAATGTCGCGAGATGTCGAACGCCACCGCGATGTGGGTCGGTTTCTCTGCCTTCAGAAGGTTGATGAGCATGGCGATGAAGCCGTGGATCGCGTTCGTGTGCTGCCCGTCGCGAGTCTGGAAACTGTCGACGGGCAGGGCGTAGAACGCCCGGAACGCGAGTGAATGGCCGTCGATGACGAGGAGGGTAGGCTTTTCTGAATCCGACACGACCCCCAGCCTACAAGTCACCTCCGACGGCGGCCGGGCCCCAGCATTCGAAGGCGACGATGACCGAAAACACTGTGGATGCGCTGGGCTGGATTCGCGACAGGGGCGCGGGCGAATTGGCGCAGAAGATGGGCATAGAGTTCGTCGAGTTCACGCTCGAGCGGGCCGTCGCCACCATGCCGGTCGAGGGCAACAGACAGCCGGCGAATCTGCTGCACGGCGGTGCGTACGTCGTTCTCGGCGAGTCTCTCGGCTCCATGTCGGCGAATCTGCATGCAGGCCCCGATCGGCTCGCCGTCGGCATCGAGATCAACGCCTCGCACACGCGATCGGCTCGCAGCGGTCTGGTCACCGCGGTCTGCACGCCCATCCACCTGGGACGCACCCTCACGACGCACGAGATCGCCATCGACGACGATCAGGGTCGACGCTGTTCGACGATCCGCATCACGAACATGATCATCGACAAGAAGAACTGAGTCAGTTCGAGGTCATCGCTCTGTAGAAGTGAGCGACGCTGTCAGACTCGCCGTTGCGGAACGCCTTGAAGACCTTGCCGATCGGGTTGCTGAGGTTCTGCGGAGGGAGCGAGACCAGCAGGGGGAAGCTCGCGTACGCCTCGAGGGCTGTCCCGGCGCTGGTCGTCCACGTGCCGCCCGCGTGCCGCACCATGACCTCGCCGACGTAACAGCCGAAGCCGAAAAGCGTCTCCGCGAATCGATCTTCGGTCACGCCCTGGGCTCGGAAACCCGCCACGAGTGCATCGACCTGATCGAGGCTGACGACCGAATAGTCGAGTTCGACCCCGCTGACGGAGCGCGCCACCGTGACGATATCGGCGGCGAACAGAGAGGCGTTGGCCGGCAGGACCTCGTGCTTGAGCTTCAGGGTCGCCCGCCGAATTGGTCGGTCGGGCTCGGCAGAGGCCTGAGCGCGACGACGGAACGCGGAACCGTTGGACGACAGGGCAGGCTCTACTTCTTGGCGCTGAGCTGCTCGATGATCGCCAGGGCGACATCGTGCATGGTGAGGCGACGATCCATCGACGCCTTCTGGATCCAGCGGAAGGCCTCAGGCTCGGTCAGGCCCATCTTCTCGTTGAGAAGGCCCTTGGCGCGGTCGACCAGCTTGCGGGTCTCGAACCGCTCGACGAGGTCGGCGACCTCGGCCTCGAGCGTGATGATCTGGGCGTAGCGCGACAGGGCGATCTCGATGGCGGGCAGCAGATCGCTCGGCGTGAACGGCTTGACGACGTAGGCCAGTGCTCCGGCTTCGGTCGCGCGCTCGACGAGCTCTTTCTGGCTGAAGGCGGTGAGCAGCACGACGGGCGCGATGTGGCCCTTGCTGAGGCGCTCGGCGGCCGAGATGCCATCGAGCTGGGGCATCTTCACGTCCATGATGACCAGGTCGGGGCGCAGTTCGGTGGCGAGTGCGACGGCGGTCTCGCCATCTCCCGCCTCACCGACGACCTCGAAACCGTTGTCACGGAGGATCTCGACGATATCGAGACGGATCAGCGATTCGTCTTCTGCAACGACTACGCGACGGGGCGCGACGGGGGTGGATTCTTGGTCTGACACCCTGCAAGCCTACGGTATTCTGATCCCAGCACGTGAACGAGCCGGTGTGGCGGAATGGCAGACGCGGCGCACTCAAAATGCGCTGTCCGTGAGGGCTTGTGGGTTCGAGTCCCACCACCGGTACTTTTTCTTCGTCGCTTCTCCCCTGTGCACGGTCGCGTCCCTCCGGGAATAACGGTCGAGTTCGAGCGTTATACCTGCCAAAGGGAAAGGAGTTCAGTATGAAGGTACGTAATTCACTGGGTTCGATGAAGAAGATGCAGGGTTCGCAGGTTGTTCGACGTAACGGGCGTACGCTCGTGATCAACAAGCTCAACCCCCGGTTCAAGTCGCGTCAGGGCTAACACCCGCGTGCATATGAGCTGAGCATTTCCAGCCCATCTCAGAGTGGCCCAGGCGTTTCGCCTGGGCCACTCTTCGTTAATGCGCGCCGATCCCGGTCAGGCCGCTACTGCTCTGCTCCCCCGTCGTGTCGTGCACCCGGACGAGGCGGTTGCGGCTTCTGCCGGGAGAGTTCTCCGCCCATCCTGCCGCCGAACGGCCGCCCGTGATCGGCGAACTCGGCCCGGAAGTACCCCAGTCGCCACTCGCCCAGTTCGATGCGCGCACCCGTGCGGAGGACGCGAGCGAGAGGACGACGCGGGGAATCCCGATCGAGAAGAGGGATGTCGCCTTCCGTCTCGGAGTTCAGGCGCAGCGTGTACTCGTCGTCGTCCGTGTGCGTGATCGTCGCTTGCACCGGGTCGAGCCCGTCGAGGTGCAGATCGGCATCGGGACCCGAGCCGATGACGGTCACTCCGTCGAGCAGCTCGAACTCCTTCGGCGGTGACCCGTCCCAGTTCTCCGAACCGATCACGAAGATCAGGCGAGGGCGCCCGGCTCCCGGCGCCGCATGGGTGGTGGTCGGGCGGAACCGAGCCCGACGATCGAATGTCGGCAGCAGCGGCAAGAGGGTCGCCGGGGGGAAGGCGACACGGTTCACGGCATCGGGTCGTCGCAGCAGAAGCGACGTGACGACGCCTGTCTTGCCGAGCCTGATGTGCGGAGAACCCGATGCGACCCGTTGGGCGAGCGAGGTCTTGACGGCACCCAACTCCCCCACCATGCCCGCGGGGCCCGACAGCCGGACGGTCACCCCCCGCCGGGCGAGTCCTCCGGCGAGATCTCGGACGTGCGCCAGCGATGCCCGGGTGCGGTCGATGAATGCCTCGGGGCGGGAGACGAGAATCTCGATGGTGGAACCGGCGGCTGTGATCGAGCCCTCGATGGCATCGTCACCGTCGAGGCGGAACGTCAGGTCGATGTCGAAACGGATCGCTGCGGCCATGACGTCAGGAGCGGAGCTGGTCTGAGCCCGGCGCCTGGTCGTCGCTGGTCGTGATTCTCAGCGTGCCGTTGAACTTCCAGGTCGCCCTCGGAGCGTCGGGGCCGATGTCTCGCGGTACTTCGACGACCATGTCGACGAAGCTGTAGTTGACCGCGGCACCGCGGCCCGTGAGATACGACCACATCTCGCGACCGAGATCCGTCCAGTCGCCGATGGTCTTGCCTTCTGGGCCGGTGGCCGCGTTCTCCGGTGTAGCTCCGCCGTGAACGTCGTTGTTCGATGTATCAGTCATGTGCTGACACTATTCCGGATGGATGAGAGGCGACAGAGCGCCGCCCTGCCATTGCCAGGCGCGGGACCGAGGTGTAGGGCATGACACCCTCACGCAGGAATGCCCCCCTCACGCGCGACGTGAGGGGGGCATTCGTGAAAGCCGGGTCGTTAGTTCTCGACGACCCCGGGCTTCGACGGGTTGTGGGCTGAACCGACGACATGGATGCGCATGTCGTTGGTGGTGCCCGACTTTCCGGGAGGGGATCCGCAGATCACGACGACCTTGTCGCCGGACTCTGCCAGCTCCTTGCCGAGAAGCACCTCGTCGACCTGCACCATGAGCTGGTCGGTGTGCTTGACGCGCTCGGTGAGGTAGGACTCGACACCCCAGGTGAGCGCCATGCGGTTGCGGATGCCCTCTTCGGGAGTGAGACCGATCATGGGAATCTTGGAGCGCAGGCGCGACATGCGGCGCACGGAGTCGCCCGACTCGGTGAAGACGACAACGAACTTCGCCTCGACGAAGTTGGCGACCTCTTCGGCGGCCAGAGTGACGGCACCGCCCTGGGTGCGCGGCTTCGTGCCGAGCGCGGGGATTCGGTCGAGGCCGTGGATCTCGGTCGACTCCACGATGCGGGCCATGGTCTGCACCGTGATGACGGGGTATTCGCCAACACTGGTCTCGCCACTCAGCATCACCGCGTCTGCGCCATCGAGAACGGCGTTCGCGACATCGGACGTCTCGGCGCGGGTGGGGATCGGGCTCGAGATCATCGACTCCAGCATCTGCGTCGCCACGATGACCGGCTTGGCCATGCGTCGGGACAGCTCGATCGCGCGCTTCTGAACGATCGGGACCGCCTCGAGGGGAAGCTCGACGCCCAAGTCACCGCGAGCCACCATGATGCTGTCGAACGCATCGATGATCTCTTCGAGGTTGTCGACCGCCTGCGGCTTCTCGATCTTGGCGATGACGGGAACACGGCGGTTCTCCTCTGCCATGATCTCGTGCACACGCTCGACGTCTTTCGCGTCGCGAACGAACGACAGGGCGATCAGGTCGGCGCCGAGCTTCAGGCCCCAACGCAGATCGGCCTCGTCTTTCGCCGACAGGGCCGGCACGTTGACCGCAACGCCCGGGAGGTTGATGCCCTTGTTGTTCGAGACATTGCCCGCAACGATGACCTTCGTCGTGACCGTGCGGTCGTCTGACTCGACGACCTCGACCTTGACCTTGCCATCGTCGATCAGAAGGAAGTCACCGGGCTTCACGTCCTGAGGCAGGCCCTTGAACGTCGTACCGGAGAGCTCTTTGGTTCCGAGCACGTCGTCGATCGTGATGGTGAAGATGTCACCTTCGCTGAGGTAGTACGGCCCGCCCTCGAACTTTCCCAGGCGGATCTTGGGACCCTGCAGGTCGACCAGGACGGCGACGGCTCGCCCCGAGTCTGCAGCGGCCTTGCGCACGGTGGCGTAGATGCCCTCGTGCACGTCGTAGGTGCCGTGGCTGAGGTTCATCCGGCAGACATCAACGCCCGCGTCGATGATCGCCCGGATGTCTTCGTAGCTGGACGTTGCCGGGCCGAGGGTGGCGACGATTTTTGCGCGTCTCATCGTGTAGTGGTACTCCGTGTTCTCTGCGCCCACGCAGGGCGCAATCGGGATCGGTGGCTGAATCGGATGAAGGAAAATACGGGATGGAAGGCTAGATCGAGATCGAGCGGTCGGTGGGCTTGACGGGGAACGGGAGTTCCGTGGCACCTTCAAGGTACTCGTCTACGGCCGACGCCGCAGCACGTCCCTCAGCAATCGCCCAGACGATGAGCGACTGACCGCGACCGGCGTCGCCGGCCGCGAACACGCCGGGCACGCTCGTCTGGTAGTCGCTGGCACGGCCGACGGTGCCGCGCTCGTCGAACTGGGCGCCCAGCTGGCTGGTGAGCTCGGTGTGCTCCGCGCCAGTGAATCCCAGGGCCAGAAGAACCAGATCGGCCGGGATCTCGCGCTCCGTGCCCGCCTTGGGCACGCGGCGTCCGTCGATGAATTCGGTCTCGGCCACGCGGATGGCACGGACCTCGCCCGACTCGTTCGACAGGAACTCGACCGTCGTCGCGAGGAACTGCCTCTCGCCGCCCTCTTCGTGGGCGCTGGAGACCTCGAACAGGGTCGGGAACGTGGGCCACGGCTGGTCGGGGCGACGCTCGCTCGGGGGCTGAGCGCCGATGGCGAGGTTGGTCACGGAACGCGCGCCCTGGCGGTGCGCCGTGCCGATGCAGTCTGCGCCGGTGTCGCCACCGCCGAGAACGACGACGTGCTTGTCTTCTGCCGTGATCTGATCGGCGATGGTGTCGCCCGCCCCGAGCCTGTTCTGCTGCACGAGGTAGTCCATGGCGAAGTGCACGCCCGAGAGGTCTCGTCCCGGAATCGGGAGGTCGCGAGGAACGGTGGCGCCGGTGCAGACGATGACGGCGTCGTAGCGAGCCCTCAGGTCGTCCCAGGAGATGTCGACGCCGATGGTGATGCCGGCGCGGAAGCGCGTGCCCTCGGCCATCATCTGGTTGAGCCGCTGCTCGAGCTGCTTCTTCTCCATCTTGAAGTCGGGGATGCCGTAGCGCAGCAGCCCCCCGATGCGGTCGTCGCGCTCGTATACGGCGACGGTGTGACCCGCTCGAGTCAGCTGCTGGGCGGCGGCGAGGCCGGCAGGGCCGGATCCGACGACGGCGACGGTCTTTCCGCTCAGCCGCTCCGGCGGGTGCGGCTGCACCCATCCGTTCGCGAACGCCTGATCGATGATCGAGACCTCGACCTGCTTGATGGTGACGGCAGGCTGATTGATGCCCAGAACGCAGGAGCTCTCGCAGGGCGCCGGGCAGAGTCGACCGGTGAATTCCGGGAAGTTGTTCGTGGCGTGCAGGCGTTCGATCGCCTGTCGGCCTTCGCCGCGGAACATCAGATCGTTCCATTCCGGAATCAGGTTGCCCAGAGGGCAGCCCTGATGACAGAACGGGATGCCGCAGTCCATGCAGCGGCCCGCCTGGCGACGAAGCTCGGACGGATCGCCCTGCTCGTAGACCTCTTTCCAGTCCATGAGCCGCACCGAGACCGGTCGTCTCTTGGGCAGCTCGCGCTCCTGAACCTTCAGGAATCCCTTGGGATCAGCCACCGGTTACCTCCAAAATGCGTCCCCAGACGATGTCGCCATCGGGGTCGAGTCCTTCATCGACGGCCGTCTGCCTGGTCTCCAGCACCGCGGCGTAGTCGCGGGGAAGAACCTTGACGAACTCCGTCACGGTCGTGTCGAAATCGGCCAGCATCGCCGCGGCGAGCGTCGATCCTGTCTCGAGTTCGTGGCGGGTGAGCAGATCGCGCACGATCTCCGCGTCTGCGCTGCCCAGGGGAAGCAACGTCAATTCGCCGCTCGCGAGCGAGTCGCGGTTCACGCTCTCGGTGCGCAGACGGTGAATGTAGGCGGTTCCCCCCGACATGCCCGCGCCGAGGTTGCGTCCGGTCGCTCCGAGGATGAGCGCGAGACCTCCGGTCATGTACTCGAGCGCGTGATCTCCCACACCCTCGACGACGGCCGTCGCGCCGGAGTTGCGCACCAGGAAACGTTCGCCCACGATGCCGCGGATGAACATGCTGCCCCGCGTCGCGCCGTAGCCGATCACGTTTCCGGCGATCACATTCTCTTCGGCCGCGAACGCGCTGCGACGGTCGGGCCGGACGATGATCTGTCCGCCGGAGAGACCCTTGCCGACGTAGTCGTTCGAGTCGCCTTCGAGGCGCAGTGTGATGCCCGAAGGAAGGAACGCTCCGAAGGACTGCCCTGCGGAACCGAGCAGGGTGACCTGAATGGTTCCCTCCGGAAGCCCGGCCTCTCCGTGCTTCAGCGTGACCTGGTTGCCCAGCATCGTGCCCACCGCGCGCTCGGTGTTGCGGATCGGAAGCGTGATGGCCACGGGCTCACCGAACTCCAGGGCGGACTGCGATTCGTGGATGAGACGGTTGTCGAAGTGCTTCTCGAGCTCGTGGTCCTGCTGACGTCGATTCGAGCGCGGTTCGTCGTCGGCGAAGTCGGGCCCGACGAGGATGGGGCTAAGGTCGAGGCCGTCCGCCTTCCAGTGCTCGATCGCGCCGTTCATGTCGATCAGCTCGTGATGACCGATCGCCTCGTCGAGTGAGCGGAATCCGAGCTCGGCCAGGTACTCGCGCACCTCCTGCGCCAGGAACTCGAAGAAGTTCACGACGAATTCGGGCTTGCCGGTGAACCGTGCTCGCAACTCGGGGTTCTGCGTCGCGACGCCGACGGGGCACGTGTCGAGGTGGCAGACGCGCATCAGGATGCAGCCCTCGACGACGAGCGGGGCGGTCGCGAAGCCGTACTCCTCCGCGCCGAGCAGTGCGCCGATGATGACATCCCGCCCGGTCTTCATCTGGCCGTCGACCTGCACCACGACTCGATCGCGCATGCCGTTCAGCATCAGCGTCTGCTGCGTCTCGGCGAGTCCGATCTCCCAGGGGGTTCCCGCGTGCTTCAGCGAGTTCAGCGGGCTCGCGCCCGTGCCGCCGTCGTGGCCCGAGACGAGCACCACATCGGCCAGCGCCTTGGTGACCCCCGCGGCGACCGCGCCGATTCCCGACTGGCTGACCAGCTTGACGTGCACGCGGGCCAACGGGTTCGCCCGCTTGACGTCGAAGATCAGCTGCTTGAGGTCCTCGATCGAGTAGATGTCGTGGTGCGGAGGCGGCGAGATCAGCCCGACGCCCGCCGTGGCGTGGCGGGTGCGCGCAACCCAGGGGTAGACCTTGGTGGGGGGAAGCTGGCCACCCTCGCCGGGCTTCGCGCCCTGCGCCATCTTCAGCTGGATGTCGGTGGCGTGGGTCAGGTACATGCTCGTCACGCCGAAACGACCGGACGCGACCTGCTTGATCGCGCTGCGCCGGCGTGGGTCGAGCAGACGGTCGGTGTCCTCGCCGCCCTCACCGGTGTTCGACTTAGCGCCGATCGAGTTCATGGCGATGGCAAGGGTCTCGTGCGCCTCCTGCGAGATGGAGCCGTAGCTCATCGCGCCGGTGGAGAATCGCTTGACGATCGACTCGATCGGTTCGACCTCGTCGAGAGGAACGGGCGGGCGCGCGCCGTTGCGGAGCTTGAAGAGCCCCCGCAGGGTCATGAGGTTCTCGGCCTGCTCGTCGATCAACCGCGTGTAGTCACGGAAGATGTCGTAGCGACGGTTGCGGGTCGAGTGCTGCAGACGGAAGACCGTCTCGGGGTTGAAGAGATGCGGGGGTCCCTCGCGGCGCCACTGGTACTCGCCGCCGGTCGCGAGCGGCTCGTGAGCCGAGGCCGCCTCATCTTCGGGGTAGGCGGCGCGGTGCCGCGACGCGCTCTCGGATGCGACGACGTCGATTCCGATTCCGCCCAGCTTGGTGGTAGTGCCCGTGAAGTACTCGCGCACGAAGTCGGTGCCCAGGCCGACGGCCTCGAAGGCCTGCGCTCCGGCGTAGCTCGACACGGTCGAGATACCCATCTTGGACATGATCTTGAGAACGCCCTTGCCCAGCGCCTTGATGACGTTCTTGACCGCCTTCTCGGGGGTCAGACCGGTCAGGCGACCGCTGCGCACCAGGTTCTCGCAGGTCTCCATGGCGAGGTACGGGTTGACCGCCGACGCTCCGTAGCCGATGAGCAGCGCCACGTGGTGCACCTCGCGCACGTCACCGGCCTCCACGATCAGGCCGACCTTCATGCGGGTCTCCTGGCGGATGAGGTGGTGGTGCACGGCGGAGAGCATCAGCAGCGACGGAACGGGGGCGAGGTCCTTGTTCGAGTCCCTGTCGGAGAGCACGATGAAGGAGGCGCCGTCGTCGATGGCCTGGTCGGCCTCGCGGCACATCTCGGCGATGCGCTCCTGCATGGCGAGCGGCCCGTCTTCGACCCTGTACAGGCCACGGATCGTCGTCGTGATGCGACTACCCGAGTGGGGATCGATGTGCTGGATCTTCGCGAGCTCGTCGTTGTCGATGACCGGGAAGTCGAGAATGACCTGGCGGGTGTGCTCCGCCGTCGCGGTCAGCAGGTTGCGCTCCGGGCCGAGACCGAGGCGCATCGAGGTCACGACCTCTTCGCGGATCGAGTCGAGCGGCGGGTTCGTCACCTGCGCGAACTGCTGGGTGAAGTAGTCGAAGAGCAGGCGAGGTCGCTCGCTGAGCACCGCGATGGGCGTGTCCGAGCCCATGGCGCCCAGCGGTTCGGCACCGTTCTTGGCCATCGGCATCAGGAGGATGCGGATCTCCTCCTCGGTGTAGCCGAAGGTGCGCTGGCGGCGGGTCACCGATGCGGGTGTGTGCACGATGTGCTCGCGCTCGGGAAGGTCGCGGAGGTTGATGCGGCCCGCGTCGAGCCACTCGGCGTACGGGCCGGTTGCAGCGAGCGAGTCCTTGATCTCCTCGTCTTCGATGATGCGGCCGGCGTCGGTGTCGACGAGGAACATGTTCCCGGGACGCAGACGCCCCTTGCGCACCACCCTGGCAGGATCGACGTCAATGACACCGATCTCGCTGGCGAGCACGACGAGGTCGTCGTCGGTGACGATGTAGCGACCGGGGCGGAGGCCGTTGCGGTCGAGCGTCGCTCCGACGAGGTCGCCGTCGGTGAAGACGAGCGCGGCCGGACCGTCCCACGGCTCCATCAGCATCGAGTGGTACTCGTAGAACGCCTTGTGCTCTGGATCGAAATCGGCCTGGTTCTCCCAGGCCTCGGGCACCATCATCATGACGGCATGCGGAAGGGATCGGCCGGCCAGGGTCAGCAGCTCGACGACCTCGTCGAACGACGCGGAGTCGCTGGCGCCGGGGGTGACGATCGGAAGGAGAGGGGCCAGGTCGCCCATGACCTCCGACTCGAGCTGCGACTGACGTGCGCGCATCCAGTTGCGGTTGCCCTGCACCGTATTGATCTCGCCGTTGTGCGCCATCATGCGCAGCGGCTGGGCCAGGGGCCACGACGGGAAGGTGTTCGTGGAGTAGCGCGAGTGCACCAGCGCGAGCTTCGACGCGAATCGCTCGTCGGAGAGATCGGGGTAGAACGGCTCGAGTTGAAGCGTCGTGACCATGCCCTTGTAGGTCACCGTGCGCGAGGAGAGCGACATGAAGTAGACCTCGAGCTCACGCTCCGCACGCTTGCGAAGGCGGTAGGTCAGCCGGTCGAGGACGAGTCCGCTCAGAGGAGTGCCGTCGGCGTCGTGGTGTGTGCTGGTGACGAAGAGCTGCCAGATCGCCGGCATCGCGGCACGGGCGAGGCGACCGAGCTCTTCGGGTCGGATCGGGACCTCGCGCCAACCGAGGATGCGGAGATCCTCGGACTCGGCGATCTCGGCGATGCGCGCCACGATCGTGTCGCGTTCGACCGAGTCCGTCGGGAGGAAGGCATTGCCGACCGCGTACTGGCCGACGGGGGGCAGCTCGGCCGGCCCCACGGCACGGAGGAACTCGTCTGGGATCTGGGTGAGGATTCCCGCCCCATCGCCCGTTCCCGCGTCGGAGCCGATCGCGCCGCGGTGTTCGAGATTGCGAAGCGCGCCAAGGGCGGTGTCGATGATGTCGTGCCCCGCCGTGCCGCGGAGGGTCGCGACCATGGCCAGGCCACAGGCATCCTTCTCTGCGGCGGGGTCGTACAACCCCTGCGCGACCGGGACGGAACTGAAACGGGAGTGCGGGGGCTGTTCGGACTGTGGCTGCTGGGACAAGGAAGTGCCGTCCTCTACGTGATTACTTAAGGATCTGGGACGCCGCTGGCCCATGAAGGAGAGTGCCGCGATGCCCTGTCGGGTCGTGTCGGCTGTAGCGATGTTCGGAAGCTGAGGACGCGAGTTGCGCGACTGTCGAGTTCAGTTCGTGGATGTCGCACCGACGACGCTTGTGGCGTCTGATGCGACGGATTCTTTCTCGCGAGATTCGGTGGCCCCATCGCCTCTGAGCTCGTCGTCCGAGTAAGTGTCGCTCGATTCTACCCCAGCGCCCGCGGGCACCCACTCTGCTCCGGGGCGATACGGTCCGGGCTCGGCGCCCGGGTGCTCTCGGCGCTGGATGAGAATGATGAGGAGGCCGACCAGGATCGCGAGAAGAGCTCCCCACACGTTGGTGCGAACGCCGAAGAAGATCTCGCTCGGGTCGACGCGCATCGTCTCGAAGACGGTGCGTCCGATGCCGTACCAGATGAGGTAGACGCCGAAGGCCTTGCCCCACTGCAGGCGCAGCTTGCGCTCGAGCAAAATGATCACGGCGACACCGGCCAGGTTCCAGATGACCTCGTAGAGGAAGGTCGGGTGGAACAGGGTGCCGTCGGCGAGTCCGACAGGGATCGCCGCATTCGGCTTCGGGATCTCGAGGCCCCACGGCAGATCGGTGGGGGTGCCGAACAGTTCGTGGTTGAAGTAGTTGCCGAACCGACCCGCCGCCTGGGCAAGCAGCATGCCCGGAGCGAGTGCGTCGGCGAAGGTCCAGAAACGGATGCCGCTCAGACGGCACCCGATGTACGCGCCAACCGCTCCTCCGATCAGAGAGCCGAAGATGGCGATGCCGCCCTCCCAGACCGCGAAGACCTTCCACCACTCGATTCCTTCGCCGAAGTAGTCGCCCGGGTGCGTGAGCACGTGGTAGATGCGCGCCCCGATGATGCCGAAGGGAATGGCCCACAGGATGATGTCGAGCACGACGCCCGGCTCGGCTCCACGCGCCGTGAGACGGCGGGAGGTGAGGATTGTGGCGAGCACGATTCCCGCCAGGATGCACAGCGCGTATGCGCGAATCTCCAGCGTGTCTGCGTACTGCGGGAGCCCGAGGCTGTGCAGCCACCCGGTGAATCCGCTGATGTCGATACTGAAGCCCTGCCACGAGGGGCTGGGGATGCTAGTGGGGGCGAAGACCAACGGTTTCGACCTTTCATCGTGTTGTGCTCGTGCGGGCGCCTGTTCGCTCGCCGAAGCGGGAGATCAGACGTAAGAGGGGCTGATGCTTATTGTAGGACGGCGGGAGAGTCGCTCAGCGACCGGTGCCCGTGGCCAGTTGCGCGGCGAGGCGTGCGACCCCGGCGACGCCGTCTTCTGCAAGCGCGCGGACCAGCGCTGATCCGACGATGGCGCCATCGGCATAGCCGAGGATCTCGGCGATCTGATCTGCTGTCGAGACGCCGATGCCCACGCAGGCGCTGGTCGATCCGACGGAACGCAGGCGGCCCACGAGCTTCTCCGCCGCGAGGCCGAGTTCGGCACGAGCGCCCGTCGTCCCCATCGTGGAGACGGTGTAGACGAATCCGCGGCTGTTCTCGACCGCGAGCCGCAGGCGTTCGTCTGTCGACGTGGGAGCGGCGAGAAAGACGCGGTCGAGGCCGGTGCGGTCGCTCTCGACCAACCAGTCCGCTCCGGAGTCGACCGTGAGGTCGGGTGTGATGAGTCCGGCTCCCCCGGCGGACAGGAGGTCGTCGGCGAAGCGGGCGACGCCGTACTGCACGACCGGGTTCCAGTACGTCATGAGTAGAACCGGGGCATCGACCCGGGCCCTGATCTTCTCGACGGCCGTGAAGGCATCACGAAGTCGGAAGCCCGCGTCGAGCGATGCTTGCGTCGCCTTCTGGATGACCGGGCCGTCCATGACCGGATCGGAGTACGGGATGCCGAGTTCGAGCACATCGACGCCGTTCTCGACCAGAGCGACGGCTGCGTCGATACTCTCGTCGAGAGTCGGAAAACCGACCGGAAGGTAGCCGATGAGGGCTCCCGCGCGGGCCTGACGGCTCGCCTCGATTGCGGATGCGACGGGAGATTCGATGACGCCGGCGGCGGTCATGCGCCGGCCCCGGCATCCAGAACGCCGAAGTAGGCGCCCGCGGTCTCGACGTCTTTATCGCCGCGACCGGACAGGTTGATGAGGATGGTCGCCTTCTCGCCGAGCGTGCGCCCGAGCTCGATGGCGCCGGCGAGGGCGTGCGCCGACTCGATGGCCGGAATGATGCCCTCTGTCTGGCAGAGCAGGCGGAAGGCCTGCATGGCCGCGGCGTCGGTGACCGGCGTGTACGTGGCACGACCGATCGACGCGAGCCATGCGTGCTCCGGTCCTACTCCCGGGTAGTCGAGACCGGCCGAGATGGAGTGCGAGTCGACGGTCTGGCCGTCTTCGTCTTGCAGCATGATGCTTCGCGACCCGTGCAGCACCCCGGGGCGACCCATGGTGATGCTGGCCGCGTGACGCAGCGTGTCGACCCCGTCGCCGCCGGCCTCGAAGCCGTGGAGCGCGACCTCGGGGTCGTCGAGGAACGCGTGGAAGATTCCGATGGCGTTCGAGCCGCCGCCGACGCAGGCCACGACGGCGTCGGGCAGAGCACCCGTCATATCGATGACCTGCTGGCGAGCCTCTTCGCCGATGATCTTGACGAAGTCGCGCACCATGACCGGGAAGGGATGGGGGCCGGCGACGGTGCCCAGGAGGTAGTGCGTGTTCTCGACGTTGGCGACCCAGTCGCGGAAGGCCTCGTTGAGTGCATCTTTGAGGGTGCGCGTGCCGGTGGTCACCGGGATGACCTCTGCTCCGAGCAGGCGCATGCGGGCGACGTTCAGCGCCTGCCGTTCGGTGTCGACCTCGCCCATGTAGACGACGCACTCCATGCCGAACAGGGCTGCGGCAGTCGCCGTGGCCACGCCGTGCTGACCCGCACCTGTCTCGGCGATCAGCCGGGTCTTGCCGATGCGCTTGGCGATCAGGGCCTGTCCGAGCACGTTGCAGATCTTGTGCGAACCGGTGTGGTTCAAATCTTCGCGCTTCAACAGGATGCGGGCGCCACCGGCGTGCTCGGCGAAACGGGGAACCTCCGTGATGATGGAGGGGCGTCCCGTGTAGGTGCGGTGCAGCTCGGCGAGCTCCCGGTGGAACTCGGGGTCAGCCTTCGCGTCGTCGTATGCGGCGGAGAGCTCGTCGAGAGCCGCGATGAGGGACTCCGGCATGAACCGCCCCCCGAACTCGCCGAAGAACGGCCCGGTCTCGTCGCGCAGGTGGGTGGGGTTCGCTTCGATCGTCATGAGGATACGCTCAAGAATTCTGTGAGGGTTTCGCGAGGACTGCCGTGAGTGACGAGCGCCTCGCCGATGAGCACCACGTCTGCGCCTGACCGGCGGTAGTGAGCAACGTCGGCGGCGGTCTTCACCGCAGACTCCGCGATACGGATGGTGCCGTCGGGGATGCTGCCCGCGAGGCGACCGAAGAGATCGGGATCGAGTTCGAAGGTGGTGAGGTTGCGCGCGTTGACCCCGATCACACGGGAGCCCAGGTCGATCGCTCGGCTGAGTTCGTCGGCCGAGTGCGTCTCGACCAGCGCGGTCATGCCGAGTTCGGTAATCAGCTTGTGCAGTCGGGTGAGCGTCTTCGTGTCGAGCGCGGCGACGATGAGAAGAACGAGGTCGGCGCCGGCGGCCCGCGCCTCGAACACCTGGTATTCGAGGCCGATGAAGTCTTTGCGCAGAACCGGGATGCCGACGGCAGCGCGCACGGCGCGCAGGTCGTCGAGGGAACCCCCGAAGCGTCGACCCTCGGTGAGCACGCTGACGGCGCTCGCTCCACCCGCCTCGTAGTCACGGGCGAGAGCCTGGGGATCGACGATCTCAGCGAGAGCGCCCTTGGACGGGCTCGAGCGCTTGATCTCGGCGATCACCTTGACGCGGTCGGCGGGGGCGAGGAAGGACAGGGCGTCGAGCGGTGCCGGCGCGGAGAGCGCGGCAGCTTCGACGGACGCGAGACTCACGGTCTGCTGTCGCGTCTCAGCATCCTCGATAGCGCCGGCGAGGAGCTGGTCGAGCACCCTCTAGTGTCCTTTGCCGGCGTAGCGCGGGCTGTACGCCCCGAAGCCTGCCACCGACAGCACCTTGCCGAGGATCGCTCCCACGACGAGAAGGCCGGCAGAGGCCCAGACGAGCCACTGCACGTCGAAGAAAAAGGCGACGGTGCCGATGCTGAAAGCGATCAGCATCACGATCACGGCGGTCCAGGCGGCCGGCGAGTGACCGTGTCCAGGTTCTTCAGAAACGTTGCTCATGGAACTCCTCTTGTTCGGAATCAATAGTAGTCGAAAGGAAAAGCGCGTTCCTGTGTCCTCGCGCTACGCGGTAGGGTCTGTCCCCCGGCTCAGGCTGTCCCAGTTGTCGACCGAGGCTGCCTTCCGGCGCACCGCCGCGTCATCCGGACTCTCGTCGGCGTGGGGCGAGGCCGAGCCGGCGTCGTCTTCCTCGCTGTCGAGATCCAGCAGGTCGTCGGCGTCGAGAACGCGGCCGTCTTCGGAGGCGAAACGCACTGCCTGATAGCGGCGGCCCGAGACGGGCCAACGGGTCGTCGTGACGGCCACGGCGACGCCGAGCAGGGCCAGCAAGACGCCCAGCAGGATGGCGACGACGGGCCAGGCCGTGACGGCCTCGCTGCGCGCGATCGTGCGGATCGACTCGGTTCCGGCGACGCCCGTCGCGGTGGTCACCACGGGCGCGCCCGAGGAGACCGGGTCGACCAGCGGACCGGTGCCCGAGAGAACGATGCTGGCACCGAGGAGCACCTGGAGGACGCCGAGCACGATACGGATGACAGGACCGGCGATGGCGAGGGCTGCGGCGCTGGCCAGGCCGGCCAGGCCGAGTGCGGCCAGGGCGGGCGCGGCGGTCGCCCCGGGGACGTCGAGGCTGCGGGTCGATCCGCCATCGACCGTGACGCCGAGCGTTCCCCACGACTGCGACCACGCGAGGAAGACGAGGCCGCTCACGGCGAGCACGCCGAGGATCATCAGGCCCTTCAGTCGTGCGGATCCCTGCTTCGGCGGCGTGGCCGCATTGTCGGCGGTCGTCATACAATCCGTCGCATGGCGTTCGCGATGGCGACCGCCCGCAGAGGGGCTGCCGCCTTGTTCTGCGACTCGAGGAACTCGGAATCCGGATCGGAGTCTGCCACCAATCCCCCACCCGCCTGCACGTGGGCGACGCCCGACTCGATCGTGGCGGTGCGGATGGCGATGGCGAGATCCGCGTCACCGGCGAAGCCGAAGTAGCCGACGACACCCCCGTACACGCCGCGTTGGGCGGGCTCGAGGTCGTCGATGATCTGGAGAGCCCGGGGCTTGGGTGCTCCCGACAGGGTGCCCGCGGGGAAGGTCGCGCTGAAGACGTCAATCGCCGTGACTCCGGGCCGGATCACGCCCTCGACGGAGGACACGATGTGCATGATGTGGCTGAAGCGCTCGATGCGCATGAACTCGGTCACCTCGACGGAACCCGCCACGCAGACCTTCAGGAGGTCGTTGCGGGCGAGGTCGACGAGCATGAGGTGCTCCGACTTCTCCTTCTCGTCACCGAGGAGTTCGTGTTCCAGCTCGATGTCGCGCTCGACCGTCGCGCCACGCGGACGCGAACCCGCGATGGGGTGAGTGAAGGCGCGACCGTTGTCGACCTTGACCAGAGCCTCGGGGCTCGACCCGACGATCGTGTAGGGGGTGCCGTCCGGGCGCTCGAGGGCCAGCAGATAGAGATAGGGACTGGGATTCAGCGTGCGCAGAACCCGATAGACGTCGATGGGTTCTGCGGAGGTCTCGAGATCGAACCGCTGCGAGATCACCACCTGGAACACGTCGCCGTCGCGGATGTGCACCTTGGCGCGCTCTATGGCGTCGAGGAAATCGCCTCGTTCGGTGCGTGCGACGGGCTGGCCGACCGTATCGAAGTCGGCGTCGTCGAGCCGGGTGTCGGTGGGTTTCGCCAGCTCGGCCTGCATGTCGTCGAGGCGGGACTGCGCGTCGCGCCATTGTGCATCGGCGTCGCCGCGAGGATCCGCGAGCACGGCGGAGATCAGCTGCACGGTGCCCGTCAGATGATCGATCACGACTAGGTCGCGCACGAATCCCATCGCCTGGCTGGGCACGGAGTAGTCGGCGGGCGGGCGGTGTGGCAGATGCTCGATCTGCCGGATGGTCTCCCACCCGATGAACCCGACGAGTCCCCCCGTCAGAGGCGGGTGGCCGGGGATCATGGGCGTCTGCCAGGTGTGGAAGAGGGAGGAGAGGGCCGAGAGCGGCTGTTCGGGCAGCCCATCGGGAAACGCCTCCGACTCCGAGAGACCGAGGTCGACCCAGACCGCCCGGTCGTCGTCGCTGGTGAGCACCCCGTAGCTCGAGACGCCGATGAACGAGAACCGTGACCAGACGCCGCCCTGTCCGGCGGATTCGAGCAGGAACGAGCCGGCCCGGCCTCGAGCGAGCTTGCGGTAGACGCCGACGGGAGTCTCTCCGTCGGCGAAGAGGGTTCGCAGCACGGGCAGAACACGATGGCTGCCGAGACGTTCGTCGAACTCCTGCCGAGTCGTCGACGCGACGCGCCCGCCGATCATGCCGAGGCTCCGGCCGAGCCGACGACGGGATCGAGCGGATCGACGTCGAAGCAGGCCCTGGCACCCGTGTGGCAGGCCGCCCCGATCTGCTCGACCTGCACCAGCAGAGTGTCGTCGTCGCAGTCGAGTGCCGCGGCGCGCACGTACTGCGCGTGGCCGGAGGTGTCGCCCTTCCTCCAGAATTCCTGGCGTGAGCGAGACCAGAACGTGACGCGACCCTCGGTGAGAGTGCGGCGCAGGGCTTCGGAGTTCATGTACCCCAGCATAAGAACGTCCTTGGTGTCCCACTGCTGGATGATCGCGGGGAGAAGGCCGTCCGCAGCGAAGTTCGCGCGAGCGAGGACGGCCTCGACGTCGTCTGCTGTCTGTGTCATCGGATCAGTGCCCCGTCTTGTCTCAGTTCGTCTTTGACCTGGCCTATTGTCAGCTCGCGATTGTGGAAGACGCTCGCGGCGAGCACCGCGTCGGCGCCCGCTCGGATGGCCTCGGGGAAGTGCTCGAGACGGCCAGCGCCTCCCGATGCGATCACGGGCACGCGGCTGATCGAGCGCATCAGGCCGATCAGCTCGAGGTCGAAGCCGTCCTTCGTTCCATCGGCATCGATCGAGTTGACCAGCAGTTCTCCCGCGCCGCGCTGGATGGCCTCGGCGGCCCAGTCGAGTGCGTCGAGTGTCGTCTCTCGTCGGCCTCCGTGCGTCGTCACCACGAAACCGGATGGCACGGTGTCGCTGCGCTTGACGTCGAGCGACAGCACGATCACCTGCGCTCCGAACCTGTCGGCGATCTCGTCGATCAACGCGGGCCTGGCGATGGCGGCGCTGTTCACGCCGATCTTGTCCGCGCCGGATGCGAGGAGTCTCGCCACGTCGTCGGTCGAGCGCACTCCCCCGCCGACCGTCAACGGAATGAAGACCTGCTCCGCGGTCTTTCGCACCACGTCGTAGGTCGTCGAGCGATCGTCGACCGTGGCGGTCACATCGAGGAAGGTCAACTCGTCGGCCCCCTGCTCCGCGTAGATACGCGCCAGCTCGACCGGATCGCCCGCGTCGCGGAGGTTCTCGAATTTGACGCCCTTGACGACGCGACCGGCGGCCACGTCGAGGCACGGAATCACCCGGATGGCGACGCTCACGGTCAGATCCGGGCGGCGTGGATGGGGCTGACCAGGATCGCGCGCGCGCCGACGTCGTACAGCGCGTCCATCACGTGGTTGGTGTCTGCGAGCGGCACCATCGACCGTACGGCGACCCAGTCGGGGTCGCGCAGCGGCGAGATGGTGGGTGACTCGAGGCCCGGCGTGATCGCAGCCGCCGCATCGAGCTTCGCCAGCGGTACGTCGTAGTCCATCAGCACGTATTGACGGGCGACCAGCACGCCCTGCAGCCGACGCAAGAGGGTATCGGCGCCGGGCTTGTCGATGCCCGACGAGATGACCACGGCTGAGGATTCGAGGATCACGGGGCCGAAGATCGTGAGACCGGCCTTCTTGAGAGTCGAGCCGGTCGACACGACATCGGCGACGGCGTCGGCCACGCCGAGACGAACGGCAGATTCCACCGCGCCGTCGAGGCGCACGAGCGTCGCCGAGACGGAGTGCTGAGCCAGGAACGCCTTGACGAGTCCGGGGTAGCTCGTCGCGACCCGCCGGCCCTCGAGTTCGGACACGCCGGCGAAGCCGCCATCCGGCCCCGCGAAGCGGAACGTCGACTCGCCGAACTGCAGGGAGGCGATCTCCTTGGCGGGCGACTCGGAGTCGAGGAGCAGGTCGCGCCCGGTGATACCGATGTCGAGAGCGCCGCTGCCCACGTACGTGGCGATGTCGCGGGGGCGCAGGTAGAAGAACTCCACTCCGTTCCGCTCATCGACGAGGTGCAGCTCGCGCGTGTCGCGTCGGGTCTGATACCCCGATTCGGCGAGCATCTGAACGGCGGTTTCGGACAGGGAGCCCTTGTTGGGCACCGCGATCTTGAGCATAAGAGTCTTTCGAATTGTCGACTGGCGGGCGAGAGCCGGCGTCAGTCTGAAGAGCTATGAGAACGAACGGATGCGGCCGTGCTCACAGATGTCGGTAGACGTCAGCCGGGGTCAATCCCTTGGCGATGAGGAGCACCTGGAGGTGGTAGAGCAGCTGGGAGATCTCCGCGGCCATCTCGTCGTCGGACTCGTATTCCGCCGCCATCCAGACCTCGGCGGCCTCTTCGACGATCTTCTTGCCGATGAAGTGGACCCCGGCGTCGAGCTCGCGAACAGTGCCGGAACCGTCTGGGCGCTCGAGCGCCTTGGCGCTCAGCTCGGAGAACAGCTCATCGAAAGTCTTCACGTGAAGAGTTTAGGCGACGTGGGTGTGCTCGAGTGCCCTCTGGCGGAGCAGCTGCACCTGAGCGCCCGCGTCGTCGGCGCCGAACACGCTCGAGCCCGCGACGAAGGTGTCGGCGCCGGCCCTGGCGGCGACCTCGATGGTCTGCTCGTTGATGCCGCCGTCGACCTGCAGCCACACGTCGAGACCGCTGCGCGTGGCCACCTCGCGTGCCGCGACGAGCTTGGACATCGTCTCGGGCATGAACGACTGCCCGCCGAAGCCCGGTTCGACCGTCATGACCAGAAGCTGATCGAACTCTCCGAGCACCTCGAGGTACGGCTCGACGGGGGTGCCGGGCTTGATCGCGAGACCGGCCCGCGCACCGATCTGGCGCAGACGACGGGCCAGAGCGACGGGCTCGTCGGTGGCCTCGGCGTGGAAGGTGACCGAGAAGACGCCGAGCTCGGCGAAGGTCGGTGCCCAGCGGTCGACGTCGGTGATCATGAGGTGCATGTCGAGGGGAAGCTCGGTGACCTGGAGGAGGCGCTCGACCACAGGGATGCCGAACGTCAGGTTCGGAACGAAATGGTTGTCCATCACGTCGACGTGCACCGCGTCGGCCGACGAGATGCGGTCGAGTTCCGTTGCGAGGTGGGCGAAGTCGGCGGCCAGGATGCTGGGGTTGATACGCGCAGGCATGGTCCTCAGCTTATCCAGCGTGACGGGGCGTTCGACGGCGGCTCACGGTGTCACGCGGCTTTGCGGAAGAGCGCGATGAACATCGCGTCGGTCGCGTCGATGTGGGGCCACAGCTGCACCTGCGACGCGTCGGACGCCCGCTCGCCGGTCTCGCCGGAGATCTCCGCGACCACCGTGCCGGTGTCGAGGGCTGTGAGCCGATCTCCCCACCGAGAGAGGGCGCCGGCCACCTGGCCTCGTGTCTCGGCCACATGGGGTGAGCAGGTCACGTAGGCGAGGATGCCGCCGGGTCGCAGAGCGTCGACCGCGGAGTCGATCAGTCGCTCCTGCAACTGCACGAGGTCGGCGACATCGCGCGGGCTCTTACGCCAGCGGGCTTCGGGCCGGCGCCGGAGGGCGCCCAGACCGGTGCACGGCGCGTCGACCAGGATGCGGTCGAACGACTCCGGGTGCAGGGCGCCGATGGTCGTGCCGTCGAGCTGCAGGACCTCGGGTGGATCGTCGAGCGCTTCGAGGGCGTTGCGTACGAGTTGTGCCCGGGCCGGAACCGGCTCGTTCGCCGTGAGAACGGCCCCGCCCAGACGTGCTTCGGCCGCCAGCAGCGCGGACTTTCCCCCGGGGCCGGCGCACAGGTCGAGCCATTTCTCGCCCGGGGCGATCGATGCGGCGCGGCTCAGGGCGAGAGCCGCGAGCTGCGATCCCTCGTCTTGCACTCTGATCGTGCCGGCACGCACCTCGGCGATGTCGCTGGGGTCTCCGCCGGTGGCGGAGAAGCCGATGGGAGAACGACGCGTCGGGCGGCCGGGAATGGCGATCTCGTCGCGATCGGCCAGACCGGGGAGAGCGACGAGGCCCAGTCTCGGCGGCACGTTGTCGGAATCGAGAAGATCGCGCAGCTCGTCGTCGAGGGCATCGGCCGACACGCCCGCTGCCGACAGCGAGCGACGGAACGCGCGGATGATCCAGGTGGGGTGCGAGTATTCGGCGGCGAGACGCGAATCGTCGTCTTTGGCCTCCGCGATCACACGTTCGCGCCACGCCTCGGGTTCGCTCCGGGTGATGGAGCGCAGGACTCCATTGACGAAGCCGGTCGCCGAGCGGGAGCTCACGAGGCGGGCGAGTTCGACGGACTCGTTGACCGCGGCGTGGCTGGCGGTGCGCATTCCGAGCAGTTGATGGGTTGCGAGTTCGAGCACGTCGAGAACGGCAGGATCGATCTTCTCGACCGGCCGTCCGGCCGCCAGCGAGATGACCCTGTCGTAGTAGCCGCGCATGCGGAGCGTGCCGTACGTGAGCTCGGTCGCCAGGGCGGCGTCATTGGTGTGGAGCTTCGCGCGTGCCAGCTTCGTGGGCAGAAGCAGATTGGCGTAGGCGTCGTCTTCACGAACGGCGGTGATCACCTCGAGGGCGATCCGGCGCGCCGGCTGCACGATCTGAGAGGAGCGGGGCCTGGAGTTCATGGTGTGTCGAATCTGTTCGTAGTGGGGGTGTCTGCGACGTGAGCCTGGGCTGGAGCGAGACCGCGCCACCAGTCGGCCGCGGGCATCGGCTTCTTGCCGGCGGGGTGCACCTGCAGCAGCTCGATGGGCGTCGTCGCCGTGCCGATGAGGATTCTGCCGCCGTCGTTCTCGAGCGAGCCGGGGCTGAGAGACGCGGTGTCATAGGCGGGCGCTGCGCGCAGGATCTTGAGTCTGAGGCCGTCGACGACGGCGAAGGCGCCCGGCTCGGGCGTCGTGGCCCGGATGCGACGGAATACGACGTCGGCGGCCTCGCTCCAGTCGATGCGGGCGTGGTCGAGGGTGATCTTCGGGGCCAGCGTGACCTCGCCCTGCTGCGGTTCGGAGCGGGCGGTGCCGGCCTCGAGGTCGTCGACGACCTTCGCGGCGAGTGCCGCTCCCTCGTGGGAGAGCGCCTCGAGAAGGTGGCCCGAGGTCTCGTGGGCTCCGATGGGCCGCGAGAGGCGCGCGAACTCCGGACCGGCATCGAGGGCGGCGACCAACTGGAAGACCGAAGCCCCCGCCTCGCTGTCGCCGCTCATGATCGACCACTGCACCGGTGCCGCACCCCGCCACCGGGGCAGCAGGGAGAAGTGCAGGTTGATCCAGCCGAGGCGTGGCGTCTCGAGCAGAGGGCTGCGAACGAGCCCTCCGTACGCGACGATCACCCCGAGGTCGGGCTGCAGATCGGATACCTGCCTCGTGACGTTGTCGTCGAGTTTGTTCGCCCGGATCGTGGGAATGCCGAGTTCGGAGGCCCGGGACGCGACGGGCGAGGGAGTCAGTACGCGCTTGCGCCCGAGCGGGGCGTCCTCACGAGTAATGACCGACACGATCTCGTGACGTGCGGCGAGAATGTCGAGGGTAGGCAGCGCCACTGCGGGAGTGCCGGCGAAGACGAGTTTCATTCCATGATCTCCGTGTCGTCGAATCGAACCCTGAGCACAGGCGGAGGCCTGAAGCTGGTCTTGGTGCCGGTCGCCTTGCTCGTCTGACGCTTCGTTCGCCCGGTGGAATTGCGGATGATCGACGAGCGCAGACTTCGGGCGACCTCGGCCCCGAACGCGTAGTCGAAGCGGATCGTGGCACGAACGAGGCCGTCGCCGGCGTCGACCGGGCCGAGCACGTCAATTGTCGCTGATTCGTGCCCCTCCACCGAATCGGGCAGGGTGGAGATGGCCTGTTCGACGGTCTCGGGGCGCCCCGTCACCGTGGCGAGCCGCACCATGGGGGGAAACCGCAGAGATCGCCTGTCGGGCAGTTCGGCCGCAGCGAAACGGTGTTGGCTCCATGTGACGAGTGCGCGGGCGAGGGCTCCTCCGACGCCGACGATGATGGCCGGTGCGCGGGGAGCGGCCAGCGCGATGGCGTTCGACCACCAGCGCAGGCAGTCTTCGGCCACGGTCAGGGACTCCCGAGCGAGCATGCGCTCGCCGTCGAGGAGGAGGACGGCTCGGTATCCCCCGGCTGCCACGGGCTCGGCCCCTCGAGTGGCGACGACCAACGCCGGTCGCGCATCGACCGTGAGGTGGGGCCTCTCCCCGTCGGAGACGATGACGCGGGTTCCGGGGAACGCGCGGCCCAGCTCCTCGGCTGTGCGGCCGGTGCCGGCGGTGACGAGTCGGATGCGCGTGGATTCGCAGTGTCGGCAGTGCCAGTCGGCGGCGATCGCCCCGCATAGCTCGCACGACGGGGTCTGCCGGGCGCCGCCGATACGGAGGGTGCCCTCGCAGACGCGGCAGCGCGCGGGAGTGCGGCAATCCTGGCACGCGAGCACCGGGGCGTATCCCGGTCGGGCCACCTGAACGAGAACGGGCCCGTCTTCGAGCGCGCGCCGTGCGGTGTTCCAAGCCGTGGACGGAATGCGGGCGTTAGCCGCGGCATCGGCGCCCGGTTGGTCTGCGGTGGGGACAACGTGCGGGAGGACGGCGGGATCGGGTGCACGCGGCGTCACATAGCCGATCTCGACGAGCCTCTCGAGCCAGGTACTGCGGGAGTGCGAGGCGAAGAGCAGAGCGCAGCCGGACTGCTCCTGGCGCACCAGCGCGACGTCGCGGGTGGAGGCATACGGGCTCAGGGGCTCGTTGTGCAGGGGGTCGGCGTCGTCCCAGACCGCGATCAGGCCGAGATCTGATGCGGGAGCGTAGACGACCGAGCGATTGCCCACGATCACGCGTGGGGCCGCTTCGAGACAGCGCAGGAAGGCGCGATAGCGGTCGGCATTCGGCTGACGCGCGTCGAGCTGTGAGATGCGGTCGAGCGGCACGAGAACGGCGAGGGCTTCGATGAGCTGTTGCTGATCGCGATAGTCGGGAACGGCGACGATGGCGCTGCGCCCGGACGCGAGCGTGCGGGCTGCCGCTTCGGCGAGCGTCACGGCCCACCGTCCGACCCAGACGCCGGGAGACACCTCGTGCACGGCCGGTATCGCGGCCAGGGCGACGCGATCGCCCGAGTCGACAGCGGAGTCGACGACGCGCTCGCCATACCCGGTCACCGTGGGATTCCCACGGTACTCGACGGGAGGATTGCCGGACTGCTGCTCGAGCTGCCAGGTCTTCTCGACCCGCACTTGACGGGGAGGAACGGCCAGGCGCACCACGTCGCTCGCGCTTCCTGCTGCGCGTTCCGACACACGACGGGCGAGATTCCAGACCTCCGGCGTCAGCACGGGGACCGTCGACGTGACCTCGTCGATCTCGCTGAGGGTTCCCGAGTACTCGACGGCCTCGGTGATCTCGACGATGTAGCCGCGCGCGATGCGTCCGGCAGACCGCAGGGGCACTTTGACGCGCACGCCGGGTTTCGCCTGCTCCCGCAACGCGGGTGGCACGGCGTAGTCGAAGAGCCTGTCGAGCTGTGGAAGGGGCGATTCGAGCATCACCCGCGCGATGAGCAGCTGCTCCGGCGCGGTCTGCGCGGCCATCACCTAGATGCGAGCGGCGGCCTGCAGGTCTGCGACACGGTCGAGCTTCTCCCACGTGAAGTCGGGAAGCTCACGACCGAAGTGACCGTACGTGGCCGTCGCGCCGTAGATGGGGCGCAGCAGATCGAGGTGCTGGATGATGGCCGCCGGGCGAAGATCGAAGACCTCGTTGATGGCATCGATGATCTGGTCGTCGGGGAGCTTTCCGGTTCCGAAGGTCTCGACGTAGAGGCCGACGGGTGCGGCCTTGCCGATGGCATAGGCGACCTGAACCTCGAGTCTGTCGGCGAAGCCGGCGGCGACCGCGTTCTTGGCAACCCAGCGCATGGCGTAGGCGGCCGAGCGGTCGACCTTCGACGGGTCTTTGCCCGAGAAGGCTCCGCCGCCGTGGCGCGAGGCTCCCCCGTAGGTGTCGACGATGATCTTGCGACCCGTGAGGCCGGCGTCGCCCTGAGGACCGCCGACGACGAATCTGCCGGTGGGGTTGATGAGCAAGTCCGCGGAGCGGGAATCGAGATCGCTGTCGGCCAGAACCGGCTTGATGACGAGTTCTTCGATGTCGTGGAACAGATCGGCGTTCGTCACCGACTCGGTGTGCTGGGTCGAGAGCACGACCGTCTCGATGGTCTTCGGCACGATGCCCTCGTAGCCGATGGTGACCTGGGTCTTGCCATCGGGACGCAGATAGGCGAGCTCCCCGGACTTGCGCACCTCGGCGAGCCGCTCGGCCAGTCGGTGCGCGAGCCAGATGGGCAGCGGCATGAGCTGAGGGGTCTCGGTGGTGGCGAAGCCGAACATGATGCCCTGATCGCCGGCACCCTGCAGGTCGAACGGGTCGGTGCGCGTCTCGCCCTGTCGGTTCTCCCAGGCGTTGTCGACGCCGGCGGCGATCTCGGGCGATTGGGCGCCGATCGAGACAGATACTCCGCAGCTCGCGCCGTCGAACCCGACGTCGCTCGACGTGTAGCCGATCGACGACACCGTGTCGCGCACGATCGTGGGGATGTCGACGTAGCCGGAGGTCGTGACCTCGCCCGCGACGTGCACGAGGCCTGTGGTCACGAGGGTCTCGACGGCGACCCGGCTCGCGGGATCTACCTCGAGGAGGGCGTCGAGGATGCTGTCGGAGATCTGATCGCAGATCTTGTCGGGGTGTCCTTCGGTGACGGACTCGGACGTGAAGAGGCGAAGGCTCGTCATGGTGCTCCAGGGAGGTCTGAGGGGGTGCGGTGCATGTCTTCGGGCAGTCGCTCGGCCAGCACAGACAGGATCTCATCGGCCACCGACAGCTTGCTGCCCTGGGCCTCGATCACTATAGACCCGGCCCGGTCGAGGACCATGACCGTGTTTCCTTGCGTGGCGAAGCCCTCGTTCCAGCCGACCCGATTGACCACGAGATAGTCGCAGCCCTTGCGCGTGATCTTGGCCCGCCCCAGTTCGAGCAGGGCCTCATCGGTATCGGCCGTCTCGGCGGCGAAGCCCACGACGAGCTGGTCGGCGGAGGCACGCGCTGCGACGCCGGCGAGGATGTCGGGATTCTTGACGAGTTCGAGCGTCAACGTGTCGCCGACGGTCTCTTTCTTGATCTTGGCGTTCGACACGGTGGCCGGCCTGTAATCGGCAACCGCCGCCGCCATGATGACGATGTCGTTCCCGCGAGTGTGCGCCTCGACGGCGTCGGCCAGCTGGGCTGTCGTCTCGACCGACACGACGGTGGCCCCGCCGGGAAGCGGTACCTCGACGTGGGCCGCGATCAGGGTCACCTGCGCACCTCGGGCGAGCGCCACCTCGGCCAGCGCCGCACCCTGCCGACCGCTCGAGCGATTGCCGATGAAGCGCACGGGGTCGAGTGGCTCGCGGGTTCCGCCGGCGGTGATGAGCACACGCACCCCGTCGAGATCGCGGCGGGGTTCCGGGTGTGCGGCCGCGGCGACGGCCAGGGATGCGGCGACGATGTCGTCGACCTCGGCCATCCGACCGGCACCGGAATCGGCGCCCGTGAGCTGGCCGCTCGTCGGCCCGACGAAGTGGATGCCGCGGGAGGCCAGAAGGGCGGCATTCGCCACGGTGGCCGGGTTCTGCCACATCTCGGTGTGCATCGCGGGAGCCACGACGATCGGCGCCTTCGAGGCGAGCACGGTGTTGCCGAGCAGATCGTCGGCGAGACCGGCCGCCATCTTGGCGAGCGAATTCGCCGTGGCCGGGGCGATGACGATGAGGTCGGCCGACTGGCCGATCGACACGTGTCGTACCTCCGACACCGCCTCGTAGAGGTCGGTGTGCACGACGTTGCGGGAGATCGCCTCGAGTGTCGGCTTGCCGACGAAGCGCAGGGCGTGCTCGGTGGCGACGACCTGCACGTCGTGACCGGCCAAGACGAAGGCGCGCACGACGCCCACGGCCTTGTACGCCGCGATGCCACCGGTGATTCCCACCACGATGCGCAGCCGCTTCTGCGGGTGTGTCACGTCAGTCCTGCCCCTTCGCCATGCATGCTCGCGCCCTTAACGAACGAATCCGCTCCCCGGCCGTTCGGGCGCTGGCCCGACGACAGCCCGGGGAACGGACCTGCATTCGCTGCTGCTATTCGGTTGCCGCGATCGGCTTGACCGTGAGCTTGTCCTCGTTGATCTCGTGCATCGCGACCGAGAGGGGCTTGTCGTCGATCGTCGAGTCGACCAGGGGTCCGACGTTGTCGAAGAGGCTTCCCTCGTGCAGGTCGGCGTAGTAGTCGTTGATCTGTCGGGCGCGCTTCGATGCGAAGATCACGAGCGCGTACTTGGATTCAACCTTCGACAGCAGTTCGTCGATGGGGGGATCGATGATGCCCTGAGCCCTGTTGACCATGGTGATACTCCTTGAGTGGCCTCGCCGGCCGGATTGAGAAAAGATCGTGCGGTGATCGTGCGGGGTTCACCGTGCACAAGTAGACAAGTCTACCTCGAATAAGCCGCTAATCTCTCGGATTCACTTCATGAGCTCCACGACGTCGCGTGCGGCTGTCTCGACATCGTTGTTGACGATCAGGTAGTCGAACTCGTTCTGCGCGGCCAATTCGACCTCGGCCGTCGCCAATCGACGCTCCTGCTCCTCGGCCGTCTCCGTACCGCGGCCGGTGAGCCGTCGCACGAGTTCTCCCCAGCTCGGAGGCAACAGGAACACGAGTCGGGCCTCGGGCATAGCCTCGCGTACCTGACGTGCACCCTGGATGTCGATCTCGAGCAGCACGCTCTTGCCCTGTGCCAGCGCCTCGTCGATCGGTGCGCGCGGGGTGCCGTAGCGCGAGGAGTTGTGCACGACGGCCCATTCGAGGAACTCGCCGGCAGCGATCATGCGATCGAACTCGGCGTCGTCGACGAAGTAGTAGCTGACGCCGTCGATCTCCCCCGGTCTCGGGGCCCTGGTCGTGGCCGAGACCGAGAGCAGCACGCCCGGCACGTTCTCCCGGATCCATGTCGAGACAGTGCCTTTGCCGACGGCCGTGGGACCGGCGAGCACGACCAGTCGCGACGCGTTCTCATCGCCGGAGAAGGGCGCGCGTTTCTCGAGGTAGGCCCGCAGACGATCACGCTGAAGCGCGCCGAGGCCACCCAGACGCTTGCTGGGTGAGATCGACAGTCGCTCGATGACCCGCTCGATCCGAACGCGGCCGAGTCCAGGGATTCCCTGAAGCAGCTCCGTGACGCGCATGCCGGCCTCGAGGCTGTCTGGATGCTTCGAGGCGCGGTCGAGAACACCGGTCGCGCTGCGGCGCTGCTCGGTCACCGCCTTCTTGATGGCTGCGCGGGCACGTCGAGCGGCGATGGCCGCCCGGGATCCGGCCGCACGATCGACGTCGGGAACGGTCATGACAGGGCTCCGGCTAGTTGGGCCGACTGATCGGCGAGCGTGTCTCTGAGGGCGGAGGGCCCGGCGGCGAGGGCGGCCCTCGATGTGCTCACGACGGTGCCGGCCGAGAGGGGCCCGTAGATCGAGCGGATGTCGTCGAAGCGAGCGCCCTGGTGCCCGAAACCCGGTGCGAGAACGGGCATCAGCGGAGTCGCCTCGCCGAGCGAGAGCGCGTCGACGCCGTAGTCGAGAAGGTTCTTCGTCGCACCGAGCACGACTCCGATGCTACCGAGTTCGCGGCCCTCGCCGTCGCAACGGGATTCGTGTGAGCGGTTCCACTCGTCTATCTCGGCTGCGACGAGACCGGCGACGCTGAGACCCGCTCGTTCTCCCCCGGTCACCGTCGCGGTCTGCAGCGTCTGCGACTCCGGATTCGAGGTGGCGGCGAGCACGAACGCGCCCTTGCCGTGACGCTCAGCGAGATCGAAGACTCCGGCGAGTGCGCCCGTTCCCGTGTACGCCGCCAGGGTGACGGCGTCGGCTTCGAGCGGAGAGCCCGGCGTGAGCCAGGCGTCGCCGTATGCCTCGACGCTCGACCCGATGTCGCCGCGCTTCGCATCGGCGATCACGATCAGCCCGGCGGCACGTGCAGCCGCCAGCACCTCTTCGAGTGCGGAGAATCCGGCCGAACCGAACACCTCGAAGAAGGCGACCTGCGGCTTGACGATTCCGATCGTGCCGCTCGCGGCATCGATCACCCTCAACCCGAACTCGCGCAGGCCGGCGGCCGTGCGGGGCAGACCCCAGGCATCCAGGAGGAAACCGTGGGGATCGATGCCCACGCACAGCGGACCGAGCTGGTCGATGCTCTCGTGCAGGCGCTGGCCGAACGTGCGGGTCACAGGCGTCCGGCCCTGGCGATGGCGTATTCCTGCAGGCTCGACACGTCGAAGCCCTCCCGGGTCGCCTCGAACGACGCGACCGCCGCACCCAGCTGGGCGATGGTCGTGAAGAGGGGCTTGTCGGCCGCCACGGCCGCCGCCCGGATCTCGTATCCGTCGGCTCGCGCGCTCGACCCGCTGGGGGTGTTCACGACGATGTCGACCTCGTTGCGGTTGATGAGATCGACCACCGTCGGCTCATCGCCATCGGTCGAGGCTCCCTCGCTGTACTTGCGCACGATGCGGGCGGTGATGCCATTGCGGTTGAGGACCTCGGCGGTTCCCGCCGTCGCGAGGATGTCGAAGCCCAGCTCGAGCAGTCGGAGCACGGGCAGCACGATGGCACGCTTGTCGCGATCGGAGACCGAGACGAAGACCGTGCCCGATGTCGGCAGGCCGCCGTACGCCGCTTCCTGGCTCTTGGCGAACGCGCGAGGGAAGTCGCGGTCGATACCCATGACCTCGCCCGTGGAGCGCATCTCCGGGCCGAGCAGCGAGTCGACGATCAGCCCGTCTTTCGTGCGGAAGCGCTTGAACGGGAGCACGGCCTCCTTGACGGCGATCGGCGAGTCCATGGGCACGATCGAGCCGTCGACGACGGGCAGCATGCCCTCGTCCTTCAGCTCGGCGATCGTCGAACCCACCATGATGCGCGACGCTGCCTTGGCGAGCGGAATTCCCAGAGCCTTCGCGACGAACGGCACGGTGCGCGACGCACGCGGGTTGGCCTCCAGAACGTAGAGGATGCCCTGACCGATGGCGAACTGCACGTTGAGCAGGCCCTGCACACCGATGCCCTGGGCGATGGCGAGCGTCGCGATGCGCACGCGATCGATCACCTCTCGGCCGAGGGTGACCGGGGGCAGTGTGCAGCTCGAGTCGCCGGAGTGGATGCCCGCCTCCTCGATGTGCTCCATGATGCCGCCGACGTAGAGCTCGTGGCCGTCGTAGAGCGCGTCGACATCGATCTCGATCGCGTCGTCGAGGAACCGGTCGACGAGCAGCGGGTGGCTCGGATCGATGATTCCCTGACCGGCCATGCGCGAGAAGTAGTCCTCGAGCGAGGGAGAGTCGTAGACGATCTCCATGCCTCTGCCGCCCAGCACGTAGGACGGGCGTACGAGAACCGGGTATCCGATGTCTTCGGCGATGGTGACGGCGCCGGTGAAGTCGCTCGCCGTTCCGTTCTTCGGGGCCAGGAGATTGGCGTCGTCGAGGATCTTCGAGAAGAGTCCGCGTTCTTCTGCGAGGTCGATGGCCTCGGGCGTGGTGCCGAGGATCGGGACTCCCGCTGCCTTGAGTCCCTTCGCGAGGCCGAGGGCGGTCTGGCCGCCCAACTGCACCACGACGCCGACGAGTTCGCCGGACTGGCTCTCGGCGTGAATGACCTCGAGCACGTCTTCGAGCGTAAGCGGCTCGAAGTACAGCCGGTCGCTCGTGTCGTAGTCGGTCGACACGGTCTCGGGGTTGCAGTTGATCATGATCGTCTCGAAGCCCGCGTCGCTCAGGGCGAACGACGCGTGCACGCAGGAGTAGTCGAACTCGACTCCCTGGCCGATGCGGTTCGGGCCCGAACCCAGGATGACGACCTTGCGGCGTTCGGAGGGCTCGACCTCCGTCTCCTGGTCGTAGCTCGAGTAGTGATACGGCGTGAGCGCAGGGAACTCCCCCGCGCACGTGTCGACCGTCTTGAACACGGGACGCACGCCGAGGATATGGCGGACCTCGCGCACCTCCTTCTCGCCGAAGCCGCGGAGGGCGGCGATCTGGGCGTCGGAGAATCCGTGCTCCTTCGCGAGGAGGAACATGTTCGTGTCGGCGTTCTCACTGGAGGCGATGGCCTCGGCCACCTCGTTGATGAGCACGATCTGGTCGATGAACCAGGGGTCGATCTTCGTGGCCTCGAAGGCCTCCTCGGCCGTCGCACCGGCGCGAAGCGCTTGCTGCACGGTGACGATACGGCCGTCGGTGGGCACGCTGGCCAGGGCCAGAAGCTCGTCTTTGGATGCGTCGAGTGGCTCCCAGTGGAACGACGAGCCGCGCTTCTCGAGCGACCGCAGAGCCTTCTGCAGGGCCTGCGTGTAGTTGCGGCCGATGGCCATCGCCTCGCCGACCGACTTCATGGTCGTGGTCAGCGTCGTGTCGGCGGCGGGGAACTTCTCGAAGGCGAAACGGGGAACCTTGACGACCACGTAGTCGAGCGTCGGCTCGAACGACGCGGGCGTCACCTTGGTGATGTCGTTCGGGATCTCGTCGAGGTGGTACCCGATCGCCAGTTTGGCGGCGATCTTGGCGATGGGGAAGCCGGTGGCCTTGGACGCGAGGGCGCTCGAGCGGGAGACGCGGGGGTTCATCTCGATGACGATGACCCGGCCGTTCGCCGGGTCGATGGCGAACTGGATGTTGCAGCCGCCCGTGTCGACGCCGACGGCCCTGATGATGTCGATTCCGATGTTGCGCATGTTCTGGTACTCGCGGTCGGTCAGCGTGAGCGCCGGCGCCACCGTGATCGAGTCGCCGGTGTGCACACCGACCGGGTCGACGTTCTCGATCGAGCACACCACGACCGTGTTGTCTGCCGTGTCGCGCATGAGCTCGAGCTCGTATTCTTTCCAACCGAGGATCGACTCCTCGAGCAGCACCTCGGTGGTGGGGCTCTGGTGCAGACCGTCGCCGACGATCCGGCGCAGCTCCGTCTCGGTGTAGGCGAATCCGGATCCCAGCCCGCCCATGGTGAAGGAGGGTCGAACGACCAGGGGGTAACCGAGGTCGAGGGCGAATTCCACGGCCTCCTCGACCGTGTGCGCGATGTGGGAGCGGGCGACATCGGCACCGGCATCCAGGACCAGCTGCTTGAAGATCTGCCGATCCTCGCCCTTGTTGATCGCCTCGAACGAGGCGCCGATGAGCTCGACGTCGTACTTCTCGAGGATGCCGTGCTTGTGCAGATCGATGGCCGCGTTCAGCGCCGTCTGGCCACCCAGCGTGGGCAGGATGGCGTCGGGCTTCTCTTTGGCGATGATGGTCTCGATGACCTGCCAGGTGATGGGCTCGATGTAGGTCGCATCGGCGAAGTCCGGGTCGGTCATGATCGTGGCCGGGTTCGAGTTCACCAGGATGACGCGCACGCCCTCCTCGCGGAGGACGCGGCACGCCTGGGTTCCGGAGTAGTCGAACTCGCACGCCTGGCCGATGACGATCGGCCCGGAGCCGATGACCAGGACGCTCTTGATGTCTTCCCTGCGAGGCATTACTGGTTCTTCCCGTCGATGATGGAGTGGATCTCTGTCTGCGGCTCGCCCTTGTCGATCGCGAGCACCATGTCGCGGAAGCGATCGAAGAGGTACATGGAGTCGTGCGGACCTGCAGCCGCCTCGGGGTGGTACTGAACGCTGAACGCGTCGATGTCGAGGCAGCGGATGCCCTCCACCACGTTGTCGTTCAGGCTGAGGTGGCTGACCTCGACACGGCCGAAGCCGGCCGGGCTGTCGACGACGCCCTCGCGCGGCGCATCCACGGCGAAGCCATGGTTCTGGCTGGTGATCTCGACCCTGCCGGTGGTCTTGTCGAGCACGGGCTGATTGATTCCGCGGTGACCGAAGGGCAGCTTGTAGGTGCCGAAGCCGAGGGCACGCCCGAGGAGCTGGTTTCCGAAGCAGATGCCGAAGTACGGGATCTTCTCGGCGAGAACGTCGCGCAGCAGCTGCACGTGGCGTTCGGATGCCTCGGGGTCGCCGGGTCCGTTCGAGTAGAAGAGGGCACTCGGCTCGAGGGCCACGACCTCCTCTGTCGTTACCGACTCGGGCAGGACGACGACATCGAAGCCGCGCTGAGCGAGATAGCGCAACGTCGAGGTCTTCACACCGAGGTCGAGGACGGCGACGCTTCCGATGCGCTCCCCCACCGCGTCGATCGTGTACCGCTCGGGGGTCGACACCTCTTTGGAGAGGTTGCGTCCGGCCATGTCCTCGGCGTCGCGCACGATGGCGAGCTGTTCCGAATCGCTCAGCTCGAAGTCGTCGCCAGAGAAGATTCCGGCGCGCATGGCCCCGAGTGAGCGGAGGTGCCGAGTGATAGCCCGAGTGTCGACGCCGGAGATGCCGACGATGCCGCCGGAGACGAGGTCGTCGTCGAGGCTGCGGGTGGCGCGGAAGTTCGAGACCATGCGAGAGGGATCGCGCACCACGTACCCCGCGACCCAGATCTTCGCGGATTCGAGGTCGTCATCGTTCGTGCCCGTGTTGCCGATGTGCGGCGCGGTCTGCAGAACGATCTGGCCGGCGTACGACGGATCGCTGAGGGTCTCCTGGTATCCGGTCATGCCGGTGGCGAAGACGGCCTCTCCCAGAGTGCGTCCGCGGGCGCCGTAGGCGCGACCTGCGTAGCGCTTGCCGTCTTCGAGTACGAGGACGGCGGGTTCTGTTGAGATCACGCGAGGGATCCTTCCTGGTCGGGGTTGGCGGGGCCGTTCGACGGCGCGAGTGCGGTGATCGCCTCGATGAGGCGGGAACTCTGTTGGGGATTCTCGATGCGGAAGAAGCTCTCGACATCGGCGGACGGCATGGCAGATGCGGATTCGAGGGTCCAGTCGAGGCGGACGAGGCCGCCCTCTTCCACCACCCTGTCGATCGTCCAGGTCGAGGTGCCGACCGAGCGGATGCGATCGGCTGCGACGAAGATCTGCGGCTCGCCGGTCACGGCGATGACGACCCCGGCGTCGAAGACGGACACCGCTGCGCGGCCCCGAAAACCGAGGCCGGGCAGCGTGACTCTGTCGAGGGGCGCCCCGGCGGTCGTGGTCGAGACGTAGAGACCGGTGACGGCGACACGCAGCTCGCCGAGCAACTCGTCGGTGGGAACGGCCGCGGTCGAGAGGGCCGACTGGCGGCGGCCGCGGGCGCGCCACCCGAGCACCATGAGGATCAGGAGTCCGATGACTCCGACGATGATGATCGAACCGGGCAGGATCCTATCCACGGGACACCCCCGCGAGGGCTGCGGCCGCGACCTCGGATGCTTCCACGACGACGCCGTCGAGCACCGTCGGGTATCCGCGGTGGAAGGTGTGCCGCACCGATCCGGGAAGGGTCATTCCGAGGTACGGCGAGTTGTGGCTCTTGCCCGCGAGTCTGTCTATCGAGAAGGTGCTCGACGAGGCAGGGTCGAGCAGTACGAGGTTGGCACTCGCACCGATCTCGAACGAGTGGCTGTGACCCTCGAGCCGGCCGATCGCGGCCGGTGTGTGCGAGAGCACGCGAGCGACATCCGCCCAGCCGAAGAGGCCGGTGTCGACCATCGAGGCCTGCACGACGGACAGCGCGGACTCGAGGCCCACCATGCCGAACGACGCGTGGTCCCACTCGCAGTCCTTCGACTCCTCTGGATGCGGCGCGTGGTCGGTGGCCACGATGTCGATCGTGCCGTCGACCAGACCCTCGCGGAGCGCACGTACGTCGTCGTCGCGACGAAGCGGTGGGTTCACCTTGTAGCGCGCGTCGTAGCTGCGGATCAGTTCCTCGGTGAGCAGGAGGTGATGCGGCGTGACCTCCGCCGTGACCTCGATGCCGCGGGCCTTGGCCCAGCGCACCACGTCGACCGAGCCTGCCGTCGACAGGTGGCAGATGTGAAGACGCGCTCCGACGTGCTCGGCGAGCAGTACATCGCGGGCGATGATCGACTCCTCGGCGACGGCCGGCCAGCCCTTGAGTCCGAGCTCGCTCGAGAGAGCGCCCTCGTTCATCTGCGCGTTCTCGGTCAGCCGCGGATCCTGGGCGTGCTGGGCCACGACGCCGTCGAAGGTCTTCACATACTCGAGGGCGCGTCGCATCAGCAGCGAGTCGTGAACGCACTTGCCGTCGTCGGAGAACACCCTCACGCCGGCGCGGGAGTTCGCCATCGCACCGATCTCCGAGAGTCGCTCCCCCGCGAGGCCGACGGTGACGGCGCCGATGGGGCGCACCGTGGCGTACCCCGCTGCGTCTCCCAGAGCCTGCACCTGCTCGACGACCCCGGCGGTGTCTGAGACGGGCATCGTGTTGGCCATGGCGAACACGGCGGTGAAGCCGCCCGCCGCCGCGGCCCGCGTTCCCGACAGCACGGTCTCGCTCTGTTCGAATCCGGGCTCGCGAAGGTGTGTGTGCAGATCGACGAGACCCGGGAGCGCGACCAGGCCCGCGGCATCCAGAACGCGCGCGCCGGCGGGCGCGGTGAGCCCGGCCCCGCGCTCGGCGATCACGCCGTCTGCGATCAGAAGATCGGTCGTGGTTCCGTCGGGCAGTGTCGCCCCATTGATCAGGGTCGTTGTCATGATCTGGCCTCCCGGTCGCCGGACAGCAATGAATACAACACGGCCATGCGGATCGACACCCCGTTGGCCACCTGCTCGATGACGGTGGACTGTGCCGAGTCGGCTGCCCGAGACGAGATCTCGAGTCCACGGTTCATGGGCCCGGGGTGCATCACAATGCTATCGGGGCGCAGGGCCAGCAGACGCTCGTCGTCGAGGCCCCACTGCCGCGCGTATTCGCGGGTCGTGGGAAAGAATGCGGCGTTCATGCGCTCCTGCTGGATGCGCAGCATCATCACGACGTCCGGCCGCACCTCCGCGAGGGCCGCGTCGAGGTCGTACCGGATGTCCGCCGGCCACGTCGACGCTCCGACGGGAACCAGAGTGGCCGGCGCCACGAAGGTGACGTGGGCTCCGAGGGTCTCGAGGAGCCAGAGGTTGGAACGCGCTACCCGGGAGTGCAGAACGTCGCCGACGATCATCACGCTCACGCCGTCGAGGTCGCGACCGCGCGCGGCGTCGCCGTGGATGCGCCGCCTCATCGTGAATGCGTCGAGCAGAGCCTGGGTCGGATGCTCGTGGGTGCCGTCGCCCGCGTTGACCACGCCGGCATCGATCCAGCCGCTCTGAGCGAGCACCTGCGGGGCGCCGGATGCGGAGTGTCGGATGACGACGCCGTCGGCTCCCATCGCGGCGAGGGTCTGTGCCGTGTCTTTCAGGCTCTCGCCTTTCGACACGCTCGACCCCTTGGCCGAGAAGTTGATGACATCGGCCGAGAGGCGCTTCGCAGCCACCTCGAACGAGGTGCGGGTGCGGGTGGAGTCCTCGAAGAAGAGGTTCACGACCGTCTTGCCGCGCAGAGTGGGAAGCTTCTTGACCTCGCGGTTCTGCACCTCGCTCATGTCTTCTGCGATGTCGAGCAGGCCGATGGCGTCATCCCGGATCAGGTCTCGGGTCGAGAGCAGGTGCCTCATGCGCCGACTCCTGTCGCGAGGTCGATGCTGACCTCTTCGCTGCCGTCGATCTCGGCGAGACGGACGTTGATGCGCTCGTCGGTGGAGCTGGGCAGGTTCTTGCCCACGAAGTCGGCTCTGATGGGAAGTTCGCGGTGACCGCGGTCGACGAGCACCGCCAGACGCACGGCGCGGGGTCGGCCGAGGTCTCCGATGGCGTCGAGCGCGGCGCGGATGGTGCGTCCGGAGTACAAGACGTCGTCGACGAGCACGACCGTCTTGCCGTCGATCCCCCCTGCGGGAACGCGCGTGGGCTGCGGCGCCCGGGTCGGGTGATGCGCGAGATCGTCGCGATACATGGTGACGTCGAGAGAGCCCACGAGATCTGCCGGAGCTCCGGTCTCGATCTGGCGGATCTGCGCGCCGATCCGATCGGCGAGGATGACTCCGCGGGTCGGGATCCCGAGGATCACGAGGTCGTCGGCCCCCCGATTGGACTCGAGGATCTCGTGGGAGATCCGAGTCAACGCTCGGGTGATGTCAGAGTCCTGCAGCACTATTCGAGCCACGAGCCTGACCTCCTTCCCCGTCTCACAGGACGGATGGTTAAAGGATGTCTGTTTCGCCGATGAGCATATCAGCCGCGTCCTTCGCGACCGGCTGGATGCCCCCACGTCACGGCCAGCGCTCAGCCTTTGGACTGCTGCACGCGCCCCAGGATTCCGTTCAGGAAGCTGCCCGAGTCGTCGGTACTGAGCAGCTTGGCCGCGTCGACGGCCTCGTTGATGGCCACGCCGTCGGGAACGTCGTCGTTGAAGAGGACCTCCCAGATGCCGATGCGCAGGAGAGCGCGGTCGATGATCGGCATCCGCGCGAGCGTCCACCCCTGGGCGTAGGTCTCGATGAGTTCGTCGATCTCATCTCCGTGGTCGACGACCCCGTCGATGATCTCGCGGGCGTAGAGCCACGATGCCTCGCGAGCGGGTTCGCTCAGCGCCCGGGTGGCCTCGGCGGCGAGGGCCTCGTTGATCGAGATCTGCCGGACATCGGCGACGTAGAGCACGTCGAGGGCGCGCTTGCGAGCTTTGGTGCGTGCACTCATGTCGTTACCGCTCCGGGTCAGTCGTTCACGCGGCCGAGGTAGTCCCCCGTGCGCGTGTCGACCTTGACGCGGGTGCCCTGCTCGAGGAACAGCGGAACCTGGATCTGGTAGCCGGTCTCGACGGTGGCGGGCTTGGTGCCACCCGTCGAACGATCTCCCTGGAGACCGGGCTCGGTGTAGGTGATCTCGAGCGTGACGCTCGCGGGCAGTTCGACGTAGAGCGGGAGACCCTCGTTGAGCGCGACCGTGACGGCCTGGTTCTCGAGCATGAAGTTGGCCGCGTCGCCGACGACGGCAGCCGTCACGGTGAGCTGGTCGTAGTCTGCGGTGTCCATGAAGACGAAGTCGTTGCCGTCTTTGTACAGGTACTGGAAGTCGCGACGGTCGACATTGGCCGTCTCGATTTTCGCCCCTGCGTTGAACGTCTTATCGACGACCTTGCCGGTGAGTACGTTCTTCATCTTGGTGCGCACGAACGCGCCGCCCTTACCAGGCTTGACGTGCTGGAAGTCGATGACCGCCCAGAGCTGGCCGTCGATCTTGAGGACGGCGCCGTTTCTGATGTCGCTGGTTGAAGCCATGGAAAAACTGTTCCGTTCGAGTGAAGAATTGTGGAGGCGCGGAAAATGGCCCTCAGTGAGTGTACCGTCTGCCGGCTTGCGGCCTAGTTGAAGCCGATGACGGCCTTCAGCGCCAGCCTGTAGGAATCGAATCCGAAGCCCGCGATGACGCCGGTCGCAACGCCGGAGATGACGCTCGTGTGACGGAACGTCTCCCTGGCATGGGGGTTCGAGATGTGCACCTCGATGAGAGGAATATCCGCTTTCGTCACCAACGCGGCGGCGTCGCGCAATCCGTAGCTGTAGTGCGTGAAGGCGGCGGGGTTGAGGATCACCGGCGTCGAAGAGTCGACCGCCTCGTGGAGCCAGTGGATGAGTTCGGCCTCGTCATCGGTTTGGCGCAACTCGATGGTTGCCCGATCGGCCGCATCCTCCGTGAGGACGGCGCGAAGGGCCTCGAGATCCTGTGATCCGTAGACGTCGGGCTCCCTGCTGCCGAGACGCGAGAGGTTTGGTCCGTTCAAGACGAGCACAGTGGTCATGACGCCTAACTCTAGCGACGAGCAGACAGCCGCGCCTTCATCATGCGGAGCCCATCGTCGTGTACGAGATAGATCGCGAACACGTCGACCGCTTCGTCCTCGGCCGCGGAATGCAGGCCGTCGGCCCACAACTCGTCGAACCCGTGGGGCGTCTCGTCACCCGGCCGCTCGAGGGCGAAGAGGATGCTGCCGCCCGGGCCGTACTCGTCGAGCACCTGCCCGAGACTCGACACGATCGAACGCAACTCTTCGTCGCTCGGACTGGCCGGAATGCCGTCGATCGGGATCACGATAGGCAGTTGGCGTCCGTTCGAGGCCAGCAGGAACGCCCAGAGCTGGCGCCTGAGCGCGGGGCCGAGCAGTGTCGAGAGCAGCTCGCGCGCGTCGGCGTCGGTCGCGATGATCGCGTCGGGGTCGGGTGTCGAGGAGGGAGTCGTCATGCAGACACCCTCTCGTCTTTCACGCGTCGCGGTCTGGACTTCTCCCCAGGAGGGGCGTCCTCTCCTGCACAGCCCGCGTCAGGAGCCGATCTCCTGGTAGGCCGCGAAGAGAAGCGCCGTCTCCGGGCCGGCGAGAACGGACGGTTTCGCGAGATCGTCGAGAACGATGAACCGCAGCATTCCCGCCCGGGCCTTCTTGTCGCGCTGCATGGTCGCGAGCAGTGTCTGCCACCGACCGACCGGGTAGCTGACCGGCAGGGTCAACGAGGTCAGGATGCTTCGGTGGCGCTCGACGACCTCGTCCGACAGTGCTCCGGTGAGACGCCCCAGCTCCGCGGCGAAGACCATGCCCACGGAGATCGCGGCGCCGTGCCGCCATTGATAGCGCTCGGCGTGCTCGATCGCGTGCCCCAGCGTGTGCCCGTAGTTCAAGATCTCGCGGAGGCCCTGCTCGGTGAAGTCTTCACCGACCACGCGGGCCTTCATGGCGATAGAGAGTTCGACGACGCGCCTGAACTCGGGGGTCGACGGGTCGGTGGCGCGGTCGACGTCGGCCTCGATGATGTCGAGGATCTCCGGCTCCGAGATGAACCCGGCCTTCACGATCTCGGCGAATCCGGCGAGGATCTCGTTGCGCGGAAGGGTGTCGAACGTGTCGAGGTCTCCCACGACGGCGCTCGGCGCGTAGAACGTGCCGACGAGATTCTTTCCCTCGGCCGTGTTGATCCCGTTCTTTCCCCCGACGGCGGCGTCGACGAGGCCGAGAACGGAGGTCGGTACCTGCACGAGCCGCACACCGCGCAGCCAGGTCGCCGCGACGAAACCGGCGAGATCGGTGATCGCTCCCCCTCCGAAGCCGATGACGGCATCGGAACGCGTGAAGTCGGACTGCCCCATGACCTGCCAACAGAACGCCGCGACCTCCACGCGTTTGGCCTGTTCAGCATCCGGCACCTCGGCGAGAAGCACCTCGTAGCGATCGAGCAGACTCTCGCGCATCGCGGCGGCCTTCGCCGCCAGCGTGGGGGCGTGCACGATCAAGACTTTTCGAACACCCTGGCCGAGGAACTCCGCGAGGTCGTGCGTCTGCCCTCGCCCGATCACGATGTCGTACGGGTCGGTGCCCGAGACGGAGATCCGGGTGACGGGGGTGCTGTCGGTCATGGGGTGTCCTTCTGGGGTCTGTATTCGCGCGCCCACCGGGCGATATCGGTCGCGATGACGTCGGTCGGGCGGCGAGAGGTGTCTATCGAGAAGTCGGCGAGGGATTCGTAGAGCTCACGCCGCGAGTCGACGAGTGCCTGCCACGATTCGATCGACGAGATGAGAGGCCGCTTGCCGTTCGCCAGCCGCGCCGCGACAGCCGAGGCCTCGACGGTCAGTAGCACCACGGGCAGCGCCGCGATGTCCGCCTGAGTCCTCGGATCGAGCACCGCTCCCCCGCCGAAGGCCACGACGCCTGTCTTCGTGAGCGCGTGTTCGACGGCGATGCGCTCGAGCGTTCTGAAGTGGGCTTCGCCGTGGGCGGCGAACAGATCGGAGATCGCACCGTGCTGGCGCACGATCTCTGTATCGGTGTCGATGAACGGCACGCCCAACGTGCGGGCGACCTTCTTGCCGATCCGGGACTTTCCGGCCGCGGGCGCGCCGATCAGCACGAGGAGCATGGGGGGCGGCCTCAGTCGGTGCCGTCGATACCGGCGGATGCGAGACGGTCGGGGATGTGCGCGAGGTACGACTCGAGGTTGCGCTTGGTCTCGGCCACGGAGTCGCCCCCGAACTTCTCGAGCACCGAGTTGGCGAGCACGAGCGCCACCATGGCCTCGGCGACGACGCCCGCCGCCGGGACGGCGCACACGTCGGAGCGCTGGTGATGGGCGGCCGCGGCCTCGCCGGTGGCGACGTCGACGGTGCGGAGCGCATGGGGAATCGTAGCGATCGGCTTCATTCCGGCGCGAACACGCAGCACGGTGCCCGTGCTCATGCCGCCTTCGGTGCCACCGGCCTTGTCGCTGAGTCGCGTGATGCGGCCGTCCGACTGCACGAGCTCGTCGTGGGCATCCGATCCGCGGCGCGTCGTCGTGAGGAACCCGTCGCCGACCTCGACGCCCTTGATCGCCTGGATGCCCATCAGAGCGGCAGCCAGCGCGGAGTCGAGGCGTCTGTCCCAGTGCACGTACGATCCCAGGCCGGGCGGAACGCCATAGGCCAGAACCTCGACGACGCCACCGAGCGTGTCGCCGTCTTTGTGCGCCGCATCGACCTCCGCCACCATGAGGGCGCTGGTCGTCTCGTCGAAGCAGCGCAGAGGATCGGCGTCGAGCGCCGCGACGTCGCGAGGCACAGGCAGCGGGCTGTCTTCGGGAACGCGCACCGGGCCGATGGAGAGCGTGTGGCTGACCAGGGAGATGCCGAGTTCCGAGAGGAAGCTTCTCGCGACGGCGCCGAGGGCGACCCGCGCCGCGGTCTCCCGGGCGCTGGCGCGCTCGAGAACAGGCCGGGCCTCGTCGAAGCCGTACTTCTGCATGCCCACCAGATCGGCGTGACCGGGGCGCGGACGCGTGAGAGGCGCTCCGCGGCCACGGCTCGCGAGATCGGCGTCGACGGGCTCGGGGCTCATGACCTCGACCCATTTCGGCCACTCGGTGTTGCCGATGCGGATGGCGACAGGGCTGCCGAGCGAGTAGCCGTGCCGGACGCCGGCCGAGATCGTCAGCTCGTCTTGTTCGAACTTCATCCGTGCCCCGCGGCCGTAGCCGAGCTTGCGCCGGGCGAGGTCTGCGCGGAGCGCGTCCATCAGCACGGGTACGCCGGCGGGCAGCCCCTCGATGGTGGCGATGAGTTCGGGGCCGTGCGATTCTCCGGCGGTGATCCAACGAAGCATATGAGGGCTGTTCCTTCAGGCGGCAGGATGGGCGACGGCGGCCGGTGACCGGCGGCCAGACGTGTCGGCGTGCGGACAGCCGACAATCGATCCTCCCATAGATCGCCTCCGGCCTCCGGCGGGGAGCTACCGCTCTCGTGGCCCGTCGACGCTCTCGACCGACGACTCCATCGCCGCCAGCACGGCAGCCTCGTCCGGCAGGGGAAGCGCCGGGTCGGAGTTCGCGAAGATGCGGATCTGAAGGAGCGCCTGATGGAGCAGCATGCGCAATCCCGAGACGACCGTCCGATCCGAGGCGCTCCAGATCGCGCCGAGCGCGCTCGGCCACGGATGGTAGGCCACGTCGAGCAGATCGGATCGGCCGGGAAGCGTGCTGTCGCCGAGAAGCCCGGCGGCCTCCGCGGTCCCCGGAAGTGTCGAGATCACGAGCGAGGCGTCGATCACGTCCAACGACGCGACGGTGAGCGGAAGGATCGCGATCGATGTGCCGGCGGCGTGGCCGATCTGCTCGAGGTCTGCCGCCTTCTCCGGGCTGCGCGCGAGGATGCTCACGTGCTCCGCCCCGAGTTGGGCCGCGGCCACGACGGCGGACGCTGCTGTCGCCCCCGCGCCCAGGATGGCGACGTGCCGGGCCGACGCGATCGCTTTCTCGTCGAGCGCCCGCACGATGCCCCCGACATCGGTGTTGAATCCGTCGAGGCGGCGTTCGCCACCGCTGAGGCTGAAGCGCACCGTATTGGTCGATCCGGTGAGCACGCTCAACTCGTCACGACTGTCGAGCAGGGGCCGGATGCTGTTCTTCAGTGGCATGGTCAGCGAGAGTCCGAGCCACTCGTCTCCGCGGCCCGTGACGAAGGGGTCGAGATCGCTCTCGGAGACGTCGATGGCGTCGTAGCGCCAGTCGAGCCCGAGAACGGCGTAGGCCGCCGCGTGCAGACGTGGAGACAGGGAATGCGCGATCGGCGAGCCGAGGACGGCCAGGCGCCTCGACGATGCCGTGGGCACGTTCACGTGGGTCATCGGCGTCAGTGGTTGGCTTGGTACTGCTGGACGGCCTCGTCGTGCTCCTCCTGCGTCACCGAGAACACGGTCTCGCCGGTGTCGAGGTTGACGGTGACGAAGTAGCGCCAGTCTCCCTCGGCGGGGTGCAGGGCGGCATCGATCGCGTCGTCGCCGGGGTTGGAGATGGGCCCGACCGGCAGGCCGGGATTCGCGTACGTGTTGTACGGGTTCGACGCGTCTTCGCGTTCGGCCTCCGTGGTGTCGACTTCCCCACCGCCTGCGCCGTACCGCACGGTCGCATCCGACTGGAGGTTCATGCCGTCGGCGATGCGATTCTGGAAGACCCGCGACACCTTGTACATGTCGTCCTTGCTGCCGGACTCGCTCTGGATGAGTCCCGCGAGAGTCAGCACGTACAGACGCTGATCGGGCGCGACGCCCGCGGCATCGAGGGCCTGATACGTGCGGTCGACCATCGTCTTGAGCATCTCGGCGGCCGTCTGACCGGGCTGGAACTCGTAGGTGGCCGGGAACAGGAACCCTTCCACGCTCGGCGCCTCGGCCGGCACCCCGAGCGAGACGAAGTCGGCTCCTGCCGCCTTGAAGTCGTCGAACGAGAGCCCCGTCACGTCGGCCAGCGACTGGTAGATGCCCGAGGCCGTGGTGCCCTCGGGGATCGTCACGGTGTAGTCGACCTTGTTCGCCGGGTCGAGCAGAGCGGCGAGTGCGGACTTCGAGCTCATCTTCGCTGCGAGCTTGAACGTGCCGGTCTGAAAGACGGGCTGCGGGTTCTCTTTGAGCAGGAGCGAGTAGAAGGTGTCCGAGCTCTTCACCACGCCGGCCTCTTGCAGCTTCACACCGATGGCGTCGCCGAATTCGCCGTCGGCGATCTTCACCATGACCTCGCCCGATCCGTCGCCGCTGTAGTCGTCGGTGGATTTCGGGCTGAGCATGGCGGTGATCTGGGGCTCGAACGTCGAGTAGACGAACGCACCTCCTCCGGCGAGGAGACCGAGGATGACGACCGTCACGATCACGCCTGTGAGCGCTCGCCGCCGTCGCCGCGGCGTCTTCGCCGTGTGCTGCACGGAGCCGTGCGTCTCGCGCCGCTCCCTGCGAGAGTTCGGCTGGGCCCCGGGCTTCGACGTCGAAGCGGGCTCACGCAGGAACTCGGAGAACGGGTGGTCTTCTGGTGGCTGACGGTCAGTCACGGTAATCCCCCTGTGGATCGGGTCCCAACTCGGATGCGGCGATCCCGGGCGGGTTTCCCGTGGATGCCTCCGAATCGAGGGCATGCTGCAAAAGTATAACCGCGGCGATCTGGTCGATCACGGGACGCGAACCTTTCACGGCGCGGCCGGAGGTGTGCAACGCGGCCTGAGCCGACACCGTCGTGAGTCTCTCGTCGATCATGCGCACGGCCCTGCCCGTGGCGATCGCGAGTCGACCCGCGAACGCGATCGCGTCATCCGTCGAGGGCGTCGTGCCCCCCGACAGCGACAGTGGCAGGCCCACGACGATCTCCGCACAGTCCAGTTCGTCGCAGAGGACCGTCAGCCGATCGAGGTCTGCCGTGCTGTCGCCTGCCGCTCGAGCAACGGTCTCGAGCGGGGTCGCCAGCATGCCGTGGAAGTCGCTGCGCGCGACGCCGATGCGGGCCTTGCCCACATCGACGCCGAGGCGAACGCCCGACCGCACCCGATCAGCCCAGAACCGTCTGCGACACCGCCGCGAGGGCGCTGTCGATGGCGCTTGCGTTCGTGCCGCCACCCTGGGCGAGGTCGTCCTTGCCGCCGCCCCCCCCGCCGAGAACGGATGCGGCCTGCTTGGCGAGAACACCGGCCCGGTGTCCGAGCGCGCGAGCCGCATCGTTGGTCGCGACGATGACGACAGGCTTGTCGGCGACGACAGCCGCGAGGGCCACGACGGCCGGAGCGGATCCGAGCCGCTCGCGTACCCCGGTGACGAGGGCTCGCAGGTCGTCGGACGACGACAGCGCTCCCGCGTCGGCGGCCACGAGCCGGAGCTCGCCGACCGTACGGGCGGTGTCGACCAGCGAGGGAACCCGATCGCTCAGGGCGCTCGCCTCGTAGGCCGCGAGCTTCTTCTCGGCCGCCTTGAGGTTCGCGACCAGATCCTGGATGCGTGCGGGCACGTCTTCGCGGGGAGCCTTCAGTGTGGTCGCCAGCTGCGTCACCACGCTGCGCTCGGCCGTGAACTGGCGGAACGCCTCGATACCGACCAGCGACTCGACTCGACGGTTGGTCGAGCCGATCGACGATTCGCCGAGGATGTTGATCATGCCGATCTCCGAGCTGTGCTGCACATGCGTTCCGGCGCAGAGCTCGCGCGACCAGGGGCCCCCGATGTCGACGACACGCACGACGTCGCCGTACTTCTCGCCGAACAGGGCCATGGCGCCCAGGGCCTTCGCCTCGTCGAGGGGCAGCTCACGCGTGACGACCTCGAGGTCGCTGCGGATCGCGAGATTCGAGATCTCTTCGATCTCGGAGCGGGTCTCGGTCGACAGGGGCTGATTCCACGAGAAGTCGAGACGCAGGTATCCCGCCTTGTTGTACGAGCCCGACTGGTGAGCCTGCGGGCCGAGCGTCTGGCGGAGTGCTGCGTGCACGAGGTGGGTACCAGAGTGGGCCTGGGTAGCACCGCGGCGCCACTCGGGATCGACCACGGTGGTCGCCGCGTCGTCGACCGACACCTGGCCGCTCGTGACGTGGACACGGTGGCTGATGAGCCCCTTGACGGGCTTCTGCACGTCGAGCACCTCGAGTTCGAAGCCGTCGCCCCGGATCGTGCCGGAGTCGGCCTCCTGCCCACCGGACTCGGCATACAGCGTGGTCTCGGCGAGGATGACTTCGAGTGTCTCACCGGCGACGGCGCTCGTCACCGACTGTCCGTCGATGATGAGCCCGAGAATCTTCGATTCGGTGACGAGCTCGTCGTAGCCGAGGAACGTGGTCTCTCCGATGGCGCGGAACTGGCTGTACACGCCGAGGTCGGTGATCCCCAGCTTCTTGGCCTTGGAATCGGCCTTGGCGCGCTGCTTCTGCTCGCTCATCAGCGACTCGAAGGCCACGCGATCGACCGCAAGCCCAGCCTCTTCCGCCATCTCCATCGTGAGATCGATCGGGAATCCGTAGGTGTCGTGCAGCTGGAACGCGGTGTCGCCCGCCAGAGTCTTGGCGCCCTTGTCCTTGGCCGAGTTCACGGCCAGGTCGAGGATGTTGATGCCGCCGCTGAGGGTGCGCAGGAACGACTCCTCCTCGGCATATGCGGTTCGCGATATGCGGTCGAAGTCGGTCTCCACCTCGGGGTAGGCGGCTTTCATGGCGTCGCGAGATGCCGGGAAGAGCTCGGGGAAGACCGCCGTGTCGACGCCCAGCAGACGCATGGAACGGACCGAGCGGCGCAGCAGGCGCCGCAGGATGTATCCCCTGCCCTCGTTCGACGGCATCACGCCGTCGGACATCAGCATCAACGCGCTCCGAACGTGGTCGGCGACCACGCGCATCCGGACGTCGTCTTCGTGGTCGGCGCCGTACCCGCGGCCGGAGATTTGCGACGCGGTGTCGAGCACGGGGCGCACCTGATCGATCTCGTAGAGGTTCTCGACTCCCTGCTTGAGGAAGGCGACGCGTTCGAGGCCCATACCCGTGTCGATGTTGCGGCTGGGCAGATCGCCGAGGATCTCGAAGTCGTTCTTGCCCGTGCCCTCGCCGCGCAGGTACTGCATGAAGACGAGGTTCCAGATCTCGATGTAGCGGTCGTCGTCGGCCGCCGGTCCGCCCTCGCGTCCGTAGGCGGGACCGCGGTCGAAGAAGATCTCCGAGCAGGGACCTGCAGGTCCCGGCTGGCCGGTCGACCAGTAGTTGGAGTCCATTCCGAGCCGCTGGATCCGCTCGTCGGGAAGGCCGGCCGTCTTCTTCCAGTACTCGATGGCCTCGTCGTCGTCCTCGTAGACCGTGACCCACAGATCCTTCTCGTCGAAGCCGAGTCCGCCGTCGGCCTCGGGAGTGACGAGCAGCTCCCAGGCATAGCGGATCGCCTGCTCTTTGAAGTAGTCGCCGAAGGAGAAGTTGCCGTTCATCTGGAAGAACGTGCCGTGACGGGTGGTCTTGCCGACCTCTTCGATGTCGAGGGTCCGAATGCACTTCTGCACGCTCGTCGCGCGCGGATACGGCGCGGGCACCAGGCCTGTCAGATAAGGGATGAACGGCACCATGCCCGCGACGGTGAAGAGCAGGGTCGGGTCGTCGCTGACGAGCGATGCGCTCGGAACGACCGTGTGCCCTTTGTCTGCGAAGAAGGTGAGCCAGCGTTGGCGGATGTCGGCGGTGTTCATGAGTTCCGTTGCGTTCGGTGCGTCGGACTGCGATCGATCGCAGTGCCCGACGCGGAAGGGAAAAGTCTTAGCGGCCGGTCGAGGCGATGGTGTCGCCGGCGTCGGAAAGGACGGCGCGGAGCTCGGACTCCCGTTCGCGGTACCCGTCGACGACCGACTCGGTGAACCCCTTGGTGCGCTTGTCGAGATCGGAGAAGAACCTCTTGCCCTCAGTGGTCTGGTTGACCTGATGGGCGACAACGAATCCGAGGGCGACTCCGAAAGCGAGCCACAGAATGTTCTTCATTGTTCTCTCCTCGAGAAGCGGATTGGGCTTGTGGATGAAGTCGAGTTTAGTCGGCACGCACGGCCAGAGCCGTTGCCCGCCGGGAGACCTCGTCGTTGAGTCTCTGTCGCCACACGGCGTCGAGCGTCGAGTCGTCTGTGTCGTCGTCGAGAATCGTCAGCCATGCAGACAGCTCCGCGTCGAGCCATTCGAATTGGCGAACGGATGCCGCCAACACGTCACGCGGGGCGCCGTAGCTCTCCCACGACACGGCGATGCGATTCAGCACCACATAGATCCACACCTGGTCGAGTACGGCGTCATCGGGGTCGCCGCCCGCGCTCTCGGCGAGAACCGCTTCGAGCGTCGCGACATCGTCTCGCAGGGCTGCGACCCGGGCCGCTGAGTCGAGACGCGCATCGCTGGAGCCGGCCTTTCCGGCCGCGACGATGCTGCACGCCTCGTCGCCGGTCACGAGCTCGCGGCGGAGGCCCTGCAGAAGCTCTGGCAGTGTCAGGCGCAGCCCATCCGGGATGTCGTAGCGGGTGATCGGATGCCGTCCGCCCGGATTGCCGAACACCATTCCGACCTCCATGGGAGCGACCGCGGGCGCTGCCTGGTCGCCGAAGGGCGCGTCGACGACGGCGGGAACGGTGTCGGTCTCGACGGGGGTCCCCCGGGCCCCCACGCGCCCGAAGATGTAGTCGGCCTGGGGATTCACTCCCACATCGGGGTCGGAGGAGGCATCGCTGTACCGGATGTAACGCACCGTGGAGCGCACGATGAAGAACAGGCCGACGGCGAGGCCGATGGCGAGGACGATCAGAAAGAACGTCACTGACCGACTACTTCGACCTGCGGCTGCGGGCGGACGGCTTCTTCGGGCCTCGGAAGCTCAGGATGCCGGCTCTGACGGCGGCGCTGAATCCGGCCACCTTGATGAGCGGTCCGCCGACGGAGGCCGCGAAGAGGGCGACGAGGCTCGTGACGTTTCCGGTGACCTCGGCGACGTTCTTCGTGATCGTGTCGACGCGGGCGATCTGCTTGTTCGCCTCCTGGATCGTCACCGTCGATTCCTCGAGGATCGGGGTGACGTTGTCGCTCAGCTCCTTGATGGCGGAGCGCGTCTCGTCGAAGACGCCGCCCAGCTTGATGAGCGGCAGCGCGAGGAACGCCACGAGGATCGCGAAGACTCCGGCTGCGATGAGTCCGGCGATGTCTCCACCTGACATAGAAAACCTCCTGCTTGTTTCGCTGCACCATGAGCGAACGATGTGTCTGAGTTCGCCCGTGAACGACGAAAGGCGGGCCACCGAAAAAATCGGTGACCCGCCCTCAGCGTACCCAATGGGCACGCGATGAATCAGCGTGCGGCGTAGTACTCGACGACGAGCTGCACTTCACAGGTCACGGGGACCTCGGCGCGCAGCGGACGACGGAGCAGGCGAGCCTGCAGCTTGTCGATCTCGACCTCGAGGTAACCCGGCACCTTGGGGAGCACATCGAGGTGACCACCGGCGGCGGCTACCTGGAACGGCTCGGTTCCTTCGCTCTTGGGCTTGACGTGGATGAGCTGTCCCGGCTTGACGCGGAAGGAGGGACGGTCGACGAGCTGGCCGTCGACGAGGATGTGACGGTGCACGACCAGCTGGCGAGCCTGCGCGGTGGTGCGGGCCAGGCCCGAACGCACGACGAGGGCGTCGAGACGCATCTCGAGCAGCTCGACGAGGTTCTCACCGGTCAGGCCCTTGGCGCGACGTGCCTCTTCGAAGATGATCTTCAGCTGGGCTTCACGAATTCCGTACTGGGCGCGCAGACGCTGCTTCTCCCGCAGACGCACGGCGTAGTCGGAGTCGGTCTTGCGCTTGGTGCGACCGTGCTCGCCCGGAGCGTAGGGACGCTTCTCGAGGTAGCGTGCGGCCTTCGGGGTCAGGGCGATGCCGAGGGCTCGCGAGAGGCGGGTCTTGCTGCGTGTACGTGACTTGGTAGACATGTACATCCTTTCAGTGAATCGTCGTGCTGGATGAGGTGCGAACAGAGTGTCTGTCCGCACAGAGAAATCACCGCGATCGGAGACTCGATCCGTGGGGATCAGCCTCGTCTGCGGAGGAAAATGAGGGGATGTGCCGAGGTCGGTTCGGCTACAGAACACGACCATCTTCGCTGAATGGATTCGCAGCCGCACGAAAGCCACCCGGAACAGGCGTATCGACACTACCACAGACGAACAGGGAAGCGCGGCTCCCGGCGGCCGGTGGGTGCAAGGATCTATCGGCCGCGGGTGATCTGACGGATCTTGGCCAGGCGAGCCGACACGTCTCGCTCGTTTCCGTGCTCAGTAGGCCGGTAGTACTCGGTCTGGCCCAGTTCGTCTGGCAGGTACTGCTGGGTGAGCACTCCCCTGTCGTCGTCGTGCGGATACTTGTAGCCCTTGCCGTGGCCGAGTCTCTTCGCGCCCGGGTAGTGCGCGTCGCGGAGATGCTTCGGCACGCGTCCGAACTTTCCCGCTCTGATATCGCCGATGGCCTGGTCTATCGCCAGGTACGAGGCGTTCGACTTGGGTGCGGTCGCCAGATAGACCGTGGCCTCGGCGAGCGGGATCCGACCCTCGGGCATTCCGATGAACTGCACGGCGTCGGCCGCAGCCACGGCGACGACCAGCGCCTGCGGGTCTGCCATGCCGATGTCTTCGGAGGCGGAGACGATGAGCCGGCGGCAGATGAAGCGTGGGTCCTCGCCGGCTTCGATCATGCGAGCCAGGTAGTGCACCGACGCGTCGACGTCGGACCCCCTGATCGATTTGATGAACGCGCTGATGACGTCGTAGTGCTCGTCGCCGTTGCGGTCGTAACGCAGGAGGGCACGGTCGACCGCCTGCGCGACGGTCTCCTCGGTGATGAGGGGAGCCTCGTCGGCGTCGGCTTCCTCATCGTCATCGTCATCGGCGTCATCGGCGTCGTCGGTGGCGTCGCTCGCGCTCGGCGGGACCGACGCGAGAATCGACCCCGCGGAGGCCTCGAGGGCTGTGAGCGCGCGACGCGCGTCTCCGGATGCCAGGCGCACGATGGCCGAGCGCGCGTCGGGATCGAGACGGACGCGGCCGGCGAGACCGCGGGCATCCGTTACCGCACGATCGACGACGATGCCGAGATCGTCGTCGCTGAGCTGCTCGAGAGTGAGGAGTAGGGACCGGGAGAGCAGTGGCGAGATGACAGAGAACGACGGATTCTCGGTCGTGGCGGCGACCAGGATGACCCAGCCGTTCTCGACGCCGGGAAGGAGTGCGTCTTGTTGCGCTTTCGTGAAGCGGTGGATCTCGTCGAGGAAGAGGACGGTCGACAGCCCATAGAGATCACGGCTTCGAAATGCCTCCTCCATGACTTGACGCACGTCTTTCACGCCAGCGGTGACCGCGGAGAGTTCGACGAACTTGCGACCGGAGCTGTGCGCGATCGCTTGAGCCAGAGTGGTCTTTCCTGTGCCGGGAGGACCCCAGAGGATGACGGAGACGGAGCCCTGCGTGCCCTCGGTGTCTGACGCCAGGTTCACCAGGGGCGAGCCAGGGCGCAGAAGGTGCTTCTGCCCGGCCACCTCGTCGAGCGAGCGGGGGCGCATGCGCACGGCGAGGGGAACCGATCCGCTGTGCAGACCGGGCTGAGAGGTGACCATCAAATAAGGCTACCGGCAGCATCCGACAGCGACCCCGCGAGCTCCGGGTTGGGGCGGAGGGGCCGTGGCCCGTAAAGTTCAGGAGGGATTCACGCGCGCGACGCGATCCCGTCGAACCCAACATACGAGTGTTCGTCCGATCCGTCGGGCGATGGAGGATCCGTGGCACCGAGGAATCAGGACCGAGAGGCCCGCGCCGCACGTCAGCGTCTGCGCGACTACCAGGCGCGGCAGACGATGCACGCCTCGAAGATCGCCCGACGCAGGCGCGACAACGTCGTGGCCGTGCTCGTGGCGGTCCTCGTCGTCGCCGCCGCGGTCGTCGTGCAGGTCTTCTACTTCTCGGGCGGCCCGGGAACGCCCACGCCGTCGCCCAGCTCGACCGCGGCATCCACCGACACGCCCGCACCGACGTCGACCCCGAACTCGGCCGACGTGCCCGACCCCGCAGCGGCCGAGGGCCGGACGTGGACCGGCGAGATGACGGTCAACGACGTTCCCCTCGGAATCTCCCTCGACGGCGCCGCCGCTCCCCAGGGCGTTGCCAACTTCGTGACCCTGGCCCAGAAGGGCTTCTACAACGGACTCACGTGTCACCGGCTGACCACCTCCCCCGGATTCGGCGTACTGCAGTGCGGCGATCCGAACGGCGACGGCTCCGGCGGCCCCGGCTACAGCTTCGGCCCCATCGAGAATGCCCCTGAGGGCGACGTGTACCCGGCGGGAACCATCGCGATGGCGCGCCAGGGAGGCAACGGCTCCAGCATGGGAAGCCAGTTCTTCATCGTCTATGAGGACACCACGATCCCCTCCGATGCCGCCGGCGGCTACACGGTGCTCGGAACGGTCACGAGCGGGCTCGACGCTCTCAAGGCCGGAGTCGTCGATGCCGGTACGGCCGACGGTTCCGCCGACGGCAAGCCCGCGATTCCCGTTACCATCGGCTCTATTGCAGTTCAGTAACCTCCTGCCACCGTGCAATAGGGTTGAATAGCGCATTCCGAACAACGTCGACAGGGTGAATTTCGTGACCAGTAGTGCTGAGCATCCATTTGGACGCGTAGATGAGACCGGAACGGTCTATCTCCGCGAGGCGTCCGGCGAGCGTGTGATCGGGCAGTATCCCGACGGCACGGCCGAGGAGGCCCTCGGGTACTTCGAACGCAAATACACCGATCTCGCCGGCCAGGTGACCCTGCTCGAGCAGCGCGCCAAACGCGGCGCCTCTGCCGCCGACATCGGCAAGGCCGTCAAGGCTCTGAGCGAGGCCGTGTCGAGCGCTAACGCACTCGGTAATCTCGAGGCCCTCTCCACCAGGCTCGCGGCGCTCACAGAGACGCTGGGCGCACTGAACGAGCAGCAGTCCGCCGAGGCGAAGGCGCAGCTGGCCGAGGCCGTCGAGTACCGCACCGCGATCGTCGTCGAGATCGAGGCCCTGGCAGCCGAAGACCCCGCCAAGGCTCAGTGGAAGCAGGTGACCAGCACGCTGGACTCGCTCTTCTCCCGTTGGCAGAAGCATCAGCAGGAGGGCCCACGCCTTCCGCGTGCCGAGGCCAATGAACTCTGGAAGCGATTCCGCGACGCTCGCACGATCATCGAGCAGCACCGCAAGGCGTTCTTCTCCGAGCTCGACAATGCCCACCGCGACGCGCGCACGAAGAAGCAGCAGCTCGTCGTCGCGGCCGAGGCCCTCGCAGAGAAGGGTGCCGACGGCGTCAACGCCTACCGCGACCTCCTCGACGAGTGGAAGAAGGCGGGCCGGGCCGGCAAGCGCTACGACGACTCCCTCTGGGAGAAGTTCAAGGCGGCTGGCGACGTCGTCTATGGCGCACGCAGCGAGATCATCGCGAAAGACGATGAGGAATTCGCCGGAAACCTGCAGCTGAAGCTCGCTCTCCTCACCGAGGCGGAGCCCCTGCTGACCGAGACCGACCGCACGCGGGCGAAAGACGTCCTCACCGGCATCCAGCGTCGATGGGACGAGATCGGCAAGGTACCCCGCGACCAGGTGAAGCCGATCGAAGATCGACTTCGCAAGGTCGAGGCGGCGGTGCGCAAGCTCGACGAGGATTTCTGGCAGCGCAACAACCCCGAGAAGAAGGCCCGAGCCGAGGGCCTCGCCGGCCAGCTGCACGATGCCATCGAGAAGCTCGAGGTGGAGATCGCCGCGGCGAAGGCCGCCGGAGACGCCCGCAAGGCGAAGGAACTCCAGGAGTCCCTCGACGCGCGGAAGGTCTGGCTCGACGCTCTGGGTTGACGGCTTCGAGTTGACGGCGTTGGGTTGATCACGAGTTCTCCACAGATCTGCGACGACTTCGATCGCTCGGCCGACGGGCGCTCACACTGGGCTTATGACGCGCCTCGAATCCGTTCTCACCGAAGACGATCTGCCCTTGAGCGAGTTGTGGGCGGCCTGTCGCGACGGCGAACTCGTGCCGCTGTCGTCGTCGGCCTTCGTCTTTGCCGACGTTCCCCAGACTCCGGTCGTCCGTGCACTCGCCGTACGACCGGTTCTGGCGCGTCGCACGATCATCGAGCGCCACAGCGCAGCCTGGGTGCACGGGGCTCTGACGACCCCACCGCGACTGCACACGATCGCCGTGAGGTACGCCAACAGGTCGAGCGCCTCTCGTCGGCTGGCCATCGTGCGCGAGGTGGCACTGAGGCCCGGCGACACGATGACGATCGGGGGAATCGAAGTCACCACTCCCCTGCGTACGGCTATCGACCTCGCGCGCGATCGGGCGTTCGACGCTCAGCGCGACTCCCCCGTGATCGCGAGGCTGCTGGCGTCGTCAGGGCTGCCCGAGTGTCGCTCCTATTTCGAAGCCGCCCGCAACCTTCCCCACAAGGCGCGCGCGCTCGATCGCATCACGGACGCTCTGCTCGTCGAAGCGATGTCGCGGTGATGCGACCGAACAGCGCGCCAATCAGCCGTCGCTGACCCGGTAGACGTCGTACACGGCGTCGATGCGGCGCACAGCGTTGAGCACGCGGTCGAGGTGGGTGGTGTCGCCCATCTCGAAGACGAACCTGCTGATGGCCAGACGGTCGCTCGACGTGTTGACCGTGGCCGAGAGGATGTTCACGTGGTGCTCGGAGAGAACTCGCGTCACATCCGACAGCAGCCCCGAGCGGTCGAGCGCTTCGACCTGGATCTGCACGAGGAAGAGACTCTTCGACGAAGGCGCCCATTCCACGTCGATCATGCGCTCGGGCTCGTTAAGCAGCGAGGCCACGTTGTGGCAATCGGCCTGATGCACCGACACACCGGATCCGCGGGTGACGAAGCCCACGATCTTGTCGCCCGGCACGGGAGTGCAGCACTTGGCCAGCTTCACCAGGATGTCGGGGGCGCCCCTGACGAGCACGCCCGAATCGCTGAGTTTGCTGCGGCGACGACCGTGCACCACCACGTCGAGATCGGAGTCCTCGCTGATGGCCTCGTTCTGCAGGCCGGCAAGCACCTTCTCGATCACGGACTGGGTGGACACGTGACCCTCACCGATGGCCGCGTAGAGACCCGACACGCTGTCGTATCGCATCTGCGATGCAACCTCGGCGAAGGAGTCCTGGCTCATGAGCTTCTGCAGGGGCAGATTCTGTTTGCGCATGGCCCGAGCGATGGCATCCTTGCCCTGCTCGATCGCCTCGTCGCGTCGCTCCTTGGTGAACCACTGGCGGATCTTGTTGCGGGCACGAGGGCTCTGCACAAACGAGAGCCAGTCCTGACTCGGGCCGGAGTCGGGGTTCTTCGATGTGAAGACCTCGACCGAGTCACCGCTGTTGAGCGTCGACTCGAGTGGAACGAGACGGCCGTTGACCTTGGCACCCATCGTGCGGTGTCCGACCTCGGTGTGAACCGCGTAGGCGAAGTCCACCGGTGTCGCGCCGGCGGGAAGGCCGATGACCTTCCCCTTCGGCGTGAAGACGTAGACCTCCTTCGCGCCGATCTCGAATCGGAGCGAGTCGAGGAACTCCCCCGGGTCGACCGTCTCGGCCTGCCAGTCGGAGATGCGCGCGAGCCAGGCCATGTCGTTGTCGGCGGTCTGATCGACCTGGGCTGTGCGCCCGCCGTTCACCCGCTCCTTGTACTTCCAGTGAGCGGCGACTCCGTACTCGGCCTGGCGGTGCATCTCGTGGGTTCGGATCTGGATCTCGACCGCACGCCCGTCTGGACCGATCACCGTGGTGTGCAGCGACTGATAGAGATTGAACTTCGGCGTCGCGATGTAGTCCTTGAACCGGCCGGGAATGGGGTTCCATCGTGCGTGGATCGATCCGAGGACCGCGTAGCAGTCTCGAAGCGAGTTCACGAGAACCCTGATTCCGACGAGGTCGTAGATCTCGTCGAAGTCACGACCTCGAAGAATCATCTTCTGGTAGATCGAGTAGTACTGCTTCGGGCGACCGACGACCTTGCCCCGGATCTTCGAGCTCTTGAGGTCGTCGTTCACCGAGTCGATGACCTGCTGCACGTAGGCCTCGCGTTGAGGCGTGCGCTGGCGAACGAGGTTCTCGATCTCGACGTAGAGCTTGGGATACAGCACCGCGAAGCTCAGGTCTTCGAGTTCCCATTTGATGGTCTGGATTCCGAGACGGTGCGCCAGAGGAGCGTAGATCTCGAGGGTCTCCTTGGCTTTGCGTTCCGCGGATGCCGCGGGCACGAATCCCCAGGTTCGAGCGTTATGCAGGCGGTCGGCGAGCTTGATGATGAGAACTCGGATGTCTCTCGACATCGCGACGATCATCTTGCGCACGGTCTCGGCTTGCGCACTGTCGCCGTACTTGACCTTGTCGAGCTTCGTCACGCCGTCGACCAGCATCGCGACCTCGTCGCCGAAATCGGCACGCAACTGATCGAGCGAGTACTCCGTGTCCTCGACCGTGTCATGAAGGAGGGCGGCGGCCACGGTCTTCGACCCGATACCGAGTTCGGCGAGGATCTGAGCCACGGCGACGGGGTGCGTGATGTAGGGCTCGCCGCTGCGTCGCTTCTGGCCGTCGTGTGCCCGCTCGGCGACCGCGTAGGCCCGCTCGATGACGGTGAGGTCGGCCTTGGGATGGTTCAATCGAACCGTGCGAATGAGGGCATCGACGGCACCCGTTGGCTGGGCCCGCGAGAAAATGCGGGGAACCAGACGGCGCAGGCTGGCATTCGACGTCGTTGTGCTGTCCGTCATAGTGGGGCCTCCGCTGTCAATTATCCCCCGTGCCGGACCCTGTCGAGAACCAGGCCGTTACGCCGTGGGCTGACCTTCCACCACGGCATCCGTCGGACGGCCCGCTGCGGTCGCGCGTGCGCGCTCGGCGAGCGTCCGTTCGTTCTGCTTCGCGATCTTCGGCTCACGCTCCCGCAGCTGCGCATAGAGCGGTGCGGCGACGAAGATCGTGGAGTAGGTTCCCACGAGGATTCCGACGAGAAGAGCGAGCGAGATGTCGCGCAGCGTGTCTGCACCGAGCACGAAGGCGCCGATGAAGAGAATCGCTGCAACCGGCAGCGCAGCGACCACCGCGGTGTTGATGGAGCGAACGAGCGTCTGGTTCACCGCCAGGTTCACGGCCTCGCCGAAGGTCAGATGGGAGTCCTTGCCGAGTCGGGCGGTGTTCTCACGAACCTTGTCGAACACGACGACCGTGTCGTACAGCGAGTATCCGAGGATGGTGAGGAAGCCGATGACCGCCGCGGGCGTGATCTCGAACCCTGTCGCGGCGTACACACCGGCGGTGAGCACGAGGTCGTGCAGAAGCGCGAGCATGGCGGCGGCCGACATCTTCCAGGTGCGGAAGTAGATGGCCATGGCGATCCCGGCGAGGATCAGGAACACGACGAGGCCGCGGATGGCCTGGCCCGTCACATCGGATCCCCACGAGGCGCCGATGAACGAGGCGGTGATCTCTGTTTCGGGAACCTTGTAGGCCTCGGCGAGTGCCGTGCGGACCTCGTTGGTCTCGGCGCCGGTCAGCTGATCGGTCTGAACACGAACGCCGGACGCGCCCAGGGTCGAGACGCGGGCCACGGCCTGAGGAACAACGGAGGCGACGGCGTCTTCAGCCGCGGACTGCGGGGTATCGGCCACATCACTGACGACGAACTGCGAGCCGCCCCGGAATTCGATTCCGAAGTTGAACCCACCCTTGGCCAGCGGGATGGCCACCGAGGCGACCATCAGCACGATGGCGATCGTGTACCAGATGCGTCGGTGCTTGATGAAGTCGAAGGAGCGCTTGCCTGTGTAGAGGTCGTTTCCGAACTGCGCGAAACTGGCCATCAGGAGTCCTTCCCGTCTTTCTTGGTATCGGCGGGTTTCTCGGCCGTGAGTTGAGCAGCCTTGCGCTCTGCGATGGTCTGGCGAAGGGCAGCCTCGCGACCGGCTCCGGTCTTCTTGGTGGCGACCGAGTCGACCGGCTTGCGGAATTCGGCGCGTCCCCGATAGATGGCCCCGAGGGCCGTCGGGTCGAGACCCGAGGCCTTGTGTCCGCTCGAGAAGAACTTCGTCGCCGCAAGCAGACGCAGCACGGGGTGGGTGAAGAGGATGACGACGAGCACGTCGATCACGGTCGTCACCCCGAGCGTGAGCGCGAATCCGCGGACGTTACCGACGGCGAGCACGTAGAGCACCACGGCAGAGAGGAGGTTGACCGCCTTGGCCGCGTAGATGGTGCGCTTGGCGCGACGCCATCCTGCCTCGACCGCAGACGCGAGTCCCTTGCCGTCTCGGAGCTCATCTCGGATGCGCTCGAAGTAGACGATGAACGAGTCGGCCGTGAAGCCGATCGCCACGATCAGACCCGCGACGCCGGCGAGCGACAGTCGGAAGTCGATTCGCCACGACATGAGCGCGATCACGAGATACGTCATGATGCCGGCCACCACGAGCGATGCCACGGTGACGAGGCCGAGAGCGCGGTACTGGAAGAGCGAATAGATCACCACGAGGATGAGACCGATCAGCCCGGCGATGAGGCCGCTGAGCAGCTGCGACGATCCGAGGGTGGCCGAGACAGAGTCGTTGCTCTGCACGGTGAAGCCGATCGGCAGCGCGCCGAACTTCAGGTTGTCGGCGAGCGTCTTGGCGGAGTCCTGCGTGAACGACCCCGAGATCTGCGGGCGACCGTCGGTGATGACCGCGTTGGTCGTGGGGGCGGAGATGACCTTGCCGTCGAGAACGATGGCGAACTGGTTCTGGCTGCCCTGAAGAGCGTTGAGGCGGGTGGTGACGTCGGCGAACTTCGACGTTCCCTCGTCGTTGAAGATGATGTTGACGACCCACTGGCCGGTCGAGGCTCCGGTCTGCGTCTGAGCGACACCGCTCGTCGCATCGGAGATCATCTCGCCCGTCACCTCGACGGGGCCGAGGATGTACTTCGCGGCGTTGTTCTCATCGCAGGCGAGCAGCGGCTTGTCGGCCGGTGCCTGACCGGCGTCCTTCGCCCCGTCCGAATCGCAGCTAAAGTTCGTGAACTGATCCTGCAGAGCGGGCGTGACCCAGTTGAGGTCGCTCGCGTTCGTCGGTGCGACGGTCGGGGTGTCCGACAGGCCCTCAGCGGGCGTCGCCGTGGGGGTGACCGCAGCGGTCGGCGCCGCATCGGCGACGAGCACCGGACGGAACTCGAGCTTGGCCGACGACTCGATGCGGTTCAGCGTGTCCTGATCGGGCGTACCCGGAATCGAGACGACGATGTTCTGGCCGCCCTGAGTGCTGATCTCCGCCTCGGACACTCCCGACGCGTCGACTCTCTGCCGGATGATCGACACGGCCTGCGAGAGCTGGTCCGAGTTGACCTGCTGGCCGCTCTCGAGCTTGGGCGCGAGGATGATCTGCGTTCCGCCCTCGAGGTCGAGACCGAGCTTGAGTCCCCACCCCGCGCCCGGCGCGCTGAACAGCACACCGCCGGCGATGGTTCCTGCGAGCACTGCGAGGACTACGACGAGCCAGATGAGCGTTCGCCACGCCTGCTTGACCGCGGAAAGAGTTGATGCCACCGGCGAACTCAGCTTTCTTTAGCGCACGTCCGACGCCGGAGCGGTCAGGTGGTGTACGCGAGGGGTTGGAAAAGAGGGAGGTTACTCGTCGACTTTGTCGGTCTTCGACAGGGTCGGGCCCGAGGTGGCGGGCTTCGAGTCGGGAGTGGTCTCCGCGCTCTCCTCGAGACGCTCGCCGAATGCGGGCTCGGTCGTCGAGGCAACGGTATCGGTCTCGTCGTTCTCGGCCACGACGTCGTGGTCGTCGATGACCCGCGTGACAACCTGGCGGTGCACCGTGATGACGGTACCGGGCGACGTCTCGAGCTGAACCTTGTTGTCTTCTTCATCGATGTCGAGGATCGTTCCGAAGAGGCCGAAGTTGGTCATGACATCGGCACCGACCTGCACCTTCTGCTGCAACTCTGCAGTTTCGCGCTGGCGCTTGCGGCTGTTGCGGAACATGAAGAACACGAGGATGGCCAGTACCGCCAGCATGCCGATGGTGAGGGGATCAAGAACCATGAAAAAGTCGTGCCTTCCAGCAATGGGGGGTGATTGTCGGCTTCATACTAGTGACGCCGCCTGAAGACGGGCCTATGGGCCACAGTGAATTATAGGTCATCGCCGAACAGCGAGTCGGACGGGCGTCCGATTCCCATGTGCCGCCATCCCGCGGGAGTGGCCACGCGGCCTCTCGGCGTGCGGGTGATCAGACCGACCCGCACGAGGAAGGGTTCGACGACGCTCTCGATGGTCTCGGCCTCCTCCCCGACCGAAACGGCGAGGGTGCTGAGGCCGACGGGGCCGCCGTTGAAGCGCGTGATCAGGATGTTCATCACGGCCCGGTCGAGCCGGTCGAGTCCCAGAACGTCGACGTCGTAGAGTTCGAGCGCCGCGTCGACGACCGACGTGCTGGCCCGCCCGCCGTGCACCAGCGCGTAGTCGCGCACACGCCGCAGGAGGCGGTTGGCGATGCGCGGCGTTCCTCGCGATCGCTGAGCGATCTCGACGAGCGCCGACTCGTCTATCGACAACTCGATGAGAGCTGCCGCGCGGCGGAGGACGTGGACGAGCTCGTCCGTCGAATAGAACTCGAGATGCGCGGTGAAACCGAAGCGGTCGCGAAGCGGATTCGGCAGCAGACCCGAACGCGTGGTCGCCCCCACCAGGGTGAACGGTGCGAGATCCAGCGGGATCGACGTTGCGCCCGCACCCTTGCCGACCATGATGTCGATGCGGAAGTCCTCCATGGCGAGGTACAGCATCTCTTCTGCCGTGCGCGCCATGCGGTGGATCTCGTCGACGAAGAGCACCTCACCCGGTACCAGCGACGACAGGACCGCCGCGAGATCGCCGGCATGCTGGATGGCCGGACCGCTCGTGAGTCGGAGCGGACGGTCGCTCTCGTGCGCGACGATCATGGCGAGGGTGGTCTTGCCGAGGCCGGGCGGCCCGGCGAGCAGGATGTGGTCGGGGGTGCGATTCTGGATACCGGCCGCTTCGATCAGAAGCTGCAGCTGTCCTCGCACGCGGGCCTGGCCCACGAATTCTGCGAGGCTCTTCGGCCGGAGCGCGCCCTCGAAGGCGATCTCGCCTTCGGAGAGCGGTTCGGGATTCACGATCGGACTCGCGTCGCGCGGCATCCCCGAGTCGGCGGCGGTCATCGCGAGCCACCCGGATTGCGCGGGCCGAGTTCGGTCAGCGCGAGTCGCAGCAGAGCCTGAACCGACGCCGTCTCGTCGTCGGATGCATGCAGCAGCACGGCATCCAGGCCGGCCTCAGCCGCCTTCTCGTTCCACCCGAGCCCGACCAGAGCGGCGAGCACATCGTCGCGAATGCTGCCGGAGACGTCTTTCGCGACCGCGGGCGCCGCGGCGAAGACGCTGACCTTGCCCGCAAGAGAGAGAACGATGAGCTTGGCGGTCTTCGGCCCGATTCCCGATACTTTGCGGAACACGGCGTCGTCTTCCTGCGAGACGGCGACGGCGATCTGGGCGGGCGACAGCTCGGCGAGCACCCCCATGGCCGACTTCGGTCCCACGCCCGTCACTCCGGTGAGAAGGGTGAAGAGATCGAGGGAGTCGTGGTCGACGAAGCCGAACAGCGAGAGCGAGTCCTCGCGCACGATAAGGCTGGTGACGACGGATGCCTCGTGCCCCACCCGCAGAGACAGTGTGTGGGCGGGGGTCAGGGTCACATCGAATCCCACTCCCCCGACCTCGATGACAGCGGACGAGCCGCTCACGCGGAGGACAGTTCCTCGAAGGGCAGAAATCACCGTGTCAGCCTACGGGCAGTGCCCGCCGCTTTCTCCGCGGCGCGCCACGCCTGTTGGGCGCGGGTCATTCCCGAACCGGATGCCGAGCCGTCGGGCGCGTGGGCGCTCCGCGTGGCGGGCGAGCGCCACGCGTGACAGATGGCGAGAGCGAGAGCATCCGCGGCGTCGGCGGGCTTCGGAATCTCGGCGAGACCGAGGATCTTGGCGACCATGGTGCCCACCTGTTTCTTCTCCGCCTGCCCGTAACCGGTGATCGACGCCTTCACCTCGGTCGGCGTGTGCAGGCTGACCGGGATCCCGTGGCGGGCCGCCGCGAGGAGGGCGATCCCGCTGACCTGAGCCGTGCCCATCACCGTGCTCACATTGTGCTGGGCGAACACGCGCTCTATCGCGATGCTCTCGGGGCGGTGTTCGCCGATGAGCTCGTCGAGGCCGAGCGCGATCCCGAGGAGCCGCTGATCGAGATCCATCGTGGGAGGGGTACGCACCACGGTGACCGCGACGAGCGTCGCCACCCGGTTCGCCGTGACATCGACGACGCCGACGCCGCAGCGCGTGAGCCCTGGATCGATTCCGAGAACACGCACGTCGGGGTAGGCCCTACTCCTCGTCGGTGTCGAGTTCGGCGCGGACCTCGTCGCTCAGATCGACATTGCTGTAGACGTTCTGGACGTCATCGCTGTCTTCGAGGGCGTCGATGAGCTTAAAGACCTTGCGGGCGCCCTCCGCGTCGACGTTGACCTTGAGCGAAGCGACGAACTCGACGTCGGCGGAGTCGTACTCGATGCCCGCGCTCTGCAGAGCCTCGCGGTTGGCCACGAGCTCGCTGGGGTCGGTGACGATCTCGTACTGTGCGCCGTGGTCGATGACCTCTTCGGCGCCGGCGTCGAGCACCGCGACGAGAACGTCGTCCTCGGTGAGCGCGTCCGCGTGGGGAACGGCGATGACGCCCTTGCGGGCGAAGTTGTACGCGACGCTTCCGGGGTCGGCCATCGCGCCGCCGTTGCGGCTCATGGCCGTGCGCACCTCGGCCGCGGCCCGGTTGCGGTTCTCGGTGAGGCACTCGATCAGCAGTGCGACGCCGTTGGGGCCGTAGCCTTCGTACATGATCGTCTGGTAGTCGACCGACTCGCCGGTGAGGCCCGCGCCGCGCTTGACCGCGCGGTTGATGTTGTCGATGGGCACCGAGGTCTTCTTGGCCTTCTGGATGGCGTCGACGAGGGTGGGGTTGCCGTTGAGGTCAGCGCCGCCGATCTTGGCGGCGACCTCGATGTTCTTGATCAGCTTGGCGAACGACTTTGCTCGGCGCTGGTCTTTGACGGCTTTTTGGTGCTTGGTGGTCGCCCACTTGGAATGCCCGGACACTGTTCTGCTCCCTGCGTGCTCTATTCGATCAACGTCCAGTCTAAGTGAGCGCCGTGTTCTGCCTCGGAGAACCGCCGCTCAGGACATCCGTACCCCCGAGGCGCGCAGCTCCAGTGCCGCGAGAGCCCTGATGGCTGCAGCGTCCTGGCGGCGCCAGGCTCCGGCCGGATCGGGGTGCGCCGCGAGCAGAAGTGTGAGCTTCCTCCTCGATAGGGCGCGGCAGGCCAGCAGATCCCTCCCGGCCGCCGACATCGCGGCGTCGCGCGCGAGGCGGGCGCGGCGGGCGAATCTCATCCGCGGAATCAGCCAGCACAGCAGGATCGCCACGACAGGCAGGATCGCGGTGATCAGGCCCGCGGCGACGGCGAGCTGCTCCGTCGCCTGCTGCTGCCACAGCCCGACCTCGTTGAGCGTGCCGCCGGCTCCCGACGCCTCGTCGAAGGGGCCCCGGATACCGGAGCCGATCAGCGGTACCTGGCTGAGACGGTCGCTGATCTCCGTCATCGTCGATTCGAATCCGCTGCCGGCATCCGCCAACCGCGCGCCGATGGCCTGAAGGGACAGGATTGCGTTGTGCACGATGACGCCCAGCACGATGAAGAGGGCGATGCCGAGGATGGCAGCCGCGTCGGCGATCATCTGGCGTGCTCTGCGGAACGGGAAGTCGGAGTAGAGGATCATCCGACTATCTTGGCGACGATCGCTCGCCGCCGGGCTCAAGCGCGCGCGCGCTCCATGTGGTCTCGCACCTTGTCGAGGAAATACCGGTGGAATCTGGTGTCTCCCGTGACCTCCGGGTGGAAGGCCGTTCCGAGGAGATTGGCCGACTCGACGGCCACGACCCGTCCATCCGTGAGGCTGGCCAGCACCGTCACGTCGTCGCCGACAGACTCCACGACGGGGGCGCGGATGAACACGGCGTGCACGTCCGGCGCTCCCAGCTGAGGGATGTCGAGATCCGTCTCGAAGGAGTCAAGCTGGTTACCGAAAGCATTGCGGCGAACCGCGATGTCGAGGCCGCCGAGACTCCGTTGCCCGGGAATCGCGTCGAGGACGGTGTCGGCGAGCATGATGAGCCCGGCGCACGTTCCGTAGACGGGCAGTCCGGTATCGATCGCGTGACGCAGGGGCTCGGCCAGACCGAACGTCCGAGACAGCTTGTCCATGACGCTCGACTCCCCGCCGGGGATCACCAGCGCGTCGATCGACGCCAATTCCTCGGGTCTGCGAACCGAGACGGGCTCGGCACCGAGGGCGCCGACCACGCGCAGATGCTCCCGAAAGTCACCCTGGAGGGCGAGAACACCGACGCGCGGAGCGGCGGACCGACTACCAGCCACGCTCGGAGAGACGGTGCGGCGCGGGCACGTCGGCGACGTTGATGCCCACCATCGCCTCACCGAGACCACGCGAGACCTCGGCGACCACGGTGGGGTCGTCGTAGAAGGTCGTAGCCTTGACGATGGCAGCCGCGCGCTCTGCCGGGTTGCCCGACTTGAAGACACCCGATCCGACGAAGACGCCGTCGGCGCCGAGCTGCATCATCATCGCAGCGTCGGCGGGAGTCGCCACTCCGCCGGCGGTGAACAGCACGACCGGAAGCGTTCCGGTCTCGGCGATCTCGACGACCAGATCGTAGGGAGCCTGCAGTTCCTTTGCGGCCACGTAGAGCTCGTCTTTCGACATCGACGACAGGGCGGCGATCTCGGACTTGATCTTGCGGATGTGCTTGGTGGCTTCGGAGACGTCTCCGGTGCCCGCCTCGCCCTTGGACCGGATCATGGCCGCGCCCTCGTTGATGCGGCGAAGGGCCTCGCCGAGGTTGGTGGCGCCGCAGACGAAGGGAACCTGGAACTTCCACTTGTCGATGTGGTTCACGTAGTCGGCGGGGCTCAGGACCTCGGACTCGTCGATGTAGTCGACACCGAGGACCTGGAGCACCTGCGCCTCGACGAAGTGGCCGATGCGCGCCTTCGCCATGACGGGGATGGAGACGGCGCCGATGATGCCGTCGATGAGGTCGGGGTCGCTCATGCGCGCGACGCCGCCCTGCGACCGGATGTCGGCGGGAACGCGTTCCAGCGCCATGACGGCGACGGCACCGGCTTCTTCGGCGATCTTCGCCTGCTCGGCATTGACGACATCCATGATCACGCCGCCCTTAAGCATCTCGGCGAGACCGCGCTTGACGCGGCTCGATCCGTGCTCGGTGCGGCCAGTCTGGGAAGGTGTTTCGTGGGTGCTCATTGTGTCCTCTCGAACCCGATTCTACTCGGGGTGCTGGTGTCTAGGCTGACTCGGGCCAGGCTGCTGCGATAGACGCGCGCACGTCTCCGAGCAATTGCGGAAGTGCTTTCGTCTTGGCGATGATCGGAAAGAAATTCGAGTCCTGAGACCATCGTGGAACGACATGCTGATGAAGATGGCCAGCGATTCCCGCGCCCGCTACCGCACCCTGATTCATTCCGATGTTGAAGCCGTGGCACTGGGAGGTCTCGCGCACGACCCGCATCGCGGTCTGCGTGAGGGCCGCGATCTCCACGACCTCGGCCTCTGTGGCGTCGTCGTAGAGCGAGACGTGGCGATAGGGGCAGACCAGCAGATGGCCGCTGTTGTAGGGGAACAGGTTCAGAAGAACGTATGCGTGCTCTCCGCGATGCACGATGAGGGCCTCCTCGTCGCTCAACTGCGGAGCCCGGCAGAACGGGCAGGTGTCGTCACCCGTCACCGGGCCGTTCTCGATGTAGACCATGCGGTGGGGCGTCCAGAGACGCTGGTAGGCATCCGGGACACCCGCGAAATCGGCCGAGCTCTCGATCGGAACCTCGGGGAACTCCTGATCTGCGGGAATCACGCCTGGCCCTGGCTGGTGACCTGCAGCCGCGAATCGATAGCGGCCCGGATGCGGGCGACGGCCTCGGCGATCGGCACGCCGTTCTCCTGCGTGCCGTCGCGGAAGCGGAAGCTCACCGACCCCTGCGCGCGATCCTCTTCTCCTGCGATGAGCAGGAACGGAACCTTCTGCAGGGTGTGATTGCGGATCTTCTTCTGCATGCGGTCGGCAGACACGTCGAGCTCGGCCCGCACACCCTGCTTCTTCAGCGTCGAGACGACCTCGGCGAGGTAGTCCTCGTACTGCTCGGCGATCGGGATGCCCACGACCTGCACGGGTGCCAGCCACACGGGGAATGCGCCGGCGTAGTGCTCCGTGAGCACGCCGAAGAAGCGCTCGATCGAGCCGAAGAGGGCACGGTGGATCATCACCGGGCGCTTCTTCGTTCCATCGGATGCCGTGTACTCGAGCTCGAACCGCTCGGGCAGGTTGAAATCGAGTTGAACCGTCGACATCTGCCAGGTGCGGCCGATGGCGTCACGCGCCTGCACCGAGATCTTGGGTCCGTAGAACGCGGCTCCTCCAGGATCGGGCACGAGCTCGAGGCCGGACTCCGCGGCGACCTCTGCCAAGGTCGACGTCGCTTCCTCCCAGACGTCGTCGTCTCCGACGTACTTCTCCGGGTCCTTGGTCGACAGTTCGAGGTAGAAATCGGTCAGGCCGTAGTCGCGCAGCAGCGCAAGGATGAAGTTGAGTGTCTTGGTCAGCTCCTCCTTCATGTTCTCGCGAGACGTGAAGATGTGTGCGTCGTCCATCGTGAGACCGCGCACGCGGGTGAGACCGTGCACCACACCCGACTTCTCGTTGCGGTACACCGTTCCGAACTCGAAGAGGCGAAGAGGGAGATCCCGGTACGAGCGTCCTGATGAGCGGTACACCAGGATGTGCATCGGGCAGTTCATCGGTTTGAGGTAGTAGTCCGCTCCCTGGCGCGTGATCTCGCCTTCCTCGTTGCGGCCCTCGTCGAGGTGCATCGGGGGGAACATGCCGTCGGCGTACCAACCGAGGTGGCCGGACTGCTCGAACAGGTGCGCCTTGGTGATGTGGGGCGTGTAGACGAAGTCGTAGCCTTCCTCCTCGTGCTTGCGACGAGAGTAGTCCTCCATCTCACGGCGGATGATTCCGCCCTTGGGATGGAAGACGGCGAGACCGGACCCGATCTCGTCGGGGAAGGAGAAGAGATCGAGTTCGTTGCCGAGCTTGCGGTGGTCGCGCTTCGCCGCCTCCTCGAGGCGCGCCTGGTAGGCGCGGAGCTCGTCCTTGGTCGGCCAGGCCGTTCCGTAGATGCGCTGAAGCTGCTTGTTCTTCTCGGAGCCGCGCCAGTATGCGGCGGCCAGTCGGGTGATGGAGAACCCGTTTCCGACCAGACGGGTGGACGGCAGGTGAGGACCGCGGCACAGGTCCTTCCACAGTGTCTCGCCGGTCTTGGGGTCGACGTTGTCGTAGATGGTGAGTTCAGCTCCGCCGACCTCGACGGACTCGTCTGCGGTCTCGTCCTCGGGGGCCCCCTTGAGCCCGATGAGCTCGAGCTTGTACGGCTCGTCTGCCATCTCGGCCCGAGCCTCGTCTTCGGTGACGACGCGGCGGGTGAATCGCTGACCCTGGCGGATGATCCGCTCCATGGCTTTCTCGATGGCCTTGATGTTCTCGGGAGTGAACGGCTCTGCGACATCGAAGTCGTAGTAGAAACCGTCCGTGATGGGCGGGCCGATACCGAGTTTGGCCTCGGGGTTGATCGTCTGCACGGCCTGTGCGAGCACGTGGGCGGCGGAGTGGCGCAGGATATTGAGGCCATCGGCGGAGTCGATCGTCACCGGCTCGGTGGTGTCGTCGGCCTCGACCGTCGTGGCGAGGTCGCGCAGCTCGCCGTTCACCCTCATGGCCACGATGGACCGGTCCGGAAAGAGTTCGAATCCGTCAACCACTTTTTGTCCCGCTCCTTGTTATGTCACCGACCTATCCACTGTAGTGCCGGGTACGAGCAGCTCGATCCCGCGGTCCGCTGCGTGAGCGCATGGTTCCGGATGCCCGGGAACGACAAAAGCCCCCGGTTTCCCGGGGGCTTCATCTTCTGTGGGCGATACTGGGATCGAACCAGTGACCTCTTCCGTGTCAGGGAAGCGCGCTACCGCTGCGCCAATCGCCCATTCGTTGTGTCTCGAAGCGAGACCGGGTGAGTGAAACCCTGTTGAGTGGAGGTGGCGACGGGATTTGAACCCGTGTGGACGGCTTTGCAGGCCGCTGCCTCGCCTCTCGGCCACGCCACCATTCTTTGAGCTACACGTGGCACATGACTGTGCTTTGTGAATCTTCACACTCGAGCGGATGACGAGATTCGAACTCGCGACCCTAACCTTGGCAAGGTTATGCGCTACCACTGCGCCACATCCGCATTTGCTCGCTTTTCGGCGTGCGTTGAAGACTCTAGCCGAAACAACGCGGCATGACCAAACCGAGCACTTTTCGTCTCCGCCGGATTGCGGTCGAAGTCCCGTCGAGCCCCGGAACGGAGCCGAACGCGAGCGTTGACAGCGACGGGACGCCCCGGGCGTGTCGACGCGATTCCGCTGGCCGATGTGCGCAGCGCGCGCCGCGTCGGCTAGGATCGATCCGCGCTGCTTCGTGTGGCGCGTGACGGGCGATTGGCGCAGTTGGTAGCGCGCTTCGTTCACACCGAAGAGGTCATCGGTTCGAGTCCGGTATCGCCCACCCGTCAGAAGCCCTGGTCAATCATGAGATTGCCCGGGGCTTTTCTCGTTCGTCGAGCGTGCAGCGCGAACCACACCCCACGCGATGAGGCCCTGGCCCGCGAGGTAGAGGGCCATGATGATCAGGTCCTGCTGCACGAGCTCGAAGTCCGGCAGAAAGATGCGGCACGCGAGCAGGCTGTCGGAGCAGACGAAAAGCAGAGCGCCGATGGCCGTCAGCCGGTTCGTCGCGACGGCGACGGCTCCGGATGCCCCGAGCACGAGACCGTAGGCCGCCACCGGTATGAGCAGGCTTCCGAGCGAGGGAGCCAGCATCAGCACGAAGCCCACCCACCACAGCAGGTAGAGCCACGCCCCGAGGGGTACGCGCCCGCGCCTGAAGAAGGCGGCGAATGCGACGAGGTACAGCAGGTGCGCGACGAAGAACCCCGTCAGTCCCAACAGAAAGCCGACGTCGCCCGGCGAGGCCAGCAGCACATCACCCAGCCACGAGAATCCGAGGGCGGCGATGATCAGGACGGTTCCGGCGCCCCCTCGCCGATTTGTCATGAGGAGAACGGCCAGCAGCAGCGCGGGCATCAGCAGCGGCTTCGTCCACCCGGACAGCTCCGGCAGCTCAGCACTCAGGGCGACGAGGTGCACGGCGCTCAGCACGACGTACGGTACGACGGCCCAACGGCGGCTCCGAGTGCTCACCGGCGCGTGATTGTCGGTCATGCATCACACTGTGGCACGACGCGGGTCGATGCTGAAGCAGCAGGGGAATGTCTCGTCGGGTGCGCCGGTTGCGCAAACGGATACATTTGCATGGAAGCCGCAGAGAACGAGGAGATCGACATGACCAAGCAACTCGAGTTCGGACTGGACACGTTCGGAGACGTCACGTCGGATTCAGACGGAACGCCTCGAAGCTACCCCCAGGTCATCCGGGATGTCATCGCAGAGGGCGTACTCGCCGATCAGGTCGGGGTCGACTTCATCGGATTGGGTGAGCACCATCGCGACGACTTCGCCATCTCCGCGCCCGATGTCGCCCTCGCCGCCATCGCGGGGCAGACGTCGCGCATCCGACTCGGTTCGGCCGTGACGGTTCTGAGTTCGGACGACCCCGTGCGGGTGTTCCAGCGCTTCGCGACCCTCGACGCGGCATCCAACGGTCGCGCCGAGGTCATCCTCGGCCGCGGCTCGTTCACCGAGTCGTTCCCCCTTTTCGGCTACGAGCTCAGCCAATACGAGGAGCTGTTCGAAGAGAAGCTCGACATCTTCACCCGCCTGCTGACGGAGAAGCCCGTGACCTGGCAGGGCAGCACCCGTCCCGCGCTGGTCGATCAGCGTGTGTTCCCGACCACCGAGTCCGGCTCGCTGAAGACGTGGATCGGAGTCGGAGGAAGCCCTGAGTCCGTCGTTCGTGCCGCGCGATACGGACTGCCCCTCATGCTCGCCATCATCGGCGGCGATCCCGTGCGGTTCGCGCCCTATGCCGATCTGTACCGCCGCGCGCTCGCCCAGCTCGAGAGCCCCGAGTTGCCCATCGGCGTGCACTCCCCCGGCTACGTCGCCGCGACCGACGAGCAGGCACGCGAGGAGTTCTGGCCCGAGTACAAGAAGATGCGAGACCGCATCGGGGCCGACCGCGGCTGGCCGCCCATGGCGAAATCGGAGTTCGACCGTGAGGCCGGCCCGCACGGTTCGCTCTACGTGGGCTCGCCCGAGACCGTCGCCCAGAAGATCGCGTCGACCGTGCGCGCTCTCGACGCGACTCGCTTCGACCTCAAGTACAGCGCGGGTCCCCTCTCGCACGACCTGCTCATGACCTGCATCGAGCTGTACGGAACCGTGGTCATTCCGCGCGTCCGCGAGCTGCTCGCAGAATGACCGCCGCCGACACGAGCGGCGTCGGCTTCCGGTCGCAACGAGGCCCGGTTCTCATCGCCCTGATGGTGACCACCGGGCTCGTCGCGATCGATGCGACCATCCTCGCCACCGCCGTTCCCTCGATCGTCGACGATCTGGGCGGTTTCTCGCAGTTCCCGTGGCTCTTCTCGATCTATCTGCTCGCGCAGGCCGTCTCCGTGCCCCTCTACGCGAAGCTGTCCGACACGGTCGGTCGAAAGCCGATCATCCTCGTCGGCGTCGGACTCTTCCTTCTCGGCTCGATCCTGTGTGGATTCGCCTGGAGCCTACCCGCGCTCATCGCGTTCCGTGCGGTACAGGGTCTGGGCGCCGGTGCCGTTCAGCCGATGGCGATCACGATCGCGGGAGACATTTACACGGTGGCGGAGAGGGCCAAGGTGCAGGGCTATCTCGCGAGTGTCTGGGCCATCAGCTCTGTCGCCGGTCCCACCCTCGGCGGGGTGTTCTCCGAGTTCGTCTCGTGGCGGTGGATCTTCTTCATCAACGTGCCGCTCTGCCTCGTCGCCGGTTGGATGCTCGTGACCCGTTTTCACGAGAAGATCGACAAACGCGCCCACCGGCTCGACATCGCCGGCGCCGCTCTCCTCACGTCAGGGCTCAGCCTCGTCATCCTCGCCGTGCTCGAGGGCGGGCAGGCGTGGGACTGGGACTCGATTCCGAGCATCGCGGCCTTCGCGGTCGGTGGGGCGCTGCTCGCGGTGTTCGTGCTCGTCGAGCGGCGCGCGGCCGAACCGATACTCCCCCTCTGGGTCTTCTCCCGTCGGCTGCTCATCACGACGACGCTGATCTCGCTGGGTGTCGGAGCTATTCTCATCGGCCTCACCTCCTACGTTCCGACGTTCCTCGAGGGCGTCGCGGGAGCATCCCCCCTGATCGCGGGATTAGCGCTCGCCGCCCTCACCATCGGCTGGCCCATCGCGGCCTCGCTGTCCGGTCGGCTCTACCTGGGGTTGGGCTTTCGCACGACAGTGCTCATCGGCACGGGCCTCGCCGTGCTCGGAGCGACTCTGCTGATCGTCGTCTACCCGGCCGCGAACATCGTGCTCGTCGCGCTGAGCTGCTTCATGGTGGGCCTCGGTCTCGGGCTCGTGGCGACACCCAGCCTGATCGCTGCCCAGTCGAGCGTGCCGTGGAACGAGCGCGGCGTCGTCACCGGAACGAACCTGTTCTCGCGCTCGATCGGCAGCGCAGTGGGCGTCGCCGTGTTCGGAGCGATCGCGAACGGCATCTTCGGCGCGAGTGCGACGGGCGAGAGCGATCCCTCGGTTCTGACGAGTGCGTCAGGGGCGGTCTTCGCCGCGGTGCTCGTGTGCGCCGTGTTCACCGGTGCGGCCGCCCTGGCGATGCCGCAGGCGCGCGTGGAGGACGTCGAGCACGTGGAGGCCTCGAGCTAGTCCCCTCGCTATGGGCGTCGGCTCTCGAGTGCCGACGACACGGCGGCGAACTGCGTGCGGCTGACCGCACTGGCCTCGCGTCGCATCCCCGACTCGAAGACACGGAAGACCCTGTCGAGACGCACCCAGCTCGGGCGGCCCTGAGAGTCCCATGGCCCCGGACCGATGTAGACGAAATGCTGCTCGTCGCGTTCGTGCGGCTTGCTCGTGAGTTGCAGGGCGAGAACCGACCGCGGTGAGTCGCGCGTCACGATTAGCACGGGACGATCCTTGCCGCGCCCATCGTTCTCTTCGAAGGGCACCCATGTCCAGACCACTTCTCCGGGATCCGGCTTGCCGTCGACGTGCGGCTCGAACGAGAGGCGGCGCCGCCGGAGCGCATCGACCCCCGCCTCGATCGTGGCACCCGCTCCCGTTCGGCCCGGCGAGGGGATATCGCCCCCGCCTCGTGGCGTGGACTTTCGGGATGTCTCGCCCGTGCGGAACGCGGAGAGAAGGCTCCTTACGATCGTCGTCAATGCGCGGAGTCTCATGAGGCCGAGCGTACCGGGTCGTCAATCCCCACCCGTTCGGCAGGCACGATTGCTAGACATACCGAATGACGATTCGCGCCGACGGCACTGTTCCCCTCCGCTCCTACGGTGTTATCGGCGACGGGAGGACGATCGCTCTGATCGCTGAGGACGGCGGCGTGGACTGGCTGCCGATGCCGAGCATGGATGGGACTCCCGTCTTCGGTCGCCTGCTCGACGCGGAGGGCGGCGGCGCCATCGATCTGATGCCGGCTGAGGACTACACCGTGTCTCGTCGCTATGTCGATGGCACCAATGTGCTGGAGACCACCTTCACGACGAGTTCCGCCGAGGCCGTTCTGACAGATGCCCTCGTGACGGGCGTAGCCGGGCGGCTCCCGTGGACCGAGCTCGCCCGGCGAGTGGATGGCGTCCGGGGTGAGATGCGGTTCCGCTGGCGCGTCGCGCCGGGAACGTGCTTGTCGACGGCGTCGCCCTGGAAGCAGGAGACTACGCACGGACCGGTGATTCGCGTCGACGGCGTGACGATCGCCGTGCGCGGCCTCGAGCACGGGCCACGCGGCGGAGGTGATGCCGCGCTCGCGGGGTCGTTCACGACCGCCAAGGGTTCGCGTCACGTGGTCACCGTGGTCGGAACGTCCAACGAGCCTCTGCACCTTCCGGTCGCCGCCAACGTCGATCGTGGCATCGACCGCACGATCGAGAATTGGCAGTTCTGGTCACGCGAGTTCAGCTACGACGGTCCCTGGTCCGACGACGTGCACCGCAGCGCCCTGGCCCTGAAGCTGCTCATCTTCAGCCCGACGGGCGCCATCGCGGCCGCGGGAACCACCTCACTGCCCGAGAATCCGCGTGGCGGCAAGAACTGGGACTACAGATTCGCGTGGGTGCGCGATGTCGCGTACACCCTGCACGCGCTCATCCGCTTCGGGCTGCGCGAAGAGACGCACGCGGCCGTCGCGTGGCTCCTGACCACCATCAGGCAGAACGGCCCCGAGCTGCACATCTTCTACCGGCTCGACGGATCTCTGCCGTCAGGGGTCACGGAGCAGGATGTGCCGGGCTGGAACGGGGCAGGCCCGGTCGTGACGGGAAATCCCGCCAGTGGACAGTTGCAGCTCGGCGTCTACGGCGACCTGTTCGACGTCATGCGCCTCTACGTCTCGGCGGGCAACGTTCTGGATGCGGAGACGGGTCGACTCCTCGCCTCCGTCGCCGACCGCGCCTGCGACGCGTGGCGGCAGCGAGACGCCGGCATGTGGGAGCTGGAGGACGTGCAGCACTACACCTCCGCCAAGATGGGCTGCTGGCAGGCTCTGGATGCCGCGGTGGAGCTCTGCGAGAAAGGGCAGATCCCCGGCGACTCCGCCCGCTGGATCGCGGAGCGCGAACACATCCGCGAGTGGATCGAGGCGAACTGCTGGTCGGAGGAGAGGCAGAGCTACGTGGCCTATCCGGGCTCCGATGAACTCGACACGTCGGTCCTCCTGCACGCGTCGAGCGGATTCAACAGGGGCGAGCGCATGTCGAAGAGCATCGATGCGATGCGTGAGGAGTTGGGCAGGGGCCCGCTGCTGTACCGCTACTCGGGCGCGGATTCAGAAGAGGGGGCGTTCGTCGCGTGCTCGTTCTGGATGGCTCAGGCGCTCGCGTGCGTCGGGAGGATCGACGAGTCCGTCGCCCAGATGGACGCCATGATCGCCCTCTCGAACGACGTGGGGATCTACTCCGAGATGATCGATCCAGACGACCTCGCCTATCTCGGCAATCTCCCGCAGGCCCTGAGCCATCTGGCGTTGGTGAATGCGGCGATCACGATCGAGGAGCTCACGGGCCGGTCGTAGCCGCGCCGAATCCCATCACGACTTCTCGGGCGGCGCAACCCGACCCGTGACGGGGGTCGCCATGCCTATCGTGGAGTATATGGATCTACGAATCTCAGGCAAGAAGGCGCTCATCACGGGAGCCGACTCCGGAATCGGTTGGAGCACAGCGAGGGTTCTGCTCGCTGAGGGCGTGACGGTGGTCATCACCGATCTCGATCAACGACGGCTCGACGATGCCGCCGCACGACTCGGTGCCGACGAAGGCATGCTGTTCGCGTTCGCTGGAGATGTGACGGACACTGCCTCGCTGGCCTCCTTGCACTCCCGGGTGGCCGAGGCGGTGGGACCGATCGACATTCTCGTGCAGTCGGCCGGGGTGACGGGTGCCCAGGGTCTCTTCCACGAGATCGACGACGCCGGATGGGTCGACACCCTCACCGTCGACCTGCTGGGACCTGTGCGGCTGGTGAAGGAGTTCCTTCCCGATCTCCGCGAGGGAGGCTGGGGTCGGCTGGTGTTCCTCGCCTCCGAGGACGCCGTGCAGCCTTACGACGACGAGCTTCCCTACTGCGCGGCGAAAGCCGGAGTGCTCTCTCTGGCGAAAGGATTGTCACGCAGCTACGCACGCGAGGGCCTGCTGGTGAACGCCGTCTCCCCCGCCTTCATCCACACGCCCATGACCGACGCCATGATGTCCAAACGCGCCGACCAGACCGGCACGTCCTTCGACGAGGCCATCGAGAGCTTCCTCGATGAGGAGCGGCCATTCATGGAACTGCACCGCCGCGGAGAACCGGATGAGGTGGCCGACGTCGTGGCGTTCCTCTGCTCGGATCGTGCGAGCTTCGTCAACGGATCGAATTACCGCGTCGACTCCGGCTCCGTAGCGACCATCTGACCACCCACCAGACCCCCTTCGAAAGGAAACCACAATGACAACCACGATCGAACGCCCCGCGAGTGCGCCGAGCGATGCAGGAGCGAAGAGCACCCGACGCCAGAACGCCGAACGGGGATTCAAGGCATCGAAGTCGCTGACGGACAACATGCAGAAGGTTCTCGTCGACCTCATCGAACTGCATCTTCAGGGAAAGCAGGCGCACTGGAACGTGGTCGGCAAGAACTTCCGCGACCTGCACCTCCAGCTCGACGAGATCATCGACGCGGCCCGCGAGTTCAGCGACACCGTGGCCGAGCGACTCCGCGCTCTGCACGCGATCCCGGATGGTCGTAGCGACACCGTCGCAGCGACGACCACCCTGCCCGAGTACCCGAACGGCGAGGTCGACACGGCCGAGACGGTCGATCTGGTCACCGTGCGCATCGAGGCCGTCGTCGGCACGATGCGTGACGTGCACGACGAGGTCGACGAGGCCGACCCCACGAGCGCGGACATCCTGCACGCGATCATCGAGCGGCTCGAGCAGTACGCCTGGATGGTCTCGGCGGAGAACCGCACGGCGACCAAGAAGTCCTGACGTCCCGAAGCATTTGTAACGACGAACGGCGTGCCGCTTCCCGAGAGGGAAGCGACACGCCGTTCGTCGCTGTGTGGGTGATGCAGAGCGGCTGTTAGCGGGTCTCCTCCATGAGGATGTATCCCTCTTCGCCGTGAACGACGGTGTCGATGCCGGCGATCTCGTCTTCGTTCTTGACTCGGAAGCCCATCGTCTTCTCGATGATGAGTCCGATGATGTAGGAGAGCACGAACGAGTAGATGAGAACGGCGAACGCCGCGATGGCCTGCTTGCCGAGCTGCTCGCCACCGAAGCCGAAGAACAGGCCGACGTTGTTGCCGAGCAGACCGATGTAGAGCGTTCCGATGAGTCCACCGACGAGGTGGATACCCACGACGTCGAGCGAGTCATCGAATCCGAGCTTGAACTTGAGGTCGATCGCGACGGCGCAGATGGCGCCGACGAGGATACCGAGGACGATGGCCCAGAACGGCGTCAGGATGTTACACGCCGGGGTGATCGCGACCAGACCCGCCACGGCACCCGATGCGGCTCCGACCGAGGTGGGCTTGCCGTCCTTGATCTTCTCGACGATGAGCCAGCCGAGGATCGCGGCGGCCGGGGCGGCGATCGTGTTGAGGAACGCGACAGCGGCGATTCCGTCGGCGGCCAGCTCGCTGCCCGCGTTGAAGCCGAACCAGCCGAACCAGAGCAGACCGGCGCCGAGGAGGACGAAGGGCGGGTTGTGCGGCTTGTGCACGCCCTTGGCGAAGTTCACGCGCTTGCCGAGGACGAGCGCTAGGGCGAGAGCGGCGGCACCGGCGTTGATGTGCACGGCCGTTCCACCGGCGAAGTCGTTCGCGCCGACACCGTATGCGATCCAGCCACCGTCGGTGATCGAACCGTCGGTGACGGTGAAGTTGAAGACCCAGCTGGCGACAGGGAAGTAGACGACGGTCGCCCAGACTCCTGCGAACACCATCCAGGCGCCGAACTTGGCCCGGTCGGCGATCGCTCCCGAGATCAGGGCGACAGTGATGATGGCGAATGTCGCCTGGAACGCCGCGAACGCGAGCGTCGGATAGGCGGTCGTGATGTCACCACCGGTGGCCTCGTTGAACGCACCCTGCAGGCCGAGCTGGCTGAGGTCGATGCCGAACCAGCCGTCGATGCCCACGTAGTCGCCGACGCCAGCGTTCGAGAACGTGATGGCGTAGCCGTACAGAACCCAGAGAACGCCGATGAGTCCCATGGCTCCGAAGCTCAGCATCATCATGCTGATCACGCTCTTGGCCTTGACGAGTCCTCCGTAGAAGAACGCGAGTCCCGGCGTCATCAGGAGTACGAGGGCTGCTGCTATGAGCAAAAAGGCGGTATTGCCCTGGTCCATTGAAATTACCTCTCTTAGTTGTTGCAAGGTGCACCGAGAGATGATGACGAACGGGGGTGCTGTTAGAAGGAAACCAGCGCGCGCGCCTCACTCGGGTATGCCCAACTATCGTGTGAAGAAGTTTCAAGACATGCGCGTCAATGTTTCCGGCACGTAACGCTCGGACGGCAATTGTAAAAACTGTGTTTCGCCTCGCTGCGGAACCGCGGGGAGAGCCTGCGCCGAACGCGAGCCGGTGTCAGTACTGCGTCGACGCGATGAGTCGCGAGACCGATCGAAGGTACTTCTTTCGGTATCCCCCCGACATCATGTCGCCGGCGAAGACCTCGTCGAGCGGGCTGCCGGAGGCGAAGATCGGGATCTGGGCGTCGTAGACCCGGTCGATGAAGGCGACGAACCGCAGGGCGTCTGTCTGACTGTACAGGGGTGAGACGTCGTCGAGGACGATCGCATCGATGCCGTCGATCAGCTTGACGAACTTCGAGGGATGGATGGTGCCGAGGTGGGCGATGAGTCCGCCGAAGTCGTCGCGGGAGACGGATGCCGAGGCGGACTTCTGCACGACGGCCGAGACGGCGTCATCGATTCCCGTCTCGTCGAGCACGCGGGCGTGGCCCTCGATGTCGCGACGGCGGTAGTCGAGGCCATCTATCCGCACCGTATCGAAGCGGTCGGAGAGCGACTGGATCTCGCGGAGGAAGTCGGCTGCGGCGAATCGGCCCTCGCCGAGCGCGTTGGGCGGCGTGTTGCTCGTCGCGGCGAGCCGGGTTCCGGATGCGCTCAGGTCGGTGAGCAGGCGGGTCATCATCATCGTGTCGCCCGGGTCGTCGAGCTCGAACTCGTCGATCGCGATCAGCTTCGCGCCGGTGAAGAGCTTCACCGCGGCGGCGTAGCCCATCGCGCCGACGATGGCGGTGTACTCGATGAAGGTTCCGAAGTACTTCGGCCCGGGAGCCGCATGCCATAACGCCGCGAGGAGGTGCGTCTTGCCGACGCCGAAACCGCCGTCGAGGTAGATGCCCGTCGGTCCGGCCGGCGCTTTCTTCTGGCGGGAGAAGAACCCGCCCGACCGAGCTGCCGGTGCCCACGACGTCGAGAAGCTCCGCACGATCTCGAGGGCATCGGTCTGGGAGGGGTAGTCGGGGTCGGGCCGGTACGAATCGAACGACGCCCCGTCGAATTGGCGCGGCGGCACCAGAACGGCCGCCATCTCGGCGCCGGAGAGTGTCGGGGCGCGGTCGACGAGTCGAACGAGTGTGGTGGGGATGGATGACGCCATGACGGAGCTCTTCCGGAGAGTTTGTGTCGAACAGAGACGTTTCCCGGAGAACGGTCACCGGAACGGCATAGATTCGAGGGGAGACAAGTGTCTCCAGACTAAACCGCCGATACCGCCGTGCCGGTCTCCGACCGGCGAGTGCACTCCCAGGAGGAACCACCCATGACCGTCGCCGCCGATCCGTCGCCCCGCTTCGCCGAATTCGCGCATCCGGAACGCCTCGTGAGCACCGACTGGCTGCAGTCGCACCTGGGCGAAACCGGCCTCGTGGTGGTCGAGTCCGACGAAGACGTGCTGCTCTACGAAGTCGGTCACATTCCGGGGGCCGTCAAGATCGATTGGCACACCGACCTCAACGACCCGGTGGTGCGCGACTACATCTCCGGTGAGCAGTTCGCGGCCCTGGCCGCGTCGAAGGGCATCTCCCGCGAGAGCACGGTCGTCATCTACGGCGACAAGAACAACTGGTGGGCGGCCTACGCCCTGTGGGTCTTCACCCTGTTCGGTCACACGGATGTGCGGCTGCTCGACGGCGGTCGGGATGCGTGGATCGCCGAGGGTCGGCCCGTCACGACAGACGTCTCCGAGGTCGTCGCCGCGTCCTATCCGGTCGTCGAACGCGACGACGCACCCATCAGGGCGTTCAAGGACGACGTGCTCGATCATCTGGGCAGTCCCCTCATCGACGTGCGCTCACCCGAGGAGTACACGGGGCAGCGCACGACGGCACCCGCGTACCCCGAGGAGGGCGCTCTACGGGCCGGCCACATCCCCACGGCCCAGAACGTTCCGTGGGCGAAGGCCGCGGCGTCCGACGGCAGGTTTCGCGCTCTTGCCGAATTGAACGAGATCTATCGGGAGGGCGCAGGCCTCGTCGACGGCGACGAGATCATCGCGTACTGCCGCATCGGCGAGCGATCGAGCCACACGTGGTTCGTGCTCACGCATCTTCTCGGCTTCGAGTCGGTGCGCAACTACGACGGATCGTGGACCGAGTGGGGAAGCGCCGTTCGTGTCCCCATCTCCACTGGAGAGGCCCCGGGAGAAGCCCCGGCCAGGTAGTCGGGTCGTCGGATAGGCGATAATTCATAGACATGGATGCGACAGAACTTCCCGACTCCCTCGCGGAGATCCGCGACGACTTCCTCGATCTTGAGATCAAGGAGCGGCTGCAGCTGCTGCTCGAGTTCTCGAACGAGCTGCCCGAGCTGCCCGAGCGCTATCGGGACCATCCCGACCTCTTCGAACGGGTAGAAGAGTGCCAGTCGCCGATCTTCATCGTGGTCGAGGTCGACGAGCAGAAGGCGGTCCACCTCTTCGCGACGGCTCCGGCGGAGGCTCCGACCACCCGGGGCTTCGCCTCAATCCTCGTGCAAGGCATCGAGGGGCTCTCGGCGTCGCAGGTGCTCGGGCTCGCCGACGACTACCCGAGCATGCTCGGGCTCACCGCCGCGGTCTCTCCTCTGCGCATCCGTGGAATGACAGCGATGCTCGCGCGGATCAAGCGACAGGTGCGCGAGCGAGTCGCGTGAGTCAGACCTCGAGAAGCCACGCTCTGATGGCCTCGTTCCAGCGTTCGGGATCGTAGTTCCAGAGCTTCGTATGCCGAGCGATCGAGAAGGGTACGAAGGTCACGATGTCGGCGCGGAGCTTGGCCAGTTTTCTGCTCGACGCGCTCGACACGTATCCGTCGTCGTCGCTGTGCAGAAGCAGGATGCGCGTGTCGAGTTCTGCGCTGCGTGCCACGAAGTCGAGGCGGTCGAGATCGACAGCCGTCTCGAGCCCCGTGGCGACCGTGCCCCACTCGTGCGTCAGGGTGGCGAGGGCCGCCGTCTGAACAGGCGCGGGAATACCGAGCTGCGTGCTGCGGTAGCGCAGTGTCTCGTGCCAGTCGATCACCGGTGAGTCGAGCACGACGCCGTCGATCACGTGCTTCAACCGTGATCGAGTCGCGACCTGGAGCACCGTCGCGCCTCCCATCGACCACCCCATCAAAATGACGCTCGTCGCGCCCGCCTCGACGGCGTAGGCCAGGGCTGCGTCGACGTCCTCCCACTCCGTCTCCCCCAGCCGGAACCGGCCATCGGAGCTGCGCGGCGCATCCCCGTCGTTGCGGTACGAGACGAGAAGCGAGGTGTACCCCGCCTCGTGGAAGACCCGGCTCGCGCGGAGCGTCTCGGCGCGCCTCACCGCGCGACCGTGAACCTGGATGACCCACCTCGTCGAGTCGGGATCGGCGGCGGGAATCAGCCACGCCGGAGCATCTCCGACGGGGGTGACGATGGAGACGTTGCGGTAGGGGAACGGGAACTCCCGCGGATGCAGGAAGAACCAGCCGCTGATGCGACCGGTCGACGCCTGTTCGAGGTCGCCGAAGTCGACCTCGAGGATGGAACGGGTCACGGCGCCGTCGGCCACGGAGATGATCTCGCCGATGCGCGCGTGGCCGCCGCTGCGATCGAACCACAGGCTGTACCGGCCGGGAAGCAGCGTGTCGGCCGTGGCACGCAGCGTGATCGTTCCGGCCTCGAGGTCGACCGATTCGATGGTCGCGTCCTCGGAGGGATGCTTCGGGGGGACCACGACAGAACGAGAGACGAGCGTCGTGAGGACGGCCGCCGCAGCCGCAGTGGCGGCGGCCAGCGCTCCCGCCGCGATGGTGGCGATGGCCCAGACGGGTACGGGACGGCGGTCGTCGGGTGCGGTCATAGCGGTGTGGTCTCCCTGTCATCGACACCCGAGACGGGCCGGAGCCCGCTCGCAATGGTCGTCACCGGCGTGCCTCCGGCGCGCAGCATGCGGGAAACTCTAGTCTGCAGACGTGTCCGACACTCCAACCACGTCCGAACTCCCTGCTGCCTTCGAGGCTGCCGTGGCAGCGGTCCGTGCAGCCGCGACCCGACCCGAACTCGTCGTCTCCGAGATTCCGTCGCCCGCGAACCTCGCCCCGTACTCGCTCGCGCTCGCCGCAGACGTGAATCCCGAGCGGCACGGTTCCGACTCGGAGCTCGGCACGGGTCGATTCATCCTTCTCCACGATCCCGACGAGCCGGAAGCCTGGGGCGGCGCCTTCCGTATCGTCTGCTTCGCGCAGGCGCCGCTCGAGACCGAGATCGGACTCGACCCGTTCCTAGCCGATGTCACCTGGTCATGGCTCGTCGATGCGCTCGACACCCGCGGCGCTCGGTACTCGGCCGCTTCGGGCACGGCGACGAAGATCATCTCCAGTGGGTTCGGCGAGTTGAAGTCGCAGGGCGACGGTGCCCAGATCGAACTCCGAGCATCCTGGACCCCCGAGGATTACGACGTGACGGCGCATGTGGAAGGCTGGGGGGAGCTGCTCTGCATGCTCGCCGGCCTTCCCCCCGCGATCGACGGAGTCACACAATTGAATGCGAGGCGCTTCGGGCGTGACTGACGATAACGAGACCATCCCCGACACCGGCGCGGCAGTGGGATCGCCGGAGTCGGCTCCGCGCACGCTGGCGCTCGCCGTCATCGACACCCGCGAGGCCTACCTCGAGGCCGTCGATCTCATCGCAGCCGGGCACGGGCCCATCGCGGTCGACGCGGAACGGGCATCCGGTTTCAAGTTCTCACAACGCGCGTACCTGATCCAGCTGTACCGTCGCGGCGCCGGCAGCTTTCTCTTCGATCCGCCCGCGATCGGATCGTTCACCGAACTGAACGACGCGATCTCCCGCGAGGAGTGGATTCTCCACGCCGCGAGCCAAGACCTGGCCTGCCTTCGCGAGGTCGGTCTCGACCCCCGAGTGATCTTCGACACCGAACTCGCCGCCCGGTTGCTGGGCATTCCGCGGGTCGGGCTCGGCAGCGTCGTCGAGGAGTTCCTCGGCATCCACCTCAAGAAGGAGCATTCGGCGGCGGATTGGTCTCGTCGGCCTCTGCCCGAGTCGTGGCTCGAGTACGCCGCTCTCGATGTCGAGCTTCTCCCCGATCTGCGAGACAAGCTGGCCGAGCTCCTGATCGAGAACTCCAAAGCGGTGATCGCCGCGCAGGAGTTCGAGGCGACGAGGACGAAGGAACCCAAACCCGTCGCCGCCGAGCCGTGGCGTCGGCTCACGGGGGTGCACTCGCTCCGCAACCCCCGCAATGTCGCGGTGGCGCGGTCGCTGTGGATGGCGCGAGACGCACTCGCCCGCGAGATCGATGTGTCGCCCGGCCGACTCGTCCCCGATTCCAGTCTGGTCGCAGCGGCGCGGGTCCTTCCCGAATCGAAGCGAGAGCTCGCGGCGCTGAAGGAGTTCTCCGGTCGGGCGAGTCGTACGGAGATCGACCGGTGGTGGGCCGCCCTCGAAGAGGGCAAGGCGGCAACCGATCTGCCGGTGAATCGACGCAGTGAAGACACCCTTCCGCCCCCGCGGAGCTGGTCCGACCGCAATCCCGAGGCCGATTCCCGGCTGAAGGCCGCCAGGGCGGCACTCGGGGAGCTCTCGGAGTTCGTCAACATCCCTGTCGAGAACCTCCTCACGCCCGAGATCCTGCGCCGTATCGCGTGGACCCCGCCGGAGCCCATGACGGCCGACGCGATAGCGGCGTCCCTCTCGGAGCTCGGCGCACGCCCCTGGCAGCTTGAACTAACTGCACAGCCGATCGCCCAAGCCTTTGTCGATGCCCACCAAAAGCCAGAGAACGAGCCCGAAGCCTCGTCGTAGGAACAGTCAAAGGATTTCGACCACTCATTGGCCCCGCCTAGGATCGTCTCGGTTCTCAACCAGAAGGAGGCAAAGTGGCCGAAATAGCCGAAGTCGTATTTGTTGATGGGGTGCGTACACCCTTCGGGCGTGCGGGCGAAAAGGGTATGTACTGGCAGACCCGCGCAGACGATCTGGTCGTGAAGGCGATCATCGGTTTGCTGGAGCGCAACCCGTCGGTTCCGAAGGAACGCATTGACGAGGTTGCCATCGCGGCGACCACGCAGCAGGGAGACCAGGGCCTCACACTCGGCCGAACAGCGGCCCTGCTGGCAGGACTCCCCCAGTCTGTTCCGGGCTTCGCCATCGACCGCATGTGCGCGGGAGCGATGACGAGCGTCACCACCCTGGGCAGCGGAATCGGCTTCGGAGCATACGACCTGGCCATCGCCGGCGGCGTGGAGCACATGGGTCGACACCCGATGGGTTTCAATGCCGACCCGAACCCCCGCTTCCTCGCTGAGAAGCTGGTCTCGGAAGAGGCGCTGAACATGGGGTCCACGGCCGAGCGCATCCACGACCGCTTCCCCTCGCTCACCAAGGAGCGATCCGACCGCTACGCGCTTCGCAGCCAGCAGAAGGTCGCCGCCGCCTACGAGGCAGGCAAGATCCAGCCCGACCTCATTCCCGTCGCGACGCGCAGCGCTTCGGGATGGGGTCTCGCCACACGTGACGAGGCTCCCCGGCCCGAGACCACGATGGAAGGCCTCTCCGGGCTCCGTACGCCGTTCAGGCCGCACGGCCGGGTCACGGCCGGCAACTCGTCGGGCCTCAACGACGGAGCGACGGCCTGCCTGCTCGCCAGCGGAGCAACCGCGAAAGAACTCGGCCTCACCACGAAGATGAAGCTCGTCAGCTTCGCCTTCGCGGGCGTCGAGCCGGAGATCATGGGCATCGGACCGGTTCCGTCGACCGAGAAGGCGCTCCGCAAGGCCGGGCTCTCGATCACCGACATCGGACTCTTCGAACTGAACGAGGCGTTCGCGGTCCAGGTGCTGTCGTTCCTCGACCACTTCGGTATCGACGACGACGACCCCCGCGTCAACGAATACGGCGGGGCCATCGCGATCGGACACCCGCTCGCCTCGTCCGGTGTGCGTCTGATGAACCAGCTCGCCCGTCAGTTCGAGGAGCACCCCGAGGTGCGCTACGGCCTCACGGCCATGTGCATCGGTCTCGGTCAGGGCGGCACCGTCATCTGGGAGAACCCGCACTACAACAAGAAGGCGAAGGCAGCGAAGCGATGACCGACTACTCCACGATCGACTTCTCCTCTCTGGCCGAGCTGTCGGCCGACGAGGTCGTCACCCACTCGTACGTCCGCGATATCCCGCTGCCGAGTGGCAAGGTGCTCGCCTTGATCACGCTCGACAACGATCGTGACCACACGCGTCCGTCCACCCTGGGGCCCAACTCGCTACTCGAGTATGGAGCGACCCTCGATGCCCTCGCCGTGCGGGCGTCCGCCGGCGAGATCCACGCCGTCGCCGTCACCGGAAAGCCCTACATCCTCGCCGCCGGTGCCGACCTGTCGAAGGTCGGCGACATCCCCAACCGCGAGCTGGCCAAGCAGATGGCGCAGCTCGGGCACTTCACCTTCGGCAAGATGGCCACGATCGGCGTGCCCACGTTCGCCTTCATCAACGGTTTGGCACTGGGCGGCGGTGTCGAGGTGGCCCTCGCGGCCGACTACCGCACCATCGATTCCTCCATCCCGGCGCTGGCGCTTCCCGAGGTGTTCCTCGGCATCATCCCGGGCTGGGGCGGCGCGTATCTCCTGCCCAACCTCATCGGCATCGAGAACGCCCTCAAGGTCGTCGTCGAGAATCCGCTGAAGAACAACCGCACGCTGAAGGGCCAGCAGGCCTTCGACCTCGGTATCGCCGACGCGATCTTCCCACCCGCCTCTTATCTGGAGCAGTCCCTCGTCTGGGCGGACGGCGTACTGACGGGACGCGTCACGGTCTCGCGCCCCAACGCGCCCGGCAAGCTCGAGCGCCTCGTCAAATGGGATGCCGCGATCTCGATCGCGCGCAAGATGCTCGAGTCGAAGATCGGCACGGTCGCCGCCTCACCGTACGCCGCGCTCGACCTGCTGAAGGCGGCGAAGTCGGGATCGGCGGAGGAGGGTTTCGCGCGTGAAGACGATGTTCTCGCAGACCTGATCTCCGGGGATCAGTTCCGCGCGAGCATCTACTCGTTCAACCTCGTGCAGAAGAGGGCGAAGCGGCCGGCCGGCGCACCGGACAAGGCCCTCGCCAAGCCGGTCACCAAGGTGGGCGTCATCGGCGCCGGGCTCATGGCCAGCCAGTTCGCGCTCCTCTTCGTGCGTCGGCTGCGCGTTCCCGTCGTGATCACCGATCTCGACCAGGCCCGCGTCGACAAGGGTCTCGCCTACATTCGCGACGAGATCACCGCTCTCAAAGACAAGGGCCGCATCGGCGCAGACGAGGCCAACCGGCTCAGCGCTCTGGTGTCGGGCACGACGAACAAGGCGGACTTCGCCGACGCCGACTGGGTCATCGAGGCCGTCTTCGAAGAGCTCGGCGTCAAGCAGGATGTCTTCGCCGACGTCGAGAAGTACATCTCTGACACGGCAGTGCTCGCGACCAACACGTCGTCGTTGTCGGTGGAAGAGATCGGTGCGAAACTCGCCCACCCGGAGCGGCTCGTCGGCTTCCACTTCTTCAACCCGGTGGCCGTGATGCCGCTGATCGAGGTCGTGAACACGCCGGCGACCGACGAGTCCACCTTGAGCACGGCGATGGTCATCGCCGCGAAGCTGCGCAAGAACGCTGTCATCACCCGTGACACGCCAGGATTCGTCGTCAACCGCATCCTGGCGAAGCTGCTCGGTGAGGCCATGCACGCCGTCGACACCGGGACGCCGTTCGAGGTCGTCGACAATGCCCTCAAGCCCTTCGGATTGCCCATGACGCCGTTCGAACTGCTCGAGCTCGTCGGTCTCAAGGTGGGGGCGCACGTGCTCGACACGCATCATGCTGCCTTCCCCGACCGGTTCTTCGAGAGCACGAATCTGCACAGGCTTGCAGAGCACGGCAAGATCTTCGATCGCGACTCCAAGGGCGCGATCAAGGGCTTCGACAAGAAGGCCGTGAAGATCGTCACCGATGGTGGACCTGGCGGAACGGCCCTCACCGAGGCGGACCTCCTGCGCCGGGTCGAGGACGGTCTCGCCGACGAGATCAAGAGGATGCTCGATGACGAGGTCGTGCACGCGCCCGAAGACATCGACCTCTGCCTCATCCTCGGCGCGGGCTACCCGTTCCAGATGGGTGGAGCGACGCCGTATCTCGACCGTGTAGGAGCGAGCGAGCGGGTGTTCGGAGACACGTTCCACCACCCGCCGATCGTCGGCACCGACTAGCGGCATGACCGTCGGGGGCTCGTCCTAGTCTGTGAGGCATGACCTTTCAGTACTACGTGGCGAGCACCCTCGACGGGTTCATCGCCGACTCAGACAACCGCATCGACTGGTTGCTCCGTTTCGGCACGGCAGACTTCGACGACGCGTATCGACGATTCCTCTCCGGAGTCGGTTCGATCGTCATGGGGTCGAGAACCTACGAGTTCCTGCTGACTGAGTCTCCCGATGACTGGCCGTACACGGTGCCCACCGTGGTGCTGACGCACCGCGACCTTCCCCTCGCTGCAGCCGGAGCAGACATCCGGTTCAGGCGCGGCGACATCGAGGCGGTGGCAGCCGAGCTCGACGCACTGGCAGGCGAGCGATCGACGTGGATCGTCGGAGGCGGTGATATCGCCGCTCAGTTCGCGGCTGCAGACCGTCTCGATGCGATGATCGTCACCCTGATGCCGGTGATCCTCGGCTCGGGCGTGCCGCTGCTGCCCGTCAAAGACCTTCGACACCTCCACCTCGTCTCGACCGCACCCCTCGGGCAGGGCGCGATCGAGCTCAGCTATGCGGTGTCGACACCCGGTGACGACTAGCGGGTGATGCGGCTCTCGTTCTCGTTCTCGCCCTCGAGGGGGCGCGCGATCGGAATCTTGCTGCCGAGCACCTGGGCCACGACGTCGCGCGCGATGTGCTGTGGGGTGAGGCCGACCCGCTCCATGATCTGCGCGCGTTCCGCGTGATCCAAGAACTCGTCTGGTAGCCCCAGCTCGGTGACCGCGGTATCGATGCCCGCCTCTCGAAGATCCTGTCTGATCCTCGTTCCGACCCCGCCGACGCGGATGCCGTCTTCGATCGAGATCACGATGCGGTGCTCGGCGGCGAGGTCGAGCACACTGCGCGGAACAGGAACGACCCAGCGTGGATCGATCACCGTCGAACCGATACCCTGCGCGGCGAGCCTTTCGGCCACCTCGAGGCCTGTACTGGCCATCGGGCCGACGGTCACGATCAGCACGTCCTTGCGCTCGTGCTCGACGAGCACGTCGACACCGTCGTCGAGGCGGCGTACGGCGGCGATCTCCTCGCCCACGCTGCCCTTGGGGAACCGCACGACCGTGGGTCCGCCAGAGACGGCCACCGCCTCGCCCAGCTCCTCGCGGAGCCTCTCGGCGTCGCGTGGCGCGCTCAAGCGAATGTTCGGAACGACCTGCAGGATCGCGAGATCCCACATGCCGTGATGGCTCGGCCCATCGGGACCTGTCACGCCGGCCCTGTCGAGAACGAACGTCACGCCGGCACGGTGCAGCGCGACATCCATCAGCACCTGGTCGAACGCGCGGTTGATGAACGTGGCGTAGACGGCGACCACGGGGTGGAGCCCGCCGAAGGCCAGCCCGGCGGCGGACGTGACGGCGTGCTGTTCGGCGATGCCGACGTCGAAGACGCGGGCGGGGAATCGCTCCGCCAGCTTGTGCAATCCGGTCGGACGCAACATGGCCGCGGTGATGCCCACGATCGTGGGGTCCTTCTCGGCCAGAGCGACGATCTCGTCGCTGAACACGCCCGTCCACGACGGAGCGCTCGGGCCCCCCAGAGCCTCGCCGGTCTCAGGGTCGATCTGGCCTACCGCGTGGAACTGGTCGGCGATGTCGCTCAGGGCGGGCTCGTAGCCACGGCCCTTCTCTGTGATGGCGTGCACGATCACTGGCTGGGCGTATCGCTTCGCCTGCAGCAGGGCCTCCTGCATGGCCTGCAGGTCGTGACCGTGGATGGGGCCGATGTACTTGATGTCGAGGTTGGAATAGAGCGCCTCGTTGTTCGAGAAACGGCTCAGGAATCCGTGGGTGCCACCGCGGATGCCGCGGTAGATCGCGCGGCCCGGCCCACCGAAGCGATCGAAGAGCTCGCGCGACGACTGGTGCAGGTTGCGGTACTTGGTGTTGGTGCGAACGGAGTTCAGGTAGCGCGCCATGCCTCCGATAGTCGGAGCATAGGAGCGACCGTTGTCGTTCACGACGATCACCAGTTTGCGCGTGTTGTCGTCGCTGATGTTGTTGAGAGCCTCCCACGTCATGCCGCCGGTGAGGGCGCCGTCGCCGACGACGGCGATGACGTGACGGTCGTTCTGGCCCGTCATCTCGAAGGCCCGGGAGATGCCGTCGGCCCACGAGAGCGAACTCGACGCGTGCGAGCTCTCGACGACGTCGTGCTCGCTCTCTGAGCGCTGCGGGTAGCCTGCGAGGCCACCCTGCTGGCGGAGCCGGGAGAAGTCTTGTCGGCCCGTCAGGAGCTTGTGCACGTAGGACTGGTGGCCGGTGTCGAAGACGATCGCGTCACGTGGCGAATCGAATACGCGGTGAATGGCCAAGGTCGTCTCGACGACACCGAGATTGGGACCCAGGTGTCCCCCGGTCTTCGATACCTCGGCAACCAGGAACTGGCGGATCTCGGCAGCGAGCTGAACGAGCTGCTCCTGACTGAGAGCGTCGAGATCCCGGGGACCTGAGATGTTCTCCAGCAGGCTCATGCAGACGGCCCTTCCATTCGTGAGGACCGATCGGCCCCTCGTTCGAGTCTATGACGGATCGTTCCGACGACCGCTCGGAACGACGGAGCGCCCTCGAGGATGCTATGACGCATCCAGCGAGGGCGCTCAGGTTCAATCAGGCGACGAGGCTCCGCAGAACGTACTGCAGGATCCCGCCGTTGCGGTAGTAGTCCGCTTCGCCAGGGGTGTCGATGCGCACGACGGCGTCGAACTCGACGATCTGCTTACCCTCGGGCGACTGCTCGCTCGGCGTGGCCGTCACGCGCACAGTGCGCGGGGTGACTCCGTCGTTGAGCTGTTCGATGCCCGCGATGCTGACGATCTCGGTTCCGTCGAGTCCGAGCGAGGCCCAGGACTCTCCGGCGGGGAACTGCAGCGGGACGACGCCCATGCCGATCAGGTTCGAACGGTGGATGCGCTCGAAGCTCTCGGTGATCACGGCCTTGACGCCGAGGAGGCTCGTGCCCTTCGCCGCCCAGTCGCGCGACGAGCCGGAGCCGTACTCCTTGCCGCCGAAGATCACTAGCGGCGTCGATGAGGCCGCGTAGTTCTGCGCGGCGTCGTAGATGAACGACTGGGGTCCGTCGGCCTGCGTGAAGTCGCGGGTGTAACCACCCTCGACGCCATCGAGCAGCTGGTTCTTGAGCCGGATGTTCGCGAAGGTTCCGCGGATCATCACCTCGTGGTTTCCACGACGCGAACCGTAGGAGTTGTAGTCCTTGCGGTCGACGCCGTGCTCGTCGAGGTAGCGGCCGGCGGGGCTGTCGCCCTTGATCGATCCGGCCGGGCTGATGTGGTCGGTGGTGACGGAGTCGCCGAGCTTGGCGAGGACACGAGCGTTGACGATGTCGGTGACCGGAGTCGTCTCCATGGTCATGCCGTCGAAGTACGGAGGCTTCCGGACGTAGGTCGATTCGGAATCCCACTCGAAGGTCGCGCCCTCGGGTGTGGGAAGCGAACGCCAGCGCTCGTCTCCGTCGAAGACACCCGCGTACTCGTGCTGGAACATGTCCGTGTCGATCGACGAGTCGATCGTCGACTGCACCTCGGCGGCGTCGGGCCAGATGTCCTTCAAGAAGACGTCGTTGCCGTCGTTGTCGGTTCCGAGAGCATCCGTCTCGAAGTCGAAGTTCATCGACCCGGCGAGAGCGTAGGCGATGACCAGGGGCGGCGACGCCAGGTAGTTCATCTTCACGTCGGGATTGATTCGACCCTCGAAGTTGCGGTTTCCGGAGAGGACGGCGGTGACGGCGAGGTCGTTGTCCTGCACAGCGGAGGAGATCTCCTCGAGCAGCGGACCGGAGTTACCGATACACGTGGTGCAGCCGTAGCCGACGGTGTAGAAGCCGAGATCCTCGAGGTACGACGTGAGGCCCGCCTTCTCGTAGTAGTCCGTGACGACCTTCGATCCGGGCGCGAGCGTGGTCTTCACCCACGGCTTCGCCTTGAGGCCCTTCTGGCTGGCGTTCCGAGCCAGGAGGCCGGCGGCCAGCATGACGGACGGGTTCGACGTGTTCGTGCACGACGTGATCGCCGCGATGGCGACGGCGCCGTGGTCGAGCGTGAAGTTCGTGCCGTCGTCGAGCGATACGACCGTGGGCTTGGACACGGTCTTGGGTGCATGGCTCGAGTGCGAGTGGCTGTGGCTGTGCGACGGGTCTGCATCCTCCGGCGACAGTTCACCGGGATCTGATGCGGGGAAGGAGCCGGTACCGACGAGATCGACGATGTCGTGTTCGACACGGGCGTAGTCGTTCAGGTCGTGCTCGAACTGGTTCTTCGACTCGCTCAGCTCGATGCGGTCCTGGGGGCGCTTGGGGCCGGCGATGGAGGGCACCACGGTGGCCAGGTCGAGTTCGAGGTACTCGCTGAAGACCGGCTCGACACTCGGGTCGTGCCAGAGTGTCTGCAGCTTGGAGTACGCCTCGACGAGCTTGACCTGCTCCTCGCTGCGGCCCGTGAGCCGCAGATAGTCGAGGGTCACGTCGTCGATCGGGAACATGGCCGCGGTGGAACCGAACTCAGGGCTCATGTTTCCGATGGTGGCGCGGTTCGCAAGAGGGACCTCGGCGACACCCGCACCGTAGAACTCGACGAACTTGCCGACGACTCCGTGCTTGCGCAGCATCTGCGTGATGGTGAGCACGACGTCGGTCGCGGTGACGCCGGTGGGGATCGCCCCGGAGAGCTTGAAGCCGACGACCTTGGGGATGAGCATCGAGACGGGCTGGCCGAGCATGGCGGCCTCTGCCTCAATGCCTCCGACGCCCCAGCCCAGCACACCGAGGCCGTTGACCATGGTGGTGTGGGAGTCGGTGCCCACGCACGTGTCGGGGTAGGCGCGGAGGACACCGTCGACCTCGCGGGTCATCGTGACACGTGCCAGGTACTCGATGTTGACCTGGTGGACGATTCCCGTTCCCGGCGGGACGACCTTGAAGTCGTCGAACGCGGTCTGTCCCCAGCGCAGGAACTGGTACCGCTCGCCGTTGCGCTCGTACTCGAGTTCGACGTTGCGCTCGAGAGCGTCGTCGGAGCCGAAGAGATCGGCGATGACGGAGTGGTCGATCACCATCTCCGCGGGTGCGAGCGGGTTGATCTTGGTGGGGTCTCCACCCAGGCTGCCGACGGCTTCACGCATGGTGGCCAGGTCGACGATGCAGGGAACGCCGGTGAAGTCCTGCATTACGACGCGGGCCGGGGTGAACTGGATCTCGGTGTCGGGCTCCGACGTCGGAACCCAGTTGCCGATGGCCTCGATGTGCTCCGCGGTGATGTTGCCGCCGTCCTCGGTGCGCAGGAGGTTCTCGAGAAGCACCTTCAGACTGAAGGGAAGTTTCTCGTAACCGGGGACCTTATCGATGCGATAAACCTCGTATGAGTCGTTTCCGACCTTCAGTTGATCTTTCGATCCAAAGCTGTTGACTTTCGACACGTCGCCTTCTCCTTCGAGCTCCTGAAGTCAATCTTTGTCCCGCGGAACGCTCGAGGGCTAGCAAGGCTAACCTAACCGCTCGGTCGCGGTGGGCCTCGGTGCGAGTGCCCGCATGTATCTTGACGTCAAGATAAATCGTAACACCGCAAATGGTGATGCACGCGTTCAGACGCGGGTGTCGGTCTCGCTCTTGCCATGTCCGAACGCGGTTCGGACGAGCAGCCAGGTGACCCACAGCATGGCCGCGTAGAGCGGTACGCCGAGGATCAATTTGACCGAACCCAGGGCTGCAGCCTGGCCCGCGAGGTAGAGAGGTCCCTCGACGCCCAGGCGCAGGGCGAAGAGCCCGACCCAGCACCAGGTGGCGACGAGGACGACCCTGAACTTCGCCCGGTCCGACCTCCACCCGGTCGAGTCGCCGGTGAGCAGACCCACGATGACACCGATGAGCGGCCATCGGACGATGATCGAGATGAGAAGCACGACGATGCTGATCGCGTTGATGATGAGGCCGGGGAGGAAGTTGTCTTCGGCCCGGCCGGTGAAGAGCGCGAGGGCGGCCGAGATGGCGACGCCCAGGAGGCCGGTCACGGCGGGCATGACGGGGCTGCGAGTGACCGCTCTGACGATGATGAATCCCACCGCCACGATGACGGGTGCGACGACGCTCGGGGTGAGATCGCTCGTCACCGTATAGATGACGAGGAACGCGAGCCCGGGGAGAAGAGACTCGACGAGTCCTCGCACTCCCCCGATGGCACGGATGAGCGACGCCGCCGTGGGAGTCTCCCCCGGCGTCACCTGGCCGATTCCTGCCCTCCGTGCCGCATCCGCGAATGTCTGCGACAGGCTCGGGGCCGGCGCGCGGTCGTCGGACTGCGGATCGGACATCAGGCGCTCGTGGGAGGCGTGGCCGTCGCGGCCGTCTTGGGCATGTTGAGAGGAATGAGGTCGCGCGGGGGCATCGGCTGGGTTCCGCGCACGACGACGACGCTCCTGAAGAGCTCTTCGATCGCGAGCTCGGCGGCGGGGTTTGTGAGCGCCTCTCCGGCGATGACGCCGCGAAGGAACCAGCGCGGTCCGTCGACGCCGACGAAGCGCGCGAGGCGCGACGATGGAGAGGCGTCCGCGGATGCGCCCGCTGCGACGGGAACTTCTCCCACGAGCTCCGGGCCGAAAGCGCCTTCGCGTTCCGTGCTCGTGCCGCCCTGCTTGATGATCTGGTCTTCGATCTGAGCGCGGATCTCGTGCCAGAGCCCCGTCGACCGGGGAGCGGCGAAGGCCTGCACCTGCAGGGTCGATCCTGCGTAGTCGAGGCCTACGGCCACGACGCGATTCGTTCCCTCTTCGACCTCGAGTCGCAGATGGAGCCCTTCGCGCGGAAGGATCTTGAGGCCGCCGAGGTCGACGTACGGGCGAGCGGGGTTCGCCTCGTCCGCGTCGAACGGTCCTTCTTCAGCGCGATTCTCAGGTGCCGACTTTGTGTCGAGCGGCTCCTGATCTTCGATCTCGTCGATCGACTCGACGGCTGCGTCGTCGTTCGGCTTCTGCAGATCGCTCATGCGTTCTCTCCTTGTGATTCGGATGCTGTGGGCCCCTCGGTCGAACGAGACGCGGAGTACCCGGTCGAACCGAATCCCCCTGCTCCCCTGTCGCTGCCGGGAAGGGTGTCGACGGGAATGAAGACCGCCCGGGAGACCGGCATAACGATGAGCTGGGCGATGCGATCCCCGACGCCGATATCGTACGGCACGGTGCTGTCGGTATTCAGGAGTGCCACCTTGATCTCGCCCCGGTATCCGGCGTCGATCGTGCCCGGTGCGTTGACGATCGTGATGCCGTGCTTCGCCGCGAGTCCGCTGCGCGGGACGACGAAAGCCACGAAGCCGTCGGGAAGGGCGATGCTGACTCCCGTTCCCACCAGGCGACGCTCACCAGGCGTCAGCGTCAGAGCCTCGGCGGATGTGAGATCGGCACCCGCATCACCGGGATGCGAGTAGCTGGGAACATCGGCGGCCTGGATGAGAACTTCGACTGACTGGGTCACGCAGTCGAGGGTAGTGCAGTTTGTCTGATCGAATAGGTGCATGTCTTCGTATCGTGAGCGGCTCTGGCCCTCAATCTGGATCTATCTCGCCACCGCGCTCGTCATACCCGCGAGCATCCTCGTGCTGGCGCCCGTGAACATCGTCGCCGGAGTCATCGCGGCCGGCGTCCTCTTCGTCGGACTGGCGGGAATCTTCATCGTCCTCGCCCCGGTCATCGAGGTGCGGGACGGGATGCTGACCGCGGGCAAGGCTCGGATTCCCGTCGAGTTGCTCGGAACGCCGTCGGTCTACAGAGGCGGTGCAGCCACTCTGCAGCGCGGTCAGCGCCTCGATGCGCGTGCCTGGCTCTGCCTTCGAGGCTGGGTGGATCCGGTCGTAAAAATACCCCTCGAGGATCCGGACGACCCGACGCCGTACTGGCTCGTGTCGTCCCGGAATCCCGAGGGGTTGACGGCTGCTCTGTCCGCCTAGGCGGCGGGGCCGTGCGTGCTGTGCTCTGCGTCAGGCAGCGCACTCCACGCAGATCGGACCGAGCTTCTCTTCGTGATCGATCTGCGAACGGTGCTTCACGAGGAAGCAGTTGACGCAGGTGAATTCGTCGGCCTGCGGGGGCAGGACGACGACGTCGAGGTCGAGGTCGGAGAGGTCGGCGCCCGGCAGCTCGAAACCGCCGGGGTTGTCGGAATCGTCAACATCTACGACACCAGACATCTTGTCTGGAACGCGCTCTTTGAGCGCTTCAATCGACTCCGAATCGTCGTCGTTCTTGCGCGGAGCGTCGTAATCAGTTGCCATGCCCATCCACTTCTGAGGAGATTGATAAAACCAAATCGGCGGCGTTAGTTTGCACGAAAGCCACCGGAATAGCAATTCGGATTCGAGTCCGCATCGCCCATCGACGCCATCAACTTGCGGCACGCCCGTTACATTCCCGATATTCGGCCGAGAACGTGGCATGGTCGTAGCAACAGTGACCGCTGGAGGCCCCTTCACCATGCAGGAATTGACAGTAATCGGCGTCGAAGACGGCGCCCTCCTTGTTGCATCCGACGCCGGCGAGCGATACCGCATCGCCATCGACGACGTGCTTCAGAGTCGAATCAGACAGACCCTCACGCCGTCGAGCACGGGCAAACGTGTGTCTCCCCGCGAGATCCAGGGCCACATCCGTTCGGGTCTGTCCGCCGAAGAGGTGAGCCGGCTCACGGGAGCCGACCTCGACTACGTCGAACGGTTCGAGGGGCCGGTCCTTGCCGAACGTGCCTACGTCGTGAACTCGGCACTCAAGGTCGCGGTGCAGATCGACTCCGCTCTCGATCCTCTGGGCGAGGAGCCCACGTCTACCTTCGGCGAAGCCATCCAGGAACGACTCGAGGGTCTCGGCGCGTCCGACGAGCGCTGGGCCAGCTGGAAAGACGAGACCGGATGGATCGTCAAGCTGTCGTTCACCGCCAACGAGATCGATCACGACGCCCGGTGGCAGTACGACCCCAAGCGGCACGCCCTCACACCACTGAACACCGAGGCCGTCACGCTGTCTCAGAACGGCGAGATCACCGAGGGGCTCATTCCGAGGCTGCGCGTCGTCTCTCCTCGCGTCGAAGCAGAGGAGTCGCCCGCGGCGACTCCCGCCCCGGTCGCGACGAACGACACGGCGCCCAATCCCGAGGTGATTCCCTACGGTCGCAGCGGGTCGTCGGGCGAATCCTCCCCCGCCGCAACCTCCGCTGCCATCTCGCGCTCGGAGGAGCGGCCCGCTGAGAATCTGAACCAGACGGCAGATCTCCTCGAGGCACTCCGCCGCCGACGGGGCGAGCGCGAGGCCGCTGTCTTCGTCGACGACTTCGACGACAGTGGTTCGGCTCCCTCATCGCCTCCCGCCGGCGACAGGGCCGGATCGCAGCGACCTTCCGACGCTCCGCGAGAAAAGCGTGACGCCGAGGCGCGACCCACGCTCACCTCGTCGATCTGGGCTTCAGCCGCGCGCAACGACACACTCGACGGCATCGACGCCCCCGAATCCGATTCACCGGCCCCGACCGCGTCGCAGCCCAAGCCGCCGCGGCGCAGTCGTGCCGCGATGCCGAGCTGGGACGAGATCGTCTTCGGTGCTCGGACGGACGACGACCTCGCCTGACTCCGATCAGCGCTCGAAGGCGCCGAATCTGAGCAGCGGAACAATCAGCTCGTCGGGGTTCCACGATCCGTGCTGGCCGACCATCCGGCGTGACGGGTCGTGGGGCTTCCGGGCGTCGTAGTAGACGACGTTCTTCGCGGCGGCGACGATGATGTCGCCGATGCGAGGCTTGACCGCGTCGTCGACCTCACCGAACCAACCCGCATCGATCGCCTCGTCGCGGGTGAGCACCCACGCGCGATCGCCTTCGGACTTGCGCCAGGCATCCAGAACCGAACGGCGCACGTCTGCCGAGGCATCCGCGGCGAAATGCAACTGAAGACACCGCGGATCTCCCGCGATATGGACGACCCGGTCGAGCTGAGCGTCTGCGCCGAACAGCACCTGCGACGTCTCGGGCACGTCGATGACGCCGTGGTCTGCCGTGAGCAGAACCCCTTCGTCGGCACGCAGCGTGCGCACGAAAGCCTGCATCGCCGCGTCCAATTCCTCGAGCAGATGCGTCCACCTGTCGGACTGCCACCCCTGGGCGTGAGCCGCCATGTCGAGTTCGGGGACGTAGACATAGGAGATCGAGCGGGAGTCGCGATCCAGCACCGACCGGGCGGCTTCGAACCGGTCGGAGATCGAATCGGCGGCCACGTAGCGGGCACCGCGGAGAACTGCGTCGGTGAAGCCCGAGGATTCGTATCTCTTCGGTCCGATGGCCGTCGCGTCGATCCCTGAGGCAGTGGCGCGCTCGAACACGGTGGCGCGCCTCTGCCAGACGGCGGGCTCCATATCGGGCCCCCACCCGGTCAGTTGATTCGCGATCCTGTCCGATGCCGGGATGAGCGCCGAATAGCCCACCAGTCCGTGCTGACCGGGCGATGCGCCCGTGGTGAGCGACGTGAGCGCCGCAGCTGTGGTGGTGGGGAAGCCGCTGACGAGCGTCGCCTTCTTGAAGAAGCGAGACGTCAGAAATCGCGCGTGGCCGGTGCGCTGACGAAGGGCGGATGCGCCGAGCCCGTCGACGAGGACGACCACGGCCTTCGACACGGCGGGGAGATCCAGGCGATTGTCCGCCGATGTCACGGCAGCGAGGCAACTGGGCAACACGTCCGACAGACGAGGCTCGTCGGATCGGGTCGCCGGTAGCATGGGGGGCATCGGGGCCAAGTCTGGCACACGTGACGGCAGGATTTCTCGTCCCGATCACGAACCGAACGTCGACCGATCTCGCACCGGTGCGCCGCCTTTCTTCGAAGAAAGCCCCATTCAGGTATGACCCCTCAGACACCAGACGCCCCCGAGACGCCCGAGAAGATCCTCGACGTCGACGTCTCGACCGAGATGCAGGACTCGTTCCTCGAGTACGCCTATTCGGTGATCTACTCTCGTGCTCTGCCCGACGCACGAGACGGACTCAAGCCGGTTCAGCGCCGCATCCTCTACCAGATGAGCGACATGGGGCTCCGTCCCGACAGAGGGCACGTCAAGAGCGCCCGGGTCGTCGGCGAGGTCATGGGCAAGCTGCACCCCCACGGCGACACGGCGATCTATGACGCGCTCGTGCGCATGGCCCAGCCGTGGACGCTGCGCGTCCCCCTCATCGACGGGCACGGCAACTTCGGCTCGCCCGACGACGGGCCCGCGGCTCCCAGATACACCGAGGCGCGGCTCGCCGCAGCGGCCCTGGCCATGACCGACGGCCTCGACGAGGATGTCGTGGACTTCGTGCCCAACTACGACAACCAACTGACCCAGCCCGACGTGCTTCCCGCGGCATTTCCGAACCTGCTCGTCAACGGTGCCGCGGGAATCGCTGTGGGAATGGCCACCAACATGGCTCCCCACAACCTCGTCGAGGTCGTCGCCGGTGCTCGCTACCTGATCGAGAACCCCGACGCGTCGATCGATGACCTGATGTCCTTCATTCCGGGCCCGGATCTGCCCGGGGGCGGAACGATCGTCGGGCTGGCCGGTATCCGCGATGCGTACACGACCGGCCGAGGCAGCTTCAAGACGCGGGCCCGAGTGAGCATCGAGAATCTCACCGCGCGCAAGGTCGGACTCGTCGTGACCGAGCTGCCCTACCTCGTCGGAACCGAGAAGGTCATCTCGAAGATCAAAGACGGAGTGACGAGCAAGAAGCTCGCCGGTATCTCCGACGTTACCGACCTGACAGACCGCACGCACGGACTGCGGCTCGTCATCGGCATCAAGACCGGCTTCAGCCCCGACGCCGTGCTCGAGCAGCTCTACCGCTACACCCCGCTCGAAGAGTCGTTCAATATCAACAACGTCGCCCTTGTGCGAGGCGAGCCGCAGACTCTCGGCCTGCGCGATCTGCTGCAGGTCTACATCGACCACCGCATCGAGGTGATCACGCGGCGTACGCGTTTCCGACTGGCGCGCAGAACCGAAAGACTGCACCTGGTCGAAGGGCTGCTCATCGCAATCCTCGACATCGACGAGGTCATCCAGGTGATCAGGGCGAGCGACGACACCGAAGCCGCACGCGTGCGACTGATCGACGTGTTCGAGCTGAGCGTGCTGCAGGCGGACTACATCCTCGAACTGAGGCTTCGACGGCTGACCAAGTTCTCGCGTATCGAGCTCGAGGCCGAGCGAGACTCCCTCCGCAGAGAGATCGAGGAGCTCACCGCCCTGCTCGGCTCCCCCGCCCTCATCCGTCGTGCCGTCTCGACCGAGCTCGACGCCGTCGCAGAGAAGCTCGGAACCCCTCGCCGGACGCTGCTCACCGAGGCGAAGCCCGGTGCAGCGCCCGCGTCGCGTCGAGCGCAGCCGGTCGTACTCGAACTCGCCGACACCGCCTGCGTGATCGTCCTCAGCACCACGGGCCGGGCCATCCGGATCGACTACCCCGAGGGCACGGATGCCCCACCGCTTCCCGGAGCCGCGGCTCGTCGCGCCCGGCACGACGCGGTGCTCTCGCTCGTGAGCACCACGAGTCGCAGCGAGGTCGGCGCAGTCACGACACTCGGCAGACTCATCCGTATGCCCGTTCTCGACCTGCCTGTCGTGCCGATCAACTCCGTGCAGCTCGCCGCCGGGGTGCGCATCGCCGAGTACCTCGGACTCGACACGAAGAGGGAACGGGTGGTCGGTCTCGTCTCGCTCGATTCCAGCGTGCCGATCGCCCTGGGCACCATCGGCGGAGTCGTGAAGCGGCTGATTCCCCAGGATTACGCGAACAAGCCCGACTTCGAGATCATCGCCTTGAAGCAGGGCGACCACGTCGTCGGGGTGGCCCAGCCGAGCGAGGAGAGCGAGTTGGTCTTCGCCGCCTCCGACGCTCAGCTGCTCCGGTTCTCCGTGAACTCGGTGCGCCCACAGGGGCGTACGGCCGGGGGCATGGCCGGCATGAAGCTGTCACCCGGTGCCCGGTGCATCTTCTTCGGCGCGGTGGCACCCGACGAGGGCGCTGTCGTCGCGACGGTGGCCGGTAGCACGTCGATGCTCCCCGGTACGGATCCTGGCAGCGCCAAGGTATCTGACTTCTCCGAGTTCCCCGCCAAGGGCCGTGCCACCGGAGGTGTGCGGGCACAACGATTCCTGAAGGGCGAGGACATCATGGTGCAGGCCTGGGTCGGCCCGCAGCCGCCGCACGCCGTCGGAACAGACGGAGTGGTGCGGCAGTTGCCCGACGGTGGGGCCCGCCGCGACGCGTCAGGCACGCCACTCGAGGCTATCGTCGGATCGATCGGTGCCACGATGGCATCGCGGATGCCCGTCGGCTCGGGCTCCGGGTCGGTCGACGACAGCGACTCCGTCGAGACCGACTGAGTACACAGATACGAAGAGAGGCCGTTCCCATCGGGGAACGGCCTCTCTTCGTTTATCAGACGTTACGTCGTGACCCTACTTCTCGAGGAGTCGCGCGGACTCGTCGAGCCAGCTCTTGGCGAGCGGCGAAAGCTTGTCGTGGAACTTCTTGCCGTGGTGCGAGCAGAAGAAGAGTTCGCTGCCGGACTCCATCTCTACTCGAACGTACGCCTGCGCGCCGCAGCTGTCACAGCGGTCTGCGCCGGTCAGTTGGTAGGTGGTCTCTTCGGTGATGGTGCCGTTCTCCGTTGCTGTTGTGTGCATGTGATGCTCCTCACGCCTCGCTGCTCGACAACCGATCTAGTTATCAAATCACGGGTAGCTTTGGCCGGTGCCGCTTTCGCTCGTGTTTCGCTCTGCGCGTACGTCGAATCAGGTCATTCGTGTCGGTGGACCGGCACACCCCGGCGGGAAACTACAGTTGATCGCTGGGCCATGATCCATTCGGCCCGTCGCTTATTTGGGAGAACACGTGGCATCGGCCGACTATTCCGCACGGCACCTGTCTGTACTCGAGGGTCTCGAGGCCGTGCGCAAGCGCCCCGGCATGTACATCGGGTCCACGGACTCCCGCGGACTCATGCACTGCGTCTGGGAGATCATCGACAACTCCGTCGATGAGGCTCTGGGCGGGCACGGCTCGGAGATCGAGATCCAGCTGCACGCCGATTCGAGTGTCGAGGTGAGGGACCGCGCCCGAGGCATCCCCGTCGACATCGAGCCGAAGACCGGTCTGTCCGGCGTCGAGGTCGTCTTCACCAAGCTGCACGCCGGCGGAAAGTTCGGATCGGGCTCGTATGCGGCATCCGGTGGTCTCCACGGGGTCGGCGCGTCTGTCGTCAACGCCCTCTCGGAGCGCCTCGACGTCGAGGTCGATCGTGACGGCAAGACCTACGCCATGTCGTTCCACCGCGGCGAGCCGGGTGTCTTCGACGACTCCGGCTCGACCCCGACACCGGATGCCCCGTTCACGCCGTTCGAGAACGGCAGCGAGCTCCGCGTCGTCGGCAAGGTGAAGCGGGGCGTCACCGGAACCCGCATCCGATACTGGGCCGACCGGCAGATCTTCAGCTCCACCGCGCGTTTCCAGACCGAGGAACTGTTCGACCGCGCACGTCAGACGGCTTTCCTCGTGCCCGGCCTGTCGATCGGCATCACCGACGAGCGCGGAGAGGACGTGCGTCGCGACGCCTTCCGCTTCGACGGGGGTATCGCGGAGTTCGTCGAGCACCTCGCCACCGACTCCGGCGTGACCGAGACGTGGCGTCTGCAAGGAAGCGGCTCGTTCACCGAGACGGTTCCCGTGCTGTCGCCTCAGGGGGCCATGGTGCCGACGGAGCTCAGCAGGGAGTGCGAGGTCGACCTGGCCCTACGCTGGGGAACCGGCTACGAGACCACGTTCCGCAGCTTCGTGAACATCATCGCGACGCCCAAGGGCGGAACGCACCAGGCGGGATTCGAAGCCGGCCTCCTCAAGTTCTTGCGTCAGACCGTCGAGGCGAATGCCCGCCGACTCAAGGCGGGAACCGACAAGCTCGAGAAGGACGACGTGCTCGCCGGCCTCACCGCCGTTCTGACCGTGCGGCTGCCAGAGCCCCAGTTCGAAGGACAGACGAAGGAGATCCTCGGAACTCCCGCCGTGCGCAACATCGTGTCGCAGGTCGTCACGAAGGGCCTCAAGGAGAGATTCGAGTCGACCAAGCGCGACGACAAGGCACAGACCGCTCTGGTGCTCGACAAGGTCGTCGCCGAGATGAAGTCGCGCATCTCTGCCCGCGCGCACAAAGAGACCCAGCGTCGCAAGAATGCTCTCGAGTCGTCGTCGCTGCCGGCGAAACTCGTCGACTGCCGCTCGAACGACGTGGCCCTGAGCGAGTTGATGATCGTCGAGGGTGACTCGGCTCTGGGAACGGCGAAGCTGGCCCGCAACAGCGAATTCCAGGCCCTGCTGCCTATTCGAGGCAAGATCCTCAATGTGCAGAAGGCCTCGGTCTCGGACATGCTCGGCAACGCGGAGTGCGCCTCGATCATCCAGGTCATCGGTGCAGGTTCGGGGCGTTCCTTCGACTTGTCGACCGCGCGCTACGGCAAGATCATCCTCATGAGCGACGCCGACGTCGATGGGGCGCACATCAGAACCCTGCTGCTCACCCTGTTCTTCCGCTACATGCGACCCCTGGTCGAAGACGGTCGTGTCTACGCGGCCGTCCCTCCCTTGCACCGCGTCGTCGTGATGAACCCCGGCACCAAGCCCAACGAGACGATCTACACGTACTCGGAGGCTGAGCTGCACACGTTGCTCGCCCAGCTCGACAAGGCGAAGAAGCGCTACCAGGATCCGATCCAGCGATACAAGGGTCTCGGCGAGATGGACGCCGATCAGCTCGCGACGACGACGATGGACAAGCGTCATCGCACCCTCCGTAGGGTCGGTGTCAGCGACGCGGAGCGGGCAGAGCGCACGTTCGACCTGCTGATGGGCGACGACGTGGCCCCGCGCAAGGAGTTCATCATCGCCGGATCAGAAGGCATGTCGCGAGAGCGCATCGACACCTGATCGTGCGCTGCCGTCAGGCGGTGCAGGCGCCGTTCAGACGAAGCGTCGCGGAATGCGAGGGCTGAGCCGCACGACGAGTTCCTCGGACATGGTCTCGGTGGCGTCGCCCCACTCCTGAAGGGTCTGCTCCCCCGTGCTGCCATCGCCCCACAGAGTGACGAGATCGCCGACGGCGACATCGGCGTCGTCGTCGAGGCCGATCCAGGCCCTGTCGACCTCGAGAGGGCTGACAAGCGGATGCCGCCGGCCGTGGAGGGCGACACCGACTCGGCCGGGCGCGAGTGTCGAGAGTCCGTCTGCGAAGCCGAGGTCGATGGACGCCCGGCGGCCATCCGGAAGCACCTCGATCGACGAGACGGGCGCGCGCATCGTCATCACCTGACGCAACCCCATGCTGTGAGCGCTCGGCCCGTCGCCCGGCGGCAGTCCGTAGGCGAAGGCACCGAAGCGAACGAGGTCGAAGCGCGCGTCGGCTCGGGCGAAGCCGGCAGCGCTGGCTGCCAGATGCCGGAGCGGTGCCTCGACACCGAGATCGCGTGCCACGGCGACCGCCTCGTTGAATCGGGCGATCGAGAGCGAATCCTCGTGGTCGTCGGCTTCGGCGATGTGAGTCCAGACGCCGACGATCTCGACCACTCCTCGATCCTCCAGCGACCGTGCGAGGCTGACGAGGTCGGGCCAGTCCTCCGGCGTCGCCCCGTTGCGATGCAGCCCCGTATCGATCTTGAGGTGGACTCGGGCGGTCGACGACGACGGGGAAGCCGCGATGGACTGCAGCTGGTCGACGGTCGAGATACCGAGATCGACCGAGGCAGAGATGGCGGCACCCGGATCGTCGGCCGGGTCGAGCAACCAGGCGAAGATCCGCGTCGGCGGGGTGATGCCTGCCTCGCGGAGTGTCAGAGCGGTCGGCACGTCGAGCGCACCGATCCATGAGATGCCCGAGTCGACGGCGGCTCTGGCGACATCGACGAGTCCGTGCCCATAGGCGTCGTTCTTGACGACGACCATCACGTGGGCCGGGGCGACCCGCGCGGTCAACACGTCGAGGTTGTGGCGGAGTGCGCTGAGATCGACGACGATCTCGCCTGTCGATGCGGTCATGAGTAGCTCCGAACGATTCTGTCGCCCAGCGATGCGGTGACCTCTGCCGCTGTCTTTCCGAGGTTCCCGGCCCACGAGAGCGGGGACGGATATCCCTTCGCCTCGTCTCCGAAGAGAACCACCTCGTCACCGGGCGAGACGGGAGTGTCTCCGACATCGAGCATGAAGACGTCCATGGCGACCCGGCCCGCGATCGGATGAGTGGATCCGGCGAACCACGCCCGCCCCCCGAGGCACGCGTGCCGGTCGATTCCGTCGCTGTAGCCGAGGCAGACCATGGCGAGCGTGGTCGGCGCCGCGGTGCGGTACACGTAGCCGTACGAGACTCCCTCACCGGCTCCGACCTTCTTGGTCGAGAGGACGCGTGCCGAGAGAGTCATCGCGGGCGAGAGTCCGAGACGCCGCGGGTCGGGAACAGAGATCGTGTCGAGCCCGAAGAGCTCCGGGCCGATGAGCGCGACGTCGCCCGCGCCCTGTTCGGCGCTCCGGATGGCGGGAATCGAGACACCGGCGTCGTGGATGGCCGCAGCGGCGGCCTCGTGCGACACCAGGAAAGCATCGATCGCTTCGCCGTCGAGGGCAGCGGCGATCGCCGTGGCTCCGTGACCGTAGGCGTCGCCGCGCAGATCGACGACGACGCGATGAGGCTCTCCCAGAGCGATCAGGATCCGTGCGTTGCGGCGTACGACGTCGAGGTCGATGACAGCACGGCGCGGTGGCGACGGATGTGTCGTGAGAGCTGACGACATCACTAGATCGTGGTGAAGACGCTCTTGACGTTCGCGACGATCACTTCTCGCGACTTGGCGGCCAGACGATCGAGTTCGGCGTGCGCTGCCGACGTCGCATAGGCGACGTCGCGGCGTTCCAGCGCAGCCCTGATGATGGCGTCGCTGACCGAGGGGTTCAGTGGAAGCACCGGTCCCTTGGTCTGAGTCGCGATTGAGGAGCCCGCTATGACGCCTTCCCGGCCGTTGCCGTTGCCGCCGCCCGAGGTGACGACGCCGAGTGGCACAGCGCCGGTATCGAGGTTCCACTCCGACGCGTTGTCTTCGAAGCCGACGACGGTTCCGTGCGCTGACTCGATGACGATGTATCCGACCTGGCGGGGAACGCCGCGTCGCGCCGAGAAGGGGAAGATTCCGACGCCGCCGAGGACCGTTCCGTCGGCGAGCGTGATGCCTCCGCCGAGCAGTTCCGCACCGGCTCCAACGGCGAAGAAGGGCACGCCATCGTCTGCAAGCGCACGCAGCGCGGCGGCGTTCTCGGTGAGGTCGGCGTGGACAGCGCGCACAGCCGAGATGGGCCCGTTGCCGATCACGACGATGTCGGCGTCCTTCGGCAGACGTCGGCCCATCGTGTGCTGTACGACGTCGACACGATGACCCGCCCGTTCGAGACGAGCCGTCAGTGCCGTGACGTTGCCACGTTCACCGCTTGCCTCGAGGTGCTCGGGATAGAGCTCGAGGATCGAGACGGACTGTGAGGATGACGAACTCAAAACGAGACCTCCATGTCGCCGTAACCGATGATCTTCCTCGCGAGCATCATCTGCTCGTAGTTGACGACCCACGTCTTGTGACCCGTCGTCGGTGCGGGAAGTGCGCGCATCAACTCGATGGCCTTTTTGAGGTCGGGTTCGATCGTGCCGACCGGGATGCCCTCGTGCTCGAGCCTGAGCGCGAACTGCCAGGCCTTCGCACCCGTCAGCACATCGACGTGGTCGAGCTGGGCGAAATCGATGTCGTAGAGCCAGGAGACGTCGGGAGTGCCTTCGTCGATCGCGACCATGACCTGCTCCGGCGCCGCGGGAAGCGCATCGAGATTGAGCTGGAGGCTCGCGGCGTTCTTGAACATCACGAACTCCACCTTCTCGTCTCCGAAGTCGAGTAGTTCGCCGCGTCCGTAGGCAGGCGTCATCGACGAGAAGGCGGCCGATGCTTTCGCGAGGTCGAATTCGGTGCCGAGCACCTGCGCGGCCGTGGCGAGCGCCGCCGCGGCATCGATGCCGTAGTGCAGCCCCTTGGCGGGGAGAGCGATGTCGGCCAGTTCTCCTGCCACCCGCACGCGGGCACCGGTGCTGTCCCACGATTCGAGCTCGGCCAGGGCATCGATCGTCGCGGTCGATGCTTCTTCTCGGTGATTGGCAGCATTGAACAGGCCGTGAGCAGAGCTCGCGACCAGCTTCGGCGAGGCGCCGAAGTAGGTGACGTCGGGAACCGGGCCACCATTTTTCGCGAGGATCTCGCCGATCTTCGACAGATAGGCGTCGTCGCGGTTGCTGATGACGTGCTTCGTCGCCACAGCCGCGGTGTCGAGCATCATATCGGCGACGACCTCGGTCTCGAAGAACCGGTAGAGCTGGTCTACCTGCACGTTCAGCATAAGAATCGTCGACGGCAGCAGGGTCTTCGACAGCTCGAGCGCGAACGCCTCATCGACCTCGAGAATGCCGATATCGGCCTTCAGCTTGCCGGTCACGCCGACCTCGGACAGCAGGGCGGAGGAGATGCCCTGCGGCAGGTTCGCTCCGGACGGGTTCGTGAACACGGTCAGACCGTGCCCACGGAGAACCTCCGTGAGCATGTGCGTGGTCGTGGACTTGCCGTTGGAGCCGAGGACGAAGACGATGCCGTACTCGAACTGGGCGACGACATTCTTGATGAAGCCGGGCGCCATCTTGTTGACGATGTAACCGGGCAGCGCCGAACCGCCGCCGCGGGCCCGGGTGACAGCCCGGACCGCGCGACCGACGAGAACGGGCGCGATATAACGCATCCGCGGCCTACTCGAGGTAATCGCGCAGGGACTGCGACCGCGACGGGTGGCGGAGCTTCGCCATCGTCTTCGACTCGATCTGACGGATGCGCTCACGGGTCACGCCGAACGTGTCACCGATCTGGTCGAGCGTCTTCGGCATGCCGTCGCCGAGTCCGAAGCGCATGCGGATAACGCCCGCTTCGCGCTCGGAGAGGGAATCGAGAAGCGACTCGAGCTGCTTCTGCAGCATGGTGAAGCCCACGGCGTCGGCCGGAACGACCGCTTCGGTGTCTTCGATCAGGTCGCCGAACTCGCTGTCGCCGTCTTCACCCAGGGGCGTGTGCAGCGAGATGGGCTCACGCCCGTACTTCTGCACCTCGACGACCTTCTCGGGAGTCATGTCGAGCTCGCGCGACAGCTCTTCGGGCGTGGGCTCGCGGCCCAGATCCTGCAGCATCTGGCGCTGAACGCGGGCGAGCTTGTTGATGACCTCGACCATGTGCACCGGGATGCGGATGGTGCGGGCCTGGTCGGCCATGGCGCGGGTGATGGCCTGTCGGATCCACCAGGTCGCGTAGGTAGAGAACTTGAAGCCCTTCGTGTAGTCGAACTTCTCGACCGCGCGGATGAGGCCCAGGTTTCCTTCCTGGATCAGGTCGAGGAACTGCATCCCGCGACCCGTGTAGCGCTTGGCGAGGCTCACGACGAGTCGCAGGTTGGCGCCGAGCAGATGGCTCTTGGCGCGGGCGCCGTCTCGGGCGACCCACTGCAGCTCGCGGCCGTACGCCGACTTCTTCTCGGCTTCGCTCATCGTCGACATCGTGTCTTCGGCGAAGAGTCCTGCCTCGATGCGCATGGCGAGCTCGACCTCTTCGGCCGCGTTCAGGAGCGCGACCTTACCGATCTGCTTCAGGTAGTCCTTGACAGGGTCTGCCGTGGCACCGGTGATCGCGGTCGAATAGACCGGAACGTCGCTGTCGTCGTCGGCGTCAGAGATGACGAGGGCTCCGGCGGGCAGAACGATCTCTGCTGCGGGCTTGGGCGATCCGTCGTCGGTCTCGTCGTCGGTCGTGGCCTCGTCTTCGTCGACGACGACCTCGACGACAGCGCCCGCCTCGGCATCGTCGTCGTCAGCGCCGGGACCGTCGGCTTCTGCGGCGGCCTTGGCCTTCTTGGCGGCGGCAGCGGTCTTCGCAGCAGCGGCCTTGGTCGGAGCCTTCGCCGCCTTGGCTGCGGGAGCCTTCGTCGCGGTGGTCTTGGCGGCAGCGGCCTTGGCGGCGGCGGCCTTCGTCACCGGCTTTGCCGCAGCAGCGGCAGGCTCGTCAGCGACGGGTTCGAGTGTTGTGGTTGATTTGCGGGTGGCCATACGATCACCTTTCACGCCGGTCTCACCGGGTGGATTCGGCTCTCACGAGTCGATGCCAATTGGAGGCTGGAGTTGTTTTCTGACATTACTAAGACCCATGTCAAGTGCTGGTTTTTCGTGTCTGGCTGACCAGACACCCTGCACAAGAACGGGTCTCGATTCTCAATTATTGCACGGATTGAACAGTCGACCCTCCGCCTAGGGGCGTCGACGCTTCCACCGTCCTACCAGTGCAACCCATAAGGGGGCCACGGATATTCCCTCGTCCTCCTGAAGCCGTCGCCGGGTTCGTCGGCGGGCTCTCAGGAGAAAGACGACGCCCGCTCCGATCACGACGTATTGAATCGAGAAGGCCAGCCTGAAGGCATCCATCGAGTAGAGAGCGGTGCTTAAGCCGGCGTCGTACTGGATATCGAGGATGACCCCGATCAGGAACAGCATGACGAAACTGGCCATGAAGCCGCCCACGTTCACGACGCCGTTCGCGGAGCCCAGAGAACGGGCCGGGTTGAACGACCGGGCGAAGTCGAATCCGATCAGCGAGCCGGGGCCGCCGATGCCGAGGGTCACGGTGAGAATCGCAATCAGCCAGATGGGCGGGATGCCCGGCCATAGAAGCACGGCGGCCCACACGAAGCCGAGAGCCGCAGTGATGCCCAGCACGAGGTTGGACCGCCGAAGCGGAAAGCGGGCGCTCAGAATGCCGAGGATCGGTCCGGCGACCATTCCGGAGATCACGATCACGACGAGGAAGGCCGCCGCGGTACCGCGGTCGAGTCCCACAGCGGAGACGAGAAAGGGGAAACCCCAGAAGATCGTGAAGACGGTTCCCGACGACTGACTCACGAAATGCGACCAGAAGCCCAACTGGGTCCCGGGCCTGCGCAGAGTGGGGCCCAGCATCCGGATGGCCTCGCGCATGCTGGCGGCGCGTCCGTCGCCGGGGGTGTCTGGCGGGCGATTCGTGAGAAAGACGACAGAGAGCACGAGAGCGGCGAACGACACGGCAGCGGCGACCGAGAAAGCGGGAGTCCAACCGAATGTGTGCAGCACCCACGCGAAGGGCAGCGCGGAGAGCACCTGCCCGAGCTGTCCGATATTGCCTACCCACTGGCTGAGCTGGGGCACGATCGGCCCTGCGAACCAGGAATTGACGAGTCGGATGACCGAGATGAATACGGCAGCGTCGCCCGCTCCGACGAACACCCGCCCGAGAACAGCCGTCGGGATATCCGGTGCCGACGACAGGACGAGCTGCCCCGCGACCATGAGTGTGCACCCGGCAGAGATGAGCCACTTCGGCCCCACCCTGTCGATGAGGATGCCCACAGGAATCTGCAGCCCCGCGTAGACGATGAGCTGGACGACGGCGAGTGTCGAGAGAAGCGCCGCCGACGAGTCGAATCGCGCCGCTGCATCGACTCCGGCCACTCCGAGCGTCGTGCGCTGCATCACCGCCGTCATGTAGGCGAAGACTCCGACGAAGAAGACAAGCCAGGCGCGTCGGGAGTTCACCTGCTCAATGCTACGGCCCCGCTGGGGCAGAGCTCGATGTCCTGCGTGGGGCGCAGACCGGGATCAGAGCCCGAGCGACGGCCCCGATTCGTCGTCGCCCGCACGACGGATGGCGAGGAACTTCTCGAGCTCTTCGGCGATCTCGTCTGCCGACGGCAGCTCGCCGTCTTCATCGGTGAGTGGCGACTTGAGCGGTGTTCCCTGCATGTATGCGTCGTGACGCTCCTCGAGCGTGCCCACGAGCTTCTCGAGATCACCGTTGGTGCCGACCTGCTCGTCGATCTTCGTCAGGAAGACGCGCCCCTCCTCGCGGAGTTTGTCGGTGGGGAAGATCAGGCCGGTGGCGGCACTGATGCTCTCGAGACTGGCCAGTGCTGCGAGAGGGAATTCCGTGTCGGCGAGGTAGTGCGGAACCAGGAGCGCGAAGCCCGCGACGGGATGTGCCACCTCTTGAAGGCGGAACTCGACGAGATGCATCGCGTTCGCGGGCACCTGGGTGTGCGGCTTCCACACCGAGAGAGCGTCGATGAGTTCGACCCGATTGCCGCTCACAGTCACCCTGATGGGTCGCGTGTGCGGCACGGGCATCGGGATCGCGTGCACCGACGTCGTGGTCTTGATCTTCAAGCGTCCGATGAGATCGATGACCGATGAGGTGAACGCCTCCCACCGGAAGTCCGGTTCGAATCCGTTGAGGAAGAGGAAGGGCTGATTCAGTTCGTCTTGCACGAGGTAGAGGCGCAGCACGGGCGGCTGGTAGTCGCTGAGGTGATCCTGGTCGAAGTAGATCACGGGCCGTCGGGCTCGATAGTCGAGCAGTGCATCGGTGTCGAACTCGGCGATCACACGGTTGCTGAGGTTGTCGAGAATGTACTCGCCGACCTGCGCGACGGCGCCGCCGGCGTCGGTGAAGCCCGTGAGCGCCACGACGAGGTCGAGGCCCTCGGGGATGTTGCCGAGCTCGCCGGTGATCTCGTACAGCTCGCTCGAATCGGTCATGAATTCAACTCTAATCGCGGCGGCTGGCGCCACCGGGCCGCCTCGGCATGCCGAGAGCGAACATCTGCGCCATAGGGTTGGAGCATGACTCTCGCCTCCCTTTCCCTCTCCTCATCCGACGCCGGCGATGTCGCGGCCGATGTTCTCGTTCTGGGCGTGACCCGCACCGACGACGGTCCCGCACTCGTCGGCTCGGCGGCCTCGATCCTCGGCGCCGACCCCGCGTTCGCCGATCTCTCGGTACTCGGCGTGACGGGCTCGAAGGACGACCTCGTGCGGGTGCCCGCGCCGAATGGCATCGCCGCCCGGTCGATTGCGCTCGTCGGGCTGGCCTCGGCCACGCCGACCGCCGACGACCTGCGATACGCCGCAGGCTCGGCCGCACGCCGGATGCTCGGGGTCGGCTCCATCGCCATCGCACTGCCCGTCGAAGACGAGTCACAGGCACGGGCCGTGCTGGAGGGTTGCCTGCTCGGTGCCTACGAATACACGGAATACCGCACGGACGGTGGATCGGCGAAGTCCCGCCCCGCCGAGTCGTTCACCCTCGTCACGTCGATCTCGGTATCTGCCGAGACCGTCGCCTATGCGACCGAGGTGGGCCGCGCCATCCACCTCGTTCGCGACCTCGTGAACGAGTCGCCGCTCGATCTCTACCCGCAGACGTTCGCCGCGCGTGCCGCCGAACTGGGCAGCATTCCCGGCGTCGAGGTCATGATCTGGGACGAGACGCAACTGGCCGATGAGGGATTCGGTGGCATTCTGGGCGTCGGACAGGGCTCGTCACGGCCGCCGCGCCTGGTGAAGGTCAGCTACTCCCCCACAGACGCCGCCGAGGCGCGGCACATCGCCCTCGTCGGCAAGGGCATCACCTTCGACTCCGGCGGCCTCTCCTTGAAGCCCGCTGCCTCGATGATCGGTATGAAGTACGACATGGCCGGAGCCGCCACGGTGCTCTCCGTGGTTCTCGCTGCTGCCCGGCTCGCTCTGCCGACGCGGGTCACCGCCTGGCTCTGCCTCGCAGAGAACATGCCCTCGGCCACGGCGATCAGACCGGGCGACGTGCTCCGGATCCGGGGCGGCAAGACCGTCGAGGTGCTGAACACCGATGCCGAAGGTCGACTCGTGCTCGCCGACGGTCTGATGGCCGCGAGCGAGGAGTTCCCCGACGCGATCATCGACGTGGCGACTCTGACCGGCGCGGCCAGCGTCGCGCTCGGCAACCGCTACGTGGGCACGCTCGGAAGCTCCCCGCTCGTCGGAGAGGTGCTCCGCACCGCCGAATCGGCGGGCGAGCTCCTCTGGCACATGCCCCTCGGTGAGGAATTCCGACCCATGCTGAACTCCGATATCGCAGACATCGCCAACATCAAGCCCGGCAACACGGCGGGAGGCATGCTGATCGCGGCGGTGTTCCTGAACGAGTTCGTCGGCACGGCGGCTGACGGATCGGGGCGGATCCCCTGGGTGCACCTCGACATCGCGGGCGCGGGCACGAACAAGGATTCGCTGTACGGCTACACCGGAAAGGGACCGACGGGCGTGACCGTGCGCACGCTTCTCGCTCTGGCAGCCTCGGCGGCGCCCACGCGGCCCGAGTGAAGTCGACCGTAGTAGGCTCGACAGGGCGCAAAACCACGCCAACACAGCCCGCTCCGCTCATCAGTGGAGCGCGGGCGAGCACGAATTCTCACGAGGGAGTCACCGCGGGTGTCTGAACAGAACTTCGACCTGGTCGTTCTCGGCGGCGGAAGCGGCGGCTATGCGGCGGCTCTTCGAGCCAGCCTCCTCGGCCTCACCGTGGCCTTGATCGAGAAAGACAAGCTGGGCGGCACGTGCCTGCACCGCGGCTGCATTCCTACGAAGGCCCTGCTGCATTCGGCAGAGGTCGCCGACGCGGCGCGGAGCGCATCGAAGTACGGCATCTCGGCCACGTTCGACGGCGTCGACATCGCCGGGGTCACGTCGTATCGCGAGGGCATCATCTCGAGCAAGTTCAAGGGCCTCGAGGGGCTCATTAAGGCCCGCAAGATCACCGTCATCCGCGGCGAGGGCCGCTTGGTCTCTCCCACTCGTGTGCAGGTCGGCGACGACGTCATCGAGGGCAAGAACGTCGTTCTCGCGACGGGGTCCTACGCGCGCTCCCTTCCGGGACTCGAGATCGGCGGTCGCGTGATCACGAGCGAACAGGCGCTCGAGCTCGACTTCGTTCCCCAGAAGGTCGCGATTCTCGGCGGCGGCGTCATCGGGGTCGAGTTCGCCAGTGTGTGGAAGTCGTTCGGGTCGGAGGTCACGATCATCGAGGCCCTGCCCCATCTCGTCCCCAACGAGGAGGAGTCGATCAGCAAGCAGTTCGAGCGCGCGTTCCGCAAGCGCGGAATCGAATTCTCGCTCGGCACGCGATTCCAGTCGGTCGAGCAGAATGACGACGGCGTCGTCGTGACGCTGGAGGACGGCCGACGAATCGAGGCCGAGCTCCTCCTGGTCGCCGTCGGACGTGGACCCTCGACGCAGGGCCTCGGATTCGAAGAGGTCGGCGTAGAGGTCGACCGCGGCTTCGTCATCACGAACGAACGACTCGAAACGAACATCCCGGGGTTGTACGCGGTGGGCGACATCGTGCCTGGCCTCCAGCTGGCGCACCGCAGCTTCCAGCACGGCATCTTCGTCGCGGAAGAGATCGCGGGCCTGTCGCCGCAGGTCGTCGACGACGTGAACATCCCCAAGGTGACCTACTCGGATCCTGAGGTGGCATCAGTCGGCCTCACAGAGGCAAGGGCGATCGCCGAGTACGGCCAGGACCGTGTCGCTTCGTACGACTACAGCCTGGGCGGCAACGGCAAGAGCCACATCATCGGCACGACCGGCTCGGTCAAGGTCGTGCGCGTCGCCGACGGGCCCGTTGTCGGAATCCACATGATCGGTGCTCGCGTCGGCGAATTGATCGGCGAGGCGCAGCTCATCGTGAACTGGGAGGCGTACCCGGAGGACGTCGCGCAGCTCGTGCACGCGCATCCCACGCAGAACGAAGCCCTCGGCGAGGCACACCTCGCCTTGGCAGGCAAGCCCCTGCACGCGCTGTAGCCAGCCGCGTCACCCCAAGACCCAATACAAGTAAGCTAAAAACCACGATCGGTTTCTAAAGGAGACAAGCTAATGAGCGAATCCGTCAACCTTCCAGCACTCGGTGAGAGTGTCACAGAGGGAACGGTAACCCGCTGGCTCAAGAGTGTGGGAGACCGCGTCGAGGTCGACGAACCCCTGCTCGAAGTGTCAACGGACAAAGTGGACACAGAGATCCCGTCACCCGTAGCCGGTGTGATCGAGGAGATTCTGGTCCAGGAAGACGAGACCGTCGAGGTCGGAACCGCGCTTGTGCGCATCGGAGACGGCAGCTCCGCCGCCGCATCCGAGGCTCCCGCGGAGCCCGAGGCGGCAGACGAAATTCCCGCCGAGGAGCCGTCGGTCGACGCCGAGACCGAGGCCGAGGCACCTGCCCCCGCTCCCGAGCCCGAAGAGGCCCCTGCAGAGCCTGCCCCCGCGGCAGAGCCCGCACCGGCGGCGACGCCCGCTCCCGAAACTCCGGCACCGGCCGCGGCAGCCGCTCCGGCACCGACTCCCGCGCCTGCGGCTGCAGCTCCTGCCCCGGCTGCAGCTCCCGCCCCGGCGGCAGCTCCTGCGGCACCCGCCCCGGCCGCCGCACCCGCGTCGGACGACTCGTCCCGTGCGGCCAACGCCGGTTACGTCACCCCCCTTGTCCGCAAGCTCGCGGGCGACAACGGTATCGACCTCTCCACCGTCACGGGTAGCGGCGTCGGCGGACGAATCCGCAAGGAAGACGTACTGGCCGCCGCAGAAGCCGCTAAAGCACCGACCGCATCGGCATCCGCCGAAGCTCCTGCGGCCGTTGCAACGACCTTGCCTGTGTCCGACCTCCGTGGCACGACGCAGCCGATGTCGCGTCTGCGCAAGGTCGTCGCACAGCGCGCGGTCGAGTCGATGCAGTCCACGGCTCAGCTCACCAGCGTGGTCGAGGTCGACGTCACCCGCGTCGCCGCCCTGCGCGACAAGGTGAAGGCCACGTTCCAGGAGAAGACCGGCAACAAGCTGAGCTTCCTGCCCTTCTTCGCCCTGGCTGCGACGGAGGCCCTCAAGGCGTACCCGATCATCAACGCGACCGTTGACGGCGACAGCATCGTCTACCCCGATCACGAGAACGTGAGCATCGCGGTCGACACCGAGCGCGGTCTGTTGACGCCCGTCGTCAAGAACGCCGGCGAACTCGACCTCGCCGGGTTCGCCCGCGAGATCGCCGACCTGGCGACGCGCACGCGCGACAACAAGCTCAAGCCCGACGAGCTCGCTGGCGGAACGTTCACGCTGACGAACACCGGTTCGCGCGGCGCGCTCTTCGACACCCCCGTCGTCTTCCTCCCCCAGGTCGCGATCCTCGGCACCGGCATCGTGTCGCGCAAGCCTCTCGTGGTCAAGACGAGCGAGGGCGAGGCCATCGCCATCCGCTCGACGGTCTACCTGGCGCTGAGCTACGACCACCGCATCGTCGACGGCGCTGACGCTGCTCGATTCCTCGTCGCCGTCAAGAACCGCCTTGAAGAGGGCGCGTTCGAAGGCAACCTGGGTTACTGAGCGCTCAGAAAGACATCGCGAATTCGCCAGCCGGCCTCGCCCTTCAGCAGAAGGAACGAGGCCGGTTGGCCGTTTAACCGGGCAGCGACGAGAGCGGAACCGCCCCAGGAGCCGGTGACGACGGCGCCTCCTGCGTCAATGAGAGCTGAGGGGGCATCGGCGGGCTGCGCCGCCAGGTAATCCTCCTGAAACACGGTCGCGGCGCATGCCGCGGGTTCGGCCGCCGCGGCACATCCGTCGTTCACCTGAGACAGGGTCTGCAATGCGGCGGCCGGGTCGTCGCTCGAGAGCGCGGAGTCGTCGTCTGTGTTCACGGGCGGGGCGGCATCTGTAGACGAAGGGCCGGGTGCCGATGCAGGTGGAGTCGAGGTCTTCTGCCCGCCAGCCTGCGCGCCGTCGTTCGGCGATGGAAGGATGAGAAGATGCCCGGTCGTCGCCACGACCGCGCACACCGCGCCGACGAGCAGGGGCCTACGACGCCAGCGCTTCGAGGCGCTGCGGGCGTGGACAGCCTCTTCCGTTGGAGGCGTCGGGGCCTGCGGTGCGTGCCTGGTGGTGAGCCGGGCTGTGACACCGACGACCGATGCGGCGAACTCCAGTCCGGCCGACGAGGCTCCGAGAACCCTTAGCGCCGCGATCAACCGGTTTTCGCTGGGAGCTGGTTCGGGAGGCGGCCGCGTCGGTGACCAGTCATACGACGCACTCTCCGCAGCAGCAGCAGCGGCGGCGGGCTCCACATCCGTGCGCTGCGGCGACGCGTGTGTGTGCAGTGCTGACTCCGCGTCCGGAACCGGGAGGGAGACGACCTGCGGCGGAGCGAGAGAGAAGAGAATCCGTTCCAGTTCGACGAGGAAGAGTCTTCTCGGGCCCTCGGATATCGCTCTCGCGCTGCGCTCCAGATCGAACCCCGCGGGCATCCGGTCGGCGTCGACGTGTGCGAGAACCTCGTCGACCACGTCGAGCAGGTCGCCGTGATCCGAGCTCACGGCGTCTCGCCAGCCTGCCTGCCTCGGGTCCACCCCCTCGTTTGCTCGAACTCTGCCGCCGGGCCAGGCGGCTGAGTAGTGATCCTGCGGCGCCTGACGAAGGACACCACGACCGAAGCCCGTGAGGGTCGGTGATCCGCGGTCATCGAAGACGATCCGGCGGGGGTGGATCCCGCCGTGGGTGACGCCGGCGTCGTGGAGGGACTGGAGGGTCGAACACAGGGGCGCGAGAATAGTGACCGCTTGGCCGGCGCTCAGCGAACTCGACTGCTCCAGGTATGTCGATAGCGACGGCCCGGGCAGTCTCTCGAAGATCAGGCACGGCGGAGCGCCTTCGCGCATGCTGGAGACGTCGAGCAGCCGCGTCACGTGGGGTATCGCGGTCGCGCTCAGGGCTGCCAGCTCCACGTCGATGGAGGACGGCGAGGTGCCGGCGTTGAAGACCTTGAGGATGCGCGGGGTCGAGGTGCCCCCGTCTCTCCGAAACGACGGGTGGGCGAGGAAGAGTGCGGCTCGTGTTCCCGTGTGGATGCGGCGGACCACCCGATGCCCTGCGACGTCGTCGAGCATGGCGGCCTCGAGTACGGCTGTTCCAGGTGCCGCCTGCGGGGCAGCAGGAGTCGGTCGCCGGCGGAGGGTCATACAGTGATCCTTCATCGTCCGGCAGCGCGTGTGCCGACCCGGGGCCACATATGTGCAATGCGGGGCGCCGCAGTCGTTGTGGAGGAGCAGTGAGACTGCCGTGAGCGAACTGGTCGGCATGATCGAATCCGACTCGGTATCCTTGACGCATGGCACGCAAGTCTGAGCAATCCACCCCGAAGGCCCCCAAAGAACCGGGCCGCATCAAGCAGATGTGGCAGGTCTTCAACATGACCCGCCGCTACGACAAGAACGTCGTGTGGATCATGGCGCTGGGATTCCTTCTTCCCATCGCAGCGGGACTCGTGGTGGCCCTCCTTCTGTCGGATGGCAACGGCTTCGCCATGGCCATGTGGATCATCGCCGGCGTTCTCGCCGGCTTCCTTGTCGCACTGATCATCCTCGGGCGCCGGGCTGAGCGTGCCGCCTATGGCCAGATCGCCGGCCAGCCAGGTGCCGTGGGCGCCGTCCTCCGGTCGAGCCTCAAGCGCAGCTGGCGGGGCAGCGAGATGCCTGTCGCCGTGAACGGCAAGACTCAAGACGCCGTCTACCGCGCTGTCGGTCGTGGCGGAGTCGTTCTGATCAGCGAGGGCTCGAAGACGCGAACGACCCGCATGCTCGAAGAAGAGCGTCGCAAGGTGCTGCGCGTCCTCCCCAACGTTCCGGTCACGTTCCTGTACGTCGACTCCCACGACCCCGACGCGGTGCCCCTGCATAAGGTCGCCAGCCGTATGGCCAAGGTCAAGCCCGCTCTCAACAAGGCCGAGGTTATGGCCGTGAGCAACCGACTCACCTCGCTCGGCTCCACCGGCATGCCGATCCCCAAGGGCGTCGATCCCTTCAAGGTGCGGCCGCAGCGCGGACGTTGACCCGCGTCAGCGGCGCATGACAAGCACGGTTCCGGCGAAGACGTCGTGCAGGCCGCGCTGATCCGAGTCCCAGATGAGGGCGGGGATGAGCAGCAGGAGCAGGCCCGTGCGAAGGGCCGGGCGCCACACGCCCGCATAGCTGCCGTCGACCTTGACGATGCGGATACCGAGGACGAAGTGGCCGAGGCCGCTGCCCAGGGTCGAGAGTAGAACGACCTGTTCGACCGCGAAGATCACCAGGCTCGCCCAGTCGCTGCCGAAGAAGAACGCGAAGTAGACGACGTAGCACGCGGCGAAGTCGATGAAGATGGCAGCCAGACGGCGGCCGCTGCGGGCGACGGAGCCGACACCCGTCTGCGGGAAGCCCATCCGCTCCCCCGGCCAGTTGCTGGGCGGAGCCCCTTGGGGCGACGAGGACGCGGTCGAGTTGGGCACCAGACGAGTTTACGGCCGCTCTCGTGAGGGCATTGAAGGCAAGCCGTAACATGCCCGAAACAATTGCGTCACTGATGGGTAACCGCTTCCCCGTAGGCTCGTGACGGCTGCGTTCGCAGCTGTTCCTCTGTACCAAGCCATTTTGGAGTCTCTCACATGTTCAGTGATTCTTCTGAGGTGCTCAAGTTCATCAAGGACACGGACGTTAAGTTCCTTGATATTCGGTTCACCGATCTTCCCGGTGTCCAGCAGCACATCACTATCCCCGCGTCGACGGTCGATGAGTCCTTCTTCACCGTCGGGCAGATGTTCGACGGATCGTCGATCCGCGGTTTCGCGTCGATCCACGAGTCGGACATGCAGATCATCCCTGACGTGTCGACGGCCTACATCGATCCGTTCCGCGTCAACCGCACGCTGATCATGATCTTCGACATCTACAACCCGCGCAACGGTGAGATCTACCACCGTGACCCGCGCCAGGTCGCCAAGAAGGCCGAGAAGTACCTCGCCTCGACCGGCATCGCCGACACGGCGTTCTTCGCCCCCGAGGCAGAGTTCTACATCTTCGACGACGTGAAGTACGAAGTGAACCAGCACTCGAGCTCCTACTCCGTCGACTCCGACGAGGCTGCCTGGAACTCGGGCCGCACCGAAGAAGGCGGAAACCTCGCCAACAAGACGCCCTACAAGGGCGGCTACTTCCCCGTCAGCCCGGTCGACAAGCACGCCGACCTGCGCGACGACATCGTGCTCGAACTGATGGCTGCCGGGCTCGAGGTCGAGCGTGGCCACCACGAGGTCGGCACCGCCGGCCAGGGTGAGATCAACTACAAGTTCGACACCATGGTGCACGCGGCCGACGACATCCTGAAGTTCAAGTACATCGTCAAGAACGTCGCCGAGCGCTGGGGTAAGACGGCTACGTTCATGCCCAAGCCGCTCTTCGGCGACAACGGGTCGGGTATGCACACTCACCAGTCGCTGTGGAACGACGGCGCGCCGTTGTTCTACGACGAGGCGGGTTACGGCGGCCTCAGCGACATCGCTCGCTGGTACATCGGTGGAATCCTGGCTCACGCCCCCGCCGTGTACGCGTTCACCAACCCCTCGGTCAACAGCTATCACCGCCTGGTTCCCGGGTTCGAAGCACCCGTCAACCTGGTCTACTCGGCGGGAAACCGCTCGGCATCGATCCGTATCCCCATCACGGGAACGAACCCGAAGGCCAAGCGCATCGAGTTCCGCACGCCGGATGCGTCGGGTAACCCGTACCTCGCCTTCGCGGCTCAGCTCATGGCTGGCCTCGACGGAATCATCAACCGCATCGAGCCGCACGAGCCGGTCGACAAGGACCTCTACGAGCTGCCGCCCGAAGAGGCGAAGCTGATCCCCCAGGGTCCCGCGTCATTGGGCGAGGCGCTCGACGCGCTCGAGGCCGACCACGAGTTCCTGCTTGCAGGCAACGTGTTCACGATCGACCTGATCGAGAACTGGATCAGCTACAAGCGCGAGAACGAGATCAAGCCGCTGCAGCAGCGTCCGCACCCGTTCGAGTTCGAGCTCTACTACGGCGTCTAACGACACATGATCGAGGGGTTTCGGCCTCTCCCGATCCGCGACGAGTCCGCAAGAGTGGCCCGGTCCTTCCAGACCGAGAAGGCCACTCCTGCGGACTCGTTTGCTTTGTTCACGGGCCAGGCGACCTCGAATCCGGCTCAGTCACCACGGGCGAACCGGATACTCTCAGCTCAGCGCCCCGTCGCGCCGGCAGGCAGGCGTGGATGCTCGTGTCCGACACGCCGTGCAGGTGCACCGACTCGAGGCGATGCCCGGGCGCCAGCGACGTCTCCGGACGAAGCTCGACCGAGCGATCCTCCAGATGCACGGCACGCGAGCTCGGCGGCGACACGGCGCTGTGCCCTTCGACCACGCCGGGCAGGGCGAAGACCTCCGCGAGAAGACGTCCCCAGAGCTCCGGTGTCGATCGTTCGCTGAGCTGTCGTTGCGGACCCTCGGTGGAAACAGGGGGCCGTGATCCTTCTCGCGACGCTGTGTGCTGCATCGACCAAGCGTATGTCCAGCTATCGCGTGGCGCGGGAGCGTTGGGTGGCCAGCTTGGCCTGTCGGTCGAACCCGAAGAGTCGTCGGGCACCGAATCCCCCGATGGTCGTTCCGGCCGCCAGGCCAATTCCGGTGGCCAAGGCCATGACCACCGGCGGCAGGGTGTCCGCGACGGCGAACTCGGCATCCATGAATCCGTACAGCGCCCTATAGACGGCGAGGCCGGGGATGAGAGAGATGATTCCCGCCATGGTCACGGCCCCCTCGGGAACCTTGACCCATCGGTAGGCGAGGTATCCGACGATGCCCGCGACCGTTCCCGCGATCCCCGGAGCCAGTCCGGGCTGCGTGGCAAACGGAAGCACCAGCGAATAGACCGCGAAGATCCCTCCAGCGGCCATGGCCATCAGGAGGACGAGGCGAAGGCGCACGTAGGTGGTGAGAGCGAAACCGACGCCGATGAGCATCGCCCCGACGGTTCCGGAAACCAAGCCGATTCGATCTCCCAGCGATGTGGCGATGGTGATCGGAACGCCGATTCTGAGCGCGAACCCGAGGACGAGCGAGATGCCGACGGCGAGGCCGAGTGTGAGCATCAGCACCTCCATGCCTCGCGCCGTCGCCGTCACGTAGTACCCGTCGATGGCGTCCCTGGCCGACGCCGTCAGCCCGACACCGGAGAGGAGGGTGATGATTCCGGCGATGACGATCACCGTGGGGCTGTTGGAGCCCGGCAGTTCGATACCGACGGATCGCAACCAGAAGATGAAGACGGCGATGCTCGTCGTGGCGACGGCCGCTGCCATCTGAGCGAAGAATCCGGGTACAGACCACCGGCTGAGCCTGCGCACGATGAGGTGAGACATGGCCGCCGTGATCGCAGTGGCGAGGACGAGGACGATTCCCACGTCGAACATCACGACGACGCCGCTGGCCAGAATGGCTTGGCCCGCGGCCACGACCCAGTGCCGGTAGGGATGTGGGCTCGCCAGAATCGCCGTGAGGCGATCCCTGGCCGCGTCGACGTCGAGCGGTTCCTGCTGGCCGGCGATCTCGTCGATGAGACGATAGACAGCCTGCAGGCGTGTGTAGTCGGTGGTGCGCACTCTCACGATCCGCATGACCGACAGCGGGTCCTCGTTCATTCCGCGATGGATCGACACGGTGATCGACGTGAATGTGATGTCCACATGCATCGCACTGATGCCGTACGCATCGCTGATTCTCAGTACTGTCGCCACCACATCGGACGCGGACGCACCGGTGGCGAGCATCGCCTCTCCGGCGCGCAGACAGAGGTCGATGACCAACCGGGCATGCCGCTGCGACAGAGCGTCATCGCCCCCGACCACCGAGATGATCTGGGTGGGAGCTCCAGCTCCTCGGATGGCACCACCCGCCAGCTCGATCAGGGACTGCCTGACCCGTCGGCGATGCACGTTCTGCCGGTCGTTGATGCCATCACTCACCGGTCAAGGGTACGGGCAAGCGGGTGCGATGTGTCCGAGCCCGCTCGGTCGTCGGCGAAAAATCTATGCGTCGTAGAAGAGCCGTTCGAAGACGGCCCTGGCACGCCGCGTGACACCCAGATAGTCCTCTTCCAATGTGGTCGCCGAGCCGGGAGGATACTCGAGCAGGCGCGCGATTCCGTCGAGCGCCTTGCGGTCGCTCGGCAGCACATCCGAGTTCTTGTTGGCCCACAGGGTCACGGCAGAGCGAGCGCGCGACGCGAAGACCCAGGCGGCGCGAAGCACGGATGCGTCGGCCTCCGTGACGAGGTCGGCCGCGACAGCGGCATCCAGCGCTTCGAGCGTCGACGTGGTGCGCAGAGACGGAATGCGGCTGCCGAATTGGAGCTGGGTCAGCTGCACCAGCCACTCGACGTCGCTGAGGCTGCCTCGGCCCAGCTTGAGGTGCCGCAACGGATCGGTGCCCTGTGGCAGACGCTCGTTCTCGACCCTGGCCTTGATCCTCTTGACCTCGCGAACCTCCTTCTCGGCGATCTCGGCGGGGTACCGGACGGTGTCGGCGAGCTCCTCGAAGTCGTGGATCAGCGACTCGTCGCCCACGAGTCCTCGCGCGCGGAGAAGCGCCTGCGCCTCCCACGTCAGCGACCAGCGGGCGTAGTACGCGCGATACGAATCGAGGGAGCGAACCACTGCTCCGTTCTTGCCCTCGGGGCGCAGGTCGATGTCGATCTCGAGGGGAAGCCGGTTGTCTTCGGTCAGGCGCTTGATCTCGGTGGCGATGGCGAGCGCATGCGTCGCCGCATTCTGATTCTCGGCCGATCGCGCCCGGTAGACGTACATGACGTCGGTGTCCGATCCGAAGCCGACCTCTCGGCCACCGAGCCTGCCCATGCCGATGATGGCGAATTCGATCCCATCGTCTCCGCTCGGCATGGGCTGCCGCACGATCGTGGTGATGCCGGTCAGCAGAACGGTCGTGACGTCGGTCAACCCGCGAGCGAGTTCGTCGACGGTGATGATGCCCAGAATCGACGAGATCGCGAGCCGCAGGACCTCGCGTCGGCGAGACGCGCGCAAGGCGCCCGCCGCGGCATCCTGTGTATCGTGACGCGCGATGATCGCGCGCATCTCCTCGTCGAGGACCGCACGGGTGCGCGGGCGCAGCTCGTCTTCGTTCTCGAGCCATGCCGCGGCTTCCGGTATCTTCTGGAGCAGCTGCCCGACGTATCTCGACGCCGAGAGCACGTGCGTGAGCCGTGAGGCTGCGCCGGAGGAATCGCGCAGCATCCGCAGGAACCAGTAGGTGTCTCCCAGGGAATCGCTGAGACGCCGGAACGCGAGCAGTCCGTAGTCGGGGTCCGCGCCGTCCGCGAACCACTGCAGCATCACGGGCAGAAGATGCCGTTGAATGTTGGCCTTTCGAGAGACCCCGGAGGTCATGGCCTCGATGTGTTTGAGCGCTCCTCGCGGGTCGATGAACCCGATGGCTGCGAGGCGCGCCTCGGCCTGAACGCTCGTGAGAGCCACCTCATCGGCCGAGAGGCCAGCCACGGCGGCGAGCAACGGGCGGTAGAAGAGCCTGACGTGAAGGCTGCGCACACGGTGCTTGATGCCGTTCCACCGCTCGATGAGCTGGGCTGCGGACGGTTCGAGATCGGCGGCGCGCGCGAGCACGCGCTGGCCCAGTTCGTCGCGGGGCATCAGGTGGGTGCGTTTGAGAAAGCGGAGCTGCAGGCGGTGTTCGAGAAGACGAAGGATGCGGTAATCCTCCGCGAACTCGATCTGCTCGGCCCGGCCGATGTAGCCCCGGTCGGCCAGCGCCGTCAGTGCGGCGATCGTACCGGCCTGGTGGATCTCGTCGTCTGTCTGGCCGTGCACCAGCTGCAGGAGCTGAACCGTGAATTCGATGTCTCTGAGCCCGCCCGGCCCGAGCTTGATCTGGTAGTGAACGTCGTCGGACGGGATGTGCTCTGTGACGCGCTCCCGCATCTTCTGCGCCGATTCGACGAAACCCTCTCGTGACGCGCTCGACCAGACGCGCGGCGCGGTGGCCGCGACGTACGCCAGGCCGAGCTCGAGGTCACCGGCGAGTGGCCTCGCCTTGAGCAGCGCCTGGAACTCCCAGCTCTTCGCCCAGCGGTCGTAGTACGCGATGTGCGAGTCGAGCGAGCGCACGAGCGCGCCGTCCTTGCCTTCCGGACGGAGGTTGGGGTCGACCTCCCACAACCCGGGTTCGAGCCCGGACTCGTTGATTCCCCGCATCGTGAGCATGGCCAGTCTCGTGGCGATCTCGATCGCGCGCTCGGGCGGCAGTTCGCTGTCGACCCGCGCCTCGCCGACGAAGATCACGTCGACGTCGCTCACGTAGTTGAGCTCCCGCGCTCCGGCCTTGCCCATTCCGATGATGGCGAGCCGAGTGTCGGCCACGCTCTCGCGCTCGAAGCACCAGAGACCGAGTCCCTTGGTCGACAGGGTCGTGCGTGCAACGCTCAGCGACGCTTCGAGGGCGGCCGCGGCCAGGTCGGCGAGCACCGCGGCGATGCGGTCGAGCCCTGCGACCGGGTCGACCTGCTCGAGGTCGTACGCGGCCACTCGGGCCAGCAGAGCCCGATAACGCACGCGGAGCGCTGTCCACCCGTCCTCCCCCGACGACGACGCGAAGCCGTCGTGCGATCCGACCGCGTCGAGCAGAGCCGTACGAGCCTCTTCGGCCGTGGGCAGCACCAGGCGCGGATCGGCGAGGACGGAGAGTTCAGCAGGATGACGGGAGAAGAAGTCTCCGAGCCCCTTCGACGCACCGAGCACGCGCACGAGACGCACCCGGTGGCGCTCCTCAGCAAGAATTGCCGAGACATGCTCGGGAGAGCGGCGGAGGAGGATAGCCAGCAGTGACAACGCCTGGTCCGGATCCGCGGCAGCGGGGATGGCGGCGATCAGGTCGTCGACGTCGAGGCTCGCCAGCGAGGCGACGACACGCAGTTGTTCGTCTGCCCACTCAAGATCTGCGAAGCCCATCCGGGCCAGATAACTGAGTGATCTCGATTCGCGCATGATCCTCCGGACGAGGGATGCGACGACCCCGTCGCATCCCTCGTGCGTCTCGGTTAGAGCATCTCCAGATTGCTCTTGAGCTCGAACGGCGTCACCTGTGCACGGTAGGCCTGCCATTCCTGACGCTTGTTGCGCAGCACGTAGTCAAAGACGTGCTCCCCCAGCGTCTCCGCAACGAGCTCAGAGCCTTCCATCAACGTGATGGCGCGATCGAGGCTCGCGGGCAGCGGGTTGTAACCCAGAGCGCGGCGCTCGGCCTCGCTGAGGCTCCACACGTTGTCTTCCGCCTCCGGCGGCAGCTCGTAGCCTTCCTCGATGCCCTTCATACCCGCGGCGAGAAGCAGCGAGTACGCGAGATACGGGTTGGCGGCCGAGTCGATGGCGCGGTACTCGATGCGCGAGCTCTGGCCCTTGTTGGGCTTGTAGAGCGGAACGCGCACGAGCGCGGAGCGGTTGTTGTGACCCCAGCAGACGAAGCTCGGGGCCTCGTCTCCGCCCCAGAGCCGCTTGTACGAGTTGACGAACTGATTGGTGACGGCCGTGATCTCGGGCGCGTGGTGCAGCAGTCCGGCGATGAACTGGCGGCCGATCTTCGACAGCTGGTACTCGGCTCCGGCCTCGTAGAAGGCGTTGCCGTCTCCCTCGAAGAGCGAGAGGTGGGTGTGCATGCCCGAACCGGGATGCCCCGCGAGCGGCTTCGGCATGAACGTCGCGTAGACGCCCTGCTCGATGGCGACCTCTTTGATCACGGTGCGGAACGTCATGATGTTGTCGGCCGTGGTCAGCGCGTCGGCGTAGCGCAAGTCGATCTCGTTCTGACCGGGACCCGCCTCGTGGTGGCTGAACTCGACGGAGATGCCGAGGTCTTCGAGCATGCGGACCGACCGGCGGCGGAAGTCGTGCGCCGTGCCTCCGGGCACGTTGTCGAAGTACCCGGCCGAGTCCACGGGCTCGGGGCCCGCGGCGCCGTACTGCGACGACTTCAGCAGGTAGAACTCGATCTCCGGATGCGTGTAGAACGTGAATCCGCGGTCCGCGGCTTTCGCCAGGGTGCGCTTCAGGACGTTGCGAGGATCGGCGACGGCCGGCAAGCCGTCCGGTGTCGTGATGTCGCAGAACATGCGCGCGGTCGGGTCGATCTCGCCCCGCCACGGAAGGATCTGGAACGTCGTGGGATCGGGATGAGCCAGAACATCGGCCTCATACGATCTCGTCAGGCCCTCGATCGCGGAGCCGTCGAATCCGAGACCCTCGGTGAAGGCTCCCTCGACCTCGGCGGGTGCGATCGCTACTGACTTCAGAGTTCCGACCACGTCGGTGAACCAGAGCCTGATGAACTTGATGCCACGTTCCTCAATGGTGCGAAGAACGAAGTCACGCTGCTTATCCATCTATGGGGACTCTCTTTCGAACGGGGTCTTTCAACCAGTTACAGGTTAGTGCACGCCCTCGATCCTGCGGGTCAGCTGGGAACGAGCACGATCCAGGCGAACCAGGCGAGCATGCCGAGCCAGACGATCACTGCGGCCGAGGCGAGGAGTGCCGCACCTCTGCTGCCGAGCTTCCAGACGACGATCAGTGCGAAGAGGCCGACGGCGAGCAGGATCCCGAGGTAGGGGAAGTACGACGGAACGCCGACGAGCGCCAGGGCGGGCTGCGTAGCCGTGGCCGAGGCCATGCCGAGAGCGAGGATGCCGCCGAAGATCAGGCCGGAGACGGGCGAGATTCCCGAGGCGATGAGCAGGCCGAGTCGTTCGCGCTGGATGCCGCGCACGATCAGGGTGATGACCCATCCGATGAACCAGAGCGCGCAGAACCCGAAGAAGATGATCGGGATCAGCAACTCGAACCAGTTCACCTCGTCGACGGCGCGCACGACCGACGCGGCGCGAGAGGTCTCGTGGATGGATGACGCCGTCACGAAGGGGATCGTCGCGTCGTCGTGGTCGCATACGGTCGAGACGTCTTCTCCGGGCTTGTCGAGCCAGGCGACAGCGGTCTTGGCGGCGCAGTCGCTCGTGTCGAGCACCTCGTGGCCGGCGCCGGTGAACGAGACGAACTGGCTTCCGGCGATGGATGCGGCGGCGGCCTGAGCGGTCGCTGCGGACGAGATCGGATCATTCGATCCGGCGAGGATGAGGGTGGGTTGCGTGAACGTCGGAGGCACGCGCAGCTCCGTGCCCGCGGGCGTGATGCCGGCCTGCGCGCACACGGCATCGGTGAGCGAGTAGGTCACGAGCAGCGGCGGATCCACGGGCACGACGGGTTCTTCGCCCTCGGCCGGAGCGGCGGCCTCGGGCGCAACGGGATCGGGCGACCAGTTCGCCTTCTGATCGAGACAGGTCGAGGTCAGGTACTGGCCCCAGTCGACGGTGCCCACAGCATCGGCACCCAGAGCGACAAAGGGAGCGAGCGCGCCGGTGTCGCCCGCCTCGAGCCGATCGAACAGGAGTGGCAGGGTGCTGGCGACCGCGGGGTCGGTCAGGAGCTGCTGCACCAGGCTCACGAAGTCGTTGCCCTCGAGTTCGACGAAGCGCTGCCTGTCGGTGAACGGGTTCGTGACGGGGCCCTTGAACGGATCGTCATCGAGATCCGATGCGATCTGGGCGACCGTTGCCGCGTAGTCGGTGCCCTCGACGTCGGAGCGAGTGGACAGCTCACCGAGCGACGCCGTGAGCGCGGCGTAGGCCTCGCCCTTGATGTCGGCCGCTGCGGGGCTGTAAGAGTCGAGGAGTACGGCGTCGCTTCCGGCCGCGTCGAGCCCGGCCACGGCCGTCATCACCTTCGACGACCAATCCGAACCGAACAGGGTCCAGGTCGGGATCTCGAGCTTGTTCCGCAGATCGACCACGTCTGCCGCAGTCTGGGCGATGGTGTAGCCGTTCGGGTCTCCCCCGGCGTCGATGAAGTCGGCCAGACAGTCGGAGAGTTCGAGTCCCACGGCGGTGCCCTCCGCCTCGACCGTGTCATCGGTCGAGGTGAAAGACTCGACCCACGCGTTCGTCGCTCCGGGGCAGTCCAGGTTCGGCGTGGATGCGGAGCCGCCGCGCTGCTCGAGCACGACGACGTCTCTGTGGGCCCCGAACCCGAGGTCGCGCGACAGGTGCTGGCCCACCGACGCAGCCGACTCACCGAGTCCGGGCGCCATGACGACGATGGGTGTGCCCGTGGCTTCTGCGCTGGCCGGTATGACGGCGTAGGGGATGTCGATGGTTCGACTGGCAGGGTTCAGCCGGTTCTCCGGAACCGTCAGCACGCCGCACTCGGCGTCGCCGCTCGACGGCTTCGGGCACCCGTCGTCTGCTGCCGCGTTCGCGACACCAGGCGCGCTCAGGGCGAGCAGCACACCCGCCACAAGGGCGATGGACGGCATTCGCAGCCGACTTGATCTTTTCACTTCACATCACCGTCACTATCGAGTCAGGCACACGATACCGTGATCGCTCGCCTCGGCCAGCAGCGCCCCGCAGGGTGTTTCACTCTGCGTCGATAGACTGGCCCGATGTCAGAGACGCCGCCGTCCGTGCCCCCTTCTGCTCCGAAGCGCGTGCGCACGCGCCATTTCCAGAACGCGAAAGCGAGCGGAACCCCGATCACCGGACTGACGAGCTACGACCAGCTGTCTGCCCGAATATTCGACGAGGCCGGCATCGACTTCCTCCTCGTCGGCGACTCCGCCGGCAACACGGTTTTCGGCTACGACACGACCCTTCCGGTCACCGTCGATGAGCTGATTCCGTTGACCCGCGCCGTTGCGCTGGCCGTGCAGAGGGCGTTCGTCGTCGCCGACATGCCGTTCGGCTCCTACGAGAGCGGCCCCCTCGAGGCACTGCACACGGCGGTGCGCTTTATGAAAGAGACGCACGCCCATGCCGTGAAACTCGAGGGAGGCGTGCGCAGCGTCGAGCAGATCCGACGCATCGTCGGCGCCGGGATTCCGGTGATGGCTCACATCGGCTTCACCCCCCAGAGCGAGCACGGGCTGGGCGGTCACATCATCCAGGGCCGAGGTGAGGGACTGGACCAGCTGATGGCGGATGCCCTCGCCGTCGAGGAGGCCGGCGCCTTCGCCGTCGTCCTCGAGATGGTGCCGGCGGAGGCCGCGCGTCTGGTCACCGAGAGGCTGCGTATTCCCACCATCGGAGTGGGTGCGGGGCCGCATGTCGATGGCCAGCTTCTGGTCTGGACCGACTTCGCGGGGTTCTCGACGGGCCGCATCCCGAAGTTCGTGAAGCAGTACGCCGATCTTCGAGGGGTTCTGACCGACGCCGTCACCCGGTTCCGATCAGACGTCGCAGACCGAAGCTACCCCGGTCCAGAGAACTCCTACGAGTGATCGGCAGCGACGAGCACGCTGGTTCAGCGCTGCTCGTCGGCCTCTTCTTCGGCCCACTTCGCGCTGTTGGCACGAAGCTTCTCGAGGGCGTGCGACGCCTCCGCCTCGGTAGCGAACGGTCCGACCCGGTCGACGACCGAGGACTCGTAGCCATGCTCCACCTTGCCGGTCTTCATGTTGTACCAGTACTGCTTCGAGGCGTCTTCCGACATGTCAACTCCCGGGATCTCGCGAAGACCTTCGATGGTCGGCGCTTCGGCTACGTCAAATCCTAGGCCCAGTTCCGCGAACGCCGCAGGGGCTCGTCTGCCCTAGGCTCGATAGGAAACGCAGAGGCGCGCCCGACGCGTCGACGGTGATAGTTCGAGGAGACCGACCATGAGCACCCCAACCGCATCCGACGTGGCCATCGGCATCGACATCGGTGGCACCGGCATAAAGGGGGCGATCGTCGATCTCTCTTCCGGCGAGTTGCTGAGTGACCGGGTCAAGCTCTCCACCCCCGAGGGCGGCAAGCCGAAAGACATCGTGGGCACGGTCACGAAGATCCTCGAGAAGCTGACGGATGCACCCGACGATGCGCCCATCGGAATCTGCTTCCCCGCGGTCGTGCGGAACGGACGCACGATGTCGGCCGCCAACGTCTCGAAGAAGTGGATCGGCCTCGAGGCAGAGAAACTCTTCGAAGACGCCCTCGGCCGAGACATCTTCTTCGTCAACGACGCGGATGCCGCGGGGTACGCCGAGGTACGATTCGGCGCGGCGCGAGACCGGTCGGGTCTGGTCATGATGACGACGCTCGGCACCGGAATCGGCACGGCGATCATCTACAACGGGGTGCTCGTGCCGAACGCCGAGCTCGGCCATCTGCAGATCGACGGGGGCGACTACGAGCTGAAGGCCGCCTACTCCGCCAAGGAGCGCGAGGATCTGTCGTGGTCGAAGTGGACCGAACGCCTGCAGAAGTACTATTCCGAGCTCGAGAAGCTGCTCTCCCCCGACCTCTTCATCGTGGGCGGCGGCGTCTCGAAGAACTATCAGGAGTTCCTTCCCCTGCTCGACCTGACGACCGAGATCGTGCCGGCCGTTCTGCGGAACAACGCGGGCATCCTCGGAGCGGCAGCCCTCGCTGCCCAGCCCCGCGTGGTCGCGGGCTCCGACGACGCGCCCACCGAGCATCCGGCCGCCGAGCTCTGAGCTCTTCGGCGCTCTGCGCCGCGGGTGGCCGGGGTGTGAATGGGTCGGCCGTACGCCGGGTTCTGTCCGCATCGGCGTTGCCGCCGACCCGTGACGGCCATCTATCTCGGGACTACGTTGCCGCAGCCCTCTAGCGGTCTACCCGGGAACTCGACGAGCAGTCTCGAGCGTTCCCTGTCTGACCTTGCTCCGGGCGAGGTTTACCAAGCAGGCCAGGTCACCCTGGCCTCTGGTGGTCTCTTACACCACCGTTTCACCCTTACCGCAGGCGTGAGCCTGAGGCGGTCTACTTTCTGTGGCACTGTCTCGCGGGTTGCCCCGGGTGGGTGTTACCCACCGCCCTGCTCTGTGGAGCCCGGACGTTCCTCGGCAGCCGAGCATCCGAAGATGCGCGACTGACGCGACCGTCTCACCGACCCATTCGTGTGGAAGTCTACGGCAGAACGCCGCAGCGGATCACAGGCCGGACTCCTCCGTACGCACCAGGATGCAGTTGCTGTCGGGGTCGAGGACCACGTCGTCGGGAGCGGCCGCTCTGATGACCGCGAGATCGGACTCGTGGAGCTTGACGTGACTTCCGCCTGAGACGCCGCGGGTCAGCAGCGCCGCACCTATGCCGTAGCGCGAACGCTGCTTGTCGTACAGGGCGACGAGCTCGGCACTGATCGCAGAGGCGATGCGGGCCCGGCGTTCGGTCACCTGCGCGATCTCGGCGTTGATCTGCTCGAGCTTGTCGTCGCGGTCTGCGGTCAGCTCCTTCTCTGTCACCAGGAGCTCGTCGAGGCGGGCGGATGCGGCCTGAAAACGACCATCGATCTCCTCCTGGCGCTCCATGACGGTGAGTTCGATGTCTTCGAGGTCGGACTGGCGCTTCAGCAGCGAGGCCAATTCGTGTTCGAGACCCTGGATGTCTTTCGGCGACGAGCTGATCGCGAGCCGCTCACGGTCGCGGGCGATGCGTGCCGCCACGACCTCGATATCGGACTCGACACGACCGATCTCGACCTTGGTGTCTTCTAGTTCGCCGCGAATGGACGCGGAGAGCGCTCGAGAACGGGCGACGTCTTTCGCCAGCTCTGCGAGTGCGAGCGACTGCGGAAGCGTCTTGGCGGTGTGCGCGAGCTGGTCGAGTCGCGTGTCTGCAGCCTGCAGATCGAGAAGTGATGTCTGCTCGGTGATCGGTGCCTTCATGGGTGCCTTCCTTGGCTGAGCGTGGTGGGTGCCGTGAGACGGCGAGGCGGACGAGACTATTGGGTGACGACGAAGTCCCACGGGTCGGTGCGAAGCTCGCTGACCGTGAACGTGGCATCGGGCAGTTCGGCAGCGAGTGCCGACGAGGCGGAGTCGAGCCACAGCCACTCGCTGGCCCAGTGCGACACATCGATGAGAGCCGGGCCCGCCGACAGCATCGATTGCTGCCTCGATTCCGATGCGGGATGGTGTCGCAGATCGCTCGTGATGTAGACATCGGCCGAGGCCACGGAGGGGTCGGCCAGCAGGGAGTCGCCGGCGCCCGCACAGAGGGCCACCCGAGATATCTGCTGCTCGTAGGCGCCCGACACCCGGATGCCCGTGGCGGTCGCCGGGAGAATCTCGCCGAGGGCGAGGGCCAGCCGACCGAGGGTCGTGGGCTCGGCCAGGTCTCCGACGCGGCCGAGGCCGGTACCGGAGCGCTCGCCGGCCACGATGGGCGTGGACTCGACGAGTCCGAGACGCTTGGCGAGAACCGACGAGGTGCCGTCGTCGACGATGTCGGCGTTCGTGTGGGCGGCGACCAGCGCGCATCCGGAGCGGATGAGACGCGTGAGCAGGGCGCCCTTGTAGCGATCGGTGGCGACCGACGTGACACCGCGCAGCAGAAGCGGGTGATGCACGAAGAGCACATCGGCGCCGAGCTCGATCGCCTCATCGACGGTCTCGGCCACGGCGTCGACGGCCAGGTGAACGCGCATGGCAGGCTGCATCGCGTCTCCAGTGCTTGTTCCCGGTCGATCCCAGTCTTCGGCGAACCGTGTCGGCCAGAGTCGTTCGACCGCGGCCTCGAAATCCTGGAGCGTGTGCATCACCCGCCCAGCCTACCGGCGGGGTGCCTGTGTGAATCCGGCACTCGTGCGGATCGAGACCCGAGGCATCCGTCTTGCCGAAGCGGCATGCCGAGTTGCGCCGCGGATGCGCTCGACCCATCGTTGTGTCATGACCGATCACGAGCAGCAGTCGCCGGCGTCTTTCTGGGAGTCGCGTTACCGGGAGTCCGACAGGACCTGGAGTGGGCGCGCCAATGCGGCGCTGGAGCGAGAGGCCGGCGGACTGACTCCAGGGAGAGCCCTCGACCTGGGCAGCGGCGAGGGCGGTGACGCGCTGTGGCTGGCGTCACGCGGGTGGAGCGTGACCGCCGTGGAAATCTCTCCGACGGCGCTTGCGAGAGGGCGCTCTGCGGCCGAGTCTGCAGGGCTTGGTGATCGTATTTCGTGGGTGGAGGCGGATCTGGCGGCGTGGGCTCCGGAGGGCGAATACGACCTCGTGTCGGCGCACTTTCTGCACTCTCCCGTAGAGCTTCCGCGCGACGAGATCCTTCGGCGCGCCGCCTCGGCCGTTGCTGTCTCCGGGGTCTTGCTCATCGTCGGCCACGGCGCCTTCCCGCCGTGGTCGACGCACCGACACGAAGGTCCTCCGCTGCCCGGGCCCGATGAGGTGCTGAAGAGTCTCGCGTTGCCCGAGTCGGAGTGGACCTTGCTGACGAGTGCCCTGGTCGACCGCGACGCCCGATCTCCGTCGGGTGACACGGTGGTCATGACCGACGCAGTACTCATGTTGAGACGCACTGTCCCAGTGTGACGCGGTGTCGTGACGTCTCGCTGTCGGTGGCTCTCGCTATCGTCGATGGCAGGGGCGAATAACAGGAGAGCACCATGATGAACGACGCGCAGTCCGTAGCTGAATTGGTGCGATGGGCGGCAGAGAATGCGGCGCACCTCGCGTGGCAGAGGGTCGACGAGCAGTCGATCGAATTCGATGTCGCGGCACCGTTCTCCGTACGCCTCGTGGCCGTCTCGGGCACGTGGCAGCTCGTAACGGTGTCGGGTCGAGGTGCTCGAACCACATCGCTGGGGGCCCTCGACATGCCGTTCGACGATGTTCTCGAGTCGCTGCGCGATCGCCTCTACGGCACGGCTACCGACGAGTTCGACGACACCGATCGATCGGGCGGTCAAGCCCTCGCGCAGGTGCTTCGAACCTCATCAGACGAGCAGCGCGACCGCATCTGGTGCGCTCGGGCGGCCACCCTGCTCGCCGGGCACGCCATCAAAGACGGCTACGGGCTGCAGGCGCGCATGAGGTTGGAAGAGGCGGCCGCGCTCTTCGCGGCGGCGGGCGATATCGATGCCGAGAACCGCATGCTGCAGACGCTGGCATCGCTTCCCGAGCTGCTGCGGGCGTGACGCCCGGTCTGCGAGGGGTGGGCCCTACCGGGCTCGAACCGATGACATCCACGGTGTAAACGTGGCGCTCTACCAACTGAGCTAAAGGCCCCTGCATCACGAGAAATCGCTCTCTCGTGCGGTGAACAGATTACACGCTCGCGGCGCAAAGCCGGAATCCGAGCGTCAGTCCGCGAGCACGTAGCCGTGGGCCGGCACCGCGACTCCGCGCAGGGCGACCTCGGCATCCGTCAGATTGAGTGCCAGCGTCGTGCGGCCCTCGCCGGAGCGTGCCGTCGCCTCGAGCAGAAGCGTCTCGTTCGCCAGTTCGAGCACCTCGACGCGCGCGTCGTGCAGCCACGCGTGCTGTCGCCGGAACGCGATCAGGCGCTGATGCAACTCGAAGACCTCGTTGCGCTGCCACTCCGGCGCCCCACGATCGGCCCGCGGCCTCACGGCGTCGTCTCCCCCGGCCCTGTCTTCTTTCTCACCGGTCAGGCCGCGCTCGTCGCCGTAGTAGACGCTCGGAACGCCGGGCAGGAAGAACAACAGCGCGTGCGCGATCTGTGAATGTCGCCTGTCGGAGACGAGCGACGCGATGCGGGTGACGTCGTGGTTGCCGACGAAGGTGAGCGGCGCGAAACGCTCCACGAACTCCTGGTGCCGCTCGAGCGACCACGCCAGTTCGAAGAAGTTCTTCTCGTTCAGCGAGTTCCAGATCGCCTTCCACAGCTCGTACTGGGTCACCGAATCCATGCCGGACTGGTCGACGATCGAGGCGTAGTCGCCGTGGATGACCTCCCCCACGATCCATAGGTCAGGGTGCGTCGAGCGGACCGCGTCGAGGATCGGCCGCCAGGCATCCGGTGCCACGGCGTACGCCGCGTCGAGCCGCCAGCCGTCGGCGCCGCGGTCGAGCCAGTGCCGCATGACGCCCGTCACATAGTCGGCGGCGGGCGGATGCGTGAGGTCGAGTTCGACGAGGTGGCCGTGGCCCTCGAAGACGGCGGGCTTCAGTTCGCCGTCTGACGCTTGATCGGCGTCGAGACGGAACCACGCCGCCTCGGCCGAGCCCGGGCCGGCTGCGACCGCCGCCTGCCAGAGAGGGTTGCTGCGGGCGACATGGTTGAACACGCCGTCGAGCAGGAGTCGGATTCCCCGCTCGCGGCACGCCGCGACCAGAGCATCGAAGTCGCCGTCATCGCCGAGTCTCGGATCGATCGAAAGATGGTCGATCGTGTCGTAGCCGTGGGTCTCGGAGTCGAAGATCGGTCCGAGGGCGAGCCCGTTCGCACCGAGGTCGACGATGTCGTCGAGCCATGGAACGATATCGCCGAGTCGATGCTCAGCGGGAGCATGCGGATTCGACGTGGTGTCAGCGCCGACAAAGCCCAATGGGTAGATGTGCCACCAGATGACGTGCTCTGTCCATGCGGGCATGCGTCGACTCAGGCCGCGACAGAACGCATCTCGTCGAGAGCTGCCCTATAGGCCTCGATCGAACGAGCCTCTCCGGGGGCGGTGATGAAGCTCTCGCGGATGATGCCGTCGATGTCGATGAGGAAGGTCGCGCGATTCGCGAAGCCCTTGCCGTCGAGGAACACCCCGTACTCCTTCGCGACGGCGCCGTGCGGCCAGAAGTCGGCCAGCAGCGTGAAGTCGTAGCCCTGCACCTCAGCCCACGACCGCAGGGCCGACTTCGAGTCGACCGAGATGCCGAGAAGCTCGACGTCGTTGTCCTTGAACAGGTTGAGGTTCTCTTCGAGCGCACAGAGTTCGCTCGTGCAGGTTCCGGAGAATGCGAGAGGGAAGAAGACGAGAGCCACGGCCTTCTTGCCGCGGAACTGGCTCAACCGGATTCTCTCGCCGAACTGGTTGGCGAGGTCGAAATCGGGAGCGCGGGTGTCGTTCTCCAAAGCCATGATTGTTCTGATTCCTTTCGCGAGCGGGGATGGACGCCGTGTAGGCCCGACCTGGGTGCCCGTTCGCTGAACGTCGCCGATCCTACGCCTGATCCCGGGGAGTACCAACCGGATCGCGGCCAGAGTGCCCGGAACATTCACTAGGCTGGAGGATGGCGCGCATCCCGACGCTCGGACACGAATCCGGACACGGCTCGCACCGGCACTAGAAAATCTGTCACCCACAGAAAGAGGTCGACGTTGACTGTCAACGACCAGGACCCGTACTCGGTTAGCTCGACCGATTCCGATCCCGAAGAAACCGCGGAGTGGAACGAGTCACTCGACCAGCTGGTTGCGGCTCACGGCCACGGGCGTGCGCGCGAGATCATGCTGAGCTTGCTCAAGCGAAGCAAAGAACTGCACCTCGGTGTGCCGATGGTTCCCACCACCGACTACATCAACACGATCGCTTCCGAGAACGAACCCGACTTCCCGGGCAACGAGGAGATCGAGCGCCGTTACCGCGCGTGGATCCGGTGGAACGCCGCCGTGCTCGTGCACCGTGCGCAGCGCCCCGGCATCGCCGTCGGCGGCCACATCTCGACCTACGCGTCGAGCGCCGCCCTCTACGAGGTCGGTTTCAACCACTTCTTCCGTGGCCAGGACCACGCGTCCGGCGGAGACCAGATCTTCGTCCAGGGCCACGCCTCCCCCGGAACCTACGCCCGAGCCTTCCTCGAGGGACGCCTGGGCGAGAACCAGCTCGACGGCTTCCGCCAGGAGAAGTCGCACGTGGGCGGCGGACTCTCGTCGTACCCGCACCCGCGTCTGATGCCCGACTTCTGGCAGTTCCCCACGGTCTCGATGGGTCTCGGCCCGATCAACGCCATCTACCAGGCCCAGTTGGCCAAGTACGTCACCAACCGCGGCATCAAGGATGCGTCGGACCAGCAGGTCTGGGCATTCCTCGGCGACGGCGAGATGGACGAGGTCGAGAGCCGCGGACAGCTGCAGGTCGCCGCGAACGAGGGCCTCGACAACCTCAACTTCGTGATCAACTGCAACCTGCAGCGCCTCGACGGCCCTGTGCGAGGCAACGGCAAGATCATCCAGGAGCTCGAGAGCTTCTTCCGCGGTGCCGGCTGGAACGTCATCAAGGTCATCTGGGGCCGCGAGTGGGACTCGCTGCTCGCCAACGACACCGACGGCGCGCTGCTGAACCTCATGAACACCACGCCGGATGGCGACTTTCAGACGTACAAGACAGAAGACGGCGCCTACGTGCGCGAGAACTTCTTCGGTCGCGACCCCCGCGCTCTCAAGCTCGTCGAGAACTACACCGATGACGACGTGTGGAACCTCAAGCGCGGTGGACACGACTACCGCAAGGTGTACGCGGCGTTCAAGGCTGCGGCCGAGCACAAGGGCCAGCCCACCGTCATCCTCGCCCACACGATCAAGGGCTACGGCCTGGGCAAGAGCTTCGAGGGCCGCAACGCGACCCACCAGATGAAGAAGATGACGCTCGACAACCTCAAGGCGTTCCGCGACGAGCTTCGGATTCCGATCACCGACGCTCAGCTCGAGGAGAACCCCTACCTTCCGCCGTACTTCAAGCCGGCCGAGGGTGACGAGGCCATCGAGTACCTGCACGAGCGTCGTCGCGAACTCGGAGGCTATCTGCCCGAGCGTCGTTCGAAGTACGAGCAGTTCGATCTGCCTGACGACTCCGCCTACCAGACCCTCAAAAAGGGATCGGGAACGCAGGAGATCGCCACGACCATGGCGTTCGTGCGCCTGCTCAAAGACCTGACCCGCTCCAAGGGCTTCGGTCACCGCATCGTGCCGATCATTCCCGACGAGGCCCGCACCTTCGGTCTCGACGCGTTCTTCCCCACCTCGAAGATCTACAACCCGAACGGACAGAACTACACCTCGGTCGACCGCGATCTGCTGCTCGCCTACAAGGAGAGCCCGCAGGGAACGATCATCCACGTGGGTATCAACGAGGCCGGCGCGCTGGCCGCGTTCACGGCTGTCGGCACCTCGTATTCCACCCACGGTGAACCGCTCATCCCGGTCTACGTCTTCTACTCGATGTTCGGATTCCAGCGCACGGGTGACGCCCTGTGGGCTGCCGGTGACCAGATGGCCCGCGGCTTCGTCATCGGCGCGACCGCCGGACGCACCACGCTCACGGGTGAGGGACTGCAGCACGCCGACGGACACTCCCTGCTGCTGGCATCGACCAACCCCGCCGTCGTCTCGTACGACGCCGCCTACGGTTACGAGATCAACCACATCGTGCGCGACGGACTCGAGCGCATGTACGGCGGCTCGCACAGCGACCCGAACGTCATGTACTACCTGACGGTCTACAACGAGCCCCACGTGCAGCCGGCCGAGCCCGAGGGACTCGACGTCGACGGTGTCCTCCGCGGCATCTACAAGCTGAAGAACGGCACCGTCGAGGGTCCGAAGGCGAACATCCTCGCCTCCGGCGTCGCGGTTCCGTGGGCTCTCGAGGCGCAGCAGCTGCTGGCCGACGACTGGGGCGTCTCCGCCGACGTGTGGAGTGTCACCTCGTGGACCGAGCTCCGTCGCGATGGGCTGAAGGCCGAGGAGCACAACTTCCTCAACCCGAACGCTCCCAAGCAGACGGCCTACGTCACGACGAAGCTGGCCGACGCTGCCGGTCCGTTCGTCGCGGTGACCGACTACATGCACGCTGTGCCGGATCAGATCAGGCAGTTCGTGCCCGGTGAGTACGCGACCCTCGGTGCCGACGACTTCGGTTTCTCGGACACGCGGCCCGCGGCTCGTCGCTTCTTCAAGATCGACGGCCCGTCTGTCGTGGTGCGCACCCTCGAGCAGCTCGCTGCCAAGGGCGAGGTCGACGCCTCGGCGCCTGCCTGGGCCATCGAGAAGTACCGTCTGTACGACGTGACAGCCGGAACGTCGGGTTCCGCCGGCGGAGAGAGCTGACGCCCGCGCAACGGCCGACGCGTTCGATGATCAGATCAGGCGCCCGGATCGAAGAGACCGAGCATGGCCAAGAGTAAGGCGGAGACGCTCGCGTGGCTCCGCACCATCTCGGGTGAGCTCGCGACAGCGACGATCAAGCGCCTCGACGCGACGCTGCCCTGGTACGGCGACATGCCGCCAGGGCGGCGCAGCGCCGTCGGACTCGTCGCGCAGGCAGGTATCAAGTCGTTCATCCAGTGGTACGAGGACCCCTCGACCACCACGTGGATCGCATCGGACGTCTTCGGTTCGGCGCCCCGCGAGCTTCTGCGCTCGGTCACGCTGCAGCAGACGCTGCAGCTGATCCGGGTGGTCGTCGAAGTCGTCGAAGACCGGGTCAAGGGTGCCGATGCTTCGCTGCGCGAGGCCATCCTGCTCTATTCCCGCGAGATCGCCTTCGCGTCGGCCGACGTCTACGCTCGCGCCGCCGAGGCGCGCGGGCTCTGGGACGCGCGACTCGAGGCCCTGGTCGTCGATTCGATTCTGAGCGGCGAATACGACGACGAGCTGCCCTCGCGCATCGCGGCTCTGGGGTGGCATGGCCACGGCGAGGTGAGCGTCCTCGTCGGCACGACTCCTCGCGTCCTCGATGTCGACCAGCTGCGCCGCACGGCACGACACCTCCAGGCAGACGTTCTGATCGGGGTGCAGGGAAACCGCCTCGTCCTCGTCATCGGACGTTCGATTCCCGCTCCTGGCAGCGCCACCCCTGCGAGCGAGGCCGCAGAGATGGACGAGCCCAGTGCGGAGCCCACCCTCAGCTTCATGGACATCGCTCGCGCGCTGGAACCGGGATTCGGACCCGGCCATCTCGTCCTCGGACACGAGGTGCCGAGCCTGGTCGACGCATCCCGAAGCGCGAAAGCGGCCCTGGCCGGTTTTGCGGTCGCTCGGGCATGGCGCAACGCGCCCAGGCCCACCCTGGCCGACGACCTGCTGCCGGAACGTGCCCTCGCAGGCGACCCGTTGGCCCGGTCTACCTTGGTCAATCGCGTCTATCGTCCACTACAAGACCAGTCGCCGGAGCTGATGGCGACGCTGTGGTGCTACCTCGACAACGGCCGCTCGCTCGAAGCCACGGCGCGGGAGCTCTACGTTCACCCCAACACGGTGCGATACCGCCTCAAGCGCGTGTCCCAGGTCATCGGATGGGATGCCACCGGTGCGCGCGAGGCGCTCATCCTGCAGTCGGCGCTCATCCTCGGAACGATGCACGACCACGATGGCGGCGCCACACGACGGTGACGCGGCCCTGTACCCTTTCGACAGCAGTTCTCGCCATTGTTGGTGGGAAATGCACACACCTTTGATCTCAACTCTTGGGAGGATGATCTAGTGATCGTCATCGTCTGCCCCGGCCAGGGTTCTCAAACCCCCGGCTTCCTCTCTCCCTGGCTCGATGTTCCGGGGTATCGCGAACACCTCGACGAGCTGGGATCCGCTTCCGGCCTCGACCTTGTGGCCCACGGTACGACGAGCGATGCCGACACGATTCGTGACACCGCCGTCGCCCAGCCGCTGATCGTGGCCGCCGGCATCCTGACCCTTCGTGCTCTGCTCGCCGACGGTCGCATCGACCGCATCGGCGGCATCGCGGGTCACTCGGTCGGCGAGATCACCGCGGCAGCAGGCGCCGGTGTGCTCACCGAGACGGATGCGATGGCTTTCGTTCGTCAGCGCGGGCTCGCGATGGCGTCGGCCGCTGCAGAGACGCCGACAGGTATGAGCGCGGTCATCGGTGCCGACGAGCAGGAGCTGCTCGCCCGCCTCGACGATCTCGGGCTTCAGCCCGCGAACTTCAACGGCGGTGGCCAGATCGTCGTGGCGGGCGCGCCAGACGCCCTCGCGGCCCTCGCCGCAGAACCACCGGCGAAAGCCCGTGTCATCCCCCTGCAGGTCGCCGGCGCGTTCCACACGCGCTACATGGCGCCCGCCGTCGCGACGCTCAGCGAGGTCGCCTCGCGACTCGATGTGAACGACCCCACGACCACCCTCTGGACGAATAAGGACGGCAGCATCGTGACCAGCGGTCGCGAGTTCGTCGAGCTGCTCGTCGGTCAGGTCTCCTCCCCCGTCCGGTGGGATCTCGACATGGAGGCCTTCGCGAACGCGGGGGTCACCGGCATCATCGAAGTCGCTCCCGCCGGCGCCTTGACCGGCCTCGCCAAGCGCGGCCTCCGAGGTGTACCCGCCGTCGCGGTCAAGACTCCCGACGACCTCGAGGCGGCGTTCGCGCTCCTCGACGGCGACGCGTGACCCCGACACCCGATTCCCCACACCCGGAGACTTCCATGAAGCACGCCCCACTCAAGCAGAATCGCGGCAGCGAGTTCACCCGCATCCACAGCGTCGGCGCGGCCCGAGGCGAGAATGTCGTACCGAACGACGACCTTGTCGGACCGATCGACTCGTCAGACGAGTGGATCAGGCAGCGCACCGGGATCATCGAGCGTCGTCGTGCCGGCAAAGATGTGCTGGCTGTCGACCTGGCCACGACGGCCGCTCTCGAGGCGATCGAGCGTGCGGGCATCGATCCGCAGCAGATCGGTGCCGTCATCGTGGCGACCATCAGCAACCCTGTCGTGACGCCGTCGATCTCGTCGCTGCTGGCGGAGCGCATCGGTGCGAACCCCGCCGCCGCGTACGACATCGAGGCCGCGTGCGCCGGATACACCTACGGAATCGCCCAGGCGGACTCCCTCATCCGCTCAGGTCTCGCAGAGTACGTACTCGTCGTCGGGGCCGAGAAGCTCTCCGAGTTCATCGATCCGGCAGACCGATCCATCTCGTTCCTTCTCGGTGACGGAGCGGGTGCCGCCATCGTGGGCCCCAGTGACTTCGCCGGCATCTCCCCCAGTATCTGGGGCTCCGACGGCTCGAAGTGGGACACGATCTACATGACCGGAACCCACGCGCAGTTCCGCGATGGAGAGATCGACACCTGGCCCACCATGCGTCAAGAGGGCGCCACTGTCTTCCGCTGGGCCGTCTGGGAGATGGCGAAGGTTGCCCAGCGCGCCCTGGATGCCGCCGGCATTACGAGCGAGGACCTCGCCGCGTTCATCCCGCACCAGGCGAATATGCGCATCGTCGACGAGTTCGCAAAGCAGCTGAAGCTTCCCGAGTCCGTCGCCATCGCACGCGACATCGCGACCACGGGCAACACCTCGGCCGCGTCCATCCCTCTTGCTACCCACCGACTGCTAGAAGAGAACCCCGAGCTCTCCGGCGGCCTCGCCCTGCAGATCGGCTTCGGAGCCGGCCTGGTGTTCGGAGCGCAGGTCGTCGTTCTGCCCTAGCCACCACGTCGCGTTGCTTAGCGAAGAACGCGCACGGCCTGACCTAAACTAAGTGACGGTCAATTCAACCCTCAAGGAGAAACACAATGGCATTGTCCACCGAAGAAGTGCTGGCCGGCCTGGCCGAACTCATCAACGACGAGACCGGTATCGCCACCGACACGGTCGAGATGGACAAGTCGTTCACTGACGACCTGGACATCGACTCGATCTCGATGATGACGATCGTCGTCAACGCTGAAGAGAAGTTCGACGTGAAGATCCCCGACGAAGAGGTCAAGAACCTCAAGACCGTCGGAGACGCCGTCACGTTCATCGTCGCGGCACAGGACTAACACTCCCGCTGCAGCGCAGACGACAGGCCCGGGCATCACGCCCGGGCCCGTCGTCCACGCACCGAATACTGCCCACGATTGACCACGTGCTAGAGAGTTTTCCATGAGTTCCAAACGAATCGTCGTCACCGGAATCGGTGCGACCTCCCCCCTCGGCGGCACCGCCCGCGACACGTGGGCAGCGCTTCTCTCCGGAGCGTCAGGCGCCACCACCCTCGAGCAGGAGTGGGTAGCGAAGTGGGAGATCCCGATCACGTTCGCCGCACAGGCGAAGGTTCCCTCGAGCGAGGTGCTCGAGCGCGTCGAGACCAAGCGCCTCGACCCGTCGAGCCAGTTCGCGCTCACGGCCGCCCGCGAAGCCTGGGCTGATGCCGGCTCCCCAGACGTCGTGCCCGAGCGCTTCGGCGTGGACTGGGCGACGGGAATCGGCGGCGTCTGGACGCTTCTCGACGCCTGGGACACGCTGCGCGAGCGAGGCCCCCGCAGAGTCCTGCCGATGACCGTCCCCATGCTGATGCCGAACGGCCCCGCCGCCGCCATCGAAATGAGTCTGGGCGCGCGAGCCGGTGCTCGCACCGTCGTCTCCGCCTGCGCATCCAGCACAGAGTCGATCGCCAACGCCTACGACCACCTGCAGGCCGGCTACGCCGACATCATTATCGCTGGCGGATCCGAAGCGGCCATCCACCCGCTTCCCATCGCGTCGTTCGCAGCTATGCAGGCCCTCTCCAAGCGCAATGACGACCCAGCAACGGCCTCGCGTCCCTACGACGTGACCCGTGACGGTTTCGTGCTCGGCGAAGGCGGAGCAGCCATCGTTCTCGAGACCGAGGAACACGCCCTCGCCCGCGGTGCCCGCATCTACGCCGAGGTAATCGGCGGAGCGGTCACGAGCGACGCGTACCACATCACCGCCCCCGATCCCGAGGGGTCGGCTGCGGCCCGCGCCATGATCGCGGCCGTCGAGGGGTTCGGATACTCACTCTCCGACGTCGCACACATCAACGCTCACGCCACATCGACGCCCGTCGGCGACATCGCGGAGTACAAAGCGCTCCGTCATGTGTTCGGCGACTCGCTTGCGGGCATCCCCGTCTCCGCGACCAAAGCATCCACCGGTCACCTTCTCGGTGGCGCCGGCGGAATCGAGGCGATCTTCACGATTCTGGCGCTGCACGAGCGCACGGCGCCGCCCACGATCAACCTCACCGAACAAGACCCTGAGATCGACATGGACGTTGTCACCGCGCCGCGCACTCTGCCCGAGGGCGATCTCGTGGCCATCAGCAACTCGTTCGGTTTCGGTGGCCACAACGCGGTCGTGGCCTTCAAGACCGCCTGACGCGCGAACGTTTGTCGTTCGGTCCCCTCGCTTCACCCGACCACGTCGGCGGAGGCAAGGGGACCGAACTGGTTAACCGACGGAGTGGAGCCACACCACGGGAGAGAAATCGCTCTCGTGGCGGAAGGGCTCCAGCTCGTCGTCCCATGCCTGTCCTAAGGCCAGGCGGAGCTCGCGGTGCAGCTCGAGTGCGTCGGTTCCGGCGTTCTCCATGGCCGCGCGAACGCGGTCCTCTGGAATGACCGTGTTTCCGGCGCTGTCGGTCTGCGCGTAGAAGATGCCGAGGTCAGGCGTGTGCACCCAGCGACCGCCGTCGGAGCCGGCGGCGGGATCTTCGGTGACCTCGTAGCGGAGGTGTTCCCAGCCTCGGAGCGCGGAGGCGATCGCCGCGCCCGTCCCTGCGGGGCCTTCCCAATAGAACTCGGTGCGCTGCGAACCGCGAAGCACCGGCTGCTCTCGCCAGGTGAAGTTGACGGCACGACCGATAGCGCGACCTGCGGCCCACTCGACGTGGGGGCAGAGCGCGCGAGGGGCGGAATGAACGAAGATCATTCCGTGTGCGACGGGTGCCACCATTGTTTTCTCCATTTCGTGAGGTACGTCTTCCCCAACGACCTGTGAAATGGAACTGTGGCGGCACTGATATGAAGTTGTTCTTGCATTATGCACGACGCAGCTGCGTACTGCCAGATGAATTGCCGCGGGCGTGAGCGGCGAGCCGATGCTCGATGTCTGGGAGCCTCGGACATACTGAGTAGACAATTACTGTGTTGGAGTGCGTTATGTCGGTGAGGTCGGGAATCCTCGCGGTGTTGAGCCTCGGTACGGCCTATGGCTCCCAGGTGCACGGCGAGGTCGAAACGCGCATGCACAGAGTCGGCTCCATCAACGTCGGTCAGATCTACTCGACCCTCGACAGACTTCAAGCGCAGGGCTCCGTGGTCAACGCCGGCATGACGGGCGACGGACTGCCTCTTTACGCTCTCACTCCTCAGGGTCGCCACGAGGTGTCCTCCTGGCTGATCGAGGCCGATGCCCGCGCCGGATGGACGGACTTCGTCGGTCATGTGCTTCTCGTGGCGTCTCTTCCCGACGCGCCGGTCGGCGCTCTGATCGACGCGTATCGACAGGTGCACACGCGCCCCACTCCGTCGGCAGACGGCGACGAGGGGCCTCTCGACGACCTCGGCGTCAGAAGCGGTGAGATCCTGTCGGCCGCGGCGCTGGCGTGGCTCGACGAGGTGCAGGATGTGCTGACGCGGGTCGACTGCACGCGTCCGCTGGGCAGCTTTCGTCCGCGACGGGGCCGTCGTCCGCGCCGCGAGGACGGCTAGGACGCCCGGTCTGAGCGCACGAAGAGCGACGCGGGCAACAGGCGGGCTCGTCGGCGTGTCGACTGTTCCGCCTCATCGCGGATCGAATTCTCGATGGAGATCAACCACTCTCTGATCTGCGCTCGCTCGAGTCCTCCCGCGGGAGCGCCGCGGGAGTCCGCATACTGCTCGCGTTCGACGGCACGACGTAACGCGTCCACCTGTGCACGAGGAATGCGGCGCAGCGCGAGCAGCCTTTGAGCGAATTCACCCGGGGTGTCTCCGCGCGACACCTCGATGCCGAAGTCGCGTGCGAAGTCCTGGAGTTCCCACCACGCTCGTGTCGCCGGTGCATGCGACCGGCTGAGCGACTCGAGAAGACGTCGCCTTCGCCACGCTCTGATCGTCGCCGGAACGAGGCCCGCCAGGCACACGCCGACCGCGACGGCCAAGACGGTCAACCACCCCCGCAGTTGCGCCGACGATCGGGTATCTGCCGTTGATGATTGAGCCGCCGGGTCGGTGTCCTCGCGGGCTTGCGCGGTGGGAGTGGTCTCAGACGCCTCGGGTGCTGGAGCGGTGGATTGCGGCGTCTGTTGGGCGAATGCCGGCACGGAGTACGCGGGAACGGAGATCCCGAGGCTCGGTGTCGGCTCGAACGGCAACCACCCGATGCCCTCGAAGTACAGTTCCGGCCAGGAATGCAGCTGGTCGGTGAGCACCTCGTATTGGGCTTCTCCGTCTACATAGCTGGACGCGGCCGAGCTGGGAAAGTATCCGATGGCGATGCGAGACGGGATTCCGAGCACGCGCGCCATCGTGGCCATCGATGCGGCGAAGTGCACGCAATAGCCGCTCTTGACCTCGAGGAAGGCCGCCTGCGCTTCGGCGTTCGTGCCGTCGAAGGACTCGTCGACGGGTGTGTCGACGGAGTAGGTGAATTGCCCCGAGGTGAAGTAGGACTGCAGCGCCACCGCCCGGTCGTAGTTGGTCGTGGCTCCGCCAGCGACATCGTTGGCTACCTCGGTGACGATGGCCGGAAGATCGGGGGGAAGCGCAAGCAGCGGGCTCAGACTCGGCGGGATCGTGCTGCCGGCGGCGGCCAGCTGCTCGGCCGTGGGCACGAGAGTCAAACTGTCGACCGAGTAGTCGTCTCCCCTGCTGTCGTTGCGGCTGTCGGGGAGAGAGACGACGCCCGTATCGGGGTCGGCAGTCCAGCCACGGCCCGCGTTGTTGAGCGCCGTCGCCGGATAGGGAAGGGGTAGCCACTCGCTCCGCAGCCCCTCGATCGATACGTCGGTGGTGACCGTCGAGGTCTCCACCTCGTCTGCCAGGCCGCTCGGACGCGCCAGCCGCTCGAACAAGCCGTCCGACGAGTCGTTCGGCTGCCAGGTTCCCGTCGAGAAGTCGTTCAGGTCGACCATCTTGAGGTAGAGGGGCTTGTCGGACGTGGTCGTGTAGCGCAGCGACACGATCGGCGTGGTGCGCCGAAGATCTCGTCCGAGCTGAATCACGGGGTCGACGCCCGCGCCGTAGACGGAGGGCAGGCGTCCGGAGTTCCTGGAGTCTGCGAATGCCTGGGCGGTCAGCCCTGGCGTCACAGACGGAATGATGAGGGCACACACGACGGCAGCGGCACCGAGAGCCAGCGCGGTTGCAGGAGAACGTCCGGCGCGGCTCACCGAACGGCCCTCGGGTCTGCCCTTGCCGTCGACTCGAGCCGCAATCCAGAGCAGGAGGAGGAATGAAGCCGTGGTCGCGATGAATCGGACCACGTCGACGTCGCGCGCCTGAACCGCCGAGGGCACTGCGAACAGCGTCAGCGCGAGGAGGCCGACGAAGGCGGGAAAGCGCACGACGACGGCCGCGTCTGCCACGATGGCCAGAAGGCCGCATGCCATGCAGATCAACTGCATGAGAGACGAGACGGGGTCGGCGGGAATCGTCTGTACCTGGATCTGGCCACCGGCGTCGGTGAAGCCCTGAATGAGCACGTCGATGGTCGCCGGTGTGGGAATGATGCCGGCGATCGCGGTGCCGGGCGCAAAGACCCATTGGCTGACGAGAATCCACACGACGAGTGCCGCGAGGATTCCGAGCGCAGGTCTCAGCCCCGAGGCTCGAACGGCCCAGGATGCGCCGACACAGACGGCGGCCATAGCCATGGCGGCGAACCACCATTCGGCTCCTTGGATGATGGGCGCGAGCCCCGCGAGCGGTATTCCTATCGTGAGGAGCACGGCGAGTGACACCATCCACGAGCCCCGTTGCCGCCGACGTCGGTCGAGGCGAGTGCGGGGGCTCATCGTACGATCCTCGCGCTGTCGAACTCCCATGCCGCAGACGGCGGCACCGCGGGCGACACGAGTCGAGCGGTCCATCCAGCGCGGGTCAGCCGCTCGCTGAGCAGCTGAGCCCATTCGGGCGCCGATTCGGAGGACCCGATCGCGACAGGATGCACGATGAAGGCGTGCGCTGCCGAACTCGCCGTCGCCGCCTGGGCGAGTGCATCGATCGACTGCCTGTCGACGTCTCCGAGCACGGCGAAGAGCGGCGGCAACTCGCCTGAGATTCGCCCGGCATCCGCAACGATGTCCCGAGCGGCCAGGGGCGGACGTCCCGAGTCGAGCTGGGCGTAGGCGCCCCGGAGAAGCAGATCTGCTGGTGAATCGTCGGCACGCTCGCCGGTGTGCGGTGTCGCGGAGTCCGGCGACTCCACGAGCACGACGCGGTACCCCTCGTGAAGGAGATGCACACCGATCGACACGGCCATCGACACCGCCCACTCGAACGTGTCCGACTGCGTTTCGGCGGCTGTGACGCGCCGGAAATTCGGAAAGCTCTCGGCACGGGTGTCGAGGACGACGACAGCCTCGTGGTCGGTGTGCTGGTCGTCTTGCCTCACCATCAGCTCGGAGTGCCGCGCCGTGGCCGGCCAGTGCACGCGTCGAATGCTGTCGCCCGTCTGGTATTTGCGGGCTATCACGTCTTGTTCGCCGCTCGCCGACGGGCGTCTCGATTGCATGGCCTGCCCGTCGCCGCTCGGGAGGCGGAATGATCCACGGGAGAGGGCCTCCACGCCCGGAGTGACGGTGAGTGTGTCGGAACCGCCCACGCTGAAGCGCCTGGTCGCGAGGCCGAAGGGGTCGCTGAATCGGATGGAGAGCGGACCGATCGCATGCCTGCCTCTACGAGGGGAATCGATGAGATAGCGCAGAGTCGTCAGACGCGGTGTGTCGGTTTCGAGCGAGCGGAATGCAGGGAGGGGTGGCAGCGTGGCTGTCGGACTCTGGCCGAGCGGTGCGGCTGCCTCGTCGTGCCAGAGCGCGCCGGGGGTGGGAACGATGCCCCAATTCTGCACCGAGAGGATGACCTCGCAGTCGGTACCCGCACTGGCCGTCTCAGGCGAGAAGCGCCGAACGACGGTGAGCTTGGGCTGGCGCACGGAGACGAGCATCAGGGAGAGAAGGGGTAGGGCCAAGGAGGCAGAGGCGGCGAAGGCGATCTCGCGCTGACCGAGCATCGGCGCGAGCGCGAACAGTGCAACGGAGGCGGCGAGAAAGCCCCATCCGCGAATCGTCAGGGTGGGCCACCGTAGTCCATGACGAGAACCGTTCATGCGAACGCGCATCGATCAGAGCGACCTGGCGGCGACGAGTGGCACCGGCGTCGACTGCACGATCCTGATCAAGGTCTCCTCGATCGCATCGACGCTGCTGCGATGGTCGGTCACCGACTTGCGTGTGGGAACGATGCGATGCCCCAATACGGGAACCACGAGCGCGTCGATGTCGTCGGGGAGGACGAAGTCCCGACCCTCGAGTGCCGCCGCGACTTTCGCCGCGCGCACGAGATGCAGAGTGGCTCGAGGGCTCGCTCCCAATCGCACCTCGGGATCGCGACGCGTCGCCTGCGCGATGTTCACCACGTATTGTTCGACGGCCCGAGAGACGAACACCTCGCGGGCGCACCGGGTCATCGCCAGAAGTTCGTCGCGGTCGACGACGGCGTCGATATCGTCGAGAGGGCTCTGCAACTCGCGATTGTGCAGCATGGCGAGTTCCGCCTCGGCGTCGGGGTATCCCATGGAGATCCGTGCCATGAATCGGTCGCGTTGCGCCTCGGGCAGCGCGAATGTCCCCTCCATCTCGATGGGGTTCTGGGTGGCGACGACGCTGAAGGGCGTATCGAGGCGGTGAGTCACTCCGTCGACGGAGACCTGCCGCTCCTCCATGCATTCGAGCAGGGCCGACTGTGTCTTGGGGGAGGCTCGGTTGATCTCGTCGGCGATCACGATATTGGCGAACACGGCGCCCGGTTTGAACTCGAAGCGATTCGCCTGCTGGTTGAAGATCGACACTCCCGTGACATCCGAGGGAAGCAGGTCGGGGGTGAACTGGATGCGACTGACGGACGCGCTGACCGAGCGAGCGAGGGCCTTGGCCAGAGTCGTCTTGCCCACGCCCGGAACATCTTCCACAAGGAGGTGTCCCTCGGCGAGGAGCACGATGAGCGACAACGTGGCGACATCGGTCTTGCCGTTGATCACTGCTTCGAGATTGGCCATGATCGAGCCGGAGAGCCGAGCGAACTCGTCGAGGTCGATATCGGCTGAGCTACGGGCGCTGGGCTGGGTGTTCGAATCGGGCAACAGGAAACTCCCTCGTTTCGCTCGATTCTAACCGCGGAAAATGAGGGAGTTCCCTGCCGGTTGCAAATTGCCGATCAGGTCAGGAGCGGTGAGCCGGATGGCCTGTCGTCAGATATTTCGCGCCCTCGTCCGGGTCGGTCAGCCACTCGGTGAACAGCATCACCATGTCGTCTCGGATCTGCACCTCACCCAGATCCGGGTGATCGATAAGAGCGGTGGTGACAAGACCCTCTTCTACGGGGAGGTAGCTCGACGCCCCTCGCCGGTACGCGGCCTGGGCCGACTGCAGATGCACAGCGAACGAGGGGCCGTAGTCTTCTCCGTCTCGGAAGACGCCCTGCGCCCAAGCGATGAGGTCGAAATCGGTCTTCGCGTCCCACGGACAGTTGCGGAGTGTCTTGTCGGTTTCCGAGAAGTAGCGGTACTTCAGTTCACCGTCGATCACCCAGTAGTTGGCATTGGCGATTCCGATGCCGATCGTCAGACTCGGCGTCTCGGGATCGAGCAACCGATAGGTGCTGATGTACGTGACGGATGCCGGCATGGGCGACTGCAGTGCGCGGGGAATGGGCGCGGGGATGCGAATCTCGAACGAACTGAACACGAGGCTCCTCCCCGGCGCGTGGCTGAATCGACTCTAACGCGTGCGCTGCACCCCATGAAACATGAGCGGCGTGCCGTGGGAGCCTCATCGAGCGCTGTGCTGCCGTTCCGAAACCGACCACCTGATGGCCCATGTCGATCCGCCCATCCCGACGACACGCCATCCTGCCTTTTCTGGCAGGGTGGAGCCGGAATGACTGCGCGTCCGCTGCGGCATCCGAGACCGTCCCTGCCAGGGATCCAGAGAGGTACCTATGGACAACGCCGAAATCGTCGGAATCCTCGTCATCGCCGGGATTGCACTCGTCGTCGCTGTCGTGGTGGTTCTCGTGCTGTTGCTGTTTGCACGCAGCTGGATCAAAGTGGCTCGAGCGGACGAGGCCCTTGTCATCTCGGGCCGAAAGCAGAAAGTTCAGCTCGCCGTCTTGAGCGCCGACGGTTCGAGCCGCGACGAGATGTCCGAGTCGCCCGTTACGGTCATCGTCAACGGTAAGTCGCTCGTCAACCCGATCACTCAGCGCCACGAGATCATCTCGCTTCGCTCTCGTCAGGTCTCCTTGAACGCTGAGGCCCAATCGCTCGACAGCGTGACGTTGAACGTCGACGGTGTGGCCATCGTGAAGATCGGATCCGATCCCCTGCTGGTGCGACGCGCGGCTGAGCGCTTCGCCTCGCAGGACGCCGCGATCGAGCAGTTCACCACCGAGCAGCTGGAAGGCGCGCTGCGTGGAATCGTCGCGACCCTGTCGGTTGTCGAACTCATGCGAGAGCGAAAGAAGTTCTCGGATCAGATCGCGGCCGACGTGTCTCAGGAGCTCGCTGAGCAGGGACTGATCCTGGACTCGTTCCAGATCAAGGGCATCACCGACAAGGTCGGCTACATCCAGTCGCTCGGCGCTCCGGAGATCCAGGCGAAACGCCAGGCTGCAGAGATCTCGCAGACCAACGCCGATCGGGCCATCAACCAGAAGAACATCGCCAACAAGGAGGCCAACCTCGTCGAGCAGACCGGCCTCGACACCAACACGGCCAACTCCAATGCCGGCATCGGCCGCGCTCGGGCCGAGGCGGAACAGGCCGAGAACCTCGCCCGCGAGCAGGCGCAGCAGGCCGTTCTCCAGCAGCAGGCAGAGAACCGTCAAGCCCAATTGGATGCCGACGTGAAGCGTGTCGCCGATGCTCAGCGATACGAGGCGGAGACACGTGCGCAGGCAGACCTGTATACCCGCGAGCGGGCAGCAGAGGCTGCGGCCATCGAGCAGGTCAAGCAGGCAGAAGCGCGTACCCGTATCGCCGAGCAGCAGGCGCAGGCAGACAAGGCCCGAGCCGACGGTGAGGCAGCGGCCGCGGTCGCCAAGGCGACCGGTGAGGCGAGTGCCCTTCGTGCACAGGCCGAGGCGGAGTCCGAGGCGCGGCGCCTGCGCGCCAATGCCGAGGCTGACGCCATCCGAGCTGAAGGTGACGCCCGCGCTGGTGCACTCGAAGCGGAAGCCAAGGCCATCGCCTCGAATCAGGAGGCCTTCCTCTCGCAGCGCGTTCTCGACGTGCTGCCGTCGATCATGGCCGAGTTCGCGAAGGGATACTCGGCGATAGGAAGCGTGTCGATCGTCGGCGGGTCGAGCGACGACGGAGCCTCGAATCTCGTCGGCGCGGACAGTGCGAAAGCATTGAAGTCGGTCTTCGACACCGTCAGCGCGGCGACGGGTCTCGATCTCGCGTCGATCCTTCAGGGACAGGCTGTCGGGCGAGGCATCGGCGAGGGCATGGCCGCGACCGCTCCCCCGACCCCCGCCGCGCCAAGCGCGCAGTGAGCAGCGACGCCGGGTGAAAGAAGGGCCGTCCCGCATACGCGGGGCGGCCCCCTGCTCAGACTTCTCGCGGGGTAGGGCGTGTGGGACTTGAACCCACGACCGACGGATTATGAGTCCGCTGCTCTAACCGGCTGAGCTAACGCCCCCTGCGGCCCGTGCGTCTGACGAGCTCAGACCGGATACCGACTCACCACATTACCGCTATTCGTGCGACGCACTCGGCGAGACGATGAGCGGGTCTGTGACGACCTCTCCTCGGTAGAGCTTCTCGAATGTGCTCAGGGTGCGCTGGATGTCGTGGGCGGCGATGAGGCGAAGCGATGCGTTCTTGAAGACATCGAGTTCGTCTTGAGGGAGCGTGAGGATGTCGGTGAGCCGGTCGGCCATCTGCTGCGCGTCGCCGGGAGCGAACAGGTGTCCGTTCTCTCCGTCGCGCACGAGATGGGGAAGGGCCATCGCATCGGCGGCCACGACCGGCAAGCCCGACGCCATCGCCTCCATCGTCGCGATGCTCTGCAATTCGGCGATGGAGGGCATGGCGAAGACGGTCGCACGCGTGTAGGCGTCGCGTAGTTCCTGCTCGGTGACGTACCCCGTGAAGGTGACGCGATCTGCGATACCCAGGGTGACGGCCATCGACTCGAGGCTCTTCTTCAGATCGCCACCGCCGACGATCTCCAACTGCGCGTCGAGATCTGCGGGCAGCAACGTCATGGCCTTCAACAGCACGTCGATCTGCTTCTCGCCGGTGACTCGGCCGACGAAGAGGATCCGGTTCTTCGGACGGACCGTGAAATCGGGCGTGTAGTTGTCGGCGTTGATTCCGCAGGAGATCGAGTAGACGTTGGTGAGCCCGGTGGACTTCTCGAGGAACTCGGCCGCCCGTCTCGTCGGCGTCGTGATCGCGCTGGCTCTGCCGAAGGTGCGCTTGGCCGCCTTCCATGCGAGCCCTACTGCCCAGTCCTGCCACGACTTCGGCAACAGGGTGAACTCGAGGAGGTTCTCGGGCATGAAGTGGTTGGTACCCACGATATGGATGTTGCGCTTCTCGGCCTCGATCGACAGTCCGCGACCCACGATGATGTGCGACTGGAAGTGCACGACGTCGGGCTTGACCGCGTCGAGGATCTTGGCGCTGTTCTGGTTGATGACCCAGGGCAACGCGAAGCGGAGCCAGTCATGCGGGTACCAGCGCCAGCTGCGCAGGCGATGCACGGTGATGGCGTGACCGTCGTACGTCTCGGTCCAGGTGCCGTGCTTCTTGGATGCCGCTGGAGCCACGACGTGGACGTCGTGCCCCCGGGACGCCATGCCCGACGCGAGACGCTCGGAAAATCGAGCGGATCCGTTGACGTCGGGAGAGAAGGTGTCGGCACCGATGACGATGCGAAGGGGCCGTTCGGAGGAAGCCGTCGACGGCACCTCCGCCGAGGCGGGACGTGGGTCGGAGGAATCTGACACGGAATGAACCTTCTGTTGAGAGACGGGGAGGTACGAGGCCCTGAGCGGGGCTCGGAGGACAAACTACCTTAGCGCTCGATCTGCGGGTGGTAGCGGGCGAGCCCGAAGACCCCGACGATGGCGATCGCGCCGGTGATGACGTAGCCGATCATCGCCCACCACGGCGCCTGAGCCGCCTCGCCGAGCACGAGGATGCCGATGGCGACGGCTATGAGTGGATCGACGACGGTGAGGCCGGCGACGACGAGATCGGGCGGACCAGAGGAATAGGCCGTCTGCACGAAGTAGCCGCCGAGGGCGAATGCGGCGACGAGTCCGGCGACGCAGACGAGCGTGAGCCACTCGAAGTCGCCCTGCTGTAACCGCTTGATGACGACCTTCGCGAGGGTCGCCACGAACCCGTAGAGCACGCCGGCACCGATGATGTAGCCGATCGCACGGACTCTACGGCGGAACACGATGAAGCCCGCGCCGAAGACCAGCAGAACGACCGCAAGGATCACGAGGATGACGGTGAGTTGCACCTCGGTGATCGGGCGATCCCGAGCCGTGAACGCCGCCAACACCACGAACAGGAACACGCCTCCCACGCACAGCACGATCGACAGGATCGACTTGCGGTCGAGATTGACCTTGCTGAGCCTGGCGTTGAGGAAGGCGGTCATGACGAGCGCGACGACGCCGAGCGGCTGCACGACGATGATGGGAGAGAAGCCGAGGCTCGTGAGTTGGAAGACGACCGCGAGTCCGAGCATCAGGGTGCCGAAGACCCAGGACGGCCGCGAGAGCAACGACCACAGCTGGGCCAGGTTCAGGCCGCTCGAGCCGGAGAGATTGGTCTTCGCTTCGACCTTGGCCACTCCGCGAGACTGGAACTGCGCGCCGAGGCTCAGGAAGACGGCACCGACGATCGCGATCGGAATGCCGATGAACTGAGCCGGATCGAGAGCGAACTGGTCCTGAATGTCGGTGAGTTCGGGAGGCACCCCCCGAGATTACCCTGACGACCGCGCCGATAGGCTTAGCGAATGGCTGTTCTCCCGATTCGAATCTCTGGAGACCCCGTTCTCCACTCCCCCGCATCTGACGTCACGGTCTTCGACGACACACTGCGCCAGCTGGTCGCCGACATGTTCGAGACGATGGATGCCGCGCCCGGCGTCGGTCTGGCCGCGCCGCAGGTCGGTGTGCCGCTGCGGCTCTTCACCTACGGGTGGGTCGACGACGACGACGTGGAGCACCGCGGTGTCGCCATCAACCCGGTTCTGCTGATCAGTCCGCCGCCCGTCGCCGAGAGCGACGAGGATTCCGACGCCGAAGGGTGTCTCTCGTTTCCCGGTGAGCGCTTTCCTCTCGTGCGGTCGACGGACGCTCTGCTGCGTGCCGTCGATCTCGATCAGAAGCCGTTCGAGATCGCCGCGAGCGGGTGGCTCGCCCGCATCTTCCAGCACGAGTTCGATCACCTGGGCGGCATCCTGTACGTCGACCGTCTCGAGTTCATCTACGGACGACGAGCTTCGAAGATCGCGCGCAAGCGGGGCTGGACCGAGCCCGGCAGCAGCTGGATGCCCGGGGTCGACGACCTCGACGCGTAACGAGGCCGCGGCGTCAGCTGAGGGCCCGGATGCCGGCCGCGACGGCCGCCGCGGCGACGACCACCACGATGAACGGCACGCGCAGGGCGAAGAGGACGGCGGCCATGAGGACCGCGGGCACTCGAGCGTCGAGCTGAAGCTGCTGCCCCTGGGCGAAGGTCTGCAGCGAGATGAGTGCCGCCAGCAGGGCGACCGTGAGCAGGTCGACCATGCGCGCCGGTGTGGGGCGCTCGATGAGACGCGCCGGCACAAGATAGCCGAGGCTCTTCAAGCCGAAGCAGATGATCGAGGCCAGAAGCACGACGTGCCATGCTGTCATGACTCCTCCCCCGTCCGGTTGCCAGACGCGCGCCGTCCCGATCCGAGCCAGTTCGTCGCTCCGAACACCACGGCGACGAGGGCGGCGACGAGGACGGGTAGCCCCGGCATCAGAACCGGCGTCAGGATCGCGGCCACGAACCCCGCAGCCACGGCCACGGCCTGAGCCTGCAGCTTGGCCAACCGTGGCCAGAGGAGGCCGAGGAACGCGGCGGCGGCGGCCGCATCGAGTCCGTAGGCGCTGACATCGCCGAGCAGGTCGCCGATCACGGCGCCGAGGAGGGTGGTGAGGTTCCATCCGACGTAGACGACGAGTCCCGTCGCCCAGAAGCCGATTCTCTGGGCACGCAGCGAGCCCTGAGCGCTCGAGACGGCCGTCGACTCGTCGATCGTCAGATGGGCCGCAGCCGCCCGGCGTAGAAAGCCTCGTCCGATGACGGGCGACATCCGGATCGCGTAGACGGCGTTCCGCGAGCCGAGCAGTGCGGCCGACGCGACGGCCGACGGCCACGCGGACAGACCGCCGGAGGCGAGAACACCCACAAGGGCGAATTGGGAGCCGCCCGTGAACATCACCAGGCTCAAGATCATCGTCTGCCAGATGTCCAAGCCGGCACCCACCGTGGCGAGCGCACCGAACGAGACTCCGTAGGCCGCCGTCGGCAATCCGACGGCGAGGGCGGCACGGTAGGCGCGTGTGTCGTCAGCGCTTCGGGCGCCCACGTGGCTGCGCGGACGAGGCGACACTCAGTACGACGACGCGTCGCGGAGCTCGATCGCCGCCGCGCGCTTGTACAGTCTGGAGCTCCTGACGGTGAGAAGAACGCCGAGCACGATCGGCACGCCGAGCATCAGCATGAGGGCGATGATCCTTCCGGCGATCTCGGCCCCGTTCACCTCGCTGGCGTTCTGAGACGACGACACTGCAGACCCGGCGACGGAGCCCAGGACCACGATGAGGAAGACGACCCAGGTGACGATCGCCCCGACCATGAAACGCCGTGCGCGACGCCGAAGCGTGAGGGGATTCTCGGACACGGCCGATGTGAAGGAATCGCTCATCGTTCTATTTTATGGGCGCTCGGGAACGAAAAAAGGCCACCAGGGGTGGAGCCCGTGGTGGCCTTTTCGCTCCCCGACTTGGACTCGAACCAAGAACCTGCCGGTTAACAGCCGGCTGCTCTGCCAATTGAGCTATCGAGGATTGCTGGAAACAGCGTAGTTACACTATCACCTATTCGGCGATGCCTTTGTCACGCTCATCGACCTCCACCAGTATCCCACAACTGGATCGACAACTCCGTCAACACCCCCGCCGCCGAGGAACGCCCGGGTGATGTCGAACACCCTCCGAGTCGGAAGGGGCCGGGTCATGGTAGGAGCATCCGCGCTGTGCGGCGTGACGATGAGATTCGGGGCGATCCAGGCGATACTGCCGCTCTGACGTGCATCGACGAGGGCGTTGGTGATGACGAGATCACCGCGACCGATGTCGACGACGAAGGCGGAATTCTTCATCGCATCGAACTGCGCCCGGCCGATGAGTCCGCGCGTGTCGTCGATGACGGAGGCGGCGAAGAAAGGCCAGGGTGAGCATCTTGCGATGCTATCCGGCGGTCACCGTTGGTCGCCGGAGACGGTGCGGGCGAGCCCCTGTACGTAGGGGTGGTGAGGATCCTCGAGCACCTCGTCGATCGTGCCGAGCCCCACGACCATGCCCTCGTGGAGCACGGCTATGCGGTCCACCGAGCGACGAAGTACATCGAGGTCATGGCTGATGATGATGGCGCTAGCCCCACGGTCGCGCTGGAGCGAGGCGATGACATCGACCACCTGTCCGCGAACGGAGACGTCAATGCCTGCGGTCGGCTCGTCGGCGACCAGGAACACCGGATCCATGACCAGGGCCCGGGCGACCGCCACTCGCTGTCGCTGTCCGCTGGAGAGCTCGTGCGGCAGCATGTTGAGCATTCCGACGGGCAGCAGCAGGCTGTCGAGGAGCGTCGCCGCGCGAAGCCCGGCGTCGTTGGCATCGAAGTGCTTGTCGCGCAGAAAAAGCGGTTCGGCGATGATCTCGGCGACCGTCATGTTCGAGGTCAAGGTAGACCCGGCATCCTGTGCGAGATGGCCGATGCCGAACGTGAGTCTGCTGAGTTTGCGACCCCGGGTGCGTTTGAGGTCGTAGCCGAGCACGGAGAGGGCCCCGCCGACGATGCGAGGCGCACCGTCTCGAGACGGCGCCAACGCGGCCGAGCCGGAGATCACCGAGGCGATCGTCGACTTGCCTGACCCACTCGATCCCACCAGGCCGATGATCTCGCCCGGGTCGACATTCAGCGTGAAGCCCTTGACCGCGGTGTGCGCGGAGCTGACGCTGTGTGCCGGATATTCGATCGTGACGTCAGACGCCGTCATTATCCGTTCGCTCATGGATACCGACCCTAGCCGTCGACCGCCTGAAGTCGGTGGAGCGCCTCGCGCCTCGTCTGCTGTTCGACCGGATCCGGAACGGGAAGCGACGCCAGAAGCCTCTGCGTGTAGGGGTGACGCGGAGAGCCCAGCACCTCGGCGCCCGTTCCCTCCTCGACGAGTTCACCCTTGTAGAGCACCGCTATGCGGTCGGCGAGCATGTCGACGACCGCGAGGTCGTGACTGATGAAGAGCGACGCGAATCCGAACTCCCTCTGCAACTCGGTGAAGAGCTCGAGTACCCGGGCCTGCACCGAGACGTCGAGAGCGCTGGTGGGCTCGTCGGCGATGAGTAGCTTCGGACGCAACGCGATCGACCGTGCCAGGCTCGCTCGTTGCCTCTGACCACCGCTGAGCTCGTGCGGGTACCGATCGCCGAATGCGCGGGGCAACTGCACGGCCTCGAGCAGCTCGTCGACCTGTGCGCGAGCGTCGCGGGTGTCTGCGGCCCGTCCGTGCACGACCAACGGCTCGGCCACGCACTCCGCAATGGTGAGCAGAGGATTGAAGCTCGACGCCGGGTCTTGGAACACGAAGCCGATGTCGACCCGGGCACTACGGAAGGAGCGTTCCTTGATGCCGAGCATCTCGCGTCCGAGCACGTTCAGCGACCCGCCTGTGACCTTCGAGAGGCCGGCGATCGCGCGGCCGATCGTGGTCTTTCCCGAGCCCGACTCCCCCACGAGACCCAGGACTTCTCCCTCTCTGATCTCGAAGGACACGCCGTTCACGGCACGGAAACCACCGCGGCCGAGGCGCCCGGGGTACTCGATGACCAGGTCGCGAGCGGCCACCACGGGCGTGCTCGAGGACGCCCGGTCCAGACGCTCCTGAGTTCGGACGGCAGCACGGGCCTCTCCTTGCCCGATGTGCGGAACAGCGGCGAGGAGCTGCTTCGTATAGTCGGCCTGGGGTGAGGCGAACAGGGTGCGGGAATCAGCTTCTTCGACGACCTTGCCCTGGTACATCACGACGACTCGATCGGCGAGGTCGGCGACCACGCCCATGTTGTGCGTGATCAGCACGATCGCGGTGTCGAACTCGTCGCGCAGGCGGCGCAGCAGATCGAGGATCTCCGCCTGCACGGTTACGTCGAGCGCTGTCGTGGGCTCGTCGGCGACGATGAGGCCCGGATTCAGAACCAGCGCCATGGCGATGACCACACGCTGCTTCTGGCCGCCCGAGAACTGGTGCGGGTAGTAGTTGACCCGGGTCTCGGGGTCGGGGATGCCTACCCGACGCAGGATGTCGATGGCCTGCTTCTTGGCATCGGCGCGCGACACCGAACCGTGCGCTCGGATACCTTCGGCGATCTGCCAGCCGACGGTGTAGACGGGGTTGAGGGCGGTCGACGGTTCCTGGAACACCATCGCGACGTCTTCGCCGCGGAGACCGCGCAGAGTGCCGGAGTTGGCTCCGACGATGTCGGTGGTGCGGCTGCGATCGCGGCTGCGCAAGAGGATCGACCCCGACGAGGTTGCCGTCGCCGGAACGAGGCCGAGGATCGACTTCGCGGTCACGCTCTTGCCGCTGCCGCTCTCGCCGACGATCGCGACGATCTCTCTCGGGCGAACGGCGATCGAGACACCGTCGACGGCGCGTACGGCACCGCCGTCGGTGGCGAAGGTCACGCGCAGATCGACGATCGAGACGATGTCCGACTCGTCGACGGACGGCTCGCTGGGGACTGCACTCATGAGACGCGCTCCTCGTCGTTCGTTGTCGCTCTGTCGTCGGCGACCACCGCCTGGCCGGTCGCTGCTGCACCGTGCGGTGCCGCTCCGTTGTCCGGAGCCGGCGCGCCGGTGTCGAGCGCCGCGCGGCGTCCGCGGAGGCGCGGGTCGGCGAGGTCGTTGAGGCTCTCGCCGAGAAGGGTGATGCCCAATACGGCGAGCACGATGGCGAGACCGGGGAACAGGGAGGTCCACCAGATTCCGCTCGTGACGTCGGAGAGGGACTTGTTGAGGTCGTAGCCCCATTCGGCGGCGGCCGTGGGCTCGATGCCGAAGCCGAGGAAGCCGAGGCCGGCGAGTGTCAGGAGGGCCTCCGACGAGTTGAGGGTCAGGAGGAGAGGAAGCGAGCGGGTGGCGTTGCGCAGCACGTGACGGAAGATGATGCGCGGCGCGCGCGTACCGATCACTTTGGCGGACTCGACGTAGGCCTCGCTCTTGATGCGCACCGTCTCGGCCCTGATCACGCGGAAATACTGCGGAATGAAGACGACGGTGATCGAGATCGACGCCGCCAGGATGCCTCCGAAGAGGTTGCTCTGACCGCCCGAGATCACGATCGACATGACGATGGCGAGCAGGAGCGAGGGGAAGGCGTAGATGGCGTCGCAGACGACGACCAGTACCCGGTCGAGCCAGCCTCCGATGTAGCCGGACACGAGTCCGAGGAAGATGCCGGCGAAGATCGAGAGGATGACCGAGACGACGATCGTGAGGATCGCGGTCTGGGCACCCCAGATCACCCGGGAGAGTACGTCGTAGCCGCCGACCGTCGTGCCCAGCAGATGCTCGGCGTTCGGTGCCTGCTGGGCGCCGAACGGGGTGCCGTCGGCACGCAGTTGGGCGAACCCGTAGGGCGCGAGCAGCGGGGCAAGCACCGCGGTGATCACGAAGACGCCCGTGATGACGACGCCCGCGATCAGCATGCCGCGCTGCAGGCCGATGCTGGAGCGCACCTCGGCGAACAGCGGGATGCGCGACGAGAGATTGCGACGCGGGCGGGGACGAGTGGTTGTGGTCGTCACGACTAGTACCTGACTCTCGGGTCGATCAGCGCGGCGATGATGTCCACGATGAAGTTGGTGACGGCGACGATCACGGCCAGGAGGGCGACGATGCCCTGCACGGCGACGAAGTCACGTGCCTGGAGGTATTGGGCCAGCTGGAAGCCGAGCCCCTTCCATTCGAATGTCGTCTCGGTCAACACCGCGCCGCCGAGCAGCAGTGCGATCTGCAGGCCGATGACGGTGATGATCGGAATCAGAGCGGGGCGATACGCGTGCTTGCGCACCAGCCGGAATTCCGTGACTCCGCGTGACCGTGCGGAGTCGACGTAGTCGGTTCCGAGGGTACCGATGAGGTTGGTGCGCACGAGCCTCAGGAACACGCCCGCGGTGAGAAGGCCGAGAGCGACCCCGGGAAGCACAGCGTGCGAGAGCACGTCGCCGATCACGTCGGGGTTGCCCGTCTGGATCGCGTCGATGAGATAGATGCCCGTCTTCGACTGCAGGAACTGCATCTGCAGCTCGGCGCCGGTGGAGGCGCGCCCCGCGACCGGGAGGATCTGGAACCAGACGGCGAACACGAGCTTGAGCAGGAGACCCGCGAAGAAGACCGGGGTCGCGTAGCAGAGGATCGCGAAGATACGCAGGAACGCGTCGGGCGCGCGGTCGCGGAACGAAGCGGCGACCATACCGAGCGGGATTCCGACGATGAACGCCACGATCAACGCGTAGAACGCGAGCTCGAGCGTAGCGCCGCCATAGGTCAGCAGCACCTGGGTGACGGGGCGGTTGTCGCTGAGGGTGTTGCCGAAGTTGCCGGTGAAGATGTTGCCGAGGTACTCGAGGTACTGAACGATGAGCGGGCGGTCGTAGCCCGCTTCATGGATGCGCTCCTGCAGCTGGGGACCGGTCAGCTTGCCGCCCAGGGCGGCCGTGATCGGGTCTCCGGTCGTGCGCATGAGCAGGAAGACGAGGGTCACGAGGATGAACACCGTCGGGATGATGAGCAGGAAGCGCACGAGGATGTAGCGGCCGAGGCCTCCCCCACCCGACGACGAGCTTCGCCGGAGTACGGCCGGGGGCGCGGCGGATGCCGGATCCGGAGAGCTGAGTTCTGCAGTCACGTGCGATGTCCTTCGGTAAAAACGACGGGTGACGTGACTCAGGGGCGAGGCGCCTGCGCGCCTCGCCCCTGAGCCACAATGCTAGACAGACTCTAGCCTGTGGCCGATCAGCCCTTGGTCAGGGCTCCGTAGCGGAACTTGAACGACGCGTCGAGCGTGTCCTTCGTTCCCTCGACGGTCGTTCCGGTGACCGCCACCTGGGCGCCCTGCAGGTACGGAACCGTCGAGAGGTCCGCAGCGACGGCATCCTGGATCTGTTCGATCAGGGCCGTGCGCTCCGCGGGGTCGGTCGTGACGGCCTGCTTGAGGATCAGGTCGTTGACGGCCGGGTTGTCGTAGTGATTGGCCAGGAAGTTCTCGGTCAGGAAGAACGGCGTCAGGTAGTTGTCGGCGTCGGAGTAGTCCGGGAACCAGCCGAGCTGGTACGACGGGTACACGTCGGTCGTGCGGTCCTTCGAGTACTGCACCCATTCGGTCGTCTCGAGGTTGACCGTGAAGAGACCGGTCGACTCGAGCTGATCCTTGATGAGCGCGTACTCGTCGCCCGAGGAGGGGCCGTAGTGGTCGTTGCTGTACTGCAGCGACAGCTCGACCGGGCCGGTGATGCCTGCGGCCTCGAGAGTGGACTTGGCCTTGTCGGCATCCGGGCCACCGTTTCCGTCGCCGTAGGGTGCCTTGAGCGACTCGGTCGCGCCCGTCAGACCTGCGGGAACGTAGGAGTAGAGCGGAGTGTACGTGCCCTTGTAGACCTGGTCGGCGATCTCATCGCGGTCGATGAGGTCGGCCACGGCCTGGCGCACAGCCAGGGCCTTGGCCGGGTCGGCCTCGGGCGTCTTGGCCCCGAACGGCTGCGTGTCGAAGTTGAAGACGATGTAGCGGATCTCGCCGCCGGGTCCGTCGACGACCTTGACCTTGTCGTTGCCCTTCAGGTCGTCGATGTCGGTCGCGGAGAGGCTACGGAAGGCCACATCGATGTTGCCCTCCTGGATGTCGAGCTTGAGGTTCGACGAGTCGGCGTAGTACTTGACGTTGACCTGGTCGGTCTTCGCCTTGCCCAGAACGCCGTCGTAGCCCGCGAACGCCTTGTACGAGATCAGGTTGTTGAAGTCGTAGCTGGCGATTTCGTACTGGCCGGCGAATGCCTTGCCCTTGACGATGTCCTCGTCGCTGGTGAGCTCCGTGGCCGAGAAGACGTCTTCGTCGACGATGGGACCGGCGGGGCTCGACAGGATCTGCGGGAAGACCTGGTCGTCGGCCGACTTGAGGGTGAAGACGACCGTGGTGTCGTCGGGTGCCGCGACCGAGTCGAGGTTGTACAGGAGCGACGCAGGGCCGTTCTCATCGTTGATGGCAAGCTGGCGATCGAACGAGAACTTCACGTCAGACGAGGTGAGGTCGTTGCCGTTGGCGAACTTCAGTCCGGGCTTCAGCTTGACGGTGTACTCGGTGGGCGCGGTGAACTCCGCGGACTCCGCGATGTCCGGTTTGACATCGGGGGTGCCGTAGGGCGTGTTCATCAGGAAGGGGAACACCTGGTTCATGACGGCGAAGGAGCCGTTGTCGTACGACCCGGCCGGATCGAGCACCGTGACCTTGTCGGTGGTACCGATGGTGATGGCGCTGCCGCCCGTGCTGCCGCCGTTCGAGCCGCCGGAGCACCCGGCGAGCACGAGGGCCACCGCTGCTGTTCCGGCGAGCGACGCGACGACTCGAGCCGTGCGTGTGGATGCGGATCTCATATCCGTCTACCTCTCTGGAGTGATGTTTCAGACACAGGTGCACCCCCTTATCGGGGCATACCGTGATTGCTGTACCCCAGTCATACCGCAGCGGACGAACTGTCACCAAGCTGACAGGGAGCGGGGAGGAACATGTTTACCGGATCGAAACAAGCCGGTTCCTGCCTCGCAGGAGCGCTTCGCTGCCATCGTCGGCTATTCGCGCAGCGCTCGCCTGTCGGCTTCGACCTGCATGAGCTGACGCTGCAGCGAACGGTGCTCTTCGGGCTGGGCGGTCGCATCGGTGCGCTGGAACTGCCCGAGCAACTCCTCTTTGCGACGCACCAGATCGCGTTCGATGAGCGAGAGCACCACCTGTTGCAGGTACACGTCGAGTTCGCGTTCGGGGCGTTCGGGCACGGGAGCGACGGCGAGCTGCGCGACGAGCGTCTTCACAGGATCGGGGACGGTCTCCTGGATGATCGATGCCCACTCGGGCTTGTCGAAGGAGTTGAGTCTCATGGCCACGGCGTCGCGTACCGCGGCCAATGCTCCGTTGCTGAACGCCACCGCCGTTCCCCGCGCCAGCAGGTCTTTGCCGACGCTGTTCGGGAACTGCAGCATCGCCATCAACGCATCGCGCTCGAGGCGGGTTGCCGTTGTGCTCGGCAGACTGGTCAGGGAGATGGCCACGGGCGGCGCGACCTCGAGCGAGGTGATGGATGCCGGCCCGCCCTCGGCGGCCGGGGCCAACCGCGGCGACTCGAGTTCTCGCGACGCGGCGTGCTCGCTCGACCTTCCCGCGGCATCCACTGCCCGCCCCACCTCGCCGAGGTCCATGCCGAGCAGACGCGCGAGCTCGCGAGCGTATCCGGGTCGGATAGAGGGATCTCGGATGTCGGCGACGACCGGAGCCGCTGCCCGCAGCGCGGCGACGCGGCCCTCGACCGTGTTGAGGTCGAAGGTCGAGAGGCGCTGCTTGATCACGAACTCGAACATGGGCTTCTTGCCCGTGACGAGACGACGCACCGCGTCGTCTCCTCGACCGAGCCGCAGGTCGCAGGGATCGAGCCCGTCGGGGGCCACGGCCACGTAGGTTTGCGCGGCGAAGCGGTGCTCCTCGCTGAAGGCACGCAGCACGGCTTTCTGGCCGGCGGCATCCGGGTCGAACGTGAAGATGACCTCGCCGAGCCCTGCCGTATCGTCGGAGAGCACGCGGCGCATGACCTTGATGTGGTCGACACCGAACGAGGTGCCGCAGGTGGCGACCGCGGTCGTGACCCCGGCGAGGTGGCAGGCCATCACATCGGTGTACCCCTCGACGATCACGACCTGGTGGCTCCGAGCGATGTCTCGCTTGGCCAGGTCGAGCCCGTAGAGCACCTGCGACTTGTGATACACGAGCGTCTCTGGCGTGTTCAGGTACTTGGGGCCCTTGTCGTCGTCGAGCAGGCGCCGCGCACCGAAGCCGACTGTCTGACCCGTCTGATCGCGGATCGGCCAGATGAGCCGCCCGCGAAACCTGTCGTAGCTGCCCTTCTCGCCCGTGCTGGTGAGGCCCGCCGCTGTGAGCTCGTCGGACGTGAACCCCTTGGAGCGGAGGTGCTTGCCGAGGATGTCCCAGCCTTTGGGTGCGAAGCCGACACCGAAGCGCTGCGCCGCCGACGCGTCGAAGCCCCGCTCGCCGAGGAACCGCCTGCCGACCTCTGCCTCGGGCGTCATGAGCTGCTCGATGAAGAACTCCCTGGCAGCGTCGTTGGCCGCCAGGAGTCGTGCCCGGCTGGAGTAGTCAGACGGGGCTCCCCCGTCTTCGTAGTGCAGCTCGAATCCGATGCGCGCGGCCATGCGCTCGACGGCCTCGCTGAACGAAACGTGATCCATCTTCTGCAGAAAGGTGAAGACGTCACCGCCTTCGCCGCAACCGAAGCAGTGGTAGTACCCCACCTGTGGGCGAACGTGGAAGCTCGGGCTGCGTTCGTCGTGGAACGGGCAGAGCCCCTTCATCGATCCCACGCCGGCACTCTTCAGCGTGACGTACTCTCCCACGACGTCGCCCAGGTTGATGCGCGACCTGACCTCGTCGATGTCGCGCCTCAGAATCAGTCCAGCCATCAGCCCAGCAGTCCCCTGCTCCAGGCGATCGCCGACTGATCGGTGAGGCTGGCCACCTGATCGACCACGACGCGCTTGCGCGCCGCGTCATCGGATGCTTCGCGCCAGTCGGCCGCGAACGCCACCTCGAGCGCACCCTCGCCGAGACGGAAGAGCTCGGTAGCGAGGGAGGTCAGGATGCCGCGCTGTTCGACGTAGAGCGGCTGGCGGGAGTCGCTGGCCATCACGTAGGCGGCGACGATGCCTTTCAGCACCGCGATCTGCGCCTCCACTGGCCGGGGAACGACGACGCGTCCGCCGAAACGGGCGAGTGCCTCTGCGGGGTACGCATCACGGGTAGCGGCCGTCGATCGGCCGGCGAACCTGCCGATCAGCTGGCTGGTGAGATTCTTCAATCGACCCTGGGCCAGCCGAGATCCGTCCCAGCCGTCGAGCCAGATCTCAAGGGAGGTGAGCTCGTCGAAGGCGGCGGTCAATTCGTCGCGGCTGAAGTCGTCGCCCACCCACGACGAGATCGCCGACACCAGATCGTCGTGATCGGCCCGCGCGCCCAGGGCGCCCACGTCGATGTACCCGGTCAGCACGGCGTCTTCGAAGTCGTGCACCGAGTAGGCGATGTCGTCGGAGAGGTCCATGACCTGGGCCTCGATGCACTTCTGGCCCGCGGGTGCACCCTGGCGAAGCCACCGGAAGGCGGCATCGTCTTCGGGATACACACCGTACTTCGCGCGACCGCTGGGGTCGCCGATCGCGTCGTCGATCGTCCACGGGTATTTGCAGCTCGCGTCGAGGCTGGCCCGGGTGAGGTTGAGTCCGGCGCTCGTGCCGTCGGCGTAGATGACTTTCGGCTCGAGTCGCGTGAGAATGCGCAGGCTCTGCGCATTGCCCTCGAAGCCGCCGATGTCGGCCGCCCACTCTGCGAGGGCGCGCTCGCCGTTGTGGCCGAAGGGCGGATGCCCCAGGTCATGGGCGAGACACGCCGTGTCGACCACGTCGGGGTCGAGCCCGAGACTCGTGGCGAGCTCGCGACCCACCTGGGCCACCTCGAGCGAATGCGTGAGGCGGTTGCGGGCGAAGTCGAGGTCGGCCGGCGAGAGCACCTGCGTCTTAGCGGCGAGTCGACGGAAGGCGCTCGAATGCAGGATGCGTGCGCGGTCGCGCGCGAAATCGCTGCGGCGCGACGAGTGCTGCTCGGCGACGATGCGTTCGCTGTCGCGCGGCTCGTACCCCGCGGGGAGAACGGTCGGCGCGGTGGCGATGTCGGAGGTGGTCGGCATGGCTCTATCCACCGCTGTGGTGCAGTTCGGCGCTCGCCAGTTCGGCGCGCTCGGGCAGATCGAGTTCGCGGGAATCGAGCCACTTGTCGGGCAGCGACGGCCGTTTCGGTGAACCCGCCCGACCTCGCGGACCCTCTGCGTCGATGCCCGGGTAGGGCAGCGAGCCGTCGAGCGTCGCGAGAACGGCGTCCATCTCTGCGAGCGATTTCACCATGCTGAGGCTCGCGCGAACCTCATGGCCCACCGGATACCCCTTGAAGTACCAGGCGACGTGCTTGCGGATATCGCGGCAGGCACGGTCTTCGTCTTCGAAGAACTCCGAGAGCAGCTCGGTGTGCCGACGGATCGCCCCGGCCACCTCTCCGAGCGTCGGCGCGGCGCGCGACTCACGAGCGACGGATGCGTCGAGGCGGCCGCTGCGAACCCGGAACGCATCGGCGAGATCGCCGAAGAGCCAGGGACGACCGAGGCACCCTCGCCCGACGACGACGCCGTCGCATCCGGTCTCGTCGACCATGCGGATGGCGTCGTCGGCCGACCAGATGTCGCCGTTGCCGAGCACCGGGATGCTCGTGATCGTCTCTTTGAGCTTCGTGATCGCCGACCAGTCGGCCTGGCCCGAGTAGAAGTCTGCTGCCGTGCGCGCGTGCAGCGCGATGGATTTCACGCCCGCGCCCTCCGCGGCCTTGGCCGCCTCGAGGTACGTGAGGTGATCATCGTCGATGCCTTTGCGCATCTTGACCGTGACCGGAATGTCGCCAGCTGCGTCAACTGCCTCTTCGACGATCTGCCGGAAGAGCCCCAGCTTCCAGGGCAGGGCGGAGCCGCCGCCCTTGCGGGTGACCTTCGCCACCGGGCATCCGAAGTTCATGTCGATGTGGTCGGCGAGATTCTCCTCGACCAGCATGGTGACGGCCTGGCGCATCGTGGCGGGGTCGACTCCGTAGAGCTGGATGGAGCGCAGCGTCTCGGACGGGTGATGGCGGATGAGTCGCATGGACTCGGGGGTGCGCTCGACGAGCGCGCGGCTCGTGATCATCTCACTGACGTAGAGCCCTGCGCCGTATTCGCGGCAGAGCCGTCGGTATGCGGTGTTGGTGATGCCCGCCATCGGCGCGAGCACGACGGGTACGTCGAGCTCGATCGGCCCGATGCGGAGGGCGGGAGCCGGAGTGACGGCCGTATCGGCCGGTGCGAGGGAGGAATTCATGACTCGTCGATTCTCCCAGACATTTGAGGGGGCGGGGTCAGGCGCGGTGACGACTGTGAACGAGGGCTCAGGTCGGGTCGATGACGCAGACGCCGTCGACGCACAGCGCGCCGGATGCGCCGACCATGCGCAGACCTGGCGCATCCGGCGTGGCCAGCGTCGGTGTCGTCGTGGCCTCGGTCGAGTCGCCGGCCTCGGCGGCCGACGTCATGCCTGCACCGATTCTGCGGAGCCGTCGCGCTCGAGCGCCACCTGACCGAATACCTCGACGAAGGTGGTCGCGTCCTGTGCGCCCGATACGCCGTACTTGCCGTCGATCACGAAGAAGGGCACGCCCTGGATTCCGTACTCCTGAGCCTGACGCTGATCGGCGCGGACGGCGGCCAGGTACTCCCCCGATTCGAGCGATCGCACGACGTCGTCTCGATCGAGTCCGATCTCTGCGGCGAGGTCGGCCAGGTCGTCTACGCGGCCGACGTTGCGGCCCTCTTCAAAGTAGGCCTTCAGGAGTCTCTCCTTGGCCTGCAGCTGCAGACCTTTCGACTTCGCGTAGTGAATGAGCTCGTGCGCCTTCACCGTGTTGGCGTGCTGCAGGGCGTCGTAGTCGTAGTGCAGCCCGACGTCTTCGGCGATGCCCACGACGCGAGTGAGCATCTGCCTGGCCTGTTCGACCGGAATGCCCTTGTGCTGGGAGAGGAACTCGACCTCGTCGCCGTCGAAGTCGACGGGCGTATCGGGCGAGAGCTCGAAGCTGTGGTACTCGATCTCGACCGCAGGGGTACCGGGCTGCGTCGCGAACGCCTCGACGCCGGCCTCGAGCTTGCGCTTGCCGATGTAGCACCAGGGGCACGCGATGTCGCTCCAGACATCGACTTTGATGGAAGCGGGGGCAGCGGGGGTCTGAAGATCGGTCACGGTGGGTCGAACGGATGCCCGTGGTCGGCTATTCCCGAAAGGTCGGTCGCCGGCCGGAAGATTTCGCCCGGCCCTGTGGTTGACTCCGTTCATGACGACTTCAGGGCGCGACCGGGTGATCGACGATGCGGCTCGCCGCGGAATCCTCGTGGAGATCGTCGAACGCCCGCCGGCCAGCAGCCTCGAAGAGGTCGCGGCGGGGCTCGGCCTCGAACCGTCGGAGATCGTGAAGACCCTCGTCGTGAAACGGCACGACGGAGATTTCGTGTTCGCCCTGGTTCCCGGAGACCGGCAGATCAGCTGGGCGAAGCTGAGAGCCCTCGTGAACGTGAACAAGCTGTCGATGCCGCACCAAGATGTCGCCCGAGATGCCACGGGTTACGAGCGCGGCACGATCACGCCGCTGGGGAGTACGACGGCCTGGCCCGTGTTCGCCGACGAGCGCATCGTCGGCCGACGGATCGCCCTCGGCGCCGGCGAGCACGGCCTGTCGGCTTTCGTCGACGCAGACCAGCTTCTGGATTCCTACGGCGCGACGATCGCGGACATCACCGACGAACTGAAGCCCCGCGAGGCCTGATAGCCGCCACCGGCCGATCGCTAGCGGGCCAGAGACACGACGTGGCGCGCGTACTCGACGCGGCCGAAGACATCCGGCGCCGTCGCCGTGCTGAATACCGGCACGTTGCTCTGGTACTGCAGCTGACCGTTGCGAGCGGTCACCTGCACGAATCCCGTCATACGGGATTCGCGGGCCAGCAGGAAGAGAAGGCTCAGGATGAACACGAAGAAGAAGCCCACGATCGCCAAGACGATCGCCCAGGTCGGTGTCTTCTGTTCCACTCGGGTGAAATCGGAGACGAAGAACTCGGTGCCGACGAGCGGAACAGTCCCGGCAGGAGTGACCAGCCAGCTGCTGGTGACAGCGATCTCTCCGATGACGACCAGCGGAGGTTCTGATTGTGCGGCGGGGTGGGAATCGACAGGGGTGAGATCCGACATAGCCGAAGCTTAGAGGGCGGGCGCGCTCGGCGAGTCGACGGCTCCGCCGAAGCGGCGCGACCGACCCGTGTAGTGCTCGATGGCCTGCCACAGATCGACCCGCGTGAAGTCCGGCCAGAGGGTGTCGAGGAAGACCATCTCGGCGTAGGCGGACTGCCACAGCTGGAAGTTGCTGGTGCGCTGCTCGCCCGAGCTGCGCACGAACAGGTCGACATCGGGCAGATCGGGCAGGTAGAGGTGCTTCTGGATCGTCTTCTCGCTGATGCCCGAGGGCTTCAGACGGCCGGCGCGCACGTCTTCGGCGATGGCGGTGACCGCATCCACGATCTCGTTGCGACCGCCGTAGTTGACGCACATGCTCAACGTCATCGTGCTGTTGGTCGCGGTCATCTGCTCTGCGAGCTGCAGATCCTTGATGACGCTCGCCCAGAGTCTCGGCTTGCGACCGGCCCAGCGGATGCGCACGCCCCACTCATCGAGCTGATCGCGGCGGCGATGAAGTACCTCGCGATTGAAGCCCATGAGGAATCGCACCTCGTCGGGTGAGCGCTTCCAGTTCTCGGTCGAGAATGCGTAGACGCTCAGGTGCTTGACGCCGATCTGGATGGCGCCGGCGACCACGTCGAGCAGTGCGGCCTCGCCGGCGCGGTGTCCCTCCACCCGGGTCAGACCGCGGGAGTTGGCCCAGCGTCCGTTGCCATCCATCACCACGGCGACGTGGCCGGGCACCTGCGCCCGTGGGATCTCGGGCGGGTACACGCCCGTCCAATTGAGGGGCCGGAACTCGGGAACGTCCGATGCGCGGGATCTGGTCATGACACGGCCTCCTGGCGTCGTTTCTGGGCCGAGCGGTCGACGTGCTCGAGAGAGCGCAGGCCGCGCTCCAGATGCCACTGCGTGTAGGCCGAGACGACTCCGCTCGCTTTGGAGCGCGATGCCTGATCGGCGGCATCGGCCCGAGCCCAGTCTCCGGTCAGCAACGCGCTGAGCAGACCGATCGTCTGCTCGTCGAGGCGCACGGTTCCCGGAGGGGCGACGGAGTCGCTGACGACACCTCCGAGTTGCACGACGAATGCGGAGTGCGGCCCGGGCTCGCCGGTCACGGCGCAGTCGTGGAAGCTCGGCGCCCATCCTGCCATCGAGAGGGCGCGCAAGAGATAGGAATCGAGGGTGAGGCTGGCGCCGTGTTCGCCGCGTGACAGAGAACGGAGTGCGCCGACCAGCAGGAGGTACTGCGGGAGTCCGGCTTCGGCCTCGCTCAGCTTGTCGGCCGTCTCGACCATGGCGCTGGCCGCGGTGTAGCTCGCGTAGTCGGCGGTGATGGCCGCGCCGTAAGAGGAGATCGTCTCGGCCTGGGTGACCGTATCGAGCGACCGGCCCTCGTAGAACTGAACGTCGGCGACCATAAAAGGCTCGAGCCGGGCACCGAATTTCGAGCCCGTGCGACGGACCCCGCGGGCCACTGCCCGCACCTTGCCGTGCTGTCGAGTGAGCATGGTGACGATGCGGTCTGCCTCGCCCAGCTTGTGGGTTCGCAGCACGACGCAGTCGTCACGGTAAACAGGCACGATCCATTATCGACCCTGGTTCAGGGGATTGCCCGGCGCACGCGCGGTCGTGGTACACCTTGAAGGTGTCTGATGCCGTGGCCTTCTCCATCCCCCTCTGGTCGGATCTGCTGGCCGTGGGCATCGGCAGTCTGCAGGGCGCGATGTTCGCCTCGCAGTTCCGGGATCGCCGGCTGGATCTGCTCGGCGTCGCCATCATCGGTGTGGCGACGGGCCTCGGGGGCGGGCTTCTTCGCGACATCTTCCTCGTGGTGCCGCTCGTCGCCCTACACACGAACTGGTACCTGAGCGTCGCCGTACTCTCCGCACTCTTCGGCATGCTTTTGGTGCGCCTCTTCGAGCGGCTCGACACCGTGATCACCATTCTCGATGCGCTGACCATCGGCCTCTTCGGCGCCATCGGAACCACCAAAGCGCTCTCGCTGGGTCTGCCCGTGATCCCCTCGATCTTCGTGGGAGTCGTCTCCGCGGTCGGCGGCTCCGTCGTTCGGGATGTTCTTCTCGCGATGCCGATCGCGCTGATGCACGTCGGGTCGCTCTACGCTGTCGCTGCGGGAGCAGGCTCGGCGGTCCTCGTCGCATTCTGGGCCGGAGGCATGGACATCACCGTCGCCGCCGTGATCTGCGTCATCGTCACCACGGTGGTGCGCCTGCTGGCCGTGCGCTACGGATGGAGCCTGCCCGAGCAGCGCGCCATCCGCAGGATGCCCAGGATCTCGCGCGCGGCTCTGCGTCCACGCTGGCCCCGGCTCCGCCGAACGGCGAAGCCGGGGCAGCGCTGACGATCGGCCCCGTTCGCGATCAGACCGCGGCGAGCTCGCGATCCGAATCAGAGACCCGGATGGCGCGGTTCACGGCGCTGACGACGGCCTTCAGAGACGCCGTCGAGATGTCGGCGTCGATGCCGACGCCCCACAGCCTCGAGCCGTTGACCTGCAGTTCGACATAGGCGGCGGCCAGGGCATCGCCCGACGCGCTGAGGGCGTGCTCGACGTAGTCGTAGAGCTTGACCTCGACACCCTGCTCGCTCAGGACGTTGAGGAACGCGGCGATGGGTCCGTTACCCGACGCCTCCGTGTCGAGGGTCTCTTCACCGATGCGCAGCTCGACCTGCAGAGAGACGCTTCCCGACATGTCGCTGGCCGTGCGGGTGCGAGCCAGTTCGAATCGGCCCCACTTCGCTTCGGAGCGCTCAGCGGGAGCGGGCAGGTACTCGTCTTGGAAGATGGCCCAGATCTGGTCGCTCGTGACCTCGCCGCCCTCGGCGTCGGTCTTGGTCTGCACGACGCCCGAGAATTCGATCTGCAGTTTGCGCGGCAGATCGAGCGCGTGGTCGTTCTTCAGCAGGTACGCGACGCCGCCCTTGCCCGACTGCGAGTTGACACGGATGACCGCCTCGTAGCTGCGCCCCAGATCTTTGGGATCGACGGGGAGATACGGCACGGCCCAGACCAGCTCGTCGACGTCTTTGCCCTGAGCGGCAGCATCGACCGCCATGGCCTCGAAGCCCTTCTTGATCGCATCCTGATGCGAGCCGCTGAATGCGGTGTAGACCAGGTCGCCTGCCCAGGGGCTGCGCTCGGGCACCTTCAGCTGGTTGCAGTACTCGGCGGTGCGCCGGATCTCGTCGAGGTCGGAGAAGTCGATCTGCGGATCAATGCCCTGCGTGAACAGGTTGATGCCCAGCGCGACCAGGTCGACATTGCCCGTGCGCTCTCCGTTGCCGAAGAGACATCCCTCGATACGGTCGGCGCCCGCCATATAGCCCAGCTCGGCGGCGGCGATCGCCGTACCTCGGTCGTTGTGAGGGTGCAGCGACAGCACGATGTTCTCTCGGTGGGCGAGCCGGCGGCTCATCCACTCGATCGAGTCGGCGTAGACGTTCGGCGTCGCCATCTCGACGGTCGCCGGCAGGTTGATCATGACCTTGCGGTCTGCGGTCGGCTCGAAGATCTCGATGACCTGGTTGCAGACATCCAGCGCGAACTCCAGCTCCGTACCGGTGAAGCTCTCGGGAGAGTATTCGTAGTAGACGACCGTCTCGGGAATCGTGTTCTCGTACTGCCGGCAGAGCCGAGCTCCGGCCGTGGCGATGTCGATGATTCCCTGTCGGTCACTGCGGAAGACGACGTCGCGCTGCAGGATGGACGTGGAGTTGTAGAGATGCACGATGGCCTGCTTCGCGCCGGCGATCGACTCGTAGGTGCGGGCGATGAGGTGCTCGCGCGCCTGAGTCAGCACCTGGATGGTGACGTCTTCGGGAATCGCGTCTTCGTCGATGAGGCTGCGTACGAAGTCGAAATCGGTCTGGCTGGCGCTCGGAAACCCGACCTCGATCTCCTTGTAGCCCATGCGCACCAGCAGGTCGAACATCACGCGCTTGCGCTCCGGACTCATCGGATCGATGAGGGCCTGGTTGCCGTCGCGCAGATCGACCGCACACCATCGCGGTGCCTCGGTGATGCGCTTGTCCGGCCAGGTTCGGTCGGGCAGATCGACGACGATCTGCTCGTGGAAGGGACGGTACTTGTGGATCGGCATGGCCGATGCAGTTTGATTGTTCTTCACGGTCTTGTTCCTCTAGTGTCTTCGGATTGTCAGCCAATGACGAACTCCGCGACGAGGAAGGCCTGAGACTAGGACTCGTCGCGGCAGCTAAGAAGGAGCAGACCGAACAGCATGGTGCAACGCTAGCACCGTTTGCGGATGGCGACGATGACTTCTGGGACTGACCATCCGGTGCGGTTAGGCTGAAACAAAAGGGAGAGGCCGAATGCCTGAACAGCAGACCATCGTCATCGCCGGTGCCTCCGGCATGATCGGCACCGAATTGACCCGCCAGCTCGAGGCTGCCGGTCACCTGGTGATCCGGCTCGTTCGGCGGCCGACGCACCACCCGAAGGAACGGCAGTGGGATCCGGAGGTGTCGTGGCTGAATGTCGCCACGGTCGACGCAGCCGATGTCATCGTGAACCTGTCCGGCGCATCCATCTCTCGGCTGCCCTGGACCCTGCCGTACAAGAAGCAGATTCTCTCGTCGCGCATTCAGGCGACCAGCACCATTACGGCGGCGATCGCGAAGTCCTCGTCTCCCCCAGCGACGTTGGTGAACGGCTCTGCTGTCGGCTACTACGGAGATCGACCGGGCGAGATCCTGACCGAGACATCTGCCCAGGGCGACGGCTTTCTGGCGAAGGTCGTCGACGCGTGGGAGCGTGCCGCCGCCAAGGCCTCGCCCAATACACGGGTGGTCATGGCCAGGACTGGCCTCGTGCTCGGCAACGGCGGCGCGTTGAAGCCGCTGGAGATCCTGGCGCGTCTCGGGGTAGCCGGCCCACTCGGATCGGGCAAGCAGATCTGGCCGTGGATCAGCCTGCGCGACGAGGCTGCCGCGCTCGCACACCTCGCTCTGAACTCGTCGCTCTCCGGTCCCGTGAACTTGGCGGCCCCTCGCCCCGTGAGCGCCACAGAACTCACCGAGACTCTCGCCCGCTCGCTCAACCGCCCGTTCTGGCTTCCCGCACCGAGTTGGGCCATCAAGGCAGCCCTGGCCGACGCGGGCAAGGAGCTGCTGCTCTCAGATCAGAACGTCTCGTCGCAGCTGCTCGTCGCAGACGGCTTCGCATTCCGCGATCAGAACGTCGACGACGGCCTCAGCGCCGCACTGTCGGCGCCGCACCGTATGGCTCGCTGAGACCTGCTCAGATCGCTTGCCTGTTCAGCGCGATGGCACGGCGTAGCGCAGCGCGCGCGCGGCGCCGGTCGCCGCTGGCATCGTAGGCGAGGCCGAGCCTGAACCAGGCGCGCCAGCTCTCGGGGGCGGCGTCGACCTCGGCTCTGTATTGATCGAACTCGGCGTCTGCAGCTGCCCTGTCGGGCCGACCGCTGGGCCTCTTGGGAAGGCTGTCTTCGGGCAGCGACTCCTCGGCCTCGAGATCTTTGACCAGGCGTTCGGTGCGGATGCCGAAGAGAAGCTCACGCATCAGGGCCCAGGCGGCGATCAGCGGAAGAACGATGAGCGCGACTCCCAGCCCGATGGCGACGGGCTCCCCCGTCGCGACCAGGCGTACCGAGCGGTCGACCACGAGAATCAGATAGAGCGCCAGGAGAACCGCCATCGACCAGGCGGCGATGCGGCCCTTCACGGCGCCACTGTCTCGACGACGTCGCCGGCGCGACTCATCGCTCGCCCGCGTCGGGGCTGAGATCGACGAGCTTGTCGAGCCCGACGATGACACCCCTGGCCTGCGTTGCTGCACGAAGGGCGATCACGATGCCCGCCTCGTAGGCGCTCGGTGAGAGCGTCTCGTGGCTGATGGTGAGCACCTCGCCGACGCCGCCGAGAATGACGTCTTGTTTCGCCACGACCCCCTGCAGGCGCAGACTGTGGATCGGAACGCTCGCGACCTGCTGGCCTCGGGCGCGCTGGTCGGTGTGCGGAGCCGAGACCGGGCCGAGTGGGCCGCGAGCCGCGGCGATCAACTCGGCCGTTCTCACCGAGGTTCCCGAGGGAGAGTCGATCTTGGTGGCGTGGTGTGCCTCGACGATCTCGATCGAGTCGTAGAAGCGCGCGGCCATGGCCGCGAACGAACTCGCGAGCACCGATCCGACGGAGAAGTTGGGGATGATCACGGCGCCCAGTTCAGGGTTGTCGACCAGGCGTCGCTCCAGAGCCCGGATGCGATCGGCAGACCATCCGGAGGTACCGACCAAAACGGGGATCTCGTTCGTGAGCGCGAAATCGACGATCGAATGAGACACGGCGGGTACCGTGACATCGACAACGAGGTCGGCCCCGATCATCTCGGAAAGATCCCCCGACGATCCGATCCGCGCGAAGATCTCGAACCCCTCGGTCTCGTCGACGATTCGTGAGAAGAGTTGCCCCATGCGGCCGGATGCGCCGACGACGGCGACCTTCGTAGTCATGGCTCCAATCTACCAACGTCGGTGTCTGCCTTAGCCTTGAGCCATGGATATGCGCGACGCCCGAACGGATTCGCCGGCGGCCCACAGGCTGCTGACCGACTACTTCACCTGGCGCGCCAGCGAGTTCCCTCCGGCGCAGGGCACGTACACGATCAGCTATCCCGACCCGACCGCGTTCGTCGCGCCGGATGGCGCCTTTATCGTCGCCGTCGACGACGATGACGAGCCCGTGGGCTGCGGCGGTATTCGTCGCATCCCGCGCGACGAGGCGGGTCGGGCGCGGTTCGAGGTGAAGCACCTCTGGCTCGCTCCCGACAGTCGTGGCAAGGGTCTGGCCACCGCGATGATGGACGAGCTGGAATCGCGCGCACGGGAATTCGGTGCGGATGTCATGGTGCTCGACACGCACCACACCCTCACCGGGGCTGCGCGCCTCTACGCCTCGCGGTCGTACCTTCCCGTCGACGCGTACAACGAGAATCCGAATGCCACCGTCTGGTACCGGAAGGACCTGGGGCTGTCGGCCTAGGTCGTTCCGGCTCGGATAGAGGACTCGAGGTCAGTACGGCTGCGCTTCGGGCAGACCCGTGCGCAGCTCGACCGGCAGATGTCCCAGGTCGTTGTGGGTGACGAGCTCGGGCAGCCGTCCGGCCTTCACCGTGATGATGGTGAGGCCGCAGTTGGCCTGATTCACGCCCACCCATCGCCAATCCGGCGCGCCCATCGCCTCTCTCACGAGCCACCCGATGACGAAGTTGTGCGTGATCAGGAGGTCGTTCGTGGTCTCGCGGGTCGGCGACAGGAACTCGGCGACCGCGTCGGCCATCTGCGCCCTGCCGGCGTCGACCTGTTCGATCGTCACCGAGTTGAAGAACGGCTGGAACGAGTGCGGCATCTGGGGCGAGTAGCCCGTGGGAACGCAGTCGAAGAGCAGCGCCGTGGGCTCCGGCTGCAGCGCCGGCAGATGCGCTGCCATGATGGTGGCTGTGTCTTCTGCGCGCTGCAACGGCGAGTGCCACACGTTCGTGAACGGCACGCCGCCGAGGCGTTCCGCAATCAGTCGCGCCTGGCGCTGACCGCGCGGAGACAGAGGGCCGTCGTCCATGCCGTACTCGGCGTCCTGCTGTTCGCCGTGTCGAACGAGATACAGCGTGCGGGTCATGAGCTCGCTCCCGCCAGGGTCGCGCCGAGACGGTCGAAGGCGTTCTCCGAGATGGCGCCGACGGCAGAGATGGAGAACGGCCGGGATGCGATGTCGCGGGCGAGCTCCTGCACATCTCGTGGCGTGACTCGGTCGAGACGCCGCAGTGCCTCGTCGAGGTCGACGAACTCGCCCTGGGTGATCTCGGCGCGCCCGAGCCGCGACATCCGGGTGTCGGAGTCTTCGAGAGCCAGGGCCGCGGAGCCCGACAGCTGGCCGTGTGCACGCCGCAGCTCTTCGTCGGTGATGCCGTCGTCGGCGAGGAGCTGGAGCTGCTCGATCATCAGTTCGGCGACGTCGCCCACCCGAGCCGGAGTGCATCCGGCGTTCATACCGAAAAGACCGGCGTCGGAGTACGACGGAGCGAACGAGTATACGGAGTACGCCAGACCCCGCTTCTCGCGGATCTCCTGGAACAGTCTCGACGACATTCCGCCGCCGAACACCGATCCCAGCACGCTGAGCGCGGAGCGGCGTTCGTCGCCAGCCGTGAATCCGGAGGTTCCGACGATCAGACTCGCCTGCTCGTTCGGACGCTGCACCACGACCAGAGGTGCTCCGCGGTGGACCTCTACTCCGGTGGATTCTCGTCGCGCGACGGGTTCGGCCGCGCGTTCCAGATTCCAGCCCGCGGCGGTCAGCGCTGCAGTGACCCGCGCGACGAGTTCGTCGTGGTCGACCGCACCGGCCGCGGTGATCACGAGGTCTTGGGGGCGATAGTTCTCGAGGTAGTGCTGCCACACGGCGTCACGCGTGACCTCGCGAATAGTCTCGGCGCTGCCACCCACAGGGCGTCCGAGCGGATGGTCGCCGAGCACCGCTTCGAAGAACCGCTCCCCCGCGACGTCGGACGGGTCGTCGGACGCCTCGGCGAGCTCTTCGAGGATCACGCCGCGTTCGGTCTCGAACTCGCTGCGCTCGATCAACGATGACGTGAGCATGTCGGCGATGACGTCGACCGCCATCGGCAGATCTTTGTCGCGGACCTTGGCGTAGTAGCAGGTGTATTCCTTGCTCGTCGCAGCGTTGTGCTCGCCGCCCACGGCATCGAAGGCCACCGCGATGTCGAGGGCCGATCTCGTCGGTGTTCCTTTGAACAGCAGGTGCTCGAGAAAGTGCGTGGAACCGTAGCGCGAGGGAAGGGCGGGCGCCGCGGCCGTGGCGAGCACACTGCCGAGCTCGTCACGAGAACCCACGGCGACCCAGTACCCGACGGTGGCGCTTTGCGCACCGGGCATCTTCTCCGTGAGGATGCGCACCCCGGACGGGAGGATGGTGCGGCGGACCAGAGACCCCCCAGACGCTTCGACGCGGAGTTCGGGCAGGTTCAGAGGGAGGGGCACGGCGTTGTTCATCGGGCCCAGCCTATGTCACTCCGATGCGCGATCGAGGGCGTTCAGCTGGTGCGGCTCGAGAACCAGATCGGCGGATGCGACGAGGTCGGCGACCTGTTTCGCCGACGCCGCCCGCACCACGGGAGCGATGACGTTCGGTTTCGATCGAACCCAGGCGAGCGCACACGCGGCGAGTGACGCGTTCTGCTCAGCGGCGACCCGCTCGAGCGATTTCAGGACTCGGAATCCCTCGCGACCCACGTGCGTGGCCGCATCGGCGAACATGATCGACTCCGGAACGTCGCTCCGCACGCGGTAATCGCCGGTGAGGAAGCCGTTCGCCAGGGGCAGCCGGGCGAAGATACCGATGTTGAGCGACTTCGCTGCGGGCAACAGGTCGTTCTCGACCGGTCGTCGGGTCATCAGGCTGTACGGGCTGAACACCGCTCGAAAACGGGGCAGTTCGTTCTCGTCTGCGAGCCTGCGCGCCTCGAGGAGACGGGCGCCGGAATACGATGACGCCGCCAATGCCCGGATCTTGCCGCTGTCGATGAGCGTGGCGGCAGCCGCCAGACTCTCCTCAAGCGGCGTGTGCGGGTGGTCGCTGTCGAACGAGAGCAGGTCGAGGTGATCGGTCTGGAGCCGCTCGAGGCTCGCCTCGGTCGCCGTCACGATGTCGCTGGCGGAGAGGCCGGGCGCATCCGGATGGCGGCCGATCTTGGTGGCGAGGAACACGCGGGAGCGCGCCTTTCGGCTGCGCACCCAATTGCCGATCATGATCTCGCTGCGACCGCCCGCGTAGTGATCGGCCGTGGAGATGAGCCGGCCGCCGGCCCCATGAAACGCATCGAGGGCCTCGGCGGTCGCGGCGACGCCAGAAGCCCACCCGAAGACGTTTCCGTCGATGGCGAGTCGGAATCGGGCGGGTGGCAGGCCTTGGCTGGAGCTGGCGTCGTCGTTCGGCGTCATGAGGGCAGTGTAGTTGTGAGACCGGAGAAATGACGAAGGCCCGCCCCACCGGAGTGGGACGGGCCGTCGATCAGAGGTGACTAGCCTTCGGCCGGAGCCTCGGGACCCTCGCTGGCTGCAGCGGATCCCTCGGTGTCGGATTCGTCGGCAACGACCGGAGCGAGCGACAGCTTTCCGCGGTCGTCGATCTTGGTGATCTCGACCAGGATCTTCTGGCCGACGCCGAGCACGTCTTCGACGTTCTCTACGCGCTTGCCACCGGCGAGCTTGCGCACCTCGGAGATGTGCAGCAGGCCGTCCTTGCCCGGAAGCAGCGACACGAACGCACCGAACGTCGCGATCTTGACGACGGTTCCGAGGAACTGCTCGCCGACCTCGGGGTTGGTCGGGTTGGCGATCGCGTTGACCTGGGCGCGAGCGGCCTCGGCGGAGGGACCGTCGACGGCACCGATGTACACGGTTCCGTCTTCCTCGATCGAGATGTCGGCGCCGGTCTCGTCCTGGATGGAGTTGATCGTCTTGCCCTTCGGGCCGATCAGCTCGCCGATCTTGTCGACGGGGATCTGCACGCTGATCACGCGGGGCGCGGTCGGTGCCATCTCGTCGGGAGCGTCGATCGCGGAGTTGATGACGTTGAGGATCGCGGTGCGCGCGGCCTTCGCCTGCTTCAGGGCGCCGTCGAGCACGCTCGTGGGCAGACCGTCGAGCTTCGTGTCGAGCTGGATCGCGGTGATGAAATCACTCGTTCCGGCGACCTTGAAGTCCATGTCGCCGAGCGCGTCTTCTGCACCCAGGATGTCGGTGAGGGCCGCGTAACGGGTCTCTCCGTCGATGGTGTCGGAGACGAGGCCCATGGCGATTCCGGCGACGGGTGCGCGCAGCGGCACACCGGCGTTCAGCAGCGACAGGGTCGAGGCGCAGACGGAACCCATCGACGTGGAGCCGTTGGAACCCAGAGCCTCGGAGACCTGGCGGATGGCGTAGGGGAACTCGTCGCGGCTGGGAAGCACGGGTGCGATGGCGCGCTCGGCCAGGAAGCCGTGCCCGATCTCGCGGCGCTTCGGCGAACCGACGCGACCCGTCTCACCGGTGGAGTAGGGCGGGAAGTTGTAGTGGTGCAGGTAGCGCTTCTTCTTGATCGGGCTCAGCGAGTCGATCTGCTGCTCCATCTTGAGCATGTTCAGCGTGGTGACGCCCAGGATCTGGGTCTCACCGCGCTGGAAGATGGCGGAACCGTGCACGCGCGGGATGACCTGAACCTCGGCATCGAGCGGACGGATGTCGGCGAGGCCACGACCATCAATGCGGACGCCCTCGGTGAGGATACGACCGCGGACGACGGTCTTGGTGACCGACTTGTATGCGGCCGAGACCATCGGCGGGATGTCGCCCGACAGTTCGCCTGCGGAGACCTTCTCGTTGATAGCGAGCTTGACGCGCTCTTTCAGTGCGTCGTCTGCATCCTGGCGCTCGGTCTTGTCGGCGATCTGGTAGATCGAGACGAGCTCGTCGTACGCGAGTTCTGCGACCGCGTCGTATCCAGCCTGGCTGTAGGCGGGGAACACGGGGTATTCGCGGACGGGCTTGTTCACCTGCGCGGCGAGCGAGGCCTGGGCCTCGACGAGCTGCTTGAGGAACGGCTTGGCGGCCTCGAGGCCCTGGGCCACGATCTCCTCGTTCGGCTTCGTGGCGCCGGCCTGAATCAGGTTCCAGCTGTTCTCGGTGGCCTCGGCCTCGACCATCATGATCGCGACGTCCTGGTTGCCCTGGGCGTCGGTGACGACGCGGCCGGCGACGGTCAGGTCGAACACGGCCTCTTCGAGCTGCGAGTACTTGGGGAAGGCGACCCACTGGTCACCGATCAGTGCCAGGCGTACGCCGGCGATGGGGCCCGAGAACGGGATGCCCGAGATCTGGCTCGATGCGGAGGCCGCGTTGATCGCCAGGGTGTCGTAGAACTCATCGGGCGCGATGCTGAGCACCGTGATGACGACCTGGACCTCGTTGCGGAGGCCGTTGACGAACGACGGGCGCAGGGGGCGGTCGATCAGGCGGCAGACCAGGATGGCCTCGGTCGAGGGACGTCCCTCACGGCGGAAGAACGATCCGGGGATCTTTCCCGCGGCGTAGCTGCGCTCTTCGACATCGATGGTGAGCGGGAAGAAGTCGAAGTTGTCCTTCGGGTGCTTTCCGATGCTGGTGGCACTCAGCAGCATGGTTTCCTCGTCGAGGTAGGCCGCGACGGCGCCCTGTGCCTGCTGTGCCAGACGTCCCGCTTCGAAGCGGACCGTGCGGGTGCCGAACTTGCCGTTATCGATAACGGCTTCGGCGAATTTGATTTCTGGACCCTCCATATGGGGGTTTCTCCTTATGTGTTGTCTCCCGCCATGCAGGCGAAGAGAATTCGCGGCCCCGTGTGGGCTCTCGCGATGCGTACAGCGGAGTGGGGTGACAGAGCGACATGCGGGTGCTCGCCGATTGCGAGACCCGTGCACGTACGCGCCTTATCGAATCCGAGGGATTCGTCAGAACCATCAGAGCATGGGGCGCATGTCTGGCCAACAGTAGAAAACCTCGGACCACTTCTCGCGTTCCGAAACCCACCACCGGTGACCAGCGTCCTGCCGGCCTGCTCCGCATTTGATGCTCGTGTATTTATTTGTTCGCATTGCCCACGAGGGGCAACAGGCTGATCTTAGCAGGCGTGTGCTCAATGCAGCCGGATAGCGTCGATTGCGCCTTCGGCGGGTCGGCCGACCTCGACCGTAAGCGGGCGAGACAGACGGGTGAACGGTCGAGACGGATCGGGCAGCTTGCCGTCGCCGAAGACTCGTGCGGGCACCGTCACGAGCACTCCCTCGTCTCGGAGGGCCTCGAGGGTCTTCCCGATGGATGCGCCGGTCCCCCGAGGAAGGAATCCCGCGCGAGCGGGCGTCGGCCCACCTGCGAAGTACGCCTCGACCCGGAGCTCACGGCCGAGCCAGCGGGTCGCTCCGGGCCAGAGCACGACGGTCAGGGCGGGATCGGTCCAGCCGAGCGCGAGGTCGATGGAGTCCTGACGCCGGTTGCTCTCGTCGAGCATGAGCACGCCGTCGACAGCGATCTCCCGCAGGTCGAATCCGTCGAGCCTCACGAGTCGTGACGCGGAATTGCGATCTCGCCCGCTTCGAACCCCGAGGCGCACGATCTGCACGATGGCCGGCACGGCCACGACGACCGCGACGATTCCGATCACGGTGCCCACCACAGGCACACGCGACGTCATCGAAGCAGCCAGGGCGGCGACGACAACGATGCCCAGGAGAAACGGCTCCCACACGAGGAGGGAGAGCTTTCTGCGGGGTGCGGGCATTGCTCAATCCAAGCACGTCCGAGCACGCTGGCCCGACCGTCAGTAGGCGCGGCCCATCCGGAGTACGACACGGAGTCCGTGCCGAGTGACGACGATGTCACACGGGATGCGGGGCGCCTTGCCCCTGTCGGACAACCGCCCCAGGCAGGCGTCGACCGGTGCCTCGAGGCCACGAGGCACGAAGCCTACGACGCCGCTGAGCTCCGAGCCCATCCAGAGACGCACCGGCATCGGGGCGTCTACGCGATCCTCGGCCGGCGGACGGCGCTCGACGAATGCGTCCGTCGGAGAAACCAGCGCCTCCTGAAGCTCGGTCAACTCGTTCTGGAAGGGTGAGCTGCCGGCGACCTTCAACGTGACGCTGGTGAACCGGGGGAAGAGATTGTAGGTGTAGTCGGCGAGGGAGCCCGCACCCGCATCGTGCTTGTCGGGCACGTCCGACTCTCTGCGATCGCCGATGACCATGGAGCCATTCAACTCCCCCGGCATTCGGGAAGGAAGAGCGAGATGCGGAATGGCTCAGCGAGTCAGGCCGATAGCCAGATCGACCCGCAGGCCGTTCTTGGTCTGTCGGATCGTGGCCTTCATACGGGTCGACTTGCCCGAATCGACGAGCCGACCGAGTGCGGCTTCGACCGGAGCCTCGAGACCGCGGGGTATGAAGCCGACGACCGGGGAGGGCCGCTGGTTCACGAAGAGCCGCACGGGCGTCGGCGCATCCGTTCGTTCGTCGTCGACGCTGCGTCGCGAGATGAAGGCCTCGGTCTCGGTCACTCCCTGGTCGAGGACCGCGCGCAGCGCGTCCTGACAGGGATCGCTGTCGGCCAGCTGGATGCGCACCTTCTGATTGCGGGGTATCAGGTCGTAGAGGTAGTCGTCGAGCGATCCCGCACCCTGGTCGGTCTTCGCGAGCTCGGGGTTGTTGACACGGCCGAACGAAAGGAATCTCATTCGTCTATCCAAGCGCCTGCGCGGCTCGTGCGCGAACTCGTCCACGCCGGCCGCGCCGCGCGAGCGACACCGACATCAGCACGACGCCGAGCACCACGCCGATGGTGCCGCCGGAGGTGTTCGCCAGCACATCGTCGAGATCGGCGACCCGCGTCGGGAGGAGTGCGCCCTGCCAGATCTCGATGGCGCACGAGATCGCCGCGCAGAGGAGGATCGCGAGCCACCAGCGCCGACGACCGAACAGCAGAACGAAGAAGACACCCAGGGGGATGAACATCGCGATATTCGCGACGAACTCGACCCTGTCGAAGGTGATCCAGTCGGTGGCCTCGTAGCGTTCGAAGAAGTCGAGGAAGCGCCAGAGAACGCTGCTCGTGCCCGCATCGTAGGGCTCCGGACCGAGTGTGACCCATGCGACGCCGGCCAGGTAGAGAACCGTGAGCAGAGAGAGCACGGGATGGCGTCGGAACATGACTCGATACTGCCGCACAAGTCTTGGTGGATCGTGTGCATGCTCTGTTCTAGAGTCGAGATATGACTGACAGAGAACTGGACGAGAGTAGCAACAACGACGGCAACGAGGACCTGCTCGAGGTATCGAGCGAACTCGACGACAGGGGCGACGCCGAATTCACGAACCCGGGCGATCCCTCGGTCGACGATGAGGAGTCCCTCGACGAGGATCTGCTCGACGGCACGGACACGGAGTTCAGTGTCGAGGAGAGTATCGACACTCTGCAGATCGACGATCCGGATGAGACGAACGACGATCTCGACGACGAGGACTACAAGGCCGAGAGTGCCGACGAGCTCGGCGACGACGACCGCGTCTGAGAGCCAGACACCGCCACACATGCGAATGGGCCGTTCTCCCCTCGGGGAGAACGGCCCATCGTCAAGAAATGCGGCGAACTATCGACGCAGGCCCAGACGCTCGATCAGCGCGCGGTAGCGCCCGATCTCGACATCGGCCAGGTAACCCAGCAGGCGGCGACGCTGTCCGACCAGGAGCAGGAGTCCACGACGCGAGTGGTGGTCGTGCTTGTGCTCCTTGAGGTGCTCCGTGAGGTCCTTGATGCGACGCGTGAGCATCGCGACCTGGACCTCGGGGGATCCGGTGTCACCGGGGTGAGTTGCGTATTCTTCGATGATCGCCTTCTTGACATCAGCTTCAAGAGCCATAGTTGGTGATCCCCTTTCTCCTCATTGCGCGGTGCCCGTCACAGTATGTGCGGGCTCTCTTTATCCGCGGCCGTTAGACGGCAACCTTGTGATTCTAGCAGATCGATCGAGAGCCGGTCGGCTAGTGCTGAACGATCGCGAGGAGCGGCAGGCGACGGCGCAGCCGAAGGGTGAATCGACCGCTTCGAGCGAGCACGACGCCCACGACGAGCGCGGCGACAGCGGGCACCACCCCCGACACGAGCATGCCGAACGGGGCGCCGTAGCTCTCGACGAGCCACCCCATGAGCGGGCCACCGAGCGCCTGGCCACCGAGCAGCACCAGGACGTAGACCGACATGACGCGGCCGCGGATAGACACGTTGCTCGACAGCTGGATGAGCTGGTTCGCTCCCGTGAGGAACTGCAACGTGCAGAACCCCACCACAACGAGAAGCACGCAGACCACGGGCTCGGTGGGAGCACCGGAGACGATCGCCTGAACGGTTCCCCAGGCGAGGCCGGTGATCACCACGGCCCGAAGCCGGATGCTCGTCCGGCGGGTCGAGAGCACCGCGCCGGCCAGCGCACCGACGGCGACGAGCGAGTTGAACAGACCGTATCCCCCGGGTCCGCTGTCGAAGACATCCGAGGCGTAGGCCGCGAGCAGCACGGGCATGTTGAGGGCGAAGACCGCGACGAACGCCACCATGACGACAGTCCAGAGGATCGTGGGCTTGGCCAAGACGTACGACAGGCCCTCCTTGAGCTGACCCTTGGCCCGCGGGGCTACGGGAGCCGGGTACAGGGTGGCGGAATTCAGCATCAAGACCGTGATCACCACACCCAGGCACGCGACGGCGTTGATCGCGAACGACCATCCGGCGCCGACCGAGACGAGCAGCACCCCGCCGATCGCCGGCCCGATCAATGCGCCGAGCTGGAAGACCGACGAGTTGAGGCTGATGGCGTTGCGCAGATACTTCGGCCCGACGAGTTCGTTCACGAAGACCTGGCGGGTGGGGTTGTCGATCACCGTGGCGAGACCCACGACGAGTGCGACGAGCATGATGTGCCATACCTCGACCACTCCGGTGAGCGCCAGCACCGCCAAGGCGACACTGGCGAGCAGCGAGACGCTCTGCGTGATCGCCAGCAGCATCCGCTTCGAGTAGCGGTCGACGAGCACGCCACCGTAGAGCCCGAGGAACAGCATCGGTGCGAACTGCAGAGCGACGGTCAGGCCGACGGCGGCGACGCTTCCGGAGAGTTCGAGTACCAGCCAGTCCTGGGCGATCCGCTGGATCCAGAGGGCCGTCATGGCGACGATATTGGCGGAGGTGAAGAGTCGGAAGTTGGGGACTCTCAGTGAGGAGAAGGTGTCTTTCCATGGCGGTGCCGAGGTCAGCACGGGCATGGGGGCGGTTACGGGAAACGGGTCGGAGGGAGGGGGTGTCACGAATAATCCAAGTGCGAGATAACGAAAGCGGTTGCGTATGAAATGGGGATGCCGAGCATCCGATTCCTCAACGCTATTGCCACCCCCAGTCATTCCCCGAGTAAATTGACCCTATAACTCCCATTACTTTTCCGAATGAGACCCGTGTTCGACCCCACTCTCCTCCGCACCTTCCTCGCCGTCGCCGAGACCTCGAGCTTCACGGTTGCCGCCCAGCGTCTGGGCATCAGCCAACCCACCGTGAGCCAGCACGTCAGGCGACTCGAGCAGGCCTCTGGCCGCCTGCTCGTCGCCCGAGACACGCGCGACGTGTCGCTGACCGACAACGGGGATGCGATGGCCGGGTTCGCGCGCACGATCCTCGCGGCCCACAGCGCCGCCGATGACTACTTCAGCGGCTCGGCGATGAAGGGAAAGCTCCGGTTCGGTGCCGCCGACGACTTGGCGATCACGCAGCTCCCCCGCATACTCCGGCACTTCCGCCAGCTCTATCCGCAGATCAACCTCGAGCTCACCGTCGACCAGTCGGGGCCGCTCTTTCGCAAACTGCACGCCGGTTCGCTCGATCTCATCTTCATCAAACAGAAGCCCGAGACGACAGACGGGACGGTGGTGAGGCGGGACCAGCTCGTCTGGGTCGGACAAGAGAAGACGATCGTCGAGCTCGGTGCACCGGTGCCGCTCATCACCTACCAGGGAACGACTGTCAGCCGGACGAGTGCGATCGAGGCGCTGGAGCAGGCTGGTCGGCGCTGGCGCATCACCTGCAACACGCGGGAGGTGAACGGTCTTCTGGCCGCAGTGCGAGCGGGTCTCGGCGTCGCGGTCTTTCCCCGGTCGCTCATTCCCGACGATCTGGTCGTGGTCGGCAATCGCTTCGACCTGCCCGTGCTGGGCGAGGTCGATCTGACTCTCCTCCGCAACCCGGCGGCTCCGGCGGAGCCTGTCGATGCCCTCATCTCGGCGATCATGGGCCGCACACTCAACCGAACGGCGTAGCGAGACATCGCCGTTCATCGACCATCAGCCCCCACGATCGGATCCCCCGCGCAGTGAGCACGTCTCCGTCTGACACACCCACTCGGCGAACACACTTCGTCGATCTCGCCCCGTTCCGCCGCAGCCCGGCGTTCTTCCGTCTCTGGCTCGGCGGCCTCATCGCGGGAATCGGCGGCCAGATGACCGTCATCGCGGTCGGCCTGCACATCTACGACATCACCGGCTCGACGACGGCGGTCTCCCTCGTCGGCGTCTTCGCTCTCGTTCCGATGATCGTCGCTGGTGTGTACGGGGGCGTTCTCGCCGACAGTTTCGACCGTCGTACCGTGGTGCTCGTGGCCGAGTTCCTCGCCTGGGGGTCCACGGTCGGACTCGCTCTCCTGGCGTGGAACGGCATCGACGAACTATGGATGTTCTATGCGCTCACGACCATCACGGCTGTCGCGACGACCGTGATCGGTGCGACCCGCTCGGCGATCGTGCCCAGGCTGCTGTCGCCCGAGCTGCTTCCCGCCGCGTCGGCACTCGGGGGCATCAGCTTCGGTGTGCAGGTGACCGTCGGCCCCGCTCTGGCGGGTGTGCTCGTGGCCACGGTGGGATTCCAGTGGACGTACACGGTCGATGTCATCCTCTTCGTCGCCGCATTCACCGGGGTCGTGACGCTTCCTCGCATCATTCCGGAGGGCGGAAGCCGCCGCGCCGGCTTCGCCGCCGTCTGGGAGGGCCTGGCGTTTCTGAAACGGGCGCCCAACATCCGCATGTCGTTCCTCATCGACATCGTGGCCATGACGTTCGGGATGCCGAGGGTCGTGTTCCCGGCCGTAGGCGCTCTGCTGATCGGCGGCGGCGCGATCACCGTGGGCATCCTCTCGGCCGCCTTCGCGGTCGGCGCCCTGCTCTCGTCGGTCTTCTCGGGAAGGTTGGGCCACGTACGCCTCCAGGGCCGAGCCATAGCTCGCGCTGTCGCCGTCTACGGTGCCTTCATCGGGGCATTCGGTCTGGTGCTTCTCGTGATGGATCACGGCCGCTCAGGCGGAATCGCGTCGTCTTTCGACGACGCGAACCTGCCCGCGCTCGCCCTGGCGAGCCTGGCGCTGGCCGGTGCCGGTGCCTCGGACAACGTCAGCTCCATCTTCCGTCAGACCATGATGCAGTCCGCCGTTCCCGACGTCATGCGCGGTCGCATCCAGGGCGTCTTCACGGTGGTGGTCACCGGAGGGCCGCGCCTCGGCGACGCGTATGTCGGTCTCGCCGCGGCGACCGCGCTGCTCTGGCTGCCCCCGCTTCTCGGCGGGGCCATCGTGGTGCTGTTCTCGCTCGCGGCGGTACGCCTTCACCGATCGCTGAGGGAATACGACTCACTCGCGCCCACACCCTGAGTCGGCCGCCGGCGAGGGCGGGGCGTGGAGCCGAATGGCCCCACGCCCCGCCGTCGCGGTTACCCGAGCGAACGCTACGGGACGCTGATCAGATCGATGACGAAGACGAGCGTCTTGCCGCCGAGGAAGTGCCCGCCGGCGGGACCGTATGCAAGGTGAGGAGGAATGGTGAGCTTGCGGCGCCCGCCCGCCTTCATTCCCGGAATGCCCTCCTGCCATCCGGCGATGAGGCCGTTGAGGGGGAAGCTGATGGTCTCGCCCCGACCCCACGACGAGTCGAACTCCTCGCCGGTCTCGTACTCGACACCCAGGTAGTGCACCTCGACGGTTGCTCCAGGCGTGGCTTCTGCGCCGTCACCGACGACGATGTCCTCGATGACCAGCTCGGTGGGAGCGGGCCCCTCGGGAAAGTCGATCTCGGGCTTGGTGTTCATGTTTTCGGTCATGGCACCATCCAACCGCTCTCGGGGTGCGCGGGTCAAAAGCGTTCTCTCAGGGGGTAATCGAGACGATCAGACAGGACGCACGAGATGCAGGCGCTGAGTCGGCCTGGTCATCGCCACGTAGAGCCCGGATGCCCCGCGGCTCGACTCGGCGAGAATACCGTCGGGGTCGACGACGACGACCGAGTCGAACTCCAAGCCCTTCGCATCCTGTGCGGTCAGCACCGCGATCGCACGGTTGAGGCCCTGGGCTCCGAGCCCGATGTCACGGCCGAACGACTCGGACAGGGCCGGGTACAGCGCATCGACCGTGGCCTCGGGGGCGATGACCGCCACCGTTCCGCGGTCGTCGATGTCTCGATCGTCTTCGATCACCGTGATCACCGCGTCTCCGAGCGCATCGGGGTCGACGGGCCGACCGGCGGGACGGAGTTCGACGGTCGTCGTCGTGACGGGCCACTCGCTCTCTCGAACGGCCGTGGCACGTGTTATCGGCAGACGGTTCTTCTCGGCCATCGCCTCGGCCTCGAGCGCGATCTGTGCGGGAGTGCGGTAGTTGACGGTGAGTTCCTCGAGCCGCCACCGCTCGCCGAGGGGCGACGATCCGACCAACGGCTGCACGGCATCCTGCCAGCTGCGCGCACTGGCCGCTGCGCTCGCCTGCGCCATGTCGCCGACGACGGTGAACGACCGCAGGGGGCAGCGACGCGCGAGGACGCGCCACTGCATGGGCGACAGCTCCTGTGCCTCGTCGACCACGATGTGACCGTAGGTCCACGTTCGGTCGGCGGCCGCCTGTTCGGCCGTGGTTCCCCGCACACTGCGCTCGGCGAAACCCGCGGCGAGGTCCTCCGCGTGCACGAGGCCCTCGACTTGCATGTTGCGGATAGCGTTCTCGGCGTTCTCGATATCGCGCTTCTTCTGCAGCTTCTCCTCGCGCTTCAGGGCGGCGTTCTGCGCGTTGTACTCGCCGAGGAGCTCAGCCGCCTCGTCGAGCAGGGGTACATCGGAGATGGTGAATGCCGCGTCACGGTCGCGGCGCAGGAGTGCACGCTTCTCGTCCGACCACGACGGAGTCAGCGATGCGAGCCACTGCGGCCGCGCGTAGAGATCCTGCAACAGCTTTTCCGGTGTGAGCGGCAACCAGGCCGTGTTCAGCGCCACCACAACATCGTGCGAGGTGCGGAGGTCTTCGCGCAGCACCGCCTGGTCGGCGTCGTCGACCGTGTTGCCATGCGAACGCAGCTGGTCGGCGAGCAGCCGACTCAACTGGTTGAGCGCGCTCTTGACGAAGACGACGCGCGCCTCGTTGTGCGGCTTGCGGGTCTCCCACGCGCGGTTCATGGCGGCGGAGATGAGCCCGGGCTCGAGCGTGAGTCGCTCGCCGTTGACGTCGAGGTCGATCGCCTCGAGTGGCACGCGCTGCCGGGAGCGCACGGCCCGTTTGATGACACCGGCCATCTCGGCGGCGCCCTTCACCCGCGCGGTCTCCGGCGCGTCGTCGTGGACGGCCTCGAGACCCGGATACAGGCCGCCGACACTCGAGACGACCACGCCGGTCTCGCCGAGGCTCGGCAGAACCGCCTCGATGTATTGCAAAAATGCCCGCGACGGCCCGACGACGAGAACACCGGATGACGCGAGTCGCTCACGATGCGAGTAGAGCAGGTAGGCGGCCCGGTGCAGAGCGACGGCGGTCTTGCCCGTGCCCGGCCCGCCCTGGACGACGAGCACTCCCCCGAGCTCCGACCTGATGATCCTGTCCTGCTCGGCCTGGATCGTGGCCACGATGTCGCTCATGCGGCCGGTCCGCTGACTGGTGAGGGCCGCGAGCAGGGCAGCCTCGCCCTGCAGCGAGTCAGCCTGCTCGACGAGGAGTTCGGCATCGAAGATCTCGTCGTCGATGCGGGTGACCGTGCGTCCCTCGGTGATGAGGTGACGCCTCGCCCGTGCGCCGAGAGGCGTCGCCGCGGTGGCCTGGTAGAACGCGGCGGCCTGGGGCACACGCCAGTCGAGGAGGATGGGTTTCAGCTGTTCATCGCGCAGCCCGATGCGACCGATGTACCGGAACGGAGAGCCATCGTCTGAGTCGGCGCCGTCGGTCAGCTCGAGCCTGCCGAACGCGAGCCGGTCGTCGACCTCGTCGAGCTGAGCGATGCGGTCCTCGTAGAGGCGCGCATAGGCGTCGCGCTCGGAACGGCTCTGGTGATTTCCGCCCACGTCGTCGCGTCGTACCCGCTCGAGGGAAGTGCGGGCTTCCACCCTCAGCGCGTCGAGACGCGCGTACAGCTCCTCGACATAGCGGCGTTCCTGGGCGAGCTCGGTTGAAACCACGAATAGACACTCCTTGACAGCGGCCATCTAGTTTACTCGGGTCTCAGTCCCCGGTCCGTGCGCTCAGATGACGGGCGGCCCCTGCCGCGGCTCGTGGGGACCGCCGTACTGCTCCGAGGGCTGCTGCTGCTGCTGGTAGGGCTGCTGTTGGGCGAGGGCACTAGGCGACGGACCCGACGCAAGCAGCGATGCCCTGTCCGCGGTCACAGCCTGCAGCAGATCTGCTTCGTCTCGCTGGCCGCCGATGCCATCGCGCCCGGTGACGACGCGCTGGCGCGCGAAGGCCAGGCGCGTCGCATCCTGCGTGAAGCGCCGCATCACGCGGCCCTTGTCGCCGCCCTGGGCCGCGGCCCACGCACGAGCCTGTCGCCTGCCTGCACCCGTCGAGAGCATCGAGACCTCTTCCGGCGTGAACCACCCGGCGGATGCATACTCCTCGAGACGAACGCGGGTGAGCGCCGCCTCGCGCTTGCGCAGGAAGACGACCGCCACGATGGCGAGGGCGAACAGCGGGACCTGCACGATCGCGTAGACGAGGAAGAAGCCGCCGAGTCCCTCGACGATGAAGGAGGAGCCGTTCCACAGCGCGTGCAACAAGACGGCCGGAACCAGGCCGATGAAGAAGAACCCGATGCCGGGCAGCCAGCCCTTCTTCTGCGACGCGAAGCCCAGCGCGACGCCGGTGCACGCCGTGAACATCACGTGGGCGAAGGGCGACATGATGCCGCGCAGGAAGAAGGTAAAGCCGAGGCCGATACCGCCGGACTCGATCAGCGACGAGCCGAAGTAGAGGATGTTCTCGGTGAAGGCGAAGCCCGCGGCGACGGTGGCGCCGTAGACGAGCCCATCGATCGGGCCATCGAAGTGACGACGAAGCACGAAGAAGAGGATCAGCACGCCAAGGCCCTTCGCGCTCTCCTCGACCAGGGGCGCCTGGATGACTGCGGAGAAGAAGTCGCCCACGCCTCCCTGACCCTGCGTCGCGTAGTAGACAGCGAGCTGGATGCCGAGACCCACGAGCAGGGCGATGGCGACCGAGGCTGCCGCTCCCCAGAGGAAGGCGAACCACAGGGCGCCGCGCGGTTCCGGCTCCCAGCGGTCGATCCACGTGATCGTGAGGATCACCACGGCGAGAGGAATCAGTGCGACGAGTCCGCAGACGACGAGCGCGAACGGTCCGAGCCCGATCGCGACGTACGCGAGCACGGCCAGGAAGACGAATCCGAGCACGCTGATGCCGATGATCGAGAGCACCAGTCCGGTGGACTTCTGGGCGGGAGGGGTCGGCGCAGACCACACCGCGTGCTCGGCGTAGACCGGGTTCTCGGCCTGCTGGAGCTGAGGGGCGAATGCAGGCTCGGCCTGCTGGGGATAGTAGCCGGGCTGATAATGCTGGGACACAATGCTCCTCATCGGTGACAGGCCACCGATCCTAGCGGCACGGCACCTCTTCGGGGAGAACCGCGCGTCAGAAGACCGCTCCGGGATTCATGATCGACAGAGGATCGAAGACGGCCTTGATGCCCCGCTGCAACTCGAGACTCTGCGGCCCGAGCTCGTTCTCGAGCCACCGCTTCTTGAGTACGCCCACTCCGTGCTCTCCCGTGAGCGTTCCTCCGAGCTCCATCGCCGCGACGAAGAGCTCGTCGGCGGCGGCCCAGACGGATGCCGGCACCTCCTGCTCGCTCTGGCCTTCGGATCCCGAGATCGACGATGGGGCCCGTGGCGGCACGACGAAGTTGGGATGCAGATTGCCGTCACCCGCGTGAGCGATCGTGGGGATCGCGATACCGTGCCGACGCGAGATCTCGTCGATCGCGGCGAACATCTCGGCGAGGTGCGATCGGGGAACGCAGATGTCTTCGATGAGCACCTCGCCGACGGATGCCAGCGCGGGGTGGAAGTTCCGGCGAACGGCGAGGAGCGCCTCCCCCTCCTCGGCATCGCGCGCCAGGCGCACATCGGCGCCCAGGCCCGTCAGGATCGTCGAGATCGCCGACGCCTCGTCTGCCGCGCCCCGCGCATCGGTCTGCACGAGCAGGTACGCGCCCCCTCCCTCAGAGAGGCGTGTGCCGGTGTACGCGTCGATGGCGACGAGCGACGCGTGGTCCATGAGTTCCATCACGGCGGGTCTGATGAGGGCGGCCGTGATGGCTGCGGCCGCGGCCGCGCCGGCACGGACGTCGGTGAAGAACGCCCCGAGGGTGACGATGTCGCCGGCCGGTATCGGTCTGAGGCGCACCGTCGCCTCGACGATGACACCGAGCGTGCCCTCCGATCCGGTGAGCAGGGCCGTGAGATCGAAGCCGGTGACACCCTTCACACTGCGCCGCCCCGTCCGAAGCAACGACCCGTCGGCGAGGACGACGACGAGGCCCAGTATGGCTTCTCGGGTGACGCCGTACTTCGCGCAGAGGAGCCCGCCGGCGTTCGTGGCGATATTGCCCCCGATCGTCGAGATGGCCTTGGACGCCGGATCAGGAGAGAACACCAGGCCGTGCGGAGCGGTGGCGTCGCTCAGGTGCTGGTTGATGACGCCCGCCTGCACCACGGCGAGCTCATCGGCCGGGTTGATCTCGAGGATCTCGTTCATGCGCTCGGTCGAGATGACGAGGGCGCCGTCGGTGCCGACTCCTCCCCCCGCCAGCCCGGTGCCCGCACCCCGCGGCACGACGGGAATCCGGAATCGGCTGGCGATCCGCATCGCCGATTGAACATCTTGCGTCGACCGCGCGAGAACCACCGCGAGAGGGCTGCCTGGCGCAACCCATCCCGACTTGTCGGTGCGCACGGACTGGAGAAGCACGGGGTCGAGCGACACAGCCTCGCCCAATTCTGATCGGAGGTGCTCGAGAGCGAGCTGAGACGACGTTGGCTCGGTGGTGAACATACGGCCATGCTAGGCGGTGCCGCAGCGGCTCTCCGGCCAGCCTCTACTATCGAAGCATGACGAGCGCGGGTGATCCCCTTCCCACCCGCAGGCAGCTCGACCGCCGCGCCACGCGCTACGCGATTCGTCGAACGTGGCACGGGTTCATCCTGCATCGCGACATCGACGCCGCCGCGTCGATCACCTTCTTCTCCGCCCTGTCGCTCTTTCCGGCAGCGCTCGCCATCGTCTCGGGACTCGCCCTGTTCGACAGCCGTGGCGCCACCATCGAGCTCATCCTCGACGTGGTCGGACGCCTCTCGCAGTCCGAGACCTCGACGGCCGTGCGTGCGATCTTCGACCAGCTCTCGCTCCTTCCGAACTCGGGCTGGGCCCTCCTCGTCGGCACCGTGCTCACGCTCTGGACGGTGTCAGGATTCGCCACCGCGTTCGGCCGGGCCATGAACAACGTGTACGGGGTCGAAGAAGGACGCCGACTGACGAAGAACCGCGTGCTGATGCTGGGCGTCGCCGCGGGGCTCATCGCGTGCTACCTCGTCATCGGCCTTATCGTGGCCATCACTCCGTCGGTGGCGGATGCTCTCGCCGCGTCCCTCGGTTGGCCGGAGATCATCGCCGAGCTCTGGTCGGTGCTCAAATGGATTCCCCTCGCCCTGGTCGCGATCTTCACGGTCGGATTCCTCTACTACGGAACGCCGAACCTCCATCGACCGCGCCTGCGCTGGCTCTCGGTGGGTGCCACGTTCACCGTGGCCATCTGGACCCTCGCAGCCGTCGCCTTCAGTCTCTATCTCGCGACGTTTGCGAACTACGACCGCCTGTACGGGTGGCTCGGCGTTCCGATCGCCGCGCTCATCTGGCTGTACATCTCGTCGGCGGTGCTGATGCTCGGCGTCGAAGTGGACGCCGAGTTGACCCGCGCGCGCCAGCTCCTGGCCGGGCTGCCGGCCGAGGAGGCCATCCAGATCCCGCTGCGCGATACGGCGCGCAACGGCATCCTGGCCCGCCGTCTGTCGGCCGATCTCGCAGAGGGACGCGAGCTGCGCCGCCTCTCGCAGATGCTGCGCGAGGCGGCGCAGAAGGCTACCGAGGCTCCTTCGTAGCCGCTTCGGCCTCGGCCTGCGCGATCACCTGGATCACATCCGTCACCGGTTCCAGCCCGCTGAGTCGGGCGGGAGAGAGCAGCTTCTGCACGCGCTCCCTGTCCATCAGCCCGGCTTCGACGACGAGATCGGCGATGTTGCGTTTCGTGAGAAGGGCCGCGTGCGCCAACGAGGATGCCGCGGAGTAGCCGATGTACGGCGTCAGCGCGGTGACGACGCCGACACTCGACGCGACCATGGCGTCGAGGCGCTCGTGATTGGCGGTGATGCCGTCTATGCAGTTGATACGGAGGGTGCGGCACCCCTGTCTCATCCACGCCAGGCTCTGCAAGAGCGAGTGGGCGATGACCGGCTCGAAGGCGTTCAGCTGCAGCTGGCCGCCCTCCGCCGCCATGGTGACGGTCAGATCCGCGCCCGCGACAGAGAAGGCGATCTGATTGACCACCTCGGGAATGACGGGGTTCACCTTGCCGGGCATGATGCTGGAACCCGCCTGCCTCGGCGGAAGGTTGATCTCGCCGAAACCGGCCTGGGGCCCGCTGGAGAGGAGCCGGAGGTCGTTGCAGATCTTCGACAGCTTGATGGCGCTGCGCTTCAGAATTCCCGAGAGCTGCATGAAGACACCCGCATCACTGGTCGCTTCGATGAGATCGGCGGCGGTGATGTGCTCGTAGCCGGTGAGGGCGCTGAGGTGTGCGCGCACGGACTCGACGTACCGCGGGTCGGCGGTGATCCCCGTGCCGATGGCCGTCGCGCCGAGATTGATCTCCCAGAGCAGCGGGACGGTCTCCTCCAGGCGGTCGAGGTCTTCGGTGAGCGTGGTCGCGAAGCCGTGGAACTCCTGGCCGAGGGTCATCGGCACGGCGTCCTGCAGCTGGGTTCGCCCGACCTTGAGCACGCCGGCGAACTCTCTGCCCTTTGCGGCGAAGGAGTCGCGCATGAGCGCGTGCTCGACCAGCAGCCGCTTCAGCGAGAAGCACAGGGCGAGTTTGACGGCGGTCGGGTAGGTGTCGTTCGTGCTCTGGCTGCGATTGACATCGTCGAGTGGATGCAGCAGCTCGTAACTGCCCTTCTCCTCGCCAGCGAGTTGGAGGGCGACGTTGGCTATCACCTCGTTGGTGTTCATATTCGTCGAGGTTCCGGCGCCGCCCTGGATCACGCCCACGACGAACTGATCGTGGTACTCGCCCTGGCGGATCGCCTCGCAGGCGGCCTCGATCATGGCCCCCTTCTCCGGGGCGAGTACTCCGATCTCGACGTTGGCTCTGGCGGCGGCCTGCTTGACGATGACGAGGGCGTCGATCAGGTCGGGATAGACGGAGATGGGCCGACGGCTGATCGGGAAGTTCTCGAGCGCTCGAGCCGTGTGCACACCCCAGAAAGCATCGAAGGGTATCTCGACGCTGCCGAGCGAATCGGTCTCGGTGCGAAAACGAGTGGCCGTCGAGGGCTTGGCCGCCGTCTCGGCCGAGGTCTGCGCGGCGAGTCTCTCGGCAGCCGTCGTGGGCGCGGTCGTCGGGGCATTCTCCATGTGAATATCAGCTCCATTGCTTGTCAACGGGGTTCGTGGCCCCAGCAAGCCAGCCTAGCTCAGCCGGCGCAGCAGACCCCGGATGAAGGAGGCTCGCTTGGGCGTGTACGGCGGGTAAACGAGGCCCAGGGTGTCGGGTCTCAGCGGTTTCGACAGCACGGCCTTCTCGTGGCTGAACGTCTCGACGCTCCGCCTGCCGTGGTAGCTGCCGGATCCACTCTCGCCGACTCCCCCGAATGGCAGTCCGGGCACGCTCAGGTGAGCAACGGTCACGCCGAAGCCGACCGCTCCCGACGACGTCTCGGTCAAGAGTCTGCGCCGTGCCGCCTTGTCGTTGGTGAAGGCATACAGCGCGAGCGGTTTTTCTCCCGAGCGGATGTAGACGATGGCATCGTCGAGACCGGTGACGGACACGATCGGGAGGATCGGACCGAAGATCTCCTGTGCCATGACGTCGTCGGTCCGATCGACGTCGGTCAGGACGGTCGGCTCGATGTAGCGCTCCGCTTCATCGGATCCCCCTCCGATGGCGGCCGTGCGCCCATTCACGAGGGCGCTCAGACGGTCGAACTGAGCGTCGGTCGCGATGCGACCGAAATCTGTCGTGCGGCGTGGATCCTCTCCGTAGAGCGAGGCGATCGCCCCTCGCAGAGCCTCGACCAGCCGACCCGCCACATCCGGCGTCGCCAGCACATAGTCGGGCGCGACGCACGTCTGACCGGCGTTCAGGAATTTTCCCCAGGCGATGCGCTTCGCCGCCGCGACGATGTCGACTGTGTCGTCGACGTACACGGGCGACTTTCCGCCGAGCTCCAGCGTGACGGGCGTGAGGTTCTTCGCAGCGGCGGCGGACACGATGCGCGCAACCCTGGCGTTGCCCGTGTAGAAGATGTGGTCGAAGCGCTCGGCCAGCAGCTCGGTCGTCTCGGCTACCCCGCCCTCGATGACGACGATCGAACGATCGTCGAGATAGCGCGGCAGGAAACGTGCGATCACGGCCGATGTGGCGGGAGCGAGTTCGCTCGGTTTGAGCACGACCGCGTTGCCGGCGGCGAGAGCGCCGACGAGCGGTGACAGGAGTAACTGGAGCGGGTAGTTCCACGGCGAGATGATGAGCACGACACCGAGAGGCTCGAGGATCACGGATGCTGACGCGGGCGCGAGCGCGAGCGGAACCGCCACGGGGCGAGGGCGAAGCCAGGACCTCAGCCTCGAGATGGTGTGCGATACCTCGGCGAGGACGACGCCGATCTCTGTCAGCTGCGACTCGGTGGAATTCTTCGCCAGGTCGTCACGAAGCGCCCGCTCCAGCTCGGGTCCGCGCTCGACGAGGAAGGCTCGGAGCCCGTCGAGCTGCTGCAGCCTCCACCGAAGCGACAGCGTGCGCCCCGAATCGAAGCCGTCTCGCACAGCCTTGACGAGCTCGGATATAGCCGGAGTTGCATCCATGGCCATGACCTTAGCCCCACCTGTCTCAGGACGCGTGGAAGAACGGCACGATCAGGTAGATGCCGAAGAGCACGGCGCCACTGCACAGCACGAAGCAGGCGATGGCCGCGACGCTCGCCCATCGAGGTCGTCCGCCCGCTCGAGCGTTCACGACGGAGACGGAGCCCGACGGTGTGGTCTCGATCGTGCCGGGCGAATCGTCGGCGTCGAGGCCGCGACCCACATTCAGCAGCCTCAGTCCGAAGGCGAAGAGGCTGACCACGACGGATGCCGACACGAGTGCCGCCGCTGCAACGATGGCGAATGCCGCCCAGTCGATCATTCCGCTGCCTGCCTCTTCTTCTTGCGGTTCTTGCGGGTGGCCTTCGGCGTGCGCACGGCACCGACGGCCGCGTCGACCTCGCTGACGACGGTTCCGCTCGTGACCTTGTCGCGCGACGAGATGACGAAGATGGCGACGATCACCGCGAGACCGAGCACCGCGTCGATCACGATGCCGACCGGGCCGATGGTGGCGAGGAGCGCCGCCGCCGCACCAACGGCAGCGGCAGCCGGAAGGGTCAGGAGCCATCCGACTCCGATTCGACCGGCGGTACGCCAGCGCACGGATGCGCCCTTGCGCCCGAGGCCCGACCCGATCACAGACCCCGATGCGACCTGAGTGGTCGACAGTGCGAAACCCAGGTGGCTCGACGCGAGGATCGTCGCGGCTGTACTCGTCTCTGCTGCGAAGCCCTGGGCCGGCTTGATGTCTGTGAGGCCCGTTCCCATCGTCTTGATGATGCGCCAGCCGCCGGTGTAGGTTCCCAGCGCGATGGCGAGGGCGCACGCCGCGATGACCCAGAATTCCGGCCCGGTGCCCACGGCCTGGGCTCCCGTCGCGATCAGCGTCAGGGTGATCACTCCCATGGTCTTCTGGGCGTCGTTCGTGCCGTGCGCGAGGGCCACGAGCGACGACGAGAAGATCTGCGCATACCTGAAGTTGCCGCGACCCAGTCCGCGACCCGTCGCAGGATCGCGGGTGATGGCGTAGGCGAGGCGAGTGGCGACGAAGGCCACGAGTCCGGCGACGATAGGCGCGACGAGGGCGGGAAGCACCACTTTCGAGACGAGGACGGTGAAGTCCACGCTTCCGATGCCGGCACCGACGATCGCCGCGCCGATCAGTCCGCCGAAGAGTGCGTGAGACGAGCTCGACGGAAGGCCGAACAGCCACGTCACCATGTTCCAGCAGACGGCTCCGATCAGGCCGGCGAAGATCATCTCCGGCGTGATCTGGATTCCTCCGTCGCCCTCTCTGATCAGACCGCCCGAGATCGTACGCGCGACCTCGGTGCTGAGGAAAGCGCCGACCAGGTTGAGAACAGCCGCGAGTCCCACGGCCATCCGAGGCTTCAGAGCGCCCGTCGCGATCGGTGTCGCCATCGCGTTGGCGGTGTCGTGAAAACCGTTCGTGAAGTCGAAGAAGAGGGCCAGAACGATGACCAGGACAACGATGAGGGTGAGATCCACCAGCGACTCTCTCTAGAGGTGCACACACGTTCGCGCAGGGGAATTTCACCGCTTCACTTCGCGATGAGTTCACACACTATTAGGGTGTCTAGGGTTGCCCTGTTCACGGGCACCTCGATGATCGCATTCTTCGCTCCGCACGGTCAACTTCTCCGGCGGGTCCCGAGCAGATGGACTTCACCCGCCCATGCGCCGCCAGCCCGCCCTCCTGTGCGGAATCCTGCTCGCATCGCTCGCGCTCTTCGGCTGCCACCAGTCGTCAGAGCCGGCCGTCCCCGACCGCGTCGCCGCCGCATCTGCTGCGGAACCCGCGGCGCAGGCTCTCGTCGGCGGGGTGACATCGGAGATCTTCTCCAGTGCATCCGCGTCGACCGACACGCAGGTGCTGTTCATCCACGGCGGGTCGTACGTGCACGAGGCCTCGGCTCTTCACGCGCCCTTCTTCGACAAGATTCTCCGAAACGCCGACGCCACGATCACGATGCCGATCTATGCCCTCGCACCCGAACACGGTTACCAGGTGGCGTACGCGCAGATGCTGGATGTCTACCTCGAGCTGCGAGCATCGCATCCCGATTCGCCGATCGTCTTGATGGGCGGCTCCGCCGGAGGCGGGTTTGCTCTCGGGTTCGCCCAGAGCCTCGTCGAGCAGGGCCTGCCCCAGCCCGACCACATCGTGCTGCTCTCGCCCTGGTTGGATCTGACCCTGACGAATCCCGACATCCCCGCCGTCGACCGCAGAGATGTGCTGCTCGACCGCAAGGCGCTCATCCCCAACGGCCTGGCTTGGGCGCACGGCGACGACCCGGAAGGCTACCGGCTCAGCCCCGTCAACGGATCATTGGCCGGACTGGCCCCGACGACGGTCCTGGTCGGCACCGATGACATCCTGTATCCGGATGCGCTCAGGCTCGAGGCCGAGGCGACGACCGCGGGGCTCGACTTCGAGCTCGTCACCTTCCCCGGAGCGAATCACGTCTTCGCCATGTCGTCGGGTAGCTCAGGCGATGAGGCGCGCCGCATCGTCGAGAAGCTCATCAGGCCTCGCGACTGACGGTGACTGATCGTCGATCTTCACCGGTCGTCGAGAGTCACCGGTCGTCGAGAGTCACTGTTCGTTGTGCGTGACGGGATCCGCGCCGAATAGTCGGCCATCGGGCCGGCCCAGGAGGGTGATGGCCTCCATTTCAGCGGAGGAGAGCTCGAAGCCGAACAGATCGAGGTTCTGCGCCTGACGCGCAGGATCGGCAGACTTCGGAAGCGGCACGCTGCCCAGTTGAACGTGCCAGCGAAGAACGACCTGGGCCTCGGTCACCTCGTGTGCACGCGCGGCTTCGACGATAACGGGCGACGTCAGAACGTCTGATCCCTTGCCCAGGGGGCTCCACGACTCGGTGCGGATGTTATGCACCTCGTGGAACTCGCGGAGGGCGAGCTGCGGGAAGTAGGGGTGGAGTTCTACCTGGTTCACCGTGGGCAGTACTCCTGTCTCGGACTGCAGGCGCGTGAGGTACTCCTCGGTGAAGTTCGACACGCCGATCGACCGCGCCAGCCCCTGCTCGTGTAGCTGCACCATGGCTCGCCAGCTGTCGACGTAGCGGTCGTCGCCCGGGTTAGGCCAGTGGATCAGGTACAGGTCGATGCGATCGAGTCCCAGTCTGTCGAGAGACTCCTGGAATGACGTGAGGGTGCTCTCGTAGCCGTGGGCGCGCCCGGGGAGCTTCGTCGTGACCACGATCTCGTCGCGTGCCACCTCGGAGTTTCGCACCGCTTCGCCCACCGCGTCTTCGTTGCCGTAGTTCACAGCGCTGTCGATCAGTCTGTATCCCGTGGTCAGGGCCGAACTCACGGCAGACACCGCGTCAGCGCCCTTCAACGGGTAGGTTCCCAGCCCCACGGCGGGGAGGGTGTTGCCATCGGCGAGGAGGTGAGTCGGTGCGTTCGTCATGCAACGAGCCTAAACCTGCGTGCGGCAACCCCCTCGGCGAGTTCATGCGCCCGGGGTAGGGTCAAAGAATGACCGCTGGTGTAGTCCGTCCTGATCTCCGTCCGAACGCTCTCCCCGGCTGGGTCGCCCGCCAGCGGTGGTATCAAAGCTCGGCAGAGAGCGCAGAGCTCGTGCTCGTCGGAGAGTGGGTCCTTCCGCCTGCACCCGGTGGCACCGCCTTCGTCACCCACCTGCTTCGCGACGGCTCGGGCGCGGCATCCACGCTCTACCAGGTGCCGCTCGCCTACCGTTCGGCGCCCCGAGCAGAGGCCGCGGAGTCCACCCTCGTCGGCACGGTCGAGGGCGACGTCGACGGTTCTCCGGCAACGCTCTGGGTCTACGACGCGCCGCACGATCCGGACTACTGCGCGGCCCTCCTCGCTTTTATGCTCGATGGCGGGGTGAGCGGCGAGACCGAGCGGTCGTCGGGCGCCACGGCGGACGGCCATCGGCATCCGACGGCGTCGCATTCGACGTTCGCCCGGGCGCACGTCCTCCGCGGCGAGCAGTCGAACACGTCGATCATCTTCGACACGGTCGATGAATCGGGCGAGCCGTCGCTGCCCGTCATCTGCAAGGTGTTCCGTACTCTTCACCACGGCGAGAACCCGGACATCATCGTCCAGTCCGCGCTCGCCGAGGCCGGCTGCACGCTGGTTCCGCCGTCCGTCGGCTACGTGTCGGGTGTCTGGCGGGCTGACGCTTCGCCTGGATCGCCCGTCGACAGCGGACATCTCGCCTTCGCCCAGCGGTTCCTGCCTGGCGTGCGAGACGCGTGGCGTGTCGCCCTCGACGCGGTCGAACAGGGCGAGGATTTCAGCGACCGCGCGCGGAGCCTCGGGGCTGCAACCGCCGAGGTGCACGCGGTCCTGGCAGACATCCTGCCCACGGTGGCCGCAACAGCAGACGAGAGGGCACAGGTGGCGGCGAGCATGCGCCGACGACTCGGCGCCGCGGTCGCCGAGGTGCCGGAACTCGGGGTCTACGAATCGGCCGTCGACTCCATCATCGCGGGAGCAGAATCCGCCGAGTGGCCGAGGCTCCAGCGCATCCACGGCGACTATCACCTCGGTCAGGTCGTCGCCGTTCCCGACCGCGGGTGGGTCCTCCTCGACTTCGAGGGCGAGCCGCTCCGACCTCTGGCCGAGAGATCTCAACCGGATCTCACGCTGCGCGATGTGGCGGGCATGCTCAGGTCGTTCGACTATGTCTCGGGATCATACGAGCAGGCTCACCCGGGCGCGTCGGCTCAGAGCTGGGCATCGGCGTCACGCACCGCATTCCTCGAGGGCTACTCCGAGCGCGCCGGGGTCGACATCGAGCACTTCCGTGTTCTTCTCGACGCCTTCGAGATCGACAAGGCGCTCTATGAATCGATCTACGAGGCGCGCAACCGGCCCGCATGGCTTCCCATCCCTGTGACCGCTATCTCCCGACTGGTCGCTCTGTCGTGACGCAGCTGCCCGATGCTCCGCGGGCGGAGCGCCGTCCTACGACGCGAACGCACCACGGCGACACCGTCGTCGACGACTTCGAGTGGCTGCGAGACAAGGACGACCCCGCCGTTCGTGCCTACCTCGACGAGGAGAACGCGTTCACCCGGTCGTCGACAGAACACCTCGCAGGCCTGAGGCAGTCGATCTTCGACGAGATCAAATCCCGCACACTGGAGACCGACCTATCCGTGCCTGTGCGCCACGGACGGTACTGGTATTACTCCCGAACGGTCGAGGGTCAGCAATACGGGATCCACTGCAGGATCCCCATCGCAGACGACGAGGACTGGACCCCTCCCGACATCGCCTCGGGCGACGTCAGAGAAGAGGTCCTGCTCGATGACAACGTCGAGGCCGAGGGCACCGACTTCTACTCGCTCGGTAGCTTCGACGTCTCGACGGATGGGCGACTTCTGGCGTACTCGATCGATACCACCGGCGATGAGCGGTACACCCTCTACATCAGGGACCTCGAAACCGGACTCAATCGAGCAGACGTGGTGCCGAACACCTTCCCCGGTGCGACCTTCTCGCCCGACGCGAGCGTCGTCTTCTACCCGACCGTCGACGACGCCTGGCGCCCCGATACGATCTGGCGTCACGCGGTCGGCACCGACGCATCCGACGACCTCGTCGTCTTCACCGAACCCGACGAACGTTTCTGGGTCGGCGTGGGACTCACCCGGAGCGGACGATTCCTCGTGCTCGATATCGGTTCGAAGATCACGAGCGAGGTCCGCATTCTCGATACCCGTGATCTCGAGGGCGAGTTCATCGTCGTCTGGCCGCGGAGAGAGGGAGTGGAGTATCAGGTCGAACACGCCGTCGTAGCGGGTGAAGACCGGCTGCTCATCGTGAACAACCATGGCGCCGAAGACTTCCAGGTCATCGATGTGCCGGCCGATCGGCCCCTCGATGAGACCGCCTGGCGCACGCTCGTGCCGGCCAGCCCGGGGCGTCGCATCGAGGAGGTCGACGCATTCGCCGACCATCTCACTCTCGAATACCGCCGCGACGGCCTCACCCGGATCGCCGTGATCAGGCTCAGCGAGGGATCCGAGCCGTACGGCCCCATCGAGGAGATCCCGTTCGACGAGCCCCTCTTCCAGGTCGGCACAGGCGGCAACCCCGAATGGACCCAGCAGACGGTGCGGCTGGGCTACACGTCGTTCATCACGCCCTCGACTGTCTACGACTTCTCGGTCGCAGACGGAACGATGACACTCCTGAAGCGGCAGGTCGTACAAGGCGACTACGATCCCGACGACTATAAGCAGGAGCGAATCTGGGCGACGGCAGACGACGGCGCGCGCATTCCCCTCTCCCTCGTCAGTCGCACAACCTCCGATTCGTCGGTTCCCCGTCCGACACTCCTGTATGGATACGGCTCGTATGAGGCGAGCATCGATCCGGGCTTCTCGGTTCCCCGGATCTCGCTCCTCGACCGCGGCGTCGTCTTCGCCATCGCCCATGTACGTGGCGGTGGAGAGCTGGGCCGGGCCTGGTACGAGCAGGGAAAGACGCTGACGAAGAAGAACACCTTCACCGACTTCGTCGCCGCTGCCGACGAGCTCATCGGTTCCGGCAGAACGACGTCAGGCCTCATGGTGGCCCAGGGCGGAAGCGCGGGCGGACTGCTCATGGGTGCGGTCGCGAACATCGCGCCCGATCGTTTCGCCGGCATCCTCGCTCAGGTTCCGTTCGTCGACGCTCTCACCTCGATCCTCGATCCGGATCTGCCGCTCACGGTGATCGAATGGGATGAATGGGGCGACCCGCTGCACGACGCGGAGGTGTATTCGTACATGAAGTCGTACTCACCGTACGAGAACGTGCGTGACGACATCAGCTATCCGCCGATACTCGCGGTGACCAGCCTCAACGACACACGCGTGCTGTACGTCGAGCCCGCCAAGTGGACGGCCCGGCTCAGACAGGTCGGCGCCCCGGTGCTGCTGCTGACCGAGATGACGGCCGGACACGGCGGTGTGAGCGGTCGCTATGAACGGTGGAAGGAGATCGCCCAGGAGTACGCCTGGGTGCTCGACCGCCTCGGCCTCGCGGCCGCCCCGCTCATCAAAAATACCTAGGAATCTGCGCGCCGTTTACCCGTCATTCAACGAGACATGGTTAATTAGGGGCACACGCACGGAGGTCGCCCGAGCCTTCGGCATCACACCCGAGGTTGACATGCCTGTCAGAACCGCCGAGTACCCACGCCCCGATCACTTCATCCTGCATCTGAGTGACACCCACTTCATCGGTGATGACGGTCTTCTCTACGGGGCCGTCGATGCGGAGGCGCATCTTGCCCAGCTGCTCGCCGAGCTCGAGAGCTCGAAGGCGAGGCCAGAGGCGATCGTCTTCACGGGAGATCTCGCCGACAAGGGCGATCCCCGGGCCTACGAGAAGTTGCGTGCCATGGTCGAACCCGTCGCCGCACGCCTCGGCGCCCAACTCATCTGGGTGATGGGAAACCACGACAACAGGGCGTCGTTCCGCGCGGGACTGCTCGGCCAGCTTCCCTCGATGAAGCCCGTCGACCGGGTCCATGATGTCAACGGGCTACGCGTCATCGCGCTCGACTCGAGTGTGCCCGGCTCGCACCACGGCGAGATCACGCCCGAGCAGCTCGACTGGCTCGCCGAGGAGCTCTCCTCCCCCGCTCCGCACGGCACGATCCTGGCGCTGCACCATCCGCCCGTTCCGAGCGTCCTCGACCTCGCGGTGCTCGTCGAGCTCAGAGACCAGTCGGCGTTGGCTGAAGTGCTCGAGGGTACCGACGTGCGTTCCATCCTCGCCGGGCACCTGCATTACTCCAGCACGGCCACCTTCGCCGGAATCCCCGTGTCTGTCGCCTCGGCCACGTGCTACACGCAAGACCTCAACGTGCCCGTGGGCGGAACGCGAGCACGGGACGGCGCCCAGGGATTCAACCTCGTGCATGTCTACGAGAACACGATCCTGCATACCGTCGTTCCGATCGGCACGTACAGCACGACGTCGTACACCTCCGCCGACGAGACGGCGCGCATCCTCGACCGAGAGAACGTCGTCATCCGCCCGGCCGAACCGAGAGCGATTCCCATCGACCCCGTCTTGACCGTGCCCCAGCTCCTGCCTCAGGAAGCCACGATCTCGTCCTGACCGGTCAGCCGTCAGCTCCGGTGTCGGTGCCTCCGGTTCGTGTGCGTCAGGTGCCGGTGCGTCAGGCGTCGGCGCCTCAGCTAGACGTCTTCTCCCACGGCGCTGGGATCGGGAAGTACTTCTCGAGGAAGTCGACCATCAGCTCGGCACGCTCATCGGCGGGCACCTCGGGAAAACTGCCGTCGTTGAGACAGAACAGGTCGAACTGGCGCCGACGAAGCAGAGCCGGAAGGCGGCCGAGGCCACTCTTGAGCGTGGTGTCCACATAGAGCACCTTCGCGTCTTCCTGCGTGACGGCACGGCCCTCGAGCAGAGCGTAGTAGTGGTACAGCGAGTTGGTGACCGAGATGTCCGACTTAGAACGGAATCGGCTGGCCGCTGTGCGCCGGAACTCCTCGGGAAAGTCCGACTCGAGGAGTTCGATGACGCTTTTTCGCAGCGGAGCGGGCGTGTGCTCGAGGTGGCGCGTGATGACGTGACCGAACTTCTTCAGAAGCAGATCGCGGTTCACCCTGGCCGAGTTCTCGAATCCGCTACGGCTGGGATCGCTGAACCCCAGACCGATGCGCGTCGTAGCCTCGATGAACTTGGTCACGCCGCCGGAGGAGAAGAACATCGACGGCGGAACGGGGCGACCGAAGAACATGTCGTCGTTCGAGTAGAGGAAGTGCTCGCTGAGGCCCGGGATGTTGTGCAATTGGCTCTCGACGGCCTGCGAGTTGTGCGTGGGCAGCACCGACGGGTCGGCGAAGAACTGTTCGCTTCGCATCAGCTGCACTCGGGGGTGCTCGTCGAGCCAGGCGGGACGCGGCGAATCGGTAGCGATGAAGATGTTTCGCACCCATGGTGCGAAGAGGTACACCGACCTGAGGGCGTACTTCAACTCGTCGACCTGGCGGTAGCGGGCGTCGGCCTCGTCTCCCTCGCCGACGACGACGCCCTCCATGCGAGCGGCTCGGGCCTTCTGGTATTCGATGTCGTTGCCGTCGACCCACGAGAAGACCAGGTCTATATCGAAGGTGACATCGGTGGCATGCGGTTCGAACATGCCCTGGAAGGTGTCCCAGCTGCGGCCGTACAGCTCGACCGTCGCAGGAATGGCCTCGACCAGTGGTAGCTCGCGTCGGGTGAGCGAGTTCTCGACCGGACACACGTAGTGGTCGCCCTCGATACTCCAGAACTGCAATTCGATACCGGTCGAAGACCCGTAGCTGAGACCGCCCAGGGGCTCGAGCCTCGGCCGGAACAACCGGAAGATCATCGCTGAGCGCTTCTCTGAGAGCAGGCCGTCGCCGAGCAGGACGGGGGGTCGTCGTCGACCACCGACCGTACGCGAATAGAACGGCTCGTCGGCGCAGGCGACGGCGAGAGCTTTCTCGACCCGTCGGCGCAAGGGTGCGTCGACCACGAGCACAGGGCGTTCGTCGTTGCCGCGCACGAGAACGAAATCGATGCCACCCGCGATGAACGCGTCGCGAATGAAGAGCAGATCCTCGACGAGGGCCTGGTGCGGTGTTAGCGAGGTGTTGATGAGGGTCGCGAGACCCTTCTTGACGATGACGTCGGGCCGACCATGTACCTCGGGCCACGAGCGAGGTGCGCCATGAACACCCGTAGCTGCTGTGAAGAGCTCTTCGGGGGTGAAAGCCTCGACACCTTCGTCGATGTCGATGTTGTGAGTTGCAGAGCTTCCGGACAAGTAGATATCAAGCCTTTCCGAGCAGTACGGGGAGGCCCCAGTTTTCGCTTCAGTTATTATATCGCGCGCCCGCGACTTCGGACGCTCTGCGTTGCTAGAGCCAGCCCCGGCGTCGGAACATGACGTAGAGGCCTGTCATGGCGACCAGCATCACGCCGATGGCGACGGGGTACCCGTATTGCCAGTGCAGTTCGGGCATGGCATCGAAGTTCATACCGTAGATGCCCGCGATCACCGTCGGCGCGAAGAAGATAGCGGCCCAGGCGGAGATCTTCTTCACCTCCTCGTTCTGGCGGTTGCTCGCCTCGGCGAGCACTTTCATATCTTCGTTCTGGCGCTGGGCCACGAGGGTCGCGTTCACGGCGAGGATCTCTCGGAGCGTGCCGCGGAATCCCTCGATGCGGTCGTTCACGACCGCGGTGTGGTCGGCCACGTCACGCAGCGCGCGGCGCAGCTCGAGGTTGGTCTCGAACGCGTCGAAGCCTGCACGGAGGGTCTCGAGCATGCCGACCAGCGGCAGGGTGGCACGCTGGAAGTCGAGCACCTCCTGCGAGAGCTCGTAGATGCGCCTCGACACCTCGGCGTCACCGGCGAACACCTGTGCCTCGATCTCGTCGATGTCGTTCTCGAGGCCGGACACGACGGGCAGGTACTGGTCGACGACAGCGTCGAGGATGCCGTAGAGCACCGCCACGGGCCCGAGCGCGAGGAGCTCGGGTTCGGCCTCCATGCGCTGGCGCACGACCGCGAGGTCGGGCGACTCGCTGTGTCGCACCGACACGACGAAGTTGGGCCCGACGAAGAGATGCAGTTCGCCGAAGTCGACCTCCTCTCGCTCATCGGAGTAGTTGGCCGCCCTGAGCACCACGAAGAGGGTGTCGCCGTAGCGCTCGAGCTTGGGGCGCTGATGCGCGCCGATCGCGTCCTCTACGGCGAGGGGGTGCAGGTCGAATTCCTTCTGGATCGCGGCCAGCTCCGCCTCGTTCGGTCGGTAGAGGCCGATCCACGCCATCGAGTCGGTGAAACGGGCGCAGCCCGACAGCGTGTCCTCGAGGCTGGTCGGAGAGAGAACCCGACGACCGTCGGCGTACACGGCGTTGTCGACTGTGCTGCTGTGCCGGGCCGAGGGAGCGATCTCGACCGTAGCGACCGACGGCGTGTGGGGGTGCGCGCCAGGACGCAGCGACGACATCGCCCGGAGGGCCTGGGACACGCTGGGCTTCTTCATCGTCACCTCTTCTGGACGCGCCCGGGATTTGGGCGGTTAACCTTGACACATGGATGTGAACGAGACATGAACGACGACCTGAGCACCGCCGGCTCCTACGTGACAGCCGGCTCCGAATTCACCCGAGACACCAATTACATCGATGATCGCATCACGGCGTTCACGACGGAATCGGGCCGCGACGCCGAGGGCCGTCTGCTGTGGCCGGTCGAGTCCGACCGCTACAGGCTGATCGTGGCCCGCGGCTGCCCCTGGGCCAATCGCGCCGTCATCTCGCGCAGACTCCTCGGTCTCGAGAACGCCATCTCTCTCGGCATCGCGGGCCCCGTGCACGACAAACGCAGCTGGAGTTTCGATCTCGATCCCGACGGTCTCGACCCCGTGCTGCGGATCCCCCGTCTGCAGGACGCGTTCCTGGCTCGTTTTCCCGACTACCCGCGCGGCATCACCGTTCCCGCGCTCGTCGAGGTCTCGAGCGGCCAGGTCGTCACGAACGACTACCCGCAGATCACCATCGATTTCGCCCTGGAGTGGACTGCCTTTCATCGTGAGGGCGCACCGCAGCTCTACCCGGAGCACCTCAGAGCCGAGATCGACGAGATCAACTCGGTGGTCTTCTCCGACGTGAACAACGGCGTCTACCGCTGCGGTTTCGCCGGGTCGCAGAAATCGTACGAGCGCGCGTATCGCACGCTCTTCGACCGGCTCGACTGGCTCACCGAGCGACTGAGCACGAGACGGTACCTCGTGGGCGACACGATCACCGAGGCCGACATCCGCCTGTTCACCACGCTCGTGCGCTTCGACGCCGTGTACCACGGGCACTTCAAGACGAACCGGCAGAAGCTCACCGAGATGCCCGTCCTCTGGGCTTACGCGCGCGACCTGTTCCAGACGCCCGGGTTCGGCGACACCATCGATTTCGAGCAGATCAAACAGCACTACTACATCGTGCACACCGATCTGAATCCCACCCAGATCGTGCCGGTTGGTCCGGATGCGACGGGCTGGCTCGAACCGTCAGGTCGCGAGATCCGAGGCGGGCGTCCATTCGGTGACGGTACGCCGCCGCCTCCCCCGCCAGCGGCAGAGAGAGTGCCGGATCTGGTCTGATCCGCACGTACCCAAAGAATCGAGCAGGCGCGGACCGTCGACCTAGGCGTCCAGCGCCTGCTCGAGAAGGTGCACGAGAGCATCCAACTGAACACTGTCGCCCGACGACACCTCTTCGTCGCTGCCGTCGAGTGCACGGGCCGCGAGGCCCTGTTTGCTGTCGATGAGCTCGGCGATCTTCGCGTCGATCGTCTGCGCGGCCACGATCCGCCAGGCCGTCACCGGTTCCTCCTGGCCGATGCGGTGCACGCGGTCGATCGCCTGCGTCTGCTCGGCAGCCGTCCATGACAATTCGGCGAGCACCACGTTCGATGCGGCCTGGAGATTGAGCCCGACTCCGGCGGCGGTCAGCGAACAGACAGCGACGGACACCGCAGGATCGTTGTTGAACGCATCGATCTCCTTCTGCCGGTGCAGCGCAGACTGATCACCGCGGATGGAGACCGTCTGCAACCCGGCCTTCGCGAAGGCCTCCTCCGCCTGGTCCATGACGTCGATGTGCTTGGCGAAGAACACGACCTTGCCCACCGATCGGGCGAGCTGGGCCGTGTAGTCGGCTGCGAGCGACGCTTTGGCCTGACCGATGAGGCGAACCATGGTGAAGACGTTGTCTCCGCTTCCGCCCTGTGCCTTCGACTCCTCGACCTCCTGACGTGCGACCGCGCGCATCAGGTTCTCTGTCGAGACCTCGGCATCCGGATCTGACTTTGTGCGGGCGGCGAGCAGCCGCGTGTAGCGCGTGACGAGCCGGCGACCCAACTCGGCCTCCGCCTCGCGGATCGAGCGCCCCAGATCGTCGTCGAGCTCGACGGGAAGGTCGACGATCCTCTTGGCCGGCAGGTCGGCGGCCACGTCGAGTTTGCGGCGACGCACGATTCCCATGTCGATGACCGCCTCGCGTGCCTCAGAGAAGAATCCGAAGTCGGCGGGAGTGAGCCCGGTCTCTTCGAGCTTCTCCATGAGGTCCGGCGTGGGCTTGGTTCCGTCGATCCACCCCAGGAGCTGCCAGATGGCACGGAAGTCGTCGATGTCATTGATCAGCGGCGTTCCCGTGAGGGCCATCATCAGAGGGCTTCCTCCCGGCGCCTGCGACCGGATGCGTTCGGCCAGGGCGAGCACGTGCTTCGACCGCTGCGACGACAGGTTCTTGATGAAGTGCGCCTCGTCGACCACCATGCCGCGGAACCCAAGTGTGCTCAGCCAGGCCAGGTGCCTGTCGAGTACCTCGTAGTTCACGATCACGACATCGGCGAAGGCGTCGAGACCCGCTCCGTCGCCGTGAATGACCGTTGCACGACGGTGGGGAGTCCACAGTTCTACCTCGCGTGCCCAGTTCATCTTCACGACGTTCGGCACGACCGCGAGCAGCGGGTAGGCGTCCGCGACGGATGCGGCGAGCAGAGATTGGGCCGTCTTTCCGAGACCGGGTTCGTCGGCGAGGAGGAAGGAACGGTGGCCCTGGGCCACGCTCGCCACGAATCGGGCCTGGTGACGCATGAGTTCTTGCCCGGGGGGCGAGAGCCTGTCTATCCGGGGCGCCTCGGGAAGGTCCATGCTCGCAACCTGTCCGCCCGCACCGTATTCGAAGGCGCGGAAGAGGGGTCCGAGCAGCTCCCAGTTCGAGAGCCTGCCGTGCGACGAGTGCTTCTGCGTCGAGGCAGAAGAGAAATCGGGGGCGAGGAACGGGTTGGCCAGCTGGCGTGCCTTGACCGACTGCGGAATGACCTGCCGCTCAGCGAGCTCGGGAGGAAGCATGGTGGTCTGCTTGGGAGCTTCGACGACCTCCTCGGGTACGTCGATACCGGCTTCTTCGAGATACTGGCGCCGCAGCTTCTGTGCGACCGGCGAGATGGGCGCGTCGTTCTCGAGGAGCGTGATCAGCGACGTGTCACGCGCCGCCGTCTTGGCGAGAATCGATCCGATACCGTCGAGGCGTTTGATCTGCTCCGCGCGGTCGGTGTCGGAAAGATCGGGGTTGTTGCGCACCGAAATGCGTTCCTCCCTCGCCAGAAGGGCCACGACGAGGAACTTGGTGCGGTTCGACGGCGCCACCTTTCCGCGCTGCGCAGCCGCTTCGACCTCGCGCACCTTGCGCGCGAGGATCGGGATGAGGCCGGTGTTGTCGACGCTCTTGGATGATCGGCGTCCGCCGGATCGAGACATGCTCCTCCTGTGGAGTGTGGGCCCCGCCGTCCGTGCTCCCTCTGTGGACGACGATGCCGAATAACGATCCCTGGCCGGGATCGGTGCGGTCGTGCGGGCCGGGAGTAGGCGTCGAGCAACATGACATTGTCACGGTCGACGGGGAGAGCGAAGCGGCCCGGCCTGCAGACAGTCTACGTCACCGCGCGCCGCGCACGCGCCGAGGTCGACTCAACGGCGGGTGATCGGCCTCTCGGGCGTCTGGGGCACTTTGATCAAGAGACCGGCGGCAACAAAGACCACCGCAGCCGCGAGGTGCAGGATCTGCCAGACGAACAGCTCGAGCTCGAGCGGCACGATCGGGTTCCAGAGAACGACGATGGCGGCCAGAGCAGGCAGCCACCACCACTGCTTGGCCTGGAACGCGAAGACACCGATGATGGCGGCGAGAATGCTGACCGCGTATCGGAAGATCGTGAACCATTCGCTGTCTATCAGGGCGACTCCTGCGAGCAGCAGGATGGCCGCGAGAAGTCCGGGCGCGAGCGCGAGACGGGCGAAAGAGGGGTTCGGATAGCGCTGCGACATCGTGCCGACAGCTTAACGTGTCGCCGTGGGCGCCGGTCGCGCGAGGTCGTCCAACGCGTGCTCCAGAGTGCTGTGTTGAAAGACGTAACCAGCGTTCTGTAGCCGCTCGGGCACGACCCATCTGCTCTTCAGGATGAGCTCGGTCTCTGTCCGCAGCACCGACATGGCGACCTCGAGCATCCATCTGTAGGCCGGCAGCCCGACCGGCGCACCGACGTTGCGCCGAAGCAGAGCCATCAGCCGCCTGTTGTCGCTCGGCTCCGGGGCAGAGACGTTGACGACGCCGTCGATATTCGGTCGGTCACGGATGAACCGCACGATCGCGACGACGTCGTCGACGTGCACCCAGCTGAATTTCTGGAGGCCCTCGGTGCCCCGTTTCTCGTGCCAGACGCCAGCGCGGCGCCGGGCGGCCGAACCGAAGAGAGAGCGGAACCACCACCCGTCGTGCTGCGTTCCGCCCAGTCCGAGCCGGGCGACGCGGATGAGTGGTGTCAGTGCGCCGCCGCGGCCAAGCACGATCGCCATCCTCAGGGCCACCCGCCTCGTCTGGGGAAGCTCGCCAGCGAAGAACTCGTCCTCCCAGTCTGTGGCGATCGATACGGAGAAGCCCGTGCCGATCTCGCCGTCGGACTCGGTCTGCGGCCGATCCTCAGCGTGCCGGTAGATGGTGGCCGTGCTCGAATTGAGCCACAGCGGCGGCGGCGACGCGACGCGTGAGATGGAGTCGCGCAGAATGCGGGTGGTATCGACACGGGATCGCCGGATCTCATACCTGTTCTTCGCTGTATACCGGCAGTTCACGCTCTTTCCGGCGAGGTTGATGACCAGCGCCGCGCCGTCGATGGCGGCATCGATCGCCGCCGTGTCGTGCCAGGAGACGGCCGGCGCCGACCGGCCGACGAGTGTGACCTCGTATCCCTCAGCCAGGAGCTCCTGTCGCAGCACTCCCCCGATGAAACCGCTGGCACCGGCAAGAACGGCGCGACGGGTGGAGAGCGGGTCTGGCGAAGCGGGAGTCATACATCCAGTCTGGTCGACGTGCCCGACTTTCATGGCCATGTCGATTGTTCGAGACCGGCCGCGGCGCTAAGTTTTCCTTATGACCTCACCTGTGCCCTTCGGCGCCCCCTCGCCCGCCCTCTTCTCCGGCCCCGAAGGCGTCTGGAACGCCGACCCCGTCGAACTCGCGGCCCGTCTCTTCGTCGCCGTCTTCCAGCCTCAGGCGTCGGCTCCGTTGCCGCAGCGAGAGGTGTCCGATATCTACGATTCCCTCGCGGCCTTGGGCGGCTACTCGCTGCCGGCTCAGCGTGTGGGCAACACGCAACCGCTCGCCCTGACGGTTCAGTTGGCGCAGGAGGCCATCCTCATCTGGGAGCGGGCGACGATCGCGACCCGTCTCTCCGCGGGCGCCGGCCCTGTCTCCCACACGGTCACCGTGCTCCGATTCGGGCCCGGTGTCCTCCAGGCCGCCGACCCCGTCGCCGCCCTCCGCGAGCGACTCGGCTGACTCTGGGCATGACGACGCCCTTCCGGGTCTCTCCCGCGGTCGCCGATGCGCTGGCCGACGGACGCCCTGTCGTCGCGCTCGAATCGACGATCATCTCGCACGGCCTGCCGCGTCCGCGCAACCTCGAGGCTGCTCGTGAGTTCGAGGAGATCCTCCTCGCGCAGGGCGTCACGCCGGCAACGATCGCCGTCCTCGATGGCATCCCTCGCATCGGCCTCGACGCCGAGGGTGTAGAACGGATCGCATCGGAGGACATGGCGAAAGCGAGCGTGCGCGACCTGCCCATCCTCGCTGCCAAGCAGATCAGTGGCGCCACCACGGTGGCTGCGACGGCCTATCTCGCCGGCAAGGCCGGCGTTCGGGTCTTCGCCACGGGCGGGCTCGGCGGAGTACACCGCGGCGCAGGGCAGACCTTCGACGAATCGGCTGATCTCTCCGCTCTGGCCATCTCGCCCGTCGCCGTCGTCTCCGCCGGGGTGAAGAGCGTCCTCGACATCGCGGCAACGCTCGAGCGACTCGAGACGCTCTCAGTTCCCGTCATCGGATATCGGACGACGAACTTTCCGAGCTTCTGGTTGCGCGAGTCGGGCCACACCATCGACTGGTCGGTCGACTCCGCGACCGAGATCGCGCAGGTCATGCGCAGCCAGGATGCGCTGGGGCATGGTCAGGGAATCGTGGTCGCGAACCCCATTCCCGCGCATCAGCAGTGGGATCCCGAGGAGCACGACCGTATTCTCGAACAGGCCTTCGCGGCCGCCGAGGCAGCGGGAGTGCATGGCAAGGCCGTCACGCCGTTCCTCCTCGGCTACATCGTCGATGCTTCGGGTGGCAAGAGCCTTGAGGTGAACCTCGACATCGCACGCAACAACGTGCGTCTCGCTGCCGAGATCGCGACAGCGTGGAGCGTGCGTGCGTGAAGTGGTGAGTGAGCTCGGCGCAACGCCCGTCTCGGCTGGCTCGCCCCGCGTCGTCGTGTTCGGCGACGTGATCGACGACATCATCGTCACGCCGTCGGGTGATATCCGGCCCGACACAGATACCCCTGCCCGCATCGTCCGCACGGCGGGCGGATCTGCCGCGAATTCCGCGGCGTGGCTTGCGTGGGCGGGCTGTCATGTCGACTTCGTCGGCCGGGTGCACGTCACAGATCTCGAGCGTCATCGCGCTCTCCTCGTCGAGGCCCGGGTCAGTCCTCACCTTCTCGGTGAACCAGATCTGCCGACCGGTGCGATCGTCGTGATCGTCTCCGCCGACGGAGCCCGGACCATGCTGACCCAGAGGGGAGCGAATGCCGCCCTCTCGCCGCGCGACATCGGTCCCGAACGTCTGGCGCGGGCTCACCACCTGCATTTCACCGGGTATTCGATCTTCCGGCACGCACGAACGGCAGACTTTCCCGACCTCATCCGTCGTGCACACGACGCGGATGTCACGGTGAGCGTCGATCCGGGATCGGCCGGTTTCATCGCCGACTTCGGCCGCGATCGCTTTCTCGAGGCCATCGGCGAGGCGGACATCGTCGTTCCGAATCTCGACGAGGGTCGGGCGCTCACCGGTCGGTCCGATCCGCCCTCCATCGTCGAGTCTCTGGTCGAGCGTTTTCCGCTCGTCGCCCTCACCCTCGGCCGTGACGGCGTCGTTCTGGGAACGAACGACGGCATCCGTCTGTCGGCTCCGAGCAAGGCCACGCGTGCTGTCGACACCACCGGTGCCGGAGACGCGTTCTGCGCCTCCTTCCTCTCTGTCGTGCTGCACGAACCCGTCCGAGATCGCGACGTGCTCGAGCGAGCCGTGTCACGCGGTCTCGACACGGCAGCCCGCGCCGTCGCCGTCGTTGGGGCCAGGCCAAGCCCCACCGCGTAAAGTCGTGGTGTGGAAGAAGAGGCGGCCGCACGGCACAGCGATGCGCTGGCACTCGACCACCTGCAGACGTTGATCCGGATCCCCACTGTCTCTCGCCTCGACGAGTCGCTGATCGAGTGGTCGCGGTTCGACGAATTCACCTCGACGCTCGCTCTCCTCTACCCGCGGGTTCATGCCGCCCTCTCGCTCGACATCGTCGACGGGTACGCGCTCCTGTTCCGCTGGCACGGCCGATCGCCCGGTGACGAGACCGTTCTGATGGCTCACTACGACGTCGTCGCGGCCGACGATGCGACCGGCTGGACGCATCCACCGTTCGACGCGGTCGTGACCGGCAGCGGGGCCGACCGGATCATCTGGGGGCGGGGAACCCTCGACGACAAGGGGGCGGTCGCCGCGATCCTCGAAGCCGTAGAAAGCCTTCTGGGGGCCGGTTTCGTTCCCGAGCACGATGTCTACCTCAGCTTCGGCCACAACGAGGAGACGGCCGGATCAGGGGCAGCGGCCCTCGTGCGCGAACTCGAGCATCGAGGCGTGCACCCGCGACTCGTACTCGACGAGGGCGGTGCCGTCGTCGAGAAGGTGTTCCCCGGCGTGAGCCGACCGACCGCTGTGGTGGGCGTGAGCGAGAAGGGCATGGCCAACATCACCCTGACGGTCGAGCAGTCGGGCGGCCATGCCTCGACTCCCCCGCGTCTGACGGCCACGGCGAGACTCGCCAGGGCGCTTGTCCGCCTCGAGAGACGGCCCTTCCCCGCGTCGATCCCGGCTCCCACCATCGAGATGATCCGAACCATCGGCGCCCACTCGACTCCCCTTCTCCGTTTCGTCTTCACCCGGGCCGACACGCTTCGGCTTCCCCTCATCGCGCTCTTCGCACGTCTCAGCGATGAGACGAACGCCATGATCAGAACCACCGCCGCGGTCACCCAGCTTCGTGCGAGTGACTCGGCCAACGCTCTGGCCGAACGTGCCGTCGCGGTGGTCAACACCCGCATCGCGATCGGTTCCTCGGTCGCCGCGACGCTGAGACACATCAGACGTGTCGTCCGAGATCCTCTCGTGGTGATCGAGGCGAGCACTCCGAGCGAACCGTCCCCCGTGTCGCCGTCGACAGGAGCGATGTGGCAACTCCTCTCGGAGACGATCTCGGCCGTCTATCCTCGCGCCATCGTCTCGCCCTACGTCATGCTCGGCGCGAGCGACGCCCGCCACTTCACCAGCATCAGCTCGCACGTCTATCGCTTCACACCGTTCGAGATGTCCTCCGCAGAACGCGCCACTCTGCACGCCATCGATGAACGCATGCATGTCAGCACGTTCTTGTCGGGAATACGGTTCTACAGAACCCTGATCGAGCGACTCTAGTCGGCGTGCGGTTGCGTACGAGGCCGGTCAGCGGCCAGACGAAAACACGCACGGCCTTCGGGGTGGCGCGTGCCTTGGTGGCGATCGTCGGCGTCGTCGCCCTGGTCGGCGACTTTCAGTACATCCTCGGCTTCAGCAGCTTCTCGACGGTCAACTACTTCACCTACTTCACGAATCAGAGCAACGCCGCCGGCGTCGTGGTGCTGGGTATAGGAGCGTGGCTCTCGTTCAGACGCTCGACCGACCCGGGCTGGCTCATGACGGCACGGATGCTCACGGCCACCTTCACGATCATCTCCGGAATCGTCTTCGGGCTCATCGTCAGCCAGGCGGGAGACTACAACTACCGCATCGTGGTTCCGTGGTCGAGCCAGCTCCTGCACTTCTGGATCCCGTCGTACGTGATCATCGACTGGATCTTCGCCCCGGGCCGCACGAAGATCCCGTGGCGCCGCGTGTGGCTGGTGCTCATCTATCCCCTCGTGTGGGGCGGTTTCACGATGATCCGCGGCTCGATCGTGGGCTGGTATCCCTACTTCTTCCTCGATCCCGGTCAGGTGTCCGGACCGCTCGAGTTCGCCGCCTACTCGGGAGCGATCCTCCTCGTCATCGTCGGGCTAGCGGCGGGGCTGATAGCGCTGACGCGACGTCGTGGTCACGTCGTCGGCACGAAGGGCTGAAGACTGGCCAGGGCGATGTCCCGCACTTCGTCGTCGCCGAGATCGGCGAAAGCCCGGGCGGCGCTGCCACCGACCAGGCCGATCAGTACCGCGTCGCCCGTGAGGGGCATGAGGTTGATCCACTGGGTGATCATCGGGGCTGCCATGGCCGAAGCCGTGGCCGAAGGGGTCGGAGTCGAATCCGACGGCGCCGGCGCGTCAACGACGAGACTCCAGAAAGCTGCCTCCTGCGTCCAGAACGGTGTGTCATAGCGCAGCCACACCTTCTCGACCGCGCCTGACCCGAGGGCGGCGATGGCCGTCCTGTGGCTGAACGGAAGCGGCGGATCGAACGTGATCGAATCTGACTGCAGAACGCCGATCGGCACGGTCACGATCACCCGATCGACCCGGATGGACTCCCCCGTGGCCATCTTCAGGCGCACGGCGTCGTCACCGAGCGATACCTCCCGCACCGGCGTCGAGAGAGCGACATCAGCACCGTCGAGCGCATCGACGATCACCTGTTGAGCCGAACCGACCACAAAGGCATCGCCTCCCTGGCCCTTGTCCGCATCGTCGAGTCCGTACCAGGTCGAGAGCTCGTCAGCATCCGCGCCGAGCGTCGTCACGACTGTTCTGTCCACATACTCCGCGACGCGAGCCGCCGGGCTGACGCCGATCTCGTCCACCGACACGTCGACGGACGTTCCGTTCGCCCCAGCAAGCGATTCTCGAAGACTCGGGTCTCGCGACTGAGCCGCTCCCCAGGTGACAGCGGCGTCGACCGCGTCGCGGCCCACCGCGTTGTCGGGGACAGTTTCGGATGCGGGAGTGAGCTGGACCCGCGATGTGGCGTCGACGGGCACCGTGTCGACGTCGACGTCTCCGAGCTGATCAACGAGGGTCGACGAGTCGACGCCGCGAACGAAGCTCGGACCGAGATCGACGGCCAACGGCCAGTCTCCGGGGCCATGAGCATCCACCCGACCGCCGACGCGATCGCGCCCCTCGAAGACGACGACCTCGTAACCCGCGGCGACGAGCGCCTTGGCCGCGGCCGCCCCTGCGAGTCCCGCTCCGACGATGCCGATTCGCTCACCCTCGGATGCCTGGCGCAGCACGTCTGCGGCCGCTCGCTCACCCGAGGTCTGGGCACCGTTCATGGTGCCGGGGAAATCGCTGCTCGTCGCCTCGCCGGCGAAGAAGATGCGGTCGGAGACGCTCTCGGCCAGGGTCTCCCGCGAATCCGGCGACGAGCCCGCGGGGATATAGCTGGTGCTTCCCAAGGAGAAGGGGTCGGATGCCCAGTTCGACCGGATGAACCCATTTGGCGTCGGTATCGTGCCCGGAGTCGGCACCGGGGTGGGCGTCGCCGAAGTCGGCGCGGGACGCGGCGGACCGACGCACGCCGAGAGGGCGAGCACGGCCGCACCGGTGGCCGCGCCCACGAGAAAGGTACGACGGTCAACGCTCATGTCTGGTGCTCCGGCGCTGGTGGCGCGTCACTGCGCAGAGAGGTCGGGCAGCCTGATCGGGCGTGACATGGGGGGAAGGTCATTGACTCTCTCGAGCGCGGGACGCAGCTCGGACAGCCAGACATCGTACCCGGCCGCGTTCAGATGGAGTCGGTCCTCGCTGAAGTCCGAATTTAACTCGCCATCGGCATCGGCAAGCGCCGGCCACAGGTCGAGGTAGTGCACCCGCTGGGTCGCCGCAAACTGCCAGATGTGGCGATTGATCGCCCTCACGTTCTCGGCGAACTCCCGCCCACGAGGCAGAACGGACTGCAGGAGGATCCGGGAATCCGGCAGCTCCTGGTGCAGACGAACGAGCGCGCTCTCGATGTTTCGAACGATGCGCTCGATGCTTCGGCGCTCGGCCAGATCGTTCGTGCCGATAAGCAGCACGATCGTCTGGGGGTCGGCCTCGATGACGGCGTCCAGCCGCTCGAGCAATCCGTCAGTAGTGTCTCCGTCGACTCCGAAATTGCGCGCATCGACCTCTGAGAACCAGTCCTGCCAGGCTCCTGCGGCGGTAATGCTGTCTCCGACGAATGCGGTCACGGGCTTATCAGTCATCATGCCTCCGTTAGTGCTCACGTGCCATGATACGCGGCGGTCGATTCACGACGAGGGTGTCGGCTCCGGCTTGGCCGCCGTCGCCTTCTCCGCCGCAGCGGTGATGCGGTTCGCCATTCCCGTGAAAATGACGCCGTGGAAGGGGAGGATCGAGAACCAATAGAGGCGCCCGCCAAGGCCGCGGGGAAAGAAGACGGCCCTCTGGTCGTAGATCGAGCCCGCTCCGTCTTTCGCGGGGGTCGCCCGCATCTCGAGCCAGGCGAGGCCGGGAACCTTCATCTCCGCCCGAAGTCTGAGAAGCGAACCTCGTTCGATGCTCTCCACCCGCCAGAAGTCGAGCGCGTCGCCATTGTGGAGCTCTGTCGCGCTTCTGCGCCCGCGACGCAGGCCTACTCCACCGACGAGCTTGTCCATCCATCCACGCGCCGCCCAGGCGAGCGGGAAGGAATACCAGCCATTCTCGCCGCCGATGCCCTCGATCACCTTCCACAGCTCAGACGGGGCCGCGCTGCTCGTACGCTGCTTGATGTCGAGAAAGACGGTGTGGCCTGCCCAGTCTGGGTCCGACGGCAGCGGGTCGCTGGCCGCGCCAAGCACGACCGCGTTCTGCCAGCTGGTCTCGACCGCTCCCGTCTTGACCTTCTCCAGAGCAAGCCGCACGGCGCGTCTGTAGGAGGTGAGCCCCCCATCGGGATCGGGAATGAGGGTGCGGATGTCGTCTTCGTGAGCGACGCAGTCGAATTGCAATGAGGCGATGATGGGCACGGCGAGAGCGCGCGGGATCGGTGTGACGAGGTTCACCCACTGCGACGCCAGCCACGGTGTCATCACGGGCAGCGCGGCGATCGGGCGCTGTTTCAATCCGGCCTCGAGCGCGTAACCGTTCATCATCTGCCCGTAGCGCAGGACATCGGGCCCGCCGATGTCGAAGGTGCGATTGACATCGGACGGCACGGTCGCCGAGTGGACCAGATAGTAGAGCACGTCGCGGATCGCGATGGGCTGAATGCGATTGCGGACCCACCGCGGAGCGGGCATGTACGGAAGGACGTCGGTGAGGTGGCGCACCATCTCGAATGATGTCGAACCCGATCCGATGATGACCCCTGCTTGCAGCGCGACCGTGGGTACGCCGGAGGCGAGGAGGATGTCTCCGACGCGCTTCCGGCTCTCCAGATGCTCGGAGAGGCGACCGTTGTCGGGGTGCAGGCCCCCGAGGTACACGATGCGCTTCACACCCGCGTCCTTCGCCGCCTTCGCGACATTGCCGGCAGCCGCTTCCTCTTGTTCCCGGAAATGACCGGGCTTGCCCATCGAGTGCACGAGATAGTAGAGAACCTCGACGCCTTCCATGGCCGCGGGCAGCGTGCTCGCATCGTCGAGATCGCCCGTGACGATCTCGACCTCCGACGCCCAGGGCACGTCTGTGAGCTTGACCGGATCGCGCACCAGAACGCGCACCAGGAATCCGGCGTCGATCAGACGGGGAACGAGGCGACCGCCGACGTATCCTGTCGCACCGGTGACGAGAACACGAGACTGCGCAGCTTTTTCCATTCCCTCACGCTACGGGGCCGAGCCAGTGGCCTGGCAGGCATTGACACGCTGGAGAGCAGTCTCGGCACACTGCCAGCGCAGCATCAGCGCTTCGCCAGTGCTCGGTGGTTCTTCGTCAGTGCTTGGTGGTGTGGTTCCAATCGACCGGTCGACCTCGCAGGAGCTCGGACAGGTCGTCAAGTCGCTCGGCCCAGAACGCCGCTACCGCGCGTGCCTCTGACGCCGCGAGAGACGCGTCGTGCACGACGGTCACCGTGCACGATCGGGGATCTGAGGCCAAACCGGGAGCAAGGTCGAAGGAGAGCCTGACGTATGGATCGAAGTCGATGCTGAGCCTTCGCAGCGGTTCGCTCTCGTCGATGGTGCCGAACCAGTCTGCCTCGTGCGGCTCGCCGAGGGGCCACACGATGGCGAAGCGGCCGCCGACGCGGCCATCGGTCAGGACGTGGCCGAGCCAACCGTCGAGAAGCACGGGGTCGACGAGACACGGCCACACGACGGATGCAGGAAACGGAACCAGGAGCTGCGACTCGACGGCGCGGCGGGGGCGCATGGGAGCTGCGTTCGCGTCGAAGACCATATGCTCACGATATCCGGCACGACCGACAGGCGAGACTCGTGCGCTCGGGGTGTGCGAGCCCCGTGGCCTAGGCTGGCTGGGTGTCAACAGAGACCCTCACGACAAGCGCGTCGACCCCTGACCAGATCCACGGACCGGGAGTCGTGCTCGCGGTCGATTTCGGTGGAACCAAAGTCGAATCGGGTCTCGTCGACGAGACCGGAGCCCTCCTCATCGGCAGCCGCTTCCGGCATCCGACGGGTCGAGACCGCTCCTCCGACGAGCTCCGTGACGCCGTGGTGTCCGTGGTCACGTCGACGCTCCAGCAGCTCCCCGAAGGCACCACACTTCTGGGCGTCGGTATCGGAGCGGCCGGACCGATCGACCGCGAGAGGGGCCGTGTCTCCCCCGTGAATCTGCCCGCGTGGCGCGACTTCGCCCTGCGCGACACCGTGGCCGCCACCACGCGCGACCTCGGGCACGACGCGCCCGTCAAGCTGCGGCTCGACGGGCTCTGCATCACGCTCGCAGAACACTGGGTGGGCGCCGGCCGAGGTACCGACAACATGATGGGCATGATCGTCTCGACCGGTGTCGGCGGCGGCGTCGTCTCCGGCGGAGCGGTCGTCGACGGATTCTCCGGCAACGCGGGGCACATCGGGCAGCTCGAGGTGCCCGGTTTCACCGACGTGGATGCCCCGTGCACGCTCGAGGAGATCGCGTCGGGCCCGCACACGGTCGCGTGGGCACAGGCGCGAGGCTTCGAGGGCGAGACCGGCGAGGACCTCGCCGCAGCCTATGCAGAGAAGGATCGCATCGCCGTGGCCGCCGTGACTCGCAGCGGAACGGCGATCGGTCGTGCGATCGCCTCGGTCTCGACGCTGCTCGATCTCGAGGTTGTCGTCATCGGAGGCGGCTTCTCGCTCGTCACGCCCGACCTCTTCGACATCATCCGCACCGCGATCGACCGCTACTCGCGGTTCGACTACGCCCGTCGCGTCGAGGTTCGTCCTACCGGCCTCGATACCGACGGACCACTCATCGGCGCCGCGGCCCTCGTCTACCGATCGGTCTGAGCCAGCAGCTCTCGAACGCGCACGACGTCGTCGTTCATCTGTTCGATGAGCGGTCCGACGCCCGTGTACTTCACCATGCCCCGGATGCGATGGGTGAACTCCACGTCGACGACGTGGTCGTAGAGGTCGATGTCCTCGTCGAGCACGAACGCTTCGACCTGTTTCTGAGGCACCCCGGTGAAGGTCGGATTGTTGCCGACGGAGATGGCCGCTGGGTAGCGCACGCCATCATCGGTGAGCCATCCGGCGTACACGCCATCGGCGGGAATGAGACCCTGCGACTCCGGAGACAGATTGGCAGTCGGGAACCCGAGCTCTCGCCCCCTCTTCGCGCCGTGCACGACCATTCCGCGGACGGTGGGGATGTGACCGAGCAGCTCCGCCGCCCCTTCGACATCTCCGTCTCTCAGAAGCTCGCGGATCCAGGTCGATGACACCCTCCGGTCACCATCGAGCCGCACGTCGTCGATGAGTTGCACCTCGAACCCGTGCTGTCGACCGAGTTCGCGTAGCAGTCCGACGTCGCCCGCGCCGCGCGCCCCGAAGCGGAAGTCGCTGCCGACCAGAACGATCTTGGCGTGCAGGGCATCGACGAGCATCCGCGAGACGAACTCCTCGGGGGTCTGGTCTGCGAAGGCCCTGTCGAAGGTGAGCACGAGTGCCGCATCGACACCCGTCGACGACAGCAGCTCGATCTTGCGCTCTGTGCCCACGAGGGTTGCGGGACAGCTGCCCGGTGAGAGCAGCGCGAGCGGATGCCTGTCGAAGGTCACGACGACACTCGCGAGCGACTGCGCGTCAGCGACGCCGAGAAGCTGACGGATGACCGCCCTGTGCCCGGCATGCACGCCGTCGAACTTGCCGATGGTTACGGCAGTGCGGCCGATATCCGCGGGTACGGAGTCGAGGTCTGTGAACACTCTCATGCGGCGTCCGGCGGGGTGTCTCGTTCGATCGCAACGACCCGCGCACGGCGCGATCGAAGCCAGATCATGCCCAGGATGGGGAGGAACAAGGGGATGAACAGATAGCCGTTGCCGTACCACGACCACACGCTCGGCCTGGCGAAGAGCTCGGGGTGAGTGAGGCTGAGGGTGCCGACCACGAGTACCCCCACGAGCTCGAACGTGATCGTGATCCAGGCCACGCGGTACCAGACCCGCCCCGGCGCGATCAGCGCGATGGTCGCGACGATGTAGACCACGCTGGCGAGGGCCGACAGCCAGAACGCGAGCGGTACCTGTTGCGAGTCTTCGACCGAGTGGGCGATCTGCACGAACGAGCGACCGGTCGCTCCGAGGGCGAGAATGCCGTAGACGACGATGAGTACCCTGCCGACACCCTTCGAACGTGTCGAGCGGGGCGCGGAAGCTGTGAGTTGTGGCATGGCTAATCGAGTTTACAACCCGCGTGAGGCCGCTCTCCGTCAGGCTCCCTGCACGAACCAGATCACGTTCATCCGATAGACCATCACGGCGATGGCCAAGCACACGACTCCCAGGATCACCGTGCTCCAGCGCGTTCTCTCCACAAGGGCCCAGAACACCCCCGCCGCCGGCAGCAGGAGTGCAGAGATCAGGTAAGTGTAGAACTCGAGAGGGTCGCCGCTCGGGCTGTTGCCCGCGAACGGAGACACGATGGCCGAGACCAGCTGCGCTACCAGCAGCACCTCGACGAGTGCCACGACTCCGAGCGTGTAGTCGTTCGGCTTCCGCCCCGCGAAACCGAGGGCAAGGCACAGGATGCCTCCTGCCACGGCGACGACCACCTGCGCGATGGTGAACCACTCGATCATGCCGACGCACCGCTCGGGGTCTGCTGCGGGTCAGGAGGAAAATTCACCAGCGTCTTCGCTCGACCAGCCGAGATGGACACGAGGCCGACCAACCGACCGTCCGGAGCGATCGCGGCGACCGGACCCGCGGCATCCGGAACGTCGTCGCCGAGCTCGAGTTTCTTGCCATGCCCCAGATCGACGCTCTGCGGGGCTGTGAGGTCGAGGATCTCGAAGAGTCGCGAGGCCGTCGCGGCGGGCCCCTCGAGCGCCTCGGCCACGACGACGGTCTCGAGATCGAAGGCCTCGGACACGCCGAACGGGCCGATACGCGTGCGCCGCAGGGCGGTGAGATGTCCACCGACTCCGAGAGACGAACCGAGGTCACGGGCCAGGGCGCGAATATAGGTTCCCGACGAGCACACGACCCGCACATCGAGGTCGATCACCGCGGCGCCGTCGGGTGTGCTGGCAGAGCGCTGTTCGAGGACCTCGAACTCCGACACGGTGACCGGTCTCGCGGTGAGCTTCACCTCGACGCCCTCCCGTACGAGAGCGTACGCGCGCTTGCCGTCGACCTTGATGGCGCTCACCGAACTCGGGGTCTGCTCGATGTCGCCCGTCAGGTCGGCGATCCCAGTCCGGATGTCCGCCGCCGTGATGACGCCGATCGCGCCCGACGGCGCAACAGAGACGAGTTCTCCCTCGCGGTCGTCCGTCGTCGTCGCCACGCCGAGTCTGATCGTCGCCAGGTACTCCTTGTCGAGACCGACGACGTAGGTGAGCAGGCGTGTCGACGTGTTCACGCCGAGCACCAGCAGCCCAGTTGCCATGGGGTCGAGTGTTCCGGCGTGCCCGACCTTGCGCGTTCCTGCTATGCGGCGGGTTCTGGCGACCACGTCGTGGCTCGTGAGGCCCGCCGGCTTGTCGATGAGGAGGACACCGCTTCGGGTCGACGGCTCGGCTTTGTCACGTGTGAACTGGTCTGGCACCCCTCAACTGTAAACGCGCCCCGCCCACTGTTCGGGCCGCCCATGGGGCCATCGCGTCAGCAGCTGTCCGCGAACACCCTCCGAGGACGGTCGGGATCGGTGGTGTCGACGATGGCCGTCGCGCTGAAGCGCGGACCAGCCTCGGCTGTGTAGCGGTCGAGTGCCTCGTCGAGCGAGGCGTTCTTCGGCCTGGCCGGCGTCTCGAGGAAGATCGTGTAGTTGAAAGTGCCGCGCAGTTCTGCCCGCGCGAGGAATGGTCCGGCGACGACGAGGATGGCGTCGGCCGGCGCCGTTCGCCAGACGGGCTCGACGGCACGAGAAGCACTCTCGTCGAAGGCCGCCACCACGAAACCGGCGCTTCCGCCCAGGCGGAGAGGATCCACGAGCACGCGCCTGAACGTGGCGTAGTCGTAACGACGTTCGTAGTAGTCGCCCGAGCTATGCCGGGTGGCCTCGCCCGGAACCGTCGGCTGCACGAAGTCGTCGATCGATGCCAACACGGCCGCGTGACCCGCCCGCTCGAGGGCGGAGACCAGTTCACGGCCGAATTCGAGGGCACCGACCGCACCGTCGATGGCGACGATCGCCCGCCCACGACCGTAGTTGTGCACGATTTCGGTGGCCTGCGCATCGAAGAAGCGGCGGCTGTCTATGCGGTCTGGGGAGAGGTCTGATGACACCTGTCAAGTCTAGGCACGCGGTACGGCCCGCGGGTCAGTACGTCGAGCGATCATTGCTGTTCCGGGGTCGCGGCCGCTCTCAGTCACCCCGAGACGCCGAAGAGCGGCAGACACGGAGCCACGCCCGACGCCGCGACGCTCAGTCGAGCCGAGCTCGCCCACTCTGTCCTGTCGAGGCGAAGGCGATCAGAGACCACCACATCGTCGTCTCGGACATCTCGGGAGATGCCGTCTCTTCGATATCCCAGGCGTCGAGACACGCCCTGGGAGGCCGCATTGTCCTGGAAGACCTCGCTCACTGCGCTCTGCGCGTCGAGCTCGGCGAATGCCAGGTGCAGCAGTGCGGCGCGGGCCTCGGTTCCGAGCCCGCGTCTCTGGTAGTCGATTCCGAGCCACGATTCTGTCTTCACCTCTCGGCGCACTCGGAAGTCCCGGGCTCGCAAGGCCACCATTCCCACGGGCAGTCCATCGACGAAAACCGCGAGTTCGAGCTCCCACGACTCCGGAGTCCACTCGCCGCGCCGCCTCCAATGCTGCTGCACCACGTGAACGGCGCGCTCTCCCGGCGTCCCTTCTGTCCAGGGCACCAGGTACGGCCGCTCCCCGGGCGCGTGGACGCCCTCCGCAGCAATGCCGGCGAGCGTGGCGAGTTCATCGTCGTTCGGAGAATGGAGGACGACGCGCTCGGTCGTCAACCGCAGGTTCAGGAGGGGCCACAGGTCAGCGATCACGCCACGAGCATCTCACGACCTCACGGGTGCCGTCACGATCCGGCCGCGAAGTGAGCCTAGGCTGACACGGTGACGACGAACGCCCCGCCCATCGGCCCCTCAGGAGCGTCCGGCACGAGCGACTACGCCCGCTCATTGATCGAATGGTTCGAGGATTCGGCGCGCGATCTGCCCTGGCGCGCTCCAGGCTTCGGCGCCTGGGGCATCCTCGTGAGCGAGTTCATGCTGCAGCAGACGCCCGTCGCGCGCGTCATACCCCGACTCGAGGAGTGGCTCGCTCGGTGGCCCACCCCCGAGGCGCTCGCCGCCGACTCCCCCGGCGAGGCCGTGCGTGCATGGCAGTCGCTCGGATATCCGCGACGGGCGCTGTGGCTGCACGCCTGCGCCGTAGCGATCACCGAAAGACACGCGGGCATCGTGCCGTCCGACGTCGCGGCGCTCAGGGCGCTTCCGGGCATCGGCGACTACACCTCGAGGGCCGTGGCCGTCTTCGCTTACGGCCACAGGCATCCGGTCGTCGACACGAATACCCGCCGCGTCATCGCCCGCTCGGTCGAAGGACGCGACGACGCGGGACCTCCCAGCGCTCGACGCGATCTCGAGGCCATGGAGCGTCTCCTGCCCCACGACGAGCACGACGCCCGTCGGTTCAACGCGGCCATCATGGAACTCGGTGCCGTGGTGTGCACGGCGCGCCGACCGGGCTGCGATATCTGCCCCGTGCGCTCGCTGTGCGCCTGGCGTCGAGCAGGCTTCCCGGACACGGGTGGGCCGAAGAAGAAAGTGCAGAAGAGGTTCGAGGGCTCCGACCGTCAGGTGCGTGGTCTGGTCCTCGCTCTCCTTCGCACGAGCGAGGCCACCCAGGGCGTGTCCACGGGTGCCGTCGATGCGGTCTGGCACGACAGCGTGCAGCTCGAGCGGGCCGTCGACGGTCTCGTCCGAGACGGCCTCCTCGCCCGAACACCGGGTGGCTTCGCCCTTCCCTCGTGAGCGGCCCTATGCTGGCCAGCAGGTCGACAGAAGAAGGCGGTAACACGATGAGAGCTCACCTCGGGGTAGCAGTCACCCTTCTCGCGGTCGTGCTGACCGGATGCGCGGGGGCTCCGTCCGACGGCCAGCCCACGACCGCGCCAGCCACCACAGCCACGCCCACGGCCAGCCCCGAAGCGGGCGCGGCCGAGACCACGCCCCCGGCACCCGAGCCCGCCGCACACGCGATCCCGACCGACTGCGCATCCCTCATCGCTTCGACGCCTTTCGCTGCCACGTTCGGCAGCTGGCCGTTGAACGATCCGTCGGTGGTCGGAAGCCCGGACGGGCCCTACTACACGCCGACCGGATCCATCGCGCCGACCTCCGCACCGAGCGGCGCGACTCTGCTCGAGTCGATGCTCGCCGCAACCGAACTCCGGTGCGTGTGGAGAGACCCGCAGGCCGACATCACGAACCTGTCCGTCGAGATCGGCCAGGCCGATCCTGGCGTCTCGGCCCCGTACCTGCAGTCGCTGCCCGCCGATGGATTCAGCTGCACCCAGGAGGCCGCCGGCCAGACGTGCGTGAAGTCCGAGACAGAGACGAAGTACAACGTCGAGATCGGTGAAACCGTGCTCGTGCGCGACGGCGTGTTCATCCGGGTGAGCCAGGCCAACGTCTCGACTCCAGGTCTGTTGGACACCCTCGTCAGCGACGTCTGGAATTAGATCGGCGCACCCCGCCGCCTAGGCTAGGCCTATGCGAATCGCCGTGATCGGAGCAGGAGCGATCGGGGGTACCATCGCGGCGCTCCTCGATCGCGTGGGACATGACGTGGCCATCACGGCGCGCGGCGATCAACTGCAGACGATCCGCACATCCGGTCTGCGCATCGCGGGTGGCTGGGGTGAGCACACGGCCCGGCCCCGGGCATCCGCCGTGCTGGAGACGGCGCCCGAGCTCGTGTTCGTGTGCACCAAGGCACAGGATGCGGCGGGTGCGATCACGGTGAATGCCGAGAGCCTGGTGGGGATCCCCGTCGTCATCGTGCAGAACGGACTCGATGGGGTTCGCCTTGCGGAAGAACTCCTGCCCGACTCCCCTGTCATCGGGGCGATCGCGATCTATGCCGCGAGCTATCTGAAGCCGGGCCTCATCGACGTGACCGCTGCGGGACCCACCGTCATCGGCACAGACGATCCTGCCCGGCGGGATATCGCCGCCCACATCGCATCCGTGCTCGGTGCGGCGATGCCGACGTTGTTGGTGGCCGACTTCCGCGGCGCGCAATGGTCGAAGCTCATCGTGAACCAGGTCAATGCCATGCCCGCCATCACCGGTCTGTCTGCCCAGGAGACGCTCGTGCATCCGGTGCTCGGACGCATCGTCACGGCCAGCATGCGCGAGGCCGTGCGGATCGGTTTGTCTACCGGAGTCCGGTTCGCATCGCTGCAGGGCCTCAGCCAGCCCGTGCTGCGGGCCTTCGCGCTCGCGCCGATCTCCATCGGGCGAGCGCTCCCGAGGCTGATGGCCGCGCGAATGGGCGACACGCCGAATCCGGGATCGACCCTGCAGAGCATCCGGAGGGGCCAGCCCACCGAGATCGACTTCCTGCACGGAGCCGTCGTCAGGGCTGCATCCGAGGCAGGACTGACGGCACCGATCAACGAGCGACTCACCGAACTGGTGCACAGGGTAGAGAAAAGCGGCGACTTCCTCGGTGTGGAGGAAGTCGCCGCTGAATTCGCTTGACCAGCTAGCGCGGTCAGTGACGAGGAGCCGACACCGGTTCGTTGTCGTTGTCGTCGTCTTCGTCGTCGAGCTCGTCGAGCTCGTCGTCGCCCAGTTCGCGCGGCTTGATGTACGGATCGGCGTCGCCGGCGTACTGAGCCTCGCGAGCGAGCCGCAGGGTCTCGGCGTCTCGCTGCTGCGCTTCGGCCAGGAGACCGTCGATCAGCTGGGCGTTCTCGGGAATGCCGTCTGGAATGAACTCCAGGCTCGGAGTGAGGCGGGCCGTGATGTTCTTGCCCACCTCGCTCCGCAGCATTCCCGTGGCGCTCTTCAGAGCAGCCGCGCTGTCTGCGCGCTCCTCGTCTGAGCCGTACACCGTGTAGAAGACCGATGCGTGCTGCAGGTCGCCCGTCACCCTCACATCCGTGATGGTGACGAAGCCCAGGCGGGGGTCTTTCAACCCCCGCTCGAGCGTCTTCGCGACGATGACCTGGATTCGCTCTGCCATTTTTCTGGCGCGTGCGGGATCAGCCATGGTGCTTTCCGTTCTCTTTCGAAGCTGCGATCGAAGTCCGTGAGGACTAGACGCGCGGCTTCTCCTTCATCTCGATGGTCTCGATCTCGTCGCCGATCTGGATGTCGTTGAACTTGCCGAGGCCGATACCGGCTTCGAAGTCCGTACGAACCTCGGTGACGTCGTCCTTGAAACGACGCAGCGACTCGATGGCCAGGTTGTCGCCGACCACGACGCCGTCGCGGATGACCCGCGCCTTGGCGTTTCTCGTGATGGTTCCCGAGCGCACGATGACACCGGCGATGTTTCCGAACTTGGAGGAACGGAAGACCTCGCGGATCTCCGCCACACCCGACTGCACCTCTTCGAACTCGGGCTTGAGCATGCCCTTGAGCGAGTTCTCGATGTCTTCGAGCGCGGAGTAGATGACCGAGTAGAAGCGCACGTCGACACCTTCACGAGCGGCACGCTCGCGCGCCTTCGTGTCGGGGCGCACGTTGAACCCGATGATGATCGCGTTGTCGACCGTGGCCAGGTTGACGTCGGACTCCGTGACAGCACCCACACCGCGGTGGATGATGCGCAGCTGAACCGAATCGTCGACCTCGATCTTGAGCAGCGACTCTTCCAGCGCCTCGACGGCACCGGAAACGTCACCCTTGATGATGAGGTTGAGCGACTCGACCTTGCCCTCTTCGAGTGCACGGGTGAAGTCCTCGAGCGAGATGCGCTTGCGGCTCTTGGCCAGCAGCGCGTTGCGCTCGACGGCTTCGCGCTTCTCGGCGATCTGCCGGGCGGTGCGGTCGTCTTCGGTGACCAGGAACGTGTCGCCGGCGCGGGGCACCGTCGAGAGTCCCTGCACCTGCACGGGGCGGGCGGGCGTAGCTTCGGTGACGATGTTTCCATCCTCATCGTGCATTGCCCGCACCTTGCCGTAGGCGGTTCCGGCGACGATCGGATCTCCGACGCGCAGCGTTCCCGACTGGATGAGCACGGTTGCAACCGCACCACGGCCCTTGTCGAGCTTCGCCTCGATGGCGACGCCACGGGCATCCTTGTTGGGGTTGGCGCGCATGTCGAGACCCGCGTCCGCGGTCAGCAACACGGCGTCGAGGAGTTCCTTGATACCGATGTTGTTGAGAGCAGACACGTCGACGAACATGACGTCTCCGCCGTACTCCTCGGCGACGAGGCCGAACTCGGTGAGCTGCTGGCGCACCTTCGCCGGGTTCGCACCGACCTTGTCGACCTTGTTCACCGCGACCACGATCGGCACGTTGGCAGCCTGGGCGTGGTTGAGTGCCTCTACCGTCTGCGGCATGATGCCGTCATCGGCAGCGACAACCAGGATGGCGATGTCGGTGACCTGCGCACCACGGGCGCGCATGGCGGTGAACGCCTCGTGGCCCGGGGTGTCGATGAAGGTGATCTTTCGCTCGACGCCCTCGTGCTCGGCCGAGACCTGGTAGGCACCGATGTGCTGGGTGATGCCACCCGCTTCGCCTGCAACGACGTTCGCGCTGCGGATCGCGTCGAGGAGCCTCGTCTTACCGTGGTCGACGTGACCCATGACCGTCACGACGGGCGGACGGATCTCGAGAACGTCGTCGGTTTCGTCTTCGAGCTCCTGATCGATGTCGATGTCGAAGCCACTCAGCAGCTCGCGATCCTCGTCCTCCGGAGAGACCATCTGGATCTTGTAGCCGAGCTCTTCACCCAGGATGTCGAAGGTCGCCTCGTCGAGAGACTCCGTCGCCGTCGCCATCTCACCGAGGTGGAACAGCACGGTGACGAGGTTTCCGGGGCTCGCGTCGATCTTGTCGGCGAAGTCGGTGATGGATGCTCCGCGGCGCAGTCGCACCACGGTCGAGCCGTCACCACGGGGAACGCTGACGCCTCCGAGCGACGGGGCTTCCCGCAGCTCGAATTCAGCCCGCTTCGTACGCTTCGACTTACGTGCCTTGGCACGACCGCCTCCACGACCGAAGGCTCCGGCCGTTCCTCCGCCGGGGCCACGACCGCGGCCGCCACCACCCGCGGGGCGAGGCGCACCGAAACCGGGCGTCGCTCCAGGAGCGCCGCCGGGGCGCTGGAAACCGCCGCCCGCCGGGCGAGCGCCGCCCGCACCACCGGGGCGGAATCCGCCGCCGGCACCCGCGGGACGCTGGCCGAAGCCGCCGGGGCGTGCGCCCTGGCCTGCGCCGCCGGGACGCGGAGCGCCCGGACGAGGCGCGCCGGGACGAGGCGCTGCCGGACGCGGGATCGCGCCGGTCGAGCCTCCACCGGTGCCCGCGCGGGGTGCCGGTGTGGTGCCCATGCCCTGCTGGCTGGCGAAGGGGTTGTTGCCGGGGCGCGGGGCGCCGGGGCGCTGCATGCCCTGCTGGCTGGCGAACGGGTTGTTGCCCGGGCGGGGGGCACCGGGTCGCGGCGCTCCACCGGCGGGAGCGGTGTCGCCCGTAGCCACGGGGGCGGCGGGCTGACTCGTCTCGACGGCGGGAGCCGGGGTCGGGGTCGCAGCGGGAGTCTCCGCCGGTGCAGCAGGTGCGGCAGCGGGGGTCGGAGTCTCCACGGCCGGAGCCGCGGGAGCCGCAGGGGTGGGTGCGGCGGGTGCCGCGGGACGCGCCGGTCCGGGGGTCGCCGTCGTCCGCGCTCCACCGGGGCGGGCGGGTGACGGGGCGGCCTTCGCCGGAGCGGGCGTCGAGGCGGCCGCGCCGGCACCGTCAGCGAGAAGGGCTTCCTTCAGGCGACGGGCGACGGGCGGCTCGATGCTCGATGACGGGCCCTTGACGAACTGACCCATTTCTTTCAGCTTCGCGAGGGCGATCTTGCTGTCGACGCCGAGTTCGGCGGCGACTTCGTGTACGCGTGGTTTTGCAGCCACAATTCTCCTGTCTGGGATCCGCTCCCAAACAGGGGCAGACCATTAGTTGTGCGCGGGGCTCATTTGGAGCCGCTCATTAGTTGTCACTCATTAGTTGGTCACGATGTACGTTTCAGCCTGTTCTTTAGAAACTGAATGTCTGCGGATTGATGGATGAGTCGCCTGCCGCTCGAGAAAATCGAGAACGGAGGACGTGTCGAGTGCGGTCTTGATGCGCAGCGCCCGGCCGAAAGCCTTGCGCGTCTGCGCCTTTTCGACGCACTCGATGCGGGGATGCACCCACGCGCCCCGACCGGGCAGAACGGCCGTCTCATCGACGACCACGACTGGATTCCGGGCGACGACCCTCAGAAGAGAGGATCGATCGGCGCGCGCGCGGCAACCGACGCACGTTCTTACGGGTTCCATACTACACCTCCCCCGAATCGATCCCCGTGGTGACGCGGCGTCAGGCCTCGTCCATCACCGAATCGGGCTGGATGTCGATCTTCGCACCGGTGAGCTTCGCGGCGAGGCGGGCGTTCTGCCCCTCCTTGCCGATGGCCAGCGAGAGCTGGTAGTCGGGAACGAGCGCGCGGACGGCCTTCAGCGATTCGTCGATCACGAACGCGCTCGACACTTTCGCCGGTGACAGCGCGTTGGCGACGAACGTGGGCAGATCGGTCGAGAAGTCGACGATGTCGATCTTCTCGTTACCGAGCTCGCTCGTCACGGCACGAACCCGCTGGCCCAGCTCGCCGATGCAGGCGCCCTTGGCATTGATTCCCGGCTCGGTGGCGCGAACGGCGATCTTAGTGCGGTGGCCGGCCTCGCGTGCGAGCGACACGATCTCTACAGCGCCCGATGCGATCTCGGGAACCTCGAGCGCGAACAGCTTGCGCACGAGCGAGGGGTGCGTGCGGGAGACCGTGATCGAAGGACCCTTGGTTCCCTTCGACACGCTCGTCACGTAGACGCGGATACGCGAGCCGTGAGAGTAGTCCTCGCCCGGCACCTGCTCCTCCGGAGGGAGGATGGCCTCGATCGTTCCGAGGTCGACGTGGATCATGCGGGGGTTGGGGCCCTGCTGGATGATTCCGGCGACGATGTCGCCCTCGCGTCCCTTGAACTCTCCCAGAACAGCGTCGTCTGCGATGTCGCGAAGACGCTGGTTGATGACCTGCTTCGCCGCGAAGGCTCCGATACGACCGAAGTCGCTCGGGCTGTCTTCGCTCTCGCCGATCACGGCACCGTCGTCATCGAGTTCGGGCACGTAGATGCTCACGTGTCCGCTCTTGCGGTCGAGGTGCACGCGCGCATTCGGAGCCACGGGCGCCGGCGTGTCTTTCGGTGCGTCGACCGGCAGAACCGGCGTCGTGTGCTTGATGTAGGCGGTCAGGATCGCCTGTTCGATGATCTCTACCAGTTCGTCGAACGGGATCTCCCGCTCGCGCTCCAAGAGCCTGAGCACGCTGAGGTCGATGTCCATAACCCGGCCTCCTTCTTCTGTATTAAATTCGTGGTCCCCCGACGCGGATGGCGTCAGGTCCAACAGATCAATTTACCCGACGAAGCGACTCCGCGGTACCGCGCACGCAAATCAGCGAAGGCGCGGCACCAGTTCCGTGATGGGCACCTCGACACGTTCGCCGGATGCGCGATCCCAGAGCTCGACGACCCCGTCGACGGCGCCACGGCCGACGATCACGATCGTCGGTACACCCAGCAGTTCGGCGTCGCCGAACTTGACGCCGGGCGACACCTTCGGGCGGTCGTCGTAGAGCACCTCGAGCCCGGATGCCTCGATCGCCTCGACGATCGTCTCGGCTGTCTCGTAGACGGCTGCGTCTCGTCCCGTGGCCACGACGTGCACATCGAACGGAGCAACAGCCTTCGGCCAGATGAGACCCTTGTCGTCGTTGTTCAGCTCGGCGATGATCGCGAGGATGCGGGTCACACCGATGCCGTACGACCCCATCGTGACAGTGGCGAGCTTGCCGTTCTCGTCCTGCACCTTCAGTCCGAGGGCCTCCGCGTATTTGCGGCCGAGTTGGAACACGTGGCCGATCTCCATGCCGCGGGCGAGCTCGACGGGGCCGGAGCCATCGGGGGCCTCGTCGCCGGCGAGAACCTGAGCGACCTCGACGACCCCGTCGGAGCCGAAATCACGACCCGCGACCAGGCCGAACACGTGACGTCCATGCTGGTTCGAGCCCGTGATCCAGCCGCTGCCGTCGGAGACACGCGGGTCGAGCAGATAGCGGATGCCGGTCGAACCGGTCGTTCCGAGAACGGGACCTTCCGCCGACCACGGGCCGATGTAGCCCTTGACAAGGCCGGGATTGGCCACGAAATCCTTCTCGATGGCGGCCTCGACCTCGGCCGGCGCGAAGGCGACCTCGGCGCGCTTGAGATCGACCTCTCGATCGCCCGGGAGGCCGATGACGACGAGCTCGCGGGTGCCGTCGAGGTTGCGGAGCGCCAAGACGACGTTCTTCAGCGTGTCGGCCGCGGTCCACGAACGGCCGTCCGGCCGGGGATGGTTGGCGTTGGCCAGGTCGACCAGAGTCTGGATCGTGGGGGTATCGGGGGTGTCGTGCACGTCGGGCGGGGTGAGCCCGTCGTAGGAGCGCGGCACGGGCGGCGTCGTCGTGAAGGCCTCGACGTTCGCCGCGTATCCCCCGGCGCTGCGCACGAAGGTGTCCTCGCCGATCGGAGTCGGGTGGAGGAACTCCTCGCTCTTCGAGCCGCCCATCGCGCCGGCATCCGCCTTGACGATGACGTATTCGAGTCCGAGGCGCGTGAAGATGCGCTCGTACGCCGCGCGCTGCGCTTGGTAGGAGGCCTCGAGACCCTCGTCGGTGACGTCGAACGAGTACGCGTCCTTCATCGTAAATTCGCGGCCTCGCAGCAGACCGGCGCGGGGCCGAGCCTCATCGCGGTACTTGTCCTGGATCTGATAGATCGACAGGGGCAGATCCTTGTAGCTGTTCACCAGGTCTTTGACGAGAAGGGTGAAGACCTCCTCGTGGGTCGGTGCCAGGACGTAGTCGGCCTCGTGGCGATCGCTGAGCCTGAACATCCCGTCGCCGTACTCGGTGTAGCGCCCCGTGACCTCGTAGGGCTCCTTGGGCAGAAGGGCGGGAAAGTGCACCTCGTGTGCGCCCGCAGCCGTCATCTCCTCGCGGATGATGTTCTCGATCCGGGCCTTGACGCGCAGGCCGATCGGCAGCCACGCGAAGATGCCCGGGGCCTGCCGACGGATGTAGCCGCCGCGCACGAGGAGGCGATGGCTCGCCACCTCTGCATCGGAGGGATCTTCGCGGAGGGTACGGAGGAAATAGTTGCTGAGGCGAACTGACACGCTCACCAGTCTATTGATCGAAGCGGTGTCGACCCGACAGTGGGATCAGTTGCCGACGGAGCAGGTGACCTTCGCCGCCGTCTGGCCGGTGAAGGAATCCGGCAGAACGGTGGCACCACCCGCATCCGGAGCCGTCGTCGCGGCGGGGTCTGGAGCGGGAGCGGGAGCCGCGTCTGTAGCCGGCGCATCGCCCGTTCCGTCTGCCGACGTCGCCGAGTCGGCCGTGCCCACCTGGCTGAGGTCGAGGGGGGTGTCGGATGCCAGCGCCGCGTTGAGAATGTCGGAGTCTGCCTCGTTCACGACCACGCGGTTCGGATCGTCGGGATCGCCGCTGACCGGATACCGGAGGAACGCGACCTTATCGAGCTGCACGCCCTGCAGAGCCTTCGCGATCGAGACCATCGAATCGACTTTGCCGAGTTCCGTCGACAGGAACATGTTGCTGAGTGCCGCGTTGGCGAGACCGTAGAGCGTGACCGGGTTGGTGAGGGTGCCGTCCGAGAGTATCTTGCGGACGAGGGCGGAGAGATAGACCTGCTGAGAACTGATTCGCGCGAGGTCGCTGCCGTCGCCGACGCCCTCACGCGTGCGGAGGAACGCAAGCGCGTCTTCACCGGACAGAGTCTGGTTGCCCGCACCCAGATGCAGATTGCTGTAAGGATCGTCGATCGGCTTGGAGATACAGACATCGACGCCCCCGATCACCGACGTCATCGCGGCCACGCCGTCGAAAGAGATGACACCCGCGTAGGGAATCTTCAGACCCGTGATCTGTTCGACGGTCGCGACGACGCAACCGAGGCCACCTCGCTGCCCGCCACGCCCGAGAGCGGTGTTGAGTTGCTGGTACGACGTCGCGCCGTACACCTCGCCCGTGTCGGGATCGGTGCACTTCGCCATGTCGACCATCGTGTCGCGCGGAAAACTGATGACGCTGACGTTCTGATGATCCTGACTGATGTGCAGAAGCATGGTGACGTCGTTACGCGCACCCTCGGTGTCGTCGCCCTCTGTCGAGAGCTGATTGATGCGCGTGTCGCTGCCCACGACGAGAACGTTGACGCCGCCCTCGATAGCCCCTACATCCACGAGCTGCGGCACGTCGACTTCGTTGCTCAGAGCGACGGTGTTCGCCTGCACGGTGGATGCGAGTCCGTTGACGGCGATCGCGACGATCGATACCGAGCTCACGACAGCAACCGCGGCCGTGATCGCAACAACCCGCATGACGGCCCAGAAGCTGGAGCGGTTGCCGAGGCGACCGTGTCGCGGTGCGATGGACGAAGAGGTGCGTAACGAGCTGATGAGAATCGAATTCCTTTGTCTGACCCGGACGGGTTTCGGCAAGGCTCACGAAACTAGCGAGAGAACTTCGGAATTTGCTGTGTTCTCGCGCGGATTCTGCTGAGCGCCGGCATCACCAGGGCTTGTCGACGTAGTCCGGGTCGGTCGGTGTGCGCTCAGACGTCTGCTGGTCGCTGCGATCCTGACCCGCATCACGGAGCTTCTCCTCGAGCTGCTCGACCGTGGCGTCGCTCGGCGAGCCATCCGGCTTGGGCTGATCGTCGCTCGTGTCGCCCTCGTCCTCGGGCGGCTGCTCGGCAAGCGCCTCCTTCTTCTCGGTCACCCGCTTCTCCGAGTCGGACAGGTCGTCGTCCGTGCCCTCTTCTCCGTTCTGCGGAGGCTGTCGACACGACTCGTCGGCCTTGTCGATCACGTCGAGCGCCTCGTCGTAGAACGCGGATGCCTCGTCGCGCTTGTTCGGATCGGCTGCGACCACCGCATCGCCCTGCCGCTCGAGCACGAGCGACAGATTCACCCGCACGGGGCACTGATCTTCGGTGGACGCCAAGCCGAGCGCACGCTCGAACTCGCCCTGCGCATCCGCATCGAGCCCCTGAGCGGCGAGACCATCGCCTACGGCGAAGTGCGCCTTCCACGGGTCGATCACGTTCACGACGGTGAGCCATCGGGCAATCGATGTGGCCGACTCGAAGTCCTCCCTCTCGTACGCGGCGGAGACCTGGCCGGACACGATCGTGAGTCCGATCAGTTTCACCGCGACGACAATCGCGAGCACTGTCGGCGGCAGAGCGATGAGACCGGCTTTGGTACGGCGGCGCATCATTCGTCTCTCCCCTTCCGCCCGGCGGCAGCTCCGAGCTCGCGGAGTCGCCGAACAACGATGATGGCTTCGAAGGCGAGCAGCAGCACGAGGGCACCGGCCGGAATCCAGTAGAGCTCCGTCGTACCAGCCGAGGACTCGTCCGACAGGGAACTGCCCGCGGACGCGTCTACGGTGGCTGCCGGCGGGTCGCCGGGAGCGGTGCGGTGAAGGTATTCGGCTCCCAGCTGGTCTGCGATCGTGCGCAGATTCTGCTCGTCGATCACCGAGCGGGCGGGTGAGCCCGTGTCGTCGGTGACGAATCCGTCGTCCGTCTTGTCGTCGTCGTAGTATCCCGTCTGCACCCGCATCTGGCCGCCTGCCTCTGTGCCGTAGCCGAAGACATAGGCCGCGCTGACGAACGGAGCGGAGTCGGCGAAGCTCCCGACGGGTGCCGCCGCAGTCTGTTCACCGTCGCCGAAGTAGTACACGACGCGCGCGCGATCCGGCTCCGCGTCCTCCGCTCGCTGCAGAGTCGATGCGAGCAGGTCTTTCGCCTCGGTGATGCTGCTTCCGCTCGAGTAGATCGTGATCTCGGGGGCCAGCACGTCAGCAGCATTAGCGACTGCGGTGGCGTCGGAGGTGAGCGGCACTCGCAGCACAGCCGAACTGTCGAACGACATCAGAGCGAACTTCGCCCCGGGATACGCGTCGACCAGGTCGACGATGTCGCTCTTCACGCCGTCGAGTCTCGGATCGGAGCCGTCGAAGTCTTCGGCAACGATGCTCGTCGTCGTGTCCACCACGAAGAACACGTCGACATCGGAGGTCGCCTTCTCACCTGCAGGTCCGGGTATGCCGGGTCGGAGGGCGATGAGCAACAGCGCGACGACCATGGCCGCGCGGATCGACCACGACAACCGACGTGATCGGTTCTCTCGCAACACCAGCTGCCAGACGACGAATGCGGCGAACACGACGAACACGGCGATCAGCGCCGGCAACGGGAGAACGGGAGAGAACCTCACAGCCTGGCCCTCCAAGCGAGAACGAGCAGACTTGCGAGGAGAACGATGGAGAGCGCGACGAAAAGGGTGGGCTGGTCGGAGACGATCAGCTTAGGTTCGTCGTCGACAAGGGCGGCCTCCGTCGCCTCGATGCCGTCGACGATGGTCGGGACGGTGTCGGCGGACTCGAGCACGAAGTACTGGCCACCGGTCGAATCGGCGACGCGTTGGAATTCAGCCGAATCCTCGGAGTCGCCGGGCTTCGTCACGCTCGGGTCGATGCCGTAGACGCGGACATCGCGAGACGTGGCGAATGCGCCGGCCTCATCGAGGGTCATGATGGGCGTTCCATTGATGTCGTTGTCGGTCGCCAGCACGACGGAGCGGGATCTCTTCTCGTCTGTCCTGTCGAAGGTGAGCACGCACGATGCGAGGCCGTCGCCGATGAGCGAGGCGCCCTCCCCCGTGAGAGTTCCGCCGAACGCGTCTCCGAACTCTCCCGTGCCATCGAGACTCGAGCGCACCGCCTCGAGTTGTTCTGCGATGTAGTCGTAGTCGTCAGTGAGCGGGAAGACCTGGGCCGCGGACGAGTTGAAGATGACCAGGGCCAGGCGCTCGCCCTCGAATCCCTCTGAGAGCTCCTTGAATCGTTCGAGCACGTCGATGTCGACATCCGTCATCGAGCCCGAGACGTCGAGACACAGCACCACGTCGCGGGTGAACTTCGCGGGCTTCTCGGTGGAGGTGATGACGGGTCGAGCCGCGAGCAGAGCGGCCGTCGCTATGAAAAGAGACACCACCAGGAGCGCGGCGATGCTGAGACCGCGCATTCTGGCGACCGCCGCGATATAGCCCGGGAGTCTGGTGAGGCGCCCGGTGTGCGCCACCGGCACCCCGGCATCCGACGATCGTCGACGACGCGCCAACCGAGGCACCACGATCACGGCGACGACGACCGGCACGAGGCCGAGCAGGATCCACGCGTTGGCTAGCCCCATGACTCGATCACCTGCCTCGCCTTCGCCACGGCCGACGAGATCTCGTTGCGGTCGGCGGACTCGAACGATGCCGGGTAGTACTCGGCGATCGCCGCGGTCACCGTGGGCAGAGGCGACGACTGCAGCTCGGTGAGCGTCATCACCGGGGCGTCTACCCCGCTGACGGCACGTCCGTACTGACGCACGACCGCGCTGAGGCGGTGATGCGCCGCTCTGGCGGAGAGCCGCCCCTCGGCGAACTCGGCCTCGATCGCGGTGATCCGCGCGTGATACTCGGCACGAAGTCCCGCGAGTCCGCCGAGCGGCAGCTCGGCCGACGCGGACCGCTTGCGTGCGCGCACGAGGATAATGAGCAGGATCGTGGCGATGACGAGCACGATGAGCACGACACCGATCACGAGCCATGCGCTGCCGAAGCCGATCGGAGGGATGAGTTCGGTGTCAGGCACGCGTCCTGGCTTTCAGCAGGTGCAGGAGCGACGGCACGACATCGTCGATCCGCCCGATGCGTCGGTGCGAGACTTTCAGGTCATCGAACGTCGTCTGACGTTCTGCGACGTCCTCCTCGATCGAACGCGTCAGCTCGGCGGTGAGCCGACGGTCCATGCGCAGCGTCTCGGGGATCCGCCATCCATCGTCGACCGCCGTCGCTCCTGCTAGACGCAGAGGATCGATGTCGCCCACCGTCACCCAGACGAGTTCGTGCTGTGCGCGAAGTCGGCGCACCAGCCTCGTCTGATCGGGGCCGAGGGGCGCATCATCGGTGATCACGACGACGATGGCACGCCGGCGCACCGTGCGGGCGACGAGCTGGAGCGTGCGGTCGAGATCGCTCAGAGGAGAGTCCAGGCTGTGCGCCGAGTCGATTGAGCGCAGAACCCGTTCGAGGTGATCCTCGCTCGAGCGGGCCGGGAGCCGGATCGTGCGCTCCGCGTCGCCGGAGAGCAGCGCGACCTCGTCGCCGTGACGCACAGCGAGGTAACCGAGAACTCCGACGACGAAAAGGGCGACCTCGCTCTTGCGTTCGCCATCGGCCGCATGTGCCGCCATATTGCGACCCGTGTCGAGAACGAAGTACACCGTCTGTCTGCGCAGGGCGGTGTAGCGCCTGACCAGAGTCGCCCCGTGACGAGCGGTAGCCTTCCAATCGATATCGCGCACCTCGTCGCCGGCGACGTAGCTGCGCAGATCTTCGAAGTCCATGCTTCGCCCCGTGACGAGCGATCCGTACTCACCGTCGAGCAGGTGGAGCGCCTTGCGATGCGCGTGGATGAACATCCGCGACTTGATCCGCACGAGAAGGCTGTCCATAGCGCTCAGGGCGTATGGACAGACGCGAAGATCGCGTCGATGACGGTCTCGGGCCGCACACCCTCGGCGTCGGCATCGAAGTTCAAGATCACGCGGTGCCGCAGAACGGCGTGCCGGATGGCCTTGACGTCGTCGGGCACGACGTGCGAGCGACCGGACAGGAGGGCGAGAGCGCGTGCGGCCTGCATGAAGGCGATGGTGCCGCGGGGACTAGCTCCGTACTCGACGTAGCCGGCGAGCTCTTCACCGATGTAGTTCAGCGGATTGCGGGTCACATACACAATCGACACGATGTAGTTGCGGATGGCGTCGTCGACGTAGACGCGAGACGCGGCCTTCTGCAGAAAGCGGATGTCGTCGAGCGAGACCGAGCCCTCGTGCTGACTCGACGCCTCGAAGACCCCGGCGTCGAGGCGGCGCAGCACCTCGAGCTCCTCCTCCATCGTCGGATAGTCGATGATCTCCTTCAACAAGAACCGGTCCATCTGCGCCTCGGGCAGCTGATACGTGCCCTCCTGCTCGATGGGGTTCTGCGTCGCCATCACCAGGAACGGCTCCGGCAGTGGGTAGACGGTTCCGCCGATGGTCGTCTGCCGCTCCTGCATGGCCTCGAGCATCGCGCTCTGGGTCTTCGCGCTCGAGCGATTGACCTCGTCGAGCAGAACGAAGTTCGAGTGGACCGGACCCAGCTGAGTCTCGAAAGTGCTGGTCCTGGCGTCATACACCTGGGTGCCCGTGATGTCGCTCGGCAGCAGATCGGGCGTGCACTGGATGCGCGTGAACTGCGCGTGGATGGCTCGGGCGAGCGTCGTCGCCGCTGTCGTCTTGGCAAGGCCGGGGACGCTCTCGAGAAGCACATGGCCCCCGGCGACGAGAGCCACCAGGAGGGCGCGACGCAGGGTCACCTGCCCCACCACCGTCGCCGAGTACGACGACTCGACGGCGTGCACGATCGTGCCCGCCCGTTCCATGTCGTCGGAGGTCAGAGGCTCCAGCCTCATCAGGCCCCGACCGTCACGACAGGGCTGCCGGTCGAGGTGTCGGCGGCCGGCATCTCGGCCGCGAGGCGGTTGGCCTCGGCGATCAGCGTCGCCACGATCTCGGACTCCGGAACGGTCTTGACGACCTCGCCCTTGACGAAGATCTGACCCTTGCCGTTGCCGGAGGCGACGCCCAGGTCGGCGTCGCGGGCCTCGCCCGGACCGTTCACGACGCATCCCATCACGGCGACGCGGAGGGGCACGGTCATGCCCTCGAGGCCGTCTGTCACATCATTCGCGAGCTTGTAGACATCGACCTGAGCACGCCCACAGCTGGGGCACGACACGATCTCGAGCTTGCGCTCGCGCAGGTTGAGCGACTGCAGGATCTGCAGGCCCACCTTGATCTCCTGTGCGGGCGGGGCCGAGAGCGACACTCTAATCGTGTCGCCGATGCCCTCGCCGAGCAGGATGCCGAATGCGGTGGCGCTCTTGATGGTGCCCTGGAATTCGGGGCCGGCCTCGGTGACGCCGAGGTGCAGCGGCCAATCGCCGCGTTCCGCAAGCAGGCGGTAGGCCTTCACCATAACGACGGGGTCGTTGTGCTTGACGGAGATCTTGAACTCGTGGAAGTCGTGCTCCTCGAAGAGGCTTGCCTCCCACACGGCGCTCTCCACGAGCGCCTCGGGTGTCGCCTTGCCGTACTTCTGAAGCAGCGATGGCTCGAGCGAGCCCGCGTTGACGCCGATGCGGATGGAGACGCCTGCGGCCTTGGCCGCTGCGGCGATCTTTCCGACCTGGTCGTCGAATTTGCGGATGTTGCCGGGATTGACCCGTACCGCCGCGCAGCCCGCGTCGATGGCCGCGTACACGTAGTTCGGCTGGAAGTGGATATCGGCGATCACCGGGATCTGGCTCTTCTTCGCGATGATCGGAAGGGCCTCGGCGTCGTCTCGGCTCGGCACGGCGACGCGAACGATGTCGCACCCGCTGGCGGTGAGCTCGGCGATCTGCTGGAGAGTCGCGTTGATGTTCGTGGTGGGCGTCGTCGTCATGGACTGCACGCTCACACGGGCGTCGCCTCCGACGAGAACTTTTCCGACCTTGATCTGACGGGACTTGCGCCGAGGTGCGAGGGTGTCAGGCACTTTCGGCATTCCCAAATTAATAGCAGCCACGTCCTCCAGTGTAGGCGTCGACCGGAGGGGCGCGGCCGGTGCCGCGCTATCCGCCGTTCCAACCCGTTCGAACCAAATGCGTCTCGTAGGCCGTGACCACGAGTTGCACGCGATCCCTGGCACCGAGTTTCTGCATGATCCGTGACACGTGCGTCTTCGCTGTCAGGGGGCTGAGAAACAGCTTCGACGCGATCTCCTCGTTGGTCAGGCCGTGGCCGACGAGGGCCAGCACTTCGCGTTCCCGGTCTGTCAGCACCGACAGCCTGTCTGTGTCGACGACCGCCGATAATCCTCCCGATACGCGTCCGAGAAGCCTCCTGGTAACCCCTGGAGACAGCAGCGCATCGCCCGCGGCGACGACACGCACCGCCCTGATGAGCTCGACCGGCTCGGTGTCTTTCACGAGGAACCCGGACGCCCCGGCGCGAATGGCGTCGATCACATAGTCGTCGAGTTCGAAAGTGGTGACGATCACGATGTGAGTCGCAGCGTTCGCCGGCTCGGCGACGATCCGTTCCGTCGCCCAGATTCCGTCTCCGTCAGGCATCCGGATGTCCATCAGCACGACGTCGGGGTGCAGCCGCCCCACCAGTTCCACGGCCTCTGCGCCGGTCGCGGCCTGGCCGACGACGTCGATGTCGGACTCGCTCGCGAGGAGCGCCGTGAAGCCGGCGCGGATGAGCTGCTGATCGTCGGCGATCACCACTCGGATCATCTCAGGATGCCCCGTTTCTCGTTGGCCGCGTCGAGCGGGGAATCGTGGCGGAGATCTCGAAGCCGTGAGGCTCGAGATTGACCGCCTCGAGGCGCCCGCCCAACAGTTCCGCCCGTTCGCGCATGCCCAGCAGACCCTTGCCCGCGACGGATTCGACATCGACCGGTAGACCCCGGCCGTCATCGCTCACTCTGAGAACGATATCGTCGCCGCTCTCGCGGAGATCGATCCGGGCCTTGCTCGCCGACGCGTGCCGCACGATGTTCGTCAGACTCTCCTGCGCGATGCGGTACAGGGCGAGTTGCACCGCCGCCGACGGGGCCCGATCGACGTGCGAGTCGAGCTCGACGTCGAGGCCGCTCGATCGGGCGTTCTCGACGAGACGGGGAAGGCTCTCGAGGTCCGCCTCGGGAACGAGCGGCGCCTCGGTGGAATCGCCCGCATCGCCGCGAAGGATGCCGAGCACGTCGCGGACCTCGTCGAGGGCCTGCTTGCTCGTGGCCTTGATGCTGGCGAGCGCCTCGCCGGCCTTCTCGGGCTGTGATTCGAGAAGATGAAGTCCGACACCCGCCTGCACATTGATCGACGACAGGGAGTGGGCCAGCACATCGTGCAACTCGCGGGCGATACGCACCCGCTCCTGCTGGGCGGCATCCACCCGTCGTCTGCTCTGCATGCTGCGCAGCTGCGCGAATCGCTCGCGTCGGGTTCTGATCGACGAACCGAAGCCGAGCGCGACGACGATTCCCGCGGTGAGCAGCACTGCTGGCACGGGCTGCCACGTGGCCCCCGCGAGAGCGCTCCAGACGAACGCGGCGATCCAGCCCGCACCGACGGATGCGACGGCCCAGACTCCCGCGCCCCGCACGACAGCAAGGCAGGCGGCGAAGAGCACCGACGCGTACGCCGCGAAGATCGACGGGTCGACGACGACGTCGGCGACGGAGACAGCGGTGACGACCACGACGACGGGCCCGGGAAACCGCCGTGCCGCGATCAGGATGGCCGGGCCGAGGACGGCGAACAGATACGCCAGGCCTACCGTCTCGGGCGAGACGGAGGCGCCCGCGAGTTGGGCCGTGACAGCGGCCACCTGTACGACGAGCGAGATGATCACCGGCAGCCAGAGTCGCGCCTGCGGCGGAACGAACGGGCCCCGAGGACCGATTCCGTAGGCGCCCCGCCATCCGGATCTAGGCCCATGACGATGCTCACGCCCGCCGACCCGGCCACCGCTCTCGGGGTGCTCTATCGGAGCGCCCCAACCCTCGCGGCGCCGGTCGTCATGGTGCCCGTGCTCCAGCGACCGTCTCATGGTCTCGTTGCTAGCGAGCGACGCGTCCGGTGCGCGTCGGCCCGCGGCCGCATCATCGCTTACTCCGAGGGGAGTACGCCGGCCTCGACCGGTCAGCCGAAGAGGTTGATCGGTTTGACGATGTCGGCGTATGTCAGCAACACGCTCATCGCACCGAGGACGATGACCACGGCGAAGGTCAGGGGCATGAGCTTGGCGGTGTCGACCGGTCCGGGATCGCGCCTCTTGAAGAGCTTCGCGAAGAATCGACGGATGCCCTCCCACAGAGCGCCGGCGATGTGTCCGCCGTCGAGCGGCATGAGCGGCACGAGGTTGATGACGCCGAGCGCGATGTTGAGCGAACCGATCAGGCCGAGGAGGGTCGCGACCTTCGACTGCACGGTGAACTCGTCCATGCTCGCGATCTCACCGGCGGCACGACCGACGCCGACGACGCTGATGGGGCCGTTCCGGTCACGCTGGCCGGGCCCGAACGCGGCGTTGGCCACGTCGACCATGCGTTGTGGAAGGTTCACGATGATGTGCACGACACCGGCGATGTTCTCACCGACGAAGGGAAGCACGGCACCGGCGTTCTGCGGAACGAGTTCCTGTTTCGGGCCGATTCCGACGAAGCCGACCTCCTGGGTGACGGGCTGTCCCGAGTCGTCGAGCACCTTGTTGCCCGCGGCATCCTGCTCGTAGCGCTCCGCGAGAAGCGGCACCACGGTGAGCGTCTTCGTCTGACCGTCTCGCTGCACCTCGACGCTCAGTGTCTTGTTCGGAGACTTCTGGATGATCGCCGTCGACTCGTCCCAATTGGAGACCTGCTTGCCGTCGATGGCTGTGATGATGTCGCCCTCTTCGAAACCGGCGGTGACTCCCGGCCCCGGCTTGTCGGTGGCCTCACAGGTCTGTCGCTCGCTCGTCGCAGGCAGAACGCACTGGCTGATCGAGCCGATCGAGGTCTTCGCCACGCCGAAACCGCAGAGGACGATCGCGAACACCACGATGGCGATGACGAAGTTCATCGCCGGTCCGCTGGCCATGATGATGATGCGCTTCCAGACCGGCAGACGGTAGAACGCCCGATCGTCGTCATCACCGATCGTCTCGGCGCTCACCTCACGTGCGTCCTGCACGAGCGTGTTGAAGAACCCCGTGCTCGCTGTCCGCACGGCGCCGCCCGACTTCGCGGGCGGGAACATGCCGATCATCGAGATGTAGCCGCCCAGGGGAATCGCCTTGAGGCCGTACTCCGTCTCTCCGCGACGTCGCGACCACAGCGTCGGACCGAATCCGATCATGTACTGCGTGACCTTCACCCCGAAGAGCTTCGCCGGAACGAGGTGGCCTACCTCGTGGAGGCCGATCGAGACGATGAGGCCGACGAGAACGACGAGCACGCCGAGAATGAACTGAAGGACCGTTTCCACGTGCACACGTTACAGCGCTCCCCCAGGTCGCCGCTGTCCGTTCGCTGGACGAACGCCGCACGGCGGCCGTCAGTCGCCTCCGCGGATCAGCCCGCGATGAGCGTGTCGGCGGTGCGGCGTGCCCACAGCTCCGCGTCGGCCAAGGAGTCGAGTGAGATCTCGGCCGGCGCCTCGTGCTGCTCCACCACCCGGCGGATCGTGTCGACGATGTCGAGGAATCCGATCGTTCCCGCGTGGAACGCGGCGACCGCCTGCTCGTTCGCCGCGTTGAAGACGGCCGGGTAGCTGCCGCCCGCGCGGCCGACCTCCTTGGCGAGCTCCACCGCGGGAAACGCCTCGGAATCGAGCGGCTCGAACGTCCAGGTCTGCGACGAGGTCCAGTCGAGCGGGCGGCCGACTCCGCGCACCCGGTTCGGCCAGTCGAGTCCGAGAGAGATGGGCAGCTTCATGTCGGGCGGCGAAGCCTGAGCGATGGTGGAGCCGTCGATGAATTCCACCATCGAGTGGATGATCGACTGCGGGTGCACGGTCACGTCGATGCGTCCGTAGGCCACGTCGAACAGCAGATGCGCCTCGATGACCTCGAGGCCCTTGTTCACGAGGGTCGCCGAGTTCGTCGTGATGACGAGCCCCATGTCCCAGGTCGGATGCGCGAGCGCCTCGCGCGGCGTGACATCGGCGAGCGACTCGCGGCTGCGACCCCTGAAGGGCCCGCCCGAGGCCGTCAGTACCAGACGCTCAACCTCCTCCGGCGCACCCGAGCGGAGGGCCTGAGCGATCGCGGAGTGCTCGGAATCGACGGGGACGATCTGGCCCGGACGCGCCAGGGCTTTGAGCAGGTCGCCGCCCACGATGAGGCTTTCTTTATTGGCGAGGGCGAGAACTCGCCCCGCCTTCAACGCGGCGACGCTGGGCCCGAGTCCTACGGAGCCCGTGATTCCGTTGAGCACGACGTCGGCATCGACGTCTCGCACGAGGTGCGACGCCTCGTCGGCACCGAGCGCCGTGTCGGCGACTCCGAACTCAAGGGCCTGCTCGTCGAGCAGATCGCGATTGCGCCCGGCGCCCAGACCGACCACCTCGAACCTCTCGGGATTCGAGCGAACGACATCGAGCGCCTGCACGCCGATCGAGCCGGTTGAACCAAGGATGACTACGCGTTTCACATCGCTATCCTTGCACCTGCCGCTGGGTCAGCCCCGGCGGCAGGCGCTCCGACGGTCAGCCGGCCAGGATGTCGATGACGAAGACGAGGGTGTCGGTTCCAGAGATGCCTGCCTGCGGCTGGCCCTTGTCTCCGTATCCCTGCGCGGGCGGAATCGAGACGATGACCTGCGATCCCACGGTCTGGCCTGTGATGGCTGCTTCGAAGCCCTGCACCGTGCTGCCCGGCTGCACGGCGAACGGCTGCTTGCCCCAGCTCTGGTCGAACACCGCCTTGGTTCCCCAGATGCTGCCCTGGTACTGAACGACCGACGGCTGTCCGGATTCGATGACCTTGCCGGCGCCCTTCTTCAGGACGGTGACGGTGAGATCGGCGGGCGGAGCCGAGTCGGGGATGGTGACGGTCGGGGTGCCGTCTTCGGCGTCGACGACGGTGGGAACACCGTCGACGGCGGGCTGAGCCTCGCCATTCGCCTTGAGCTGCGAGGGGTCGTTCGCCGGAAGCACCTGGCCGAGGTCGACGACGAAGACGAGGGGGTCGGTCGCGGTGATTCCGAGCGCCGAGTTGCCCTTGTCGCCGAAGCCTTCGGAGGCGGGAGCGGCGACGGCGATGCGCGAGCCTCCATTGAGGCACTCGACACCCTTGACCAGGCCGGGCAGGAACTGGGTGGCGTCGACGACCATGCTCAGCGAGGCGGAACCCTGGTCGTAGGTCGAGAAGACCTTGTCGCCGGACGTTCCGTTGAACATCGTGAAGTTCAGAATGCCGAAGTCGCCGACGTTCGCCTTCGGGCCGTCTCCCTCCGAGAGCACCGTCCGCTGGGTCGCATCGATGTCGACGGGCGAGTCGAATGTCGCGGACGCCACCGAACCGGCGTCACCGGTCACCTTCACCGAGTCCGAGGCCGAACCGCTCGGGGTGTCGGTGCACGATCCGGCCGCGGCCTGGGGCGCCGCCGTTGCGCCCGCCGTCGACGTCGGGCTGGGAGCGGGAGAACCCGCGCAGCCCGCGAGGGTCAGGGCGAGCGCCGCCGAGGCGGCGAAGATGACGGGAAGTTTGCGCACGGAATGGCCTCACAGAATGACGGGAGATGACGTGGACGCGCAACGTGGAGCGCGCGAAGACGGTGGATGATTCCCAACCAGTCTGGACTACGTTCGCCGCACCTTCCTGTTCAGGGGCTGGGAGGGAGAACGCTCGGCGGGGCGGGGCCGCGCTCGTAGATCAGTTCCACCCCGTCTTCATCGTCGATCTGCTCCCCCACCAGCACGAAGCCGAGGCCGCGCACGACGGCGAGAGACGCGGCGTTGTCGGGGCTGACGCTCGCCCGCACGACGGAGGCGCCCAGGGTGGCGGCTTCGCTCAACAGCAAGGACACGGTTGCGGTGGCGTAGCCCCGCCTCCGGTGCTCCTCGAGAACCGTGTATCCGACCTCGATCATGCCGCGGGAATCCGGGGGCGCATGGAATCCGGCGTGTCCCACGACGACATGCGTCTCGGCGTCGACGATCGCGCGCACGACCACGGCCTCCGCCTCGGGGTCTGCGGCGATCTTCGCTCGGAAGACGGGCCACAGCCACGACTCGCTCGTGACGAAAGCCCGCGGCAGGTCGAGCTGTGAGCGACGCGATGCCTCGGCGAGATCGCCCCGCTGCAGCAGCTCGAAGACCTCGTCGCCCAGAAATATCAGCCCGACGGTCGGCAGCGTCACGGTCTGGCCGCCTTCTCTGGTGCGTCGGTCTTCCGAGGGTTGACGATGCCGATGCCCGAGATGACACCGCCGACGATCAGCAGCACACCCGTGACGATCGCCGCGCGGTGGAATCCGTCGACATCGAGACTCGAACCCACGATGAGCCCGGCGGCCGCGACGGAGATGAGACCCGCGACCCGCGACACGGCGTTGTTGACAGCCGAGGCGATACCGGCTCGTGACTGCTCGATCGACCCGAGGATGGCCGAGGTCAGGGGCGCGACGGTGATCGTCATACCCAGACCGAAGACGACGATGCCGGGAAACACCTCCAGCCAGTAGTCGGCCGAGTCGGTGACGCGCAGTAGCAAGAGGAATCCGATACCCGCCACGATCGGCCCGACGAACATGAACAGTCGGGAACCGAAGGTGCCCGCCAATCGACCGATCTGCGTCGACAGGGCGATGCTGATGATCGTCGTCGGCAGTGTGCTCAACCCGGCCAGGGTGGCGGAATAGCCGGCGACCTGTTGGAGGAAGACGGCGAGCAGGAAGGTGCCGAGCGACAGAGCGCCGTAGACGAAGAACGTCGACACGTTGCCCACCGAGAAGTTGCGCACTCGAAAGAGCGACAGCGGCATCATCGGCTGCGCGGTTCGACGCTCGTGCAGGATGAAGAGCACGAACGACACGGCTCCGACGATCGCGGGGACGAGGATCACGGGACTCGTCCATCCGAAATTGGACTGCTCGATGAGCGCGAACACGGGCAGACCGAGCCCCACGATGCCGAGCATCGCCCCGGTGACGTCGACCCGCGATCCCGCAGCGGCAGGCTTGTCATGCGGAAGCCGGGCCAGAAGCACGAGCGTCACGGCGATCGGAACCACGTTGATGGCGAAGACGAGCCGCCACGAGACCAGGTCGACGAGGAGCCCACCGATGAGAGGTCCGGCCAGGAAGGCCGTGCTGGTCCACGCGGTCCACGATCCGATCGCCTTCGCCTGCGCGGGGCCGGAGAACGTCGAGAGGATCAGAGCGAGCGAACTCGGGACCAGCAGCGCCCCGGCGACGCCCTGAAGCGCTCGGGCTCCGATGAGAACACCCGCTGTCGGCGCGATCGCACAGATCAACGACGAGACGCCGAAGCCGAGCAGTCCCCAGAACAACACCTTCTTGCGCCCGAAGACATCGGAGAGGGAACCGGCGAGAAGAATGATCGAGCCGAGGGTGATGAGGTACGCGTCCATGACCCACTGCTGCGTGACGAGGCCGCCGCCCAGTTCACGGGTGATGGCGGGCAGGGCGACGGTGATCACGGTACCGTCGAGGAACGCGACGAAGGCGGAGAGCACGGCGACGATCAGAACCAGTCGCTGCAGAACGGGGGTGGGCGGTGTGGACACAGTCCTAGCTAACTGCACCTCAGGCGAATCCGTTCCCCTTCGGCCGCGTTAACCTCTCGTCCACCTGCGAACCCTATGGTTCGAGCGCCGCGTGGGCGCGCGGCGATCGAACCTCCAGGAGACTGACGACGTGACCGACTCCCCCGCTGCACCCGGGCTCCTCCTGGGCAGCGAGCGCACCCCGGCCCCGCGCACGCTCGTAGACATCCTGCGAGACTCGGCCGATAGGCATCCGGAATCGGCCGCCCTCGCCGATGCGAACGGATCTGTCAGCTATCGAGAACTGATGCGATTGGTGTCGCAGTCGGCGGTCTCTCTCTCGGTCGCCGGCGTGCGCCGCGGCGATCGGGTCGGCATCCGCATCCCCTCGGGTGGCCGCACCCTCTACGTCTCGATCCTGGCCGTGCTGGTGCTCGGTGCCGCGTACGTCCCGGTCGATGCCGACGATCCAGACGAGAGGGCCGAGCTCGTCTTCGGCGAGGCGGATGTCGTGGGCTACATCGGCGCAGACGGCACCATCGTGCCGCGCGTCTCTGCCGACGGAAGCCGTCGTCTGGATGCTCGAGAGAGCGTTGGACTCGAGCCTGTGCGCACGGGTACCGGCACCATCAGCACGCTCGGAGCGCCCACGCCGGACGACGACGCCTGGATCATCTTCACCTCGGGCTCGACCGGCGTGCCCAAGGGCGTCGCCGTCACCCACCGATCGGCGGCAGCCTTCGTCGACGCCGAAGCACGGATGTTCCTGCAATCGGAGCCGCTCGACCAGACCGACAGGGTGCTCGCCGGGCTCTCTGTCGCTTTCGACGCCTCGTGCGAAGAGATGTGGCTGGCCTGGAGGCACGGCGCCTGCCTCGTTCCTGCGCCCCGATCGCTCGTGCGCTCGGGTGCTGATCTCGGGCCGTGGCTCATCGCTCACGGCATCACGGTCGTCTCCACGGTTCCGACGCTCGCGGGTCTGTGGCCGGCAGAGTCACTCGAGAACGTGCGTCTGCTGATCTTCGGTGGCGAGGCATGCCCGCCCGAACTTGCGGCGCGGCTGGCGACGCCCGCCCGAGAGCTGTGGAACACCTACGGCCCGACGGAAGCCACCGTGGTGGCGTGCGGCGCCCTTCTCGATGGATCGGCGCCCATTCGCATCGGACTCCCGCTCGACGGGTGGGATCTCGCCGTGGTCGACGCGGCGGGAACACCCGTGGGCGAGGGCGAGATCGGCGAACTGATCATCGGCGGAGTCGGGCTGGCACGCTATCTCGATCCGGCGAAAGACGCCGAGAAATACGCACCGATGCCCACTCTCGGGTGGGAACGCGCGTATCGCAGCGGCGACCTCGTGCGCTTCGAGCGCGAGGGACTCGTGTTTCAAGGCAGAGCCGACGACCAGATCAAGCTCGGCGGACGTCGAATCGAACTGGGCGAGATCGAGGCTGCCCTGCAAGCTCTGACGGGCGTGGCGGGCGCCGCCGCAGTCGTGCAGACCACGGCGGCGGGCAATCAGGTGCTCGTGGGCTACCTCGCTCTCGATGCGGCGATCGCCGAGGCCGACTTCGATCGGAACGCCGCCGTGGCCAGGCTCCGCGAAGAACTGCCTGCCGCCCTGGTTCCCGTGCTCGCCATCGTCGAGTCGATACCGACCCGGATCTCCGGAAAAGTCGACCGGGCCGCGCTCCCCTGGCCCCTCGCATCCGCTGCCGGCGCAACCTCGGGCGGGGCGGCCGCGCTCAGTGGAACCGCGGGCTGGCTGGCCGAACTCTGGACCAAGGTGCTCGGCGCCCGGGTCTCCGACGAGTCCGACGACTTCTTCGCCGTCGGCGGCGGCAGTCTCGCCGCCGCCCAACTCACGAGCATGATCCGCACGCGGTTTCCCGAAGCCCGCGTCTCAGACCTCTACGATCATCCACGCATCGGGGCACTGGCGACCGAGCTCGACTCGAGGGCGCCGAGCGTGGCCACGGAGCCACGCACGGTCGCGCCCACTCCACGAGCGACGCAATGGGCCCAGACGCTGCTCGGAATCCCGATGCACATCATCGTGGGCGCGCGGTGGAGCGTCTACCTCCTCGCCGCCAATGCCCTGCTGATCGGGTTCGCCGGCATCGGCTGGCTCCCGACGCCCGCGTGGTGGTGGCTGCTCGTGGGATTCCTGATTCTGGTGACCCCGTTCGGACGCATGGGTGTCTCGGTGGTCGCCGCGCGCCTGCTCCTCCGAGGTGTACGGCCGGGTGCCTACCCGCGTGGGGGCCAGGTTCACATAAGGCTGTGGATGGCGGAGCAGGTCGCGGCCCTGGTGGGAGCGGCGAGCCTCGCCGGTGCGCCCTGGATCGCCTACTACGCGCGAGCGCTCGGAGCGACGATCGGCGAGGGCGTCGATCTGCACTCACTTCCGCCGGTGACCGGCATGCTCAAACTCGGTGCGCGTGTCGCCATCGAGCCCGAGGTCGATCTCTCCGGGTACTGGATCGACGGCGATATCCTGCGTATCGGCGCCGTCACGGTGGGGGCCGACGCGACGATCGGCTCGCGGAGCACGCTGCTTCCCGGGGCGCGAGTCGGCCGTGGGGCGGAGATCGCCGCGGGGTCGTCGGTGTCTGGTCGGGTCCCTGGCGGCGAGCGGTGGGCCGGCTCGCCGGCCGAACGGATGGGCAAGGCCCGCCCTGGCTGGCCGGCGGAACGGCCGCCGCGGGCATCCGTGTGGGTCGCCGCGTACGGCGCCGGGTCCGTCCTGCTGTCCCTCCTGCCTCTTGCCGCGCTCGCGGTCGGCGCCCTGGTGACCGGAGCCATGGTGCGCGGCTCCGATTCGCTCGGGGAGCTCTCGCTGAGGGCCCTGGCGTCTGTGCCCCTCGCGACGATCGCGGCGGGCGTCGTCTTCGCCGTGCTCGTCGTGCTGAGCGTTCGACTTCTGGGGATCGGTCTCTCTCCCGGGCACTACCCGGTGCGCTCGCGCGTCGGATGGCAGGTCTGGGCCACGGAACGCCTGCTCGACCTGTCGCGCACGATGCTTTTTCCCCTCTATGCGAGCCTCTTCACCCCTGTCTGGCTGCGGCTTCTCGGTGCCAAGGTCGGAGCGAATGTCGAGGCCTCGACCGTTCTGCTTCTGCCCGCGATGACCACGATCGGCGACCACGCCTTTCTCGCCGACGACACGATGGTCGCGTCGTACGAGCTCGGCGGCGGCTGGATGCGCATCGACGAGGCCAAGATCGGTCGTCGGGCGTTCCTCGGGAACAGCGGGATGACAGGTCCCGGAAGGACCGTTCCGAAGAACGGACTCGTCGCGGTGCTGTCGGCGACACCACGCAAGGCGAAGTCGGGGTCGTCGTGGCTCGGCAACCCGCCGGTGCGGCTGCGCCGTGCCGTGGCCGAGTTCGACGAGAGCCGCACGTATCAGCCTCCCGTCTCGTTGCGAGTGGCGCGCGCGCTGTGGGAACTCGGCCGCATCGTGCCCGTGATGATCACCGTCGGCATCGGCCTCGGGGTCATGCTCGCTCTCGAGTTCCTCCTGATCGAATGGGGACTCGGCTGGATGATCGTGCTCTCCGGGCCTGTCATGCTGGCCGCCGGTGCTGTGGCGGCTGCCGTCACGACTGTCGCGAAGTGGACGATCGTGGGCAGGATCCGAGCCACCGAGCATCCGCTCTGGTCGTCGTTCATCTGGCGCAACGAGGTCTCCGACACGTTCGTCGAGATGGTCGCGGCCCCCTGGTTCGCGAGGGCCGCGACGGGAACCCCCGCACTCGCCCTGTGGCTGGCTTCGCTCGGCGCCCGCGTCGGCCGAGGCACCTGGATCGAGACCTACTGGCTGCCCGAGGCCGACCTGGTCGAACTCGGAGACGGATCGAGCGTGAACCGCGGATGCGTGGTTCAGACGCATCTCTTTCACGACCGCGTGATGTCGCTCGACACCGTCGTGATCGCATCCGGAGCGACCCTCGGACCGCACAGCGTGATCCTGCCCGCGGCCCGCATCGACGACGGCGCGACCGTCGGTCCCGCCTCTCTCGTCATGCGCGGCGAGGTCGTTCCGGCCTCCAGCCGCTGGACCGGCAACCCCATCGCGTCGTGGAATACTTGAGCGACAGATGCCGCACACTCCCTCACACCCCAGTCACGGTTCCCTGACCATTGGTGACAGCTACGTTCCCACCAGCGGCAATGGCGGCTACACCGTCTCGTCGTACGACCTCGATCTCGACTACAGGGTCGCCAACAACCGTCTCGCCGCGACCGCCATCATCACGGCGACCGCGACGCACGAGTTGACCCGCTTCAGCGTCGACTTCTGCGGGCTCGTGGCGACGCGCGTCACCATCGACGGCGCCGCACCCTCGAAGCTCGTCGAGTCGGCCAGAAAACTCACCATCACGCCGGCGCGTCCCATCGAAGCCGGCAAAGAATTCGTACTGAGCGTTCGCTACGGCGGTCTCCCGCGGCCCGTGCGCAGCCCGTGGGGCGAACTCGGCTGGGAAGAACTGAGCGAGGGCGTGCTCGTCGCGTCTCAGCCCAGCGGGGCACCGAGCTGGTTCCCGTGCAACGACCATCCCAGCGACAAGGCCTCGTTCCGCATCCGCATCGCGGCCGAGTCGTCTTACTCGGTGCTCGCGAACGGCCGCCTCGTCTCGAAGGTCCGGCGGGCGAGCCGCACGACGTGGACATACGAGACCGTCGAACCCATGGCGACCTACCTGGCCAGCATCCAGATCGGTGTGTATAGGGAGCTCGTGCTCTCGAAGGTGCCTGTTCCGCAGACGGTGCTGGCGCCGGCCTCCATCGTCGATCGCGCCCAGAACGACTTCGCCGACCAGGAACGGATGATCGCTCTCTTCGAGCGTTTGTTCGGACCCTATCCCTTCGGCGAGTACTCGGTCGTCGTAGCCGACGACGACCTCGAGATCCCTGTGGAGGCTCACGGCTTCGCCGTCTTCGGCAGGAACCACATCGACGGCCTGGGCGGCTCGGAGCGGCTCATCGCGCACGAGTTGGCGCACTCCTGGTTCGGCAACAGCGTCACCGCTACGACGTGGAAGGACATCTGGCTGCACGAGGGTTTCGCCTGCTACGCCGAGTGGCTCTGGTCGGAGGAATCGGGCGGCCCCACGGCCGACCGCCTCGCGCATCAGCACTGGGCACGGCTCTCGCACCTCCCCCAAGACCTGACGATCGGCGATCCCGGGCCGGAGAAGATGTTCGACGACAGGGTCTACAAACGCGGCGCCCTCACGCTCCACGCTCTGCGCATCATCCTCGGCGATGACGCGTTCTTCGAGCTCCTGAGTTCGTGGGCGACGGAGAACCGCTACGGCAACGTGACCACCGAGGCGTTCTATCTGCACGCTCACGAACGCAGCGCCGTCGACTTGGATGAGCTGTTCGAGAGCTGGCTCTTCGCCGAGCGACTGCCGGTGCTTCCCCGCTGAGCGTGCCGGCTCGAGTCAGTCGAGCAGCTCCACGACGACCGGCTCCACGACGACCGGCTCAGGGCCGAGCATCGCGACCGTGAGAACAAGAGTCGGGTCCCCGAACGGCACGTCGACGATCACGGCACCATCTCCAAGGCCGGATGCGAGGTCGATCGTCGTGAGGTCGAGGCGAAGACCGCGCCCGGTCGCTTTCAGGTACGCCTCTTTGCGTGACCACAGCCGGGTACGCAGCTCGTCACGGCTCCCGGCGTCTTCGTCGTCGATGAGATCTCGCTCGGCCTCGGAGAACGCGGCTTCATCGACCCGCGCCCTCGACATCTGCACCGACGACTCGATGTCGACGCCCAGATCGCCTCCTCCAGCATCGAGCGATATGGCCGTCGCGACCCACCCCGCCGCCGAGCTCTTGCTGACCATGATCTCGGAGCCGTCGTCGGCAAGCGGGAAGAGCACCCGCGGCTTGCCGTGTGGCCTCTCGCAGTCATCGCAGTGCGACTCGATGATCACCTGCGACGCCACGACACCGGCGACGGATGCGACGGTCCGCTCGATCGCGTCGGACGCGGGCGCCGCACGCAGCGTCACGCGCACGTGTCTGGCGGTCATCCGGCCAGGGGTTCGTGCAGCACGGGAAAGCTGACCGAGTTCGCGATGAAGCACTTCTCACTCGCCTCGCCGTGCAGTGACTGGGCCAGCTCGGCTTGCGAGGGGTCGGCCAACTCGACCCTGGGATGCAGCGTCGCCGACGTGAACCGTCCGCCACCCGTGCGGTCGAGGGCGAGTGTCCCCGTCGCCTCGTCCCGATACCCCGTGACCACGACGCCGTGCAGAACCGCGACGTGCAGGTACGAGAGCATGTGGCACTGGCTCAGTGCGGCCAGCAGCATCTCTTCGGGGTTCCACCGGTCGGTGTCTCCGTGGAATGTGCGGTCGGCGCTTCCCTCGACGGGGTGTTTCCCCTCCGCCGTCACGAGGTGGCCGCGCCCGTAGTCTCGGTACCCGCTGGTACCCGTGCCCCTATTTCCAAGCCACTCTACGGTCACGGTGTAGGAATGCTGCGCTTTCACGCGATCAGCCTAACCGGGCGCGTGTCGGCACGGCGGTAAACTCGATGGCATCATGACAGACACCCTGAATTCCTCGTACACAGTCGCCCAGGAGCGGAAGGTCGTCACGGCCATCCCCGGTCCCCAGAGCATCGCACTGCACGAGCGACGACTGGCCGTTGTGCCGGTGGGTGTCGGCACCGCACTCCCTATCTACATCGAGAAGGCCAACGGAGCGATCCTCGTCGACGCCGACGGCAATCAGTTCATCGATCTCGGCGCCGGTATCGGAGTCACGACCGTCGGTCACACCTCTGCTCGGGTCATCGAGGCCGCCGCGGCTCAGCTCGGCAAGGTGACGCACACGCTGTTCACGGTCACCCCCTACGAGGAGTACGTGCGGGTCGCCGAACTGCTCGCCCAGCACACCCCCGGCGACTTCGCGAAGAAGACGGTGCTCGTGAACTCCGGCGCCGAGGCCGTCGAGAACGCCGTGAAGATCGCCCGCAAGTACACGCGCCGCACGGGTGTTGCGGTGCTCGAGCACGCGTACCACGGTCGCACCAACCTGACCATGGCGATGAACTTCAAGGCGGCTCCGTACTCCACGGGCTTCGGCCCCTTCGCCGGCGACGTCTACCGCGCACCCAACTCGTACCCGTACCACGACGGACTCACCGGAGCCGAGGCGGCGGCCCGCACGATCGGCTACCTCGAGAAGACCGTCGGCGCGTACGACCTCGCGTGCCTCGTCGTCGAGCCGATCCAGGGCGAGGGCGGCTTCGTCGTCCCGGCCGAGGGCTACCTGCCCGCCCTGCAGCAGTGGTGCACCGACAACGGCATCGTCTTCATCGCCGACGAGATCCAGAGCGGCATGGCGCGCACCGGCGCCTATTTCGCCAGCGAGCACTTCGGCCTCGTTCCCGACCTCGTGCTGAGCGCCAAGGGCATCGCGGGCGGGCTTCCTCTCGCGGGAGTCACGGGCCGCGCCGAGATCATGGACTCGGCCCTCCCCGGCGGATTGGGCGGCACCTTCGGCGGCAATCCCGTGGCAGCGGCAGCGGCCGTGGCCGTCTTCGAGCAGATCGAGAGCGACAACCTGCTCGCCGAGGCGACCCGCATCGAGCAGACACTCGTCACGGGTCTCGAGGAACTGGCGTCGAAGTACGACATCATCGGCGACATCCGCGGTATCGGAGCCATGATCGCGATCGAGCTGGTGCAGCCCGGAACGGGAGCCACCACGAAGGAACCCAACCCCAAGGCCGTCGACGCGATCGTGGCCTACGCGGCGTCGCAGGGTGTTCTCGTCCTGAATGCGGGAACGTACGGCAACATCGTGCGTTTCCTGCCGAGCCTCGCGATCTCCGATGCACTCCTGACCGACGCGCTGAGCGTCATCGACGATGCGATGGCGACCCTGCGATGAGCTCTCTCGCGACGGCTGCCTCAGACGCTGCATCGCGGGGCACCTTCTCTCTCGAGGGAGCCGTCGAGCTCGCCGTGCTCGAGCGCAGCGGATTCATCGAGTCGCGTCACGTGGGCGCGGCCGTCGTACTCGACCCGACGGGCGCGGTTCTCGACGAGCTCGGCGACGCATCTGCACCCGTCTTCCCGCGCTCCAGTCTCAAGCCCTTCCAGGCGCTGGCCATCCGTCAGGCGGGTGTCGACCTCGATCCGCTGCAGACCGCACTCTCGATGGCGAGCCACGGGGGAACGCCCGAGCATGTCGACGTCGTGCGCGACATCCTTCGACTGGCCTCGCTCGACGAGTCCGACCTCGGATGCCCCGAGGACTGGCCGGGAGACCGGGCCGCGCGCGATGCGGTCGTCCGCGCCGGCGGCTCCGCACAACGGGTCTATATGAACTGCTCCGGAAAGCACGCCGCCATGCTGCTTGCCTGCGTCAAGCAGGGCTGGAGCACCGCCGACTACCTCGACCCCGCGCATCCTCTTCAGCGCCGGATCCGCGACCTCATCGAGGAGCAGACCGGCGAGGCGATCGCCGCATCCGGAGTAGACGGCTGCGGTGCTCCCGTGCATGCCATCTCCCTTCGTGCACTCGCCCGGGGCGTGTCGCGCATAGCCCAGAGCGAGACTCCGGATGCCGAATGGCTGGTCGACTCGGTGCTCTCCAACGGCTGGGCCGTCGACTCCCCCAATGAGCAGAACACCCTCGTGATTGACAAGCTCCAGCTCTTTGCGAAGCTCGGTGCCGAGGGTGTCATGGTCATGTCCACCAGATCCGGTGTGGCCGTCGCCCTCAAGATCCTCGATGGCAGTCTGCGGGCGGCCGCGATCGTGGCGCTCGATCTCCTCGTGCGCGCGGGCGCCGTCAGCCGCGACGACGTCGATGCCCTGGTGCGCACGTTCGATCTCGCCGTTCTCGGTGGCGGCAAGCCCGTCGGAACGATCAGAGTCACCGCCTGATCGGGCTCGGGCGCTGGATCAGGTGAGCTTCGCCAGCCTCTTCTGCCTGGCCGAGCGGCTGACCTGACTCACCACCACGATGAGGATCGCCAGGATGAACACGGCCGAGGCGATCACATTCGCCTCGGCGGGGATGCCTCGTGCCGCCGCGATGTAGATGAATTTGGGGAAGGTGTCGACGGCGCCCGAGTTGAAGTTCGTGATGATGAAGTCATCGAAGCTCAGCGCGAACGACAACAGCGCCGCCGCCAGAATGCCCGGCAGAAGCAGAGGAAACGTGATGCGCCAGAAGACCTGGGCCGGCGAGCCGTAGAGATCTCGTCCCGCCTCTTCGAGCGCCGGGTCGAGGCCTGCTACGCGTGCTTTCACGGTGACCACCACGAAGCTGATGCAGAACATCGTGTGGGCCAGAATCACCGTCACGATGCCCTTCTGCGTACCGAGGGCCAGGAATTGTGCAGCAAGCCCCGCGCCCAGCACGACCTCGGGGGTCGCCATGGGCAAGAACAGCAGCAGGCTGATACTCGAGCGAAACCGGAATCGATAGCGCACGAGCGCAATCGCGATGGCCGTGCCGAGCGCGGTCGCGAGAACGGTGGCGACGACTCCCACGAGAATGCTGTTGCCGAAGGCCTCGCAGAGACCGGGTTCGTTGCAGACCGTGAGCCACTTCTCGAACGTGAACCCCCTCCAGGCGAGGTTGGACTTGCCCGAGTCGTTGAACGAGAAGACGAAGGTGTAGACGATCGGGATGAGCAGGAACGCGAGGGCCAGCGCGACATAGATGGGAAGTCCGATACCCGCGAACCTTCCGCGGGGGCGTGAGGGCTCTCCGCGCCTGGTCGCCGGGTTCTTCGGATCGAGAGGTAGCGCGGTCACAGCAGGTCCTCCGTTCCACTGCGGCGCACGTACACGCCGACGAGTACCAAGATGACGGCCATCAGGATGATGGAGAGCGCCGCCGCGACAGGATAGTTCTGCAGCGTGAGGAAGTTGGCCTCGATCGCATTTCCGAGCATGGCCGTCTTACTCGATCCCAGAAAGTCGCGGCTCGCGTTGATGTAGTCACCGGCCGCCGGGATGAACGTCAGCAGTGTGCCCGAGATGATGCCCGGCATCGAGAGCGGAACCGTGACCTTCAGGAACGTCGTGGCCGGATTCGCGTAGAGGTCGCTTCCCGCCTCGAGGAAGCGAGTGTCGAGGCGCTCGAGAGTCGTATAGAGCGGAAGGGTCATGAACGGGATGAAGTTGTAGGTGAGCCCGAAGATCACGGCGAACGGTGTACCCGTGAGATGTCCGTCTACGGGCAGGATCGCCACCGCTTTGAGCGCCAGGACCACGGGCGACTCGTCGGAGAGGATCTGCTTCCACGCGAGCGTGCGGAGGAGGAAACTGATGAAGAACGGAGCGATGACGAGGGTGAGCATCGTGCTCTGCAGAAGGGGCCAGCGTCGTGCTTTGACACCGATGAAGTACGCGATCGGGTAGCTGATGATCAGGGCGAAGACGGTGGCGACGAGTGCGTAGCCGAACGCGCGCAGGATGTGCGGCAGATACTCGCTCGCACTCGCTACGTAGTTCTGCCACTGCACTCCCGGAATGTATTCGCCGATGTCTCCCCCGGGAAGCTCGGCCTGGAACGAGGTGATGACGAGCGATATGAGCGGGGTGAGAAAGAACAGCACCATGTAGAGGATGCCGGGAAGAAGCAGAACCAGCGCGATCGTGGACTTTCGTCTCGGCGGCTTCGTCACGGCCGCGTCGCTCGAAGCGAATGCCGCGAAGGCCACGGGTTACGCCCCTTCCAGTTCGGTCTCGAGCGCGGCCCTGCGCTGGATCGCGATGGCGCTCGTCGACGCGTCGGCGGGGAAGCGGGAGCCCGGGCTCGGCTCGTCTTCAAGACCGAAGCCGTGATCCACCGTCCAGCTGACCCAGACCTCGGCACCCTCGTTCACAACCGGTCCGAAGACCATGTTCTGAGCGAAGACGGTCACGGCGCCCAGACCCGGGATCTGGACGATGTACGAGGTGCTGACCCCGGAGAACGAGACGTCGGTGACGCGGCCCGGTCCGAGGATGTTGAGTCCGGCCTTGGTCTCGGGCGCTTCCGTGTGCAGCAGCAGCTTCTCGGGCCTCACGCCGATCGTCACCTCGCCCGCGTGGCGCTGAGCCCGGGTGCGAGGCACCACGATGCCTCTGCCCGCGATGTCGACGGTGATGAAGTCGGCGGTCGACTCGGTGACCCGGCCCGTGAAGAGATTCGATTGACCGAGGAAGTTGGCGACGAACGCTGTTCGCGGCAATTCGTAGAGCTGCTCGGGCGCCCCCATCTGCTCGATCTGGCCCTTGTTCATGACCGCTACGATGTCGGCCATGGTCATGGCCTCCTCCTGGTCGTGCGTGACATGAAGAAAGGTCAGGCCGATCTCGGTCTGGATGCTCTTCAGCTCGAGTTGCATCTGGCGACGCAGCTTGAGATCGAGCGCCCCCAGCGGTTCGTCGAGCAGGAGAAGAGCGGGTCGATTCACGATCGCTCGTGCAAGCGCGACGCGCTGCTGCTGACCGCCCGACAACTGAGCGGGGCGCCGCGTCGCGAGGTGGTCCAGTTCGACGAGTTTCAAGGCCTCGTGAGCCTTGCCGAGCGGATCGTCGATCTTGCGTCGACGAAGACCGAAGGCGACGTTCTCGAGGATCGTCATATGCGGAAAGAGAGCGTACGACTGGAAGACCGTGTTCACCGGACGTTGAAAGGACTTCGTGTTCGTGACGTCCTTTCCTCCGATGAGAATGCGTCCCGCCGACGGCTCCTCGAGCCCCGCGACAAGTCGGAGCGTGGTCGTCTTGCCGCAGCCTGACGGCCCGAGAAGCGCGAAGAACGAGCCGGCCGGAATGGTGAGATTGAGATCCTCGATGGCCGTGAAGCCGGGGAACCTCTTGCTGATATCGACGAACTCGAGGTCGGCGCCCGCCTCGGCGAAGGTGCTCATCGTCTTCATCAGATACCCAACAACACTTTCTGAAATTCGGTGCCCAAGGTCTTCTCTTCCTCTGCCGTCAATGTCCGGAACACATGTGTTTGTTCGAGGGTCTTCTCATCGGGAAAGATCAACTGGTTGTTCGCGAGTTCAGGATCGATGGACTCCATCGCCTCCCGTGCGCCGACGACGGGCGTGATGTAGTTGACCCAGGCCGCGACCTCTGCGGCGACCTCCGGTTCGTAGTAGTAGTTCATGAGCGCCTCGGCGTTCGCCTTTCGAGTAGATCCCATCGGCACCACGAAGGTGTCGTTCCAGAGGGTTCCGCCGGAGTCGGGAAGGATGAACTCCCATTTGTCACCCGCCTCCGCGTTGATCAGAGTGATGTCGCCAGACCAGCAGATGGCCGCCAGCGTGTCCTCGTTCTGCAGATCGTTCAGATAGGCGTTGCCTTTGATGTTGCGCACCTGCCCGTCGTCGACCTGCTTGCGGAACAGATCTACGGCATCCATGAACTGAGCCTCACCCCAGTTGCTCGAGACGTCGGTTCCGAGCGACTGCATGATCACTCCGATGGTGTCTCGCATCTCGCTCAGCACGCCGACGCGGCCCTTGAGCTCCGGATTCCACAAGTCGTCGACAGACCTGAGTCCCTTCGGCAGCCGCTCCTTGTTCCAGCAGATTCCCGCGAACCCACCCTGCCAGGGAAGCGAGCGCGCGCGACCGGGATCGAAGTCGGGGTTCGCGAGCGACGGAAGCATGTTCGCCTTGTTGGGGATGTTCGCAGCGTCGAGCTCCTGCACGTAGCCCTTGCGAACGAGACGGGAGACCATCCATTCGGTCAGACATACGGCGTCTGCGCCGATGTCCTGGCCCAGGGCGAGCTGATCCTTGACCTTGCCGTAGTAGGTGTTGTTGTCATCGACCGCGACGTTGTAGGTCACGCTGATGCCGGTCTGTTCCTCGAAGCCGATCACCGTCGGGTAGTTTCCGTCGTCGTCTTCGTCGATGTACGCCGGCCAGTTGTCCCAGACGAGCGATCTGTCGGATGCCGACGAGTCTATGGCGGCCAGTGGCGCGGGTCGTGGACCGGTCGAGCACGCGGCCAATGCCAGAGCCCCGAGGCCCAAGCCCGCCCCGGCGAGCAGGGAGCGCCGCGACAACGCGAGCTGCTTCGCTCGTTGCATGGATCGTGTGTAGGCGATCGCCTGCCGAATCATCGGGTCACGGGGCGGTGGCGCGTTCATGTCGGGCGGATCTCCGAACTGTGCGGTCATCAGGGTGGTCTGATAGTGGCACAGCACGTGGCCTCATGGGGTGAAAGAGGGCGAAAGCGGCAATAACGAAACATAGATTTCACGAAATCCTCTGCGATTCCCACGATTCCCGGCGGGAATCCTCTGCGGGCTCGAATCTGACGATGGTGTCGTCGGGGGTGAGCATCCAGCGGGCCTGCCTGCCGTGATCGACCGGTGGCGGCAGATCGCGGCGCCGCGTCAGGGCTCGGAAATCACCGAGTGAGCACCCATCGAAGTACACCGGGACGCGACTCCGGAGGCTCGAGAACGTAGTCCAAGCGGTCATCCATGTGTCCGGCGTTCCGACCAGCCACGCCGAGACATCGGGTGTGGGCGTGAATGCCGACACCGCCGCACGATCGCTGGCATCGATCAGGGTGACGGCGCCGCCCGGTCGATCGAGAAATGCAGACGGGCGAGCCGTGACGATGAGCAGGAGCGACGGCAGGGAGCGCCCTTGGGCGCGAGCGTGCCGTGGCAACAATGCCTCTCGGGGCGACTCGCTACCGGCGGCGAGTGCGACCTGCAGCCGTGACCCCCGCCAATGCCCAGCACCTGGTGGAAGCCGGGGGTCGTGGTCGGAGGCGGCGCCCTCCGAGACGATGTATTCCTGACGACTGGCGAACCTCAGATGGATCCGCTCGGGAAAGAGCGGCGCGAGGGTCGTGAGCGGAGCGGCCAGACGCTGAGCCGTGGCGATGACGGTGATGCCGCAGGGCGGACCATCCCGGAGGATCGTCGCAAGCTCTGAGACGATCGCGCCCTGGTACTCGGCGTCGAAGCGACGCAACACCGAATCGACGTCGTCGATGAGCACGATCATCTGTGAGCGAGGAACCGCCCCGGCCTGCCTTCGTCGACACAAGGCGACGAGCTCGTGCACCGTGTCCCACGCCTGTTCTGTGTCTCGTCCGACGACCACCGCGAACGACGACTGTCGAGCAAGCGTCGCGAGAAGCGTCGATTTTCCCGAGCGCGAGGAACCGAGCACGAGTAGCGGTCCGTGCTCTACCGGGTCGTAGCGGGCCGGCGGTTGGCGCTGCTCGTCGGGCAGATCGAGGAGGCCGAGGACGAAGCCGGACGATGGTCGTGGGATGTCGTCGAGTTCGACGCGGTGCGGCAGGGCGGGGAGCCACGGTGCTCGGATCCTCGGACGCGTGTCGGTCTGATGCTCCGAGAGCGCCTCGGCGTCGGTGAAAGCGATCTGCACGGCCGAGGGTGGTCTACCGCCCAGAGAGACGAAGCAGCGACCGCGTTGCTCGGCGGTCAGCATGGACGCCGCAGGGCTGCCGATGATGGAGGTCGAATCGGCTGCGTTGTTCACCCGTAGCGACAATCTCAGTTCGCAGTTCGCGAGCAGGGAATCCTTCACCACGCCGGACGGGCGTTGGGTGCAGAGCACCAGGTGCATTCCGAGCGATCGCCCGCGCGCAGCGATGTCGGCGAACACGTCATGGAGTTGCGGGAACTCCGTCAGCATGGCCGCGAACTCGTCGACGACGATCATCAGACGAGGCAGGACACCCCCGAGCCGTGGATCGGAGATATCACGGGCGGATGCCTCTCGGAGAATTCCTTCGCGCCATCGAATCTCCGCTCTAAGGCTCGACAGGGCACGCGCGGCCCCGCCGGGATCGAGATCGGTGATCAAGCCGACGCACTGCTCGAGGCGCGTCAGCGGGTCGAACGCGGCTCCGCCCTTGAAGTCCACGAGCAGCACGGTGAACGAGGTGGTGTCGTAAGCGCGGGCGAGAGCAGCCACCCATGTCACGAGGAGTTCGCTCTTGCCGCTTCCCGTGGTTCCGGCCACGACCGCGTGAGGTCCCTGTTCGACGAGGTCGAGCTGGAAGACCTCACCGCGCTCTCCGATCCCGATTGCAGCGCGGAGGCCCTTCCGCGCCGCCGACCGCTCTCCCCCGTCTCCTGCGCGTGCCAGCGCCTCGACCTCGGAACTCGTCACGCGCTCGGGAAGTGCGAAGAGACCACGATCGGCTGCAGCAGACTGCCGGCCGAGTCGCGCGCAGAACTCCTCGGCCTCGACGATCGACACGAACTCCCCCTCGATCTGAAACGGAGTCGGGAGTCGGGGGTGCCTGAGCACGGAGACCAGGCCGACCGAGTCCGCAGCGACGACGATGTCTGCATCTGCCGGTACGGCGCCGGCGGATTCCGCGACCACGACGAACGTCGCGGAGAGGGGGCGGGAAACCGCCTCGAGCGAGCCGAGGCACACACGGTCTGCACCACGATGGGGCAGTAAGTGCGCCCATTCCCACTCACCCGAACACGTGTCGTTCGTCGTCGAACCCCCAGAGAAAGCGGCCGCATCCGGCGAGACGGCGGCGGCGAGCTGCACGGCGTAGCCCCGCGCCAGGGCGTGCGCGAGCAGCGGCGCTCCGACGACGGCGATGCGCGCGGGAGCTACTGCCAGGACGGGGGCGCGATCCAATCGAAGAGCCTCAGAGCGCAATCTCCGAGAGTCCTCATCGTCGTCAGAGCCACCCTCCACCCTGATCGCGCTTTTGACCGGCCCCCTGCCCAGGCAGATCACCACCTGCGCGGCTGCTGTCGCGGTGAACGGATTGGATGCTCTCTCGAGGATCACCCGCGCAGACGGTGCGCGCTGCCGGAGACTCGCGAGCTCGCTCTCGTGAAATGCGACGACCCTGGCGTCGAAGATGTTGCGCCGCCGCTCGAGATCGACCTCGTTGCGGCGTCGGGAGCGGCGCCCGCTGAACCGCCCGTCGATGAGCGTCGCGACAGCCATCACCGGTGACAGCAGGGCGAAGACCAGCGCGAGAGGCGAGTGCAGGACGAACCATACGACGACGGCGACGCCCAACGGTGCGAGTGAGCCGATGAGGGGGAACGGCGCCCTGGGAGCCGGATCCGCTCGCCGCGGGACCACGATGACGTCGTCGATATCCGATGCGACGTCCGCTCGGTTCCGGGCCGGGTCGGGCGGGGGCTCGTCCGGGGGCAACGGATGACGTCGGCGCATCGAACGAGTACACCTCAGGCTCGGCCTCGCACGAGCGCACCCGCCTCAGTCCGTGGAGAACACCGGCCGAAAGCGACGTGTGGACGGACCCGAGGACGCGGCCTCCGCTAGAGGACGTCGAAGTACTGCTCACCGATGCGGATGCGCGTTCCTCGCGCCACTCCGTACCGCTCACCGGGCAGGGCGTCCAGAGACTCCTCGCCGGCCACGGAGATCGAGGTGCCATTGCCCGAATGACGGTCGCTGACCCAGAACATCCCGTTCTCGATTCCGAACTCGAGGTGGGTCTTCGACACGCTCAGCTGCGGATCCACGATGCGCACGATCTCGAAGGGCCGATCGACGTCGGCGGCAACTGGGTTCCGACCGATGAGTCCCGGCCCGGCGACGACGACGTTCTCACCGGTGCTGAACACAAGCCGGAAGACGGGGCGCGCGGGCGAGGTCTTCGGTGCGGGCCGTTCGGGAGCGGTCAACGATTCGTGTCGCCTCGTGATCGGCAGCGGCTGCACATGCTGCGTGTCGCTCATCGCAGATGCTGCAAGCACCGAACTGCCGCATTCGCCGCAGAACATCGCCCCGCTGGGGAGGACCGTGCCGCAGGTCTTGCACCGCACGGCGCTCATCGACTGTGCGCGCTCGGTCGTGTCGACTCGATCTCATCGACAGCCAGGGCGACATCGACGACGAGCACCGTGACGTTGTCTCTGCCTCCGTTCGCGAGCGACGCGGCCACGAGTTCGCTCACGGCCCGTTCGGCGGAATCGGTCGTCGCCAGATAGTGCCGGATCCCGTGATCGGTGAGTTCCTTGGTCAGGCCGTCAGAACAGATGAGCATGCGCTGACCGGGCACCACAGGAATGAGCGAGTAGTCGGGAACCGGCCTGTCATGGAACCCGACGGCCCGCGTGATCACGTTGCTGTCCGGATGCACGTCGGCCTGCTCCCGGGTGATGAGACCCGCAGCGACCATCTCCTGCACGACCGAGTGGTCGATGGTCACCTGTTCGAGCACGTCGTCGGCGAAGACGTAGACCCGCGAATCGCCGATGTTGAACACTGCCCATTGCGCTTCGTCGTCGACCACCGTGAGCGCAATACCGGTGACGGTCGTCCCCGTTCCCAGAACACTCTCGTCGCCCACCCGGTCGATGTCCGCGCGGGCCGACTCAAGAGCTCGATCGATAGTGTCGGCGTCGACGAATGCCCTCCCCGTGATGTCGCCGAGGCGCGTCACGACCGCTGCGCTGGCGATATCGCCGGCGGAGTGTCCGCCCATGCCGTCTGCCACGGCGAAGAGGGGTGGATTCGCGACGACGCTGTCTTCGTTGACGGCTCGCTTGTTGCCGCGGTCCGACAGAAATGACCAGGTGAGGGTCAAGGTGGTGTCGACGGCGCCGGGAAGGACAACGCTCACGTGGGCGTCACTGTCACCGATCTGGGTCACGGGACTCTTCTCCTCGGCATGCTGTTCTAACGCGGGCGAGCACACGCGGGTGGGTGTGCGCACCGTTCTGCACGGTCAATCTGCTGCGGGAAGTATCTCGATGACATTGCCGTCGCCGATCTCGACCCTGCTGTACGGGGGAAGAACGATCGAGTCCCCCTGCTTCAACTTTATCCGAGGCGAGCCGGGCAGAGTGACGGCGGTGCCATTCGTCGACTGCAGATCGGTCGCGACGACCTCCCGACCTCGCTGCACGATGAACAGATGCGATGCCGACACCTCGCGCGTGGGCGAGGGCACCTCGGCCAGAATCACTTGGTCGCCCGAAAGTTGACGCGGGCCGCGCGGCCTGCGGCCGATGCACACGGGAACGTGCAGCTCGAACGGCGTCTGCGTGCCGATCCGCACGCGACTGGGACGGCCACGATTCGCCGCCGGCGCCTCTGACTCGGGCGCGCCACCGTGTCGTCCCGTGCGCCGGCCAGGAGCCCGCTCCAGGGTGATCTCGCCGTCGTCGACCGCGGCGGGCGCCGTCTGGGGGCGCGAGCGCTCCCGCGGGACGACGCTCGTCTGACGCTCGTCGAGAATCCACATCACCGAATCGACGGATGCCACGCCGAGCACGAGCGGAAGCTCGTCGCCCGAGATGGCGAGCTCGCCAGTAGTACCTTCCGCGTCGGGGGCTCCTGCAAAACGGAGCCCGGTGACGTTCGAGAACGACGCGAGATGCCACGGCCGAAGCCCCTGCGAGGAGAAGCGACGAGGCTCGGCATCCGCCGTGTGCACATCGACGATGGCGGCGCCCCGCGTGACGACCGAGAAGACGGCGGACGAGGGGCCGTCTGCCTCCCATGCCGCCACCGCGAACGATGTCACGGCGTCGGCGCCGAGCAGAGGAATGGTCTGGACGACGCCCTCGAACGACGTCGACTCTTCCGACATCTCCAGCCAGAGCCGGGAGAGAACAGCCGGCGAGCATCCACCGTCGAGCACGACGACAAGGCCCGGCGCGACCAAAGCCAGCTGTGACCCCGACGACGAAGCCGCCCTGTAGACCACCCGGCCTGGTGTGTCTCGGGGCACGCTCACCCGTCGAGCCTAATCGCCGATGAACGACATGACGTGCTTGATCCGTGTGTAGTCCTCGAAGCCGTACATCGAGAGGTCTTTCCCGTAGCCCGAATGCTTGAAGCCGCCGTGGGGCATCTCGGCGACGATGGGGATGTGGGTGTTGATCCACACGCATCCGAAATCGAGTCGCCGTGCCATCCGCATCGCCCGCGAGTGATTGCTGGTCCACACGCTGGAGGCCAAGGCGTAGTCGACGCCATTGGCGTGACGGATGGCTTCGGCCTCGTCGGCGAAGGACTGCACCGTGATCACCGGTCCGAAGACCTCGTTCTGAACGATCTCGTCGCTCTGGGTCAGACCGGAGACGATGGTGGCCTCGTGGAAGTACCCGGTGTCGCCCTGTCGTCGACCCCCGAGTTCGATCGTCGCGTGATCGGGAAGACGCTCGATGAATCCCGTTACCTGAGCCAGCTGCGCGGCATTGTTGACGGGGCCGAACAGCACGTCGGTGCGATCCGGAGTACCGGTCACCGCGCTGGTTCTCGCATGCTCGGCGAGCGCCGCCACGAACTCGTCATGGATGCCGTCCTGCACGAGCAGACGTGTCGCCGCCGTGCAGTCCTGTCCCGCATTGAAGTAGCCCGCGGCGACGATGCCCTCGACAGCCTTGGCGATGTCGGCATCGTCGAAGACGACGACGGGTGCCTTGCCGCCGAGTTCGAGGTGGACCCGCTTCAGATCGACCGCGGCAGCTCTCGCCACCTCCATTCCCGCACGCACGGAGCCGGTGATCGACACCAGCTGCGGGATCCGATTCGCCACCATCGCGGCCCCCGTCGATCTGTCGCCCAACACCACGTTCATAACGCCGGGCGGCAGGAATTCGGCCGCGACCTCGGCCAGGAGAAGGGTGGACAGCGGCGTCGTATCCGACGGCTTGAGCACGGTGGTGTTGCCGGCTGCGATTGCGGGCGCCACCTTCCAGACGGCCATATTGAGCGGGTAGTTCCACGGCGTGACCTGCCCGACGACGCCGATGGGCTCCCGGCGCACGAACGACGTGTGATCGGTCATGTACTCCCCCGCGCTTCTGCCCTCGAGGTTCCGAGCCGCGCCGGCGAAGAACCGGATCTGGTCGACGCTCAGAAGGATCTCGTCTGCGACGAGAGTCGCTCGCGGCTTGCCGGTATCGAGCGACTCCCTGTCTGCGAATTCCTCGGCGCGGCTCTCCATGGCGTCAGCGATGCGGAAGAGCGCGAGTTGGCGCTGCGACGGTGTGGTGTCTCGCCATCCCTCGAAGGCGTCGGATGCCGCACGGTAGGCCGCGTCGATCTCTCGTTCCGATGAGATCGGCGAGACGCCATAGACCCTCTCCGTCGAAGGATCGACCAGATCGAGACCTGCGCCGAACTCCGAGTCCGTGTAGTGGCCGTTCACGAAGTTCTTCAGCGTGTGACTCTGCATGGCCCCATCGTCGCACGGTTTCGTACGCGATTCAACTGATTTCGTCGCTCAAACCCGTTATAGCGACGAAATCACTTGCTCGGAATCGGACTCGCTGACAGAATCGAGGCATGAGCCTGAAACCACGACAAACCCATCTCGATGACACGTCGAAGGCGATCATCGAGCAGCTCCAAGTCGATGGTCGACGGTCCTACGCCGAGATCGGCAAGGCCGTGGGGCTGAGCGAGGCGGCGGTTCGGCAGCGTGTGCAGAAGCTCACGGACTCGGGGGTGATGCAGATCGTCGCCGTGACCGATCCCCTGCAACTCGGCTTCTACCGACAGGCGATGATCGGCCTGAAGGTGTCGGGCGACACGCGCGTCGTCGCCGACGCTCTGGCCGCGATACCCGCGGTCGACTACGTCGTGCTCACGGCCGGAACGTTCGACATCATGGCCGAGGTCGTCTGCGAGAGCGATGACGATCTCATCGCTCTGCTCAACTCGCAGATCCGGCATCTTGAGGGCGTCATCTCGACCGAGACGTTCGTCTATCTGAAACTGCACAAGCAGCTCTACAACTGGGGTACCCGATGACCGACATGACTTATTCCGACGTCGCCGAGAGCGAGCTGCAGCGCAAGGCGAAAGACCATCTCTGGATGCATTTCAGTCGGCAATCGGTGATGGAATCGGGCGCGGGCGTTCCGATCATCACTCGCGGCGAGGGTCATCACATCTGGGACAGTCGGGGAAAGAGGTACATCGACGGTCTTTCAGGGCTCTTCGTGGTGAACGCCGGTCACGGCCGACGACGCCTGGCCGAGACCGCGGCACGGCAGGCTGAGGAATTGGCCTTCTTTCCCGTGTGGTCCTACGCACATCCGAACGCGATCGAGCTCGCGGACCGGCTCGCGCACTATGCGCCGGGCGACCTCAACCGTGTGTTCTTCTCGACCGGTGGTGGTGAGGCCGTGGAGACTGCTTTCAAGCTGGCCAAGTACTACTGGAAGCTCCAGGGGCAGCCGACGAAGCACAAGGTCATCTCGCGCGCCGTCGCGTATCACGGCACCACCCAGGGAGCGTTGGCGGTGACCGGCATACCGGGTATGAAGGCGATGTTCGAACCTGTCACGCCGGGCGGCTTCCGCGTGCCGAACACGAACATCTATCGCGCGCCCGAGCACGGCGACGACCCGGTCGCGTTCGGAATCTGGGCTGCCGATCGGATCGAGGAGATGATTCAATTCGAGGGTCCCGACACGGTGGCGGCCGTCTTTCTCGAGCCGGTGCAGAACTCCGGCGGCTGCTTCCCTCCACCGCCCGGGTACTTCCAGCGGGTGCGTGAGATCTGCGACCGCTACGACGTGCTGCTGGTCAGCGATGAAGTGATCTGTGCTTTCGGCCGAATCGGTCATATGTTCGCGTGCGACGAGTACGGCTACGTTCCCGACATGATCACCTGTGCCAAGGGCATGACCAGCGGGTATTCTCCCATCGGTGCCACGATCGTGAGCGACAAAGTCTACGAGCCGTTCAAGCACGGTCAGACGTCCTTTGCACACGGATACACGTTTGGCGGTCACCCCGTGTCGGCTGCCGTCGCGCTGGCGAACCTCGACATCTTCGAAGAGGAGAAGCTCAACGAGAATGTCAGGGCCAACTCTCCCCTCTTCCGCTCGACGCTCGAGAAGTTGAACGATCTGCCGATCGTCGGCGATGTGCGCGGAGACGGATACTTCTTCGGCATCGAGCTGGTGAAAGACAAGGCGACCAAGGAGACGTTCGATGATGAGGAGTCGGAGAGGCTGCTCCGGGGTTTTCTCTCGAAGGCTCTCTTCGACGCAGGGCTCTACTGCCGTGCTGACGACCGGGGAGATCCGGTGATTCAATTGGCCCCTCCTCTCACCATCGGCGCGCCTGAGTTCGACGAGATCGAGCAGATCCTCCGTAGCGTCCTCACGGAGGCCTGGAGCAGGCTCTGATCACCGGTCACACAGCCTGCCTGCCCACCCAGTCGGGCACGCGGCCCGTGCTGATCAGCTGCTCGAAGAGGCGAGCCAACTCGTACCCCGGCCCGATCGAGAGCGCCTGTTCGAGGTAGTCCCCCGCGGCAGAGCCTTGGCCCCGTGCCCATTCGAGCCAGGCGAGCATGGTGAGGGGCGCGAGCTGCCACGGCATGGGTGCCAGGGAGACGAGGTGACGGAGCAGACGAATCGCTCCCTCTATGCGCAGCCCGTCGGGGCACTGTCTGCCCTCGCCGACAAACGTTTCGAGAATCGACCCGTCCGGAACCGATTTTCCTCGGCGTAGCGCGGCCGTGACTCCGGCAGCCCGATCACCGGCGGCATCACCCCAGGCCAGGAGCATCAGCACGCAGTCTCTGACGCCCTTGTCTCTGACGCTCCAGAGCAGGGCCGCCAGCGCATTCGGCGGGATGTCGATCGGTGCAGACTCGATGGCGTCGGTCCAGAGAACCTTGGCCGGCGTCCACTCCCACAATCGTTCTCTCTCACGAGGATGGTTCATGATCGCCGTGGATGCCGCGGCCACCCCTTCCCGTTGCTCCGTCGGACCATCAAGTATCGGCGTCGCCCCCTGGGCGACCCCCTCGACATCGCGCGACGCGCCAACCCCGTCGAGCTCCCCGTCGATTCGTGCCGTGTCGCTGTCTGTGAAGCGTCCACGTTCGTCATCGAGATACGAACCCCACACACGACCAGAGCAGCACAGTGCATCGACTATGCCGAGCCCCGCCGACGCCATCCTGGTGACGATGGCCTCGACGAGTTGCGGCCTCGGCGGCCGATCCTCCGCCGACCACGCCTCGTCTGTGTAGATGGCGATGAGCACGGCATCCACCCCCGGTACCCGACTGATCAGGCGGATGATGGCATCGGCTACCAGCCGGGGGTTCGTGCGCGGAGTATCCGCGGGCAGGTCTACTCGCAGCGATGCCGCCGTCTGCCGATTCTGGAAGGTCTGGACGACGATGCTGTTCGTGGGTGTGTAGCCCAGGACGCGTGGCAGGGCGATCAAGAAGTCTGCGGGCCTTTTCGCTTTCACCGAGTGAGTCATGACGAGAGCCTGCGGCACTCGCAGCGCCGGAATCCCGGCTCGCCTCGAAGGTGTGGAGAGATGGGAGGAATGCTGCGCTGTGAGGGGACACCTGTCCGCCATCTCCTCCCCAGCCCGTCCTGACGGGCGCGAATGACACCGACGCTCCAGATCACGGTCGGCGACGACCCACGGCGATACTCTCGACCTCATGACACGAGAACTTCTCTCAACAGGAGACGACGGTATTGCTCGGTGCGGTTGGGTCTCCGACGACTCCGAGTACCAGCGCTATCACGACGAGGAGTGGGGAAGCCCGCTGCACGGCGACGACGCACTCTTCGAGACGATCGCATTGGAGGGATTCCAGGCTGGCCTCTCATGGATCACCATCTTGAGGCGACGGCCTGCCTTCCGCCGTGCGTTCGACGGCTTCGCGATTCGGAGGGTCTCCGCCTTCGATGACGACAAGGTCGACGAACTGGCCAGCGATTCCTCGATCATCCGCAATCGACAGAAGATCGTCGCGACGGTCAAGAACGCTCGAACCATTCTCGACCTGGTGAGCGCGAACCCGGGGGAACTCGATCGTCTGATCTGGAGTCACGCGCCATCATCGCATCAGCGGCCTCGCACCGTAGAAGAGGTTCTGACCGTTACCGATGGCTCGAGGGCGCTCAGCACTCGGTTGAGGAGCATAGGACTGGGGTTCGTGGGACCGACGACCATGCACGCCTTGATGCAGGCAGCAGGGCTGATCAACGACCATGCGCAGGGCTGTGTCCGAGGCGATCAGCTCGAGAAGGCGACTGAACGTCTCAGTACGTAGGGTTCTGCGGTCCGCCCATCGATGGAGCGGCATAGACGGGCCGAGCCTGTGGCACGTAACGGAGAACGGCGCTCGTGGGCCTCGCCCACTCCGGGGCGATGAATATGCCCGCGATCGGCTGGGGGTTCCATACCGATCGGTTGAAAGCGAAGATGCCCCACCACACGTACGGAACAAGGATGTACAGAACGACCCAGGCCGCGGTCTTTCCGAAGCGCAGTCCGATGTTGTAGGCCGCGAGACAGATGAACACACTCGATGCAACGCCGACGAAGGGCACGAAGGCTACGAGGGCCCACCAACCCGCCTGTCCCCCGAGCTCGAGGAAGACCCAGGAGTTGTAGACGGGCACCCATCCCTTCCACGCGGGCTCACCGGCCTTCACGAAGATCTTGCTCAGGAACCAGGAACTGATCACGTAGATGGCGATGATCAGAACCGCGTAGAGCGCGGTGAAGACCAACGTGATAATCAGGCCGGCCGCGGCTCCGGTCGCTGAGCCGTCCGAGTCATATGTCGAGATCATGCAGCAAGACTAGCGGCAGCCCGGGAACAACCGTGGGTGGCGCTGGAGGCAGCGTCGCGGCTGGCGCGATCACCCCTTCGGTGCGTACAGCCTCACTTCTTTCTGGTCGCCGAGTTCCATGCGGTAACCCGCTTCGGCCGCGACGGCGATCACCTCCTCGATCGACTCGAGGTCGCGCGCGTTCAAGAGCAACGCTCGTGTTAGAAGCCCCTTGGCCTTCTTGTTGAAGTGGTTCAATGCTCGTACCGTTCCGTCATCGGACTCCGTGACCACCCGGAGGAACCAGGAGTTCACCCCCGGCGCTAGGGGCGACAGAGCGACGTACCCTTCAGACCTGAAGTCGAGAACGAGTTCGCCGTCTGCGCCGATTTCCGTCGGCACAACGGGAGCCCACGTCTTGGCGAGATGAATACCCGGCAATTTGGAATCGTGCGACAACCGGTATGCAGGAATGGGGTCCATGCCACCGATCGGCCCGAGGAGCGCCGACTGAATCACGACGTGCGTCGCGGCGAATGAGCGGGCCTCGACGGGCAGACTCCCCGAATCGAGAGCGTCGAAGATCACGCCCGTGTACCTGTCGAGAGCCGGCATCGTCGGCGACGTGGTCACGGAGCGATTGCGCACGACCTCTGAGCGAAGCCGGGCACTGATCTTGAGCGCCTTCAGACTCGCTTCCTCGTCTTGAGACAGAGCACGAAGCTCGCGAATCACCCGCCGACGAGTCGCCGTCAACGACGAAAAACGCAAGCGGGTCATATCCAACTTCGTGGCATCACCCCCCTCCCGCTTCGTCTCGGACGGCGGAAGGAGGATGATCACGAGGTGGTCGACCCGCTTGCGTTAGACGAGCGCCGCGTTGCGCGCGACGATCGTGATGGTGTTGTTCTCTACCGACAGGAATCCGTCGTCGGCCTGAGCCGTGATGCGGGAACCGGAGGCCTGCGTGACGCGGACCTCTCCCTCAGCCAGAATCGCGAGAAGCGGCTCGTGGCCGGCGAGGATACCGATCTCGCCTTCGACAGTCTTAGCGATGACCATGGTGGCCTCGCCCGACCAGACTTCCTGATCGGCCGAGACGACACTCACGGTAAGAGCCGAAGCCATGACTAGCCGTTCTCTTTCTGGATCTGGGCCCACTTCTCTTCGACGTCGTTGATACCACCGACGTTGAAGAAGGCCTGCTCCGCCACGTGATCGAAGTCACCGTTGGCGATAGCGGAGAACGACTCGATCGTGTCCTTCAGAGGAACCGTCGAACCTTCCACGCCCGTGAACTTCTTGGCCATGTAGGTGTTCTGCGACAGGAACTGCTGAATGCGACGGGCGCGCGAAACGGTGATCTTGTCTTCTTCAGAGAGCTCGTCGACACCGAGGATCGCGATGATCTCCTGGAGTTCCTTGTTCTTCTGGAGGATCGCCTTGATGCGCACGGCCGTGTTGTAGTGATCCTCACCCAGGTACCGCGGGTCGAGGATGCGGCTCGTCGACGTCAGCGGGTCGACGGCCGGGTACAGGCCTTTCGACGCGATTTCACGCGAGAGCTCCGTGGTGGCGTCGAGGTGGGCGAACGTGGTGGCCGGCGCGGGGTCGGTGTAGTCGTCAGCCGGAACGTAGATCGCCTGCAGCGACGTGATCGAGTGACCACGCGTCGATGTGATGCGCTCCTGCAGGATTCCCATCTCGTCGGCCAGGTTGGGCTGGTAACCCACAGCGGACGGCATGCGTCCGAGAAGGGTCGAGACCTCGGAACCCGCCTGCGTGAAGCGGAAGATGTTGTCGATGAAGAGCAGAACGTCCTGCTTCTGAACATCGCGGAAGTACTCCGCCATGGTCAGGGCCGACAGGGCTACGCGAAGACGCGTTCCCGGCGGCTCGTCCATCTGGCCGAACACGAGGGCGGTCTTGTCGAAGACTCCCGCCTCTTCCATCTCGGCGATGAGGTCGTTTCCCTCACGGGTGCGCTCGCCGACACCGGCGAACACGGACACTCCACCGTGGTCCTGCGCGACGCGCTGGATCATTTCCTGGATGAGGACCGTCTTGCCGACTCCGGCGCCTCCGAAGAGTCCGATCTTTCCACCCTGCACATAGGGGGTCAGGAGGTCGATGACCTTGATGCCGGTCTCGAAGAGCTCCGTCTTCGATTCGAGCTGGTCGAAAGCCGGGGGCTTGCGGTGGATGGGCCAGCGCTCGGTGATCTCGATCTTCTCGCCCGGCTCAGCGTTGAGCACCTCGCCGATGACGTTGAAGACCTTGCCCTTGGTGATGTCGCCGACGGGAACCGTGATCGGCTCTCCGGTGTCGGTGACCTCCTGGCCGCGGACGAGTCCGTCGGTCGGCTTCAGGGCGATGGCGCGAACCAGGTCGTCTCCGAGGTGCTGGGCGACCTCGAGGGTCAGCACGGTCTCGGGAGCGCCGGGAATGGCGATCGTGGTCTTGAGTGCGTTGTAGATGCCCGGGATCGAGTCGTGGGGGAACTCGATGTCCACGACAGGGCCGGTGACGCGGGCGATACGGCCGACTGCGCCGGGCGCAGTCGTCGTCGCAGCTTCAGGTGCGGTCAGTGTCATTGCTTCTCTCTTCTTTCGAGCTACTTTGCCGAGCTCAGCGCGTCGGCGCCGCCGACGATCTCGGAAATCTGTTGTGTGATCTCGGACTGGCGAGCGTTGTTCGCCAATCGCGTGTAGTCGCGGATGAGTCCATCCGCGTTGTCGCTGGCCGCCTTCATGGCCTTCTGCGTCGCCGCGTGCTTCGCAGCCGCGGACTGGAGCATGGCATTGAAGAGGCGCGACTCGATGTAGACGGGAAGCAGTGAATCAAGAACGGACGACGCGTCGGGCTCGAATTCGTAGAGCGGCAGAACCGCCTTGGAATCGGGCTCTTCGACACCTTCGACGACCTCGAGCGGAAGAAGACGAACGACCTCCGGCACCTGCACCAGCATCGACACGAAGCGGTTGTAGACGATGTGGATCTCGTCGACCCCGCCCTCGGCAGCAGGCTTCAGGAACGACTCGAGAATGGCATCGCCGATCTCCTTCGCCGTCTCGAACTCGGGGTTGTCGGTACCGCCCTGCCACGTCTTCTCTGAGGCCCGACGACGGAACGCGAAGTACGCGTTCGCCTTGCGGCCCACCAGGAAGTACACGACATCCTTACCCTGGCTGCGGAGGAGCTCCGCGAGCTGCTCCGACTCCTTGAGCACGTTGCTGTTGAAGGCACCTGCCAGACCACGGTCGCTCGAGAAGATGACGATCGCAGCACGCTCGACCTTCTCCGGTTCCGTGGTGAGGATGTGCTCGACATTCGAGTACGACGCCACCGCGGAGACGGCACGAGTGATCGCCCGAGAATACGGGGTAGAGGCGGCAACTCGCGCCTGCGCTTTTTGAATGCGCGAGGCGGAGATGAGCTCCATGGCCCTGGTGATCTTCTTGGTCGTCTGGGCAGACTTGATCTTCTGCCGGTAGACGCGGAGTTGCGCTCCCATAAGTTAGCGGCGACCCTTCACGATCTTTTCCTGGTTGACGTCTTCAACCTTGGTCGCAGTGAACTCCTCGCGGCCCACCGACGCGAGGGGCTTGCCTTCGCCCGTCTGGAACTCGAGTTTGAACTTGTCGACCTCGGAGTCGAGCAACGAAGCGGTCTCATCGGACAGTACGTTGGATTCGCGAAGGGTGGTCAACACCTGCGTGTTGCGGGCGAGGTAGTCGAGAAGCTCGCGCTCGAAACGGAGGATGTCCTCGACGGGAACTTCGTCGAGCTTGCCGTTCGTTCCAGCCCAGATCGCGACGACCTGGTCTTCGACCGGGTACGGCGAGTACTGCGGCTGCTTGAGCAGCTCGGTGAGGCGCGCTCCACGAGCAAGCTGGCGACGCGACGCCGGGTCGAGGTCCGATGCGAACATCGCGAACGCCTCGAGCGAGCGGTACTGCGCAAGCTCCAACTTCAGCGTTCCGGAGACCTTCTTGATCGACTTCACCTGAGCGTCACCACCGACTCGCGACACCGAGATACCCACGTCGACCGCGGGGCGCTGGTTGGCGTTGAACAGGTCGGACTGGAGGAAGATCTGGCCGTCGGTGATCGAGATCACGTTGGTCGGGATGTAGGCCGAGACGTCGTTGGCCTTGGTCTCGATGATCGGGAGCCCGGTCATCGAGCCAGCGCCGAGCTCGTCGGAGAGCTTGGCACAACGCTCCAGCAGACGCGAGTGCAGGTAGAACACGTCACCCGGGTACGCCTCGCGTCCCGGCGGACGGCGCAGGAGGAGGGAGACGGCGCGGTAGGCCTCTGCCTGCTTCGACAGGTCATCGAAGATGATCAGAACGTGCTTGCCGCCGTACATCCAGTGCTGACCGATGGCCGAGCCCGTGTACGGGGCGAGGTACTTGAAGCCTGCAGGGTCGGAAGCGGGAGACGCGACGATGGTCGTGTACTCGAGCGCTCCGGCGTCTTCCAGCGCGCCCTTCACCGAGGCGATGGTCGAGCCCTTCTGGCCGATGGCGACGTAGATGCAGCGAACCTGCTTGTTGACGTCGCCCGACTCCCAGTTGGCCTTCTGGTTGATGATCGTGTCGATCGCGATGGCGGTCTTACCCGTCTGGCGGTCACCGATGATCAGCTGACGCTGGCCACGGCCAACGGGGATCATGGCGTCGATCGCCTTGATACCCGTCTGCATGGGCTCGTGAACGCTCTTTCGTTGCATCACACCGGGTGCCTGCAGCTCGAGTGCGCGGCGGCCCTCCGAAGCGATGTCGCCGAGACCATCGATCGGGTTGCCCAGCGGGTCTACGACGCGGCCGAGGTAGGCGTCGCCGACGGGAACCGAGAGGACCTCGCCCGTGCGCTGCACCTCCATGCCCTCGACGATTCCCGAGAACTCACCCAGGATGATGACACCGACCTCGTCTTCGTCGAGGTTCTGGGCGAGGCCCAGGGTTCCGTCGGCGAAGCGAATCAGTTCGTTTGCCATGACGCCGGGGAGACCCTCGACGTGGGCGATGCCGTCGCCGGCGTCGGTGACGTATCCGACCTCGGTCTTCGTCGCCTTGCCGGGCTCATAGGACTTCACGAAGTCCTGAAGAGCACCACGGATCTCGTCGGGGCTGATCGATAGTTCTGCCATCGTTTTTCCTTTTTCTGCCGAAGGATTCGCTCCGGCGTGTAGCAAGCGAGCCGCGAGGGGCTAGCCAGCGAGCTGAAGTCTCAAATCATTGATGCGGGCGGAGACGCTGCCATCAATGACATCATCTCCCACCTGGATGCGAAGACCGCCGATGAGGGCGGGATCGATCTGCTGGTTCACGGAGAGAGAGCGTCCGTACAGTGACGAAAGCCCCTTTTCGAGACGCTCCAGCTGTGCGGGAGCGATGGGAGTCGCGCTCGTGACGGTGGCGATCGACTTGCCCGCCTGATCGGCCACGATGTTCGCAGCGACGCGGAGCAATTCTCCGATGCGCCGACCGCGAGGCTGGGCAACGAGCTGCCGCACGATCGCGAGCGTCTGGGCCGACGCCTTGCCCTGAAGCAGCGCGTCGACAAGAGTCAACTTCGCGTCGACCGCACCGAGCTTCGAACCGAGCGCGAGCTCGAGTTCGTCGCTCGTCGAAACGGCTTCACCGAAGCGAGCCAGCTCGGCCTCGATCGATTCGGCGTTCGTTGCCGAATCAGCGAGGACTCGGAAGCCAAGCTCCTCGACGGCCTCGAGGAGGTCGTCGTGGCTGGACCAGCGGCTCGCCGCGACGTCGCTAAGGATGCGAACGGCCTCGGCGTCGAGCTTCGAGCCGAAGAGCTCGGAAACCACTCCAGCCTTCGAGGCCTGATCCGCAGACGGATCGGCCAAGAGGGACAGGAGCGAAGACGACTCACCGATGACACGTCCGGCGAGGAGCAGCTGCTCCCCTGTGGCGAGCGTGGCTGTACCACCCTGCCCGGCCAGTCTGGCTCGAACTCCGGCGATCGCTTCTCTGGTCGCTGATCCCATGTGCTTACTTGTTTCCTGCGGACGAGGCGGATGCCTCGGACGCCTCGAGGTCAGCGAGGAAGCGATCGACGATACCGGCAGCCTTGGCGTCGTCCTTGACGGACTCACCGATGACGCCCGACGCGAGGTCGAGAGCAAGGCTTCCCACTTCGGCGCGCAGCGACACGACCGCAGCCTGACGCTCGGCTTCGATCTGGCTCGTCGCCTGTGCCTGAATGCGGGCAGCGTCGAGCTGAGCCTGCTCCTTGAGCTCGGCAGCGATCTTGAGAGCGTCGGCGCGAGCCTGCTCCCGGATCTTGCCGGCCTCGGCGCGACCCTCCGCGAGCTGAGCCGTGTACTGCTCGAGCGCTGCTTCGGCCTGGGCCTGGGCGGCGTCTGCCTTGGCGATGTTTCCCTCGATCGCAGCCGAACGCTCGTCGAGCATCGTCTTGACGCGAGGAAGCACCATTCTCCAGAAGAAGAACAGGATGACGACGAAGCAGAGCAGTGACCAGACGATGTCGTAGATCTCTGGGATGAGCGGATTCGTCGTCTCGGCCGTTTCCTCTGCGGCAGCTAGAACTGCGTGAAGCATTCCAGCCTCCTATCTCTTGAGCGAAGCGGGATCAGACGAAGATGAAGTAGGTCGCGATACCGATGAAGGCCAGGGCCTCGGTGAAAGCGATACCGATGTACATCAGAACCTGCAGGCGACCTGCGAGCTCAGGCTGGCGGGCGACACCCTCGATGGTCTTTCCAACGACGATACCGACGCCGATGGCCGGGCCGATGGCTGCGAGACCATAACCGACCGTCGCGATGTTTCCGTTGATCTCGGCGAGAACGGTTGTTGCGTCCACGTGTGTTTCCTTCCGTGATGTCGAACGAGGCGGGCGCCTAATTCGTTTAGTGTTCCTCAGCCAGCGCGAGCTGGGTGTAGACAGCGGTGAGCAGGGTGAAGACGTAGGCCTGGAGCACGGCGACGAGGATCTCGAACAGCGTGAACACGAAGCCGAATGCCAGCGTGCCGACGCCGAACAGGGTGAACCACCCGCTCGCCGTGAAGAAGAAGAACCAGGTGGCGCCGAAGAACAGCACCAACAGCAGGTGGCCGACGACCATGTTCATGAGAAGTCGAAGAGTCAGAGTGACGGGACGCAGGATGAAGGTCGAGAGGAGCTCGATCGGCGTCACGATGATGTAGAGACCCTTGGGCACTCCGGGCGGGAACAGCGCGTTCTTGAAGAACGCTCCCGGGTGCTTCTTGATGCCCGCATAGATGAACGTCACGTAGGCGACCACGGCGAGTACCAGGGGTACACCGATGACGGACGTTCCCGCGAGGTTGAGGAACGGCACGATGCCCGTGAGGTTCATGGCGAGCACCATGAAGAAGATCGTGGTCAGGATCGGCAGGAATCGCCTGCCGTCTTTCTTGCCCAGGAGGTCTTCGGCGATGTTCACTCGGACGAAGTCGAGAGCCATCTCGGCGATGCTCTGGCCCCGGGTGGGTACCAGCTTCATCTTGCGCGTTCCCAGCCAGAAGAGGATGAGGATGGCGGCGACAGCGATGAAGCGGATCAGAATGACCCGGTTGATCTCGAAGGGGGTACCGGGGAAGAAGATGACTTCTGGGAAGAATTCCTCGATGGACGGACCGTGGAATTGACCATCATCGGCAGCCAACGGCACAAGCAAGTTCAGAGCGTTAGCTAACAGCGCTATCTCCTGGTTCGGGGCGTGGAGCGAGGCTCTCGCGACGACGAATGATGGGGGGTGCTGCTTCTGGGCGAAAACCCGAGTGACGCAGCGGAACGATCTTTATGAACCCTATCAAGAGTTAGGGGCCCCTGACCAATCGAGAAGGGCTATTGACGACCCGAATGTGCCGGATCGGACATATTCCTACTCGCCCGGCAACTTCACGTCGCTTGCATAGCTCATGCGGGATGTAGCGACCACGACGACGTCCACGATGAGTGAGCCGAGTACGCCCGCGATGATGCACAGGAACATCACGACCGGGTTGATCCAGGGCTGATCGCGCAGCAAGAAGACGAGGACGAGGAAGATCGCGAACTTCACGATCCAGGCGCCCATCACCACGGCGAAGAAGATGGCGGTGAAGAAGTCCGTTCCCGAGAACCGGTTGGCGACCAGGATAGACGCGGCGGTGAGACCGGTGAAGAGGATGGCCATCGCCGTACCCACCAGGGCGCTCACCAGGCCCCGCTCCGCGTCGACGAGGTAACCCGCCACTCCCCCGATCACCGCGATGGCGAGGGCCAGCAGCCCGCCCCATTTGAGGATGCGCACGAAGACGGGCCGCGCGGATGATCCGGTGGCGGCTGAGGTGACACGGGGGCTGGGGGTCGACACGCTAGGCGCCTTTCGTTTCGGCAGGAGGTGAGACTGATTCGGATGCGGCGTCGAGCGGATCGAGGGACGCGGCCATCGACGCCTCGGGACTCTCTGCCTCGGTCGACTGAGCGGTCGCCTCGACGACCTTGCGCCGGCTCAGGGGCGCCAGGGTCAGAACGGTGCAGACCACGAGGCCGACCAGAAGGAATACGACCGCGTAGCCGGTCGGCACGAGGAAGAACAGCAGACAGCCGATGGACACGACGGCCGTCCACGCATAGAAGATGAGAACCGCGTGAAAGTGCGAGTGACCCATGTCGAGCAGTCTGTGGTGGAGGTGCTTTCGATCCGCACTGAACGGACTCTTGCCCGCACGGAGACGACGGAAGACCGCGAGCCCGAAGTCGAGCAGGGGAAGCACGAGAATGGCGAACGGAAGCAGGATCGGGATGAACGCGGGAAGCAGCTCGCGTCGTCCGAGGGTTGCCGGGTCGATCACTCCCGTGACCGCGATGGCACTCGTCGCCATCAGCAGACCGACGAGCATCGCGCCGGCGTCGCCCATGAACAGCTTCGCCGGGTGCCAGTTCAATGGAAGGAAGCCTGCGCAGGCGCCGATGAGAATCGCGGAGATGAGCGCCGCCAGGTTGAAGTAGTCGGTCGCCGACCCTTCTTGGATGAGCAGGAACGTGTAGAGGAAGAAGACGCCGTTTGCGATGAGGCAGACACCCGCCACGAGCCCGTCGAGACCGTCGATGAAGTTGATGGCGTTCATCACGAGCACGACAGCGAACAGACTGATGATCAGCGACATGACGCCGGAGCCGACGGCGAGCGTGCCCGCGATCGGTAGTGACACGATGGCGACGCCCTGCCATACCAGCAGCCACGCCGCAATGATCTGCCCTGCGAGCTTGATGGTCCAGTCGAGGTCGATGAGGTCATCGATGACCCCGATCACCACGATGATCAGGGCCGCGCCCAGAATGGCGAAGACCGGCCCCGGATTGACGAAGACCAAACGGAAACCGTCGACCTGTGAGGCCACGGCGAACGCCACGACCATACCGATGAACATGGCGACACCGCCCAACCGTGGTGTCGGCCGGGTGTGCACATCTCGTTCGCGGATCTTCGGATAGAGCCTGAACCGATGACTCAGCTTGTACACGACGAGCGCCAACCCGAACGTGACGACGGCCGAGATGGCGGCGACGAGCAGATAGATCCGCACCGATCAGCCGTTCGGTTGCTCGTCTGGAACCACGAGCACGTCTCCCAGAATCGACCGCAGCTGTTCTTCGGACACCGCCCCGTGACGCACGATCCGGATCGCACCGTCGACGCCGAACGTGCTCGCATCGACGATGGTCGACGTGACGGTTTCGGTAGCGCCGCCGTCGAGATACACGTCGACGCTGTCGCCGAGGCTCTCGAGAGCGAGGGATGCGGTGGTCGCCGCCGGCTCGCCGGTGAGGTTGGCCGACGACACGGCCAACGGGCCCACTTCGGTGAGCAACTCGAGGGCGATCGGATCGGAAGGCTGTCGCAGAGCCACGGTTCCTCGGGTCTCGCCGAGATCCCAGGCGAGCGAGGACCGCGCAGGAACGATGATCGTGAGCCCGCCGGGCCAGAACGCATCGACGAGGTCGCGCACGGGCTGGCTCACCGTCTCGGCCAGGGCGTCGAGCGTGGCGACACCGGGTACGAGAACCGGCGGCGGCGAGCTACGCGTGCGGCCCTTGGCGTCGAGGAGAGCCTGCACGGCCGTCGGATTGAAGGCGTCCGCGGCGATGCCGTACACCGTGTCCGTCGGAATGACGACGAGGGCACCGCGGCCGATAGCGGCGCGGGCCAGTCGCATTCCCGTCAGGAGCTCGGACGGAACCGAGCAGTCATAGAGGGCAGCCATATCGACCCCAATGATAGTGCGTGGGCCCTGAGCATTCAGACAATGACGCTCGGAGGGAGCATCCGGCGCAGCAGTTTTCGAGACGGCTCCTCGATGAACCTCCAGAGGACCCAGGCGCAGAGCCACGCCGCGGCGGCCGTCGCCACTCCGACTGCCACAAGCGCTGGCCCCGACTCGGCGTGCAACTTCGCCGCAGCCAGAAGTCCCGCACCGATGACGAGAGGGTGCACCAGATAGAAGGCGAACGACGCCCGGCCGGCGAGGAGGAACGGCCTCGTCGAGAGCAGTCTGGAGAGAGGGTCCCGAGGGCAGATCGCCAGAGAAGCGATCAGGAGGACGAGGAACGGGAGCACGATGATCGACTCAGACGGGGCGATCATGTCGATGCCCTGGTGGAACTCCTGCTGACCCGCGCGCATGTTGTGAAGCGGGTCGTTGTAGGCCACAACGAGGAGAACGGCGACAGCGGCCACGGCCGACACCGTGGCGAGCGGAAGGCTCCGAAAGCGATTGGATCTGGGCGCGTCGGACGCCTCTCCGAGATAGCGGCGCAGGAGCAGCGAGAGAACGGCCCCGATCCAGAACTCGCCGAGGACTCGGATCGGTAGGACGCCCGCGGCCGTCACGTAGCTGTCGTTCGCGAATAAGAAGATGGTGTCGTCCTGCATGCTGATCCCGACGACGAGGACGGGCAGCATGAGAAGCACGATCAGGGTGATCATCACGCGTCGGGACGCGACGGCGGCGAACCGAGCCAGTACGACGACCCCCACTGCGAACGTGAGATAGGCCATCCACTCTGCACTCACGGACCAATCGACCCCGTTCCAGTCGAGCGTCGACGGGAACCAGCCGTTCAGCAGTGTCAGGTGCATCAGGAGCCGGCCGGGATCCGCCTGGGCGAGGAACGATGGATCTCCGGACGTCAGAGCTTGGAAGATGAAATATGCCCCGAACAGCATGAGTACGAATGCGGTCAGCGGCCACACACGTGCCAGCCGCAGCCAAAGGAATCCGACGGCGGTGCGCCAGCTGTATCGACGCGTCATGGTCGACAGGTGCGTGTAGGTGAGAATGAATCCGCTGAGGATGAAGAACAGGTCCACGCCGAGGTATCCGGCCGAAGACAGGTGGATGACGAACTGGGTGAAGGGTCCTGGTCCGAGGGCGTCGACGATCTCCGTGCGGAAGTGCCTGAGGAAGACCCAGAACGCCGCCAGGGCGCGGATCCCCGTCAACGCTCCGATGAGAGGAGCACGGCGGGCCGTCGTCTCGATTGCGGCGTCGGCTCTCGACATCGTGTTCGGTCTCGCCGGGTCTTTACCGACTGACCTTGCCGCGACCGAACAGCAGCCAGAGAATCGATCCGATCACAGACGTGAGCAGGACGACGATGAACCAGACCAGTTTGCCGATGAAGCCGTGATTCGGATTCCGCACGATGGAGATGACGGTCGCCACGAAGATGACGAACAGCACGATGCTTCCGAGAGTTGCGCTGATCGGTTCCATGATCACTCCTGATAATCGAGGGACGGCGTCCGGTGGAATGCCGCCGACCAAGCATAGCTGCGCTATCAGCGCAGGGCGGTCGTCGCCCGGTCTCGCCCCGTGAGGTCGCGGTGGGTGGCGGTGGCGTGCCAGCCGTCGGCATCCAGCAGTCGCCTGATCTCGGCGCCCTGCAGTTCGCCGTGTTCGATCACCAGCACACCGCCCGAGTGCAGCAAGCGGAGACCCGTGCGCGAGACGTTCCTGACCACATCGAGACCGTCTTCTCCGCCGTAGAGCGCGTGCTCAGGGTCGAAGAGACGCACTTCGGGATCTCGGGGAATCGCCTGTGCCGGGATGTACGGCGGATTGGACACGACGACCGAGACCCGGCCGTCGAGCTCCGGCACCGCGTCGACGAGATCGATGAAGACCAGTCGAGCGTTCGGTGCGTCGACACGACGGAAGTTCTGTTTGGTCCATACGAACGCGGCCGAGCTGTTCTCTACGGCCACGACTTGCGCATGAGGGACCTCCGTTGCGAGCGACAGCGCGATCGCACCGCTTCCCGTTCCGAGGTCGACCGCTATGGGACCGTCTTCACGACGAGGATCTATGACGATCGAACGGAGGGAATCGATGGCCAGGCCGGCCACGAATTCGGTCTCTGGACGCGGGACGAACACTCCGGGGCCGACCTCGAGCTCGAGGTTGCGGAACCACGCCACGCCAGTGATGTGCTGCAACGGTTCTCTCGCGGCGCGACGCTCGATCGCCTCGCTGATCGCGACCGCATCTTCGACGGCGAGCGTCTTGTCGGTGATCGTCATGGCCTGTACCTGGCCACGGCTCGCTCCGAGAACGAAACCCACGAGGAGTTCGGCATCGACCTGCGCATCCGCGATACCGCTGCGGGAGAGCACGGCGACACCGTGCTCCAACAGGCTTCTGACCGTGGGAGGCCTGAGCGTTCCTGTCGGTTCGAGGACGACCGCGCTCATCAGTCGGCCGCTCCCCCGAGCTCCTGCAGACGAGCTTCTTCGTCGGCGGCGATACACGACTCGATGACGGGCTCGAGGGCTCCGTTCATGACACCGTCAAGGTTGTACGCCTTATATCCCGTGCGGTGATCCGCGATGCGGTTCTCGGGAAAGTTGTACGTTCGGATTCGTTCGGACCGATCCATCGTGCGGATCTGGCTCTTGCGAACGACGGACGCCGCCGCGTCGATCTCCTCCTGCTGGCGGGCGAGAACGCGCGCTCTCAGAACCCGCATACCGGCCTCGCGGTTCTGCAGCTGGCTCTTCTCGTTCTGCATCGCCACCACGATTCCGGTGGGAAGGTGGGTGATGCGCACGGCAGAGTCGGTGGTGTTGACCGACTGCCCGCCGGGGCCGGAGGAACGATAGACATCGATCTTCAGGTCGTTCGGGCTGATCTCGACCTCTTCGGGTTCGTCGACCTCGGGGAAGACGAGCACCCCGGCTGCCGACGTGTGGATGCGTCCCTGCGACTCGGTCGCGGGAACCCGCTGGACGCGGTGAACGCCTCCCTCGTACTTGAGATGCGCCCACACTCCCTGCGCGGGATCCGACGAAGAGCCCTTGATGGCGAGTTGCACGTCTTTGATGCCGCCGAGGTCGCTCGAGGTCTGCTCGATGATCTCGGTCTTCCACTTCTTGCTCTCTGCATAGTGCAGGTACATGCGCAGGAGGTCGGCCGCGAACAGCGCCGATTCGGCGCCGCCCTCGCCCATCTTGATCTCCATGATGACGTCACGACCGTCGTTGGGGTCGCGCGGAATCAGAAGTCGACGAAGTCTCTCCTCGGCCACCGCGAGGTCAGCCGTGATCCCGGGCACCTCTTCTGCGAAAGAAGCGTCCTCTTCCGCCATCTCCTGAGCGGCCGCGAGATCGCTCTCGAGCTGCTGCCACTGGCGATACGCGGCGATGATGCGGCTGAGCTCCGCGTAGCGGCGGTTGACCTTCTTCGACCGAGCGGGATCCGAGTGCAACGCGGGATCGGCGAGCTGCTCCTGCAACTCGTCATGCTCGGTCAGCAGTGTTTCGACTGACTCGAACATGTCCTACTTCTCCAGGTCGCGTCCGTTGTGACCTGTCGGAGCCGGCATCGTCTTCTGCACCTGCATGAGGAATTCGACGTTCGACGTCGTCTCCTTGAGCCGGCCCAGCACGATCTCGAGCGCCTGTTGCTGGTCGACACCGGCGAGGGCGCGACGCAGCTTCCAGGTGATCTTGGTCTCGTCGACGCCCATCAACAGCTCTTCGCGACGCGTCGAGGATGCGTTGACATCGACGGCCGGGAAGATGCGCTTGTCGGCGAGCTGCCGCGACAGACGCAGCTCACTGTTGCCGGTGCCCTTGAACTCCTCGAAGATCACCTCGTCCATCTTCGACCCGGTCTCGACGAGAGCGGTTGCGAGGATGGTCAGCGATCCGCCGTTCTCGATATTGCGTGCCGCACCGAAGAAGCGCTTGGGCGGGTAGAGCGCCGACGCGTCGACGCCGCCGGACAGGATGCGGCCGGATGCGGGCGAGGCCAGGTTGTACGCGCGGCCCAGTCGAGTGATCGAATCGAGCAGCACGACGACGTCGTGACCCAGTTCGACCAGGCGCTTGGCGCGCTCGATGGCGAGCTCGGCAACCGTGGTGTGGTCTTCGGCAGGGCGATCGAAGGTGGAGGCGATGACCTCACCCTTGACCGTGCGCTGCATGTCGGTGACCTCTTCGGGGCGCTCGTCGACGAGAACGACCATGAGGTGGACCTCGGGGTTGTTCGTCGAGATGGCGTTCGCGATCTGCTGCAGAACGATCGTCTTGCCGGCCTTCGGGGGCGCCACGATCAGGCCTCGCTGGCCCTTTCCGATCGGGGCCACGAGGTCGATGATGCGCTGCGTCAGCTTGCCAGGCTCGGTCTCGAGGCGCAGACGCTCCTGCGGGTAGAGCGGGGTGAGCTTGTTGAACTCGACCCGGTTCGCTGCTTCGTCGACGGGCAGTCCGTTGATGGACTCGATCTTGACGATCGCGTTGTACTTCTGGCGCCCGTTGCCGTCGCCCTCGCGCGGCTGGCGGATCGACCCCACGACCGCGTCGCCCTTGCGCAGGTTGTACTTCTTGACCTGACCGAGAGAGACGTAGACATCGTTGTTGCCGGGCAGATAGCCGCTGGTGCGAACGAAGGCGTAGTTGTCGAGGATGTCGAGGATTCCGGCCACCGGAATCAGGACGTCGTCTTCGCTGATCTCGGGCTCGAGCTCGTCGTTGCCCGTCTGTCCGCGACGCTTGCGGTCGCGGTAGCGGTTGCGCGCACTGCGATCGCCGCGACCCTCGTCGTCGAGCGCGGGCCCGTTCGAGTCACCGCGATCGTTCTGCGGGCGCTCGTTCTGGGCGCGATCGTTCTGGGTGCGCTCACCCTGGTTTCGGCCGTTCTGACCGCGACCGTTCTGGGTGTTGTCGTCTTGTGCTCGAGAATTGCGGCCGTTCTCGCCGCGGCCGCTCTGGGCGTTCTCGCCCTGACCTCGGTCGCCCTGACCGCGTGCGGCCCGGTCGGACGAGGCGCGGTCCGTATTCTGCGGAGCCTCGGCGGGCTGTTCGGCGGCGTTCTGCTTGTCTTGGTTGCCACCGCGATCGCGATTGCGGTTGCGGTTGCGGCCCTGACGACCGCCCTGCTCGCGAGGCTGCTCCGAGCGGGACTCGTCGGCCTCGTTCGGCTGAGCGTCGTCGGCCGTGCGCGATTCGGAGGCACGGGCGTCTTTGTCAGCTGCGCGGCCGCGGGTGACGGGTGGGAGCAGCGCGGAGAGCTCTTCGCTCTTCGCGTTCACGTGGGAGACGGCCGAGACACGAGACTCGGACTCGACCGCGCCGGCGCCGTCGACGGACTTGGCACGTCGGGGAGCACGCTTACGCGGTGCAGAGGTGTCGATCTGCGGGCGCTCGGCCTCGGCGACCTCGTCAGTGGGAATGGTGTCGTTCAGCGGCGCTGCGACGAAGGCGTCGAGCAGAGCGGCGTCGGTGCCGTTGTCGACCGGGGCCTCGCGCGCCTCGTCGGCGTCGTTCGAGACCTCGTCGAGCATCGGCTGCTCCGCCGACGATTCGACAGGGGTGGAGACGGCGAGGTCTTCTGCGGTCGTCGCCGGTGCGGCGGAGTCGGATGCCTGGCGGTCGGCGATCGCCTGCACCAGTTCTCCCTTGCGGAGTCTGGCGGCACCGTTGATGCCGAGGGACTGGGCGAGGGCCTGAAGCTCCGCGACCTTGAGGCCGGCGAGAGCTGTGGGGGTATCCGCGCCCGGGGCGCGGAGATTGACGTCAGTCACGTGTGTGGGGTTTCCTTCCACTGCTGTCCGCTCCGAGCTTTGAGCCGGGGCGGTACTACGCAGAGAGCTGTCCGTGTACGAGGCGTATGGGCGAGAGGTGCTGAGCCAGTACGCGTAAGTCGCGGGGCAGCGATGAGTGTGAGAGTGCTACCGGGTACGAGCTTGGATCAAGCCGCTTCAACCGGATGCGTGACCACTGTAGCACCTTTGAAGTCGACGGCCAGAACAAGGGACTTCCACGGCGTGGCCGACTCAGACTCGACGAGCTCTACGGCCGCGAGACGCTGGGCCGGATCGCTGCACAGTACAAGGATGCTCGGACCCGCGCCGGAGACGACGGCCGGGAAGCCCTGCTCACGCAGGAGGCCTATCAGTCGCGACGTGTCGGGCATGGCCTCGGCACGGTAGTTCTGGTGCAGACGATCCTCCGTTGCGGCGAGCAGGAGCTCCGGGCTCTGAATGAGCGCTGCGATGAGGAGGGTCGAGCGCGACACGTTGAAGATGGCATCGGCATGCGGCACCGACTCCGGCTGCAGGCTACGAGCGAGCGCGGTGGACATCGTCGCCTGAGGAACGAGCACAAGAGGAGAGACGCCGCGGTGCACGATCAGTTTTTTGAACTGCGGCCCCTCTTCTGTGACCCACGCGATCGTGAGGCCACCGAAGAGGCACGGAGCGACGTTGTCGGGATGCCCCTCCATCTCGGTTGCCAACGCGAGCAGACCGAGCGCGTCGATGTCGACGATTCCGTCGAGCAGCCCCTTGGCCGCCATGATGCCCGACACGATGGCGGCACCCGAGGAGCCGAGGCCACGGCCGTGCGGAATGACGTTGCGGGCCACGAGGTCGAGGCCCGGCATGGGCTGGTCGTATGCGGCGAACGCGTGGGCTATCGCACGCACAACCAGGTTGGATTCGTCGGTGGGAACCTCGCCCTCACCGACACCGGAGACCTGAACGGTCGCTCCGGGCTGTTCTCTGACGGTGACCGTCAGTTCGTCGTAGAGGGCCAGCGCCAGGCCGAGGGTGTCGAATCCGGGGCCGAGGTTCGCGGTCGTGGCCGGAACCTTGACCGTGACCGATCGTCCGACAAGGCTCATGACGAGGCTTTCGACAGACCGAGCACACCGGCGATCTCGTCGGTGTCCACGGCGACCGACGTGGGAGTCACGTCGGAACCGTCTGCGGTCTTGAGAGCCCACTGCGGGTCTTTCAGCCCGTGACCCGTGACGGTGAGCACGACGACCGCGCCCTTGCCGATCACTCCGGCATCGGCGCGCTCCAGGAGGCCGGCGACACTGATCGCGGACGCGGGCTCCACGAAGATTCCGACCTCGGCCGAGAGAATACGGTAGGCCTCGAGGATCTTGTCGTCGTCGATGGCGCCGAAGTATCCGTCGCTTGCTTCGCGGGCCGCCAGGGCGAGCTCCCAGGATGCCGGGTTTCCGATGCGGATGGCGGAGGCGATGGTCTCGGGGTTGCGAACGATCTCGCCGCGCACGATCGGAGCGCTCCCCGAGGCCTGGAACCCGAACATGCGGGGCAGCTTCGTGGTCTCGCCGCGAACGAGTTCTTCGGAGTATCCACGCGAATAGGCCGTGTAGTTGCCGGCATTCCCCACGGGAACGATGTGGAAGTCGGGCGCGTCGCCCAGAACTTCGACGACCTCGAACGCGGCCGTCTTCTGGCCTTCGATGCGGTCGGGGTTCACGGAGTTCACGAGGTGCACGGGGTAGTTCTCGGCGAGATCGCGTGCGATGTCGAGGCAGTCGTCGAAGTTGCCCCGCACCTGCAGCAGCTCCGCGTTGTGCGCGATCGCCTGGCTCAGCTTGCCGAGCGCGATCTTGCCCTCGGGAACGAGAACGGCGGCCGTGATGCCGGCATGCGTGGCATAGGCGGCCGCGGATGCCGAGGTATTGCCGGTCGAGGCGCAGATGACGGCCTTGGCACCGTGCTCGACGGCCTTCGAGATGGCCATGGTCATGCCGCGGTCTTTGAAGGAGCCGGTCGGGTTCATGCCCTCGAACTTCACATAGACCTGCGCGCCCGTGCGAGCAGACAGCGCGGGTGCGGGAATGAGAGGCGTGCCACCCTCTCCGAGGGTCACGATGGGCGTCGCCTCCGAGATGTTGAGACGGTCCGCGTACTCGTGCAGCACTCCGCGCCACTGGCGGGATGCTCGTGTGGTGCTCACGGGATTATGCTCCTTCAACTCTCAAGACGGATTCGACCCGCACGACGACCTGCTGGTCTGCGATGTCGGCCACCGTGCGCGATAGAGCGCGCTCGCTGGCCACGTGCGTGACAATGACAAGGGTAGCGGTGCCGGAGGACTCCGACGTTCCGGCGCTCAGCGCGTCCGACTTCACCGCTCCTGACTCCACCGACGCGATGGACTGTTGCACCGTCTCGACGGAGACGCCGTGCTCGCTGAAGAGCGAGGCGATGCGGGCGAGCACGCCCGGCGCATCCGACACCTCGAGTGTGATCTGGTAGCGGGTGCTCACGCTGTCGATCGGAAGAATGGTCAGGTTGGCGTGCGTGGTCTCCGCCACACCGGGTCCGCCGGCGACGTGGCGACGGGCGGCGGAGACGACATCGCCGAGAACCGCCGACGCGGTCTCGATCCCACCGGCTCCGGCGCCGTAGAACATCAGATCGCCGGCCGCCTCGGCCTCGACGAAGACGGCGTTCTTTCCCCCGTGGACGGCGGCGAGCGGGTGCTGACGCGAGATCAGCGCGGGATAGACACGGGCCGACACCCCGTCGACGCCCGAGGTGGGGTCGGTGATCCGCTCGCAGATCGCCAGCAGTTTGACCACGTAACCGGCCTTTTGAGCCTGACTGACCTGCGCGGCCGTGATCTGCGTGATGCCCTCGCGGTGCACCGCTTCGACGGGCACATCGGTGTGGAACGCGAGGCGCGCGAGAATCGCCGCCTTCTGCGCAGCGTCGTACCCTTCGATATCGGCGGTGGGGTCGGCCTCGGCGTATCCGAGCTCGGTGGCGACGGCCAGGGCGTTCTCGAACGTGTCCCCCTCGACATCCATCTTGTCGAGGATGAAGTTCGTGGTGCCGTTGACGATGCCCAGGATGCGCTTCACCCGGTCTCCGGCGAGCGAGTCGCGGAGCGGACGGATGATGGGAATGGCGCCCGCGACCGCGGCCTCGTAGTACACCTGGGCACCCACCTGTTCGGCAGCGGCCTGCAGTTCGGGTCCGTGAGCCGCCAACAGCGCCTTGTTGCCCGTGACGACGTCGGCGCCCGAATTGAGTGCGTGGAGAATGTAGCTCCGCGCGGGCTCGATGCCGCCCATCAGCTCGATGACGATATCGGCCGATTCGATCAGGCCCATCGCGTCCGTGGTGAACAGCGCGGGGTCGATCGGCGCCGTGCGCGGAGCATCGACATCGCGGACGGCGATGCCGATGAGGTCGAGACCGGCGCCGACTCGTGACGCGAGTTCCTCGTGATGCTCGGTGAGCAGCGTCGCCACCTGGGCACCGACGGATCCCGCGCCCAATAGTGCGACTCGGAGGTTGCGGTAGGCGATCATGATGCTCCTGGTTCATCGGATGCGACACCCGTGTCGCGTGCAAGAAGGTCGTGCTCGGTCTCGCCCCGGATGAGCAGGCGTGCCTCGCCGTTGGCAACGGCAACGACGGGCGGGCGACCGACGATGTTGTAGTTGCTCGCCAGCGCCCAGCAGTACGCGCCCGTAGCGGGAACGGCCAGCAGATCGCCGGGAGCGACATCGCCGGGAAGGTAGTCGGCGTAGACGACGATGTCGCCCGACTCGCAGTGCTTGCCGGCAATGCGCACGAGTGCGGTGTCGGCGGCGGATGCGCGGCTCGCGATGCGGACGGAATAGTCGGCTCCGTAGAGGGCCGGGCGGGCGTTGTCGCTCATGCCGCCGTCGACGCTCACGTAGCGCCGCAACGCCGTCGCTCCGGATTCGTCCCCCGGGAGGGTCACGTCGACGTCTTTGATCGTTCCGACGGTGTAGAGCGTTACTCCTGCACCGCCCACGATCGAGCGACCCGGTTCGAATGCGACGACGGGCAGAGCGATGTCGAGACGAGCGCACTCCGTGGCCACGATGTCGGCGATGCTGGCGGCGAGCTCGGCGATGGGGGTCGGGTCGTCGGCCGTCGTGTACGCGATGCCGAATCCTCCCCCGAGGTTGAGTTCGGGCACAGGGCCGTCCTCCAGGAGCGTCGCGTGCAAGGAGAGCAGACGCGCTGCCGACTCGGCGAATCCGTCTGCTCCGAAGATCTGCGAGCCGATGTGGCAGTGCAGCCCGAGGAACATCAGGCTGGCGTGCGAGCGGATCGTTCGCACGGCGGCTTCGGCTCGCTCGAGCGGGAAGCCGAACTTCTGGTCTTCGTGGGCGGTCGCGAGGAAGTCGTGCGTGTGGGCGTGGACACCGCTGTTGACCCGCAGCCTTACGGCCTGGATCTTGCCCGAGCGGGACGCCGCATCCGCCACGCGGTCGATCTCGATCTCGCTGTCGATCACGATCGTGCCGACCCCGGCGGCAACGGCGCGCTCGATCTCTTCGACCGACTTGTTGTTGCCGTGCATGCCGATGCGGGCCGCGTCCACTCCGCCCGCCAATGCGACGGCGAGCTCTCCGCCAGAACAGACGTCGACCCCGAGACCCTCGTCGCTGACCCAGCCGGCCACCGCCGTGCTGAGAAACGCCTTGCCGGCGTAGTAGACCTTGGCCCGGGTGCCGATGCGCTCGAACTGCGACGAGAAGGCGGCGAGAGTCTCCCGGGCACGCGAGCGGACGTGCTCCTCGTCGACGACGTACAGCGGGGTTCCGAACTGGGCAGCGAGATCGGTGGCCGGTACTCCGCCGATCGAGACGACGCCACGCTGGTCGCGAGAAGCGCTCGACGGCCACACGGCCGGAGCGAGGTCATTCGCGTCGACGGGAACCGACAGCCATCCGGGGGCGAGCGGGTGTGCGACAGAGGTCATGGAGGATCCTGACGTGAGATCGATCGTCCCGGCACGGGACCAGTGGTCGGGTGGGGGCGAGCGAACCCGGATTGGTTCCTGAAGCCTTCGCGCGCCCGCAGACAGGGCGACAGCAGAATACTACTGGATGTCCGCCGCCAGGCTTCCTGGCTCGTGGATCTGCACGAGCTCTCCGGACTGGCGGGCCACCCAGAGTTCGCCGTCTGCGGAGAGCGCGATCGCCGTCGGCAGATCTCGCTCGCCCGGCATGGCGATCATTCTCGAGCGCCCGTCGCCGTCGAGGTGCCCGATCGCGTCGACGCCGTCGATCGTGAACCAGCACCCGTCCGTCGCGTCGGAGGCGACACGCACGGGCCGCCACTCCGGCTCGGGCAGAACGAACTCTGTCACGGCCCCGCCGCGGCCGACGCGACCGATGACGCGGCGTACGGGATCGGCGAACCACAGGCATCCGTCGTCGCCCATGCTGACCGCCGTCGGCGCGGCCGACGGGTCGTCGAACTCCACGAGCGAGGGCGCGGAGTCGCCTCCCCTGGCGTGCGCGATCGACCCGGCGCCGGGAAGGGCGAACCAGACGGACGAGCCGTTCGATGCGATCGAGGCGGGTGCGCCTCGGGGCACGCCCGTGTCGAATTCGGTCACGCGACCGAGGATGTCGACGTGGCCCACGGCATCGGCGTGTTCTTCGACGAACCATGCGCTGCCGTCGGGCTGTCCGACGATGCCCGCCGGGGCGGCATCCGGCGTGACCGTTGCCGACCATGCGATACCGCGTGAATCGAGACGGAGGACGCGATCCTCTGCACTGTCGGTGACCCAGACGGAGTCGTCGGTCGCGACGGCGACCGAGTGGGGTTCGGCGGACTCCCCCTCGAGCGCTATCCTCCGCTGCTCCCCGTGCGGCGACAGGCGCACGACGACGCCATCCTCGGCGAGAGCGCACCACACGGCTCCGTCCGCGGTGACCACGATGTCTCGGGCCCCCGCCGACGAGCCTTCGAGGGAGTGGACGACTAACGGCGACGGCATCACGGGCACGTTCCCATCGAGCGAAGACTCGTCTCATCGAGGGTGAAGTCGGCTGCACTCAGGGCGACCGTGGCCGACCCCGGAACGACCGTCAACGAGGTGAGGGTGACACCCTGCGGCAAGCGATCTGCGATGCACAAAGGAATCGACGTGTCGAGCACCGCGTTCACTGCACTCGAGGCATCGATCACGGTGGAACCTGCGGTGAGCGAGGCGGTCTCCGGCGTCAGGACGACGGAGTCGGCCGTCACCGAGACCCCGGCCGTCACCAGGTACTCGAGAGTGAGCCCGAGAACCGAGATCGACCCGTCATAGCCCACCGACTGGTCGCCGAGGGTCAGCGCGGCCGCACCCGGAACCTGGATCACACTGTTCACCGCGTCTTCGCTGAGCGACAGGCGTGCCGACACGGCGCCGACAGGCTTCGAGAGATCGGTGGGGACTCCCTCCGCCTCGACGTGCGCGGTGACAGGGACACCGTCGACCGACAGTGCCGGCGCGTCGAGAGTGACCCGATCGAATGTGCCCGAGAGATACTGCTGCAGAAAAGAGAAGCCGCCGATCTCGACGTCGACCTTTCCGTCGACGGTGTCGGGCAGGCTCGATGAGATCTCCGCTCTCGCGCGGTCTTCCGCATACGCGCGCAGCGCGATGTCTGCGACGACGACGACGACGGCGAGAACCACGACGGTCGCCAGAAGCACCACGATCCCTCGGGTGCGTCGGCGGGGCTTGGTGTTCGCTTCACCATTGATCATCGGCTCGCCCACGCGACCACTTACATCCGTTCCGGAGCGGAGACGCCGAGGAGGTCGAGGCCGTTGCGGATGACCTGTCCCGTCGCGTCGTTCAGCCACAGACGGGTGCGGTGGAGATCGCTGATCGGCTCGTCGCCCAGCGGAAGCACGCGAGCCTGGGAGTACCAGCGGTGGTAGTGACCGGCGACCTCCTCGAGGTAGCGTGCGATGCGATGCGGCTCGCGCAGTTCGGCGGACTTCTGCACGATGCGTGGGTATTCCTGCAGTGAACCGAGAAGCTCGGTCTCTGACTCGTGCGAGAGGAGGGTGGGCTCGAACACCGAGCGGTCGACGCCGGCTGAGGCAGCATTGCGCGCAACCGAACGGGTGCGCGAGTGCGCGTACTGAACGTAGAAGACAGGATTGTCGTTGGTCTTCGAGCGCAGCACATCTCCGTCGAGCGACAGGGGCGAATCCGCGGGATAGCGGGCGAGCGAGTAGCGCAGCGCGTCCGCACCCACCCACTCGAGCAGATCGTCGAGTTCGATGATGTTTCCGGCGCGCTTCGAGAGCTTGGCGCCATTGAGATTCACCAGCTGGCCGATCAACACCGAGATGTTGACGGCGGGGTCGTCTCCCGCCGCAGCAGCCAGAGCCTTGAGCCGCCCGACATAGCCGTGGTGGTCGGCGCCGAGAAGGTAGATCTTCTCCGTGAACCCGCGGTCCTTCTTGCTCAGATAGTAGGCCGCGTCTGCGGCGAAGTAGGTGACGACTCCGTTGCCCCGCGTGAGCACCCTGTCTTTGTCGTCGCCGAAGTCGGTGGTGCGCACCCACACCGCGTCGTCTGCTTCGAACACGTGACCCTGGGCGCGGAGCCGGTCGGCCGCGTCATCGATCAGGCTTCGCCCGGTCGCCGGGTCGATCTGATGCAGCGTGCGCTCAGAGAAGAACACGTCGAAGTGCACGTGGAAGCGCTCGAGCGAATCCTTGATCTCTTCGAGCTGCCTCAGGTATCCGAGGTCGCGAGCGACCGGGACAGCCTCGCCGAGCGGGAGGTCGAGCAGATTCGGCGCGCTCTCGAGCACGTGCTTCGCGAGTTCTCCGATGTAGGCGCCCGGGTATCCCTTCTCCGGCGTCGGCTCGCCCTTTGCTGCGGCGAGGATCGAGAGGCCGAAGTTGTCCATCTGATTGCCGGCGTCGTTGATGTAGTACTCGGTCGCGACGACGGCACCGGATGCGCGCAGCACGCGAGCGATCGCGTCGCCGAGGGCGGCCCAGCGGGTGTGGCCCAGGTGCAGCGGCCCGGTCGGATTCGCCGAGACGAACTCCATGTTCACAGAGAGTCCGTCCAGCGAGTCGTTGCGGCCGTAGCTCTCTCCGGCGTCGACGATCTGTCGGGCGATCTCGGCGGCCGCGGCGACGTCGAGAGTGATGTTGATGAACCCGGGACCCGCGACATCCACCGACGCGACGCCCGGGATGGCCTCGATCTCGGGCGTGATCTCCGCGGCGAAGGCGCGAGGATTCGTTCCCAGCCTGCCCGCGAACTTCATCGCCACGTTGGAGGCCCAGTCTCCGTGATCGCGGTTGCGAGGACGTTCGAGCACCAGGTCGGCGATGGTGACACCAGCGTCGGGAACGGACTCCCCCGCAGCTCGGCGCCGCTCGATACGAGCGGTCACGATGTCGAAGAGGGCCAGGGAGAGCTGTTCGGGAGTCACGAACGTCGATCTTACCGTTCAGGCTGCGCCGGCCGCGGTGCGTGCGCGACGGTCGTCCTCAGCGCAATTGCACCAGCCGCGTCACATCGTCGGTCGGCAGCTCGTCGACCGTCGCCGTCACCTCGAGCTCGGTCAGAGTGAGCAGCCCGTCGTGGTTCGTGAGAAATGCCGTGTCCGCCGCATCGCGTCCCGTCGAGATTCGGACAAGGCTCTGCCTCGGGGCCAGCGCCGTCGCATCCACGATGTACCACGCGCCGTCGACGAAGGCTTCGGCCACGGCATGGAAGTCCATGGGATCGAGCCCCGGCGCGTACACGGCGACCAGCCGAGCGGGCACGTCGAGTGCGCGGAGCAGCGCTACGACGAGGTGCGCGTAGTCGCGGCAGACTCCCTGTCTGGCGAGCAGCGTTCGAACGGCACCGTCGGTGGGCAGACTCGAGCCGGGAACGTAGCTCAGCTTGTCGCCCACCCACGAGCTGACGCCGTCGAGCAGGGCCCGCCCCTTGAGACCGGCGAACTCGGACACGGCGGTGGGCAGGAGGATGTCGGACTCGCAGTACCGACTGGGCTTGAGATAGGTGATGCGGTCGATCGCCGTGATGGCGGCGGGCACCGCCTCCCCCGTGACCGTCGCCCAGTAGTCCATCGTCAGCGTTCCCGCGCCGACAGTGAACTGGTGCAGCCGCGTGCCGTGCACATCCGAGATCTCGACCGGGGTGATGCTGCTGCTGCCGTAGCGGAAGTCGATGGTCTCGACGTATCGGGTGATGCCTTCAGCGACCGATGCCGCGAAGACCATCGTGACGGGACTGTCGATACGAACGGCGATGTGTGCTGAGACGGAGCGCTTCATGGCATGCATCATGCCATTCGAATGTTTCGAGTTCGTGTTGCGCACGGGTCGTCGCCACCGTCCGATCACGCGCGCTACAGTGTGCCGCTTCTGGTAGGTTTTCTGGAGTACGCCCTCGTAGCTCAGCGGAAGAGCGCTTCCCTCCGAAGGAATAGGTCGCTGGTTCAAATCCAGTCGAGGGCACACCGGCGCTTCGTCGGCCGCGCACATCCGGGGGTCGGATCGCCATGAGGATTCTCTTCGCCGCACTCCGCGTCGCCGTCGCCATCGCCATCCTCGCCGCGATCGTCGGCCAGTTGATGACGAGCCTCGCGTTCTGGTCGGATCGAGGCGTCACAAACGTCGGCAGCAACATCGTGAACTTCTTCAGCTTCTTCACGATCGAGTCGAACGTCGCTGCGGCGATCGTGTTATTGATCGGCGCGGTCCTGATGGTGGCACGCCGTGGCCACGATCCCGAGTGGTTTCAGGTGACGCGCGCGGCCGTCGTGAGCTACATGGTCGTGACCGGCCTCGTCTACAACGTGCTGCTGCGCGGCATCGACCTGCCGCAGGGGGGGACGCTCGGCTGGTCGAACGAGATCGTCCACGCCGTCGCGCCCGCCTACGTTCTGCTCGATTGGATCCTCGCTCCCGGACGCCGCCCGATCTCCGCGCGCCGGATAGGCGTGATCCTGATCTACCCGCTGGCCTGGGTGGTCTACACGCTGGTCCGAGCGCCCTTCGTCACCGATCAGGTCTACGGGACCGAGTACTGGTACCCGTATCCGTTCCTGAACCCGAACAGCTCGCCACAGGGATACGTCTCGGTCGCGTTCTACGTCGTGCTCATCGCCGCGGTCATCGGGCTGACGGCAGCCGGCGTCCTGTGGCTCTCTCGACGGGGCACGGTCTCCCGCCGAGACTCTCGACAGCTGTCCTAGCCCGACCCCGGGCCACGGGGGTTAACTGGATCCATGGCCACAACCGTTGCAGACCAGCTCATCGCCCAGCTCATCGACGCGGGAGTCCACCGCATCTACGGCATCGTCGGAGACAGCCTCAATCCGGTGGTCGACGCCGTGCGCCGCACCGGTGGATCCGCCAAAGGCGGCATCGACTGGATCCACGTGCGCAACGAGGAGGCTGCGGCCTTCGCCGCCGGAGCCGAGGCACAGCTCACCGGCAAGCTCGCCGTATGCGCCGGCAGTTGCGGCCCGGGAAATCTGCATCTCATCAACGGTCTCTTCGACGCCCATCGATCGGGTGCGCCCGTTCTTGCGATCGCGAGCCACATTCCGAGCATCGAGATCGGCAGCTCCTACTTTCAAGAGACCCACCCCGACCGTCTGTTCGTCGAGTGCTCGAATTATCGCGAGCTGATCTCGACTGCCGTACAGGCGCCGCGCGTCGTGAACTCCGCCATCCGGCACGCGACAGGACTCGGCGGCGTGGCCGTCGTCACGCTGCCCGGCGATATCGCCGAGTTGGATGCCGTCGGCTCGGCCCCGGCATTCGTTCTCCCCCGGCCTCCCGCGATCGTGCCCGACGCGAACGACATCGCTGAATTGGCCAGCGCGATCAATGATGCGAAGACGGTCGCCATCTTCGCGGGCGCGGGCGTCGAGGGCTCGCACGACGAGGTCGTCGCCTTCGCCGACCTGCTCGCCGCCCCCGTGGGTCACACGCTACGCGGCAAGCAGTGGATCCAGTACGACAACCCCTTCGACGTCGGCATGACAGGTCTGCTCGGCTATGGTGCGGCACACGCGGGAATGCACGATGCAGAGCTGCTCATCCTGCTCGGCACCGATTTTCCGTACGAGCCGTTCCTGCCCGACGGAACGAAGGTGCAGATCGCCCAGATCGACGCCGACGCGTCGCACCTCGGGCGGCGCGCGAGCGTCACTCATGCGATCCACGGTGACGTCGCATCGACCCTGGCCGCCCTCACCCCGCTGATCCGGGGCGAGCGAAACCGGAGCTTCCTCGAGAAGACTCTCAAGCGGCACCACAAGTTGCTCGACTCGGTCGTGGGAAAGTACACCGACGTCGACAAGACCGTGCCGATCCACCCGGAATTCGCCGTCACCGTGCTCGACGAGCTGCTGTCGGACGATGCCATCGTGACCGCCGATACCGGCATGGGCAACGTCTGGCAGGCGCGCTACATCACTCCCAACGGGCGCCGTCGGCTGATCGGATCGTACCTGCACGGATCGATGGCCAACGCCGTTCCCCAGGCCATCGGAGCCCAGTCTGCTTATCCGGGTCGTCAGGTGGTCACGATCTCGGGCGACGGTGGCCTGTCGATGCTGCTCGGCGAGCTGGTGACCATCGCCGCGTACAAGCTCCCCGTCAAGGTGGTCGTGTTCAACAACTCCACCCTCGGCCTCGTGAAGCTCGAGATGTTCGTCGACGGCTACCCCGATTTCGGCGTGGACGTGCCAGGGGTCGACTACGCCGCCGTCGCCGCTGCGCTCGGCTTCTTCTCCCGTCGCGTCGAGGATCCACAGGACCTGCACGGGGCCCTGAGCGAGGCGTTCGCCCACGACGGCCCCGCGCTGGTCGACATCGCCACCGATCCGCTCGCCCTGTCGCTGCCACCGAACATCACGGTAAAGCAGGTCACCGGATTCGGACTGGCTCTGTCGAAGCTCGTTCTGAACGGCGGCGTCGGCGAGGCTGTGCGGATGGCGCGCTCGAATATCAGACACGTTCCGGGGCTCTGAGCCTCTTATACTTAGTGCCCTATTGATTCGTGCGCATCGCACGGGCGAAGGGAAGCGTGCATGCCGCAGGACGTCGACGTGCTGGCGCTCGAGAATCAGGTGTGCTTCGCTCTGGCCGTGGCTTCGCGCAGCGTGATCGGGCTCTATCGCCCCGTTCTCGAGCCGCTCGGTCTCACGCACCCGCAATACCTCGTGATGCTGGCGCTCTGGCAGCAGGATCCGAGGTCGGTGAAAGAGCTCGGAGCGGCGCTTCAGCTCGAGCCCGCGACCCTCTCGCCCCTGCTCAAGCGGCTGGAGGCATCCGGTCTCATCGATCGACGACGCAGCGCGGCCGACGAGCGGCGCCTCGACGTGACCCTCACCGAAGAAGGCCGGGCGCTGCGGTCACGGGCGGAGAGCATCCCGCAGACGATGATCGAGCAGTTGGGCATGCCCGTCGCCGAGCTTCAGGCGATGCAGGCGTCGCTGACGGCGATCATCGCGGCGGCGACGCGGTCGAGCGACTGAGACGACCGGTTCGACTCTCAGGCCAGAGCGCGCTCGCGCACGCTGAGCCGGGCCACCAGCTGCGCGAGCTGGCCGTCCGGGGCACCCGGGTCCTCGGGGTGGAACTGCACCCCCGTGACCTGTGCGTCGGCATGCTCGACCGCCTCGACGACGCCGTCCGGTGCTGTGCCGATCGCGACGAGACCCTCGCCCAACCGGGCGACCGCCTGGTGGTGCGCGCTCTGTACGACGATTTCGGTCGCGCCCAGATCCGTCGACAGTCTGCTCGAGGAGTCGAGAGCCACGGTGTGCGCGGCCATGATGTCTCGAATGGGCGCACCGAGGTTCTTGTGGATGGTCTGGTTGCCGAGGTCCTGCACGATGTCTCCGCCGAGAGCGACGTTGATGACCTGGAGTCCGCGACAGATGCCGAGCAGAGGCGTGCCGCGTCGCAGCGCTCGGTGCACGAGCGCGATCTGACCCTCGTCGGCGGTCTCGAAGTGCTGGCTCTCGAAGGGGTAGTCCGCCGCTCCGCCATAGAAGCGAGGCGAGATGTCTTCGCCGCCCATGATCATGATGGCGTCGCTCGCGTCGGTGAGAGAGAGCAGTGATGCTGTTCCGACATCGGCGGCGGCGACACGATTGACGAGCCAACCGTCATTCTCCGCAGCACGCACGGCTCGGGAGTTGAGCACCTCGACGTAAGCGTGGTACTCGACATCGCGCGGGCGGTACCGGGTGACCTCGACGACGCTGAGTCGCTTCTCGGTGCGGGTGGGCATGCATCCATCATGCTGATTTCGACGCGCGCTCCCCAGCACACTCGTAACGCGGCGACACACAGTGTCGATACCGTCGAGACAGACCTCTGTTCTAGACTGCCTGCGATGTCCAGTAGCGATCGACGACGATTCTCCAGCCTCTCATCCCGCCTTCTCGCCGGGGTCGGACTCGTGCTCGCCCTGTTCGCGTTTCAGGTGCCCTCGGCCGCTACGGCGACCGGACCGGTCGACCTGGACGGGGCATACATCGTCGACCGGTCGAGCGTGCTCGGTAGCCGGGCCGGCGAGGTGCAGGACGCTCTCGACGACCTCTCGGCCGACGAGAGCGTCAATCTCTTCGTCGTCTACGTCGACAGCTTCACCGGAGTAGACGACAGGCAGGCATGGGCCGACGACACGGCCATCAAGAACGATCTCGGCGTCAACGACGTGTTGCTCGCCGTGGCGACAGACGACCGCCTCTATCAGGTCTCCGTCGATCCGGGGTTCTCTCTGGATGACGCGCAGCTCTCGAGGCTGGCCACCACCTCGATCCAGCCGTCGTTGCGCGAGAACGACTGGGCTGGCGCAGCCATCAACACGGCTACCGGATTGGGTGAACTCCTCCGGGGAGATGATCTCTCCGCCCCGGTGATCACACCGGGCCAGGAGACCGCGACTGGCTCGGGTGGCGGGTCGACCGTCTTGACCTGGATCCTCGGAGGCGCCGTCGTTGTGGTGGCGGCCATCGTCGGGCTCGTCTTTCTGCGGCGTCGAACGAAAGCCTTGGCAGAATCGGCGCGGTCCCGAGGATCCGGCCCTAGCCAGAAAGACCTCGATCGGCAGGTCGGCAGGCTGCTCGTGCAACTCGATGACGCGACCGCGAGCAGCGAACAGGAATTGGGTTTCGCCATCGCCCAGTTCGGAGACGACGCGACCGCGACGTTCGCGCAGACCTTGGAGAGCGCCAAGCAGAAGGTGCGCGAGAGCTTCGCGCTCAAACAGCGTCTCGACGACAGCACGCCCGATAGCGCAGAAGACCGGAGAGCATGGTCGCTGAGGATCATCGACCTGTGCACGAAGGCCGATGCCGAGCTCGACGCTCAGGCCGAGGCGTTCGCGGCGCTGCGCGAGCTCGAGAAGAATCCGCAGCCCGCGCTCGCCGCCATCGCGACGGGCGTAGCAGCGGCCCGTCAGACCGCTCCGAGGGCGGCGTCGACCCTCGCCTCACTCACCGCGCGCTATGCGCCTCACGCACTCGCGACGGTCATCGACAACGCGTCTCAAGCGGAGAGACTGTTGTCGTACGCCGACGCCACGGCGCGGGCCGTGCCAGATCTCATCGCCGCCGGTCGCGCAAGCGAGGCGGCTGTGAGCATCCAACGTGCGCAGGGCGCGGTCGCGCAAGCCGGAGTCCTGTTCTCAGCGATCGACACCCAGGCGACCGCGTTGCAGAACGCGGTCGCCTCGCTCACCTCGGCTATCGGAGAAGCGTCCAGCGACACAGCCGAAGCACGGGCCCTGCTGTCGACTCCCTCGGGCGCGGCCCGCGGCGCCGAAGTGAATCCGTTGATCGCCCAGGTGGAGGCGGCCGTGGCTCAAGCTCAGACCTCCGGTCCTTCGGATCCCGTTGCCGCGCTCCAGTCGCTCCAGTCGGCGAACGGGCCACTCGACGCGGCGCTCGCGGTCGAGCGTGAGCAGGCGCAACGGTTGGCGCGCACGCAGGAACAGCTCTCGAGAACGCTCGCGGCTGCATCCGGCACCATCTCTGCGGTCAAGGAGTATGTCGTGACGCGCCGAGGGGCCGTCAGCGTCGATGCCCGCACCCGCATAGCCGAGGCCGAACGGCTGCTCACCGAGGCCTACGGCCTGCAGACGACAGATCCGGAACGGGCGTTGGCCTCCGCAACACAGGCGAACAGATTCGCGCAGACAGCCGATCAGTCCGCCCGCATCGATGTCGACGCCTACAGTCCTCCGTCGAGCCGGGGATGGCCCGACGACGACGGCGATTCGGCCGCGCTCGGAGGTCTCCTCGGGGGTCTGTTCTCGGGTGGCGGCTCGACGAGACGCTCGTACTCCGGCGGCTTGTTCGGAGGATCATCAGGCTGGGGCGGCAGCTCGCGTTCCTCGGGTTCATCACGTTCCTCGCGGTCGTCGGGCTCACGTCGGAGTTCCTCGTCATCACGCTCGGGCGGTCGTCGCGGCAGCGGCGGGCGTTTCTAGTACACGCACGATCCACGGTCACAACCCAAGGAGAAGACAATGGCAAAGCAGTCCATCATCGGTCGCATCACGCAGCTCGCCAAGGCGAACATCAACGCTCTGATCGATCAGGCCGAGGATCCCCAGTTGATGCTCGATCAGCTCGTGCGCGACTACAGCGACAACATCGCCGATGCCGAGAGCGCCATCGCGCAGACCATCGGAAACCTGCGTCTGCTCGAAGACGACCACCGCGAAGACGTGTCGACGGCAGAAGACTGGGGTCGCAAGGCGCTCGCTGCAAGCCAGAAGGGCGATGAGCTCCGTGTCGCCGGCAACACCATCGACGCCGACAAGTTCGATGCTCTCGCCAAGGTGGCCCTGACTCGTCAGCTCCAGAGCGAGAAGGAGGCTGCCGACGCCGAACCCTCGATCGCCTCGCAGACCGAAGTGGTGGAGAAACTCAAGGCGGGCCTCAACGCCATGAAAGAGAAGCTCGGCCAGCTCACGCGCAAGCGCGACGAGCTCGCGGCGCGCGCCAAGACCGTCGAGGCGCAGAGCACGGTGCAGGATGCGCTGAAGAGCATCGATCTGCTCGACCCGACCAGCGACCTCGGCCGATTCGAAGACAAGATCCGACGCGAGGAGGCGAAGGTGCGCGGCCAGGAAGAGCTCACGGCCTCGAGCCTCGACGCCCAGTTCGAGAGCCTCGACGATCTCGGGGAGCTCACCGAGGTCGATGCCCGTCTGGCGCAGCTGAAAGCGAAGAACCAGCCGGCTCGACCCATCGACGCGCCGGTCGAATAGCCTCCGGTCCGACGCCCCGAAGACCGTGGAAGACTGAGCAGGTGCCAGCTACTTTCGTGATCGTGCCCCAGTGGCAGGGCTCCGGTTCGTCGAGGGCCATGCGCCTCGTCGACGGGGCGTCGGCCATCCAGGGCGATCTGCCCGCCGCAGCCACCAGAGTCGTCGATGTACCGATGGGCGCGGGCGAATCGCAGGGCACCGGCGTTCTGCGCTACACGGCCATCCAGTCCGTGCTCGCCAACCAGCGACGCGTTCTCGGCGCCACCGTCGGCCCGGTGGTGACGATCGGCGGCGATTGCGGCGTGGAGTTGGGAGCCATCCCGCACGCCCTCGAGTCGTCCGGCGAATCGGTTGCCGTCGTCTGGTTCGATGCGCACGGTGACCTCAACTCGCCTGAGACCTCGCCGTCGCACGCGTTCCACGGAATGGTTCTGCGCGCTCTGCTCGGCGATGGTCCCGACGCGCTCCTGCCCTCCGTCCCACTGTCGAGCACACGAGTCGTGCTCGCCGGCACGCGGTCGCTCGACGACGACGAGGCCGCCTACATCGAGTCCGCGGGCCTGCGCGTGGTCTCGGTCGCCGAGCTCCAGGAGCCGGAGGCCGCGGTCGAGGCGGTCCTGCAAACGGGAGCGAGCTCCGTGTACATCCACGTCGACCTCGACGTCATCGACCCCGCCGGGATCGACGGCGTCGGCTACCCCGAACCGTTCGGACTCACCGTTCAGCAGCTCGTGCAAGCGATCTCGGCCATCCGCGCGCGGTTCGGGCTCGTCGGTGCCGGCATGACGGAGTTCGCTCCATCGACGCCCGAGTCCGCGTCCGACGATCTGCCCGGCATCCTCCGCATCATCTCGGCCCTCACCCGCACCGTGCCGCGACAAGAAGAGAGCACTCCGTGACCGACTCCCCCCGGCCCGATGGGGCCCGGATCGTGACCGAACGATGCGGCCACGTACTCCTGATCCAGCTCCACAGGCCTGAGAAGCGAAACGCGGCCGACTTCTCGATGCTGCAGCAGCTCTCGTCCGCCTACGGCGAGCTCGACTCCGATCCCGAACTGCGGGTCGGGCTCGTGCACGCTGCCGGTGATCATTTCACCGCCGGACTGGACCTCGCCGACATCGGCCCGCGCATCACCGAATCGGGAATCGACTACGTCGATCACGACGGAATCAATCCGTGGCAGGTCTCGGGGCGCAGTCTCAGCAAGCCCGTCGTCATGGCGGTGCAGGGAATCTGCCTGACGCTCGGAATCGAATTGATGCTCGCCAGCGACATCGTCGTCGCCGCCAATTCGACGCGCTTCGGACAGCTCGAGGTGAGCCGCGGCATCCTGCCCTTCGGCGGGGCCACCCTGCGTTTTCCCCGCGCCGTCGGCTGGGGGAACGCCATGCGCTGGATTCTGACGGGCGACATGTTCGACGCGGCGGAGGCCCTCAGAATCGGACTGGTGCAGGAGGTCGTTCCCGAGGGAACGCAGTTCGAGAGGGCGCTCGAGCTCGCCGAACGCGTGGCGGCGCAAGCGCCCCTCGCCGTGCAGGCCGCGCTCGCCAACGCCAGGCTCGCCGTTCGCTCGGGCGACGCGGCAGCCGAGGCCGAGCTTCAACCCGCTCTCGTTCGTCTCGCGTCGAGCGACGACGCACGAGTCGGTCTCGAAGCATTCGCAACCCGCACCACGGCTCGCTTCACGGGCCACTGAGCAAGGACACATCATGACAACGACCGAATACGACCTCATCGTCATCGGCGCGGGCGCCATCGGAGAGAACGTGGCAGACCGTGCGGTCCAGGGCGGCCTGCGCACGGCCCTCATCGAGAGCGAACTCGTCGGAGGAGAGTGCAGCTACTGGGCGTGCATGCCCTCGAAAGCCCTGCTGCGGAGTGGGTCGGTGCTGCGCTCGGCGCAGTCCGTGGAGGGTGCGAAGGAGGCGGTGACGGGAGACATCGACGTGTCCGCAGTGCTGAATCGACGCAACTCGTTCACCAAAGACTGGAAAGACGACAGCCAGGCGGACTGGGTCTCGAGCGCTGGCATCGACCTCATCCGCGGGCACGCGCGGTTCATCGGCCGCAAGCGCATCGAGGTCACCGGTGCCGACGGAACGACGACCACCTACTCGGCGAAGCACGCCATCACGGTCTCGACCGGATCCGCGGCCCTGCTGCCCGACATTCCCGGGTTGGCCCAGTCCCGTCCGTGGACGAGTCGCGAAGCGACCAGCGCGCAGTCGATCCCGTCGAGACTCGCCATCATCGGCGGCGGTGTCGTGGCCGTGGAAATGGCCACGGCCTATGCCAGCCTGGGCGCCGTCGTCACTCTCCTCGTGCGTGGGGCGCTCCTCGACTCGATGGAGCCCTTCGCCGGCGAGCTCGTCGGATCGTCTCTCGCCGATCTCGGCGTCACCCTGAAGCTGCACACCTCGCCGACATCGGTCGAACGGCTTGCGGGCGGCGACGTCGTCGTTCACCTCGACGACGGATCGACCGTCACGTCCGACGAGCTTCTGGTGGCCACGGGACGCACGCCGCGCACGGACGACCTCGGGCTCGAGACGATCGGGCTCACGCCCGGCGACTGGCTCACCGTCGACGACACCCTGCGAGTCGTCGACGACAGCGGTCAGCCCTTCGACGGAGGCTGGCTGTACGCCACGGGCGATGTCAACCACCGCGCGCTCCTGACTCATCAGGGCAAGTACCAGGCGCGGGCCGCCGGCGACGTGATCGCGGCGCGCGCCGATGGCAGAGAGGTGTTCGACGAGCCGTGGGGCGCACACGTCGCCACGGCAGACCACCGCGCTGTTCCGCAGGTCACCTTCAGCGACCCGGAGGTCGCGTCGGTCGGATTGACCGCGGCTGCGGCAGAGAAGGCGGGGTACCGCACGCGCGTCGTCGACTACGAGATCGGCAACGTCGCCGGCGCGAGCGTACATGCCGACGGCTACACCGGCACCGCGCGCATGGTCGTCGACGAAGATCGCCGGGTCGTTCTGGGAGTCACCTTCGTCGGCCCCGACGTGGGCGAGATGCTGCACGCCGCCACCATCGCCGTCAGCGCCGAGGTCCCCATCGACCGACTCTGGCACGCGGTTCCGGCCTATCCGACGATGAACGAGATCTGGCTCCGCCTGCTCGAGACCTACGGTCGGCCCGTCGGCGCGTGAAGCCGATCTCGATTCCCGATGTCGCGCTGACCCGGGCAGTGAAGTCGGTCGTGCTGACTCCCCCATTGGCCCGCGCCGGCTACCTGTACGCCACGGCGGTGGCGCTCGTCTGGGGCTTCTCGCTCAGCACCGGAAAGGCGAGGCGCGTCGATGGTCTCTTCGTGTGCGAGGGCATGCCCACGTGGTCGTTCTCGAGGGGCGGATCGTGCGTGGGCGGGGTCTACCTCACCGACACGAACACGAAACCCGCCGTCCTCGAGCACGAGTCCGTGCACCGGACCCAGTGGAAGAAGTACGGAATGGTCTTCCCCATCCTCTACTTTCTCGCGGGTCGAAACCCTCTGACCAACCGGTTCGAGATCGAAGCCGGTCTCGAGAAGGGCAACTATCGGTGACCGCGACGAGCCGTCCGTTGGCCGACGCCACAGTGGTCATCACCGGCGCGAGCTCAGGAATCGGACGAGCCGCGGCCGAAGAGCTCGGGCGTCGGGGGGCGCGCGTCGCCGTTCTCGGTCGCGATGCCGACCGAACCCGCGACGTGGCCGCATCCATCACGAATGCCGAGCCGTTCGTGGCGGATTTCGCATCGTTGGCCGACGTGCGGCGCGTGTCGAGCGAGCTGCTCGAGCGCTTCGACCGCATCGATGTGCTCGCCAACAACGCGGGTGGCCTCGTCTCGCGCCGCACGCAGACGGTCGACGGCCATGAGAAGACGTTCCAGGTCAACCACCTCGCGCCCTTCCTCCTCACCCGTCTTCTGATTCCTCGACTTCGAGAGACAGCGGCCGCAGGGCACCCTGTCACCGTGATAGCCACGGGGAGCGTGGCGAATCGATGGGGTCGGCTCCGGCTCGACGACCTCGATTCCCGCGCGAGGCCATGGCTCGGCGGATGGCAGGCCTACGGCTCGGCCAAGACCGCGGTGCTGCTCGGCACGCGAGAACTCGCTCGGAGAACTCGTGGCAGTGGCATCACCGCATACGCTTTTCATCCGGGGTTCGTCACGACCTCGTTTGGCGCCGATTCATGGATGCTCCGGCTCGGCAACGCGCTCGGCAACGGTGGCCTCGGAATCACTCCGGAGACCGGCGCGGTGCCCCTGATCGAGTTGGCATCGGCCGCCATCCCTCCCGCCCCGAGCGGAACGTACTTCGACGGGCTGGTCCCCAACGGGAGAACGAGCGGCGCCGCACGCGATGACACCCTCGCGTCACGTCTCTGGGGGGTATCCGAGAAACTCGTCGATCTCGAGGTCGTCACCGACTGACCGGGCCGTGCGGAAACGTTTCCATGCAGCCGCTACTATGGCGGAGTTACCCGCTTCACCCGACATCTTCCCCTTCCCCTCTTCGCCTCAGAACCCCCCGAGGATTCCTGTGACTTCTGCCCCGATTCCGGTGCTCTCCATCACTGACGCACGCGAGCGACTCACGTCGCTGAAAGCCGTGCTGTTCGACCTCGACGGAGTACTCACACCGACCGCCGACGTGCACATGTCGGCATGGGCCCGCCTCTTCTCCCCCTACCTCGCCTCGCGCGGCATCGACGAGCCGTACACCGACGCCGACTACTTCGCCTACATCGACGGCAAGCCGCGTTACGACGGCGTGCGCTCGTTTCTGGCCTCGCGCTCCATCATGATTCCGGAGGGCACGCCTGATGACGCTCCCGAACTCGAGACCGTCTGCGGTCTGGGCAACCGCAAGAATTCGGCGTTCACAGAGTCTCTCGAATCCGACGGCGTAGCTCCGTACCCCGGATCTCTGCGCTTTCTCGACGCGATCACCGACGAGGGACTCCTCGTGGCCGTCGTGTCGAGCTCGCGCAATGCCGAACCCGTGTTGCGTGCGGCGGGCATCCGCGATCGTTTCGAGGTGGTCGTCGATGGTCTCGTCGCGGCTCGCGAGGGTCTCGCCGGCAAGCCCTCTCCGGCGACCTACGCCTACGGCGCGGAGCTGCTCGGGCTGTCTCCTCAGCAGTGCGTCGTCGTCGAGGACGCCCACTCCGGTGTGCAGGCCGGACGCGATGGTAAATTCGGTCTCGTCCTCGGAGTGAACCGCGGCGCCGGCACGGCCGAACTCCTCGAAAGCGGCGCAGACATCGTGGTCGACGACCTCGCCGAGCTGCTTCCCCTTACTTCTTCAACCTCGACTCCTACCCCAGGGGAACCCGCATGAATCTGATCTCCCGCGACCCGCTCGACCGCAACCGTTTTCCCCTCGACGAGTGGGCGCTCGTCGAGACGGACTTCAGCTCGAAGGACATGGGCCGCACCGAGACGCTCTTCGCCATCGGCAACGGCTACCTGGGACTCCGAGGCAACGTCGACGAGGGGCGCGACGGCCACGAGCACGGCACCTACATCAACGGGTTCCACGAGACGTGGCCCATCAGGCACGCCGAAGAGGCCTTCGGCTTCGCCCGTGTCGGCCAGACCATCGTCAACGCCCCCGATGCCAAGATCATCCGGCTCTACGTCGACGACGAGCCGCTAGTCCTGACCGAGGCCGATCTGCCGATGTACGAGCGTCGGCTCGACTTCGCCGACGGCATCCTGTGCCGTTCTCTGGAATGGCGCACGCCGTCCGGCAAGCGGGTACTGATCAACTCGCGTCGCATGGTCTCGTTCACCGATCGTCATCTGGCGTTCATGGACTACGAGGTGACCCTGCTCGATGCCGACGCCTCGGTCGTCATCTCGAGCCAGATCCTCAACAGGCAGGACGGTATCGACGAATACCACGCTCCGACCGCCGCGTCGAAGGACTTCGACCCGCGCAAGGCCGAGGCATTCACCGATCGTGTCCTCCAGCCACGCTACAAGCGCGACGAGGACGGCCGTTATGTGCTGGGCTACCGCTGCACGAATTCGGGCATGACGATCGCTTGCGGGGCAGACCACACGATCGAGACCGAGAACGAGTTCGAGGAGTCGTCCCAGATCGGCGACGATCTGGCCAAGCACGTCTATCGGATCCGTGCCCACCAGGGCAAGACCATCCGCATCACGAAGACGGTGAGCTACCACACGTCGTCCGGAGTTCCCACGCGCGAACTCGCGGACCGCTGCGATCGCACTCTCGACCGCGCGCGTGACGAGGGTATGGAGTCCTTCGTCGAGCGCCAGCGCGACTGGCTCTCGGAGTTCTGGGCCCGCACCGACGTGGTGCTGCCCGGGCAGCCGGTCCTCCAGCAGGCCACGAGATGGAACCTGTTCCAACTCGCGCAGGCATCCATGCGTGCCGACGGCCAGGGAGTCTCGGCCAAGGGCGTCAGCGGATCGGGCTACGGCGGCCACTACTTCTGGGACACCGAGGTGTACGTACTGCCGTTCCTCACGTACACGTCGCCGATCGCCGCGCGCAACGCTCTCCGCTTCCGACACGCCATGCTCGACCATGCCCGCATGCGTGCGACCGAGCTCAACCAGCTCGGCGCCCTGTTCCCGTGGCGCACCATCAATGGCCTCGAGTCGAGCGCCTATTACGCCGCCGGCACGGCGCAGTACCACATCGATGCCGACATCTCACATGCGCTCACCCAGTACGTCTCGGCCACGGGCGACGAGGACTTCCTCGCTCGTGAGGCCATCGACATCCTGGTCGAGACCGCGCGGATGTGGGCCGACCTCGGGTTCTGGCGGGCCAACGGCGGCGATATCTTCCACATCCACGGCGTGACCGGTCCCGACGAGTACACCACCGTCGTCAACGACAATCTGTACACCAACGTCATGGCACGCTCGAATCTGCGCTCCGCCGCGGCGGCCGTCACACGTATCCGCGAAGAAGACCCCCAGGCGTACGACCGTATGGTGGCCCGGGTCAAGTTCGATGAGGCGGAGATCGACGAGTGGTCGCGTGCCGCCGAGGCGATGCACATTCCGTTCGACGAGAATCTGCGCATCCACCCGCAGGACGCCCAGTTCCTCGAGAAGGAGCGTTGGGATCTCTCGCACACTCCGCCCGAGAAGCGCCCGCTCCTTCTGCACTTCCACCCGTTGGTGATCTACCGCTTCCAGGTGCTCAAGCAGGCAGACGTCGTTCTCGCACTCCTGCTGCAGGGCGACCAGTTCACGGCCGCAGAGAAGCGCGCCGACTTCGACTACTACGATCCGATCACCACCGGCGATTCGACGCTGTCGGCCGTTGTGCAGTCGATCATCGCGGCCGAGGTCGGGTATTCGAGCTTGGCGCTCAGATACTTCACCTCGGGCCTCTTCGTCGATCTGGCGGACCTGCACAACAACACCGCCGACGGCGTTCACGTCGCCTCGACGGGCGGGGTGTGGAGCGCGCTGGTCTACGGATTCGGAGGCTTCCGTGACCACGGCGGTCGCATCACGATCGACCCGCGGTTGCCCGAGGAATGGCAGGGACTCACCTACCGCATCACGCTGCGCGACACTCGGATCCGAGTCGACCTGCGGCAGGCCGACATCGAGCTGACGGTCGAGGACGGCGACAGGGCCACGGTCTTCGTTCGTGGCGAGCGTGTGACGGTGCAGGCGGGCGAGCCCGTTCTCATCGGACTCGATCACCAGGGGCCACGGCTGCCGGGCGCTCCGAGGGCCGCCGACGTCGAGGGCAATCTCAGGGCAGATGGAAGTGTCATCACCTCGTCACTTCCGACCATCTCGCTCGACACCTCCGAGGCCGGCCTGCTCGAGCCCATCGACTGATACGCGGTGTCGCGGGCGCTAACGTGGAGGGTGTGAGCACCTCAACGCAGTCCCTCGAACTCCGCACATTTCAGGCAGGCCGCGACGGTGAGACCGCCGACGGGCCGACCGCTGGTTGGCTCGAGGCGGACTTCCTCGGCTTTCTCGGACGCCGACCGACAAAGGCGCACGCCGCTGCCCTGGCGGGATACCTCCGGGAGGACGGTCAGGAACTGACGGGCGTGTACGACACCGCGTCGCCCGAGCACTCGTTGCGCCCCGACATCCCCGTGGCCACGTTCGCCTCGTTCGAAAAGCCCCTCACGGTGAGCCCCGGGGTCCAGCTGAAAGCCCACCTCATCTCGTCCGTCACCGTCCGCGCCACGCATCGGCGCCGCGGCATCCTCCGCCGCATGATGACAGAGGATCTCCGGCGCGCCGCCGAAGCCGGGTTCGCCATCGCGGCCCTCACTGCATCAGAGGCATCGATCTATCGTCGCTTCGGCTTCGGGGCGGCAACGTGGGTGCACGAGCTGACCGTCGACACCGACGCGCGTTTCGCTCTCACGAAAGCACCCTCCGGCCGGTGCAGCGTCGTCGATCCACGCGATATCCCCGCCCTCGCTGGCACCGTCTTCGATGCCTTCCATGCGAGCCAGCCGGGATCCATAGGCCGGCACGCCCAGTATTCCGACCGTATCTCCGGCACACTCACCGACGAAGGCGAAGAAGACCGGGCGCGCCGGGCTGCTGTGCACTACGACGAGAGCGGCGTCGTCGACGGCTACGTCACCTACCGATTCGGCGGGTGGGAGACGAAACCTCACGCGATCGAGGTCAACGACCTCGTCGCCGCTACGGGCGATGCCTATCTGGCGTTGTGGCACTACCTTGCCTCGATCGACTTGAGTACTCGGGTGACGTTCTCGTCTGGTGCGCCCGACGATGCTCTGCGCTGGGCGCTCGTCGACCCGCGAGTGCTGACGGTCACGAATGTCGAGGATCGGATCTGGCTGCGCATCCTCGACCCCATAGCGGCGTTCAGCGCTCGGCGGTACACCGCCGATGGGGAGGTCACGTTCCGGGTTGTCGACTCCCTGGGATTCGCGGACGGCTTCTACAGGCTGACCGCCGCGGAGGGCGCGGGGTCACTCGAGCGCGTCAGCTCCGGTCCCGTCGACATCGAGATGGATGCGTGGGTACTCGGCGCCCTGTACCTCGGCGGCGCGGATCCGCGCGTCGCCGCAGCGGCGGGTGCCCTGCGCGAGGTCGTTCCGGGCTCCGCGGAGACGCTGCAGCGTCTTCTCGCCCCGGCGGCGCCGGTCTACTGCAACACCGCGTTCTAGTCGAGGGCCTGGCCCCGAGAACCGGAACGCCGACGAGCTCGGACTACCGAGCGAGCGTTTCGCGGCTGGAACCGAGTCGTTCAGCGAGGTCGGCTCGAAGATCGTCGATGCGCGCGGCCTCTCCGCCGAGCCACACACAGAGTTCGGCTCCATCGGCCACAACATCGCCCGTGGTCATCTCGCTCACCCACGCTCGGACAGCGCGGCCGAGCACCTGCCCGGGAGTACCGGTGCGCACGTCGCGCGCCAACCAGCTCACGGTGATGCGCTCGGGTGTCTCGAGGGCGATGATGTCGAGCGCCGTCTCCACCTCGATGAAGATCTGCCCGCGTGCGGTATCCGGGAGAGTCTCTATGAGGCCCTGAATGACGGGAATGATCGTCGAATCGCCTGCCAGCAGTACGCGCCCGGCGGTCGTGGGCATGGCTCCCGCCTCGGTCATCAGAACTCTCATCGAACTTAGTATAGGCATACCTAACCTACGAAGAGAATCCCCCTATGACCAGATCGGCGGATGCTTCTCCTCCCACCGCAGCCGACGCTCGAGCTGCCGCGCGATAGACAGGAGGACACTCTCTCCCCCGGGTCGGCCGATGAGCTGCATGCCGATCGGAAGAGAATCGGAACTCATGCCGACCGGCAGTGTGATGGCCGGAAGCCCGGCGGCGTTGACGTACGACGAGAACGGCGAGTACTCCACCTGCTGGGCGAAGTTGCGTTCTGGATCAGCGGCGTCGTACCAGCCGATGGGACGTGGAAGAAGGGCGAGGGTCGGCGTGAGCACAGCATCGAATCCAGAGAATCGATCGATGGTGCGACGTTCGAAACGAGACAGTTCGGCGAGTGCCTGCGCGAGCTGTACGGCCGTCAGCTCGCGGCCGCGGCGACGAAGCCAGCGGGTGAGCGGCTCGACGTCGCCATCGGCATCCGCATCGGCTTCGATGGGCGGGACGGACTCGATCCGGATCTGGGCCGCGCCGGCCTGCCAGACGGTCGTGAACGCCGAGCCGTACTCGGGAGCCGGTTCGAGCCCGACCTCCTCGATCCCGTGACCGAGGGCCGACAGCAGAGCGACCGTATCGGCGAGCACCGCCGTGATCTCGGGGTCGATGACGAGCTCGTGAGAGCTCGACCACGGGGAGTCGACGCAGACCCCGATCTGAAAGCGGCCCTCGCCTCTCATGGCGAAACCCAGAAAGTCGCCGTCATCCTCGCTCGGAGCACGCAGGGCGAAGTGATCGTCGATGACCGAGCCCCGGCGTCCGATCATTCCATCGAGCAGGAAAGCCGCATCCACGACACTGCGAGCGATAGGCCCGGCGACCGGGAGCCCGCCGAGAGCGTCGATGCCCGACAGAGCCGGGACGCGCCCGCGCGAGGGCTTGATCCCGACGAGCCCGCAGGCCGCCGCAGGGATGCGGATCGACCCACCGCCATCCGACCCCGGTGCGAACGGGAGCAGCCCTGCGGAGACGGCGGCAGCCGCTCCCCCGCTCGACCCTCCCGGACCGAGATCGAGATTCCACGGGTTGCGGGCGGGCGGAGCCAGAAGGGTCTCGCTGTGGCTCGTCATACCGAATTCGGGTGTCGCCGTCTTGCCGAGGCTGATGCCGCCCGCTTCGTCGAGGACTCCGGGCAGCTCGTCGCTCGCCTCGGGAACGAAGTGGGCGAACGCGCGCGAACCAAATGTCGTGCGCACTCCCTCCCTCCTCCACAGGTCTTTGTCGGCGAACGGCATGCCCCACAGGCGCGTCGACCGCGGGACATGCATCTCGACGTGGCGGGCGCGCTCGAGCGCGCGCTCGGCCGTCACGGTGAAGAACGCGCCGAGCTCGCCGTCGCGTGCCCCTATGCGGTCGAGGTAATGCTGGGTCAGTTCGACCACGCCGAGCTCTCCTCGCTGCAGGAGGCGGTACTGGTCGAGGGCCGAGAACTCGTGCGGGGCGGTCATGAATCGAGCCTAGTTCTAGGCTGGAGACCGTGACCTCGACAAGCACCGGGACCCTGCCCGAAGACGACCGACCGGAACCGCCCGAACGCGGCGGCGAACGCGAGATGCTCGATGGGTTCCTCGACCTGCAGCGCGCGACGGTCGTCTACAAGGCCACCGGCCTCAGCGACGCCGACGCCGGGCGACGCCTCCTGCCCTCGCTGACCACGGTGGCGGGCCTCATACGGCACCTCGCCGATGTGGAACGTTCCTGGTTCCGAGAGGTCATGGACGGCGAAGCGATGATCTCGTATCGCTGGTCTGACGAAGACCCCGATGGCGAGTTCAGGATCAGCGAGAAAGACACGCTCGCCGAGATCATCGCCGACTACGAGACGGCGGTCGCAGAGTCCCGAGCAGTGCAGCTGAGGCACTCGCTCGACGATCGCTGCCAGGGTCGCGAGGCCCGTTTCACCCTGCGCTGGATCACGGTGCATCTCATCGAGGAGACGGCACGCCACATCGGTCACATCGACATCCTGCGCGAGATGCTCGACGGAGCAACAGGCGAATGATCGGGTGCCGAGCGGCGAGACCCCGGTCGATCGAACTCTCTGCTACTTCAGCGACTTCTGCAGCATGACCGTGCCGAGCCACCGGTTGAACTTGAATCCGACGCGGCCGAGGCGACCGACCTCCTTGAATCCGAAGCTCTCGTGCATCTTCAGCGAGGCCTCGGCGCCCTGATCCGCGATCACGGCGAGCACCTCCTTGATGCCCACAGCCTTGGCCCGGGTCAGGAGTTCTGCCATCAGCGCCTTCCCGAGACCCTTGCCCGTAGCGGCCGGGCCGAGGTAGATCGAGTTCTCGACGGTGCGACGGTACGCGGCCTTCTCCTTCCACGGGGCGACATAGGCGAAACCGAGGATGTTACCGCTCGGCGACACAGCGACGAGAAAAGGGAATCCGAGCTTGGAGACCCACGCGAATTTGGAGCGCCAGGCCTTCAACGACATCGGATCCTCGTCGAAGGTGACGGTGCTGTTCGCCACATAGTGGTTGTAGATCTCGCGCACGTCAGGGAGGTCGCGAGTCGTCGCGTCACGAATGACGTATTCGAACTTCGGCGGCGGCGGGGTCTTTGGGCGCAAAGCTGGCGGCAGTCTGCGTCGCGGCTGGTACTCCTCTTCAAGCATTGTGCAAGCCTATTCCGCCGCGGTCTCGAGCGACCAGTCGACAGGCTGCGCGCCCTGCGTTTCGAGCAGTGTGTTCGCTCGACTGAATGGCCGCGATCCGAAGAAACCGCGACTGGCGGAGAGAGGGCTGGGATGCGCCGACTCGATGAACGGGGTGTCTCCCAGAAGCGGTTTGAGTGCCGCTGCATCTCTACCCCAGAGGATCGATACGAGCGGCTCGCCCCGAGAGGCGAGGGTACGCACGGCGAGATCCGTCACTCTCTCCCAGCCCTTTCGCCGGTGCGAGCCTGCATCACCCGGGCGCACGGTGAGCACCCTGTTGAGCAGCATCACCCCGGAACGCGACCACGAACTCAGATCTCCGTGTGCCGGCGGCTCGACCCCGAGGTCGTCGCGCAGTTCTCGGAAGATGTTCTGCAGGCTGCGCGGCAACGGACGCACGTGGGCATCGGTCGCGAAAGACAGGCCGATCGGATGCCCGGGCGTCGGATACGGGTCCTGTCCGACGATGAGCACACGGACCTGCGCCAGCGGAAGACGGAATGCTCGGAACACATTGCGACCGCTCGGCTGATAGCCGCGCCCCTCAGCGACCTCGGTGCGCAGGAACTCGCCCAGCGCGACGATGGTCTCCTCCTCCGGGGACAGCGCCTCCGCCCACGATGGGTCGATCAGTCCCTCGTCGACCAGTGTGCGCAGAGAACCGGCCATCGATCAGCCGACGCCGATCGTCGAAACCCGAACGGTTCCGTTCTCTCGTGTGACAGACCAGACGCTGCCTGATCCGACCACGCGTAGCGAGCTCTCCCCCACGATCAGCGCTGTGTGCTCATCGATGGCCAGTCCGCCGTCGACAACCGCGGCCTCCGTCGCCGCGATGAGTCGAGCGACGGTGCCCCACTGCGCGGCGTGAACGTCGATCGTCGTATCGATGAGCCCGATGCCCTCGGCTACGGTGACCTGCTCGATCTCCTGGGCCGCGTCGACCGGGCAGACCTGCACCTCGCCGATCTTCCACCCGCCGATCAGTGCTCCGTCGCTCACCACGGCAGCACCGGCCGACATACCGAAGTAGGGAACGCCGGACTCGACGAGCGCACGGATGGCCGCAAACGACGACGCCAGGCTCTCGCGATAAGCGGGCACAAGACCGCCCCAGACGACCAGGCCGTCGAGGTCGACGAGGAGCGACTGATCGATCGGTGCGCCTTCCGGGGCGAGTACGGCGATCGGATCGATCTTGCCGAGGGTGCCGAAGACCGCAGACAGCTCCACGAACTTCTCCGGGCCATCGCCATCGCGAACGAGCACGATGGCCACGCGGGGGCCATCGAGACGACCCGCTTCGGTCGCCCTCTGGGTGGCCTCGTCGAGGAAGGGACGGAAGACCGCCCCATCGTCGTCGAAAGGCCAGCCGCCGCCGGAGAGGTGGATGGACATCAGACGGTGACCGGAGGATGCGCCGACCACGGGAACACTATCCACCGATCGGTCTTGCGCCAGAAGAAGTCGGGTTCGATCACGGATCGAGGCTTCGAGTACAGCGTCGCCGTCTTGACGATGACTCCGACGTTCTCGAGCAGTCCGACGACCATCGCAAGCGTGCGTCCGGAGTCGGCGACGTCGTCGACCAGGAGGATGTTCTTGCCGATGAGAGCGGTGTTGTCGAGCATCGGCGGAAGGAGAATCGGTTCGGGCAGCGTGGTCTCGATGTCGGAGTAGAACTCGACGTTGAGACTGCCGCAGCTCTTGGTTCCGAGAGCGTAGGCGAGGGCGCCGGCCGGCAGGAGGCCACCGCGCGCGATAGCGATCACGAAGTCCGGAACGAAACCGCTTCCGAGAACGTCCCGCGCGAGATCCCGAGAAGCGTCACCGAACTCCAACCACCCGAGGACCTCTCTCTCGGGTTCGGCCGTAGGGGCCAGATCGGCAGTCGTCTTCTCGTCGCTTCGAACCATGCCTCATACGGTACCGGGTTTCTCACCCGTCACAGCGCGAGTAATATCCGCTCATGACGACCGAACCGGGCAGGCGGCGATTCGTCGCGACGCGATCTCTCGGCACGACGTCCGTGGGTGTCACGGCGAGCCTCATCGGCTACCTGTTCCTCGTCGAGATCACCAGCGGCATCCTTCAGGGCTACTACATCCCCCTCATTCCCGACCTGGTGAAGCATCTGGGAATCGTCGATGCAGACTTCAACTGGTTCGAGGCCGGTCAGCTTCTGGTGGCTGCTCTCGTCGTACCCATCATCGCGAAGCTCGGCGACATGTGGGGCCACAAGCGGATGCTGCTTCTCACGACGGTTCTGACGGCCGCGGCGAGCTGGTGGCTCGTCGTCGCAGACGACTTCGTGTCGTTTCTCATCGCGTGGGCGCTGCAGGGGTTCTATGTGGTGTGGCTGCCGCTCGAGGTGGCGCTGATCTTCGAACGGGGCCGTCGTACCGGTCGTGCCGCGTCGCAGACCCGTCGCGCCGCCGGCCTGCTCGTCGTCGCTCTCGAGGCCGGCGCGATCCTGGGCGCACTGGCGGGTGGCCGCGTCTTCGCGGCATTCGGCGACGCCGTCGGCCCCACCCTGATGATTCCCGCGATCGCCGTCACCCTCGTCTTCTTCGTGGTGCTGTTCGGCGTTCCCGAATCGTCGCCTCAACCCGGGCGCTCTCTCGATCTCGCGGGTTTCTCGATCCTCACCGCGGGCCTGCTGCTCATCACGTCCGGGCTGACATTCCTCCGAATCAATGGTCCTGAGACCTGGTGGGTCTGGGCGCTCATCGTGGTCGGGGCTCTCGCCTTCGTGCCGTTCGTGCACTTCGAGCGGCGACAGTCCGATCCGGCGATCGACATGAGGGTGCTCGCGCAGCCCTCCATGTGGCCGGTTCAGCTCACGGCTGCGCTCATCGGAATCAGCCTGCTGGGTGCCCAGGCGCCGCTCAGTACCTTTGCAGGCACGGATCCGGTCAACGGATACGGCCTGGGTCTCGCGGCCAGCGATATATCCAACCTCATCGGCGCGTACCTCGTGTCGATGATCGTCGGAGCGATCCTCTTTCCGATCGTGTCGACCTGGGCGACCCCGCGGGTCGCGCTCATCGGGGGCGCCTTCCTCGTTGCGCTCGGCTACCTCCTCTTCCTGCCTTTTCACGACTCGACTCCGCAGGTGGTCGTCAACATGGTCGTGGCGGGACTCGGATCGGGAGCCTTGGTCGGCGCGCTCCCCAGCGCAGCCGCCGCGGCAGCTCCCCGTGGTCAGACGGGCGTCGCCGCAGCACTCACGAACACGACGAAGACGATCGGTGGCTCGTTCGCCTCAGCGGTCTTCGGCGTCGTGCTCTTCGCCGGAGCGTCCTCGGTCACCGCGACCGCGTCGAGCCTTCTCGGCTATATGCAGGTGTGGGCCATTTGCGGCCTCGGTGCACTCGCCGCGGCCATCCTGCTCTTCTTCGTACCGCGCCTGGCGTTTGCCGACCCCGTCGCCCCAGAGGAGGGACCGACGGAGCTCGGGTCAGCCTCGAATCAGCCTCGGTGATTCTCGGGACGCACGTGGAGCGCTCCCCGATGCACCTTGTGCGGCGCCGACTGCGCAACGGGCTTGATCACGACGAGGTCGAGAGACACGTGCGGGGGCTGCTCGACCATCGACACGATGACCCGTGCGACGTCGTCGGCGACCAGTGGATCGGGCACGTTCGCGTACACGCTCTCTGCCCGCTCCCTGTCGCCTCCGAATCGGTTCAGCGAGAACTCTTCGGTGTAGACCATGCCGGGCGCGATCTCGAGCACGCGGATGGGCTCGCCGCTCACCTCGAGCCTCAGCACCTCGAGCATGGCGGCCGCCGCGAATTTGGCAGCGTTGTAGCCGCCGCCGCCCTCGTAGGCCGTATGTCCCGCGATAGAGGTGACGGTGATGATGTCGGCGACATCGCCGTCGCGGACCGACTCGCGTAGCTGTGGCAACAGGGCCGAGATCACTCTCTTGACGGCCACCACATTCACCTCGTACATCCAGGCCCAGTCGTCGACATCGCCGTTCTCGATCGAGTCGAGACCGCGCGCTCCCCCTGCGTTGTTCACCAGGGTGTTGACGCCGCCCGTCTCCTCGACGTACGCGGCAAGGGCATCGACCTCGCTCTGCACCGTCAGGTCTGCGACGAAGTACCGGGCACCCGTGCGCTCGGCGAGCGCTTCGAGTCGATCCCTGCGTCGCGCCACGCCCACGACATCCCATCCGGCGGCACGCAGTGCGACCACCGTGGCCTCTCCGATACCCGAGCTTGCTCCGGTGACGACCGCGCGACGAATCATTGACCTACCTCTTTCGACAAGGTTCGAACTCCGCTTCCACGGTAGTGCGTTCGAGACTCCCTCTCCGACCGTGCGATGCGAGGCCGTTTCAGGCCGAAGCTAGGCTGGTCGCCGTGACATCTCCTCAGCAGCCGCGCCAGCCGGGCGGCGCCGTGCTCGCCGCCGGATCGAAGCAGCGCCTGCCGCTGTGGGACAACGCCCGGTACCTCGCGATCACCCTGGTGGTGGTCGGTCACGCCATCCTGCGGCTGATCGACGCGTCCGACACGTCGTATAGCGTCTACCTCGTCATCTACGCCTTCCACGTTCCGGTCTTCGTTCTCGTCAGCGGGTACTTCGCCAAGGCGAGCCCTCCCGGCGCGAAGCAGCTCAAACGGCTGGTCACCGATCTCGTGTTGCCGTATCTGATCTTCGAGACCATCTGGACCCTGGTGCGATGGGCGGTCGTCGGAACCCTGAACCTCGATCTCGCGCAACCGTCGTGGACCCTGTGGTTCATCCTCTCGCTCATCGCCTGGCGCATCGGGCTCCCCTACCTCGCACAGCTGCGCTACCCGCTCCTGATCAGCGTGGGAGTATCGGTCTGGGCGGGATACATCGGGGATATCACCTCGGAGTTCGCCATTTCGCGCACCCTCGGCCTTCTGCCCTTCTTCGTGCTCGGATGGCGCCTACGGGGCAGCGATCTGACACGCCGGTGGCTGTCATGGTCTCCATCCACGGTCATCTGGTGGCGCGTCGGCGCTGCAGCACTGTTCGCCGCCGTCGCCATCGTCGTCTTCACCGGCATCGACTTCTGGCGAGAAATCGGAATCCGACAGTTCCTGCTCTTCGACGAGTCCTACGCCGCAGTGGGATACGACCACTGGTGGGCCGGCGGCGTGCGCCTCGCCGTGATCGTCGTCGCCGTCATCCTGTCGTTCGCCTTCCTCGTGCTCGTGCCGCGCCGTCGGACGGTCTTCACCGACCTGGGCCAGGCGACGCTGTACATCTACCTCCTGCACACGTTCGTTCTGTACCCGTTCCGGGAGTCCGGCGTACTCGAAGGCGACGTGCCCATCTGGTATCTGCCGGCCATGATCGTGTTCGCGATCGTCGTCACGTTCCTGCTGGCCTCTAAGCCGGTGCGCACACTCCTCAGGCCGCTCGTCGAGCCGCACCCTCGCTGGCTGTTACGTCGTGTGTCCCCGTCCGTTGACGCCCGTGGGCCCGGTTCCTAGGCTCGCCTGAGAGCGATCAGCTCTCGCATTCGCCCCAAGGAAGCAGGACTCATGAGCGACAACGACGCCAGCTGGAAATTCGAGACCAAGCAGATCCATTCGGGTGCGGCTCCCGACCCGGTGACGAATGCCCGCGCCACACCCATCTATCAGACGACCTCTTACGTCTTCAACAACTCCGACCACGCGAAGAACCTCTTCGCGCTCGCGGAATTCGGCAACATCTACACGCGCATCCAGAACCCCACGCAGAACGTGGTGGAGGAGCGCGTCGCCGCGCTCGAGGGAGGGACCGCCGCACTACTCGTCGCCTCCGGTCAGGCCGCCGAGACCTTCGCCGTGCTGAACATCGCCGAGGCCGGTGACCACATCGTGTCGAGTGCGTCGATCTACGGCGGCACCTACAACCTCTTCAAGTACACGCTGGCGAAGCTCGGCATCGAGACCACGTTCGTCGAGAACCAGGACGACGCCGAGGAGTGGCGCCGTGCGGTGCGCCCCAACACGAAGCTCTTCTTCGCTGAGACGATCGGCAACCCGAAGATCAACATCCTCGACATCGAGCTCGTCGCCGAGGTCGCCCACGCGTCGGGCGTGCCGCTCATCGTCGACAACACGATCGCCACGCCCTATCTGATCCGCCCCTTCGAGCACGGTGCCGACATCATCGTCCACTCCGCCACCAAGTTCCTCGGCGGTCACGGCACGGTCATCGGCGGTGTGATCGTCGATGGCGGAAAGTTCGCGTGGAGCAAGAACCCCGAACGATTCCCCGGCCTCACCTCGCCAGACCCGTCGTATCACGGCGTGAACTACGCAGAGGCGCTCGGCGATGGGATCGCGTACATCATCAAGGCCCGCGTGCAGCTGCTCCGCGACCTCGGTTCGTCGATCGCCCCGGCCAGCGCGTGGCAGCTCATCCAGGGCATCGAAACGCTCAGTCTGCGCATCGAACGCCACGTGCAGAACGCGCAGGAGGTCGCCGAGTGGCTCGATGCACACGACGACATCGCCACGGTCTACTACGCGGGCCTGCCCACGAGCCCGTGGTACGCCACAGCCAACAAGTACGCGCCGAAGGGCGTCGGCGCCGTTCTGTCGTTCGAACTGAAAGGCGGGGTGGATGCCGGGCGCGCGCTGGTCGACAACCTCACGCTGTTCAGCCACCTGGCCAACATCGGCGACGTGCGCAGTCTCGTCATCCACCCCGCCTCGACGACCCACTCGCAGTTGACGCCCGAGCAGCAGCTCACCTCGGGTGTGACCCCCGGTCTCGTGCGGCTCTCGGTGGGGCTCGAGAACATCGACGACATCAAGGCCGATCTCGAGGCCGGCCTGAGCGCGGCCCGCGAGGTGGCGCGCGCCAACGCCATCGTCTAATTCGCTCGTCCGCTCCCGCCGGCGTCCCGGCCCGACGTAACATTCGGGCCGGGACGCTCGCTGCACGCCAGAATGAAGTGATATGGACTGGCAGACACCCGAAGACACCGTCCCGAGCGGCTTCGTCACCGACGCACAGATCAGGTCGATCCTCGGCAAGCCGCCCGCATCCGGCGCCTGGCGCGACGGCGACCCGATCGGCAGTCGCACGTTCGTGTCAATCGGTTCGTTCGACTTCGAGATCGGAACGAGCATCCCGGATGTCCGCATCGCGTACGAGACGCTCGGCACGCTCTCGCCCGAGCGCGACAACGCGGTTCTCGTTCTGCACGCCCTGACGGGTGACAGCCACCTCGTCGGACACGCCGCACCCGGGCATCCGACCGACGGCTGGTGGAGCGGCATCGTCGGGCCGGGTCTGGCGATCGACACGAACAGGTGGTTCGTCGTCAGCCCCAACATGCTGGGAGGCTGCCAGGGAAGCACCGGACCGGCATCGCTCGGTCCCGACGGAATCGAATGGGGCGCGTCCTTTCCGTACACGACCATCTCCGACCAGGTGCGTGCGCAGCTCGCGTTCTCCGACGCGATCGGGATCGATCGCTGGGCCGCGGTCGTCGGAGGTTCCATGGGAGGGATGCACGCGATCGAGTGGGGCGTTGCCCACCCCGAGCGCATCGATCGGCTGGCGGTGATCGCAGCGCCGGCACGCTCGAACGCCGACCAGGTCGCGCTCAACTCCGTTCAGGTCGAGGCGATCCACATCGATCCCCGATTCGCTGGCGGCGCCTACTACGACGCGGCGGATGGAGAGGGGCCCCATCGCGGCCTCGCACTGGCTCGACGTATGGCGCTTCTCAACTACCGCAGCCCCTCCGAGCTGAACGATCGGTTCCAGAGGAGCTGGCAGTCGGGCATCAGCCCACTCGGCAGCGACGGCAGATTCGCCGTGGAGTCGTATCTCGACTTTCACGGCAACAAGTTCACGCGTCGCTTCGACGCCAACTCCTACGTGACGCTGGTGCAGGCGATGAACTCGCACGATGTGGGTCGCGGGCGCGGCGGGCTGGCCAACGCTCTCGCGAATGTGACGATCCCCACGGTCGTCATCGGCATCGACAGCGACCGGCTCTTCCCCATCGAGGATCAGTTCGAGATCGCGCGGCATGTTCCCGGAAACATCGACGGCACCGAAGCGGTCGTTCTCTCTTCGCCGTTCGGGCACGACGGTTTTCTGATCGAGAACGAGGCGGTCGGTCGACACCTCACGCGCTTACTGGATGCCTGACCCCGGCGACCGCGCGTATGCCGAGAAACACAAAAAGCCGGGAGCGTCGCCTTGCCAACGACACTCCCGGCGGTTCCCCCCAAGCAGTTCACTCAGGCTACGCCCCCTCCATCTGCAACACAATATGTGCATGTCCCCCCACTTCAGGGCACAGGACCAGTAGCATGACAGTCGTGAGAGTACGCCGGTTTTCTGCAATCACCCGGCGTCGATCATGGCACTGAGCACAAGCGGTCAACGCCGGTTCCTCGCCCGCACGACCCGCCTGGTCGGCCTCTCCTTCGTCGGCGCGTCGTTCATCACGCTCCTGCTCGACATTCCCGCCGACCTCGACGTGCTCGCAGCGGCGCTCCCTCTTTTCGCCGTCATGGCGACCGGCTTCACCGTCGTCGGAAGAACGCGGTCGCTGCCCTGGACGGCGACAATCCTCGTGACGGGCGTCGCGACGATCCTTCTTCTCAGCCTGGATGCCCTCGGAGGCAGCGCCGATTCGACCTCCACGGCCGCGCTCCTCCTCGGTTCGGCGGCCCTGCCCTCCCTCGTGATCTGCAACCTCGATTCCCTCGCTCGGATCGTCACCGTCGCCACCGGCGCCGCACTCGTCGTCGTGACGACCGTCCTGACCACCGTGCGGGCTGTGCCTTGGCTCGAGAGCCTGCTGTCCGTCGTCGTCGGTTGGTCGATCCTCACCGGCGTCACCGTCTGGCTCTCCGTCAGCATCTCCCGCGCCCTCGACCGCATCTCACGCCTGGGTCGAGCGCATCTCGCCGAACGGCAAGCCACAGAGACCGAAGCGCAACGCCGACAGGGCGCGCGCCTCCTGCACGACACTGTTCTCGCCACCCTCACACTGCTCGCGCACTCGGGCGTCGGCGTGCGTCCTGACGCGCTGAGAGCGCAAGCAGCCGAAGATGCCCGTCTCCTGAGACAGCTCCGCCTCGGCGGAACCCCGATGCCTCGGTCGTCGGGCGCCTACACGCTGGAAGCGACGGAGACGAGCGATCTCGGGCACACGCTCGAATCGGTCAAGCAGCGCTTCGATCGCATGGGACTGACGGTCTCGTGGCACGGCGCGGGGCGTCTTCTGCTGCCCAGCGACGTGCTCGACGCCTTCCTTCTCTCGCTTGCGGAGTGCCTCGAGAATGTGCGCCGACACTCGGGCGTCAGCAATGCGGAGGTCACGATAACCCAAGACGACACGACGGTACGGGCCATGGTGACCGACACGGGTGTGGGTTTCGATCTGGACCAGGTCGACTCGGCCAGGCTCGGTCTCGCCGAGTCGGTGGTCGCCCGGATCAGAGAGGTGGGCGGTCGCACTCGACTGTTCTCCGCCCCGGGCTCAGGAACCACGGTCGTGCTGGAGGTGCCGAAATCATGACCGAAACCCTGCCGCCAGATGAACCGCAGCGCAGCGAGGATCCGAACGTCCTCAGTCGACTCGTGCGCGCACGGCGTATCGGACCCCGAGCCGTTTCGGCTCTGCACGACGATCTCGCCAGGGATTCCCGGCTGGGCTACGGCTACCTGGGCATCGCGGCGATCGTCCTCGGCTCGTGCCTCTTCCTGAGGGGCCTGCTCTCGTTCTTCGTCGAGACGCTCGCCCGCCCCGCAGACGGGTCCACCCTGATCCGGGTTGTCGCCTGGACCCTTCTCACGGTAGCCCTCGTCGGGTCGTGCCTGCTCGCCCGCAGATTCCACGGCCGCATTCCTGCCGTCGCATTCGCGTCGGCCACGGTGCTCATGGCGCTCGCTCTGCTTCTGGAGACCATTGCGAATCTGGGCACCTCCCAACCCATCCTCCACTCGTCGACCGTCTTCGGAGTGGGAGCGACGCTACTCGCCCTGGTCGGATCGCGGCCGGCACGACAGCTGCTCGTCGCGGACGCGGTGTTCGCGGTGATCATCGTCGCCATGCTGGTCTCCGGCGCCTTCTCCGGCTCATTCGCCCCCGGCCCGTCTATACAGATCGCCTCCATCGCGCTGCTGCCCCCGCTCCTCGGCGCGCTGGTCGTACAGGGCTTCGGTGCGCTCGTGCAGCTGGAACTCGACCGCTCAGTCGTCGAGAGCGCGCTCCTCTCGCCCCGCTTCGCGTTCGGCATGCGCGCATCCGACGAACTCGCGCGTCTCGACCTCGACGCCGAAAAGATCCTCGATGGTGTCGCCCGAGGCACGATCGATCTCCCCCTCGATCCGGAGGTGGCGGGGGCGGCCTCGTCGATCGCGACGGAGTTGCGCCTGCTCCTGGTTGCGGGCCGTCACGACACCTGGCTGCATCACGCGATCGAGGAGTCGGAGGTGCTCGGTCCCGTGGTGACCCTCACGGATCCGCGCGGTCTGGCCGGATTCCTCGATCCCAGCCAGCGCGAGGGACTCCTCTCTGCCGTGTGGCTGCTGGTGGCGGACTCCCTGCGCGTACAACCGACCCTGCAGATCGTGGTGGGGCCACAGAGCGTCGAAGAAGACGGCGACGCTGCCGATATGATGAGCTTCCCGGTCGCACTCACGGTCGACGGCGTCCCCAAGCGGCGCATCGACCCCGCCGTATGGCCGGCGCTCGATCGTGTCGGCGACCATTCTGAGATGGTCACGAGGGGCAGTATCACGATCGTGACGACAGTTCGTACCGTGGCACAGCAGGTCGCAGCGTAAGCGACCGGGAGGACAACCGTGACAGACTCCGCAGCACAGATCAGACTCGCGATCGTCGACGACCACCGCATGCTCCTCGGAGCGTTGACCGAGTGGATACGAGGTGCGGCCGACGACATCGACATGGTGGCCGCCGTCACGACGTGGCCAGACCTGCTGACCCACCCCGAGTTCCCCGTCGACGTGGTGCTGCTCGATCTCGACCTCAAGGACTCGCTTCCGATCTCGGTCAAGCTGCGCACTCTCAAGACCACCGGAGTCAAGACCGTGCTGATGAGCACGTACTCCGAGCCTGCGGTCATTCGCGAGGCGATCGCCGCCGGCGCCCTGGGCTACCTCGTCAAGAGCGAAGAGGCGGGGATGATCGTCGAGGCCATCCGTGCCGCGCACGCGGGAAAGCCGTTCATCTCGAGCGAGCTCGATCTCGCACTGTCTGCCGACGAGGTCGGCGGTGCGCCCAAGCTCTCGGCGCAGGAACGGCGGGTCATGGCCCTCTACGGTGGCGGCGAGCCGGTCAAGCAGGTCGCCCAGGCGCTCGAGATCTCAGAGGAGACCGCGAAGTCCTACCTCAAGCGCATCCGAGAGAAATACCGGGTGGCCGGCATCGACGTCGGAACAAAGGTCGCCCTGCGCAAGAGGGCGATTCAAGACGGGCTGCTCGTGCAGGTCGACTACCACAGGGCCTCGGAGACCGACCTCACGGAGTGATCTCGTCGAGTGCGCTTTCGAGCCGTTCGACCTTGGCTGTCAGTTCGCCGGCGTAGCCGTCACGGATGTCCGCCTTCAAGACGAGCGAGACCCGACTGCCGAAACGTCCCACGGCCTCGGTCGCCTCCTTGACGACGGCGAACACCTCGTCCCACTCCCCCTCGATGGTCGTGAACATCGAATCGGTCTGATTCGGCAGCCCCGAATCGCGGACGACCTTCACGGCCGCGGCGACGGCGTCATGCACCGACCCGTCTTCGCGCCCGGTTCCCGAGGGTGCTACAGAGAATGCGACAAGCATCAGGTGAACTGCCTTTCCAGTGGATCGTGACGAGGGCGAGAAGATACGGGGTGGCGTCTCAACCGCCAGACCATGCGGACGGAAATGGCGAATAAGACGACGAGCGCCGCATTGCGCAGAGTCAAGACGAGGAGCATCCCTGGTTGCAGCACCAGAAGGGCGTCGTAGCCGAACGGGTAGATGATCTGGGTGACGGCGGCGATCACCAAGGCCAGCACCGCGGGGGCCAGAAACCGTCTTCCCTGGCTGACGATACCCAGCACCACGGGGGCGGCGATCCACAGCACGAACTGAGGTGAGCCGACCTTGTTGAAGACGAGAAGACCGACGACGATGGCGAGGCTGAGCGGGGCGAGCAGATGAGCAGGCCGAGCCCCGCTTCGCGCGACGAGAGCGCCCAGGGCCAGCAGAGCCGCTGACGAGATGACGAGGAGGGGGGTCATGACGGCGCTGGCGGTGTCGACACCCGAGCCGAGCACCTGGAAGGTGTTGATCGACTGGATGTACTTCACCGAGGCGGCCGCCGGATCGAAGAAGGCGATCCACATCCACACCGTGCTGATCGGCGCCTCGATCTGCAGTCCGCGAGAAGACTGCTGCGAGATGAATCCGAGGCTGTTCACGCCGCTTCCGACCAGGAGCACGACCAGCCCGATGACGACGCCGGTCGCGACGAACGAGATCGCCGCGCTTGCCCGCCGTCGGATTGCCACGACCATCGCGGCGACGAGGACCGCGGGCCACACCTTGATCCAGGTCGCGAGAGCGAGCATCGCACCGGCGACGGCCGGCCGATGCTGAGCCACCAGGAGAGCGATGATCGCGATGGCGACCGTGGTCACGTCGATCCTGCCGAGGGCCACCGGGCCCAGGAACAGCATGAAACCGATCCACCACCATGCGGCTGTGATCCGCAGCGCGCCGAATCGGGCGCCCGGCCCCGTGCGCGCAAGCAGATAGGACAACACGACGGCGTTGGTGACGACCACGACGAGCAACCAGCCGACCCCGTACAGCTCGGGACCGAGCACCATCGCCGCGAGCATGGGGACCAGGGCGACGAGCGGGTAGACCCAAGGCTCGGACACTCCCACGACGTCTCCGGCAAGGGCGTTCTGCACCCACGTGCTGTATTGCCGGGTCACATCCCCCCACGGCAGCGTCGGGTGCGTGAGTCCGACGAATCCCAGCCACGCGTGCACGAGCACGAACGCCACCCACAGGACCGCGGGTCGCCGCACCGTCGTCGCCAGCATCATCCGCACGTCGCCCATACTAGGCCGCACCCCACCGGCCGTGCGCGATCTCGATCACAGGCTGCTCTCCGGTGGCTCCCAGGCAAGGATCACCTGCGCCTGATTGTCTGGCCCTTCTCCCACCAAACACCACGGACGGATCATGAAGAGAATTGCGAGCATCGCACTCGGCGTCTCGGCGTCGGTTCTCGCGTTGGGGACCATGGCTGCCGTAGCCGGCCCCATCATGTACGGCAGTGCAGCCGCGAGTCCGACAACCGTGGTGCCGAGCGTGATACCCACCGTGCGCGAGTCATCGCCCCAGGTCGACGTCGACGATCCCGCCGGTCTCTCCGGCGACTGGGCCGTCGCAGACGGTTCCGAGGCGGGGTACACGATCGACGCGGTCGTGAATGGTTCCGCTCTCACCGTCACCGGCACGACCGACCACGTGACCGGGTCGGCGATCGTCGACGACAGTGTTCTCACGGGCGCGACGATCGTGGTGGAGGTCGCGAGCATCACCACCGACAACGCCGCACGCGACGCCTATTTCAGGGGGCCGGCGCTCGACGCAGACGACTTTCCCACGGCGTTGTTCACCCTGACCACTCCGATCCCGCTCAACGACGATCTGGTCGGCGGCACGCCGGTGGTCGTCGCCGCATCGGGCGATCTCACCCTTCACGGCGTGAGCCGACCGGTCGACGTGTCGCTCACCGCCACTCTGCAGAATGGTCGACTGACCCTCGCCGGCACTGTGCCCGTGTCATTCGGCGACTACGGCATCGCGCCCATCGACCTCGGATTCGCGCGCGTCAACGATCAGGGTTCGATCGACTTCGCTCTCTCCGTCTCGCCGCGCTGACGCCCGCGCTCGCCCGGCGGTCGACGTGGGCGCCAGGTCAGCGTGAGGCGTGGTCGAGCAGATCCGCGATCGTCGCGCCGACCGACTCGGCGATGTCCAGCGCCGTGATGGGCCCTCCGCCCGACGCCCGAGCACCCGCCGCCTGGTGAAGGTACGCTGCCGTGGCCGCCACCCCAAGCAGGATGTCCGTGCCCTCGTCTGCGAGGAATGTCGCGTTGGTCGCGAGCAACGCCCCCAGAATGCCGCCGAGGACGTCGCCCGAGCCCGCGGTCGCTGCCCAGCTCGACGACGCGGTGACGCTGATGGTGTCGGTCGACGGCCCGGCGATGATCGTGCGCGCCCCCTTGAGGAGCACGACCACGCCGAAACGCTCCGCGGTCGCTGCGGCCCAGTGCTCGGGGTCGTCAGAGATGGCGGCCCGCTCGACGGTGACGCCGACACGGTCCCAGAGCGACGCGAGTTCGCCCGCGTGCGGAGTGATGATCGTGCTGGCTCCGGCCGTGAGCACGAGGTCGAGAGCACCCGCGTCGATCACGCAGGGCACGTTTTCTCCAAGAGCGCTTCGAAGCAGCGCCGTGTCGTCGTCCGATCTCTTCTCGGCGTCCATGCCGGACCCGAGCAGCCATGCCTGCACCCGGCCCGGTGCGGTCACGACCTCCGGTCGCCGTTGGAGCACGAGGCCCGTCGGCACCTCGGGGCCCAGGTAGCGGATCATCCCGACGCCGGTTCGCGCAGCGGCGTCGACGCCGAGCACGGCAGCTCCCGGATACATGTCCGATCCCGTCCGCACCCCCAGAACGCCGCGCCGATACTTGTCGTCGCTGGGTTGCGGGACCCGCATTAACGGCACCGCGTCGGCGGCGGTCCACTCGGTCGATCCTGCCGCGAGGCCGGTCTTAGATGCAGAGGTGGGTTCGGTCTTGTCGCTCACAGCTCCACGATAGATTGGATGAGTCCCCCACCCTCTTCCGACGTGCGGAGCTTCATGCCCATCAGCATCCCCGGCAAGGTCGTGGTCTTCGACTACGGCGAGGTCATCTCCTTCTCCCCCTCGGATGCCGACCGCCAGGCGCTGCTGTCGATCGCCCGTGTGCCGGAGGAGAAGTTCTGGCCGCCGTACTGGGCCAATCGGGACGCTCTCGACCGCGGCACCCTGAGCATCCGCGACTACTGGCTCGAGATCGCTCGGCACGCCGGGGTCGAATTCAGCGAGTCGCGCATCCAGCAGCTCTGGATCGCCGACTATCGGAGCTGGCTCAGCATCAATCCCGATACCTACGACATCCTCCTCGCGCTTCGCGACGGCGGCACGCGCATCGCACTCCTGTCGAACGCGGGCTTCGATTTCGGCGACTACTTCCGTCACGGGCCCATGGGCGCTCTCTTCGAGCGGGTCTTCGTCAGCGCGGAGATGGGCCGACTGAAACCGGACGAGGGCATCTATCTCGAGGTACTGCGCGATCTCGGCGTCGAGGCTCACGACATGATCTTCATCGACAACAAGGCCGTCAACATTGAGGGAGCGGCGAGCGTCGGCATCGCCGGTCACGTGTTCACGACCGCACCTCTTCTCCGCGCCTACCTCGACGACACAGCCGCATCCGCGACTCCGGCCTCCTGACACCCCACGAAAGACCCCTCATGAGCGAATCCATCCTCTTCCGTCCCCTCAGCATCCGGGGCGTGACCATCCGCAACCGCATCTGGGTCGCGCCCATGTGCCAGTACTCCGCCGAGGCCTGCGACGGCATGACCACCGACTGGCATCTCGTGCACCTGGGATCCTTCGGCCAGGGCGGTGCGGGCCTCGTGATCACCGAGGCGACGGCGGTGAGTCCGGAGGGCCGCATCTCACCGCAAGACCTGGGAATCTGGAACGACGAGCAGACGCAGGCGTTCCGGCGTATCACCGACTTCCTGCACGGCCAGGGCGCGACGACGGGCATCCAGTTGGCCCACGCCGGCCGTAAAGCCTCGACGTATCGGCCCTGGGCACCCGAGCGCGGCACGGTTCCGATGGACGCCGGCGGTTGGCCGACCGTGGCGCCGTCGCCTATCGCATTCCCCGGCTACGCGACGCCCGGCGAGCTGGACACCGCTGCGATCGACGGTGTCGTCGACGACTTCGTCGCCGCGGCCCTCCGGTCGATCGATGCCGGATTCGACGTGCTCGAGATCCACGCGGCCCACGGCTACCTGATCCATCAGTTCCTCTCGCCGCTCAGCAATGAGCGCACGGACGAATACGGGGGAAGCCTCGAGAACAGAGCCAGGCTGCTCCTCCGGATCGTCGGCGAGACCCGGGCCGCGGTCGGCGAAGACGTTCCGCTCCTGGTGCGCTTCTCTGCCACGGACTGGGTGGACGACGGCTGGAACGAAGAGCAGACCGCCACCGTGGCAGCGTGGGCGAAAGACGGCGGCGCCGACGTGTTCGACATCTCGAGCGGCGGGAACATGACCGGCGTCACGATTCCGGTGTCGCCCGGTTATCAGGTTCCCCTCGCCGAGTACGTCGCGGCGAACGGCGACGTTCCGGTCAGCGCCGTGGGTCTCATCACGACGGCGGCCCAGGCCGCCGAGATCGTCGACGAGGGTCGCGCCGACGCGGTCATGCTCGGACGCGAGATGCTCCGAGACCCGCACTTCGCCCTGAGAGCAGCCCACGAGCTGGGCGTGACGGTCGATTACTGGCCCGCGCAGTACGAGCGCTCGGCCTGGCCCGCCTAGAACCGCGTCACGCGCCCGGCGGCTCGATTGTCAGAGCCGCCGAGTCGCGTCCTGGACCTCGCCCACCAGCTCCTCGATGATGTCCTCGAGGAAGAGCACGCCGGTCGTGCGACCCGACTCGGAGAACGTGCGCGCGAGGTGCGCGTTCGTACGGCGCATGCTGGCCAGTGCGTCTTCGAGTTCCGTTCCCTCGTAGATCGAGACGAGCTGCCTGATGCGTTTGGCAGGCACCGGTAGGTCGACCTCGTCTGCATCGATGTCGATCACGTCTTTCAGGTGCAGGTAGCCGTCGGGGCGCCCCTCCTCATCGACCACGATGTAGCGAGAGAAACCGTGTTTGGCCACGGCGTGCTCGATCTCGGCGGGGGTCACGTGGTCCGAGAGGCTCACGAGCGACTCGAGTGGAACAGCGACGTCTTTCACCGTCTTCGAGGTGAACTCGAACGCCGCGTTGAGAGCGCCCGTCGTGTCGCTCAGCACACCCTCGCGAGTGGACTGCGAGACGATGGTCGACACCTCGTCGAGCGTGAACGCACTCGCCGCCTCGTCTTTCGGCTCGACACCGAACAACCGCAGGATCGAATTGGCGGTCGCGTTGAGCGCGACGATCGCGAACCGGAAGATTCGGGCGAGCCACACGAGAGGCGGAGCGAGCAGCAGAACGGCGCGCTCCGGAAGCGAGAATGACAGGTTCTTGGGAACCATCTCGCCGAAGACGACGTGCAGGAACGAGACGATGAGCAGCGCGATGACGAACGCGATCGTGCCGATGACCTCCTCCGGCAGGCCGGTGAACGCCAGAGGAATCTCGAGCAGGTGATGGATCGCGGGCTCGGAGACGTTGAGGATCAGCAGCGAGCACACGGTGATTCCGAGCTGACACATGGCCAGCATCAAAGTCGCGTGCTCCATGGCCCAGAGCGCGGTCTTGGCGCTCGCCTTGCCCTGCTCCGCCAAGGGCTCGATCTGCGATCGACGAGCCGAGATGACGGCGAACTCGGCGCCGACGAAGAAGGCGTTGGCCAGGAGAAGCACAACGAGCCAGACGATACCCAGCCAATCAGCCACGGTCGTTCACCTCCGTATTCGATTCGTCGGTGATGAGCGCGTCGACGGGGGCCGCTGCCTCGTCGGTGGCGATCGGGGTGAAGCGGATGCGATCGATACGACGTCCGTCGAGCCGCACGACCGCGAGTTGACCGGTGGGCAACTCGACGGTGTCTCCGACGACGGGAAGCCGACCGAGTTCGCTCATCATGTAACCGGCCACCGTCTCGAACGGACCATCGTCGGGAACGCTGATTCCTGCGCGATCGGCGAGCTCATCGGGTCGCAGCATTCCGGGGAACGACACGGAGTTCAGGGTCTTGACCACTCCGGCGCGTGACCGGTCGTGCTCGTCGTCGAGTTCGCCGACGAGCTCTTCGACCAGATCTTCGAGTGTGACCACACCCGCCGTTCCGCCGTATTCGTCGACCACGATCGCCATCTGGTAGCCGCGTCCGCGCAGCTCACCGAGGAGCGAGTCGAGCTTCATGGTCTCGGGCACGCGGATGACGCTCGAAGCGAGTGCCGCGGCCGGCACGTCGTGCCTCCTGTCGCGCGGAACGCTGACGGCCTGCTTGACGTGCACGACTCCGACGATGTCGTCGATGTCGTCGTCCAGCACGGGGAAGCGGCTGTGTCCCGTCGTTCGGGTGAGCGTGATCACGTCTTCCGCGCTGTCCGTGCGCTTGACGCTCGCGATGCGGGGCCTCGGCGTCATGGCGTCGGACGCCGTGTGTCCGGAGAAGAGCAGAGTGCGGTTGAGCAGTGTCGCCGTGTCGACGTCGAGGCTGCCCTGCATGGCAGATCGGCGCACGAGCGACGAGAGCTCCTCCGCGGTGCGGGCGCCCGACAGCTCTTCTTTCGGCTCGATGCCCATAGCTCGCAGCAACCCGTTCGCGCTGTTGTTGAGAAGACTCACGGCGGGCTTGAACACCATCGTGAAGAGGCGTTGAGCCGGAATCACCAGCTTCGCGGTCTGCAGCGGCAGGGCCAGCGCGAAACTCTTCGGCACGAGCTCGCCGACGATCATCGACAGCAGCGTGGCGAAGACGATCGCGATCGTCGCGGAGACGCCCGGCACGACCGCTTCGGGGATGCCGACGCCGGTCAGAGGGGCGCGAAGCAGATTCGAGATGGCCGGCTCCATGGTGTACCCGGTGAGCAGGGTCGTGAGCGTGATGCCGAGTTGAGCGCTCGAGAGATGCGTCGACGTGATCTTCAGCGCCGCGATCGTCGGGCCGAGGCCCGTCGCACCACGATTCTGCCGCGTCTCGAGATCGTTCCGATCGAGATTGACGAGCGCGAACTCGCTGGCGACGAAGATGCCGGTACCGAACGTGAGAACGATACCGACGCCGAACATGATCCAGTCAAGAGGCATGAGTGCCGCCGGAACTGCTCAGAAGAAGGGATGGATGGGCTGAGGGAGGGTCGTCCATTGTCTCGCCAGTATACCGGCAGCCGGCGCCAGAGCGGCCGTGCTCCTACCAGCTGACGGGCAACGCCTTGCCCTCTTCGTACCCCGCCGCCGACTGAATGCCGACCAGCGCGCGATCGTGGAACTCGGCCACGTCGGAGGCGCCCGCGTACGTGAACGAGCTGCGGACTCCGGACGTGATCATGTCGAGCAGATCCTCGACAGAGGGGCGCAGCGGGTCGAGGTAGATGCTGCTCGACGAGATCCCCTCGGCGAACAGGGTCTTGCGGGCGAGCTCGTAAGCGTCGAGACGTCCGAAGCGGTCTTTCACGGCCTTGGTCGACGCCATGCCCCAGCTCTCCTTGTAGAGCCGACCCGTCGCATCCGTCTTCAAGACGCCGGGGGCCTCGATCGTGCCCGCGAACCATGAACCGATCATCACGCTCGACGCCCCGGCGGCCAGAGCGAGGGCAACGTCGCGCGGGTAGCGCACTCCCCCGTCGGCCCAGACGTGGGCGCCGAGTTCACGAGCCGCGTCGGCCGTCTCGAGCACGGCAGAGAACTGGGGTCGTCCGACGGCCGTCATCATGCGGGTGGTGCACATGGCGCCCGGGCCGACTCCGACCTTGAGGATGGTGGCACCCGCAGACACGAGATCGCGCACCGCATCGGCGGTCACGATGTTGCCGGCCACGATCGGGAGGCCGAGGTTCTCGTTCGCCACCGTCTCGATGGCGCGCAGCATGCCCTCCTGGTGTCCGTGCGCCGTGTCGATCACCAGCACGTCGACGCCGGCCGCCGCCAGGGCCCGGGCCTTGGATGCGACGTCGCCGTTGATTCCGACCGCCGCGGCGACCCGGAGCCGACCCTGCGCGTCGACCGCCGGTGTGTAGAGCGTAGAGCGGAGCGCGCTGGTGCGGCTGAGCGTTCCGATGACCGATCCGTGCCTCATCACGGGAGCGAACTCGAGCTCGGCCTCGACCATCGCATCGAACGCCTCACGGGGCGAGTCGATGTCGTCGGCCGACAGCGCGGTGAGCGGTCCGTGCAGCAGATCTCCGAGGAGCGCGTCGGGCAGTGCCGAGGCGAGCCGGGCAGCAGCGATGCATCCGAGATACACCCCGGCGGAGTCGTGGATGACGATTCCGTGCCCGGCCACCGCGGGAATCTGACGCAGAGCCTCCTCGACGGTGTCATCCGGGGCGAAATCGAAGGGGGTGTCGAATTCGACGGGCTGCGCCTTCACCCAGCGAATCGCCGCATCGAGGTCCTGCAGATGCATGTCCTGCGGCAGCACACCGAGCCCGCCGCGTCGCGCCAGAGTGGCGGAGAGCCGGGGGCCCGTGACCGAGTTCATGTTCGCGCTGACGATCGGGATGCTCGCTCCCGTGCCGTCGTTCGGCGCGAGAGACACGTCGAGCCTGCTCGTCACCCGCGACCGTGACGGCACGAGGAAGACGTCTGAATACGTGAGGTCGTGGGTCGCGGTCGCGTGATAAAACTCCATACCTCAACGGTAGTCGCTTCCGCGCCGAGCGGGCCCACGTCGGGTGGCGCTTCAGGCTGAGGGGATTAGGCTTGACCATGAACGTGTCGGGCGCCCGCCGGCAACGATGCAGGGCGCTGACGACTGTCATGAATGTACTGATTTCAGGCGAATTGTCGATGCACGATGAAGAGAGTGGGCGATCGGGCTTGTCTAGCCAAACGACCGGAGTGGAAAACGACGAGAGCGCGTCGGAGTTCGGAGCCAATGAATGGCTCGTCGAGGAGCTCTACGAGCAGTTCAAGGTAGACCGCAAGTCGGTCGACGAGTCGTGGTGGCCGATCCTCGAGAGCTACCACTCGACCGTGGTGTCCAAGGGCGGTGCAGCCTCTGCGCCGACGGCCCAGCAGGCGCCACCCGCGGCGACCGAATCCGAGCAGATCGCGGAAGCCTCCGGAGCGACCACCCCGCCGACGTCACCCGTCGCCACGGTCTCGACCGAGGCGCCGTCCGGCGCATCCGTCGCCGACCAGCGCGAGAGCCAGCCCGCGGCCCGCACGACGAGCATGCAGGCGCGACAGGCGCCGATCCCCGCAGAGGCACCGGTCTCCGCGCCGAAGCGTGACACCACGGCAGAATCCACCAGCAGCGAAGACGACGTCGAGAAGGACACGGTCACCCCGCTCAGAGGTATGGCCAAGACGCTCGCGACCAACATGGATGCCAGCCTCACCGTGCCGACGGCCACCAGTGTCCGCTCGATCCCGGCGAAGCTGCTGATCGACAACCGCATCGTCATCAACTCGAACCTCAAGCGCAGCCGCGGCGGCAAGGTGTCGTTCACCCACATCATCGGCTGGGCCCTCGTGCAGGCGATGAAGGAGTTCCGCAGCCAGAACGTCTACTACGACGAGGTCGACGGAAAGCCCTCGGTCGTCGCGCCGGCCCACGTCGGACTGGGCATCGCCATCGACATCCCGAAGCCCGACGGCACACGCGCCCTCCTCGTTCCGGGAATCAAGCGCGCAGACACCATGGGCTTCAACGAGTTCCTCGGGGCCTACGAAGAACTGGTCAGCCGCGCCCGAGCGAACAAGCTCACGGCATCCGATTTCCAGGGCACCACGATCTCGCTCACCAACCCGGGCGGAATCGGAACGGTGCACTCGGTTCCGCGCCTGATGAAGGGGCAGGGGTGCATCATCGGCGCCGGAGCCCTCGAGTACCCCGCCGAATTCCAGGGCACGAGCGCGAGGACGCTCAACGACCTGGGTATCGGCAAGATCATCACTCTGACGAGCACCTACGACCACCGCGTCATCCAGGGCGCCGGTTCCGGTGAGTACCTGCGCAAGGTGCACGAGCTGCTCATCGGTGAACGCAACTTCTACGAGAACATCTTCGCCGAGTTGCGCATCCCCTACGCTCCGATCCACTGGGCTCCCGACATCAGCGTCGACCTCTCGGACGCCGTCGACAAGACCGCTCGGGTGCAGGAACTGATCAACGCCTTCCGCGTGCGCGGCCACCTGATGGCCGACATCGACCCGCTCGAATACCGCCAGCGCACGCACCCCGACCTCGACATCGAGAACCACGGGCTGACCCTCTGGGATCTCGACCGAGAGTTCGTGACCGGCGAGTTCGGTGCGAAGCGCAGTGCGCTCCTCCGCGACATCCTCGGCGTGCTCCGCGACTCCTATTGCCGCAAGACCGGCATCGAGTACATGCACATCCAGGATCCCGCCCAGCGCAAGTGGATCCAGGACAAGGTCGAGCGTCCTTACGCCAAGCCCGGCCACGACGAGCAGATGCGCATCCTCGCCAAGCTCAACGAAGCCGAGGCTTTCGAGACCTTCCTGCAGACCAAGTACGTCGGCCAGAAGCGATTCAGCCTCGAGGGCGGTGAATCCACGATCGCGCTCCTCGATGCGATCATCCAGGGTGCCGCAGACGAAGGTCTCGACGAGGTCGCGATCGGTATGGCGCACCGTGGCCGTCTCAACGTGCTCACGAACATCGCCGGTAAGACCTACGGTCAGATCTTCCGCGAATTCGAGGGCACTCAAGACCCGCGAACCGTTCAGGGCTCGGGAGATGTGAAGTACCACCTCGGTACCGAGGGCACCTTCCACGGCAGCGACGGCACCGAGATTCCCGTCTACCTCGCCGCCAACCCGTCGCACCTCGAGGCTGCCGATGGCGTCCTCGAAGGAATCGTCCGGGCCAAGCAGGACCGCAAGGCGATCGGAACGTTCTCGACGCTGCCGATCCTCATCCACGGAGACGCGGCCCTCGCGGGACAGGGCATCGTGGTCGAGACCCTGCAGATGTCCCAGCTGCGCGGCTACCGCACCGGCGGAACGATCCACATCAACATCAACAACCAGGTCGGCTTCACGACCCCTCCCGGCGAATCCCGCTCGTCGGTCTACTCCACCGACGTCGCGAAGACGATTCAGGCTCCGATCTTCCACGTGAATGGCGACGACCCCGAGTCGGTCGTGCGTGTGGCGCAGCTCGCCTTCGAGTACCGGCAGCAGTTCCACCGCGACGTCTTCATCGATCTGATCTGCTACCGACGCCGCGGGCACAACGAGGGCGACGACCCGTCGATGACCCAGCCGCTCATGTACAACCTCATCGAGGCGAAGCGCAGCGTGCGCCGGCTGTACACCGAGTCTTTGGTGGGTCGTGGCGACATCACCGAGGAGGAGTACCAGGCAGCCCACCGAGACTTCCAGGACCGCCTCGAGCGCGCCTTCGCCGAGACCCACGCCGCGCAGACCTCGTCGATTCCGGTCATCACGGCCGACGGATCGAGTGTGGCGGATCTCGAGCTTCCCGATGCTCAGCAGAGCGACTCGGCCAGCTCCGATGCGTTCTCGACCGCGGTGGCCGAGTCGACGATCCACCAGATCGGCGACGCATTCCAGAACAAGCCCGCGGGCTTCACAGTTCACCCGAAGCTGCAGCAACTGCTGAACAAGCGTCTCGAGATGAGTCGTTCGGGCGGAATCGACTGGGCATTCGCCGAGCTGCTCGCCCTCGGTTCACTGCTGCTCGAGGGCACCCCCGTGCGTCTGGCCGGTCAGGACACGCGTCGCGGCACCTTCGTGCAGCGTCACGCGGTGCTCCACGATCGGGAGAACGGCCAGGAATGGCTGCCGCTGGCCAACCTCAGCGAGAGCCAGGCCAGATTCTGGATCTACGACTCCCTGCTGAGCGAATACGCCGCGATGGGCTTCGAATACGGCTACTCCGTGGAGCGGCCCGATGCTCTCGTGCTCTGGGAGGCTCAGTTCGGCGACTTCGCCAACGGCGCCCAGATCGTGATCGACGAGTTCATCTCGTCGGCCGAGCAGAAGTGGGCGCAGCGCTCGTCGCTCGTCTTGCTCCTGCCTCACGGCTACGAGGGCCAGGGTCCCGACCACTCCTCGGCTCGCATCGAGCGCTATCTGCAGCTGTGCGCAGAGAACAATATGACCGTCGCGCGTCCGTCGACGCCGGCCTCGTATTTCCATCTGCTGCGCCGGCAGGCGTACGCCCGTCCGCGCAAGCCGATGGTCGTCTTCACCCCGAAGGCGATGCTGCGGTTGCGCGGTGCGACGAGCGACGTGCCCGATCTCACCAACGGAACATTCGAGCCGGTCATCGACGACAGTCGCATCACCGACAGGTCTTCGGTCACTCGGGTTCTGCTGCACTCGGGCAAGATCCACTACGACCTGGTCAACGAACTGCAGAAGAATCCCGACGACACGGTCGCGCTGGTGCGTCTCGAGCAGTACTACCCCGCTCCGCTCGGCGAACTGAAGTCGGTTCTCGACCAGTACCCAGACGCCGACGTGGTGTGGGTGCAGGACGAACCCGAGAATCAGGGAGCCTGGCCCTTCGTGGCGGTCGAGGTCGCACCGCACCTCGGGCGTTCGGTGCGTGTCGTGTCACGCCCCGCGGCGGCATCGCCCGCGGCCGGATCGGCGAAGCGCCACGCCATCGAGCAGACCGAGCTCATCGAGCGAGCCACCCAGAGGTGATGATCGGTCGGTTCCTCGGGCGTGGCTCGAGGAACCGACCGTCAGCCGCGTATCAGTGCGTGGCTTGAATGGTGCGGATCTTCAGTAGCACCTGGTCGCGCAGGTCGCCGGGCGCGGTCTCGCGACAGGCGCGCTGAACGGCCTCGGTCAGCACGCGTCCGACATGCAGCTCAGACTCGCAGTCGACGCATCCGGCGAGGTGCTCGCGGATGTCTTCAGCGTCTGTCGAGCAGAGTTCGTTGTGCAGATATTCCTCGAGTTCGGCCTTGGCCTTATCGCAACCGCAATCGGTCATTTCTTCGTGCTCCCCGTCTTCGATGCGACATGAATGCCGCGATCTGCTGCGTAGTCGGTCAGAAGTCCCCGGAGAAGTCGTCTGCCTCGATGCAGACGACTCATCACTGTGCCGACAGGGGTCTTCATGATGTCGGCGATCTCCTGATAGGAGAAACCTTCGACGTCGGCGAAATAGACCGCCAGACGAAAATCTTCGGGTATCGACTGCAGCGCGTCTTTGACCGCACTGTCGGGCAGATGATCGATGGCCTCTGCCTCGGCAGAACGGCTCGACATCGCGGTGGCCGATTCGGCCTCGCCCAGCTGCCAGTCCTCCATGTCGGAGATCGTGCCCTTGTAAGGGTCGCGCTGCTTCTTGCGATATGTGTTGATGAACGTGTTGGTGAGAATGCGGTAGAGCCACGCCTTGAGGTTCGTGCCCTGCTCGAACTGCCCGAAAGCAGCGTAGGCCTTCACGAACGTCTCTTGGACCAGGTCTTGAGCGTCGGCAGGATTGCGCGTCATGCGCAGGGCAGCGCCGTACAGCTGATCGAGGAACGGTATCGCCTGTTCCTCGAACAGATCCCGCGGATCTGGGGTGGCCGCCGGAGGGGTGTCAGGTGTGGAGTTGCTCATCAGAGCAGAGTCTACTTTGGCGAGGGCGCGTTCCGCCCAGGCCATGCCTGGGGTTGCGAGCGAAGGCCGTACGCGTTCCTGTGTCAGCATGTCTGCCCCACCTCCTGCCTCTCGCTCCGCCGTCGGTCCGTTCGACCGCCATACGATCAACAACGACGATCGGAACGTCGTTTATTCCGCTGTCGCGGTAATCTGGGGAGCAATGGGCATCATCAATCAACTCGATCCGCGCTTCTCCCCCTACGACGACGAGACGCCGGGGGTCGCCGCCGTTCCTCCCGGCGATGCGCCGTGGCCGGCCCCGACCACCTCCGGGCCGATCGACGCCGCTGTCGTCCTGCCCGGCTCGAAGAGCCTGACGAACCGGCAACTCGTGCTGTCGGCGCTGGCCGATTCGCCGTCGACACTCCGCGCTCCTCTGCACTCGCGCGACACCACCCTGATGGTCGAGGCGCTCCGATCCATGGGAACGACCATCGAGGCAGTCGTCGGTGGAGGAGAGTTCGGCGAGGACTGGCTCATCACTCCCGCCGACGAGCTTCTCGGCAGTACGACGGTCGACTGCGGGCTCGCCGGAACGGTGATGCGATTCATCCCGCCCGTCGCCGCGCTGGCCCTCGGACCCGTTGTGTTCGACGGCGACGAGGCCGCTCGTCGCAGGCCCATGAAGACGACGATCTCATCGCTCCGCTCGCTCGGCGTCGATATCGCAGACGACGGAGCCGGGGCGCTCCCCTTCACCGTGCACGGCACGGGTGCTGTCACGGGCGGGGAGATCGTCATCGATGCGTCGAGCTCTAGTCAGTTCGTCTCCGGTCTTCTGCTCTCCGCCGCTCGGTTCGACGAGGGCCTCGTACTGCGTCATTCTGGCGAGCGGGTGCCCAGCCAACCCCATATCGAGATGACGATCCAGGCTCTGGCGGATCGCGGCATCACCGTCGAGACGCCCGAGCCGGGTGTCTGGGCGATCGTCCCCGGCAGCATCCGGGGTTCGATCGTCGACATCGAGCCCGATCTCTCGAATGCGGCACCCTTCCTCGCCGCGGCCGTGGCCACCGGCGGGCGGGTGAGCATCAGCGGCTGGCCGTCGACCACCACTCAGGTGGGCGCCCACCTCATAGACTTCCTGCCGCTCTTCGGGGCCACCGTGTCACTGGTCGATGGGGTGCTCACTGTCGAAGGCACGGGCCACATCAACGGCATCACGCTCGACCTCTCCGAAGGCGGAGAGCTCGCTCCGGCGTTGGTGGCGCTTGCCGCTCTCGCCGACTCCCCCAGCGAGATCACCGGCATCGGACACATCAGACACCACGAGACCGACCGGCTCGCTGCCCTCGCTGCCGAGATCACTGCGCTGGGTGGTGCCGTCACCGAACTCGACGACGGGCTGCGCATCGAGCCCGCGCCTCTGCACGGCGGAACGTGGAAGACGTACGCCGACCACCGGATGGCCCACGCCGGCGCGATCATCGCGCTCGTCACCCCCGATGTCCTCATCGAGGACATCGCCACGACCTCCAAGACGCTCCCCGAGTTTCCCGAACTCTGGAGCGCGCTGGCCGCGAGCAGCTCATGACCTGGTGGTCGAACGACGACGATGACGACGACGAGGAGTCGCAGTACGACGAGTCGAGCGTTCGTGTGCGGCCCAATCCGAAGGGCAACAAGCCGCGCACGAAGATCCGCCCCGAGTACGCCGATGCAGTGCCGGGTCGCATCCTGACTGTCGACCGCGGGCGCTTCACCGTTTTGGTCGACGAGGACACACCATACGAACGGGCGATAACCGCATCGCGGGCCCGCGAGCTGGGCAAGACCGCCATCGTGACCGGTGACCGGGTCGGTCTCGTCGGTGATACCTCCGGAGCCGAGGGCAGTCTCTCTCGGGTGGTCAAGATCATTCCGAGAACCACGCTGCTGCGGCGCAGCGCTGACGACACCGACGCCGTCGAGCGCGTCATCGTAGCCAATGCCGACCAGATGCTGATCGTCGTGGCGGCCGCCAACCCCGAGCCGCGCGCACGACTCATCGATCGCTACCTCGTCGCCGCGTTCGATGCCGGGATCACACCGATCCTCTTCATCACGAAGACCGACCTCGCCGATCCGGCCGAGTTCCTCTCGGAATTCGACTGTCTCGACCTCACCGTGGTCACGGGTCAACGCGACGAACTGCCCCTCGAGGAGTTGAAGGCTCTACTGATCGGCCACACCACGGTGACCGTGGGCCATTCCGGGGTCGGCAAATCCACCCTCGTCAACGCTCTGGTACCAGGTACAGACCGGGCGATCGGGCGAGTGAACGTCGTGACCGGAAGGGGCCGGCACACGTCCTCGTCGACCCTCGGTCTTCGTGTGCACGACGACGAGGGCCGCTCCGGCTGGATCATCGACACACCGGGCGTGCGTTCGTTCGGCCTCGGCCACGTCGACCCGGCGAACGTCCTGAAATCCTTCGCCCGCATGGCTATTCCTTCCTCCGTGCCGCCGCCCGATGGCATCCCGCTCAGCCAGGCTCACGATTGGGAGATCGTCGACCGCGTGCTGGCGGGCGAATTGGGAGCGAGCGGCATAGCCCGCATCGAGTCGCTGCAGAAGCTCGTCGGCTCGCTCAGCGACTCGTAGCAGCCGCTCGGCGATGACGGTGTGTTCACCCGCGCTGACTACGCTTGGGGGCATGACCGAGCCGTACGCAGATGATCTGGCCCTCGCCCTCACGATCGCAGACGCCGCCGACGCGATCTCGCTCGATCGCTTCATGGCGCTCGATCTCGTCGTCGAGAAGAAGCCCGACCGAACACCGGTGACGGATGCGGACAGGGCCGTAGAACGCGAGATCAGAGACCGGCTCGCCGAGGCGCGTCCCAGCGACGCCATCCTCGGCGAGGAGTACGGCTCCGCCGGCGACTCCGTTCGCCAGTGGATCATCGATCCCATCGACGGAACGGCGAACTACCTGAGGGGCGTCCCCGTGTGGGCGACCCTGATCTCCCTCGTCGTCGACGGCGAGCCCGTGGTCGGAGTCGTGAGCTCCCCCGCCCTCGGACGCCGCTGGTGGGGTGCGCTCGGTCAGGGCGCCTGGACGACGGACTCGACCCTCGCACCGGCATCGCCCGCCCGACGCCTCGCGGTATCGGCCGTCGCGCGGCTCGACGATGCGAGCGTGAGCTACAACAGCCTGAAAGGGTGGGACGAGGCCGGCAGGCTCGACAGCCTGCTCTCGCTGAGCCGCGGCGTCTGGCGCACCCGGGCCTACGGCGAGATGTGGTCGTACATGCTCGTGGCGGAGGGCGCGCTCGATGTGGCCGGCGAGTTCGACCTGCAGCCCTACGACATGGCAGCTCTCATCCCCGTCATCCATGAGGCCGGCGGTCGATTCACGTCCATCGACGGCGTTCCCGGCCCGTGGTCGGGCTCTGCTCTCGCCACCAACGGGCTGTTGCACGACGAGGCGCTCCGCGTGCTCGCCGAGGAGAGCTCCGCACCACGAGTGACGCGCTAGTAACGGCGGTCGATGCGCGTCGTCTCGACATCGTCGACCCGACCCGCCCGAGGGTCGTACTCGAACGACCCGCGGTAGGCGAACACCTGACCGAAGACCGGATGCGTCAGGGTGACATCGACGCGCTGGCACGTCGATGCCGCATCCCAGCGTTCGAGGAGGTCGACGCGAGCCGACAGAAGCCGAGGAACGGCGAGGCGCAGACGACCGAGCCACAGCCAGGTTCCGACAGACCGCATCTGGAGCCAGCCCTCGGGTGACACGGAGAGCCTCAATGACACTTCCAGAAACCGGGTCCGACCGAGGAAGTCGTGGAGCAGCCCGTCGCGGCCGGCCAGCATCGTGTCCTGCATGGTTCGCGTCACTGTCGCGAATGCAAAAGTGCGGGTAGAGCTGAGACACAGCCGACCGTGGGCATCGGAATGCGGCACGTTGACCACGGTGAGACCCACGCCGTTGCCGCGTTCGCCGAACAGCGCGTCGGCCCTGGCTATCGCCGCGAACAGAGGCACGAGCCAGGCCTTCGTCGGTCCGGCGAAGGCGTAGACCCCGCGCCCGACTCCCGCCTCACCTCGGGCAGCACCGCCGACGTAGTGCGACAGTTCCGGCTGCAGCGAATCGGTCTGGTCGCCGAGCAGGGCCTGATACACGGACCGGTGCGCCACGGGCACGGTTGTCTACCCCGTGTTCTGCAGGCCGGCGGCGACACCGTTCACGGCGAGCAGGAGCAGTCGATGCGTGTCGTCCGCCGGGTCGACGCTGCCTGACCTACGCACTGCTCTCAGCGCGCGCAGCTGCAGCAACGACAGAGCGTCGACGTAAGGGCTTCTCAGACGCACCGCGCGCTGCAGCACGGGACGGCCCTCGAGGATCTCCCCGTGCCCTGTGGTGCGCCGTACCCACTCGCGGGTGAGTTCCATCTCGTCGAGCACGAGCGAAGCCAGGTCGTCGCGGTCGCCCAGGGCGAGGTACCGCTCGGCGAGCCTGTCGTCGGTCTTCGCGAGCGACATCTCGACGTTGTTGATCATCGCGGTGAAGAGCGGCCACCGCTCGTAGGCGTCGCGGAGGGCGTCGACGTCTCCCACAGCGGCGAGAGCCGAACCCAGCCCGAACCACCCGGTCAGGTTGATTCGCGCCTGCGTCCACGCGAACACCCATGGGATGGCCCGCAGATCCTCGAGTGATTCGACCGACAGACCGCGGCGGGCGGGCCGGGAACCGAGCGCCAGCAAGCCCACTTCCTCCATCGGCGTGACCTGGGCGAACCAGGGAGCGAACCCATCGGCCTTGATGAGCTCGAAGAAGCGTTCGCGCGAGCGGAGATCGAGCGTGCGGGCGATGTCGGCGAAGTCACGCGTGGCGGTGTTGTTCGCCTCTTCGTTCGACGGACTCGACGCGAGCAGCGTCGCCGCAGCCATCTGTTCGATGTGGCGCGCCGCGATGGCCTTGTCGCCGTACTGAGCGAAGATCACCTCGCCCTGCTCGGTCAGTTTGAACCGGCCCTGCACTGATCCCCCGGGCTGGGCCATCACGGCCTCGTTGGCCGGACCGCCACCGCGACCGAGTGCGCCGCCTCGACCATGGAAGAGGGTCAACTCGATGTCGTTGTCCTGCGCCCAGCGCGAGATGCGCTCCTGCGCCGAGTACAGGGCGAGCGTCGCCGAGACAGGTCCGACATCCTTCGACGAGTCGGAGTACCCGAGCATGACCTCGAGACGCCGACCGGTTGCGGCAAGGCGTTCCTGCACCTGCGGCAGCGTGATCATCTCGTCGAGGATCGTCGTGCTCGCTTCGAGGTCGGCGAAGGTCTCGAAGAGGGGAACCGCGTCGAGGACCGGCGCTGCCTCGGGCGATCCGAGGGCGGCCTCGGCCAGGGCGAACACGGTGGCGATGTCGGCGGAGGACTGGGTGAATGAGACGATGTAGCGGCGCGCCGCGGCCGTTCCATAGCGTTTCTGCAGGGTCGAGATGGTGCGATAGACCGACAGCACCTCCTGCGTCATCTCACTCAGTTCGCCCCCGGCCCGGATCTCTTCGAGAGCCTGGCGGTGCACCTTGGAGTGCTGGCGGACCTCGAGCTCGGCCAGGTGGAAACCGAAGGTCTCGACCTGCCAGATGAGGTTCTGCAGTTCGCCGTTGGCGCTCCGATCGGCGCCGGCCTCGCGGAGGGACTGCTGGATGACCCGCAGATCGGAGATCAGCTCATCCGGCAGACCGTAGGCCAGGTCGGTGCCTTGACGCGTGGCGACGATGCGCGCCGCGACGACCATGAGCACGCGGCGATGAGGCTCGTGCGGCGAACGAGTTCCGATCTGGCTGGTCACCTGGGGGGCGATCGACTGCTGCCGCTGCCACAGAGCCATCAACGCGTCACTCGCCGGGGTGTCCTCGGAATCGAGGGTCAGCGTGCGACCGATGCGGGTGGCCGCGTGTTCGAGACCGAAGAGAATGTGCTCGCTCGCGATCGCTGCCGCCTCCTCGGTGACCTCTGCCGTGACGAAGGGGTTGCCGTCACGGTCCGCCGCGATCCAGCTTCCGAGTCGCATGAAGGCCGGAGCGACGACGGGCGCCTTGCCGGCTTCGGAATCGAGCATCCAGTCGTCGAGCAGCCGGTAGACCTGCGGCACGACCTGAAACAGCGTCTGGTCGAAGATGTTCATCGCCGTACGCACCTCGTCGAGGGGGGTCGGCCTGGTCGTTCGCAACGGAGAAGTGCGCCAGAGAACGTCGATCTGCTCGAGCAGGCGCCGTTCGATCTCTGCCGAAGCCAGGCGGCCCTGCTGACCGGCGTCTCTGTCAGAGAGGAGATCGCTGATGCGGCGGATGGCAGAGGCGACCGCCCGGCGGCGCGCCTCTGTCGGATGGGCGGTGAGCACGGGGTGGAATCGAAGCGCTGCCAACCGCGCCGCCGTCTCGTCTCGACCGACCTCGTCGACGAGACGCTCGATCGCCGCGGGAAGCGAATCCGCTGGAGCCGGATCGCTCGGAGAGGAGAAGCGCGTTCTCAGCACCCGCACCCTGTGGTGCTCCTCCGCCAGATTCGCCAGGTGGAAGTAGCTCGTGAAGGCACGCGCGACCTGCTCGGCCCGCACGGGCGTGAAGGAGTCGACCAGCTTCTCCGCGTCTTCGATCGACGCATTGTTCTGCTTCTCGTACGCGTCGATGGTGAGTTCGCGCAACCGCTCGACGTCGTTCAGGAGTTCTGCGCCACCGGCTTCGGTCAGAATCTTTCCGAGTAGCGATCCGAGTAGACGAACGTCGGAGCGCAACGCAGCGTCGACCTCGTCGCGAATGCTTCTGCGGCTGGGCTCGGGAGTGCCAGGGTTCGTGTCAGCGAAAATCGTCACCGACCTAAACTAGCGCTCCCGTGTTGACGGCATGTTTCGTCGTCGTCATAAGTCGACGCGATCGGTCGACTGCACGCGGTCGATCAGCTGTCTCCACGGTCCGACCACGCGGGTTTCTGGAAGGGTCGCCCGCAGTTCGGAGTCGTCGGTGTCGACGACAGCCGCCAGGGCATCGGGAGGCGACTCGACAGTGATGACGAACACGAAGCGATCAGGCACGCCGTCACCATCGAGATCTCGTGCCTCGCGCCAGGGACAGGCGTCGAGGATTCGGAGCCATTCCTCGAGTGCCGACCGCGATTCTGCGCCGAGCTCGACACGCCATGTGCGACGCAGGGCTGCGAAGCCGCCGGTGCGCACGACGATGATGTTCATGCGCGCACACCCACCGAAGACCAGGCCTGTTCGACCGCGTCGAGTTCACTCGAGCCGTCGCCGAACCGATTTCTCGCGGACTGCCCCGTCGCCCGTGCGAAGTCGGCGAAAGTCGCCGCGGGAGCGAGCATTGCCTGAGTGAGGGTGTCGTACCAGATCTGGCCAGCGCGCTGCCACGCGTACCCGCCGAGCGTTTCGGCCACCATGTAGAACGCGCGATTCGGGATCCCGGAGTTGATGTGGACCCCGCCGTTGTCGTCGTTCGTGTCGACGAAGTCGCGCATGTGTGCGGGTTGTGGATCGACGCCCAGGATGTCGTCGTTGTAGGCGGTGCCGGGAGCTTTCATCGAGCGGAGCGCAGCCCCCTCGACCATGTCTGTGAACAACTCCTCACCGATGAGCCAGCTCGCGTCGGCCACGGTCTGCTGCCGGGCGTACTGCTCGACCAGAGATCCGAACACATCGGAGACGGACTCGTTGAGCGCGCCGGACTGCCCCGAGTAGTCGAGTGGGTTCGAGTACTGGGTGACCCCGTGGCTCAGTTCGTGTCCGATGACGCTGAGCGACAGGGTGAAGCGGCGGAAGATCTCTCCGTCTCCGTCTCCGAAGACCATGCGCTCGCCGTCCCAGAAGGCGTTGTCGTACCGAGAGCCGTAATGCACCGTGGCGTCGAGCCCGAGCCCCCTGTCGTCGATCGACGACCGGCCGTAGGCTTCGGCGAAGAGCGCGTATGTCGCCCCGAGGCCGTCGTATGCCTCGTCGACCGCCGGGTCTGCCGTCGGTGCGCCACCTTCGCGCCTCACGACCGTGCCGGGCAGGACCTCTCGGCCACCCGCGTCGCTGATGGTTCGCTGAGGACCGCGGGCCGCCCGCGTCGGGTCTGCCGGGCGCAGCACCGCGCTCTGGCGCGCGGCGCGCAGCGGTCGGGTGTTGAGCAACGTCTCGTGAGCGGCCGTAGCGACCGTCTTGAGATTGCTGGCATCGAGCGTCGACAGGCGGGCCAGCAGGTACGGGGGAACAATCGTGCATCGCATGAATCGAGCCTCGCACCTACGACCGACACCGTCCACGAGACGCGAGGGCCTCGGGCTAGAATTTACGGTATGACGACTGCTTCCGCCCCGGCCAAGACCTCCGCTCCAGTCAAGTATCTGACCAAGGCCATCGGCGGCGGTCTGTTCATCCTCTTCTGGGCCATCGCCATCGTGCTGTGGGTACTGGTCGGACAATTCGACGACGCGGGGCTTCGCGGCTTCGTCGCCGACGCGGGTATCGTCTTCGCGTCGCTGGGCACCGCCGCACCGTTTCTGGCGACGACGCGCTCTCTGACGATCGCGTTCGGCTGGGGTGCCGTCGCGCTCGGCCTGTTCGCGCTGGCCGATCTGGGGCAGCTCACGGTGATCGTCTACCTCCTGCGCATGTTCGTGCCGCTTGTCGCGATCCTCGCTCCGGTCAACAAGTTCGTCAACGGTTACCGAGTGTTCGTCTAAGTGCTGCGCATAGCTCTCGTCTGCCTGCACACCTCACCAGCCGACGAGCCCGGCTCGGGCGATGCCGGAGGCATGAACGTGGTCGTTCTGCACCAGGCGCAGGCGCTGGCGGCTCTCGGGCACGATGTCGAGATCGTCACCCGACGATCGACGTCGACCGCCCCGGCCGTCGTGAATCTCGGCGAGAGCCTGCGGCTGCGCTTCGTCGATGCCGGCCCCGCGCATCCGGTCGCCAAGGGCGACCACGAGAAGTACATCGACGAGTTCGGTGAGCGGCTCTCGGAGCTCGGCCCCTACGACGTCATCCACTCCCATCATTGGTTCTCCGGCATGGCCGCGCTGCCCGTCGCGCGGGCCCGCCGCATCCCGCACGTCCAGAGTTTCCACAGCATCGCCGCCGACGACGCGACGCCTCTCTCCGACGGAGAGCGGTCGGAGTCTCCCGGGCGGATGGCCGGAGAATCCTGGCTTGCTCGCGAGTCCGACGCTCTGATCGCCATCAGCAATGCCGAGGCACGCACGATCGAGACCAGACTGGGCGGTGACCCTGCTCGGATCACGGTCGTCTCCCCCGGTGTCGACAGCGGCCTCTTCACGCCCGCCGCCCACGATTCCTCGACAACGACCCGCGCTCACTACGCGGTGGTTGCCGCCAGACTGCAACCCCTCAAGGGTCTCGACCTCGCAATCGAAGCCGTCGCCGCCGTGTCTCCCGACCTCAGGCCCGACCTCGTCGTGTCTGGCGACGCATCCGCTGATTTCGACGGCTACGTCGACGAGCTCTCTCGGCTCGCCGAACTCAGAGGCATCGCCGAGGCGGTGCACTTCATCGGGCCGCAGTCACGCGAGGCTCTGGCCGAACTGCTGCGCCAGGCGAGCGTCGTGTTGATCCCCTCGCATTCCGAGACCTATGGACTCGTCGCCCTCGAAGCCGCTGCCAGCCGGGTTCCCGTCGTCGCGGCGGCATCGGGAGGGCTCCGAGAGGCTGTGATCGACGGCGTCACCGGAATAGTCCTCGACTCTCGCGATCCCGCCGCGTGGGCGCAGGCCATTGCGCGGCTTCTCTCAGACGACCATGAGGCCGCGGCCCTGTCGAGGCGGGCCCGAGAACACGCGGAGGAGCTCAGCTGGTCACGGTCTGCCGAGGCGCTCCTGAGCGTATACACCGGCCTCGCATCACCCATCGCTGTCGCGTGAGCATCCTCGACGGTGTGAGCCGCGTGCTGTTCGTGCACGCGCATCCCGATGACGAGACCCTGGCCACGGGTGCCCTGATCTCGGAGATGGTCGACCGAGGCATCCGGGTTCATCTGGTGACCGCAACGCGAGGCGAGCGTGGAGAGATCGTCGCCGGCGCCCTGGCGGTGGAGCCAGACCCGGAGACCCTCTCGCAGATCCGCGAATCCGAGTTGAGCGCCGCATCCGCGATTCTCGGCATCAGCGACAGATACTGGCTCGGCAGCACGCCGGCACGAGCTCGCGGTCTCGCCGAGCGGCGGTACCTGGATTCGGGCATGGCATGGATCACACCGGAACTCGCCGGCCCCTCCCCCGATGTCACGACCGATGCGCTCGTCAGCGCCCAGCTCGACGAGGTCGCGAACGACCTGGTCGCGCTGATCGAGGATATCCGGCCGACCCTCGTCGTGGGTTACGACGACGCCGGCGGATATGGGCATCCCGATCACGTCCACATGCACGACGCGACCGAGGCGGCGTGCCGCATGACGAACACGCCGTGGGCCGAGATCGTGGCAGAACAGGGCGACGACGTCGAGTGGTTCGATCTCGAGCACCGACTGCCCATCGTCGCCTCGGCGCTCCGAGCTCACGCGACGCAGGTTCGCGTCGACGGAGACCACATCGTGCACTCCGGAGGTCAGCGACAGGCCATCCCGACGTCCATCGGACTCCGCGCACGCTGAAAGCCAGCCCTCGGATCAACGGGGCGACGAGAACTCGACAGTGCGTGATGTGACCTCTGTGGTGGAGATGCGGGGAATTGAACCCCGGTCCACTGCTGTGATTCTGCGCCTTCTACGGGCGTATCCTGTTGAGTCGTTCTACTCGGCCCCGAGTCTTGCTACAGGCATCTGACTCGACGGGCCCAGCCCGAGTGCAAGTCCCTCCGCGCCCTCTGGCGTAACGCGGAAGCAATCTCTCTGAATGTCGCCAGAACCCGGGTAGAGAGCATTCCCGGACTGACGGTCTCTATTTAGTGCTTAGAAGAGAACTACGCCGCGAGGGCGAAGTCTGCCTGAGCAGAGACAGTGCGGTTTGATTTGGCACTTATTGTTTTTCAGAGATCGTTAACGAGATAACCCTGAATCCTCGACCCGCTTCTCGCAGTTTCGCAGGCAATGTCGAAACCGATCATCCCCGAGCGGGTCACTATCACGCACTGTTGAGTTGTGTTGTGCACCAGCACCTCTTTGGATGCAGCTTCTTATCTTACGACAGATATGCGGCAAGGGCCAGCACGGGTCGATCGTCGTCGCGGATAAAGTGAACCCATGAGCGAGACGATCATCACTGTCACTGCATCGGCCGATACCCACCACGCCCCGGAACGCGCCGTCGTTCAGCTCGCCCTCGGCTTCGAGGGAGCCGATCGACAGGACGTCTTCGAGAAGACCCGTCGGCTGCACGCAGAGACCTCCGACAGCCTGCGGGCCTTGCACGACCCGGTGGCTGACGCGGTCACCCGGTGGAGCGCTGACCAGGTGAGCGTATGGGGCCAGCGCCCGTGGAGCCAGGACGGCGCACAGCTGCCCCCCGTCTATCACGCGACGACGACGGTGCGTGCTCGCTTCCGCGACTTCTCTGCGCTGGCTGCCTGGATCGATTCCATCGCCTTCCGTGACGGGGTGACGGTGACGAGCGTCGACTGGGCGCTCACGTCGGCCACGCATTCGGCACTGCAGTCCGACGCTCAGAAGACCGCGATCGTCTCTGCTCGCTCGAAAGCACAGAGTTACGCAGGGGCACTCGGGCTGTCGACCCTCCGCGCGATCGCTGTCGCCGATCCCGGGATGCTCGGAGACGACGGCCGAGCCGGGTCGACCGTGAGCGTCGCCCGGTTCGCGTCGCACGAGATGGCGAAGAGCAGTGCAGGCGGGCCGCTCGACCTGACGCCCGCCGACGTCGTCATCAGCGCATCCATCGAGGCACGATTCGCGGCCACGGCATGACCCGCGACCTCGTCGGCCGAACCATCGTCGTCACCGGTGGCAACGCCGGGCTCGGATACTTCACCGCCGAACAGCTCGCCCGCCGCGGCGCTCGCATCGTCATCGCGAGTCGAAACGAGGCCAAGGCGAAGCTGGCCATCGATTCCCTGTTGCGTGAGGTCGAGGGCGCCGAGCAACCGTCGTTCGTCCATCTCGATCTCGCCGACCTCGCGAGCGTGTCACGCGCATCCGACGAGTTGGCCGCGCTGCCCTCGATCGACGTGCTGGTCGCGAATGCCGGCATCACCGAGGGCACCGCCGAGTCGAAGACGGTCGACGGCTTCGAGAGCATGTTCGGCACCAATCACCTCGGCCACTTCGCCTTGATCTCGCAGTTGATGCCGTCACTTCTCGCCATGGCGAGCTCCCGCATCGTCCACCTGGGCAGCATCAGTCACCGGTTCTACCCTCTCGACCTCGACGAGCTCGATTCTCCATCGAGGTTCCGCAGCTTTCGGAGCTACGCCCGTTCGAAGCTGGCCGTGATGACGTTCGCCTTCGAACTCGACCGACGACTTCGAGCGGCCGGTCACGACACGCGGAGCATCGTCGCGCATCCCGGATTCGCGCTCGACGAACTGACGCCGCTACGGCCTGGGATCGCCCCCGACGCCCGGCCGAGTTCCGCCGTGCAGACCCTGCTCGGGTCATTCGCTCAGGGCAAGGATGCCGGCGCCTGGCCGATCGTGCTGGCCGCCACAGACGTCTATCTTCGCGGCGGTGAATACGTCGGGCCCGCAGGATGGCAGCAACTCAAGGGACGACCCCGTGTCACGGCCGCCAAGGCGTGGTCTCGCGATCGAGCCGCCGCAGCCAGGCTGTGGCAGCTGTCGGAGGATCTGACCGGAGCATCCCTGCGACTGTGACCGGCGGCTGCGCCGCCGTCGATCAGGCGATCAGTCGCCGAGATTACGGCGCGCCGACATCGCCCTGTCAGACTCGCGCTTGTCCTGCCGTTCGCGCAAGGTCTGGCGCTTGTCGTACTCGCGCTTTCCCTTCGCCACAGCCAGCTCGACCTTGGCGCGCCCATCGCTGAAATAGAGCTGCAAGGGAATGAGCGTGTAACCGCCCTCTTTCGTCTTGTTGTGCAGCTTGAGGATCTGCTCCTTGTGCAGCAGCAGTTTGCGCTTGCGACGCGGGGTGTGGTTGTTCCACGTACCCTGCGTGTACTCGGGGATGTGCACGGCATCGAGCCACGCCTCGCCGTTCTCGATGAACGCGTAGCCGTCGACCAGCGAAGCCCGACCCATGCGCAGCGACTTGACCTCGGTGCCGTTCAAGACCATTCCGGCCTCGTACGTCGACTCGATCGTGTAGTCGTGCCGAGCCTTGCGGTTGGTCGCGACGACCTTCTGACCGCTCTCCTTGGGCACGTTGCACTCCTGACGATTCGTGTGCCGCACAGCGCGTGCGGCAGCCGTCCAGTATACGCCCAGCCGAGGGTCGCGCTCGCCCGCGCCCGCAGCGTGACGATCAGACCTTGAGGTACCGGGTGATAGCGAACTTCGCCGACAGTGCCGCCAGCACTGCTCCGACGACCACCAGGATGGGTGCAACCAGAAGCGCGTCCCCGGTGTTGACGAACGAGGTGAATGGCAGTTGGTTCAACAACCAGCCCTGCACGAAGAACTTCACGATCGACCAGATCGCCAGCCCGGCGAGGGCCGATCCGATGAGCGAGGCGATCACGCCCTCGATGATGAACGGGGTCTGGATGAACCTGTTCGACGCACCCACCAATCGCATGATCCCGAGTTCTCGGCGGCGCGAGAAGGCCGAGAGCCTGATGGTGGTGGCGATCAGCAGCACGGCCGCGATCAGCATGATGGCGGCGACGGCGATCGCGGTATAGCTGGCTGCGTTGAGTACCGTGAAGATCTGCTCGAGATAACTTCGTTGGTCGGTCACGCTCTGTACACCGGCGAAGCCGGAAAGGCTCTCGACGAGGACGGCCGACTGAGTGGGGTCCTTCAGGTTGACCCAGAAGGTCTGCGGCAGCAGATCGGGAGTCACGTAGTCGGTGACCGGGTTGCCCTTGAACTGCTCCTGGAAGTTCTCGAACGCCTGATCGTGATCCTCGAAGTAGTACTTGTCGATGAACGGCGACAGCGTCGGGCCGTCGAGCTGCGCTTTGACGGCGTCTATCTGGTCCTGCGTCACATCGCCGTTTCCACAGGTCTCCCCCGTGTCGGTGGCGGTACACAGGTAGACGGCCACCTGAGCCTTGTCGTACCAGTAGTTCTTCATCTGGCCGATCTGCATCTGCAGCAGAATCGCCGTGCCGACGAAGGTGAGAGAGATGAAGGTGACGAGCACGACGGAGATGACCATCGAGACGTTGCGTCTGAGGCCGGTGCCGACCTCGCCGAAGATGAGTCCGAGTCTCACGAGGTGGGTCCTACGTTCTGGTCTTTGGCCGGGTCGATCCGTTCACCGGGAGCCCGAAGCCCCAGCTTCTCGGCCAGGCCGAGCTGATCGGTGACCGGGTCGACCGCACGAGGCGTGGCCGACAGCGGCGCCGGCGGCGCGGATGCGGCGGGTGCAGCGGCGGCGGGCGCGGATACGGCCGGCTCGCCCTGGTCTGGAGCGGGGGTCGCTTGGGTCTGGGAGGGAGTCGCAGAGACGTTCGCTGCCCCCGAGGCATTCGGCGCTGGGGGCGCGACGACGGGCGCGGAGAAGGTGGGGGTCGTGCCGCTCATTCCGCGGCTGCCGCGCACCATGCCGGGGATGCCGATCTCGGCGGTCATGCCGCTGTCACGAAGGGCTATCTCGGCCGTCATTCCATAGCCGCCCTCGAGCTCGTCACGAACGACCTCGCCCTGTACGAGCTCGATCACGCGACGCTGCATCTGGTCGACGATGGCGTTGTCGTGGGTCGCCATGATCACCGTGGTGCCGCCCGCGTTGATGCGCTGCAGGACCTGCATGATGCCACCGCTGGTGAGGGGGTCGAGGTTTCCGGTCGGCTCGTCGGCGAGCAGGATGGCGGGCTTGTTGACGACGGCGCGGGCGATGGCCACGCGCTGCTGCTCTCCACCCGACAGTTCGTGCGGCAGGCGATTGGCCTTCTCGTTCAGACCGACCATGGCCAGCACGTCGGGCACGGCCTCCTGGATGAATCCGCGGGACTTGCCGATGACCTGGAGCGTGAACGCCACGTTGTCGAACACGTTCTTGTTCGGCAGAAGGCGGAAGTCCTGGAAGACGACGCCGAGGTTGCGCCTGAAGTAGGGCACCTTCCGCGACGAAATCGTTCCCAGGTCTTGGCCGAGCACGTGGATGCTGCCACTCGTGGGCTTGTCTTCCTTCAGCACGAGGCGCAGGAAGCTCGACTTGCCGGAGCCCGAGGCTCCCACAAGAAAGACGAATTCACCGCGGAGGATCTCGAGGTCGACGCGGTTGAGCGCCGGCTTCTTGGTCCCCCGGTAAATCTGGGATACGTGATCAAATCGAATCATGGCAGGTTGAGCTTAAGCAGGCCGACGAGCTTGTCCACGCACGACTCGCCACGGAGCGCCGATTGACCCGCGAGTCTGAAAGCGAGCCCGGTATTGCCTAGGAGACCTTCTGCTTGCGCCAGCGGATGCCCGCCGAGATGAAGCCGTCGAGCTCGCCGTCGAAGACATTCGAGGGGTTGTTCGATTCGTAGTCGGTGCGCAGGTCTTTGACCATCTGGTAGGGCGCGAGCACGTAGCTGCGCATCTGGTCGCCCCAGCTCGCCGTGATGACACCGGCCAGTTCCTTCTTCTTCGCGTTCTCCTCGTCGCGCTGCAGCAGGAGCAGTCTCGACTGGAGGACCCGCAGTGCTGCGGCGCGGTTCTGGATCTGGCTCTTCTCGTTCTGGCAGCTCACGACGATTCCCGTGGGGAGGTGCGTGATGCGAACGGCCGAGTCCGTCGTGTTGACCGACTGGCCGCCCGGGCCTGACGAGCGGAAGACATCCACCCGGATGTCGCTTTCGGGAACGTCGACGGATTCGGTCTGAGCGATAAGCGGGATGACCTCGACGGCCGCGAAGCTCGTCTGGCGCTTGCCCGCCGAGTTGAAGGGGCTCATGCGCACGAGCCGGTGGGTTCCCGCCTCGACAGACAGCGTGCCGAATGCGTATGGAGCGTCGACCTCGAACGTCGCGCTCTTGATGCCCGCCTCTTCTGCGTAGCTGGTGTCGAGCACCGTGACCGAGTAGCCGTGCTGCTCGGAGTAGCGCAGGTACATGCGCAACAGCATCTCTGCGAAGTCGGCGGCGTCGACGCCGCCCGCTCCGGCGCGGATGGTGATGACGGCGGCCCTCGGGTCGTACTCGCCGTTCAGAAGCGTCTGCACCTCGAGCTCTCCGAGGAGCTTCGTGAGGCTTTCGAGCTCGGCCTGAGCCTCCTGGGCCGACTCCTCGTCGCCCTCGGAGTTGATGAGTTCGACCATGATCTCGAGGTCTTCGAGACGCGAGGTGATGCTGGTGACCTTCCCGAGGTCGGACTGCGCGTGCGACAGAGCGCTGGTCACCTTCTGCGCCTTCTCGGTGTCGTCCCAGAGGTCGGGCACACCGGCCTGAGCGCTGAGGTCGTCGATACGTGCCTTCAGGTCATCGACGTCGATGACCGAGAGGATGTCGCGGAAGGTGGAGCGGAGGGCGGCGATCTGCTCGCTGAAATCAAGTTCCTGCATGGTGCACCCAGCCTACCGGGCGGCCGCGGGCGATCCTCCGGCGTAGGGTTGGATGCGATATGAGCGACACAGAGACCGGTTTCCGTTTCCGTTCCATCGCCCTCCCCGCTCTTCTGCCCTCTCTGCTCTTCGCTATCGGCGAGGGGTCGATCATCCCGATCATCCCCGCCATCGCCCAGGATCTCGGCGCGGGTCTCGCCTTCGCCGGCTTCATCGCAGCGATGATCATGGTCGGAGAACTGATCGGCGACATCCCGAGCGGCTGGATCGTGAGCCGCATCGGCGAGCGGAGGGCCATGGTCGGGGCGTCGCTCGTCTCGATCATCGGCGTCACGACGTGCATCGTCGCATCCGGACCCTGGATGCTCGGGGTCGGCATCTTCTTGCTCGGCCTGTCGACCGCGACCTTCGCCCTGGCGCGGCACGCGTTCATGACGACCTTCGTTCCGCTGCAGTACCGGGCTCGGGCGCTGTCGACACTCGGTGGAACATTCCGCGCGGGATGGTTCGTCGGACCGTTCATCGCCGCCGGCCTCATCGCCCTCACGGCACACGCGGCGATCGTCTTCTGGGTGCACCTCGGATGCGCCGTCATCGTGATCGTGCTGCTCATGGTGATGCCCGATCCCACAGCCGCGGCCGCCGCTCGCACCGGCGCCTCCGGCTCGCACGAGACCGAGGGCGAACAGCTCGTCGCCGGGGAATCGCACGGCCTCTTCCGCACGATCTGGAACTTCCGCGGGGTGCTCGTACGGCTCGGAACGGGTGTGGCGATCGTCGGCGCGTTGCGCGCGAGCCGCTCCGTCATCCTGCCGCTCTGGGCCGTGAGCCTCGGACTTCCCGAGAGTACGACAGCCCTCATCATCGGTCTCGGCGGCGCCATGGACTTCGCCCTCTTCTACGCCAGCGGGCAGGTGATGGACCGCTTCGGCAGGCTGTGGAGCGTCGTGCCGTCGATGCTCGGAATGGGCATCGGACTCTTCGTCCTCGCGTTCACCCATGACCTGCAGAACGCCGTGGGCTGGTTCATCGGCATCACGGCCGTCACCGGTCTCGCGAACGGAATCGGCAGCGGCATCCTGATGACCCTCGGCGCCGATCTGGCCCCCAAGAACGATCCGGCGCCGTTCCTCGGCGCGTTTCGCTTCACCGGCGACGCGGGAACGGCCGCCGCTCCCCTGCTGGTCTCCCTGGTGGTGGCCGTGGCGACGCTGTCGCTGTCGACCGCGATCATCGGCGTCATCGGCGTTCTCGGGGCAGGCCTCATGCTGCGCTACGTGCCCCGCTACGTTCCCCGACGGCCGGGCCGCCCGTCTGCGTGATCAGGCCTCGATAGTTCTCATCAGGCGGATGGCGTGGCCTGCTGCGCCCGGGCCTTCGCGCGCGATCGCAGGTCGACGAGTCCCACGATCAGTGAGACGGTGATCAGCGCGATCGCGATGAGGATTCCGTTGCGGAATCCGTCGTGGTACACGGTGAGCTGGTCGGGCGTCGTCGCCTCGCGATAGAGCGTGGAGAAGAAGGTCGAACTGACGGCGGCCACTCCGATCGCGGTTCCGACGCGCTGACCGACCTGCGCGAGCGAACCTGCGACGCCGCCCTCGCTCACGGGCACCTCGGCCAGCGTGAGCGTCTGATTGGGCGAGATCACGAGGCCGCCTCCGGCTCCCGCGACGGCCATGGCGGCGGCCATCCACCAGATCGTCTGATCGCGCGGAGTGAGCACGGCGGCGGCGAGGATCAGCGAGAAGCCGATGATGACCGTGATGGTACCGATGACCACCAGCTTGCGTCCGTAGCGCTCGACGATGCGCCCGCCGATGAGCGAGCTGGCGGCAGAGGTGAGCGCGAACGGGATGCTGACCATGCCGGCGAAGACGGGAAGCGCGCCGAGGCCCTGCTGCAAGTAGAGAGTCGTGAGCAGGAAGGTACCGGGGATGGCGGCGAAGTAGGCCGTGGCCACGAGGATGCCGTTGCGATACGAGGCGATGCGAAACAGGGCGAAGTGCACCACCGACGACTTTCCGCGGCGGGAGTAGTCGCGCTCCCACAGCAGGAACGCGGCTGTTCCGAGCACGAAGCCGATGAGCCAGAACCAGCGCTTGGGGTCGTCGTCGGGGCCGCCCGTGGTGAAGACGAAGGGCACCATGACGCTGAACACCGAGAATCCGAGGAGCAGGATCCCGACGAGGTCGAGTTCGGTCTTCACCGTCGACCCTTTCGGTTTTGTGGGCAGCAGACGCAGCGCGAAGAACAGGGCGATGAGTCCGAGCGGGATGTTCATCCAGAACAGGAGTCTCCACCCGTCGGTCTCGCCGCCGAGGGCGATCAGCAGGCCGCCGAGGGTCGGACCGAACGCGGTCGAGACTCCGATCGTCGCTCCGAAGATTCCGAAGGCACTACCGCGGGCCGGGCCCTGAAAGAGCTGCTGCACGAGCCCGAGCACCTGTGGCATCTGGATGCCGGCGGCGACGCCCTGCAGGATGCGCGCGATGAGCAGCGTCTCGACCGTCGGTGCGAGGGCGCAGGCGAGGCTCGCCAGGGTGAACGAGATGAGGCCGATGGAGAACAGGAGTTTGCGCGAGTAGATGTCGCCGAGCCGCCCGGCCGGAACGAGCGCGAGTCCGAAGGCGAGGGCGTAGCCGGCGACAATCAGCTGGAGTTCGGTGGACCCGGCGCCGAGCGCCTTCTCGATCGACGGAAGACCCACGTTGACCTTCGACAGGTCGAGGATGGTGAGCGCGGCGACTCCGACGGCAACGGCGAACGCCTGCCACTTCGCCCGCTCGGTGATCTCGATCTGAGGTGTCGGTGAAGTCGCTGCCATGGACACGTACGCTACACCGAGGCTGTGGGTTGCCTGAGGGCCTTGCGTAGATTTCAGCGGAATGTAGAACGAGCGACCGAGGTGACCTCGATGGGGAACCCGTTCGGCACGACGAGCGACAGCACCGCGGGCCGCCACGACGCGGAAAGGGTGACGCTGGCGCTGCGCGCGTCGGAGGTGGTGGCCTCGATCACCGTTAGGTCGTCGAACGACGCAGAAGACGGGGCGTTGTCGAGATAGTCGTCGACGGCTGCGTCGACGGCCTGCGGCTCGAGCCTCGGGACGACGGCGGAGTCGACCAGCTCGACATCGTCGAGGGAGAACGACTCGGCACCGGCGAGGGCGGCACCGTCGGCCATGGTGAAGAGGCGTGTGCGCTCGAGGTAGAGACTCGATGCGGCAACGACGACGAGCACGACGAGCAGTGCCAAGGCCGCGTAGAAGATGGTCAGCAGCAGGGTCGAGCCCTCGTCGGAGCGGAGTCGCTCTGCCACGGCATTCGCCCTCACCAGTTGGGCCGCATCATGAATGGAATCTCGAGACCGTCTGGGTCGCGGTAGCGACAAACGGGATGCCGCCTGAGTTCTCGCGGCCCAGAAACACCGGGAGCAGAGGAAGAGGAACCGACACGCGCACCGTGACCGTGACGTGACCCGCCCGCGTGAGACAGGCATCCGGAACCGGCTGGCACGAGTATTCGAGCGGCGCGACGCCGGCGGAGATGCCGAAATCGGAGAAGGCGATCGCCGCCGCCTGCTCGGCCGACGCGGCGCCCTGCTCGACGGTCGGTGACTGCACGAACACACGAGCAGCCTGTCGCGCCGCGCCCTCGGCGGCGAAGGCGGCACCCTGCAGCACGGAGAGTGCGCTCACGAGGTAGACGAGCGGTACGAGAAGCAGGATTCCCGCGGTGATGAACTCGAGCGAGGCCGAGCCGTCGTCAGCCCACAAGCGTCTCCGCAGCCGCATGCCCTGTCACCTCCAACGATCTCGGAGGTCCGAAGGGACCGGCGAGCGGCAGGGGCGCGCTCACGGTGACCTCGGTAGCGGCAACCCCGAGGTACTCGGTGTACCCCGAGGTGACTCCGGCCGCGTAGTCGGCGCCCACCGCAGTGGTGATGAGTTGCCTCGTGCGCTCCGCTCCGTCTTCGGGCGAGTTTCCCGCGAGCGCCGCGAACCGAGCCCCCTCTGCAGCCGCGTCGATGAGCGTGTTGCGCACGTGCAGGGCGAAAGCCAGCTGGATGACCCCGAGCGTGAGAGCGGTCAGCAACACGCCCACGAGGACGAACTCGACGGCCGCCGACCCGTCGTCGCGCCGCAGTCTCTGCAGGAGCCGTCGACTCTTCGACTGCATGAGCAGATCAGAACGCCGTCACGCGATCGATGGCCTGCTCGAAGACCTGGCTGAGCGCGGGACCGGCGAGACCCCAGATGATGATCACCAGACCGGGGTGCACAAGAGTAGGGTAATCGACATGAGCACAGTGATATACGCCCGGCAGTCGCTCGACAAGGACGGTCAAGGGACGGCGGTCGACCGGCAGCTTGTCGAGTGCAGGGCACTCGCCGCCGCACACGGGCTCACTGTGTCTCGCGAGTTCGTAGACAACGACGTGTCTGCATCCAAGGGCGTTCGACCCGAGTTCACCAAGCTCCTGTCCCTCATCCAGACCGGCGATGTCGAAACGATTATCGTCTGGCACACAGACCGTCTCTACAGGCGAGTGAAAGACCTCGTTGAGATCGTGGAGACAGCCGAGAAAAATGCGCTTCGGATTCTGACCGTGCGAGCAGGTGAACTTGACCTCACCACTCCTGCGGGTCGGATGCTCGCGGGCATGCTTGGCCACGCGGCTCGATACGAGGTTGAGCAGAAGGGCGCTCGACAGGTCGCATCAAACGCGCAACGGGCCAAAGCTGGATCGTGGCAGTTCAGCAACCGCCCCTACGGGTACGAGCGCGTCAATGGCTCCGTGCAGGTAGTCGAAGATGAGGCCGCAGTGATCCGTGAGGCCTACAAGCGATATTTGGCGGGCGAAACCTATTACGCGATCGCGGAGAACTTCAATGTGCGCAACATCCCCACGACCAACGGCGGACCGTGGACGGTGTCACAATTGCGAGCTCGACTCGCCAATCCTGCATATGCAGGAATCCGCCTCTACAAGGGCGAAGAGGTCTCAGAGGGCGATTGGGAGCCGCTGATCACCCGTGACAACTGGGAGCAGTTCAAATCGGCCAAGCAGCGCAGGAAGACCCCGCACACATGGTCGAACAGGACCAAGTATTTGCTATCTGGTATCGCGTTGTGTGGCGTGTGCGGCGGACGAATGATGGCAAGACCCGACTACCCAAGACCCAAGAACGGTATCCCCCAGCCGGCGAAGATCGCCTACGCATGTACGTCGAATTGGTGTGTGCAGCGGAATCAGGCTCGAGTGGATGAACTGGTCGAATCCGTCCTCATTGCTCGCTTGAGCCTCCCTGACGCTTCTAAGCTCATCCGGCCCAAGGTCGACATCGAGCCCATGCTTGCCAAGTCCGCCGACCTACGGCAAAGGAAAGACGACCTAGCTCTGGCGCTCGCAGAAGGACTGCTGACCATGGCCGCGGTTCGAGAGGCGTCTGGCGGGCTGACGAAGCAGATCGATGCATTGCAGCGTCAAATCTCAGCCGCTGACGGTGACTCAAAGCTTGTGAACTTGATCCAGGCGGAAGACGTCGCCGACCATTGGCATTCGAAACTGACTTTGGCCCAGCGCAGAGGCATCATCGGCACGCTGACGTCGATCACGATCCGCAAGCAGAAGAACACGAGGGTTTTTGATCCCGAAGATGTAGCTATCGAGTGGCTGTCCTAGGCCACTGATAGTCATACAAAAAGCCCCCGGTGCTGCTGGCACAGTCCGAGGGCGACGTCCATCAATATCACCGAGAAGGAGAACATCATGAACAACATCAGCGTATCCCACCCCTCTGCAGACCTCACCGACCAGTACTGGAAAGACGAGGCGGATCGGCGACGGGCAGTCGCGCTCGCGTTTGACTGCGGATTCCCGGAATGCCTCAAAGGCGGGCACGAGCCTAACCATGAGCCCGAGACATGGGAGAACCACGACGTCATCGTTGACAGCCTTGATGGCTACCTCGATGTGACGATCTCCCTCGAAGAAGGCAAGTTCGTCGGACGAATCGAGTTCGAAGCGATTTGGAACGACATCACCGATGATTCTGAGTTCATGGCCGAGGCTGAGTACTTTACGAAAGCAGCCAGCCTGATGCGGTCGTACCGAAGCAACCTCAAAGCACTCAACAAGGGCGGGATCGGACAGGTCAACGCGGCCCGGTTCGTGCGCACGCAAAAGACTCTTGAAGAGGTACGAGATGCACTCGGCGTATCTCAGGAGTTCGCAAGACTTCTCTGGCTCGGCGTCGAAGGCTTCAAGGTCTCGCAGGTTCTCGTGCTGTCGACCGGCGACGGAAGTTTTACTGAAGCATTCTTCAAGGCCTATGAGCAGGGGCGAACGCGTGAAGTAGCAGCCGCCTGAGTCCACCTGGGGTGTGGCCACAATCCACACCCCTCCCCCGATTTAGCTCAGTGGACAGAGCAAACCGGCTTCTACCCGGTTTGCCGAAGGTTCGAATCCTTCAATCGGGACAAGACCACGAGAGGACACCAATGCCAAAGGACATCCCCCGGGAACCTACCGCCCCGCGCGTGCCGTACGACCTCGAGCCGGGATCAGTCTGGATATCGATCCAATGCTCGGCTGAGTCTCATTCGGAGAGGCCCTGGCTGATCGCCTCGTTCTACTTCGATTCAGACGCGCCCAGGAAGCCCGCTGGATGAGTTCGCGAGACTACTGGCGTGATGGCCAACATGTCGCCAAGCTGCCCGAGACAGCCGGAGCTCGCCTCGTGAATGATCAAGTCATCACCACGGCTCAATACAAAGCCGACCCCTTCGTCTTCGACAATGGCTCGCGGAGCCGGTACAGCTTCAAATGCGAAGTCTGTGGTCTGAGCGTCGCAAGGAAGGCTGATACCGTCTTCGACCGCTTCGACAAGCTCGCGAGCGCTGGCGTGTCGGAAATCAGCTTGGGTGCGTTAGCAGCTATCCTGAGGTAGTCGCAGCGAGCGTTGCTCCGTTCACGGATACAGCTCCTGGCCTCAATCAGCCTCCCAGCAGAGGAAGTTTCTCCCTGCTTGGAGGCATTTCCTTTGTCCTGGACAACAGAACGCGCACGAGTCGCGTCACTCACTCGCTCCCGCAAGACCGACGATCCCGATCTGGTCGAAGCCCGCACAAATCTGCGCGTGGCCCGAATCGAGGACTACATAGAGCGCGTCGTCAACGCTGCTCCCCCACTTACACCTGAGCAGCGAGACCGTATCGCTGCCCTCCTGCGCCCTGCAGGTGACCATGAGTGAATCCATCGTCGTCCCGGGCACCTGGAACAACGAACAGGCAGCTCCCACAGCAACTGCCGAGCAGTTGCTTCGCCGCGTCCATGAGCAGTTCGGCGAAGCCGGTGTCACGATCTCCGCATCAAAGGTCTCACGCATCGTTCGTGCGTACCTCCGTGACGCTCGAGCCACGTCCATCCCTGACTTCGACGCCTGGTTCATGCCCCACGTCGATCCCACAGGCGAGACGGCCATCTACAACCTCACGCGAGGTGAGCGATGACCCGGCAGCAAAAAGAAATCCGCCCCAGTGCGGACACTAGGGCGGACGAAGTTGTGGCTGGCGGGCTCAACACTTCAATCGTAACGCCGGCATTCGCGAAGTCCCGAAAAGTCGAATGGGCCATCGGATCCTCCGTCGACTCGGAACTCGAACGGACGCTGTGGCGCCTCGTCGCCGGGGACATCGAGCAGTACCAGCTCACCCCCGCTCTAGCAGCATGGTGGACGGTTGCCCACGAGCAAGGCCGGCGCTCCCTGCAGCCTGAGCTCGAGCAGGCGCAGGCCGACCGCGATAGGTATTACGAGATTGCTTTCTACGGTCGAGACCTCGGTGACGTACGCCGTCGTCGCATGGACGAAGCGTCCGAAGACTACTGGAACCGCCTCGTGGCAGGTGATGCCAAATGATCGGCACACCTACCGTCTACGACGCGAACTTGGACAACGACGCAAAGCTTCAAGCCGAAGAGCAGGGGCTTGGTGGCGCAGCGGCGACACCTGTCACGTTCAACGCGGCGTGGCTCATGCAGCAGGTTTACCCACCCACCAAGTACGTCGTCCCTGGCATCGTCCCCGAGGGTATGACGCTTCTCGTGGCTGCACCCAAAATTGGCAAGTCGTGGATGGTTCTCGGACTCGGTTTGGACTTGAGCTCGGGTGGCGTTGCGTTCGGGTGCCTTCCCGTGGGCAAGCCGAGGCCAGTCCTTTACCTCGCACTTGAGGATGGCCCGCGGCGCCTGCAGGACCGGCTCCTAAGACTCAACCCGGAGGAGTTCTCTCACCGCCTCGAGTTCATGACAGCAATCGAGTCGAACAGAGTGATTCCAGTCATCCGTGACTACATGAACAAGTACGCGGGACTTGACCCTGTTGTCATACTCGACACCCTCGGAAAGGTGATGCCGCCCGCTGGCAACGGCAACCAGTACGGGCACGACTACTCCGTCCTGTCGGCACTCAAGGCCACCAGTGACGCGGTACCGGGATCGAGCCTGGTCATCGTCCATCACACGCGCAAAGCCGAGGGAGGCGACTTCCTGGATGCGGTGAGCGGCACACAGGGCATTGCGGGCGCAGCGGACACCATCTTGGTACTGAAGCGCGACAGGCACGACAAGCGAGCCACCTTGCAGGTTACGTCCCGAGACGCAGCGGAGGGAGAATATTCGCTCACCCAGACAGAGACAGGCGCCTGGGAGCTCGACGGCAGCAGTCTCGAGGATGCATCTCGAGCAGCGCAATCCGCAAAGGCATCGAACGGCGTGGGCGATCGTATGGCCGAGGTTATCGCGAAGGTCAGCGAACACCCGGAGGGATTGAAACCCCACGCTCTCGCCACGCTGCTCGGCATGGACGACAAGAGTGCACAGGTATATCTGTCTCGCGCCTATGAAGCGGGCCGACTCGACAAACCAACAAGAGGCCTCTACACCCCTGTTGGTTCCGTTGGTTCTGTTGGTTTCGAGGGATCCACAACCAACACCCCAACACAACCAACACTCCCCCTGAAGGAAGAAGCGACAGAAACAGAGGCCACATCGTGAACCCGATCGAGAACGCGTTAGTACTGATCGCTGAAGCTGCGGCGCACGGAGTCACGGTCACCTACAACGACAGGGAGATAGGTCTATGGACACATCGACACGGATGGGAACCGATACCCGCTGAACTCCTTGAGGAACTAGACGCAGCAGCAAACGAGATCTGGGCGGTCATGCACGACTACAGGACGCGGGCAGCCAAATGAGCCGCGCAACCGTAGCGTATGAGCGACTTACGAACTCGATGCTCGAGACCGACCCAGAGTGCCAGAACGATGGCCGATTCATTCTCGACGATCAGCCGGCGCACACCCTCTCGTACATCTGTCGCGCCTGCCCCCTGTTCGACCTCTGCCGTGACTACGCGGAGGCAGAACGGCCCAAGGGTGGGGTGTGGGCTGGCAAGCGCTACGCCTCGAACAGCAAGGGGGCGAACGATGAATGACCCTCGCGCTCATGAAGGCACCATGCAGCCCAACCGGTTTCTGCACGGAGACGTCACCATCGTTCCCGCCAGGATCGCCTCACTGCTCGTCAGGCACTCCAACCTGCAGGAGCTACGCACCAGAGCTCGAGGCGTCGACCCCGAGTTTGCTGCCGTGCTCATCGCGCTTCAACACGCGGCCATGTCCTGGCGCGCTTCCGCTACAGGAAGCCCCGAAGCGCCCGAACCGGAAGCCGAACAAAGATCGAAGTGGGTCGGCACCGCGCAGGCCGCAACCATCCTCGGAATCACGAGTCGAGGAGTGAGGCTCGCCATCCAAGAAGGACGCCTCCCAGCACAGGAAATAAACGGACGCTGGCAGCTCTCACGAGAAGACATCGCACACCACAAAGCCGCACGAACGGCATAGGAGAAGAATCATGGCACTTACCAACCTCACCAACGCAGTCACCGGCTACCGAGCAAAGGCCGAAGAACTGCAGGACCGCCTTACATCGCAAACCCGAGCCATCGAGAACGACGGCAACCTCAGCGATAGCGGGAAGCGCGAACAGATCGCCAGAGAGAAGGAGAGCATCAAGTCATCCCTCGCAGCACTCAAAGCTCAGGAGATGCAGTACGTCCGCGACACGAAAGACAGACTCACCCGCGAGCTGTTTGGAAGCACCACATCAGACCCGTCTCATGTGATCGCATTCCGTGACGCACAAGATAGGGCAGACCGGCTGGCCGACCCGGAAGAGGCAATCACCCTCCTCAACCGCGCCGAAGTATCCGGCGATCAGTCACTCTCGTCCGCTGTCCTGCTCAAGGCGGTGACCTCTGGGTGGAAGAGCGTTACTCGCGCATACAGCGCCGAGTACCCGAACACGGCGGAGAAGCTATCGGATCTTCAGCAGGTCGAAGAGTTCGAGGGTCCGTCAATGCAGCGCGCAGTGATCTACGGCGTCATGTGATGTCGGCACTACCGACTGCATCGGGCACTGTCACGATCGGCACCATCACAGTGGAGCTACCCGAAGACGAGGCACGGACGCTGTTCCTCGCTGCGGGTGCTCGAGCTCGGCGCGGTGGGCCGATCGTGATCAGCCGAGACCACACTCTCTACGTCAACCCAGCAACTCAGATCAGCCTCACCATCGAAGGCGGATTCGCTAACGACTACGACCCGGAACGCGACCTCGCCGCAATGAGTCGCACCCGATCGGCGATGAGTGCGTGATGCCGAGCAGAACCCCAGGGGGAGGTCCACCTTCGGGCCTTCCCTTGAGGGCTCCGAGGTTAGACAGAATCCCTCCCCGTTATTTTTTTTCCAAGAAATCCAGGGTGCTTGCCACCCGAATTGAGGCCAAAATGACCGTTCAACCCCTGTCCGAGATCCCTCGTGACCGTGCTTTCGATGAGTTCCCTGCCCACACGCGAACGTGGCGTCGAGCGAATCAGCAGAAGCGGGCGGAGATGATCATCGGTGAATGGCTGCAGCAGTACCAGCGGGACGGTGGTGACCCGCCATCGTGGTCACGTGCAACAGGCGTCACCACCGAACCCGGTGTTTTCGGTGGTGCTCCATTGGATAGGTGGCCACGGGAGACCTGGCACGATGCTTTCGTGCAGGCTGGGTACACCCGTAGCACTCTTCATGCGAGAGAGATCCGACCGGGTGTGTTGTCGTGGGCGCTCGAGGTTCGGCGAGAGCCCGTTGCGCCACACCTTCCCGGCCCCATTTACCGAGGGACCCACGAGGAGCGTAAAGACCGCTGGTCGTGGGCTAACTCGCTCGAGGTTGCTCTAACAACTTGGGGCAACCGCGAGATCGGTGACCGGATATACAAAATCGCTCAGCCTCGACAGTTGTATGCGACCATCCAGCACCGTCGCCATCTTTTGCCGAACAGCAAGATCGCGCACGTGTTGGTCGAGGACTGGGACGAGTACATCCTCGATCCCGGTGACGAGATAGAAGAAGTAGCCATCATCGATCAGCCAGGCCGCTCAGACTTTTACGTTGTCAACCCATAGCCCATTGACGAATGTCGAGTGGGCTGGTGGATCTCGAAATGGTTACAGGACGAAACCAATGGTCGGATCAAGTCGCTCTTCGCACCAGGGCATCTATCAAGGGCTGCGTCAGGACCTCGGCCGATGTGTCACCCGACGAGTTAGCCTCGGGTGGAGAACCGAGCACCCTCTTAGCAAACGCCTCATGAATAAGATTCCTTGTATTTTCATCCGAGATCGTTGCCATAAAGGCGGGAAAGGATTGAAGTTGGATTTGCAGCCCTTTGGCCCACGTGCCTAGACGTCGGTAGTGGCCTGATTGGCGGCCGAAATATGTCGCCAGTCCAGCCACGCCGGCCACGATTGCTATCCGATAAACGGCAGCCACTGGGTCTTCACTCTTGCCATGAGGAATATTTGCTGCAACGGCGATGGCCACGCCGATCGTGGCAATTGTCGCAGCACGGAACCACACGGACGATCGAAGCTGCTGCTTCGCGTAGGTTTCGAAATACAGGGACAAACTGGCCTCACCTGCAGATCCAGCAGCTACCTGCGCGAGCTTCGCGGCAGCTTGTGCGTCATCCGCAGATACCTGCACTTGACTCGTAATGCGATTAGTTTGCTTGCGAAACTGGTCAACTCTCTCAGCGATTTTCAATTCCGCAATTAGTGACCGCAATAGGGATATTGCTTCGAAGTAAACCACGCCGATCTTGTTGGAATCACCCTCAAGGTCAGCTTGTACATCAACGGCTGCATTCAACGTCTTCCGATCCAGGCCATGGAACCAGGATTCGAGATTGTTGCTTACCTCCCGACTATTTGTTCCGGCGAGAATTTCCATTGCGTGATCCACGTGGTCGGCCAGTTCACCAAAATAGCCATCGAGATACCGTTCAACGGAGGAGGTAATAGGCACGTTATCTCGAACGCGATCGAGTTGCCCGACTCGATCCAGGGCATCAAGCGCGCTTTGCTTGATTTCGAGATCAATCGCGTTGTCTGCGCTGATAAGCGCCTTAGCGGTACCAACTACTTGAAGGAACCTGTCGTGGTTGCTTGTCATCGTTTCATCACGATAGTGGAAAGCTCGTCAAGAGCGAATGCCCCGGACTCCTCAGACGCATCGAACTCGAACCAGATCCGGTAGGACCATCAACCGCCGAGGAAGTCATTCGGGAGCCGTACGCATCTCAATACCGCGAGCTGCTGAATGTGATCAACTAAGGACTCGATGTACGCCAGCTTAGGCAGGCTCAGTGGGCGTCGGTTCGCTGGTGTCCGCGCAGTCTGGAATGGGTGCACTCGTCCCAGCGGGCGGCGACATCAACGTCTCTCCGACGATCTCTCTTGCAGGAACCACTCTGATCGCGACCATGGATGGGGTTCCGTTTCAGATGGTTATGCAGGATCAGATTGCTTCTGCTACCCGCCACCGTGTAACAACGCTCAGTACGGGGAGAGCTCGCTGATTAGCTAGCCAAGGGGGCACGACGTGAAAGTCGTGCCCCCATTCCTAGCGCTAGCCCATACCCACGCAGCTCATGCAGCGACGAAAATTGCCGGTTCCCGAAGCGAAGTACTTCGCGGGGATTTGGCTGCCAGACGGGCAGTGATCCTGATCGTGACAAACATCAGGATCATCGTCATTCGTTGAATGGTACGCATCTACTTTCATTACGGCTCCTTTGCCGTAAGCCTCTCAAGCGGAGGCCTATTACCGGAGTCTATTGTGCGACGATCCCTTGGACGCCTTCTGCCCGAACGTGATGAGCTAAGGGCTCGGAGGGAAACGTCCGGTCTCAGCGGTCGGCGGAACGCGAAATTGCTGTTGACAGAGCCCATGCGGCAAGCGTTCCGATCGCGAACGCCACGTTCATCTCCGGGAAGAAGAATCCAACTATAAAGACCACCGCACCAATGCCGGAAACGGCCACTGACGCAATCAACTTCTTGGGCGACGGTGGTCGAAGCAGGAGAAATCCCATCTCAGCCGCAAGCGGCACGGCAGCTAGAGGTGTCGCTGCGAACGTCGGATTCGTCAACGCATTTCCAATGGCAAAAGCCGCCGCTGCTACCGCGAGAGCAAATGCCACAACTGATAGGCCCATGAGAATTCGCTTGAACTCGGCTGATAGAGGAGTCATGAGCCTGATGCTAGCGACTCGGACAGCTCGAGGTCGAAATTGTCGAGACCCGGAGTCCCAACCGTCTCGCGGACCGCTTTGTCTCAGCGTCGCACCCAGAAACTACACTGGTGTATCTATACAGATGGAGTGGTTCTCGTTGGGTGGTCTGCCAAAAGGTACGGATACGCGAAAGTGCGTAGCTGTTCTGGTCGACGAATTCGGCTGGACGTACCAAGAGTCCAAGGGCGGTCACTCGCATCCCGTGGGCTACCTCATGTGCGGCGAGCGGTCGACTGACGGCTGTCGGATGAGCGTGAATGGGACAGGCAATAACACTGGCCGCAAGCTCTGGACTGTCGCACGGCGATGCACTCATGGATATCGACCAACACGAAATAAATGGTGAGTATACACGTGTTGTCATCTGACAACAGCACGTGTTAATGTCGGGATAACGGTTGGAGATCGTATGTACGCATTCACTCTCGTGGTTTCTGGAATAGACCAAGATAACGAGTTTCAAAGCGCTGGCTTGGACTGCCTTTCCTACGACGTTCTCGTCAGCAGTTCCAACGGCCGCACGACGCTAGACGTCGAAATAGACGCCGCCTCCCCTACCGACGCGCTAGATCGAATCTATGACGACGTGCGAAGCATAAACGGTGCGATTACCCGGGTGGACCTGGATTTGGTCGGCATATCTGACGTTGCGGAACGCCTTAATGCCACCCGGCAAGCAGTGCGCCTTTGGTCGAACGGAGAGCGCAGAAGCGACTTCCCCAACCTTTACACGACAATCGGGGATTCGAAGGTATGGGCATGGGCAGACGTATACAGTTGGGCGCGAAGTAACGCCCTCGAGATCGACGAGTTCTACTCGGGAACTCCTATTCCTGTTGACATCGCTGAGACGTTCAATGGTGCGTTCGCCCGTCAGCGCGCCATACGAGCGCAGGGATGGATTCCTGGGACTTTAACCACGGGTACATCGAAACCTGTGGCGTCTCGTCGACCGACAAGCAACCGGACCGGTTGGCGCGAAGTGCGGCCTGCAGCATGACCGAGAACGCACCTCGTGTCGTCGAGTCCGCTGGCGAGTTATTGCGCGATGTCACAATCAAGATCGACGGCGTAAATTGGTTCAAGGTCAACGCTGAACTCGATGAAGAGCAACACGGTGACTCTTTGGACTTTGAGAGCATCTCTCCTAGCTATGCCCTACGCCTCAGGGCCGAAGGTTCCGAGATCGGGACACGGCTTGACGTGCACCTAAGCACGAATATCGGGCGCCTGGATGTTGACGTGGCCATCAACTACGCCGCCCCGTATCCAGTTGCTCTAACCCAAGAAGCTCAGCTTGAGTTCGCGAACGAGGTCGCAATCATGGCGCTTATTCCTTATGTAAGGGAATGCATAGCGAGCTTGTCCGCTCGAGTTTTCGGCGAAACAATCTTGATGCCGATTCTTCAACGTGGCGAATTGCATTTTTCAGAAGAAAACAACGTCGATTCGAAGCAGTAGATAGCCTCAGTCATTTGGCATACCGTCCAGGAGATTGCAAACGTGCTCTCGTCGCGTCGAGCGGTAGCAGTAAAGTCCTGGTATGCCGCATAAAATCTCCAGTCTCAATGGCTGGTTAGACGTTCATGATTGGCCTCGCGTGGCTTGTCCCACGTGCAATGTGGGCTCCCTCGGATTCGAGAATTTCGAAACCTACCCCGACCAGGAATCGAAGCGTGTAATAGAAATCGCGAACAACGGCGGAGCTCCTGATGAACTCCAGGGGACCTACTCCGGGAACCTACTTTGCGATAACGCACGCTGCCTTCAGCGAGTGGCGATGCTGGGCGACTGGCGTTACTGGATAAATGAAGGCGACCCAAAATACGGCCAGTTTGGCGCGATGTACAAGATTCGCCAAGTACATCCGCCCTTGCGTCTAATAGCGGTTCCAGATCGCGCGCCGGATGAGGTGAAGAGCGCAATATCAACGGCATCATCCGCCATCTGGATCAGTCCCAGTTTGGCGGCGAACCAACTCAGACAGGCCGTTGAGGATCTTCTGACAGCTAAGAGAGTTCGCCGGACAAGCATCAAGGCGACGACGGGCAAACGCAACCGCCTGAATCTTCACACTCGAATTAGGGAGTATGCGGCGAAGGAACCGAAGATCGCGGAGGCTCTCGAGGCAGTCAAGTGGATCGGAAATAGCGGATCTCATGATGACAAATTGACCGTTGCTGAGGTACTTGTCGGGGCGGAGATACTCGAACTGGCGCTCAAGTCGCTGTACGACAAAAGTGATGCTCAATTACTTTCAAAGGTTCGAGCCATAAATAGGACTAAAGGGAAGGTCAAAACAACCTAAAGAGACCGAACGAATATTCCCAGGCCTTGAGCGTCCGCGTATTTGTCGTGTGGAAAAACAGCCCAAAATGTATATCGCCTACACCCGGAGGGGCGGTACGGAGGGGTACCCGGGGGCGTCCCGGTGGGTCTCTCACGCCTTCGATGGGGTCTCAGCGCTGAGGTAGACGCTCTGTGTGTGAAAACGGCCTTACCTCGGAGCCGCGACCTGTAGCGGCCTGAGGTGTCCCCACCCTGGGCTCGTCGGTGGTTGGTAGTAACGTCCCCCGCATCATGGCACGACCTACTCTCTCCGTTATCGATAGATGGACGTCAGCCGTCCACTACGGTGACAAGCCGCCGTTCGCGTATCTACGGGAGAAGCTGCCTGAATTCGATGGCGAGAAGCGCTTCTCGGTGTACACCGCCCACGCGAAGGTCAGCGACCGACTTTGGTGCGGCTGGTTTGTCACCAATCGACAAGCAGTCTTGTGGATGGAGTGGAATGCGGTTGACCTGATCGCAGCTACCGCATCAGGAGGAGCAGAGGCCCGACTTCGGGCGCGGGCGCTAGCAGAAAGCCCGAACGGATTCATCAAGCGGTAGCTTATGGGCGACTGCCACTGCTGAGATGAGGTTGAAAAGCTTTGTTATTACACGTGTGTGATTTGAAGGTTGAAGGGGTGGGCACGCCACACTCGTGCCCACCCCCTTTCTAGGCGAGCGCTTACTGAAGGGTGATCACGGACGGCCAATTGTTCGTCGTGACGCCAGGGCGCATGTTCACGGCAGGAACGAGGCCGGGGCCGATCTGCTTGCCTGTGCTCTGCAGAACCCATCCCGAACTGGTTCCGACCGCGAACAAGAGCGTTCCACCGCCGTTGATTGCGACCTGCGGCCAGGTTCCATCCATGTTGACCGCGCTGATGTAGCCGGACCCGATGCTGAGACCAGTGCTGTCTTTGTGCCAAGCTCCGCCATATGGCGAGATCTGGAACAGGGTTCCGCCGTCGTTCGCCATGATCTGTAGGCGGTTGTTTCCCATGTTCACGGCACTGATATACGCGTTGCCGATCTGCACGCCGGTGTTCCCCTTGTGCCAGCCATTATTGTCGGCGGACACCTCCATCAGAACGCCGTTCTCGTTGACCATGATTCGACCCCAGCCGCCTGAAAGATAGGTGGCCGAGATCTGTCCCGTTCCAATCTGAAGGCCGGTGTTTCCGACATGCCACCCCGTCGAGTCGCCATACGCCTCGAGCAGTGTGCCGCCTTCGTTGATGTAGATACGAGCGTTCGGCTCGTTCGCGACACGGATTGCTGAAATAGTTGATGCTGCGTTGATCTGGATTCCGGTCGGGACTTTATGCCAGCCGGCGGAGTCTCCCCAGATCTCTACGAGGTTGCCGCCTTCATTGACCCAAATCTGAGGCCAGTTCCCTCCCATGTTCACGGTCGAAATCTGTCCGCTACTGACGGATTGGCTCGTAGGCAAGGTCTGCCATCCGGTCGTCGGGGAAGCCACCGCCTGTATAACGGTTCCTCCGGGTAGGGCTGTTGGTCCGGACGTCGTGACTCTCATCGGAGCACTCGTTCGCGAGAAATCAATGTGCTGATGACCGCAACTGTCGGCTATGTAGGCGATATTGGAGAGGGGCCACGAAGGATGACATCCGACCTGACCCGCAACCGTGTTTGACGGCACAACTCCGTCGAGGAAGTTCAGTAACTCGTGGGTTCTGGCACCAGAGTTGCCCACTGACTGGCCGCCGACCAATCCGATATCGATTGCCTTGGCCGGGTCCGAACAGTGCACCGAGCTCGGACAGTTCAGGGAGGAACCGATGCATGGACGATTCAGTTCGTTGACGCGCATCGAACCGAAATTTTGGACGGTTAGGACCATCAACTGAAGGATGCGCACATCGACGGCGCAGTTGGGCGTTACCGACCCCGTCTCTGCCAGCGGGACAATCGACTTTTGATATGCAGCATCGTTACCACCCACGCAAGCCACCTGCCCGGGTCCATCGAGCGAGCAAGCGAACGTGAGGACTCCGGCGTCTTTGAAACCGACAAGGGTTTGGGCCAGCTGCTGAGGGTCGCCGGACACCGTGACTTCTGCTGAGGCCGATTGCGGACTTGGTGTCACAACCGTCGCCAGGAGCGCGACGACAGCAACAACTAAGACGCCGCGGAACACCCTGGAAAGGAAGTTTTGTTTCACTGATTTTGCGCCGTTTTCGGGCGCGACAGTATGCATCTTTATTGGTCCCCTTGATTTGGTTCTAGCGGCTATCGTGTGCTTCGCGGAGAAGCTGCGGTCGCCCCCCGGAGGAGCCGCTTCACGAAGATGGGCTGTTGACAGATCCCACTATGGCCCCCGCAAAAGCAGGGTGTCCATCGAAATAATCCTCAGCATGGGCACTACTTGACACTCCGCGTCCCATGACGGCTGGCACTGACATTGTGGACGTTCGCTATCTCCCGTTTCAGTCACTTCGAAATGAGTTTTGGGATCTCGTTACCTTCAGTGTTCGACTTGCCGGGCACGATCTGATTGAGGGTTACGCCCGAAGCCCACGCGTTCCAGGCGCGGAACACAATGTAGATCGCCTCAGCGATTCCCGGCTTACGACGCTGCCCTGTTGCTGCTCGATGGAAAATGTCGAGGAGCACGCGGCGTGGGTCTCCTTTGCCGTCGAGGCGCATGTCCGCGATCGACTCAGCGAACTCGACTGCGGCGTTGGCCCCAACCTTCTCGAGCTCGTAGAGGCAATATGCCCAGACCGAGGGTTGAATGTTGATGCTCTTCCCTGTACGACGAGCGAGAAGGATTGCGCTGCCGACATCGGGATTGAGCTCGGCCCACGCGATGATGTCGGAGTTCGAGAGGGTTGGGATGCTGGTGGCCATCGCAGTCTTCAGATACCCGCTTTCTCGAGCGTCCGCGATGCGAGCCACAGCCGCGAGCACGGTTGGGTCCTGCGTGAACCCGGCGAAGCGTAGGCCGTCTCCTCCTGTCCGTTTGGCTCCGGTGTCGATTACCTCCCGCGAGCGCGGATCCAAGCCCCTGACGACGAGCACACGGACTGTCACTCCCGATTCAATGACCGCCTCGCACCGGTGCTGGCCGTCGATCAGCCGACCCTCCCAATCGAACTGGATCGACTGTCCTGATGTCTGCCAGTTGCCGGAGCGCATGTCTTGGGCGTACTGCTGAACCTTCTGCCGGCGCAGGTGTCGGTTGCCTAGATTGTGACCAAGCCACATCTCTGCGAGTTCAGGGGTGAGTTCCACGAACTCGTGAGTCACCTCGTGGACGATTGGAGTCGTGGACTGTGATGGTTGGGCGGTCATTGTGTTCTCCTGGTGGTTGGGTTGGTAGGAGAAGAATGACCCGGCACTGATCCCGATTTATTACTCTTTTGCATATCGGGTTGCGAGACCGGCCGTCATGAGTGTGATGAGCACCCAGCCGGGCACGTCGCCCTGATCGTCGCGCAGGCGCCGGGCGAGTCGAGTGGGTATCGAAATCATGTTTCTCTCTTTTCAGCGGAATCGGAGGATGGGGCGTTCAGGGAGCAGACGGAGGGACGAGTGGCTCGGCATCAGAAACCCGTCTGCAGCACGACGATGCCAGGCCACACGGCGAAGAGCACGGTGGTCGGGAGGATGAGGAAGACGAGGGGCACGAGCATCGTGACCTCTTTCTTGCCCGCCGACTCGAGCAGGGCGCGCTTGGTGTCTTCGCGGGAATCCTGAGCCTGGGCCCGCAGCACGTCGGACAGTGGGGTTCCCCGCTCGAGAGCACCCGTCATCTGTTCGACGCAGCGAGTGAAGGCGGGCAGGGCCAACGCACCGGCCCGCGACTCGAGTGCCGCGACGAGACCGACACCCGAGTTCACCTCGGTGACCACGACGGCGAATTCGCGAGCCAGCTCTCCGCTCGAGACACGAGCCACGCGTCGCAGCCCGTCGAGTACCGTCTCGCCGGCCGAGAGGCTGAGCGTCAGGAACTCGAGCACCGTGGGAAGCTCGCTGTCGATGCGGGCGATGCGCTTTCTTGCTGCCCTCCGCAACACCAGATCGCGTGCGGCGATGCCCACTGCACCGAGCACGATCGGGATGGCCAGCTGAGTGGCCATCGGCATCGTCGTCGTGGGTGACGAGACGGCGACGAGGACCGCGCCGACGGTCGCTCCGGCCACACCGTAGACGAGTTGTTGCGAGCGGAAGTGCTCGACGGAGAGCTCCGACCGGGACTGCGCCAGACGACGCTCGATCTGTTCCGTACCTCCCAGGATTCCACTGAGCATGTCGATGGCGACCCGGGCGAGAGGCGACAGGAGCACACCGAAGACTGGAAGCGGGTCGCTGGAACGCTTCGTCAAGAATTCGCGGGCTCCCGCCGAGACGTCGACCAGATAGGGCGCGGTACGTTCGGCCAACGACGGTCTCGACAATCGCGGGGTCAGGCTCACCAGCGACCAGAGGCCGACGCCGAGAACGACTCCGAAGAGCATCGCCCAGGCCACGGTCGCGCTCATGCGAACCACCGACGTTCTTCTGGGATCCGCGCAATGACCAACATCACGCGGTACGCGATGACGCTGAGGACGAGGCCTCCCACGATGAGCGTCACTCCCCCGGCGCTGTTGTAGGCGGCAGCGGCCTCAGGACGTGTCGACAACAGCAGCAGAACGATCCACGGTGCCGCCACCCCCAACCGAGCCGCATTCATGACCCAGGACTGCCGGGCTTCCACTTCGCTGCGTATCGCCGCGTCTTCTCGCAGATAGCCCGAGAGACTCCGCAGCACCCTTGTGAGGTCGGTGCCACCGACCTCTCTCGACATGCGCAGCGTCTCGAGGATGCGGTCGGCCGTCGGGTCTGCGAGCCGCGCCTTGAGCGCGTCGAGACTCACACCGAAGTTACCCGTCGTTCGGTACAGCGCTTCGTACTCGGCAAAGGCCGCGCGGCTGGAGACGGGCCCCGCGTGCGCGAGAGTACTCACGCTGTCGGGCAGGGCGACGCCGCTGCGAACGGCCGACACGAGGTGGTCGACGGCATCCGGCCAGTAAGTGTGACTCGCAAGGCGACGAGCTCGGCCGCGGTGGCGCACCACGGAGATCGGCAGAAGCGCCCCGACCACAAGGGCGGCGGCATCGAGTGCGAGTACGGCGAGAGAGGCCTCCGCAACCGCGGAGGCGACCAGTCCCAGGCACGCGCTTGCCGTGATGAACACCGAAACGGGCATTCTCTCGAGTCCTGCACGATCGAGTAGGGAACGAAGACGACTGACGCGTCCCTTCACCACAGGCTCCGTCGGTGCGGGCCAGAGGGCAGGGGCCGCGCACAATACGAGGCCCAGACCCAGAATGAGTCCGAACACCGTGCTCATCGGTCGCCCCGGCCGAGCACGATCGATGGTTCGAGACCGGCGGCCCGGAATTTCGCCGTCTTCGTCGGGTATCCCCCGGTCGCGACGAGGTCGCGGCCCTCGAGAGCGAAAATCGTGCTGGCCTCGATGACTCCGCCCTGGCCCGGCGAGCCCGAGACCTGGCCGCTCGGCGCGAGGATCTCGACGATCCGACGCGCGCCACGCTTATCCATCTCGCAGTGCACGACGATGTCGATGCACGACGCCACCGTGGGTGTCACGAAGGCGGCATCGATGTTGCGACCGGCGAGCAGGGGCAGTGTGCAGAGCTTCACCAGCGCGTCCCGGGCGCTGTTGGCGTGGATGCTGCACGCTCCGGGCAAGCCGGAGTTCAGCGCGATGAGCAGATCGAGACTCTCCGCCTCGCGCACCTCGCCGACCACGATGCGGTCAGGGCGCATTCTCAGTGCTTCTTTGATGAGGCGCCGCAAAGTGATCTCACCCGTTCCCTCGAGGCTGGCCTGACGGCATTGCATCGCGACCACGTCGCGCGCAGTGAGATCGAGTTCGAAGGTCTCCTCGACGGTGACGATGCGATCACTCGGCCGGGCGACAGAGAGCAGGGCATTGAGCAGGGTGGTCTTGCCGCTCTGCGTCGCGCCCGACACCAGGATGTTCTGCTGCGCGAGCACGCACATGCGCAGGAACTCGGCGGATTGCTGGGTGAGTGCGCCCAGGCCGACGAGCTGGTGCAGATCGCGGATGCGCCGGGTGAATTTTCTGATGTTCACCGCCAGGTGCGCTCGGGTGACGTCGGGGATCACGACGTGCAGTCGGCTGCCATCGGGAAGGGAGGCGTCGACGAAGGGAGAACTCAGATCGACGCGTCGGCCCGAACTCTGCAGCATGCGCTCGACGAGCTCTCTCACCTCGAGATCCGACAGCACCACGCTCGAGCGCTCCGAGACGCCGTTCTTGGCCACGAACACTCGGTTGGGGCCGTTGATCCAGATCTCCTCGATGCTGGGGTCGTCGAGGAGCGGCTGCAACGCACCGAAGCCGGTCAGCGAGGCCACGACCTCGCGGGTCGCGAGCGTCTCGTCGGCCAACAACGGAGAGCCGCCGCCCAGGGCTCGCTCGGTGTACCGCCGAACCTCGTCGTCGACGAACTGCCTTGCGAGGCTCTCGTCTGACGCCAGATCGACACCCTCGCGGCGCACGCGGTCACGCACACGTTCGGTGATCAGCTGCACGGCGTTCGCCACACGCATCCTCCTGTCGATCGTCCTCGACCGACATGATGCACCGAAACGCCGAAGCCCCGCGGAAGTTATCCACAGGGCTTCGACGAACAGGCGAGCGAACTATTCGTAGCGCAGCGACTCGATCGGATCCTGACGGGCCGCACGCAGCGCCGGAATCGTGCCGGCCAGGAACGCGATGCCCATCACCACGAGGATGATCACCGCGATCGACGCGGGATCGAAGGCGATCAGGGTGAGCCCCGGAAGAGCCGACAGCAGGCCGTTCGCCAACACCCCGTTCAACGCTGTTCCAGCGAGGATCGCCCCGGCCGCTCCGATGGCGCTTCCGAGGAATCCGATGAACACGGCCTCCAGGCTGAAGAGGCCGAACACCCGGCCGCCGCCCATGCCCATCGCCTTCATGAGTCCGATCTCCCGCGTGCGCTCCTGCACGCTCATCAGAAGGGTGTTCACGATGCCGAAGCCCGCCGCGATCAACGCGATCACCGCGAAACCGTTCAGCACCAGCACGATCGCGTCGATGACCGTCTTGAACGACCCGATCTGATCCTCCACCGTGGTGGCGTCGTAGCCGAGCGCCTTGAGGTCGCTCTTGATCGTCGACACCTGCGCATCCGAGGACGACGGATCGAAGCGCACACTGACCGACGCATAACTGTCTTTCGTCGAGCTGCTCAGACCGACCGATTGGGCGTCGTACAGCGCCGTTGTGAGCGCGTCATTGGCGGTGAGGCTCGAACTCCCGAGCAGACCTGCCTCGGCGACGCCGGAGACGGTGGCATCGATGGTGCTCGACGCGCCCGTCTGGTCTGTGACGCCGAACGTCACCGTCTTGCCCACGGCATCCGAATCGCTCGAGAAGCCCAGGGGCTCGACGTACGACACGGGCAGGGCGACCTCGAAGGCTTTTCCGTCGCTCGACGGCTCCGAGCCCGCGGCCAGGTCGAGGCTCATGCCCGACACGAAGCCGCCGATCGCCGCCTGGTACGGGGTGCCGCCGTCGTATTCCACGTAGTTCGGTCGGGCCGTGAGTACGGGATCGACGGAGTCGACGCCCTTCACCGCCCGAATGTCGCCGAGTTCCGCCGCCGTGATGGCCTCGACCGTCGACCCGGGCCTGCCGGTCGCGCTCTCGACGTTGGTGGTGTCGGGCTCGTACTTCGCCGGCCCCGACGTGGTGTCCTCCACGGTCTTCGTGACCGTCATCACATCGTCTGCGCCGATCGAGGAGACGGTCGTGTCGATGTAGCGATTGATGCCCGTCCCCACCCCGCTCGTCAGTGCCAGCGTGAAGGCTCCGATGAAGATGGCCAGCACCGTGAGGGTCGTTCGGGTCTTGCTGCGGAACGTGTTGCTGATCGCCGAACGGATCAGATCGAGGCCGCTCATGCCGTCGCTCCGTTCCGGTCGACGATGAGGCCGTCGCGGATGAAGACGCTGCGGTCGGTCTTCGCCGCCAGGTCCTCGTCGTGGGTCACCACGATCAGCGTGATCCCCGTGCGCCGGTTGAGATCGAAGAGGATGTCTTCGACCACCGCGCCCGTGGCCGTGTCGAGGTTGCCTGTCGGCTCGTCGGCGAAGATCACGCGCGGTTCGTTCACCAGGGCGCGAGCGATGACCACGCGCTGCTTCTGGCCGCCCGAGAGATCGGTGGCCTTGTTCTTCGCCTTGTCGGCGAGCTCGAGCCGCTCGAGCGCCTCCATTCCACGCCGCCGTCTTTCCGAACCGCCGACCCCGGCGATGCGCAGCGGCAGCGTCACGTTGTCGAGCACCGAGGTGTTGGGGGTGAGGAAGAACTGCTGGAAGACGAACCCGAAGGTCTGGTTGCGCGTGCGGTTGAGGGTCCGACCGCCGAGAGCTCCCGCGTCACGACCGCTCAGCTCGACGGCGCCGGTCGACGGCTTGTCGAGCAGCGCCAGCAGGTGCATCAGAGTGGACTTGCCCGAGCCGCTCTTGCCGACGATCGAGATGGACTCGCCCTCGTCGATATCGAGCGATACCCCCTTCAGCGCGTCGAAGCGGGCTGCGCCTCGACCGTAGGACTTCTTGACGTCTCGCGCCGCGAGAACCGGAACCGGCATGGATGCTCCTGAGCTGTCTGCTCGTGCGATGTGCACGATCACTCCAGACTCGCTGCACATCGGATGCCCGTCGTCACCCCGGCACGGCATCTTCGGCTACCACGAACGTGGGACGCGCGCGGCTCGAGCGTGCTGCGAGACTGGACGACAGCGAGCCCACGACAGGGATCACGACAGGAAGAAGGTGCGCCCGTGAGATCCGGTTCTCGAGCGTTCCCCGTGCCCTTCGAGTCGCCCCTGCCTGTGCGGCTGCGCTGGATCCCCTCGGCCCTCGCGATCATCGTCGTCTGCGTTCCCGTCGTCGTCGCATCCCGCAGCAGAGCCGCTGCCGGCGGCACCACGACCGAGGTGCTGGCGCTGTCTGTCGTGGTGGCGCTCGTTCTGGTCGCCGCCCTGGTGCTGCGCACGCGGTACCCCCGCAGCACGGCGGCGGTCGCGATCGCGGCGGCCTGCGCGGCAGTTCTGCTGTCGAGCCTGGCGCTGATCGGTCCCGGTCCGGTCGTCGCGTCGATCATCACACTGATGACCACCGTCTTCGGTGTCGGATCACGCCAGGGCCGAACCCCGGCGCTCATCGTGGCCGGTGCCGCAGTCGTGGCCACCGGCAGCGTGTTGCTGCTCGCTCCCCCGCCCGAGTCGCGCGGCGTCGAATCGCTCATACTGCTCGTCGCCCTCGTCGGCCTCGCTGCTACGGGTGGCGTGGCCCAGTACAACGGGCGCGCTTTCATTCAGGCCATCACCGAGCGGGCACGACGAGCAGAGGAGACGCGGGAATCCGAGGCCGAGAGGCGGGTGACCGAGGAGCGGCTCGCCATCGCCCGCGATCTGCACGACGTCATGGCCCACCAGATCGCCGTGATCAACCTGCACGCCGCCTCGGCCTCGAAGGCCCTCCGCACGAGACCGGATGACGCGGAACGCTCCCTCACCACCGTGCGCGAGGCGGCGCGCACCGTGCTCGGTGAGATCGGGAGCCTCCTGACCGTGCTCCGCTCGGCCGACAGCGGGAGCTCGGCGGTGATGGCTCCTACGCCCGGACTATCCGAGCTTCCGCGCCTCTTCGACGAGTTCTCGAAGGCCGGGCTCACCGTGGAGCAGAGGACGGTCGGCACCCCGGTCGAGCTCGACTCCCTGCGCGACATCGTCGCGCACCGCGTTCTGCAGGAGGGCCTGACGAACGCCCACAAGCACGGCGGCGACGGCACCGCCCTCGTGCAACTCGACTACGGCGACGACGGCCTCGGGATCACGGTCACCAACGTGACCCGGCCCCGGAGCGACGACAGGACCGTCGTGGAGAGCGGTCACGGACTCGCGGGGGTTCGCGAGCGTCTGTCGTCGGTGGGAGGAACGCTCGAGACGTCGTTCGGCCCGGGGCCCGTGCACCGCTTCGTGGCGCATCTTCCCCTCGACGCTCCTCATCACGATCCGCGCGGCAGCGAGCAGGCCGTCCCCGACCCGAATAGGCACACATGATCTCCGTCGTTCTCGCCGACGACCAGGCGCTCATCCGCACCGCCGTCTCCGAACTCGTCTCCCACGAGGAGGGCTTCACCATCGTGGGCGAGGCGGCGAACGGTCGGGAGGCCGTCGACGTCGTTCGCGCGACCCGTCCCGACATCGTGCTCATGGACATCCGGATGCCCGTAATGGACGGACTGCAGGCGACCGAGGCGATCTGCGCCGACCCCCTGCTCGCAGGGACGCGCATCGTGATCCTCACCACCTTCGAAGACGACGAGTACGTGCTGCGGGCGCTGCGGGCGGGCGCCAGCGGGTTCCTCGGCAAAGGCACCGAGGCGGATGCGCTTATGGCGGCGATCAGGACGGTCAACGACGGCGAGGCGCTGCTGTCTCCGAAGGCGACCAGAGCCCTCATCGATCGCTACCTGTCGCCTGCGGACGCCTCGCCGCAGCGTGTTCCCGACGAGCTGGCCCTCTTGACGGAGCGTGAGCGGGAGATTCTGCTTCTCGTCGGATCGGGCTTGTCGAACGGCGAGATCGCCGCCGGGCTCGTGATCTCGCCGCAGACGGCGAAGACCCACGTCAACCGCATGATGTCGAAGCTCGGCGTGCATGATCGCGCCCAACTCGTGATCATCGCCTACGAGTCCGGCCTGCTTGTTCCGGGGCGAAGCTGACCAGCCCCTGCCGGTACACTGGTTCTGCTCTGCGGGAGTGGTGGAATTGGTAGACACGCAGGATTTAGGTTCCTGTGCTTTCGAGCGTGAGGGTTCAAGTCCCTTCTCCCGTACTCCCCGCTGTCGTCCACGTATCCCGGGCCTCGGCGGGGGTACTCTTGATGCACCGCAGATCGCACACTTGTCCGCCGCCGACCGGCCTTGACTCGACCCGCCGACGACTGGAGCCCAGATGACACACGCCGCCCTCATTCCCTGGCTTGATCCTGAGACGCTCATCCAGAGCTTCGGGCCGTTCGCCTTGATCGGCGTCTGTCTGATCATCTTCGCTGAGACGGGACTCCTCATCGGATTCCTCTTCCCCGGCGATACTCTGCTGATCATCACCGGCGTTCTCGCCTTCAGCCCGGGCATCGGCGTCGACATCTGGTGGGTGTGTCTGGCCATCGGCTTTGCCGCCTTCGCGGGTGGCGAGGTGGGGTACCTCATCGGTCACAAGTTTGGACCGCGCCTCTTCGAGCGCAAGGAGTCCGGCCTCTTCAGTATCAAAAACGTCGAGCGAACCAACGCGTTCTTCACGAAATACGGCGCATTCGCCGTCATCCTCGCCCGCTTCGTTCCCATCGTGCGCACGTTCGCTCCGATCGCCGCCGGCATCGGACACATGAACTACCGCAAGTACTCGCTGTACAACCTCATCGGCGCCGTCATCTGGGGTGCGGGTGTGACATTCATCGGATACCTCATCGGGAACATCCCCCCGGTGAAGGACTTCGTCACCAGCTACATCGACATCATCCTGCTCGCCGCAGTCGCGGCGACGCTCATCCCCACGATCTGGCACTACGTGCAGTCGACGATGAAGGCTCGAAAGGCCAACGCTGCGGGGGCTGCCCAGGCTCAAGCAGATCTGGCACTCGACCCCGACGTCTTCGACCACAAGCCGGAGGCTTAGGAAGCTCGCACCAATGTACAGAACCAACTACGCGTCCTCGCTCACCCGCGAAGACGTGGGCCTCGACGTCATGCTCTCCGGCTGGGTGGCGCGCATCCGCGACCACGGCGGCGTCGCCTTCATCGACCTCCGTGACTCGTCCGGCATAGCCCAGGTCACATTCCGTGACGAGCTGGTGGCGGCAGCCGAGAGCCTCCGTGTCGAGTCCGTCGTGACGGTCAAGGGAATCGTCCGCGAGCGTCCCGCGGGCAACGTGAACACCACCATCGCCTCGGGCGAGGTCGAGATCCAGGCGACAAGCCTCGAGGTTCTGGCCGCCAGCGACGTCCTGCCCTTCCAGCTCGACGACGAACCCGGCGAAGAGACCCGCCTCGCCTACCGCTACCTCGACCTTCGACGCGAGAGCGCCGCGTACCCGCTGAAGCTGCGCTCCAAGGTGTCTGCCGCCGTTCGCAACGTGCTCGTCGACGAGGATTTCGTCGAGGTCGAGACGCCCACCCTCACCCACTCGACCCCCGAGGGCGCGCGCGACTTCCTGGTGCCCGCCCGTCTCAAGCCCGGCACGTTCTACGCGCTGCCACAGAGCCCTCAGCTCTTCAAACAGCTCCTCATGGTCGGCGGGTTCGAAAAGTACTTCCAGATCGCCCGTTGCTACCGCGACGAGGACTTCAGGGCCGACAGGCAGCCCGAGTTCACGCAGCTCGACGTCGAGATGAGCTTCGTCGACCAGGAGCAGGTCATCCAACTCGCGGAGAAGGTGCTGCGGGCCATGTGGCGCACGATCGATGTCGAGCTCCCCACGCCACTGCCCCGCATGACCTACGCAGAGGCGATGCGTCGCTTCGGCTCGGATAAGCCCGACCTGCGCTTCGGCCTCGAGCTCGTCGAGTTCACGGAGTACTTCGAGGGCAGCGACTTCGCCATCTTCAAGGCACCCTACGTGGGTGCGGTCGTGATGCCCGGCGGTGCCGGACAGGCCCGCCGTGCCCTCGACGCATGGCAGGAGTGGGCCAAGCAGCGCGGCGCCAAGGGGCTCGCCTACGTGCTCGTCGGCGAAGACGGAGAGCTGCGTGGCCCGGTCGCGAAGAACCTGTCCGAAGCCGAGCGCACCGGCCTCGTGGCCCACGCCGGCGCTCAGCCCGGCGACTGCATCTTCTTCGCAGCGGGCGCCGCCAAGGCATCACGCGGACTCCTGGGTGCGCTCCGCGGCGAGATCGCAGAGCGCCAGGGCCTCATCGACCCCGCAGCCTGGGCCTTCACGTGGGTCGTCGACGCTCCCCTCTTCGAGCCCGCCGGCGACGCGGTCGCGAGCGGTGACGTCGCGGTCGGCGCCGGCGCGTGGACGGCAGTGCACCACGCCTTCACCTCGCCCAAGCCGGAGTTCATCGACACGTTCGACTCCGACCCCGAGTCGGCCCTGTCGTACGCCTATGACATCGTCTGCAACGGCAACGAGATCGGCGGCGGAAGCATCCGTATCCACACTCGCGAGCTGCAGGAGCGCGTGTTCAAGATCATGGGCATCAGCGAAGAAGAGGCGCAGGAGAAGTTCGGCTTCCTCCTGCAGGCCTTCGCGTTCGGTGCACCGCCTCACGGAGGATTCGCCATGGGCTTCGACCGCGTCGTGTCGCTGCTCGCAGCGACGGAGTCGATCCGCGATGTCATCGCCTTCCCGAAGTCGGGTGGCGGCAACGACCCGCTCACGGGCGCACCGGCCGAGCTGGAGACCGTGCAGCAGGTCGAGTTGTACCGCACGCTGGGCGTTCAGGCTCTGCCGCAGAAGTAGGCCCTCGGCACGGGGACACCTCGCCTACGGGTGCAGGTGCTCCTCGTGCTGGGCGTGCTCGGCGGGCTCGATCTGGAACGTGGAGTGTCTGACGTCGAAATGCGCTGACAGGCACATCGACAGGCGATCCAGCAGCCGCCCGGAGTCTCCGCGCTCGAACACGGCGGGCTCCACCACGACGTGCGCCGAGAAGATGTTCTTGCCTGTCGTCACGGCCCATACGTGCACGTCGTGCACATCAACCACGCCCTCTTCCGCGAGGATGTGGCTGCGGATCTCGGCGACGTCGGTCTCGACGGGCGTCTGTTGAAGCAGAACCCGGATGACATCGCGCAGCAACGAGACGGCGCGCGGAATGATCATGGCGGCGATCACCAGCGACGCGATCGCATCGGCCGGGGCGAATCCTGTGAACAGGATCACCAGCGACGCGACAATGACGGTCGCCGACCCGAGCAGATCGCCGAACACCTCGAGGTAGGCCCCCCGCATGTTCAACGACGAGCTTGCGCCCCCTCGGAGCAGCATCAGCGCCGCGAAGTTGGCGATCAGTCCGATGGCAGCGACGACGAGCAACGGCACCGGAGGAATCTGCACGTCATCCGGCGTGATGAGCCGAGAGACTCCCTCGATGGCGACGAATGCCGCGACACCGATCAGCAGTAGCCCGTTGAACAACGCGGCGAAGACCTCCACGCGCTGGAAGCCGAAACTATGCCTCTCCGTGGCGGGTCGGGCCGCCACGATGGTCGCGACGAGAGCTACGATCAGCCCGATCAGATCGGATGCCATGTGCCCCGCGTCGGCGAGGAGGGCGAGCGACCCCGTGGCCACGGCACCGACGATCTCGACGATCAGGACGGTCGCGACGATCGCGATCGCCCAGCCGAGGCGCGACCGGTTCGTCGTCGCCGAGGCGTGGTCGTGGGAGCCGTGGGAGTGTTGTTCGCTGCGAGCCATCGTCCTCCCAGCGTAGGCAGCCACGCGAGCTGCACCTAGCGGCGCGGCTAGTTAGGAATGACGCTCATTCTCAACACGGGAACCAGTTCGCGGAACGCTCTGCTGCGGTGGCTGTCGGCGTTCTTCTGCTCGGGCGTCAGCTCGGCAGCGGAGAGATCTCCTCCGTCGGGCACGAAGATCGGGTCGTAACCGAATCCGTTCTCGCCGCGCGGCGCATCCACGATTCGGCCCGGCCATTCGCCCACGGCGAGATGCTCGCTGGCGGCCCGGCCCGGCTGTTCGGGCACGACCACGGCGATGGTGCACGCGTACCACCCTGTGCGGTGGGGGTCCTTGATGTCGGCCAGCTGGTCGAGCAGGAGGTCGAGGTTCGCCGTCGCTCCTCGTCCGTGACCAGCCCACCGCGCGGAGAAGATGCCCGGGGCTCCCCCGAGCACGTCGACGCAGATGCCCGAGTCGTCGGCGAGGGCCGGAAGACCGGTGTGGGCGGCCGCGACCCGCGCCTTGATCAGAGCGTTGTCGGCGAACGAGACGCCGTCTTCGATCGGCTCCGGCCCGTCGTACGCGACAATCTCGAGTTCGGGGATCTCGGCCGCCAGGATCTTCTGGAATTCCTCGACCTTGTGCGCGTTGTGCGTCGCCAGAACGACCCGGATGCTCATTCGCCCGATCCGAGAACCCTCGCCTGGATCTCGGCCAGCTCGGCCGTGCCCGCCAGCGCGAGGTCGAGAAGGGCATCGAGTTCGGCGCGATCGAAGGGCGCGCCCTCGGCTGTGCCCTGCACCTCGACGAAGAGTCCTCGGCCCGTGACGACTACGTTCATGTCGGTCTCCGCGCGCACGTCCTCGACATAGGCGAGATCGAGCATCGGAACGCCGTCGATGATGCCGACCGACACCGCGGACAGGCTGTCGATGACGGGCTGCGACTTCTGACCGATGAACTTCTTGGTGCGAGCCCACTCGATGGCATCGACCAGCGCCACGTACGCACCGGTGATCGCCGCCGTGCGGGTACCCCCGTCTGCCTGCAGCACGTCGCAGTCGATGACGATGGTGTTCTCGCCGAGAGCCTTCATATCGACGACCGCACGCAGGCTACGGCCGATCAGTCGCGAGATCTCGTGCGTGCGTCCGCCGATCTTGCCTTTGACGGCTTCGCGATCCATGCGGTCGTTGGTCGAGCGCGGAAGCATCGAGTACTCGGCCGTGACCCACCCCTGGCCCTTGCCCTGCTTCCAGCGGGGCACCCCGTTGGTGAACGACGCGGTGCAGAGCACCTTCGTCTTGCCGAACGAGATCAGGGCCGAACCCTCGGCCTGGTCGCTCCACCCACGCTCGATCGTGATGGGGCGCAGCTGGCTGGCGGTGCGGCCGTCTTTGCGGGAATCGTTCGACATGGTGTCTCCAGGAGGGGATCAGTGGATGGGGGGAAGGGTGATGACGCCGGTCTCGACGAACTCGACGGTCTCGACCTGGCGGCCGAGCATCAGGTCTGCGAGCCGCATGAATTCGTCGGCGCTCGCGCCGGTCGCCTCGTAGCGGTGCACTGGCGGCGGCGACGACGTGCGCTCGATTCCGCGGCTCACGAGTTCGCGGAACACATCGTTCGCCGTCTCGGTGTCGCTCGAGACAAGACGTACACCCTCTCCCATCACGTAGGAGATCGCCCCCTTCAGGAAGGGGTAGTGGGTGCAGCCGAGCACGAGTGTGTCGATATCGTGCTCACGAAGCGGGGCGAGGTAGCGCTCGGCGACGGCGAAGAGCTCACGACTCGTCGTGTCGCCCGCCTCGACGAATTCGACGAATCTCGGGCACGCCTGAGTGAAGAGTTCGAGGTGCGGGGCCGCGGCGAACGCGTCGTTGTACGCGCGGGAGCGGATCGTTCCCTCGGTGCCGATGACTCCGACCTTGAGATTTCTCGTCGACGATACGGCGGCGCGAACCGCGGGCTGGATCACTTCGACGACGGGAACCGAGTACCGTTCGCGGGCATCGCGCAGCATCGCGGCGGAGGCCGTGTTGCACGCGATGACGAGCATCTTCACGCCCTGCGCGACCAGCGTGTCAAGCGCCTCGAGCGCGAACTGCCTGACCTCGGCGAGAGGTCGCGGTCCGTACGGTGATCGAGCGGTGTCGCCGATGTAGGTGATGGATTCCCGGGGCAACTGATCGCGGATGGACCGAGCCACGGAGAGGCCGCCGACGCCGGAATCGAAGACTCCGATCGGCGCATCACTCACCCGTCAAGACTACTGCGCGCGCGGGCCGCGGATATGCTTGCCGAGTGACCGACGCCTCTTCGCTTCTCACCGACCGTTACGAACTCACGATGCTCGATGCGGCCATCCAGGCCGGAACGCACGAGCGGGAATGCGTTTTCGAAGCCTTTGCGCGCCGGCTCCCCCAGGGGCGTCGATACGGAATCGTGGCAGGTACAGGGCGTCTGCTCGAACTGATCGAGGCCTTCCGATTCGGCGACGCCGAACTCGAATGGCTGAGCAGGGAGGGCATCGTGCGCACCGCCGCGCTCGACTGGCTCGCCGACTACCGTTTTCGCGGCACGATCACCGGATACCGGGAGGGAGAGGTCTACTTCCCCAACTCCCCCATCCTCATCGTCGACTCGACCTTCGCAGAGGGAGTCATCCTCGAGACGCTCATCCTGAGCGTTCTCAACTACGACTCCTCGGTGGCGAGTGCAGCATCCCGCATGGTCTCGGCGGCGGCCGGGCGCCCACTCGCGGAGATGGGTTCGCGCCGCACAGGCGAAAGATCTGCCGTAGCGGCTGCGCGCGCCGCCTACATCGCGGGGTTCGGCGCCACCTCGAACCTCGAGGCAGGGCGCACCTGGGGCATTCCCACGATGGGCACGGCCGCCCACTCGTTCACCCTGCTGCACGACAGCGAGGAAGCCGCGTTCCAGGCCCAGGTCGACGCGCTCGGGCCATCGACGACGCTGCTCGTCGACACCTTCGACGTACACAAGGGCGTCGAGCTCGCCGTGCGCGTCGCGGGGCCCGAGCTGGGAGCGGTCCGCATCGACTCGGGCGACCTGCCCTCCCTCGTCACCGCCGTTCGGGAACAGCTCGATTCCCTCGGCAACCAGGGCACCAAGATCACCGTGACCAACGATCTCGACGAATACACCATCGCTGCGTTGGCCGCATCGCCTGTCGACTCCTACGGGGTGGGAACGTCTGTCGTGACCGGATCCGGCTCCCCCGCCGCCGGTATGGTCTACAAGCTCGTGGCGCATAAAGATGCCGAGGGCGCATGGGTCTCCGTCGCCAAGAAATCGGCCGAGAAGGCCACGGTGGGTGGGCGCAAGCATCCGGTGCGAACGATGAACGACCTCGGTCGAGCGGTTGCCGAGACGATCGACGTCGGCGATTCCGCGGTGTCGAACAGCTCAGCTCGCGACCTGCTCGTCACCCTCATCGAGAGGGGCGAGGTCGACGCCCGCTACACGGGCCCGGAGGGCGTTGAGCTGGCTCGCACCCACAGAGCCGACGCCATCGCCGAACTCCCCGACCAGGCGTTCCGTCTGGGCCGGGGCGAGCCCATCATCCCCACCGTCTACGTCTGATCGAACGGAGCGCCTATTCGGGCTTCAGGCCCTCGTAGATGCGCTTGCAGTCGGGGCACACCGGAAATTTCTCAGGATCACGACCGGGCAGCCACTTCTTGCCGCACAGCGCCTTGACCGGCTTACCCGTCATCGCAGATTCGAGAATCTGTTCTTTCTTGACGTAGTGAGAGAACCGCTCGTGGTCGCCTGGTTCGATCGTCTCCTGCTCTAGCAACTCCTCGAGTTCGCGGTCGAGAGTCGATGTGCCGCCACCCTCGCGGGGTCCGCCGGGATCGGCGATGCTGGCTGCTGGACTGATGTGAGGAACGTGACTCATGCGACCAGTCTAATTTCACCGAGCGCAGCGGTGACCCTGCACGCAACCCGCGGTGCTCCGAGCTGCGAGGTGTCAGTTGCGCAGGGCGGCCGCGAGAATGTCCGGGCCGCGACGATCGAAGATCGCGCCGCCGACGACGGTTCCGGCGACGAACACGACCACACCCGCGCCTGCCCCCCACCACAGCGACGGCCAGAAGGCCGACTCGTCGCCCAGGAGGCCGAGGATCGCGTAGACGACCGACGGCGCCGTGAACAGCGCCGTCAGAAGAACGAAGGCGATCTGCACCACGAATCCCGTACCGCCGCCGACCTGGGGCTGCGAGAACGGCCCGTCGCCGGGACGAACCGCAGGGTAGGGAAACAGCGATGAGAGGAGGTTTCCGACTCCCAGCCCTGCGAGCAGGAGGACTGTGCTGACCCCCAGGATCGCGGGCAGCGTCGCGAAGCTGTCGGCGAAGAACGCCGCAGCGACAGATCCCACCGCGATGAGGGGAATGCCCATCGCGAGAACGGGAGCGGTACGCCCCATACGATCGGCGAAGCCGACGCGGCTGGCGGAGACATGGAGCCAGACAGCCGAGTTGTCGAGGGCGACGTCGTTGTGCACCGAGAACGCCAGCGTCACACACAGCGCCGGCACCGTGAGCAAGACCAGATACGTGAGCGGGATTCCGGCGATCACAAAAGCGAGGAACACGACGACGAGGAATCCGAAGACGCCGATCACGGGAACCGGGTACCGGGCGTCGCGCGCCCAGTAGGTGAAGCTCCGAGCTGCCACGGCACCCGTGCGAGTGGTGGGTGTTCGAGCGAACCACCCGAGGTTCGCGTGCTCACGCTCGGGAATGTTGCGCTGGGCGGTGACCAGCACTCGGGCGACGAGGGCTCTCCACGACACCCAGAGCAACGCGACGAAGGCGAGAGCGATGAGGAGTTTGAGGGCGATCTCGCCGGCAGGGATCTCTCTCGCGGCATCGGCCGGAAGAGCCCACGCGGCGCCGAGAGGACTCCAACTCAGCGCGTCGGCCGCAGCACCGGCGAGGCCCGAACCGTCTCGACCCCAGTTGACGCTGACCCAGAGGACGACGGCGGGCGATACGAGCACGAGAAGGACGACGGTCACAAGCGTGGCCGTCTCTCGAGCCCGGCGGGTGGCGAGGCCGATGGCGGCGAGGAGCGACGTGACACGCGACGCGAGAACCGCCGTGGCGACGACGAGGAGAACGGCGAGGACGGCCAACAGAATGGTCGCCGCGTTCTGCGACCACACCTGAAGGGTCGACACGGCCACGATCAGGGTCAGGATGACGGGCAGACCGACGAGGCCCGCGACGGCCAGACCGCGCGCCAGTGTCGACGCGGGAATGCCGAAGAGGGCGAAATTGCGGGGGTCGAGTGGATCGGGCACGGTGGAGACCAGTGGCCCGACGATGAAGGCCAAGACGATGACCGATCCACCGATCACAATCGTGGTTCGCGCCTCTTCGGATCCGGGAACCACCGACGAGAGCACCCACACGCACACGACCGTCAGAGCAACGGCGACGACGACGCTCGCCACGACACCGACGTTCTGCTTAGGGGTGCGGTTGAACGTGTTGCCGAGAAGCCTCAGCTTCAGTTTGAGGAATTCAGCAACCATTCCATGCCTTCCGCTGCCTTGCGCCCACCGGCGAGCTCGACGAAGCGGTCTTCCAGTGTGCCGCCGCGCCTGACCTCATCGACCGTGCCCTGCGCCAGAACCTGCCCTTGAACGATGATCGCGACTCCGTCGCACACGCGCTGGATCATGTCCATGCTGTGGCTCGACAAAACAACCGTTCCGCCGGTCTCGACATATTTCTGCAGGATCTCGATCACGTTGGCCGCAGACACGGGGTCGACGGACTCGAACGGCTCGTCGAGAACGAGGATGCGAGGCGAGTGGATCATTGCCGCGGCAAGAGCGATCTTCTTCGTCATTCCCGCCGAGTAGTCGGTGACGAGGCGCCCCAGGGCATCCTCGAGCCCGAAGGCCGCCGCGAGGTCATCGCTGCGCTCGCGCACCGACTTGTTGTCTAGACCGCGGAGGGTGCCTGCGTAATAGAGCATCTGTCGACCGGTGAGACGATCGAACAGTCGGAGCCGATCAGGAAGCACACCGATGATCTTCTTGGCCTGCGCCGGGTTTGCCCAGACATCGAGGTCGTTGATCGTGATCGTGCCCGAGTCTGGTCGGAGGAGACCCGTGACCATCGAGAGCGTTGTGGTCTTACCCGCACCGTTCGGGCCCACGATTCCGTAGAACGCTCCCTGTCGGACCTCGAGGTCGATGCCGTCTACCGCCGTCGTGCTGCCGAACTTCTTGACCAAGCGGCTGATCGAGAGAACGACCGGCTGCTGCGCACGGAACGCAGCGCGCTCAGCCGCCTCTGCCTCGGCCAGCGCGGCTGCCTTCTTCTGGGCTGCCGTGAGCCTGACGGCCTTCGGTGCCGGCTTCTTCGCCGCTTTGCTGATCGGCGCGGCCGTCGGGTCGAGAACGATGGGGGCATCGGATGCCGACGGTGCGGCTTTCGCGCGCGGCGCTGCGGGCTTACGTGGGGCGCGGGGCGCGGAGGGCACGCGGTCTGCACCGGCCGCGGCGCGCGAGGCGCTGGTGCTGCGAGCACGGGGAGATCGAGGTGAGGCCGGGCGGGGCTTGGCCGCGCTCTGAGCGGGGGCCTCGGGCTGATCGGTCTCGGACTGACCGGTCTCGGCCTGATCGGTCTCGGCACCAGCGGTCTTGTCGCCGCTTTCTTCGCCCGGGGTCACGTTCGGTTCAGAGTCCTGGGCGATCGCTTCCTCGGCGGAGGCACCGTCGGTCACGGCGTCATCGGCAACAGCGTTGTCGGCCGTGTCGGTCGGGGACTGGGGCGTCACATCGTCCTCTTCGCTGGTTGCGCCGATCGTGTCGGCGCCTGGTTCGGCAGGCTTCACCGGTCGGACTTGGGTGCGCGGCTTGGCCGTGCGCGACGGTCTCACCGTCGTAGAGGACTGCTCCGCGCCCGCCGAACGAGGTTTCGATGTTCTGGCGGCTCGCGGTTTTCGTGCTGTGGTGCCGGTTTTCGAGGGCCGAGACGTTGCGTCTTGGGCTCCGGTAGCTGATTGTGCTGCCGAGGTAATCGACTCCTCGTTCAACTCTTCGCTGCCTTCGCCCCCGGTCGCGGAAATGTCTGACTCTGAGCTCACCGAACTTAAGGTATCAGCCGAGACCGACACTCGCATTCATCACCGACACACAGTGATGTGCTTTCACCCGTCAATTCACACCCCGAGAAATGGCTGACGGTTATATCACGAACACGAAACGATGAGCCAGCATCACGTGACCCGAAACGGGGGACACGATACAGTGAACAACGACATGACGGAGTGTCCAGCGCCTCTCATACGGCTTAACGGTTTCTGAATTCTCGACTCCTATGTAGATGCGCACTTTTGTCCTCAAGCACGTCCGCACCATCAAGGAGATCCATCGTGACCACCCAGGTAGTCATCCTCGCAGCGGGAATGGGTAGCCGACTCGGCCGCACCCTTCCCAAGCCGCTCACCGAACTCAATGATGGCCGTACGATCATGGGCCAGCAATTCGACAACATCCATCACGCCTTCGGCAACAACGCCAAGGTCACGATCGTCGTCGGCTACAAGCTCGAGCACATCATCGAGGCTTTCCCCCAGGCGTCGTTCGTCTACAACGAGCAGTACGACCAGACCAATACCTCGAAGAGCCTCATGCGCGCTCTCCAGGCATCGGGGCCCGGCGGCGTCCTGTGGATGAACGGCGACGTGGTCTTCGACCCCGCCGTTCTCGACCGCGCGGCCGCGATGATCGCCCGCGATCAGTCGTTCGTCACCGTCAACACCTCCAAGGTGTCCGACGAGGAAGTCAAGTACACGACCAGCGCCGAGGGCTACATCAAAGAACTGTCGAAGACAGTGAAGGGTGGCCTCGGTGAGGCTGTCGGCATCAACTACATCTCGGCAGCAGACAAGGCCACGCTGCTCCGCCAGCTCAAGGCGGTCGGCGATCAGGACTACTTCGAGCGCGGCATCGAACTCGCCATCGAGCAGAACCGACTGCTGGTCGAGCCCGTCGACATCTCCGATCTCTACGCCGTCGAGGTCGACTTCGCCGAAGACCTGGAGCGCGCGAACCTCTTCGTGTGACCCACGCGCTCGGCGTATGAATCGACCGACCCCGACTTCGTGCCCCCTCATTTCGATCACTGATCGGCGTGAGGGGGCATTATTCGTGTGCGGGATAGAGTGGAGCGTTGTTCTTCGACAAGAAATGAGAACCGGCACGTGACGACGACGCTCAGCGAGGTGCGGCCGAACCAGCGCACTCCGTTCGCGCGATATCGCAACGCCCTCTGGCTCCTGACCAGACGAGACCTGCGCGTTCGCTACTCGACGTCGGCTCTGGGGTACGTCTGGTCGATCCTCGATCCGCTCGTCATGGCGCTGATCTACTGGTTCGTCTTCACGCAGGTCTTCCAGAAGTCCGTCGGCGAAGACCCGTACATCGTCTTCCTCCTGGCCGCGCTGCTGCCCTGGATGTGGTTCAACGGGACCACCGCCGACGCCACGCGCGCGTTCCTCCGCGAAGCGAAGCTCATCCGCTCGACGAAGATCCCCCGCACCATCTGGGTGAACAGGCTCGTGCTCTCGAAGGGAATCGAGTTCCTCGCCAGCCTGCCGGTGCTGGCGGTGTTCGCCATCTTCTCCGGCGCGACTCTGCACATCGAGGTCCTCCTCTTCCCGGTCGCGATCCTCATCCAAGGCGTCCTCACGGTCGGCGTCGGCCTCATCGTCGCGCCGCTCGTCGTGTTCTTCCGTGACCTCGAACGAGCGGTGAAGCTCGCTCTACGCGCACTCTTCTATGCCTCCCCGATCATCTACAGCACCACGGATCTGCCGGCTCAGCTGCACGTCTTCGCGGCATTCAATCCGCTCAGTGGAATCTTCTCGCTGTATCGATCGGCATTCTTCCCCGAACAGCTCGACTGGTTCCTCGTCGGCGTGAGCGCGGCGATGAGCGTTCTCGTTCTTCTCATTGGCATCCTCGTGTTCCGGCGCACCGAACGCGCTGTACTGAAAGAGATCTGATGAACGACTCCCCCGTCATCACCGTCGCCGATGCAGGCATCCGGTTCAAACGAAACCGGCGATCACGCCGCAACTTCAAGGATCTCTTCGCGGGGCGTCTGCGTCGTTCGCGGCCAGACGAGTTCTGGGCTCTGCGCAACGTGAGCTTCACGGTGCGACAGGGCGAGGCCATCGGAGTGATCGGTCGCAACGGTCAGGGTAAGTCCACCCTCCTCAAACTCGTCGCCGAGGTCGTCCTGCCCGACGAGGGAACCGTGCGCGTGGGTGAAGGGGTCGCCCCGCTCATCGAGATCACCGGAGGATTCGTCGACGACCTCTCTGTTCGCGACAACGTCTATCTCACCGCCGGGCTGCACGGCATGACCAAGGCGCAGATCGACGAGCGCTTCGCTCGCATCATCGAGTTCGCCGAGATCGGCGACTTCCTCGACACGCCCTACAAGCATCTCTCCAGCGGCATGAAGGTGCGGATCGCCTTCTCGGTGATCTCTCAACTCGAGGAGCCGATCATTCTCGTGGACGAGGTGCTCGCCGTGGGTGACAAGGCATTCCGAGAGAAGTGCTACCGACGCATCGAGGAACTGCTCGCCGGAGGCCGCACTCTATTCTTCGTCTCCCACAACGAGAAAGACCTCAGGCGCTTCTGCACCCGCGGGCTCTATCTCGACAAGGGTTCGCTGGTTCTGGATGCGCCGGTCGCGGACGTTCTCGCGCGTTACGCCGCGGACTACCCGGTCGCGGCCGCGCCCACAAAGCGCCCTTAGAAGTCGAATCCTCCGCCGAAGTCCCCGCCGCCGAAGTCTCCACCGCCGTCGCCGAATCCGCCGCCGTCGCCGCCGGAAGCGTCGGCACCGGCGGTCTCGTTGCTGCCCAGATCGGGTATGAACGCCTGGGCGACTGCGCTGCCGATGACGATGCCGGCCACGCTGCCGAGGAGCGACCCCGCGAACATCGATCCCATGCCCGACCCGAAGCCCGGCCCGCCTGCCTGGTTCTGCGCGCCAAGCGACCGCTCGAGCGTTCCGGGATTGCGCAACTCAGACCGGGTCGCCGCCTGTGCGAGTGCCGGGGCTCCCGCGTCGCGAGGTGCCTCACCCTGCGGAGCCTCCGCACTGAGCTGAGCGAACACCTGAGCCCGCTGATCCGGTGTCAGACGGGCGAAGGCCTCTTCGTGCACCTGCTCGATCGTCTCGGGCGGCGCGGTTCTCAGAAGGTAGCGGTAGCGTTCGAGCGCGATCTCGTCGTCTGATCGGCCGTCCGGCGTCGCGTCCTTCACCGCGCCAGGAGGAGTGCCGTAGTCGGGGACCGATCCGGTCGTGCCCTGCGGTGCCTGCTCCGGTTCGCGACCGAGCAGCCTGTCGAGGAAGCCCATGGGATGTCCTTTCTCACGTGTCGTCCATCCATCTTCCCCGGTCGGGCTGGGGTGGGGCTGTGCCACTCGGCCGTTGGAGATAATGGACGGTGATGAGAACGCGCGACACCGGATCCCTTGCCCGCGCGATGCCGTGGTTCCTGCTGGCGGCGGTCGTACTCTTCGCGCTCAATCTGCGCGGACCGATCGTCGCGATCGCTCCGGTGATCGGGCAGATCCGAGACGAGCTCGGCCTGTCGGCGGCGACCGCGGGCCTGCTCACGAGCCTTCCCGTTCTCTGCTTCGCCCTGGCCACTCCGCTGGCCGCAGCCTTGATCGGGCGCGCAGGACCCGAGCGGGCCGTGCTCATCTCGTTGACCGGGATCCTCATCGGCACCCTGATCCGGGCTCAGGGCGGGTTCGCCGTCGCGGTGATCGGAACCCTGGTGATCGGCATCGCCATCACGATCGGCAACGTCGTCGTCCCCGTCGTGGTTCGACGCGATTTCCCCGCGTCGAGGGTCGGCATCGTGACCGGTGTCTATACGGCGACGCTCAACGTGGGCGCCATGCTGACCTCGCTCGGCACCGCTCCCCTGGCTGATTGGCTGGGCTGGCGGGCTGCTATCACCGCGTGGGCCGTACTCGTCGTCGTCGCCATCCTCGTCTGGGGCCAGGCCGCAGGCTGGCGCCGATCGGTCCTCGGCGATCGAGCAATCACCACCGAGACCACCGAGTCGGCACCCGTGCACTCTGCCTCGTACAGGAGCCTCACCGCGTGGCTGCTCATGCTCGCGTTCGGCGGACAGGCTTTCTCGTACTACGGCATCACCACGTGGCTGCCGACGATCCTCCACGAGGTGCAAGGCCTCGACCCCAAATCAGCCGGGGCCAGCTCGTCGGTGTTCCAGCTTCTGGCAGTGGTCGGAGCTCTGGGCGTGCCGGTGCTCGCCAACCGTTGGCGTCCTGGCTCGGTGGTCGGGCTCGTCGGCGCGCTCTGGTTGGCCATGCCGGTGGGGCTGCTGCTCGCGCCTCAGCTCTGGCCCCTCTGGTCGGTCGTCGGCGGTGCCGCGCAGGGCGGCGGCATCACGATCGTCTTCATCATCATCGTGCGCATGTCGACCAGCAACGATCAGGCGAGGGGCATGTCCGCGTTCGTGCAGGGCGGCGGCTATCTGTTGGCGGCAACGGGGCCCTCGATTGTCGGCGCGGTGCACGAGGCGACCGGCGGATGGTCGGCGCCGCTCATCGTCGTGTCCGCCTCGGTCGTGGTGCTTCTCGTCTTCGGGGTCACGGCATCGGCCCGCGTGGAGTCCCGGCACCCCTGAGCCTCGCCGGGGCCAGACGCCTCAGTTCGGGAGCAGTATCGCGTCGTCGAGAAGAGAACGCACGAGCGGCAGCAACTCCGCTTCGAGGGCTCGCTCGTCGACCTCGAGCAGTTGGCCGAGCGCGGCGCAGATGGATCCGACCGTGAGTTCCCCATCGCACGCGCCGACGAGAGCGGCGAGCCCGGTGTCGATCGGGGTCTGTCGACCGAATCCGCCTCCCTGCCTCAAGATCATGGCCGTGGGGTCGTCGTCGCCGGGCCAGTAGTGCCGTTCCACGGTCACATCGGATGCCACGACGAGCGTCGCCGAGGCGAGTTCGGCATCATCGCGCGCGGCTTGCCAGTCGTGTCCGTCGAGGCACTCCGCCAGATGTGCGCCGAGTCCGGAGCCGGAACCCCCGAGCGGGCCGTGCAGCTGCTCGAGACGGCGCAGCGGGGCCGCGGGTATGTCGGGCGCCACCGCATCCGGTCGCCGAAGCGTGACGTAGCCGAACCCTACGTGATCGACCCCGCGGTGTTCGAAGTCGTTGAGCCACGCTCCGTAGAGACGGTCGAACTCCGGCGAAGCCGGGGTGGTGCCTCCGTCTCTGATCCAGGTCTCTGCGTATTCGTCGATGTGCTGCACATCTCGTTCGATGACCCAGGCGTCGACGAGAGGATCGGTCGCTTCGTCGAGCCATCCGTTCACTCGATCGAGGCCCGCCTGCCCACGCGCGTACTCCCAGTTGCCGAGGAACTGCGCGATGCCGCCCGGGGCGAGGTATTCGCTCGCGTGGCGCATGACGTGCTGCACGAGGGCGTCGCCGACCATGCCGCCATCGCGGTACTCGTAGCTCGGCACTCCCTCGGCTCGGGGCGTGATGACGAAGGGCGGATTCGAGACGATCTGGTCGAAGGTCTCATCGGCGACGGGCTCGAAGAGGCTGCCGAGCCGAAACTCGATGTTCTCGAATTCGTTCAGCTCGGCGTTCAGGGCGGCTACGTCGAGCGCACGGGCGGAGATATCGGTTGCCACGACCCGGCGCGCGTGCCGCGCCGCATGCATGGCCTGGATGCCGCACCCGGTTCCGAGGTCGAGCGCGGCGTCGACGGGCCGCTGGATCATGAGTCCGCTCAAGGTGAGAGAGGCGCCTCCCACACCCAGCACGTGATCTTCGCCGACGGCGTGTCCGAGAGACAACTCGCCGAGGTCCGAGACGATCCACCAGCTGCCGACTCCGAGCTGGTCGATGAAGCTGTAGAGGCGCAGATCGGCTGTCGGCCGCACGCTCTCGTCTCGCTCGCCCACCGACGAGATCAACCTGAGCTCGGAGGCGCCCTGGAGTCCTAGGGTCGGCAGGGCTTCAGCGAGCATCGCGGGCGACACGGGCAGGCCGAGAACGAACAGCTCCGCGAGTGTGGCCGTCGGCGTGGATCGGCCGAGCGTGCGCTTCAGCGCGGACAACGCTCTGAGCGCCGGCACGCGCTGGTTGCGGTGCAGTGCCGCATCCGCGTCCGGGCCCCACAGGCCGGAGAGGGCGGAAACGGTGAATCCCGCCGCGGTGAGGTCTGAACGGAGGGCGGCGATGAGGTCGCGCTGGGGATGGGTCACCCCCTTATTCAATCCCACCCGCGCTGCCAGACTGAACGGGTGAGCACCCGACTAGTCATCATCGCCGACACTCATCTGCCGAAACGTGCGAAGGCGCTACCGCCTGAGCTGTGGTCTGCAATCGACACGGCCGATGTCGTCCTGCACGCCGGCGACTGGGTCGACGAGGCGACGCTCGACGCACTCGAGGCTCGATCCCAACGCCTGATCGGCGTGTACGGCAACAACGACGGCCCGGAGCTCCGGTCACGACTGCCCGAGATCGCACGATTCGAGATCGAGGGAGTGCGATTCGCGATGGTTCACGAGACAGGGGCGTCGATCGGGCGCGACGAGCGAATGGCGCAAACGTTCGTCGACGAAGACGTCCTCGTCTTCGGCCACAGCCACATCCCGTGGAACTCCTCCGCGACAAACGGTCTGCGCCTGCTGAATCCCGGCTCACCCACCGACCGCCGCAGGCAACCGCACTGCACCTTTCTCACGGCGGTGGCCGACGCCGCCGAACTGCGAGAGGTCGAACTGCACGCCATCGACAGGGGGCGCTCGTGACTGCCTCGCCCGTCCTGTTCTTCGTCGACGCATCGGGCTTTCGACGAGGGGATCCTCGCCAGCCGCAGGTGAACGTCACTGACTGGGGCGCCACGCGCGGTGACGGCATCTTCGAGAGCATCAGCGTCATCGCAGGCCGGATGCCCGCCCTCGCGGCCCGCTTCGACCGTCTCGAGGCGTCGGCGGGGGCGCTCGACCTGCCGCTCATCGACCGGTCGATCTGGACGACCGCTCTGGCCCGAGCGATCGAGACACACGACGCCGTCGACCGTCTCGCCGTCACTCTGGTCATGACCCGGGGAGTCGAGAATGCTGACAGCTCCCCCACGGCCTGGCTGCTCGCACGACCCGCCCGCGATTTCACAGCTATCAGGCGCAGCGGCGTCTCCGTGGTCACCCTCGACCGAGGCTACGCGAGCGATGCCGCCGACGGTGCGCCGTGGCTGCTGCTCGGGGCCAAGCATCTGTCGTACGCGACGAACGCGGCGGCCCTGCGCGAGGCATCCAGACGCGGCGCCGACGACGTGATCTTCACGTCGACCGATGGACTCGCACTCGAGGGTCCGACGTCGAGTCTTATCGTGCGCCGCGGCGACCTGGTCGAGACCCCTGGCGTAGAGACGGGGATCCTGGCTGGAACGACGCAGGCCACCACGTTCGGGTTCTTCGAGTCGAAGGGGTACCGAACGAGATTCGCCGGCATCAGGGCTGCCGACCTATCGACGTGCGACGCCTTGTGGCTCGTGTCGAGCGTACGTCAGGCCGTAGCGGTACACACTCTCGACGGCCGAGCCATGCCCGTCGACGACGCCCTGACGGCCGAGCTCAATTCATGGCTGAGTGACGAGACCCGGCCCGAGTGATCAGTCCTTGCCGGGCGTGACGATGGGGATGCTCGCCGTCGTGTAGATCGTCTCGCGTCGAGGCAGGAAGAGCGCGAGGATTGCGCCCGCGAGGGCGACGGCGGCCGCGAGACCGAACGACCACTGGAATGCCGCGGCTGTGGGAACGGCACGCTCTCCCACGATGTCGACGTGCGACGAGAGGATCACCCCGATGACGGCAGCTGCGATCGTCGAGCCGAGCGTGCGCATCACCGAGTTGAACCCGTTCGCCGCCGCGGTCTCCGAGGCCGGCACCGCGTGCATGATGAGTGTGGGCATTGCGGCATACGCGAAGCCCACACCGAATCCCACCGCGGTGGCGACGAGCACCGCGTGCCAGACCTCCGTCATCAGACCGACGGCCAGCACATAGCCCACGGCGATGATGAACGAGCCCAGAACGAGAGACGTTCGCGGACCCCTGCTTGCCGACAACCGCGCGGCGATGGGCGAGAGGAAGAACATCACGATTCCGCTGGGCATCAGGCAGAGGCTGGCGATGAACAGCGTCTGCCCGAGACCGACACCCGTGTCGGTGGGCGCCTCGAGGAGTTGCGGCAGAACGGCGACGCTGGCGAAGTAGGCGAAGCCCACGGTGATCGAGGCCAGGTTGGTCAGCAGCACCGGTCGGCGCGCGGCGATCCGAAGATCGATCAGTGGGTTGGATGCGCGGAGCTCGTAGACGCCCCAGACGATGAGGACGACGGCTCCCCCGGCGAAGAGGCCGATCGTTCCCGGCGTCGCCCAGCCCCACTCACTGCCCTTCGAGACAGCGAGCAGGATCGCCACGAGTCCGATTCCGAATCCGATCGCTCCGATGAAATCGAATGAGCCGCCCGTGCGCAGCGTGGAGACCGGGATGATCCAGAGGACGAGCACGAACGCGAGAGCCGACAGCGCGGTCGCCATCCAGAACAGCACGTGCCAATCGAACGTGTCGGCGACGAAGGCCGCCACCGGCAGGCCCAGAGCGCCTCCGATTCCGAGGGTCGAGCTGACCAGCGCGACCGCCGCACCCAACCGCTTGGGATGCAGTACATCGCGCAGAATGCTGATACCGAGCGCGATCACGCCGAGTCCGACACCCTGGAGCGCTCGACCGGCGATGAGCACGGTCACGTCCTGTGCCAGTGCACAGACGATCGAGCCGACGATCGTGATGGCGAGAAGCAGCAGCGTGATGCGACGTTTGCCGAACATGTCGCCAAGCCGACCGGAGATCGGAGTGGTGATGGCCGCTGCCAAAAGGGTGGCCGTGAGCACCCAGGTCGCGTTCGAGCTGGAGGTGTCGAGCAGTGTGGGCAGCTCCGGCGTGATGGGCGTGACCAGGGTCTGCATCACCGCTGCCGTCAGGCCGGTCAGCGCCAGTGTGAAGACGATCGCCCGTTCGCTCGGGGTGCGGCTTAGTCGCGCCCGCTGGCGGCGTTCTCGTTCGCTGCGGTCATCGGTGGGTTCGGGTGTATTCGTCGAGGGGGCCATAGGCCGGGTGGTGCCTTTCGAGAGGAGGTTGCGCGTGTGCAACAATCTCGGCTCGAGTTCTATGCCCGGTCCCCTCGACGAATATTTCGCGCTTAGAGTGCGCGGAGCTTCTCCAGCAGTGGTTCGGCGACCTCGTCGAGGAATCGCTGCTGCAGCTCATCGCCGATCTGCACGATCGCCACGTCGGTGAACCCGGCGTCGAGGTACGGGCGCACGCTCTCGGCGAGTTCGTCGAGATCGGGACCGCAGGCGATCTGCGCCGCCACATCCTCAGGACGCACGAACTGAGTGGCGCCCTCGAAGCCCGCGGGAGTCGGCAGGTCCGCGTTCACCGCCCAGCCACCCGCGAACCAGCGGAACTGCTCGTGAGCCCGGGCAATCGCATCCTCTTTGTCAGGCGCCCAGCTGATCGGGATCTGCCCGATCGACCGCGAGGGTGCGCCTCCCGAGCGCGCCGCCGCCCAGCCGGAGACGAGCTCCGCCGACGGCTCGGTCGTGATGAGGTGATCACCGAGAGGGGCGAACCGCTCGATCGATTTCTCGCCCGACACGGCCAGTCCGATGGGGACCCCGCCCTCGGGCACATCCCAGATGCGGGCCGAGTCGACGCGGAAGTACTCGCCCTCCCACGTGACGAGATCGCCGGTGTGCAGCTGACGGATGATCGTCACCGCCTCCTCGAGCATGTCCTGGCGTGGCGCGACCGACGGCCACCCTTCGCCGACGACGTGCTCGTTGAGGTTCTCGCCGGATCCGAGTCCCAGAATAAATCGGCCATCGCTCAACAGCTGCATCGTGGCTGCCTTCTGGGCGATCACTGCGGGGTGGTAGCGCATGGTCGGGCAGGTCACATAGGTGGCGAGTTCCACCCGTTCGGTGGCCTGAGCGACGGCACCGAGCATCGACCAGGCATACGAGGCGTGACCCTGCTCGGTCAACCAGGGTGAGTAGTGATCGCTCGAGACTTCGAAGTCGAACCCTGCTCGCTCGGCATCGACGGCGTAGCCCACCAGCTCCTTCGGGCCGCTCTGCTCTGTCATGAGGGTGTATCCGAACCGTGTCATAGACGTGCCTTTCTCGTGTGCGTGCTCTTCACGCTACGAGGTCGTCGAGCGGGCTGTCAGGGGTTGTCCTCGAACCGACCATGTGCTGACCGCACGGGAGTAATGTCCTCGCATGACCCGCTTCGAGTCCCCGGCTCAGCACGATGATCGTCTCGTTCGGTTGCCCGACATGGCGCGTCTGCGACTACTCCTCCCGTCGAATCTGGATGTCGCGGGGCTGGCTTCGCGCAGCGTGGCCGATTTCGTCGGGGCGATCAACGACTACTTCGTCGCGGCCGGCAGCCCTCCCCGACGGTGGTCCCTGGATGCGGATCGCATCGCGGGCGCCTACGGAAGCGACCGGCTCCTGCGCCAGAACGGCCAGCCCGTGCAGATGTTCGCCGAGCTCTCCGGATTCTTTCCCACCCGCGACGGGTGGATTCGCACCCACGCGAACTACCCCCATCACCGACGACGTCTCTGCCTCGCGATGGGACTCGACGACACCGCGACGGCCGCCGACTTCGCCGCGAAAGTCTCGGGTCTCGACGCCACAGACGTCGAAGAGGCCGCGTGGCCCGTGGGGGCGCTCGCCGTGCGGGTACGCGAGCCCGGTGAGTGGACACCGCCGGAGGGCGTTGTCGTCAGCGACCACCTCGTGGATCGTCGCGAGGCGACCCGCCAGCCGCGCGACCGACCCGGAGGGCCACTGTCGGGCATCCGGGTTCTCGACCTCACGCGGGTGATCGCGGGGCCTGTGGCCACACGGAGCCTCGCACTCCTCGGGGCTGACGTGCTGCGTGTCGACCCGCCCGCGATGCCCGAGATCGCCGTTCAGCACATCGACACGGGTCAGGGCAAGCGCTCTACGTTCATCGACGGCAAGGCCTCTTCGGGGCGCGCCAGGCTCGACGCTCTTCTGGCCGAGGCCGACGTTCTCGTGAGCGGCTACCGGCCCGGCGCGATCGAGGCTCTCGGATTGACCGTACCCCCGGGTCTGGTGCACGCAACGGTGAACGCCTGGGGCGCGGAGGAGAGCTGGAGGGATCGACGGGGCTTTGACAGTCTCGTGCAGGCGGTCACGGGTATCTCGATGATCGAGTCACGATCGACCGCGGGTGAACGGCCCGCCCCCGGGGCTCTGCCGGTCCAGGCACTCGACCACTCCGCCGGATACAGGCTCGCCGCCGCGGTCGTACGCGCCCTCACGCGCCAGATCGAGCACCCGTCAGGTCATCGCATCTCGGTGTCGCTCGCCGGTGTCGCCGCCGAGCTTCTCGAGGCCCGTCAGGGAGTTCGGACGACGGAGGGCGCGGCGCTGACGAACACGGCCGTCGTCACCCACGGTGACGTGACGACCGCCCGACCCGCCCTCGCCGAGTTCGCCGATTACGCCTCGATCGCGCATCCACTCGGAACCGACTCGCCTACATGGGTCTGACGGCCCGAGACCGCGCCCAGCGAGTCTCTCGGGCTGGCCCGTCGTGAGTTGCTAGCGTCGAGCAGATGAACACCGACGATCGCTATGGCTCCGACGTACTGGCCGACTTCTCGAGGCGTCCAGCCAAAATCGACCTCCCGGTCGTCGAGGCCGTCACCGATCTCGTTCTCGAAGACGTCGCGAGCGACTTCTGCGGCTCCGTCGTGCGGATCGAAGGACGGATGGTCGAGCTGGAGGATTGGAAAGGCCGCCGCCGCATGTTCCCTCTCGGACCGGGCTTCCTCCTCGAGGGCACTCCGGTGGCCGTTCGCGCTCCTCGAACGAAGCAGACCGGACTCGGACGCACGGCATCCGGCTCGATCGCGGGGCCGCAGGAACGAGCACGCGTCGCCAGGGCGAGCCGCATCTTCGTCGAGGGCCGACACGACGCCGAGCTCGTCGAGAAGGTCTGGGGTTCCGACCTGCGGGCCGAGGGCGTGGTGGTCGAATATCTCGAGGGTGTCGACCACCTCGAGGAGGTCCTCGCCGAGTTTCGGCCCGGACCAGGGCGGCGTGTGGGAGTTCTCGTCGACCATCTGGTTCCGAACTCGAAGGAGAGCCGCATCGCCGAGAAGGTCGCTCGCGGCCCCCACGGCGCGAACGTGATCGTCGTGGGCCACCCCTACGTCGACGTGTGGCAGTCGGTGAAACCCGCCAGACTCGGGCTCACGGAGTGGCCGGTCATTCCTCGCTCCATCGAGTGGAAGCACGGAATCTGCGAGGCCTTCGGGTGGCCGCACGCGGAGCAGGCCGACATCGCGCGCGCCTGGCAGCGCATCCTCTCTCGGGTGTCGACCTACACCGATCTCGAGCCCGAGCTACTCGGCCGTGTGGAGCAGCTCATCGACTTCGTCACGGCCGAATAGGGCTCGCCTCACCAACCGAGGGTTCCCGGCGCGCCCTTGAACGGGCCGACCACCCGCGAAGTGATCCACCCGCCGTAGAAGTCGCCCTCCTGCGGCGTGACCGCCTCGCCGTCGACGGTGCAGGAATCCATGGCCGACGGATAGACGGCGACCCTGTCTCGAAGCTCGTCGAATCCGGCCGTCGGCGTGGGATAGAACCAGCCCGCGCCCTGCGCGACATGTCCTCCGCCCCGAAGCGTGACGTACTTCGCGGATCCCTTGAACTCGCAGAACGAGCTGCCGGACGCGGGGCTGAGCACCCCATCGGCGAAATCGGCACGGGGCAGGTAGTACACGGGCGGATGGCTCGTCTCCAATACTCGGCAAGCGTCGGTCGTATCGGCTATCACGACACCGCCAAGGGTGATCTGGATGCGTTCGGTCGATTTCTCGACACGAGGAGGACGTGGGTAGTCCCACACCGACTCTTGGCCGTCTTCGGGAATCTGGGCATGCGCGGGTCGAGTTTGCATGTGTCGACGCTACGCCTCTCGGGTTCGAAACGTAGGATGATCACCCCACCGACCGAACGAAGGACTCTCAGTGGCGAAGAAGCAGAAACAGATCGGCGAGGCCCAGCCAGGGCCGACGGTCTACGACCCGGACCTGCACCCGCAGTTCACCAAAGGCATCGACGGCCTCTTGAGCGTGCACCGCCCGGTCGTGATCGCGCACATCCGATCCATCCGCAAGATGCATCCGAACGCGACGACCGAGCAGATCATCAAGATCCTCGAGACCCGCTATCTCGCCGCCGTCACGACAGGCGGCGCAGCGGTCGGCGCAAGTGCCGTGATCCCGGGAATCGGAGTCGGCATCTCCCTCGCCCTCACGAGCGTCGAGACGGCGGGGTTCCTCGAGGCCAGCGCCCTGTTCGCGCAGTCGATCACAGAGGTACACGGCATCGCCGTCGACGACCCCGATCGGGCACGCACACTCGTGATGTCAATGATGATGGGTACCGCGGGATCCGATCTGGTCAAACAGTTGGCTGGTCAGGTGACGGGCGCGGGTGCGCCACGAAACCAGTACTGGGGCACATTGGTGACGCGCAGCCTCCCCCAGTTCGCTATCGGACCGATCGCAGATCGGATGAAGACCACGTTCCTCAAACACCTGGCCGCTCGGGCGGGAGCAGGGGCTGTCGGTCGCCTCGTGCCCTTCGGCGTCGGCGCCGTGATCGGCGGAACGGGCAATCACATCCTCGGACGCAAGGTCGTTCACAGCGCACGCTACGCCTTCGGCCCTCCCCCGCCGTTCTTTCCTGCGAGCCTCGAGCCGAAGGTCGTCGTGCCGCGAGAGAAGAAGGCGCCTCGGCAAAAAGAGTTGTCGAACGAGAAACGACGTCGGCCGCGCATACTCACCCGCTCTCGCACGACGCCGCAGCCCGACGTGCTGGCACCGGATGCTCCGGGTTCGCCGTGGCCGGACGTGCGAATCTGAGTCGATGGGGCCTCAGCGACGTTCGGGGGTCTGGCCGGGCTCGGGCTCGGGTGCGTCCACTCCCGCCGGAGTGTCGACCAGATCGGCGAAGTCGTTGTGCTTCCCGAGATAGGACGACACCATAGGGCAGCGAGCCACGATGCGCATTCCCTGAGTGCGACAGTCGTTCAGCGCGTACTCGATAAGCGTCGTCGCCAGACCGTGCCCGGTGTGGGCGGCGTCGACCTCGGTATGGGTGAAGACCCGACGAGGCCCGGCGTCTCGGTAGTCACAGCGGGCCACGAACTCGCCATCGATGCTCAGCTCGTAGCTGTGTCCGGAATCGGTGATATCGACCATGGTCTCTATTGTGCTTCGATTCGGCGACTCGCACATCAACGTGGTGAATTGCTGAGAGTCAACTGCTAGGGTTGACGAAGTTACACATTTGTTACACATATGAAGGCGAGGTGAGAGCATTGTTCGCACGTTTCACGGAAATCACCCCGGTGAGCACGACGCTCGCCGATACCGGCGTTGCCTTCGTACCCATGCTCGTCGCCGCAGCTGTCGTTCTGGTCGTCATCGGCATCGCCGTCGTTCTGGTGCGCATGCGACTCGCCCGCGTCGAGCGCTGAAGACAGCCCTCAGCTCCCCGCTCTGTGTCGTCAGTCCGACTCTTCGGTGACAGGCTCGTGGTCGTCGACAGCGCCATCGTCGGCGTGTAGCGCCGCGTTCCTCTGCCACTCGACCATCAGTCCGCCGATCGCTTCGTGGAACCGGCGCGTCGTGGCGCCGGGCGTCGTATCGCCGAAGTATCGCTCGACCCAGTACGCGAGGCGAGCCTCTGCTTCCGGGTCATGCTCGAGCGCGTCTATCCGCGACACGATGTCGACGGCCTCATCGGCGTCGAGCCACTCGGCCTCGAAGAGATAGCCGCTCGAGTCGATCTCGGCGAGGGCGTTCGCCGGGCGTGTCACGAACAGCGGCTTGCCGCTCGCCAGTCGGTCGTAGACCATGGCAGAGATGTCGACGATCGCCATGTCGGCCGCAGCGAGCTGCCACCCCAGCTGGGGGCCGTCGTCGTAGACGTGCTGGGCCCGAGGATCGGCGCTGTTGGCCTGCGCGATCAGTCTGATGATCTGCTGGTTCGCCGCGGCATAACTCGCATCGACGACACCGCTCCGGGGATGGGGCCGGTAGATCACGCGATGCTTTCCGGTCGCCAGAAGCTGCGTCACGAGGCCGACCCCGTGGGTCGCGATCGACCCGTATGCTGCAGACGGCCGATCGCCTTCCCACGTGGGTGCATAGAGAACGACGCGGCGCTCATCTGGAGTGTAGGGAACCGGCCCCGAGTAGTGGTCGGCCTGAGGTCGTCCGATGCGGATCGCCCGCTTGTCGAAGTCGTAGTCCCACAGAACACGATTGAGTCTCGCGACAGCAGCCTCTCCGGCGACAAGGCTGTAGTCGTAGGCCTTGAACTGGTTTGTCGTCATGTACATCTTGTCGCTCTCACCATGGTTGATGAAAACGTGCCAGCGGCGCCCGTAACGCATCATCTGGAAGTTGCGGGTGTTCTGATTCACATAGAACATGATTTTGAGCGGCTGCTCTTCGATCAGGCGTTCGAGGTCGACGACCTTGCGCACGTAGGCGACCGGGAGAGGGGACTCGTCGAGGAGAGCGTTCATCGCCGAGGGGCTTCGGCTGAGGATCACGACGGGCCAGGTCTTCGACAGCTCGAGCAGCGGCTCGTACCACTGTCGGAGCTGATAGAGGTTGACGTCGCCATCGGCGAAGTACACCCCGATCTCGAACGTCCCGGGAGCGAACTCCGGACGACGAGAGAGCTTGTGAGCGAGTTGACCCCGTGTTCGCCGCGACTTCAGCAGGTCCACTCCGACCTTGAGACCGAGCTTGGCGTCGCGAAGAATTCCCACGTTTCAAGGGTACTCAGCCTCCGCTACGGCCCCCGACCAGGGGGCTCTACCGGTAGCCAATCGTGATCAACGAGCTCGAGGCATCCGGGAACAGCGCTGGTGCGCCGTCTAGACGATCGGCGGCCTGCCGGCCCTCGTCATCCGCGCGACGGTGCGCCAGCGCATCGGCCGCCGCTCGCCGGCGTCTTCGCGCCAGCCTGCGAGCCAACCACCGAACCAGGCACGCAGTGCTGTCGGGCGGCGGGCCCAGCGAAGAATCTGGATGCCTGTCCACGCGCCGACGTAGACGGGAACGAGCACCGCGGGCAGGTTGCGCTTGGCCAACCAGACCCGGTTCCGGGCGTTGAGACGGTAGTAAAACGAGTGCCGGGTCGGCTCGATGGCGGGGTGATTCGCCACAAGCTCGCCCGCGTACCAGGTGATGAGGCCCTGATCCCAGACGCGCCACGCGAGTTCGATACCCTCGTGTGCGTAGAAGAACGGCGCCGCCCACCCACCCGTCGCATCGAAGACGGATCGGGGCAGGAGCACCGCGCCCTCCCACACGGAGAAGACGGGCGACGAGACACGAGGGTCGCCCTTGCGGATGCGCGGGGTCCAGCGACGGGGATTCGTCACGCCCCGCGGGTCGACCACCCGCGGCTGCAGGAGTCCGATGCGCTGATCTCGTCGGATGACATCGATGGCGTCGAGGAGGAAAGTCGTCGACGGGATGCTCGCGTCGTCGTCGAGAAAGAAGATGAACTCCCCCGAGACCGCACTGACGCCAGCGTTGCGGCCCGCAGGAATACCGAGATTCTCGGGCAGGGCCAGCGAGGCGACACCATCCGGCAGCCCCTTCGGCACCCAGCCGTTGCCGACGCAGACGATGTCGAGCACTACTCCCGTCTGAGCGAGAGTCGACTCGAGACCGCGGCGCAGGTCATCGGGCCTCTTGCCCTGGGTCAGCACGACGACCCCCACGGCGGGCGTTTGCGCCTCGGGCGTCGGCACCCCGGGCGTCGGCACGTCGCCTATGAGCGCACCCGCTTCGACGCCATGATCGCGACGAAGTGTCCGATGAGAGCCAGCACCGCGAGGGGCAGCAGAGCGCTCACCAGGATGCGGTCGGCAAGAGGACCTCCGATGACGAGGCCGAGGGCGGCGAAGGCGAACGCCAACATCGTGAGTTCGACGGAGTGGTAGAGGCGGTGGAAGGGGACGAATCGAGCCAGTCTGCGCAGCCGCGCAACAAGACGCTGAGACGGCTCGGATTCCCCCTGCTTGTCGGCGAGCTTGCTGAGCCCCGCGTTGGCCCGAGCCACATGCACCATGTCGTTCAGTGCCTTGTTCAGAACGATGACGAGGGCGAGGGCGAAGCCCAGAGTCGTCCAGAGATAGTCGGCCGGTGCGTCGAACGGAAAGCCGGCCGCCCGGATGCCAAGGGCGATGGGAATCAGCGATTCGGTCGTGTAGTGGCCGACCTTGTCGAGGAAGACCCCGGCGGGAGAGGAGGTTCCCCGCCAGCGCGCGACCTCCCCGTCGCAGCAGTCGACGAGCATCTGCAACTGGCCGAGCACCAGAGCGAGGAAAGCCCCTCCGATGCCCGGAATGAGAAGCGCGGCCGCCGTCGACCATCCCACGAGGATCATGAGGCCGGTGACCCCGTTCGCCGAGATCGACGTCTTGAGCAGCAACCAGGTCAGATAAGGAGAGATGTTGCGCAGGTAGAGCGACGCGGTCCAGTGCTCGGCATTGCGGCGGCCTCGAACCTCAGGAGGCTGGGCGACAGCGCGCAGCTCGGCGATCGAGGACGGCCGTCCTCGCGTTGACGTCGGTGACACGGTTACCTTCCGGTGTGCGCGGTGATATTGCTCGTGAGCTTCAGGAACCCCAGAATGAAGCCCGTTCCCCAACTGAAGTGGATGCACGGCAAGACTACGAGAAACCATGCACCCGTGCGAATACCTCGACGGGCAGCGATGCCGATCGACGCCACGACCACGAGCAGCAGGTAGAGGATGGGAAAGATGAAGAGCGCCGTGAAGATCCAGGAGATCACCAGCGCGGGGCCTTGGGCATTCCCGACCAGGCCGAAGTACCCGAAGCATCCCAGCAGGAGGCCGAGAGCCACGCTGAGCACCGCCACGGGCGGAGCGAAGTACTTGAGCGCGTTCGAGCTGAAGAACCGCCGGGCCAGATCCCCCCGCCAGAGGCCTGTGGAGAAGAATTGCCGGCCGAGCTTCTCGAGTGACGGCCGCGGGCGGTAGACGACCGTGAGCTTGGGCGTGAACCAGACGACTCCCCCGGCTTCGCGCAGGCGCCGGTTGAGCTCCCAGTCCTGGCCGCGGCGGATCTCCTCGTTGAAGAGGCCCACCCGCTTGATCCACTCGCGGCGGAAGACCCCGAGGTAGACGGTCTCCGCCGGACCTTCTTCACCACCGAGGTGGTGTTGACCTCCTCCGAGTCCGATCGGCGACCCGTAAGCCGCGGCGACGGCATCCTCGAACGGCGTCGTGCCCTCGGCCTGCATGATGCCGCCGACGTTCGCGGCATTCGTGCGCGCCATCGTCTCGACGGCGATCCGCGTGTAATCCGTCGGAAGCACCGAATGCGCGTCGACCCGAACAACGATCGGATTGTGCGAGGCGTTGATCGCCACATTCAGGCCGCTGGGAGTCGAGCCCGTGGGGTTGTCGATCACCTGGATGCGCGGATCAATCCTCGAGAGACGCTCGACGAGCTCGGTGGTTCCGTCGATGCTCGGTCCGAGTGCCACGATCACATCGAACGGACCGCGGTAGTCCTGAGAGAGCAGACTGTCGATCGCCGCTTCGACGTGGGTGACCTCGTTGAGCACCGGCATGACGTAAGAGACGCCGGGCAGTGAGCTCGCTGGGGTGTTCGGGGTCATGGCATCCACTCGTTGTGTTCTGGTGCCCTGTCGCACGCGGGATTCGATGTCGTCGCGCCGACACTGGCCGAACGAGCCTATCGCAGGCCTCATCGGCGCATCTGTTCGCGGTCTCCCCCGGCACGCAGCGATCCCCGGACAGCCGAAGCCGTCCGGGGATCGCCGACACGCAGATCGATTACTGGGTGAGCTCTCCGAGCTTCACATCGATGTCCTGGTTCTTGCCGTCACGGTAGACCGTGAGCTTGGCGTCGGAGCCCGCAGCGAGACTGCGAACCTGCGCCGTAAGGTCGGTCGCGCCGGCCACGGGGATGCCATTGAAGGCCGTGATCACGTCGCCAGCCTTGATTCCCGCCTTCTCCGCAGCTCCGCCCGATGAGACCTCTTTCACGAGGGCTCCTGCGGTGACGCTGGCGAGTGCCTGATCCGAGCTGGCGTCGCCCACAGAGGCACCGAGGAGTCCGTGGCTTCCGGCGCCGTTCTTGATGATCTCTTCGGAAATGCGCTTAGCGAGGTCTGCGGGAATGGAGAATCCCACTCCGATCGAGCCCGACTGTCCAGACGAACTCGAGCTAGAACCTGCGCTGGCGATCGCCACGTTGATTCCGATGAGTTCACCCTTGTCGTTCAGCAGCGCACCTCCCGAGTTGCCGGGGTTGATGGCAGCGTCGGTCTGGATGACGGCAAGCGAGATGCTCGACGTGGCCTGAGCCTGCTTCGGAGCTTCGGAACCTCCCTGGCCGGGAATGTCGAAGTTCCAGAAGTCGTAGGGGTTCTGCTGCGTGCCGTCGCCCGGTGCGCCGTTCTGGTCGGGAGGAGTCGAGTCGGTGTCACCCTTGGGCGCAGCCGACGACGCGACGGTGATCGCGCGGTTCAGAGCACTGACGATGCCGGTCGTCACCGTTCCCGAGAGACCGAGTGGTGCGCCGATGGCGACAACGGAGTCACCCACGTTGAGCTTGGACGAGTCACCCCAGGTGATCGGAGTGAGGTCTTTCGCCTTGTCGAGCTTGACCACGGCGAGATCTGCCACGGGATCGGTGCCGACGAGCGTTCCGGAGAAGATCCGTCCGTCGTTCGTGGTGACCTGGATGGTCGGCTTTCCCGTCGCACCGTCGAGTGTGACCACGTGGGTGTTGGTGAGGATGTAGCCGTCGTCCGAGAGGATGACGCCCGAGCCCGTTCCGCCCGACTGTCCGTCGTTGACCGAGAGCGTGACGACCGAGGGCGATGCCTTGGCGGCGACCGCCGTGGCGAGCGTCGCGTCATTCGCGTCGTTCACCGTGATGGTCTGCGGGCCGGATGCGCTCGAGCTCGAGGTCTGCTGGTTCTGGTTCAGCGTCAGCGCGGTGATTCCAGCCCCGGATGCGCCGCCGACGAGCGCCGCAATGGCGAGAGCGGCGACAATCAGGGTCGCCCCACGCTTCTTGGGGGCCTTGGAGCCGGAGGTGTCCGCTCCCGCGACCGGCGGCTGCTGAGGCGGCTGGCCGAAAGAGCCGTTTCCGTAGTTACCCGGTGCAGCGGCGTAGGGCAGAGTCGGCTGGGTCTGGTTGGCCTGCGGCTGGTGGGGCGCAGGAGGGCCTGCTGGGGTCTGGTTGTGCGGTGCGGCGTACTGCGCGGTAGTGCCGTGAACAGGTTGCGTCGGCGCGGTGTGCTGCGGAGGCTGCGGTGCGGCGGCGGGCGTCTGCGAGTAGCCCGGGGTGTACGGCGCAGCTGCGGGCTGCGGAGTATGAGGCTGCGGAGACGGGGGCTGCGGCGCAGTTGCCTCAGGCTCGGTCGCCGGGTTGGGTGTCGCGGCGGATGCGCCGGGTGCGTAGTGGGGGAAGGCGGGGGCGTGCTCGGTGGCGGCGGGGCTCGAACCGGTGTTCGTGGTGTCGTCGCGGTCAACGCCCTCGGCTGCCGCCGGGTTGATCGGGTTGTCGGTGTTCTCAGACAATGGGTGCTCCTTCCAAGCCCCATAAGCATCGCCATCGAAGCTGGACGTTGGCTATGCGTGGGCTGAAAACGGACTGCCGTATCGCTCGGGCCGAGCTTTGAGTCGCCACGGGCCGCGTCGCGCTCAGCCATTCCGTGGGATTCAGCATCCCGGAGATACGCGTCGCTGCCCGCAGTTGTCAGCCACGAGCACCGTCTTAGCGGCCTTCGCCGAAGCCGTCAGCGGCGGCGATGTGGAGGGCACCGTTCCCGCGAGCGCCTGCCACGCGCCGCCGCCGATTCGGTATTCCGCGGAATAGCGGATGGTGAGCGAGATCGTGTAGTCGCCGGCGCGAACGAAGACGTGACTCGTCGCTGTCTCTGAGAACTCAGCCAGGCCCAGAGCTGACCACGTGGCGCCGCCCGTTCCGCTCGTCATGCTGGAGCCGTCGCCGTGGTCCCAGGTGAAGGACACAGGCGTGAACCGAACCTCGGCCGGAGTTCCCAGCAGGGTCGTCGTCACGGTCGATGACGTGGCGTCGGCGTAGAAGTTCGTCGGAAGCCCGACCACCATGAAGCCCCTCGGCTCCATGCCTTGCGCGCTGACGGCCGGTACGAGGTGAGCGACTTCGCCCGTCGTGACGCCTGGCGCCGCTGGATTGCCCGCGTTCGGCGCGTCGAGCCGCACTTCGTCGCACAGCTCCTCATTCGTCGCGATGCACGGAACCTCAACACCGCCGCCCCCGGGTTCGCCAGACTCGCCGCCGCCGGACTCCTGAGCGCCGCCACCGCCACCCGATCCGCCGCTGCCGGGGCTGCTACCGCCCACCCCGACATTGACCCCGCCGCCGGACACCTCCCCGCACCCCGATGTCCACTGATCGATTTGAGAACAACCCGCCGCGTTCGCAGCAGAAGCCTGCACGGGCACGAATATGCCTAAAACGACTAACGAGCCCAGAACTGCTACTCGCAGAAATTCTTTCCCGTCCATACCTTCCTCTCGGACAGCAAGAAGAGTGAATCTTGGCTGCGTTTCAACTCGACTTCGAATGGCGTAATCGACAAACGGTCAGGAGAAACGAGGGAGTTGCCCTGGGAATCAAGGAGGTCAACAGCTCCCACATCTTCACAGATGTAGGCCCGGATCCGACTGTCGTCCCAGTCAGCAACTTCGACGTAAACGAGTCCAGTTGCTCCGGTAATCCGAAGACCGGCCTCACTAAGTTCGCTCATATTTTGAACGATCTCTTTGAGCGCTTCTCCCTCTGAAACCTGAGACAGCTTTGTAGTATCGGATCCTCCTTGGGCACCCACTTCATCGCTGACAGCAAGAAAACTCTCGTAACTCTCGGTCGCGATTGTTTCGGCTTCTTCACGAGATGTCGCTTGAGTCGCTATCGGAGACCCTGTGGTTGGTCCACTTCCGCCTTGGGCGCGAGTGCAGCCAGCTGCAGAAAGCATGACTATGACTAGGCCGATTGCGAACAGAGATCGCCGAACAGACGAACCGCGTTTCTGACCGAACATGGGTACACCGTAAAGGATGACGGCGGATGACGGGGAAAGTTATCCACAGAGCCGCTGGCGGTAGGTTTGGTGTTCGTGACTATCTCCGGTTCTTGGCGGCGCACAGCGCGTGGCGCGGGCCTTCTCTCGCCCGACGGCTCCATCCGTTCCACGATCTTCGCCGAGATGAGCGCGCTCGCCACGTCGACAGGAGCGATCAATCTCGGGCAGGGCTTTCCCGATGAAGACGGCCCCGCCGAGATCCTCGATGCGGCACGACAGGCGATCAGCGATGGACTGAACCAATACCCGCCGGGCCTCGGAATGCCCATTCTCCGCGACGCGATCGCCGCTCACCAGAAACGCTTCTACGGGCTCGATGTCGACGCCGAACGCGAGGTACTCGTCACGGCCGGCGCCACCGAGGGTCTTGCGGCCACACTCCTGGCCCTCGTCGACGACGGCGACGAGGTGGTCACTCTCGAGCCTTTCTACGATGCGTACGGCGCCGTGATCGCCCTGGCCCGCGGCATCCATCGCACCGTGCCCCTGCGGGTCCCCACGTTCCTACCCGACCACGACGAGTTGCGCGCCGCCGTGACCGACCGCACCCGGGTCATCCTGATCAACAACCCGCACAACCCCACCGGCACGGTGCTCCCCCGAGAAACACTCGAGTTGATCGTCGAACTCGCTCACGAGCACGACGCGATCATCGTGACCGACGAGGTGTACGAGCACCTCACCTTCGACGTTCCGCACATCCCCGTCGCGACTCTGCCCGGCGCCCGGGAGCGCACCGTGACGATCTCCTCGGGCGGCAAGACGTTCAACACGACAGGCTGGAAGATCGGGTGGCTGATCGCGCCCCACGAGATCGTCACCGCCATCCTCGCCGTGAAGCAGTTTCTGACGTTCGTGAACGGCGCACCTTTTCAGCCCGCGATCGCCGTCGGCCTCGGGCTGCCCGACCAGTTCTTCGAACAGATCGCCCGCACTCTGCAGTCGAAGCGCGACATTCTCTCGGCGGGACTCGTCAAGGCCGGCTTCGACGTCTTCACCCCGCGCGCCGGTTATTTCATCGTGGCCGATGCCGCACCCCTGGGGTACAGCGACGCAGCAGCGCTCTGCCGAGAACTGCCCGCTCTCGCCGGCGTCGTAGGAATTCCGATCAGTGCTTTCTGCGGCGAACAGCTCGCGGGCGAGTACTCGTCGCTCGTGCGGTTCGCGTACTGCAAGAAGGTCGACGTGCTCGAACGGGCCGCCGCCCAGCTCGCTCGTGCGGGCCGCGAGAGTCGCTGACCTCAGCCGGCGGGCTTCTCTCCACGCGCGAGCTTCTCGACCATTCGCTCGATGGCGCGAGCCCGACCCTGCTCCGTCTTCAGGGCATGGATGCGGTAGTACACCGCGAACCGGTTCTGCGCATTGAGGGTCGCGTAGAACGCCTGTGCGGCGTGGTTCCGCTCCAGAGCGATGAGAAAGTCCGGATGCGGCTGCGCATCTGTCGAGGTCGCATATGCCCTATCCCACCGGCCATCCGCCCGTGCCCGCTCGATCTCGGCCAGGCCGCGAGACGACATCCGGCCCTCGGCGATCATCGCCTCTGCCGCCACGCGGTTGCGCATCGACCACGGGCTGGCAGCCCTGCGTGGTGTGAACCCCCGGAACGACGTGTACTCGTCGCGTGAGCGCGACTGCCCGTCGATCCATCCGAATTCGAGCGCCACGTCGAGCGCCTCGGCATAGGTGACCGTCGCGAAGGGCGCGCTTTTCTTGGCCACGATCAGCCAGATGCCGATCTCGAGATCCTGGTTCTCGAGCATCCAGTCGCGGAACTCGTCACGCGACGAGAACTGCAGACTCTCCCGCTCCGCAGCCATATCAACCGCCTCCTACAGCTCTCGCGTTCCGAAGCGTCGCAGAGCCAGCGCGGGATTCACACGCCGCACCTCGTCGAGGCGTCCCCGGTCGATCCACGCGACGGCGACGTCTTCGTTCTCCGCGAGGGATGCGATGGTCACTCCCATCGGATCGACGACGAGGCTGGCCCCGACCCCGATAGGCGGCGTGTGATCGGCCGCGGCGACATAGATGGTGTTCTCGAGGGACCGCGCGGTCACGAGCGTGCGCCAGTGGTGCTCCTTCAGCACTCCCCTGACCCACTCGGCGGGCACGAGCACGAGGTCCGCTCCGGCGTCGACCAGTCGCCTCGAGACCTCGGGGAAGCGGATGTCGTAACAGGTCTGCAGCCCCACGGTGAAGGGCCCGACGGTGAAGGTCTCCGGAGCCTCGATGGCACCAGGTTCGACGAAGTCGCTCTCACGCGACCCGAACGCGTCATAGAGGTGGAGCTTTCGGTACGAGGCCGCGAGCTGCCCAGACGGCGAGACGGCGACGACGGCATTCGAGAACCGTTCCCCCTTCAGTGTCGTCTCGATCATGCCCGCGACGATGTGGATCTGCAGTCGGCCAGCCAGGGAACGCAGCGCCGAGACGAATGCGCCGTCGAGTGGTTCGGCATTCTCGAGGAAACCTTCGCCGAACGGGTCGGAGAAGAACGACGAGTACTCGGGAAAGACGACGATGGATGCGCCGCGCGACGCCGCCCGCTCGGCCAGCCTCGTGATCGTAGCCAGATTCGCGGCCTTGTCGGTGCCGGGGGCGAATTGGGCGACGGCGACGCCCAGGCCCTCGGTGAGATCGGACGGCGAGAGTGACGGGCTGACCATTCCCTCACCCTAGCGAAGAGGTGTGATGAGAGGATCGGTCAAATGACCACGACAGAGCCCGCACCCGAAACAACCGCCTGGTGGACCAGCGCCGTGGTCTACCAGATCTACCCCCGGAGCTTCGCCGACTCGAACGGCGACGGCATCGGAGACCTCGGCGGCATCCGCTCGAAGCTCGACCATCTCGCCGAGCTGGGCGTCGACGTGATCTGGCTGTCGCCGATCTACCGCTCACCCCAGGCCGACAATGGCTACGACATCAGCGACTACGAGGACATCGACCCCCTCTTCGGCACACTCGAGGAATTCGACCTGCTGCTCGCCGAGGTGCACGAACGCGGCATGAAGCTCGTGATGGATCTGGTGGTCAACCACACGAGCGACGAACACCCCTGGTTCATCGAGTCACGGTCTTCGAGGGACAGCCCGAAGCGCGACTGGTACATCTGGCGCGACCCGATGGAGGGGCACGAGCCCAACGGCTGGACGAGTGCCTTCAGCGGTCCGGCCTGGACCCTCGACCCCGCGACGGGTCAGTACTATCTGCACCTCTTCGCGGCCAAGCAGCCTGACCTCAATTGGCAGAACCCCGAGGTGCGAGCCGCCGTGTTCGCCATGATGAACCGCTGGCTCGATCGTGGAGTCGACGGCTTCCGGATGGACGTCATCAACTTCATCGCCAAGACGGAGGCGGAGCTGGTCGGCGAGAGCGTGCAGCCGAGCATGGGCCCGCAGATCCACGACTACCTGCGCGAGATGCATCGCGAGGTGTTCGCGGGCAGAGACACCGAGCTGATCACCGTCGGTGAGATGCCCGGGGTCACGGTCGAGGACGCGGCTCTGTTCACGGGGGCCGACCGCGAAGAACTCGACATGGTCTTCCAGTTCGAGCATGTCGGGCTCGATCACAGCGACGCGGGCAAGTTCGACAATCTCGCGTTCGACCTCGTCGCTCTCAAGACATCGTTGGCGCGGTGGCAGACGGGCCTCGCCTCGTCTGGCTGGAACAGCCTGTACTTCGGCAACCACGACCAGCCGCGCTCGGTTTCGCGTTTCGGCGACGACGCATGCTTCCGCTACGAGTCAGCCACGTTGCTCGCTGCGATTCTGCACCTTCATCGTGGCACGCCGTACATCTACCAGGGCGACGAGATCGGCATGACCAACGCCGGCTTCACGACGATCGAGCAGTACAAGGACATCGAGAGCGTGAATCACTACTCGGAGGTCGTCGCCGGGGGCGCGGACCCCGCGATCGTCCTCGAGCAGATGGCGTTCCGCAGCCGGGACAATGCCCGCACCCCCGTGCAGTGGACGCCGGGTCCGCAGGCGGGCTTCACCCACGCAGAGCCGTGGATCGAGGTCAACCTCAATGCCGACACGATCAACGTGCAGACCGACCGTGCTGCGGCGGACAGGTCGATCTTCGAGTTCTACCGTGGCCTCATCGCGCTGCGGCACGAGCTCGCCGTCGTCGCGCTGGGCGAATTCGCGCTGCTCGAGCCGGAGCATCCGACTCTCTACGCCTTCACGCGCACCCTCGGCAGCGATCGTCTGCTCGTCGTGGGCAACTGGTCGAGCGAGCAGCTGAGATTGCCGCAGGGCCTGACGGACGACGCCGGCACGCGGCTCATCGGAAACTACCCGGAGTGGGATATGCAGACACTCGAACCATGGGAGGTTCGGGTCTACTCTCGCGCGGAGCGGTCTGGCACCTGACACGTGGCCTAGCCTTGTCTCAGGCGCCGTCTTGCCGCGCCGTTGTCGTCGAAAGGACATCGCACCCGTGAAGCTCCACTCCGTTCGCGTCCATCCCAGCTCCGATTCGCTGGCGCGTGGCGACCAGCTTGCGCACGCGATCGCGGAGGTCGCAGCGGACCCGGTGGCTGTCGATGCCGATGTCACCGAGATGATCATCAACCGTGTGATCGACAACGCCGCGGTCGCCGCAGCCTCGTTGACCAGGCGGCCCGTCGTCTCCGCGCGATCGCAGGCAGAACGGCACCCCTACTCCCCCGGGTCGACCGTGTTCGGTCTGGCATCGGATGCGCGTTTCTCGCCCGAGTGGGCGGCCTGGGCCAACGGCGTCGCCGTTCGCGAGCTCGACTTTCACGACACGTTCCTCGCGGCCGAGTACTCGCACCCCGGCGACAACATCCCGCCGATCCTCGCGGTGGCCCAGCACGCGGGCCGCTCGGGGGCCGAGCTGATTCGCGGCATCGCCACTGGCTACGAGATCCAGGTCGATCTCGTCCGTGCGATCAGCCTCCACGCGCACAAGATCGACCACGTCGCGCACCTCGGGCCCTCTGCCGCTGCCGGAATCGGAACCCTGCTCGGTCTCGACATCGAGACGATCTTCCAGGCCGTCGGCCAGGCGTTGCACACGACCACGGCCACGCGGCAGTCCCGCAAGGGCGAGATCTCGTCGTGGAAGGCCCACGCTCCGGCCTTCGCCGGCAAGATGGCAGTCGAGGCCGTCGATCGAGCGATGCGCGGAGAGACCAGCCCCACTCCGATCTACGAGGGCGAAGACGGCGTCATCGCCTGGCTGCTCGATGGTCCCGGTGCCTCTTACGAGGTTCCGCTGCCCACCGCCGGCGAGTCGAAGCGCGGCATCCTCGACACGTACACGAAGGAGCATTCGGCCGAGTACCAGGCCCAGGCCTGGATCGACCTGGCGCGCAAGCTGCACAACGAATATCCGATTCTCGTGGAGCACCCGGAGGACATCGGAAGCATCACGATCCACACGAGTCACCACACGCACTTCGTGATCGGCTCGGGTGCCGGCGACCCGCAGAAATACGACCCCACCGCATCGCGCGAGACCCTCGACCACTCGATCCCCTACATCTTCACGGTGGCGCTGCAAGACGGCTCATGGCATCACGTCGACTCGTATGCCCCCGAGCGCGCGGGGCGCGAAGACACCGTGCGGCTCTGGAAGAGCGTGCGCACTGTCGAGGACTCAGAGTGGACGAGGCGATACCACTCGATCGACCCGCAGGAGAAGGCGTTCGGAGGACGCGTCGAGATCCTTCTCACCGATGGCACCCTGATCAGCGATCAGATCGCCGTCGCCGACGCTCACCCGCTCGGCGCGCGACCCTTCGCCCGCGAGCAGTACGTCGCCAAGTTCCGCACTCTCGCCGAGGGTGTGCTTGAGCAGTCCGAGATCGAGCGATTCCTGTCTGTCGCCACCCGCCTGCCCGAACTCCGCGCCGACGAGCTCGCGGGCCTCACCATCACGGCGCGTCCCCAACTGTTCGAGGGCATCGCCACCCCGAAGGGACTCTTCTAATGCTGTATGCCCCGACATCCGCGGCCGACAAGCGCGTAGCTCTGCGCGCCGGCCTGGCCAGCGGCGAACTGCAGCTCTTTCCCGGGGCGTTCAACCCCCTCTCCGCCAAGCTCATCCAGCAGAAGGGCATGGACGGGGTCTACATCTCGGGCGCCGTTCTCTCCGCCGATCTCGGACTCCCCGATATCGGTCTCACGACCCTCACCGAGGTCGCGGGCCGCTCGCAGCAGATCGCCCGCATGACCGATCTGCCCTCGATCGTCGACGCCGACACCGGTTTCGGCGAACCCATGAACGTCGCTCGTACGATCCAGACACTCGAAGACGCCGGCGTGGCAGGAATGCACCTCGAAGATCAGGTCAACCCGAAGCGCTGCGGCCACCTCGACGGCAAGCAGGTCGTCGATCTCGACACGGCCCTGAAACGCATCAAGGCAGCCGTCGAAGCGCGTCGAGACCCCAATTTCTTGATCATGGCCCGAACGGATGCCCGTGGTGTCGATGGTCTGCAGGCCGCGGTCGACCGCGCGAAGGCTCTCGTCGATGCCGGAGCCGACGCGATCTTCCCGGAGGCCATGGCCTCGCTCGAGGAGTTCGCCGCTGTGCGTGCAGCCGTCGACGTGCCGATCCTCGCCAACATGACGGAGTTCGGTAAGAGCGAGCTGTTCACGACCAGACAACTCGCCGATGTCGGGCTCAATCTCGTCATCTTCCCGGTGTCGCTGCTGCGACTGGCGATGGGCGCCGCCGAGAAGGGGCTCGACACGATCACGCGTGAGGGCTCGCTCACCTCGATGCTGCCCGAGATGCAGACGCGCGCTCGCCTCTATGAGGTGCTCGACTACGAGGCGTACAACGCCTTCGATTCCGGCGTGTTCAACTTCTCGCTCGATCGCCACTTCGGAGCTCAGTAACCGGGCTGCACCAGCTTCTGGGCGGCACGTACCGCTGAGACCCGTCTCCGGGCGGTGACGGCCTTCGATTGTGCGTCGGCAGGGCCCGTGAAGGTGCTCGGCGCGCTCGCCCAGGCGAAGGCGAGCCCGAAGAGCATCGTGATCAGATCCTCGGGCTCCCACTGGTCATCGAGCTTCCCGTCCGCCTGCGCGTCGAGGATCAGCTGCCGCTCGGGGAAGAGGCGCGACCTGTCGTCGTCGGAGAGCGAGGGAGACACGCCCTCCAGTCGGGCCCAGTGCAGCATTCGTATGTGCTCCGGGTGCGAGATCGTGTGATCGAAGACCCCACCCACGAAGCCCGGCAGGTCGTCGATGTCGATCGGATTCGCCTCGGCGACTTCGCGCTGATTCAACTGCAGGACCACCTGGAACAGAGCCTTCTTGTCGCCGAAGTAGGCGTACAGCCGCTCCTTGCTGGCGCTCGCGGCCGTAGCGATGCGATCCACCCGAGCCCCCGCAAGACCGAAGTCGGCGAATTCCGTTCGCGCAGCGTCGAGAATTCGCTGTCTGGTCGCCTCACCGTCACTTCTCATGGGTATAGCATAGCTAAGCCAACCAACTAGTTCGTACGAATAGGATCCCGCTTCTTCATGACGCTTCCCTCCACCGCCTCGACCGAGGCTGTCCACGATCACGCCGCACACCCACGACGGTGGTGGCTGCTCGCTGTGCTCGCACTCGCGCAGCTCATGGTGGTGCTCGACGGCACGATCGTGAACATCGCCCTGCCCGACGCTCAGATGGAGCTCGGCATGAGCGATGGCGACAGGACCTGGGTCGTCACGATCTACGCCCTCGCGTTCGGTTCTCTTCTCCTGCTCGGCGGTCGTATCGCCGACTATTGGGGACGCAAACGGTCGTTCATGCTCGGCATGGTGGGGTTCGCCATCGCATCCGGCATCGGCGGATTCGCCGCGACGACCGAGCAGCTTCTGATCGCACGTGGCCTGCAGGGCGCCTTCGCGGCGATACTCGCACCCGCTTCCCTCGCCATCCTCACCATCACCTTCCCCAACGGCAAAGACCGCATCAAGGCGTTCGCCGTCTACGGGGCGATCGGCGGAGGCGGAGCGGCCGTCGGGCTCCTCCTCGGCGGCGTGCTCACCGAGTACGCGAGTTGGGGCTGGTGCCTGCTGGTGAACGTGCCCATCGCGATCGTCGCCATCGTGGCCGGGTTCCCCCTGATCCGAGAGAGCCGCGCACACGGCAACACACGCTACGACCTTCCCGGTACCGTGCTCGTCGTCGCTGGACTCGCATCCCTGGTCTACGGCTTCTCGCAGGCCGAGAACGGATGGGGCCGTTGGGAGACCATCGGCTTCCTCGCCCTGGGCGTCGTTCTGCTTGCCACCTTCGTCTGGTGGGAGTCGCGTGCGGCCAACCCGCTGCTTCCGCTCCGCGTCATCGTCAACCGGGTCCGCGGCGGCGCGTTCCTCGTCTCTCTGCTCACCGGCGCCGCCCTCCTCGGCGGCCTGCTCTTCCTGACGTTCTACTTCCAGATCGTGCTCGGCTTCAGCCCGTTGCAGTCGGGCCTCGCGTCGCTACCCATGACCTTCACGATCATGATCGGCGCCACCGTGCTGTCGAAGTTCCTTCCCACGACCGGCGTTCGCCTGCCCATGACCGTGGGTCCGATCGTGGCGGCCGCCGGACTCACCTGGCTGTCGTTCATCACCGTGGAGGGCAACTACGTCGTCGAGGTGCTGCCCGGAGTCATCCTGCTGGGCATCGGTCTGGCCTGCATCTTCGTTCCCCTGCAGAACGTCGCACTCTCCGGCATCGACGAGCACGACGCAGGAGTCGCCAGCGCGGCGGTCTCGGCCACGCAGCAGATCGGCGGTTCGATCGGAACGGCTCTTTTCACCGCGCTCTACACCGCGGCGATCTCGGCCTACCTGGCGGCGAACCCGCCTTCTGCGACGGCTCAGCTCGAGGCATTCGTGAGCGGCTACTCGACGGCATTCCTGTGGGCCGCGGGCCTCATCCTGCTCGCCGCACCGATCTCGTTCTTTCTCGTGCGGCCGTCGAAAGACGAGCTGATGAACGTGCCCGACGCCGTTCACCTGGGCTGACCTTCTGACGCTACGGTGGAGGCACTATGAACACTGCCTCCACCCTGTCCGACGTTCCTCTCGCCGGCGCCGCCTACACACTGACCTCGGGCGACTATTCGGCCGACATCGCGGGAGTCGGCGCAAGTCTGCGCGCTCTGCGCCATCGAGGGCGCGATCTCATCGTTCCGTTCGATGCCGATGAGGTTCGGCCCGCTTTCCGCGGAGCCGTTCTCGCCCCGTGGCCGAACCGGGTGGTCGACGGCCGGTACACGTTCCGCGGCACCGAATACGAACTCGCGCTCACCGAGCCCCGCCGTGGGCACGCACTGCACGGTCTCGCTGCATGGCAGGAATGGCTTCTGGTCGACTCCGGTGACGAGTTCGTCGAACTCGCGTTCCAGATCGAGGCGCAGTCGGGGTACCCCTTCCGCGTGCTCGTCGCCGCGCGCTACGAGCTGTCTGAATCGGGCCTCACCACGACCATCCGGGCCATCAACACGGGCCGCGACGCCGCCCCCTACGGAACGGGCCCGCATCCGTATCTCGTCGCCGGGCCCGGCCGGGTCGACGACTGGTCGCTCGAACTGCCGGCACGTGCGGTGCTGACGGTCACTCCCGACCGGTTGATTCCGATCGATCTCGGCGACGTCGAGCTCGAAGACGACGGCGCGTTCGATTTCGTTGCGGCCAGGCCGATCGATTCGACCTTCATCGATCACGCGTTCACCGAACTGGAACGAGACGACGACGGCGTCTCAACAGTGCGGGTCACGACCCGAGATGGAGAGTCCGGAGTGGCGATCAGCTGGGGCACCGAATGCCAGTGGGTGCAGATCCATACGGCGGATCAGCCAGAGCCGGCGATCAACCGACTCGGCTTGGCCGTCGAGCCGATGACCTGTCCCCCGGATGCCTTCAACACGGGCACCGACCTGATCGTCCTCGACCGAGGCGAAGAGCACACGGCCAGCTGGACCATCTTCGCCCTTTAACGAACTCGTTCCCTGAGCCTGTCGAGGGTTGTACCTCGACAGGCTCAGGGAACGACGACGGCCTATGCCGTCAGCTATTCGGCGACGTCCTCGTCGACCCAGTCGAGGGTCTTCGTAACGGCCTTCTTCCAGTTGCGGTACAGGCGCTCACGCTCGGCGTCGTCCATGTTCGGCGTCCAACGCTTGTCTTCCTGCCAGTTGTTGCGCAGGTCGTCGAGGTTGTCCCAGTATCCGACCGCGAGGCCGGCCGCATACGCGGCGCCGAGCGCGGTGGTCTCGGCGACGACCGGGCGAACCACGGGAACGTTCAGGATGTCGGCCTGGAACTGCAGAAGGGTGTCGTTAGCGGTGGCTCCGCCGTCGACCTTGAGCTCGGTCAGCGGCACACCCGAATCGGCGTTGACCGCGTCGAGAACCTCGCGGGTCTGGAATGCGATGGATTCCAGCGCCGCCCGGGCGATGTGGCCCTTGTTCACGTACCGGGTGAGGCCGACCAGCGCGCCACGGGCATCCGAGCGCCAGTGCGGCGCGAAGAGACCCGAGAACGCGGGCACGAAGTACGCGCCGCCGTTGTCGTCGACCGTCTTGGCGAGCACTTCGATGTCGGGAGCGCTCTGGATGATGCCGAGGTTGTCGCGCAGCCACTGCACCAGCGAACCGGTGACGGCAATCGATCCTTCGAGTGCGTAGTGGGTCGCGCCGTCGCCGAGCTTGTAGCCGATGGTGGTGAGTAGTCCGTTCTCGCTCTTGACGATGTCGGTGCCGGTGTTGAAGATCAGGAAGTTGCCGGTGCCGTAGGTGTTCTTGGCCTCGCCCTTGTCGAACGCGGCCTGGCCGAACGTGGCCGCCTGCTGGTCGCCCAGGATGCCCGCCACAGGAACCTCACGGAGCAGGCTCGAGTCGGAGACCGTGCCGTATACCTCTGACGAGCTGCGGACCTCGGGCAGCATCGACTTCGGTACGTCGAACGCCTTCAGGATCTCGTCGTCCCATTCCAGGGTCTTGAGGTCGAGGAAGAGGGTGCGACTGGCGTTGGTCACGTCGGTCGCGTGGACTCCCCCGTTGATGCCGCCGGTCAGGTTCCAGAGAACCCACGTGTCGGTCGTTCCGAAGATGAGGTCACCGGCCTCGGCACGCTCCCGCGCTCCGTCGACGTTCTCGAGGATCCAGACGATCTTCGTTCCCGCGAAGTAGGTCGAGAGCGGCAGCCCCACGGTGTCCTTGACGGTCGACGATGGCCTGGGTGCGGGTGTCTTGCCAGACGATGGCGTTGTACACGGGTTCGCCCGTGTTCTTGTCCCAGACGACGGCGGTCTCCCGCTGATTGGTGATACCCACCGCGACGATGTCGTGACGCGTTAGGTTGGCCTTCGAGAGGGCCTGGCCGATGACCTCGCGAACGTTGTCCCAGATCTCTTTGGGGTTGTGCTCGACCCAGCCCGCCTTCGGGAAGATCTGTTCGTGCTCCTTCTGACCCGTCGAGACGATTCCGCCCTCGTGGTTGAAGATGATCGCTCGAGAACTCGTGGTTCCCTGATCGATCGCAATGACGTACTTGCTCATGTCTAACTCCTTCGTTATGTGGTTCTGCCTTGCCGGGGTGCCGGTTACGTGAGGATGGGAAGAAGGGGCACAGCCGCGAGGCCGGCGAGCACGCCACCGACGATGGGGCCGAAGACCGGGATCCAGGAGTAGGACCAGTCGGACGATCCTTTGCCCTTGATGGGCAGCAGGGCGTGCGCGATGCGCGGGCCGAGGTCACGGGCCGGGTTGATCGCGTAGCCGGTCGGGCCACCGAGGGATGCGCCGATCGCGATCACGAGGATCCACCGGAAGAGCGCCCAGCGCAGCGAGACCGCCGCCCGGCTCCTGCCGACCGAAACCGATCACCACGAACACCAGGACGAAGGTGCCGATGACCTCGGTCACGAAGTTCCAGCCGTAAGAGCGGATGGCGGGACCGGTCGAGAAGACGCCGAGCTTATTGGCCGCGTCGGGCTCCTCGTCGAAGTGCTGCTTGTAAGCCAGCCACACGAACACGGCACCGATGATCGCACCCAACAGCTGAGCGGCGATGTAGACGAGGATCGAGACCAGGTTCACGGGAACACCCGAGCCGAATTCCTTCGCTCCGTTGGCGACGAGCCCCAGCGTGACCGCTGGGTTCAGGTGCGCACCGCTGTTGTACGACACGATGACACCGCAGAAGACGGCGAAGCCCCAGCCGATGTTGACCATCAGGGTGCCGCCGTTGAAGCCCTTGGTCTTCACCAGCGCCACATTGGCGACGACGCCGCAACCGAGCAGGACAAGCAGGGCAGTGCCTACGAGTTCCGCGATGAATACAACCCCGAGATTGTCCACATTGACCTTCTTTCGCGTGACGTCGACGTCACATTGATAAGAATGAGGGGCCGACCGACGCCGACCCCTCATTGACGCTAGCGATCAGTTGTCGATGCAATCAACAGATTCGCGTGCACGTCTGTTCAGACTCTGCCCCGTCAGTCGGCGACGATGGCAGCCGCCGTAGTCGCCTTTGCGGCGTCGAGCTCGAGGCCGTGGAACAACGCGAGGTCGCGCACGGCTGCCGCGCGCTCGTCGGCGAGTTGCGTCTCGGACCAGCCCAGCGCATTCGACACGAGCGAGCTGAGTTCGTCGAACGCCGACTGATCGAGATCGCCCACGAACGCGAGGATCGTGCGACGCAGGACGAGGTCGGTGAGGTGCACCACGAATTCGTTCTCGACGAGGTACGCGATCTCGGCGGCAGAGAATCCCGAGACGTTCTGGAGTTGCTTGTCGTCGACCGCTGCGCTGATGGAGTCGATGACCTTGTCGGCCTTGGTGCCGTAGCGGGCCAGCAGGGCGCGCGCACGCTCGGCGCCCACGTCGGACGCGTGTGCCGACACCCAGGTATTGGTCGCCTGGGTCGTCGTCGGGAAGCCGACCCCGCCGCCGATGGAGAGCTTCTCAGTGTTGACGGTGCGCGTACGACCGATCAGCTCGAGCGTCTCGTTCGCGAGGTGCTCGGAGAGGGCCCGGAAGGTCGTCCACTTGCCACCGACGAGACTCAGCATGGGAATCTTCGTTCCACCGAGACGTGACGGCTCGATGCGGTAGTCGCGCGAGACGAATCCGGGCGCCGTGTCATCGTGCTTCGGCAGGGGGCGGATGCCCGAGTAACGGAAAACGATCTGCGAACGGTCCACGGGGATGCGTGGGAAAACGTGCGACACGAGCTTGAAGAAGTAGTCGACCTCCTCTTCGGTGCACACTGCAGGCTTCGTGATATCGGCTTCCAGGTCGGTGGTACCGACGAGAACCCGACCGTTGAGCGGGTAGATGAGCACGATCCGACCGTCGTTGTTCTCGAAGAAGACCTCGCCGCCTGCGCACGCCTTGTAGAGCGCCGGGTTGTCGAGAACGATGTGAGAGCCCTTGGTGCCCCCCATGAAGGTGCTCGGCATACCGAGGGCCTCGTTGGTCAGGTCGGTCCACGGGCCCGTGGTGTTGACGACGGCGTCGGCGGCGATGCTGAACTCGCGACCGGAGACCGTGTCGCGCAGGAGGACCTCGTCGCCTGAGACGCCGATGGCCTCGACGTAGTTCGCGCTGCGCGCGTTCGGTCCCACGGCTCGGGCGTCCTCGACGAGATCCAGGGCGAGCCGTTCCGGGTTCTCGACCGCAGCATCGAAGTAGGTCGCCGTGTACTTCACGTCAGGGCGCAGCTGCGGAAGCTTCTTGAGGGACTTCTTGCGACCCGCGAACTGATGCCGGGGCACAGAGCCGCCGTCGCGCGAGAACGAGTCGTAGCCGAGCAGTCCGAGCTTGATGAGAAGCGCTCCGCGCTCCTTCGGCTTTCCCTGCTTGTGGGTCAGGAAGCGCAGAGGAGCGGAGACGATGCCGGAGAACGTGGAGAAGATGGGAATCGTCGTCGGCAGAGGCTTCACGTAGTGAGGCGCGAGCCGCAGAAGACGGTTGCGCTCCTGCACCGACTCGCGAACGAGCCTGAACTCGCCGTTCTCGAGGTAGCGGACTCCACCGTGGATCATGTGGCTCGACGCCGCCGACGCACCGGAGCAGTAATCGCTGCGCTCGACGAGGACGACATCGACACCCTGCAGCGCCAGGTCTCGGAAGGTCGCGATGCCGTTGATGCCGCCACCGATTACGAGCACCTGTGCTCGCGGTGTGGCGATGAGGCCAGCGACGTCGGGGCGCAGCTCTGTGCCATTGGATGGGGAAACGACTGGTGCACTCACTGTGTACTCGCCTTCGTGTAAGTAAGTTCTTGATTACTGAACAAGTCTGAGCATCCGTACACAATTGTTCAAGCGTTATGCACAGACGTGCACTCCGTGGGAGACTGTTCACCATGACCATCGCCTCCGCGGACCAGCACGCAGAAAAGTCGCGCGACGCGCTGCGTGCCGCGCAGCTCTACTACCTCCAGGACATCACCATGGAGGCGATAGCGCACGAGCTGCACACATCGCGCTCCTCCGTCTCCCGACTGCTGAGTTTCGCCCGGGAAACCGGCCTCGTCGAGATCCAGGTGAAGTCGCCGGCCGAGCGGGTGTCGACGTCGCAACAGCGTATGCGCGAGCGCTACGGCGTCACCGCGCACATCGTGCCCGTGCCGGCCTCGACGAACGAGGTCGATCGACTCGAACGCGTGGCGGTGTCGGCTGCACGCATTCTCACCCCCTTCGTCGACTCCAACATGACGATCGGAGTCGCGTGGGGGTCGACGATCAGCGCGGTGAGCCGCCACCTTCCCGAGAAGGTGACGCACAACACGACTCTCGTGCAGTTGAACGGTGCGGCGAATTTTCAGACCACGGGAATCGTGTACGCAAGCGAGATCATGACTCGCTTCGGTGTCGCCTTCGGCGCCGCCGTTCAACAGTTTCCTGTGCCCGCCTTCTTCGACGACGCCGCCACCAAACAGGCGATGTGGCGAGAGCGGGCCATCAGGCGGGTACTCGACATACAGAAGCGCATGGACATCGCCCTCTTCGGTCTCGGTTCGCCGTTCGCCGATGTGCCCAGCCATGTCTATATCGGCGGCTACCTCGACGAATCCGACTACGCATCCCTTACCCGCTCGGATGTCGTCGGTGACGTCGCGACGGTCTTCTACCGCGAAGACGGGTCGTCTACGGATATCCCCATGAATTCGCGCACGAGCGGTCCCGGCCTAGAGCTCGTGTCGCGCGTTGCTCGACGGATCTGCGTGGTGAGCGGCAAATCGAAACTTCCGGCACTGCGCGGCGCTCTGGCGGCCGGCCTGATCACCGACCTCATCATCGACGAGCCCACGGCCCACCTGCTGACCGACGACGCGGTCTGATCGACCTCTGCGACCCGCACCCCGGATGTCCGCGGTGAGGTTTCCATTCCTGACCCCACGCCGGTCCGTGTCCCGGTATCCTGAAAAACGGCCTGCCCGACCACAGTGACGGCATTCGATCGATCCGGATGCCGAAGGAGTTTCATGACTTTCGACGACCTCTCCCCCGAACCTCAGAATTCTGACGAGAACAGGGAGAATCGCGCTCCTGCTGCGGCATCCACCACCGAGCAGCCCCTCGTGCTCTCGGGGCGCGATCGCTTCGCGGTGAAGCTCATCGACGCCGCCGTAAAGATCGGTTCCGAGGACTTTCAGGCGCGCTATCGCCCTGTCACCGAAGAACTCTTCAGCCACCACCTCATCGACCCAACGGCCAAGCCGGCCTACGTGCAGCCCGACCTCGAACCGATCTCGACGCTCGAGACCACCGAGGATCCCCTGGAGATCATCCGTCTTCATCTCGACAGCGTGATCGAAGATCGTCAGGCTCGTGACGAAGCACGAATGAATGCCGAGGCTCACCTCGCAGACGTGTCGGCGCAGTTGGCAGAATCCCGGGCCCATGCAGACGACCTGCAGCAGCAGCTCACCACCCAGACCGCCCGGGCAGAGAATGCCGAGTCCGAGGTCGACCGACTCCGAGCAGAACTCCAGAGCCAGGTCTCTGCGCTCACGGCGCAGCGCGAGGGCGAGGTAGCCGCTCTGCACCTGCAGCGCGAGGCCGAGGTCGCTGTGCTGACCGAGCAACGGGCCACCGAGGTGGCAGAGCTCTCCGCTCGCCTGACCGCCGAGGTGAGCGCGCTCACCGCTCAGCGCGACACCGATCTCGGCGCTGCTCACCAGCAGCGCGAGGCAGAACTCGCGGCGCTCGCGAATGAGCGTGATGCGCAGGTGGCGGCGCTGCACCAGCAGCGGGAGAACGAGCTCCTCTCGTTGACGGCTCAGCGCGACGCCGAGATCGCCGAGCTGCGCCAGCAGCGCGACGCCGAGGTCGCCGAGCTTCAGGCGAGGCTCGCGTCGGAGGTCGCCTCTGTGTCGAGTCAGCGTGAGAACGAGGTCGCGACGCTGCGCAGTGAGCGGGACGCCACGATCGCTGGGCTCCACGCGCAGCGCGAGACCGAGGTGGCGTCGCTCACGGCCGAACTCGCGGAGCTTCGTGCACAGCGTGACGCGCAGGTTGCAGAGCTCACGGCGAGACTCGAGTCGCAGATCGCGGAGCTAGACGGTACCCGCACGACGGATGTCTCCGCGTTGGCGGCCGAGCACGCGAACCAGCTCGAGACGATCGACGAGGCGCACCAGCAGCAGATCGCCGAGCTGAAGGCCGCTCACGACGCGCAGGTCGACGAACTCACCAGCGCGCACGAACAGCAGCTCGCCGAGGTGAACGCCAGCCACGAACGGCAGACATCGGAATTGGTTGTCGAGAAGGCGTCGGCCGCCTCCGTGGTGCAGGCGGAGTCGGGAGACTCCGACGCTGCCCTCTCCGAGACCAGGAGCAATCTCGCCGACGCCGTCGCTCGAGCAGAGCAGACCGCGTTGGAGCTCGAGAAGAGTCGCGCCGAGATCGCCACGTTGCGCGAGGAACGAGACCGCAGCGACGCACAGCGTGACGCGGCCATCGAAGAGCTCGACGGCGTCACCGCCCAGCGGGGTGAATGGGAGAACCGGCTTCGCCTCACGGTGGCCGCTCTGGCCAGCGCCGAGGTCGTCGGCGACTGGACTGAAGACAACGCTCCCGATGAGCGCCTCGTCGAGTTCGTACGCTCGAGCACCCAGTCACTCGAGGAGAAGATCACTCGGATCGAACAGATCGCCACCGAGGAGCTGGTCGACGAGAACGAGACGAACGAGTACGCGATCGGCGCGAACGACGCTGCCGTGCGAGTCCTCAACGCCCTCGACGATGTCGAGGCCGACGCGCCGGTCGCCGCTCCCTAGCGAACGGCGACCCGGCCTGGCGTCACGATGTGCTCTCGGCCGGGGCTGAGGCGGCCTCGTCGAGCCGGAGACCCGGCTGGGGCTGCTTCTTCAGCTGGCCTGTCACGGCCAGTACCACGATGACGGCACCGAGAACGAGGGCACCGGATACTCCGAGGATCGTGCCGAAGATCGCGTTGTCACCGGGCGTCTCGTCTGAGAACGTGACCAGCCAGGTCGTCGTCGCCGCGTTGAGGGCCCCGTGCGCGATGACCGCGGGCCAGACCGAGGCGGTGCGCAACCGGAGCCATCCGAAGATGACACTGAGAAACACGCACCAGGCCGTCATCATCGCAACCCCGAGCAGATCTGTGCGGCCGTAGTTGTAGCCGAGGAGAATGATCGGCGAGTGCCACACCCCCCAGATGACACCGGTGATCAGGAGCGCCGGCCATGTGCCGAGGGGACGCAGATTCGGCAGGAGCCATCCTCGCCAGCCGAGTTCCTCGCCGAACGCCGCGAACGATGAACTCACGATCGCGATCGGCAACGTCACCACATTGATCAGCACGATCATCTCGATCGACAGCCCAGGCACGCTCTGTCCGGTTGCAGCCATGGCCGCATCGAGACCTGAGAACGACACGAAGTCGAGACGGATGAGGCCGAGGGCGCTGCCCAGCAGCATCGCCAGGAACGCCAGGACGGGAATCCCAAGGAATGCCACAGCGCAGAAGAGAAGAGTTCGCCCGACCGGCCGCAACGGAGAGAGCCCGAGCAGCCGCGGGATGTTCGCCGGCCTCTTGACGAACAGAACGCAGACGAAGGCTGCGATCGTCGGGGTGTACATCATCGCGAGAGTGGTGAGCATGAACCGGGGATCCGAGAGGCCGTCGCCGGAGAACCAGATGGGAAGCTGCACCAGCCAGGCGAGGCCCAACGAGATCACCACGAAGCAGAGCACCGCCGACCACGGTACCGAGGTCGGATAGACCGGACCGCGTCGAGTGTTCTTGGCCTTCTGAGCGTCGACCTTCGCCGATCGAGCATCGACCGTTGGGGCCGGCTCGGCCACAGCGGGTGACGCTGCCTGCACAGGCGTGAGATCGTTCGACGCGTTGCTCATGGAAGACTCCTTAGTCGACACCTGGTTGTGCGTCTCAGCGTAAGAAGCTCGTCCGTGCGCCACATCCGCCGCTCGGGTGACCCGTACGGTGCGCCTCCCCCTGGCGAGGGAGAGAGACCGCCCGTTTTCAACCCCCCTGGAGTGGGTCTGATCGGCCTCGCTAGCATCGAAAAATAAGCGCATACGCGTCGGTCAGGAGGGGCACCGTGCCAGACAAAAAGAATCCATCCATCAAAGATCCGAAGCTCTACGAGGAGCTTCGCGACGAGGGCGCGTCGAAGCAGAAGGCCGCGCGCATCTCCAACGCGGCCGCGAAGAAGGGCCGGTCTAAAGTCGGGCGTTCGGGTGGGGAGGCCGGGTCTTACGAGGACTGGACCGTGGCCGAACTGAAGAAACGCGCCAAGGAGCTCGGACAGAGCGGCTACTCGAAGAAGACCAAGCCTCAGCTCATCTCTTCGCTGCGAGACAGCTGAGATCGCTGAGCGACCATCGGCGACACCGCGATGTGACAGGCTTGTCGTCGTGGCCCAGACTCTCGATGCGACCGATGTCGACGTTGCCCTCGAAGAGAAATTGGGATTGGGGGCGCCGTGGATAACGCTCGTCTGGAACGACCCGGTCAATCTCATGTCGTACGTCTCGTACGTCTTCCGCAGTTACTTCGGATTCTCAAAGGCCGAGGCAGAGCGTCGGATGCTGCAGGTGCACAATGACGGTCGTGCTGTCGTGGCGACAGGTACACGAGAAGAGATGGAACGACATGTGGAGGCCATGCACGACTTCGGCCTCTGGGCCACGCTGCAGAAAGCGGACTCATGACACCGTTCGCGCACGAGGGCGGGGTCGCAGTCGCCTCGTTCGAGCCCGCGGAGGTCGAGATCCTCGCGCGGCTCGCCAGCGAGGTGCAGGACCTCCTGACGAACACGACCGATGCGGAGGGCGACGCGATCAGATCGTCCGCCATTGACAGACTCCTTCCCGCAGGCTATGGCGACGACGGGGAGAACGACGCGGAATTCCGCCGCTTCACTTCGGAGGGACTCATCGAACGCAAGGTGCGCAATGCCCAGGTCATCATCGAGACGTTGTCGTCCGTAGATGGGTTTCCCCGGCTGGTAGAGCTGGATGCGGCCGCCTCACAGGCGTGGTTGCGCGGTCTCACCGACATCAGACTCTCGATCGCGGCCGATCTGGGCATCGAACACGACGACGACGAGCTCCACCTCGCCGATGGAGACCTGTACCTGCTCGAGGTCTATCGGTGGCTGGCGTTCGTTCAGGAGAGCCTCATCGACACCCTGGAGATTCACTCCTCCTGAGCGATTGGGACACAAAGTCTCATTGCGCATTACAGCCGTAGCGACAAGACGGCGAGACTGTAGGGCGGAAACGATCTACGGGAGAATCCATGGCAGTCGAGCACAGCGAATCGCTGAGTGGAATTCGGTCGACCCGCATGACCTCGGAACAGATCCGACGCCGGATGCTGGATGCAGCACTCGAGTCGGTGGGCGAGAGCGGAATGTCTCTGGGATACCCGGGCCTTCAGATGGACGAGGTCATCTCCGCGGCGGGGGTCTCTCGAAGCTCTGTCTATCGAATCTGGCACTCCAAGGAGCTCTTCGTCGCTGATCTGCTCAACGAGGCTGCCAGCCGCTTCGCGGACAAGATCAACGACGACCGGGCGCTGAGTACGGCCATCGACGTCATCTCCTCCCGACCAGACCTGCACTCCACCGAGGAGGGACGACGGCGTCTCATGCGAGAGACCATCCGAGTCGTCCTCGAGCAGAACTTCTACAGCACGATCGACTCCGCTGCCTGGCAGTCCTTTCTTTCGACGTCGGCGGCTCTTCTCGTCCATGACGGCAATGACTCGCTCCGTCGAGTAGCGGACACGTTGCGGCAGGGCAGTGACCGATTCATCTCCGACATGGCCGCGTTCCACGAGGCCCTGACCTGTCTCCTCGGTTTCACGTTGCGCGACGAATTCGCCGGCGGCTACACCCTGTACGCCGTGCTCGGCTCGTCGATCGTCGAAGGTCTCGCGATACGTCACCTGTCGAACCCCACGGTGACGGACAACTTCTACGTCGGCCCTCCGACCCTCACCGACGAGCCCACCGAATGGGCACCGTCGGCCATCGGCTTCCTCTCCATTTTCGATCAGTTCTTCGTTTCCGATCCAGAATTCGATCCGAGCACCATCTGGTCATGCATGGAGGAGCTCAGCGGGAAGACGGGACGCGGGTCCACTGAGCTCGACGCTCCATGACATCCACGCACCATCACGCCCCATCGACGATCTCGCAGATGAGAGCCGACGCGCGCCTCACCGCGAGAGAGGCTCTCGTGATGCTCGGCTCGACGTTTCGATTTCCGCTCGAGGTCGAGGACGATGGATCGGCCTATCTGAGACCCACCTCAGACACGACACTCGAAGTGCATGTCGACGACGTCGATCCGCAGCACCCCCTCGTGCTGACGGTGTGGCATTGGAAGAGCGCTGACGACGCACTACTCGCTCGGGACGCGTTGCAGACGCTCATCTCGCACGGAACGGGCTGGCGTATCGTTCCCTCGGGTTAGGGGGTGTTCCATCTCGACGCCGCTTTGAAAACCGATGCAGCGGAGCTGATGAACGACGAAAGCCCCAGACATTGTCTGGGGCTTTCGTTCTCTTCTCTGTTGCGGGGACAGGATTTGAACCTGCGACCTCTGGGTTATGAGCCCAGCGAGCTACCGAACTGCTCCACCCCGCGCTACCTGTTAAGACTAACACAGGGCGGGAGCGGTTCGGACCACTCGGGGCTGGTTACTGCCCCTGAGCCGACAATGCTCGATCGAGGGCTGCCTGGAGTTTGGCGTCGGCGACACCGTATGCTGCCCAGTCACCTGCCTTGAGGGCGGTTTCGCGCTCATCGAGTGCTGCCTTGGCGTCTTTCAACGCCTGCGTGAGACCGCCGGTATCGGTCGTGGGCGTACCCGTTCCGGCATCCGGCTGCGTGCCCGCCGAGTTGTCGGGCGCCTGCGCACCGTCTCCCGCGGGAACCGCCTCGTCGCCGGCGACGGCGCCCGAGTCTCCGCCGAACAGCTCGTCGAGTGCGGCGTCGAGCGTGTCTTCGAACGCGATCTTGTCACCGAAGGCGACGAGGATCTTCTGCAGGAGCGGATAGCTCGTGCCGCCCTTGGATTGCACATAGACGGGCTGCACGTAGAGAAGACCGCCTCCGACCGGCAGAGTCAACAGGTTTCCGCTCTTGACCTGGGTCTCGCCCTGGCGCAACAGGTTGAGCGCCTGAGACACCGTCGGGTCGGTGGTGAAGTTGTTCTGCACCTGACCTGGCCCGGGAACAGTGTCGTCCTTCGGCAACGTGAGCAGCCTCAGCTTGCCGTAGTCCTCCGAGACCTTTCCGTCTTCCGATCCGGCGTTCGAGTCGACCGCCAGATATCCGTTCAGCACGTTACGACTGCCCTCCCCTGTCGACACCGGGATGAAGGTGGAGTACAGGGAATACGAGGGAGCTTCCTGCCCGGGCATCTGCAGCGTCAGATAGTACGGCGGCTGCAGACTGGGGCTCTCGCTCGGGGCGGTGGGATCGTTCGGCGTCGTCCAAGCGTCTTGCTTGGAGTAGAACGAACCAGCGTCGGTCACGTGGTACTCGCCGAGGATGGCGCGCTGCACCTTGAACAGGTCGGCCGGGTAGCGCACGTGACTCAGAAGATCTCCGCTCATCTCGCTCATGGGCTTGAGCGTCGAGGGGAAGATCTTCTGCCAGGTCTTCAGCAGCGGGTCGGTGTCGTCCCAGGCGTAGAGGGTGACCTTGCCGTCATAGGCGTCGACCGTGGCCTTCACCGAGTTGCGGATGTAGTTGATGTCGTCGACCGCGAAGGCGGGTCGAGGCTGGTAGGTGTCGGCGATCACGTCGGAGAGGCTCTCCGTGCGCGAGTACGGGTAGTTCGCGCTCGTGGTGTAACCGTCGACTATCCAGACGACCTTTCCGTCGACGACAGAGGCGTAGGGGTCGGAGTCCATCGTCAGATACGGTGCGACCTTCGAGACTCGCTTCGCCGGGTCACGGTCGTAGAGGATCTGCGACTGATCGGTCACGCCGTCTGACAGGAAGATCTGCTCGGACTGGAACTTCAGCGCGTAGACGAGCTTGTTGAAGATGTTGTCGAGCTTCGGCCCGCCGTCTCCGGTGAACGTCGTGTACGTCTGCTGCGCGCCCTCTTCACCCGACGGGTAGTCGAGCTCGTTCTTGGGCCCGCCCTCGGGTCCGCCCACGATGGAGTAGTCCGGCGACGATTCGCCGAAGTAGACCCTCGGCTCGTACTGACCGAGTTCACCCGTGGTGGGGATACCGGACTCGAGGAAGACCGGCTGGCCGTCGACGGAACGCTGGTTGCCGAACGCCGCGACGAGGCCGTAGCCGTGCGTGTAGACGATGTGCTGGTTGTACCAGGTGTTCGAGGTGCCGAGGCCCTCGAGGTTCAGGTCGCGAACGGTGGTGACGGCGTCTTGTACAGTGCCATTGATGTTGTAGCGATCGACGTCGAGATACTGCGGGAACTGGTAGTACTGACGGAACTGCTCGAGCTGCTTGTACGTGTCGGAGACGAGAGCCGGGTCGATGATGCGGATGTTCGCGGTCGTGACCGCATCCTGACGCAGTGCGCCGGCCGTCGCGTCGGTCGTCGCGTCGTACTCGGTTTCTTCGACGCCGGAGACGCCGTAGGCGTCGCGGGTCGAGTCGATGTTGCGCTGGATGTACTCCGACTCGAGGGAGCGCTCGGAAGGGTCGACCTGGAAGCGCTGAACGACCCAGGGATACAGGGATCCGAGAATCAGGCTCGACACGATGAGCAGCACCGTGCCGATGATGGGCAGACGCCAACGACCGATGACCGCGGCGACGATGAAGAGCAACGCCACGATGCCCGCGATGCCCGCCAGGATCGACAGACCGGGGATGGTGCCGTTGACATCGGCATACGTGGCTCCGGTGATGAGCTTGCCGGTGCCGTTCGTGGCCGTGGAGTACTGGTCGAGCCAGATGCTCGCGGCCTGGACGGCGAGATACAGGGCCGCGAGAACGGCGATCTGGATGCGCGCGGTCTTGGAGATGCGCACCTCACGGCCCGCGACACGAATCGCTCCGTAGAGGTAGCTCGTGGCGAGGGCGGCGATTCCGGCGACCAGGATGACGGCGGATGCGAATCCGACGACGCCCCTGAAGAACGGCAGGTCGTAGAGGAAGAACGAGATGTCGAGGCCGAACTGCGGATCGGTCTGGCCCGTCGGCGTTCTGTTCAGCCACATGAGCGTCAGCTGCCAGCGTGATGCGGTGGCGACACCCGCGAAGATGCCGAGCACGACAGGAATGCCGATGGAGGCGAGGCGACGGAGCGGCTCTACGACCTGCTGATAGCGATCCAGCTGCGAGTTGAGCTTCGCGTAGACCGGGCGCCAGCGGAAGGCGATCTCGATCGACGCCCAGACCGGAATGGCCATGGCGAGGAAGCCGACGAGGAACATCACCCCGCCTGCGGCCCACTGGGTGGTCAGTACATCGACGAAGCCCACCTGGTCGTACCAGAGGATTTCGGTGTAGAGATTGGAGAAAGCGAAGAATGCTATCGCCAGGGCTACGACGATGGCGATGGTGATCGCCAGAGGTGCTCTGGATCTTCTGATGGGCTTCTCGGCGGTTTGGGAAGTCACGTGTGGGGGCCTCTTTACAGCGGTGCGGTGTCCGTCCATCCTAGACAAGGCATGCTGAGAAGTGCCCCGCCGACAGTTGCGCCACGGGAGAACACGGCCGAGTGCACGGCCGTCGAGCGACTACTTGGCGGTGCTCGCGTCGCAGGTGGGCAGGGCGTCGAGTCCGCTACCGCTCGAGATCGCTTTCAAAGCGGCCAGCGAATCGTCGAGGGTCGCGACGGCGAAGACTCGGATGCCGTCGGGCACGTGGCCCGTGACCTCGTCGCAATTCGATGCGGGGGCCAGGAACCAGTCTGCTCCCGCGTCGCGCGCGCCGAACAGCTTCTGCCGGATGCCGCCGATGGGGCCCACCGTGCCGTCCGCCGAGATCGTCCCGGTGCCCGCCACCTTCTGGCCGCCGTTCAACTCGCCATCGCTGAGCTTGTCGATGATCCCCAGAGCGAACATCATGCCGGCGCTCGGTCCGCCGACGTTGTCGAGTTGGATCTTCACATCGAACGGGAACTCGAAGCTCGCCTGCACACCGATTCCGAGGACCGAGGTGTCGCCGCTGGTGATCGGGGTGACGGATGCCTCGATGGGCGCACCCGCGCGCGTCACGTCGACGACGGCCGGCTTGTCGGTGCCGTTCGCCGCCACAGCCGCGCGGAGTTGGTCGATGGAGCCGACAGCCTGTCCATTGACACTGGTGACGACGTCGCCGGCCTCGAGTTCGCCCTCTGCCGGCGAGCCCTTCGCCACGCTTCCCACGCTGACGCTGGTCGTGAAGTCGTATCCGAGGCTGCTGAGCGCGGCGGCGATAGCCTCCTGCTGGCTGTCGACCATCAGAGCGGCGTTCTGCTCGTCACGCTGTTCGGTGGTGACGTCAGGAGGATAGACAGCCTCGAGCGGTACGACGGCTTTACTGCTGTCGAAGTACGCCTGCACGACCTCGGCCCACGACGGAGTCTGCTTCGGGGTTCCGACAACGGAGACCGTCAGCATGTCGAGCGTTCCGCCCGTGGGATACGTGGGCTCCCCGTCGATCGAGATCAGGGGCGTGTCCTTGCCCTCTACGGTCTGGGAGCCCAGGGTGTCGAACACGGGCCCCGGCTGTTCGATGACGTACGGCGTCGGGAGGAAACTCATGACGAGGCCGAGTACGAGTGCGATGACGAGCACGGTCCACCCCGTCGTCCGACGGCGCGCGGAGCGTCGCTCGGCCGAGATCTCCTCGGGCGTACGGAGGGCGAACGGCACGCCGTGCTGGGCATCGGAGTCGTCGACACGATTCGTGTCATTCAAACCGAACAGGCTCACGTGTCTCCTCGACGACGGGTGGAAATCAGTTGGGGCGTCACCCCGGGAGGACTGTTCGCCACGGGCGCACGGCCGGAGGCCCCAGCCTATGGGAAATCCCAGCAAGGCCGATCGGCCACCAGCTAGCGTAGAGAGCAATTCTGACAGCGGGCATGGAGCACACCGGATCCCCGCCGACTGTCGGGCGAAAGAGGTTTCCTGCCATGAGCGACGACACATCCAAGGAGCCGGAGGATGACTTCCGCGACATGCTGCGGAGTTTCCTCGAGGGCAACTCGGAGATGGACCCGGCCAAGCTTGCCAGCGCGGCGGGACTCCCCTCCGACCCAGCTGCCGTGCAGCAGCTCATGCAGCAGCTGCAGAACGCCATGAGCACGACGGGCGACGGCATCGACTGGCAGGTCGCCACCAAGCAGGCGAACGAGTTCGCCGGGCAGTCGACGCTGAGCGTCACAGACTCCCAGCGCACCGAGCTCGACGGCGCTCTGCACATCGCGGCTCTGTGGCTAGACGAGGTCACGAGCGTGACCGAACTCGCCCTGTCGCCGGTCTATCTCACCCGACAGCAGTGGACTACCGAGACCATGCCCGTGTGGAGCCAGCTGGCTGAGCCCGTCGCACTGAGCATCGCCGATGCCCTCACCGCCGTGCTGAAAGACCAGGCTCCCGAGGAGATGGCGGGCATGCTCGCCGGGGCATCCAAGCTCATGCGCAATCTCGGGGGCGCGCTCTTCGCCGTGCAGCTCGGTCAGGTCGTCGGCCAGCTCTCGACCGAGGTCGTCTCCGGCGGCGATGTCGGCATCCCTCTCTTCGAAGATCAGAAGGCCGCGCTGCTTCCACAGAACATCTCGACGTTCAGCGAAGGTCTCGACATCCCCCTCGACCAGGTTCAGCTCTACCTGGCGGTGCGAGAGCTGGCGCACGCCCGCCTCTTCCGGCACGCCAAGTGGCTGCGACTGCACCTCATCACGTCCATCACGGAGTTCGCCCGCGGAATCCGGATCGACACGGAACGCCTGGAGGAGCTCGCAGAGGGCTTCGACCCGTCGAACCCCGAGGAGCTTCGTCAAGCCGTCGTCTCCGGCGCGCTCATCCCGCCCAAGACCGAGGCGCAGCAGCATGCCCTCACCCGTCTCGAGACGATGCTCGCGCTCATCGAGGGCTGGGTCGATGTCGTCACCGCACAGGCGACGAAGCGGCTCCCCTCGAGCAATGCCGTCGCCGAGACCGTACGCCGACGTCGGGCCACGGGCGGGCCTGCGGAGTCCGCATTCTCGACGCTCATCGGGCTCGAGCTGCGTCCGCGTCGTCTTCGCGAGGCGGCTGCGATGTGGCAGGCCGTGACCGACGCGGTGGGCTCAGACGTTAGAGACGAACTGTGGTCACACCCCGACCTCGTTCCCACGAACGAGGACATCGACGACCCAGCGGCGCTCGTCGCTCGACTGCAGGCAGGTACTCCCGCCCCCGACGAGATGGACCAGGCACTCGAAGATCTGCTGCGCGGCGAGGGCGAGTAACGAGAGGGCGTCAGTCGGCCGCTCGCCGGTCGGCTGTGCATAACTTCGGCGGCGCGCGTCGTCGATCGGGCATCATCTGTGCATGGTTCTGCAGATAGATCCCCGTTATCCCGTCCTCTGGCGCACACCGTCTAGCTTGCAGATCGGAGCCGACCGGTCGATCGTGACCCTGCACGACGTCACGGTCGCCGAGGAGCACCTGGTCGCCGTGCTGCGCAAAGGCATCAGCCCGTCCGGCCTCGACATGGTCGGCGAGACCGTCGGCGCGACCCCCGAACACGTCGAAGACCTCCTGGCGCGAGTTCGTCCGGCACTGCGCGGTCGCGACGTCTCGAGCCGCGGTCTCGAGGGCACGAACATCGTCGTCACCGGTTCTGCCGTCGGCGCGGCCGCAATCCGCTCGGTACTCGCAGGTTTGGGCACCACCCTCGTCGACGACGGCGGCCCCGCCGACCTGGCCGTCATCGTGTCGACCTTCAGTACCGACCCTCGTCAGTCCGGCGCCTGGCTCCGGCGTGACATCCCCCATCTCGCCGTTGTGTTCGGTGATTCCGAAGTGCGCGTCGGTCCACTGGTCGAGCCGGGCTCTGGTCCCTGTCTGCACTGCGTCGAACGTGCCCACATCGACGACGATCCCAACTGGCCGGCCCTCGCCGGACAGCTTCTCGGACGACGTGCGTACACCGAGGACGCGCTGACGGTCTCGACGGTCACGCCCCTCGTAGCACGCGCCGTGCTCGACCGTCTCGCCACGGATACGCCCGGTGACAGGAGACTCCGGCTACGCTCACGCGCCAGCATCGTCGACGGAAAGACGGGCGACTTCGGCGAGAAGTCGTTCAGTCCTCACGCCGAGTGCGCGTGCCAGGGAGTGCCTCCTGCAGAAAGCGAGACGGTTGTCTCTGCTGAGAGCGGCCCATCCCCGACTCCGAGTACGACAGCTCCAGCCGACGGCGTGCGCGGGTGAGCCCTACGTAGAGCAGCCTCCGCTCCTCGTCGATCTGGTCGAACGTCGTGGCGTAGCTGATCGGGACAAGCCCCTCCGACAACCCGGCCAGAAAGACGACAGGCCACTCGAGGCCCTTGGCAGAATGCAGGGTGGCGAGCGTGACCGCCTGGATGGTCGGCTCATGACCCGATCCTTGGCGCTCCATCAATTCGTCGGTGAACTCTCGGAAGGTCGTGGAGTCTTTCTGGCCCTCCGCCAACGCCATCAATGCGTTCAGCGCTTCCCACTTGTCTCGAACGGCGCCGCGCGCCTCGGGCGCGTCCTGACTCCACCCGAGCGAGCGCAGAACGTCACTGACCGATTTGAACAGCGGTTCGCCGGAGATCGACACCGAGGCCGCACGCAGTGACATGACCGCCTGCTTGACCTCGGGGAGGTCGAAGAATCTCTTCGATCCTCGGATCTGATAGCTGACGCCGGCATCGGCCAGCGCGGTCTCGAGAGCAGCCGCCTGCACATTCACTCGGTACAAGACGGCGATATCTTCCGCCGGTGTCCCCTCGTCGATGAGCCGCGCGATTCTGGCCGCGATGCCCCTCGCCTCTGCGACATCGGATGCGTACGGGGTGATCTCGGGAGTCACTCCCTGTTCGCCGAGTGCGTGCAGCGACAACGCGCCCGAACGCCCCTTCATCAGTCGGTTCGCCACCTCGACGATCGCCGGCGTGCTGCGGTAGTTCTGCTCCAGCCGCACCGTGGTGGCGTTGTCGTACTCCGCTGCGAACGAGAGGAGGTAGTCGCTCCGGGCACCCGCGAAGGAGTAGATGGTCTGGCTGGCGTCACCGACGACGCAGAGGTCGCTGCGCCCACCGACCCACAGTGACAGCAGATGATGCTGGAGCGGCGAGACGTCCTGGTATTCGTCGACGACGAAGAAGCGGTACTGCTCGTGCACCTGCATCGCGACGGCAGGCTCCTGCTCGATCATGCCGGCCGTCGCGAGCAGCACGTCCTCGAAGTCGAGCTGACGGCGTTCGTCTTTGATGTCTTCGTACTTCTGGTGCAGGGCGAGTACCTGATCGACCGTGAGCGAGCCCGGCAGCGAACGCGACGTGCGCAGCGCCAGTTCGTAGGCATCCAGGTCGAGACTCGACACCTTTCGCCATTCGATCTCAGCGGCGAGGTCGCGCAGGCTGGCGGTGTCGACCTTCAGCCGCAGCGTCTCTGCCGCGTGACCGAGGAGGCGCGCCTTACCCTCGAGTACCCGGGGAGTATCGCCCCCGACGACGGTGGGCCAGAAGTAATTCAGTTGCGAGAGGGCCGCCGCGTGGAACGTCCGCGCAGAGACGCCCCCGGCCCCGAGAGGCCGCAGCCGCGTTCGCAGTTCAGCGGCCGAGCGCGCGGTGAAGGTGAGCGCCATAACGCGATTGGGTGAGTAGACGCCTGTCGCGACTCCATACGCGATGCGGTGCGTGATCGCCCGCGTCTTGCCCGTTCCCGCACCGGCGAGGATGCACACCGGACCGATGAGAGCGCGAGCGGCGATCTGCTGGTCGTCGTCGAGGGCCGCCAGGATGCTCTCCGAGAGCTCGCCGTTCGTGAGCGTGCCGGCGCTCACCACGCGAGGGCTTCTTCGGGCAGCGGTCCCCCGTACCAGTGCTCGAGGATGGCATGGGCGATCGACGACGGACCGGGGAGGGCCACGCCCGTGGTCGGATCGGCGATTTCGGCCCGAGTGAACCAGCGGAGATCGAGAATCTCTTCGCCGTCGGGGCGTAGAGCGTCGTCTGCGAAGGCTGGATCGACACGGGCGTAGAACCCGACCATCAACGATGCGGGAAAGGGCCACGGCTGCGACCCGAGGTACTGAGGGGTGAGGATGCGCACGCCCGACTCCTCGAAGACCTCACGCTGAGCCGCCGCCTCGAACGACTCCCCCGGCTCGACGAACCCGGCGAGCAGCGAATAGCGGTTCTGCTTCCACATCGCGTTTGAGCCGAGAAGGATCCTGTCTTGAGAGTCGACGATGCCCACGATGACGGCCGCGTCGGTGCGAGGGAAGAGCTCGACGCCCAGCTCTACGTCGCGGCGGACCCAGCCGCCCTTCTCGACGACCGTCTCCGCGCCGCTTCGAGGCGAGTGACTGTGCGACGCATGCCATCCGGCGATCGCCAGGGCCTCGACGAAGGCACCGGCGTCGCGATCGCTCAACACGGTCGCCGCCTCCCGCAGATTCAGCCAGCGAGCCTCATCGGGCTCGAGTCTCTCGGCCTCGTCATCGTTCACGACGACGAGCACGATACGCGTTCCGACCGGTTCCGGAGACGTCGTCGACAGCGAGATTCCCAGATAGACCCGTAGCTCGATGTCCTGAATCCGATCGACGGGAAGAAGCGCCAGAGCGGGCCTGCTGCTGAAGTCGGCCGCGGCCAGAGCCCGCCCCCGCCACAGGGGCAGCAGGCGAGTCATCGGATCCGCCCAGAGCTCCTCGAAAAGCTCGGGCCGCGCTCGCGACTCGTGGTCGCGATCGATTTCCTGCCGAGAGAGGGGCAGATGAGAAAGGAAGGTGGAAGTCATATGAACCAATCGTGCGTGGCGAACGCACCTCTGAGAAGATGCCAGCCCTACCCTGTTGGTATGGCCAGATCCCACTTCACTCTAGCCGCGCTCTCGACCGCGGCCGTTCCCGGGGCTGACATCGTCTCGACCAGGCCAATCGGCACAGGTACGGGCGGGCGTTACGACTCCGCCGTCGTCACCTTGCGCGACCGCAACGAACTCATCGTTCGAGTGCCGACGTCGCAAGATGCCGAGACCGAGCAGTCTCGCGACCTCGTCGCCCTCAACGCCCTCACGGCCGGATTCCGAGGCCGTCTTCCGTTCGATGTTCCTCAGGTCGAGGGCCAGACACCGGTGGCGAACACGCGCGCGATCGTCTACGGCTACATCACCGGCAACCCCGCCGTGTTGGCCGAACTCGACGCGGCCGATCCGGTGGCCGAGTCGATCGGGCGCGCCATCGCATCCATTCACTCTCTGCCGACATCGCTCGTCACCGACTCGGGACTTCCGGTGCAGACGGCGGCCGATGCGGCGCGTCTCGCCCGCATCACCAAAGACAGGGCAGCCGCCACCGGCGCAGTGCCCTCTGATCTGCTTGCACGCTGGTCGACGGCGCTCGAAGACAGCGCACTCTGGCAGTTCCAGCCGACCGTCGTGCACGGATCGCTCTCGCCCGAATCCTTTCTCATCGCCGGTGATGCGGTGACGGGAGTGCTGGGGTGGTCGCAGCTGCAGGTCGGAGACCCCGCGTCGGATCTGTTCTGGCTCAGCTCGGCCCCCAGCGAACAATTGGCGACCCGCGTCTTCGGCGCCTACAACCTGGGCCGCAGCACGCCGGTCGACCGTCAGCTACGAAAGCGGGCGCGCCTGTACGCCGAGCTCGAGATCGCCAAGTGGCTGCTGCACGGCACCGAGAAGCACGACGAGACGATCATCTCCGATGCGAAGACGATGCTGGCGGGCCTGTCTGTGAGCGTGGAATCGGACATGCTGAATCCTCTGTCTACCGACACCGGCCAGATCATGGCCGTCGAAGAAGTCGAGGAGATGTTGCGTCGCACACCGCGCGCCGACGTGTCCTCTGCGCGCGACAGCACGCGGGTGAGTGGAATCTCGGAAGACTAGAACGGCCAGAGCTCGAGCAGCTGTTTCTCTGAGAACAGCTGCTCGGGTGCGATGACTGTGTCGTCTGCGACGAAGTAGAAGACCGCGTCGATCAAGTCAGGGTCGATGCCCTTCCACTTGGCGTAGGCCAGACGGTAGAGCGCGAGCTGCAGCTGCTTCACCTCGAGGTCTTCGGGCGTCGTCGGTGCTTTTCCCGTCTTCCAGTCGACCACTTGGTAACGCTCGCCCTCGGCGAAGATCGCGTCGATCTTGCAGACCACGACCTGGGTTCCGAGCACCAGGTGGATCTCGATCTCGACCTCGAGCGGCTGTCTGTCGGCCCACGGTGACGCCTCGAACGTGGCCTTGAGGGCGTCGAGTTGCGACTGCTCGAGCGGAAGCTCGTCGGCTGCCTGGTCGCTTTCGCCTGCCACGACATCGATCAACTCCGCGCTACCCGCCATGCCGTAGCGACTCTCGACCCACGAATGGAAACGCGTGCCCAGTCGTGTCTGCCGGAACGGCTTCTCGGGCATCGGGCGGCGAAGCGATCGCGCGACGGCGTGCGGATCGGTCACGTAGTCCTTGAACCGCGAGGCAGCGATTCGGTTGGGAACCGGTGCGTGACCCGCCTCCTCGACCTGTCGGTCACGTTCGGCCAGGAGCAGGTCGAGGTCGCGCTGCCACCGGCCGGCCGTGAGGGGCTGCGGGCTCTGGATGCGCTCGAGCACCGATTCGGCGGCCTGCTCGACGCGGCCACGTCGAGCGCCCAGGGGGTCGAGGGGCCATCGTGCAGTGAGACCCTCGCCCTCGAGCGGGTTCTCTTCGTTCTCGGGATACTCCGGTACGTCATCGATCAGACCGGAGTGCGCGAGTTCGGTCAGAAAGGTCGACGCGCGGCGCGGCTTCGACTGCGTGGCCCAGAACGAGCCGGTGAGCAGCAGCGAGTTGCGCGCGCGGGTGACTGCGACGTAGACGAGTCGCCGCTCCTCTGCCAGGTGTTTCGCCGCGAGCTGGGCCTGGAAGGTCTTCACCGAGTTGTCGAAGGCCTGTTGCGACGCAAGGCCGCGCCACTCGAGCGATGGCAGCGATGAGGCATCGCCCCTGAACTCGTAGGGCAGGACTCCGAAACGGAGCCACCCTTTTCCTTCTTTGCTCTGGGCTGGAATCTCATCGGCGACCAACCTGGGCACGGCCACGACGTCCCACTCCAGGCCCTTCGACCCGTGGATCGTCAACAGCTGCACGGTTCCCGGCTCCGGCTCATCGGTGCGAGGACTCAGGTCGTCTCGCTTCTCTGCCCGGTCGAGCCAGGCGAGGAAGCTGCCGAGGGTTCCCTCGTCGTCTCCGGCCAGGAACGAGGCGATCTCGTCGTGGAACGCATCGAGCGCTCCGCGGGAGCCGCCGCTCGCCGCGACCCGCTCGTTGGCGGCGAGTTCGACGTCGAGCAGCAGCTGCTGCTCGACGAAGCGCACGAAATCGATGAGAGGGAGATTCGCGCGGGCGCGGAATGTGGCCAGGGTGCGCCCAGCGTGTCGCAGGCGTTCGAGCCCCTGCTCGGAGAAGCGCTCGAGTTGATGGTGCGTCGACGCATGCTCCGTGACGAAATCGAGGGCGTCGACGATCGATGCCGAATCGTCGGGCGCCACCGATTCGCGCATGCTGCGCTTGACGTCGTCGGGCACGGCGCGGTGAAAGGAGTCTCGAGCGGCGAGCCAGCTCGCGACCTCGGTCAGGGCCCTGAGATCGCGCACTCCGATGTTCCATCGGGCACCGGAGAGAAGCCTGATCAACGACGAGCCCGCTGAAGGGTCGTGGGTTGACCGGAGGGCACTCACGACGTCGACCACCTCGGGCGAGCTCAAGAGTCCGCCAACACCGAGGATGTGGAACGGGATCCCTCGACGGTCGAGAGCAGCCGCGAAGAAATCCATGTGGCTTCGAACCCGAAACAGCATCGCAGCGGACAACGGCGGTTCTTTGCCGGTGTCGTCAGACGACGCGTGCGATGCGAACTGCTGAGCGAGCCAGTCCGCGACCGCTTCGGCCTCGTCGTCGCGAGTCTCGAGGAAGCGGTACTCGACACTGCCCGCGGGTGCTTCGGGTCGCGGTCTCAGGCGATGCACGTCGACGGGAGCATCTCTGCGCAACGGCTCGACGAGGGTGTTCGCCGCGTCGAGTACCGAGCGCGAGTTGCGCCAACTCGTCGACAGCGAGAAGGTCGGAACGGTACCGGAGCCGAAGTCGCGTCCGAACCATCCCAGGTTGCTGGCGCTGGCGCCTCGCCACCCGTAGATAGACTGATGCGGGTCACCCACGGCCATGACGCCGTGGCCTCCGAAGAGTCTGGCGAGCAGACGCGTCTGCACGACGGACGTGTCTTGATACTCATCGAGAAGCACCACGGAGAAACGCGAGCGATATTCGTCGACGATCTGCGGATTGCGCATGCAGATCTCGAGCGCCAGCGCCACCTGGTCGGAGAACTCGACGAGGCCCTTCGCCTGCTTCTGCCGAGCGTAGGATCTGGCGAGATCGACGAGCAGGGGAAGCGCGCTGACGGGCTCGATAGCGGCGCCTATCGACGCGTACGGAGTCGACTTCGCCTTGCCCTCTGTGTAGGGAAGGTCTGCCAGGTACGTGAATCTCTCGGCCAGCCCGGCCACGCCCGCGGCATCGACCACGTTCTCGCTCAACTCTGAGCTGAGCGAGAGCACGGCTTCGACGAGTTGATCGAGGCTCTTGCCGAGCGGCACGAGCCTCTCGTCGCCCTCCGCGAGCAGAACCCGTCGAGCGAGGCCCCATGCTGCGTTCTCCCCCAGGAGCACCGACTCCGGTTCGCGTCCGACGAGCAGCGCGTTGTCTCTGAAGATCGTGTTGCCGAACGAGTTGTAGGTCGACACAGTGGGCCGGTCGAAGAGGTCACGCGAGTCGGTGGCGCCGTCGAGCCCGCCCGCGGCCGGGACGGCGGCGGCGGGGAGCAGCCCCGCCCTGCGCAACGAATCGATGTGCCCTGTGATGCGGGTGTTCAATTCGCCGGCCGCTTTGCGAGTGAAGGTGAGCCCGAGGACTTCGTTGACCTGAACCTGACCGTTCGCCAGCAACCAGACGACCCTGTTCGCCATCGTCGCCGTCTTGCCGCTCCCGGCGCCGGCGATGACGAGAGACGGGACGAGGGGCGCCTCGATCACCGCGCACTGCTCCTCGGTGGGGCGGGGCATGCCCAGGGCCTCGGCCAATTCGACCGCGCCGATCATGCGCTCACCGCCCGGATCACGTGTATACGACACGCGCCATGCGACCACGGATCGAGACAGTGAGATCCGATGCGAGCCTCGACGTGCGAGCCGGCCATGCCCGACGCATCGGCGATGATGCGTCGCCGGAACTCCTCGAGTTCGGAGGACGATCGGGGGGCCTGAGTATGGTCGACGAAATTCTTACCCCGTGACGATTTCGACACGATGAGGAGTCGTGCCCCGCCCGACATGGCATCGGCGGGCACTCCCTCGATCAGGCCCGCATCGAACGCGAGCTGATACGCCCCCAGTTGCGCGTTCTCGCCGATCTCCGAGGCGGAGTAGGCGCGTTTGCCGGTCTTCAGATCGACGATCACCACTGATCCGTCGGGGTAGAGCTCGACCCGATCGATCGTGCCTCTGAGAACCGCCTGGTCGACCTCGAGTTCGAACTTCGATTCCGCGCCGAGGAGCGTTCCGCCCTGGCGGTCGAACTCGGCGAGATACGTCGACAGGCGGGAGACGAGCTGCCTGGCCTCTCGACGTTTGATCTCGCTGAGCCACGACGATTCGAAGTACAGTTCGCTCCATCGCGAGTCGACGAGATCGAACAGCGCCTCTTCGCTCGTGTCGGGGGCGTCCGACGTCGTGCTCGTCTCCATGGCCTCGTGAATCAACGTTCCCACTTGCGACGAGGTGTTCGACGATCCTCCCCCGAGATGATCGATCAGCCAGTTGAGCGGGCAGGTCTCGAAGGACTCCATGCGCGATGGCGAGACGGTGACCCGGGACTCCTCGTCGGACAGATCGACGAGCGGCTCCGACGAACTCGCCCCCGCGAGTCCGTACCACTCGGCCGGATGCGCACCGGGCACGGCCTCACGCGCGAGAGTGGCGAGTGCCGACACCGACTGCGAGTCACCTCGGGTAGCGACCGATCGTCGAAGGACCCCTACGAGGCCACGAAGAGACAGCGGCGTGCGGGATATGGCCCCGGGAACAGGCTCGGGGAGCAGCCGGAAGAGAGGTGACGGTGACGAATCGTCGTCGTCGACCGCGGTGACCAGCAGCTCGGCAGAGGCGCGGGAGATGGCCTGGGCGAACATACGGAGCTCGTCATGGAGCACAGCCGTTCTCTGATCGAGCACAGCCGGCGCCTCGCCTCGCCTCGCCCCCTCGAGGGCATCGGCCCCGAGCAGGGTGCCCCGTATTCGCAGGTTGGGCCAGACGTTCTCCTGCACCCCTGCCACCACGACGAGGGCGAACTGCGTGCCGACGGCGCCGGCCGGTGAGGTGACGGTGACCGCCCGAGCGGTAGCCGCCCTCGCCAGAGTGTCTTCGGGAACGTCGACGTCGAGCAGCTGCTCGAGGAACACGGTCGCCGGAGCCTCAGGCGACCGCTCGACGAACCTCTTGGCCGATGAAAAGAGTGCGACGACGGCGTCGAGTTCGTGCGACGTCTCGTCGGCGATGAGGCCAGTTCCGAGGGATTGCGCGCGCCAGGGCTCCGCGAGGCCGCTCGTCTCCCAGATCTGCCACAACAGCTCTTCGACGCTCGCTTCGGTGGAAGCGGCCTTGCGTGCGATGTCGATCATCGAGGCAAGGAGACGCGCCTTGCGACCCACTCGCGGCTCGATTCGAGCGAGGACCAGCGGCATCTGCAGAGCGTCGACCAGCAGCTCGGACCCGGTACGGTGCCCGCCGGCCTCGAACTCGAGTTGCCGAAGAGCGCGCTTCAGCCGCCGAAGGAGCACTGCGTCGGAGGCCGCCAGCGGACTCAACAGAAGCGACTCGGCGAGGTCGCCCGTGAGCTCGCGGCGCCCGAGCGCGACTTCGAGAATGGAGGCGAAGGCGCGGACCACGGGTTCGTCTCTCAGCGCAACACGGGCCCGGGACACGCGAGTCGGCACGTCGAAAGCGGCGAGCCCCCTCTCGAGAGGCGCGATCTGCGATCCGCTGCGAACGATCACCGCCATGTCGTCCCATGCGACGTTCTCGAACACGTGCGCCTCGCGAAGACGGCGCGCGATCACTCCGATCTCGTCGGACGGGCTCGTGGCGAGAACCGTGGAGACACCCGGTCGCACACGGGAGTGCGCGGCCTCGCCGGCCGCAACCGCTCGGCGCTGGCTGCCCGCGCGCGCGGTGCCGATTCGGCCGGTGACGTCGGCCACGAGCGACCGCAGCTGGGCACCGTGCCGATGCACCGTGTCGAGCACGATCGGCGGTTCGGTCGACACACCGAGATAGTCGCCCAGTCGAGCGAGGGTGTCCGGGTGCGCTCCGCGGAACGTGCCGGTGCTGATGTCGGGGTCTCCGAACGCCACGACGGCCACGCCCCGACGCGCGAACTCGCGGACCAGAGTGAGGGTGGCGAGGGTCGACTCCTGTGCGTCGTCGAGCACCAGGAGTCGCAGCCGCGCGAGCGATCCGACCGCCGCTTCGAGTTCGTCGGGCGCCGACTCCGCCGCCCGCAGCAGCACAGCTGCCTCTCGAGCGAGTTCGGCGGAATCGAAACTGCGGTCGCGAAAACTGGTCTTGACCCGGTCGTACCCCTCGATGAACTGCGCGGCGGCCGCCCACTCCGGCCGACCTGCAGACTCGGCGAGCGTCGCGAGCCGATCTGTGGATGTGCCCGTCTCGACAGCGCGCATCATGAGGTCGCGCAACTCGGTGCGGAACCCTCGAAGACGCCGAACGTCCTCTGCGAGATGGTCGGGCCAGGAAGGGCCGGACGCGTCGGCAATGTCACCGTCGAGCAGCTCGGAGATGATCTGGTCTTGTTCTGCGCCGGTCAGGAGAACGGGCGGCTCATCGCCGCGCACGGCCGCCACTCCCCGCACAATCTGGAAAGCTATCGAATTCGCCGTTCGAGCGAGCGGGCCGTTCGACGGCACCGCCATGCGAAGGGCGAGGCGATCTCTCAGGGCCGTCGCCGATGCACGCGTGGGGGTGATCACGAGAACCTCATCGGGCGAGAATCCGCCGTCGTGCACGCGATGGCAGAGCAGCTCGACCAACGTCGTTGTCTTGCCTGTGCCCGGCGCGCCTATGACGGCGCAGCTGGCCGAGTCGCCGAGCGCCAGGACGCGCAACTGCGCGGGGTCGCTGGCGTAGGGCCGATCAAATTCCACGAGAGCAAAGCTAACGTGTGCCGCCGACACAGGTCGGCATCCCCGGCATCGAGCCTGTTCGCTATCGGCGAGTCGCCGGAGTCTCGGATCGGCGTGACGGCTCGCGATTCTGTCCTAATCTGGACGCATGGCCCCAGAGCGGGCCGCAGCACTTGTGAAAGGTAGCCCTGGTGGATATTCGAATCGGCATTGCCCACTCCCCCCGCGAGATCAGCTTCGAGTCGGGCCAGTCCCCGGCCGACATCGAGAAGGCCGTCGCCGAGGTTCTGAGCGGAGCCTCCGGCCACCTGTCGCTGACCGACGTCAAGGGCACCGTCTACCTCGTTCCGGCGACGACCCTCAGCTACGTCGAGATCGGCGCAGAAGAGGCACGACGAGTCGGTTTCGTCCTCTAGCCTCATGGAGCTGCTCTTCATCACGCTCGGCGGCGCCATTCTGGGCCTGATCGCGCGCTACAGCTTGCCGCGCCGCGAGAACCACGGAGTTGCGTTCATTCCGTCGATCGGCGCGGCGGTGGCGTCCGTCATCTGGGTCGCCCTCACTTGGGCAGGCCTGCCGTGGGACGGTGGCTGGATCTGGGTGATCAGTCTCGTCGTCACCGCTGCGGTGGTGACCATCGCGGATCGCGCGATTGGCAGCTCCCGCGAGCGTGCAGACATGGCTCGGTTCAACCTGCTCCGCACGCCGTCCGCCGCGAACTGATCCGATGGCATCCCTCGCCGAGGCCGAGCAGCTCGATGCACGCGACCCTCTGGCGGCGCGGCGCCACCTGTTCGTCGGCGCCGATGACGCGAGCATCGTCTCCTATCTCGACGGCAATTCCCTCGGCCGTCCTCTTCTGAGCAGCGCCGCGCGACTCGCGTCGTTCGCATCGGATGCCTGGGGCCAACGTCTGATCCGTGGCTGGGACGAAGAGTGGTTCGATCTGCCGCTCGCCGTCGGAGACCGGATCGGAACAGCGACCCTCGGAGCCGCTCCGGGCCAGGTCGCTGTGGGCGATTCGACCACCGTGCTCCTCTACAAGCTCATTCGCGCGGCTGTCGACGCGCGGCCCGGTCGCACCGAGATCGTCGTCGATACCGACAACTTTCCGACAGACCGATATCTCGTCGAGGGCATCGCCGCCGAGCGCGGCCTCTCTCTCAGATGGATCGAGTCCGACACGCGGGGCGGCGTCTCCCCCGCCGACCTCGAGGCCGTGGTGAGCTCCGACACCGCCCTGGTGCTCCTGTCGCAGGTCGCCTACCGATCGGGGTTCCTGGCCGATGTGCCCGCGCTCACGGCGCTCGCGCACGACGCCGGCGCGCTCGTGCTGTGGGATGTCTGCCATTCGGTTGCGAGCGTGCCCATCGAGCTTGACGCGTGGGGCGTCGACATCGCCGTCGGATGCACCTACAAGTATCTGAACGGTGGCCCGGGATCGCCTGCTTTCGTCTACGTTCGCCGCGACCTGCAGAGTGACCTGTCTCAGCCGATCCAGGGATGGATGGGGCACGCTGCGCCATTCGAGATGGGCCCCGGTTACTCCCCCGCGTCAGGCATGCGGCGGTTCCTTAGCGGCACGCCGTCGATCGTCGGCATGCAGGCCCTTCGTGACATGGTCGAGCTCATCGACGAGGTGGGGATGGCGGCGATCCGCGCGAAGTCGGAGACTCTGACCCGCTTCGCCATCGATGCCGTCGACGACTGGCCCGCATCCTGGGGCGTCGAGGTCGCGACCCCGCGCGAGGCAGAACGCCGGGGCAGTCACGTGACCATCGAGCATCCCGCATTCAAACAGATCACCGCCGAGCTGTGGCGCCGTGGCGTCATCCCCGATTTCCGCGCCCCTCAGGGAATGCGCCTGGGACTGTCTCCTCTGTCGACGAGTCACGTCGAGCTCTGGAACGGCCTCGAGGCCGTGCGAGAGCAACTCGTCAGGCTGTGAGCCCGAGCCCGTCCATGCGGCGGGTGTGTGCCGCGATGACCTCGGTGAACACCGGTTCGATGCGCTGCTCGTCGGAGTTGCGGTTGTCTGTGTGGTGGATGGCGGAGCGGGCGACGAGAAGAGTGTCTCCCACCACGCGGCGACCCCACATGGCAAGGTGCGATCCGAGCTTTGGATCGGTCGCGATGCCGTCTGCCACGATCGTGGCGATCGCGTGCCGGCCGGTCTCGGCGTCGAGGATCTGCACCATGCGCGGACCCGACCCGTTCTCGAGCCCGGCGGCGAGATGGATGAAGAAATCGTCGAGGATGCCGGCGCTCACGTAGAGGCTCGTGAGAGCCTCGAACCAGGTCGCCCCCGCGACGACCTCGCGATAGTCGTCGATCGCAGCAGCGAACGGCTGCATGATGACGGCCGGATCGGCGACGTGCCGACGGATCTCGGCGACCAGCCGTTCGTGCTTGTCGAGCGCCTGACCGGCGGCCGGGCCGAGAGACTCCTTGTGGGCGACGGTGGGCGCCTGCGTGACGATGCGCGAGAGCGACTCGAAGAGCGAGAGCTGGATGTAGGCGGCCTGGCCCAGGTACGGCAGCAGGGCCGGAGTGAGTTCGGCGAGATTGACGCGCGGCAGTGCCACGGCCTCGCCGCGCGGCTTCAGGCGGGGCACCTCGAGGCGCACCTTGGGCCGGCGAAACGTGAACACCCTCGTTAGCCTAGCGGCGCGCCGCACCCGCCAACGGACCCAACGCGCCCTTATTCGTGTCGATCCAGTAAACTCGGGGAAGCCCTGACACAAATCGGGGCGTCTACGCCGCCCGCCAGGCGCCATCGCCGGCCTTCGACGCGCAGGGGACGGACCACTCCGGTCACGATCCCCGCCTCGACCACTCTCCCCAGCGGCGTAGCCCGATAATTCATGACAGGGCATCACACAGTGACTTTCACCGATCTAGGCATCGACCAGGACATGGCCGACGCTCTTGCAAGCAAGGGCATCCTCGAGCCGTTCCCCATCCAGACCCAGACGATCCCCCTCGCCCTCGACGGCCAGGACATCATCGGCCAGGCCAAGACAGGCACCGGAAAGACGTTCGGATTCGGCCTCCCGCTGATCCAGCGCCTCGGACTCACCCCGGAGAACGGTGTGCAGGCGCTCGTCGTCGTGCCCACCCGCGAGCTCGCAGTGCAGGTGACCGAAGACCTCGTACTCGCCACGTCGAACCGCCCCACGACGATCGTGTCCATCTACGGCGGCAAGGCCTACGAGGGCCAGATCGAGCAGTTGAAGGCGGGCGCGCAGATCGTCGTCGGCACCCCCGGTCGACTGCTCGACCTCGCGGGCCAGCGACTGCTGAACCTCGCCAACGTGCGCGAGATGGTGCTCGACGAGGCCGACAAGATGCTCGACCTCGGGTTCCTCGCCGACATCGAGAAGCTCTTCGCGCAGACCCCGGCGACGCGTCACACCATGCTGTTCTCGGCGACCATGCCCGGCCCGATCGTGGCCCTCGCGCGCCGATTCATGACGAAGCCCATCCACATCCGGGCTACCGACCCCGACGAGGGCCAGGTACAGGCGCAGATCAACCACCTCATCTACCGCGCCCACAACATGGACAAAGACGAGGTCATCGCCCGCATCCTGCAGGCCGAGGGCCGCGGCAAGACCGTGATCTTCACCCGCACGAAGCGCGCCGCGGCCAAGCTCGTCGAAGAGCTGAACGACCGCGGATTCAACGCCGCGGCAGTGCACGGCGATCTGAATCAGGAACAGCGCGAGCGTGCGATGGCGGCGTTCAAGGCAGGCAAGAAAGACATCCTCATCGCCACCGACGTCGCAGCACGCGGCATCGACGTGCTCGACGTGACCCACGTCATCAACCACACGATCCCCGAAGACGAGAAGGCGTACCTGCACCGCGTCGGTCGCACGGGCCGTGCCGGCAAGACCGGTATCGCCGTGACGTTCGTCGACTGGGACGATCTGCACAAGTGGGCGCTCATCAACCGTGCTCTCGAGTTCGGCCAGCCGGAGCCGACCGAGACGTACTCGTCGAGCCCGCACCTCTTCTCCGACCTGAACATCCCGGCCGGCACCAAGGGCCGTCTGCGGCCCGCTTCGCCCAAGACGGATGCGCCCGCCACGGACCGCGCCCCGCGTGGTTCGGGCGACTCCCGTCCCCCGCGCACCCGCTCGCGTGCGCCGCGTTCCGCCGGCACAGAGTCGGGTACAGCGAACGCTCCCCGCACCACGTCTGCAGACGGTGCCGGAACCCACACGGGCACGGGCCCGGAGCACCACGACGGCAACAGCGCGCCTCGCCGTCGCACGCGTCGTCGCACACCACGCGCCGCGGAGTAGATCGACCCGTTTCGTCAGTCGGGCAGCACGGGCTTCCAGCCCGTGCTGCGCTCGACGAGGCGTTCGAGCACCTCGGGTGAGGTCTGGTTCTCCGCCAGTCTGTTGGGCTTTCCCTCGCCGTGATAGTCGCTCGACCCCGTGATCGCCAGGTCGAATTGGGCCGCGAGTTCTCGCAGCCGCGCCTTGCCGTCTTCGGTGTTCTCGCGGTGGTCGATCTCGAGCCCGAACAGACCCGCGTCGACGAGTCGCGACAGTTCCCTCTCGCTCACGACGCCATCGCGCCCGTGTGTGGCGGGATGAGCGATGACAGGAACGCCGCCCGCCGCCACGATGAGTTCGACCCCCGTCAGCGGGTCGGGCGCGTAATGCGGAAGGTAGTAGCCGGCCTGCCAGTGCAGGATTCCGGCGAACGCATCGCTTCTCGTCACCGAGTGTCCCTTGGCGACGAGAGCGTCGGCGATGTGCGGCCGCCCCACGGTCGCCCCGTCCTGCGTCTGCGCCAGCACATCGTCCCAGCTCAAGTCGTAATCTGCGGCGATGGCCTGCACCATGTCCTCCGCCCGGGTAAGCCGGGCAGACCGGATGCGCGCGGTCTCGGCGACCAGCCCGGCGCTGTTGGGATCGAAGAGATACGCGAGCATGTGGATGCTTGCACGGCCTCGGCGAGTCGACAGCTCCATTCCGGGAATCAGGGCGATTCCCGCCTTCCGAGCCTCAGCGGATGCCGACTCCCAGCCGGCCGTCGAGTCGTGGTCGGTGAGGGCCACGGTACCCAGTCCCGCTTCCGCTGCCGCGCGCACGAGCCTGGCCGGAGTCTCGGTTCCGTCCGAGGCACTGGAGTGTGTGTGCAGATCGATCGGCCCTGGGGGGAATACGGATGCCATCTGCCCATCGTACGAGTTCGAGCACGCACGGGCTCGCCGCTACGATGAGCGCATGAGGTCGACGATCCGCGAGGTGCTCCGGCTCGCGGGCCGCACGTGGCCCATGCTGCTGGTCTGGTTTCTCGGCGGCTGGATCGTGCGCTGGATCGTCATCCGTATCGCCGCCGAGCTCGGGGCGATCGACGCGACGCTGGGCCTGATCGTTCTGCCGATCGCCGTGCTGGCCAGGCTGGTGTCGTACATCGGCATGTTTCTGGTGCTCCGGGACTCCATGCCCGCCTTCACTCGGCTCGCGCAAGGCAACGTCACCGACGACTCCGCCGAGGAGACAGCCCTCGGTTTCCGCGACATTCTGCTCTCGAGCGTGCTCGTCTTCTTCGCGTTGTATTCGGCGATGGATCTCATGCGCCAAGACCTCCTGCAGTACGCAGGTCTCGCCATCGAGTCCGACAACTTCTTCACCTACGCCGACTCCGGCACGACCGTGCTGGCCGTCACCGCCACTCCTGGGTCGGTCGCGGTGGCCATCATCGCCTTCGTCGGTCGCTTCGCCCTCAAACGCCTGCGATCACGGTTGCCGGCGTGGACCTCGATCATCACGGTCTACCTCGAAGCGGTGTGGGTGTTCATCGCGGTCAACGTGTTGTCGAGTCTCTTCAGCGTCGTACCCGACTGGATCGACAGCCGCCAGTTCATCCGGTCTCTCGACGACCTGCGTCAGACACTCGTCGAGAATTCTCTGACTCTGAGGCTCGCGTGGGATGGCGCATCCTGGGTCTGGAACTCGAGCAGTGAGATCGTCTTTCTCGCCCTGGCCTGGCTTCTCGTCGCCGGCGTCGTCTATGTGCGTTCGCTGACGACCTCGCGGCTCGAGTTGCGCCGGCGCGACCGCCCCCGAGGACCGCTCCTCGGGGCCACCCTGAACTCCGCCCCAGTCGGCCTGGCTCGCCGTGCGCGACCCTTGTTCGACGACGCCATCGAGATAGCGAAGCCCCTGCTTCTGAGCGCCAGGGTGATTCTGAGAGGCGGCATCGTCTTTCTGGCCGTCTACGTCTTCGCCTACGCCCTCTGGGTGAGCATCGGCGACTGGGTGCTCGCGGGAATCTACGCGGCGATCGGCCCACATCCCTACGCGTGGTGGATGGCGACCGATCAGCCGATCGGCTTCTTCATCGATCTCCTCGTCGAGCCCGTGCGCATCAGCCTGCTCGCGGTCGCGTTCGACTTCTGCCTGAGGTCGTCTCGCCGCGCCGCCGATGTGGCGCTCGACGACATGTCTTCCGACGTCGATGCGCTCGAGACCTCCGACGGCGAGAGTTCCAGCTCGAGGTAGTTCGGTGACAGTCCGGGCTTCTCGATCTGCACCCACGAACCCGTCTTCGCGGCGCCGCCCGGAAGAGTAGCGGCGACGATGAGCCTGTAGGGCGCGCCCTCAGAGTCGGCGCACGTCGTCTGCGCATCGCCGGTCGAGGGGAACTTGCGGGGCAGGTCGACGTTGGCGTTCCAGGTGCGTCTCTCCGGATGCTCCGGGCTCGTCGCCGAGATGGTGAGATTGCACGAGTCGACGGGTCCGTCGCCCGGCGTGACCTCGAGAATCGCCACGATCAGATCCAGATCGGGCTCGAGTTCGAGCTCGTCGCCACCCTCTGTTCCGCCGCGCACGAGCACCGTGTCGTCGACCCTGAACTCGACGCCGCCGTAGACGACGCTGTCACCGCCGGCCACCTCGATCGGGCGGGAATAGAGGTCGTTCTGGTAGTCGAACCACTCGCTCGACGTGGTGAGGATCAGTGTTCCCGGCAGCAGCACGGCGAGGGCCAGCACCGGCCAACGATTTCGTCTCCACCACGCCGGCTCGGATGCCTGGGCCGGCTCGCCGGGCTGCTCCGCGCTCACAGGACCCTCTCTTGGGGCCGCGACACCGCGACGTCTGCTTCGACGGGAAGCGACGTCAGATCGACCTGCGTGACGAGGCGGGAGTCGAGAACCGCTTGAAACGATGCATTGATGCCGATCTCGGCCCTGGCAGCCTCTGGTGATCTCAGTGCCTCGTCGGAGACTTCGAACAGAATGACCCCGGCCGAGGCGATGCCGGGTCTGACGCTGCCGTCGTCGAGCGTCACCAGAGGCAGACGTTCGGTCGCGTAGTAGGTCGTGTCGCCGATCGTGAGGGTCGGTCGGTACAGCGACGAGGGTTCGAACCTGGCCGCGATATCTGCGTCGACCACGACCCAGGTTCCCGTCGTCTCGCCTGTCCACTCACTGTCGGCGGCCGTGGCGTCGATCGACGATGCCAGGCGCACGGCGGTCACCGACCCCGTGAGCGTGCGGCCGGTCAGGACATCGCCGATGTCGCCGCGCACGTTGAAAGGCGCATTGATGTCGTCGCCGTGCGGCGTGATCCCGTAGACCACTACCGTGGCCGTCAGCGCGACGACGACCGTCAGCGCCGACACCGCGCCACGTCGGGTCACTCGCACGCGGGCCGTCATCGGGCGTCGTCCTTCGCGAAGTCGAAGCCTCGGTCGCCCACGACGAGGGAGACGTCAGCCGTGACGACGGGGTTGTCCCACGTGTCGTCGAAGAGGAACCCTTTTCGGAAGGTCTTGTCGAGCACGTGCACGGTGATCGTCGATCCGGCTCGTTCGTCGGTGGCGGGGATCTGCCACAGCAGAACGACCTCTTGCGAGACCCCGGGCTGCAGCATGGCATTGCTCGAAGACTCGCCGATACGGATGACCTCATCGGCTTGCGGGTCGCCGTTGGAACCCGTGAGACCGTCGACCAGGACGTTGTCCTTCGACTTGTCCATCGGCGTCGTCGACACGTTGGTGATCAGCGCTCGTACCGCGAGGAACCGATTGCCCTCGTCGGGCTCGAAGTACGGATCGAACCCATCGGCGAGAAACGCGTCCGTGATCGTCACATCGAGCTGCTTGCCCTCGATGACCTCGCCGCTCGCCGCCTGCGCAACCGGCGGCTTCGCCACCGTGTTCAACCCTCCGAATCCAGCGACCGTTCCGAGCACGACGACGATCGCCGAGACGACGTAGAGAGCGGGAGAGGCGCGCTCGACCAGCGAGACCAGACGCGACGTCGAACGGTCACGGACGGCTGGCATGCGTCTAACTTACTCGGCACCCGAATCGATGGCTCAGAATAGATGCATGGCCGACGCACAGAAGACAGACAACTCCGACGCTCCGACGCAAGCCGAAGCGTCGAACAGAAGCACCACCCCGGGCTCGACGACGTTCCGCGATTTCATCGCCAGCGGGTGGGCGGATCGAACCGACATCGTCCCGCCGGCCCGGCCCGAGGCATCCTTCGCCGCGGCGCGCCGCGACGCAATCTCGGCTCTGCACCCCGACGAGACCCTGGTCATTCCCGCCGGTGATCGCAAGCAGCGCTCCAACGACACCGACTATCCCTTCCGCGCCCACTCCGCGTTCTCGTGGCTCACGGGCTGGGGCTCCGACAGCGAGCCCGGAGCCGTGCTGGTGCTCGCCCCGCGGGCCGGCGGTGGACACGACGCGACGCTCTACTTCCGTGAGCGGGCGGGGCGCGACTCCGACGAGTTCTACGCGAACTCGGAGATCGGCGAGTTCTGGATCGGTGCCCGACCGTCACTCGCCCAGGTCGCCGGCGACCTGGGGATCGCCACCCGCGGCATCGCCGACTTCGATGCCGTTCGACAGGCGGCGGATGCGTCGACCCGGATCGTACGCGAGGCGGCCGGCGATCTGCTGACGGGCTCAGACGACGAGCTCGACGCTGCCTTCGCCCGCGATCTCTCCGAGCTACGCCTCGTGAAGGACTCCTTCGAGATCGAACAGATGCGATTGGCCGTGGCCGCCACCGCGCGCGGCTTCGACGACGTGATTCGTGACCTGCCGAAGATCTCTGCGCACCAGCGCGGCGAACGCCTGGTCGAGGGCGTCTTCAACACACGCGCCCGGGTCGACGGCAATGCGGTCGGTTATGACACCATCGCCGCGTCCGGACCCCACGCGTGCATCCTGCACTGGACCACCAATGACGGGCCCGTCGTGCCTGGCGATCTGATGCTGCTCGATGCGGGGGTCGAGGTCGACACTCTCTACACCGCCGACATCACGCGCACCCTACCGATCTCCGGCACCTTCTCCCCCGTGCAGAGAGACATCTACGAAGCCGTGCGCGAGGCGGCCGATGCGGCCTTCGCCATCGTGCGTCCTGGCATCCGGTTCCGCGAGATCCACGCCACCGCGATGGCCGTGATCGCTCGGCGTACCGCGGAGTGGGGTCTGCTGCCCGTCTCGGCCGACGAGGCTCTCGAGGCCGACAACCAGCAGCACCGCCGGTACATGGTGCACGGCACGAGCCATCACCTCGGCATCGACGTGCACGACTGCGCCCAGGCACGGCGGGAGATGTACATCGACGGCATCGTGGAGGAAGGAATGGTCTTCACGATCGAGCCGGGGCTCTACTTCCAGCCGGATGACCTGACGGTTCCCGAGTCGTTCCGGGGTATCGGCGTCCGCATCGAGGACGACATCCTCGTCACGGCCGACGGCGCAGAGAACCTCTCTGCCGACATCCCGCGTACGGCAGACGACGTCGAGGCCTGGATCGCTCGCCTGAGCTAGTTTCGAGCGAGGGCGCTCGTCGATCAGGCGGCGGGCGCCTCGAGCACGTTCTTCGCCTTGTTGGCCACATCCGGGCTGACGAGGAGGGAGTAGCTCGTGGCGATCACCTGCATGGTCGAGGTGAAGTCCCGTCGTCTCCGTGAGATCGAGTAGGTGACGATGCGGAAGATCATTCCGAAGCCCGCGCCGATGAGGCTGGCCGCGGCGATGAACGGGAGCGATGTCGCCGTCGGCGACAGGATCACGAGGAAGAAGCCGAAGAACAGGCCGAGCCACAGTCCGCTCAGGGCCCCGGAGACAGCAGCCCTGGCGTAGCTCTGCTTGCCCAGCACGCGCTCGACCGTCTTGAGGTCGCTACCCACGATAGAGACCTCGGCAACCGGAAAATCGGCGTGCGCGAGCCGGTCGACCGCGCTCTGCGCCTCGACGTACGACTCGTAGGTCGCAACGACCTCACCCCTGGGCATCGTCGCGGAATTGCTGGGCGTACGGCCGCCGAATGGCATCTGGTTACTCACAGGACCATCCTCCCATGACCCTCATGTGGAAGGTCTAAGTTAGACGTGTGAGTGCCACCAGAGTCTTCGTCGCCCGTCTGGCCGGGTGTACCGTCTTCGACCCCGCCGGCGATCGACTCGGCAAGGTCCGCGACGTGCTCGTGGTGTACCGCAGAACCGAGTCGCCGCGGGTCGTCGGACTGATCGTGGAGATTCCGGGCAAACGCCGCGTCTTCCTGTCGATCGGGCGTGTGACCTCGATCGGCAGCGGTCAGATCATCACGACCGGCCTCATCAACGTGCGCCGCTTCGCGCAGCGCGGCGGCGAGGTGCGCGTGATCGCCGAGATGCTCGGCCGCAAGTTCGACTTCAACGACGGCAGCGGCGAGGCCACGGTCGAAGATGTCGCGATCGAAGAGGTCGGCCCCGGCGAATGGCAGGTCGCTCAGCTCTTCGTGCGCCGGCCGAAGGCGGGCGGTTCACCGTTCGCCAAGGGAGCGACCTCGTTCGTGCTCTGGCGGGAGGTCGTCGAGCAGACCAAGGGCGGCGAGGCCCAATCCGCGGAGCAGCTCATCGCGACGTACTCCGATCTCAAGCCCGCCGACCTCGCGTCGACGCTCATGGATCTTCCTCAGGCGCGCATGCTCGAGGTGGCCGAAGAACTGCCGGATGCCCGCCTCGCCGACGTTCTCGAAGAGATGCCCGAGAGCGAACAGGTCGAGATCCTCGGACAGCTCGGCGACGACCGCGCCGCAGACGTGCTCGATCAGATGCAGCCGGACGATGCGGCCGACCTGATCGCGCAGCTGTCCGGTGAACGCGGCGAGGCTCTGCTGAGCCTGATGCAGCCCGAGGAAGCCGACGACGTGCGCATGCTGCTGTCGTACGAACCCGACACGGCAGGTGGTCTCATGACCACGGAGCCGATCATCGTGTCTGCCGATGCGACGGTCGCCGAGGGCCTCGCACTCATCCGACGTCAGGAGATGGCCCCCGCGCTGGGCGCCGCGATCTGCGTCACCCTGCCCCCGTACGAGCCGCCTACGGGACGGTTTCTCGGCATGGTGCACTTCCAGCGCATGCTCCGCTATCCCCCGCACGAGCGCCTCGGCACACTGCTCGACTCGAGCCTCGACCCGGTCACGGCCGATACGTCCGCGGCCGAGGTATCCCGCATCCTCGCGAGCTACAACCTCGTGTCCGTTCCGGTCGTCGACGACAACCACCGACTCGTCGGGGTGGTGACCATTGACGATGTCCTCGACTATCTACTGCCCGATGACTGGCGAAGTCACGACGGCGACGACGAGAAACGCACCCCGACGCGTTTCCCCGAACGAACAGTCCCCGTTCCCACGAAGAGACCAGTACGCATAGGCGCACGAAGGAGGGCCGGCAATGGCACGCAATAACCGCTCAGACGTTCGCCTCGACGCGCCCAAGGGCCTCCGCAGCAATGTCATACCCCGGCGCAACCGGCAGAGCCGCGACAGATTCGGCCGAGGAACAGAGGCCATCGCCCGCGGCATGGGAACGCCCTGGTTCCTCGTCATCCTCACGGTGTTCGTGGTGGCATGGATGTTCTACAACACCACGGCGCCCGAGGGCCTGCGGTTCGACGACGCGGCGATAGGATTCACGGCGCTCACGCTCATCCTGTCGCTGCAGGCCTCGTACGCCGCGCCTCTGATCCTGCTGGCGCAGAACCGACAGGACGACCGCGACCGGGTGCAGATCGAGCAGGACAGGCAGCGTGCCGAGCGCAATCTGGCCGATACCGAATACCTGGCCCGCGAGGTCGTCGCCCTCAGACTCGCCATGAAAGACCTGGCCAGCAAGGACTTCATCCGCACGGAGTTGCGTGCGTTCCTCGACGAACTCGATCGCGACGCCGAGCCGGATGCCGAGGGTCGCCGTGCAGCCGGATCACCGAGTGTCTGAGGCGCCCGACGCACAGCTCGGTGAGGCCGTCCGGCAAGCTTTGGCGCGCGTCATCGACCCGGAGATCCGCAAGCCGATCACCGACCTCGATATGGTCGGCGGCGTCGACGTCGACGAGGCGGGTCGCGCGTCCGTCGATCTCAAGCTCACCATCGTCGGATGCCCGGCAGCAGACACCATCGAACGAGACGTTCGGGCGGCGGCGTCCTCCGTTCCGGGCGTGACGACGGTCGACGTCGACGTCTCCATCATGAGTTCCGACGAGCGCAGAGCGCTCGTCGACAAACTCCGAGGCTCGGGAGCCCATCGTTCGGTGCAGTTCGGACCCGAATCGCTGACCCGCGTCTACGCGGTCACCAGCGGCAAGGGCGGGGTGGGCAAATCGACCCTGACGGCGAATCTCGCCGTGGCCCTCGCCGCCCGCGGGCTGCGGGTCGGCATCGTCGACGCCGACGTCTACGGGTTCTCCATACCCGCGATCCTCGGTCTCGTCGACGATGACGGGCTCGCGGTGAAGCCGACCCGCGTCGGCGACATGATCCTGCCCCCGGTGGGTCGAGACGTGAAGGTCATCTCGATCGGCATGTTCATCGACTCGGCGCCCGGATCGGGCTCGTCCGGCGGCGCGGTGGCGTGGCGCGGCCCGATGCTGCACCGCACGATTCAGCAGTTCCTCACGGATGTTTTCTTCGGCGACCTCGATGTACTCCTTCTCGACCTTCCGCCCGGAACGGGCGACATCGCCATCTCGATAGGGCAGCTGCTCCCGAACGCCGAGGTCATCGTCGTGACGACTCCTCAGCCCGCGGCGGCCGATGTCGCCGAGCGCAGTGGCATCGTCGCGCGACAGACCGGTCAGCGCATCTTCGGAGTCATCGAGAACATGGGTCCACTCACTCAGCCTGACGGCTCGATTCTCGACCTGTTCGGATCGGGTGGTGGCGAGGAGGTCGCCAGACGGCTGTCGGCGGGACAGGACGATCCTGTTCCCTTGCTCGCATCGGTTCCCCTGAGCCTTCGGCTGCGCCAGGGAGGCGACACGGGTGATCCCCTGGTGCTTGCAGACCCCTCTGATCCGGCAAGCGTCGCGATCCTCTCCGTCGCAGACCGGATCGCGACCCGGGGACGTCAGCTGGCCGGTCGCCGGCTCGGCGTCTCCCCTCGCTGAGCCGACTCATCCTCCCCAGAGTCCGCACGCCGAGGCCCATCCACAGCATCGACCCTCGTGGGGAAGAAACAGCCTTTCGGGGTCGGTCGGTGCGTCTAGCCTGCCCGCATGATCGACGACGCGTATCCGGTTCCCTTCGCCATCGAGAGGCGCACCGCGCCGCACGCTGTCGTGCTCACCAACCGCAGCTCCGAACGCCTGACCGCTTTGTCGTTCAGCCTGCTCGGAACCGGTGCCCTGCGCACGAGCGCTCCGCTGATTCTCGACCCCGGCCGCCAGGTCAGGCTCGTGGTGACCGGCGAGGAGCTGCCTCGTCGGGGCATCGTCGTCGTGCGCTGGTTCCGGCCAGACGGCACCGAGTATCTCTGGCGCATCACCTTCTGACGAGACGATGGAACGCGGACGCTCCCGGAGAGGGCTGCGTCTTCGTCCTAGAGAACGACGATCGCGGGAAGCCAGCCGAGCACGAGATCCGCCACGACCGGGATGACGACGACGAGCAACGCGGTGACCGCGACGCAACCCACCAGCACAAGGCCGGCGAGTGTCCACGGCGACGACGTCCAGTCAGCAGAGACGGAGTCGTCGGTGACCACGAAACCGTCCGGTCCAGAGAAGAGGGAGGTGACCGAGTCTGTCTCGTCGACGTCGCTTGTCATGCCCTCAATCTACCGCCCTCGGCCGCAGAATCAGGTCGACTCCGAGTCGAACGGCGTGGCCGTGCCCTCCGACGACTGCGACGCCACACCGTCTTTCTGCCGAGACAGGTACGCGGGTTCGGGCCTCGATACGGGCTTGATGACCGGAGCTGCTGCGGCGGGAGCGTCCTCGAGCAACGCCTCGCGGATGATGCGGCGCGGATCGTACTGGCGCGGATCGAGCTTCTTCCAGTCGACGTCGTCGAACTCCGGGCCCATCTCCTCTTTCATGCGCACCTTGGCGCCGTTGGCGTAGTCGCGCAGAGTCCTGACGAGGCGGCCGAGCTTCGCCGCGTAACTCGGAAGCTTGTCCGGACCGAGCAGGAAGACCGCTATGACTCCGACGAGCAGTAGCTTCTCGAACGACAACCCGTTGAACACCCTCACAGACTACCTCCGCCGCGTGGCTCGCGTCTGACAGGGTGCCCAGTACCTATGCTTGCCTTCGGGAGAGTGACGTGTCAGGTAAAGAAATGAATTGGAAGTACTCCGAGGACATCGTCCTGGAGCCGGCCGGGCTTGCGCAGGCTCGCGCGCACTCGCTCGAACTCGGCATCGATCCGGTGTCGCCCGCAATCGGCGCGCAACTCGGTGTTCTCGCCGCGGCATCCGGTGCTCAGGCGATCATCGAGGTCGGCACGGGTGCCGGCGTGTCGGGTCTATGGATGCTGCGGGGTGCGCCCCACGCGTCGATCACGTCGATCGACACCGAGGTCGAGTACCAGCAGGCCGCCCGCGCCGCATTCCTGGCAGACGGCATCCCGGCCAATCGCTTCCGGCTCATCGCCGGGCGCGCGGTCGACGTCCTGCCGCGGATGAATGAGAACTCCTACGATCTCGTGCTGATCGACGCCGACACCGACAATGTGATCGAATACGTCGAACACGGTCTCCGACTCGTGCGCAAGGGAGGAACGGTCGCCGTTCCCCACGCTCTCTGGCGCGACCGCGTGGCTGACCCCGCGCAGCGCGACGACACCTCGACGGATTTCCGCACCCTCATCACCGAGCTCTCGAAGTCGAGCGCGGTGCTGGTGGCCCTCTCCCCCGCGGGCGACGGACTTCTGCAGATAACAAAAGTCGGCGACTGATCGTCGGGGAGAATGGGTGTGAACCCGTTCTCCCGTCGGATCAGCCGCCGAGCTTCGCTGTGTGGTGCGTTTCTGGAACGCAGCCAGATCAGGCGGGGGTCACTACCCCCGCGAGAGCATCGTGCAACTCTTTCGCCTCGGCATCGTTCACCGAAACCACGAGGCGACCGCCTCCTTCGAGTGGCACTCGCACGATAATGAGGCGTCCTTCTTTGACAGCCTCCATTGGTCCGTCTCCGGTCCTGGGCTTCATGGCGGCCATGCGGCTCCCTTTCGTCGTGAACTTCTATTATCCGCTATTTCGCGGCGGTTCCACCGCCGCCCCTCTGGACGCGAGGTCTACGGCGGGGTCCAGTCCGCACCGTCGACGCCCCAGCACAGCAGCAGCCAGCCTGTCTGCGCGGCCACGAAGACGACGATCATCGAGACCCGGTAGATCGGCGACTTGGGCTGAGCCACCGCACCGAGCAACGGAAACATGGGCATAAGCAGCCGGAAAGTGCTGGACTGCGGAAAGAAGACGGCGAGGAGATACAGACCGTAGCTCAGGACCCAGAGCCTCAGATCGGCCCCGAGCCGACGGACCGGGCGAAGAAACAGACTGAGGCCGAAGGCGACGATCAGCAGCACGACCACCGCTCCCCCCGTCGGGAAGCCGGACTGCGAGTTCAGCCACCAGTTGGCCCCCTGGAACCACGGCGCGAACGGCACGAGGTGCTGGTAGCCGATGTAGGCCGACCGCCAGGCCAGCTCGGTGTCGGTGTAGGCCGTGAGGTCGCCCGTGACCACGCCCGCGATCGCCGGCCAGAGGAGCCCCATGGCGGCGCTGAAGACAGCGATCACGCTCACCAGGATCCGTTCCGGCCACGGGAACGGGTCGGCGCGCCGCGTGACGAGGCGCACGATCACGTGGAGCCCGAGGAAGAGAGCGAAGGCCAGCCCCGATGGACGCGTGAGCGCCATGACGGCGATCAGGGGTATCAGCCACCCGTACCGCCGCTGCACGACGAGATAGAGGCCGACGACGAGCAGGAAGGTGTAGAGCGATTCCGCATACGACAGCTGGAAGAGCGCGGAGACCGGCGCCACACAGAACAGCACCACCGAGAACATGGCCGTCTGCGAGTCTCCCAGCACCCGCAGCATCAGCTTGTAGAACACGAGCGCCGCCCCGAGCCCGGCCACCACCGACACGGCCACCGACACGACAGGCCACGAGAGCGTGGTGACGATCATGAGCCCTCTGACCAGGAACGGGTACACAGGCATGAACGCCCACGCATTCTCACCGATGTGCCCGTCGACGGTGATCGGCAGCTGTTCCGGATACCCCGTCATCGCCACGATGAAATACCAGTGGCCGTCCCAGATGGTGGCGAAATCGACGTACGACGGATGCGCGCCCGTCCACGGGTTGGCTCCCTGCCCGGCGGCTATGGCCAGGATGATGACCGTGCTGACCACTCGAGCCGCCACATAGATGAGTGCGACTCGCGCCCACCAGGGAAGGACCCGGTACCGGATGAGCGCAGCGCGCCTGCGCGTGATCATTCGCCCGTGACGGCTGTTCCGTTCAGCCACCGTCGCAGGCCGTCTTCGCAGGCAGTGATCTGGCTGAGGAGCACCCGCTCGTCGTCGGCATGGGCCTTCAACGGATCCCCCGGCCCGTAGTTCACGGCGGGAACGCCGAGCGCCGAGAAGCGCGCGACGTCGGTCCATCCGTACTTGGGCAGCGGAACCCCGCCCACGGCGTCGATGAACTGTCGTGCCACGGGAGCGTCTAGACCGGGCCGAGCCCCCTCGGCCACATCGACGATCGTCACGTCGAAGCCGTCGAACAGCTCGCGAATGTGGGCCTCGGCCTCCGCACCGGAGCGAGACGGCGCGAATCTGTAGTTGACCTCCACCGCGGCCGCATCCGGAATCACGTTGCCGGCCACGCCGCCGCTGACGCCGACGGCGTTCAGACCCTCGCGGAACACGAGCCCCTCGACCTCGACCTGGCGGGGCTCATACGACGCCAATGTCGCCAGGACGGGCGCCAAGGAGTGGATGGCGTTGTCGCCGACCCAGCTGCGCGCGGAATGGGCGCGCAGTCCGTGCGTTCGTAACTGTGCCCGCAGCGTTCCGTTGCAGCCGCCCTCGATCAGTGAATTGGTCGGTTCACCGAGAATGGCGAAGTCGCCTGCGAACAGCTCAGGAGAGTTTCTCGCCAGTCGTCCGAGGCCGTTCAGCTCGCTCGACACCTCTTCGTTGTCGTACCACATCCACGTGATGTCGACGGAGGGATCGGTCAGCTCGGCCGCGAGCTTGAGCTGCACCGCCACTCCGCCCTTCATGTCGACGGTTCCTCGCCCCCACAGGTACTCGCCGGGAGCACCGTACGTCGAGCCCTCCGGCAGGGTCTCGTAGCGGGTCGGCAGGTTGTCATTGATGGGCACCGTGTCGATGTGTCCGGCGATCACGACGCGCGAGGCGCGCCCCAGGTCGGTTCTCGCGACGACGGTGTCTCCGTCTCGATGCAGCTCGAGGTGGCTGAACTCACCGAGGCTCGCGACGATCGCGTCGGCGATGGATGTCTCGCCGCCCGACACCGACGGCATGTCGCACAGCTGCTTCGTCAGGGCGATCGACGTGGCGCCGAGATCGAGGGGCGACGTCAGGGCGGTGGCAGAATCCGTCATGCCGCCAAGCCTAGATGCCGACGTCGCACACAGCTGGCGACGACGACGGACTCGGTAGGCTCAGTGCATGAGTTCTGAGACATTTGCCAGCCCCGCGACGCCCGAATTCGCCTGGGCGACCGGTCTTGCCACGGTGTCGGGCGGCGGAGTCGTTCTCGACACCTGGTACCCGAGCCCCGCACTCGGACGAGTACCCGAAGGCAGAGACCCGCACCTCGCGGACGCGTCGCTCGACGCCCACGCCCAGCCGGATGCCCGGCGCAACGTCACGGTCGAGGTCGTCACCACCGAGATCGATCTGCGCGAGCCCCCGGCCTCGACCCCGGATGCCTACCTGCGGCTCCACCTCCTGTCGCACCTTCTCGTGCGCCCCAACACCATCAACCTCGACGGCATCTTCGGGCATCTCCCGATCGTGGTGTGGACGAATGCCGGCCCCGTGCATCCAGACGACTTCACCCGTCTCCGCCCATCGCTTCAGCGGCACGGTATCGCGAGCACCGGCATCGACAAGTTCCCCCGCCTGCTCGACTACGTCAGCCCGGTCGGGGTGCGCATCGCCGACGCCTCGCGCGTGCGCCTCGGCGCCCACCTCGCCCCGGGCACCACAGTCATGCACGAGGGCTTCGTGAACTTCAATGCGGGCACGATCGGCACCTCCATGGTCGAGGGCCGGATCTCGCAGGGCGTCGTGGTCGGCGACGGTTCCGACATCGGCGGCGGCGCATCGATCATGGGCACCCTGTCCGGAGGAGGAACCCAGCGGGTCTCCATCGGTGCTCGTGCCCTACTCGGCGCCAACTCCGGAATCGGCATCTCCATCGGCGACGACTCGGTCGTCGAAGCGGGTCTCTACGTGACCGCCGGCACCAAGGTGGTCATCGTCGACTCGGCCTCCACTGCGGATGGCGTGCGACGCACCGCGAAGGCCGTCGAACTCTCCGGGATTCCGAACCTGCTGTTCCGTCGCAACTCGCTCACCGGCGCCGTCGAGGTGCTGCCCCGCACGGGCACCGGCATCGAACTCAACGCCATGCTGCACGCCTGAGCCGACTCGCTCTCCCCGCCGACTCCCGATCAAAGGACACTTTCATGACCCCCTCCGACAGCACACCCATCACCACCGAACAACTCGCGCGCTACTTCGATCACACGCTGCTGAAGCCGGAGGCCACGGCCGCCGACGTCGCGACCCTCATCACGGAGGCCGACGATCTGTGGGCGTATTCCGTCTGCGTCTCTCCGTCGATGCTGCCCCTGGAACTGCCGCAGGGCTCGTCGCTCAAGATCGCCGTCGTCTGCGGCTTCCCCTCCGGCAAGCACCACTCCTCGATCAAGGCCGCCGAGGCCGCTCTCTCGGTAGAGCAGGGCGCCGACGAGGTCGACATGGTGATCGACATCGGTGCGGCCAAGGCCGGTGCATTCGACCGCGTCGAGGCCGACATCGCCGCCGTCCGCGCCGTGATCCCGGCCCCCCGCATCCTGAAGGTGATCATCGAGTCGGCGGCGCTGACCGACGATGAGATCGTGTCCGCCTGCCTCGCAGCGCAGAACGCGGGCGCGGACTTCGTGAAGACCTCCACGGGCTTCCACCCGAGCGGCGGTGCCACCGTGCACGCCGTGCGGCTCATGGCCGAGACCGTCGGCGCACGTCTGGGCGTCAAGGCATCCGGCGGCATCCGCAGCTACGACGACGCCGTTGCCATGATCGAGGCCGGCGCAACCCGTCTGGGCGTCTCGAGCTCGCGTCAGGTACTCTCCGGCGCACCCGCGACCGGAGACGGCGGCTACTAGAGCCGCCGTCCGCGCAGTCGGCCGGTCCTAGCGGCCCGAAGGCAGGTCGCGGGCCGCGTGGCCTAAGTACAGCTGCTGAGGGCGGCCGATCTTCGTCTGCGGATCGGTCGTCATCTCGCGCCAGTGGGCGATCCACCCCGGCAGTCGACCGATGGCGAAGAGCACTGTGAACATGCGGGTGGGGAAGCCCATCGCCTTGTAGATGACGCCCGTGTAGAAGTCGACGTTGGGGTACAGGCGACGCTCCTTGAAGTAATCATCTGCGAGTGCGATCTGCTCCAGTTCCTTGGCGATCTCGAGCAGGTCGTCGTGAACTCCGAGCGCCTCGAGCACCTCGTCGGCGCTCTCTTTCACGAGCTTGGCGCGTGGGTCGTAGTTCTTGTAGACGCGGTGGCCGAAGCCCATGAGCTTCACGCCGGCCTCTTTGTTCTTGACGCGCTCCACGTACTTCGCGACACCCTCCCCCGATGCCTGGATGTCACCCAGCATGCTCAGGACGGCCTCGTTGGCGCCGCCGTGCAGCGGACCGAAGAGGGCGTTGATGCCGGCCGAGATCGACGCGAACATGTTGGCCTGGGTCGAACCGACCAGGCGCACGGTCGACGTCGACGCGTTCTGCTCGTGATCGGCGTGGAGGATGAGCAGCCGCTCGAGCGCGCTCGACACGACGGGGTTCACCTCGTAGGGCTCGGCCATGGTGCCGAAGTTGAGGCGCAAGAAGTTGTCGACGAAGCTCAGCGTGTTGTCGGGATAGAGGAACGCCTGACCGACGCTCTTCTTGTGCGCGTACGCAGCCATGACCGGCATCTTCGCGAGAAGTCTCAGCGTCGAGATCTCGACGTGCTCGGGGTTGGTGGGATCGAGCGAGTCCTGGTAGTACGTCGACAGGGCGGACACGCCGCTCGAGAGTACCGACATGGGGTGAGCCTGGTGCGGCAGCCCGTCGAAGAAGCGCTTGAGATCCTCGTGCAGCAGCGTATGCCGACGGATGCGTCGATCGAAGTCTTCGAGTTCGCTCTCGGTGGGAATCTCGCCGTAGATCAGAAGCCATGAGACCTCGAGGAAGCTGAGCCCCTTCGCCACCTGCTCGATCGGGTATCCGCGATAGCGCAGAATGCCCTGGTCTCCATCGATGTACGTGATGTTCGACTTGGTGGCGGCCGTATTGACGAACCCGTAGTCGAGGGTCGTCATTCCGGTCTGCTTGGTAAAGGTCGACAGGTCGATGGACGATGCCCCGTCGACGCTCTCGAGGATGGGGAACTCGGCGGTGCCTCCCGGGTACGAGAGTGTCGCCTTTCCCGGTTCTACTGCTTCGGGTTCTGATGCTGATGTGTGCTGCCCGACGTCGGTCACGGCGCCTCCTGACGAGTGTTCCTGCCTGATGGTAAGTGGCGGGACGCTAGACGCAGGATGTGTGACCCCGGACCGCGTTGACCCTCCTACAGCCTAGGGCGAAATGAGGGCAACCATGACATCCGCCCGCAACCGACGGGTCTTATTGGAGGGTGCCGACAACGCGAGACGTCAGGAAAGACGCGTGACGGCGGCCGCGATCCGTTCATCTGTAGCGGTGAGTGAGACCCTGACGTGCTGAGGGTAGTGATCGCCGTAGAAGGGGCCGGGACCGGCCAGAATGCCGCGTTCCGCGAGTTCTGCGATGGTCGTCCAGGCGTCGACGCCCTTCGTGCCCCAGAGGTAGAGACCGGCCTCGCTGCGATCGATGCGAATCCCGAACTGCTCGAGGGCGGGTCGCAGCGCGTCGCGTCGCGCCCGGTAGAGACCCTTCTGCGCGGCGACATGCTCGTCGTCGGCGAGTGCGACCACCATCGCGGCCTGCACGGGAGCGGGGGGAATCATGCCCGCGTGCTTTCGCACGGTCAGGAGGCGCTCGATCAGAGAGCTGTCACCCGCCACAAACGCCGCCCGGTACCCAGCGAGATTCGACTGCTTGCTGAGCGAATACACCGCCAGCAGGCCGGTGCGATCTCCCCCGGTCACCCGGGGGTCGAGCACGCTCGGAACGGGCTCGTCGCGCCAGGGACCGTCCCAGCCGAGCTCGGCGTAGCATTCGTCGCTCGCCACGATCGCACCGAGCTCGCGCGCGCGCGCCACCGCACGACGTAGATCTGCGACATCCAGAACCGAACCGTCGGGATTGCCGGGCGAGTTCAGCCAGACGAGGCGCGTGTTCTCCGGCCAGTCGGCCGGGTCGTCGGATGCGACGGGCCGGGCGCCCGCAATCGCGGCGCCGACGGCGTAGGTAGGGTAAGCGGCCCGGGGGTGCACGACGACATCGCCGTCGCCGAGACCGAGCATAAAAGGCAACCACGCGACGAGTTCCTTCGACCCGATGGTGGGCAACACCTCGTCGTCGCGCACGTCCGGCACAGCGCGACGGCGATGGAACCAGCCGGCGACCGCCGATCTGAGCGCCGGTGTACCGGCCGTCTGCGGATACGCGTGCGCATCCGTCGCCGAAGCGAGCGCTTCTCGAACGAGCCGTGGCGTCTCATCGACAGGCGAACCGATCGACAGGTCGACGATTCCGTCGGGGTGTCGCCGCGCGATCTCGGCATAAGGCCTCATCGCGTCCCACGGGTAGTCGGGAAGAGCCGCGAGGGCCACTTACTTCTCGCCGTGCGACTGCGGAGGCAGAGCCGAGATGACGGGGTGATCCTTGGCGATCACGCCGACCTTGGCAGCACCGCCGGGAGAACCGATGTCGTCGAAGAATTCGACGTTGGCCTTGTAGTAGTCAGCCCATTCCTCAGGCAGATCGTCTTCGTAGTAGATGGCCTCGACGGGGCAGACAGGCTCGCATGCGCCACAGTCGACGCATTCATCGGGGTGGATGTAGAGCGAGCGTTCGCCCTCGTAGATGCAGTCGACCGGACATTCGTCGATACAGGCCCGGTCTTTGACGTCGACACAGGGCAGGGCGATGACGTAGGTCACAGTGCGTTCGTTCCCTTCATGCCGCACAGGAGATGGTGCGACTGGACAAGTCTAATTCTTCGAAAAGCGGGGCCATGCGAGTACCAGCAGTGCGATGACCGTGGGGGCGAAGGTCCAGGTGACCCCGAGCACGTTTCCGGGCACGAGAATCGAGCCTCCCGCGCTGGGCTGGGAGAGCAGGAAGATGGTCACGACTATGCCGAATGCGGCGAGGATCGCGGTGGTACGCGTGCGCAGAACCAGGCGCAGCCCGACGAGCAGGAGCGTGACTGCGAGAAGCGCGATGATGATGCCGACCGGCAGGGCGAACCCCGCGACGATCGTCCACGTCGATTGACTGACGGCCGTGCCCATGACGCCGAACAGCACGCCCAGGCCCAGGCCGACGACCCACGATACGGCGCGCGACGACAGCGTCTCAGGGGATGCCGCCCGGAGCGGCTCTCTCGTCTCGTCGATCACCACCCCAGACTATCTGGCAGCGGAGCTGCGCCGACCCCCCACCACTCGTCGCTATCATGTTCGATACCCACCCGGAGGGAATGATCCCGTGCCCAACCGATCCACCCGAACGGCCGCGACCAGCGGCAGAGAATCGGTCGACGTCGTCGGTCTCGCGGCGAAGAGCAAGCGCGACCTCGTCGTCGACCTGGCGCGGGTGTTCTGCGTCTTCGCCGTCGTCATGATGCATTCGCTGATGGTGGGCCTCTACCGCAATGGCGACGCGATCGGTCAGATCAATCCGCTGCAGACGCAGAGCTGGTTCGCTCTCGCCACGTGGGTCGGCCAGATCATGCCTCTCTTCTTCGTCGTCGGGGGCTTTGCGGGCGCCGTCTCCTGGCGGAGCGCCATGCGGCGCGGCACAACGCCCGGTGAGTTCCTCCGGACACGCCTCGTTCGCCTGCTCAGGCCCGCACTACCGCTCCTCGTGTTCCTGACGGTCGTCCTCTGGGTTCTCGTGCTCTGCGGCGTCGACCGAGGAGTCGTCGACATCGTCGCGGCCGGCGTCGGCATGCCGCTGTGGTTCCTGGCGGCGTTCATCTCCTGTCAGGCCTTTCTTCCGATCATGCATGGCTGGCACGTCTCGCGCCCCGGCTCGACGATCGCCACACTCGTCGCGCTGTCCGTCATCGTGGATGCCGCACGCATCCTCAGCGGCATTCAGGAGATCGGTCTCCTCAACCTCGTCTTCGTCTGGCTTGCCGTGCAGCAGCTCGGATTCTTCTACGCCGACGGATGGTTCGCGCGGCGAGCGCGCTGGCAACTCGCCGCGGGGGCGGTCGCGAGTTACGCGCTCCTCGCCGTGCTCACCTATGCGCTCGACATCTATCCGGTCGACATGCTCACGAACCTCAACCCCGCGACCGTGCCCCTGATTCTGCTGGGCGTCGCACAGGTCTGCATCCTTCATCTGCTGTACCCGCTTCTGCGGGTGGCCATGACGCTCAAGCCGGTGCTGATCGCGACGTTCTTCGTCGGCAGCAGGGCGATGACCATCTACCTATGGCATCTGCCCATCATCGTGGCGCTCAGTGGTGGACTGTTCCTCAGCGGCTGGGTCGACAGCGTGCCGGGAAGCGGCGCATGGTGGGCGACCCGTCCACTCTTCGTCGTGGCCGTCTGGCTGATCCTCGGAGCGCTGAGCCTGGCCGTCGTGCGCTGGGAGCGCCCGGCGAAAGCCGCGCTCGAAGGGCTGCGCGACCCCGGTACGGTGCGCATCCGGGTGGCCGCTCTTCTGGCGTTCGCCGTGTTCGTGGCCGAGATCCAGTGGGGGTGGAGTCTGCTGCTTCTGACGCTGACCGCGGCGGTGATCGCCGTGGCTCTTCGTCTAGTGACGCCGGGTCGTGAAGTCACTGTGAACGCTCAGCCGAGCTAACTGGACAGTACGACACCGCTGGGTTACAGTCAGTTTTGGTAAGGCAAGCCTTACCGAACGTACGAGACGACCAGCGTGGGCCGCCTCTCTGCCCCGGCGCCACCCTGCGCCGCCTCACCCGAAGGCTCTACCGTGCTCGCGAACTTTCTCATCGGCCTGCGCGAAGGACTCGAAGCCGCCCTGGTCGTCGGAATCCTCATCGCGTACGTCGTCAAGATCAAACGACGCGACGTACTGAAACGCATCTGGCTCGGCGTCGCTCTCGCGATCCTCGTCGCGCTGTCTCTCGGCGCGATCCTGACATTCGGCACCTACGGACTCTCGTTCGAGGCGCAGGAGGCGATCGGCGGATCACTCTCGATCGTCGCCACCATCTTCGTCACCTGGATGGTCTTCTGGATGCTTCGCACGTCGAAGAACCTCAAGCACCACCTGCAGAATGACGTCGACCAGCATCTCGCGGGTGCCGGATGGGGGCTCGTCCTGGTCGCGTTCCTCGCCGTCGGCCGAGAGGGAATCGAGACGGCCCTGTTCATCTGGGCCGCGGTGCAGGCGACAGGATCGACCACTCTGCCGCTGATCGGGGCTGCCCTCGGAATCGTGGTCGCCGTCATCCTCGGCTGGCTCATCAATCGCGGTCTGGTGCGCATCAACCTGGCGAAGTTCTTCGCCTGGTCGGGCGCCGTCCTCATCGTCGTGGCCGCCGGGGTCCTGTCGTACGGTGTGCACGATCTGCAGGAGGCCGGGATCCTGCCCGGCCTGAACAACCTCGCCTTCGACGTATCCGCCGCCATTCCGCCCGACAGCTGGTACGGAACGCTCCTCAAGGGCACCGTCAACTTCTCTCCGGCTACGACGTGGCTCGAAGCTGCCGCCTGGACCCTCTACGTGGTTCCGACGATGACGATCTTCCTTCGCGCGGTGGTCCGCAAGACGCCCCCACCCCAGACGAGCACGTCCGACAGCAGCACAGCACGTTCAACCCCCCAAGGAGCCCGGTGAAAGCCAGAGCAGTAATCACGACGATCGGCGCCGCAGCGACCCTGCTGGCACTCACAGGATGCGTGCCCAACGCCACATCGTCGGACGCGGCCGCCATCTCGGTCGACTCCAGCGCTGACGCGTGCTCGGTCAGCAAGAACACGGCATCGAGCGGGACCCTGCGCTTCAAGGTCACGAACTCGGGTGACAAGGTCACCGAGTTCTACCTGCTCGCCGACGACGGCCTGCGCATCATCGGCGAGGTCGAGAACGTCGGCCCCGGGATCTCGCGCGACCTCGTCGTGCAGGCACAGCCCGGCGACTACTTCACCGTCTGCAAGCCCGGAATGATCGGAGACGGCGTCGGCAACGCCGCCTTCTCGGTCACGGGCGACAAGGTTAAGCTCGCGGGCGACGAGCAGGAACAGGTCGACGCGGCAGCCACAAACTACGTCGCCTACATCAAAGACCAGGTCGCTCAACTCGTGACCGGCACCGACACGTTCCTCGCTGCGTACAAGGCCGGCGACGACGCTACGGCGCGCGCCACCTACGCCACCACCCGAGCGAATTACGAGCGCATCGAGCCCGTGGCCGAGTCGTTCGGAGACCTCGATCCCGAGATCGACTTCCGCGAGGCCGACGTCGCGCCCGATAAGGAGTGGACGGGGTGGCACCGTATCGAGAAGGATCTGTTCCCGCCGGCGGCAGCCGAGAACGGCGGCGTCGAGTACGTCGCTCTGACGGCCGACCAGCGCAACTACTACGCCGACAAGCTCGCCGAGAACACCCAGCAGCTCTATGACGCCGTTCACGCGAGCGACTACACGGTGTCGATCGACGCCATCTCCAACGGAGCGATCGGCCTGCTCGAAGAAGTCGCCAGCGGCAAGATCACGGGTGAAGAGGAGATCTGGTCGCACACGGATCTCTGGGACTTCCAGGCCAACCTCGAAGGCGCACGGGTGGCGTATGAGGGCGTACGCGACATCGTCGAGTCAAAGGACCCGGAACTCGTGACGACACTCGACACGCGGTTCAGCGACCTCGAGAAGCAGCTCTCCTCGTACGGCAGCCTCGACAGTGGCTTCGTCTACTACAACGAGCTCACCCCGGCACAGGTCAAGGAACTCGCCGACGGCGTCAACGCGCTCAGCGAGCCGCTCAGCAAGCTCACCGCGACCCTCGTCGGCTGACTCCCATGACAGACGAGCGCTCCGCCGAGGAGCAGGTGCCGGTCACCCCGCAGAAACTCTCTCGTCGAGGGCTTCTCGGGCTGGCGGGCGCCGGCGTCGTGGGTCTGGGCGTGGGCGTGGCGGGCGACCGCGGAATCATCGCCGCGTCTGCGGCAACCACGACCGGAGCGACGAGCGCGTCCACCGCGGCGTACCCCTTCCATGGCACGCACCAGTCCGGAATCGTCACCCCTGCGCAAGACCGCCTTCACTTTGCGGCGTTCGACATGTCGTCGACCGCCTCCAGGTCCGATCTCATAGAGCTCCTTCAAGACTGGAGTGCGGCGGCCGCACAGATGTGCGCGGGTAAGCCCGTAGGCGAGTACGGCGCGGTCGACGGTCCGTACGATGCTCCGCCGGAGGACACGGGCGAGGCGCTCGATCTGCCCACCGGCGGACTCACCATCACCTTCGGTTTCGGCCCCACGCTGTTCGTCGACGGGTCAGGAGCCGATCGCTTCGGCATCGCGTCGCAGCAACCGGCCGAGCTGCGCGAGCTGCCGCATTTTCCCGCGGACGATCTGGATCCGCAGAGGACGGGTGGAGATCTCTGCATCCAGGCTTGTTCCGACGACCCGCAGATCGCGGTGCATGCCATCCGCAATCTGTCGCGCATCGCCTTCGGCCGCGCCAGCCTGCGCTGGTCGCAGCTCGGATTCGGTCGGACGTCGTCGACCAGTACATCGCAGGTGACACCCCGCAACCTGTTCGGCTTCAAAGACGGAACCGCCAACATCAAGGCGGAGCAGCTCGGCAAGGTGATGAACTCCGTGTGGGTTCCCGCCTCGGCGACGCCCACCTGGCTGGCCGGTGGCTCCTACCTGGTCGCCCGGCGCATCCGCATGACGATCGAGACGTGGGACAGGACGGCGCTCAGCGAGCAGGAACGCATCATCGGTCGCACCAAGGGTGCGGGCGCACCGCTGTCGGGGGGAACGGAGTTCACCGCTCCCGACTTCGCCGTGCTCGGCAGGGCCGACAAGCCGCTCATCGACGCCGATTCACACGTGCGTCTCGCGCATCCGGAATCAAATAGTGGAACCGAGATCCTCAGGCGGGGATACAACTTCGTCGATGGCAACGACAGTCTCGGCCGCCTCGACGCCGGCCTCTTCTTCATCAGTTACCAGCGCTCCCCCGCTCAGTTCATCGACATTCAGATGAACCTGGCGAAGAACGACCTCATGAACGAGTACATCAGGCACGTGGGGTCGGGTCTCTTCGCTGTTCCCCCGGGGGCGCGACAGGGCTCGTACGTCGGAGCCGGGCTCTTCGCCTAGAAGACCGTCCGGTCATCGCCCGCAACGACGAAGCGGGGCAACGGAGTCGAACTCCGTTGCCCCGCTTCGTCGTGAAGAGCTAGTTCTTGCCCTGGTTGGCGCGCTTGAGGTTCGCCGTCGCACGGGCGCGGGCGTTGGAGTCGAGCTCCACCTTGCGGATACGCACGAACTCGGGGGTGACCTCGACGCACTCGTCTTCGCGGGCGAACTCGAGGCTCTCTTCCAGCGTCAGCTTGCGCGACGGGGTCATGCGCTCGAACGTGTCAGACGTCGACTGGCGCATGTTGGTGAGCTGCTTCTCTTTCGTGATGTTCACGTCCATGTCGTCGGCGCGCGAGTTCTCGCCGATGACCATGCCCTCGTAGACCTCCTGCGTGGGCTCGACGAAGAAGCTCATGCGCTCCTGCAGGTTGACGATAGAGAAGGGAGTCACGACACCCGAGCGGTCGGCCACAATCGAGCCGTTGTTGCGGGTGACGATCGGTCCGGTCCAGGGGCCGTAGCCGTGCGAGATGGCGTTGGCGATACCGGTGCCTCGAGTGGTCGTGAGGAACTCTGTGCGGAAACCGATGAGACCACGCGACGGAACGATGAACTCCATGCGAACCCATCCGGTGCCGTGGTTCGACATGCCGTCCATGACGCCCTTGCGCGCGGCGAGGAGCTGCGTGATGGCACCGAGGTACTCTTCGGGCGCGTCGATGGTGAGGTGCTCCATCGGCTCGTAGGTCTTACCGTCGACCTGCTTGGTGACGACCTGCGGCTTGCCCACGGTGAGCTCATAGCCTTCACGACGCATCTGCTCGACCAGGATGGCGAGGGCGAGTTCTCCACGCCCCTGCACCTCCCATGCGGCGGGGTTTCCGATGTCGACGATCTTGAGCGACACGTTTCCGACGAGCTCGCGGTCGAGGCGATCCTTCACCATTCGAGCGGTGAGCTTGTGACCCTTCACCTTTCCGACGAGCGGAGAGGTGTTCGTTCCGATGGTCATCGAGATCGCGGGGTCGTCGACCGTGATGGTCGGCAGGGGGCGAACGTCTTCGGGGTCGGCCAGGGTCTCACCGATGGTGATCTCCTCGATGCCGGCGACGGCGACGATGTCACCGGGGCCGGCGCTGTCGACCGGGTAGCGCGTGAGTGCCTTGGTCATCAGGAGCTCGGTGAGCTTGACGTTCTGAACGGAACCGTCGTGACGGACCCAGGCGACCTGCTGGCCCTTCTTGATGTGTCCGTTGAAGATGCGCAGCAGAGCGAGACGACCGAGGAACGGCGACGCGTCGAGGTTCGTGACGTGCGCCTGCAGAGGGTGCTCGTCGTCGTACTTCGGGGCGGGCACGTGGGTGAGGATCGCTTCGAACAGCGGCTCGAGATCGTCGTTGTCGGGCAGCTCGCCATTGGCGGGCTTGTTCGTGCTGGCGGCACCGTTACGACCCGAGGCGTACACGACGGGAACGTCGAGGATGGCGTCGAGGTCGAGGTCGGGAACGTCGTCGGCCATGTCGCTGGCGAGGCCGAGGAGCAGGTCCTGGCTCTCGGCCACGACCTCGTCGATGCGCGCATCGGGGCGGTCGGTCTTGTTGACGAGCAGAATGACCGGGAGCTTCGCCTCGAGAGCCTTGCGCAGCACGAAACGCGTCTGCGGAAGCGGGCCCTCACTGGCGTCGACGAGCAGAACGACGCCGTCGACCATGGACAGGCCGCGCTCGACCTCGCCACCGAAGTCGGCGTGACCCGGGGTGTCGATCACGTTGATGACGATCGGGCCGCCGGCACCGTGCTCAGCCGCGTGAATACCGTTGTACGTGACAGCGGTGTTCTTCGCGAGGATCGTGATGCCCTTTTCGCGCTCGAGGTCGTTCGAGTCCATCATGCGGTCGTCGCCCTCGAAGTGGGCATCGAACGAGTTGGTCTGCTTGAGCATGGCGTCGACGAGAGTCGTCTTGCCGTGGTCGACGTGGGCGACGATTGCGACGTTGCGCAGGTCGGCGCGGGTGGCTTCAGCCATGGAGAAAGTCCTTGAGGATCGGGATGAACCCGAATCGTGACGGGCTCTTATTAGCGTGGGATATCGGGCGACAACGCCCTGAACGGCTAGATGCCCAGGGGTATGTTGGCCCCGGGAATTGCATCAAGCAACTCTTTAGTATATTCCTCACGCGGGTTATCGAACACCTCGTCTGTTGCGGCGGCCTCGACGATACGCCCCGACTTCATCACGCTGACGTTGTCTGCGATGACTCGCACCACGGCCAGGTCGTGTGTGATGAAGAGGTAGGTGAGCCCCAGCTCCGACTGCAGATCGGTGAGCAGCTGCAGAATCTGCGCCTGCACGAGCACGTCGAGAGCCGAGACTGCCTCGTCGAGCACGACGATCTCGGGCTTAAGTGCCAGGGCGCGCGCGATGGCGACACGCTGGCGCTGCCCACCGGACAGCTCGTTCGGGTAGCGCGTGACGAGCGACTTCGGCAGGGCGACCTGGTCGAGCAGCTCGTTCACCCTGGCGCGTCGCGACGTGGAGTCGCCGACCTTGAACACGCTCAGAGGCTCCGAGATCGTGTTGCCGATGTTGCGCAGCGGGTCGAGGGAACCGTACGGGTCTTGGAACACCGGCTGCATCTTGCGGCGCAGAGCCAGGAGGCTCTTGCCCTTCAGCGGCGCCGTGTCCGTGCCGTCGATGCGGATCTCGCCGCTCGTGGCGTCCTCGAGCCTCAGCAGGAGCTTCGCGACGGTGGACTTGCCCGAACCGGACTCCCCCACCAGCGCCATCGTCGTGCCACGCTCGATCTCGAAGCTGACACCGTCGACGGCCTTGAGGGTCGATGCCGACCCCTTTCCACCACGGATCTTGTAGATCTTGGTGAGATCCTTGACGGCAATGGCTGCCGTCGTGTCCGCCGTCGCAGCGTGCGCCTCGTGCCGCGACTCCGCCGCGGCGATGAGGTCGACACCCTCGGTCACGCGGGTGGCCTCGTAGCCGAGGTCTTCGAGCGGCTTCGAGGCGGACTGGATACGACGAGAGGCGAGGCTCGGCGCCGCGGCAACGAGACGCTGGGTGTAGGGATGCATCGGGTTCTGCAGGATCTCCCGAGAGGGACCCGACTCGACGACCTTGCCCTTGTACATGACGACGAGCTGCTCTGCGCGCTCTGCCGCGAGTCCCAGGTCGTGCGTGATGAACACGAGTGCCGTGCCCGACTCGCGGGTGAGCTTCTCGAGGTGGTCGAGAATGCGTCGCTGCACCGTGACGTCGAGTGCTGACGTGGGCTCGTCGGCGATCAGCAGCTTGGGGTTCGAGCTGAGGCCCATTCCGATGAGCACGCGCTGACGCATACCGCCCGAGAACTGGTGCGGGAACTGCTTCAGGCGCCTGTCGGCGTCTGAGAGCCCGGCTTCGGTCAGAACCTGGATAGCGCGCTTCTTGACGTCTTGTTTGCCGGTGGCGATACCGTTCGCACGGATCGCCTCCTCCACCTGGAAGCCGACGCTCCAGACGGGGTTGAGGTTCGACATGGGGTCCTGGGGAACGAAGCCGATCTTGCGGCCGCGGATCTCCTCCATCTGCTTCTCGTCGAGGGCGGCGATGTTGCGCCCCTCGAAGAGGATCTCTCCACCGGTGATCCGGCCTGAACCGGGAAGCAGGTTGATGATGGCGTGGGCTGTCGTGGACTTGCCGGATCCCGACTCCCCCACGATGGCCAGAGTCTGGCCGGGCATGAGCGTGATGTTCACGCCGTCGACGGCGGTCACCATGCCGCGCTGCGTCTGGAAACCGACCTGCAGATCTTTGATCTCGAGCAGAGGTGTAACGGCGCGGCCGTCGATAGGGGCTGCGGATGCGTCGGTGGCGATCATCGGAGCGCCCTCGCTTTCGGGTCGAGTGCGTCTCTCACGACTTCACCCATGAGGATGAAGCTGAAGACCGTGACGGAGAGGGCGAGCGACGGCCAGATCAGGGTCTGCGGGTGAACCCGGATGTCGCGCTGCGCCTGGTTGATGTCGTTACCCCAGGACATGATGCTTCCACCGAGTCCCACGCCGAGGAACGACAGCGTCGCCTCCGCGACGATCGCGCCGGCGAGCGAGATCGTGGTGATGGCGATCACGGGTGCGATGGAGTTCGGCAGCACGTGCTGGAAGAGGATCTTCATGCGCGAGACGCCGAGTGCTTCAGAGGCGGTGATGTAGTCGGCCTGCTTGACCCTGAGGATCTCGGCACGCAGCACCCTGGCCGTGGAGGGCCAGGCGAACAAACCGATCGCGAGCGAGATCGTCCAGATGCTGCGGTACTGCGACAGCACGCTCATGATCACGACCGCGGCGAGGATGTAGGGGATCGAGAAGAAGATGTCGCCGATTCGGGAGAGGGTCGCGTCGACCCAGCCTCCGAAGAACCCTGCGAACGCGCCGAATGCAACGCCGAGGACGGTCGTGAGCAGGATGACGATCAGACCGACCGAGATGGAGGTCGACGTGCCGTAGATGATGCGCGCGTAGACATCGCAGCCCTGCTTCGTGAAGCCGAGAAGGTGCCCCGCGGACGGATCGCCGTTGCTGTCACCCAGAGCACACGCCTCGGTGAGCGGGTTGATGGGCGAGAAGAGCGACGGAAGGAGGGCCACGGCGATGATCAAGAGGATCAGGGCACCGGAGATCCAGAAGATCGGCCGACGGCGGGCGTCCCTCCAGGCGTCGATCCAGAGGTTGGACGGCTTCTCGTCGACCTTGACGGCGTCGATGGCGACCAGGGGCGTTTCCTCGAGAGGCGCAACGAAGTGCGTCGTCGAGCGTGGTGTGTTATTTGACAAGGCGGATCCTTGGATCGAGCAGGCCATACAAGAGGTCTACGACAAGATTGACGACGAGGTAGAGCAGCACCATCACGGTGACGAACGACACGACGGTCGGGCCCTCGCCTCGGATGATGGCCTGGTACAGGGTGTTTCCGACGCCGGGAACGTTGAAGATTCCCTCCGTCACCGTCGCACCGACCAGAAGCACGCCGAAGTCCGTGGCGAGGAAGGTGACGACGGGAATGAGCGAGTTGCGCAGGATGTGCACGGGCACGATGCGTCGGCGGCTCAGGCCCTTGCTGTAGGCCGTCCGCACGAAGTCGAGTCCACTCGTCTCGATCACCGATGACCGAGTGAGGCGCACGATCTGCGCGAAGCTGACGCTGGCGAGCACGAGGGCCGGCATGATCAGATCCTGGATTGGAGCCCCGGAACCGACCGTTGTTCTCGCCAAGCCCAACTGCACACCGAAGACGTACTGCGCCACGTAGGCGATGACGAAGATCGGCAGCGAGATCAGGATAAGGCTGACGACGAGAGCGCTCGAGTCGAACAGCTTTCCCTTACGGAGGCCCGAGTAGAGTCCCACGACGATTCCGGCGATGGACTGGAACAGAAGCGCGAGGATCGCCAGCCGGATCGTTACCGGGAACGTACGGGCCAGGATCTGCGTGACCGGCTCGCCCGAGAACGAGATGCCGAAGTCTCCGCGGAAGATGCCGCCGATGTAGATGAAGTACTGCACGATGAACGGCTGGTCGAGGTGGTACTGCTGGCGCAGCTGCTCGATGACCGCGGGGTTCGGCGTTTTGTCGCCGAAGAGGGCGACGATGGGGTCGCCCGGCATGGCGAACACCATGAAGTAGATGAGGAAGGTCGTCCCGAAGAAGACGGGGATCGCCTGAAGAACGCGTCTGAAAATATATCCGGCCATGGTCTGGTCACATCACCGGTTCGGGCTTGTTGCACATTCGAGTGGAAACACCTATCTCTTACTTGGCCGCACGCGCTGGGAATACCTTACAGAGCGCATGTGTGGGGCGGCAGCGAGAGTCGCTGCCGCCCCACAGACGAGGATGCTATGAGTTAGCCCTTGGTGATCTCGGAGTACAGCGGAACGGAGTTCCAACCGAAGGTCACGTTCGACACCTCGGTGCCGTAGCCACCGGTGACGTTCGAGTACCACAGCGGGATCGCCGGAAGATCCTTCAGCAGGATCTCCTGAGCGTCCTGGAAGTCCTTGTTCGCCGTGTCGACGTCGGTCTCCGAGGAGCCCTTCGCCAGCAGTGCGTCGAAGTCCGGGTTCGAGTAGTCACCGTCGTTGGAGCCAGCGTTCGTGGCATAGATCGGTCCGAGGAAGTTGAACAGACCCGGGTAGTCGGCCTGCCATCCGGTGCGGAACGCCGTCTGGATGCTGCGGTCGGTGATAGCCGTGCGCACCTGGGCGAACGTCGGCGACGGAGCGCCCGATGCGTCGATGCCCAGGGTGTTCTTCAGGCTGTTCGCCACTGCGTCGACCCAGCCCTGGTGGCCACCGTCGGAGTTGTACGCGATCTGGAAGGTACCGCTCCACGGCGAGATCTTGTCGGCCTCGGCCCACAGCTTCTTGGCCTCGTCGGGGTTGTACTCGAGTACGTCGGCACCCTTGAGCTTGTCGGACCATCCGTCGATGACCGGCGACGTGAAGTCGCTGGCAGGCGTACGGGTTCCCTCGAAGATCACCTTGGTGATCTCTTCGCGGTTGATGGCCATCGAGATCGCCTGCTTACGAAGCGTTCCCTCTTCGCCACCGAAGTGAGCGAGGCGCGACGGAATCGTGAACGACTGAAAGACGGCCGCCGGCTGGTTGACCGCACGGTCACCCAGGTCGGACTGGAACGTCTGGTACGCGCTGTCCGGCACGGCGTCGAGGACGTCGAGGTTGCCGCCCTGCAGGTCGGAGTATGCGGCATCCTGGGTGGCGTAGAACACGATGGTCACGCCGCCGTTCTTGGGAACGCGTCCACCCTTGTAGTCGGGGTTCACGACGAGATCGATCTTCTCGTTGTGCTTCCAGGCACCCTCGCCGGCGAGCATGTAGGGACCGTTGCCGACCGGGTTCTCACCGAACGCGGCCATGTCGGCGAACGCCGACTTGGGCAGCGGGAAGAACGCCGAGTAGCCGAGCCGCAGCGGGAAGTCGGACTTCGGGCTCGTGAGCGCGACCGTGAAGGTCGTGTCATCGACGACCGTGAGGCCGGTCAGGGGGCTGTCAGCGTCGTAGCTGAACCCCTGGATGTCCTCGAAGAAGTAGCTGGAGAGCTGCGCGTTCGAGAGAAGCGCGCCGTACTGCCATGCGTCGACGAAGGAGGCTGCGTCGACCGGGTCGCCGTTGGTGAACTTCAGGCCCGGCTTGATCTTGATGGTGTAGTTCTGAGCATCGGTGGTCTCGATGGACTCAGCGACGTCGTTGATGGGAGCGCCCTTGGCGTCGTAATAGACCAGACCAGCGAAGATCTCGTCGAGGATCTTGCCGCCACCGACCTCGTTGGTGTTGGTGGGGATCAACGGGTTCTGCGGCTCCGAGCCGTTCGCCGTGATGATTGCGGAGTTGTTTCCGCCGGAGTTCGTGCTGGGCGTGTCTCCACCCGCCGAACAACCGGACAGCATAAGGGCGCTGGCCGCAGCGAGGGCGATAGCCCCGATGCCAATGCGTCTGATTTTCAATTTTCCTCCTGAGGACTTTCTTGGGCTACCGGATGCTCACTAGACGTTCTCGGAGGCACCCGAAAGGTGATCAGTCGCGTGGCTGACTACCCAGTACCCTAAAAGGGGGCTGGGATCCTGCCAAATCCATCAGGAAAAAGTTACACACTAGAAACGTGAAATCGGCATTCCTTGTGCCGCACGCACAATTTTCCCTCCGTATGGGCCAGCCCACGCAAGAAAGAGCACGTGTGTCTCAATCGATCCCCTCTCCCTGGCGTACGACGCGGCGACGACGACTGACGTGGGAGATCGCGATCGTCCTCGGGCTGTCGCTCGGCGCATCCGCCGTGTACTCGATCGTGAGTATCGTGGCCAAGCTCACCGACGAGACCCCTCTCGCGGATCAATCGACAGCCCTGAACTCGGCGCTGAGTACGCGCGAGTGGCTCGACTTCACGTACCAGTCCCTCGCCATCCTGTTCGATCTGGTTCCGGTGATCCTCGTCTTCTACCTGCTGGCGATGTCGGGAACGAACCCGTTCCGAAGGATCGGCTTCGACCTGAAGTCCCCTGTTCGGGACTCGGCTCGGGGGCTTCTGCTCGTTCTCGTCATCGGAGTACCCGGAATAGCGCTCTACTTCATCGGCCGAGCCGCGGGCATCACCGTCAATGTGGTCCCGGCCCCTATCGACGCCTACTGGTGGACCGTGCCGGTGCTGATCGCCTCCGCCCTGAGGGCAGCTCTCACCGAGGAATTGATCGTGGTGGGCTACCTCTTCACCCGGCTCAAACAGCTCGGCTGGGGTCGGTGGCAGATCATCCTGTCGGCCGCGGTGCTGCGGGGCAGCTACCACCTCTATCAGGGCATCGGACCATTCTTCGGAAACGTCGTGATGGGAATCATCTTCGGCTGGTGCTACACGCGCTGGGGCCGCACGATGCCGCTCGTCATCGCCCATTGGATCATCGACATCGCCTCGTTCGTGGGCTACGCCTGGGCCGTCTCGACCTTTCCGGACCTCTTCCGACTGAGCTAGAGCCCGGGCGCCTTCGGTGCGACGTCGTCGTCATCCGGCTCCGCGACGTCGTCGTCGCCGGTGGCTGCGACGGGCCTCCGCCGCGAGATGACCATCGCGGCGACTCCGAGCGCGAGAACCACGACAGCTCCGCCGCCGACCGCGGCGATGAGTCCCCAGTCCGTCGGCTGCCTGGTCGAGGTCGCCGTGGGCGCCTGACCTGGCTCATCGGTGAACAGCGGCGTGGGTGCCTCTGTCTGCTCCGGGTGAGGGGTGACCTGGATCTTCACCACGGCGAGGGCGGTGCCGTTCGACGATGAGAACTTGCAGACCATGCCGGAGTCGCCGACGGGAAACACGGTGCCCGACGCGACCGGAACGTCGACGATCATGCAGTCTCCCGCTGTGAGACCTGCGGGCACCACGGGTGCGAATTCGATCGGAGCTCCGCTCGCATCGGCGGCCTCGGCGGTGATCGTGCCGGGAAGGATTCCCGAGTCGGTGAAGTCGGCGCCCTCTATCTGTGCGTCGGTGAAATCAGCACCCTCGATGTTCGCTCCGGTGAAGTTCGCTGCCTGCAGCTTCGATCCCGACAGGTTCGCGCCGGCCAGGTTCGCGCCCATGAATGCGGCCTGGCCCATGCTCACGCCGCCGAAGTCGACGCCCGCGCACTGGCTGCCGCCCGCCGGCGCACCGTCGGTGACCTGCTGCACGACGCATCCGCCCTCATCGAAGAAGACCTCGGCGTGTGCGGCCGTAGCGGGAACGGCGATCAGGGCGAAGGAACCCAGCGTCACCGCCGCCAGCATCGAAAATCGGCCGCGCTGAATCGCAAATCGTCTCGCCATGCTGAGAGGCTACCGCACGCGCGGAAACGTCTGGCTCTGCTACTCGAACGCCTCCGGCGGCGGGCACGAGCACACCAGGTTGCGATCACCCCACGCCTGATCGATGCGACGCACGGGCGGCCAGTACTTCGAGCGGATCAACGAACGCACCGGATAAACCGCAGTCTCGCGATCATACGGATGCATCCATTCGCCCTCGACGACGGACTGTGCCGTGTGCGGCGCGTTGTGCAGGGGGTTGTCGTCGGCGGGCCAGACACCCTCGGCGACCTGCATGGCCTCGCCCTTGATGGCGATCATCGCGTCGATGAAGCGATCGATCTCGGTGAGGTCTTCGCTCTCGGTCGGTTCGACCATCAGCGTTCCCGCGACGGGGAAGCTCATCGTCGGGGCGTGGAATCCATAATCGATCAGTCGCTTGGCGACGTCGTCGACCGAGACGCCGGTCGATGCCGTCAGAGGCCGGATATCGATGATGCACTCGTGCGCGACGAGACCGTTGTCGCCCGCGTAGAGCACCGGAAAGTGCTCGGAGAGCCGTGCGGCGACGTAGTTGGCCGAGAGCACGGCCGCACCCGTCGCATCCGCGAGGCCCTGCGAGCCCATCATGCGCACGTACGACCAGCTGATCGGCAGGATGCTCGGGCTGCCGTACGGCGCGGCCGAGATCGGCCCACCGCCGTGCACGACGGTGCCACCACCGGCGAGCGGATGCGACGGGTCCTGCGCCTGCGCGTGGCCCGGCAGGAAGGGCGCAAGGTGCGCCTTGGCCGCGACCGGGCCGACGCCAGGGCCTCCCCCGCCGTGAGGGATGCAGAAGGTCTTGTGCAGATTGAGGTGCGACACGTCGCCCCCGAAGTCGCCGAAGCGGGCGAAGCCGAGCAGGGCGTTGAGATTCGCGCCGTCGACGTAGACCTGGCCGCCGGCCGAGTGCACCAGACGGCAGATCTCGGCCACCTCGTGCTCGTATACCCCGTGCGTCGAGGGGTAGGTGATCATGAGCGCGGCGAGCGAGTCGGCGTGCAGCTCGATCTTGGACCGAAGGTCGTCGACGTCGACGTTGCCGTTCTCATCGCAGGCGACCACGACGACCTTCATGCCGGCGAGAACAGCCGAGGCCGCGTTCGTTCCGTGAGCGCTCGACGGGATGAGACACACGGTGCGCTCGAACGATCCGTTGGCGTGGTGGTAGCCGCGGATGGCGAGCAGGCCCGCCAGCTCGCCCTGACTTCCCGCATTGGGCTGCAGAGAGACCGAGTCATAGCCTGTGACTTCTGCGAGCCAGGTCTCGAGCTGCGAGATGAGCGTGAGGTAGCCCTCGACGTCTGCTCTGGGCGCGAAGGGGTGCAGGGCCCCGAACTCGGGCCAGGTCACGGCCTCCATCTCGGTGGCCGCGTTCAGCTTCATGGTGCACGAGCCGAGCGGGATCATGCCCCGGTCGAGCGCGTAGTCGTAGTCGGCGAGGCGCTTGAGGTAACGCATCATGCTCGTCTCCGAGCGGTGCGTGTTGAACACCTCGTGCGTGAGGTAGTCGCTCGTGCGCAGGATGTGCTCGGGCAGGCTCTCCGCGAGCTGTTCGGCATCGCTCGCGGGCGACACCCCGAACAGGCCGAGCACCGTGTCGATGTCGGCAGATGTCGTCGTCTCGTCGACCGAGACACCGATGGTGTCGTCGTCGGCGACGTTCAGGAGGTAGCCGCCGGCGTGAGCCTGGGCGGCGATCTCGGCGGCACGTCCGGGCACCCGCACCTGGATGGTGTCGAAGAAGTCCTCGTGCACGAGCTCAGCTCCGGCCGCCTCGAGCGCGCTGGCGAGCCGACGGGCGATGTCGTTGACGTCGAGAGCGATGCGCTGCAGACCTTCCGGCCCGTGGTAGACGGCGTACATACCGGCCATGACGGCGAGAAGAACCTGGGCGGTGCAGATGTTCGAGGTGGCCTTCTCGCGACGGATGTGCTGCTCTCGCGCCTGCAGGCTCAGCCGGTAGGCGGGGTGACCCGACGCATCCTGACTCACGCCCACGAGGCGGCCAGGCAGCTGACGCTCGAGGCCCTTGCGCACAGCCATGTAGCCGGCGTGCGGTCCACCGAAGCCCATGGGAACGCCGAAACGCTGGCTCGTGCCGACGGCGACGTCGGCCCCCAGTTCGCCGGGAGAGGTGATGAGGGTGAGGGCCAGCAGGTCGGCCGCGACGACGGCGAGTCCGCCGGATGCGTGCACCGCCTCGATCACGTCGCGCGGGTCCCAGACTCGGCCGGATGCGCCGGGGTACTGGATGAAGGCGCCGAAACCGGTGGCGAGCGGGTGGTCGTGCGACGCCGGGTGGTCGACGCGGTCGAGGGTGAGCTCGACGATCTCGATGCCCACGGCGTCGGCGCGCGAACGCAGTAGAGCCTTCGTCTGCGGCAGAGCGTCGGCGTCGACGAGGAAGACATTCGAGGTCGACTTCGAGGCGCGCCTGGCGAGCAGCATGCCCTCGACGACGGCGGTGGCCTCGTCGAGCATGGATGCGTTGGCGGTCGACAGACCCGTGAGGTCGGCGACCATGGTCTGGAAGTTGATGAGCGCTTCGAGGCGCCCCTGCGAGATCTCCGGCTGGTAGGGCGTGTAGGCGGTGTACCAACTGGGGTTCTCGAGCACGTTGCGGCGGATGACTGCCGGCGTGATGGTGTCGTAGTAACCGAGCCCGATCATCGACCGGTTCACGGTGTTGTGCGATGCCAGGGCGCGGAGCTCGGCGATGGTCTCGCGCTCGGTCGCGGCCGCAGGGATCGCCTCCGCGCGGTGGGTCTCGCTCAGCTGGATCGAGCCGGGAATCGCGGCGCGCACGAGGGCGTCGACCGAGTCGTAGCCGAGGAGGGCGAGCATAACGGCCTGCGCGCTGTCATCGATGCCGATGTGACGCGCGGTGAAAGGAAGCGACATCGGTGTGTTACTCCCCCAGCAGCGCGGTGTACTCGTCGAACGACAGCAACGGCGGCAGCTCGGTGAACTCGATCTTGATGAGCCAGCCCTCGCCCAGCGGGTCGCTGTTCACCAGCTCGGGGGTGTCTTCGACCGCGGAGTTCTTCTCGAGCACCGTGCCATCGACGGGGGCGAAGAGCTCACCCACCGATTTCGTCGACTCGATCTCGCCGACGATCGAGCCGTTCGCCAGCGACGTTCCGACGTCGGGCAGGTCGACGAAGACCACGTCGCCCAGCTTCTCTGCCGCATACGCGGTGATGCCGACGGTGGCGGTGGTGCCCTCGACGAGCACCCACTCGTGCTCGCTGGTGTACTGCAGTTCGCTTTCGGTAGCCATGGGTTCAGTCTTTCTTCGCGCGGTAGAACGGGAGGGAGGTGACGCGGTAGCTCAGGCGCTTGCCGCGGATGTCTATGCTGACGACTGTGTCGGGCGTCGCGAAGGCGGCGTCGACGTAGGCCATCGCGATCGGGATGCCGAGGGTCGGCGACAGGGCACCGCTCGTGACGACGCCGATCACGTCGGTGGAGTCGTCGGAGGCGAAGATCTCGTAGTCCGCCCGCGCGGCCCGCTTGCCTTCGGCGACCAGACCGACCAGCGTGCGCGCATCCGGGTTGGGGCCGGCCTCGACGGCCTCGCGACCCACGAAGTCACCCTTCGTCGCTGTTGCGACGACGCGGCCGAGGCCGGCCTGCACGGGGAACGTCTCGGCGCCGAGCTCGTGGCCGTAGAGCGGCATACCCGCCTCGAGACGCAGCGTGTCGCGACTCGCGAGCCCGGCCGGCACGAGTCCGAGCGGGGTTCCGGATTCGGTGAGCGCGTTCCAGAGCTCTTCGGCGTGATCGGGGCTGACGTAGAGCTCGAATCCGTCTTCACCGGTGTAACCGGTGCGGGCGATGAGCACGGGCCGAGTGCGGAACGACCCGGACAGGGCGCGGTAGTACTTGAGCTCGGCGAGCTTCTCCCCCACGTCGCGGCCGTCGGGGTGGCCGCCCTCGATGGCGAAGCCGTCGGTCGCGACGAGGATCTCGCGCGATCGCGGACCCTGCACGGCGATGAGGGCGAGCTCGTCGCTCTCGTCGAAGACCTCGCATTCGAACGGGGAGGTGCGCTCGAGGAGTTCGGCGGCGACGACCTCGCGGTTGGACGCGTTCGCCACGACCATGAACCGGTCGTCGCCGGTGCGGTACACGACGAGGTCATCGATGATTCCGCCGGTTCGATCGAGGAGGAGGCTGTACTTGGCCTGCCCGACGACGGTGGCCGAGAGCTTGCCGGCGAGCGCGTAGTCGAGGGCGTCTGCCGCCTCGGGCCCCACGACGAAGATCTCGCCCATGTGAGAGAGGTCGAAGATTCCCGCGGCGGTGCGCACGGCGTGATGCTCGGCGAGGTCGCTCGAGTAACGCACGGGCATCTGCCAACCGGCGAAGTCGGTGAAGCTGGCTCCGGCTGCCACATGGATGCGGTTGAGCGGCGAATATCTATCGGTCACGAGTTCTCCAAGGCGCAGTGGGTATTGCGGACCCGGGCGCGAACCCGAGCAGTCAAGAACTCCCCCTCTGTCATCTGTGCCTGAGAGCTTCGACGCTGCGTGGCAGCGACTTTCACCGTGGGCGGACCGTCGAACACTGTTCGAGATCTCTTTTCAGAGTGGCCTGTTCGATGCGGTACACGTACCTGAGAGATTGGTGGGGAGAATTGCTCCTTCGGTGCCTGCCGAGGTGATCGGCGGGCTCTCCCGCATCGCGTGATGTCGGCCCGATATTCGTTTGTGCGGCCAGCCTAGCAACATACGGCTCACGCGTCGCGAGGCTCGAGCGCGTAATCTGAGGGTGACCGGGCGATGCGCGCAGTCAGGACGGATTTTGTGGATCATCGTTTGAACAGGCTCTTCATCACGGCGGCGAAAGAGCTGCATTTCGCCAAAGCCGCCAAGATCGAGGGCATTCCGCGCTCCAGCATGATCGCCGCCGTCAAGCAGCTCGAGCAGAATCTGGGTTACCCGCTGTTCGACTACGACGCCGAGTCGACCGTGCTGACGCCCGAGGGTGTGGCCTTCGCCGAGAAGGCGGCTGCGGATCTCGCGAAGTCGACCGGGAACTCCACGATCACCGCTCCCCTCGCCGGAGGTAAGGCTAAGGCATCGAAGGGCAAGGGTCGAGCCCCGGTCGTCAAGGGTGCTCCGAGGGTGGGGAAACGCCGCCAGTCTCGCTGAGTTCCGGGCAGCGAGTCAGGTAAGGCTATCCTTATCTTTCCGGGTGTCGTTCTTCGATGCGGCCCCGATCTGACTCCCCCACCCGAACGAAGGAGCCCGACGTGCGCCAGCGCGCCGCTATCAGTCTTGCCCTCGCATCCGTTCTCGCGATCGGCCTCACCGGATGCGGCGCATCCGAGGCCGTCGAGACCAGCCCGACGTCCACGTCTGGACAGGGATCGACCGAATATCCGTTGACCATCGACAACTGCGGCACTCAGACCGTCGTCGATGCACCGCCGCAGCGCGTCGTCTCTCTCGACCAGAACTCGACCGAGATCATGCTCTCGCTCGGGCTCGCCGACCATCTGGTCGGGACTGCTTCGTGGACCGATCCCGTGCTCGACTCCCTCGCTGCGGCCAACTCCGAGGTTCCGCGGCTGTCAGACAACGCGCCGAGCTACGAGGTCGTGCTCGGCACCGATCCGGACTTCGTGACCGCCTCGTTCGGGCGGCACTTCGCTCAGGGAGGCGTGGCGAGCCGCGAGCGCTTCGCCGAGACGGGCATCGGAAGCTACCTCTCACCCACCGACTGCGACAACGGCACCAGCATCAACGGCGGCGGCACCCGCACCCATGCGCTCACGATCGATTCGCTCTACGAGGAGATCAACGAGCTGGGCGCGATCTTCGACGTTCCGGATCGTGCGAAGGCGCTCGTCGACGGACTCCGAACCCGGGCCGCGGCGGCGACCGAAGGCGTCGATTTCGCTGGCGCAACAGTCGCTTTCTGGTTCGCCGACACGAAGACCCCCTATATGGCTGGCGGGCTGAGTGCCGCCGGCCTACTCGCCACGACAGTGGACTTCGACAACGTGTTCTCTGCATCCCCGGAGGACTGGCCGGCCACGACCTGGGAGGCTGTCGCCGACAGGGATCCGCACATCCTCGTGCTCGGCGACCTGCAACGAGACCGCTTCCCCGGCGACCGTCTCGACGACAAGATCAGTTTCCTCGAGTCGGACCCGCTCACTCAGACGATCGATGCCGTACGCAACAAGCGCTACATCGTTCTTCACGGCGCCGAACTCAATCCGTCTATCCGATTCGTCGACGGCCTCGAGAAGATTCAATCCTGGCTGCGCGAGCACAAGGACGAGCTCTGAGCACCGCCCCGCCTCCGACACACCCGCAGACGACGACGCCCGTGATGCGGCCGGCCTCCCGCACGCGCCGGACCGCGATCGCGGGTCTGCTCGTGCTGGCCGGACTGGTCCTTTTGCTCGTCTCGGTCGGTGTCGCGATCACGCTCGGACCGGCAGACATCCTGCTCGTCAACGTGCGCGACATCGTCACCAACCATCTCGGTCTCACGGACATTGCTGTGAAGGTCTCGAAGAACGCGATCGTGTGGGAGGAGCGTCTGCCCCGCGCCTTCGTCGCTGCCGCGTGCGGCGCCGGTCTGGGACTCTGCGGCGTGATCATGCAGTCGCTGCTGCGCAACCCTCTGGCCGATCCGTTCATCCTCGGCGTCTCGTCTGGCGCGTCCACCGGCGCCGTGGTGATCGGCGTACTGGGACTGGGCGGCGCTGCGGTAGGTCTCTCGGGCGGCGCGTTCATCGGGGCGCTGATCGCGTTCGGCCTCGTTCTGCTGCTGGCACGACTGTCTGGCGGCGGCACCGATCGTGTGGTGCTCGCCGGCGTCGCGAGCACTCAGCTGTTCTCGGCCGTGACATCTCTCATCATCTTCGCCTTCGCCGACTCGGACGAGACGCGCGGAGTGATGTTCTGGCTGCTGGGCTCGCTGGAAGGAATGCGATGGGACGACGTCGCACTCTGCGCGATCGTGGTCGTGATCGGTTCGTTCGTGTGCCTGTGTTACGCCCACGCGCTCGATGCTTTCGCGTTCGGTGACGATGTCGCCGCGTCTCTCGGCATACACGTGACCCGCACCCGTGCTGTGCTGCTGGTCGCGACCGCGCTGATCACAGCCACGCTCGTGAGCGTGGCCGGTGCGGTCGGCTTCGTGGGGCTCGTTCTGCCGCATGCCGCTCGCCTGCTCGTCGGCCCCCGCCACGCGCGCCTCGTTCCCGCCACCGCGATCATCGGCGCGATCTTCATGGTCTGGGTCGATGCCGGATCGAGGGTCGCCTTCTCGCCGACCCCTCTGCCGGTCGGCGTGGGAACGGCGCTCGTCGGCGTTCCCGTGTTCATCGCCTTACTGGCCAGGCGAAGGAGACGCGCATGACGCTCCGCGCCGAGCAGGTGACCTGGAGCAGGAACGGCGTGCTCGTCGTCGACGGCGCGACCCTGCACCCCGAGCCTGGGCAGACGGTCGGCCTCCTCGGGCCGAACGGTTCGGGCAAATCCTCTTTGCTGAGAGTGCTGCACGGGCTCGTCAGGCCGACGTCGGGATTCGTCACGCTCGACGGTGTCGACCTCACCTCCGTCGGTCGTCGACACGTCGCACGCTCGGTCGCGTCTGTCACGCAGCACGCCGACACCGAGGTCGACATCACCGTGCGCGACATCGTGAGGCTCGGTCGCATCCCGCATCGCACAGCACTCGGAGGAGGAACCACCGCAGATGAAGACGCCGTCGACAGGGCGCTCGCACACGTCGGCCTGCTCGATCAGGCGAAACGTCTGTGGCACACGCTGTCGGGCGGCGAACGTCAGCGCGCTCAGATCGCGAGGGCCCTCGCCCAGGAACCGCGAGAATTACTTCTCGACGAGCCCACCAACCATCTCGACGTCCGCCATCAGCTCGAGCTCCTCGAGCTCGTGTGCGCCCTTCCGGTCACCACCGTCATCGCCATCCATGACCTGAACCTCGCAGCCATGTACTGCGATCTCGTCGTCGTTTTGCAGGAGGGCCGCGTGGTCGCCGCGGGAGCACCGGGCGACGTGCTCACGACAGAACTCATCTCCGCGGTCTACGGCGTCACCGCCACGATTGCTCGGGACGCGCAGCGTGGCCACCCTGTCATCACGTTCTCCCGACGACAGTGACCTGCCGGACTACTTCTGGGAATCCCCGTACTCGTCGCCCGACGGCGCATCCGGCTTCTCGAACGGGTCACGTCGGATGCGCCGCAGGGTGAGCACGATCACCGTCACGATCAGCGCAAGGCCGCCGATCGATACGGCGATAGCGATACCGATCCGGCTCCCGTCGGCGCCGTCATCGTTCGTCGATGCAGGGTCGGCCGTCGCGGTGACGGCCGGAGCAGGCTCCTCGGCCATCGTGGTCGCCGACGGCTCGGGAGTCGCCGCCGGAGCCGAGTCCTCTCGAGGCGAGCCCGCCCATTGCGCCCCGCAGGCGGGAGCGGCCGCCATGCCGGGCAGCGAGTTGCCCGAGTCCACCGGCTGATAGTCGAAGGTATAGCTGCCCGACGTCGGGTGTCCGTCGCTCGAGACGACCTGCCAGGTGGCGGTGTAGGTCCCGGCCTCTCCCAGGGCGATGCCGGTGGATGCGACGGCCCCGTCGACGACGACGCATCCGTTCTCGTGGAACGCGCCCGACGCATCCGTCACCTGGATGGCGAAGGCACTCGTGTCGTCACCCAGGGTGAGGAGCTCGTCGCTGTACGTCAGGGAGACCACGGTCGGATCGGCTGTGACGACCTCGCCCGCTGCAGGGGTCGACGATTCCAGCGCGTCGTGGGCCGAGGCACTGGATGCGCCGACGAGCACGAGCGCGGCGCCGAGGAGGGCGGTCGCGGCGAGAGCGGAGGGCAGGGCGAAGAGGCGTCGAGTCACCCGCCTCACGATAGCCGACGGCCCTGATCGGGGCCCTAGCCTGTGGCGACGATGGATTCGGCAGGAACGTCGTAAGGTCGGCGACGATCGCGAATAGTCACGACTCCGATCGCCGTGACCCACACCAGCCACGGGAACGTGGCGAAGAGCGCCGTTCCCGCTCCCCCGGCGGCGAAGAACGACGCGGGATCGGTTCCGCCGAACATGGTCGGGACGGCGAGGAGATTGAGTGCTGCCACCGTGTAGGCGAGCCAGCCGGTCCACCGAGGTAAGGCCTCGGAGCCGAGCGTCACGTATCCGCTCGCCGCCGCGACCAGAGCCGTCAACACGCATCCGATCGAGCCGAAGAGAACCGTGTGCCCCACGGTGAGCGCGCGCAGAACCGAGTAGTCGCCCGCCATGCCCGTGACATCGAGGGCCGTGCCAGCCTCCATGGCATCGCCGACGAGCGTCACGGCCACGAAGACGAGTCCCGCGCCATAAGCGAGGTCGGCCACCCACTGCAGCGCCACCTCGGAGTGCGTGATGAGCTGCCGGAATCCCGCGAGAAACACGATGAGCGCGGCCATCAGCATGGTGTCGATGAGAATCGTGAGCAGGGTGCCGTTGCTCGTTCTCGTCATGAAGTCGACGAGAGCCAACTCGTCGTCGAGGCTGGGTCGCGCGCCGACGACGAACACCTGCACCGAGAACTCGGTCACCGTGAGCAGCGCCACCGCGACCGCGGCGATGCCCGTCCACAGCCTCACATCGGGCATCAGCTTTCGGTGCGGGTGCTGCGTCATCGTGATGTCTCCCCCTGGTCTTCTTTCGCTAGGCGTCGCAGTGCGAGAGGTCGGTCTCGGCAAGAGGCTTGCCCTCGGGAATGATGTAGGTCACCCAGAGCACCACGTTCTCGTCGCCTTCATTCCGCCCTTCGTGGCGATAGCCCGCTCCTTCGATGATGCTGTCTCCCGTCTTGTAGACGTGCACGCCACTCGGATAGATGTCGGCATAGTGCGTCAGAGTTCCCTCCGAGACCACGGCGACCAGCTGACCGTAATGGCAGTGCACCCCCGTGGATGCCCCCGGCGCCAGCGTGATCTCGCGGAAGGTGACCCCGACGCCGTCGTCGCCGGACACGGACACCTCGACCGGCGCATCCTGCTCGCCCTCAGCGAGATCGACGGCCTCGACCGGCGCGTGCGACTCGGTCGGCGACACGGCCGGCGTCACGGAGGGGACCTCGGAGGTGGTCGAGCATGCCGACAGGGCGAGGACCGTGGCCAGGAGGAGGCCGGCTGTGCGCGCACGCTCAAAGGGGCGGGGTCGGGACGCTTTCATGGTCAGCCTTTCGGACAGCTCTGTCGACTGGAGCTCGTGCTACACAGCGTAGTGAAAAGGGCTCGCTAGCATGAGCGGATGATCACCGTCATCACATCGGCACGAGCGCTCAGAGTGGTCCAAGCCGCGTGGGTGATCGGCTTTCTCGTGGGAACGACCACCCACACGGCGGATCTGATCCTCGGCGGGCTGGATGTCTACAGCGGCTTCCCCGTCGGCGTCCGACTGTTCTGGGTGACACTCACGATCCTCGATCCAGTCACCGCTGCCCTGATCATCTTTCGACGTCGCTCCGGCATCGTGCTCGGCGCCGCCGTGATCATCACCGACATCGCGGTGAATTGGACCGTCTTCACGGTCGTCGGCGGACTGTCCTTATTCGGGGTCATCAATCAAAGCCTGTTTGCGGTACTCATCGTCATCACGGCTCGCTCCCTGTGGATCTGGTTCGGCCGATCGTCCGCACGAGAACCCGACAGGGAGAACGAAACGGTCTAGCCACGACGAGGTGCACGGCACCGTCGACGGCCTACGCCGCGGTGACGTCGATCTCTCCTGCATCCGCGCCGGGGGCCCCGAACACGAGCATCCGGTTCGCGATCTTGTCGGTGAAGAACCGGTCGTGACTGACGACCACGACGGCGCCGGGAAAATGCACGAGGGCACGTTCCATGACCTGGGTGCTCGCGAGGTCGAGGTGGTTGGTCGGCTCGTCGAGCAGAAGAACGGATGCGCCGGACAGCAGACACTGAGCCATGGCGACGCGGGCGCGTTGTCCGCCCGAGAGCTCGCGGATGCGCTTCTTGAGATCGGCCTCCGAGAACTGGAACATGGCGAGAAACCGGCCGACGGACTTGCGCGTCGCCGTGAGGGCGAGGCTGTCGGGCAGCGCGTTGACCGCGTGCGTGACCGTGTCGTCGAGATCGAGCTCGTCGAGCATCCGGTTGTACGAGACGACCTTCGCGCCCGACGCCCAGTCGACGTGGCCGTGATCGGCCTTCTCATCGCCGGTGAGCACGCGCAGAAGCGTGCTCTTGCCGCTGCCGTTGGCGCCGAGCACCACGATGCGGTTGCCGCGGCGGATCTCGAATCCCAGACCCGTGAACAGCATCTTGTCGCCATACGCCTTCTCGAGACCGTCTATGCGGCAGAGAACGTCTTTCACGTGCAGGCCGCCGTAGATCTCGGTGATGATCTGATCGACGGGTCGGGGCGCGCGCGACTTCTTGATTCCTGAGAGCTGTTTGTCGAGCTTCTTGCTCGAGGCCTTGGCCGCCTCGCGTCGGTCGGAGATGCCCTCCGCCTCGAAGGCCAGCAGCTCATTCTCGTGAACGAACTGCGCCTCGAGGGTCTTCAGGCGGAATTGCTTCTGCACGATGTACTCGCCGAAGTTTCCCGGGTACTCGTGCAGATGAAAGTTCTCGAGCTCGATGATGCGGGTCACGACGACGTCGAGGAACGCCCGGTCGTGCGACACGATGATGGCGGCACCCTTGAAGTCGCGGAACCACGATTCGAGCCACTCGACTCCGGCGACGTCGAGGAAGTTGGTGGGCTCGTCGAGCAGCAGCACGTCCGGGTCTTCGAGCAGGATCTTCGCGAGAGCAGCGCGGTTTCGCCAACCGCCCGAGAGAGCGTCGATCGGGCATGTGCGGTGCGCCTCGTCGAATCCGAGCGTGGTCAGGGCCTGGTCGATCTTGCGGGTGTAGTCCCAGCCGTCGAGGCGGTCCATCTCACCGAACAGCTCGGACTGGCGCTCGATGAGTGCGTCGAGGGAGCCACCGGCCGCGGCCTCGACCGCAATCGTCGCGTCGATCGAAGCGAGCTCGTCTTCGACGGCGTGCACCTCGACGAACAGGGCATCCAGCACCTCGGTGATCGTCTGCTCGCCGTTCAGCTCGGAGAACTGCGAGAAGTAGCCGATCTTCACTCCGGCTTCGACGGTGACGGTTCCCTGATCGGGCTGCACCTGGTCGAGCACGAGCTTCAGGAGCGTGGTCTTGCCGGAGCCGTTGCGGCCGATGAGTCCGACGCGGTCTTTGGGTTCGAGGCGGAAGAAGGCCTCGCGCAGGATCTGCGTGTTCTCGAACTTGACGCTCACGTCGTTCAGTCGGATCAGGCTCATGGGTGTTCCTTCGGTGCATCATCGAGCGCGGGTGTTGTCGCCGAACGCGGTGGTGCGGCCACCGCTCTCGGCGAGAACCGCCGCGTTCGGTGCAGAGAGAACTCAGTCCCAGTCGAGGTAGTCCTCGATGGCCCATGAAGTGGCGCCGACATTCTCGGAGGGGAACATATGGCCGCCTCCGTCGACGGAGACAACGCTCACCCGATCGGGAGCCGCCGCCTGCAGCGCCTCGCCGTTCGCTGGCGGGGTGACGGCGTCTTCAGACCCCTGGATGACCAGAACAGGCAGGCCCTCGGCCAGCGTCAGGTCGCCGGCTTCTACTCCGAGCAGCAGCACGCCGTTGACACGGTCGTGGAAGTCCAGAGCAACGGCGCGAGCCACGGAACCGCCGAACCCGTGGCCGCCCAGCCACGCATCCTCGATGCCCGCGGCATCCATGACGTCGACCACGCCGCGTGCGAGATCGTGCGCCGAGGTGTCATCGGAGGCGGACGCACCGCCTGCAGCGACTCGCAGAACCCTGAAGTCTTCTTCGACGAGGATGTGGGCAAGCGTGCCGAGGTAGTCGATGGGAAGACCCTTCTCGGCGACCAAGACGACCGTGGGGCCATTTCCCTCTACCGCGTACGAGATCGCGCGTGCATCGGGTTCGAAGATCTGGGTTTCGGTCATGGTCTGGGCTCCCTTTCATGCGACGGCGAAGCTCCCGCTCGCCTCCGACACCCTACTTGAGTCGGAAATGGAAAGTGGACGTCACGACAGGGCGACGCTCGCTTTCGCTACGAGCCGTGCGTGCCCCGCAGCGCATCGAGGAGGACCTGGGCATCGACATCGAGGTTGTCGGCAGCCACCATGCGCCTGCGCGGCTTGCGGTCGTCCTGCCGGGTGAACACCACTCGTGCCGCTCTCAGCAGACCAGACGCGGGCAGGATCTCGGCGCTCGTTCCCTCACGAGGCCACTCCTCTGCGCGGATGCGAGGTGCCAGCGGCGACGGCCGTTCGATGGCAGGAAACAGCACGGCGACCGGAGTGATCGTCACGGCGACCTCGGGCAGGTGGAACTGTCGCCGAAGTTGCCGTACGCCCAGCGCCCCGATCGCGATGGGGACCACGAACATCGTAGAGAGAATGAAGGCCCCGCCGACGTCGTGCCCGTCGGTCGCCACGCCAACGACCGGCAGCAGCGTCACGAGTCCCCACAGCACTGCCAGGATCAGCATGGCGATGCCCTGCTTGCGCATGAGCTTTCGCACTGTCTGCTCGACGGCTGCGCGCTTGGCGTCGTCGTAGCGCGCGACCAGAGTCGCCGTGGAGGTCATCGCTCGAACTCGACGGTCATGCGTGTCTTCCCCAGGATGCGTCGTCGGTCTACGTCGTTCCGCGGCAGAAACAGGCCACTTAGACGTTGAAGCGGAACTCCACCACGTCGCCGTCCTGCATCACGTAATCCTTGCCCTCGATGCGCGCCTTGCCCTTGGAACGCGCCTCCGCGATCGAGCCGGTCTCCACCAGGTCTTCGAAGCCGATGATCTCGGCCTTGATGAAGCCTTTCTCGAAGTCGGTGTGGATCACGCCGGCAGCCTGGGGGGCCTTGGCACCCTTCGGGATGGTCCAGGCGCGCGTCTCTTTCGGACCGGCGGTGAGGTACGTCTGCAGCCCGAGGGTGTCGAAGCCGATGCGGGCGAGCTGGTCGAGGCCGCTCTCCTCTTGGCCGGTCGACTCGAGCAGCTCGGCCGCGTCTGCGGGATCGAGGTCGATGAGCTCCGACTCGAGCTTCGCGTCGAGGAAGATGGCGTGCGCCGGGGCGACGAGGGCTGCGAGCCCGTCGAGCTTGGCTTTGTCGTTCAACACTCCCTCGTCGATGTTGAACACGTAGATGAAGGGCTTTGCGGTCAGCAGGCCGAGCTCGCGGATGGGCTCGAGGTCGACCGCCGAGGCCGACAGCGGCTTGCCCGTGTCGAGCCACTCGCGCGCAGCCTTGACGGCGACGAGAGTCGAGGGGTCGGCCTTCTTGCCCTTGACCTCTTTCTCGAAGCGGGCTTCCGCTTTCTCGAGAGTCTGAAGATCGGCGAGGATCAGCTCGGTGTTGATCGTCTCGAGGTCGCTCGCCGCGTCGACCTTGCCGTCGACGTGCACCACGTCTTCGTCGGTGAATCCGCGCACGACCTGGGCGATCGCATCCGCTTCGCGAATGTTTGCGAGGAACTTGTTGCCGAGGCCTTCGCCCTCGCTCGCACCCTTGACGATGCCGGCGATGTCGACGAACGACACGGGGGCGGGCAGGATGCGCTCGCTTCCGAAGATCTCGGCGAGCGCGGCGAGCCGCGCATCGGGAAGGTTGACCACACCGACGTTCGGCTCGATGGTCGCGAACGGGTAGTTCGCCGCGAGCACCTGATTCTTGGTCAGGGCGTTGAACAGGGTGGACTTGCCGACATTGGGCAGACCGACGATTGCAATAGTGAGAGCCACGAGCATCCATCGTACTTGCCCGGCGCGCGGCCTCCTTCGAAACGAGGGTCGGTGCAGCGTGAGAGCATCGATATGTGCCCCTGAATTTCACTGCCATCGACTTCGAGACCGCCAACTCCTATCGCGAGTCCGCGTGTTCGGTGGGCCTCGTCAAGGTGCGCGACGGCGTCGTCGTCGACGAGACCTCGTGGTTCATCAAACCCGAGATCGGTTTCGACGAGTTCTTGCCCTGGAACACCAAGATCCACGGCATCTACAGCGAAGACGTACAAGACGCCCGTGGCTGGGAGGAGCAGCTCGACGAGCTCGTCGACTTCGTCGGAGACGATCACTTCGTGGCCCACAACGCGGCGTTCGACATGGCGGTCATCCGGGCGGCAAGCGCGGCGGCCCGCGTCGAGTGCCCCCCGAACGCCTACGCCTGCAGCCTGCAGATCGCGCGCAAGACCTACACGCTCGACTCGTATCGACTCCCCGTGGCGGCCATGGCGGCCGGCTTCGAAGACTTCAGACACCACGACGCGCTGGCGGATGCCGAGGCGTGCGCGGCGATCATCATCCATGCGGCAGAACGTCACGAGGTCAACTCGATCGAGACCCTCGCAGGGGCCGCCGGGGTGAAGATCTCACAGCTGCGACCGCCGGTCGTCGCCCCCGTTCTCTGACCCGCGGCCGATCCTTCCGACGATGTCGGAGGCCGGTGCGAGACTTCCCGTATGGACCCCATACTCGCTCTCGTGCTCGGTCTGCTCATCGGCGTAGCGCTTGGGGGCGCCATCGGCTGGATGCTCCGCGCGGGCCGCATTCCGCAGGTCGATCCGAGGCCCATGGCTGAGCTCCAGGCCCGCTCAGCGGCGGCAGAGGCGACCATCGCGGGTCTGCACGAACAGCTCGATCTGCAGGTCGGTCGCATCGGCGAGTTCCAGCAGCGAATTCGAGAGATGAGCGAAGCCGAGGCCGAGCGGGTCAGCTCCGACGGCCGAGTGCTCGTCGCACTCAGCCCCGTGGCCGAGAGCCTCCGTCTCGTTCAGCGCAAAGTCTCCGAACTCGAAGAGCAGCGCCAGAAACAGCACGGCGAACTCAGCGAGCAGCTGCGCAGTGCGACCGAGTCCGAAGAGAGGCTGCGCAGCACCGCGGAATCGCTCGCGTCGGCCCTGCGATCGAACAGCACACGCGGCGTGTGGGGAGAGACTCAGCTGCGCCGGGTCGTCGAGGCCGCCGGCCTGATCGAGCGCGTCGACTTCGATGTCCAGACGAGCATCGTCGGCTCCTCTGGCGCAGGTCGCCCCGACATGGTCGTGCATCTGCCCGGCGGCAAGAACATCGCTGTCGACGCGAAAGTCCCCTTCGACGCCTACCTCGAGGCCAGCATGATTCCGGCCACCGCAACGGGAGCCGACGGCGCGGAGAGAGACCGGCTTATGAAGCGCCACGTCAAGGCCGTGCGAGACCACATCACGACGCTGAGCAACAAGGGCTACTGGACTGGCCTCGACGCCTCCCCCGAACTCGTCATCGCCTTCATCCCGAGCGAGTCCCTCGTGTCGAGCGCCCTCGAGGCCGATCCGAGCATCATGGAGTTCGCCTTCTCCCGCAAGGTCGCTCTGGCGTCGCCCGTCACCCTGTGGTCGGTCTTGAAGACAGTGGCCTACAGCTGGCAGCAAGACGTGCTGACCCACGACGCGAAGGTGCTCTTCGACCTGAGTCGCGAGCTGTACACGCGACTCGCCACCACGGCCACCCACGCCGAGAAGCTCGGTCGATCGATCGAACGCAGTGTGCGCGACTACAACTCGTTCGTCGGCTCACTCGAGCGACAGGTGTTCCCGACCGCGCGAAAACTCAACGCGCTCGACGAGTCCACGGTCCTCGGCGTACTCCCCACGATCGAGGAGCAGCGCCGAGAGCTATCGAGTTTCGAGCTCGTCGCCGAACTCGAGAAGAGCGACCCCGCAGCCTAGAACCGTCGAGGGCTCAGGAACCGCGAGGGCTCAAGACCGTCGAGGGCTCAAAACCACTTGTCGGCGATGTGGTCGGCCACGATCCGGCGGATCGTTCCCGAGCGACTGCGCAGAACCAGGCTCTCCGTACGGATGACGGGGCCCTTCTTGCGCACACCGGCGACCAAGCCGCCATCCGTCACGCCCGTCGCCACGAACATGGTGTTGTTGCCTTTCACCAGGTCGTCGGCCTCGTAGACGCGGTCGATGTCGAGTCCGGCATCGATTGCACGCTGGCGCTCGTCGTCGGTCTTGGGCAGCAGACGCCCCTGAATGAGTCCGCCCAGCGCCTTGATCGCACAGGCCGTGACGATCCCCTCCGGGCTGCCGCCGACTCCGACGCACATGTCTGTCCTCGTCTCGTAGCGGGCGGCGTTGATGCCGCCGGCCACGTCACCGTCGAGCAACAGGCGGGTTCCGGCACCGGCGGCGCGGATCTCCTCGATCAGGCCGACGTGTCGGGGGCGGTCGAGCACGGCGACCTTGATGTCGGAGACGTCTTTGCCCTTCGCCTTGGCGAGCGCCCGGATGTTGTCGCCGATGGGCCGGTCGATGTCGATCACTCCGATGCCTTCTGGGCCGGTGACGATCTTGTCCATGTAGAAGACGCTGGAGGCGTCGAGCATGGTGCCTCGGTCAGACACGGCGATGACCGAGAGCGCATTCTGCCGGCCCGCGGCCGTGAGGCTCGTTCCATCGATGGGATCGACGGCGATGTCGCAGGCGGGCCCCCGCCCATTCCCCACGTGCTCGCCGTTGAAGAGCATCGGCGCCTCGTCCTTCTCGCCCTCGCCGATCACGACGACACCGTCGAAATTGACCGTGGTGAGGAAGGCGCGCATGGCGTCGACGGCGGCTCCGTCGGCAGCGAGCTTGTCGCCTCGGCCGATGAACGGGTACGCGCGGATCGAGGCGGCCTCGGTGGCGCGCACGAGTTCCATGGCGAGGTTGCGGTCGGGGTGAAGGTAGAGGGCGTCGTTTTCGGTATTCGTCATTGCAGACCTCACAGAATTCGTTGCCATGTGACGGCTCCTGTCGCGCGTCATCGACTGGCTCCTCCAGCGTACCGGTGGGCCTCTCGCGCTAGCTGTGCACGTTCTCCCACGTCGAAAGATGAGCCTCCCCTAGGATGAAGTCGCGTAGACACAAGGAGAAACCATGCCCATCGCAACGCCTGACCAGTACGCCCAGATGCTCGACACCGCGAAGGCGAAGGGATTCGCCTATCCCGCGTTCAACGTGTCGTCGTCACAGACCCTCAACGCCGTTCTTCAGGGGCTCACCGAGGCCGAGTCCGACGGAATCATCCAGGTGACCACGGGTGGTGCAGACTACTTCGCCGGCCACACCCGCAGCGGAGCCCGCGCCACGGGAGCCCTCGCGTTCGCCGCGTTCGCGCACGAAGTCGCCAAGAACTACCCGGTGACCGTCGCGCTGCACACCGATCACTGCCCGAAGAACGCTCTCGACAGCTTCGTTCTCCCCCTCATCGCGGCGTCCGAGGCCGAGGTCAAGGCCGGTCGCAACCCGATCTTCCAGTCCCACATGTGGGACGGCTCGGCGGTTCCCCTCGCAGAGAACCTCGAGATCGCCCAGGACATCATCGCGCGCACCCGCGCCATCAACGCCATCCTCGAGGTCGAGATCGGTGTCGTCGGCGGCGAAGAAGACGGCGTCAGTCACGACATCAACGAGCACCTCTACACCACCGTCGACGACGCGATCGCGACTGTCGAGGCGCTCGGACTCGGAGACAAGGGCCGCTACATGGCGGCTCTGACCTTCGGCAACGTGCACGGCGTCTACAAGCCAGGAAACGTCAAGCTGCGCCCCGAGCTCCTCAAAGAGATCCAGGACGGCGTTCAGGCGAAGTACGGAACCGGCCCTCTGCCGTTCGACCTCGTCTTCCACGGCGGATCCGGCTCGACCGATGCCGAGATCTCCGAGGCCGTCTCGAACGGCGTCATCAAGATGAACATCGATACGGATACGCAGTACGCCTTCAGCCGTTCGGTCGCAGACACCGTTCTGAAGAACTACGACGGCTTCCTCAAGGTCGACGGCGAGGTCGGCAACAAGAAGGTCTACGACCCTCGTTCCTGGGGAAAGCTCGCCGAGACGGCCATGGCCGCTCGCGTCATCGAGTCGACCCACCAGCTCGGCTCCGCCGGCAACTCGGGCAAGTAGGCTCAGGCGACAATGGCAGACGACCGGCCCACTCCTCGCTACGGCGAACTCGCACCCGAGGGGTGGGTCTGGTCGCCGCCCGCCGACCCGCACGCCACCGAGACCGCAGACACGGCTCCGGATGGAGCTGACGCCGACGAAGTAGTCTCACCGGCTCCGTACCGCGTCCTCGACGCGTCGATCTCCGTGTTCCTTCTCGTGACCGCGGTGATGACGAGCTCATCGAGCGTGCCGTCGCTCTTCGATCTGCGCAGCACACTCGACATGTTCTACGCCGACCGGGGCCTCGGCGAATACGGAGGCGGTTCCGCTGTCGACATCGCGGGCGCGATAGCCGCGATCGCGCAGCTGGTGCTCCTCGCCACGACGATCTGGCTCACCGTTCGCCTCATCGGTCAGCGCAGAAGATCGTGGCCCGTTCCGCTGCTGATGGGTGCTCTCGCGCTCATCGTGACGTTCGGATGCGTCGCTCTTGCTCTCGTCGCGGATCCCGGGCTGCTCTCGAGCCTCAGCTCTACCTGAGCACGTCCGACTGCTGCGCGTCCGACTACTGAGAGTCTGACGGCTCCGCGCCCGAACGGCGGCCGCCGAGTGCACGGGAGTCGTTCTTGCCGGTCATGTCTTTGCGCAGCTCTTTCGGCAGCGAGAAGATCAGGTCTTCCTCGGCCGTGATCACGGTCTCGATGTCGCCGTATCCGGCACCAGCGAGCTCGTCGAGCAGATCCTGCACGAGAACCTCGGGCACGGATGCTCCGCTGGTGACGCCGACGGTATTGACACCGTCGAGCCACTCCTGCTTGACCTCGTGGGCATAGTCGACCCGGTAGGCGGCCTTCGCGCCGTACTCGAGGGCGACCTCGACGAGGCGCACGGAGTTGGACGAGTTGGCGGAGCCGACCACGATGACCAGGTCGGCGTTCTTGGCCACCTTCTTGATGGCCACCTGTCGGTTCTGGGTGGCGTAGCAGATGTCATCGCTCGGCGGATCCTGCAGATTGGGGAACCGCGCGCGGAGCCGGTTCACCGTCTCCATGGTCTCGTCGACCGAGAGGGTGGTCTGCGACAGCCAGACGACCTTGTCGGGATCGCGAACGACCACGGTGTCGGCTTCGTCGGGGCTGCCGACCAGAGTCGTGTGCTCCGGAGCCTCCCCCGCTGTGCCCTCGACCTCTTCGTGTCCTTCGTGTCCGATCAGCAAAATCTCGAAGTCGTCGCGCGCGAACCGCACGGCCTCGCGGTGCACTTTGGTGACGAGCGGACACGTTGCGTCGATGGCCTGAAGGCCGCGATCGGCGGCACCCTGCACGACGGCGGGCGACACTCCGTGGGCGCTGAAGACCACGTGGGCTCCGGGCGGAACCTCCTCGACTTCCTCGACGAAGATCGCTCCGCGCTTCTCGAGGGTCTGAACGACGTGAATGTTGTGCACGATCTGCTTGCGCACGTACACAGGGGCACCGTAATGCTCGAGTGCTTTTTCGACGGCGACGACGGCGCGGTCTACTCCTGCACAGTAGCCTCGGGGTGCTGCGAGCAACACCTTCTTCTCCCCGGTGACGGGGGTATCCTTTAGCCTGTTTCTTACGCCGGGAATCCTCGGCATCGGCAGACTTATAGTGGCTTGGCTCACTCCTCCATGGTAACCGTGAAATCTCGGTGGTCGGCCGTCGCAGAACCACGCGCAGGGAGCACCCGCATGACAGACGCCCCACAGGCCGACGCCCCGGCGACTCTCGAGAACCCGTGGCCGGTCGCCCTGCTCTCGAGCAAGATCAAGGGATACATCGAGAGACTCGGCACCGCATGGGTCGAAGGCCAGATCACCCAGTGGGGCGTTTCGGGCTCCAACGTCTACGGAAAACTGCGCGATGTGACCGACGACGTCACCATCGGATTCACCATCTGGTCGAGCGTGCGCAGCCGGATTCCCGACGATCTCAAGCAGGGCGACCGTGTCGTCGCTCTCGTGAAGCCGAACTACTGGCTCAAGGGCGGCACGCTCACGATGCAGGTCTTCGAGATGCGGCACGTGGGGCTCGGCGACCTGCTGGAGCGCCTCGAACGGCTGAGGCGACAACTCGCATCCGAAGGGCTCTTCGATGCGTCGAGAAAGAAGCGTCTTCCGTTCCTGCCGCACTGCGTCGGGCTGATCACCGGTAAAGACAGCGACGCCGAGAAAGACGTGCTCCGCAATGCGCAATTGCGCTGGCCGTCGGTGGAGTTCCGGGTCGTGCACGCCGCCGTGCAGGGTGAACGTACGCCGCGCGAGGTCACCGCGGCGATCCAGCAGCTCGATGCCGACCCCGAGGTCGATGTCATCATCATCGCCCGAGGCGGCGGAGACTTTCAGAATCTCCTCGGGTTCAGCGATGAGGGCGTCGTGCGTGCCGCCGCCGCCGCCACGACGCCGATTGTCAGCGCGATCGGTCACGAGGCCGACCGCCCTCTGCTCGACGAGGTGGCCGATCTTCGCGCGTCGACCCCCACAGACGCCGCAAAACGAGTCGTGCCCGATGTAGCCGAAGAACTCTCCCGGGTTCTCCAGGCCAGAGTCCGACTGGGAGTGCGCGTCAACCACGTCATCAAGAACGAGATCGATCGACTGGGGCAGTTGCGAAGTCGGCCGGTGCTCGCGAGTTCGAGCTGGCTCATCGATGTTCGCAGTGAAGAACTCACCCGGTACGTCGCCCGCGGCAGCGAACTGGTGTCACGGGTCGTCGAGCGAGCCGACGACAGCACCCGTCAACTCGTCTCCCACCTGCGCGCACTGTCTCCGCAGCGCACCCTCGATCGCGGTTACGCGATCGTCCAGCGCGACGACTCCTCGATCGTCCGAGGTCGAGACGAGGCCCCCAGTGGCGCGAACCTCGTGATCACCGTGTCCGACGGGTCGATCGGCGCCACCTCTACCGGTGCTCGCAGCGTCTCCGCAGCCGCCACCCCCTCTCCCGCAGAATAAGATTGGAACCATGCCCTCCACAGCGACAACACCGTCGACAGCAGACATCGACGCTCTCAGCTACGAGCAGGCTCGCGACGAACTCGTGCGCGTCGTCACCGAGCTCGAACAGGGTTCATCGACACTCGAGCAGTCGCTCGCGCTCTGGGAGCGGGGCGAGGCACTCGCCCGTCGCTGTGAGCAGTGGCTGATCGGCGCCAAGGCGCGCCTCGACGCCGCCCGCCAGTCGGTCGCCGAGTAGAGGTGGCGCGCCGCGAACCGAAACCCCGCCCCGTTGTGGCGGAACTCGGAAGACCCGAGACTCCCGAAGAAGAGGTGGCCCGCAAGGCCCAGAACTCCAAGAACTACCGCGACAGCAAGACGATCCGCAATCTCTGGGTCGCGGTCGGTGTCACGGTCGCCATCGTCGCACTCATGGTGTTCATCGTTCCGAGAGACGACTCCTCGCGACTTCAGTCGATCGACTACCGCTCGGTCGCCGTCAGCGCGCAGCGCACGCTTCCTGTTCCCCTCGCCGTTCCCGAGTTGCCCGACACCTGGTCGTCGAACGTGGCCGAGATCCGCACTGCGAGTCTCGATGGCGTGACCTCGTGGTTCATCGGCCTCATCACCCCGTCGAAGCAGTTCCTCTCGATCACCCAGGGGGTCGACGCGAACCCGAGCTGGCTGGTCAACGAGATGCAGCAGACCATCCCCACAGGCAGCGTCAATATCGACGGAATCGACTGGATCGTCTACGACAACCGAGACTCCGATCGCGACGTCGGCAACGTGGAATACGCGCTGACAACCGAGTCGGGTCGCAGCACGTTCATCGTGGCCGGAACGGCCACACCCGAAGAAGCAGCGGCACTGGCGTCCACCCTCACGGGCACCATCGAAGAACAGACGAACGAGGCGACATCATGAGCGATTCCCCCCTTACACCCGCCAAGATCTGGGGCGAGATGGTGCGCGGCAACGAGCGCTTCATCAACGGCACGCCGCGCCACCCACGCCAAGACGTTGAGCGTCGGCACCAGATCGCCGCAGGCCAGGCGCCCCGCGCCGCCCTGTTCGGCTGCAGCGACTCCCGACTCGCCGCCGAGATCATCTTCGACAAGGGTCTCGGCGACCTCTTCGTCGTGCGCAATGCCGGCCAGGTCATCTCCGATTCCGTGCTCGGCAGTCTCGAATATGCCGTCGGCGTGCTCGGGGTGCCCCTGATCGTCGTGCTGGGCCATGACGAGTGCGGTGCCGTCGCCGCAGCCATCGAATCGGTCGGTCCAGACGCGCCGCCCCTGCCGGTGCACATCCGCGGCATCATCGAGAAGATCACTCCGGCAGTTCACGCAGCCGAACACCAGGGAACAGACTCGGCCGACGCCGTCGACCCCTACGAGGTCGGTCGGCTGCATCTGCGCGACACCGTGCGCGAGCTGCTCGAGAGCTCCGAGTTGATCAGCGAGGCCGTGGCCGAGGGCCGCCTCGCAATCGTCGGCGCAAACTACCGACTGGCGGAGGGGCGCGCGGTAGCGGACCTCGTGATCGGCACGGTCTAACGCCAAGCCCTCCCCCGGGCGATCTTCACGACCACGACTTTTCAGACCCACACACAGCGCCCACGAGGCGAAACACAGGAAGGCAGGCCACACAGTGGTGGACACAGCAACCGGAACGACAGGAACAGAGCAGTTCCGAATCGAGCACGACACGATGGGCGAGGTGCGGGTGCCCATCGACGCCAAGTACGGCGCTCAGACGCAGCGCGCCGTCGAGAACTTCCCCGTCTCGGGCGCGGGTCTCGAATCCGCCCAGATCTCGGCACTGGCTCGCATCAAGAAAGCCGCGGCTCTCGCGAACGCGCAGCTCGGTGTTCTCGACAACGCCATCGCGGATGCCATCGCGTCGGCGGCCGATGAGGTGATCTCCGGCGACCTCGACGGCGAGTTCCCGATCGACGTCTACCAGACGGGCAGCGGCACCTCGTCGAACATGAATATGAATGAGGTGCTGAGCACTCTCGCGACGGCCCGGCTCGGCAGCCCGGTTCACCCCAATGACCACGTCAACGCCTCGCAGTCGTCGAATGACGTGTTCCCCACCTCCGTACATGTCGCCGTTACGGGCGCGCTCATCTCTCAGCTGCTGCCTGCTCTCGACCACCTCGCCGTCGCTCTCGAGGCCAAGGCCGAGCTCTGGAAGACGGCGGTGAAGGCCGGGCGCACGCACCTTATGGACGCCACGCCAGTGACTCTGGGCCAGGAGTTCGGTGGTTACGCCATGCAGATCAGACTCGGCATCGAGCGAGTGCAGTCCGCGCTCCCCCGCGTCGCCGAGGTGCCGCTGGGCGGCACCGCGGTCGGCACCGGCATCAACACCCCCGCCGGATTCCCGCAACTGGTCATCCGGCTGCTCGCAGAAGAGACCGGGCTGCCCATCACCGAGGCGCGCGACCACTTCGAGGCCCAGGGCGCCCGTGATTCGCTGGTGGAGGCATCCGGAGCTCTGCGGGTGCTCGCGGTGAGCCTCACAAAGATCTGCAACGACCTCCGCTGGATGGGATCAGGCCCCAACGCGGGCCTGGGTGAACTGCACATCCCCGATCTGCAGCCGGGATCGTCGATCATGCCCGGCAAGGTCAATCCGGTCATCCCCGAGGCCGTGCTCATGGTCTGCTCCCGGGTCATCGGAAACGACGCGAGCATCGCCTGGTCCGGGGCATCCGGTGCATTCGAGCTCAACGTCGCCATCCCGGTCATGGGCACCGCCCTGCTCGAGTCGATCCGGCTTCTCTCGAACTCGTCGGTGCTCCTCGCCGACAAGACGATTTCGGGTCTCGAGGCCAATCTCGATCGGGCACGCGCCCTCGCCGAGTCGTCGCCCTCGATCGTGACGCCACTCAACCGCATCATCGGCTACGAGGCGGCAGCCAAGATCGCCAAGCACTCCGTGGCCAACAAAGTGACGGTGCGCGAGGCTGTCATCGAACTCGGATTCGTGGAGCGGGGCGAGGTCACACTCGAGCAGCTCGACACGGCGCTCGATGTGCTCTCGATGACGGCGCCGCCCTCCGCCTGACCCGAGGCGACACCACCTGACTCGACGCGAGGCCGTTCGAGCCGCATTACAGTGCGGCTCGGGCGGCCTCGTTCCAGTAAAGCGCGACCAGGACGACCACCGTCCAGAACCCCGACAGCAGCAAAGGGCCGAAGGCGATTCGGCTGCCGCGCCGCCCTCGAGCGCGCAGCAGGAGCGCAGCCGCGTACCCTCCACCGAGCAGGAACGCGAGCATCAGCCCAGCGACCGCGAGAACGGGTGAGACGAGCGACAGGCATCCGGTCATGACCACGCTCAGCTTGACGTCGCCCATTCCCAACCCTCCGACGAGGTGGAGAACGAGCATGACCGCCGCGACGATCGATGTCGTCAGAAAGGCGAGAAAGGGAAATTCCCCAGCTGAGGCGGTCGCCCAACAGCCATCGACGACCACGGCCGCGAGACCGGGAACCACAAGCACGTTCGGAAGCCGCCGCAGACGGAGGTCGATGACGACCAGGCTGGGCGTCACGAGCGCGAGCCACGCCAGGGAGACGATGCCCGGGGCCATTCCGAACGCAGCGCACGACAGGCAGAGCAAGACGCCGGCGATGACGAGCTGAGACGGATGTGCACCTCGCGCCACATCGATCAGACCGATACGCTCTCGCGGGATGGGCTCCGAGGTCATGCGCCCCACGGTAACGAGGTGCGGGGCGTGCCGTCAGAAGTTATCCACAAGGGACTCCCTCACGCGCACGCCCCGCACGCTGACGATCAGGCCAATTCGTTCGACTCCAGCATCTCTGTCACGAGCGCGGCGATGGCCGAGCGCTCCGAGCGGGTCAGCGTCATGTGACCGAAGAGTGGGTGCCCCTTCAGCGTCTCGATGACGGAGGCGACGCCGTCGTGCCGGCCCACGCGCAGGTTGTCGCGCTGCGCCACATCGTGCGTCAGCACGACCCGCGAATTCTGTCCGATGCGGCTCAGCACCGTGAGCAGCACATTGCGCTCGAGTGACTGAGCCTCGTCGACGATCACGAACGCGTCGTGCAACGAACGACCGCGGATGTGGGTGAGCGGCAGGACCTCGAGGATGTTGCGCTCGATGACCTCGTCGATGACGTTCTGCGACACGATCGAGCCGAGGGTGTCGAAGACGGCCTGGGCCCACGGATTCATCTTCTCGGATGCGTCGCCAGGGAGGAAACCGAGCTCCTGCCCACCGACCGCGTAGAGCGGCCGGAAGACCATGATCTTGCGGTGCTGCTGCTTCTCCAGAACGGCCTCGAGTCCCGCGCAGAGGGCCAGAGCCGACTTTCCCGTTCCGGCTCGACCTCCCAGCGAGATGATTCCGACCTCGGGGTCGAGCAGCATGTCGATGGCCACCCTCTGCTCGGCCGAGCGGCCGTGCAACCCGAACACATCTCGATCGCCCCGAACGAGTCGGAAGCTGTGCTTGCCCGTAACGCGGCCCAGCGCCGATCCTCGGTCGGAATGGATCACCAGCCCCGTGTTCACCGGAATCCCCTCGACGAGGTCGGTGTCCATCGACTCGGCATCGTAGAGCGCCGACATCTGGTCGGAGCCGAGGGTGATGTCCGCCAGCCCCGTCCAGCCGGAGTCGACCGCCAGCTCCGCGCGATACTCCTCCGCCGCAAGTCCGATGGATGCCGCCTTCACTCGCAATGGCAGATCCTTCGAGACGACGGTCACGTCGAGCCCGTCGTTCGCCAGGTTGAGGGCGACGGCGAGAATGCGCGAGTCGTTGTCGTTCAGCTGGAGCCCCGAAGGAAGGACCGACATGTTCGAGTGGTTGAGCTCCACCCGAAGGCTGCCGCCCTCCCCCACTGCGATCGGAAAGTCGAGCCGTTCGTGGAGCACACGCAGTTCATCGAGGTTGCGCAGCGCCTGGCGGGCGAAATATCCGATCTCGGGGTCGTTCCTCTTCGATTCGAGTTCCGTGATGACGATCACGGGAAGAACGACGGGATGCTCCGCGAAACGGAAGATCGCCTTCGGATCGGACAGCAGAACCGAGGTGTCCAGAACGTAGGTACGTTCCTTCTGGTTCACGACTGCCGGGGCAGAACCGGATGCCCGTGTGCGGGCCCCGGTGTCGGTTGACTGGTGGGAATTGCGATCGGCCACGACTACTCCAACCCCGAGCGCATGATGCACTCGGATCACTGTGGCGAGTCGGCCCCTAAGCCTTTCTCAAGTCTTTAGGTTTCTCCCGAGTCGTACTTATGTGGCCGACTCGACCAGGTGCCATACCTGATGAGAGTGACGCTACGTGCCGATGTGTTTCGCAGAGTGACGACACGCCCCGTGTCGGGTTACGTTCGTGTAAACGGCAAGCCAATCGCACATTGACGCGGATGCCGTCGGCTCAGCCCCCGAAGCGCCGATGCCTGCGCGAGTAGTCACGCAGGGCGCGCAGGAAGTCGACCTCGCGGATGTCCGGACCGAGGGCCTCCATGAAGTAGAACTCGCTGTGCGCGCTCTGCCACAGCATGAAGTCGCTGAGGCGCTGCTCACCCGAGGTGCGGATGACCAGGTCGGGGTCGCGCTGCCCACCCGTGTAGAGGTGCTCCGCGATGAGCTCCTGGTCGATGCTCTCGGCCAGGTCTTCGAGGGTGTGGCCCTGCTCCTGATGCGCGCGGATGATGCTGCGCACGGCATCCGCGATCTCGGTGCGGCCGCCATAGCCGACAGCCAGGTTGACGTGCAGCCCGGTGTGACCTGCCGTTCGTTCTTCGGCCTCGTCGAGTGCTGTGACGAGAGCCGGAGGCAGGCCGAGGTCGCTGCCGACGTGCTTGATCCGCCAGTCGCGGAAGTGGGAGAGCGCGCCCGCCAATTCGGCGATGATCTCGACGAGCTCGTCGAGCTCGTCTTTATTGCGGCTCGTCAAATTGTCGGTCGACAGCAGGTAGAGCGTGACGACCTTGATACCGACATCGTCGCACCAGACGAGGAACTCGCGCATCTTCGCGGCCCCAGCCCGGTGGCCGTGTGCCGCGGTGCCGAGAAGTCTCTGCTTGGCCCAGCGGCGGTTTCCGTCGATGATCATCGCGACGTGATGCGGAAGCGCGTCGACGGCGAGCTCACGCCTCAGTCGCTTCTGGTAGAGGCCGTAGAGGAAGCCGCTTCCCCGTGGGTTCTCTTCGATGGACACACGCATACGCTACCCGTCTTCGCGGAGAAACTCACAGCGGCACGAACTCGGCGGCGCGTACTCTGGTGCCATGCCCGCGCGCGCCGACCTCCCCAATATCCCCCTGCTCGACGACGCGGTCGAACACCCCGTCGAGGTCAAGCCCACGTGGCGAGGCTGGATCCACGCCGGCACCTTCCCCCTGGCGATCGTCGCCGGCATCGTGCTCATCGTCCTCGCCGACGGTGCGGCAGCGAAGGCCGCCAGCGCGGTCTTCATGGCGACGTCGCTGCTGCTCTTCGGCAACAGTGCGCTCTACCACCGCTTCAACTGGAAGCCGCGCATGAAACGGCTGCTCAAGCGCATCGACCACGCCAACATCTTCCTGCTGATCGCCGGCACCTACACCCCGATCGCCGTGCTCGCCCTGCCTCCCGAGAAGGGCATCCTGCTGCTGTGCCTCGTCTGGGCCGGAGCCCTGTTCGGCATCGGCTTCCGGGTGTTCTGGATCGACGCTCCGCGCTGGCTCTACGTGATGCTCTACCTCGTGCTGAGTTGGGCCGCGGTCATGTACCTCGGCGATCTGCTCGCCACGAATGCCGCCATGATGCTGCTCGTACTCATCGGCGGCCTCTGCTACACGGTCGGCGCCGTCGTCTACGCGCTGAAGCGACCCAATCCGTTCCCCGGGCACTTCGGGTTCCACGAGATCTTCCATGCGCTCACGCTCGTGGCGTTCCTCTGCCACTGGACGGCCATCCTGCTGATCGTCCTGAAGCCCTCCTACGGGGGCTGACCCGTCTCTAAGGCCGGGCGTCGCCGTCCGCCGCACCGTCGGCATCCCGAGCCTCTTGCTCGAGCTGCTGCCGCACCTGCTCGCGGTAGTTCACGCGGCGCACCCGCCGCACCATGTCGATCACCAGCAGGATCACGATGACGGCCACGCCGAAGGTGGCGATGAACCCGACGAAGCCGGGCGTGACGGTGTTCGGATCGAACTGGGGCTGATCGGCCGCGCGAATGAGGCCCTGTGTCACCGTCACCGCGATCTGGTCAAAGCTGTACATCGTCGTCCTCGATTCCGGCGAACAGATCGGCCTCGGGCATGGTCGTCTCGACCTTCGACGAGATGAGCTGGTAGTCCTCGAAGGGCCACGCCTTCAGTTGCAGTTCGTTGGGCCAGAAGAAGAACTGGCTGTCGGGCGACACCTGGCTCGCGTGTGCCCTCAGGGCGTTGTCACGCACCTCGAAGAACGCACCGGCCGGCACCTGCGTCGTGGCGAGGAACGGGCTCTCCTTCATCCACGAGCGCAGCTCGGTCATGGATGTGATGAGCGGGCTCTCGGGGTCGGTCGCCACGATCTCGTCGTAGACGGCCTTCATGCGCTGGTAGCTGAAGATGCGGTCGTAGTAGAGCTTGGAGACGCTCCACGGCTCTCCTGCGTCGGGGTAGGCCGCGGCGTCGGACGCCGCCTCGAGAGCACGCACCGAGATCTCGTGCGTACGGATGTGATCGGGGTGGGGGTACCCGCCGTTCTCGTCGTAGGTGAGAAGCACCTGCGGCTTGAAGTCGCGGATGAGGCGCACGAGCGGTTCTGCCGAGATCTCGACGGGAATCGTCGCGAACGCGTTCGCCGGCAGAGGCTCTCCCTCGTCGGGAAGCCCGGAGTCGGCATACCCGAGCCAGCGGTGCTCGAAGCCCACGACCTTCTGAGCCGCCGCCATCTCGTAGCGACGAAGACCAGCCATGTCTCGCTCGGCGTGACGGCGCTCGGCCAGGGACTCGTTGAGGATGCTGCCACGCTCGCCTCCGGTGCAACTCACCACCATGACCTCGACACCGCGGTCGAGGTAGTAGGCATATGTGGCAGCGCCCTTGCTCGATTCGTCGTCGGGGTGCGCGTGCACGGCCATCAGGCGCAGCGTCATCGGTCTCGTCTCCTCAGCATTGCCGATTAGCCTAGACACCTAAGCCAACACCTAAGACTAATCGCTGCTTCGAGAGGCACCCATTCCGTGACGCGTGAAGACCTTGCCATCCGCTACGGGCGAACGCGCGCCAACAGTCGGCGCACCCGCGTGATCGCGCTCATCACCGCGGCCGTCTTTGCCGTCGTTCTCGTGGGCTGGGTCGTGTGGGCCGGGCTCGACAACTCCGGCGCCGAGCTCGAGGCGAAAGACACCGGGCACACCGTCATCGACGAGCACTCGGTCTCGATCGACTTCCTACTCACCGTGCCCAAGGGATCGACGTCGAGTTGTGCCCTGCAGGCGCAGAGCGCCAAGTTCGCCATCGTGGGATGGAAGGTCATCGACATCCCCGCCTCCGACAAGGCGACGCGGGGAATCACGGAGACCATCCGCACCACCGAGCAGTCGGTCACAGGTTTGATTTACCGCTGCTGGCTCACCTAGGCTCTTCTTCGATGCCCGGGAGATTTCCCGGGCCATATTTGCGGGATATATCCGTACAGAGGGAGTTCCGATGGCAGACGAAGCAGCCCAGGTCACGTGGCTGACCCAGGAGGCCTACGACCGCCTCACGAATGAGCTCGAGGAGCTCAGTGGGTTCGGCCGCACCGACATCGCGAAGAAGATCGAGATGGCTCGCGAGGAGGGCGATCTCAAGGAGAACGGCGGCTACCACGCCGCCAAAGAAGAGCAGGGCAAGATGGAGGCTCGCATCCGCCAGCTGACCCTGCTGCTGCGCACCGCCGAGGTCGGCGAGATCCCCGAGAGCCACGGCGTGGTCGAGGGCGGCACCGTGATCACCGCCCTCGTTGCGGGCGACGAGACCGTCTTCCTTCTCGGAAACCGCGAGATCGCGGGCGACAACGACCTCGACGTGTGGAGCGAATCCAGCCCGCTGGGTCAGGCCATCATCGGCCTCAAGGTCGGCGACAAGACCTCGTTCGTCGGCCCGACCGGCCGCAACATCGACGTCGAGATCGTCAAGGTCGAGACGTACCGAGCCTGATCAGTCGTCGCTGATGCGCGGGTCGAAGCCCGCATCGCGCAGCATGTCGAGCACCTGCTGACGATGCTCCGGCCCGCGCGTCTCGACGCTCAGCTCGAGTTCGACCTCGCTGATCTGCAGGCCCTTGCCATGGCGGGTGTGGAGCACCTCGAGCACGTTGGCGTTCGCCTCGGCGAGCAGCTCGGAGATACGCGCCAGCTGGCCGGGGCGGTCGGGCAGCATGATCCGCATCTTGAGGTAGCGATCCGACGCGGCCAGACCGTAGTTGATGAGCTTCAGCATCAGGAGCGGGTCGATGTTTCCGCCCGAGAGAATCACGACGGTGGGACCGGATGCGACGATCTGGCCCGACAGGATCGCGGCGACGCCGACCGCGCCGGCGGGTTCGACGACCTGTTTGGCCCGCTCGAGAAGCACCAGGAGCCCCTTCGCCATGTCGGCCTCGGAGACGGTGACGACCTCGTCGACGAGCTCCTTGATGATGGCGAAGTTGAGGATGCCGGGCTTGGCGACCGTGATGCCGTCGGCCATCGTGGGCGACGTGACGATCTGGGTGGGCTGGCCCGCGGCCAGAGACGGCGGGTAGGCGGCCGCATTCGCGGCCTGCACACCGATCACTCGGATGGCGCGCCCCTCGAGCTCCGCGCGGCGCTTGACCGCCGACGCCACGCCTGAGATCAGTCCGCCGCCACCGATCGGAACGATCACGGTTTCGAGGTCGGGGACCTGGTCGAGGATCTCGAGGCCCAGGGTCGACTGCCCGAGAACGACGTCGGGGTGATCGAACGGCGGGATGAAGACCGCGCCCGTCTGCTCGGAGAACTCCGCCGCAGCCCGCAACGCCTCTTCGACGCTGTGCCCGCGGAGAACGACATCGGCCCCGTACTGCTTGGTGGCCTGCAGCTTCGGCAGCGGTACGCCGAGGGGCATGAAGATGGTCGCCGAGATTCCGAGTTCGCGGGCGGCGAAGGCCACCCCTTGGGCGTGGTTGCCGGCAGACGCCGCGACGACTCCGCGGGCCTGCTCCTCAGCCGAGAGCCGCGACAGCCTGTTGTACGCGCCACGGATCTTGTACGAGCCGGTGCGCTGCAGGTTCTCGCACTTCAGAAAGACGGGAGCGCCCAGTTCGGCGCTGAGGTAGCGCGACGTCTCCATGGGAGTGGGGTCGACGATACGCGAGACGCGCTCCCGGGCATCCATCATCTCGTCGAGCGAGGGAACCACGGTGAGCACGGGCTGCGTCAGGGAATCAGTCATTCGAGAACGGTGTCTTTCGATGTCGGGAGAGAGGGTTGCCGCCAGTCGCCTCGGGCGATGTAGCCGATCATCACGTTGAGCACGGCGACGATCGGAACAGCGAACAGAGCGCCGGGTATTCCGGCTACAACGGATCCGCCCGCAACGGCGAGCACCACGGCCAGGGGGTGAACCTTGACGGCGGTTCCCATGACCAGGGGCTGCAGAACGTGGCCCTCGATCTGCTGCACGAGCAGAACGATGCCGAGCATGATGAGCGCGACGACCCAGCCGTTGTAGACGAGGGCGATGAAGACCGCGAGTGCTCCCGTCGCGACGGCACCGATCACGGGGATGAACGACCCCAGGAAGACCAGCACAGCGATGGGAATGGCCAGGGGCAGCTGAAGGATCGCGGCTCCCGCACCGATGCCGATGGCATCGATCGTGGCCACGAGGATCTGCACCTTGATGAAGTTCTGCAGCGTCAGCCATCCGGCTTTGCCTGCCCCGTCGAGGGCCGTGCGAGCGCGGCGCGGGAAGATGCGCACGATCCACGCCCAGATGCCCTTGCCGTCGATCAAGATGAAGAGGGTGGAGAACAGAGTCAGGAGAACGCCGGCGAACAGCTCGGTCACGGTCGAACCGACCGATACCGCTCCGGAGAGCAGCGCCGACGAGTCGGCCTGCAGGAACGACATCGCCTGGTTGATGTAGCCCGTGAGGTCGCTGTCGGACACGTTGAACGGGGGCTGGGTGAGCCAGTCACGGAGGTCGTGGACGCTCGCGACCGTCTGGTCGCGCAGATCGCCGAAACCGGCCCGCACCTGGGCGACGACCAGATAGATGAGCGCCGCGACGATCACGAGTGTGCCCAGCTCGGCCACCGTGATGGCGAGCCACTTCGGCCACCGGTGCGCGACGAGCCAGTTCTTCAGCGGAACCAGGAGCGCCGAGAGCAGAGTTGCGACCAGAAGGGGAATGACGAGGAGTCGGAGATACGACACCAGGAAGAAGAACACGGCCAGTGCACCGGCGATCGCCAGCAGGCGCCACGACCACGCTCCCGCTATGCGGAGTCCCGGGGGAACCGCAGCGTCATTCACGTCAGGCTCAGACATGTCCTCATTCTAGGCGCGCAGACCTGAGGAGAATTCGTTATGACGCGTCGGCCGCCTTCACCGCCACGGGTGCCCCCGTGAAGGTGAGAAAGACCCTGTCGCCGACCGCTACGGGAGACGTGGCTCCGTGTTGAACGCGCACGAGCGCGCCCGAGGCCAGGCGCACCGTGCTGCGACGGAAGCTGCCGAGGAAACTGCTCGAGACCACCTCCGCGGAGATGCCCTCCGACGCGAAGACCACGTCTTCTGGGCGCACATAGGCAGAGACCGCTCCGATCGGGGCCGCCTGGTCGATGAGCGGAAGGACGACACCCTCGACGGTGACGACTCCGGGCGTCTCGATCACCCCGTCGAGCCGGTTGCTGAGCCCGACGAACTCCGCGACGAACGACGTCTTGGCACGCGTGTACAGCTCTTCGGGCGCACCGATCTGCTCGATCGTGCCCGCCCGCATCACGGCGACCCGATCGGCCACGGCGAGGGCCTCCTCCTGATCGTGCGTCACGAACAGCGTGGTGATTCCGAGATCGATCTGGATGCGCCGGATCTCGTCGCGCAACTGCACCCGAACGCGGGCGTCGAGGGCCGACAGCGGCTCGTCGAGCAGCAGCACGCGCGGTTCGGTGACGAGCGCCCTGGCGAGAGCCACCCGCTGCTGCTGGCCACCGGAGAGCTGATGCGCGTAGCGCTCGGCGTGCGCTCCCAGGCCGACCATTTCGAGGGCCTCCAGCGCCCGCGTTCGCCGCTCGCCCTTCTCGACTTTGCGCATGCGCAAGCCGAATTCGACGTTCGACAGCACGGTCAGGTGCGGGAACAGGGAGTAGGACTGGAACACCATTCCGATGTCGCGCCTGTTGGCCGGCAGACCCGACACGTCGTCGCCGTCGATGGTGATGCTGCCGCCCGTGGCGTCTTCGAGACCGGCGAGCACCCGCAAGGCCGTGGTCTTGCCGCAGCCGCTCGGGCCGAGGAGCGCGACGAACTCGCCGGGCTGCAGGGTGAGGTCGACGCCGTCGAGGGCTCGGTGCCCGGGAAACTCCTTGACGATGGAACGGAACTCTACGGTTGCGCCGGCCCCGCGCGTCTTCGGTTGGGTTCGTGCGGCGGAACGGGTGGCGAGGCTCATGAGGATGCTCCGGTCGGGGTGACTGCGGCGGGTGCGGTGATGGATGCGGCCGGCTCGCGACGGCGACGGCGGGGTGCGCCGATCCGGCCGATCGCGAGCAGCAGGACGAAGGCGAAGACCAGGGCGATCAGAGCGAAGATGACGGCGACGAAGGGATCCGACTTCGACACGATCACGAGCGCCGTCTGCAGATTGACCCGGTTCAGAAGGGCCGCGATCGTGTATTCGCCCAGCACGACGGCGACCGAGATGAACGACGCCGAGAGGATGCCGCGGCGCAGGTTCGGCAACAGCACGCGCAGAAGCACGGTCGGCCACCCGGCACCCAGGGAACGCGCCGCCTCGCTGAGGGTGATCACGTCGATGGCGGCCAGGTTGGCCTGGATCGCTCGGTAGGCGAACGGAAGAACGATGATTCCGTAGGCGAACGAGAGGGTCCACACACCGCTGCCGAACATCTTCGCCACGACGGAGTAGACGGGAGCGAGACCCACGACGAGCACGATGGCGGGAATGGTGATGGGCAGCAGGCAGAGGAACTCCATCGCGCGACGCAGATACGGGAAGCGCAACTGCACGAGGATCATGGTGGGCACGAGGATGACGAGCATGACCGCGACGGTGACGATCGCCAGCACCACGGAGTTGCCGAGCGCGGTGAGCACTCCCTTGTACTCCCCCGTCAGCCCTCCGGAGAAGACCGCGATCCACCGGCTGAAGTCGTAGCCGCCCTCGAGCCCGCGACGCAGCGTGAACTCTCCCATGGCCACGATGGGCACGAGGAAGACGAGCCCGACGACGCCGAGGATCAGCCAGCGGGTGAGCGCGCCGGGTTCGGGTCGGAACGCCTTCGCCTGGCCGCTCATCGCTGCCACTTCGCCGACCGCTTCATCAGCAGCGAGTAGAGCGTCATGACGATGACCATCACGACGATCATTCCGAGGGCGAGGGCGCCGGCGAGATTCTCTCGGCCCAGCACCGTCTCGCTCGTGAGAGCTGAGCGGATCTGCAGGGGAACGATCTGCGACCCCTGACTCGTGAGCGCGGCGGCGGTCGCGAACGACGAGAAGGCGTTCGCGAACAGCAGCAGCAGGCAGCCGAGGAATGACGGAGTGAGCACGGGGATGCCGATGCGCCACCAGTACGTCGCCCGCGATCCGCCCAGGCTCGCGTTCGCCTCGGCCCACTGGGGCTTCAGGCCCTCGAGCGCCGGAAGGAATGTGATGATCATCAGGGGAACCTGGAAGTAGATGTACGGCAGGATGAGGCCGGGCAGCTCGTACAGCCACACGCCGTCGGCGAAGATGTCGATGCCGAGCGAGTCACGCAGGTAGACGGTGACCATGCCCTGGATGCCGATGGTCGCGACGAACGCGAAGGCCAGCATCACGCCGCCGAATTGGGCGAGGACTCCGCTCGCCGAGTCGACGACCGAGCGCAGCATCCCGGTGGGGTTCGTGCCGATCAGCGCGTAACAGCAGGCGGCACCGACCACCGACCCGATCACGGCGGTGAGCGCCGAGAGCCCGATGGAGTTGCCGAAGGTGCTGAGAATCAGGGGGTCGGCAAGCGCCTCGATGTTGGTGAGCGAGAACGAACCCGTGCCATCGAGGAAACCGGTGAACAGCGCTATGGCGGTGGGCAACCCGAGGAAGAGGAGGATGTACGCCGCGAAGGGAACGAGGCCGAGAAAACTCGGCACGGTGAAGGCCGCCCGTCGCGACGACTCGGGGCGCCGAGCCTGCACTGCTGCAGGTTCGACGCCCTCGAGGGGAGCGACGACCGACACGAGGGTGTCAGCCATCAGTTGTGTCTCTCTCTTCGTTACTGGACGGCCGCGGCCCAGTTGCTGCCGAGCAGGGCGGCAGCGTCTTCGGACTCCTTCGCCGTCGGAACTACGGTCTCGTCGGGCGTCTCCGGCAGGGCGCCGAAGAGTTCCTTGTCGATCGTTCCGGCCGCCTCCATCGCCTCGGCGCGCGCCGGGCGGGCGCCACCTGCGAGCCACAGGTTCTGGGCCTCGTCGCTGTAGAGGAACTCCTGCCACAGACGAGCGGCGGCCGGGTGCGGAGCGTCGGCACTGATGGCCTGGTTGTAGTACCCGGCGTAGCCCATGCCGGGAAGGACGACGACCTCCCACTTGCGCTGACCGTCGAGCTTCTTGCCGTAGCCCACGTTCAGGTAGTCCCAGTCGAAGACGACGGGCGTCTCGCCCGAGGCGATCGTGGCGGGGGTGGGGTCGATCTTCACGAAGTTGCCGGCCTTGTTCAGCTTCGAGAAGAAGTCGATTCCGGGCTGGAAATCGGCGGTCGATCCGCCGCTCTGAACGGATGCCATGCCGACGGCGGCGAAGGCCGCCCCCGCCTGCGTCGGGTCGCCGTTGATCGCGACCTTGCCCTTGTACTCGTCGCCGAGCAGATCGTCGAGGCTCTTCGGCGCGGGAACCGCGTCGGGGTCGTAGCCGACGGCCATGTATCCGCCGTAGTCGCCGACCCACAGGCCCGACTGCTCCTTCAGCGCATCCGGGATGTCGGCCCAGGTCGCGACCTGATACGGAGCGAACTTCTTCGTGTTCGCCAGCGCGACGGCGGCGCCCACGTCGAAGACGTCGGGAGCGGTGTCCTGTCCCTTGAGGTTGTCGGCCGCCTGGATCTCCTCGGCGCTCGATGCGTCAGGCGACGCCTCGGTGATGGTGATCTCGGGGTACTTCTCGGTGAACGCATCGAGCACGGCACCATAGTTGGCCCAGTCCCGCGGGAGGGCGATCACGTTGAGCGCACCTTCGGCTTTCGCCGCCTTCTCGAGACCGGCGAGGTCTCCGAATGCAGAGACGCTGGTGGCGGTGGCCGCGTCGACTCCGCCGTCTGCGGAGGCATCGGCCGAGGTGCTCGCGCACGAGCTGAGAGTAAGCGTGAGGGCGATCGCTGCGGCGATGCCGGCGATGGCTGTGCGGGTGGAAAGCAAGAGTCCTCCAGGTGGATCGGGCGGGTGCCGGGCGGGGCTGTGGTGCCGACGTGCCGACGCTATGGGGGTCGCGCGACGAGGATGCGACCGCCCGGTATCGCCGAGGTGAACGGCGCATGTCTCGATGTCGTAGGTGCATGAGTACTCTCGAGAACATGGCTCAGTCGCTGTCTCCCGCTCTCGCCCGTCGCGTCGCGCTGGCCGCGCAGGGCTTCGGGCGTCCACCCACGAGCGTCGTTCCCGGGGTGCGCCAGTTCGGTGCCCTGATCGATCGGCTGGGGCTGCTGCAGATCGACTCGGTCAACGTCTTCGAGCGCAGCCACTACCTTCCCGTCTTCGCCCGGCTCGGCAGCTACGACAAGGCGCAGCTCGACCGCGTCACCTATTCGCCCCGTATCACTGAATACTGGGCGCACGAGGCGTCGTTCATTCCCGTCGACACACTTCCGCTGCTGCGCTGGCGGCAGCAGGAGTATCGCGACCGCGCCGAGACCGGAGCCGACTCGTGGTTCGCCGCGAACAGGTCTATGACCGAGTGGCTGCTCGCCGAATTGGCTGCAAAGGGCCCGATGCGCGCGAGCGAGATCGAGCACGAGTCGAACACCAGAAGCGGCTCCTGGTGGGGGTGGTCCGACGTCAAGCGCGGGCTCGAGACCCTGTTCCGTTGGGGCGACGTCGTCAGTGCCGGGCGAACGCGCTTCGAGCGCGTCTACGCCCTGCCCGAGCAGGTGCTCCCCGCCTCCGTGCGTGAGCTGCACGTTCCCCGCGACGAAGCCATGCGTCGCCTCGTCTCCATCTCGGCCCGCGCCCACGGCGTCGGCACGGCTGACGACATCGCCGACTACTTCCGCCTGAAGGCCGTCGACGCGGTTCCCGCGATTCGCGAGCTCGAAGAGGCGGGCGAGCTCGTTCCTGTCACGATCGATGGATGGGGCAAGCCTGCCTGGCTGCACCGCGATGCGCGCCTTCCCCGTCGCATGAACGCCGCGGCCCTCCTCTCACCGTTCGACCCCGTGGTGTGGGCGCGATCCAGAGCACTGCGTCTCTTCGACTTCCACTACCGCATCGAGATCTACACCCCCGAGCCCAAGCGGGTATTCGGCTACTACGTGTTGCCGGTGCTGATCGACGACCGGGTCGTAGGCAGAGTCGACCTCAAGAACGACCGACAGGCCGGCGTGCTTCGCGTGCGGGCGGCCTGGGCCGAAGATGGCGCGCCCGACGAGACCGCCGCACGACTGGCCCCCGTGCTTCGTCAGACGATGCAGTGGCAGGGCCTCGACTCGATCGAGGTCTCGGCCAAAGGCACGCTCGCACCGGCGCTCGCCGCCGAGATCTCGAGCACGACCTAGCGGTTCAGAACTCTCCGCCGATCTTCTCGAGGCGCGCGACGCGATCGTCGATGGGAGGGTGCGTGCTGAACAGGCGCGTGAGCATGCCCGGCTTGAGCGGGTCGGCGATCCACATGTGCGACATCGATGATGACTGCTTCTGCATCGGACGCCCGTAGGCCGCCAGCTTCTCGAGGGCACTGGCCAGGGCATCCGGATGCCGCGTGGTCAGCGCTCCCGTTGCGTCGGCGAGGTACTCCCGCTGGCGCGACACTGCCGCCTGAACGAGTCCGGCGACGAGCGGGGCAACCAGCATGGCGATCAGGCCGAGAATCAACACGACGGGATTGCCGCCTCCGCCTCCCCCGTTGCTGTTGTTGTTGCGGCCTCCGCCGAAGAAGGCGAAGCGCAGGAACATGTCGGCGATGAAGCCCACGGCCACGACGAGGCCGAAGACGATCATCGACACCCTGATGTCGTAGTTGCGGACGTGCCCCATCTCGTGGGCCATCACGCCCTCGAGTTCGGCGTCGGTCATGATGTCGAGCAAGCCTGTGGTGGCAGCGACGCTGGCATGCTGCGGGTCACGCCCGGTAGCGAAAGCGTTCGGCGCGGGATCGGGCACGATGTACACGGCCGGCATCGGCGTTCCCGTGGTGATCGACAGATTCTCGACGATGCGCCAGAGCCGGGGATTGTCGGCCTTCTCGATCCGCACGGCGCCGCTCGACGATATCGCCTGTCCGCTGGCGAAGAAGTATTGGAAGACCGCGTACGCGATGGCCACGACCACCGTGACGATCACGATCGTGGTGTTGTTGTAGATCACGCTGGCCAGATAACCCAAGCCGCCGATGATCCCCAAGAAGATGAGGATGATGAAGACGGTGTTGCGTTTGTTCCCGGCTATCGCCCGATACATTCAGCCCTCGCCCCGCGGCTAGAACTGAACGCGCGGCGGCTCTGCGATGGCGGCGAGGTCTGCCACCTCGAAGAAGTCACGCTCGGTGAAGCCGAGGTTCTTGGCGAAGATGTTGTTCGGAAAGACGCGGATCTTCGTATTGAGCTCGCGTACCCCGCCGTTGTAGAACCGTCGCGACGCCTGCACCTTGTCTTCGGTGTCGACGAGCTCGGCCTGGAGCTGGAGGAAGTTCTGGCTGGCCTGCAGCTGAGGGTAGGCCTCGGCGACGGCGAAGATGCTCTTGAGCGCACTCTGCATGTGGGTCTCGGCGACGGACGCGTCGACCGGGCCCTGTGCCTGCAGCGTCTCCGCGCGGGCCGCCGTGACCGACTCGAACACGCCCTTCTCGTGCGCCGCGTATCCCTTGACGCTCTCGATGAGGTTAGGAATCAGATCGGCGCGGCGCTTCAGCTGGACCGTGATGTCGCTCCACGCCTCATCGACGCGCACCTTCAGAGTCACCAGCGAGTTGTACGTGGCCCACAGGTAGATACCGATGATGGCTACGAGGACAACGACGACGATTACCGGGATAAGCCATTCCATAGCGTTTACTATAAGCCAGCACTCAGCAGACCCCCTTCGCTGTGGAGCAAGCTCCCAGAGATCGTGGCCTACGGCAGCTCTGCCGTCTGTCTCGGCGGAAGGGCCGCCACCGCCCGCACCGTCTCGGCGATGACCAGGGGCTCCGCGAGCACCCGGAAGTGACCGGTCAGAGGGAGAGCGATGTTCGTGGCTCCGGCGAGTTCGCTACCGTTCGGGATGTGGGTGTCGTAGTAGGGGTAGATCGACACGATGTGCTCGTTGATCACCTTCTCTGCAGCCAGGGTCGCGATACTCCCCCGCCCCGGAGCGAACTCCCTCAGGGGCTTCGTGAGCGGCAGCCTCGAGAGCGAAGAGCCCTGAAACGGCGACGCGATGGCGACGACCCCGGCGACTCGCCCATCCGGATCGTCGAACGCGAGCACATGCTTGCCGATCAAGCCCCCCTTGCTGTGCGCCACGATCACGACATCGCTGAGGTCGCGCTCGCGCAGAACGGCTCCCGCCAGGCGCGCCGCCTCGGGAATGGGGATGCTGTTGCGCTGCAATGCGGGAACGATGAAGCACGGATGTCCCCGCTCGTTCAGCGCCTGAGCGACGGGAAGCAGGTACTCCCATCTCTCGTAGACCCCGGGCACGAGCAGCACAGCTCGCTCGCTGCCCTTCTCGAAGGGAACGGGATCGGGACGCGAACGGACGCTTCGGCGTTCCGCCTGCAGCGCGTAGGCGTAGTCGCCGAGCCAGATTCCCGCGCGATCCCGTAGAGATCGGGGTGCTCGGATGCGGGGCGCCATGCCCGCAATCCTAGGTGGCTACCGTCTTCGGTCGCCCGCGAGCGCCTGCATCCAGCGGAACGAATCCTTCGGCGTGCGCTCCTGGGTGACGAAGTCGACGTGCACGAGCCCGAACCGCTGGCTGTAACCCGCGGCCCACTCGAAGTTGTCGAGCAGGGTCCACACGAAGTAGCCGCGCAGATCGAGCGTTTCGGCGATTCCTCCCGGCGCGGTCGACCGCAGGGCCGCCTCGAGGTGACGGGCGAGGTAGTCGATGCGCCTGGGGTCGGAGACCACCCGTTCGCCGGTGCGCTCGTCGAACACGAGCGACTCCGGGAAGCTCGCTCCGCCTTCGGTGATGATCACGGGCGGAAGCGCAGAACCGTATCTGTTCGCCAGCTCGGCGAGCGTCGTCTCGAGGAACTCCGGAGCGACCGGCCAGCCGAAGCCCGTGGTGGGGAACTCGGGCCAGGGCGCGAGATGGAACGGGAGCGACGCCATGGCCGCCGACTCTCCGTCGGGAGCGATCGCGCGACCCGCACCTGCGGCGATGCGCGTCGGGAAGTAGTAATTGAGACCGTAGAAATCGATGGGCTGCGAGATGAGCTCGAGATCGCGCGAGTCGACCTCGATCAGTGGTTTCAGGACCGACGCGAAGTCGTCGCGCGGCTCGGGATAGCGGCCCAGCAGCACGGGGTCGGCGAAGATGCGATTGTGCAGAACATCGAACAGCCACGCGAAGGCGGTGTCGTCGTCAGACGACGTCGCGGGTGTCGTGGGGGTGTGCACGTTCGTGATGCCGATGCCGCCGGAGACGTCGGCTCCCCTCAACCCTTCGACGGCGTAGCCGTGCGCGAGCAGAAGATTGTGGGCGACGGGGAGCGCATCGAAGAGCAGCGTCTCCCCCGGAGCGTGGATTCCGAGGGCGTAGCCGTTGAGCATCACCGTGGCGGGCTCGTTGACGGTGACCCAGCGGTCGACCCGGTCGCCGAATCGCTCCCCCAGCAGAAAGGCGAGCTCGCCCAGCCGACGGGCCGTGTCGCGCGAGAGCCAGCCACCCGCCAGTTCGTTCGGCGTGTCCCAGTGGAACAGCGTGGCCATCGGGCTGATCCCGTCGGCGAGCAGCCGATCGAGGAGACGATCGTAGAAGGCGACGCCGTTCTCATTCAGTCTGCCTGTGCCGCCCGGCTGGACCCGGGGCCACGAGATCGAGAAGCGGTAGGCATCCACCCCCATGTCGCGCACCAGGTCGAGGTCGTCGCCCTGCCTGTGGATGTGATCGGCCGCGACATCCGCGGTCGCCCCGCCCCGAATACGGCCGGCCTGGTGCGAGAAGACGTCCCACGTCGACGCCCCGCGGCCGCCCTCCCGGGTCGCCCCCTCGATCTGGAAGGCGCTCGTCGCCACACCCAGCACGAAGTCTCGGGGCATTTCGGCGGCGAGTGTCTCTGCGCTCGGAAACCGTGTGGCTCTGCTCGTCATTCTCCGAGTACTCGATTCAGGTAGAGGTTCGCGAAGACGCGCTGAGGATCGAGACGATCACGCACGGCGAGAAAGTCGTCGAAGTGCGGGTACATCGCACGAAGATCCTCCGACTGCCTCGTATGCATCTTGCCCCAGTGCGGGCGTCCTCCGTAGCCGAGCATGATCTGCTCGACCGCCTCGAAGTACTCGGTCGGGGCTTCGCGATAGTAGCGGTGCACGGCGATGTAGCCGCTGTCTCTGCCCTGAGCCGTCGACAGCCACAGGTCGTCACCCCTAGCGAAGCGCACCTCTATGGGAAACGAGATGCGCCAGCCGCGCTCGTCGATGAGCCTCATGATGTCACGCAGGGCATCGGGCACGCACTCCGCCGGGATCGCGTACTCCATCTCGCGGAAGCGCACGGTGCGCCGCGTGGCGAAGACGCGGTGCGAGCGGTCGCTGAACTCGCGGTTGCCCATCAGGCGCTCGGCCATTCCGTTGATCCGAGGAATGATCGTCGGCACCGCAACGGCGGCGGCGCAGGTCGCCCGGTAGACGCCGTTGCTCAGAACCACATCGTCGAGCCAATAGGCGAAGGGCGAGAGCGGAGCGGTACTCGCGGACGCCGGCAGCCTCGTGTTGGTCTTGGAGACCGCGGTTCGCGTGTGCGGAAACCAGTAGAACTCGAAATGATCGCTCGAGCGCACCCGGTCGGCGAGCGAACCGTGCTCAGTCGGTTCGGCCTCGAGCAGGCCCCCTAACGGAATCGGTCGCTCCTGGGCGTGCAGCACGAAGCAGTCGACGCACTGCAGCGTGACTTCGACGAGAATGCCGAGGGCCCCGAGACCCAGGGCCACGGCCGGCAGCAGTTCCGCGTTCTCCGACTCGGAGATGCGCAGGAGGCTGCCGTCTCCCGTGACCAGCACGGCTCCCCGCACCTGCCCCGCGATGCCGGTGAACTCGGCGCCCGTTCCGTGCGTTCCGGTCGAGATGGCGCCGCTGATGCTCTGACGATCGATGTCACCCAGGTTCGGCATCGCCAGACCGAGCGGTTCGATGAGGGCTGGAATGTCGTAGAGGCGGGTGCCCGCCGCGAGCGTGACTCGTTTGCGCTCGCCATCCACTCCGATCAGACCGCTGAGCGCGCTCAGATCGAGCTGAACTCCGGGGGCCACCGCGATACCGGTGAAGCTGTGCCCCGCCCCGACCGCCTTGATGGGCAGACCCGACCGCGCCGCTGCGACGACGGCTCGTTGCACGGCGCCGGCACTCGTCGGACGCTCGACGCGGCGTGGACGCACCTCTTCTGTGCGGCTCCAGTTGCGCCAGACGGCGCCGCTCGCGGTCACAGGAAGGACTTCCCTTCGCCCCGATAACTGGGAACCGTGGCGACTACCTCATCGCCCGAGACGATCGCCACCTCGGCGACGTGTTCGGCGAGTTCGCCCGACTTCGTGTGCCGCAGCCAGGCCCGGTCGCCGATGCGCAGATCGGCCGCGAGCGCGCCCGAGACGGGCGACTGCACCTCTCCGGCCATCTCCCGCGCCTGCAGCTCCAGCCCCTCGGGCCAGACGATCTCGGGGGTGCGGTCTCTCTGCGGCGGTCCGGATGCGATCCAGCCGCCGCCGAGGAGCGTCGCCATGCGGGGCGTCGGCTTGCGAACGACAGACAGCGCGAAGGCCGCCGCCGGCGCAGGCCGGAACCGGGAGTAGGTATCGAAGAGGTGCCCGCCCAGAAGACCGGAGCCCGCGGCGATCTCCGTCACCGACGCATCCGCCGACGTGCTCTCGAGAGAGCCCGTGCCGCCGCCGTTCACGAACTCGAGCGGAGCGATGCGCTCTACCGCCTCGACGATCGCACCCCGCCTGTCGGTGAGCTCGGCCACCGACTGCTTCTGCATCCAATCGAGCACGACCGCCCGCGCCGGATTGCCCTTCGGCCGGTTCCCGACCCCGGCGATCTGCGCCTCGTAGCCCATGATGCCCACGAGGGTGAATCCGCGGCGCCGGGCGACAGCCTCGGCGATCCGCTGCGCCTGCGCCACCTCACGCACGGGCGAACGCCACACGCCGACATGGCCGAGCGCCTTCGTGACGAACGACATGTCTATCTCGAGGCAGAGCCGCAGGTTCTCGCGTGTTCCCGGAGGAGCGACCTCGTCGATGAAGTCGAGATGATCGAGGCTGTCGATCATCAGCGTGATCCGGGCGGCCAGCTCGGGGCTCGAGGCCAACTGACGAAGAGCGCCGACGTCGGCGCTCGGATAGCCCACGACGACATCGTCGACCGTCTCGGCCAACCAGAGCGCCTCGGGGAGCGTATAGGCGAGGATGCCCGCGTAACCGTCGAGAGCGAGCACGGCATCGACGAGAGACCGGATGCGCACCGACTTGGATGCGACGCGGATCGTCTTGCCCGCGGCCCGATCGATCATGTCGAAGGCGTTGTGCGCGAAGGCCTCGAGACCGACGGCCGCGAGCGGGGTGTCGAGATGCGCCGTCGCCGCGTCGAGACGAGGCCACCACGTCGAGGGAGTGCGCCACGGTTCGTCGCTGGAGCGCTGAAGAGGGGGAATCATGGGCTACCTCACGGATCTGATGCGGGCGACGGCCAGAGCGCCGCCGAAAGCGAAGAGTGCAGACAGGATGAAAAGTCCTTGGAAACCGCCGAGCCAGGCGACCACGGCAGCACCGAGCAGCGGAGCAAGGGCCTGCGGCACGGCGGTGGCGATGTTCATGATGCCGAGATCCTTGCCACGCGTCGCCGGGTCAGGAAGGACCTGGGTCGCGAGCGCCTGATCGACGCTGAGGAAGCATCCGTAGCCCGCGCCCAACAGGCCCGCGGCAATCATGGCCACAGAGAGCTCGGGCACGAACGCGAGAAGGAGCGCCGCGACGGCCTGGAGCGTCGAGGAGACGAACACGAAGACGCGTCGTCGTCCGAGCCTGTCGCTGAGCGCGCCTGCCCCGAGCGACGAGATGACGACGAAGACCATGTAGACGAGGGTCAAGACGAGGAGGTCGTCTTCGGCGTTCTCGTCGTCGAGCCCGTACATCAGGAAATAGAGCAGAAGGGTCGTTCCGAGCGCGTTGCCCGTGTTGACGAGAACTCGGCCGAGCAGTGTCCATCCGAAGTCGGGATAACGCCGGGGGCTGATCCACAACTCGTCGAGCAATCGACCGCGAGGGATGCGCCTGGCGGCCTCGCGAGTCAGCACCTGGTCACGACCGAAGAGCAGGAACGGTGCGACCAAGACGACGAGCAGCACCGCCACTGCGGCGTACCCTCCGAACTGACCGGTGAAGAGGGTGAGAACGAGTACGAGGCCGAGAATCGTGCCGATGGCCTGGGGAGCCGAGATCCAGCCGGAGACGAATCCGCGCTGCTCGACGGGCACCCTGTCGGAGATCGTCGCGGTGAGAGCGGCCGTGAGCACGCAGAACCCGACGATCGACAGGGTCCAGAAGATGCCGATTCCGACGAAGCTCTCCTGCAGCCCGAGAAGCAGAAGCGAGACGGCGAACACCGCCGCTCCCCCGGCTATCCAGGGGCGTCGACGACCGAAGCGCGATGTCGTGCGGTCGGAGAGGAGTCCGGTGACGGGGAAGGCGACGAACGCAGCCACGCCCGCGATTCCCGAGATGACACCGAACGCGACGACATTCTCGACCCACGATGCGGCGCCGAGGCGTTGCTCGATCTGTACGGGCAGCAAGAGCTGCACCGGGGTGAGCTGCGCCATCCAGACGCCGAGCCACGCGGCCGCGAAGAGGGCAATCCACCCGCCCTCCACGCGGCGAACGGGCTCTGAGAACACTCCCGCGGCTGCGGTATCCGTGCTGCTCATGCGGCGACCGCCAGCCCGACGACCGAGTCGGCCGTGAAGTCGAGCGCACGGGCGGCCGCGGCGTCGTCTCGCGTCACAAGCCATGACAGCGTGACCCCGTCGGTGACCACCACGAGGATGCGGGCGATCTGGTCGACCGGCATGGTCCACGTCATGTCCCAGCGCTCCGCCGCCGTCGCCAGGGCGTCCTGGGCGAGCACGCAATAGCGCTCGTACTGCGTCGAGGCGACGACCTCGAGCCCTGGCGTGCGCAGGGCGTACTGGGTGAGTTCGAGCATGGCCTTCTCCCGTTGCGGGTCGGAGCGCAGGTGCTGCAGATACCGTTCGAGCCCGAGCCGCACGGTGTCGCGGAAGGTCTCCCCCGGTGTCAGATCGGGGAGCATGGCGTGACGCTCGGCCTCGACGACGACGCTCACCAGTTCGGCCATCAGCTCGTCGCGCGTGGCGAAGACGTAGTGAAAGCTCGCGAGCGCCATGCTCGCCTCTGCGCAGATCGCGCGAACGCTCGCCGCCGCGACCCCGCGGGCGGCGACGACGCGGAACGCTGCGGAGACGAGCTCGGCGCGTCGCTCCTGTGCCGACATCCTGGCCATCGAGTCGCCCCCTCGCCGAGTGGGTCGATCGTCCCACTCGTGCCCAGTATGGCGCGGCACGCGTTACGGGCGTGTGAATTTTTCGTCGCGCAGGCCCATACGAACGCAACAGACTTTGACTTCGCTCGCGCAACACCCCTAAATGGGAGGTACGTGACCGATCTGCCCGAACCACCTCTGTCTGCAGCACAGCGCCGTCGTGCTGCCGTGTTGTCGACGGCATCGGCGCTTCTCGGCGTCTTTCTTCTCACGATCGCCTTCGTCGCCCCGGCTACCGTCGCGCTCGCCACGGAGACCGATCCGCCCCCCACGTCGACGCCCGTGGCGCCTCCCGCCTCGCCGATCGAGCCGGCGCCGAGTCCCGATTCGACCGCGGTCGCCGCCCCGGTGATCGAGCGGCCCGCGGCGTCGACTCTGGTCGGCGACAGCATCCCCTTCAGCGGTACGGCCGAACCGGGCAGCGGCATCGACCTGTATTCCAGCGCCGGCGGGCAGCCCCTGTGCAGTGTCGTCACGAGCACCACGGGAACGTGGTCGTGCGCGATCTCGCTGCCCTCGACCCCCTCTGTCACCGTGCGCGCGGTCCAGACCGTGGCCGCTCAGTCGTCGGAGACGAGCGTCGAGGTCTCTGTGCTCAATGCCCCGACCGCCGGTTCAGCGGGAAACGGCACCGTCTCGAATGGAACAGTCATGGGCGAGGCGGTGCCGGGCGCCACGGTGACGGCCGTCGCGGGACAGGTGTCCTGCACCGCGACGGCGGATGCATCGGGAGCCTGGTTCTGCGCCCTTCCCAAGGGTCTCTCGAGCGGCTCCTACGAACTCACGGCCACACAGGTGGCGCCGTGGAGCGGAGGTCGCTCGTCGTCGCCGAGCCGGGCGAGCACCCTGACGATCGACGTCGATGCACCCGCACCTCCCGGCGTGACGATTCCCACCGGCTCGATTCAGGCATCCGGCGCCTCGTTCTCGGGCAGTGGCGAAGACGGCGCTACGGTGACGCTCTTCGCCGGTCCGCACTCACTGTGCCAGGCTGTCGTCTCCGCAGGGCGCTGGTCGTGCACCTCCGCCGCGATCGACGCCGGCACCTACCCGGTCTCGGCCATCCAGCAGGATGCAGCAGGCAATATCAGCGACGAGAGCGCTCGCGTCTCGGTGGCGTTCACCGCCCCGGCGACACCACCGTCGCCGACCGAGCAGCCCACACCGAGTGCGACCCAGCCCGCTCCGAGCTCCACCCCCATCCCCTCAATCGCCGGCGGCGACCCCACGGCCGCGGCCCCTCAGCAGCCGCAGGCTCAGCCGGGCGCGGCGGGTGCGCCGCCGACGACCGCCTCGGGCGGATGGTCGGCCTCGACTCGGTTCAGCGCCGCGATGCAGCCGGCCTTCGGAACATCGGGCTCGGTCGACTGGACCCTGGCACTAGGGATCGGGCTGGCCATGGTCGCCCTGCTCGCCGTTCCGGCCCGCCTCCTCGCGGGCACTCTACGGGGTCTCCGAGCCACGCCTGAGCTGCAATCGGCAACCGGTGGCAGGTTCACCGGTCGCAATCGATCCCGCTACCAGGAGTTCGAGACGGCTCCTGCCCTGCCCTGGAATGCGCGAGTCACCGGCGCATTCGCCCTCATCGCCAGCGCCACCATCACCGTGCTCAGCGCCCCCGTGACCGACGAACCCGCCTACCTGCGGCTGCTCGTCGCGGTGATCCTGGGCGTGCTCGTGGTGAACACGGTCGCCGTGCTCCTGCCCCGGATGCTCGCGCGCACCGTCTTCGACGCCACCGCCGACATCCGACTTCGCCCGCTCTTTCTTCTCGTCTCTGTGGGCGCGACGGCGCTCTCGCGCGTTCTCGACCTCGATCCGGCGCTGGTCTTCGGCATCGTCTTCGGCCTGGGACTGACGCTTCCCGCCTCGCGGCGATCGAGGGGTCGCCTGGCAGCACTCCAGATCGGTGCGCTTCTCGCCGTCGGCACGACCGCTTTCTTGATCTCCGGGTCGATCGCCGCTGGCGCCGGCTCGAGCACCGCCGGCGCGTTCCTTGCCGAGTTCGTCAACACCGTCGCGCTGGCCTCACTCGGCGGGGCCGCGATCCTGCTGCTTCCGATCGCCGATCTGCCGGGACGCCATATCCTGCGCTGGAAACCGATCGGCTGGCTGGTGCTCGCCCTGGCGGGCTTCACGCTTCTGGCCGGCGTTCTGTCGTCCGCGCTCGAGGGGCTGGGCGGCGGAGCGGGCCTCATCGTTCTCGGCCTGGCATCGCTCGCCTTCGCGACCGCCTGTTTCGCGGTCTGGCTCTGGGCCCGCTTCGTGCGAGCGCCCGCTCACGACGAGAGCAGCACGCCCACCGCGTAGCCGGCCACGGCGAGCGTGATGCCCACGAACAGATTGCCGAGACACGAGACGACAGCTGTACGCCACCGACCGGAGCGCAGAAGGTCGACGGTCTCGACGCTGAAGGTGCTGAAGGTGGTGAGCCCCCCGGCGACCCCGGTGATGAGAACGAGGCGCACGTCGGCGGTCAGCGCCGACCCCGCTGCGAGCCCGGCCGCGCAGCCGGCGAGCGCCGAGCCGACGGCATTCACGAGAAGCACGGCCCACGGGAACCGCCCCAGCCGCGACGCGCGCGGACGCGAGGCGGCGAACGTGCTCACCCCGTAGCGCACGATCGCGGCCAGGCCGCCTGCCACGACGACCACGAGAGCGAGAAGAGGCGTCATCTCGTCGGCTCCCCTGGGTGGGGAGAGCGATCGCGTCGCTCGCCCAGACGGAGTCCGAGGAATGCGGCGCCGAGGCCGAGCAGCAGCGTCGCGATCAGATAGACGACGGCGACGATGATCTGGTCCGGCCCCGAGACGGTCAGGAGCACGAGGGCGAGGATCACGGCGGAGAAGGTGGTGAACGAACCGAGGACTCCCGGACCGACGGCAGCTGTGACCATCGACGACGCACCCCGTCGGAAGACTGCTGCCGTGAGCCAGCCGAGCACGAATGATCCGATCGTGTTGATGAGAAGAGTGTCGACCGGAAACTGCTGATCCGTGTGGGGAAGCGCGAGGTCGAGGCCGAGCCGCAGAGCGCTCCCCACGACTCCCCCGAGGAAGACCGCTACGAGATGGGCGAGTGGACGATTCTGCACAGGCGCGAGGCTACCCCGTCTCGCCCCAGAACGGCCTGAGTGTCGGCCGGGGTCGGTGGTGGATGGCAGGCTCGAGTCATGACCGTGCAACTGCAGCAGACCGCGACCGACATCCTGCGCTCCCTCGTCGGCCGCCCCGACGCCGAGTTCCACGACGGGCAACGCGAGGCCATCGACGCCCTGGTCACCGACCGCAGTCGCGCACTCGTCGTGCAGCGCACCGGGTGGGGCAAGTCCGCGGTCTACTTCATCGCCACCCTCCTTCTGCGCCAGAGAGGCGCGGGGCCCACGATCCTCGTGTCACCCCTGCTCGCACTGATGCGCGATCAGGTGGCCGCGGCAGCACGCGCGGGTGTCACCGCCGCGAGCCTCAACTCGGCCAACACCCACGATTGGGAGTCGATCAAGGAGCGTCTCGCACGCAACGAGATCGATGTGCTGCTCGTCTCGCCCGAACGACTCAATAATCCCCGCTTTCGCGACGAACAGCTGCCCGAACTCGTGCGTCGCACGGGCCTTCTCGTCGTCGACGAGGCGCACTGCATCTCAGACTGGGGTCACGATTTCCGCCCCGACTATCGACGCCTGCGCACCCTCATCGCGGAGCTTCCCTCGGGCGTACCGGTTCTCGCGACCACGGCGACCGCGAACTCCCGGGTGGTGGCCGACGTGGCAGAGCAGCTCAGCGTCGACACACACGGGCCGCAGGCGAATACCGTGGTCACTATCCGGGGCCCGCTCGCGCGTGCATCGCTGCGACTCGGAGCACTCCGGCTGCCCGACTCGAAAGCGCGTCTCGGCTGGCTGCTGACCCACCTCGGCGAGATGCAGGGCAGCGGAATCATCTACGCGCTCACCGTCTCTGCAGCCGAAGACACGGCTCGTCTGCTTCGCGAGGCTGGCCACGAGGTGCTGGCCTACACCGGCCGCACCGATCCTGCCGACCGCGAGGCGGCAGAGGCGAAGCTCAAGAACAACGAGGTCAAGGCCCTCGTCGCCACGAGCGCACTCGGCATGGGATTCGACAAGCCCGACCTCGGTTTCGTGATCCATCTCGGAGCACCGTCGTCTCCCGTGGCCTACTACCAGCAGGTCGGGCGGGCCGGGCGCGCCACCGACAACGCAGACGTTCTGCTTCTGCCGGGCAGAGAAGACCCTGAGATCTGGCATTACTTCGCCACGGCATCCATGCCCGACGATCGGAGGGCCCGCGCGGTTCTCGACGCCCTCGACGCCGCATCCGGCCCCCTGTCGACGCCCGCGCTCGAGGCACTGGTCGACCTGCGCCGAACTCCGCTCGAACTCCTGCTCAAGGTCCTCGACGTTGACGGTGCCGTATCGAAGGTTCAGGGCGGGTGGCGATCGACCGGCAGGCCCTGGGTCTACGACGCCGAACGCTACGAGCGCATCGCTGCGGAGCGCGTGGCCGAACAGCAGTCGATGCTCGACTACGAGACCACCACAGGGTGCCGCATGGAGTTTCTGCAGCGAGCCCTCGACGACCCGACCGCGGCACCCTGCGGCCGCTGCGACAGGTGCACCACGGCGTGGTACGACACTTCCGTGTCCACGGGCGACCAGGCCACGGCGGAGACGGCGCTCCAAAGGGTCGGCGCGGTCATCGAGCCCCGCACCCAATGGCCGACGGGCGCATCGGAGCGCGGAGTGGCGGCGAAGGGGCGCATTGCCCTCGACGAGCGCGTCGAGCCGGGCCGTGCATTGGCCAGGCTCACCGATCTGGGGTGGGGAGGTACGCTGCGGCAACTATTCGCCGCGGGAGCCCCGGACGAGGCCGCAAGCGCGGCGCTGATCCAGGCCTGCGCGAAGGTCCTGGGCGAGTGGCGGTGGAGCGAGCGACCCGCCGCCATCGTGAGCATGCCCTCCAGGCGTCGGCCCGCACTCGTGCACTCGATCGCTCAGGGCCTGTCCGAGCTGGGCCGGCTCCCGCATCTCGGTTCACTCGAGCTCGTCGGCGCGGGCCCCGAGGGAGCTCCGGGCGGAAACAGTGTGTACCGCCTCTCGTCGGTGTGGCAGCGGTTCGAGGTCTCCGAGCAGATGGCGTCGCGACTCGAGTCTCTCGCCGGCAGCCCGGTATTGCTTGTCGACGACCTCGTCGACAGCCGCTGGACGCTGACGGTCGCCGGGCGCGAACTTCGACGGCACGGCTCGGGGCCGGTTCTGCCCTTCGCCCTCGCTCTGCAGATGTAATCTCGAACAGATGAGCACCGCTGACGCACTGCAGAACACCTCCGAGGCGCGCATCAGGCGTCGCATCCCGGAGCAGCTCGACGACATCGAACGCATCGAACCGCAGCCCGACTTCAGGGTCGACCTCGAGCGCATCCGATTCTCGCCGTACTTCTCCCGTCTGTCGGCCGTCACTCAGGTCATCTCGCAGGCGGGGGCGGGCCCCGTCATCCACAATCGACTCACCCATTCCGTCAAGGTCACCGCCGTTGCACGGTCCATCGCGGTGATGCTCGAGCAAGACCGAGGCGACACCGGGGCTCTCGTGCGCGAGCTCGGTGGGTGCGACCCCGTCGTCGTGCAGGCGGCCGCCAGCGCTCACGACCTGGGGCATCCGCCGTTCGGTCACCTCGGCGAACAGGTGCTCGATCGACTCGCCCGCGAACGCCTGGGCCTGTCTGAGGGCTTCGAAGGCAACGCGCAGACGTTCCGCATCCTCACCGAGCTCGACGCCTGCGACGCGACCGAGCAGGGCCTCAATCTCACGGCCGCGGTGCGCGCGGGTGTGCTCAAGTACCCGTGGCTGCGCGCAGATTGGCAGTCGCGCGTGCGCACCGACATGCCCGACGGCATGCCGCGCGGCGTGGGCTCCCAACGCAACGGAGGCGCCGACAAGTTCTCGGCCTACACGCTCGATGTCGAGGAGCTTCGCGAGGCGCAGAGAGCCTTCCCGAACATCGGCGAGTGGCGCCAGACCGTCGAATGCTCGGTCATGGACATCGCCGACGACATCGCCTACTCGATCCACGATCTCGACGACTTCTATCGGGCGGGCGTTCTGCAGCAGGCGTCGGTCTCGGCCGAATTGCGCAGCTGGCTGCGCGACCAGACCGCGCTGTCCAGGCTCGACGAACAGGCGCTCGAAGCGAGCGCTCGCACACCGGGGCACGCGCTCGAGCTGGTGAGGCGACGCATCCACGCCCGAGATGCGTGGATCGCATCGGACGACGCATTCAGGGCCGCCGTGCAGAGAGTCAGCGAAGACCTGGGCGACGGCCTGCTGTCGGTGCCGTTCGACGGCTCTATGGGAGCCGAGAGGGCGATCTCGTCGTTCACTCGCAGCTGGATCAACAGGCTCCAGCGCTCCATCGTCGTCGATCGCACCCCGCATGTGAGAAGCGCCCACGTGCGACTCGGCCAGCAGGCGTGGCACGACGTCGTCGTGCTCAAGTTCGTGCACACTCGCTTCGTGCTCGAACGTCCCGACCTCGCCACCTACCAACGCGGTCAGGGCCGAGTGCTCGAGACCCTGGTCGAGGGATTCCGGGCCTGGCTCTCCGACGAAGACGACGCCGCACGCGCCCCGCGTCGGCTGGTCGAACTCGTACAGGTGGCGACGGCGGGCTACTTCAGACTTCGATCCGACACGCCTGAGCTGCTGCGCGGCACGACCGACGACGAGAGCCTCATCGCGCGAGGTCGAGGCCGCGGCATCGTCGACTACATCGCCTCGCTGACCGACAGCCAGGCGATGAGCGTGGCCTCGTTGATCAGCGGCACCTCGGAGCACCTGTGGGAGGGCGGCACGGGCATCTAGCGCCCGTGCCGACCCGTCTTACAGGTTGATCATGTGCCCCTTGAGGCCGTGGAAGGCCTCCTGCAGGGCCTCGCTCAGGGTCGGGTGCGTGTGCACGTTCCGCGCCAGCTCCGTCGCGGTCAGATCCCACATCTGAGCAAGCGTGAGCTCGGGCAGAAGCTCGGACACGTCGTGACCGACCATGTGGCCACCCAGCAACTCGCCGTACCTGGCGTCGGCGACCAGCTTGACGAAACCGGCGGGCTCCCCGAGACCGTGTGCCTTGCCGTTGGCCGTCATCGGGAAGGTCGAGACGAGCACGTCGTGGCCCTCGTCGCGCGCCTGCTGCTCCGTGAGGCCGAAGCTCGCCACCTGCGGCTGGCAGAACGTGGCCCGCGGCATGTTGCGGTAGTCGCCCAGCGTCTGGGTCTCCGCTCCTGCCATGGTCTCAGCGGCGACGACTCCCTGGGCCTCGGCCACGTGCGCGAGCTGCAGCTTCGCCGTGACATCGCCGATGGCGTAGATGTTGGGAACGTTGGTGCGCATGTGGTCGTCGATCGCGATCGCTCCGCGTTCGGTGAGCTGCACGCCGGTCTTGTCGAGCCCGAAGCCCTCGACACGCGGTGCGAACCCGATCGACATCATGACCTTGTCGACCTCCATCGAACCCTTGGTGCCGTCCTTGGCCGTGTAGGAAACGGCGACGGAGGAGCCGTTGTCGACGATGCTCTCGACCTTGGTCGAGGTGAGCAGCGTGACACCGAGCTTCTTGTACTGCTTCGCGATCTCCTTCGACACATCGGCGTCTTCGTTCGGGAGCGCGCGGTCGAGGAACTCGATGATCGTGATCTCGACGCCGTAGTTGCGCAGGATGTAGGCGAATTCCATGCCGATGGCACCGGCGCCGACGATGACCATCGACTTCGGCAGCTCCCTCGTGAGGATCTGGCTCTCGTAGGTGACGACGTTGTCGCTGAGGGTCACGCCGGGAAGGAGTCGCACGAACGAGCCGGTGGCGATGATCGCGTTGTCGAAAGTGATCTGCTCGGCGGTGCCGTCTGACTTGGCCACCGTCATCGAGTGGCTGTCATTGAACGAGCCGCGACCGTCGTACTCGGTGATCTTGTTCTTCTTCATCAAGAAGTGCACGCCCTTGACGCGCCCCTCGGCCACCTTGCGACTGCGGTCGAACGCGGCGCCGAAGTCGAACGAGACATCTCCCGAGATGCCGAACTCCTTCGACTGCGTCGCGAAGATGTTGGCCAGCTCGGCGTTGCGGAGCAGGGCCTTAGAGGGGATGCAGCCCACGTTGAGGCAGACACCGCCCCAGTACTTCTCTTCGACGACGGCGACGCTGAGCCCGAGCTGCGCGGCACGGATGGCAGCGACATAGCCACCGGGGCCGGCTCCCAGAACGACGAGGTTGTAGTGAGCGCTCATTATGTTTTAGGACTTCCTTCGGTTTGCACGAGGTCTTTCTCGTTCAACTCTATTCGCACTGGCGAGGAAGTCGGCCGTTCACGCGTCGATGCGGGAGTGCTCACCCAGCCGGTGCCACGTGCGGTTGTGATAGACGAGGGGCTCCCCCGAGTCGACGTCGTCCGAGATGCCCGCCTGCAGGGCGTGGATGGCGATCACGGTCGAGCCACCGGCATCCATGCGTTCGATGACCTTGCCGCGGATCCACGACTGTGCCGACGGAAAGTAGGGCTCCCCGGTGATGAGCCGGTCCCAGATCGACGTGTCGGCGAAGCGATCTATGCCGCTCGTGGCGCAGAGGGTTGCGAGGTCGAGCTGTTCAGAGCCGAGGAGATGCACGACCACCGTGTCGGCGGCCAGGATCGTCGGAGCGCTCGAGGACTGTCCTGACACGGAGAAGACCAGCAACGGCGGTTGTGCACTGACAGAGAAGACCGACGTGGCTGTGAGGCCCACCGGCCCGTTTCCGGCGTCCGCGGTGATCACGGCGACACCGGCGGGGTGATTGCGGAACACGGCTTTGAAGGAGTCGGCGTCGAGCCCCGAGTGCTCGGCGATCGAATCGACGGAACCGGTCTGCTGTGGGCCGCGAGCGGAAGAGTGCAGTGTCATGTGCACAAGCCTTACTCTCTGCGGCCGCGCAGGGAACTTCTGTGTCCTCGTGTGACGCTCGGGCTCGATTCAGCCGCTTCGGAGGTGCGCGAACGTATCCTCAACTGTTATGCCTGATTCCTCGTCACGTCTTATGTCTGCGGCGAAGCCCTGGTTGAAGCTCCTCGGTGCGAGTGTCGTCGCCGGCGTCCTCGTCACCGCGCTCGCCGTTCCTGCGGTCTCTCTCACCAGCGCATCCGTCTCACGCTCGGTCGGCCTCTTCGAGGATCTGCCCTCGACCCTCGACATCGGTGCGCTCGCGCAGAAGTCCGAGATCTACTCGACGAACCCCGACGGCTCGAACACCCTTCTGGCCACGGTCTTCGACCAGAACCGGCAAGAGGTGGGCTGGGACGAGATCGCCCCCGCGGTGAAAGACGCCGTCGTGTCCACCGAGGATCCGCGCTTCTACGAGCACAACGGCGTCGACCTGACATCGACGCTCCGGGCTGCTCTCAAGAACGTCACGTCTGGCGGAGTCGAGAGCGGCGCATCGACCATCACGATGCAGTACGTGAAGAACATCCTCGTGCAGCGGGCTGAAGCGCTCGACAACGAGACCGACAGGGAGAAGGCCTACGCCGAGGCGACCGACACGTCGCTCGATCGCAAGCTGTCCGAGATGCGTCTGGCGATCGGCCTGGAGAAGAAGTACAGCAAAGACGAGATCCTGCTCGGCTACCTGAACATCGCGAACTTCGGCGGCTCCGTCTACGGCATCGAGGCCGCGGCGAACTACTACTACGGAACGACCGCAGCTCAATTGACGGTTGCCCAGGCAGCCAGCCTCATCGCGACGGTGAACGAGCCGAACGGGCTGCGCATCGACGAGCCCGACAACATCGAGGCCAATAAGGCGCGGCGCGACGTCGACGTTCTCGCGTCGATGCTCAAGCACCACACGATCACCCAGGCACAGCACGACGAGGCCGTCGCCACGCCCGTGACCCCCGTGATCACCGAGCCGTCGACGGGATGCCAGACCGCGGCGAACGGGGCCGCGTATTTCTGCGACTACGTGACCTGGATCGTCAAGAACGACCCCACCTTCGGCGCAACAGCCGACGAGCGCTGGTCGAACTTCAAGACGGGCGGGTTCCAGATCTACACGACTCTCAACTCCGCGCTCCAAGCCAACGCCAACGAGACGATGACCAAGTACATCCCGGCCTCGAGCGACGAACTCGACCTGGGCTCCACGATCGTCACCGTCGAACCCGGAACGGGGCGCATCCTCGCGATGGCGCAGAACAAGACGTACGTGGCCGGCGATTCCGCCGACCCCGGCAGCACGTCGTTGAACTACAACACCGATCAGGGGTACGGCGGATCGACCGGCTTCCAGGTCGGCTCGACGTACAAGGTCTTCACTCTCGCCGAGTGGCTGAAGCAGGGTCACACGCTCGGCGAGCGGATCAACGGCAATCCTCAGACGTTCAATCGATCGAATTTCACGAACTCGTGCATCGACATCAGCGGCGACCCGTATTCGCCCAAGAACGACAGCGGATCGCGGCCGGGAACGGTGACCGTGCAGAACGCCCTCACCGACTCGGTGAACAACGCGTTCATCGCCATGGCCCAGAAGCTCGATCTCTGCCAGATCCGCAACACGGCCCAGTCTCTCGGCGTGCACCGCGCAGACGGCGGTGACCTCGGCTCGAACCTCGCCGACATCCTGGGCACGCAGACGATCGCGCCCCTGACCATGGCGGCGGCCTATGCCGGAATCGCCGCGAACGGTGTCTACTGCAAGCCGATCGCCATCGACCGTATCGTGGATGCGACGGGTGCGGAACTGCAGCCGCCCCAGGCCGGGTGCGCGCAGGCTCTCGACCCGAAGGTGGCCGCCACCCTCGCTTACGCGATGAAAGGCCCGATCCAGAGCGGAACCGCCACGGCGTCGAATCCCTACGACGATGTCGAGCACATCGGTAAGACGGGAACGACCGACAACGAGAAAGACACCTGGATGATCGGGGCCAGCACGAGGGCGGCCACGGCTGTCTGGGTGGGCAACGTGTCGGGAGACGTCTCGATGACCGACGTCGAGACGAACGGGTACTCCGGGTACAGCGTGCGCCACCGCATCTGGAAATCCGTGATGACGGCGAACGACGAGACGCTGCCCGCTGCGGCGGACTTCCCTGACCCCGAGGACTCCCTCGTCTACGGATCGGGATCGAGTTCGGGCTCCGGATCGAGTTCCGATGCGCCCACCGATTCTCCGACGGCGACGCCCACGCCGGCGCCCTCGCAGAACGCCCCCGGCGTCGCACCGACGCCCGGCGCAACTGTGGCGCCCCCGGCCGGAGAAGACGGGACCGACGGCCGCGGCGACGAGGACAACACCGGAATCGTGCCCGGCGTCGGCGGCAATTAGAGAGGCTGGATCTCTTGATTCGGCGTCGAACGCGCGGTAACGTACAACCAAATGGTTGTATCTGAACTGACGGATTCCGAGATCGATCGCATCTTCCAGGCCCTGGCGGATGCGACCAGGCGCGACATCGTGAGCCGCGTGCTCACGTCCGAGCATTCGGTGACCGCTCTCGCCGAGCGCTACGACATGAGCTTCGCTGCCGTGCAGAAGCACGTGCAGGTGCTCGAGCGCGCCCTTCTCGTCACGAAACAACGGCGCGGTCGCGAGCAGCTCGTGCACAGCCGCATCGAGACCATCGGCCAGGCGACCACATTGCTGCAGGCCTACGAGCAGATCTGGGCGCAACGCGCCCTCCGCATCGACGAGATACTCGCCGAAGACACCGCCAAGGAGAAGTCATGACCGTCATCAGCGTTGAGAAGGACACCGACGCACTCACCCTCACCTTCGTCGCCGAGTTCTCGGCCGACGTCGAACGGGTCTGGCAGGTCTGGGAGGACCCGCGCCAGCTCGAGCGCTGGTGGGGGCCGCCCACCTGGCCGGCCACGTTCACGCATCATGAGCTGTCGGTGGGCTCGCGCTCGGCGTATGTCATGACGGGGCCCGATGGCACGAAGGCGGGCGGATGGTGGCTGATCACCGCGGTCGAGGCTCCCGCTCGCCTCGAATTCGATGACGGTTTCGCAGACGAGAACGGCGAACCCGACGACTCGATCGCGCCCGTCACGGCGACGGTGACGTTCGAGTCGATCGACGGAGGAACTCGGATGACCACTCTGAGTCGATTCGTGAGTATCGACCAGCTCGAGAAGATGGTCGAGATGGGCATGGAAGAGGGCATGACCCTTGCCATGGGCCAGATCGACGACGTGCTCAGGGCGTAAGCACCGCGACGTGCTCGAGCACGTGCGCGATGCGCTCCTTGCAGCCGCCGCATCCCGTGCCCGCGCGCGTCGCCTTGCCGATGCACGCCACGCTGGCATGTCCCGCCTCGGCGGCTGTCGCGATGGCTCCGACCGTTACGGCGTTACACCAGCAGACGGTGGCGTCCTCCGCGAATATGTCGCCCGTCGACGCATCGTCGATGTCGGGGCCGTCGTGACGCAACAGCACGGAACGATCCGTGGGGAGTTCGCTGCGTCGTTCGAAGAGCAGCGTCAGCTCGGCGGCTGCGCGGGGCATGCCCACGCAGACGAGCGCCTCGAGCACCCCCGCTCGCGTGATCATCTTCACGTAACGGCCGTGCTCCGCGTCCATCCAACTCGACACTCTGCGGGCCGGTTCGTGGCGGCATCCGCTCGTGTGCGCTTCGGCTCCGCTGTGCACGTCGTCGGCGAGGTCGTCGAGCGCATCTCTCGAGACGTCGCCCACGGCGACGACGTCGATGCCGGATGCCTTCAGCATGACCACGGCATCGCGGTCGACCTCGAGAGGTTCGGGCTTCGCGAGCCCTGAGGCGCTAGCGGTCAACGACCGGGCGAGCCAGTCGGCCTGACGCCAGCCTGGACCGATCAGGCCGGACGGTGCACCGCGAGGCGGAGCCTGAGAATCGCCGATACTCGGTCGTGCCGCGATCTGTGCGCAGTCGCCGATGGCATGGATTCGATCGTCGCTCCAACAGGTGAGTCGCTCGTCGACGAGGATGCCCGTGGCCACGTCGAGGCCGCAGAGGCGAGCGAGCTCGCTGCGGGCGCCGACACCGCAGCTGAGTACCAGCAGATCCGCCGAGATCTGTTTGCCGTCCGCGCACACGAGCGCATCGAATCGATCCACCCCGTCGTGGTCCTGACGAAAGACGACGCTCTCCGCAGGAGAACGTGAGATCATGCTCACCGACGAATGGCGGGCGCCTCGGGCGAGCAGCAGACCGGCGCCGCGATCGAGCTGACGTGCCATGGGGATCTCGCCGTGATAGACCACGCCCACCTCCGCTCCGGCCTCGGCGGCGGCCAGGGCGAGCTCCATGCCCAGCACTCCCGCTCCGAGAACGAGGATTCTCTGACCGAGACTCACTGCGCGTGCCACGGTGTCGGCGTCGGCCAGATCGCGCAGCGCGGTGATGCCGCGAGGCAGGGGTGCCTCGGCCGAGTCGAGTCGGCTGGCATCAGCCGCAGGAGGGCGATGGTCATAACGCAGACGGGTGACCCCTGCGAGCGTGGGCACGTTCGCCCGGGCACCGGTGGCGAGGACCACGCGGTCGTATCCGATCGTGGAGCCGTCGCTCAGCGTCACCGTGCGGCGCGTGCGCTCGATCGACACAGCGGCGACGCCGGTGCGCACGGAAACACCGGCCGCGATGGCCTCGCCCGGGTCGGTCACCTCGAGACTCTCCCTCTCGGCGCGCCCGACGGCTAGTTCGGCGATGAGCACCCTGTTGTACGCGGCGTCGGCCTCCGCTCCGACCACGGTGACCGCGATGAGCCCGGCGGACACGGCGGGCAGCAGTTCGTCGACGAGGCGTGCACCCACGGGTCCATATCCGATCACGACGACACGGAGCGGCGACTCAGACATGAACGACCTCCGGTAGCGCGACCGTGTCGAGAGAGCGGATGCGAACGGTGGTGCGCTTGAACTCGGGCATGCCCGAGACCGGGTCGGTGACCTGTTCGGTCAGGAGGTTCGCGCACTGCTCGCCACCGAAGTGGAAGGGCAGGAAGACGGTGTCGGGGCGGATTCCGAGGCTCCACTCGGCTCGGCAACTCACGATGGCGTCGCCCCGGCTCAGTTCGACCCGGCATCCGTCGTCGATACCGAGCAGCTCTGCCGTGGCCGGGTGGATCTGCATCCGCGCCTCCGGTTTCGCGGTCAGGAGCTCCGGCACCCGGCGAGTCTGCGCTCCCGACTGGTAGTGCTCGAGCAGGCGACCGGTGATGAGAGTGACGACGCCGTCTGTTTGCGCCACCCCGTCGTGTTCCGTCGCTTTCACCGCGACGAGACGGGCGCGGTCATCGGCGTGAGCGAAGGCGTCGACGAAGAGACGGGGGGTTCCCGACGATCCGCGGGGGTAGGGCCAGTACGCCGCAGCAGTATCGTCGTCGAGCGCGTCGTAGCTGAGCCCCGAGTAGTCGGCGAGCCCGCCCTCAGAGGCCCGGCACAGCTCGTCGAACACGGTCGGAGCGTCGGTGCTGAACCGACCGGCGGAGCCGAGCCGACGTGCCAGCTCGCTCAGAATCCACAGCTCGCTGCGCACGCCCTCGGGAGGGTCGATCGCTCTGCGTCGACGCAGGACGCGGCCCTCGAGATTCGTCATCGTGCCCTCCTCCTCCGCCCACTGCGTGACGGGCAGAACGACGTCGGCGAGCGACGCGGTCTCGGAGAGAAAGAAATCGCAGACGACGAGCAGGTCGAGGCGGGCGAGTCCGGCACGGACGGCGGACACGTCGGGCGCGGAGACCACGACGTTCGAACCATGCACGAGAAGGCATCGCACGCCGCCGTCCATTCCGAGAGACTGCAGCAGTTCGACGGCCGGGAGGCCCGGGCCTGGCAGCGACGCCGCCTCGACGCCCCAGACCGTCGCGACGTGGGCGCGAGCCGCGGCATCGGTGATCTTCCGGTATCCGGGCAGCTGGTCGCTCTTCTGTCCGTGTTCGCGACCGCCCTGGCCGTTGCCCTGCCCCGTCAACGTTCCGTAGCCGCCCGTCGCGCTGCCCACGAGGCCGAGCACGAGGCTCAGATTGATGGCGGCGGTCGCGGTGTCGGTGCCGTCGGCGTGCTGCTCCACTCCCCTGCCGGTGAGGATGTAGGTTCCCTCACCCTGCGCGAGCCGACGCGCGATCGCCCGCAGCTGGTGCACCGGAACGCCGGTTCGAGACTGCACTCTCTCTGGCCACCAGGAGCTGACGCTCCGTCGGACGCTGTCGAATCCGCTCGTGCGGCGCTCGAGATACTCGACGTCGTGCAGCCTCTCAGCGATCACGATGTGGGTGAGCCCCAGGAGCAGAATCAGATCGCTGCCCGGTGTGGGCTGCACGTGCATGCCTCCCCCGTCCTCCGTGAGGCGGGCCGTCGGCGATCGACGGGGGTCGACGACGATGAGGCCGCCAGCCGCGCGCGCACCGGCCAGATGTCCGATGAACGGCGGCATGGTCTCGGCGACGTTCGAGCCGAGCATCATGATCGTCGACGCCCGATCGAGATCGTCGAGGGGAAAGGGCAGGCCACGGTCGAGGCCGAAAGCCCGGTTGCCGGCCGCGGCCGCGGACGACATGCAAAACCGCCCGTTGTAGTCGATGCGCGACGTTCCCAGCGCGACGCGAGCGAACTTGCCCAGCTGATAGGCCTTCTCGTTGGTCAGTCCGCCTCCGCCGAAGACACCCACCGAATCCGCCCCGAACTCCGCTCGGCTGCGGGACACCGTATCCGCTACCGCGTCGAGAGCGTCCTCCCACGACGCCGCGACGAGCTCGCCCTTCGCATCGCGCATGAGCGGCGAGCTGATGCGTTGCGGCGAGTCGATGAGCTCGGCCGAGGTCCAGCCCTTCTTGCACAGCCCGCCGCGATTCGTGGGAAAGTCGCGACCCGAGACGCTCAACGAAGCACCGGCCGCGGCCGACGGCGACAGGGTCATGGCACATTGCAGCGCACAGTACGGGCAATGGGTGCGGGTGTTCCGGCTCGTCATCTAGGGCAGGTCCTTTGTGTCGGCTCGGTCGGATCAGATGCGCTGGCCGCTGAACGCGGAGCCGCGGCGCAGGTAGACGACTCCGGTGACGATCATCAACACGACGTAGGCCACGACGAACATGTTCAGCGCACTCGTGTAGTCGCCCGTCGAGGTCTTCGAGAGGCCCAGCATCTGCGGGATGACGAACCCTCCGTACGCCCCGATCGCAGAGATGAGGCCGAGCGAGGCCGCGGTCTTGCGCTGTGTCGACACGTCTCCGGAGTTCGTCGCCGCGTCCGTGACGCCGGACCGAGCCGCGAAGACGCTCGGAATCATGCGGTAGGTGGAGCCGTTGCCCACACCGCCCGCCACGAAGAGCAGGAGGAAACAGCCCAGGAAGATCCAGAAGTTGTTCATAAAGATCGTCCACGTCACGGCGAGGGCCCCGAGCGCCATCACCGCGAAGGCGGCCATCGTCACGCGGGCACCGCCGAAGCGGTCGGCGAGCCGCCCGCCGTAGGGCCGCGAAAGCGAGCCCACCAGAGCTCCGAGAAAGGCGAGCGAGATCGACGCCGACCCAACGGCGAAGGTCGAGAAGTCGGGAAACTGGTCGGCGATGAGCTTGGGAAAAACGCTGGCGAATCCGATGAACGACCCGAACGTGCCGATGTACAGCAGGGCGAGAATCCACAGATGCGGCTCTCGCAGCGCGGCGAGCGAGGCTCTGAAGTCGGACTTGGCGCTCGAGAGGTTGTCCATGTGGCGGTAGGCGCCCCACATCGCGAGAAGGATGAACGGAATCCAGATCCACCCGGCGAGCGGCAGGTTGAGGGTCACCGCCGCGCCGATGGTGATGGCGATCGGCACGACGAGCTGCGCGACGGATGCGCCCAGGTTGCCGCCGGCCGCGTTCAAGCCGAGCGCCCATCCCTTCTGACTCTGGGGATAGAAGTAGGTGATGTTCGACATCGAGCTGGCGAAGTTTCCGCCGCCGAGGCCCGCGAGCGCCGCGACGCCGAGCATGACGCCGAACGGCGTGTCCGGATGCCCGACACAGATCGCGAGGCCGGTCGCCGGAATCAGAAGCAGGCCTGCCGAGATGATCGTCCAGTTCCGGCCGCCGAACTTCGGCACCATGAAGCTGTACGGAAAGCGCAGGGTCGCGCCGACCAGGCTGGGGATGGAGATCAGCCAGAAGATCTGACCGGTGTCGAAAGTGAAGCCGACCGCCGGCAGCGACACGACGACGATGCTCCAGAGCTGCCAGATGACGAAGCCGAGGAACTCGGCGAAGATCGACCATCTGAGGTTGCGGGCCGCGATCTGCTTTCCTCCACCCTCCCATTGGGCGGGATCCTCCGCGTTCCAGTTGTCGATCCAGCGGCCCGGGCGCATCACGAGCCCGGGGGGCGTCGTCGTATCGGCGACGAGCGGTGCGGAGGGTGTTTCGGTGTGGGTCAAGACGTTCTCCGATGGTCGAGGGTGCGGGTAGACGAGCTGTCGGTGTCGACGCTAGCCACGCGGTGTTTCAGCCGACGGCCTCAGCGATTACCGTTCGGTCACCAGGTCGTCGCACGCGTGCGACCGGTCTGATAGGCCTCGGAAACATGCTCGTCACATTGCCGCTCGAAGCGATCGACGACGACGTCGACGAGCTCGGGCGGAGGGCTCTGCCCGTCGATCAGCAAGGGATCCGTCACGACGTCGGCACCCGCGCGGTGCACCAGGGACTGGAAGTAGCCGGGGGCGAGCAGGTAGCTCGCGACGACCACGCGTCGACCGGGCGACTCGGCGCGAACAGTCGTGACCGCCTGCTCGAGCCTCGGCTCAGCAGCGGAGAGGAATCCCACGGTCACGGGTCTCTTCAGCTCTGCTGCGAGCAGCGACCCCATCGCCCGGCAGTCCTCACCCGCGCCGGAGTCGCTCGATCCTGCGGCGGCGAGCACCACGGTGTCGTCGTCTCGGAGACCGGCGGACGCGAGCCTCTCTGCCAGGATGCGCGACAGCCGCGCATCCGGGCCGAGGGCCGACGTCACGACGACCTCACGCGGCGTCGGCGAACAAACGGCCTCGGCCGCCGCCTCGGCGAGGTCGACGTGCACGTGATAGCCGGTCGAGAGCAGAAGCGGCACGATCACCACGGGAGTGCCCGGGCCGATCGTGTCGAGCGCCGTCGGTACATCGGGCTGCTGCACATCGACGAACGAGCCGACGACGGTCAGGTCGCGCCGACGTTCAGCGACGGCCGAGACGAGGGATGCGACGGCACGCCGTCCCGACGGATCGCTCGTTCCGTGGGATGCGGCCAGCAGGACGGGGCGTGCGGTCATCACGCGGCTACGCCGGTGCCCGCGCCGGACCGACTCGTGCGCGCGATCTCGACGACGCCGTCGACGACACGAACACCGACGACCGGCAGGCTGTACTCCGGCGTGCTGTAGCACTCCCCTGTCTCGAGGTCGTAGACCTGCTTGTGCAGCGGCGAGGCGATCGTGACCCGGTCTCCCCTCGAACCGACGATGCCGCGCGCGAGCACCTGCGACCCGGTGGCCGGATCCTCGTTCGAGACGGCGTGGACGCGGTCGCCGGGCAGGCGGAAGAGCGCGAACTGCTCGCCGTCGACGAGCACGGCCTCACCCCAGAGCACTTCGAGGTCGTCGAGGCGGCAGACGGGAATCCAGGTCGTCATAGGTCGAGCCTTTCTGGCGCGGTCGCGAACGGGGATTCCCTCAACCTAGGCGGCGTAGATTTCGCCCTCTGACCGTTGCCGTGACAGTCGCGTAACAAAGACCTCTCGGCGCCGCCGGAACACGGTGAGGCGCGCGTCACACACTGTTACGTGGGCGCAATCGTGAGGAAATCGAGGCTGCCTAGGCTTCGAGCATCCCCTGACGACGCACGTGGAAGGCACAGCCATGACGAGCCCGAACTTCTCTGGCGATCGAGCTCATCGAGTCGTCGTCATCGGTGGCGGACCCGCCGCGCACAGGTTCGCCGAGTCGGTGCACTCGCGCCGAGCCCACGGCGACTCTCCCGACGTGACGGTGACCGTCGTCGGCGAAGAGACACACCTGCCGTACGACCGCGTGGCCCTCTCCCGCCGTCTCGTGTCATCGGAGGATCTGACCCTCGGCGACAGGGAACTGTGGAGTTCGCCGGGAATCACGTACCGGGGCGGCGTCGCCGCGAGCCGAGTCGACCTCGAGGCGTGTTCCGTCGAACTGGCGGACGGCAGCATCCTGTCGTACGACGACCTGGTCTTCGCCACGGGTTCGGCGGCGACGGTTCCTCCGATCCCCGGCGCATCGTCGGGATACGTCTACCGCACCATCGAGGACGTCGACTTCCTCGTGGCCGAGGCTGCGAGGCTGGCGACGAGTCTCGGTCGCCCCGCCGATGTGGTCGTGGTGGGCGGCGGCCTTCTCGGACTCGAGGCGGCCGGCGGCCTCCAGAGGCTCGGAGCCCGCTCGACGATCGTGCACTCCGGCAGATGGCTGATGTCGGCTCAACTCGACGAGGGTGCCGGACAGGCCCTCGGTCGCCTGATCGAGGCTCAGGGCGTGACGCTCGCTCTGGGGAACCGGCCGACCCAGGTGCTCACCGGCCCCTCCGGACGGGTGCTCGGCGTCGAGTTGACCGACGGCCGGGCCATCAGCGCCGATCTCGTGGTGTTCTCGATCGGCATCACCCCGCGCGACGAACTCGCGCGTGCGGCGGGGCTCGATATCGGCGCGCGAGGCGGCATCGCCATCGGTGACGACTGCAGCTCGTCGCACCCGGGCGTCTGGGCGATCGGCGAGGTCGCGAGCGTGGGCGGTGTCTGCGTGGGTCTCGTCGCTCCGGCGAACGCCATGGCCGAGGTCGTGGCCGACAGGATCCACGGCGGCGCCGCGAGCTTCCCCGGCATCGACGACGCGACGAAACTCAAGCTGTCGGGCGTCGAGGTGGCGAGCTTCGGCGACGCACTCGGAGCATCCGACGGCGCCCTCGAGGTCGTCTACGCAGATCCTGCACGCGGCATGTACCAGAAGATCGTCGTCTCGAACGATGCCAAGACGCTGCTCGGCGGCATCTTCGTGGGAGACGCCGCGCCGAACACCGCGCTGAGGCCTCTCCTCGGCCGAGAGCTTCCGGGCGAGCCCAGCGCCTACCTTTCTGCTGCCGGCGTCGAGGCCCCCGCGAGCGCCGAGCTGCCCGACGACGTTCAGCTGTGCTCGTGCAACAACGTCTCGGTCGGAGCCGTACGCGAAGCGATCCGCGGCGAGCATGCGGAGGCGTGCACCGAACTGGGTCCACTCAAGGCGTGTACCCGGGCGGGAACCCAGTGCGGATCGTGCGTGCCGCTGGTCAAGAAGATTCTCGAGACCGAGCTCTCCAAAGCCGGAATCGAGGTGTCGAAGGCCCTCTGCGAGCACGTCGATCTCAGCCGCAGCGAGCTGTTCGAGGCCGTGCGCATTCTGCAACTCACCAGTTACGAGCACATCATGGAGCACTTCGGGCGCGGCCTCGGCTGCGATGTGTGCAAACCCGTGATGGCGTCGATCCTGGCCACCCAGACCTCGAAATACATCCTCGACTCCGGAAGCGGCGCCCTGCAGGACACGAACGACCGGGCCCTCGCGAATATGCAGAAAGACGGCACGTACTCGGTCGTCCCCCGCATTCCGGGTGGGGAGATCACCCCGGCCAAGCTCAAGGTGATCGCCGAGGTGGCCGAGCAGTTCAATCTCTACACGAAGCTCACGGGCGGGCTGCGCATCGACATGTTCGGCGCGCGTCTCGAACAGCTACCCGACATCTGGAAGATCCTCGTCGACGCGGGCTTCGAGTCGGGACAGGCCTACGGCAAGTCGCTGCGCACGGTGAAGTCGTGCGTGGGCTCGACCTGGTGTCGTTTCGGCGTGCAGGATGCCGTGGCGATGGCCATCGAGCTCGAGTTGCGCTATCGAGGGTTGCGGTCGCCGCACAAGTTCAAGCTCGGAGTGTCTGGTTGCGCCCGCGAATGCGCCGAGGCGCGCAGCAAGGACATCGGCATCATCGCCACCGAGCAGGGGTGGAATCTGTACGTGGGTGGCAACGGGGGCTATCAGCCGGCGCACGCTCTGCTGCTCGCCCAGGACCTCGACGACAAGACGCTCATCGCATACATCGACCGCTACCTCATGTACTACATCCGCACCGCCGACCGCCTGCAGCGCACGGCGCGCTGGCAGGAGGAACTGCCCGGCGGACTCGACCATGTGCGAGACGTCGTCTGCAACGACTCGCTCGGGCTGGCCGACGAGCTCGAGGCCGCGATGGCCGAGCACGTCGGCAACTACGAGGACGAATGGGCGGCGACGCTGAACGACCCTGAGCGGCTTCGTCGGTTCCGCTCGTTCGTGAATGCCCCACGCACCGCGGATCCGAACGTGGTGCAGGTCACCGAACGCGACCAACCGAGGCCGGCCCGCCCCGACGAGCGGGCCGCGGCAGCGGAACGTGTTCTCGTCTCGGGACCCTCGATTCCCGTGCGAAAGGGACAATAAGCCCATGGACATCTCCGTGAACCTCACGGGCCGCCGCGTTCTGGTCGTCGGGCACGCCGGTCACGCGCGGCACACCATCGCGCGCTGCGTGGCGTCGGGCGCGCGCGTCTACCTCGCCGATGATGGGAGTGGTGACGATTCGCGTGCGCGTGACAACGTCGTGCGTGTCGTCGTGCCCGTGAACCGCCTCGAGTGGAAGACCCTCGTGTCGTCGGTCGACCTCGTGATCTCGGTCGGTGTCGATTCGGCCACCACGGATTCGCTGGAGCGCGCAACGCGTGACGCGCGCATCTGGCTCACGACGGAGCCACCGAGTCCGACGCTGCCGATCGGCCGTGTGACCCTCGTCGGAGGCGGTCCCGGCGACGGCCAGCTTCTCACTGTCGCGGCGCTCGCCGCGCTGCGGGAGGCCGACATCGTCTTCTTCGACCGCCTCGGTCCGATCGCACGGCTGGCCGAGTGGGCTCCGGGCGCCGAGCTGGTCAACGTGGGCAAGACGCCGGGTCACCACGCGGTGAACCAGACCGAGATCCAGGAGCTGCTCGTCGAGGCGGCGCTCGCGGGAAAGACCGTCGTTCGGCTGAAGGGCGGTGACCCTTTCGTCTTCGGGCGAGGCGGCGAAGAGGTCATCGCGTGCAGCCGGGCCGGGGTCCCCGTGACGGTCGTCTCCGGCGTCACCAGCGCCATCGCAGTCCCCGGCGCAGCCGGCATCCCCGTCACTCATCGCGAGATCTCCCGGCTGTTCACGGTGGTGTCGGGCCACGTGCCGCTCAGCGAGAACGAGCTGCTGCATCTGGCAGGCCTGGGCGGCACGATCGTCGTGCTGATGGGCGTGGGGACCCTGCCGCATCTCACGGCGGGCCTTGCGCGAGCCGGCATGTCTGCCTCGATGCCCGTAGCCGTCGTCGAGAAGGGCTTCTCGACGAGTCAGCGAACGACCCGTGCCACCCTCGACGAGATCGCCCCGCTCGCCTCGCGGCTCGGAGTGCGATCGCCCGCCGTCGTGGTGATCGGCGAGGTCGTACGATTGAGCGAGCAACTCGATGTGACGGCCGCTACCTTCCTTCAGGATGCAGCGGCCGAACTGACGACCGACTGACGAAAGAGGCCTGTGACCGACTCAGACGCGGATGCTCTGGTCAGAGCGTTCCGCCCGGATCAGCTTCGCGGTTTTCGTATCGGTGTGACCAGCGACCGCAGGTCGGAGGACCTGATCGCAGCGTTCGAGCGCAGGGGCGCCGACGTTCTGCACGCACCCGCCATCCGGATCGCCGCCGCCGATGACGACGCAGAGCTGACCGCCGACACGCTGGCGATCATCGCGGCACGACCCGACGTGCTCCTCGCGACCACCTCCTATGGGGTACGGCGCTGGTTCGAAGCCGCCGACGCCGCAGGAATCGGACACGAGCTGAGCGAGACTCTCGCCCACACCCGTATTCTCGTGCGCGGCCCGAAGGCACGCGGGGCGGTCCGCGCCGCAGGCCTCGACGATTCGGGAATGAGCGATGAAGAGACCACGAAGTCTCTGGTCGACCATGTGCTGCGAGACGGCGCCGAGGGAAAGACCGTCGCCGTGCAGCTGCACGGATTCACCGACGAGGGGCAGCTGCAGCGGCTCCGCGATTCCGCCGCGACCGTGCTCACCGTCGCCCCCTACCGATGGTCGCTGCCCGCCGATTCTTCTCGGGTGCTGAGACTCGTCGATGCCATCTGCGCCGGTTCGCTCGACGCCGTCACCTTCACGAGCGCGCCGGCCGTCGAAGCCCTGTTCTCTGCGGCCGACGGAGCCGGCCGTCTCGACGCGCTGCAGACGGCCTTCATGGGCCCCGTGGTCGCAGCGGCGGTCGGCCATGTCACGGCTGCTCCTCTGGTCGCCTCGGGCATCGAAGCGATCATTCCGCCGCGCTACCGCATGGGCGCGCTCATCCGACTCGTCTGCGAGCACCTCGAGGAGCATCGCATCCAGCGTCTGTCCACCCGACACGGCGACATCGAACTGCGCGGTCGGCTCGTTCGCATCGGAGACTCCGAGGCGGTGCTCGCCCCGCTCTCGCTCGCCCTGTTCCGGGCTCTGCTGAGCGCGGAAGGGGCGGTTCTCTCGCGCGCGGAACTCATGGCCGCGCAGCCGGACATGCAGGACGACCACGCGACCGACGTCGCCATCAGTCGACTGAGGCACTCCCTGCCGATGCCCGGGATCGTGTCGACCGTCATCAAGCGGGGGTACCGGATCGCGGTCTGACCTGTCATCGCCGAGCTGTCCGACGTAGGCTTTAATAGAGCCTGCGCTCCATAATTTCGGTGCTCGTAGACGTCAGGACACCATGACCGCCACCCGGCCCTCCCTCGCTCCACGACCGCCGCGCGTCGGCATCCTGCTGTTCGACGGCGTCAAGATGCTCGACTTCGCCGGCCCCGCAGAGGTGTTCTTCGAGGCCAATCAGCGCTCCGCAGGCTATGAGATCATCACGATCTCACGCTCCGGGGAGCCCGTGATGACCTCGATGGGCATCCAGGTCGGCGTTCAGACCTCCGTTGCTGAGGCGGGGCGCCTCGACACCCTCATCGTTCCAGGCACAGAGAAGGCGGTGACGGTGTTCGCCGACCCCCTGCTGCTCGCCTCGGTCGCGGAACTCGCTTCCCGGTCGACTCGGATCGCCGGCGTCTGCACCGGTGCGTTCGGTCTCGCCGCAACGGGACTCCTCGCGGGCAAGTCGGCAACGACGCATTGGAAGTTCACGTCTCTGCTCGCCGAGACCTACCCCGAGATCGATGTGCAGCCCGAGGCCATCTTCGTCAATGACGGCAACGTCTTCACCTCTGCCGGAGTCGCTGCGGGCATCGATCTCGCCCTCTGTCTGCTCGAACTCGACTACGGTCCCGAGGTCGCGCGGTCCGTGGCTCAGTTGCTGCTCGTCTACATGAAACGCTCCGGCAATCAATCGCAGTTCTCCGCGGCTCTGCAGGGCCCTTCCCCTCGCACGCCGGTCATCACCGTCATCACGGACCACATCAGCGAAGACCCTTCTCGTCCCTACACGGTCGGCTCGCTGGCGGCGGTCGCGAGCGTGAGTCCGAGGCACCTGACGCGCGTCATGCGAGACGAGGTCGGTATGTCGCCCATGGAATACGTCACCGCGATGCGCCTCGACCTCGCCGTCTCATTCCTCGATTCCGGGGCCTCGGTGGCGGATGCCGCGGCACGCTCGGGCTATGCGACTCCCGTGGCGCTACGACGCTCGTTCGTCGCGCGCTTCACGATCACTCCCTCCGAGTACCAGCGGCGGTTCCAGTCGACGCATCGGGACCTCATCGCCTGACGACGCTCCGCTCGAGAGGGCGCGCAGAGCAGCGGCAGCCGTGGATCCGGGCTCTGCCATGTAGGTCGTGAGAAATTGCCCCGGCGATCGCGGAATGCCGAGTGTCTGCCAGTTCAGCGAAACGGTGCCGAAGGGCTCGATGAGAGTCTCGGTGACTCCGGCGCTGAGCGGTTTCACGTCGTACTCGGCCCAGATGCGGCGAAACGAGAGGTGCCTCGTCGAGAGCCGACCCACGACATCCTGAAGCCGGGCGTCGTGCGGGTCGCCGTTGAAGCGCAGGGCCGCGACGTACTCGCGGATGATCTCCTCGTCGTCGGGCTCCCCATCTCCCGCGCGCATGAGCGTCGTCATCGTTCGCCGTTCATACGCCGCCTCGAGCAGGTTCGTGCCGGGAACGAGAATGTCGGGGGCGATCAGACGCGCCATGGGGTTCGACGCCAGCACGTCGAGATTCGCATCGGTCACATAGGCGGGTGTCTGCTTCCACCGCTCGAGAAGCCGGGTCACGCTCTCGCTCACCGCGACGGATGCGCGCACGGCGCGAAGGTACGGACGAGGCCGCGCGAGCCGAGACAGGTAGGTCAATCCGTTGTCATCGAGCATCAGGGCCTTCGCGAGCGAACGCACGACCTGCTCGGACGGTCGTCTGTCGCGACCCTGTTCGATGCGGAGGTAGTACTCGGGACTGATGTCGGCACGCGCTGCGACTTCTTCTCTGCGTAGTCCGGGAACACGACGCGAGGCCTCACGGGGCAGGCCGACATCCTCGGGTTGCAGGAGTTCGCGGCGAGCGCGAAGGAACTCCCCCAACGGACTCGATGACCCGCCCATCCCCTCGTCCCCCGTCTCGGCGCTCCGGTTGCAACCGCTCTCATTCTGGAGGCGTCGACGGCGCCCGCGTGAGTGCGAGTCGGGCCGAGCATGGTGCACAAACGGACACGTGCGCTGGGTGGTACTGACACGGCCAGGTGGGCGGCATGACCCCGCTCATAGACTCGCGGTCATCACCCGCTCGAGCGACAGAGGGCTGCATCGACCATGAGTCTCTACCATCTGACAGACGACCGCATCGGCCAATCCCGGCTGCTCGACGACGATCCAGGAAGGCGCCACGAGGCCTTCGGCACCGCCGTCGCGCATCAGCGGATCGACCCCGGCTTCCACTCGTCTGTGTGGGCCGTCATCGTCGATCCGAACGCCGGCGCAGACCGCGCTCGTGCGCTGGCCTCACGCATCGCCGCATCGTCTCGCGCGGAGGCCGTGTTCGTGCGCGAGAGAGCCGGATGCCTGTACTTCGTCACTCGAGCACGCCCCGAGTCGACGACGTTCGACGAGCGGATCCGCGAGTTCGCGAGCCGCTTCGAACTGCGTGTGCTCGGCATCGGCGCAGCTCTCATCGAGCACACCGACTACGACCTCGCACCCGTGGCCGAGCGGGCCCACCGCGCCGCCGGCATCCTCGCCGCGCTGCCCGAGCTCGGAGACATGGGCTGGCACAACCAGCTCGGCCCGTGGATCATGCTGAGCCGCATCGCCCCGGGATCCGTTCGGGTGCGAGACATCTCACCCGCCGCCGACGTGCTGCTCGAACCGGTGAACTCGATCTACCGCGAGACGGTCGAGGTCTATCTCGACGTCGCCGGCAGGATCTCCGACGCGTGCGCACGACTGCACATCCACCGCACGACCCTGTACTACCGGTTGGACAAGGCACCAGAGGCGGTTCGCGACGCGCTCCACGATGGATCCGCGCGGAGCAGCCTCCACCTCGCGCTCAAGTTGGAGCGGCTGTGGAATGCCCACCGGGAATCGCCCATCGACTACGCCCAGTGATCGTCGTCAGTTCGATTCCGAGGTTCTTCTCCGCTCGATGAGCTCGTCGAGCCTGCTGCGAGAGACCTCGTCGACCGGCTGCCAGATGAAGAGCACATCGTCGTCGCTCTCGGGCACGGTCAACATGTAGTACGAGCAGGTGATCCGACCGACCGGGCTGTCGTCGAACGGCACGATCCCTCGACTCGTCGCACGGCGTGATTCATCGGCCCAGGCGACCGAGAAGTCTCGACTGTGCACCGAGAGCTCCCCCACGATCGTGTCGACAGCGCTGTCCGGCTCGTGCTCGTCGAGCGACTCCCTCAGCAGCGCCGCCATCTGCGCCGACGCCTCGTGCCAATTGGCGTGCCCTCGATCGACGTCGGGCTCGAGAAACGCGAACCGCGCCAGGTTGGTGCCCTCTGTGAAACCCTGGCTCAACGCGGCGGCGGCGGCGTTCGACGCCAGCACTGTGAAGAAGCGGTCACACAGGAACGCGGGAATCGTCGTCCATGACGCCAGGAGATCACTCAGCGCGGCGCGAGAACGAACAGAAGCGGCATCATCGTGCATGACGCTCACGGTAGACCTCGGGCCGGGCGGCGGACACCCCGCCGCACGAATTCCGACGATGATCGAAAGAGGGGCCGTTTGCGAGGTGCGCAGGTGGTTGACTGGGCCGATGGATGCCATGACACCGGAGCGCGCAGGGTACCGATCCGACTTTCTCGCCGTTCCTGTAGCGCTACCCGCGCCGACGGCCGGAACGCCCCTCCGAGAGCTGCGCTACACGCACTTCAGCGTCCTTCTCGATCCGGTGAGACGGCTCGCACGCTCGACGGGGGTGAACATCGACGGCGACGCACTGACCGACATCGAGCGCGGTGACGACTGGCACCTCGATGACAGGATCCCCGAGGACGAACAGGTCGGAGAGGCCGTGTACGCGCGCAACGACCTCGACCGAGGTCACCTGGTGCGGCGCAGAGATCCGGTGTGGGGAGACCGTGCGACGGCGGAGCAGGCGAACCTCGACACCTTCGCCTATCCGAACGCGGCACCGCAGGCCGGCGACTTCAACCAGTCGAAGGAGTTGTGGCTCGGGCTGGAAGACCACGTGCTTGCCTACGCCCAGACGAACCGCAATCGGATCAGCGTCTTCACCTCTCCCGTCCTCGCCCTGAACGATCCGCTGTACCGCGGTGTGGGCATCCCGCAGGCGTTCTGGAAAGTGGCCGCCTGGACCACTGCCGTCGATGGCATCGCCTCGCTCCGAGCGGCCGCCTTCGTGCTGGATCAGTCATCTCAACTCGTCGACATCGACCTCAACGATGCGAGCGCGCAGGCCCTCATCGACGGGGGTCCGCCGCCGCTCGGACCGTACCTCAGCTACCAGGTTCCCGTCGAAGACGTGGAGAGCCTGACGGGCCTCGATTTCGGAGAGCTCGTCATGGCAGACGTCATGGCTCCGGTGCTGGCCGGCCGAGCCGACGGGTCACCTCGAACCGGTTGGGTGAGGCTGCGCAACGACGGCGACATCACTCTCGAGAAGGCAGCCTCGTAATGGAGCTCTCACGCACGGCTCCCCCACTTCGCGGAGGCGTCGTCGCCGCCCAGGAATGGCGCCAGGTCGCATTCGTTCACTGGCGGGTCGACCCCACGATCGTCGCACCCCTCCTTCCGCCTGGTGTCGTGCCCGATCTCTTCGACGGCTCGGCGTGGGTGGGGCTCATCGCCTTCCGCCTCGGCGATGCGCGCATCGGCCCGCTGCCCCCGACCTCGCGCTGGGGGTCGTTCACCGAGGTCAACGTGCGGCTCTACGGCGTCGACGCGGCCGGACGCCGGGGCGTTGTGTTCCGCTCGCTCGAGGCATCCAGCCTGCCCGCCGTGATCGCGGCCCGCGCCCTTTTCGGGCTCCCTTACATCTGGGCGCGGTCTGATCAGCGGCAGATCGCGGGCGGGTGGCAGTACGCATCCCGTCGGCGAGGTCTGCGCCCCGGGTCACCGGAGCCACGCTTCCGCCTCGACGTGGCGGTCGATGAGACGCGCACGGTCGACGACGCACTCTCCCTGTTCTTGACCGCTCGCTGGGGACTGTTTCAAGAACGCTTCGGCCGCACCCTGTGGCTTCCGAACGAGCACGAGCCCTGGGTACTCCATCCGGCCCGGGTCACCGCGCTGCACGATGAACTCTGCGCGGCCGCTGGGCTTCCGGGCATCGTCGACGCCGCACCCGACTCGGTTCTGTTCAGCCCCGGCGTGGATGCGCGCTTCGGCCTCGGCAGCATGAACGGCGCGGTGTGACGAGGCCCCGCCTCGTCGGCGTGGCAGCCATCCTCGTGACCTCGGTGCTGTGGGGAACCACCGGTACCGCCGCGACCTTCGCCCCCTCCGCGGGCCCCGTGGCGATCGGATCCGCGGCGTTGGGGATCGGCGGGCTGTTGCAGGCTGCCGTCGCGCTGCCCGCCCTGCGCGCAGCACGCGTCGCTCTTCGTGCACGGATCGGCATCGTGCTTCTCGGCGCCGTCTCCGTGGCCGTCTACCCGCTCGCCTTCTACAGCTCGATGCATCTGGCGGGAGTCGCCGTGGGCTCTGTCGTCTCCCTCGCCTCCGCACCCCTGGCGTCTGGCATCCTCGAACGCGTCGTCGACCGCCGCGCCCTGAGTCGGTGGTGGATGCTCGCGGCCGGCCTGGGCGTGATCGGCAGCGTCATGCTGTGCGCGGCGAGACTCGACGGCCCTGCAGCCTCTGTCTCGGGCACCGTCTGGGGCATCGTGCTCGGATTGCTCGCGGGCACGACCTACGCCGTCTACTCGTGGGCGGCGCACCGACTGATGCACGAGGGGGTGAGCCGCGGCGCGGCGATGGGCGCCGTCTTCGGGATGGGAGGGCTGCTCCTGGTTCCGGTGCTCGTGATCACGGGGGCTCCGTTGCTCGCGTCATCGCAGGCCTTCGCCGTCGCCGGGTATATGGCGCTCGTGCCGATGTTCCTCGGTTACGTGCTCTTCGGAATCGGCCTGGCCCGGGTGCCGGCGAGCACGGCCACCACGATCACGATCGCCGAGCCCGCCGTCGCCACCCTGCTCGCCGTACTCGTCATCGGCGAACGACTGACTCCGCTCGGGTGGGCAGGACTGGCCGTGATCGGCCTCGTGCTCGTGCTGTTGGCCGCCGCTCCGGCCACGACGCTGCCGCGGCAGAACCGATCGGGCCTACCTCTTCGCCGGTCGATGACCGGGTAGGTGCGCGCGCTCTCCATCGTGATCGAAGATCGTGAGCAGCTCGACGGGCCCGTCATTAGCTTCGAGCGCGTGCGGTGTCATCGTCGAGAACTCCGCCGCCTGGCCCTCGCGCACGAGAATGGTCCGTTCGCCCAGGCGCAAGGTGAGGACCCCCTGGAGAACCGTGAACCACTCGTAACCGGGGTGCACCTGCTGCTCGGTCTTCTCCCGCTCCGCCGTGATGCGCATCTTGGCGATCATCACGCCCCTGCGATCGCGATCGCGAGACAACAGCCAGATGGTCGATCCGACGCCCGTCTCGGGTTCCGGCCTGATCACCACGTCGTCGTCGCCCTCCGGTTCGACGAGTTGATCGAGAGTCGTACCGAGCGCCTGGGCTATCGGCACGAGCTGGTCGAGGGCGATGCGCCGGTGGCCGGTCTCGATGCGGCTCAGTGTCGACGGAGAGAGATAGCACCGGCTCGCGAGAGTGTCGAGCGTCCAGCCCAGCGACAGCCGAAGGCTTCGGATGCGCTGGCGCACCACGTCGTCGATCATGTCTTGCGTCATACGCAAGATCATATGTCGAAAATGGATGCCTCGCGTAGCGTTGTCGTATGACGCACGCCTTCCCCGCACCCCGCCACTCGCATCCGGACCGTCCCGGCTTCGGACCGGCACCCGCCCACCACGCCGAGCTCGAAGAACTGCTCGATCTCGACGCCCTGTTCGGCGCACCGGTGCTGGCTCAGGCCATGGATGAGGCCTCGCACGCGATGATCACCGAGCCCCGCACGATCGTCGATCTGGGCGCAGGCACCGGAACCGGAACCGTCGCGCTCGCCCACCGCTTCCCCGGAGCCCGAATCCACAGCATCGACGCATCCGTCGGCATGCTCGATCGCCTGCGCGAGGCCGCGAGAGACGCGGGCGTGGCCGCGAACGTCGAGGCCCACCTGGCCGACCTCGACGACGACTGGATCGCCGATCTGCCCGACGGGATCGATCTGGCGTGGGCGGCTCTGTCACTGCACCATGTCGGTGATCCCGCTCGTCTTCTTCGTCAGGTGTTCGACGCCCTCCGCCCCGGAGGCGCGCTCGTCGTGATCGAGATGACAGGCGAGACGACCTACGAACCGGCAGACCTCGACACCGAACGCTCTCGACTCGGTGAGCGTGTCGTGAACACGCTCGCGGAGCGTGGCTACCCGGTGGTCGCCGACTGGACCCGCGCCCTCGAATCGGCCGGTTTCGCACCGATCGCGCGCAGCGAGGCCACGCTGACAGCATCGACGGACACCCCAGACGGTGCTCGCTACCTCGGCTTGCAGCTGGGCTTTAATCGCACCCTGCTCGGCGACGGCCTGGAGCCCGACGACCTCGAGGCGGTCGATGATGCCATCACACGTCTTCGAGCCGGTCGCGCGACGATCTCCGCCGCATCCGGCCGCGCCATCTGGGTCGCCGTGCGACCGGTCGTCGCCGAGTAGCCGATGCCCGTCACGCGCCCTCGTGGGTAGCGGGCACATAGCGGAGCCAGAGCCCTCCGGCCGTTAGCCGATGCTGGTCGAGCAACGTGAGATCGAGTCGGACGCCGGCTGGAAAGAAGGGTGTCCCACCTCCGACGGTCTTCGGCGCGAGGACGGGCTGATACTCGTCGACGACACCCGCGCGAACGGCGTGAGCCGCGAGATGGGGGCCGTCGATCGTGATGTCGCTGTCGGACGCCGCCTTGAGCTCTCGGATCGCCGCAGCATCGAAGGAGCGCTCGATACGCGTCCGCTCGCTCGTGACCTCTTCCAAGGTCGTCGAGTAGACGACCTTGTCGGCGGCCTGCCAGACGCGAGCGAAATCGACGATGAACGGGGGCGCCTCCTCGAGCAGATGCGCGGTCTCCCAGAAGACCATGGTCTCGTACATGCGCCGGCCATAGAGGAACGTGCCCACCGACCGCAGCTGCCCTGCGAAGAAGTCGTGTTCCTCCTCGCCGACCTCCATGAAATCGAATCCGCCGTCGGCATCGATGGCGTAGCCGTCGAGAGAGGTGATCATCGAATAGATCAGCTTGCCCATGGGAACCTCCGGTTGCTGTGCCCCGTCATCGTCGACACGCTCCGAGAGTACTCGCGCGTCCGTGTGCCGCACACCCGTCGGTGCGCGGCACACGCTCACTCAGCTCGTGGCCCGGCTGCGACGAGCGCGCTTTCTCGCCCACAGCGTCGCCGCCCCGACTCCGAGCAGCAGCGCCGCCAGCGCCCCGGCGGAGCCGACCGAGAGGCCCGTAGCGGCGAGCCCGCCCGTCGATGCCCCCGCCGGCGCAGATGGCGCGCCGACCGACGGCGTGCCGGGCGCCGCTCCCGATGCGTCGGCGATCCGTACGTCGACCGGAGCCGAGCTCGCGCCCTCTCCCACCACGGTGCGAGCGGACACGGCGAAGCTCACCACGGAGCCGGGCTCGAGCCCGATTACCCGGCACTCGTTCGCTGCGACCTCGCACACCGGACCCGCAGCCCTGGCGTCCGCAGCGACCGATCGCACGACATATGACGTGACCGGCGATCCGCCGTCGTCATCCGGCGCTGCCCAGGTGATGGTGGCAACACCCTGCTCAGTCGACGTCGCCGCAACCGAGGTCGGAGCACCGGGCGTCTCGAGCACCGTCTGCGGATCGTACATTCCGCCGTACAGCGGCGTGATCGTCAGGCTCTCGATCTCGGCGGAGCCTCCGTTCGACACGAGCGAGATTCCCGTCGACGACGGGTCGGGGAACACCTGATCCGTGATCGTCGTCCCGCCTCCCTGGGCGAAAGCCTGCACCGACGCATTGTCGACGTACACCTCGAGCCCCAGACGGCCATCGCTATCCAAGGCCACGGGTGCCGTCTCGACAGACGAGAAGGTCGGGTTGAATGACACATCACCCGACGTGCGACGATCCAGACTCAACGACCCGGATGCGGTGTCGTAGGTGAGCGGTGTCGACTGCGCGCCGTCGCTCGACGTGCGCAGGGCGAGCCCGAAGCTCGACGCCGTACCCGGCTTGAGAACGGCATCCACCCGGTACACCGCACCGACGCCGTCGACCGGTAGGGCCGTCGTGCCCTCGGAGACGGCACCGGCGGGCACCGACACCGCGGCGAACGGCTTGGCCAACCCATCGACCTGAGGCGTGACCTCGGAGACGAGCCGCGGACGCCCATCGATGGTCTGCAGCGAGAGCTCGCGAGGCAGAGCCATGGCGCTCCTCCACTGGCCGGTCGGGATGTCGTTCGCATACTCCCAGTTGTTCATCCAGGCGATCATGATGCGTTTGCCGTCGGGCGCGTTGTCGTAGGTGACTCCCGCATAGAAGTCACGCCCCCAGTCGAGCCAGTCGTACGACTCGATGCGGGGCGCGGCGGCCGTGTCCGAGAACATGAACTGGTCGGCGAGAACGTGCCCCCATCCGGCGCGATTGTTGTCGACCACCTCGATGTGTGCCGTCGTGCCGATGAGATCGGAGACGTCCCATGCGGACCAGTCCAGGGTCTCGCTGTCGTTGCCGGTGGAGCTTCGAGCCACCTGGCCGTCGACGACGAGGTTGACGGAGGTCTCACTGCTTCGCACAAGGGCAGGGCTGTCGGCCAGAACGACCTCGTCGAGGGTGAGATGGCCCCATCCGCCGGTCGCCTGGTCGTTCACTCGTAGCTGAGCCTGCTTGCCCTGGTACGCGCTGACATCCCAGCTCTTCCAGTTCAAGGCGCCGTCGTTGTCGCCTGACGCCGCCGCGACGACCGCTCCGTCGACGAGAAGTTCGACCTGCAGAACCTGGCCGCTCGACGCGTCGCGTTTTCCGCCCCCGACGAGCATGCTGACGAAGGACTTGTCGATGGTGAAAGACCCCGAGGTGAGGGTTCCGGTGTTGTCGTCTCCCCTGGCCCCGCCCTCCCAGGTGTTGATGCGTTTGGCTCCGATGGCGTAGTCGCCGCCCGAGGTGGAAGGATTGCGCTCCGCCACGAAGTCGCCCGACACTGTCCACCCGTGATCGACCACGCTCTCGGTGCCCGCGTACTCGAAGCCGTCGAAGAGAAGCTCACTGCCGACGGGCGGCTCATTGCCCAGCTGACCGCCGTCGAGGTGAGCATGCTTGCCGCCTCCGACCAGGAAGTTGACGTAGTCCTTGCTGATCGTGAAGTCCGGCGACGACACGCGTCCGATCGGCCAGTCGCCATCGTTGAATCCGTTGATGAGTCCAGACCCGACCTGGCCGACGACCGTCTGCTGTCCGTCGATCGCGCCGGCGGCCGGCTGGTCTCCGAACGGTCCGTTCTTCCAGTTTCCCGGCTCGTTGTCGACGGCCCATCCTGAGTAGGTGCCATCGTCGAATCCAGCGAAGAGGTCACCCTCGGGCAGCGAGTCGGTCGGCTGCGTGGTGTCCGACGTGAAGGTGGTGCCGTCGAAATCACCCACGAAGTACTGCCCGCCAGAACCGCCGGACACCGCGCCCGGGTTGAGATTCACCACCATCACCCACTTGGTGTTGGCTGGATCGCCGTCGACGGCGAGCGGAAAGAGATCGGGGCATTCCCATACGCCACCCGTGGCGTTGGCAGGGCCGAAGTCGCTGAGGTAGCTCCAGTCGACCAGATTGTCAGAGCGGTAGAGCAGCACGCGGTGTTCGGTCGCCTCGACGGTAGCCACGACCCAGTAGGAGTTCTCGGGCGAGCCGCCGTCGTACCAGAACATGTGCGGGTCTCTGAAGTTGTTCGAGTCGCGATCGAGGATGGGGTTGCCGGAGTACTTGGTCCAGGTCGTGCCCGCGTCGGTGCTGTAGGCGAGCGCCTGAGCCTGCTTGCCGGTCTTGTACGCGGCCGTGTACATGGCCACCAGCGGAGGGTTGTCCGCCGTTCCGAAACCGGAGGTGTTGTCGTGGTCTACGACGATGGAGCCCGAGAAGATGTCCGCGTCGGCATCTTGGGGAATCGCCAGCGGCTGCTCAGACCAGTGCACGAGATCGGTGCTCGTGGCGTGGCCCCAACTCATGTTGCCCCAGGTCGTGCCGAAGGGGTTGTACTGGTAGAAGAGGTGGTAGACGCCCTCGTAGTAGACGAGACCGTTGGGGTCGTTCATCCAGTTCTTCTCGGGGCTGTACCCGAGGTAGGGGCGATACGGCTCGGCAGGAGGGGCCACGTCGGACACCGCTGCCGAGCCGATGGACTGCGCCGGCGATACAGTCACCGGATCAGCCGCCGCCGCCGAGGTGGCACCCGAGACCCCGGCGGCCACGAGCAGACAGGCCCCGGCCGCCGCCACGATTCTCGTGGTTGTTCCGGGTCGATTTCTCCATTGCTGTTGTTGTTTGTCGTGATGCTTCACGGGACGCCCTTCGCTGCGCGTTGTCGCGATGACATCGATGTCATCGATCGCGAGCGATGCTACGGAATGTCCACCGAACAATTCAAGGAGCACCGTGAATTGTCCTTCGAACGGCTCAAGCCGGCGGGATCTCCCCCGAGCCCCTCACGACGAGTCGGGTCGGCACGACGAAGTCGCGCGCCGGTTCGTCGAGTCCGTCTAGCCGCTCGAAGACACGGCGTGCCGCGATCTCTCCGATCGAGGTGGGATCCTGCGCCACGACGGTGATCGCCGGCTCGAGCAGAGCGGCCATGGGCACGTCGTCGAAACCGACGAGGGCGACTCGCGTCGATGCCCCTGCCGACCTCAGCGAGGTGATCACTCCGAGCGTGATGAGGTTCTGTGCGCTGAAGATGGCCGTCGGCGGGTCATCGAGCGCGAGCAGTCGAGCGACAGCATCGGATGCCTTGCCCTCGTCGTCGAGATTGTCCACGATGATCCGCTCGTCTGGCGCAACACCATGACGCCGAAGCGTGTCGAGGTAGCCGCGCTTGCGCTCCCTGGCCGTGAAGATCTTCTCGTCGTCGCCGAGATAGGCGATACGGCGGTGACCGACGGCGAGAAGATGCTCGACGGCCCCGGCGGCCCCTTCGGCGTTCTCCGTGATCACGGCGTCCGCCTCGATTCCGTGGGGCCTGCGGTCGACGAAGACGATGGGGATACCCTGATCGAGCTGAGACCCGAGATAGGCCTGACTCGGCTGGATCGTCGTGAGGATCAGTCCATCGACTCTCCGGCGAAGAAAGGCGTTCACCGACGAGAGCTCGCGCTCCGGATCCTCGTCGAGGCTCGAGGCGAAGACCGCCACATGTCGCTCGAGCGCGATGTCTTCGACCGCTCGATGAACCGCGGCCGAGAACGGGTTGGCCACGCTTCCGACGAGCAGACCGAGCGTGTCGGTTCGACGGTCGGCCCGTCGCAGATTCCCGGCGTGGATATCCGGTTGATACTGCAATTGTTCGGCAGCCCGGCGCACCCGCGCGATGGTCTCCTCCGACACGTGCGGTTCACGATTGATCACGCGAGAAACGGTCTTGACCCCGACGCCCGCCAGGTCGGCCACGTTCTTCATGGTGGGACGGCGACGAAGCGCTTCGCTTCGCCGGGGGTCTGATAACGATGTCATAACTGCTCTTCTTCTTCGAGGATTAACTTGACTCTACTAATCGAAGGCGCCTATACCTATACCTGACATCGTTGTCGGGCAGATCGCCCCCTGAGCCAATGAGGACTCCATGAACACACGCAAATCGCCCATCGCCCGGCTAGCCGGCCTTGGCACCATCGCGCTCGTCGCATCCGTGGGGCTCGCCGCCTGCTCGAGCGGCGGAGCATCGACCAGCACCGACTCGGCCGGCAGCGGCGACGTCGGCGTCACGCTCATCGTCAAGACCACGACGAACCCCTTCTTCGTCGCCATGGAAGACGGCGCGAAGGCCGCGGCCGACAAGGCCGGCGTCAAGCTGACGCTGGCGGCCGGCAAGGAAGATGGCGACGAGGACACTCAGATCCAGGCCATCGAGAACGCGATCTCAAAGGGAGACAAGGGCATCCTCATCACGCCCAACGGTCCGTCGGTCGTCGACGCCATTCAGAAGGCACGCGACGCCGGTCTCTATGTGATCGCCCTCGACACGGCCCCCGACCCCGCCGACGCCGTCGACATCACCTTCGCCACCGACAACTTCACCGCCGGAGAGTCGATCGGCAAGTGGACCGCAGCACAGCTCGGTGGCAAGAAGGCCACCATCGCCATGCTCGACCTCTTCAACGACAAGGTCGTCTCGGTCGACTACAACCGCGACCAGGGATTCCTGACCGGAATGGGCATCGACACCGCCGACGACAAGAAGAACGGCGATGAGGCCAAGACCGGCAAGTACAGCGGCGGCGAGTACGAGCTCGTCGGCAACGAGGCGACCGACGGAGCCGAAGATGGCGGCCGCACGGCGATGGAGACCCTGCTGTCGAAGAACTCCGACATCAACGTGGTCTACACGATCAACGAGCCTGCTGCGTACGGCGCATACCAGGCTCTGCAGGCCGCAGGAAAAGAGAAGGACGTGCTGCTCGTCTCGATCGACGGCGGCTGCGCCGGCGTCAAGAACGTAGCCGACGGCGTCATCGGAGCCACGGCACAGCAGTACCCCGTGAAGATGGCCGAGCTCGGTGTCGAGGCCATCGCCAAGCTCGCCACCGACGGCACCAAGCCGTCGACCAGCGCAGGACTCGACTTCTTCGACACCGGCTCGAAGCTGGTCACCGAGAAGCCCGTCGACGGACTCGACAGCATCACCGCTGCCGACGCTACCGACATCTGCTGGGGCAAATAATCCGACGGCAGGGGGTGGAGCAATGCTCCGCCCCCTGCATCCTCCTGCTCCACCTCCCCCAGAAAGGCTCTCGTGACTTCTCCCAACCCGGTGACCAACCCACCGACCTCTTCACTCGCTCTCGCTTCTGAATTTCTCGACCGCCGCACGCCCATCGACCGCGTGCGAGGCGTCCTCCACCGCTACCCGGCCGTCAGCCCGGCCGTGGTTCTCGTCATCGCCGTCATCGTCTTCGGCATCCTCAACGACCGATTCCTCGCCCCCGCCAATCTCTCGCTGATCACTCAGCAGGTCGCCGTCGTCGGAACCCTCGCCGTCGCGCAGACCTTGATCATCCTCACCGCGGGAATCGATCTCTCGGTCGGTGCCGTGATGGTGCTCGCCTCGATGGTGATGGCTCAGACCGCCACCCAGAACGGAGTGCCCGCCTTCCTGGCTCTGCTCATCGGCATCCTGGTCGCCGTTGCCGCGGGTCTGTTCAACGGTCTGCTCGTCACGAAGCTCAGGCTTCCTCCGTTCATCGTGACCCTCGGAACCCTGAACATCTTCGTCGCCCTCACCCTGCTGTACTCCGCCGGCTCCACCGTTCGTGGCTCCGACATGCCGGAACTGCTGCCCTCGACGGGCCAGACCTTCGACCTCTTCGGTGTGCGGGTCAGCTTCGGCGTGATCATCATGCTCGCGCTCTACATCGTCGTGGCCTTCATTCTGGGCAAGACGGCCTGGGGTCGTCATGTTTACGCGGTGGGTGACGACAAGGAGGCCGCACGCCTCGCCGGAATCAGTGTCAACCGCGTGCTCGTCAGCGTGTACATCGCTGCCGGCGCCATCCTGGCCATCGGCGCCTGGATTCAGATCGGTCGCAGCAACGCGGCCAGCCCGAATGCCGGAGCAGACCTCAACCTCGACTCGATCACGGCCGTCGTGATCGGCGGAACGAGCCTGTTCGGCGGTCGAGGCACCATCTGGGGCACCTTGCTCGGCGCCCTCATCGTCGGTGTCTTCCGCAACGGGCTCTCGCTCGCCGGACTCGACGTGCTCTACCAGACGCTCGCCGTGGGCATTCTCATCATCGTCGCGGTCGGCGTCGACCAGTGGATTCGAAAGGTACGCAAGTGACCATCACAGACAACGTCGTTCCCGAAGCCGAGACACGCACGCCGGTTCTGCAGGCCCGTCGTCTCGTCAAGACCTACGGCCGGGTCGTAGGCCTCGACGGCGTGAGCCTCGAGCTCTACCCCGGCGAAGTGCTCGCCATCATCGGCGACAACGGAGCCGGAAAGTCGACCCTCATCAAGTGCCTCACCGGTGCCGAGATTCCCGACGAGGGTGAGATCTTCCTCGACGGCAAACGGGTCTCGTTCAAGCGGCCGCAGGATGCCCGCTCGGCAGGCATCGAGACCGTCTACCAGAACCTCGCCGTCTCCCCGGCCCTCGACGTGGCGTCGAATCTCTACCTCGGTCGAGAGAAGCGCAAGAAGGGCATCCTTGGATCGGTCTTCCGTGTGCTCGACACCGCGGGAATGCGGCGCGAGGCGAAGGAGGAGCTCACGAAGCTCGGCATCTCGACGCTTCAAGACGTCACTGTGCCCGTCGAGAATCTCTCCGGCGGACAACGCCAGGCTGTGGCCGTTGCGCGTTCCGCGGCCTTCGGGTCGAAGGTCGTCGTCTTGGACGAGCCGACAGCTGCCCTCGGTGTTCGCGAGTCGAACCAGGTTCTCGAGCTGATCCGCAATCTGCGCGATCGTGGCGTGCCCGTCATCCTGATCAGTCACAACATGCCGCACGTGTTCGACGTGGCCGATCGCATCCACATTCAGCGCCTGGGAAAGAGGGCGGCGACCATCACGCCGCAGTCGCACTCGATGACCGACGCCGTCGCCATCATGACGGGTGCGGCCACCGCGTGAGCGCCGTCGCCCCCGCCTCGAAGGTGTTGTTCGCCGAGTTCACGGCGCGACCCGGATGCGAGGAGACCGTGGCCGAGCTTCTGGCAGGGCTGGCAGACGACGTGAGGCGCGAACCCGGATGCATCGAGTTCGCCCCCTCTCGTCTGAGCGCTGAGCCCGCCCGTTTCTTCGTCTACGAGGTCTATCGCGATGACGACGCGTTCGCGGCGCACATCGGCGCGTCCTACGGTCGTGTCTTCAACGAGCGGCTCGCTCCCCTGATCGTCGAAGACGGGTCGCAGCTAACCTGGCTGCAGCCGCTTTCGAACTGATCACTCCCGACAATGGCTCTGCCTGCTGCTTCTCGGGCAGGCAGAGCCGTTTCCATGCCCCGAAAGGCCCCCTGTGTCGCACTCGCTCACCGCAGTCACCGCAATCGGTGAATCCCTCGTCGACGTGATCGTGGGCTCCGGCGAAGCACCCAGCGTGGAACACCCCGGCGGATCGCCGATGAACATCGCACTGGGACTGGCACGGCTGAACAGGCCCGTCTCCCTCGTCACGCATATCGGCGACGATGCCCGCGGGGCGGCGATCGCGGAGCATCTGAGCGAAGCGGGCGTCAGCCTGGCCGCCGGCTCGATCCGCGACGAGCCGAGCTCGACGGCCACGGCCTACCTCAAGGCAGACGGATCGGCCGACTATGTCTTCGACCTCCGCTGGTCGCTTCCGCTCGGTCTCAGCATCGACGACGCGGTGCTCGACGGATCGGAGATCGTGCACGTCGGATCGATCGGAGCGTTCCTCGAACCCGGCGGAAGCACCGTCGTGTCGCTGCTGAGGCAACTGGTCGATTCCGAACGACCACCCCTCATCTGCTTCGACCCCAACATGCGACCGAGCATCGTGACCGACCACGAGGCGGCACTCGCTCGATTCGAGCAGATCGCGTCGCTCGCGGGCATCGTGAAGCTCAGCGACGAAGACGCCGAGTGGCTTTACCCCGAACTGGGTCTCGAGGCCGTCGTCGAGCACATCCTGCGTCTCGGCGTCGGGCTCGTGACGCTGACCCTCGGCAGCGCCGGTGCGATGCTGGCGACGCGCTCACTGCGGCTGACCGTCGCGGGAATCGTCGTGGAGGTCGCCGACACCATCGGCGCGGGCGATTCGTTCATGAGTGCGCTCATCGACTTCATCGCCGAACTACGCGACGAGGGCGTGTCGACCGCTGATCTGAGGAGCGGCCACGCGTTCGACGCTGCGCTGCTCACGGACATCGGCGACTACGCGGTGCGCTGCGCCGCCATCACCGTCTCGCGTCCCGGAGCCAATCCCCCCACCCGAGCCGAGATCGGCTATCCCCCGAAGGGACCGCGCGCCTCCTAGCGAGGCAGGCCCGTACCGAAGGGCTCGGTCGGCGACAACGCCCGAGTGCTACGACCCGCCTTCGGCTTGGTTCTCGTCAGCGGCGACGTCGGTAGAGATCGTGGCGTCGAGAAACTCCGTCGTCTCGGGGAGGCTGAGGTGCAGCTCACTGATCGGAGATATGTCCACCTTCCCGCTGCTGAGCACGAAGTCGAGCACATGACCTCCGCGGGTGCGGGAGTCGTCGATGAAGTGGAGGTGGTAACCCGCCACGGATATCTCGTCTTCGAACGGCGGAGTCCGGTATCCGGCGATCGTCCCTGTCACCTGAGTGAGCGTGTTCTCCGCCTGGCCGGCGGCGGCGTCGACGAGCGGGGGGTACGGCTTTTTCTGCTCCCCCACCGTTCGGGTCCGAACGCTGTCGAAGGTTCCGGAGATTCGGATGGACGCTCCCACATTCGCACTGTTGATGGTGCCGTCTATCAGAGCGGTGAGGGCATGGCGCGTAGTCACCGTGTCGATGGCGAGTTCGTGTTTGGCGTGGAAATACGTGACAGCCGCGAACGGCGTTTGCTCCGTTCCCGTGGCGACTGTCACCGAACCATCTGATCGCAGGTGGTAGCAGACCCCGTCGAGGACGATCATCTCCCCGTCGAGGTGGTTGAAGGTGCCCAATCCGAAGTCGCCGTGAGCGAGGAGCTCCGAGACGGTCACGGTTCCGTCGTACACGCCGGCCAGCAGGGCCGAGATGGTAGAGGTCTGGTAGACCGAGTAGTCGTCGTTCGTGTCGATCGCTGCATTGCTCATTCGAACGCGTCCTCCGGCAGGTCCTTGGCGATGTCGGTGTTCTTGCTGTAGTCGACCCAGATATCGATGATCGACACTCCGGGCTCGTTGAGCGAGGCCGAGAACACGGTCGAGAACTCATCCAGAGTCGTCACCTTGTGGCCCTTCGCCCCGAACGCTTCCGCCAGAGCCACGGAGTCGTAGTCTCCGAGCTGAATCCCAGAAGTGCGCCCGTATTTCAGCTCCTCCTGGAAAGCGACCATGTTGTACGTGTTGTCGCGCATGATGACGTGGGTGAAGGTGACGCCGAGACGCGTAGCCGTTTCCAATTCCTGAACGGAGAACAGGAACCCTCCATCGCCCGAGATGGAAACGACGTGGGTTCCGGGGCGCACGAGACTCGCGGCGATAGCCCACGGCATGGCAACGCCGAGGGTCTGCTGCCCATTCGAGAACAGGATGTGACGGGGTTCGTACACGCGGAAGTGGCGGGCCGTGAAGATGTAATTGGAGCCCATGTCCACCGCCACCGTGGCATCATCGTCGAGGAGTTCGCGCATGCGAAGCACGAGGGCTGCAGGGTTGACACCCTGGTCCGAGTCCGGAGTCGCTCTCGCCTCATCGTCGAGCGCGGCCAGCGCCGCGCGGTGGGCTGCGAGACGCGTCTGCTGCTGCTCGCTCACCACGAGCCCATCGAGAAGCGGCACGAGGGCGTCGACTGTTGCGGCTATGTCGCCTCGCAGCTCCAGTGTCGGCTGGTAGTGATTGTCCATGTCCGGAGACACGACATCGAGATGGATGATGGTTCTGGAGACGTCTTCGTTCCAGATGACCGGGTCGTACTCGACCGCGTCATAACCGATGGTCACAACGACGTCGGCGTCGTAGAGCACGAGATCGCCGGGCTGATTCTGGAACAGACCGACACGACCGATGTACTGGTCTTCGAGCTCGCGAGAGACGACCCCGGCGGCTTGGAATGTCTCGACGATCGGAAGCCCGGTTGCCGTGAGAAGCGAGCGCACCGCGGCGGTCGCCTCATCGGTTGCACCCCTCAGCCCGACCAGCAGCACCGGAGTCTTGGCTGCTTTGATGAGTTCGGCGGCACGGGTGATGTCGGCCTGCACCGCAGGGCCGTATTGCGCTTTCGGGGCGATATCCGTGATCTCGAACGTGGTCGGTGTCTTCAGCACGCTTGCCGACAGGACGACGGCAGCGGCGCCCTTCGGCTCGTCGATCGCGGCACGGAAGGCGTTGGCCACAGCTTCTGACACATCGTCCGCATCCGTGGACTCGACGGTGGACTTGGTGACGGTCGAGAGGAACGCGGCCGCGTCCATCGACTGGTGCGTGCGCTTGAGGCGATCCGAGAGCTGAACGGAGCCAGCCAGCGCCACAACGGGATCCTGTTCCGTGTTTGCCGTGAGGAGCCCGGTCGCGAGGTTCGTCGTGCCGGGGCCTGAAGTGACCAGTACGACGCCGGGGACCCCGGTGAGTCGACCGATGGCCCCGGCCATGAACGCGGCGTTCTGCTCGTGACGACACACGATCAGTTCGGGGCCACCGTCTTCGAGGGCATCGAAGATCGCGTCGACCTTCGCACCAGGGATACCGAAGATGTACTTCACACCGTGACGGGCGACGGTGGAGACAACGCGGTCAGCACTTCTCAGCGCTTCGGATTGCGTGGACATGTGAACTCCTTGGATGACGTTGGACTCGGTGAGCATCACGGTAGGAGCTGTCTGCGACGGCGGGTATAGACGAATGTCTAGACGTGACGGCGGTGTTCATTCGGATCATGGGGAAAATAGTGGCGTTCCACTGTGTCGCCATCGACATGGGTCATGGCTGCGGCACGGATCTCACGGTCGCGTCCGGTGAGGCGCTGGGTCTCCTGCCGTCGATACTCCGCCCACGATGGCACGATGAACGACTCGAGAAAGGCGTCGGTCACCTCACCGCTGCGGTAGAGCTGCCAGCGAGAGCCACCCGTCCGGCGACGCGACCGTTCAACCTGACCCATGGCATCCACAAACGCGTCGAGCGACGCGGCCCGCACCGTGTAAGAGATCTGGACGAGCATGGGGCCGTCTGCGGGATCGGGCTCGAACACCAGGGTCGGCGTCGGCCACGACATGGAGATGGTGCGGTCGACTGTTCCGGTTCCCGGCAGAAGAGGCAGGCCTCGAACGCTGGCCGCGACGAGGAGCAGCAGCACGGCCGCGGCGGCGAGAGCGGTCGTTGTGCCGAGTGCCTGGGCGACGAGGCCCCAGGCGAACGACCCGACGGCCATCGTTCCCATGAAGACCAGGATGTAGATGGATGCCCCGCGTGACCGCACCCACTGCGGCAGCGTGAGCTGCAGGGCGGCATTCAGCACCGTGAGAGTGCCGATCCAGGCCAGGCCCGCGAGCACGAGCAGCACCAGAGTGGGCACGAACGGCAGGAGGGCCGCCGCGATGGTGCCGGCCGCGAACAGGATGGCGCTGGCTGCGACTATGGCATTGTCCGAGACGCGCTTGCGCGCGATCGGCAGGGCGAAGATGCCGAGAACGGCACCGAGCCCGACGGCGCCGAGCAGCAGTCCGTATCCACTCGAGTCCAGGTCGAGTCGTTTCGCTGTGACGGGGAGCAGCGCCCAGAGGGCACTTGCGGGCAGGGCGAAGAGCGCGGAGCGAACGAGGATGCGCCGCACAAGTCGGGCCGATGCGACGTAGCGCACTCCTGCTCGAAGTGCAGCGCCAAACGGTTCTCGGTCGTCGAGGCCCGTCTGCGGCGGCCGCTTCCACCACCAGAGGGCGAGGACCGCGCCGACGAAGCTCAGTGCGTTGATCCCGAAGACGACAGGTGCCCCGAAGGCCGAGAGGATGACGCCGGCGAGAGCGGGCCCAACGGCCCGCGCCCCATTCACCGTGACCCCGCCGAGCGCAGATGACGAGGCGATGAGGTTGCGCGGAACGAGCTCGGGCTGGATGGCCTGCCAGGCTGGCGAGGTCAGCGTCGAGGTGATGCCCAGCAGGAAGGTGAAGCCCAGAATCGTCAGTGGCGTGAGCGCGTTCGACGCGGCGACGACAGTCAAGCCCGCGGCGATCACAGCGCTCGCGGCCGATCCCCAGATGAGCAGCCGGCGTCGATCGAGCGAGTCCGACAGCACGCCAGCAGGCAGCGAGAAGATGACCGCCGGCGCCAGGCTGGCCGTCTGGACGAGCGCGATGATGGTGGCCCCCGCCGCGGCTTCGACCAAGTACCACTGGGCGCCGACCGTCTGCATCCAGCTGCCGATGTTGCTTCCCAATTGCGCGAACCAGAGAACACGGAACGCCGTGATCGCCATCGGCGCCCAGGCCGATACAGGTGGGCCGGACGGTGTGCTTGTCATCGGTTCTCCTTCAGCCGGGGAATCTCGCTTCCGATCTCACTATGCCCGCCCGCTCACAGATGCGGTTCCGTCGCCCGCCATTGGCAGCGTGATGAACGCGCAAACAATCAAATCCTCGACAAATGAAGCAAGATGACGACGACGTCATCGACCCGATGCGATGGACAGACCCAGGGACGGCGCCCCGGTACCTGTTGCGATCGACAGGTGCGGTCGGATCGTCGAGCCGCGACCAGCGCTCACTGGCAGATGTACCCCCACAGGGACTCGAACCCTGACTGAAACGATTTTAAGTCGTCTGCCTCTGCCGATTGGGCTATGGGGGCGTGAGCCACTTCCGAGGATACCGAACACCTCTCTTGACCATGACGCCGTCGAGGTCTACCGTGTCCCTAAACCGGTTTAGATCAGCGCCCCACACGAACTGACCGGCCCGCCGACTCGATGAGGAGACCGCGATGGACGCATCTCGCCCGACCATCGCCGACGTCGCGCGTGTCGCCGGAGTCAGCAAGGGTCTCGTCTCATTCGCCCTGAATGGGCGCCCGGGGGTATCGCCCGAAAGCCGAACCCGCATCCTCGCCGCAGCCGACGAGTTGGGGTGGTCCCCGAGCATTCGGGCCCGCTCGCTGAGCGCTGATCAGTCGTTCGCCGTAGGCCTGGTCATCGCGCGCGATCCGGAGATCATCGCCGACGACTCGTTCTTTCCCTCGTTCATCTCGGGCGTCGAACAAGTGCTGGCCCCACGAGGTCAGTCGCTGGTGCTGAGCGTCGTGCCCGACGAGCACCTCGAAGAGGCGACGTACCGCAGGCTGGCATCCGAGCGACGCGTCGACGGGGTCATCCTGACCGACCTCCGATCAAACGACTCCCGCATCGCACTTCTCGGCGACATCGGCCTGCGCGCGGTCACCCTCGGCCGACCCGACACCGACGCGACGGCCCCGCCCGCCGTTACGCTCGACGACGACCTGGCCATCCACGATGCCGTTCGTCACCTCGTCGATCTCGGCCACACACGCATCGCACACGTCGCCGGGCCCGACCGCATGGTGCACGCGGCCAAACGCAAGGCGTCGTTTCTGCACGCAATGGCTGACTTCCCGCAGGCGCAACCGGTCGTGGTCGAGACGAACTTCAGCGCGGCGGACGGTGCCCGCGCAACCTCCCAGCTCATGTCCGCCTCCGCTCCCCCGGCCGCGATCGTCTATGCGAACGACGCGATGGCGATCGCCGGAATCGGAGTCGCCCGACGTGCCGGCCTCGACGTACCTTCCCAACTGTCGATCCTCGGCTTCGACGACTCTGCGATCGGGCGTTACATCGAGCCCGCGCTCACGACCGTGGCGACGGATGCGCGGGGCTGGGGATTCACGGCCGCGGACGTTCTGCTTCGGCTGGTGGGCGGCGAGTCCGTTAACGACGTCGAGTTGCAGCCCGCACGACTGGTAGTCCGATCGTCGACGGCGAAGGCGCCCGGCGAACCGGCATAGACGAGGGCTGCAGCGTTGCCGCCCGAGACAGGAGATGACGATGAAGAAGAGACGCGTTGTGGCTGCGGCCGCACTTGTCGTGGCGGCGTTGGCCCTGACGGCGTGCTCGCGGGCGGGGTCGGGAGGATCGCCCGATAAACATGGACCAATCACGATCTGGTACTCGAACAACGAGCAGGAGGTCGCCTGGGGCAAGCAGATGGTCGAGGCGTGGAACGCGGAGCATCCCGATGAGAAGGTCACCGGGCAGGAGATTCCCGCGGGAAGGTCGAGCGAGGAGGTCATCGGAGCCGCCATCACGGCGGGCAACGCTCCCTGCCTCATCTACAACACGGCGCCGAGCGCCGTGGGCCAATTCGAGAAGGCGGGCGGGCTCGTCGACATCTCGTCGTTGCCGGATGGCGCGGAATTCGTCGAGGGGCGGTCGGGTGCGTTGTCGACGCAGTACCAGAACGCCGACGGCGACTACTTCCAGATCCCCTGGAAGTCGAACCCGGTCGTGATCTTCTACAACAAGGACATCTTCGACAAGGCCGGACTCGACCCCGACGATCCGCAGCTGTCCACCTACGATGATTTCCTCGCTGCTTCGAAGACCGTCGTCGCCAAGGGTGGCGCCGACTACGCGATCTGGCCCGCGCCGACGAGCGAGTTCTTCCAGATGCAGTTCGACTTCTATCCGCTGTACGCCGCCCAGACGGGCGGAAAGCTCGTCGTGGAGGACGGCAGGTCCACCTTCGACGACGAGGCCGGCGAGGGAGTCGGCGAATTCTGGTCGACTCTCTACACCGACGGCCTCGCCGGGCAGGAGAAGTACACGGGCGACGCCTTCGCCGACGGCAAGGCGGCCATGGCGATCGTCGGCCCGTGGGCGGTGTCGGTCTACGAAGGCGTGAACTGGGGTTCCGTTCCGGTTCCCACTCAAGATGGAATCGCCGCCGACGAGACCTACACGTTCAGCGACGCGAAGAACATCGGCTTCTACACGGCGTGCGTGAACCAGGGAACGGCGTGGGACGTGGCGAAATTCTCGACCAGCCTCGAGCAGGACAGGAAGCTGCTCGAGACCACCGGCCAGATGCCGTTGCGCGCGGATCTGCTCGACACCTTCCCCGACTACTTCGAAGCCAATCCGGCCTATGCCGAGTTCGGCGATCAGGCCAGCCGAACGGTCGACGTTCCCGCCGGCCCGAACACGGTGCAGATATTGCAGGCTTTCCGCGACCAGTGGTCTCAATCGGTGATCTTCGGCGGCAAAGACGTCAAGCAAGCCCTAGCCGATGCGGCGGCCAAGATCGACGACATCGCGAAGCAGCCGTAAGGGAGACGACCATGACCACACTCATCGAGAACCCGCCCCGTCCTGTCGGCCGTACGCGTCGAATCTTCGGCCGCAACCCGCTCGGACTTCTGTTCAGCGCCCCCTACCTGGTGTTCGTGATTGCGGTTTTCGCCTATCCGCTCATCTACTCCGTCTGGATCTCGTTCCACGACTTCTTCTTCACGGCGCCCGGCTTCGAGGCCGACCGGCCGTTCGTGGGTCTGACCAACTATCTGACGGCGTTCCAAGATCCCGCGGTCATCCGCTCGTTCGGCAACGTGGGCGTCTTTCTCCTCATCAACGTTCCGCTGACCGTCGTGCTGTCCCTGCTGCTCGCCTCGGGCCTGAACCGCATCGTGCACTTCCGCACGTTCTTGCGCGTCGCCTACTATGTGCCCTATGTGACAGCGAGCGTGGCCGTCGTGGCCATCTGGTTGTTCCTCTTCAATGGCGACGGACTCGTGAACGCGGTGCTCGGTCCGCTCGCCCCTGATCCGTCGTGGCTCATCAACTCGGCATGGGCGATGCCCACGATCGCATTCTTCGTCACCTGGAAGCAGCTCGGCTTCTACATTCTTCTCTATCTCGCGGCCCTGCAGGGCATTCCGAAAGAGCTCTACGAGTCCGCGTCGACCGACGGCGCCGGCCCCATTCGGAGCTTCTTCTCGGTGACCGTGCCCGGTGTGCGGCCCGCAACAGTGCTCGTGCTTCTCGTCTCCACCGTCACGGGCGCGAACCTGTTCACAGAGCCTTATCTACTCACGGGCGGCGGCGGCCCCGACGGCGCCTCGGCCTCGCCGGTGCTCATCATGTATCAGAAGGGCCTGCAGCAGGGTCAGCCCGACGTGGCCGCGGCCATCGGCGTTGTCCTTGTGATCCTCGTGCTCGGGGTCGCATTGCTGCAGAACCGTTTCGCGGGAGGTAAGGACTGATGTCGAGATTCCAGAAGATCCTGCGCGGCATCGTGCTGTTCATCGGTGCGGTCGCATTCCTGTTCCCCTTTTACTACATGATCATCGGGTCCCTGCAGACGGCTCCCGATCCCACGATCGCGGGCGCGTTTCCCAACCCGGCGAACGTCACGACAGAGAACTACACGGCGATCAACGAACGCATCAATCTCTTCCAGGGACTGCTGAACTCCGGCATCTTCACCGGCGGCGTACTGCTCGGCACCCTCGTCTTCGGTGTGCTCGTCGGCTACGCACTGGCTGTTCTGCAGTGGCGTGGTCGAGGGGTGACCTTTGCGCTGGCACTGCTCGTTCAGGTCGTTCCGTTCCAGTTGCTCATGATTCCGCTCTACGTGTTGATCGCTCGCGACTACGGCCTGAGCGACAACTACCTGGGCATGATCCTGCCGTTCGCCATCAACTCCACGGCGGTCATCATCTTCCGGCAGTACTTCCTGCAGCTTCCCAAGGAGCTCTTCGAGGCGGCGCGGATCGACGGTGCCGGGGAGTTCGCGGTGCTACGCCGAGTCGCGCTGCCTCTTGTGCGGCCGGCTCTCATCACAGTCGTGTTGCTGACGTTCATCGGGCCGTGGAACGAGTTCCTCTGGCCATTCCTCATCACGAAGGAGGCGGGCCTCCAGCCGCTCGCGGTATCTCTGGCCAACTACATCTCGAATGTCGCCGCCACTGCGGCCAACCCGTTCGGCGCGACCCTCGCCGGCGCCGCGGTACTCGCGGGCCCGGTCGTCATTCTGTTCATCGTGTTCCAGCGCTACTTCATCTCGACCGATATCGGTTCGGGAGTGAAAGGATAATCATGCACACCGCTACTCCGTTCCCCTACGAGCTCACCCGTGTCGGCGTCATCATGACACCAGAAGAGGGCAACGACCTCGAGGCCGAAGGCGTCCTCAATCCCGGAAGCGGGCACACCCCCGATGGCGCGCTGTACCTTCTGCCTCGCCTGGTGGCATCCGGCAACGTCAGCAGGGTCGGTCTCGCTCGCGTCGTCGTCGAGGACGGCGTCCCTGTTGGCGTCGAGCGAGAGGGCGTCGTGCTCGAACCCGATCGCGGATGGGAACGCGGCGCCCGCACCGCTGGCGTCGAAGACCCGCGGGTGACATTCATCTCCGCCCTCGGTCTGCATGTCCTGACCTACGTCGCCTATGGCCCACTCGGCCCGCGAACGGCGATTGCGACGTCGTCTGATCTCCGCGAGTGGACCCGCCTCGGGCCCGCGCTGTTCGACTACGACGACTCCCTCGACATGGATCTGAACCTCTTCCACAACAAAGACACCGTGTTCTTCCCCGAGCCCGTCACCGCGCCCAATGGCACCGAGAGCCTCGCGGTGCTGCACCGACCGATGTGGGATCTCGGTGAGACGAAGCCGGGCGAGGGAGTCCGTGTGCCGCAGGGCGTACCCGATGATCGACAGAGCATCTGGATCAGTTTCATACCGCTGGACGAGGTGCTCCGAGACCCGCGCACCCTCGTGCGGTGGGGGCAGCACCGGTTCCTCGCCGGCCCCGAGTTCCCGTTCGAAGCCGTGAAGATCGGCGGTGGTCCGCCACCCATTCGCGTCGACGAGGGCTGGCTCATCCTGCACCACGGCGTGACAGGCGTGATCAACAGCGCGTTCGCGCAGCAGCAGAAGGTCAACTACGCCGCTGGCGGCATGATTCTCGATGCGTCAGACCCCACGAGGGTGATCGCTCGCAGCCCGGAGCCCCTGCTCTTCGCAGAGACGGACGACGAACGAAGCGGCATCGTGCCGAATGTCGTCTTCCCCACCGCGATAGAGACGATCGACGGCCAGAGATTCGTGTTCTATGGAATGGCTGACTCGAAGATCGGGGTGGCCCGGCTCGATCGACGGTGACTCAGAGGCGCAACCAGAGGAACTGGTGCGGCTCCAGCACGAGATCCGTCCACAGGTCGACGGTGCTGGCCGTCACGAGGTCGTCGGCGGTGGGTGGAAGCCCCGCGAGGGTCTCCTGGGTCACCGTCTGCTCCGTGTCGGAGAAGTTGGCGAGCACAACGACCGTCGACGGCACTCCGTAGTAGTGCCCGACCCGCTGATAGCCCAGCACGTGGGGGTTGTTCGTGCCGAAGGGCACGAGGTCTCCTCCCGCGAACTCCGGTGTGCCCTGCCGCACCGCGATCAGGTGACGCAGCCTCAGGTAGATGGCACCGGCATCCGTCGTCGCATCCCGTCGCGAGGCGTAGCGCGAGGCCGGATATCGCGGTCGCCCGACCCACCGGCTGTCGCCCGCCTGACCGGCGACGTCGAGCTGACCGTAGTCGTTCGTCTGCCCGACCTCATCGCCGAGATAGAGCAGCGGAATGCCGCCGGTGCTCAGGACGATCGAGTGCGCCAGCACGATGCGATAGACGGCCTCGGGGTCGCCCGCCTCGAGCCCTGCGAGGGATGCCGTGGTGCCGGACACGCGCGCATCCCCGGTTTTCGGGTTCTCCTGGAAGGCGACCCCGCGGGCGAAGCTTGCGGGAAAGCGGTTGACGTAGAACGAGTTGAGGAAGCGCCGGTGGTCGAAGCCGTCGATGCCGAGTTCGCGAGCGTCTTCGTCGGCGAAGGTCCACCCGATGTCGTCGTGGCTGCGTACGTAGTTCACCCACGCGGTGCCCGGGGCGATCGAGTGTCGACGCTCCAGCGCCTGCGAGAGAAGGCCCACCTCGCGGGTCGCGAGCGAGTTCCAGATCAAGGCCATCTGCAGCGGGTTGTAGCTGAGCTGGCATTCGTCGGGCGAGATGTACTGCGCCACCTCGTCGGGATGCACGATGGCCTCCGACTTGAAGAGCAGAGATGGCGCCGCGATTCGGCACACGGCGTTGAATGCCTGCAGCAGCAGATGCGCCTCAGGCAGGTTCTCGCTGGTCGTGCCGAGCCTCTTCCAGATGAAGGCCACGGCATCCATGCGCACCACGTCGACGCCGGCGTTCGCCAGAAAGAGCAGCTCGCGCGCCATCGCCCGGAAGACCGCGGGGTTCGAATAGTTCAGATCCCACTGGAACGAGTGGAAGGTGGCCCACACCCATCGCCCGTCGTCGAGCTGCACGAACGACCCGGGGTGGTCATCGGGAAAGATCTCGCGCACCGTCTCCTCGTACGCGTCCGGCATCGCGCGGTCGGGGAAGATCCAGTAGAAGTCCTCGAACTCAGGGTCGCGGGCGAGCGCCTTCTGCGCCCACTCGTGCTCGTTCGAGGTGTGGTTGAAGATGAAGTCGATCACCAGCGAAATGCCGTGCGCGCGCAGCTCTGCGGCGAGCTCGGTGAGCTGCTGCATCGTGCCGAGCGAGGGGTTCACCTGTCGATAGCTCGACACCGCATAGCCCCCGTCGGAATTCTCACTCGGGGCGAGGAAGAGCGGCATCAGGTGCAGATAAGTGAGTCCCAGCTCGACGAAATACGGGATGCGATCGCGGATTCCCGACAGATCGCCCGCGTAGAGGTCGACGTAGCAGACGCCGCCCAGCATGCGATTCGAGAGAAACCACTCCGGTTCGGCGTCGCGCCTCTCATCGAGCAGCCGCAGATCGGCGGGGCGCACCCGCCACGACTCGGTCAGCTCACGAACGAGGGATGCGAGTTGCTCGGCAACCGCGGGCGAGTCGCCGTAGATGCGGGTGAAGAGAGACTCGAGCCGCGGGTACTCGGCGTCTAGTCGCTGCTGGAACTCCCGTTCGTGCAGTGTCGTCATCGTTTCTCCCTTGCACACACTGCCAGCACTCTATCGATCACTCCTTAGTACCCTCTATGCATGAGTGCGTCGCGACGTTCTGAACCCCAGACGAATTCCTCCACCGAGGTCACCGTCGATCGGGTGCACGACGGTGAACTCTACGTGCGCGTCAGCACGATCGGAAAAACGGGAGACCGTCCTTTCGTTCTCGTTCCGGGAATCGGAGTCTCGAGCAACTACTTCGAGCGCCTGGCGCCGAACCTGAATCGCTTCGGTCCCGTGCACGCGCTCGATCTGCCGGGATTCGCGGGCGTGCCGCACCCGAAGTCGGCACTGAGCATCCGCGGGTACGCCGATCTGGTCGGCCGGGTCATCGATGAGTTCGACCTCGTCGATCCGATCGTCGTCGGCCACTCCATGGGCACCCAGATCGTCAGCGATCTCGCCTCGCGTCGTGCCGACATCACCACGCTGGTGCTGATCGGCCCCGTCGTCAATCCGGCCGAACGGCGCATACCCATCCAGGCCGTCCGCTTCCTGCAGTCCGCCTGGCACGAACCGGGGCGGGTCAAGTTCTTGGCCGTCAGCTCGTACCTGCTCTGTGGCTTCAAGTGGTTCTTCCGGGTGCTCCCCCGCATGATCAGCTTTCCCCTCGAAGACCGGCTTCCGCTCATTCAGGCCAATACGCTGGTGATCCGCGGCGAGCACGACGCGGTGGCGCCCTGTGACTGGGTCACCCGGGTCGGACGACTCCTCCCCCACTCGCGCAGCTGGGAGATGCCGGACTCCGCACACTCGGTGATGCACGCCCACGCCGATGAGGTCGCGCGTCTCTGTGTGGCCTTCGCGGAGCATCCGGGAACGGACGACGACACGCTGCGCACCTACGATCTGTCGGCGGACGACATCCCCGATGCCGAAGACGAGAAACCGCCGGCGGATGCCGCCAAGGGCATCGCGGGCCGGGTCACCGAGACGGTCGGAATCCTCACGGACGACGACGAGACGATCGCACGCGGCAAGACCATGCACGCCGAGTCGATGAACGACTCCGACAAGACCTCGCGCTGACGCACGAAGCGCCCGCCCCCTGCGAGGGAACGGGCGCTTCGAACCGATGCGGCTACTTGGTGTCGACGGGGTCTCCGCCACCGGCGATGATGGGAGCGCCCTCGGGCGACGGCAGGTCTTTCTCGGCCGACTTCTTGGCGGGCGCGCGCTTCGACGCCACCTTCTTAACGGTGGGTGCTGCTTCGGTCGGCGCGGACGTGATGGACGACGTCGCGGGTGCCGAGGCGGCAGCGGCGGCGGGTGCCGGAGCGGGCGCGTCAGCCGAAGGGCGGGGACGCGACGCGAACGTCTCGAACGCGGCGCGCGGAGTGACCCGGGCCTCGAGCGACGCGATGTCGCGACCGAGGACGAAGTTGAAGACCCAGTTGCCGATCACGCGGATCTTGCGCTCCCACGTGGGCATGGCGAGCCCGTGGTAACCACGGTGCATGAACCAGGCGGGCAGGCCCTTGATCGCGATCTTGCCCGACTGGAATGCGCCCACTCCGATGCCGAGGCCAGCGACGGCACCGGCGTTCTTGTGGTTGTAGTCGACGAGTGCCTCGCCGCGCAGCTCGGCCACGATGTTCTTGGCCATCAGGCGGCCCTGGCGAACGGCGTGCTGAGCGTTCGGCACGCAGAACCCGCCGACGCCACCACCCGAGAGGTCGGGAACGGCGGAGACGTCGCCGGCGCCCCACGCATCAGCCACGATCTCATCGGCGGTTCCGACGCGCAGGTCGGGGCGAACCTTGAGGCGTCCGCGTTCTTCGATGGGAAGGTCTGTGCCCTTCAGCATCGGGCTCGCCATGACGCCGGCGGTCCAGATGATGGTGTCGGACTCGAAGCTCTCGCCCGTCGAGAGCTCGATGACTCCGCCGACGGCGGACTTGAGCTGCGTGTCGAGGTGGATCTGAGCGCCGCGCTCGGCGAGGTTCTTGATGACCCAGAGGCTGGTGGGCAGCGAGACCTCGGGCATGATGCGACCCATGGCCTCGATGAGGTGGAAGTGCGTGTCTTCGAAGGTGATCTCGGGGTACTGCTTGAGCAGACCGCTCACGAACGAGCGCAGTTCGGCGAAGATCTCGATGCCGGCGAAACCGCCACCGACGACGACGACGGTGAGCAGTCGATCGCGCTCGGGACCGGGCGCCATTCCGGCAGCCTTGTCCATGTTGGTGAGGATGCGATCGCGGATCGCGACGGCCTCCTCGATGGTCTTGAGGCCGATGGCCTCGTCGGCGACGCCCGGGATCGGGAACGTGCGCGAGACCGAACCCGCGGTGACGACGATCTGGTCGTAGGCGAACTCGTAGGGCTCGCCGATGTTGGGCGTGATCGTCGCCGTCTTCGACGCGTGATCGATGCCGGTGACCTTCGCCGCGACGATGGCGGTCTTCTTGAGGTGACGGCGAAGCGGCACGATCGCGTGGCGCGGCTCGATGGAGCCTGCGGCGACCTCAGGAAGGAAGGGCTGGTAGGTCATGTAGGGAAGCGGGTCGACGACGGTGACCTCTGCTTCGCCGGGCCGGAGCCACTTTTCGAGTTTCCATGCGGTGTAGAAACCGGCGTAGCCGCCGCCGACGATCAAGATTCTGGGCACAGTGAAAGCTCTCCTAGGGGGAAGGTGTTGTAGTTAATCTACTCCCTGCGCCGCACGCGCCGAACATGCACCACTGCTGCTGTGACGATCATCGCGAAAAGCATCAGGAACACGGAGATCACTGCGATGGGAATTCCGTTCATCGTCAGTTTAGCAACGCTCGGCCACCAGGAGGCAGCCGGTTGGGCGGTCTTCGCCGGGTCGCCGGCCTCGGGAGCCGCAATCGGCTTCGGGCCTGCACCCGACGCATCCGGCGACGGCCTGTAGGTCGCGACCCAGTCTTTGAGCGATCCCATCGGGTTCGCCGTGACCGACGGAACGTCTGCCGTGACCGCGGCCTCGGCGTTAATGAGACCGTGGCCGTAGATCGGCCCGGGCACGGGATCGCCCTTCGGCGTCGCCGTGCTGACGATTCGATTGATGACGCCGGCCACGTCGAGGTCGGGGTGCGCTGCACGAACGAGCGCGACGAGACCGGACACGATGGGCGTCGCCCCGCTCGTTCCCGCCCATCGCACGTATCCCCCGCCGGGAACGACGCCGACCAGTTGTTCGCTGGGCGCGGCGACCGCGATCGTGATGCCCTGGCTCGATGCGTCGAAGCTCGCGTCTCCGGCCCGATCGACGCCCGCAACCGTCAGTACACCCGGGATCGTGGCGGGTGCACCGACCTCGGTCGTGCCGCTGCCGCGGTTTCCTGCTGCGGCCACCACCACGACATCGTGATCGGCAGCGTAGAGAAAGGCGTCGTCCCAGCTCGTGGGCCAGTCGAGGCTGTTGCGAGTGAGAGACATGTTGATGACATCGGCACCGTTGTCGACAGCCCAGCGCACGGCGTTGGCGATCTGATCGTCGGTGCCGACCACACCGGCGCCCAGTGCGACGCTCACCGAGAGGAGCGACGCCTCGGGGGCCACTCCGATGACGCCGTCGTTTGGCCCGGTTCCGCGGCCCGCGATGAGCGAGCCCACCATGGTTCCATGCTCGTTCTCGTCGCCGACCGGCGTCTGGCCATCGGGCGATCCCACACCCGACACGTCGGTGCCGCCGGTGACGACGCCTGCCAGGTCAGCGACGGATCCGTCTACCCCGGTATCGATCACGGCGACCGTCACACCGGCGCCGCGCGTGGTGTTCCACGCCGCCTGCACTCCGTAGTCGGCCAGCCAGTACTCGGCATTGCGCACGGTGTCGGCGTGAGCCGTAGATACCGGCCCCACCGGGGCGGCGACGAGGATGCCTGTGGCGAGCGCCGCCGAGATCGCCACGACCCGAAGGCGCGGCGTACGACGGCGCGCGATCACGCGCTGGCCTCGTAGTCGATGCACTCGCACACGAGGGGCGACCAGCGCCCGCGCTCGAGTGCGAGATCGCCGATCGGGTTCACCCCGGGGCCGGCCGCCAGCGCGTGACCCGCGAGGGCATGAAGACACTTCACTCGCACGGGCATACCGCCGGCCGAGACGCCGGCGAGCTCGGGGACGACCTCGATGCCATCGCGATCGGAGATGTACGTCGTGTGGGCCGACTCGTACTCCTGGCGAAGCTCGTCGTCGTTCGGCAGCAGATCCTGGAATTCGGCCATGACCTGGGTCGCCTCGAGGGCCGACATGGCCGCGGTGGCGGCGGGGTGGCTCAAATAGTAGAGAGTCGGAAACGGGGTTCCGTCTTCGAGCCGCGGCTTGGTCGCCACGACGGTCGGCGCGCCGCAGACGCAGCGAGCGGCGATGCCGATCACGTTGCGCGCCGGGCGTCCGAGCTGTGCCGAGACGGTCGCGACGTCTTTCTCGGAGGGCGGGTCGAACGGGGGTGTGGTCACTGGATGGTTCCGGATTTCTGGAGTTCTTCGGGCGTCTGCGTGCTGAGACCGGAATTGACGCCGGAGGAGAAGATGGCGCCGAGCCAGTCGACCTTGGTGTTCTGGATGCCGGTGGTCACGGGTGTGTCATCGGCCGGCGCCGTGGGCGTTTGGTCGTCGATCACGAGAAAGCTCGTCTCCCCCGGCATCACGAAGTACAGCCTGTCTCTCGCCTGTGCCTTGATGTAGGCGGGGTCGCTCCACCTGGCGACCTGAGAGTCGAGTTGGGTGTTCTCTGTCTGCTTGTCCGTCACCGCCTGCTGCAGTGCAGCAAGCTGCTGCCGTTGCTCGATGTAGAGCCGCAGTCCTGGCGCGAGCACGATGACGAACACGACGAGTACACCGAGGATCACGAAGGTGAGGCCGGAGACCCTGAAGCTGTACTTCTGAGGCGACGTTCCTCGGGAACGCGGAATGCGCGTACCCCGTGGGGCACGCGCATTCCGAGGCTTCGGTGCGTCGTCCGACGATGCGGCCCCGAGGGGCACACCCAGTGTCGGCTTGCGCATCGAGCGCCTTTCGTTCGGTGGTGTCTTTCGGCTTCGGAAGCCCTTAGCCCTTGAATCGGGGGAAAGCGGTGCGACCGGCGTAGAACGCGGCGTCGCCCAGCTCTTCTTCGATCCTCAGAAGCTGATTGTACTTAGCGACGCGCTCGCTGCGGGCAGGCGCTCCGGTCTTGATCTGACCCGAGTCCGTGGCGACCGCGAGGTCGGCGATGGTGGTGTCTTCGGTCTCTCCCGAGCGGTGCGACAGGATCGCGGTGTAGCCGTGGCGCTGGGCCAGGCTCACTGCGTCGAGCGTCTCGGTGAGCGTGCCGATCTGGTTGACCTTCACCAGAATCGAGTTGCCGGCGCCCAGGTCGAGACCCTTCTGCAGGCGGACGGGGTTGGTGACGAACAGGTCGTCTCCGACGATCTGCAGCTTGGAGCCGAGCTCGGCGGTGAAGTGCTGGTAGCCCTCCCAGTCGTCTTCCTGCAGCGGGTCCTCGATCGACACGAGCGGGTAGTTCGCAGCCAGGTCGGCGAAGTAGGCGGTGAGTTCGAGCGACGAGAGCTGCTTGCCCTCGAAGTGGTACGACCCGTCTTTGTAGAACTCGCTGGCGGCGACGTCGGTGGCGAGCGCGATGTCACTGCCGAGGGTGAAGCCGGCGTTCTGGATCGCCTGGGCGATGAGGTCGAGGGCCTCGCGGTTGCTCGACAGGTTGGGGGCGAAACCACCCTCGTCGCCGAGTCCCGTCGAGAGGCCCTTGGAGTGGAGCAGCGACTTGAGCGAGTGGTAGGTCTCGACGCCCCAGCGCAGCGCTTCGGAGAACGACTCCGCACCGAGCGGGACGATCATGAACTCCTGCACGTCGATGTCGTTGTCGGCGTGCGATCCGCCGTTGATGATGTTGAGCAGCGGAACGGGCAGGGTGTGCGCGTTCGGGCCGCCGACGTAGCGGAACAGGGGCAGGTCGGCCGAGTCGGCCGCGGCCTTGGCGACGGCGAGCGAGACGCCGAGGATGGCGTTGGCGCCGACGCGCTTCTTGTTCTCGGTGCCGTCGACCTTGATCAGTTCGGCGTCGATGAGGCGCTGGTCGGTGGCGTCGAGCCCCTCGATGGCCGGGCCGAGCTCGTCGATGACGGCGGCGACAGCCTTCTGCACGCCCTTGCCGAGGTAACGGCTCTTGTCTCCGTCGCGCAGCTCGTACGCTTCGAACGCACCGGTGGAGGCCCCCGAGGGAACGGCCGCGCGAGAGACGATGCCGTCTTCGAGAAGCACCTCTACCTCAACGGTCGGGTTTCCCCGGGAATCAAGAATCTCGCGAGCGCCTACAGCTTCGATCAATGCCACTGGTGTTTCTCCTCTATCAGAGCAAGGTGGTTTGCATGGAAAGCGCCTTCCGCTGTCCGATCGCAAGTCTAACGACCCGCCGGATGCGGGTGGCTGTGTCAGGCGCGCGGGTCACTCGCGTTGAATCGCTCGAGCAGCCCCGAGAACGTCGCGAGTTCATCGGCGGTCCACTCCCCCAGCCTGTCGCGGTAGTCGCTCTTCACCCGCTGACGCAGGATCTCCATGCGCTCCTCGGCCAGCGGCGTCGGAACGAGGAAGCTCGAGCGGCCGTCGCGCGGATCAGGCTGGGTGTCGACGAGACCGAGGTCACGCAGCACCTTGATCTGCCGACTCACGGCGCTCTTGTCGAGTCCGGTCTGCTGGATGATCGTGCTCGCCTGGGCGGGCGCGCAGGTGAAGATCATGCGGAGGATGTTGAATCCGGTGGGCTGCAGCTCCGGGTGGAAGCCGTTCGAGTAATCCCGCAAGGCCGATCGTCCGGATCGGAAGAGCTGCGCGATACCGGCCTCGATGCCGAGCAGCAGCTCCTGCTCGACGTTCGTGGGTTCTGTCACAGGCACTAGGTTACCGGTCCCTCACAGCGGACATGGAGCCGGTGCGCGGGGTCGCGGCGACCTCGTCGGCACTCACCGCCACGATCGTGTCGGCGGTTTCGCCCTCCAGCTGTTCGAGCGCGGTCTTGGTTCCCAGCGGCTTCGCCGGCAGGAAGGCGATGGCGATCACCGTGACGACAGCGAGAGGAATAGCCAGCATGAACACGTCGCCGATCGCGTGGCCGTACGCGGACTCGACGATCACGCGAACGGGCCCTGGCAGGGTGCTGACATCGGGGATCGCTCCCCCACTCAGGCCTTGAGCCGCCTGCGCTCCAGCCGCGCCGAGGCCCGTCAGGCCATCCTTCACGAATTGAGCGACCTGGGTACCGAGCACCGCGCCCATGACGGACACGCCGATCGTGCCGCCCAGGCTGCGGAAGAACGCCACCGAGGCGCTGGCCACACCGAGCTGACGAGGGTCGACCGAGTTCTGAACGACGAGCACCAGATTCTGCATGACCATGCCCACTCCGGAGCCCATGATGAACATGAAGACGGCGACCAGAACGTAGCTCGTGTCGTAGCGCAGCGTCGACATGAGCGAGACGCCGATGGTGAGGAGGATCGATCCGACGACCATGTAGCGCTTCCACGTACCGGTGCGGCTGATCAGTTGACCGACGATCGTCGATGAGACGAGCACACCGCCGATCATGGGAATCGTCAGCAGACCCGACTCGGTCGGCGTGGCGCCGCGGGCCAGCTGCATGTACTGACCGAGGAAGACACTGGTGCCGAACATGGCGACGCCCACGGAGATGCTGGCGACGACCGCGAGCGTGAAGGTGCGGTTCTTGAAGAGGGTCATCGGGATGATGGGCTCCTTCACGGTGAGCTCGACCCAGACCGCTAGTCCCAGCAGCACGACGCTGCCACCGACCATGAGGTACGTCTGCCACGAGTTCCAGTCGAAGTTGTTGCCCGCGAGCGTGACCCAGATGAGCAGCAGAGAGACACCGGCCGCGATCAGCACAGCCCCGAGGTAGTCGATGGTGACCTTCTTGCGCACCTTGGGCAGCTTCAGGGTGAGCTGCAGCACGATGATCGCGGCGACGGCGAAGGGAACGGCGATGTAGAAGTTCCAGCGCCATCCGATCGAGTCGGTGACGATGCCGCCGACGAGGGGGCCACCCACGGTGGCGACCGCCATGACCGCGCCGAGCAGTCCCATGTACTTTCCGCGCTCACGCGGACTGATGATGTCGGCCATCACGACCTGCACGAGGGCGGTCAGACCACCGGCGCCCAGACCCTGGAGGACGCGGAAGAGAATCAGCGTTCCCGTGTCTTGCGAGAAGCCCGCCAGGATCGATCCGAGCGTGAAGATGACGAGGGAGATCTGGATGAGCAGCTTGCGGTTGGTGAGATCGGCGAGCTTGCCCCAGATCGGCGTCGACACGGTGGTGGCGAGCAGAGTCGCTGTGACGACCCAGGTGAAGGCAGCCTGGTTTCCCTTGAGATCACCGATGATCTTCGGCAGTGAGCTCGACACGACCGTCGAGGCGAGAAGGGCGACGAACATGCCGAGCAGCAGACCCGAGAGAGCCTGCAGCGTCTGTCGCGGGGTCATGGAAGGCCGCGCCGCAGCAGCGGCGCCGGGTTGGGACTCGGCGGTGGAGAGAGAAGACAAAGGGGCTCCTGAAAAAGAAAACTCCTCACCGCTCGTCGATGAGGAGAAAGTTGACTTGCGTCAACGTTATCAAATTAGTTGATTAAACGCAACGACCCTCGGATTTCTCCGAGGGTCGTTGCAGAAGCCGGGCTGCCGGATGACTCAGGCGGCGACGACCTCGCTGCGCACCGCGATGCTGCACTCGAGGAGGTCGACCGTGCGCTGAAGGACGGCGACGTCGTCGGGGTCGAGTTCCTCGAAGAGGGGCTCGAGAGTGGAACCCAGTCGATCGCGCCAATCGGCGAGAGCGCGCTGGCCCTTGGGAGCGACGGCGATCTGCCATGCACGCGCATCGGTCGAGTCGGCGATGCGCTTGATCCACTCGAGCTCGTTGAGGTTCGCCACGATCTTGGTCATGGTGGGCTGACTGACCCGGCTGTGCTTGGCGAGTTCGCCGAGTCGCATGGGGCCGAAAGAGGTGAGCACGCTGAGCGTGCGCCAAGTGGCAGGAGACGTGGAATCGCCGGTGGCCTGCGCAGCGAGGCGGGTAAGACGGTGGGTGACCGATACGAGGTCACCGAGAATGGTACTGAGTTCGCTGTTCACTTCATTCATTGTATAGCCCGGCTATGGTCTAGTGCCCCAGTGCGCGGAATGTCAGATCGGCGGCATTCTCGGCCCCGGGCTGCACGGACGCCACGCGGGCGAAACCCGCGGCGCTGAGCCGCTCGAGCTGAAGCTTGGCGTTCTTGGCCTTGCGCTCGAGTCGCACACGCGAACCGGATGCGATCAGCTCGGTCTTCAGCGACTGCAACAGCACTGCAGACGCCCCCGAATCGTGCAGCAGCACGACGGCGTCGGCCGCCTGCTCGTCGGGCAGATCCACCAGGTCGACGATGCGCTCGAACCCGATGGAGAAACCGACGGCGGGAACATCGGTTCCGAGGAACCGGCCGATCATGCCGTCGTAGCGGCCTCCGCCCCCGAGCGAGAACGTGAAGTCGGGGTGGGCGATCTCGAAGATGGTGCCCGTGTAGTAGCCCATGCCCCGCACCAGGAACGGATCGAAGAAGATGCGCCCGGCATCCAGAGCATCACCGATGGACGAGAGCTCTGCGACGACGTCTGCGTCGATACCGTCAGGCAATGCCCGCGCGATGGCCTCGCGACCGAAATCATGCGCACTTCCTGCGGGTGAGCGAAGGAGGAAAGCCTCGAGCGCGGAGATCGCATCGGCCAGGTGCGGAGCCTTGGTGCGCAGTTCGTCGACGACACCCTCGGTGCCGATCTTGTCGGCCTTGTCGATGACGATGAGAACGAAGTCGTGCTGGTCTGCGGGGAAGCCGAAGAGCTCGAGCATGCCGATGAGCAGCCGACGGTCGTTGATGCGCACCGTGCACCCCTGCAGGCCGAGCGCATCCAGCGTCGAGAGCGTCGCCGAGATCAATTCGACCTCCGCCAACGAGGAGGCATCGCCGATGATGTCGATGTCGCACTGCATGAACTGGCGGTATCGACCCTTTTGCGGGCGCTCCGCGCGCCAGACCGGAGCGATCTGCACGCTGCGGAATACCGGGGGCAACTCGGCGCGGTGGGTGGCGTAGAACCGCGCGAGCGGAACCGTGAGATCGAAGCGAAGCCCCAGATCGGCGAGAGCCTGCGCGTCATCGCTCTGTGCGGCGGCGTCGAGGTCGCTCCGCTCGATACCTCGTTTCAGCACGCTGAACGACAGCTTCTCGTTGTCTCCGCCGAGGCCGGAGTGCAGGCGCTGGATGTCTTCCATCACCGGTGTCTCGATCTCATCGAACCCGTGCGCCGAGTAGCTGCGTCGGATCACGCCGAGCGCGTGCTCCCTCTTGGCCTTCTCTCCGGGGAGGAAATCGCGCATGCCACGGGGAGGAGTTACTGCAGAAGCCATTGTTCGATTCTATTGACCGCCGGCGGGTAGCTCGGCGTCGCGGATCTCGCCCTGCAGATCGCGCAGGGTCGATCTGAGGGCGCGCTCCGCGTCGAGGCCCTGGGACTTGGCGGACGCGACGATCGCCAGGAGCAGCCCACCGAGCTCGTCTTCGGTCTGCATCGGGATCGCCGCGACCGCATCCTTGTCGAGCACACCGATCTTCTGGGCCCGCCCGATGACCTTGTCGGCGAGGGCCAGCGCAGGCATGCCCTGAGGAATGCCATCGAGCACGCTGGTGCGCCCCGGCTTCTCGACGGCCTTCAGGTCGTCCCAGACGGCCACGACATCGTCGGCGGTGCGCGCGACGGCATCGCCGAACACGTGCGGATGACGACCGACCATCTTGGCCGTCATTCGCTCGGCCACCACCTCGATGTCGAAGTCCTCACCGGGGGTGTTCGCCGCCAGGTCGGCGTGGAACAGCACCTGGTAGAGCACATCTCCCAGCTCTTCGATGATGTCGTCGCGCGTTCCTGCCTCGAGCGCGTCGATCAGCTCGTAGCTCTCTTCGACGAGGTACTGCACGAGCGACTCGTGGGTCTGCTCCGCGTCCCACGCGCAGCCGCCAGGACCGCGCAGCCGGGCGACCGTGCGCACGAGTTCGTCGAGCTTCGGATAGCTCACGATTGCTTCTCTTTCTCTGCCACGACCGGCGCAGGAAAGAGCGCCGTGAGCACGCTCTTCGTCCAGTCGATGAGGGCGGCGTCTTCGAGGACCTTGCCGTCGACGACAGGCAGCGGAATGGAGACGGCCGCAGCCTGGGCGAAGTACTTGGCGTCTGGATACATGCGGCGCATGCGCACCTGGATGGAATCAGGAAGATCGGCCGGCGCGAGACGGAGATTCGACCCCATTGTGACGACCTCGCCGAGCCCGGACTTCTGGGCCTGGCGACGAAGTCGAGACACGGCGACGAGGTTGGCGACCTGTTCGGGCGGCTGCCCGTAGCGGTCGGTGAGCTCCTCGATGACCAGGTCGATCTGCTCGTCGTTCGACGTGGGCGAGCTCGCCGTCGACAGCTTCTGGTATGCCTCGAGGCGAAGCCGCTCGCTGTCGACGTAGTCGTCGGGGATATGGGCGTCGACCGGGAGCTCGAGTCGCAGCTCCGTCTGACCCTCGGCGACGTCTCCGCGGAAGGTCGACACGGCCTCACCGATCATGCGGAGATAGAGGTCGAAGCCGACGCCGGCGATGTGGCCCGACTGCTCTCCGCCGAGGAGATTTCCGGCGCCCCTGATCTCGAGGTCTTTGAGGGCGACCTGGATGCCCGAGCCGAGCTCGTTGTTGGCCGCCAGGGTGGTGAGCCGGTCGTTCGCGAGGTCGGTGAGCGGCTTGTGCTCGTCGTACAGGAGGTAGGCGTAGGCGCGTTCGCGCCCGCGGCCGACGCGGCCTCGCAGCTGGTGCAACTGGCTGAGACCGTACTTGTCGGCGCGGTCGACGATGAGCGTGTTGGCATTCGCGATGTCGAGGCCCGTCTCGATGATCGTCGTCGAGACGAGCACGTCGAACTTGCGCTCCCAGAAGTCGACGATCACCTGCTCGAGCTGGTGCTCACCGAGCTGTCCGTGGGCCACACCGATGCGCGCCTCCGGAACGAGCTCGGCGAGTTGGGCGGCGACCTTGTTGATGCTCGAGACGCGGTTGTGCACGAAGAAGACCTGGCCTTCGCGCAGCAGCTCTCGCCGAATCGCCGCTCCGACCTGCTTGTCGGAGTAGGGGCCGACGAACGTGAGGATCGGATGCCGGTCTTCAGGCGGGGTGGCGAGCGTCGACATCTCGCGGATGCCGGTGACCGCCATCTCGAGCGTGCGCGGAATGGGGGTGGCGCTCATCGAGAGGATGTCGACGTTCGTCTTGAGCTTCTTCAGCGCGTCCTTGTGCTCGACTCCGAAGCGCTGCTCCTCGTCGATGATCATGAGGCCGAGGTCTTTGAAGCCGATGTTCTCGGAGAGCAGTCGGTGCGTGGCGATGACCACGTCGACCGTGCCGTCTTTCATGCCGGCGATCGTCTCCTTCGACTCCTTCTCTGTCTGGAATCTGCTCAGAGGGCGAAGGTGCACGGGGAAGCCGGCGAAGCGCTCTTGGAACGTCTCGAGGTGCTGACGTACGAGGAGGGTCGTCGGAACGAGCACGGCCACCTGCTTGCCGTCTTGCACCGCTTTGAACGCCGCCCGCACCGCGACCTCGGTTTTTCCGAAGCCCACGTCGCCAGAAAGGAGCCTGTCCATCGGGATGGGCCGCTCCATGTCAGCCTTCACCTCGTCGATGACCGTGAGCTGGTCGGGTGTCTCGGCGAAGGGGAAGGCCTCCTCGAGCTCACGCTGCCAGGGTGTGTCGGGACCGAAAGCGTGCCCCTTCGATGCCATTCGCGCCGAGTAGAGCTTCACGAGCTCCACAGCGATGTCGCGCACGGCCTTGCGTGCCTTGCCCTTTGCCGCAGACCAGTCGCTGCCGCCCATCTTGGAAAGACCGGGGGCCTCGCCGCCGACGTAGCGAGAGAGCAGGTCGAGCTGATCGGTGGGCACGTACAGCTTGTCGCCGGGGTATCCGCGCTTCGACGGCGCGTACTCGATGACGAGGTACTCGCGCGTGGTCTTGATGGGGTTGCGACCGCCCGACTTGACCTCGCGCTGGGTGAGCTCGATGAACTTGCCGATGCCGTGGGTGGTGTGCACGACGTAGTCGCCCTGCTTCAACTGCAACGGGTCGACCACGTTGCGCCTGCGGGATGCCAGTTTCTTGACCTGGCGCGAGTCGTAGCCGACCGTTCGGCCGTAGAACTCCGACTCGGCGATGAGCGCGAGCTTGAGTTCGGGCAGCTGGAATCCGTGTTCGACCGTGGCCTTGAGGAGATAGGCGATTCCGGGCTCCGCATCTGCGGGGAACAGGTCGACCACGCGGGCGGCGATCTCGTTCTCGGCCAGCACATCGGCGGCTCGCTCGACGAGCCCGGCCCCCTGGGCGACGACAGCGACGGTCCACCCGTCGGCGACGAGGCCTCGCACGTGCTCGATCGCGCCATCGACGTTGCCTTGGAAACTGGGCACGGGATCGGCCTCGATGCGCACCGTGAGGTGCTCTTCGATGTCGCGATGCTCCGGAAGTACCTCGATGAGACCGTCGGCGGATCCCGGAGCGGACTGGAAGGTCGACAGGGTCCACCACGCGCGATCGGCGCCGGCCGCCGCCCGCAACTCGTTGAGGGTGATGAACTCGCCGCTCGTCAGGTCGATCGGCGCCTCGGCCCCGGCCGTCGCGGCCGTCCACGCCGCCGCCAGGAACTCCCGATTCGTCTCGGCGAGACTCACGGCGCGACTGGCGACCTTCTCGGGTGAGAGCACGGCGATGGCCGAGCCCTTCGGCAGGTAGTGAGCGACGGTGACCAGCCGGTCGAGCAGTGCCGGCGCGAGAGACTCCATGCCCTCGACAGGAATCCCCTCGGCGATCTTCGCGAGCAGTCCGGCGATGCTCGGAAACTCGTGCTGCATCTCTCTGGCGCGCTGGCGCACAGCGTCGGAGAGCAGGAGCTCGCGGCTGGGCGGAAGGTCGACCGACTCGACCGGCGTATCGAGAGATCGCTGGTCGGCCACCGAGAATGCACGGATGGTCTCGACCTCGTCGCCGAAGAAGTCGACCCGGTAGGGGTGCTCCGCGACGGGCGGGAAGACATCGAGGATGCCTCCGCGCACCGCATACTCGCCCCGACGTGTGACCATGTCGACGCGTGAATACGCGAGATTAACGAGGTCGAGCGACAGCCGAGAGAGATCGTGCCCCCGTGCGCCCGTGACGAGATGGATGGGTTCGAGGTCGGCGAGGTTGTCTGCGAGAGGTTGCAGCGCGGCTCGCACCGAGGCGACGACGACGAGCGGCTTCTGGCCGTTCCAGGTCGAGAGTCGACGCAGCGCGTCGATCCTCTTGCCGACGATCTCGGCGCTAGGGCTGAGTCGCTCGTGTGGCAGCGTCTCCCAGGCGGGGAACTCGACGATCTCGGCCTCGGGAGTCATCGAGGCCAGGGTTCCCCTGAGCATCTCCGACTCTCGCCCGGTGGCCGTGACCACGAGCAGAGCCTGCGGCAGACCGTTCGCTCCGCGCTGGCTGAGAAGCCCGGCGAGCAGCGGAGCACGAAGCCCCTCGGTCAGGGAGAAATCGACGTCGCGCGCAGCATACGCAAGGGCGTTGTCGAACGTGGAGGCGCGCGAAAGCGCGTGAGTCAAGCCCTGAAGGATCACCGTGCAAGCTTACGCGGGCCCGCCGACAGGCGCCCCTGGCGCAGGTAGAGTTCCTAGGGACTCACTCCGCCCGAACAGTTCTGAGGACCCCGTGTCGCACGTTCCCCCCATCGAACCATCCGAGCCCGCCCGCGACGAGCGTCCGCGTCCCCGGTATGGCGAGTACGCGCCGGCGTCGCAGACACCCCCTGCGGAGGCAGTTCGCTCCGAGGCCACGTCGACCGGCGCGACCGTAGAGGCCCAGCCGTTCGCCGCCTCGACGTTCGCTCCGACCTCGGCCGTCTTCCACAACGCTCCCCCAGCGAAACCGAAGACTCTCGGGGTCGTGGCCTTCGTCGTCGGCCTGGTCGTGCTCCTGTTCGCCGTCGTCTTCTCCGTCGTCGGAGGCCTCGCCTTCGCGCCCATCGCGGGCAAGGCGATCACCGCCGGCGGCACGATAGACCAGACGGTCATCAACAGCGATGATCCGGGCATCGCCGCGTTCGGAGTGCTGAGCACGGTGTTCTTCGTCGCCGGAACACTGTTGGGCCTGTGGGCCATCGTGCAGGGCCTCATTGCCACGATCAAGAAGCGCGGCAGGGCATTCGGAATCGTTGCCATGGCACTCGCCGTCGCGACCCCGGTGATCTCGTTCGTCGTCTTCTACGCCGTGACCTTCGCCTCGGCCCCGGAAATCTTCAGCAACGTCGGCTGACGAGAGGCGTCAAGCCGGTGAGTGAAACTGCTGCTGGGCGGCCGTGAGACCGTCGTCGGCGATCTTCTCGACCGCATCCGCGGCATCCACGAGCAGATTCAGCAGTACCTGACGCTCGGTGCCGGAGAAGTCCCGCAGCACGAAGTCGGCCGCATCCATGCGACCGGGCGGCCGCCCCACGCCGACCCGCACGCGAATGAAGTCGGGCGTTCCTGCGGCACTGATGATGTCGCGGATGCCGTTATGACCGCCCGGGCCACCCCCTGACTTCAGGCGAAGGGTGTCGAACGGAATATCGAGCTCATCGTGCACGACGATGAGCCTCGACGGATCGAGGCTGTAGAAATTGAGAAGCTGAGAGACCGGACCGCCCGAATTGTTCATGAATGAATTCGGCTTGGCGAGGATCAGCTTGGGACCGCCCGGGCGCAGAAAGCCCTCGGCGACCGTCGAGTTCGTCTTGTGTTTGCCGAACTTCGCGCCGATTCGGGCGGCCAGTTCGGCGAGGACCATCTGGCCCACATTGTGCCTATTGCCGGCGTAGCCGGGCCCGGGGTTCCCGAGCCCGGCTACGAGCCAGACATTGTCAGACAGTTTCGTGCCTCACGTCGTGCGTTGAGATCGTTACTCGGCAGCCTCGGGCGAACCGGTGGCCTCGTCGCCAGCGCTCAGCGAGTCGCCGAGGTCGGCCTCTTCCGGAACGGTGACGTTGATGACGAGCAGCTCCGGGTCGCTGACGAGCGTGGCGCCCTCGGGCAGCACGACGTCCTTCGCGAGGATCTGGGTGCCTTCGACGGCGCCCTCGATGTCGACGACGATGCGCTCCGGGATGCTGATGGCCAGCACCTCGACGAGCAGCGTGTTCTCGTCGAGCGAAGCCAGCGTGCCGGCGAACGACTCACCCTCGACGTGGATCGGAACCTCGACCTGGACCTTCTCGCCCTTGCGCAGGACGATCAGGTCGATGTGCTCGATGATCTGCAGAACCGGGTCCTTCTGAACGTCCTTGACCAGGGCGGCCTGCTCGGTGCCCTCGATGTCGAGGTCGAGAACGGCGTTCGCCTTGCGCAGAATCAGCGCGACCTGGTGGCCGGGAAGCGTGATGTGCACGGGCTCGGTGCCGTGACCGTAGAGAACGGCAGGGATCTTGCCCACGGCGCGGATCTTGCGGGCAGCGCCCTTGCCGAACGAGGTGCGAACCTCGGCGACGACGTTGTTGTCGTTCTGGGCGTCTTTTTTGTCAGCCATGAAAGTGCTCCTTGACGAGCCGAGAGGCCCGCATCGTTAGTGTCAATGATTCAACTCGACCGCGTATTGCGAGAGGAAAGACCCAGTTCTTGCGTGCCTCATCCACCGCGTCGATAACGGATGCTCTTCGGGCGCAGTGATCGCACGCCGAACGGCATCCCTCGCCGAAGTTCAGTGGCCAGTGTACACGGCGGGTCAGCGCGCCGCTCGCCGCGCACGCGCAGACGACGCTGCCGATCCGATCAAGGCCACGCCCAGTACGGCGATGACACCGACCGCGAACATCGTGGATGCTCCGGCGGAGGCGTCCGTGGACACCCAGGTCAGGGCGCGAAAGACGAACGTCGACACAGCGGGCAGGAAGCCAGCCACGCCGGCGACCAGGAGGATCACACCCACGACCGCCGTTCCGACCGAGCTCCACGCGGCGGTGAGTGCGACACCGCCCAGAACGAGACATCCGGCCAGGAGGATCACGAGCGAGGCGACGTCGAGGGAACGGCCGCCGAACGCCCCGGCCGAGCGCAGCAGCTCGGTCGATCCGACGACGAGCAGCGCGAGCCCTCCTGTCGTCGCGACCACGGCCACGACGAGCGACACGACCGCGCGGGCGCCGCGGCGCCGGGCTGCACCCGAGCGCGAGGCGATGACGCGTGCGAGAGCAGATGCGAGCAGCACGACACCGACGGCGAGGAGAAAACCGGACTGTGACCAGAGAGTGAGTGTCACGACGGCGGTCGGTCCGAAACCGGGCAGCACCTGTGCCGCCGACAGTGCCAGCATCGGATCGAGAAGGAACGCCACGGACGATGCGGTGACGAGGATTCCGCCGATCAGTGGGCCCGCTGCGGAGAGCAGTCCGGACAGTACGACCACGATAAGCAGCACCAATCCGGCTACGGCGACGAGGATCGACCCGATATCGGGTTCGGTTCGGGCTTGCAGGACGGTCTCCTGGTACGCCCGACCTCCTCCCGCGACGACGAGCAGAAGAGCCGGCACCGTGACGATCAGCCCGATCACCGCGCTGATGACTCGAGCGGCGACCGACCCTCCCCCGGATCGCGACCCGCGCGCGGGAGATTCCTGAAAGTCGGACGCGGAGAAGATTCGCTGGGACATTCAGCGATCTTCTCAGGCGGTGGCCGGCACCGCCACCCGCCTGCCTCGCGCACTGGCGAAGAGCACGCCGCCGACCACGAACACCCCGGCGATCAACTCGACGATGTCGATGACCTCTCCGAAGGCCAGCCACGACGCCAGAACACCCACAACGGGTACGAGCATGGAGAACGGAGCGACCACGCTCGAGGGATTGCGTTTCAGCAGGCCGCCCCAGATTCCGTACCCTACCAGCGTGGCGATGAGCACGATGTAGAGAAGGCCGAACAGAGCCGGAAGGGCGACGAGCGTGAACATCGTTCCGAGGCTGTCGCCGATGCGCTGCGGCCCTTCGACCAGCAGCGCGACCGCGAGCATCGGAACCGGCGGCACCACCGACATCCACAGCGTGAGACGGAACGGATTCGGAGCCTCGGCCTTGCGGGTCGACACGTTGCCGATCGCCCAACCGAGCGCACCGCACAGGGTGAGGATGACGGGCAGCAACGCGGCCACCTGTGCTCTGTACACCGCGATCGCAGCGAGGCCCAGCACGGCGACGGCGATGCCGATCGCCTGCCGCTGGGTGATCCGCTCGCGCAGCCAGATTCCCGCGATCAGCACCGTGAACGGGGCGGATGCCTGCAGCACGAGCGAGGCGAGACCGCTCGGCATCCCCGCGGCCATGCCCGCGTAGAGAAAGGCGAACTGGAGCAGTCCGATGCCGAGACCGGCGCCGAGCAGCCAACGCAGCTTGATCGCCGGTCGGGGAACGAAGAGCACCGTCGGAATCGCGATCAAGGCGAACCGGAAAGCCACGAGAAAGAAGGGCGGAAAGTGATCGAGGGCGAGGGCGGTGGCGGGAAAGTTGAGCCCCCAGCACACGGCGACGAGTACAGCGAGGAGTCGATCTCGGGGGGACATATGCCCATGGTGACCTACTTGTAGCTGAAGGACAATTGCATCGGAAGGCATCGACTTTGTAGCCTTCCTTCATGGATGTGAATCAACTCGCCCTGCTCCGCGAGCTGGCCGAACGCGGAAGTGTCACCGAGGTTGCGTATGCACTGGGCAAGACGCCCAGTGCCGTCTCGCAGCAGTTGCGCACGCTGCAGCGTCAGGTCGGCACCGTGCTGGTCGAACGGGTAGGCCGAGGCGTGCGCCTCACCGACGCCGGACACGCCCTGGCAGAGAGCTCCGTGCGGGTCGCGACGGCCGTAGCCGAGGCCGAGGCGATCTGGAGCGCCTTCCGCGGCGGCGCATCCGGAACCGTGCGCATGGCGATCTTCTACTCGGCGGCGGAGCTTCTTGTGCCCGGGCTGCTCACCCGTATGCGCGCGCACCCCGGCATCGCATTGGAGATCTCCGACCGCGATGTATCGCAAGACGATTTCGCCGCGCTCACGAGCGACTTCGACGTCGTCGTCGCCCACCGCTCTGACGACGTCCTTCCGTCAGACCGCGAACGCCTCACCGTCGTACCTCTCTTGAGAGAACCGCTCGACGTCGCGCTTCCGCTCGATCACCCGTTGTCGTCGCGGTCGCGGGTCTCTCCCGCCGACGTGATCGAAGAAGACTGGATCGGCGTTCCGGTGAATTTTCCCCTCGATCGGGTCCTGCAGGCGATGTCGGCCCAGGCGGGCATCTCCGCACACGTCGTCCACCGCACCACTCATCTGCCGCTCACGGAGAAACTGGTGGCGGCGGGCCACGGCGTCGCGCTACTCCCCCGCAATACGTCGCTCGAACGCGCATCCGGGCGCTACGTGCTCGTACCACTCACCGATCTCAGAGCGGGTCGCCGCATCGAGGTCCTCATGCGTCCAGACCGGGCGGCCAGACGCGCCGTACACCTCGTTCTCGACGAACTCGTGGCCGAAGCCGGCGCATCCGACCCCCGTGAGGGCGTCGAATCAGAACCGCAGCAGCACCTTTCCTGACACCGCGGAGTCCTTCGCCACCTCGAACGCCCGCAGAGCTTCCTCAACGCCGAACTCGTGGGTCACGACGGCGCCCACCTGCAGCGAACCGTCCGCGAGCGCCGCGATGACCTCGTCGATCTCGTCGTTGAATCGGAACGACCCGACGAGTTCGAGTTCTCGAGTGATCGCCGTGGAGATGAGCGCCGGCTGTTCTCCCGAGGGCAGGAGCCCGACCATCACGACCCGGCCGCCTCGGGTGACTCCGCGCACCGCCGACGCGAGCCCGCGGTGACTGCCCGATGACTCGAGGGCGATGTCGGCATCGACAGCGGCGATCGCGGCACTGTCGGTTGCATGGATCGTCCTGTCGGCTCCGACCGCCGAAGCGATGGCAAGGGGCCCTTCGAACATGTCGGTGACGACGATCTCGGCCGCACCGGCGCGCTTCAGAACGGCGACGATCAACGCACCGATCGGGCCGCTTCCGATGACGAGCACGCGTTTGCCTCGCACCTCGCCCGCCCGGGCGACGGCGTGCCACGCCACGCTGGCCGGCTCGACCAGCGCGGCGTCGCGCAGTGACAGGCCGTCGGGAAGCGGGCGCAGCATCCGGCTGTCGAGCACGACACGAGATGCAAAAGCGCCGTCAGTGTGCGGGTCTCTCGCCGCGCTGCCGAGATAGGTGCACCCGGGCGACAGATTGGGACGGTCCTCGGGATAGCGGGAGCCGTCGCCCGGCCCGGGTGTGGCCGGGTGCACGGCGACGCGCGTTCCCGCTGCGGGGCCCGAGCCGTCGGCCGCAGCCTGGCGCACGCTGCCCACGACCTCGTGCCCCAGGAGCATGGGCCGCTTGAGGATCGATTCTCCCGCCGCTCCGTGCAACCAGTAATGGAGATCGGAGCCGCAGATGCCCCCATACGCCACGTCGATGATCGCCTGGTCGGCACGGGCCACCGGCACGGCGATATTCTCGACGCGCAGATCGTCTTTCGCATGCGCCACGACGCCGACGGCGGCGCCGCTCACAGCGTGGGTAGCGGCTGCTTCTGTGGGGGAACTCATCGGGTGCGTCTCCTAGACGATCGTGCTGCTGAGGGTTCCGATTCCCTCGAGACGGATGTCGACCCGGTCGCCGGGAACGACGGGGAGAAACGTTCGCGGTGCACCTGTCATCACGACATCGCCGGCTTCGAGATCGAGCCACGACGTGACATAGACGAGCGTCTCCACCACCGTCGAGCCCAGGTTGAACGAGCCCGACTCAGCCAGCACGACACCATTGATGGCGACCTCGGTGGGCACGGATTCGGGGTCGTCGATCTCGGTCTCGATCCACGGACCGAGCGGCGTGTAGCGCGGTCCGCTCTTGCTCTGAAAGTTCTTCTCGTCGATCGGCACCTGGTCGACGTTGGTCACGTCATTCGCAATCGTGTAGCCGAGCACGGCATCGAGAGCGTCGTCGACCGTGAGCTTCGACGCGTGGCGACCGATCACGACGGCGAGCTCGCCTTCGACGTTGACCTGGCCGACTCCGCGCACGATCTCGATGTGCGCGTTCTGCCCGGTCACCGTGTGGGGCGATTTGTACCAGGCCTGGATGGGAAGCACGTGGTCGTTGTTGCCTTTGTTCTGCGCGATACCGAGCAGAACCCGCGGTTCGACGGGCGCGAGCAGCACAGCCTCGTCGAAAGCCGTTGTGGCGCCCGTGAACACGAGTTCGTCTGCGAAGGGGTCGACGACGTGCTGCCAACCGGCGGCGTCGGCCACCGCATGGCTCGGGCCGTTGGATGTATCGAGTCGCGCAATGCGCATATCGGTGCCTTTCAGAGAGGGTGGGAGGTGAGGAGTCGCACGGTGCCGTCAGACCACGGCGGTCATCCCGCCGTCGACGTAGACGATCTGTCCGTTGACGAAGTCCGACGCCCGGGATGAGAGGAACACGAGCGTGCCCACGAGATCCTGCGTATCTCCCCAGCGACCCGCCGGAGTGCGCGTCCTCACCCACTCGCTGAAGGCCGCATCGTCGACGAGCGCCTGGGTGAGCTCGGTTGCGAAGTATCCGGGCGCGAGCGCGTTGACCTGGATTCCGCTCGGGCCGAGATCGGCGCACATGCCCTTGGTCAGCATGGCGATTCCGCCCTTGGTCGCGGCGTAGGCGGCGATGCCCGGTCGGCCCAACTGCGACTGCACCGAGCCGATGTTCACGATCTTTCCCGAGCCGCGAGACACCATGCCGCGCGCGATCCGCTGACCGACGAAAAACGCGCTCGACAGGTTCGTCGCCACGAGGTCGTTCCAGTCGTCGGCGCTGAACTCGGTGAACGGAGCGCGGCGTTGGATCCCCGCGTTGTTGACGAGGATGTCGATGTCGCCGAACTCCCGCTCGATCCGAGTCACCCCCGCTTCGACGGCGTCACGATCGGTGACGTCGAACGTCGCCGTGAAGACCTCGACATCGCTCGAGGCGAGCACTGCGTCTCGGGCGGCGTCGAGAGTCGCCTGATCGCGACCGTGCAGCACCACCCGTGCCCCCGAGGCCGCGAGGCCGTGGGCGAGCGTGAGGCCGATGCCCCGGCTAGACCCGGTGACGAGGGCGGTACGGCCCGTCAAGTCGAAGAGGTCGGTCATCGTGAGTCCTTTGCGTGTGATGCGAGTCGGGTGCAGGTCATGGAGTGCGCGCGTCAGCGTGACGATCGGGCGAGGTGTTCCTTCTTCGAGACCATCGCGGTGGGGCGGGTGCGCACGTCCTCGTCGCTGTCGAGCACGGCGTCCTGCAACCGCGTCAGATCCCGGCCCCGGGTCTCCGGAGTGATGAACGTGGAGCCCAGCGTGATGGCGGCCAGAACGAAGACGTAGATCGCGAGCGGCCACCAGGCTCCGCCGGTGATCGCGATGAGCCACGCTCCGAGAACGGGCGCGAGGCCTCCGGCAAGAACCGCACTGAGCTCGCGCGAGGTGGCGACGCCGATGTAGCGGTGACGGTTGCCGAAGAGTTCCGGCAGCATGGCGCATTGCGCACCCAGCATGGTGTTCACGCCGAATCCGATGGCGACGGCGATCACGACGATGACGACCACGGGGTTGCCGAGCGACAACAGCCACCAGCCGGGGAAAGCGAGCACGAGCAGGAACGCTGCTCCGAATCGGTAGACCGGAAGCCGTCCGAACCTGTCCGACAGATGGCCCGCGAAGGGCACCGAGACCATGCCCACCAGGGAGCCGACGGCGACGGCCAGCGGGCCGATCCACGCGCCGATTCCGATGGTGCCGACCACATAGCTCACGGCGAGCGTGTTGAAGAGGTACGAGCCGCCGTTCTCCGCCATCCGCAGACCGATGCCGCGCAGAACCGAGGGAAAGGAACTGGTGAAGATCTCTTTGAGCGGGCTGTCGGCGACCTGCTCCTGCTTCTCGAGTTGCACGAAGGTCGGGCTCTCGCGCAGTCGGAGCCTGATGAAGAGCGCGACGCCGATGAGCACGATCGAGGCGAGGAACGGGATGCGCCAGACACCCGAGAGCAGCACCTCGGTGGGCAGCGTGCCGAGGTAGACGAAGACGCCGGCCGCGAGAAGCGTTCCAGCCTGGATGCCGATGAAGGGCAGTGCGGCGAAGAAGCCTCGACGGCGGACGGGCGCGTACTCGGCCATCAGTACCGTTGCGCCGGCCTGCTCGGCGCCGGCCCCGAAGCCCTGCAGCAGACGCATGAGGACGAGGAGGATCGGAGCCCAGATGCCGACCTGCTCGTAGCTCGGCAGAACGCCGACGAGCGTCGACGCGCCGCCCATCAGCGCGATCGTCACGAGGAGAACCCACTTGCGACCGAGACGGTCTCCGATGGTTCCGAAGAAGATGCCGCCGAGCGGGCGGGCGATGAACGCCACACCGAATGTGGCCATGCTCGCCACGAGACCCACCGCGGGATCGAGGTCCGTGAAGAAGACCTTCGAGAAGATGAGCGCCGAGGCCAGCCCGTAGAGGGCGAAGTCGTAGTACTCGAGGGCGCTTCCCACGCTCGAGGCGAGGGTGGCTCGACGGAGATTAGCAGCGTAGTCGGGATCGTCGGATGCCCTGGCCGGTGTGGATGGATCGTTCGTAGTCACGGTTGTTCTCCTCGCTTGGAGACACCTCATACGGTGCCTACGAGAAGTCACCGTTGATTTCGAGGCGTCGACCTCAGCGGGCTGCTTTGCCCGCCGAGACCGACGCTAACACCCTGCTGAACAGAGTTCAACATTCTGAACGAAATATTTATCGCTCACCTTTACGGCAACCGTCAGGCGACCAACAGAGGTCGCGTCAGCTCGTCGGCCGCCACCCGCAGCGCCTCCAGAACGTCGCCCCTCTGCTCGGGGGTGTCGCTCGGATGCACGAGCGACGCGCCGATGCTGAACGACGGTTCGCCCACCCTGCTCGACGGGATGAGCACGGCCAGACCGAGCACGCTGAGATGGATCTCCCCGTCATCGACGGCGTACCCCTGCACCCGCGTCTCCTCGAGCTTCGCCTGCAAGGACTCGAGATCGGCGGTCGATCGGTTCGTGAGGGTCACGAGGTGACTGGGCTCTCTGAAGAGGTCTTCTATGCGTCGCGGATCGAGTTCCGCGAGCAGGGCGGTGCCCACCGCCGTCGCAGATGCAGGATAGCGGTCCCCGACGCTCGCGGAGAGAGGAAAGCGCTCGCGCCCCTCGTAGACGGCGAGGTAGAGAACCCGTGCACCGTCGAGCATCGCTATCTGCACCAGCTGCGAGCGAAGCACCTCGGACTCTTCGCAGATGCGATAGAACTCCCGGATCTGATCGAATCCGGCGAGGTACGCGCTGCCGAGCTCGACAGCGCGCCGACCCAGCAGAAAGCCACCCTCCGTGCGTCGCACGAGGCCACCCTCCTCGAGGGAGGCGCACAGATTGGAGGTCGACGACTTGGCGATACCCAGTTCGCGCGCGATATCACTCAAGGCCCTGGCACGCCCGGGGGTCTCCGCGAGCAGATCGAGGATCTTGACCGCCTTCACGACCGCGGGAGCGAGTGCACCCTTGTCGGCCTCGGTGTCTGGAACAGCCATCGTCTCCCCTTCGACTCGGACTCGTGGCCCGTCGACTAGTAGAACTCGACCGTATCAACCCGATTGATCAGATCCTCGCCATCGAGGTAGCGCCGTGCATTCTCGGCGAAGAGCTCGGCGATGAGCCTGTCCTCCTCGGAGTTGACGGCGGCGGTGTGCGGGCTCACCAGCACTCGAGGAGAATCCCACAGCGGGCTGTCCGCTGACAGCGGCTCCGACGCGAAGACGTCGAGCGCTGCGAAGCCGATACGCCCGTCGTCGAGGGCGGCGACGAGGGCGTCTTCGTCGATGACGGTGCCGCGGCCCACGTTGACGAGAGTGGTTCCGGGAACCACACTGGCGAGGACGCGCGAGTCGATCATCTTGTCGGTGGCGGCCGTCCCCGGCAGCGTGACGACGATTCCGTCGACTCGGGCCACGACCTCGGCCAGGTCATCGGGATGAACGATCTCGTCGACGTGCTCCACGGGCGTCGCGTGCCTGCTCGTGCCGATGACGCCGGCTCCCATGGCCTTCAGCTTGCGCGCGGTCTCACGCCCGATACTGCCGAGGCCGACGACCAGGATCGTCTGCTGCGCCAGGTGCTTCATGTTCCACCTGTCGGTCCAGCGGTGCTCGCGTTGCTGCTGCTGCAATCGCGGAAGCGTCTTGGCACCCGCGAGCAGGCCGAAGACGGCGAACTCGGCGAGCGGGCCGACATGCACGCCGGCCGACGAGGTCACGGCGACCCGCGCGAGCTGCTCGTTGGTCAATCCGGCCTTCTTCACCTGACCACCCACACCGGCAGGCATGCCCTGAACCCAGCGGAGACCCGGATTCGCATCGGCGGCGCGCTTGAGCGCGGTGGCCGATTCGTCGGGCAGTCCATAGAGCGCCTCTGCACTGTCTATCAGCGATTCGAAGCGCTCCTGCTGCTCTGGAGTGCGCTCGAAAGAGGGGTCTCCCGAGTGATCTCCCGGAAATCGCATCGGGGGCAGAAGCTCCTGATCGCGGATGAAGTCGATGCGGGGCTCGCGCGCCACAACCATCTCGATGAGCTCTTCGCTGATCGGGGTAGCCGCAACGACACGGAGTCGATGGTCTTCTTGAGTCACGTCGTCGTCCTTAGAAATCCGTAAACTTGTCTGACGTTCAGTCTATCCAGCTATTCACTCCTCTGAACAGTGTTCTATATGCTGTTCACATGTCAACGGCGCATACAGCTTCTTCCGCTACAAGAAATCCTGATACCCGGCTCTCGATCGGCATGATCGGTCTCGGCAACATGGGAACGCCCATGGCGTTGAACCTCCTCGCCGCATTCCCCGGCTCTCTCACGGTCACCGCTCGCTCCCGCGATCGGGCCGCTGCCGCCTTGTCGGCGGGTGCCGCGTGGGCCGACACCCCGGCCGAGATCGCACGCGCGAGCGACGTCGTCATCCTCATGGTCCCCGACCTCCCACAGGTCGACGAGCTCCTGTTCGCCGAAGGGGGCCTGACCGAGGCACCGACCACCTGCGTGGTCGTCGTCTGCTCGTCAGTGTCGCCCACAGGCATCCGCACGACCGATGAGCGTCTGCGACAGCAGACCGACGGCCGGATGCACATCGTCGACGCGCCCGTCTCGGGCGGAACCGAGGGCGCGGCGGCCGCGACACTCTCGATCATGGTCGGCGGCGGCGAGGCCGATGTCGCCACCGCTCTACCCATCCTCGCGGCGTGCGGCACCCCGGTGCATCTCGGGCCCCTCGGTTCGGGCGACATCGCGAAGGCCTGCAACCAGCTCATCGTCGCGGCGACGATGGCCGCCGTCAGCGAGGCGAGCGTCATCGCCGAGCGCTCGGGGCTCGACCTCGACGCCCTGTTGACACTGCTGCAGGGAGGGTACGCGGGCAGCCGTGTTCTCGAGACGAAGAAGGACAGGCTCGTCGAGCGCGACTACTCCCCCTCGGGCGCCGCCCGCTACATGGTCAAAGACCTCTCGTTCGCCCATGCGGCGGCCGTCGAGACGGCCACGACGGCGCCGGTTCTGGATGCGCTGCGCGCACAGTTCGACGGCCTGGTCGCAGCGGGTCTCGGCGACGACGATCTCGCCGTCATTCACCGCTACATCTCAAGCCCCGAGCAACCCCGTTAGCTACGCTGTAGACGACGGAACAACACCTAGGAGACCAGACAGTGTCAGACACTTCAAGTTCGACGGCCACCGCCAACATCGGCGTGGTCGGCCTCGCCGTGATGGGCTCGAATCTCGCCCGCAACCTCGCCAGCCGCGAGGGCAACACGGTCGCCGTGTACAACCGCTCGCCGGAGCGCACCGACCTCTTGACCAGTGAACATCCGGAGGCCGAGTTCGTCGCCTCCAAGACGATCGAGGAGTTCGTGGCTTCACTGCAGAAGCCGCGTACCGCGATCATCATGGTGCAGGCGGGCAAGGGCACCGACGCGGTGATCAGCCAGCTCTCCGACCTCTTCGAGGAAGGCGACATTATCGTCGACGGCGGCAACGCGTTGTTCACCGACACCATCCGTCGCGAGAAGGCCGTGCGCGAACGCGGCATCAACTTCGTCGGTGCCGGAATCTCCGGTGGCGAAGAGGGCGCCCTGAACGGCCCCAGCATCATGCCCGGCGGTTCGGCAGAGGCTTACGAGACCCTCGGCCCCATCCTCGCCTCGATCGCAGCCGTCGCCGAAGGCGAGCCCTGCGTCACCCACGTGGGCACCGACGGCGCGGGCCACTTCGTCAAGATGATCCACAACGGCATCGAGTACGCCGACATGCAGCTCATCGCCGAGGCCTACGACCTGATCCGTCGCGGCACGGGCTACTCCCCCGCTCAGATCGCCGATGTCTTCGCCGAGTGGAACACCGGCGAGCTCGAGAGCTACCTCATCGAGATCACCGCCGAGGTCCTTCGTCAGGTCGATGCGGAGACGGGCCGCCCGCTCGTCGATGTGATCCTCGACCAGGCAGGATCGAAGGGCACCGGCGTCTGGACCGTGCAGACCGCGCTCGACCTCGGCATCCCCGTCTCGGGCATCGCCGAGGCCGTCTTCGCCCGGGCCCTTTCATCGAAGCCCGCCCAGCGCGCCGCATCCAGCAGTCTGCCCGGCCCAAGCGAGACCGTGGCCGTCGACGACCCGGCCGCGTTCATCGAAGACGTGCGCAAGGCGCTCTACGCGTCGAAGATCATCGCCTACTCGCAGGGCTTCGACGCCATCGTCGCCGGCGCCGAGCACTACGGCTGGGACATCAAGAAGGGCGAGATCGCCAAGATCTGGCGCGGCGGCTGCATCATCCGGGCCCGCTTCCTCAACCGCATCACCGAGGCGTACGCCGAGAACCCTGGCCTCGTCGCCCTGGTCACCGCGCCGTACTTCACCGAGGCGATCGCGGGAACGCAGGATGCCTGGCGACGGGTCGTCGTGAGCGCGGTTCAGGCCGGAATCCCGACCCCCGCCTTCTCGTCGTCGCTCGCCTACTACGACGGGCTGCGCGCAGACCGACTGCCGGCATCCATCGTGCAGGGGCAGCGCGACTTCTTCGGAGCGCACACCTACAAGCGCATCGACAAGGAAGGCACCTTCCACACTCTCTGGTCTGGCGACCGCACAGAGATCGAGTCCGAGGGCTCCTCGCACTAGCCGACGCAAAAAAAGCCCCGTGCCTGCTCTTCAGCGGGCACGGGGCTTTGTGTCGTCTAGAGGACCTTCGAGAGGAACGACTTCGTACGGTCCTGCTGCGGGTTCGTGAGCACCTCGCGAGGATCACCCCGTTCGACCACGACGCCGCCGTCCATGAAGACAAGAGAGTCGGCCACCTCTCGGGCGAATCCCATCTCGTGCGTCACCACGATCATGGTCATGCCGTCTTTGGCGAGCTGCTTCATCACATCGAGCACCTCGCCGACGAGTTCGGGGTCGAGCGCCGACGTAGGCTCATCGAACAGCATCAGTTTCGGATCCATCGCGAGTGCCCGAGCGATGGCGACCCGCTGCTGCTGCCCGCCCGATAGAGAAGCCGGGTAGGCCTTCGCCTTCTCGGCGAGCCCCACCCGGGCGAGCAGCTCAAGCGCTCGCGCAGACGCGGACGCCCGGCTCTGCCGCTTCACCTGCAGCGGTGCCTCCATGATGTTCTCGAGAACGGTCAGGTGTGGAAACAGGTTGAAGCGCTGGAACACCATGCCGATGTCTTTGCGCTGCGCCGCAGCCTCCTTCGGTTTCAGCTCGTAGATCTTGTCGCCGCGCTGGCGATACCCGATCAACTCGCCGTCGACCGTCAACCGGCCTCCATCGAGCTTCTCCAGGTGGTTGATGCAGCGGAGGAACGTGGACTTGCCCGATCCGGACGGCCCGATGACACACACCACCTCGCCCCGGTTCACAGTCAGAGAGATGTCTTTCAACACGGTGTGCGACCCGAACGACTTCACGACGCGGTCGGCGATCACCATGGGGCTGGATGCGAGGGGTTCGGTCATGAGGATCGGCCTTCCGTCGAGGTGTCCGGTTGCGCGGCGACAGGAGCCGTCGGGGTCGCGCCCACGAGAACGGCGGGGTTCTCCACGCCCGGTCCCACATCGACGAAGCGCGATCCGCGGGCGAAACGACGCTCGAGGAAGTACTGCCCGATCATCAGGAGAGAGGTGAAGAACAGGTACCAGATCGATGCCACGATGAGCAGCGGAATGGGATTGAACGTCTCTGCCGAGATATCCCTCGTGCGCGTGTAGAGGTCGGTCGACAACGGCACCGCCGTGACCAGCGAGGTCGTCTTGAGCATCGAGATCACCTCGTTGCCGGTGGGCGGAATGATCACTCTCATCGACTGCGGGATGATGATGCGGCGCATCGTCTGCGACCACGACATGCCGAGCGCGGTCGATGCCTCGCTCTGTCCGGGGTCAACCGAGAGCATTCCCGCCCGGACGATCTCGGCCATGTAGGCGGCCTCATTGAGCGCGAGACCGATCACGGCGAGCCAGAACACGCTGATCGCGTCTTGGGTAGTCCAGCTGAACAGCACATCGGAGCTGAAGGGCACCCCGACCGAGATGGTCTTGTAGATCGTTGCGAGCAGGCCCCAGAAGACCAGCTGCACATACACCGGGGTGCCGCGGAAGATCCACAGGTAGGCCCAGGCCACCGACTTCAGCACCGGATTGGGCGAGAGCCTCATGACGGCGAGAAGAGTGCCGAGCACGATCGCGCCCACCATCGCCAGCACGGTCAATTCGATCGTGACGAGCGCCGCCTGCGAGACGCGCACATCGAAGATGTACTTGCCCACCGCCGGCCAGTCGTACGCCGGGCGGAAGAATGCCGCGTCGACGACGAACAGCACGACGATGAGGATGATGACGACGGCTACGACGTTGCGCACCGGGTGCCGGAGCGGGATCGCGACGATCCGCTCCGGCTGACCCGAGGGTCCTGTGGTCTCCATGAGAGCTACTCCGTGGCGCCGTTGATGTCGATCTTGTCGATGGCGCCCTGCTCGACGCCCCACTTCGAGAGGATCTCCTTGTAGGTTCCGTCATCCATCAGCGACTGCAGCGCAGCCTGAAGCGCCTCGCCGAGTCCCGAGTCCTTCGCGATGGGCATGCCGTAGAGGAAGACCGAGTAGACCTCGCCCGAGGTGACGAGCTTGCCGTCCGACTGCGCGACGGCATACTGCGTCACGGGAGAGTCTGCCGACATCGCGTCGGCACGGCCGAGGGTGACCGCCGCCGTGGCGTCGTCCTGAGTGTCGTAGCCGAGCAGTTCAATCGGCTCCTTGCCCGCGGCGACGCAGGCGTCCGACTTCGCGGGGCCATCGTCGAGGGCCTCCGTCGTTCCATTCTGCACGGCGAGCTTGATGCCGCAGGCGTTCTCGGGATCGATCTTCTTGTCGGCCAACGACGCCCACTGGATTCCCGCGGTGTAGTAGTCGATCATGTCGACCTGCTGCTGGCGTTCCTTCGTGTCGAAGAACGACGACAGACCCAGGTTGTACTTTCCACCGGTGATCGAGGGAATGATGTTGTCGAACTTGGCGATCTGGTAGTCGGTCGTCAGACCGAGCTTGGCGGCCATCGCGTCGGCCAGCTCGATCTCCCAGCCTGTCGGGTTGCCGTCGGCATCCTTGAATTCGTTCGGAGCGTAGGTGGCGTCGGTGCCGATGACGAGCTTGCCGGCCGATGCCACGTCTTCGGGAACGAGCTTCGCTGCCGCGTCGTCTTTGGCGACGGCAGGGGCGGTGCCGCTCGACGCGGGAGTGGTGGGCTCGTTGTTCACGCAGCCGGTGAGCAGCAGGGCCGCGCTGGCCAGCAGCGCTATGGGGACGAGTCTGATCGATTTCATTGGAGCCTCATTCGGTGTGTTGATGGTGGTGATGATGCGATAAGGAGAAGCTGAGTGCGGACCGGCGTCATCAGAACACCCGACGGCCCCGGACCCAGGTCTCGCGGGTGCGGGTCTCGGAGATGAGTTCGGCGGGTGACGCGAAGGGGTCACGATCCACGACCACCAGGTCTGCATCGAATCCCGCCTTGATTCGTCCGGCGGAATCGTGGCCGTTGATGCGCGCCGACCCCGAGGTGTACGACGCGAGCGCCTGCTCGAGGCTGAGCGCCTGTGCGGGGTAGAAAACACGGGGCGTGTAGTCGGCGTCGCCTGGAGGAAGCGTGCGATTGACAGCCACATGCAACGCGGCCCAGGGATCGGGCGTGGTGACGGGCCAGTCGCTGCCGGACGCCAGCTCTGCTCCGGCGCGCGCGAGATCGGCGAACGGGTATTGCCACGCCGCGCGCTCATCTCCGAGGACCGGCAGGTTCAGTTCGATCATCTGCGGTTCGAAGCTCGCCCAGAGTGTCTGCAGATTGGCGGTCACGTCGAGCTCCGCGAAGCGAGGGACGTCGTGTGGATGCACCACCTGGACATGGGCGATGTGGTGTCTGTTCGCGCTCGGCCCGTTGCGTCTACGCGCCTCGGCGAACGCATCCAGAGCCTCGCGCACGGCGCGGTCACCGATAGCGTGAAAGTGAATCTGAAAGGCGAGCGCGTCGAGGGCAGCGACGTAGTCGCCGAGCACGGCGGGGTCGACGAAGGACAACCCCGACCCGAGCCCCTCCGCGCCGCATCGGCATCCGGCGGGAACGACGTAGGGATCGATCATCGCCGCTGTCTGGTTCTCGGGAATGCCGTCCTGCATGATCTTGATGCTCGACGCGGCGAAGCGTTCGTGCACGAGCTGATCGCGTCGCGCGACGAGCTCGGGGATCTGTTCGGCGCCCCTGTTGCGATCCCACCAGAGAGCCGCGACGACGCGGGCGGTGAGGTCACCGTTTCGCGCAGCACGCAGATACACGTCTCCCGTATCGCTGTGGTTACCGTAGTCACCCACGATCGCGTCCTGCCAGCCGGTGACGCCGACGGAGTGCAGGTACTGCTGAGCAGTGAGCAAGGCCGAGTAGTTGTCGTCGTCGGTGTCTTCCGGGATGTGCCGGGAGACAAGCAGCCGCGCGCCCTCCTGCAGCACTCCGCTCGGTGATCCGTCGGCGTGCCGCTCGATACGGCCGTCTATCGGATCGGGCGTGTTCCGGTCGATCCCGGCGAGCTCGAGCGCACGGGTCGATACCCAGGCGCCGTGATGGTCGCGGTTCGCGAGGAACACCGGTCGTCTGCCGACGACGGCATCGAGATCGGATGCCGCGGGTACGCCGCCGGGGAAAGCCGCGAGCTGCCATCCCCCGCCCAGAATCCACGGGAGCTCGGGGTGGGCATCGGCGTAGGAGCGGATGATCGCGAGGTACTCGTCACGCGTCGACGCCGGCGACAGGTCGCAGCGCATGCGCTCGAGTCCTCCCTCGATGGGATGGATGTGGGCGTCGGTGAAGCCGGGAAGGATGAGGCCACCGTCGAGGTCGACCGTGCGAGTGCCGGGGCCGACCATACCGTCGATATCGGAACCCACGCCGATGATGTCCTTGCCCGAGATGGCCACTCGTGTCGACGAGGGCAGCAATCGCCGCCCGTCGAACACGGAACCATTCTCGAAGACGATGTCTGCCTGTGCTTTCACGTCTGGAGCCCTCCGATATCCAGAGCATAACTCACCGATGGCGACGGAATCAGTGCCGTAATGAAGTGTTTACAACCTGATCCGCAGGCCAGGCCACCGGGTGAGAGACTAGACGGCAGATGTCCTCTTACTCAGACGAACCAGAACTCTCGGGCTACGTTCCGCACGGCGAACGGCCCCTGAGAAGTGTGCGCATGCGCCGAGCGATGCGCATCGTCGTGGTCGTCGGGCTCGTCTGTCTGGTGCTGCCGGGCATTCTCACGACGGCGAGTTTCAGCCACGCGACTGCCGAGCGCGCTTGCGCGATCATCGCCCCTTATCAGGATCCCTCGACGCAGGGCTCGTCCGCGCATTTCGAGTTCTTCGGGGAAGGCGGCCTCGGGTGGCAGTGCTACACGGTGGGCGCCTACGGCGGCGACCGCAATGTCGCGCCACTCGGCCTGTTCCCGTCGATTCCCGTCCGGCCCGAGCCGGGCCAGGCGACCTAGACGGATCCACCTAGGTCAGATCTAGCTAGCCCAGACGCGTAACGACCTCGCGAGCCGAGGGATTCGTCGCACTCGTGCCGTCGGGGAAGATGACGGTCGGAACAGTCTGGTTTCCGCCGTTCAGCGACGCCACCAGCTCGGCGGTACCGTCTACCTCTTCGATGTTGACCTCGGTGTAGCCGATGCCCTGCTTGTCGAGCTGGGTCTTGAGTCGCGAACAGTAGCCGCACCACGTGGTCGAGAACATGGTGATGGTGCCGGCTTCGGGAATGTAGTCCATATCTACGAGCCTACGCTCGAAAAAAGATCAGGCGTCCCCGTCGAACATGCTCGTCACCGAACCGTCTTCGAAGACCTCGTGGATAGCGCGGGCGATCAGCGGGGCGATCGGAAGGATCGTGAGCTTGTCGAATCGCTTCTCGGAAGGCAGAGGAAGGGTGTCGGTGACGACCACCGAATCGATGAAGTCGGACTGGAGGATCTCGGTGGCCGGATCGGAGAACACAGCGTGGGTGGCCGCGACGACGACGCTCAGCGCCCCCGCCTTCTTCAGCGCTTCGGATGCCGCAACGATGGTTCGTCCGGTGTCGATCAGGTCGTCGACCAGCAGACACACCCGGCCGCTGACGTCTCCCACGATCTCGTGTACAGAGACCTGGTTGGGAACGAGCGGGTCGCGACGCTTGTGGATGATCGCCAGAGGAACTCCGAGCTTGTCGCTCCAGATGTCGGCGACGCGCACGCGGCCCATGTCGGGAGACACGACCGTGAGCATCGAGGGATCGAGCGCTGTGCGCATGTGCGCGAGGAGCACGGGCATGGCGAAGAGGTGGTCGACCGGGCCGTCGAAGAAGCCCTGGATCTGTGCAGCGTGCAGATCGACCGACATGATGCGATCGGCGCCGGCTGCCTTAAAGAGGTCGGCGACCAGGCGGGCCGAGATGGGCTCGCGCCCGCGGCCCTTCTTGTCTTGCCGGGCGTAGGGGTAGAACGGGGCGACCACGGTGATGCGCTTTGCCGACGCACGCTTCAGGGCATCGACCATGATGAGTTGCTCCATGAGCCACTCGTTGATCGGCGCCGTGTGCGACTGGATCACGAAGACGTCTGCGCCACGCACGCTCTCGTCGTAGCGCACGTACAACTCGCCGTTGGCGAAGGTGCGGGCATCGGTGGGGAGCAGATCGGTTCCGAGCGCCGCAGCGACGTCGATGGCCAGCTGCGGGTGTGCACGACCGGATGCGACCAGAAGGCGCTTCTCCCCGGTAGAGGTGATGTCCGACAAATTAGTCTCCGCTCTGTTCTGACGCACGGTCTTCGGCGGCGATCGCCGCGGCGGTTCCCGGTCGGTTCGTGCTGACCCAGCCCTCGAGGTTTCGCTGTGGGGCCACATTGATGGCCAATGCGCCGGCCGGTACATCCTTTCGGACGACGGTCCCGGCGCCCGTGTAGGCTCCGTCGCCAATTCTAACGGGGGCGACGAACACGTTGTGCGAACCGGTGCGCACGTGCGAACCGACGATGGTCTTGTTCTTGTTGACGCCGTCGTAGTTCGCCGTGATGGTGCCCGCGCCGACGTTGGATGCGACTCCGACGGTGGTGTCGCCGATGTACGAGAGGTGCGGAACCTTGCTGCCCGCACCGATCGTGGAGTTCTTGGTCTCGACGAACGTGCCGATCTTGCCGCCCGCCTCGAGGATCGTGTTGGGGCGCAGATAGGCGAAGGGGCCGACGCTGGCACCGGCACCGATGACCGACAGGGTCGCATCCGTGCGTTTCACCACGGCGCCCTCGCCGATCTCGCAGTCGACGAGAGTCGTGTCGGGGCCGATGACCGCGCCGGTCGCGATGACCGTGGCCCCGCGGATCTGCGAGCCCGGGAGGATCTCGACGTCGTTGGCGATGGTCGCCTTGAGGTCGATCCACGTCGTCGCGGGGTCGTGCACCGTCACGCCCGCCAGCTGCCATCCGCGCACGATGAGCGCGTTGAGCTTGGCGGCCGCGACGCTGAGCTGGGCGCGGTCGTTGATGCCCTCGACGAGCCAGGGTTCGGAGACCGGAACGGCCGCGACCTCGGAGCCCGCCGCTCGCAGCAGGCCGACGACGTCGGTGAGGTACTTCTCTCCCTGGGAGTTCTGCGTGTCGAGCGACGCGAGCGTGTCGCGCAGCTCGGAGAGACCGAACAGGTAGACACCCGCGTTGATCTCGGAGATCGCGAGCTCGGACTCGGATGCGTCGCGATGCTCGACGATGCGCTCGAGGCGGCCGTCGCCATCGCGCACGATACGGCCGTAGCCCGTCGCGTCGTCGAGGAAGGCCGACAGGAGCGTGGCCGAGGATGCGCCCGCTCGGTGTGACTCGATGAGGGCGGTGAGCGTGGCCGCGTCGAGCAGGGGCACGTCACCGTTGACGACCAGAACCTCGCCGGTGAAGTCGGCCGGAAGTGCCGCGACAGCCTGCTCGACTGCTCGCCCGGTTCCGGGAATCTCGTCTTGATCGACGATCATGCCCCCGGGCAGCTGCTCGTCGATGACCTCGGCGAGCTGGTCGCGTTCGTGACGGACGACGGCGACCGTGTACGCGGCATCCATCTCACGCGCCGTCGCGAGCACGTGGCTCACGATCGGGATACCCGCGAGGGTGTGCAGAAGTTTGGGAGTGGTGGACTTCATACGCGTGCCCTGGCCTGCCGCCAGGATCACGATGGCCAGGTGGGAATCGGTCAATGCTCTGCTCCGTTTTCTGGCTGCGGCACGGCGTCCGTCGTCGGCCGCGGTGCGGTTTGCGTCGCCTCAACGATACCGTCAGCGGGCTCGCCCTCGCTGCACTCGAACGCTGCGCGCGCACCCTGCGCACGGCATACTTGCGCTATGACGCGAGGATTGGGGCCTCTGGCCATGACGCTCGGCATCCTGCTTCTGGCCGGATGCTCCGCAGACGCGGGCGCACCCACGCCGGGCCCGTCGGCGAGCGGCTCCCAGAACGGCTCCGCTGCGGACGACGCGCGGCCCGTGCTCTCGCCCGGGACGACCGCGGCATCCGGCAGCTTCGTCGGCTCGGGCGACGTGATGGGCTCGGTTGTCGTTCGGGTGAACGACGCGGGCATCTTCGAACTCGTGGTCGACGACCTCGTCGTGTCAGACTCCGCCGCCGTGCAGTTCACGCTCACCGCCGATGCGCTGTCACCTGACGAACGGTGTCTCGATTCCGACTGGCGCTTCGGGCTCGGGCAGGCGGATGCGGGCCACGATCCCGCGGCCCAACTCGTCTTTCCGATCGGCGGCAGCGACGGCATCGGGCAGGGCGACGTCTCTTTCATTCGAGAAGTGGTCGTGACCCGGGCGGCGTCGGGCGGCGCAGTGGATAAGTCCTGCCCCATTCCGATCGTCTCGCACGCGACCCTGACGTGGGATACGCCTGACCTGCGCCCCGGCCTGTCTGTCGCGGACTCAGGCGCGACGACGGGAGCCATGGGCACCGTGAGCCTCGACAGCGATGACAAGCCGATCGCCTACACGGTCGCTCAGGGAGACACGCTCGCTGCGGTGGCCGAGCGCTTCGGCATCGCCCTCGACGATCTCTTCTACCTCAACCCGAGGCGCTCTCCCAACCCGGAAGACGCACAAGCCTTCACGGGCGAGACGCTCAACCTCTCGCGCGAGAATCGGTGAGCGCCAGAAGGGGCAGTCGGCGAGATCGTTCTGCGGCTCCGTTCCGTTTGCAGCCGCGTTTTCTGCTGCGGCTGCTGCCATGAGTTGTTTCGGTGCGGGTTGCATCCTGCCCTCCGGTCGGATCACGTAGCGGTAGCCGGCTGGCGAGGTGGCGGTGAGGGTGTCGTCTCCGTTCTGTGTGATCTGCCACCTGGTGTGGTGCTTCACCGTGTGATGGCCCTGACTCAGCGGGGCGAGATTCTCGGGAATAGTGTTGCCTCCGTAAGCATGGTCTTCTGTATGGTCGACATCCGCCTGTTCCGACGGAACAGTGCACCCCGGAAACACACACGTCGGATGCACCAACCGGGCGATTGCCTCCGTAAGCATGGTCTTCTGTATGGTCGACATCCGCCTGTTCCGACGGAACAGTGCACCCCGGAAACACACACGTCGGATGCACCAACCGGGCATGGTCGATCATGCGTGCCGTCGGCCGGTAGTCCCTCGGGTCGGTCGTGAGGATGCGTCCCGTGATGGGGTCGGTCAGGATGCGCCTCCACGAGGTTGCCTCCGCCGTCAACTGCGCCGCCGTGGCTGGGTCGATCGGACCATAACCGCGGAGGATCGCGGCCTCCTCACCAACACCGAGCACTGTCATCACCGCGGAGGATCGCGGCCTCCTCACCAACACCGAGCACTGTCATC
>NZ_LMKK01000002.1 GCF_001421485.1 Agreia sp. Leaf210 | reverse complement strand
CCTCCACGGAGGAACCCTGAAGCCGCTCCAGACCGGCCCGAACGACACCGCCATCCTCGAAGGCACCACCGTCCACATCTCCTCCGACGCCGCCGGCCTCCTGAACGACACGTTCAAGACCGACGCCGTCAAGGCCGGCCTCCTCGTCGGAGTCGCCAAGATCACCGTCAACACCAAGTAACACCCCCGCACAACCAGAACGGCCCGCCACAAACGTGGCGGGCCATTCTGCTGTGTACAGCTCGGTCGAGCGGCTAGTCGAGGTTCACTTTCGCGTTCTCGCTGCCGCCACCGGTCGACCCGGTGACCTTCGACTTCACGAAGCTGATCACCGAAGCGATGCGACCCCCGGGGCTGTCCCAGTACTCGGCGCCGGAGGCGGAGAACTTGACGAGCGTCACGTTCGGGTCCTCCGGTCCATCGGGGAACCAAGCCTCGACGAACGGGTTCCAGTACTCCTTGACTCGCGCGAGGTCGTCCACCTGCTTGGCCGTGCCGGTCAGCGAGACCCAGGTGTCGTTCGACGCGAACGAGACTCCCGCGACCGGGTTGACCCCGAGCTCCGCGACCTCGTGCGAGTCGCGAGCGACGATGAACCACAGGTCGCCGTCGAACTCGGCCTCCTGAACGGTGAGGGGGCGGGCGACGAGCTCGCCCAGTGTGTTGACGGTCGTGACCATCGCGAATCGGAACTCGCGAATGAGTTCGGCGACCTTCGCGACGTCTGCTGATGAATCAGGCATAGTGCTTCTCCTTCTGTGGGTACTCACAACCTTGCGGCAGTGCGCAGGTAGCCGACAGGGGATAGACTTGTAGCCGCAAGGGGAGTATTCCCGCACGGCTGACTCGTCAGTACGGACCCATCGACGGGTTCCGGGCAGCCGGCCTTCACATCGTGAAGGTGGAAGAGACCTTGGTTCTTCTACACCCGACCGTGGAGCTACCCCTATGCAGATCACCCCTCTCGTCTGGCTGATCACCATCGCCGTGACGATTGCCTTCTTCGTCTTCGAGTTCTTCGTGCACGTGCGAAAGCCGCACGAACCGTCCATCGCCGAATCGGCCCGCTGGTCGGTCTTCTACATCAGCCTCGCCCTCCTCTTCGGAGTCGGCATCGGCATGTTCTCCGGCTGGAACTTCGGCGGAGAGTACTTCGCCGGCTACCTCACCGAGAAGGCGCTGTCGATCGACAACCTCTTCGTCTTCCTGATCGTGATGACCGGGTTCGCCGTACCCAAGGCGTTCCAGCAGAAGGTGCTGATGATCGGCATCATCATCGCCCTGATCATGCGCGGAGCCTTCATCGCGGTCGGCGCGACCCTGATCGACAACTTCTCGTGGATCTTCTACATCTTCGGTGCCTTGCTGCTGGTACTGGCCTACCGCCAGGCCTTTAGCAACCACGAGTCCGACCCCGCCAATGGCAAGATCGTCAAGTTCGCCCGCAAGCTGCTGCCGATCACGAACGACTATCACGAAGACAAGATCTCGGTGAAGATCGACGGCAAGCGCTTCTTCACCCCGATGCTGCTCACCATCGTGGCCATCGGCTTCATCGACCTGGTGTTCGCGGTCGACTCGATCCCCGCCATCTACGGGCTCACCAACGAGGCCTACATCGTCTTCACCGCCAACGCGTTCGCTCTCATGGGCCTGCGCCAGCTGTACTTCCTGATCGGTGGGCTGCTTGAGCGCCTCGTCTACCTCGCCCAGGGCCTCGCGGTCATTCTCGCCTTCATCGGTGTGAAGCTCGTGTTCCACGCCCTGCACGTCAACGAGCTCCCGTTCATCAACGGAGGAGAGCACGTCGAGTGGGCGCCCGAGATCCCCATCTGGTTCTCGCTCGTCTTCATCGGTCTCACCATCACGGTGGCCACGGTGCTCAGCCTGCGCAAGACGCGCGGCGACGCTCGTCGCGACGAGGTGGCCGTGGCCGAAGACGCCAAAGAGGGCAAGCTCTAAGCGCTCAGCGAGCTCCGGATGCGCGACACGATGACCTCGCGCGCGTCACGCCCGACACGAGTCGGTAGCAACGGGAACACGTGCACCTGGCCGATGCCCTCGTGAAGGTCTAGTTCGACCCCGGCGTCCGCCGCCTTCTGTACGAGGAGGCGGGCGTCGGGGTTGAGCACATCGCGCGTTCCCGTGAACAGGGTGATCGGCCCGAGCCCGGCCAGCTCGCCGAACAGGGGACTCACGACGGGATCGAGCAGATCGTTCTCGCCCCGCCAGTACTCGGCGAAGACCTTTCCGCCGGGCGTCGCCAACCACGGGTCGGTGGGCTGCACCCGAGGAATCTCGGGGTTGCCCCACGTGAGGTCGAGTGCGGGCGAGATCAGCACAGTCTGACGCAGCGTGATGCCGTGCGAGTCACGCAGCGCGAGCGCCACCGACAACGAGATCTGGCCGCCGGCCGAGTCCCCTCCGATGGCGGCGCTGCCGTAGCGGTCGATGTTGTCTCGAACGAGGTCGGCGACCTTCGACGCGACGTCCGCGGCCGTGCCGAACGGAATCAGAGGGTAGATCGGCACGGTCACCGTGGTGTTCGACTCCACAGCGATCTGTGCGGCGAGGTTCCAATGCTGGCTCACGATCTCGTTCACCCAGCCGCCGCCGTGAACGTAGACGAGGCTTCCGACCGGCGTTCCGACGCGCGGCGCGACCGTGTACACGGGCCAGCCGTTGCGCAGGGCGACGTCGACCCGAACATCCGGATGCAGCTGGCCGGGCGGGGCATACGACGTGGGCCTGAGCGATCGGGCACGTACGTGACGCCGCGCCTCGGCGGCCGAGACGAAGTTGCGGTTGGCGCGCACGAGTCGCAGGGCAGGAGCGACGATGCCGCTCGGAACGGTGACCATGACTCCTATTGTGGTCGGCGTTCCTGTGCCGCGGTGTCGAGGTCTCGCAGGTAGTCGGCGTTGCCGCGAAGTGCCGGCTCGTAGCGGTCGATGTCGGGCGAGTGGATGCGATCGGCCGCCAACGCAAGCAGCTCGGCGACGGCGGCGTCACTGCGCGATGCCGCGTGCAGCGACAGGGCGAGGAACACCCGCAGCGAGTCGGAGTCGGGATAGTCGGAGCACGCCTCTCGGAGAACCGCGATCGACTCGTCGAACAGGCCCAGGTTGCGCAGGGTGCTGCCGTATTGCAGGAGGCATCGCCGCCGCGTATCGCCCTGCAGGCCGGCAGCGAGGGCACGTTCGTAGAAACCACGAGCGCGTTCCTCCTCGCCGGCGGTGTCGTATGCTCCGCCAACCTCGTAGATCGCCTCGGGGTTGTCGGGGTACTGAGCCAGCAGCGCGGTGAAGTACTCGATCGTCGGAGCCATATTGCTGCGATCGCGGCGCGCGTATCCCTCGGCGATCGCGGCCTGAAGATCCCGGTCGTCAGCTGAATGCAAGAGCTTCTCCTGTCTCGAGCAACGACTTGAGGCTCGACAGCACGATTGGCCAGCCATCCGTGACTCCCGCGAGAACCGCGCTGCCGGTGTCGAAGCCGCTGTGGGTGATCGTGAGTTTCGTCTGCGCTCCGGCGGGCTCGAGGTCGAAGGTCGCGATCGAGCGCTTCTCCGACGCCATCCTCGCGAGCAACTCGGGATCGTCTCCGACGGCCTCTCCGAACTCCGGGGTGAACGTCTGCCAGGTGAACGAGAGTCGGCGCGGCTCGTCGAACACGAGCACGAGCTGTTCCGCATCCACGATGTCGACCCCGGCGACGTGCCACGTCATCGTCGACCCGACCGCCCAGTCGGTGCTGTGCGTGAGAAACCAGAACTGGCTCGTGAGCGACGGGTCGGTGAGGGCCTGCCAGATGCGCTCTGGCGTCGCACGAATGTAAATCGTGTAACTGAAGGATTCGGCCGGCATGCTTTCGACGGTAGCGGATGCTCGGCCAGGGTGACAGAAAACGCCGGATGTCGGTGGCCGGGTCGACACTGTGCGCATGACAGTCTCGACACCTTCGATCCATGTCCTTCTGCATGCCTACTTCGAGCCGAAGATACGTCGAGCCAAGGCCGAACGGCGTGAACGTCTGATGCATGTCGACAAACGGCTGCGACGCTATCTCGAGAGTGAGGTGCCGGGCCGTTTGTGCTCGGAGTGCAACACTCTCATCGCCGCCGAGCGACAGTTCAGTCCGTACGATGTCGTGGCTCGATTATTCGATGCCCGGGTGCTGCTCGCCAACCTTCCGGGATTCTTGACACCGGATCTTCTGCCCGCAGACGCGTTGCCCAGGCGAACCCAGTTCGAGGTCGTTCGAGGCCTCGGCCGTATGCTCATCGATGACGAGCTCGTCGATGAAGACGATTACAGGGCGTTCGACGCCGCCGTCTCCAGAGTCGTTCAACGTCCTCCCTACCGTGGTCGGCGGTGGCGGTGACGGAGTGCTGGTGGTGCGCACGCGGTCGACGTAGTCTTCCGCCATGAGAATCACGACCCTGCAGCCCGGCGAGATCTTTGTCTTCGGTTCGAATGCGAGCGGGCACCACGGTGCGGGTGCCGCTGCCCAGGCGCAACGAGACTTCGGCGCGGTCTGGGGTGAGGGCCATGGACTGCACGGGCAGTCGTACGCGATCGACACCATGAGCGGGCTCGAGGTGATGGGCAGGGAGATCGACACCTTCGTCGAGTTCGCCGAGTCGCGCCCCGATCTGACGTTCCTGGTGACCGAGATCGGGTGCGGCATCGCGGGATATGCGCCGGCCGACGTAGCGGTGCTCTTTCCGCGAGTGCCACTGAACGTGCGACTGCCGGAGTCGTTCGTTCGGGAGCTCGACCCGGGACGGTAGGTACAGTGGAGTGGTGAGTTACTCCAGTTCATCGGCGTCGCCCTCAGGGCGTGAGGGGGTTGTCGGCAGTTCTCTTGCCGGCATCAGATAGCCCCGCTCCCCAGCCGCACGCGATCATCGCGCGCGGCCAAGTGGTGCGCTTTCTACCGCGCCGTCCGAAGGAACATCTGCTCGCGCTGCTCTCTGCCGCGGGCCGACTCTGATTGGCGACTCACCATGTTTTCTCTGAACGACACAACCATCCGCGACTGCTTCGTGAACGCGTCGCGCAAAGAGCTGTCCGACCTCACGCTGTCCGCGGGCTTCACCGAGATCGACTGGGCGAAGCTCGACTACCTCGGCTGGAACGATCCGAAGCGCCCCCGCCGCGCGTACGTCGTCGTTCCGGTCGGCGACGTCGCGGTCGGCGTGCTGCTGCGGCGGGCCGAGACGAAGCCCGCATCCAGAGCCCAGTGCTCGTGGTGCCAGGACGTGCGGCTGCCCAACGACGTCGTGTTCTTCAGCGCACGTCGCGCGGGCGCGGCCGGGCGCAATGGCGACACCGTTGGCACGCTCGTGTGCGCGGAGTTCGAGTGTTCGCGCAATGTGCGCACACCTCCGGCCATGGCGTATATCGGCTTCGATGTGGCGGCTGCACGGCTCGAGCGCATCGCGTCACTGCAGACCCGAGCGGCCACCTTCGTCGACGACATCCGCGCGACCGCCTGACGTAAGGGCGGGCGCATCCATTTGGCGCATATCGACGTTCCCGCGGGCGTTTGGGTCGATATGCGACAACTGGCAGCGAGGTCAGTTGCGAGTGCGGTGCTCCTCGAGCATCTCCGCGAGCATCCGGTCGTGCAGTTCGGATTCCGCCGAGTCGTTCGGGTCCATGCCGAAGAGCCAGGTGAGCCCGCGGAGCCGTCTGTTGTCGATGCCGATCAGGGCGATCGAGAGCGTCTCGTTCGGCTGCGCCGTGCCGCGTGCCCACGCGAGGGTCTCGGTGAACGTCGCATCCGACACATCGACCGTGCGCACCGCACGATCGGGCACGGTCGCGAAGTAGACCCGAAAGCTCGACTCGTGCTGTTCCCAGGTGCTGTCGCGCTCGTCGGAATTCGCGATGTTCATGCGGTCGAGCCTAGAGCGGCGGCGGCCGGCAGACGTACCCTTGCCGCACGAGACAAGGAGGCGACCGTGACGATATCCCGCCTGCTCGCCCAGATGACGGTGAGCGATTCCGCGCAGTCCATTCCCTGGTATTCGCTGCTGTTCGGGCGCGGGCCCGATGCGCGTCCGATGGACGGCCTCGTCGAGTGGCATCTCGCCGATACCTTCGGCGTGCAGGTCTGGGTCGAGCCCGAAAGGGCCGGCACCTCGTGCATGGTGCTCGACGACGATGACCTGGATGCCCGGCTTCAGCTGCTCGAAGGCGCCGGCATCGAGAACGGCGGCATCAGAGCGGCGTCGTCGTCTCGGATTCTGCCCGTCGTCGACCCCGACGGCAACCGCATCGTCTTCACGGGACCGTGAGTCATCACGCGTGAGGCGGGGCGCCGCCCGTCACTTCAGCCCGCAGCGCGCGTCACTGCAGTTCACGACAGTGCCAGCCCAGCTCTCCTCATTCCTGTCTGGCCTGCCATAGTCGTCGTCATAGGAGATGGTGGCGACGTCTGGCCTGATATTGCCCGCGATCCTGTCGCCCGCGGCGATGATCGGGTTGCCGTGCGAATCGAGGCTCAGGGCGAGAGCCTCGGTCGACCTGAGATCCTCATTCCGAGTCAGTTTCGCGATCGAACGCGACTCGAGATTTGTGCACTTCGCGTCGAGGCAGCTGATCAGGACGAGGGATTCGCGCCGCTCGTTGGCGACGGCGATAAGCGGCCGCCCGCTCTCGTCGATGGCGAACGCGGGCGTTCGCAGGCCCGCGTCATAGCCGGTCAGATCGCTGGCGCTGGTCGACGAGCAGGCACTGTCGGCGCAGGTGAAGAGCCGCAGTTTCGAGCTGTCTTCGGGGCGAGAGAGGATGACGGGCAATCCGTCGGCTCCGAGCTCGATCTGTGCACCGAATGTCTCGTCGTAGCCGAAACCAGATGACTCCTCGCTCTCGACCACGGGGGCCAGTTCGGGGGCCTCAACGCGGAGCTCGGCGCCATCGGCTTTCCCCGAGATGACCCGCAGAGCCGGAGCCGGTACGTCCGCGCGAGAGTCCTCGCGGTTGGCCAGAGTCACGACTGCCGTGCCATCGGCGGTGACGGCGACGTCGATGGAGGCTCTGCTCGGCGCGTTGCCGATCCATTCGAGCTGCGTCGTCTTCGTGGTGGCGGAGGAGCAGGCGGCGTCGTCGCAGAAGACGATCCACATGGTTGCCTCGGGCGGTCCGCCGGTGCGTCGAGCGACGGCGGCGATCACGGGATGCGCGCTGTCGTTCGATACGGCGACGGCGCTGCGGTCGGTCACGGTTCGGGTGTCGACCTCGTCGTCTTCATTGAACGTCGAATCGAACGAGGCGAGGGTGGTGCGGCTTCCGGGGGGCTCCGTGGAGGTTCGCTCACCCTGACGCGTCGTGTCATCCCATCGACGCAGTTCGTCGGCGCTCGTTGACACCGCGTCGAGCTCGAACCGATTGTCGGCGGTGTCTTCCTCGTCTCCGACGAACATCCACTGTGCGGTGAAGAGACCGCCGTCGTCTGTACCGATCGTGTCTGTCGAAAGGTACGACGACAGGGTGGAGATCGGCGAGCAGCTCGCGCCGTGGCAGACGCGCAGCGAGTATCGGTCGTAGCCGACATTTGCGCTCAGCACAGCCGTGCCGTCGTCGCCCACGGGCACGATGCTCGCCGAATCCTCGATCGAGGGCACCGTGACAGCCGAGTACGACACGAATCCCCACGGATTCACGAGCGCGAGCGGCACCGCGAGCAGAGCGGGAACCAGCAGCACGGCCAATCCGACCAGCGCGCCGCCGCGGGTCCCGACATCCGAGTCTTTCTGCGCCCACGACGGCGCGGGCAGGGGCACGATCGGCTGGGTGCCGATGCGAGCGCGGGACTCCTCGCGTACGATCACGGCGCGCACCGCGACGGCGGTGAGAAACAGAACAAGAGCGGCGGGAACGACGATGCCGAGCGCGACGGAGACCATGGCGGAGAGCAGCGACTGGAGCATGAGTCCGGCGAGCAGCCTCAGGCCGACGCCGATCCCGACCACGACCACGGCCGCGATGATCAGACTGACCCTGGGCGAGCGGTCTTCTGTGCGCCCTGAGACGACATCCTTTCCGGAGCGCCAGCCGCGCGCGAGAGCCTGACCCCACGATGCGCTGCGCAGAACGAGCTGTGGCCACGCCAAAAGCAACGGCGCGGCGACGATCAGAACGATCAGGGCCACGACGAGGCCGACGATGGCCTGAACCGGTGCGATCGCCAGGGCGACGGATGCGGCCACGGCGGCGACGGCGATCGCGAGCGCGCCGACGAACGCGAGCGCGACCAGGCCGGGTCGGCCCGCGGCACGGCGCCACGCCGCAGGCGCCGGGAGACGGGCATCGGTGGTGTTCGCGATCAGGGAGTGCGTGGCGGCGGTGATGCCGAAGGCGTGACCCGCGCAGAGCAGGATCACGGCGATCGCAGCGGCGATAAGCGCCTCGGTCGCGCCGGCCACTTCGGTGACGTTTCCGTTGACGAGCACGAGCGCGTCGCGCGGCACGATCGACAGAGCAGCGACCGTGGCCGCGACGGCGGCGATGATCACGGGAACGCCGTAGGCCAGCGCCGGAGCCGGCGACAGCAGGACCAGCGCCCAGGCGCGGGGCGGGCCGTACATGCGGCGGGCGGCATCCCGAGCGGCTTCGGCGGAGCGCTCCGGCTGCTCCGGCGCAGGCTCGGGGGTGGGCGTGGTCTGTGAGGCGGAGTCTGGCACCTAAAGCACACTAACAGCGGCGGAAAATCCCCCACAGGGGGAGAACTCCCCATACCCCGCATACGATTGAAATGGTGCAGACAGAACCGAACCAGCCCATCGCATCCGCCGAGCCCGGTTTCGTGCGCGTGCGCGGCGCCCGCGAGAACAACCTGCGCGACGTCGACGTCGACGTGCCGCGCGACCGCATCGTAGCCTTCACCGGGGTCTCGGGATCGGGCAAATCGTCGCTGGCGTTCGGCACCATCTTCGGCGAGGCCCAGCGCCGCTTTCTCGAGTCGGTCGCGCCGTACGCACGTCGTCTGATCGCGCAGGGCAGCACTCCTCACGTCGATGAGATCACGGGTCTGCCTCCCGCCGTCGCCCTGCAGCAACGACGCGGAGCCCCCAGCTCGCGTTCGACCGTCGGCACTCTCACGACGCTCTCGAATCTGCTGCGCATGCTCTATTCGCGGGCCGGTACCTACCCCGCGGATGCGACGGGTCGGCTCGACTCCGATTCGTTCTCCCCCAACACGGCGGCCGGCGCCTGCCCGCGCTGTCATGGACTCGGCATCGCGCACGACGTGACTGAGGCGACGGCCGTGCACGACCCCGCCCTGAGCATCCGAGACGGAGCCATCACCGCGTGGCCCGGGGCCTGGCAGGGCAAGAACCTGCGCGACGTGACGGCGGGGCTCGGCTACGACATCGATCGCCCCTGGCGCGAACTGTCGCAGAAAGACAGGGATTGGCTGCTCTTCACGGATGAGCAGCCCGTGGTCGAGGTGACCCCGCAGCGCGATCGCGTGGCGAAGCCCTACAAGGGGCGCTTCTGGAGTGCCAAGAGCTTCATCATGCACACCCTCGCCGACTCCAAGAGCGAGGCCCAGCGCAACCGGGCACAGCGCTTCGTCGAGACCGCACCCTGCTCGCTCTGCGGGGGCAGCGGCCTCACACGGGCGGCGCTCGCGGTGACCTTCGCCGGGCACAGCATCGCCGAGCTGAACGACATGCCCTTCGCCGCGCTCGCCGACGTGCTGCGCCCGACCGCCGAGCTGAAGACGGCGACAGTCGCACGTTCCGACCGCTCGTCGGGTGAACTCACCGAGGTCGCGGTCACGATCGCCTCCGACCTGCTCGCTCGCATCGAGGTGCTCGTCGGCCTCGGACTCGACTACCTCGGCCTGAGCCGCGCGACGCCGACGCTTTCTCCCGGCGAGATGCAGCGCCTGCGCATCGCCACTCAGCTGAGATCGGGTCTCTTCGGCGTGATCTACGTGCTCGACGAGCCATCGGCTGGGCTGCACCCCGCCGACGCCGAACCTCTCATCACCGTGCTCGAGCAGCTTCAGGCCTCGGGCAACTCGGTCTTCGTCGTCGAGCACAACATGGATGTCGTGCGTCGGGCCGACTGGGTCGTCGACGTCGGCCCCGGGGCCGGGTCGAGCGGTGGATGCGTGCTGTACAGCGGGCCCGTCGGCGGGCTCGCCGAGATCGAAGACTCCGTGACGCGGCCGTTCCTCTTCGCGTCGCCGGCCGACGGGTCGTCGCGGCGCACGGCACGCGACCCCCAGCGCTGGCTGAACCTGCGAGCGGTGTCGCGGCACAACATCCAGAATCTGGATGTCGACATACCGTTGGGCGTGCTCACGGCGGTGACCGGGGTGTCGGGCTCGGGCAAGTCCAGCCTCGTGGGCGGCGTGCTCGCCGAACAGGCGCTGGCCGACGACGCCGTCGATCGCGTCGTGCAGGTCGATCAGAAGCCGATCGGGCGCACACCGAGGTCGAACCTCGCCACCTACACAGGGCTGTTCGATGCCGTGCGCACGACTTTCGCCGCGACCGACGAAGCGCGTGAGCGCGGCTATGATGCCGGTCGCTTTTCGTTCAACGTCGACGGCGGACGCTGCCCCACCTGCCTCGGCGAGGGCTTCGTCTCGGTCGAGCTGCTCTTCCTGCCGGGGAGCTACGCGCCCTGCCCCGACTGCGGCGGCACTCGCTACAACGCCGAGACCCTCGAGGTGCGCTACCGCGACGCGTCGATCGCCGACGTGCTGGCGATGACCGTCGACGAGGCAGCGGAGTTCCTCGGTAATGTCGTCGTCGCGGCGCGCAGCCTCGACACCCTGCGCAAAGTGGGGCTCGGATACCTGCGCCTCGGGCAGCCGGCCACCGAGCTGTCAGGAGGAGAGGCTCAGCGCATCAAGCTCGCGACCGAACTGCAGCGTGCCCGACGCGGCCACACGCTCTACGTTCTCGACGAACCGACGACGGGGCTGCATCCGGCCGACGTGCGCCTACTCGTGGCACAGCTGAACGCCCTTGTGGATGCCGACAACACGGTCGTGCTCGTCGAGCACGACATGAGCGTGGTCGCCGACGCAGACTGGGTGATCGACATGGGCCCGGCCGGCGGCGACAAAGGTGGCCTGGTCGTGGCGGCCGGTCGTCCGGAGGCTGTCGCCACGAATGGAGACAGCCGCACGGCGCCCTACCTGGCGGCTGCGCTCGCTTCGGCCTGAGTCTCGTCGAGTTCGTCGGCGTCGTCGGGCCCGCGCAGGCGAGCCAGCAGATGTTCGATCGCGAAGCCGGCGGGGGAGTCCGGCTCCGGGACGATCACGTTCATGAAGAGACCGCCGGGTACGTCGAGCACCTGAAAGGGAAGCTCGACCCAGCCGTAGCCGTCGACGAAGTTGGGGGCGAGTCCCGACGAGAAGGGCCGAGCCTCGTGGGCCAGCCAGAACTCCCGGAAGTCGGCATCCGGCATGAGCTGGTCGACGATCTGCCGTAGACGAGGGTCATCCGGGTCGGCGTGGAAGCGTAGCGCCGCGACGGAGTCTCGCGCGGTCTCGCGCCAGCGCTCGTTCGATCTGTTCTCGAGGGGAGTCTCGAACATCATCACGACGTAGTTGTTGCCCGGTATCGAATAGCCCGGTGCAAGCGCCGCCGCAAGGCTGTTGACGAAGATCAGGTCTTGATTGCGGTCGAAGATCTCTGCCGAGGTGCCCGCCCACTGGTCGAGCAGGGCACGCAGTCGTGGGGTGACCTCGTGGTCCGTCTCCTGGAGGCGTGTATCGGAGGGCGATGGAAGAGCGAGCTTGTAGAGGTAGCTTCGACCGCTGTCATCGAGGTCGAGCGCGCGGGCCAACGCCTCGAGCACCTGTTCGGAGATGCGGTGATTCTGCCCCTGCTCGAGACGCACGTAGTACTCGAGACTGATGCCGGCGCGCTCGGCGACCTCTTCGCGCCGCAGTCCGCGCACGCGTCGCTGCGGGTCGGGCGGATATCCGACGTCCTCGGGCTTCAGGGCGGCGCGTCTCGCGCGCAGATACTCCGCGAGAACCACCTGCTTCGCCGTCATGGCTCCAGCATAGAAGCATTCTGGAGTCGTCATGCAAGAAATGCCGACGGGGTCGTGCGTCGGTCATGCGCTGTTACTTGCCGATACCGTCGGCGAGGCCCTTCACGAAGTAGCGCTGGCCGAAGAAGAACAGCAGAACGACGGGGATCGCCGCGATCACCATTCCGGCGAACACGACGGGGTAGTCGGTGCCGTGCTTGCTCATGAGACTCGTCAGCCCCACCGGTAGCGTCTGCACGTCGGTCCCGCTCGTGAACACCATCGCGAACAGGTACTCGTTCCAGGCGAAGAGGATGTGCAGGATCACGGTCGACACGATGATCGGTTTGCACATGGGCAGGATGATGCGCCAGAACGTCGACCAGCGGGATGCGCCATCGACCTCGGCGGCCTCGTCGATCTCGCGGGGCAGGTCGATCATGTATGCGCGGATCAGGAATGTCGTGAAGGGGATGCGGAACGCCGTATAGAGGATGAGCAGGGCCCAGAACGTGTTGTAGAGACCGAGGCTCTGGAACATCTTCACGAGCGGAATGAGGGCGACGGCCGGAGCGAGCATGAGTCCGCCGAGGATCACGGTGACGATCGCCCTGTTGAAGGGGATGGTGACTCGGGTGAGGCCGTAGGCGGCCCAGGCGCTGATGAACACCGTCGCGATCGTCGAGGTCACGGTGACCAGCACGCTCATCATGAGGTAGTTGCTGACCCCGCGGTTCCACGCGGTCACGTAGTTCTCCCATTTCCAGGCGATGGGAAGGGCGAACGGGTTGCCGAACAGTTCGGCATTCTCTTTGAAGCCGTTCAGGATCATCCAGAGAAGCGGATAGACCACGACGACCACAAGGCCGAGCAGGAAGGTCCACATGAACACCCTGCCGATGCTGCCGAGGAACGTGAGGCGTTTCACCATTCCACCCTTCTTCTGCGAGTGATCCAGAGTTGAACGAGCGCGATCGCGAGGGTGACGATGAAGATGACCATCGCGATCGCGGCTGCGTAGCCGAAGTCGTTGCGTACGAAGCCCGAGCGGTACAACCACGTGCCGAGCACCTGCGTCGAGTTGTTGGGCCCTCCACTCGTCATCACCATGACCTCGTTGAACACCTGGAAGGCACCCGAGATGGTGACGATCATCATCAACCCGGTCATCTCGCGCACCAGTGGCAGCGTCACCGTGAAGAAGCGGCGGAACGGGCCGACACCGTCGATGGAGGCCGCCTCGTAGAGTTCCGACGGAATGCGTTGGATGGCGATCGCGAACAGCAGTGTCGAGTAGCCGAAGCCCTGCCACTGGCTCATGGCGATGATGCCGAGCATCGCCGTGCTCTCTTGCCCGAGCCACGGGCGGGCCAAGGCATCGAGGCCGACGGAATCCAGCGCGGCATTCAGGAGACCGAGGTTGGGCTCGTAGATGAAGTAGAACAGTAGGCCCGCGACCGTGAGCGAGATGGCGGAGGGGACGAAGTAGATCGCTCGAAGGCTGCGTCGCCACCGGTCGCTGCGGATGCTCTCGATGATCGCCGCGAGGACGATGGCGCCGAAGACCTGGAATGCCACGGAGATGACGGCGTAGAGCAGGTTGTTGCCGAGCGCCGACCAGAAGATCGGATCGTCGACCAGTTTCAGGTAGTTCTTGAGTCCGACGAACTCCGAGGTGCCGCTGTAGATGTCCCACTTCTGCAGGCTGAACCCGAAGTTCTGCACGAGAGGAAGGTAGACGAAGGCGCCGAGGAGGACGAGCGCCGGCAGCACCCAGGCGAACCCGAGGGCTTTCTTCACGGCTGTCTGCATCGAGATTTCTTCCGGCTAGAGGTGTGGGAGGGAGGGGATGGCCGGGGCGGCACGTGCGCGCCGCCCCGGCTGGTTGCTACTCGGCGGACTCGGATGCGTCGCGGACGCTGGTGAGGACCTCGTCGGGCGTCGCGCTGCCGCTGATGATCGCTTCGCCGCCGGCCAACCAGGCATCGGCAACTTCGGGAACCGTGACCATGTCGAGCCAGGCCACGATCTGCGACGCCTCATTGACCTGCGAGATGCCGTCGACGACGGCGTTACTCGAGGTCTCGGCCGACACCGCTCCGACCACCGTGCTCGGCTGACCGTAGGGAGGCGCGGCGAGGGTCTGGGCATTGGTCTTGTCGGTCACGAACTTGAGGAAGTCGATGGCGAGAGCCGCTCGGGGCGACTTCGCGTTCACCAGATAGCCCTCGGGTGCTCCCTCGATGGCGTCGGGATCTCCCTGTGCTCCAGCGGGAACCGGCAGGGCGAAGAATCCGAAGTTGTCGGTGGTGAGGGCGTTGCCCTCCGCGGTGACCGTGTCGAACTCGAGGATCTCCTGGTAGTACATGGCCGCCTTGCCTCCGGCCAGGGCCTCCTGCGCGGTCGTGTAGAGAACACCGTTCGTGCCGTCACCGGTGTCGGTGCAGGTATCGACGAGGGTCTTGAACTGTTCGAGCGCCTTCAGATACCCGGGGTCGTCGAGGGTGGCGGTCTCGGGATCGAAGTCGGCCTCGAGCACGTCGGCGGGCACGTTGTAGGCGAACAGCTGCTGCAGGTAGTGCAGGCCGGGCCATCCGTCTTTGTTGCCGAAGGCGATCGGCTCATAGCCCGCCGCCCGGATCGTGGGGCAGCTGTCGATGAGCTCCTCGAATGACGTGGGAACGCTGACGCCCGCCTCGTCGAAGATCGCCTTGTTATAACCCATGAACTTGCCGTTGTTGTAGAGCGGAACGCCGTAGTACTTGCCGTCGGTCTCGAAAGCGCCGAGCGAGGCGGGGCCGAAGGTCTGGCCCCAGTCGGTGTCGGGCCCGATCACGTCGGTGAGGTCGGCGGCCAGTCCGCCGCGGATGAAGTTGTCGGCCCAGTTGCCGGTGAAGCTGAAGTAGATGTCGGGCAGCGCGCCGGATGCGGTGAGCGTCTTGGTCTTGTCTTTGACGCTCTGGTCGGTCTCTTGAATCAGGTCGAACGACACGTCGGGGTGCAGCGCGGTGTACTCCGTCGCGAGATCTTCGAAGTAGGGCTGCAGGGGGTCGCCCGCGAATTTGGTCAGGATGCTGAGGGTTCCGGAGTATTCCGGTGTCGCGGTCACGTCGACCGGCGCGGCGGACGAGCCCCCTGCACATCCCGTGACCAGGAGGGCTCCGGCCGCGATGAACGCCGCCGCTGTGATTCGTGTTCGTGTGTGCATGGTCTTCCTTCATCTCTCGCCGGAGCGGGGATCTCGGGGCGGCGTCCCGAGGGCTGCCTTCCACCGATCCGCCATTGGATCTGGTTCAACACGTACTGCGTGGTTTCGCTGAACTATATACACAATCTGATACCGGTACCACTCCAGGGCGAAACTTTCTCGAAGATTGGGCTTATCGATCATTTCACCGTCGATGTGTTGACGATCCAAGGATTCATGTGTCAGCATCGGAGCCACCTGATACCGGTACCACACTGGCCCGGTGCAGTTCACGCTCCTGAAAGGACACCTGATGCTCGGATTCGACGAGTCTGCATTCGTCAAGCAGATCGCCAGCGCGGTCGCCCTCCGTCCGCAGATCGAAGAGCTGGTCGACACCCTGGTCGCCCGCGGCTTCGACAACCTCTTTCTGATCGGCGCCGGCGGCACCTACGCGGCGATGTGGCCGTATGAGCACTTCGCCAAGACAGCCTCGTCCCTGCCCGTGAAATCGGTCATCGCGGCCGAGCTGCTCGTCTCGGGCGACAAGACCCTCACGGATCGTTCGGTGGCGATCTTCACCTCCGTCTCGGGCACGACCGATGACAGCCTGCGCGCCATCGAGTACGTCAAGGAGCGCGGGGTGCTGACCGTCGCGTTCACCGGGTTCCCGGACTCCCCGATCGCGCAGCAGGCCGACATCGCCCTCGTCTCCGAGCCCAAGACCTGGCCGTTCGACATGCAGATGATGCTCTTCACGACACGACTGCTCAGCGTGCGCGGCGAGTTCGATGGCTACGAGAAGTTCGCCGGCGAGCTCGAGAAGCTGCCCGAGATCCTGGTCGAGGTCGCGAAACAGGCCGAGCCCATCGCATCCGATTTCGCGGATGCCCACAAAGACACCGACTACTACTTCCTCGTCGGGGGAGGCAATCTCTGGGGCTTCACGTACCTCTACTCCATGTGCATCCTCGAAGAGATGCAGTGGCTCCGCACGACGCGGGTGCACAGCGCCGAGTTCTTCCACGGATCGCTGGAGCTGCTCGAGAAGGACACGAGCGTCATCCTGTTCCAGGGTGAAGACGAGACCCGCGCTCTCACCGATCGGGTCGAGAGATTCGTGCGCACCGTGTCTGACGATGTCACCGTGTTCGACACGAAGGACTACCCCCTCGAGGGAATCAGCCCCGAGTTCCGAGGGCTTCTCGCGCCGGTCGTTCTCGACACCATCACGGGGCGGGTGAGCAAGCACCTCGAGCGGGTGCGTGAGCACTCCCTCGATCTGCGTCGCTACTACCGCGTCGTCGAGTACTGATCCTCCTGCTGTCGGGCGTCCGCGTGAACGTCGCGGACGCCCGGCGGCGCTCGCCCCCCCTATTAAGGACCAGTCATGAAGGTGCTCGGCTTCGGAGACAACATCGTCGACCGTTTCGTCGACCGGGGTATCGCCTACCCCGGCGGCAACAGCGTCAACTTCGCGGTGTTCGCGCGCCAGCTCGGCGTCGATGCCTCGTATCTGGGCGTCTTCGGCTCCGACGCCGCCGGCACCTTTTTGCGTGACGCGGTAAGCGATCAAGGCGTCGACATCTCGCGCTCAGTCGTGCGCGAGGGACCGAGCGGCGTATCGACGCTGACCGTCGTCGACGGCGATCGGGTGTTCGGCGGGTGGAACGGCGGAGGCGTCACCGTGGGCCAGCCACTCGAGCTCGACCCCGAGCTCCTCTCTTATGCCGCGAGCTTCGACCTCGTACATACCAGCGTCTACTCGGCCACCGAGTCGCAACTGCCCGCGCTGCGTGAGACATCGGCGCTCGTGAGCATCGATCTCTCGAGCGAAGACGAGTTCCGCTCGCCCGAATACCTCGACCGCGTCGCCCCATTCGCTGACCTCGTTCTGCTGTCGTGCAGTCACCTCACCCTGCGCCAGACCCGCGCCGTTCTGGCCGATGCCGTCGACCGAGGTGCGGGGCTCGCGGTCGGCACCCGGGGCATCCGTGGAGCCATCGTGTTCGATGGCCGTGACCACGTGACTGCGCCGGCCCAGCCGGTCGACGACCCGTCGACGATCGTCGACACCATGGGATGCGGCGACGCATTCATCACAGCCTTCGCCGTGTCGCTGCTGACCTCCGGATGGACCCGCTCCCGGCGTCCCTGGGTGGGGGCGCTCGATACGGCGCTCCGCGACGGAGCGGGTTTCGCAGCCCGCCAGTGCCTCGTGGAGGGGGCCTTTGGCCACGGAGTCGACGCCGGCATCGTGCCCGCTACGATGTGACACACCAGCCTTCATGCACTCGATGACTACCAGATGGGCTCACTGACATGGCCGCCGAACGCGACCGCAACTCCTCGCCGCCGACCATCTCCGAAGTCGCCGCCGAGGCGGGAGTGGGTCGGGCATCCGCCGCTCGCACGCTCGGCGGCTACGGGTACGCCAGCCCCGAGCTTCGTGACAGGGTGCTCGCCGCAGCCGAGAAGCTCGGCTACCGCACGAATGCGCTCGCGCGCAGCATGTCGACGGGGGTCACTCACACCCTCGGAGTGATCGTGGCCGACATCGGCAATCCCTTCTTCGCCGGCGTCGTGCGCGGCATCAGCGACACCTCGCGGTCGCGTGGCTTCGACACCATCGTTCTCAGCACGCACGAAGACCTCGACGAGGAGCGCGCCGCGATCGGCGTGCTCGTAGACAAGCGCGTCGACGGCATGATCATCGCCTCGGCGGCGCTCGGCCGTGACGACGTCGACCATATTCGAGATGCGGTCGACAGAGGTGTGCCCGTCGTTCTCGTCGACCGGGCGCTCGACTACCTCGACCTCGATTCCGTCGTCATCGACAACCGGGATGCCGCACGGCGGGCTGCCGCCGGGCTCATAGAGGCGGGCCACCGCCGCATCGGCTTCATCTGGGGCCCGTCGACCACGGACGAGATAACGACGCGGCGTGAGCTGAGCGCCGCCGCGTCGGTGAATCTGTGGACAGACGGCGAACGTCTGCGCGGCTACCTCGATGCCCTCGACGACGCGGGCATCCCCTTCGACGCCCAGTTGGTGATGACGGGCCCGAAGACCGAGGAGAACGCCACGGCGTGGGTCGCGCGCATGCTCGAGCTGCCCAGCAGGGCGACGGCGATCCTCTGCAGCGAGACCGACGGCACCACGGGTGCCCTGCGGGCCATCAGGGCGAGCGGATTGCGCTACCCCGAGGACGTGTCGCTCATCGGATTCGACGACAGCTCGTGGGCCGCGGTCATGGATCCGCCGCTCACCATGATCGAGCAACCCATGCTGGAGCTCGGTGCGCGCGCGGCCGAGATCCTGCTCGAGGAGATCAACGGCAAGACGCCCAGTCGAACCATGCACACCCTGCAGTCGACGTACATCGAGCGCGCTTCGGTTGCGGCACCAGCAGTCGGGGCCTAGCTGGCACGGCGGTGCCGTTGTCTCGTCTGTTTCATGACCGACGGGCGACGGCGCTATCGATGACCACGAAGGACAAGTCCGACATCATCGACTTCCCGATCATCGAAGAAGGCGGGCAGCGCGCGACGGCACGGCCCGTGTGGGGTGAGGAGATGCGTGACGTGCCAGACCTCGACTGGAACGCCTAGACCCAGACTCGATCGAAGAGGGGAGGACGCTAGCTTCTTTCACGAACTTCCTGGGGGTATCGACATGGCTTGGCACTCTCGGCGGTCGAGTGCTAATTTAGCTGTCACAAGTTGAGTCGACTCGACTCAGGTTCACAGAAAGGGGAATCCTCATGGCAATGTCTTTTGATCCTTTCAGCGAGCTCGACCGCATCGCCGGCGACCTGCTCACGTTCCGTCCGGGGCCGAAGTTCATGCCCGTCGATCTCTACCGCGACGGCGACCAGTACGTGCTTAGCGCAGACCTGCCGGGCATCGACCCCGGCTCCGTCGATGTCGATGTCGATGGCCAGTTGCTGACCATCAGGGCCAAGCGAACCGCAGCAGCCCACGAGGGCGTCAAGTGGCTGGCCCAGGAGCGCCCGAACGGCGACTACCTCCGTCAGTTCAGCCTGGGCGACGGTGTCGACTCCGAGAAGATCTCGGCGAGCTACGACAATGGCGTGCTCTCCGTGATCATTCCGGTCAGCGAGCGGGCAAAGCCGCGCAAGGTCGAGGTCAAGACCGTGCAGAGCGCAGACGAGCAGAAGACACTCACCGTCTGACGAAGCCGACGAAGAAGGGGCGGGCCGATGGCCCGCCCCTTCTGGCGTTGTTCCGACGTAGCCCGTGGCTACGAGCGCTTGGTCGCTCGCGCGATCACGTAGAGGATGGCGCCGAGAACCAGGAAGCCGCCGCCGAACGCCCAGACGATCGGCTCCTGCTGGGTCAGCAGCAGAATGCAGGATGCGACGCCGAGAACGGGCACGAAGGTCCAGACCCGAAAATGCTTGTGTTCCACGCGGTCACGGCGCAGAACGAGCACGGCGATGTTCGTGCTGATGAACACGAACAGCAGCAGGAGCACGACAGCTGACGCAAGCGTGCTGAGGTCTCCCACGAGCGTGAGCAGCAGGGCGAGGATCGTCGTCGCGACGATCGCGACCCAGGGCGTTCTGCGATTGGGCAGAACACGACCGAGAACCGACGGCAGCAGGCCCTGCTCCGCCATGCCGTAGGTGACGCGGCTCGTCATGATCATCGTCAGCAGTGCGCCGTTCGCCACCGCGATCAGTGCGATCAGGCTGAACACCCATTCGGGAATGCCTACCCCTGTTGCGGCGACGACGGCGAGAAGGGGTCCTGACGACGACGACAGATCGTCGGCGGGCAGCGCAATCGACGACGCGAGTCCGACCAGGATGTAGACGACCCCGGCGGCGAGAAGAGCACCGAACAGCGCGCGGGGATAGACGCGCGAGGGATCCCGAACCTCTTCGGCGACGTTGGCCGAGGTCTCGAAACCCACGAACGAGTAGTACGCGATTACCGCACCCCCGAGGACAGCGAGTCCCGGAGCCGTTTCGCTGGGGAACTCCGCGACCCGCGAGATGTCTCCACCCCCGCCGCCGAGCATCACGGCCACCGCCACGACCACGATGACGAGTCCGGAGACCTCGATCACCGTCATCACGAGATTGCTCTTCATCGACTCGCTGATGCCCCTCGCGTTGAGTGCGGCGACGAGCACGAGGAAGATCATGGCTGCGGGGATCGTGGGAACGTCGAGGAAGGTCTTGAGGTACTCGCCGGCGAAAGCGATCGCGAGACCCGCGGCGCTGGTGACGCCGGCGGCCAGCATGCTGAATCCGACGAGAAAAGAGATGATCGGAGGCTTGAAGGCGCGTTGCGCGAAGATCGCAGCCCCTCCGGCCTTCGGGTATTTGGTCACGAGCTCTGCATATGACCCGGCTGTGAGCAGGGCCAAAACGAGCGCGAGAGCCAGCGGCGCCCAGAGCGCCCCTCCGACCTCTCCAGAGAGCACCCCCATCAGCGCGTAGATCCCGGCTCCGAGTACGTCGCCGAGGATGAAGAGAAAGAGGAGTGGTCCGGTGATGCGGCGGGTGAGCTTCGAATCCGTGTCGCCCGCGGCCTGCCCGGTTGTTGTCGTTGATGCCATGGCGTCACTTTAACCGCGCGCCAGAAATGTATTCCGACGCCTTGACAGCGGTGCAGAGCCTCCCGGCTCGACGGGCCCAGCCGGTGTTTCATCAGGCTCTTCTCGGCACCTGCCCAGAGCGTTCGTGCATCCTGTGAGGCCAGACCGTTCTATTGAAAGGCCCGAGATGAGTACCCTCCAGCGATTGATGAAGATGGCGTCGAAGGCGCTCGACGGCTCGGGTCAGAGCAAGGCCTCGGGTTCCGGCTCAACCGACTGGCGTGATCTCGTGCGTTCCGCCGCCGACAAGGTGACGGGCGACGGGCGCAACGCGTCTCCTCAATCCGGCGCTGCGCATCCGTCGCCGTCGCGTGTTCAGGATGCGCCGGTGCACGACGCACCCGTGTCGCACCCCCACGACGTTCCCGTCTACGGCACGCCGTCCGGCGCTCCGGTTCAGGATGCGGCGGGGGCGGCCGCGTCGACCCCGGAAGACCGGGCCGCGATCGCGCGCTACGACTATCTGCTGAAGACAGCGATGCCGGAGCAGCTCGAGCAGGTGCACCGCGACGCGTTCGCGAGGCTTACGCCCGCGCAACGCCAGCAGGTCGAGTCGCGTCTGCGTGACGAACTGCCCGCATCCGAACAGCCTGTGTCGTCTTCGCCCGACGACTTGGCGCGCTCCGCCGTTCGCGGCGAGGCGCACAAGCCCGGGTTCCTGCGCGGAATCTTCTCGAAGCCCGCAGCCGCGGGCGCCGCTGGAGTCGGAGTGGGCGCCGTCGCCGGCGCAGGCATCGGCGTTGCGGGCGGGCTTCTCGCCGCGGTCGCCGGGGGCGCCGTGCTCAGTAGCGTCGCAGGGCCTCTGCTCGAGCAGGCGTCTGGAATGGGTATCGACTTCGATGCGCTGGCTGGCCTCGAGGGCGGTCTCGAAGGACTCGAGGGCGGTCTCGGCGACGTGGCTTCCGGGGCCGGCGAATACGCGAGCGGCATCGGCGAGCACCTCTCGGGGCTCGGCTCCAACATCGAGATTCCCGGCCTCGGCGACCTCGGAAGCCTGTTCGGGCGCGACTAGCCTCAGTACCCCGCGCTGCAATTCAGGGAAAAGTAGATATGGCGCGGGCGAAATTCACTGATCTGGGCAGTTCGGCCTGAGTTGCAGCGCGACCTCCGTGCCAATCTGGAGTCGTGACCGAACTTCTTGTCGTACTGGTGCTCGCTTTCGCGGCGATCGCAGCGTCTACCGTGCTCGGACCGCGGCTGGGCGTGGCCTCTCCTCTACTGCTCGTCGCCATCGGCGTGGGGGCGAGCTTCCTGCCCGTGTTCGCCGAGGTCGAGATCGAACCGGAATGGATTCTCGCCGGCGTGCTCCCGCCACTGCTGTATTCATCGGCGGTATCGATGCCCGCCATGAACTTCCGCCGCGAGTTCGGCGCGATCAGTGGGCTGTCTGTGGCGCTGGTCGTGGCCAGTTCGCTCGTGCTCGGCGTGTTCTTCATGCTCGTCATCCCGGATCTCGGCTTCGCGTGGGGTGTCGCGCTCGGCGCGATCATCAGCCCGACCGACGCGGTTGCGACATCGATCGTGAAGCAGACGTCGGTGTCGAAGCGGGTCGTCGCGATGCTCGAGGGCGAGAGCCTGCTGAACGACGCCACCGCCCTGGTGCTGCTGCGCACGGCCATCGTCGCCACCGCAGCGTCGTTCTCGTTCTGGGGAGCGGTCGGCACCTTCGCCTACTCCGTCGTGATCGCGACCATCATCGGCGTGCTCGTCGGATGGGGAAACCTGGTCGTGCGCAAGCGCGTCACCGATCCGACCGTCAATACCGTGATCTCGTTCGTGGTTCCTTTCGTCGCGGCCGTGCCTGCCGAGTTGCTCGGCGCATCCGGTCTGGTGGCGGCGGTCGTCGCGGGACTCGCCACGGGCATCCGCGCCCCTCGCTATCTCTCGGCCCAGAACCGGCTGTCAGACTCGCAGAACTGGCGCACGGTCGAACTGGTTCTCGAAGGTGCTGTCTTTCTCACGATGGGAGTACAGATCTCGTCGATCGTGGCGAACGTCGAACGCGACCACGCGGGCGTCTGGACGGCGGTGTTGGTGGCTGCCGGAGCGCTCGTGCTCACGATCATCGTGCGGGCCGCCTACGTGGCGCCGCTGCTCTGGGTGCTTTCGACCCTGCGCAATCGCAACGAGAGAATGCAGGACAGGCTGCTCGAGATGCGAGAGAAGATGAGCACGCCCGAGGGCGCTGAGCAGATGTTCGGTGAGATGAACGGGCGACGGCGCCGGGCATCCGACAATCAGATCGAGCGGTTGGGTCGACGCGTGGTGCAGTCGCTCGCCGACATCACCTACTTCCGCAACGCTCCGCTCGGGTGGCGGGATGGCACGGCGGTCGTGTGGGCGGGCATGCGCGGAGCCGTCACGGTCGCGGCGGCGCAGACGCTTCCCGAAGACACGCCCCAGCGGTCTGTGCTCGTACTCATCGCATTCGCGGTGGCGGTGCTGTCGTTGCTGGTGCAGGGCGGCACCATTGCTCCGCTGCTGCGCGTCGTTGCGCCGAAGGTCGACCAGAAGGCCGTCGATGAGCAGACGACCGCGGAGCGGGCTCGACTCATGCAGCTCTTGAAGACGAGCGCCGAGGCTGTTCCTCCGGCGCCGCCGGTCGAGCAGTCGATGAAGGGGTTCATCTCGTCGAAGCAGCACGAGCTGGCGGTGATCGGCGCCCAGAGAGCTGCGCTGCTCGAGGCCCGAGACCACGGCACCTTCGATGCAGACGTGCTCGCGTACGCCCTTCAGATTCTCGACGCGTCGCAGATCGCGCTCGAGCTGCGCGGTGGCCCGAAGGGGTGACCTTCGGGCCCGCAGGCGAACGCTAGCCGAGCTGCTTCAGCGCCTCGATCGTTCCGCCCCAGTTGTGTGACGAGATCGCGTCGGCGAACGTGGAATCGCCGCGACCCGTTCCCAACTTCTCGCCGGATGCGTCGTCGACGACGTCGACGCGGTGGCCCTTCTCGGGGCTGTCGCCGCTGCCCTCTTCTACGAACTCGATGCGCAGGACGCGGCCGTCGAGTCGGCCTGTGACCACGGCTCCCGTCTCGGTGTCATTCGAGCTGTCGGTCATGAAGGGTCCGGCTCCCAGCGTGGCGAGCGATTCGTTGACCTGGTTGATGAGTGACGACGTGTTCATGGTTCTCCTAGTCGTGAGCGAGGCCCCAGGCTAGTGGCGCAGCGCGACGTGTCGACAGGCCTTGACGGCTCAGGATCAGGCCTCGTCGCGTTTTTCGTAAGCGTCGGCGAGCCCCTTCATGGTTTCCATGTCGAGGGGCATCGAGGTGTGCTCGTGGGTGATCTTCCACTCGCCGTCGCGCTTCTCGAGCACCACGGTCATGCGGTTCATCATCGAGTTGACCTGCTCGCCATCGGCGGTGACTTCGGCGTAGCGCACGGCGGCGTGAGCCGTGGCGAGGTCGTCGAGCACCGAGGTGACGACCTCGGTGAAGCGCGCCTCGCAGAGCTTGTCGCCCAGGCTCTCGAACCACATGGTCACCATCGGCCGCCACGCATCGACGCCGGCGAACTCCCACATGCCCCAAGCATCGAAGACGAGGGTGTCGTCGGCGTAGAGGCTCAGAAAGCGCTCGACGTCTTTGGCCAGGACGGCCGACGTGTAGTTCTCGAAGAGAGTGGTCACGGGAGTGGATTCAAGGGGCATGTGCTTATCCTGCCGTTCGGTAGCGGATCATGGTGAGCGGGCCGAAGACGGCGACCAGCCCCGCGCACCACAGGAGTGTGATGCTCAACTCGCCCGACGCATCCGTGCCCCCCATGAAGTCGCGCACAGCCGTGACCAGGTGCGACACCGGGTTGACCTCGACGAAGGCCTGCAGCCAGTTCGGAAGCGTCGACGGTTCGATGAAGATGTTGCTCGCGAAGGTGAGCGGGGTGATCACGAGCATGCTCACCCCCATGACTGCGCCGGGCGTTCGCAGCACGAGGGCGAAGAAGGTCCAGAGCCAGCTGAAGCTGAACGCGAAGACGAGGATCAGCAGCACCGCCATGAGTACGCCCGCTACGCCACCCTCGGGCCGGTAGCCCAGCGCCAGCCCGAGCGCGATCGTGACGGTGGCAGAGATCGTGTAGCGCACCGCGTCGCCGAGCAGCATGCCGACCAGAGCCGACGGCCGCCAGATCGGCAGCGAGCGGAAGCGGTCGAAGACACCCCGATCGATGTCGGTGCGCAGCGTCGACCCGGTGTACATCGTGATCATGATCACGCCCTGCACGAGCAGACCGGGCAGCACGTACTGCAGGTAGCCGCCGACGCTTCCGGCAATCGCCCCGCCGAAGAGGAACGTGAACAGCAGGGTGAACATCACCGGGAAGACGGTGACGTCGAACAGCTGCTCGGGCACGTGCTTGATCTTGAGCAGCGCCCGCCAGCCGAAGGTCAGCGACGTCGACAGCGGGCCGGGCGGGGTGGGGCGCTCGACGTCGGCCAGCGCCGACCGCATAGCGGCCGCGAGCGACTCGGCGCTCGCGGGTGCGACGTCGGCTCGTTCGTCGAGCTTGTCGAGACGGGTCATGCTGCGACCTCCTCGTCGCTTGTGCTCTCTGAGGTGTGGCCCGTCAACGCGAGGAACACCTCGTCGAGCGAGGGCTGCCCGAGTGAGAACTGAGCCAATTCGATCTTCTCGGCAGCCAAGGCCGTGAGTGCGGATGTCACGATGCCAGGGTCGGCGACCGTCGCGCTCAGGGCTGCGGGGTCGGCTTGGTCGCGAATCTCGACGCCCAGAATGCGATTCAGAACCTCGGATGCCCGTGGCCGGTCCGCCGGATTCATCACGCGCACGTGCAACGCCCCGTTGCCCACCTTCGCCTTGAGTTCGCTCGACGTGCCCTCGGCGATGACCTTGCCGGCATCGATCACGCTGATACGGTCGGCGAGCTGGTCGGCCTCGTCGAGGTACTGGGTCGTCAGCAGAACCGTCGTGCCCGATGAGACCATCGCCCTGATGATGTCCCACACCTCGTTGCGGCTGCGCGGATCGAGGCCGGTGGTCGGTTCGTCGAGGAACAGCAGCTCGGGGGTGACCACGATGCTCGCGGCGATGTCGATGCGGCGACGCATGCCGCCGGAATACTTCTTGACCTGCTTGTCTCGCGCATCCGACAACCCGAACGCCGTCAGCAACTCGTCAGAGCGCCGTGTGGCGCGAGCGCCTGTGTAACCGAAGAGGCGGCCGATGAGTCGCAGGTTCTCGGCACCGGTGAGGTCTTCGTCGACCGAGGCGAACTGGCCGGTGAGGCTCACTCGGCGGCGTACCTCGTTGGCGTCGGTGACGACGTCGCGGCCGAGCACCCGAGCGGTGCCCGAGTCTGGTCTGGTGAGCGTCGCGAGCATGCGGATCGTGGTCGTCTTGCCGGCTCCGTTCGGGCCGAGAAAGCCATGCACCCCTCCGCGAGGAATCGCCAGATCGATGCCGTCGACGGCGACCGTCTTCTTGAACGTCTTCACGAGCGCGTGCGTCTCGATGGCGAGGTCGGTCATGCTGCGCTCCTGATCTGTCGACGGCGACGGGTCTATTCCTAGTAGGAATATACCTATCAGGAACCTATGGTTATGTCCATGGTTAATTCCGCTCTGTCGACCACGGCGTACGCGCTGCTGGGCCTGCTCGTCTTCGACCGAGAGAATCCTGAGGGCATGACAGGCTACGAACTCAAGCAGCGCGCCGACTTCACGCTGCGGTATTACTGGGTCAGCCCGGCCATGAGCCAGATCTATACCGAGCTGCGCAAGCTGTCCGAGGCCGAGCTCGTCGAGACGGCGCCCTCCGACGGCCCGGCGCGGTATCGGGTGACCGAACTCGGCGAAGAGCAGCTGCAGACATGGCTCTTCCATGGTGAGGTCGGCTTTCCCATCCTCAAACATCCCGTCGCGCTGCGCCTGCTGATGGGTCGCCTGTCGACGCCAGAGCAGTTGGGCGGCATGCTCGAAGGGCATCTGGATGACCTGGCGGCGCGCCGGGCAGATCTGCAGGGTGTGCGAGACATGCTCGGCGACGAGCACAGGGTGCGCTACGCCGCGATGGTCGCCGATTGGGGTCTCGCCTACTACGACAGCGAGGCGCAGATCGTGGCCGGGCTGCGGGAGCGCCTCGACGGAATGGACTGACGGAGGCTACTCCGCCAGCGCCGCGAGCTCTGCCATCACGCGAGGGTGCGCGAGCACCCGAAAGTGCCCGCCCGTGTCGAGTCGCACGTTCTTGGCGCCGACCAGTTCGCTGCCCGCCGGAACGTGCGGATCGAACTCGCCATAGACCGACACGATGCGATTATTGACCGTCTCGTCGTGGGCCAGGGCCAGGATCGTGGCGTTCTTCGGTGAGAAGATGCGCAGGCTCGGCAGCACCATCAGACGTGCATAGAAGGAGCCCACGAACGGAGCCGCGACCGCCAGCATCGAGTCGACGCGCGCGGCCTCGGCGCCCGCACTCATGACGTACTTGCCGATGAGCCCGCCCTTGCTGTGCGACACGACGACCACGTCATGAAGACCGTGCTCGGCGAGGAACGCCGACACGACATCGGCGGCCTCGACGACAGGGCGATTGTTCCAGTTGAGCGCGTCGACGACGTACACCGGATGCCCTCGGTCGTGCATCGCGCGGATCAGCGGCTGCATAAAGCGCCAGGTCTCGTACACCCCGGGGATGACGACGATCGTCCGCGCCGATCCGGCGCGGAACGACGTGGGGTCGGTTCTGCCGACGATCGCTCTGGCCTGCCAGTAGAGGGCGTAGGCGTAGTCGCGTGCCCACCACCCCGCGATGCGAAGAGCTCTCATCGGCGGGTGCTCTGGTCGGTGCTCGTGCGGGCGACGGTGGAGCGGATGGCCCCCGCAACCGCCCTCGGGGCGGTGAACTGCACGACGTGACGATTGCCGGGAACGGTGACGACGCATCCGACTGGGGCCCGAGCGGCGAGACGGCGACACCAGTCGTCGCCCGCGATCGGGTCGTTGCCGCCCCGGATGACCAGCAGCGGGCGGGTGAGCGCGGCCACGCGCTCGTCGACGGGATAGCTCAGCATGGGCTTCGACTGAGCCAGGTAGTAGGCGGGGCCGCAGCGCAGATAGTCGACGAACACCACGGCGTTCGTCAGCGGGGGTTCGCCCAGGACATCGACGGCCAGGGCCCGAGACTGGGCGGCGAGTGTGCGATGGGCGGAGTCGGCAACCGGACCGATCGCGACCACCAGCGACACGAGGTCGGGTCTCAGGAGTGCGAGTTCGACGACCCATTGCACACCCATGGAGTGGCCCACCAGTACGGCATCGCGCACGGCGAGCTCGTCGAGCGCGTTCGCGATCAGCAGCGCCATCTCGCGCACGCTCGCCGTGAACGCTGGCTTGGGAGTGCCGCCGAAGCCCGGCAGGTCGAGCGAGTAGACCGTCGTCTCTGTCTCGAGTTCGCGGTGCAGACGAGAGAAGTAGCGGTGCGATGTTCCGATTCCGTGCACGAGCACGACCGTCGGCAGGCGATCCGAAGCGTTGGAGGGTAGCGCTGCGGTCGACGGGCCGCCGAGCACCCGGATGCCGCTGGCCTCGCGCACTACTGATCGCATATCTTCACGCTACGGCGTCGGCTCGGGCCTCGCGCGGCGTTGACCAAGCTGAGGCTGTGGGCTAGACCGCGTCTACGAATGCATCAGAACAGAGCCTGCTGCACGCGTTCCGGGGGGAGAAGCCCTGTGAGAGTGGCCTTGATGGCGGTGAGTCCGGGCTGCTGGGCGGCGGCCAGCAGGCGGCGCATCTCGGGCAGCCACGCCTGCGGATCCGACGTCGCCGACGGCATCCGGTGTTTGAGAATGACGGGCGGCTCGCCGCCGTCGAAGCGGAGCGCGACGGTGAGCCCGCCGGCCGCCAGCTCGGCCTTCGATGCTCGCCCGCAGACACGGGTGACGCAGGCCTCCATGAGCTCGGACGGACTCCAGTCGGGGCGGTTGTAGCCCGAGATGGTTCCTTCGGAGGAGAGGCTCGATCTCGTCTCGATCGGGTTGAGTGTTGCATCGTCGGTGCCGGCCCGAATGCGGCTCAAGCGCTGCGCCATGGTCGCTCCGCAGACCCTGCGTAGTTCGTCTGATGAGATGCGATCGAGGTCTCCGAGGTGAGTGACGTCGATGAGGCGCAGACGCTCGACGGTCTGGGGACCGATGCCCCAGATGTCGGAGATGGCCAGCGAGACCCGCAAGTCGGCCTCGTCACCGTGGTCGATGACATGCAGGCCGTCGGGCTTCGCCGCCCGCGAGGCCAGCTTCGCCATCAGCTTGGTGCGCCCGATGCCGACGCTGATGGGAATGCCGAGTTCGCGCGCCACGCGTCGGCGCAGAGCCTCGCCGGCCTCGACGGCGGTCTGCCTGTCTATGGCTTCGACGTCGAGAAACGCCTCCTCCATCGACCCGGGCTCGACCGCGCGAGCGCTGTCTCGAAAGATGTCGAAGAGTGCGTCGCTTACCTCCTCGACCTCGCCACGCGGCGTCTCGATCATCACGAGTTCGGGGCAGACGTGCAGGGCTTCATGCAGCTGCATGCCGCCCCGGACGCCCCGGAGTCGAGCCGGATAGTTGGCGCTGGCGATGAACACGTGGGCGATGGCGGCCATGGGCCTGTGGGTGAGCTCTGGGTGACGCCGAAGGATCACCGAGGCGAAGAACGAGTCGGCGTCGACGTGCAGAATGAGCGACGTGGTCACGCGGATTATCGTACTGGTGTTCGAACGTCGTCGCGCAGATCGGTGTTACGTTTCAGCCCCAGACGTGACTTTGTTAGCGTGTTGAGTATGGCTGCAAAGAGATTTCCGCTTCGCTGGTGGCTGACGACGGGCCCCGCCACACTCTTCGCGGTGCTGTTCGCCGTGGGGCTCTATCAGGAGTGGCCCGGGGCCGTGATGCTCGTCTTCGTGGTCGGCTTCACCCTGGTTCTCTGGATCGTCGAGCGTCATAACGAACGAGAGATCGACGTGGATCAGATCTGGTGGGTTCCCTCGAGCGTGCTGTGGGCGAGACCGTCTCGCGTCGGTGCGTCGATCATTCTGATGCTGGCCGTGTTTGCCACAGCAGTCGTTTTCGTATTCGGCAAAGCGGACCCGTGGCTTCTCGTCATCACCGTGGCTGCTTCGCTTCTCTATCGGCTGGTCTTGGGCCGACTGTGGCTGAAGCGCGATCGCGCCGAGCTCGCTGCGAGTGAGCCCGACGCGCCGAGCTACTAGCGGTCGATGCCCGCTTCGTGGATCGCGGCGCCGTAGCACCCACCCTTCTGCCAGTCATAGGGCTGGTCGGCCGGCACCCGGACTCCGTAGAGCACAACGAACGCGTCGTCGAAGAAAGTCGGCGTGTTATCGCCTGAGATCGGACGGGCCATGAAAGAGCCTTCGTTGAGGAGCGCCGACCCCTCGGGATTGATGTTGTCCGCGTGGGCGTATTGGATTCCGTTCCGGCTCATGCAGGCGACGATCGACGCGTCGACACTCGCTGCCACGGCCGGGTCGAAGCTCACGCCGAACCCGGGGGTCACTCCTGCGTAGCCATAAAGCGGTTCTGGAGGGTTGGCCATGGGATCGTAGATCTCTGCGATCTTCGCGAGCTCGTCGGGGGTGAATCCATCTGAACCGTCATCGAGAAGGCCTGCCTTGTGAACGGCTTCGCCATAGCATCCGCCGGTCTGCCAGTCGTAGTCGGGCAACAGGTTATCGGGCGCGCCGTACAGCGCGTTCTGTTCGCCCTGGTCGAATCCCTTGGGGAGGGGAATGAAGCCGGTCGAGACGAGGCCGAGCACCGACCCGGATTGCGGCGCCAGATCGAACTGGTAGCTGTAGCCGTGCGTTCCCATGCAGATCTTCATCCAGGTCTGCACGTGTATGTAGGTGTCGCGGTCGTGCTCGTCGCGGTAGCCGGGCAAGCCCGCAATCATGGCCGCGGGCAGATTCGACGTCACCGTTTGCGTCGGCGCCCCGTTCGACAGCGCGGTACCGATGGTGGTCTGCGGCACGGGGGCCGCCGCGGCCTGCAGGCTCGATCGCGTGTCGAGGATTCCAACCCCGATGAAGATGGCGGTGGCCATTAGGGCGACGCCGGCGATGACTCCGACGATGGCGGCCAGTCGACGTCTCATGATCGATCTCCTTGGTGTGCGGCTTCGGCGAGGCGCGTACGCGCGGGCTTTCTGCTGGGCCACCACCACAGCGTCGCCGCCGCGAACAGCAGGGCGAGTGCTCCCGCAAGGGCATACTTCGGCAGTGGCCACAGCTCTGAGTTGTACATGTAGGCATTCACCGAAGAACTGCCGTAGAGAAGACTCGAGAATCCGAATTGCACGACCGCGGCCTGGGCGATCACCAGCGCGAGTGCACCAATGAATCGTGTGCGTTTCCAGCCGAGCGCCACCAATCCCACGGTCGACAGAAGTGCAGACAGGGCCAGTGCCCCGCTGAGGGTCGTGACTGCCGTGTCGCCGGTTCGGCCGAGATACGACAGCAGCCGCGTGAGCGTGAATGCCCCGAAGATCACGACGGCCAGTCCGACGGCGAACACGATGGCGAGCGCGACGGCGTCGTTGCGGCCGAGCGAGAAGGTCAGGGGATCGTTCGTGCGCGCCTCACGTAGCTGAGCGCGCCTCCAGCGCAGATCGTCGAGTACGCCGCGCAGTCTCCGACGCCGGATGCTGCGCGCCACCTCCGTCGGCTTCAGGCCGGCGGACTCCGCCCAGACGACATGCTCATACAGATCCGAGGTCAACTCGTCGAGTCGATCGTTGGTGGCCTGTCGGTCGATGCCGCGGGTGTACCAGGCCGCCCATCGCAGGACGGCCGACGTCATGCGTCGATAGTCGGCCGAGCGGGCGACGCTCACGCGAGACCTCCTGCGTCGATGCCCAGTCGCGGCAACCCGGGGATCGCATTGCCCGCACGTGCCCGCCTGCGCTCGGCCACGGCATCCGCGCCCAGCGCCTGCGCCTCGGCCTGGTACGCCTTCTCTCCCTCGCCTGTGACGGTATAAAGGCGGCGACGCGGGCGGTTCTCGGCGTCGGCCACTATCGAGTTCTCCCAAGACGACTCGAGAAGGTCGGCATCTTTCATGCGACCAAGAGCCTTGTAGAGCGTGCCGTGAGCGGTCAGCTCGTCTCCCGAGTTCTCGGACAGTGCTCGAGCGAGAGCGAAGCCATAGAAGCTGCCCTCGCTCGACTGCAGCGCGAGTCCGCATTCGAGGATGTCGAATTCGATGGGAAAGAGCCGTCCCGGTTTGCGTTTAGCCATGCCATGAGCATAGGAAGCTATCTTCCTTTAAGCAAGCGTGGTCATTTTCGCGCGCCGGTGAAGCTTGTAGACACCCAGCCCGATGATTGCCCCGAAGGCTGCCAGGCTCGTGAGATAGAGCACTCCCGCCCACACCGTGTGCGCCCCGCCGCTGACGCCGTAGGTGTCGGCGATGTCCATGTTCAGACGAAAGCCATCGAGGAACGCGGGTACGGCGCCAGCCGCGACGATGGCAAGAAAGACGATCGCCAACGTCGAGAGGGATAGTCGTCTCCACACCCCCACGATCGCGGTGGCCGCGGCGAGCACAACACCGATGGATGCTGTGGCGATCACCCAGGCGATGTCACCGGGGACATCGTCGCCGGCCGCCGTGAGATACGCGTGGATCTCTTCGAGAGTCGCACCGGGAACGGCCGCGAGCGGATCGAGCACGAGGGATTCGACGGCCATCAGAGCCGCGTACGCCGCGACGAGCGCGACTCCGCCGGCTGCGAGCAGTATGCGGCTTCGGGTCACTTCGCCGCGGTGCGCGTCGACCACAGGGCCCACGCCACGAGCAGGGGCTGGCCGAACAGGCGCCCTACGCGTTTGGCGTCGGAATCGAGACCGAACGCATCCCGGTGGTGGATCGCCTGCGCGATGTTGCCGGGGAAGATCGCGGTGAAGAAGGCTGCGGCGAGCCCGCCGACGCGTGCCCGCTGCGAGCGCGGGGCGAAGAGCAGGGCCGCGCCCAGCGTGATCTCGGCGACGCCGCTCAAGAGCACGGTCGTGTCTTCTTTGAGAGGCACGAACTCGGGCACCTGGGCGCGAAAGTCGTCGCGGCCGAAAGTGAGGTGGCTCGTTCCGGCAAGAACGAGGATGGCCCCGAGAGCGATGCGTGCCGCCGTGCGGCCCTTGGATGCGGGCTTGTCGAGCTGTTTCGTCATGGCGGCTCCTCGTGAGAATCGGATGGTCTGCTTCGACGATACGCCTAGCTCACGACCGGATGCGCCGGATCGGCTACCACCGTGAAGCGCGTAAATCTACGGGGCCGGGTAAGGGCGCGAGCACTCCGTACATTGGCGGAATGAAGAAAATCATCGCTACGACCATCGTGGGTTCCGCCGCGCTGCTTCTTCTCACAGGATGTGTGGGAGACGCGCAAGACACGGACAAGGTCGGCACGGCGACGCCCAATCCCTCTGTGTCGGAGACGTCCACGCCGACCCCGACAGAGACGCCCACTCCGACGCCGACGCCTACCGAGACTCCCTTCGAGCCCGACAACATCTGACGGCTTCCGGCGTCGGCCTGTGGCCGCGAGCGGTAGCCTGCGAAGCATGAAACACGTGAATCTCGGAACAACCGGTCTGACCGTTTCGCAGCACATTCTGGGGCTGATGCACATTCCCGAGCTGTCGGCATCCGAGATTCGAACCCTCGTGGGCGATGCTCAGGCCGAGGGCATCACCTTCTTCGACCATGCCGACATCTACGGTTCGGGTGGCAGCCCCGAGCACGTGTGCGAGAGCCTGTTCGCCGATGCTCTGAACTACACCTCGGCCGCGCGCGAGCAGATGGTGCTTCAGACGAAGTGCGGAATCCGCCCCGGCTACTTCGACTTCTCGGCCGAGCACATCGTCGACTCCGTGAACGGGTCGTTGGCGGCGCTGAAGACCGACTACCTCGACCTGCTGCTTCTGCACCGCCCCGACGCGCTCGTCGAACCAGACGAGGTGGCGGCCGCATTCGAGCAGCTGCACTCCGAGGGCAAGGTGCGTCACTTCGGTGTCTCGAACCACACGCCGGGGCAGATCGAGCTGCTCAAGAAATCGGTGCGTCAGCCCCTCGTCGTGAACCAGCTGCAGCTGAGCATCACCCACGCGCCCTCGATCACCTCGGGGCTCGCCATGAACATGGCTCACGCCGAGCAGTCCGTCGACCGGCACAACGGCGTGCTCGACTACTGCCGTCTCAACGACATCACGGTGCAGGCGTGGTCGCCGTTCCAGTCGGGCGCGACCGGCAGCGTCTTCATCGGCGACCGTGAGAACTACGCGGAGCTGAACGACGTTCTCGACGATCTCGCGGCCACCTACTCGGTGACGCCCACGGCGATCGCGGCAGCATGGATCACCCGGCATCCGGCTCGAATTCAGCTGGTGCTGGGAACGACGAAGGGATCGCGTCTGCGCGAGGCGGCCGCGGGGTCGGAGATCGAGCTCACGCGGCCGGAGTGGTACCGGCTGGCGGTCGCCGGAGGGGCGCTTCTTCCCTGATCCCTAGCGGATGTGCCCCTAGCGGATGAAGGGAATCGCGATGCGGTTGCGCAGCACCGTGTGCTTGTTCGCCGCGACGAGACCCATGATGCTCACGATGAGGTGAGCGAGACCGATCGCGAGCACCAGCAGAACGGGGATGCCGACCGGGAAGAACCCCGTATTCTCCTCGGGGCGCGTGACGAGTAGAATGATGAAGAACGTGAAGTCGAGCACCATGTAGACGATCAGGCTGAGTCCCCAGTTCGCGGCCTGCCGGGCGTTCTCTGCAGCGAGCCCGCCCTTTCTCTTCTGGGACGGGTACACGGAGGCCATGACGATTCCGGCGATGATCAGGCTCAGATACGGCAGGGGAATGTAGGCGAGGAACCCGAGCCCATAGGGCAGTGCCCCGGTGGCGGGCGCGGCGGGCGGCGGTGAGTAGGAGCCGGGCGCTGCGGCGGGCGGAGTCGAATTCTGGGGCGGCAGGGATTCGTAGAAGGATCCGGTTGTCATGCTTCCACGTTAGGCAGAGTCGCCCTCGTCCAAAATGGGGAGAAGTCCCCATGCCGCGGTGCAGCTCCCGCTCGCGACTACGCTTGTCTGATGCTCACCGCTGGGGTCGATCTCGCTGCCGAGAGCAAGGGCACAGCGCTCGCGGTCATCGACTGGGCCGGGCCTCGTGCGACGCTGACCGAGCTGCGACTCGGCGTCGGTGACGACGTGATCGCGCAGGCAGCGACAGAGGTCGACAAGCTCGGCATCGACTGCGCCTTCGGCTGGCCCGATGAGTTCGTGAGTTTCATCGTCGCCCACGCCGATCACGACTCGACCGAGGCGCCCGCCGTCGACGGCGGCATGGATTGGCGTCGCACCCTCGCCTACCGCGAGACGGATCGCGACGTACGCGCCAAGACAGGCCGCTGGCCGCTCAGCGTGTCGACAGATCGGCTGGGGCTCACCGCGATGCGGTGCGCCGGGCTGCTCGGCCGCATCCAGGCTCGGGGTGTGCATGTCGATCGTTCGGGTTCCGGGGTCGTCGTCGAGATCTATCCGGGGGCGAGCCTCAGGCTCTGGGGGTTCGACACGACCGGCTACCGCGTGAGCGCGCAGGCGCGCGAGCTGCTGCTGGCTCGGGTTCTGGATGCCGCCCCCTGGCTCGACCTCGAGGGTCACGTCGAGCTCATGGTGCGCTCGGGCGACGCCTTCGACGCCGTGATCGCCGCCCTCGCTTCGCGAAGCGCGGCTCTCGGCCACTACGGCCGTCCGTCTCCGGAGCAGCTCGCCCGCGCACGCCGCGAGGGGTGGACCGCTCTGCCGACGACCCCGCTCGCCGCGCTGCAACCGTCGTAACCGCGCCGCTTGGGCGCATCCGCTGCTGGACGACCAGGCGCCGATGCGCCCAACCGGCGCGGATGCGCGGACGGCGGTTTCGACCCGCACCCGAGTATTCTGGCGGGATCGGGAGGGGACCGAGATGGCGGCCAGAAAGAACGAGAGCGACGACGAGAAAGCTCAGCGCGGCGCGTCACGACGTAACTTCCTCCGCACCGCCGGCATCGGGGTCGCAGGGCTTGCGGTCGGCGGGGCGACGGTCGGCGGCGTGACCGCCGGCATCCGCTCGTCTGACCCGGATGACGACGAACTCGGCTTCTCGCCACTGCCCGTTCGTCACGAACCGGGATTCGACCACGTGGTCGTGATCATGTTCGAGAACCGCTCGTTCGACCACATGCTGGGCTGGCTCTACGAGTCGGGGCAGGAGCCCGCGGGGCAGACTTTCGACGGTCTACACCAGGGGGAGTACAGCAACCCCGGACCCTCGGGTGACACCGTGCCCGCTCACGTCTACAGCGGTTCGACCGACCGCATCATGGCCCAGCCCGATCCCGACCCGGGCGAGTTCTACCCCCACGTGAACACGCAACTGTTCGGAACGATCGACCCCGAGAGAAACTCCGATCTGAGGAACCCGCTGCAGGAGCCCTGGAACCTGCCGAAAGACGCGTCGACGCCGAAGAACGACGGCTTCGTGAAGGACTACATCGTGAACTCCACGCTGTCTCGCGGGCGCGCGCCGACACCCGAGGAGTACGCCGTGGTGATGGGCGGATTCTCGCCGGCCATGCTCCCGGTGCTGTCGACGCTCGCGAAGAGCTTCGGTGTCTACGATCACTGGCACGCGGCCGTTCCCTCGCAGACGTTCTGCAACCGCTCGTTCTTTCACGCGAGCACCTCGCACGGCTTCGTCACGAACGTCGAGGGTGGCGGCATCGACAAGTGGCTGGATGCTCCGGCCGTGCCGACCGTGTTCAGCCGTCTTGAGGAGGCGGGCAAGTCGTGGCGCGTGTACTACGACGCCCAGCAGGTCGTCTCGCTCACCGGACTGCTGAGTGCTCCATCGCTGCAGAAGTACTGGAAGAGCAACTTCCGCAGCATGGAGCAGTTCCACGAGGACGCGGCCAAAGGAAAGTTGCCCGACTACGCCTTCGTGGAGCCGCGCATGGTGTTCGACCACAACGACATGCATCCGCCTGTCGTGCGACCGGAGAAAGACAAAGTCGAGCCGGATACGCCCGAGATGGAGTCCGCCTTCTCGGACATGCGGGCGGGCGAACAACTGCTCGGCGAGGTCTACACGTCGATCAAAGACGGCGCCTCGAGCACCGGCTCGAACGCGATGAACACCGTGCTGCTCGTGACCTTCGACGAGCACGGCGGCCTCTACGATCACGTCGCGCCGCCGGCCGCCGTGCCGCCCGTGAAGAACGAGGCCCCGGGCGAGATGGGCTTCACGTTCGATCGTCTCGGCCTGCGGGTTCCCACCATCGTGGTCTCGGCCTACACGAGAGCCGGAACCGTCATCAACGACGAGATGCACCACGGCTCTCTTGCCAAGACCATCGCCGAGTTGCACGGACTCGAGCCGCTGACCGATCGCGATGCATCCGCCACACCGATCTTCAACGCGGTGAATCTGAAGAAGCCGCGCCAGCCCGCGCTCTGGCCCACGGTCACCCCCGCCTACGTTCCCCCGAATCCTGAGGCGAATCCGCGCTCCGACAAGGAGAAAGACCGTAAGCGCCCGCTGACCCCGCCCGCGCTCGGACTCATCGGTATTCTGCTTGCCCGTTACGAGCCGGATGCGCCGGTGCCCGACAACTACGCCGACGCCTACGACGTGCTGGTGAAGCACGGCTTCGGACTGTTCGGGGTGCGCGACTGACGAGTCAGTTCGTCGTGGTGCATGACCGATCACTACTCTGAAGCTCGACGGACATCACACTCACGAACCCTGAATCCGGCTCACGGCCGGTGACCCTCGGCATCCTCGGTGCCGGAAAAGTGGGCACCGTGCTCGCCCGGCTCGCGATCGCCGCCGGCTACCGCGTGCTCATCGCGAGTTCCCGACCGCCAGCGGCGATCGAGTTGACGATCGACGTGCTGGCGCACGGCGCCGAGGCGACAACGGCGCCGGATGCCGCGGGCCGGGCGGATCTCGTCATCCTGGCTCTGCCCCTGGGTAAGGCCGTGCCGCTCGACGGCCACCGGGCGCTGCCGGTCGACGAGCTGCGCGGCAAGATCGTGATCGACGCCATGAACTACTGGTGGGAGGTCGACGGAAAGCGCCCCGACCTCACCGACGCAGAGTCGACGACCAGTGAGATCGTCGAAGCTCTCCTGCCCGAATCTCGCGTCGTGAAGGCGTTCAACCACATGGGCTATCACGACCTCGACGAGGGCTCCCGGCCATCCGGTGACCCGGACCGCAAGGCGATCGCGCTCTCGGGAGACGACGTCGAGGCGAACGACGTGGTCGCCGACTTCATCGATTCTCTGGGCTTCGACGCGGTCGACCTCGGCCCGCTTGCCGAGGGAGCCGTGCTGCAGCCGGGGCGCGAGCTGTTCGGGGCGAACCTCAGTGCTGCCGAGATCCGCGACGTCGTGGAGCAGGCCGCCGCCTGAGCGCGCCGAGGCTCCCCGCCGCTCACGCTCCAGTCGCTTGAGCGCGCGGTCAGCGGGCGAGCGCGCGCTCGACGAGGGAGCGCGTGCCCGCTAAGAGCGCGCTCGACGATCGCCCGCGGAGATGGCGAAGCGCGAACGGATCAGGCCTTGTCGTGCAGCGTGATGGCGTAGCCGTCGGGGTCGGCGAAGGTGAAGGTGCGGCCGAACGGTCCGTCGACGGGTGCCGAGGTGATCGTGAATCCGTCGGCCGCCAGGGTGTCGTGGATCTGCTGCGCATCGGGTGCGTGCATCCAGACGCCGATGCCGAGACCGAGCTGGGCGCCGGAGTTCAGGTCGACGCCGGGCAGTGCGTCGCGCACCGCGAAGGCAGCGGGCGTGGTGTCGAAGACCACGGCGTGAGGCGGGCCGGGCTGGCGGCTCACGCCGAGGTACTTCTCGTAGAAGGCGGCAGACGCCTCGATGTCGCGGACCTGAAGTGAGATGAAGCCGGGGCCGGATGCGGTCATGAGATTCTCCTTGGTATGTCAGTTTGTTGACATCACAAGTATGTCAGAATGTTGACATGAGTCAAGGCGCTTCGGGAATCGAATTGAGCACCTCGTTGGGATACCTGATGAAGGAGGTCGCCAGCGCCTTGCGCGCGGCGATGGAGGCGGTGCTGCGCCCTCTCGGCATGAGCGTGACCCACTACTCGTGCCTCGAGTTGCTCGCTCAGCGACCGGGTCTGTCGAACTCGGAGCTGGCCCGCGGAACATTCGTGACTCGCCAGGCGATGAACGTGCTGCTGCAGGCGCTGGAGGCCGACGGGCTCGTGACGAGATCGGAGCAGCCTGCGTCGGGGCGAGCGCTGCCGACGCAGCTGACCGCAGCGGGCCGGGGCCAGCTCACCACGGCGAGTGCTGCGGTGAGAGGGGTCGAAGACCGCATGAAGTCGCAGCTCTCGTCGAAGGATCAAGACGCGCTGCGCGCGATGCTGTCGACCTGCGCGGCGTCGCTGCGCGCGAGCTGAGAGGCTGCGCCTCACCCGCTGAGGTTGCCGCGGAGAATCGTTCGATACGATGCTGAGGCACGAGCAGGGCCGATCGTCGTGGTCGGTGACTGTGTCCGAATCTCCGACAGAGAAGTAGACCGTAGATGACCGCATCGACCATCGATCCCGCAATCGCCCGCTCCTGGCTGCTCGTCTCGGGCATCCGTTCCGAGGAGTTCGACGCGGCCAGCAACTCGCGCGCCGACCAGATCATTCTCGACATCGAAGACGCCGTCGACCCCAAGCTGAAGGCGGATGCGCGCGGCTCGGTCATCGATTGGCTCACGGCCGGCGGTGCCGGGTGGGTGCGCATCAACGACCGCAGCACGGAGTTCTGGAGCGGTGACGTCGACGGCCTCAAGGGTGTTCCGGGCCTCTCCGGCGTGATGCTCGCCAAGACCGAGTCCGCCGAGCACGTCACCGAGACGTTCGACCGCCTCGGCGGCACGGTGCCCGTTCTCGCCCTCGTCGAGTCGGCGCTGGGAATCGAGGAGGCGCCGTCGATCGCTCGCGCCCGCGGAGCCTTCCGGCTCGGCTTCGGCAGCGGTGACTACCGGCGCGACACGGGCACGAGTGCCGACGACCTGGCCATGGCGTATCCTCGTTCGCGTCTGGTCGTGGCCAGCCGCATCGGCAATCTGCCCGGCCCCATCGATGGTCCGACGGTCGGCAGCAGCCATCCGGTGCTGCGGCAGAAGTCTGAGCACGCCGTGGCCATGGGCCTCACCGGAAAGCTGTGCCTCGACCTCGACCAGCTCTCGGTGATCAACGAGACCATCAGCCCCACGGTGTCGGATGCCACGTGGGCGCGCGACTTCCTCGACGACTTCGAGTCGCGGGGTCGGGTCATCCGCGATGGCAGCGACCTGCCGAGGCTTGGTCGCGCCGAGAAGATCGACCGTCTCGCGAAGGCATTCGGCATCCAGCCGATCGCGCGCCGCTAGCAGCGGGCGGAGTGCCGGCGGGCGCCTACTGCCGGCGGGCGCCTACTGCCGGCGCCCGCCGCACCGGCTAGACGGCGCTCGAGTTCGCCCAGAGGTTGATGTCGCGGTCGCCGGCGAACTCGTCGATGCTCGCGAGTTCATCGCTGGTGAACGCGAGGTTCTGCACCGCGGCGAGGTTGTCGTCGAGCTGCGTCACCGACGATGCGCCGATCAGCACCGAGGTCACGCGCTCGTCGCGCAACGCCCATGACAGTGCGAGCTGAGCGAGCGTCTGCCCGCGTCCTGAAGCGATCTCGTTGAGGCCCCGAACCCGCTCGAGTGTCTCGTCGGTCAGCATCCGCTTCTGCATCGAGCCGCCGCGCGCGCCGCGCGAATCGGCGGGGATGCCATCGAGGTAGCGGTCGGTGAGCAGGCCCTGGGCGAGGGGCGAGAACGCGATGCAGCCCACGCCGAGATCTCCGAGGGTATCGAGCAGGCCGTCTTCGATCCAGCGGTTGAACATCGAGTACGACGGCTGGTGGATGAGCAGGGGAGTGCCGAGATCGGCCAGGATGCGCGCGGCCTCGACAGTGCGTTCGGGCGAGTAGCTCGAGATGCCGGCGTAGAGAGCGCGCCCCGACTGCACAGCCGTGTGCAGCGCACCCATCGTCTCTTCGAGGGGCGTGTCGGGGTCGGCGCGGTGGCTGTAGAAGATGTCGACGTAGTCGACGCCCATGCGGGCCAGTGACTGGTCGAGCGAGGCGAGCAGGTACTTGCGCGAGCCGTGGTCGCCGTAGGGCCCGGGCCACATGTCGTAGCCGGCCTTGGTCGAGAGAACGAGCTCGTCTCGATAGCCGGCGAAGTCCTCGGCGAAGATGCGTCCGAAGTTCGTCTCGGCGCTGCCGTAGGGAGGGCCGTAGTTGTTCGCGAGGTCGAAGTGCGTGACGCCCGAGTCGAAGGCGCGGTGCAGAATCGCGCGCTGTGTCTCGATGGCCACGTCGTCGCCGAAGTTCTGCCAGAGCCCGAGCGAGACGGCGGGAAGCTTGAGGCCGCTTCGGCCCGTGCGTCGGTAGGGGAAGCTGTCGTAACGGGACGGGTCTGCGAGGTAGGTCATCTCTCGATCATGGGTCACCGGGCAGACGCCGCGCTACCCGGCAGAGCCGCGCAGAAAAAAGTTCGGCGAAGGTGCATCCAAATGCGGCCCTTCGAGAGAAGTGCTCTATGTAGGCAGTTTTCTCTCAGCCCCTCGGGGCGCTAACAGGAGGTACCCATGCGCAAGACCCTCATCGCCGGCATCGCCGCCGGCGCGCTCGTCGCCGTTGCAGCCGCACTCCCCGCATCCGCAGCGGAAGGCGACGCCCAGCTGTCGGTGCTGCACGCCGTTCCCGGCGTCACTGTCGACGTCTACGTGAACGGAGCCCTGACACTCGACGACTTCACGCCCGGCACGCTCGCCGGACCGCTCCCGCTGCCCGCCGGAACCTACTCGGTGGCGATCACCGCCTCAGACGCGGCCGACGCCAGCTCGCCCCTGATCGGCCCGGTCGACCTCGCCCTCGCGGCCAACGGCAACTACACCGCTGTCGCGCACCTCGACGCCGCGGGCAAGCCCACCGCGACGCTCTTCACCAACGACACAGCCACCCTCGCCGCCGGCGAGGGACGCCTGACCGTGCGCCACGTCGCCGCCGCCCCCGCGGTCGACGTTCTCGCCGCAGGCAGCCCCGTGATCACGAACCTCGCGAACCCGGGCGAGTCCGTGCTCACCCTTCCCGCCGGCACCGTGTCGGCGTCGGTCGCCGCCACAGGAACCACCGACCCTGTGATCGGCCCGGCCGACGTCGACGTGGCCGAGGGAACGAACACCATCGTCTACGCGTGGGGCAGCCTCGCCGATGGCAACCTGGCGCTCGCCGTGCAGACCATCGGCGGACTGCACTCCAACCCTGGTGGAGTCCCCGCGGGAACGGCCGGTCTCGTCGCGACCAACCAGCCCGCAGACCCCGCCGGCCTGCTGATCGGCGGGGCACTCGCCCTGCTGCTCTCCGCGCTTGCAATCACAGCAGTGCGCAGCCGGATGCTCACCAAGGTCGAACGCTGACCCGCAGGCATCCCCACACGGCCGCGGTCCGGGTTCACGCAACCCGGGCCGCGGTCTTCGGCGCGCTCGCGCTCGCCTCGCTGCTGCTGACGACCGGATGCGGCGCCGCCGCCGACGCCCCCGCGACGTCGACCCCGGCGGGCGTCGAGCGACCGACGACCCCCACACCGACGCCCTCGGTGACGGAACCGCCCGCCGGGCCCGTCGCATCCACCGTGCCTCTGACCGACGCGAGCCTGGGGGCGAACGCCGCCGAACCCGTCGTGCAGCCGGCGCGGGTCCAGGTGCCGTCGCTCGGAATCGACGTGGTGGTGTCGCCCGAGGGTGTCGATGGCACGGGCGCGCTCGCCCTGTCGGATGACCCCGCGATCGCGTCGTGGTACCGCTACGGGCCCACGCCGTGGAGCGCCTCGGGTACCAGCGTCATCGCCGCCCACGTCGACTCGTTCGACTACGGGGTCGGCCAGTTCGCGCTGCTGAAAGACGCGCCTGCCGGCACCGAGGTCATGACCACGTCGGTCGACGGGCAGACGGCGAGGTTCTCGGTTCAGAGCGTCTCGATGCTCGAGAAGAACGGTGTCGATTGGAATGCCGTCTTCGACCGGGAGGGAGAGCATCGGCTGGCCCTCATCACCTGCGGGGGAGAATTCGACTACAGCACCGGTCACTACCTCAGCAATGTGATCGTCTACGCGGTGCCGATCGCGTGATGGGGGATGCCAAGTATGCTCGACCCTACGCTGACTCATTGCCCCGAATCCCCCTCCGATCCGCGATTCTCGGCTCGTGCGATCGGGGTGTCCACCAGGAAGCCGCACGCTGACGTGACCGACGTATCCACCGACGACACCGCACTAGTCGACGCCTTCTGCTCGGGCGACGATCGTGCTCTGGCGGGTGTCTACGAGCGCTGGTCGTCGCTCGTGTACACCTTGGCGCTGCGGTCGCTGGGTGATTCGCGCGACGCGGAGGACGTGACGCAGAAGGTCTTCGTGGCCGCATGGAGGGGGCGCGCGAAGTACGACCCCGCCAGGGCGAGCATGGGCAGTTGGCTGGTCGGGATCACCCGGCACTCCATCGCCGATGCCCACGAGGCGCGCAGCCGGATGCGTCGAGCCGACGAGGCGCACATTCTCGAGAACGCCGTCGCGATGACCGATGACACGGCGGAGGTGGCCGATAGGTTGATGATGGCCGATGAACTCGAGCGTCTCGACCCGGTGCCGCGCACGATCATGAAACTGGCCTTCTTCGCCGATCTGACGCACGCGCAGATCGCGGAGAGACTCGAGCTACCGCTCGGCACCGTGAAAAGTCATATCCGTCGAAGTCTGTCTCGGCTACGAATACGTTTGGAGGTGAACGATGGCACACATTGATGCAGACCAGCTGGCTTTGATCGGGCTGGGCGAACTCGCTCCGAGTGACGACGAGAGCGCGCACGTGGCGTCGTGCGCGGAGTGCGCGGTCGAACTGCGCGAGCTCCGGGCGGTCGTTCACCAGGGTCGCTCGGCCGAGGGCGAGTCGCTCGCCACGCCCCCGCCCGCCGTCTGGGAGCGCATCCAGGCCGAGATCGAGGATGGCGCCGCACAGGCGTCGCTTACCGCGGCGCCTCACGTGGCCACGCCTCACGTGGCTACGGGGCGACGGCGGCGCCGATGGAGCACCCGCTTCGTCGTGCCCGTGACGGTCGCCGCCCTGGTCGTGGGAATCGTCGCCGGAACCGGACTCGGCTCCTGGTGGCAGGCATCCCAGACCGCGCAGACCGGCATCGCGGTGGCCGGAGCAGAACTCGATCCGTTCCCCGACTGGGCCGACTCCCGCGGCAGCGCCGTGGTCGAGGTGCTGCCTGATGGCACGCGCCAGGTCGTCGTCGACGTCGACACGGCGGGCGATAGCGGCCCTTCAGACGCGCAACTGCGAGAGGTGTGGCTGATCTCGGGCGACGGAACGCAACTCGTCAGCATCGGATATCTCGACGGGGTGGAGGGAGTCTTCACGGTTCCGTCGAATGTCGATCTCGCCGACTACTCGCTCGTCGACGTATCGGCCGAACCTGACAACGGAGACACCACGCACTCGGGCAACTCGATCGTTCGAGGCGAACTGCGCACGATCTGACTGGCGGCGGCGCACTCCCCGTGCGGGGAGTGCGCCGTCGCTACCAGCTAGTCGTCGGAGTCGCTGCGCTCGACGTCGGATTCGTTCGAGATGTCGACGGCTCCGTCGGCGCCGCTGCCGTTGCCCTCGGTGCGGGCGCGATTCTTGCCCTCGTCGACGACGCGGATGCTGCGGAGATCGTCGTCGAGTCCTCCGTCGCGGGCGTTGTCGGCCTTGATCTGGTCTTCGCGACCGGCCTGCTTCTCTTCTTCGGTCGCTTCGTTCGCGCCGTCCATGATGGGGGCGTCCTGGGTCTTGTCGTGTGAGCTCATATCGGAATCGTACGGCGGCGCCGTGACCACCGACATCCCCTTGCGCGCACACGATTGCCGCTCGTGTGTCGTAACGAGGCCGTAACGTGGCAGAAATCGAATAGATCAATCTGATCTGTTTGACTGACCCAGTCGCTACCCGAAAGGACGACATGACCCTGACGATCGCAGGACTTCAGCACGCCGGTGTGCCCGGAGACGTCGACGCGAACCTCGCCATCATCGAGCAGGCCGCGCGTGACGCCGTCGAACGCGGGGCGAGCATGCTGGTCACCCCGGAGATGCTCGTGACCGGGTACAACATCACCGGCAGCCTCGATGAGCTCGCCGCCCTCGATCTGCCGGCCCGCGTCGCCGACATCGCGAAGTCGGTCGGCATTGCGATCGTCGCCGGGCTGCCGCTGCCACGCGAGAGCGGCGGCATCTACAACGCCCTCGTCGTCGTCGACTCGCACGGCATCGAGCTGACCCGCTATCGCAAGACACATCTCTTCGCCGATCTCGACCGCTCTCTCTTCTCTGCCGGTGACGAACTGCCCGAACCGATCGACATCGACGGCGTGCGACTCTCGTTCCTCATCTGTTACGACGTCGAGTTCCCCGAGACCGTGCGGGCCGCCGCGCTCGCGGGCGTCGACGCGATCATCGTTCCCACCGCTCAGATGGAGCCGTTCGCCCACATCGCGGAGCAGCTCATCCCCGTTCGGGCCTGGGAGAACCAGGTGCATGTCGTCTACGTGAACCGATGCGGAGCCGAAGGCGATCTGCGTTACGTGGGACGAAGCAGCATCGTCGCCCCGAGCGGCGAGCGCCTCGCGTCATTGGGCGAGGCCGAGTCGGGCCTGATGGTCGCCACGATCGATCCGGATGCGACCGCTCGAGCCAGGATCGCCAACCCCTACCTCGCCGACCGCCGCCCAGAGCTGTACTGAGCGTCGCGCTCAGATCTATCTCCGACCACCCGACCGAAAGCAGACCATGACCGCCTCACCCACTGTCACCTCGCACTCGAGCACACGCCTCGAGGGGCAGCTCGGCACGCGCTCCATCGTCTTCATGGTGATCGCCGCGGCGGCTCCGCTGACGGTGATCGGCGGCAACGTGCCTCTCGCCGTCGGGAGCGGCAACGGCGCGGGGGCGCCCATCGGATTCGCTCTCGCGGCAGTCATCCTGCTGCTGTTCTCGGTGGGCTTCGTGACGATGACGCCGTTCGTGAAAGAGGCGGGCGCCTTCTTCTCCTACGTGACCGCGGGGCTCGGAGCCAGACTCGGTCTCGGCACCGCCTTCACCGCCCTCGTCGCCTACACGGCGATTCAGGTGGGGGTGTACGGATACATGGGGTGGGCCGTCGGCGACCTGGTGACCTACTTCGGCGGGCCCGATGTCGCGTGGTGGCTCTACTCCTTCGCCGCCATGGCGATCGTCGCGGTGCTCGGCTACCGGCACATCGACCTGAGCGCCCGCGTTCTGGGCGTGGCTCTGGCGCTCGAGATCCTGGTCGTCGTCGTGCTCGATGTCGTGATCTTCGCCACGGGAGGCGACAGCGGCATCGCCACCGAGACGTTCGATCCCGCCACCGTCTTCACCCCGGGAATCGGCGTCGCGGTGCTCTTCGCTCTCACCGGTTTCATCGGGTTCGAGGCGACCGCCGTCTTCCGTGACGAGGCGCGCAACCCCGAGAAGACCATCCCGAGAGCGACGTACATCGCCGTGATCGTCATCGGAGTCTTCTACGCGGTCTCGTGCTGGGCTCTCATCACGGGCGTCGGTGCCGGCAACGCGGTCGCAGTCGCCCAGAAGACTCTCGACGGCGAGGGCAACCTCCTGCTCGACACGGCCACCCGGTACCTCGGCCCGATCATGCGCGATGTGATCCAGGTGCTTCTCGTGACCAGCCTCTTCGCCTGCGTTCTCTCTTTTCACAACGTGATCGCCCGCTACCAGTTCAGCCTCGCGAACAAGCGCGTCTTGCCGTCTGCGCTCGGGCGTCGGCACGCCCGTCACCACTCCCCATCGGTGTCGTCGATCGTTCAGACCATCACGGCCGCCATCGTTCTCGCCGTGTTGGCGCTGTCGGGTCTCGACCCGCTCGTCGGCGTCTTCGGTTCGATGGCCGGGGTGGCGACGGTGGGCATGGTCATTCTCATGCTCCTCACCTCGGTTGCCGTCTTCGTTTTCTTCCTTCGCCGCCCCGCACTCGCCGAGGGGCGCACCGCGGGAGCGCGGGTGTTCCCGGTGCTCGCGGTTCTGGGCCTCATCGTCGCGATGTGGCTCGTGCTGTCGAACTTCACTCTTGTGACGGGTGGCAGCGTGGCCGTGAGTACGGCGCTCGCCCTGGTGCCGGTCGTCGCGTTGCTGCTTGGTATCGTGCTGGGAGCGCGGCTCCGGCTCGATCGGGGTGCGGCAATCGATGTGGATGCCGAGATGCCGCCCGCCTGACCGGCCCTGCCGGCCGGGCCGGCGGCATCCATGACCTGAACGGAGCCGACCGTGGATCTCGACTCACCCGCGCTCGGCGCGATTCGTCGCACCTCGGCCGTCGACACCGTGCGCGCTCGCATCTGGCTCGGAGTGGATCTGGGAATGCTCGCCGCCGGGCAGCGCCTGCCGACCCCGGCGGAGACGGCTCGAGCGTTCGGCGTCAGCGAGATGACGGCACGACGGGCCTATCGGCTGCTGAGTGAGGAGGGACTCGTGGTGCGGCTGCGCGGAGGCTCCGGGGGGTCGTTCATCGCCGAGGTCCTTCCCGAACACGGCATTCCGGCTCTGGCTGCCTACCGGGAGGATGCCCAGCACGTTCACGACCTCATTGATCAGCGCGCCGTGATCGAGGCGGGCCTCGCCGGTCTCGCCAGCGCAGCGCGCACGGATGAGGAGTTGACCGAGCTCGGCGCGCTCGTGACGCGGATGCGGGCGGCCAGGGACTGGGCAGACTTTCGCGAGGCGGATGCCGCCTTCCACGAGGCGGTCGCGGCGGCGGCCCATGTGGCGGGAGCCGCGATCCTGCATCGTCGGGTGTCGAACGAGCTCTACGAGTACTTCGTGCCCTATCGCCTGGAGTATCTCGCGGAGTCGAACACGGAGCACGCGTTGTTGATCGAGGCGGTGGCGAACCGCGACGCGGCGAGTGCGAGCCGGCTCGCGCATGCCCACGTGACAGAGCTGCACCGCTCGATGTACGTGGGGCGCATGGACTCGTTGAGTCGAGACTGAGAGTCGTCGACGAGGCGGCCTAGTCCTGCAGTTCGCCGCTCGTCGACACCGTGGCGAAGCTGCCGTCGAGCGCGGCCATGAATGACGCGTGCACCGTGGCGCCCGGGATCACCGTGTCGCCGAAGGTGAGATCCGGTGCGGCGCAGGCGTCGCTGACGACGGTGACCTCGAAGCCCAGTTCGCTGGCGGCGCGCGTCGTCGAGTCGATGCACATGCTGCTCATCATGCCGACGACGACCAGCTCGGTCACCCCCTCGTCGGTCAGCACCTGCTGAAGTCCCGTTCCGATGAAGCTGTTGGGCTCGTGCTTCTCGAGCACGATCTCGTCGCCGACCGGCGCCACCAGCGGGTGGATCTCGATGCCCGGGGTGCCTTTCACGAAGAAGGGGGCCTCGGCCTCGGTCGAGACGTGAAAGATGTGCACGATGGGCTCGCCGGATGCGCGGAAACCGTCGAGAACCGAGCGGGCCGCGGCGGCTGCGGCATCCGGCCCGACCAGCGGGAAGGCGCCCCCGTCGAAGTAGTCGAGTTGGATGTCAACGATCACCAGTGCGCGAGTCATTTGTCCAGTATGACGTTGTCCATATACAGAGGTGGGAGCGCGGCGGCGGCGAACCTGGTTGTTGCCCGTGACCGCGAGCGTTGACGGGAGAACCGCACGGGACTGTAGGGCCACTCCCAGTCGGCGTCGCAAGAATAGTTGTCATGACAACTAATAGAGGAACCCTCAGCATGGTCACCCGAGTGGCAGCAGCCGTTGCGGGCGTCGCCATTCTTGCCGGATGCTCGACTGCCGGCTCGGCCTCATCGACCGGCGACACGTCATCCAGCCCGACGGCGGCCGCGGTGGTCGACACGACCTCGAGCGGCGGAACGAACGCGGACCGCTCGAATTCGACGGTCGAATCGGCCAACGAGAAGGCGGTGCTCACCCTCATCGCGGATGTCTTCCCCGATCCCACGTCGGCGAAGGCCAAGGCCGAGGCGGAGGCCGTGGTCGCCCCCGACGCAGTGGCGCACGGTTCCGGTCTCACCGCGGGCCCCGGCGGACTGCTCGACCAGTTCGCGGCGGCGCACACCCGTGTCGCCAACGCGCAGGCGGTTGTCAAGCACGAGGCGGCCGACGGAGATCTCGTGGCCGTGCACTGGCAGATCGCTTCCGACCCCAACGATGAGCGAAGCGGAGAGGCCGCGGTCGACCTCTTCCGCGTGACCGGCGGCAAGATCGTCGAGCGGTGGTCGTTCTCGCAGGCGATTCCGACGGGCACCCCGGCGAGCGGAAACACGAACACCATGTTCAGTGACCTGTACGCCAACGCCGCCAAGCCGGGATCCGTGTCCGAGGCCCAGGAGGAGCAGAACCGCACCTTCGCCGTCGGTGCCTACAACACGCTCTTCCGTGACCAGGACGTGTCGGTGCTCGACACCTCGTTCGACCCGAACTACCTGCAGCACAACTCCGTGGCCCCCAATGGCACGGCTGCGCTCAAGGGCTTCTTCTCGGGTTCCACGAAGTTCCCCGCCCAGGAGTCCTCCATCTCGCTCTCCGACGGCGACCTCGTCTGGACCTTCTCCCAGAGCGCCGGTGCGAAGGCGAGCGATCCGTTCCTTGCGGCAGACATCTTCCGCGTCGACGGCAAGCTCATTCGCGAGCACTGGGACGTGGTGCCCGCGAACTGACACGGGGCGAGGGGTGCCTCTCCATCTGTCGCCACGAGCCGCCGAGCAGCGGGGTCAAGGTGACCAGCGTGTAGACGACCGCGATGATGCCGAAGGCCCAGGAGAGTCCGATGGTGTCGGCAGCGACTCCGCCGAGTAAGGCTCCGAAAGGCACCCCCGCCCACGCCCCGGCATTCACGAGGCCGAATACCCGGCCTCGCATGTGCTCCGGAACCCGCTCGAGTTGCACCGCCCCGAGGATGGGGTTGACGGCCCCGGCGGCGAGTCCTCCCAGAGCGGTGGCCGCGACCAGTACCGGAAGGGGAGCGTCGAGGGCGAACGCGGCGCTGGCCGGGCCCCCGGCCAGAGCGAAGCACACGGCGAGTGTCACCCGACGCCCGACGCGATGCGCAACGAATCCGAAAGCGATGTTGCCAAGCAGCGCGCATCCGCCCATCACCGCGACGAGCAGGCCGAGCGCGGCCGCGCCGCCGAGCCGATCGTTCGCGTACAGGGGCAGCAAGGACGAGCTGCGTGCGGCATCCATCAGGTTCGTGATCAGCACCAGCGCGACGATCAGTCGCATGAGCGGATCGCGGACGACGAAGCGAAGCCCCGCGGCGAGGTCCCTCCAGTAGCCGCTCGGCGCAGCGAGCGCGTTCGCCTCGGCAGCGGGCTCGACGGGAGCAGCAGCCACGAAGGCCCGGGTGAGCAGGGCTGAGACGGCGAAGGTCGCCGCGTTGACGAAGAGCGCCGCGATCGGCCCCATCAGTGCGACGAGCAGTCCGGCGAGTGTGGCGCCGATCAGACGGGCCAGCCTCTCGGAGCCGTCGAGCAGGCCGACGCTGCGCTCGAGCGGAATGCCCGCGCGTTCGGTGAGCCGAGGCAGCATCACCCGGCGCGCGGTCTGGCCGGGGGTGTCGAGCAGGCCCCCGGCGAAGACGAGAACGAGAAGGGCCCAGAACGGCAGTCCGACCGTGAGCGCGAGCAAGGGGACCGCCAGCACGGTGGCTCCGCTGATCACGTCGGCGACGATGGCGGCTCGGCGATGCCCGACGCGATCGACGACCACCCCGCCGAGCGCTCCGCCCACGACGATCGGCACGGTGGAGAAGAAGGCGGCGATTCCCACTTCGACCCCGGATCCGCCGAGACCGAGCACGTAGAAGGGGATGGCGAATGTCGTGATGACGTTGCCGGTCTGCGAGATGGCGTGGGCTGCGAGCAGGGCCGACAGTGACCCGAATGCCCGCCGTCGCTGGCCACGGGATGCTGTCGGCGGCGCGGTGGTCACGGGCGGCGGTAGGCCTGGTACACCACCGACACGGGCGCGGTGTCGGAGTCGGAGTCGGTGCGACCCGCGCTCGTCTCGGCGTAGCGAGTGACCAGAGCCTCGACCTCGGTGGTCAGCGAGGCGAGTTCGTGCGCCGTGAGTCGCAGCACGCGGTCGCCCGTCGCGCCGGCCTCGATCCATTCGCGCGGCATCGTCGGTGCGGCGTCGATGTAGTCGGAGAAGCGGGCGGCATACGCCTGCCCGATCGACTTCTGCAGCGCCCACGATGCGGCCGCCTTCTCCGGGTCGTCGAGCAGCTCGGCCATGTCCCAGCTGGTGAGCGGAGCGGCCGCCTTCCACCAGCGCTCCCGCTTGTCGGCGCTCTGCGGCTCGGCCGGTTCGATGAGGTCGATGGATGCGAGCTTGGCCAAGTGGTAGCTGACCGTGCCCGGTGCCTCGTCGACGATATCGCCGAGCTGCGCGGCCGTCTGTGGCCCGCGCTCACGCAGAAGGCCGAGCAGGGTGAGTCTGGTCGGATGCGCGAGGACGCGCATCGAGGCGGCCGAGGTCAGCGGACTGTGGCCTTCGTGTGCGGGGGTCATAGCCCCACCGTAACTACACAAGAACCATTGCGCAACAGTTCTTGTGCATTTGAGATCACGGCGCTCGCGGACGCCGGGCTGGTGCCTCCTACGCCTCGCTGACGCGCAGCGGGCGGCGGCCCAGCGACGACTGAAAGCGCACGAGGTATCCGTCGGGATCGGCGACGATGAACTGCGTTACACCGGTTTCTTCGTCGCCGACGCGATACCAGGTGGTTTCGAGCGGCAGGTAGAACGGGATGTCCGCCGCGGACATCGAGGCGGCGAGGCCGTCGGCATCCGGAACGCTGATCTGGAAGTTGATGCCCCGACCGAACGGCACCTCGAGCGGGCCTGTGATCCAATGCCGACCGTCGCCGATCTCCTCGAGCATGAGGTGTGCGGAGCCGTGCGTGATGTAGGCGAAGCCCTCTTCGGGCCGGTCGTACAAGACGGCGAACCCGCAGATGTCGCGCCAGAAGGCGAGGCTCGTATCGAGGTCGGTGACGAGGAGCTCGGGGACGAGGGCGGGTTCTGGCGCGGCCGGTTCGGGGCTGACGGAGTCGGGCATCGGGCCATTCTGCCAGCTACGCCCCGGGCCGCGGCGGGCGAGCAGTGCGCATTGAGCCGCGCGCAGCGAGCGCGCCGTTACCGGGCACGCGCGCCGTTCAGCATGGCGCGCTCGCCCGCCAATGGCGCGTTGGAGTCAGGTCAGTGCGGTCAGTGCGGGCAGCAGGGACTCTGCATTCGGCAGGCTGAGCAGCTCGTCGCGCAGCGCGCCCGTTCTGGCGCGAACAGCATCGTTGCGGCGAAGCTGCCGGATCGCGTCGCGTATCTGCTCGGGGGTCGACGTCATCGCATCCATGGCTAGGCCCACCTCTAAAGCAGTGACCCGATTGGCGGTGAAAGGCTGATCGGCACCCATCGCAAAGACGAGCTGCGGCGCTCCGCCCAGAGCCGCGGCGGTGAACACCCCGCTACCGCCGTGATGCAGCATTACTTCCGCCCGCGGAATCAGGGCGCCCAGGTCGACGTATCGCTCGACGCGGATGTGCGACGGCTGGGGGCCGAAGCGATCCGGGTCTAGATCGCGCCCGACGGCGACGACTGCGGGTGTGTCGATCGTGCTCAGTGCCGCCAGGATGCGGTCGAAGAGATCGCCCGACTCCGTGTTGAACTCCGTGCCGAGGGTCACCACGACCGAGCCGTCGGTGGCCGGGGCCGCGCTCTGCGGTTGCGGGTTCGCGGGGTCCGGGCGCATCCAGACGGTATCGGGGCCGTCGGCCCATTCGCCGGATGCGGCCTGCCGCATCGAGGGCGCGAACGGCACGACGAATAGGTCGCCGCGGAGCCGGGGAGCGCCCGTGATTCCGTGACGTTGGCGCATCGCCGAAACGGATGCGGCGACGAGTGACGGCCGGACCAGGGCGCCCGTTGCGATCACCGAGACCACCACGACAGGAACACCGGCGACATCGGCAGCGGCGATCGCGCCGAAGTCGAGTTCGTCGCAGATGACGAGAGACGCTCCGGCCAGGGTGGCGATCACGGAATCGAAAGAGTCCTCCGCTGCGCGTCCGGCGAAGTAGTCGGACACCACGGCGAGCTCGGTGCCGATGTCGACCGGCACGAGCGGAGCGATGTCGCGGGAGGGTGTCGCTCGCGGGTCTGGCCGAACAACGATGCTGTCGTAGAGCGCCTCTGAGGCGACCGCAATGCCTGACTGTCGCCCGACCAGAGTCAGCCGGTGCCCCGCCTCAGCGAGTACTTTGTGCAGGGGAAGCTGCGGCACCAGATGCCCGGCGCCGCCGACGAACGAGCAGACGACTCTCACCGATCAAGCGTATGCCGATGGTGCCGAGCGGGAGTCGCGGAGCGGGAGTCGCGGAGCGGTAGCCCAATCGACCTTGGCCCGGTCGCGACGAAACTGAGCGAAATTCCTCGAACCTTGGAAGAATGGCCAGTGACGCACCACAGCCGGTGCATGGGGGATTCAGTGTCGACAGTGCAGAACGTGACCCGACGCGATGCGATCGCGCAGTACGAGATTCTCGGAGCATCTCCCGAGGAAGACCTGCAGGGTCTCGCTCAACTCGCCGCGACTCTGTGCGCGGTTCCGACCGCGGTGATCAACCTGATCGACGACGAGAATCAGTACCAGGTCGCGGCCGCCGGCTTCGAGCCCTCGGTGTGCTCGATCGAGGAGTCGATGTGCGCGGTGGCCCTTCAGACGCCGGGCCTGCTCGTGGTGCCTGATGCGACGAACGACGACCGTTTCGCATCCAACCCGTTCGTGACCGGCGCCCTCGCCAATGTGCGCTTCTACGCGTCGAGTCCCCTCATCACGCCCGCGGGCGTGCCCATCGGAACCATCTGCATCTTCGACGATGTCACCCGCGATCTCACCGACGAGCTCAGCGGCTGTCTTGCGCTGATCGCGCGCCAGATCGTCGATGTGCTCGAGCTGCGTCGGGCCACCCGCGAGCTCGAGAGATCGAATGAGCAGCTCGAACGCTTTGCCGGTCAGGTCAGTCATGACCTGCGCAATCCGCTCACCGCTGTCGCCGGCTTCATCGAACTCGCCGCCGACAGCCCCGAGGTGGTGGCGGCGCCGATGGTCGCCGCCGCTCTCTTTCGGGCGGATGCGGCCGCCACGCGCATGGACAGCATGATCGCCGACCTGCTCGATTTCGCGCGTCTCGGCGGATCGCGCCCGCGGCGAGAAGAGATCGATCTCGACGAGCTGATGACCGCTGTGCTCGACGACCTCGATCAGGCGATCCGTATCACCGAGACCGTCGTGTCTGTCGACGCCGACGCGCGGGTGTCGGGAGACCCGACCCTGCTGCGCGCGCTGTTTCAGAACGTGGTCGCGAACGCGGTGAAGTTCAGTCACGCCGCGGGTGTCGACCCGAAGGTCGAAGTGAAGGCCTACGCGCTGGATGGCACGTGGCGCATCACGGTCGATGACAACGGCCCCGGCGTTCCCGATGACCAGCGCGAGCGCGTGTTCGGCCTGATGGAGCGTAACGTCTCGAGTGAGACTCCCGGTCTCGGTATCGGACTCTCGACCTGCCGCCGAATCGTGGATGCGCACGGCGGCAGCATCGGCATCGACACCTCGCCTCTCGGCGGCGCGAGCGTGTGGGTGATCCTGCCGCGAGGGGCATAGCTGCCGACTACGAGCCTCGCTTGCCCTGACCTGTCGTCGACCCCGCCGGCACCACAGCCCTGTTGCGGATGTGCTCGTAGACCACGGTCGTTCTCACATCGGCCACCTCGCGGCGCTGGGTGAGCCGGTCGATGACGAAGGCGTATAGGTCGTCGTTGTGGCGCACGCCGACGTGGATGATGAAGTCATCGTTGCCGGTGGTGACGAAGACGCCGAGGGTCTCGGGTAGCCCGCTCACCCAGTCGCGAAACGCCTCGATCACCTCGCGCGAGGGTGGCCGGATGCGGACCGCCACCAGTGCCTGCACGCCTCGGCCGATCGAACCCAGGTCTACTTCGAGGCTGGCGCCCGTGATGATGCCGCGTGCACGGAGGCTGCGTGTGCGCTCGAGGGCGGTGGTGGGTGAGACGCCGACAGAGGCGGCCAGGTCGCGATTCGTCTTGCGTGCATCTGACTGCAATTCTCGAAGAATCGCGAGGTCTAGTTCGTCCATGTCGGCCATACGCTCTCCTCCACCGCATTAAGTACGGAATTCCAGCGCCGCACCTATCGATGATCGTACGCTGTGCCGGTATTGCTGTTCACACACGATCCGGAGCACTCATGCCTGACTCCCTGCCCTCTGCAATCGGCTTCACCGACGATGAGATCGACACCTCTGCTCCCACGAGAGCTGCGCGTTTGAAGTGGGTCGTCGTGATCAACGACTCGATTCCCGCCGGGCGAGCGGTCAACGCCGCGGTGTGCGTGGCGGGCGCGACGGTCGCGGCGGTGGGCGGCCTTCTCGGGCCGGATGCTGTGGATGCGGCCGGCCAGACGCATCCGGGTCTGCCCTGGGCCGGCTGCTCGGTCTTGACCGCCGACGCCGAGACCCTGCGAGCCATTCGGGCGAAAGGTGAGGCGCACGAGGCGACCTTCGTGGCGGACATGCCCGAGGCCGCCCAGACCACCCGGGTCTACGACGAGTATCTCGGCGCTATGTTGTCGGTTGGCGCCGACGAGATCGAGTATCTGGCCGTCAGCCTCGTCGGGCCGAAGAACCGCATCGACAAGATCGTGGGTCGGCTGCCCTTGATGTCATAGGGCCGGGACGAGTTCGGTCACGGCGCTCGCCTCATCGCGGGCCGCTGCGATCTCGGCCGACGACAGCCCGAGGACGCGCAGGCACGATGCCGCGATCGTCGTGTCGTCGTCTTCGGGAGTCGCTGCGATGTCGCCGTCGCGACGCAGCCGGATGACGAGCTCGGCGAGCTGGATCAGAATGGCACCGATGCGGTCTTCGCCCATCGTCGCCGCCACGTCGGGGTGCGCCGCGGCGATGCCGAGTCGGCCGTAGCTCGCGCGCAGCTGCTCGCGCTCGATGCGGAACGCGTCGTAGCGCGACTCCTGGATCTCGGGGAGCAGATAGAGCGTGCCGATGTTGTGCGGGGTCTGCCGCAGGGTGCGCGCGTCGATGCTGGCCAGAGCGAACAGCGCGCCCGCCGGCGTGATCTCGTCGGGCACGCGTTCCTCGATGCGCTGCACGAACTCGATACTCGGTCGCACCGATCCGCTGAGCAGCTCGGCGAGAATCTCGTCTTTGCCGGCGAAGTGGTAGTAGAGCGACTGCTGCCGGATGCCCACGCGGTCGGCGATGGCGCGCGTCGACGACCCCGAGAATCCGGTCTCCGAGAACAGCGCCGCCGCCGCGTCGAGGATCTGCTCGCGCGCACTCAGAGCGGAATTCTGCTTGGGCGCGCTGGCCCGGGGCCTGCCGGCCTTGCCCGACGTCGTGACAGAACTCATACGACCCATGCTCTCACTCGCCGGGCGCAGAGGTCATGCGCCCGCTCGGGATCGCTGCCACGCCAACCAGCCTCCGTGGGCGCTGATGTTCTCGGCGCCCTCGGTCGCGATGGGCTCGCAGAGAAAGCCCGACACGGAGCTGCCGTCGGCGAGGGTGACCCGCCCGATGGTCATCGGTGCGGGCAGGGCCGCGACGAACGTGCCGAATCCGGATGCCGGCAGCGACCAGATCTCGCCGGCCACGGATGCTCCGCCGCCGGCCACCCGAAGCAGGCCGGGCTTGGGTGGGGTGGTGTCGAGGGCGAAGAGCGCGTAGTCGGCGCTGGTGGTGACGCTGCGCACGAATGAGCCGCCCGCTGAGACGAGCTGGTGATTGAGGGGCTGATCGCTGAGGTGTGCCCCGATGACGAGGATCTCGATCGACGGAGAGAGCATCCGCTCGGCCAGCTGGTGCACGGCGAGGTCGTGGAAGGCCGGAGCGGTGATCATCACACCGAAGGGCAGGCCGTCGACGACACCGGCGGGCACCGCGGTCGAGGCCATGTCGAGCAGATTGGCGAAGTTCGTGTAGCGCCCCATGCGGCTGTTGCCACCGATCGGGTCGGCCGCGATCTCGGCGAGTGTCGGATGCCACGTGGTGGTCGGGGTGAGCAGGGCGTCGCACCCGGAGAGCGCGGCTCGGGCGTCTGCACCGAGCCGGTCGAGCTGTTCGCGATCGCGGTAGAGCTCGACTGCCGTGCGGTCGGCGCCGCCGAGCACGATCGCAGACACCGACGGGTCGAGGTCGGTTCCGATGAGCCCGCGGTGCGCGTCGATGTGCTCGCCGACGGCCGCGTAGCGCTCGGCCACGAACGACGACTCGTAGAGCATCCGCGCTGCCTGCAGCAGGGGAGCGATGTCGACCTCGACGATCTCCACGCCGGTGGCCGCGAGTCGACCCGCCGCCGCGTGGAACGCGTCGGCCCAACCCGGGGCGAGGCCATCCAGATGCTCTGCGGTCGGGACGCCGACGCGGGGGCGCGCGGGAAGCGCGGTTGCGGTGGCGCGTGCCGCCTCGTCGAGGGTGCGCTCCAACGGGTCGATGCCGTCAGGGCCGGCGAGCAACTCTGCCGTGTTGTAGGCGAGCCCGGCCTCGCGGGCGAAGACGGTGACGCAGTCGAGGGTGCGGCAGGCGGGCACGACGCCCGTGGTCGGGATGCGGCCGCGAGTGAGCTTGACGCCGACGATGCCGTTGAGGGCGGCGGGCACTCTGCCCGAGCCCGCGGTGTCGGTGCCGAGCGCGACATCGACGATGCCGAGAGCGACAGCCACGGAGGACCCCGAGCTGGAGCCGCCCGAGATGCGATCGGGCCGCCACGCGTTGCGCACGGCGCCGAAGGGGCTGCGGGTGCCCGCGAGCCCGGTGGCGAACTGGTCGAGGTTGGTCTTGCCGATGACCACCGAGCCGGCCTCGCGAAGCCGGCTGACCGCGGTCGAGTCCGCATCCGGACGATAGCGGTAGCTGGGCGCGGCGGCGGTCGTGTCGAAGCCGGCGGCGTCGATATTGTCTTTGACCGCGGCCACCGTTCCGGCCAGCGGCAGAATCTCACCCGCTGCGACGCGAGCGTCGATCGACGCGGCCTCGTCGAGCGCATCCTGCTCGTCGCGCAGGCTGATCCAGATCTCGGGACGATCGACGGTGCGGATGCGCGCGTAGGCGGCAGTGACCCTGTCGACGGCGGTGCTGGTGCTCATGCTGCTGCTCCGATGATCGAGATGAGAATCTGGCCGGGCGAGACCTGGTCGCCGGGACGCACGTGGATCTCGCCCACGACGCCGTCGGACGCGGCGACGACCGCCGACTCCATCTTCATGGCCTCGAGCGCCATGAGCTTCTCTCCGGCGCTCACCGCCTGGCCCGGCTCGACGCCGATCTGCCACACGGTCGAGGTGAAGGGAGCTGCAACTCCGACCGAGCCCTCGGCGACGACGACCGCGTCGACCGGTGCGGCCGCCTTCTCGTCGGGCCGCACGTCGAATTCGCCGGATGCGCGCCAGCGCTCCTTCTCCTCGCTGAACGCGCGGGCCTGCGTTTCGCGGAAGTCGGCGATCGAGCCGGCGTTCTCGGCGAGGAAGCGCTGGTAGTCGGCGATCGCGAACGTTCCCTCTTGGGTCTCGTAGTGTCCGCGGCCGGCATCGGTCTCGGCGCGCAGCTCGAGCAGTTCGTCGGCGCCGACCGGGTACCACTCGATGCGGTCGAAGAAGCGCAGCGCCCACGGGTTCTCCTGGAACAGGCCGCCGCGGCGGAATCTGTTCCAGACCTGCACGGTGCGGCCGACGAACTGGTAGCCGCCCGGCCCCTCCATGCCGTAGATGCACATGTAGGCGCCGCCGATGCCGACCGAGTTCTCCGCCGTCCACGTGCGAGCCGGGTTGTACTTGGTGGTCACGAGTCGGTGCCGCGGGTCGAGCGGCGTGGCCACGGGGGCGCCGAGGTAGACGTCTCCGAGTCCGAGTACCAGGTAGGTGGCGTCGAACACGGTCTTCATCACGTCGTCGACCGAGTCGAGGCCGTTGATGCGGCGGATGAAGTCGATGTTCGAGGGGGTCCAGGGAGCGTCGGCGCGCACGCCGTTCATGTAGCGCTCGATAGCGAGATGCGTCGCGGGGTCATCCCATGACAGCGGCAGTCGCACCGTGCGCGAGGGCACGACGAGCTCGTGCGTGGCAGGAATATCGTTCTCCAGCTCGCGCAGCAGGCCGGCCAGCGCGGTGGCCTTCAGCTCGGAGGAGTCGGTGTGGATCTGCAGCGAGCGGATGCCGGGGGTCAGCTCGAGCACGCCGCGGGGCGACTCGCTCTGCAGTCTCTCCATCAGCGCGTGCACGCGCATCCGCAACCCGAGGTCGAGCGTGAGGTCGCCGTACTCGACGAGCAGATTGTCGTCGCCGTCGCGGCGATAGGTCACCGAGGGGCGCGCCTCGGTTGCTTCGAGCCGGTCTATCACGCCGTCGTCGCCGTCACCGCCCGAGCTCCTGACGCTGAACGAGGCGCGGTCGGAGTCGAGCGCGGCCGCGTCGGCCTCTCGCACGGGAACGAAGCGGATCGTGTCTCCGGGGCGCAGCTGGCCGAGCTTCCACAGCTCGCCGCTGGCGACCACGGCCGGGCAGACGAAGCCGCCGAGGCTGGGGCCGTCAGGACCGAGGATGATCGGGGTGTCGCCGGTGAAGTCGATGGCGCCCACGGCGTAGGGGTTGTCGTGGATGTTCGAGGGGTGCAGGCCCGCCTCGCCACCGTCTTCCCGCGCCCACTCCGGGCGCGGCCCGTCAAGCCGCACGCCGGTTCGGGCCGAGTTGTAGTGCACCGCGTAGTCGGTCGCATAGAAGACGTCGAGGTCGGCGCGGGTGAAGAAGTCGGGGGCGCCGTGCGGCCCCTCGGTCACGCCGATCTGCCAGCTCGTGGTCAGCGCGGGCCGACGCTCGGCCGGGGTCGGGCCGCCGACCAGCGACAGGCGCGTGCCGCTCGCGAAAGCCGGATGCTCGGCATCCGAATCGGGCGAGCCGGGACGCAGCACGTCGCCGGGTAGCAGGGCGCGGCCGGCGTGCCCGCCGAACTGGCCGAGCGTGAAGGTGGACGCGCTGCCGAGATAGAGGGGAACGTCGATGCCTCCGCGCACGGCGAGGTAGGCGCGCTGGCCCGGGCCGTGCAGCGTGCCGATGGTCAGCACGCTGCCCGCGGCCGCCTCGACCGGCTCCCAGAACGGCACCTCGACGCCGTCGAGGGTGGCGGATGCCGGTGCGCCGGTCAGGGCGATCAGGCTCGGCGCGCTGAATCGCAGGGTCGGGCCGGTGGCGGTGATCTCGAGCGCGGGCGCTCCCGCGGGATTGCCGACGGCGAGGTTCGCCTCAGAGAACGAGACAGAGTCCATCGGGCCGCTCGGCGGCACGCCGATCTGCCAGTATTCGGTGCGCCCGGGCAGATCCTGCACCGTCGTCATCGCTCCGGCATCCATAACATCGATGCGGGGGTCGGGGTCTGCCGTCTGATCGAGCGTGGAGGTGGAGTGCACGGCGGCGCGCAGGCCCGTCTCGTCGGTGAGCGCGCGCAGCAGGCCGAGGTTGGTGACGACGCCGTCGACGCGGCTGGCGTCGAGCCCCTCGCGCAGCAGGTCGAGCGCGGTGTCGCGACTAGGAGCCGCGGCGATCACCTTCGCGAGCATGGGGTCGTAGTAGGGCGAGACCTCGAGGCCGGTCTCGATCCAGCCGTCGACGCGCACGCCGCTGAGCTCGGCGGCGCCGAAGCCGGGGAACGCCGCGTGGGTGACGAGTCCCGAGCTGGGCAGACCGTTCTTATCGGGGTCTTCGGCGTAGACACGCGCCTCGAAGGCGTGGCCGCTCGGAGCGAATGCTGTCGTGAAGATTTCCGGATCGATGCCGTCGGCGCCGTCGCGGGCGAGTCGCAGCATCATGGCCACGAGGTCGACGCCGTAGACCTCCTCGGTGACCGGGTGCTCGACCTGCAGGCGGGTGTTCACCTCGAGAAAAGAGGCTTCCTCGCGCACCGGGTCGTAGACGAATTCGACCGTGCCCGCCGAGCGGTAGTAGACGGATGCCGCCAGCGACCGGGCGGAATCGTGCAGTTGCCGCCGCACGGCATCCGGAAGCGCGGGAGCGGGCGCCTCTTCGATGACCTTCTGGTTGCGTCGCTGCAGTGAGCAGTCGCGGTCGCCGATCACGGCGACGCGGCCGTCGCCGGCGCCGAAGAGCTGCACCTCGACGTGGCGGGCAGGGCGCACGAGGCGCTCGAGAAACACTCCGGCCGAGCCGAAGTTCTTCTCGCCGAGGCGGGCGACCCGGTCGTAGGCCTCGCGCACCTCGTCGATGCTCGTGCAGGCCTGCATGCCGATTCCGCCGCCGCCGCCCGTGGCCTTGAGCATCACGGGCAGGCCGATGCGCTCGGCCTCGGCGACGGCCTCGTCGGCCGAGGAGAGAAGTCCGGTGCCGGCCAACATGGGAACTCCGGCGCGGGCGGCCAGCTCTCTGGCCGTGTGCTTCTCGCCGAACGATGCGATCTGGTCGGCGGTGGGGCCGATGAAGCTCATGCCGGCGGCCTCGATGCGACGAGCGAAGTCGAGGTTCTCAGAGAGAAAGCCGTAGCCGGGGTGGATCGCGCCCACGCCCAGTCGCTCGGAGACCTCGAGGATCGTGTCGATGTCGAGGTAGGACTCCTTGGCGGGCGCCGGCCCGAGCCGCACGGCCTCGTCGGCCTCGCGAACGTGGGGAGCGGCGCGGTCGGCATCGGAGTAGACCGCCACCGTTCGAAGGCCGAGGGTGCGAGCCGAGCGGATGATGCGGCGAGCGATCTCGCCTCGGTTGGCGATGAGCAGGGTGTCGAAGGCGGGGGTCATGCGTGGTTCTCTTTCGTCGTGAGCGCCGGGCTGGTCACGATCATTCGCAGCGGAGTGCAGTTGAAGTCGTTGCAGGGGTTGTTCATCTGCGGGCAGTTCGAGACGATCACGAGCACGTCCATCTCGGCCCGCAGCGCCACGCGCTTACCGGGGGCAGACATGCCGTCGACGATGCCGAGGGTGCCGTCGGCCTCGACCGGCACGTTCATGAACCAGTTGATGTTCGAGACGAGGTCGCGGGCGCCCAGACCGTGTCGCGCTGCTTCGGAAAGGAAGTTCTCGCGGCAGCCGTGCTGGTGTTCGGTGTGAAAGCCGTAGCGCAGCGTGTTCGACTCCTTGGAGCAGGCGCCGCCGATCGTGTCTTGGCGGTCGATCTCGTTGCCGGTCACGGTCATCAAGGGGCGGCCGAGGTTCGAACGCAGGATCGACCCCTCCCTGAGGTATGCGTTCTGCTGCCAGGCCAGGGTGTCGGGGGTCGAGTAGCGCTCGAGCGTGTCGTGCGCGTTGTAGACCAGAAAGTCCGCGGACTGATTGCCACCGACATCTACGATCGTGAGGGTCTGGCCGGCGAGGAGTCGAGCCGACCAGGGGGCGAGCGGTGCGACGGTCTCGTCGATCACGATCGTGTGGGCGTCGGCGTGGGCGTGGGCGTGGGCGTGGGCTCCGGCTCCGGCTCCGCTCGCGAGTGGGCCGTTCGGGTCGAGGATAGTGCCGTCTGAGTAGTGCGCGCCGACCGGAACTGTCGTCTCGATGACGCGGTCGCCCACGGTGTGCGTGGTGGTGCTTGTTGGCGTGCTTGTGGTGGCAGTCATAGTCCTCGGGCCTCCGCGTAGTCGATCGAGTTGAGATATGCGCGATTCACCTCGGGGGTCGCGGTGAACTGCGGGTCTCCGGGCAGGGTGGGCTCGCCCGGCCAGGCGTGCACGAGGAGGGGCCCGACCAGGTAGTCGTCTGCCGGATCGAGTGGATGCGGCACGTTGACGATCAGCACGAGCAGGGGAAGCTCGGCCACGAGCTCGACGTGCGTGCCCTCGCCGGCGCTCCCCGTGAATGTGAGCCCGCCATCCGCCTCGACGTGCACGCCCTGAAAAAACGAGACGCTGGGCGGCAGGTCGCGCCCGGTGAGCCCGTGCTTGGCGGCGGCGAGCAGAAAGCGCGAGCGGCCGGATGGCGACGGCCCCTCGGGCGCTGCCGATCCGTACTTTGCCGTCGCGGATTCGTCGGTGCTGGTGCCGCAGAACGTGTCGTGCCGGCCGGAGGTGTCGGCGGTGATGCTCGCCAGCGCCCTTCCGTCTCCCGAGAGCAACGGATGACCCATGCCGAGGTACGCCTGCCACGGGATCTTGATCGTGTCGGCCACGTTCAGCCGCTCGTTCGTCTCGAGCGCGTTGTATAGAATGACGTGGGCGCAGGCACTTCCCGTCGGGTCATCGAGACGCAGCCGGGTGCCGCGCGCGATGACCCGATGGGTGTAGCCGCCGGGCGCCACCGTCTCGGCCCAGACCAGGCTGTCGCGATCGACCCCGTCGGGCACCACCGGCGACGTGGATGCCGGTCGGTAGGGCATGTAGTCGGCGGTGCGGGCGGCCTGGGCTCGGGCGTCGGCCCGCGCCGCCAGCACGCTGTCGGTCTGGTGATCGTCGGCAATCGAGGTCATGGCGGTGGTGCTCTCTTTCGGGTGGTGCGGGTGCTGTCGGGCCGCGTCACGGCATCCGTGCGACGCGGCCCAGGCGGTGGGTCTAGGTGTCCGGGCTAGGCGACCGAGCTAGGCGGCCGGGCTAGGCGATCGTTGCGACTGCGCCAGCCTCGGCGGGCGCGCCGCTCGGCTTCGCCGACATCGGCAGGTGGCCCAGGCTGATGGCGCCGTGCCGGGTGTGAGCGTGCCGGTGAACGAGGAAGCCGACGACGAGGGTCGCGCCGATGAAGAGCAGGGCGCTCCACTGCAGCCACCAGGTCTCGCCAGTGAGGTCGTAGATCTCGGCGCGGGGCCAGACCAGGTTGATGACCATGCCGATCTGGTACACGACGGCGATGATGTTCACCGGAATGCCCCACTTGCCCAGGCTGAACAGCGGCTTGCCCGTCTCGTCGACGCCGGGAGGAAAGCCCTGGTCGGGTGCTTTGAGGCGACGAACGAGCAGCGGCACCGTGACTCCGAGGTAAGCGAGGTAGAGCATCGCGATGCAGAGGCTCGAGAGGGCCGTGAAGATGGCGGCCTGCCCAAAGTTGACCGCCAGGGCGAGGGCCGCGCCGACGCCGACGACGACGCTGGTGGCGATGGGAGTGCCCGTTCGAGGCGACACCGCGGCGAGCGTGCGCCAGAACGGCAGCGCGCGCTCGCGGGCCATCGAGAACATCATGCGCGAGCCGGATGTCTGCACCGCCAGGGTGCAGGCGAAGACGGCGACGGCGACGGCCACGAGCAGAAGTCGGCCGAAGATCGGGCCGAGGCGCTCGGTCACGACGTAGGCGATTCCGCCGCCGGCGAGGCTTCCGTCGGTGAGGCTCGGGGCCGCGACCAGAGCCGCGATGATCAGCAGTGCGCCGCCGAGGCCCGACACCACGACCGCTCGGATGATCGTCTTGGGGATCGTCTTGCGCGGCGCGTGCGTCTCTTCGGCGAGCTCACCGGCCGAGTCGAAGCCCACGAGCACGTAGGCGGCCATCAGCGACGAGGCGAGGAAGGCCCAGATGTAGGGGGAGTCCGACGGGGAGGTTCCCTCGGTCGTGAACACCACAGACGGGCTTCGAGCGGGAAGCAGCAGCAGGGCGGTGACCAGCACGGCCACTCCGACGATCTCGATCAGCACGCCGACGCTCGTGGCGAGAGCCATGATGCGCACGCTGAGGATGTTCACGACGGTGGTGATCACCAACAGCATCACGCCGAGCAGCACCGCGTTCTGGGCGCCGGTCGGTGAGGCGAGCGAGGGGTCGGCGGTCGGTCCGCCGACGATCTGGAAGCCGTCCCAGATGGCCGGCAAAACCGCCTGCACGGCGATCGCGGCGACGGCGACGGTCAGCGTCTGGGCGACGATCATGACCCAGCCGGTGAACCAGCCGAAGGTCGTGCCGGCCAGTCGGCAGGCCCATTGGAAGATCGAGCCGGCGATAGGCCAGCGCGCCGCGAGCTGGGCGAAGTTGAGCGCCACGAGCAACTGTCCCGCGAACACGAGCGGCCAGGTCCAGAAGAAGGCGGCTCCGCCGAGGCCGAAGCCCAGCCCGAAGAGCTGGAACACCGTGGTGAGGATGGAGACGAACGAGAAGCCTGCGGCGAACGAGGCGAAGGAGCCGACACCGCGGTGCAGTTCCTGGCGGTAGAGCTTGTGGTTCTGGTGGGCTGGAGCGAGGTGGATCGGGGATGGTTCCGGGGCACTCATGGGCGCGACCTTCCGCGGACAGGGACTCGAATACCTGTCGATTGACAGGTGATGCTCCCATGCTGTGCGACGGCAGTTGCGCGCCGATTTCGCGGTTGTTAAATTCAGGTTTCGCGGTGGTCGTTCATGTTTCCGGCGAGTGCCAGCTTGCTGAAAGCGCCCTCAGCGGGCGACCGCTCGGTCGAGCCACTCCATCAGAAGTCGGCGCTCACCGGCGGTCAGAGACTCGAGCTGCGGGGCGACGGCGCGGAAGGCCACGGTCGTCGTGAGGGCATCGTCGGTGACCGGCCCCGTCGCATCCGTGAGGATCTGATACAGTGCGGCGTCGTACATCGCGTCGGGCAGTGCGCTGTCGCGCTGCTCCGGGGGTGTCGCCAACATCGTGAGGATGGCGCCCGTGCCCGCAGCTTGAATGATGCCGACGGCCCGGTTCTCGGTCACGCGAAGACGGCCGGCGGCGGCGATGCGGTGTACGCGAGCCTCGAGAATGCGCAGCCCGGACTGCGCGGCGGGGGAGCTCTCGGCGCGGGACGGGTCGCTCAGTAGGCGGAACAGCACTGGATTGGCCAGGCCGAAGTCGATCTGGTTCTGCCACCCGGCGCGCAGATCGTCGAGCGGGTCGATGTCGTTCTCTGCCGCGGACTGCACGGTTGCAGCCTTCGCTGAGACGAGCTCGCTCATCACGTGTTCGGCCACGGCCTCGAGAAGACCGTCTTTGTCGCCGAAGATGCGATAGATCGCCGGAGCCTGCACGCCGGCTCCCTCTGCCACGGCTCGCGTTGTGACAGCAGTCGGTCCGCCGTTCTGGAGGAGGCCTGCAGCGGCGGCGATGATCCGGGCGCGCGTGTCGGCCTGCCCGGCTGGTCGAGTCGATTTCTCCACGTAACGACGATAACAGTCGAGTGTTACCACAGAATGTTTCCGGTGCTACTGTTTAAGCGATTCCATCGATAACACAAGATCGACTACGCGAAAGGCCTTCTCATGATCATCATCACCGGAGCAACCGGAGCCCTCAATGGCGCCACCGTCGACCACCTCCTCGAGCGCGTCCCTGCGAGCGACCTCGTCGTGGCAGCGCGCGACACCGCGAAAGCCCAGCGCTTCGCCGACATCGGCATCGAGGTGCGCCGAGCCGACTATGCGGATGCGGACTCGCTGCCGGCAGCGTTCGACGGAGCAGACCAGCTGCTGCTCGTTTCGTCGAGCGACCAGAAGGCAGACGCCGTCAGTCTGCACCGGGCCGCCATCGAGGCCGCCGTGCGGGTCGGCGTCGGGCGCATCCTCTACACGAGCCACCAGGGGGCGGCGCCCGCCACGCCTTTCGGACCCGGCCGTGACCACGCCGCCACCGAGCAGCTACTGGCCGCATCCGGAATCGCCTGGACCTCACTGCGCAACGGCTTCTACGCGCACAGCCTCAACTGGAGCCTCGGCGACTGGCGGGAGTCCGGTGTGATCGCCGTGCCTGCCGATGGACCGATGTCGTGGACGGCACGCGAGGATTCCGCCGAGGCCGCCGCCGTGATCATCGCGTCGAACGGCGGTTACGACGGTGCCGTCACGCTCACCGCGAGTGCCGCGCCCACGTTCGCGGACATCGCGGCCATGGCATCGGATGCGATCGGTCGCGACGTGCGCCTGCGCGTGCTCGGCGACGATGCCTGGATCGCGGCCCAGGGTGCGGCCGGTCAGCCGGAGTTCGTGGCTCGCTTCATGCTCGGCATGTACCAGGCTGCTGCCGCGGGATTCTTCGCCGGAACCGACCCGCTGCTCGCGACCCTGCTCGGGCGTGAGCCGCAGACGGTGCGGCAGCTGCTCGAGGCGTGACGGCCGAGGTGTGAGCTATTGCCCTTCATTCAGCTCGCGCAGGGCGATATCTCACACCTCGCGGCGTCGCGCGACGATGGCGGCGTGCGGTCGGGTGTTCGGCGAGGTGCGAGTGTGCGTCTCGATCACCTCGAATCCGGATGCGCGCAGCCGCTCGCCGAGTTCGGCCACCGGCCAGCGATAGGCCGTCGTCACGGCGTGGTCGAAGGGCTCGACCACCGCGCCCTCGAAGAACCCCATCAGCAGGAGCCCGCCGGGCCGCAGGGCACGCGCGATCTCGTCGAGGGCCGGGCCGATCGCATCCGGCGTGTGGTGAATCAGTGAGTACCAGGCCAGCACGCCGCCGAGTGAGGCGTCGGATGCGTCGAGCGCCTCGACGCTTCCCGTCGCGAATCGCAGCTCGGGGTAAGTGGCGCGAGCGTGCTCGATGAACGCGGGCGTGAGGTCGACGCCGCGAATGTCGAGGCCGCGCTCGGCGAGGAAGGCGGTCCAGTGGCCGGGGCCGCATCCGATGTCGAGCGCCGGGCCGTCGACCTGGGCGCCCCAGCTGGCGATGAGCGCTGCGTCTGAGGGGTGCATGGCCTCGACGACTCCGAGCGCCTCGATGTACTCGGCCGCCCGGGCTGAGTATGCCTCGCTGACGTCGTTCATGTGTCTCCTTCGCGTCAACAAGCGCATCCATTGTCGCCCAATGCTCTCATCACGTTGGAGGGAGCATGTGGCGACGAATGGCTGAGCTCCGCCCCGCACGTCGCTCTATATTTCAGAGTTGCTATTCAATAGCTAGCGGCGTACTGTGAGGCGCATGACCCCGAAGCCTGCCGCCTCCACCCATGATCTGCACACGTGCGACGCTGCCGTGAGCCTGGCGTTCAGCATTCTAGGCAAGCGATGGAACGGCATGCTGCTCTCCACGCTCGGCAACGGACCACTCTCGTTCGCGGCGCTCAAGCGCGGTGTTCCGGGCATCAGCGACGCCATGCTCTCCGACCGCCTCACCGGGCTGGCCGAGGTCAACCTCCTCACCCGCAGCGTCGACGCCGGGCCCCCGATTGCCGTCACCTACACGCTCACGTCGCAGGGGGAGCAGCTCCTGCCCCTGCTCGAACAGCTCGGCCAGTGGGCCGCCAGCAACCTCGAGCGCCCCGCCGAAGAGCGCACCGCCGAAGAACGCCCGGCCGAAGAGCGCCCCGCCGCCGCGCACCAAGACGCAGCTCCCGCAGAGAAGAACTGACCCATGGATTACGGACACACCCTCCGTTTCGGCACCTTCGTCACACCCACCGCGGCACAGCCCCAGGGTGCGGTCCAGCTCGCGCAGCTCTCCGAGACGCTCGGCTACGACCTCGTCACCTTTCAAGACCACCCCTACCAGGCGTCGTTTCTCGACACCTGGACCCTGATGTCGTACGTCGCGGCGGCGACCACGCGCATCCAGATCTCGCCTAACGTGTTGAACCTACCTTTGCGGCCAGCGCCGGTCACGGCCCGCGCGGCCGCGTCGCTCGACCTGCTCAGCGGCGGGCGCTTCAACCTCGGCCTCGGCGCCGGCGGGTTCTGGGACGCGATCGAGGCGATGGGTGGGCGACGCCTGACCCCGGGTCAGGCCGTGGATGCCCTCAGCGAGGCCGTCGACATCATGCGCGGCACGTGGGCGGCGGGCGAGCGCGCCGTGCTCAAGGGTGGCGAGTACTACCCCGTCAACGGAGCCAAGCGGGGGCCCGCCCCGGCGCACGACATTCCGATCTGGGTGGGCGCGTACAGGCCGCGCATGCTGCGGCTCACCGGCGAGAAGGGCGATGGATGGCTGCCGAGCCTGCCCTACCTCAAGCCGGGCGATCTGCAATCGGGCAACGCCCGCATCGATGACGCGGCGGCCGAGGTGGGGCGCAATCCCGCAGAGATCCGGCGCCTGCTCAACATCACGGGCACCGAGAGCCTCGACCAGCTCGCGGGCATGGCGCTCGACGATGGCATCGCTACGTTCATCGTGATGGGCGACGACCCCGCGGTGCTGCAGCGCTTCGCCGAAGAGACGATGCCGCAGCTGCACGACGCCGTCGCCGACGCGAGGGCGACGAGCGGGATCGTCGCGACCGACAGCATCCGGCCGGCCCGCGCGATCGCGCTGCGGCGCGAGGGCATCGCCTACGACGAGCTGCCCGACTCGCTGCGCGAGAGTGCGATCGAGCCGGGCGACACGGCGTACGCGAGCGTGCGCTCGACTTATATGCGCGGCGGTGCGCCAGGCCTCGTGCTGCGCCCGCGCTCCGTCGATGAGGTGCGCGACGCCCTGGCGTTCGCGCGAAAGCACCCGTCGCTGCCGCTCGGTGTGCGCAGCGGAGGCCACGGAATCAGCGGCCGCAGCACTAACGACGGCGGCATCGTGATCGACCTCAAGAAGCTGAACGAGATCGAGGTCGTCGACCCCGAGAAGAGGCTCGTGCGCGTCGGCCCGGGTGCGCGTTGGATGGACGTGGCGGCCGCCCTGCAGCCCTTCGGCCTGGCACTCTCGAGCGGAGACTACGGCGGAGTCGGTGTTGGCGGACTCGCGACGGCCGGCGGCGTGGGCTTTCTCGGCCGTGATCACGGGCTGACCATCGACCACATGGTGGCCGCGGATGTGCTGCTGGCCGACGGAACGCTGGCGCACGCTTCGGCGACCGAGAACCCCGAGCTGTTCTGGGCGGTGCGCGGCGCCGGAGCGAATGTGGGCATCGTGGTGTCGTTCGACTTCGTGGCCGATGAGGTGGGCGACGTCGGATGGGCGCAGCTCGCGTTCCAGGTCGACGACGCGGCGCAGTTCCTCGAAGACTTCGGTCGCCTTCAAGAGGAGTCGCCGCGCGACACCACGCTGTTCCTCATCTTGAGCGGCGGTCGCCCGGCCGAGCCCGCGACCGCACAGATGTACGGAGTGGTGAACTCCTCTGACCCCGACACGATCATCGCGCGCCTGCAGCCGTTCGCGGAGCTCGCTCCGTTGGTCGGCCAGCAGGTGCAGCTGCTTCCGTATGCCGCGGTTATGGCGAACGCCTCGGATGTCGCGCACAACGGCCAGGGCGAGCCGTCGTTCCGCTCGGGGCTGGTCGAGCACCTGGATGCGCCGACCGCGCGGGCCGCGGCCGCGCTGGCGACGTCGGGTTCGGCGCCGTGGTTCCAGATCCGCCCGGTGGGTGGCGCGATCAACGACGTGGCTCCGGATGCGACGGCGTACGCCCACAGATCGGCCAACTTCTCGATCACCTCGGTCGGTCGTAGCGCGCGCTTCGAGCAGCTGTGGGATTCCTTGGCCTCGCACTTCGATGGCCTGTACCTGAGCTTCGAGAGCAGAACGGGCGAGCAGATCGTGGCGCAGGCGTTCCCGCCGGCCACGCTGGCCCGGCTCAGGGCGATCAAGGCACAGGTCGACCCAGACGCCGTGTTTAAAGACAACTTCGGGGTGGCCGTGGAGCCGGTGCCGCTGGGCTGAGCGCTTGTGCGGATCGAGGGGCCGTGCCAGGAACGAGCAGCCGTATCGAGATCACTTTCTCGTGACAAGGGGCTGACTTGCCGAAGGCCCGCTGCAACACTGTCCCCTGGTAACGACGCCGCTTCGAAGGGATGAAACATGACGACGATTCTTTGGTACATCGGCGCGGTGGGTTTTCTCATCGCGGGCGTTGCGATGGCACTGCTCAACCAGTGGGCCCTGGGCGCCGCGTTCTTTGCACTGGCTGCGGCCCTGTTCGTGTTCGCCGTGAGGGAGCAACGCAAGGGCGCGCCTCGGAGCTGATGTGCCGGGCCGCTCCGTGCACCACGTGCGCCGGCGATCTCATCCCTCGCCGTGGGGAATCTCCCTCTCACGAGGGAGGCGCCGTGCTGTTCGACGCCCGTAGCGTCTGAGCTATCGGGAACAGCACCGTGCTGCGTGAGAGGTAACGATGCAACAAACGATCCGCATCTGGCCGGTGATCGTCGACTCGATCGTCAAGCGCTATGGCAAGAAAGTGGTGCTCGACGACGTGTCGCTGCGTGTCGACTCCCGCGAGATCTTCGGGCTGCTCGGCCCGAATGGCGCGGGTAAGTCGACTCTGCTGGAGAGCATTGCCGGTCTCCGGGCGGTCGACAGCGGAACGGTGCGCGTGTTCGGCGCCGATCCGACCAAAGATCGTGCCGCCATCACCCCCTACATGTCGGTGCAACCGCAGGCGGCTAGCCTCTTCGAAACACTGACGGTCGCCGAGACCTTGGGCCTGTACGCGTCGTTCCACTCCTCGCCGGATGATGTGGGTGCGCTGATCGGACGGCTCGGCCTGCAAGAGCAGCGCGACACGAGAGCCGGGAATCTCTCTGGTGGGCAGATGCGCCGCCTCCTCATCGGTACGGCCCTGATCGGGCGGCCGAAGCTCGTCGTTCTGGACGAGCCATCGGCGGGCCTCGACCCTCAGGCCAAACGCTCCCTCCATGACCTCATCAGAAGCACACGCGACCGCGGCATAACCGTGCTGCTGTCGACGCACGATATGCAGGAGGCGACAGAACTGTGCGACCGCGTCGGGATTCTGGCCGGGGGTCGACTGCGTGCCGTCGGCACGCCGGACGAGCTGATGCGGGATCGTATCGGCGGGGCGACGGTGTCGTTCGTCATCGACGAGGCCGTCGATCTCGCATCCCTTCGGCACCACCTGGGAACGAGCGAGGTCAGCGTCGACCTGACCGGGTCGGGCACCCGCGTCGTCGTCCGCACCAGCGATCCAGACGACGTCGTTCGCAAGCTCACGTTCAGTCCGACGCTACGAGCCCGCGGCTTCCACGTGCAGCTCCGCACGCTTGAAGACGTCTACTTGGAACTCACCGGAGACGGCACGATTCATGCCCTCGACGGACATAGCGCAGGAGGACGGGCATGAGCACGGTTCAGAGCGACACGCCACGATCGGCCTTCGTCGAGTTGAGTTCGGCCAGCGCCAAGGAACTCGTGCGGAACAAGAAGGGTTCCTTCTCGATCTTGTTCATGGTCGGCTTTCTGTTCCTGCTCATCGTCGGGATCAACCAGGCCGTCAACGTGGCGGGACGGCCGGCGCCCGTGGTCAGCGTCTCGGGCGACGCAAGCTCCGTCTCCTCGGTCGAGGCTGCATTCGATGACGCCGGCATCGCGCTCGCCACCGCGGGGTCTAACGCGACCGTCACCGTTCAGGGTGAATCCGCGATGGTCGTCGTCGATACGGCGGATCCGCCGTACTGGTTCGGGATCGTGGACGCGCTCGAGGGAGCCGGCGTCAGCTCTTCGAAGATCTCGGTCGTCGACGACACCGGCTTCGTGCAATCCGATCTCGTTCGAGCGAACCTCGCCACGATCGCGGCTCTGGGATTCATGGCCATCACGTTCATGGGCACGGCGGTTCCGCTCGTCGCCATGCGCGAGCGCGGGACGCTGCGGCTGCTCGGAACCACCCCGCTGCGAAAGCTGACGTTCATAGCGGCACAAACCCCCGTGCGAGCCGCAGCAGGCCTCATCGTGGCAGCCGTCGTCGTCGTGGTGTCGATCGTCATGGGGTACCTGGACTTCGGTGGAGTGCTGAGCTTGCTCGTCTCGTTCGTGCTCGGTCTCGCGATGTTCTTCTCGTTCGCGTACCTGCTGGCATCCCGCTCTCGCAATACCGAATTCATCAACAGCATCGCCGTGATCGTGCCCATCGTGGTCATGTTCGCCTCGGGCGACGTATTCCCGAAGCAGATACTTCCCGACTGGATCGAGGTGATCCTCCAATGGCTTCCGTCATCGTGGTTCGTGCAGGCAGCGAGCGCGGACCTCGTCGGGTCGGCGACCGTGCTGCCGGTGCCGATCCTGTGGCTGATGATGGCAGGGTGCACGGTGGCGATGTCGCTGCTCGCAGCTCGCCTGTTCGTGTGGGACGACAGAGAACGCTGATCGACCGAAGCGCCGCACGCGATTCGCAGTCGCTCTACTTCTTCGACTTCTCCTGAATCTTCTGAACAGCTTCGTTCCATTCAGCGGCCAGCGTTGCCCTGGTGTCTTCGTCAAGACGATCATCCAGCACGTCGAGGAACGGGTTGGGCATCGCCTTCTTGGCGGGTAGCGACGACAAATAGAGACTGGCCGCTTCTCGCACGCGTGTCGTAGCGCGCTCGACCTGCTTCATCGAGCTCTTGTCTGCGTTGGCCACGCGGGAGTGCTTCTCAAGGGCCGACATCAGCTTCTTCAGCGCGTTCGCATTCTTGGTCATGCAGGTATTGTGGCTCGTTCTGGAGTGCGCAGTACATGGCATCTGTAGCAAGCCTCCCGAGCGTCCTTCGGACGCTGCCTACTTCTCTAACGCAGCCCTCAAGAGTGCGATCGCCTTTGGCCCCACCCCATGAAGAGTCGCCAGAAAGGCGAGATCGGCGCTCTCCAGGTCGTCGAGATTCCGCACCCCTGCGTCGGCCAGCGCGCGAGCGGCAGGCGCCCCGATGGCGGGGAGGGCCCGGGCATCGCCCACAATCTGGCCGTCAGGAAACCCGATAGGACGCAGTTCAGGAGCGAGGCTCTCCCATTGCCAGACTCGCTCGGCTTCTTGATCGACGGTGCCGCCCCCGTCGAGGCCAACGGCTTTCGCAGCATATGTCGCAGCGTGCGGCGAGTGGTCGAACATGTGTGCCACAGCGCACGCCTGGCCGGCGGCACGAGCGGCGGCGACGGCTGCCGGCGCCCCTGCTGTGGTCGCATCCCGAGCGGCCGCGTGAGCTGCGAATGCAGCCGTGCGGCACGCCGTCATCGGAAGCTCGCCGCGCTCCCACGCGCGCACTGCTTCGATCGCTGCGCGCGGGCGATCATCACCTGGTCGCTGTTTTTCGAAGATCGGCAGGGCGCGCTCTGCGCAGCTCGCCGCCCACAGCGCGATCGCGTGATGGACCGGCGGCTCAGGATTGGCCCACGGGGTCTTCGTCTCCTCGCTCACCCCTCGATCGTCTCAGTAATCAGCTACAGAAAGATCATTTCAATGTGGGTTGTCGTCAGGGTGCAACGCTGGTGATTCCGATCGCCCAGCGCGCTCTGTGCGCTGCTCGTAAACTCGTCGGGGTGAGCGTGAGGCGAAGCACCGTCGATGAGGTCAGGCGTGAAATCATCTCCGCAATAGCCGAGCTTCGCGTCGTAGCGCGGTCGGAAGAGGACGGACCACGGGACCAAGCCTCGGATTGGCTCGAGCAGCTGTTTGCAGGCATTGAGGATCAGCAGGCACTTCGCCGGGCGTCAGCACAGGCTTTGGGGCTGTATCGAGGAGGGATGGGCTCGTTTCAAGACGTGGGTAGCGCCGGGTCGTCAGAGCCCGTCGGCCGACTGCGGGTTGCTTTGCGTCGCGGGCGTTCCTGGTTCCCGCGCGCGTAGCGTCCAAGTGGGGGTAAGTGCTCCGTAACCGATCCCTCAACGGGCGCTCGACGCTCGGGAGCTGAGCGAATGAATCGCGACCTCATTACGGTTGGATTCGTGGGCACCCTAAAAGACGGCAATGAAGATCGCACTAACGTCCTGCGACTCTTGCCCGCGTGGGGGCCGAGGCAGCTACTCGCTAATATTCCGGTCTCGGATGCACTTCGCCTGCGCCTGAGAAGTTGGAATCGAATCTGGCAGTCAGTGCTCGATCCCGTCTCGGACATTCGGTGGCCAGATGCCGCAGTCGGCAGGCAGTGGATTGCCGAGGGCGAAAGCTTGGTGCGTGACCTCCAGGTCGAACTTCCACAGTTCCGGGTCGTCGAAGGTTTCAAGGACTATGACCCGGACAGAGAACAGAAGCCCGGGCACTGATGCCGAGGCAGTGGCTCCCGCCCCACTCGCCCCTTTGGGGCCCCTCAGCGGGCACCTGAACCGAGAAGTCGCCGGGTCCAGTCGGCCAGCGCTGCGGTTGCGCTCACAGAGATGGCGGCGGTCGGCATCATGCTCGTGAAGCCATGGAATGCTCCCGGCCACACGTGCAGCTCCGCGTCACCGCCGGCAGCCCACAAGCCGCTGGCATAAGTGACTGTCTCGTCGCGGAAGACCTCCGCACTTCCGCAGTCGATATAGGTGCGTGGGAGCCCGGAGAGGTCGGTCGCTCGCGCCGGTGCTGCATAGATAGAAATGTCTTCGCCGGCTCGGCGGGAGCCGAGGTAGGCGTCCCAGCCGAAGCGGGTCATCTGCCGATCAGCGACCCCGATGCCATCGATCTGTCTCGTCGAAACGGTGGAGTCGCGATCGTCGAGCATGGGTGACACCAGGATCTGCGCTAGGAGCGCCGGCCCTCTTCGGTCGCGAGCGAGCAGGGCGGTGCCGGCGGCGAGCCCGGCGCCGGCACTCTGCCCGGCGATCACGATGCGCTCGGGGTCGATGCCGAGCTCGTGGACGTGGGCGTGCACCCAGACGAGCCCGGCGTAGCAGTCCTCGACCGGGTAAGGGTCGGGGTACTCGGGGGCGAGGCGGTAGTCGACGCTGATGAGCACGACGTCATGGTCGTTCAGTAGCCAGTCGTCGTATGAATCGAGGTTGCCGAGGTAGTGGCCGAACATCATTCCGCCGCCGTGGATCGTGTACACCGCGCTCGTGGCTCCGGTTCTGCCGATCCGCTGGATGACCGCGAGGGTGATCGGATCCCCGAGGTGCCCAGGCGCTGTGATCGTGCGCCGCTCGTACCCGCGAGACCGCAGCCGCTCATCGAGCGCTTCTTCGGTGATGTCGAGTCCGCGCATCCGGGGCAGCATCTCGGTGGTTAGCGTGAACGGCCCGCGTGCCTCGAGGGCGGTGAGGAATGTGGCGAGCTCAGGATCGAACGGAGGGCGGGGCATGAGGTCAGACATAGGAAGGCTCCTGGGTGGTGGGCTGGGCGGGGGTGCGGCGCGAACGGTGGATACCGATGCAGACGAGCGCGGCCGCGAGGGCGGTGATGGTCAGGCCCGCGATGAGGATCGCCTGCTGGAATGACGCGAGCTGATCCGGGCTGAAGGTCATTGTCGCGATGCTGCTGCCGACGAGAGCGGCGAGGATCGTGCCGGTCGCGGCGATCCCGACAGCGGTCGCGATCTCGCTGGCCGTGTCGACCATAGCCGCCCCGATGGAGGTGCGATCCCCAGGAAGGCCGCGCAGCACGTTGTTTCCGGCGACGACTCCGACCACCCGCATCCCGGCGGCGACGAGCACGAGGGCGACCAGCACCCAGGGGTAGCCGAGTCGGCCGAGGAGCGCGAACACGGCGAGACCGGCGACCACGGCGGCAGCGCTCATCCAGGCCGCTCGATCGAGGCCCACCCGTTTCACGAACGGACCGACGAAGCGGCCGCTTGCGAGGAGCACCACGACCTGCGGCAGCGTGCCGACGGCGGCGAGGGCCGGTGGCCAACCCCAGGCGAACTGCAACTGCAGCGTCACCATGTACGACAACCCGGCCATCGCGAGCCCGGCCGCCGCTTTGTAGGCCAGGCCGCTGGCGACCAGCGGCTGTGCGACGAGACGAAGCTCCAGCATCGGGTGGCGCGCGGTGCGCTCTCGGGCGACGAAGCCGACCACTGCGGCCACGGTGGCCGCCGCTGCACCCCAGGCCAGAGCGACATCGGTGCCGGCGACGAACAGGGTCGGTGTGAGGAGGACGCCGACGACGGTCGCCGTGCCCAGGATGGCACCGATCACGTCGACGGGATCGCGGTGGAGGTCGGTTCGACGATCGGCGGCGATCCCGGCTCGGATCCCGAGGAAGGCGATCACCGCGATGGGCGCGTTGGCGACGATGAGCACTTGCCACGGTGCCACGGCGAGCACAAACCCGCCGATAGTGGGCCCGACGGCCAAGCCGACCAGCCCCGCGGTCGAGATGACCGTCAGGGCGCGCACTCGTAGATCGTCATCGTCGAACAGGCGGAACGCCAACGCCATCGATCCCGGCGTCGTCATCGCCGCGGCGACCCCCATCAGGGCCCGCACGGCGATCAGCTGCTCCACCGAGGTGACGAACAGGGTCAGGATGCTCACGACCGCGAGCAGCGCCAGGCCGACGAGCATCACCCGGCGCCGACCGACACGGTCTGCGACCGCGCCAAACAGCAGCATGAGGCCGCCGAACGCGACGGAGTACGCCCCAGAGACCCATTGCAGCGACGCGGTCGACGCGGTCAGCTCGCGCCCGATGGTCGGAAGCGCCACGTTCAAGACGGAGTTATCGAGCATCTCGAACAGGAACACCGCAGAGAGGCCGGCCAGCGGAATCCACGCGTGGCGGAGACGCTGCGGTGGGGCCACTGTGGCTGGGGAGATTGTGGGTTCGTACATGGGCGCACTCCTTCGATGAAGAAGTGGCGACTCCCATGAGACGCTTGTGCGTTTCCGCCGGCCGGAGCCTGACGGGATTTTTCCCTCTGCGGTAAGGCTACCGCACCTGTGCTCAGCCGGACGCGTCCAGGCCTCCCGCATACCGTTTCATAATCAATGCCCGAAAGATGTTGGTGCTGGCTTGGTACCTTTCGGGCCGTTACCGTAGTTGCGTGACAGCCGCTCCGTTCTTCGTTCGCCCGACGAGCGAGGACGACTGGCAGCATCTTCGTGACCTCCGCATCGAAAACGCGACCGACAACCCGATCTCGTTCGGCGCCACTCTCGAGACGACGCTGGGCCTGGCGGAGGACGACTGGCGCGCTCGGGCACGACGAGGACAGTCCGACGACGCCGCCAGCATGGTTGCAATCCAAAACGGCACCGAGCGTTGGATCGGGATAATGAGCGCCCAGAGCTCAGACGAGGATGGTCTCGACCCAGTCCTGACGGGGGTTTACGTGTCTCCCGACTTCCGCGGACGCTCTTATGGCGTTGCAGACGCCCTACTCCACGAGATCCTCACCTGGGCAGCGGGTCGTGGCGACTCTCTGCGGCTCTACGTTTACGAGCACGGCACTCCTGCGCGCCGTTTCTACGACCGTCACGGCTTCGCGCCAACCGGTCGAACACGTCCTCTCGGATTCGCCGAGGGTCGCACCCTGGAAATGATCAAACCCCTGCGCTGACAGCTGATGGGCAGTCAGCCGGTGCAGATCGTCGGTGGCAGTAAGCGCCGGCGGCGGCGCAGATGTCGCCGCTACGGCCGCCCATCGGTGATCGTCAGGACCGCTGCGAAGATCAGCACGATCGGCACGAAGTAGGCGACGAAGTAGGCAACGAAGGCGACCACGTTGAGCAGCAAGGAACTTACGCGCCACCTGCGCTTCTGCGGCACGAAGCGCCGGCCGCTTCGGGCGATGAGCGGAACCGGGGCGTTGGCGAGCACCCCGACGGTGACGGCCGGCGCAACGGGCTGAGTGACGGGCTCCGCTGCGGCGAACTCGAACGCGGGAAGAAGCGAGCGATGTGGCCGGGGCAGTCGCTCGTCGACGAAACGCTGCGTTCTCTGAGCGAGGCGGGGAACGACGCTGTCGATCAGCGTCTGCACCGCGATCCAGGTCTGTGCGTCGGTGAAGTCGGTGGGAGCCGACGTGAAGAACACGAGGGTGTCGTCGACGATCTCGACGTTGTAGTCGCCGGCATACTCGACCAGGTCGGACATCACCTCGGGCGAGAGTACGTAGAGGGCGTCGGCGCGCTTGTCCACGGGCGCATAGGTCACGAACGCCCGGTCGAACTCCTTCTCGAGCGAGATGCGTTGCAACGACCCGAATCCCGCGGGCAGATCGCTGCGCGACGAGTTGTTCGAGGTGGAGTCGAGCACGAGGTGCGGCAGCGGGGCAGGCAGGGTGACCGCCAGGTAGTGCCAGGTCGGGCTGCCCGGTCGCGCGGTCGTGAGAGAGCCGAATTCGAGACCGGATGCCGTAAAGCGCGGGTTTTCGAGCACCGCGTCGCGGTCTGCGGTGATCATCGACGAGAAGGTAGCCCGCTGCGAGGGCTGCGGCTCGAAGCCGTTGGCGAGAGCGGTGAGGTTCTGTCGCCACTCCGTGACGGTCGCCCGCGAGCTGGTTTTACTGCGTCTTCTTCGTGCGATGCGGGCGGCGATGACGATCCAGACGGCGAGGATTCCGACCATCCAGGCCAGGCTGCCCCAATCGCTGCCCAGCACCTGACCGTCGTGCTGATTGTCGATCGCGATGTCGATCGAGATGAGCGCAACGGTGAGGTACCAGAGCATCGATGCGGCGTTCAGATGGCCGAGCGCTTTCGGCAGGGTCATGGTCCACGTGATCCGTGATTGCCTCAGGTGGGCACCCTTCGCGCGCAGAACCCTGCCATCGGGTTCGTGCAGCCACTCGAGGTACAGCGGTTGGAGGGGCACCCGAAAATCCTACGCGGCGTCTGGCCGGCCGGACGTCAGGGAGATGGGCCAGACGCGTTCGTCCCGATGAGCTCTGAGTACCTGCCCGGTTCTCTCCGGAGTACGTGCCCTAGCGTGTGCTTCAGCAGCCCACGGGCTGTTGCTTGCCAGCATCCCTGCCGAACTCGTTCTCGAATCTGCGCCTTTCTCCCGCCGCCAGAACCATTTGTGTAATTCCGATGGTCATGAACATGACGGCGGGAAATATCCCGAACCATCGGGGAGGACGGCTCGGGTTGATGATGAACAAGATCACCTCGAGCGCCAGGAAAGGAGCGCCCGCCGCAAGAAACTGCAGCCCCGTGTTTCATGACCGGTCGAGCCTCATGCGCTGTTGAATGAGCGAGCCGGGGCCGTGAGCGGTTTCGGTCGTTCTCTTGCGACGTTCGATTCGGATGCGCCCTGCCGCCCCAGCAACTGCGGCGCCGGCGAGACCGATCATGGCGCCCCAGAAGGCGTCAACCGCGAATGCGATGATGACTCCAACGGCAGCCATCGCGATACCGGCGATGACCGCTACGAGGACGGTGTTCGCCTTGCCCTTCTTGCCGTGCTGGCCACTCATGGTTTCCCCGTTCGATACAGAGGCACGCGCCGTCAGAGGTCGCGCTTCTTCATCCACAGGTTGACGGGAATGGCGATGACGCCGACCGCGACGAGGGCCAGGCTGCAGATCACCAGAACGCCGTCGTCTCCCGCAAACGTGAACCCATTTCGTGCCGCCACCACGATTCCTACGACGATGCAGACGTACGGCAGGATCTCGCGAAGAGGATTGAACCGGAGGCGTCGAAACCTCTTCGGGGTCGAATTCTCGTCGTCGCCGCTGGTGCTCATGCCTGCAGTCTTGCAGGCACAAGCCGCACGAGAAAGCCCCCGCCATGCGCCCAGTTGCCCGAATCTGCCGCCTCGGTGGATGGGGAGGCGGCAGATTCGGGCAACTCGGCCGGCGCCCCGGTGTCGATACGCTTCGGCCGCGGGCGGCCGCGGGTACCTCGACCGGCGCGGCGCCCTGACCGGCGAGACTACTTTTCGTGAACTTAAGCCCGGCGACCGAGCAATACCTATTGTGAGCACCGACAACGAGATCATCGAGCGCTCCCGGGAGAGTCCGGGTGCGTTCGCCGAGGTATTCGATCGCCACGCGCGCACCGTTCATCGGTACGCGGCGCGACGGTTGGACGCGGGGGTGGCCGACGACGTGATGAGCGAGACGTTCCTCGTCGCGTTCGAACGCCGGACCGCCTTCGACGGATCGGCTAATGCCCTGCCCTGGCTGCTCGGTATCGCGACAAACCTCATCAAGAAGCACGCGCCGCTCGAAGCGCGCGCATGGAAGGGGAATTTCCAGTGCTGAGCGCGGGAGAGGCTGTCAGGCCGGACGCGCTGTGGCCCGTGGGCACCTACACGGTGGACGTGCCCCTGACGGCGTCGGGCCACTCGACCAGCGAACGACCCTGAATCGCGATTCGACGTGGCGCATATCGACCTAACTTCGCGAATTTACGTCGATTTGCGACAAGTGGGTGGGTCGTGACGGCGCCACCCGCGGTGGCGCACCGGCCGTGGTCATGAAGACCACGGCCGGTGCGTGCATCAGGATGCGGTGGGTCGGCGACGTCGTCGCAGCAGCAGGCCGGCCCCGGTCGCCAGCGCGAGCACGGAGAGTGCAGCCGCGAGGGCGAGGGGAGCGGCCGACATACCCGTGTCGGCCAGCGGCCGGGTCGAGCTCGCCTGCGGTGAGACGACGTTCTGCCCGATCGCGCCGTTGCCCAGCTCGCCGCCAGAGCCGGAGCCAGAGCCAGATCCGGTTCCGGGGTCAGTTCCGGTTCCCGGCGAACCCGACCCGCTGCCAGGGCCGGTTCCGGGATCGACCGGTGTCGGAACATCCGGAGCGTCTGCCGTGATCGCGGCCACCCGCACCCGCGCGCCCAGGCCGAGCGTGTCGTTCACATCGACGCCGGTCACCGAGAAGCCGTCGGCCGCGCCCTTCTGCAGATTGAGCGTGATCACCGCGGATCTTCCGGCGAGTTGCACCACCGTGTTGGGCGCGATCTCGCCGGCGGCGATGGTCTGGCCGGCCACGGTTCCGCCGCCGGTGGTCATGGTCGCGCCGGTCTTCGTCATCGCCACGTGGATGTTGCTGAGCGACACCTCGAGGCTCGATCCCGGGTAGAGCGAGAGCGAGTCGACCTGGGCCGTCGCGGTGCCCGCGGCATTGGATGCGCGTGCTCCGGTCGCCGAGATCTGCCCGGCGACGCCGTCGGTCACGGTCGCGACCTCGAGCTGAGCGGCGCCGAGGGCGGCAGCGTCAGACGCGGCACCAGACGAAGCGGCCGACGAAGCAGCGTCGGGCCGCGCCACGTCGGAGTTCGCCACGGCGTTCGGCGCCTTCGCGCTCGCGGCGGCCGCGGCAGCGGCATCCGGTGTCACGAGAGCCACGGGCGACACGACCGAGGGGCCGGATGCGCTGAGCGCGTAGGCGTAGCGGCTCGGCAGCGGCGAATCGGGCTGGGGCGTGGGCTCGGGGTCGGGCGTGGGAACCGTGCTGGGAGCCGACCATCGAACCGTGCCGAGGGAGACCGACGGGTAGGTATTGGTGAGGTCGGTGTAGTGCACGGCCGTGATGAGCACGCTGCCGTCGGGCTGGGCGACCCGCTCGTTGAAGCGCACGGTCACGCGCGGGGTGCCTTGAGCATCGAGGCCCGTGTAGAGGTCGGTTCCGGTGTTGATCCAGACCCCGTTCACGAAGAGCCCCGAGTTCGCGCCCGGGAACGACACCACAGAGCTGCCGTCTGCGGCCACGTCGAGCGCGAGCCCGTAGACGCGGAACGCCGACCACATGTACTCGCCGACCGACGAGGTGTCGGGCACCTGCGTGAAGCTGTCGATCGAGACCTTCGCGGCGCTGTCGTCGGTGCGGCTGACGGTGACGCCCTTCGCGGTGATCGGCGGGGTCGCGGCCGAGAACGTGGCGTCGGTCTTGGTTCCCGAGGCCGTGAGGCTGGGCTCTCCCGCCACGATCGGCGTTCCGTTCGGAGCGGTCACGGTGATGCCCGACACGAGTGCCGGCGTGGTGGCCGGAGCCGCGGGGGTGCACGCGACCTGGCCGAGCTTCACTCGCCAGATCTCCGACGAGCCGGCCTCGGCCTCGATGCGCAACGCGGTGGTCTGAGCGCGACCCGTCGCATCCGTTGTGCGCTCGCCGATGTAGAGCTTGGTGGCACCCCAGGTCGACGAGACGGGCAGGTCGACGGTGTAGCCGGCGGCGATGCGCGCCGGGTCGAGGGCGTCGACGCCGTTAACCGTGAGGGTGTCGAACGACACGGTGCTCGATCCGTCGGCGGTGCACTCAGAGGTGAGTCCGGTGAATGCCACGGGCACGCGGTCGCGTAGCTGGAACGTTCCCGACGCGATCGTCGAGCGCGCCCCATCAGACGCGGCCCGCGAGACGAGCCCATCGGTGCGCGTGGTGTTCAGCTTGTAGAGGTCGCCGGTGGAGGCGGCGTTCTGCGTGACCGTGTCGCCCGAGGTCCAGTCGGCGAGCGGGGTGGAGGCCTGCAGGGTCCCTCCGTCGGAGTCGAGCATCTGCACGCCGAAGGCGCTGTTGGCGGGGCCGGCCTTGGTGGCGGATGCCGTGAGTGCGGCCGTCTTGGCTGCAGCCTCGACGAGTGTCGCGCTCGCGGTCGAGGTTCCGGATGCCGCGGGTGCGGCGATCGCGGTCGTCGTGGCGGTCGCCGTGAAACCGACCGCGAGCACGGCGGCGAGGGCCGCGGCGGTCACGAGCCGCGTGGAGCGGGAGGTGCGTCGAATCATTTCTGTGCTCCGAACTGGTCGAGAAAAGCGGTGCCGCGGGGAATGCCGAGTCCGGTGACTCTGTCCCAGCCCGGCCCGGACTGCAGGGATTGGGGCTTGGTGTCCCACATATAGAGGGTCTCGAGCCAGAGAGCTCCGGTCGACGGCGAGCGGCGGAACCACGTTGCCGCCGACGCGGGCTGCACATCGGTGATGGCCGCTGAACCGCTGAGCGCGTAGAGCGAGGGCGTGGCGAGGCCGACGTGAACGCCGTTGCGCACCTTGGCGATGGCGACCATCGAGGCGACCATCGGGGTGGCGAGGCTGGTGCCGCCGTGTGGCTCGGCGCTGACGACGCCGTTGGAGGGCGCGTTCACGATGAAGCCGGTGTTCGGGTCAGACAGCGACGCGACATCCGGAAGCAGCCGCTTAGCTCCCGGCTGGGCGATTTTGTCGCGCTGCCACGAGGGGCGGTCGTAGTAGGCCGACTCTCCTCCGCCGGCGCCGTAGATGAAGCCGGGCGGAACGATGGCGCCGTTGCGGGCGAAGCGCGTCTGGGTCTCCCAGCCCGCTTCGACGGCCACGGTGTTGTCGGCGTTGAGGCCGACGCTCATGCCGCCGACCGCGGTGACGTAGGGGCTCGAGGCGGGAGAGGCCACGTCGGTGCCGTCTTGGTGGTCGCCGGCCTGGCTGTAGTCGCCGTCGTTTCCGGTCGAGGCGAAGATCGAGATGCCACGCGAGGCGCCCTCGACGAGCACTCGGCTGAGCAGGGTGCGGTCGGCGGCGGTGTCGAGCTCCTCAGGGGCGCCGAACGAGAGCGAGATCACGTCGGGGGCGCCATTCTCGGAGGTGCCGCTCTCGACCGCGTCGAGCAGTCGCAGGTAGAGCGACTGGGCCTCGCAGGTGTCGCTTCCCCAGTAGACGATGTTCGCATCCGGAGCCATCGCGTGAACGGCCTGCACGTCGAGGTGCTGCTCGACGGTCCACGAGCTGGGGCCGCCGCAGCGGCTGTTGTTCGGGTTCGCCGGGGCGTGGTGCGTGTACTGCCCGTCGCGCAGGGGCTGCGCTCCGGCCTTGGTGAAGTAGGCGTTCGTGTTGACCTCGACGGTCGCGTCGTCGAAGACGCCGACGATCGCGATGGTCGCTCCGGCTCCGGTGGCGTCGTCGGGTAGCTGGTGGATGGCGCGCAACTGCTGCGGGCCGTAGCCGCACAGTGCGTTGGAGCGGTGCTCCACCGTGACCGACTCCGGCCACTGCGAGCTGAGCGTCTGACCCCAGTAGGTGGCGCAGTCGTCGCTGGTGATGGGGGTGGTCGTGGCGGTGGGAGCGGTGGCGGCGGGTGCTGCGGCGGCGACCGCGGTGTGGGTGGCGCCGGCGCTCGTGGCGCTCGCCGATGTCGCCGACGGTTCCACGAGCGTGGGCTGCATCGCATCCGTGCTCACGAGGCCGGCGACGGTCTCGATGGCCGTCAGATCGGCGGGCACCGACAGATCGGTGGTGGGCACAACGGCCGTGCGGCCATGGATGTCGGTGGTCGCGAAGGTCGTCGAGAAGGCGCGGGCGAAGTCGTCATAGGATCCGCTGATCGACTGGCTGCGCACGCTGTCGTGCTGGTCGCCGAGGTCGAGTCCGGCGGTGACGAGCCACGTGCGGGCGGCCGAGATGGATGCGGTGTCTGCGTTCTCGGTGAAGAGCACGACGGCCGAGGTGACGCCGTCGGGTGCTGCAGTGTCACTGCTCGGCGCCGCGGATTTCGCCCAGGCGGGCGCGGTGTCGGGAAGGGAGTGTCGAGCGTCGGAGGGGGAGGAGGCGCACGCGGTCAGAATGCCCGCGCACACGACCCCGACGATCAGGAAGGTGGATGCAGACATCACCGACCCGGGGGAACGCAAAGAGCGCATAGAAGTACTTTCTCAATCAGAGTGTGAAGTGGCAGAGGAGCCGCTTCGAACTCTAGCTGAGAATTGTTCTCATTAAGCAATCCGCGAACGTGAAGGGGCGTGAAAGCCGAACGCCGCCTCCTACTCGATGCGCCCCGCGAAGCGGTAGCGGAACCCCTCGCCCGTGTCGGCGGTGATGATCACGTCGTAGTAACCCGCGGCATCCAGGGGCCAGGCGAACCGCTCGGTCTGGCCGGCCGCCACGGTGACCGACTGCGTCTCTTCGACGAAGTCGTTCGCCGCGAGGGAGTACGTGACCGGGGCGGCGCCCTCGTTTCCGAGCTCGAGCCGCAGCGACCGGCGCTCGCCCCGCACGGGATTGCCCGCGACCACGGGCACAGCACCAGCAGCGCCAGCAGAACCAGAGGCTCCAGCAGCGCGCACCGTGCCGGCGAAGCGCCGCAGAAACCGGTCGGGCCCGTACACGCTGAAGTCGTACGCGCCACCGGTGGCCGCAGCATTCCAGACGTAGGTGGCGGAGCTGCCCGTGGCCAGCGTGAAGGGCGTCGACTCGAACGGCAGCTGCGCGTTGGCGAAGACCTGGTGCGAGAAGCCCTGGTGTCCGGTGTTCTGCATGGTGAGCGTCACCGTGGCGGCGGCCCGGTCGACCTCGACGTTGGCGTGCTGCCGGTACGGAAGCGGCCGGTGCTGGGCCGTGCCGGCATCCTGCACCGGCATTGCCTGCGCGCCGATGGCGGGCTCGCGAATGTCGGGCTTCGCCATGTCGGCGTCTGCGGCGGCGACGAGCTTCTGCGTGACGCTGAGCGGCGGCACCTCGGCGGCGGTCGGCAGCGAGAAGTCGGGGTTCGCGAAGTCGAAGCACGAGGTGAGGTCGCCCGAGATGGTGCGTCGCCACGACGAGATGTTGGGCTCGTGCACGCCCGTCCAGGTTTCGAGAAACCGGATGACTGACGTGTGGTCGAACACCTGCGAGTTGACCCAGCCGCCGCGGCTCCAGGGCGAGACCAGGGTGAGCGGCACCCGGGTGCCGTAGCCGATCGGCAGGCCATCCACGTATTCGCCGGCCGTGCCGGGCTCGGCGAGCGGGGGCAGCATGTGGTCGAAGTAGCCGTCGTTCTCGTCGAAGTTGAGAATGAGCACGGTGTTCGCCCAGGTGTCGGGGTTGCTCATCAGGGCCTGCACGACCGCGTTCGTGTAGTGCGCTCCGTAGTCTGGGCTCGCGGCCGGGTGCTCGCTGTAGCCGTAGGGAGCGACGACGTACGAGACCGCGGGCAGGGTGTTCGACGCCGCATCCTTGCCGAACTCGCTCAGCAGATACGTGACGTCGAGCCCGCGACCCGAGTCGGGCAGCCAGCCGTCATTCAGGCCGCCGCGCAGGGCGAGGTCGCGCACCGCGGGGTCTTTCGAGGCCAGCGCATCGTGGTAGTTCTGGAACAGCCAGAGGGGGTTGTCGCCGTAGTCGCCGACGTAGGGGTGGGTGCCGTCGTCGCCGATCTCGTTGTTGGAGTAGGTCTTGAAGGTGACACCGGCCTTCTGCAGTCGCTCGGGGTAGGTGCCCCAGGTGAAGACGGGCTTGTAGTCGTCGGGGTTGTCGGTGGCGGGGCCGCCGTGGTCGCCCTCGGGGTTGATGGTTCCCGTCCACTGGTAGAGGCGGTTCGGCGTAGTCGGGCCGATCACCGAGCAGTGATAGTGGTCGGCGATCGTGAACGACGAGGCGAGCGCGTGGTGAAACGGCAGGTCTTCCTGGGTGAAGTAGCCCATGGTCTGCTGGCTCTTGGCCGCGACCCAGTTGTTCCAGGCGCCCTTGTTCCAGGCGGTGTGGCCGCCGCCCCACGAGTGGTCGAGGCCGCCGGCGTTCTGCGCGTTGAAGTGGGTGCTGTCGAGAGGGAACGGCAGCATCACCCCGCCATCCGGCCTCGTCGGGTCTGGCTGGGCGAACGCGTTGCCGCCGCCCGGATACTCCACCATCTGCTTGTCGCCGAAGCCGCGAACGCCGCGCAGGGTGCCGTAATAGTGGTCGAACGAGCGGTTCTCTTGCATCAAGATCACGACGTGCTTCACATCGTTGATCGACTTGGTCGCCCCGGCTCGGGCGCTGGTCGCGAGACCGGATGCAGCTGCCGCCCTCTCGCCGAACCCTCCCGGCCCGGATGCGGCGGCCACTCCCGCGAGAATGGCGGCCGCCCCGCCGAGAAGGATGGTGCGCCGACTCAGGCCGGGCTGCACATCGGCGTGATACGCCTTGGACTTGTCGAGGGGAGGCGCCGCATTCAGCGTGACGTCGGGGGCGTTCTTTTCGGGCTTGCTCGAGCTCATGGTGCGCGTTCCTGCTTTCGGGTAGGCAGTAGTGCTTTTCGGGGTGTCGGCAGGCACGGGCAAGATGCCGCCGGGGTTCGTCTCCGCTGGGTGACGGAAGGGAATGACGGCTCAACCCTCACCCCGAAAGGTGGACGGTCAGTTGCGGTTGCCTAGCGCACACGCAAACGCGCTTTGAATTGCTGGACTGTGCCCACTAATCGGCGGTGGCTCCCGGTCAGCGGCCGCTGAGGTCGTAGGGCTTCACCGCGGAGTCGACGGTCGTCAGATATCCGCCGTCTGAGAGGTCGGAGGGAACGGTGATCGTGCGCGTCACCGAGGGCTTCGAGGTCGAGGTGTCGATCTGCGTGATCTGGCCCTCGCCACCGCGGGTCACGAAGACGCTACTGCCGTCGTCTGTTGCCGCGGTGAAGCGAAGGGATGCCTTCGCTGCCGGCTGGCCGACGACGGGGCCGTTCTTGAGGGGGTCGAGCGCCACGGTGGTCTGCTCTCCGTTGAAGGCGCCGTCGTCGCCCTTCTTCACGAGCACGAGCGAGTCGCCGGAGCCGGAGGTAAGCGCGACGGCGGTGAACTGTGGCGTGACGGCGACGCGGGTGAACAAGCCGCTGCCCAGGCTCACCGACGTCAGCTTGCCGGATGCCGTGGATGCGCTCGTGAGGTAGGCGGGGATAGTGTTCCACCCGGCGTCTTTCTCTGTGGCCCCGGCTTGCGCGCCCACGGCGGTCGCGCCATCCGGGGCCATGCGCGGCCGGTAGCTCTCGACGCTCGCCTGCGGGTACGACGAGAACTGGGAGTCCACGAATCCGGTGTCGGTGACGCCGACGGTCTGCACACCGGTGGCGAGATCGGAGCCGATCACGGTTCCGTCGGCGTTGACGATGGGGCCGTGCGGGTAGGCGTTGAGTGGGGTCGTGGCGACGGGCGTCGGGTGTGCGTCGCCGCCCATAATCGCCGACACGGAGTAGGCGTCGAGGTGGCCGCCGGCGGTGACGACGAGGCGCAGCGGATCGCCGACGAGGAAGGTCTCGACCTCTTCGGTTCCGGTCTCACCTGTGGTGGCGAGCGTCACCTCGGAGGTGGTGATGTCGGCTGTCTGCTCTGTGTCCTTCTCAAGGTCGACGACGGTGACGCGCTGGTCGGTGGAGTCGTCGAAGTCCGAGCCGATGGCGACATAGCGCCGACTCGTGTCGGTAGACAGCCAGCCGGCACGCTTCCAGCGCGCATCGTCATTCGGGATCGCATAGTGCTGATCGATGGTGGCCTTGCCGCTCGAGTCGATGGAGAGGACATCGAGCTGAGGCTTGGACTCATCCATGAAGGCGATCCGCCCGCCGCCGAGTTGCACGGATCCGGCGTGGGTGCCCAGGGTGATGCCGTTGAGGGTGTCGGTGTTCTCACCCGTGCCGGCGTTGTTGATGTAGAGCTCTTTCGCCGTGGCGTCGGCGGTGACGAGCCAGCTGTGGTCGGCGGGGGTTGTTGGGGCGGCTGACGTTGTTGTGGTGCAGCCGGACAGAAGGAGGAGGGAGGTGGCGGCCAGGGCGGAGTAGAGGAGCGGGCGTGCGGGCATGGTGATCCTTGCAAGTCGTCGGTAAGCGGCAACTGAGCTTATCGAGAAGCATTCTCAAGAAGCTAATTGGATGCCCTGGGCCACCAGAGCGCGCGCGTACCGCCCCACGACCAAAGAGCTCCGGTGGGCCCGTCGTCGGGCGGCAAGGCGAGCCGAACCGCTCCCATAGCTGCCTCGGCGGGATCGCCCCCGACGCTCATGCCTATGACGAGGTTCGTGCGGCGCAGCCCTGGCGCCAGCTCGTTGACTTTGAAACTCTCGCCGAGAGACTACTCGGTGGACTGAAAATTTCCAGCCTCTGGCCGAGCGGGCCCTATATAGCCACTTTGAGGCATCATCGAGATTTGGGTTCCGTAAATCGTCGAGCTTATATACGCAACGCTTGGCGCATGCACACGTCGTCGCGGCTTTGGCCTTCGGCAGCGCGTAGGAAGCGCCTAGCCTTGGCGCGATGAAGCAGGCGTGTGTGCCGATCCGGACGCCACTATCGGGCTCGGTGGGGTCGTACCTCGCCACCCCTTCAAAAGCATCGAATGTGCCCCGCAGGGGCGTGTGGATGGTGCACAGTAGTGGTGTGTCTATCCCCGCAGATGAGCCCGTTTCGACCGTTCCGATCTGGCCAGCGCTTGTCGTCCCGGTCCTCAAGGTTTTGTCGAGCGGCGGGACCCTGCACCGGAAAGATGTGTTTGACGCCGCAGCCGATTTCGCCGGTCTGAGCGCCGATGCCCGAGCTGAGACGCTGAGCTCCGGTGGGTACCGCTACGAACAACGAATGGGGTGGGCGTTGAGCAACGCCCTGAAGGCCGGATGGATAGAACGACCATCGCGCGGTCACTACGCCATCAGTGATGCTGGCCGTCGTGGGCTCCAGCAGCACCCGGGAGGGTTTGACTACGCGCAAGCTCGCGAGTTCTTTGCCCCTTTTTGGCCTGATACTCGCCGCCGGCATACAGGCGCGGACGCATCGGGCGACACCATCACAATCGCGGTCGATGTCCTCGACCCGGTAGAGCAGATCGAAGATGGAATAAATCGCATTGAGGAAGAGGTCGGCGAAGAGTTGCTGTCCCGCCTTCGAGAAAGCCACCCCGACTTTTTCGAGCAAGCAGTTGTGGATTTGCTCTTAGCAATGGGGTATGGGGGCGCGGAACAACGAGGCAAGAGGATTGGCGGCCCCAACGACGAAGGCGTCGATGGAATCATCGATCAGGATGCTTTGGGTCTCGATCGCATTTATGTCCAAGCCAAACGGTATAAGGACGGCAACAACATCGGACGCGAGACTATTCAGGCTTTCGTGGGCGCACTTCACGGATTCGGTGCAACGCGCGGTGTGTTTCTCACCACGAGCGCTTTCACGCCCGGCGCGATCGACTATGCCAAGAATGTCCAATCGAGGGTCATCCTGATTGACGGCCAACGGCTTGTGGCGTTGATGATCAAGTACCGGGTTGGCGTCCAAGTGCGTCAGACCTATGCTTCGGTCGAAATCGACGCCGATTTCTTCGAGTGAGCAGCGAAGAAAACTATCTGTCCAGGTAGCTCTTGCTTGAATCCGCACTGTAGTAGCACTCGACAGCTCAGGGGATTCGGCTTGGTCACAATCGTCATGGGTTGCGGGGCGAGTCGTGAGGACAGAGCGCCGAACGTTCAGTCGTCGCTTATGTGAGGCTCCAGCGAGTCGTAGTTTCGGGCGTACTCTGCCTCGACGATCGGCCATATGTCATTGATGCCCGACGAGACTGAATTAACCTGAGCAGGGAGGTCGCCGAAGACCACGAAGTCATGAGGCACGACTCTTCCTGCGCGATCCTTCCTGCCGAGTGGATCTTCAAACCGCAATGCAGTCATGTCGCCGCTTCGATTCCACACGTGCGTCATACCTTCGAACTCGGCGAAGGCCAGGCTGTAAGTAGGCAGAGGGTCGGTCAAACCACCCCGTCGTAGGAATCGAAATCCCCAGGTCCGGCCTCGCGTCGCCCAAATCAATCTCATCTTCGGCTCCGCAGCAAGACCTCTCGCTCCTCGCCCTCTTCTAGATCAACTCCAAACTGAGTCAGCGCGGCACGAAGGTAGTCTCCCTTCGCCACGGCCTCAGCATTGGCTTCCCGAAGCTTGACTCCGGCAAGATTCGCGGCCTTCTCGATCATTTCCTTAGAGATCACGGACGATATGAATGCAGCGACGGCGCCCACCGGCCCCGGAAGCCTGGCGGCTCGGCCGATAAAACCGACCAACACGGCGACAACGCCGGCGAGCGCGCTTGCCTGGCCGAGGAGTGTTTCGGCGACTTTTCCTCGCAGGTTGCGAGAATCGGCCCAGCGCACGAAGCGCTCAAGAGGCAGCACGCTTGCGATTGGCATGATGAGGTCGACCCCCACCCGATGTGAAAACTCAATCGCCCCCGGTGTAAATTTCGCCGACGAGAGCAATACAAAATCTTCGCCGACCGACAGTGCCTCATTGCCGAGGACCACCTGCTTAAGTAGGTTCCGAAGCTGTCCGACCTCGTGCGCAGCTTTCAGGACAACGAGATCTCGGAAGTCCGCTACCTCGATCTCGGGAAGTACGTCGGACTTCGATAATGCAAACATCCATATTCTAGGGAATCGCGCGAGAGGTTTGCCGCTCTCCAGCAGGTCCTCCACGATCGGCAGGAGACCATTTCGGACATTGGTAAACAAGAGTCTCAGGTACTCTTCCTCGCGGCCCGCATTCCTCTTGAGCTCTTCTCCGTCGACGAGGACGAGTGCGACATCCGATGCCAGCAGTGAGCGGAACGTGTCGGCGCGACGCTGGTCCTCTTCGGGGCCACTTGGTGATTCATGAAACCACTCGCCCGGGTAGTCGTGCCACACGAGTCGGATGCCGTCATAGTCAGCCGACTTCTTCGAGTCGGGTCGGTATTTGAGCCGAGCGGTAAAGGAGTAGGGGGTCGATGAGAACCGATTTGCCGAAGGAACCTGCCCATCGCGTCCCATGCCGAGCTAGTTCTGAAAGAGTCTATCTCCCTGACCGGCGTCATCTGCCACCACGTCGAGCCGTGTCCGCTCCTGCGTTTGTCTCTCGCGCATAAGCCCGTAGAAGGAGGAGATTAGGACACTTTTGCCGCTCCCGCTTTCCCCGAAGACGGCTAAGTGCTGTTCTAGTACTCGTTTGGGCATGTCAGCAATCTAGGGGATTCGGTTGAGCAGCATTGGGCCGAACACGGCCGAAGAGGATTGCGCTTCACGCGACCAATGAGGCCGAACGCGAGTCGGTCTGTCCCAACCTACGGTGTCACCTGCTCATCGGGTGCAGTATTTCCAAGTCGCCGCTGACCTCACCCCGTTCGAGGGCTGTCACGCGCGCACACCATTCCGATACGTTCGAATAGGTATCAACCAGGAGGTTCCACCATGGCCGGCCCAGGCTTCGCCGTTCTCGACTTCGAAACGACCGGGCTTTTCCCCGGTGGGCACGACCGCGTTGTCGAGGTTGCCGTCGTGCACGTCAACGATTCCGGGCGCGTGACCGGCCGGTGGGAGACGCTGGTCAATCCGCAGCGAGACCTCGGAGCGCAGCACATCCACGGCATCCGATCGGCCGACATTCTAGATGCGCCCACGTTCGCAGCCATCGCCCCGCATCTCGTCGATCTGCTGGGCGGCCGCGTGCTCGTCGCACACAACGCCAGCTTCGATCTGCGCTTTCTGCTGGCCGAGCTGGCGCGGTCGGGGTATCCGCAGGCATCCGCCCTGGACATCGAGCATCTCTGCACGATGCAGCTTGCTCGAGACTTCATTCCCGGCGCGGGGCGTTCGCTTGCCGATTGCTGTGCCGCCTTCGACATCGACCTAGAGAATGCTCACCGGGCCAGCGTTGACGCGTCGGCCACAGCCCGCCTGCTCGGCGAGTACATCGCGGCGTCGGAGGGATCCGAACTGTGGAACGACAGTCTCGACCGTGCACTCGACGCCGTGTGGCCCGTGCTCTCCAAGCAGACCGTTCTCGACGAAGTGTGGCGAGCACGGGAGGCGACCGCGGCCTCAAGCAACACATCGACATTCCTGCAGCGCATCGCCGACAAGCTGCCCGAGTTCGGCGGACCGGCCGAGCACCAGAACTACTGGGCTCTGCTTGACCAGTGTCTGCTCGATCGCCAGCTGTCGGTGCACGAGGCGAACGCGCTCGTTCGCCTCGCCGACGAGCTGAGCATCAGCCGATCAACGTGTGAACGTCTGCACATCGAGTACTTCGAGGCTGTGGTCAACGTGGCATGGGCCGACGGCGTTCTCACGCTCGATGAGATCGCCGACCTCACTGCCGTTGCCACTCTTCTGGGGCTGCCGGCCGTCTACGTAGCAGCAGCGGTTGAGCCGCCAGCGAAGAGCGTCGGCAGGCATGCAGCGCCTGTGGATGCTAATGGTTCAGTCGGTTCTCAGGGTTCGGCTTCTCCGCGAGTGGCAGGCGCATTCCGACTGGAGGTCGGCGACCTTGTGGTTCTGACGGGCGACATGCGGCGCAGTCGTGAGGACTGGCATCGGGAGTTGGAGCAGCGAGGTTTTGAGCCGCGGCCGGCGATCACGAAGAAGGTGAAGCTGGTGGTCGCGTCCGACCCGGATTCGCTGTCGGGTAAGGCGCGGAAGGCGCGTGACTATGGGATCACGATTGTGAATGAGGCGGGGTTGGAGCGGTTGTTGAAGGGTCCTGGCTGAGACCTATTTTGAGGCCAGTCCCACTGGCGGTACTGAGACTATTCGGCAGCCTCGTTGTGCGTTTGGATCTGATAACCGCGAACAGTCGGTGGGCATCTCTCCCGGACACAAACGGCCTTCATGGCTGAGGTGCGCCGATGAACCGCTAGAGGTTCGCACCGCTATCGTGAATGAACTACGCGAACACCACATGACCGCGCTCTAAAGCGCAGGAGATAAAAACATGGCACCCACCACCAAGGAAGCTCAGCGCGCCGAGATTCACAAGACAATTTGGCGCATCGCGAATGACCTTCGAGGCTCCGTTGACGGATGGGACTTCAAGTCTTACGTGCTCGGCATGCTGTTCTACCGGTTCATCTCGGAGAACCTCGCCACTTACATAAATGCCGGCGAGCACGAGGCGGGTGACCAAGGATTTGATTACGCAAAGCTACCCGACTCTCAGGCGGAACACGGTCGAAAGGACACGGTCGATGAGAAGGGTTTTTACATTCTTCCGTCGGAGCTCTTTCGCAACGTGCGAAGGGCCGCACCGCAAGACGCGAATCTGAATGAGACGCTCGCGCGAGTCTTCAAGAACATCGAAGGTTCGGCCGTCGGTAGCGACAGTGAAGATGACCTCAAGGGCCTGTTCGACGACCTCGACGTGAACAGCTCAAAGCTCGGAAACAGCGTCGCCAAGCGCAACGAGAAGCTCGTTAAACTTCTTAACGCAATCGGCGATCTTCCACTCGGCAACTTCGACGAAAATGCCATCGACCTGTTCGGTGACGCCTACGAGTATCTAATGCAGATGTACGCTTCAAGTGCAGGTAAGTCCGGTGGTGAGTACTACACGCCGCAAGAGGTCTCAGAACTCCTTGCCCGCATCACCGTGGTCGGCAAGACCCAGGTCAACAAGGTCTACGACCCCGCCGTCGGTTCCGGATCGCTGCTGCTGAAGTTCGACAAGGTCCTCGGCAAAGGTAATGTGCGACAGGGCTTCTATGGGCAGGAAATCAACCTGACCACCTACAACCTCGCCCGCATCAACATGTTCCTGCACGACGTGAACTACGAGAAGTTCAATCTCGCTCACGGAGACACCCTTACCGACCCGGCGCACTGGGACGAAGAACCGTTCGAAGCGATCGTTTCTAACCCGCCCTACTCGATCAAGTGGGACGGCGACGCGAACCCTCTGATGATTAACGATCCACGGTTTGCCCCGGCCGGAGTGCTTGCGCCAAAGTCGAAGGCTGACCTGGCTTTCACGATGCACATCTTGTCGTGGCTAGCGGTCAACGGCACTGCGGCGATCGTTGAGTTCCCCGGCGTTCTCTACCGCGGGGGAGCGGAAGCCAAGATTCGCAAGTACCTGATCGACAACAACTACGTAGACGCCGTCATCCAATTGCCGCCAGATCTATTCTTCGGCACCACAATCGCGACCTGCATCATCGTGCTCAAGAAGTCCAAGAACGACAACGCAGTTCTCTTCATCGATGCCTCAGTGGAGTTCAAACGCACCGGCAACAAGAACAAGCTCGCAGAAGCGAATCAAGCAAAGATTCTCGACGCGTTCACCACGCGAGATGATGCGGAGTACTTCGCCAAGGTCGTCGCGAACGAAGACATCGCAGCCAACGAGTACAACATCGCGGTGTCGTCTTACGTCGTGGCCGAAGACACTCGGGTGGCTGTTGACATCACTGAACTGAACACCGAGATTGCTCGTATCGTCGCGCGGCAGGCCGAACTTCGCACCTCCATCGACGAGATCGTCGCGGATCTGGAGGGCACGCAGTGAGCCGCATCGATGAACTGATATCGGAACTTGCGCCCGACGGCGTGCCGCATTTGCCATTAGGCAAGGTCGCTGCGATCCTTGGCCGTAACGTTCAACCCTCTGCAATGGGAAACGAGACTGTGACGGTCTTCAGCTTGCCCTCATTCGATCAGAGCAAGTCGCCAGAGAAGCTCGTGGGGATCGAGGTTGGCTCCGCAAAGACCCGGCTTGGAGGCCCTTGCGTTCTTGTGTCAAAACTGAATCCGCATATTCCACGTGTTTGGCCGCTTGAATCCGTCCCACTGAACTCGTATTGCTCGCCTGAGTTCTATCCAATTGAGCCTGACCAGGGCGTCCTGGAACTGCGGTACATGTATTACTTCGTCCTGACGAAGATGAGCTGGCTCTCAGGAACAGTTACGGGGAGCACAAATAGTCACAAGCGGCTTCATCGAGAAGACTTTCTAAAACTCCGAATACCGGTGCCAGCTCTTGAGGTGCAGCGGGAGATCGTGAGAATCCTGGATCAGTTCACTCAGCTGGAAGCGGAGCTGAAAGCGGAGCTGGAAGCGGAGCTAGAAGCCCGCCGCCGCCAATACGAGCACTACCGTTCAGAGCTGCTGACGTTTAAGGCAGATACAACGGACTTCAGAATGCTCGGCGAAGTTGTGCGTATTAGAAACGGTAAGGATCATAAAGCGCTTAGTGACGGCGATATCCCGGTTTATGGCAGCGGCGGCATTATGCGTTATGCCGACACCGCGGCAGCGCGAGGGCCGTCGGTTCTGATTCCTCGTAAGGGGTCGCTTGGCAACTTGTTTTTTGTCGAGGGCCCATTTTGGAACGTAGACACGATTTTCAGCACTGAGGTAGACGCATCCCAGATCGAGCCGAAGTTCCTTTTTCACCAGTTGCTCACGATGGGCCTTGGCCAAATGAATCAAGCCGGAGGCGTCCCGAGCCAGACGCAAACTGTCCTAAACCGGCTACGCATCCCCGTGCCCTCGATTCACGAGCAACAGCGAATTGTTTTGGCTCTCGATAGATTCGATGCTCTGGTGAACGACCTCAGCATCGGTCTCCCTGCAGAGCTCGCTGCTCGTCGCAAGCAGTATCAGTACTATCGTGACAACCTCCTCACGTTTGAGGAGATATCTGCATGAGTGATTCGACTCCACGGAAATATGATCCGATCGCGTTATCAGCCGAGAGCACGGTCGTTGCTGAGTACGTCCCTGATGCTAGAGCCGAGACTGCGTATCAGTCGGAGGCAGATCTTGAGAACGAGTTGATTCGCCTGCTCAAGTCCCAGGCGTACGAGTACCTTCCGATCGCCAGCGAGACGCACATCGTCGCCAACCTGCGCACCCAGCTTGAGGCCTTGAACGGCATCATCTTCTCGGATTCCGAATGGCTACAGTTCTTCACCGAGCGCGTCGCCGGTGCGAATGATGGCATTGTCGAGAAGACGGTGCGCGTCCAGGAGGATCACGTTCAACTGCTGAAGCGTGATGACGGTTCGACGAAGAACATCCTGCTGATCGATAAGCAGAACATCCACAACAATCGACTGCAGGTGATTAACCAGTACGCGATCGATCAAGGCGACGGTGGTGCGGCTCGCTCGAATCGCTATGACGTCACCGTCTTGGTCAACGGTTTACCGATGGTGCACATCGAGTTGAAGCGGCGCGGCGTTGATATCCGCGAAGCCTTCAACCAGATAGACCGCTACCAGCGCGACAGCTTCTGGGCAGGTTCGGGTCTCTTCGAGTATGTGCAGCTCTTCGTGATCAGTAACGGCACGCTGACGAAGTACTACTCCAACACGACTCGTCGCCAGCGTCTGAGCGAGGCTGCTGGCTCGAAGCGAGTGCGCAAGACGTCGAACTCGTTCGAGTTCACGTCATGGTGGGCGGATGCGCAGAACAAGCCGATCACGGATCTCGCGGCGTTCGCGAAGACGTTCTTTGCCAAGCACTCTCTGCTGAACATCCTGACGAAGTACTGCGTGCTGACCGCAGACAAGATGCTGTTGGTGATGCGCCCGTACCAGATAGTTGGTACCGAGCGGATCTTGCAGAAGATTGACATCTCCACCAACTACAAGCAGCTCGGCAGTGTCGCTGCCGGTGGCTACGTGTGGCATACGACGGGGTCGGGTAAGACCCTAACGTCGTTCAAGGCCGCGCAGTTGGCCTCGAAGCTTCCATCTGTCGACAAGGTGCTTTTCGTCGTGGACCGTAAGGACCTCGACTACCAGACAATGCGGGAGTATGACCGGTTCGAGAAAGGCGCAGCGAACTCGAACACCTCGACCGCGGTGCTGAAAAAACAGCTCGAAGATCCCGGCGCGCGGATCATCATCACGACGATCCAGAAGCTGTCGACGTTCATCGGTGCAAACAAGGGCCACGCTATCTACGACGGCCACGTAGTGATCATCTTCGACGAGTGCCACCGTTCGCAGTTCGGTGACATGCACACCGCCATTACGAAAGCGTTCAAGCGATACAACCTGTTCGGCTTCACCGGAACACCGATCTTCGCAGCCAACTCGGGCAGTGGCGGCAATCCGAAGTTGAAGACAACTGAGCAGGCATTTGGCCAGAAGCTGCACACCTACACGATCGTGGATGCGATCAGCGACAAGAACGTGCTGCCCTTCCGCATCGATTACGTCAACACCGTCAAAGTGGGCAACGTAATCGACAAGCAGGTCTCGTCGATCGACACAGAGAGGGCGCTGCTTGCACCGGAGCGGATCAGTCAGGTCGTGGCCTACACGCTGGAGCACTTTGACCAGAAAACTAAGCGGGCTCAGCACTACACGCTCGGCGACAAGCGAGTTCGCGGCTTCAACGCCCTCTTCGCGACCGCATCCATCGATGCTGCTCGTGTCTACTACAACCACTTCCAGCTCCAACAGGAGAAGCTCCCCTCTGACCGCAAGCTGAAGGTTGGGCTGATTTTCTCCTACGGCGCGAACGACGCCGTTGAAGACGGAGCCCTCGACGAGGAAGGCTTTGATACCGGAGCGCTGAGCATGGATGCTCGTTCCTTCCTGGAAGATGCCATCCAGGACTACAACGGCATGTTCGGCACGAGCTACGACACGTCAGCCGACAAGTTCCAGAACTACTACAAAGACCTCTCTCTGCGCCTGAAGAACAGAGAGATCGACCTTGTCATCGTCGTCAACATGTTCCTCACCGGATTCGACGCCACCACGCTGAACACTCTCTTCGTCGACAAGAACCTTCGCGCTCACGGGCTCATTCAGGCGTACTCGCGCACGAACCGCATCCTGAACTCGGTGAAGACCTACGGCAACATCGTGACTTTTCGGGACCTTGAGGATGCCACGAACGATGCGATCGCCCTGTTCGGTAACAAGGATGCTCGCGGCGTCGTGATATTGAAGCCCTACGGCGAATATTTCAACGACTACTCAGAGAAAGTCACGGAACTACTCTCCGCCTTCCCTCTAGGCCAGCCGATCATCGGAGAGGCTGCGCAGAAGGAGTTCATCGCGCTGTTCGGCGCGATCCTGCGCCTGCAAAATATCCTCACCTCGTTCGACGAGTTCACCGGACATGAGATTCTGACTGACCGCCAAGCGCAGGACTACCGCAGTATCTACCTAAACCTGTATGCCGAGTTCCGCAGGGTTACGGATGGCGACAAGGAGCAGATCAACGACGACATCGTCTTCGAGATCGAGCTGATCAAGCAAGTCGAAATCAACGTTGACTACATCCTCATGCTCGTCCAGAAGTACCGCGACGAACACGGCGATGGCGATGACAAGGAGATTCGCGCCGAGATCTCGCGCGCCGTTGACTCTAGCCCCAGCTTGCGTAACAAGAAGGACCTAATTGAGGACTTCGTTGATTCCCTCTCTGTCGACGGTGAGATCGATGAGGAGTGGCAGGCATTCATCGCAGCTAAGCGTGAAGCTGAACTCGAGACGATCATCACCGAAGAGAATCTTCGCTCGGATGAAACTCGCGTCTTCGTTGAGGCTGCGTTTCGAGATGGGCAGATCCGCACCGGTGGCACCGCGATTACGAAGGTGCTGCCACCTGTCTCGCGGTTCGCTGCCGATGGCGGTCACGGTGAGAAGAAACAGCGCGTGATCCAGAGACTCGGCGCCTTCTTCGAACGGTTCTTTGGGCTGGGCTCGGAGACAGGCGCCTGATGCGAGACGTCTCGGCTACGTCAAGAAGCGTGGGTACCTCGAAAGATATTGCTCGGATCATTCGATCAGCCCGGTGGAGGTTGTCAAGCTATGAATGATCTAACGCCCATCGAGCAGTAATGTCGAAGCTACAGAAGGCCTGAGATCTTAGGAACGGTGTCCGCTGGCCGCGGCCTCGACGGTATTTGCGATGCTGCAGGAACGGGTAGCCCGTCACGCTAGCCATGAGCTTCACACGCTGAACTCCGCGAATCGCCTGGCGAGCGACTCGCGTGACGGGCGCTCGCTTGGTCGCCTCGGAAGCGTCAGCTTAAGGCCGTGCATGTCCTGCAGCCCGTGCCGCAACATCGGGCCATCGATCTCGTCAAGCAGCTCGCGGTCGATCCTCACCTCGTAGTCCGGTGTGATGCCGAGGAGGTTGCGGTCGTATGCGGCGTGATGAATTTTGCATAGCGCCAGTCCGTTCGTGACCCTGGCCATGCCATCGGCATCGGAATCCGCGATGATGTGTGCGGCATCCAGTAGATCAGCGTGTTTCAAGTGGCAGATCGAGCACGTTGTCGCGTATGCCCGCATAACACGCGCCCGAAAAAGCGGCTGATGCAGGCGGGTTCTTACGAGCTTCTCGGCGTAGCTGCGTTCATCGGCATCTAGATTCAGAGGGTCCTTCACGAAGTGAAGCGAGGGATCCAACGAGATCAGAAACTGGCGTCTCTCCTGATCATCGGCCTCGACGTAAACCGGGTAATAGGGAACGAATGCGCCTGGCCTAACGGCGTGGAGGTAGAGGAGTGGTGCTCTGGTTTCGAAGGCCCGGCGTAGCTTTTTGTTGTCACCGCCCTTCCGAGCTTGGTACGAGTAGTGAACGAAGCCGTCGGATGTGAAGGCATCGGCGTACGGACTCTTGATACTCGTCAAGATCGACAGCGTTGACTCGAAGTCAGCGGGGTTCCGGATGCCCCGGGCTGTGTCTACGAGTGGGATGTTCTCGGTGCCGAATGTGTAGTTTCGGAGCTCCTCGCGCGTAACCTCCGATGCGCCCGTCGCGAGCTTCTGATCGAGCCAACGGAAGACATCCTGCCGAATCAGTTCTTCTTCGAGTGCGCTTCTCGTCATGTGGTCATGTTTAGCAGTCACACTGCGGTGATTGGCCACCGTTCCCTCTCGCCGTGGCTTTTCGCCAGGACGCGAAACCGGAGCGGCATCGTGCACGTCAGCCGAACATCGGTGAGGCGGATCAGGCGCGCTGCAGTCGGGCTCGATGACGCCTGACCGCATCCCTGCTTCCGCAACGGGGTGAGCAGTACCGTTGGGTGCCGTTGTGAGACACGTCCACGATCACATTCGTGCATGGATCCGCGGCGCAGCGCCCGAGGCGGGTCATGCCGCGGGTGGTCAGGTGAAGAGCGGTGCCGACCATGAAGACAGCCTGGAGCACGCGCGGTAGATCGTTGTCGACGTCGCGGTAGTGCAGGTGCCAGCCCTCGCCATTGTGATCGGTCAAGCGCGGGTAGGCCGAAGCAGTGGCCATCTGCTCGTTGAGAATGGCCGCCCGATCGTCTGCTGTGGCTGCGTCGACGACGGTCAACCACGCATCAACTACCGCCCGGCAACGGACGTAGTCGTCTGCCTGCTCGGGAAAAGGCATCGTCATGCCGAATTCTCGTGTTCGCTCGACGACCTCTTTTCGCTTGCCGGGCCAATCGTTCGCGAGCGACTGGGCGAGGAGGACGGCATACTCGCCGTAAGGGTTGAGGTGCATAAAGGCATTACATCATGGTGTGGATATGCCTCATATCTTCCTCACTTCGCCCGTCTCGGCGACGGCTGCCGTCGCCATGGTCGTCACGGCCTTGACGATGGTTCTCACCCCGGGACCGAACATGATCTACCTCGCGTCACGCAGCATCGGCCAAGGGCGTCGGGCCGGTCTCATCTCCCTGGCGGGCACGGGTGTGGGCTTCGTTGTGTACATGCTGATAGCCAACTTGGGCTTGGCCGTAGTGTTCGTTGCCGTGCCGTGGCTGTTCATCGGGCTCAAGGCCGCGGGAGTCGTATACCTCGCCTACCTCGCCTGGCAGGCCCTGCGACCACACGGGCGAGGTGTCTTCGGGATCCGCGACCTGCCGCGGGACAGCTGCAGTCGCCTCTTTCGCATGGGTCTGGTCACCAACCTGCTCAACCCGAAGGTCGCGATCATGTACCTGACCGTCATCCCGCAGTTCATTGATACTCAGCGCGGGTCTCCGGTGGCGCAGGGTCTCTGTCTCGGACTGCTCCAGATCGGCGTGAGTCTCACCGTGAATGCGCTCATTGTCGTCGCTGCGGGGTCTATCGCCAGCGTGCTCGCGCGTCGCCCTCGTTGGGCGACCTGACAACGACGTGCCACGGGGGTTCTGCTGGGTGCTGTCGCAGCACTGCTGGCCTTCGACGTGCCAGACAGCGCACGGATCTGACACCGTTGCTGCCCGTGCGAAGCGAAGACATGGAGCGCGGCCTGTGCGCTCATGCAACAGCGACCGCTGTCGGCGGCTGCTCGGTAGTCTGCAGCTATGACCGACTCCCGAATCGACGACCCGGTGGTGAGCGCGGCGCGCGCCATAGCGACGATCGCCCATCGAGGGCAGACCGACAAGCTTGGGCAGAACTACATCGAGCATCCCCGGCGCGTGGCAGGGTGCGTGAGCGAGCCGACTGAGCAGGCGATCGCCTGGCTTCATGATGTGCTCGAAGACACCGACGTGACCGAGCATGATCTGCGTGAGGCCGGAATTCCCGACGATGTGATTGCGGGGGTTCGCCTTATGACGCGCAGCGACGACATTTCCGATGCGCAGTACTACGCGGCCATCGCCGCGAATCCTCAGGTGCGAGCCGTGAAGCTGGCCGATATCGCCGACAACACCGCCGACTGGCGCGTGGCCCAGCTCGATGCGCCAACGAGGGAGCGCCTGGCTGCAAAATACGCCAAGGCGAGGGCAGCTCTCGGGGCGTGAAGCGTAGGGTCGAAAGATGGAACCTCTCGCCCCCGGAATGCGTCGACTCGGCAAGGTTCTCGGGCGGCTGCCCGGGGCCTCGATCTCCCACACGACTTCCGAGCAGCTTGCGAAGCGCAGCGAGACGAAGACGCCCGAGCTCGCGGCATCCATTCTGATGGGCACGTCGCCGAAAGGCGTCGCGAAGCACGATCGCACGGCAGCCGGTGTTCCCGTACGTATCTATACGCCGAAGCAATCGGGCGAGCCGGCGCGGGCGGCCAGCCCGGGACATCCGGTTCGACCGCTGATCGTGTACTTTCACGGCGGCGGCTTCGTATTCGGCGATCTTCGCGGGGGCGACTGGATGTGCGGCACGGTGGCGATGGATCTCAACGCTGTGGTCGTGTCGGTCGACTACCGGCTCGCGCCGGAGCATCCTTTTCCGGCGGCCGTCGACGACTGCTACGCGACGCTGCTCTGGGCCGCCGAACACGCCCATGAGTTCGGGGCAGACGCCTCGAAGGTCGGAGTGATGGGCGACAGCGCGGGAGCGAATCTGTCGACCGTCGTCGCGTTGATGGCTCGAGACAGCGGCGACGTGGCTGTCTCGCACCAGGCGCTGCTGTATCCGTCGGTCGGGGCCGGTGACACGGAGTCGCGCCGGCAGAACGCCGACGCCTACATTCTGAGCGGGGCCGACATGAACAAGTACGGCGAGCTCTATGGCGGGCCGTTCGATGACTGGCGCGTGTCGCCCATCAAGGCGGCATCGCTCGCGGGGCTTCCGGCGACGCTCATCGAGGTGGGCGGGCACGATCCGCTGCACGATGACGGGGTGCTCTATGCGCAGGCGCTCGAGAAGGCCGGCGTCGAGGTGGAGCTGGTCGAGTATCCCGCGATGCCCCACGGGTTCCTCAGCTTTCCGCGGTTCGCGCGCGACGCGAAAGCGGGGATGGCGGCAGTCGTTGCGTCGCAGCGGCGGGCACTGCTGAAGCCGAGGCAGTAGCTCCAGCCACACCTGAACGTCGGCCCGAGCCTTTGCGAAGCGGTGCACGCGTGGCGGCGGGACTCGTAGCGAGCGCGCGGACGTTGGCCGCATCCGGTTGATCGGGTGTGCCGACCGCGCAGCAGGCCGGCTGATCGAGCCTTCGAACACTCGCCTTGTGTGGGCCATTTCGGGGAACCTGAAAGTCCGGCGTGACGTGCCCACCTCACGGCGTCAAATTTCACTAGACGATCGTATTATCAGCTGTCGCGCGAACGAGCGCTTCTTACGAGCCTTACCCGAGGGTAAAGAAGGAGATCAACGTGAACAGTTCCATCAAACGATCGGGAGTCGCAGCAGTGCTGCTTCTCGCCGCCTCTATGGCGGTGGTTCCCGCGGCAGGGGCCACGGCCGCGACCACCGACTCATCTGGGGCGGTGAACTACGTGGCCCTCGGTGACTCGTATGCCGCAGGCCAGGGTTTGGCGACGCCGACCGGGCAGCCCGCCGCCGGCTGCAATCAGACCGCCGAGGACTACCCGCATCAGCTGGCCGCGAAGCTGGGCTACAACCTCACCGACATGACGTGCTCGGGCGCGGTGACCGAGAACATCAGCAAGAACGAGCAGTCCGTCACGGACGCCTCGGGTGCGGTGACGTCCCTCCCGGTTCAGGCGTCTGCCCTCAACGACAGCACGAACATCGTCACCGTGACCATCGGCGGCAACGACGCGGGCTTCGCCCCGGTGATCCAGTCGTGCGTCGCCACATCGCCAGACGGGCCGGTAGCGGGAAGCAACCAGGACTTCAAAGACCCCACCTGCACAGAGCAGTACATGAAGAAGGGCGTCGACACCCTGTCGAAGAACATCGCAGACAAGGTGGCGAGACACCTCGATTCGACGTTCAAGACCATCAAGAAGGCGGCTCCGAACGCCCAGATCTTCGTGGTGGGCTACCCGTCGTTGTTCCCGGATGCGGCCAGTACCCCTGCGGCGGGCTGCTTTACCGACCTCGGAACCGAACCCTCGAGCGTTTCGTTCACCGCAACCGACGTCGCCTACTTGCACTCCGTTGAGGTGCAGCTGAACCAGACGATTGCCGAGCAGGCCGCTGCCGCCGGTCTCACCTTCGTCGACAACCTGCCCGCGAGTGTCTCGCACAGCATGTGCCCGCAGGGACCGAGCTCATACATCAACGGCATTGCGCTCAACAGCACCGGCACCGGCCCGCTCGTGAACCCGGCGTCGCTGCACCCCAACCTCGTGGGAGCGACGTTCCTGGCCTCGCAGACGTACGACGCGGTTACTGCCTCGGGGTACTAACAGCCCGCCATCGTCGGGGCTCGGATGGGATCTCCGAGCCCCGACGATTGTTCGTCGCGCTGTACTCATTCGTACCTTCGCTCGAAGGCATGATGCAGCGGCTGAGCCCGCACGTGATCTCTCAGCTCGGGTGGATGCATGGCTGCCGGACGATCGGGCGGCACCGCAAGGGACCCGCCCGCGTGCCAGTTTTTGTAGTGCCAGATCCACGTCCCTAATGGCGTCCGCATAGGCGCAGATCTCCTCTAGCGATGAGATTGGATGGTGCCTCTCGTTCTTCTCTTCGTCAAAGACGCCAACGTACTTCTTCGTCTTCGAGTTAAAGTTGAGTCGAGCAATCGGCTTTCGGTAGTTGTCGTCGAATAAGACCACAAAAATCAAAGTTTCGTTCGCCGTGGAGGATCAACTCAGACTTCACCTGACCGCACATAATCGCCTTCATCATCGGTGCCCCGCGAGATCGTCGTGTGTCGTCTTGATCTTGGTATGTCTGTCGAAATCATCCTCTGCGACAAGGTGGCTGGTCACGGCTGCAGTCACTCCTGCGGCTCTGATATCCGCTCAGCTGTGCGAGATGTAGATTGGCGGTCACCTGTAGGGCTCAAGTCGGCGGCCAGCCGTATTGCCCGATTCTGACTACGAAGAAGTGCTCGGACGCCCAGACGGATTCGGTCCACAGGACGATCATCATTGCTTATTCAGTCCTATCCAAATCGCTATGCGCGCCTAGTTGTTCATGTTGCGCTAGTTTCAAGAAATGGATACCTCGGATGGCGCCCGTCGGTTGGCAGAACTAGCTACTTCGGAGATTCGAGATGCCTTTAAGGGGTCTCAGTGGATTGCGCGGCGAATCCGCCAGGGCGCTCTGAAGGATCCCAGGCTGAAGGATTCTAAAGCTCGTATATGGGCGCAATCACCTGATCTCGTTATGGAGTCCGAGGAGGGAACGCTCTTCTTCGAGATAAAGAGCTTCAGGAGCGGCAACAATTCATCCTCGACGGCCCTGAATGCGTCCAGAGCAAGTTGGCTCCGCAGATCGTCTCCAAGCGCACGCAACCCTCGCGCGGTTCTAATTCTTCTGCTCGACGAATACGAGTTGGATTCGGATCCCGAATCTAAGCAACTCCGACTTACCTCGAACCTTCAGGTATTCGCGCGTCAGCTAACCGCGAAAAATGGATACGACGGCGTGCTTTTCATGTCGACGTCAGGGCAGTCTTCTTACATCGGGGTAGCAGTTCGATCGGGCTCCTATCGAACATTCGAGGATCTTTCTCAATCGCTTGAGTACCTGGCCAGTGGTATTTACAGCGAGGAACAAGACCGAAAGAAATCCGAGCGCGTTGCGTCCTACAAGGCATCCCTTGTAACTGGTGGTGCTTCTCCGAGCACTCGCGTCAACAGATTTCTTCTGGTTGCAGACGAATGGAATGCTGGCAAAGGCGGTATCACATCGTTTAATCGCGAACTCGCGTTGGCATTGAAACGCGCCGGAAAGGAAGTTTGTATCTATCTGCCAGCAGCGGATGAGGCTGTCACATATGAGGCATCGCTCTTGGGGATCGACATTGCAGTTCCGGCGACGGCGGTCCCCGGTCTCGACGGGGCGTCGGCACTACTCGTCCCTCAGCTTCGTCACTCCGGCAAAGAACGGTACAGCCCTGAGGTGGTCGTGGGCCACGGTCGAGTCCTTGGCCCCCACGCATATTATGTGCAAGGTCTCTACGAGGGGCGCGTACTTCGGGTGCACGTAGTTCACACGCATCCAGAACTGCTTGAACTGGCAAAGGAGGGAGCAGGCGGTGAGCCACGCACTCGAGTCGCCGACGAAAGGCGAAGTCTGGAAATACAGCTAGCTAGTTCAGCAGATGTCGTCGCAGGAGTCGGGCCGACTCTAGCGGGATGGATTTCGGATGATCTCGCTGCAATCGGCGCAGTGCCCCCGGTAGTTCAGATTAGGCCAGGATTACGAGACTGGGGAGACGTCCGGGATCCCCTGAAGGTTCCCGCTCAGCGCGAGTTCCTCATTGCCGGTCGAGTCGACGACTTTGAATCAAAGGGAATTGAGGTGGCGATCAGATCTGTCGGACATGCAGCGCTTACGCGACCGAGCCTAGCTGCAAGCGTTTCATTGGTTCTCAGAGGCGTGCCTCCGGAGCACGCCGCTATTCGCGATCGCGTGAACGCGATAGCGGATGAGTACGGGCTCAACGTCGTATTTAGGCCGTACTCCGCTTCCCCGAAAGACGTGGAGACCGACATGCGCAAGGCTGTGGCTGTGCTGATGCCTTCTTTGCACGAGGGGTTCGGGCTTTCAGCGTATGAGGCAATTGCGCTGGGCACGCCTGTTCTAATCAGCAATGAGAGTGGTCTTGCGCAGATGCTTCAGAACCTGAGGGCAAGCAATCTCATAACCAGCCATGTTCTTGCAACAAGCGCAAAGGGTGCCAATTTGGTTCCCCGGTGGTCCTCGCTCGTAGGCAGAGTGCTCGACGCGCCGGCCGAAGCTCTGAGAAACGCTGGTGTTCTATCGGATGAGCTGCGTCGGATTGATCTCTGGCGTTCTTCTACGGAGGAGCTCTTTTCCGCTCTTGAAACAGCGCAGGATTATTAATCGAGTTATGCGGTGCGGGAGATTCAGGGTGTTAGCGAGTAGAGGATGGCACTTTGTCACCTTCTATTGGTTGATTCTCGCGCAAATCTCTTGAAAATCGTTGCCTAGAGCTAGAAAGAGCTAACTTCATAGCCTTGCCGCAGAGCGCGCCTGTAGGTGTGCCACCACGCAATCTCACGCCGAATCGCGCTCCACGAGCTCGATCGGGATCCACGTCTCGCGCTCGACCGCTTCTCCCGCGATCAGCGTCAGCAGGGCCTTCACCATCTCCGCGCCCTTCTCCGACGTGTGCAGATCCACCGTCGTCAGCTGAGGCTTCGTATCGGTCGAGAAGGAGTTGTTGTCGATCGTGCTGATGGCCACATCACCGGGAACCGAGAGGCCGTGCTCTCGCAAAACGGACAGGGCGCCCGACGCCATCTGCGCCGAGGCGACGAAGAGTCCGTCGAACGGAACCCCGCGCCCGAGCAGGCGTTCCGCCGCCGCCGCTCCGCTCGCCGGGGTGTAATCGCCCTCTTCGACCAGCTCGAGAGCCGATTCGGAGGCGGAGTCTGAACCAAGCCCCGCGCCCTCGAGCGTCGAACGCCACCCGGCCAACCTGTCTCGGGCTGCGGTCGCCGCGAGGGGCCCAGTAATCGTCGCAATGCGCGTGCGCCCTCTATCGATCAAGTGCTGCGTCGCGATCGACGCCGCCGCGACATTGTCGACATCGACCGTGTGCGCCTCGAAGTCGACGTCGTCGACGGGCCGCACTCCGAAGACCACGGGCAGCGAGCGCGATAGCTCGAGATAGGTCGCCGACGAGCTGTGGTGTGACAGCAGTAGGGCTCCGTCGACGCTTCCGCTCTGCAGAAAACGGTGGGTCTTCTCGGCGTCTGCCTCTGACTCAATCAGCAGCGTGAGCGTGTAGTCGGTCGTCGACGCGTACATGGCCGCACCCTGGATCACCTCGGCGAAGTAGGGGTCGGCGAAGAATGCCGCCGTGCGCTCCGGGATCACCATCGCGATCATCTGGGTGCGCCGGCGCACGAGGTTGCGGGCGGCGCGGTTGGGCACGTAGTGCAGCTGTGCGATCGCCGCGTTCACTCGAGTGATCGCCTGCTCGGTCACCCGGGGAGACCCGTTGATCACCCGCGACGCCGTCGACTTCGAGACACCGGCCAGCGCGGCCACGCCCTCAAGGGTCGCAACCGGCGGCGCAGACGACGGCGAAGACGACACCGCAGCAGGCGCCGCTGCCGGCGACGCTGAACCAGCCGAAGCCCCCGCCACCGGCGCAACCCGCTCGGCCCGCTCAACGCGGGGGATGTCGGTCGTCACGTGGCTGCCCTGCGATCTCTCTGGCGAAACAAGAAGGTGACGCGCGAACGCCCGCGCCTTGCATCACTTTATTGGCTTTTCGTCAGTTTCAATCGACGGCTGCTTATTCGGGAATCGTGTGCGAGCGGATGAGCTTCGACAGCCACCGCCCGCTGTCCTTCACCGTGCGCTGCTGCGTCTCGTAGTCGACGTGCACGATGCCGAACCTCTTGCTGTAGCCGTAGCCCCACTCGAAGTTGTCGAGCAGCGACCACACGAGATACCCCCGCAGATCGACCCCGCGTCCGATCGCGCGATGGGCAGCCGTGAAGTGCCGACGCAGATAGTCGAGCCGCTCCACATCAAGAACGCGTCCACCCACGACCTCGTCATCAAAGGCCGCGCCGTTCTCGGTGATCATCAGCGGCAGCTCCGGAAACTGCGAGCTCAGCGACACCAGCAGCTCCTCGAGACCGTCGGGGGCTATGTTCCAGCCCATCGCGGTGAACGGCCCATCCTGCGTGAGGAATTCGACATCGAGGCTGCCCGGCCAAGGCGACCCACCGACATCCTTGTGCCCGTCGGCGTTCTCGCGCGGCGACGTGCCGTTCCACATGCGCACCCGGGCCGTGGAGTAGTAGTTGACGCCCAGAAAGTCGAGCGGCTGGTGAATGATCGCCGCATCGCCGGCGTGCACGAACGACCAGTCGGTGACGTCGGCGGTGTCGGCGATGAGATCGGCCGGGTAGCCGCCAGCCAGCATCGGCCCGGTGAACGAGCGGTTGGCCAGCGCATCGATACGCCGGATGGCCTGCGGCGAGGTCTCGTCGTCGCCACGGATCACATGGAAGTTCAGCGTGACGGACACCTCGGCGTTCGGCACGACCTCGCGCAGCACCTGCACCGCGAGGCCGTGGGCGAGATTGAGGTGGTGCATCGCGGCGAGGGCATCGGCCCCGGATGTGCGGCCCGGCGCGTGCGCGCCCGATCCGTACCCGAGAAACGCGCTGCACCACGGCTCGTTCAGCGTGGTCCACACCTGCACCCGGTCGCCGAGTTCGGTGGCCACGATGCGGGTGTACTCCGCGAAGCGATAGGCGGTCTCGCGGTTCGTCCACCCGCCCGCGTCTTCGAGCGCCTGCGGCAGATCCCAGTGATACAGGGTGGCGATGGGCCGGATGCCGCGGTCGAGCAATCCGTCGACCAGACGCCCATAGAAGTCGAGCCCCGCCTCGTTGACGGCGCCCGAGCCGAGAGGCTGGATGCGCGGCCACGCGATGGAGAACCGATACGCCTCGAGCCCCAGCTCGGCCATCAGATCGAGGTCGTCTTCGAGCCGGTTGTAGTGGTCGTCGGCCACCTCGCCGGTGTCGCCGTTGACGATGGCGCCGGGCGTCGCGCTGAATGTGTCCCAGATCGACGGGCCGCGTCCGTCGGCGGTGACCGCTCCCTCGATCTGGTACGAGGCCGTGGCCGAGCCGATCACGAAGGCCGTGTCGAAGACGAGTCCGGAATCGCGGTAGTCGGGGCTGCCCGCGGGGCTCTCCCGGGTGTCGGGAAGGATGTCGATGGTCATGTCAGCCTTTCACTGCGCCTTGCATGATGCCCGCCACGAGCTGCTTGCCCGCGACGATGAAGAGGATAAGAAGGGGAATGACCGAGAGCACGGCGCCCGCGAGCACCATGGAGTTGTCGGGAGTCTGCCCTCCGCTGGCGCTGAGCGCGGCGAGCGCGGTCTGCACGCTCGGATTGCGCGGGCCGAGCACGAGCAGCGGCCAGAGGAAGTCGGTCCACGCGGCCATGAACGTGAACAGGGCGAGCACGGCCATGGCGGGCCTCGCGGCCGGAACCGCGACGTGCCAGAACGTGCCCCACATGCTCGCGCCATCCATGCGTGCGGCCTCGATCAGCTCGTCGGGAATCACATCGACCAGGTACTGCCGCATGAAGAACACGCCGAACGCAGTCACCAGACCGGGCACGATCACGGCCTGCAGGGTGCCGATCCACTGCCACTCGGCCATCAGCATAAAGAGAGGAATGATGCCGAGCTGCGTGGGAATCGCCATCGTGGCGATCACCGCGAGCAGTAATCCGTTGCTGGCCCTGAAGCGCAGCTTGGCGAACGAGTAGCCCGCCAGCGTCGAGAAGAACACCACCGAGATGGTGATGGCACCCGAGATGATGATGCTGTTCGCCAGCGCCTGCCAGAACGGCACCGTCGTGAAGACCTCGGCGGCTTTGTCGAGAAAGTTCGGGCCGGGCAGGATGGCCGGGGGCACGAGATTGGTATCGGACGACTGGCGGCTGCCGATGACGAACGACCACCAGAGCGGGAACGCGGAGCCGATGAAGAAGGCCGCGAGAAGTGCGTAGCTGAGCATGCCGGGGCGCTCGTAGGCCTTCTTGCGTCGCGACCGACGCTCGGCCTCGATGAGCCGTGGCGTCGCATCCGGTTCTGATTTCGGCGGGGTGATCAGCGCGGTCATGACGCCGCTCCTTTCGCTCGCTGCGCAGCCGCGGGGGCGGATGCGATGGGCACCGGTTTCGCGTCGGCCGTGCGGATGGCGCGGGTGATGGCGAAGTTGATGAGCCCGGCCAGGATGATGATGAGGAAGAGGATCCACGCGGTGGCGGAGGCCCGGCCGAAGTCTCGGCGGGGGAAGGCCAACTCATAGAGGTAGAGCACGATCGTCTGGAACTGGCGGTCGCTGCCGCCGTTCGTGCGGCCGTCGAAGAGCTTCGGCTCGGTGAAGATCTGCAGCCCGCCGATGGTCGAGGTGATGACCACGAAGATGAGCGTCGGGCGGATCATGGGAACCGTGATCGACCAGAAGCGGCGGATCTTGTTCGCGCCGTCGAGGGCGGCGGATTCATAGACGTCGCGGGGGATGGCCTGCATCGCGGCGAGCAGGATGAGCGCGTTGTAGCCCGTCCAGCGCCAGTTGACCATGCTCGCGATCGCGAAGTGCGAGGGCAGAACGTCGAAGGCCCAGCGGATGGGCTCGAGCCCGAATGCTTCGAGGAGCCCGGCGACGGGGCCGTGGTACTGGTTGAAGATCTGCGCGAAGATCACGGCGACGGCGACCGGGGCCACGATGTAGGGCAACAGGATGCTCATGCGCCAGAAGGTCTTGCCGCGCAGCGCCTGATCGAGCAGGGCCGCAAGACCCGTGGCGATGATCAGCTGCGGGATGGCCGACAGCAGGAAGATGCTGATGGTGTTGCGGAACGCGTTCCAGAAGAATGGGTCGGTCAGCACCTCGACGTAGTTGTTGAGGCCGACGAAGTCGCCCTGGCCCTTGAGCAGGTGCCAGTCGTAGAGCGAGACGTTCAGCGTGTACGCGATCGGAAAGATGCCGATGAGCGCGAAGAGGATGAAGAACGGCGCTATATAGAGGTAGGGAGAGACCTTGTAGTCGAAGCGGGCGAGCTTCTGCTTGAGGGTCAGGTCGGGCTTCGCCGGTTTCGGTGAGCGCGGCGGTGTCGACGGGTGTGACGGTTTCGTCAGGGTGGAGCTGGTCATCTTTGAGCCAATCCGAAAGGCGACGCGGGGTGCAGGTGGTGTGGGTGGGGGCGACTCGACAGGCCCGCGACAGACGTGCGGTTCATCTGTCGGTCCTGTCGGGCTTGTCGAGCCGCCCCCGGTAGAGCGGGAGAGCTAGCCGACGATCTGGTCGAGCAGCTTCATCGCTTCCTTCCAGGCGGTGTCACCGTCGGTGATCTCGCCCTGGCTCACGCGGTCGAAGATCGGCCCGAACACGTTGTCCTGGATGTTCGAGTCCTCCGGTCCCTTGACCTGGGCGATGACGCCCTCTGAGCGGGCAGCGAAGATCTCGCCGATGGGAGCGTCGTTGAAGAACGCGCTCGTCGTGTCGCCGACGAGCTTCTGGCCCTCGACGGTGCTGGGGAACGGGCCGGCCAGTTCGAACGATGCAGCCTGCTGCTCGGGAGCTGCGAGCCAGAGAGCCAGCTTCGCTGCCTCTTCCTTGTGCTCGCTCGACTCGGAGACACCGAGGAAGGCGCCGCCCCAGTTGGCCGATCCGCCGGGGAGGACGTCGGCGAAGTCCCAGCCGCTGTCAGTGGTTCCCTCGTCGTAGTAGCCCTGCACGATGCCGAGCATCCAGCTCGGGCACATGTAGACGGCGTACTTGTCTTCCTTGGCCTCGGGGCCCACGTCCCATCCGGGAAGGCCGGCACCGAGCTTGGACTTCTCGGCCTCGACGATCTTCACGAACTGGTCTTTCAGAACGTCGTTGCCCTCGATGTTGAGGGTCTCGCCGTCTTTCTTGTAGTAGCCCTCCTCCTGCTGGTTCACGAAAGAGTTCCAGAAGAATCGGGGGCTGTGATAGAACGCCTTGCCGCTCTTGTCCTTGTACTCCTGGCCGACCTCGAAGAAGCGATCCCACGTGGCGTCTTCGCCGCCGAAGTACTCTGCGACTGCCGTGCGTTCGCTCGGAAGGCCCGCGGCCTCGAACAGGTCGCCGCGGTAGCAGAGGCCCTGGGGGCCGATGTCGAGACCGGCGCCGATGACCCGGCCGTCGGCATCCGTGCCCTGCTTGTACTTCCAGTCGAGCCAGGAGTCCTTCTGGTCTTCGATGCCGTAGTCGCGCAGGTCGACGAACGAGTCGCTGACCTCGGCGATCGTGCCGAGCCAGCCCTCCTCGATGGCGACGACGTCGCTGAGGCCGGTGCCGGCCGCGATCTTCGCGTAGGCGTCGTCGCGAGCCGCGCCGCCGCCCTCGAGGTTGGTCGCCTCGATGGTGACGTTGGGGTTCTCCTCCATGTACTTCTCGTAGTTGGCGTCGACACCCATGGTGCCGAACGTGGTGATCGACAGGGTCACTTTGCCCCCGTCTTCACCGCCGTTCGACGAGCCGGATGCCGCGCATCCGGTCGCGAGTAATGCCAGTGTTGCGACGCCGGCGACAGACGCGGCGATTTTTCGTCGTGAAGATTTCACGGTCACTCCTTTGTGTGCGTGGGCAGTGCCAGAGAGCGCTCTCAGTTGTTGACGTTTCGTTGGCCGTGGAAGCGCTCCCATGGGTTGCGAGAAACACTATGTCGAGGCTTCTCGCGAGTCAAGAGTTTTCGTGGAACCGTTCCCACGGATGTCGAATCGTGACCTTTGCGGGGCCGCTGCGTCGGTGGAGGACGGGAGTATCCGCGCCGGTTGGGAGCATCCGCGCCCACTCGTCCAGGCGCGGATAGACCGAACAGCAGCGGATGCGCGCGAACGCAGCGCTACGCAATACTGAAGAGCGTGATCAGCGCCGTCGAAGTCGAAGAATGTGCCCTCTCGATCGACGACGTCGCTCTGCTCGAGCCCGTCTCGTTCGCGGTCGAAAGCGGCCAAGCGCTCGCGGTCACCGGCTCCAACGGCTCAGGCAAGACGACTCTGCTGCGCATTCTCGCCGGACTCGCGCGACCGACCTCGGGGGCGGCGCGCATCCAGGGATCTGCCGTCGACGAGCGCAGCGCCGCGTTCCGCAGGGCGGTCAGTGGCTCGATCGGGCGGCCTCCCGTGGCGCGAGATCTCACACTCGAAGAGCACCTCGCATTGGTCGCCGCGTCGTGGGGCGAGTCGGTGGATGCCGCACGGCAGCGCGCCGCGGCCGAGCTCGAGCGGTGGCAGCTGGGCGCGCTTCGCCGCAGGTTTCCGCACGAGCTCTCGTCGGGGCAGTCGCAGTTGTTCGCGCTGGCGCTCGCGGTGCTGCGCCCCTACGACGTGCTCGTGCTGGATGAACCGGAGCAGCGCCTCGACTCCGACCGGCTCGGCATCGTGAGCGAGGTGCTGCTCAGCGAGATCGGGGCGGGGCGCACGCTGGTGTTCGCGACGCACAGCTCGGTCTTGGCCGACGCCGTGGCGACGCGGTCGATTCGCCTCGGCGACGTCTTCACACGCAGCGGCGCGGCTGAGCTCGACAGTGAAGGTCGCGACGACGCTGCGATGGAGGGCGCACGAGGCGACCACCCGGCAGCCGACGGCACACGAGGCGACGACGCGCCGGGCGACGGCGCGTGACCGACGCGGCCACGAGCATCCGGCCCGCGCGCATGCCGAGCGCGCGCGAGACCGCGGAGTCGCTGCGGGCGGTGCGCGTGATTCGGCGGGCGCGCTCCGAGGGGCGTTCGCGCGGCGACGTGGCCTATGCCGTGTACGCCGGAATCATGGTCGCGGCGATCGTGGTGGCGCCCATTCTGCGAGCCGTCGTTCTGTATCTGGCCGAGCCGGCGGCATCCGCGGTGCTCGCCGACGTGGGCCCCGCCGCAAGCGGAACCGTCTTCGCGCTCGCGTGCGCCGCATTCGTGGCGCTCGGCGGTGTGCGCGGCCCGGCGCTGATGACACCGTTTCTGACGTTCGCGGTGGTGGGCGGTGGGCATCCGCGGCGACGCACGCTGCTGAGGCCGATGGTGCGAGCGGTGCTCGGGCTGGCGCTGGCGGGGGCCGCGATCTCGCTGCTGCTCGGGCTCGTTCTGGTGACCGTGGGCAGCGCGTCGGTGGGCGCCGCGGGTGCGTTCGCGGGGGCGGGTGCGCTGGTCGGTATCGTGTGTGCCGGATGCTGGCTGCTCGGCCAGCTTGCGTCGGCTGCGGTTCGCGCGGGCGTCGCGGGCGGGGTGCTGGCGAGCGCGATTCTCTGGGCGGCGCTGCCCGGGGCGTCTGTCGTGCTGCCGTGGGGGTGGATCGCGGAGCTGTTTCCCGCCGGGGTCGTGTCGGGCAGCGCGATTGGCCCGCTGCTGGGGCTTGGCGTTCTCGCGGTCGTGGCGCTCGCGGCTATCCCGCTGCTGCTCGACGGGCTTCGCGGGCCGGGGCTGCTGGCTCAGGCTCAGCGCTGGCAGACCGCCGGAACGCTCGCCTTCACGGGTGACCTCGCGATGGCGATGGGGGAGTTCCGGGCGGTGCCGCGGCGGGGCCGAGGTCTGGCGGCTCTGGGGTGCGGCGGCGGTCGCCGTCGCGGCGGATTGGTGGGGGTGTTCGCGCGGCGCGATCTCGTGGGGTCGTTGCGCACGCCGGCGCGCTTCGTTCTGGCGTGCGCCGGATGCCTCGGGTTCGGTCTGCTGATCGCGGTGGCGGTCGGCGCATCCGGGGTCGCGGTGTGGATCGCGGCCTGCGCGGCCGCGGTCGTGGGGTTTCTCGCGCTGGGGGTGTGGAGCGACGGATTCCGGCACGCGGCCGAGGCGGCATCGGCGCCCGCGCTCTACGGGGTGTCGACGCTGCGCCTGGTCGGCCTGCACGCGGTGCTGCCGGTGATCGGGGGCGTTCTGTTCTCGGCGGGCGGCGTGGTGATCGGACTCGTTCTGTGGGGCGGGGGTGCGTGGCTGGCGCTCGGCGCGGCCGTGTTGAGCGTGCTGCTGCTCGTTCTCGTGCGCGTCTACGACTCGGTGAAGGGGCCGTTGCCGCAGGAGCTGATGGCTCCGATTCCGACGCCGGCGGGTGACGCGTCGGCGCTGGTGGTTGCGGTGTGGCAGGCAGACGCGGTGATCATCACGTGCGTGGCGGTGGGAGTCGTCACAGCGAACGTCGCTTCGGGCGGCGTGGCCGGCGTCGCATGGGCGATGGTATTCGGGGTCGTGGTCGGCTGGATGGCACGGCGGCGCGTTCTGGCGAGCTGACGCCTTCATCGAGTTGCACGAAAATGCCGCTTCTCGATGAAGGGAAGCGGCGTTTTTATGCAACTCGGTGCTGTGGCGACTACTGAGTTGCTTCGTCGTCCGAGCCCGGTCGGGCCTGCGGGTCCAGGCCAGGGCAGCACGCAAGAGAGATTTTCTCGAATTCCTTGACAGTGGACATATGTATACATAGATTGCTCTTGTCTACGTTTGTTCATACACAAGAAGGCAGCACTGATCAATGAAGATCGCAGTAGTTGGCAGCTATGGCGTCGGGCTCACGATGAGAGTTCCCCAGGCCCCCGGGCCCGGCGAGACCGTGGCCGGCGGCACATTCGACGAAGGTCCCGGAGGCAAAGGGTCGAACCAGGCCGTGGGCGCGGCGCGCCTCGGCGCGCAGGTTTCGTTTCTCACCGCTGTCGGAGACGACGCGTTCGGGCAGGCCGGTCAGAACCTCTGGATCGACGAGGGCGTCAATGCATCGCACGTGATCATCGGCGAACGCCCCACCATGGTGGGCTTTATCATCGTCGAACCGTCGGGCGAGAATCGCATCGCCCTCGCGCCGGGTGCTCTCGACGAGCTCGACGCTATTCACGTCGCGAACTTCACGGACGAGATCGCCGCGGCCGACGTTCTCGTCGTCTCCATGGAGATCCCCGAGGCGGCCGTCGTCGAGGCGCTGCGCATCGGACGTCGGCGCGGCACGACGACGTTGCTCAACCCTGCTCCGGCCCGCCCTCTGCCCGACGACGTCTGGTCGATGATCGACGTGATTACCCCGAACCAGACCGAGGCGCCCGTGCTCCTTGGGCTTCCTGCCGACCACGACCGCTCCGACGAGCAGCTCGCCCGCGAGCTGCAGGAACGCACCGGAGGCTGCGTCGTGCTCACCCGGGGAGGCGGTGGATCGCTGCTTTGCGCCGCTGACCAGCAGCTGCACTCGATCCCCGCGTTGACGGTCGAGCACGTCGTCGACACCACCGGAGCCGGTGATTCGTACACCTCAGCCTTCGCGGTGGCCCTGGCCCAGGGCATCCCGCTGGTTGACGCCGCGCGCTATGCGGCGGCGGCCGGCGCGCACGCCGTCACGATCGCCGGCGTGATTCCAGCGCTTCCCACCCGAAACCAACTCCCGCCCCTGATTGGAAATCTCTGATGACCACCGCCACCGCGATGACGCGTCCGGCCTCTTCGTTCGATCCACGCAAGCTGCTCAAACTGCGCGAGGCAGGGGTGTTCGCCGCCCTGATCCTGCTCTTCATCCTCGGAGTCGTGCTCTCGCCCAGCTTTGTGCAGCCCAGCAACCTGCTCTCTGTCGGGCAGCAGGTCGCTCAAATCGGCATCATGGCCGTGGGCGCGACGTTCGTGATCATCAACGGGGAGATCGACCTCTCGGTCGGTTCGATCTACGCTCTCTCCGCGATCACCACCGGCATGGCCATCACGGCCGGAACACCCTGGCCCCTCGCCATCCTGCTCGGCGTCGTCGTCGCCGCGCTCGCCGGGCTTCTGAACGGGCTCGCAGTCGTGCTGCTCGGGGTGCCCTCATTCATCGTCACCCTGGGGAGCCTCAGCGTGTTCCGTGGCGCGACTCTGCTCATCTCGAACGGCGCACCGATCTCGCTTTCGAGCGAGCAGCCGGGCGTCGCCGAGTTCACCCTCATCGGTCAGGGTCGCCTTTTCGGCGTCATCCCCATGCAGCTGCTGATCTTCGCCGCCATCGCCGCCATCGGAATCGTGCTGCTCTCGCGAGCCCGCCTCGGATTCAACACCTATGCGGTCGGCGGAAACCAGGAGGCGGCCCGCCTTGTGGGCATCAACGTGAAGCGCGTGAAGCTCACCGCGTTCATCCTCTCGGGCATCACGGCGGGCATCGCGGGAGTACTCGGGCTCTCATTCCTCTCGTATGTGCAGGGTGTCACGGGCACGGGCCTCGAACTCACCGTGATCTCGGCCGTGATCATCGGCGGCGCGGCGCTCTTCGGAGGCTCCGGAACGATGTGGGGAACCATCATCGGCGTCGTGTTCATCGGCCTGCTGCAAAACATCCTCAACATCAACGGCATCTCGAGCTTCTGGCAGACAGTCGTGACCGGATTCGTGATCGTCGCAGCGGTCGCCGCCGATACCTGGCAGCGCAGACGAAAGACGAAGGCCTGACGTGCCTTCACCCTCACCCCAGATAGCACCGGACATTAACAAAGGAGTACTCATGTCCCTCACCACCACAGCCCGGCGGCTTCTCGCCACGGGTGCGCTCGTGGCCGCAACCGCCCTCGCGGTGAGCGGGTGCGGCGCCATCACCACCGGCAACGACGCCGGATCCTCCGACGGAGGATTCCAGCTCGCGTCCTACATACAGGACCGCGTCGACAGCGGCGAGCCGATGCGCATTAAGCTCAGCTACCACGACCCCTCCCTCGCCTTCGCGACACCCATCTCGAAGGGAATGGAGAAGGCTGGCGACGAGATGGATGCCGACGTGCAGCTCATCGGCCCGACCGGCGGCGACGCAGCCAAGCAGGTCTCCGAACTCCAGACGCTCATTCAGCAGAAGTCGATCGACGGCCTCGCCGTATCATCGGCCTCGAGCGACGCCCTCAAACCCGTGATCGCCCAGGCCTACGACGCCGGAATCCCGATCATCTCGTTCAACACCGACAACCCCGACTCCAAGCAGATGGGTTTCGTCGGCCAGGATCTGAAGGGCTCAGGCAAGTCGGAGGCCGAGGAACTGGTGAAGACGCTCGGTGACGGCGCGACCGGCAAGGTCGTGGTCTTCTCGCTCGACACGGGGGCCGGATGGTCGAACGACCGATTCAGCGGCTTCGAGGAGGGAATCAAGGCGTCAGGCCTAGAGGTCATGGGGCCGGTGAACGTCGGCAACGAGCCCAATGCCGCGTACAACACTGTGGAGTCGACTATGGCCGGAGCTGGAGACGTCGTGGCCATCGCGGGCCTCGACTGCTGCAGCACGACCGCCGCGGCCAAGTGGGTCGAGCAGTCGGGCAACACCGGCAAGATCACCATGGTGGGCTTCGACCTGCTGCCCCAGACCGCCGACTTCGTGAACAACGGCGTGGTCTCGTTCACCATCAGCCAGAACCCCGAAGAGCAGGGCTACCAGGCCGTGAAGGTTCTGGTCGACTTCCTGAAGGACAAGACGGTGGTCAAGGGTGTCGACACTGGCGCCCAGTTCATCGACAAGTCGAACATCGCCGACGCGACGGTAGAGGGCTGATGACGATGCCTTCCCCGCTCGACAAGACCGGCGCGACCGGCGTCACCCCGGGCGTCGCCATCCGCATCCAGAATCTGAGCCGCAGCTTCGGCCCAGTGCGGGCACTCGAAGACGTGAGCTTCGACGTGACCGCCGGTGAGACCACGGCGTTGCTCGGAGAGAACGGTGCCGGCAAATCGACACTGCTCAAGATCCTGGCAGGCCTTCAACCCCCGAGCGGGGGAGGCGTCGTCGCCTTCGGCGAGAACGTTGAATCGTACGACCCGAACACGATGCTCACGCGCTACGGCATCGCCATCGTGCCGCAGGAACTGTCGCTGCTGCCCGATCGGAGCGTCGCCGAGAACATCCTGGCAGGCATCGAGCCCGGCAACCGCTGGTTCCCGTCACGGCGCCGGATGATCGCGCGGGCGTTGGATCTGCTGGCCGACCTCGATCTCGTGGTCGACCCCAACTCGCCCGTCAGGACCCTCGATCTCGCCACTCAGCAGCTCATAGTCGTGGCGCGATCCATTGCCAGGGAGTGCCGCGTGCTCATCCTCGACGAGCCCACGGCGATGCTCACCCCGGCCGAGTCGGACAGGCTGTTCGCCCTGATGGCGACGCTCAAGCGGGCCGGCACGACCATGGTCTACGTGTCGCACCGCATGCCGGAGGTGTTCCTGCTCGCGGACCGCATCGAGGTTCTGCGCGACGGCTGTCATGTCGCCGGGTGGAGACGCGACGAGGTTACTCCCGATCAGGCGGTCGCCGCCATGGTCGGGCGAGAACTCGGACAGTTCACCTCGCGGGCAGAGCTCTCGGTCGCCCGTGCGAGCGACCGCGACGCGTCGGCACCCGCTCTCGCCCTGCGTGGGCTCACCGGCCGTCGTCACCACGGCGTCGACCTAGAGATCCGCCCGGGAGAGATCGTGGGCATCGCGGGCCTGCCCGACAGCGGGCGCGTCGAACTGCTGCACCACATCTTCGGCGGAGACACCGGAAGCGACGGAACGGTCGAGCTGCTCGGTCGGCCCTACGTGAACCGGAGCCCCATCGAGAGCGTGCAGCGGCGGCTCGGATTCGTTCCGGGCGAGCGACGGGCCCAGGGCCTGCTGACCTCGATGAGCGTGGCCGAGAACGTGGGCGTGCTCACGGTGAAGGCCGTCACCTCGGCCGGGCTGCTCAAGCGTCGGGCGTTCGACAAGCGCGCCACCGAACTCGCGCGTGGCTTCCGCGTCAAGACCGCCACAATGGACCAGCCGATCACGAACCTCTCGGGCGGCAACCAGCAGAAGGCGATGCTCGCCCGGTGGATCGCCATCGACCCCGCGGTTCTCATCCTCGACGAGCCCACCCGAGGCGTCGACGTCGGAGCGAAGGCCGAGATCTACGAACAGCTCTTCGCGCTGGCGGAACGCGGCGTGGCCATCGTCTGCTCGTCGTCGGACCTGCCCGAGCTGCTCACCATCACCGACCGCATCGCCGTCATGAGCGAGGGGCGCGTCGTCGACGTCGTCGCGACGAAGACCGCCACCGAGGAGTCGATCATGACCTCGGCGACCGGAGCGGTGACCCACACGGGAACGCTCGCCTGAGCATCCGCACCCCACCCGTTCGACCATCTCGAAAGGACAACCATGAAGCGCACAGGAATTCTGAACGCCCAGCTGAGCGGCGCACTCGCGACCCTCGGTCACACCGATCTCATTCTCGTCGTCGACGCCGGCTTCCCCATTCCCCGTGAGGCGCAACGCGTCGACCTGGCCATCGCGCAGAACGTGCCCGATCTGCGCACCGTCATCTCGCTCATCGCCGACGAGATCATCGTCGAGGGCGTGGTGCGCGCCGACGATGTGACCAGCAACAACCCGAAGCTCGACGAGTGGCTGCTCGACCGGTTCGCCGACGCCGAGTTCAGCACTCGAAGCCACGCCGACATGCTCGGCGAACTCGCCCTGCAGGCGAAGGTCATCGTGCGAACGGGCGCCTTCGAACCGTGGGGCAACATCGGCCTCTTCTGCGGCGTCGACGTTCCGCAGTGGTTCGGCGGAGAAGGCATCATCGCACCCGACTACTACGCATCCAAACTCTGATCCATCACCCCAAAAGAAAGCGAATACTCACCATGACCGACACGACCACCGCCTTGCAGGAGCTCTCTCCCGCGCAGCTCGCCCCCTTCATCCAGCACACGAAGATCGAGCTGGGCAGCACGCGCGACGAGATGATCGCCCACGCCCGCGAGACCGCCGAGCACGGGTTCAACGCGGCCATGGTGCCGGCCTCCTGGGTGCCGCTCGTCGCCGCGGAGCTGAAGGGCACGGGCATCGAGATCGCCTCCGCCCTCGACTTTCCGACCGTCGGCGTGATGACGAGCGCGGGCAAGGCGGCCGAGGCCGCCGAGATCGCACGCCTCGGCGCCACGCAGCTCGACATCGGCGTGCAGGTCGGATGGCTCAAGAGCGGGATGTTCGATGAGTTCCGCGAAGACATCGCGGGCGTCGTGCGCGCATCCGGCCTGCCCGTGAAGGTGATGCTCGAGCTGCCCCTTCTGACGGAAGCCGAGAAGAAGGCCGCCGTCGAGCTCGCCATGGAGGCGGGCGCCGCGTACCTGAAGAACGCGTCGAGCGGCGCCGTCGAGGTGGCCAACCCGGACAGCGTGCGGTTCCTCGTCGAGCGCGCCCGCCCGGGTGTTCTGGTCAAGGCATCGGGATCGATCAAGAGCTACCCGCAGGCGCTCTCGCTGCTGCAGGCCGGCGCCGTGCTGCTCGGAACGAGCGCGGGAATCTCGATCATCTCGGACACGGGCGACGACGCGACCGTCAGCTACTAGGCCACGACACCCTCCCGGTCCGGATGCGCGAAACGCTCCGGGCCGGGAGACTGGGAGACCACGGCAGGAGCGTCAATGACCAGCACGAACAGCACGGCCGGGGAGACCGCCATCAACAGGCAGGCCCCGGTAGCTATCCATGCGCAGATCTCGGAGCGGATCCGCACGCGGATTGCGACCGGCGAGTGGCCCGCGCACTACCGGCTCAAGAGCGAGCCCGAGTTGGCATCCGACCTCGGAGTGAGCCGCGGAACCGTGCGTCGCGCCTTGGCGACGCTCATCCACGAGGGCCTCCTTCGGCAGGTTCGAGGGCGCGGAACGTTCGTCACCTCGATGACCTTCGAGCCGTCGATCGCCCAGCGGCTGAGTACCCTATCGGAGGACTTCTCAGACCAGGGCGTCATCTTCGACACTTCGGTGATCTCCCACGCCGTGATCGAGCCGCCGAAGCCCGTCGCGGCCCTGCTCGACTTGCCGGCATCCGGTCGTGTGCTGAGCCTCGTGCGGTTGAGGTCGATGGCCGACGCGCCCGTCACCTATCTCACGAACTATGTGCGTGCCGATGTCGTGCCCGGCATCGACGACTTCGACTTCTCTATAGTCAGCCTGTTCGGCACGCTCGAGGGCCACTACGGGCTGAAGATCGGAACGGCGCGACGCACCTTCAGCGCCGAGGCCGCCGATGCCGAGGTCGCGTCCGCACTCGACATCGCTGTGGGTGCGCCGGTGCAGTACATGCAGCAGGTAACGTACCTGTCCGACGGACGACCGATCGAGTACTCCGACGTGTGGATCCAGAGCGAGAAGTTAAAGGTGACGTCTCTGCTGTCGCGTCGGTGAGGGGTGTGCGCCTACGAGGTCGGGGCGGCCGTCGTGTTCAAGCGGCCGTAGCCCGAGCCGATGTGGTCTTCGATGAGGTGCTCGAACGACGGCGTCTTCGCGGTGAGGATGTCGTCGAGCAGCGCCTTGTGCTCCTGCACGATGATGCTGTGATAATCGTCGACGCGCACGCGCCGGGCCAACAGGAACAGGGCGACCTGCCACTTGATCGCCGTCCAGGCCGTGTAGAGGCGTGAGTGGTCGGCGAGCACGAAGATGCGGTCGTGAAAGTCGATGTCGAGTCGAACGAGCTTGGCCTTCTGCTCGCTCTTCACCGCGAACTCCATCTCGGCGATGATGGCGTTCAGATCGTCGACGGCCTCGGGCGAGACTCGCTCGACGGCGCGTGCCCAGGCCAGCTTCTCGAGCGCGATACGCAGCGTCGAGAGTTCGAGAAAGTCCTGCTGCGACAGGCTGACGACAGACGCTCCTTTATAGGGGAGCGAGACGACGAGCCCCTCCTGCTCGAGATGCAGCAGCGCCTCGCGCACCGGAGCGCGGCTCACGCCCAGCGTGCTCGAGAGGCTCACTTCGCTGAGCCGCTCTCCCTGAACCAGGCGCCCTTCGAGGATCGCCTCGCGAAGCTCGTTGACTGCGGCGCCCGATAAACCGGAGCGAGGGAGTGTGTCCATAGAGGACACCATACTGGACGAAAATGCGCTTCGGTAGATTGTCGACAGTCGGCAGAATTGTGCTAGCTTGTGTGAATCAACAGCGCTCCATAACCACGTCGGTTGCTCGCTTTTCGGGATTCCGACTCCAAGAGATTAGGGACACTTCGTGAAACGAAACGTGCGAGTCACGCTGCTGAGTGCAGCTCTGGCTATCGCTCTCACCGCCTGCGCTCCGACCACCTCGAACACCGGAGGTGATGACTCCGGCAACTCCGCTGACGCCGCCCTCTACGGCGGAACGATCGAGACCGCTGCCGCGTCAGACCCCGAGACCTTCGACCCCGCCGTCTGCACCGGCGCCACCTGCTGGAACATCATGCGGATGGTCTTCGACCGTATGTACGACTACAAGGGCGAGACCAGCGAGCTCAAGCTGCAGGCCGCCGAAGACTTCCCCGAGATCAGCGACGACGGCCTCACCTACACGATGAAGCTCAAAGAGGGGCTGACCTTCTCCAACGGTGACCCGGTCACCGCGAAGGACGTCGCCTACTCGTACGCTCGAGTTCTCGACCCCGCCACCCAGGCCGGACTCGCCGAGTTCTGGAAGGGCATCGCCGGAGCCGAGGAGTACGCCGCGAACCCCACCGGCCTTCCCTCGGGCATCGAGGTCGTCGACGATCTGACCCTCAAGATCACGCTGACCTCGCCGAACTCCTCGTTCAAGTACGTGCTGGCGATGCCGGCCGGCTCGATCATCCCCGAGGGCTCCGGTGACACGATCGGTACCGAGCCCGTCGGCTCCGGCCCGTTCACGCTCACCGACTTCACCCCGGGTGTCGAGGTCAACCTCGACCGCAACGCCGACTACTGGGATTCGCCGCGACCCTACGTCGACGGCGTGCACATGACGCTGGGTGTCGACCCCGACAACCAGGTGCTGATGCTGCAGAAGGGCGACATCGACCTGATGGGCAGCCCGATTCCGCCGGCCAAGTTCCTGCAGGTGACCACCGACGCGAAGCTCGCCGACCAGATCGTCGAGATCGAGAAGCCGAGCATCTACTACCTCGCCATGAACGTGACCACGGCGCCGTTCGACAACCCGAAGGTGCGCGAGGCCATCTCGTACGCCTTCGACCGCGACGCGCTGCTGAAGCTCGTGAACGGCCAGGGCAAGCCCGCTACGGAGTTCATTCCGCCGGGAGTGCTCGGCTACTCGGGTGACGACATGACCCACGGTAAAGACGTAGAGAAGGCCAAGGAGCTGCTGGCCGAGGCCGGCTACCCGAACGGCCTCGAGACGCAGATGTTCGCCTGGAACGTCGCACCGTTCTCGGCTCTCGCACCGCAGATGCAGCAGGACCTGAAGGCCATCGGCATCACCGTCGACCTGCAGACCCTGGCGCCGAACACCTTCGCCGAGCTCGCCGGTAGCGGAAAGGCGCCGCTGGCGCTGACCTTCTGGGTCGCCGACTACCCCGAGGGATCCGACTTCCTGCAGGCTCTCATGAGCTGCGCGACCGCTGTGCCCCAGGGTCACAACTACGCGTACTACTGCAACGAGAAGATGGACGCCAGCGTTCAGGAGGCCCTCGCGGCCACCGATCCCGACGTCGCCACCGAGAAGTACACCGAGGCGTCCGAGCTCATGCTGAGCGAGAACCCGGTCGTGCCCCTCTACTTCGGCACCAAGACCGAAATCCACGGCCCGACCGTCGGCGGCTACTTCCCGCAGCCGATCTGGGGCTGGGACATGGCCGAGTACTGGAAGACCGACGGGGAGAAGTCCCGCTCGTAGCACCCGCACAACCGCTCGGTGTCGGCGGCCGTCTCGACCAGACGGCCGCCGTCATCGCTCCGGCACCGGCACCCCACCGAAAGAAAGCGCAATGACCGCACTTCTCGAAGTCTCAGACCTCGTCGTCGACTTTCCGACCTCGTCAGACGGGGTGTTCCACGCCGTCGACCGGGTGTCGTTCACGGTGAGCGCCGGTGAGCGAGTGGGCATCGTGGGCGAATCGGGGTCGGGCAAGTCTCTGACCTCGCAGGCTCTGATGCGTCTCGTGCCCAGCCCCGGCACCGTGTCTCAGGGAATGGTGCTCTTCGAGGGCGAAGACGTGATGTCGTTCTCGCCCAAGAAACTGCAGACCTGGCGCGGCTCGCAGACCGCCATGGTCTTTCAAGACCCCATGTCGAGCCTGAACCCGCTGATGCGCATCGGCCGCCAGATCACCGAGTCGCTGCAGGTGCACCTCGGTCTCTCGAAGGCCGAGAGTCGCACCCGGGCCATCGAGTTGTTGCAGAAGGTGGGCATTCCCGACGCCGAGTCGCGGCTCAGCGACTTTCCCGGGGCGTTCTCCGGCGGCATGCGTCAGCGGGTCTGCATCGCGATCGCCACCGCCTGCGCGCCGAAGCTGCTGATCGCCGACGAGCCGACGACCGCGCTCGACGTGACCGTGCAGGCACAGGTGCTCGACCTGCTCGACAACATGGCCAGCGAACTCAACACCGGCGTCATTCTCATCAGCCACGACCTCGGCGTCATCTCGAGCTTCTGCGACCGCATCCTGGTGATGTACGCCGGCAGAATCGTCGAGCAGGGCACCGCCGAGCAGATCGTCGGCGACCCCCAGCATCCATACACCAAGGCGCTGCTGGCCTCGATCCTCAAGCTCGGAGAGCCGATTCCTCGTCGGCTGCGCTCGATCTCGGGCGCTCCGCCCACCGCGGGTCACCGGCCGGCCGGATGCTCGTTCGCCGCGCGGTGCGCCTCGGTCATCGACACGTGCCTCACGATCGACCCGGCACTCGTGCCCGCCGAAAACACCCGGCCCACGAACACCACCGCCACGAGCACCACGACCACGTTCGCCGGAACCCCTGAGCAGCTGGTCGCGTGCGGCGTCGCCGCCCCGGCCGCGTTCGCGATCAGCGAGGGAGCGACCGCCGCATGAGCACCTCTCTTCTCGAGGTCAACGACCTCGAAGTCACCTTCCGGCGTTCGGCGGGGCCCGGCCGCAAGGCCGCATCCGTGCCCGCCGTGCGCGGCGTGAGCTTTCAGCTCGAGGCCGGCACCACGCTCGGTATCGCGGGCGAATCCGGATCGGGCAAGAGCACGATCGCCCGAACGCTGATGGGCATCAACACGCCGTCTGGCGGATCGATGAACCTCAACGGTGAAGACGTGACCGGGCTCAAGGGCCGTCGCCTGGCCGAGTACCGGCAGACGATGCAGATGATCTTCCAAGATCCGTACGACTCGCTCGATCCGCGCATGACGGTGTCGCAGACGCTGCTCGAGGCGATCAAGCTGCGCAAGACGAACAAGCCCGTGAGCCCGATGGCCGAGGTGCACGAGCTGCTCGACAAGGTGGGCCTCTCGCGCAGCTTCGCGTCGCGCAAGCCGAGGGAGCTCTCGGGCGGCCAGCGTCAGCGCGTCTCGATCGCACGTGCGCTCAGCGTCGACCCGCGGCTCATCCTGTGCGACGAGGCCGTGTCGGCACTCGACGTCTCGGTGCGAGCCCAGGTGCTCAACCTGTTGAAGGACCTGCAGGAGGAGCTGGGCCTCGCCTACCTCTTCATCTCTCACGACCTCTCGACGTTGCGTTTCATGGCCGACTACGTGGGCATCATGTACCTCGGCAAGATCGTGGAGATCGGCACGCGCGACGAGATCTTCGACCGCCCCCAGCACCCCTATACCCGCGCCCTGCTCTCGGCCGTTCCCGAGCCCGTGGTCATCGACCGCACCGTGCGCCTTCCTCGCGTGCGGCTCACGGGCGAGCCGCCGAGCTCCACGAATCCGCCGTCCGGCTGCAGCTTCCACCCCCGCTGCCCGCTGGCCCAGGATGTCTGCCGAACGGTCTCTCCGGCAGCCCGGCCCACGGCATCCGGCCAGGTCGCGGCCTGCCACTTCGCCGACCCCGAACTGGTGGTGGCCGAGTCATGAGCGAAGCTATTCCCGCCGCGGCGATCGTCGACCCGGCCGAGCTGGGTGACAAGCCCGTGCGTGCCCGCGAGGTGTGGCGGAGCCTCACCAGAGATCCCGCCGCGCTGATCTCGATCATCGTGCTCGTGCTGCTGGCGCTCATCGCCCTGGCGGCCCCGCTCCTCTCACCGCACGACCCGCTGCAGACCTTCCCCGACCAGGGTCTTGGCCCGCAGGGGCAGCCGCTGCCGCCGGGAACGCCGGGGTTCCTGCTCGGCACCGATGCGCTCGGGCGCGACCTGCTCTCGCGACTCATCTACGGCGCCCAGGTCTCGCTGATCATCGGCATCGTCGCCAACGGTCTCGCCACCGCCTTCGGTGTTCTGGTGGGCGTGGTGGCCGGCTACTTCGGCGGTGTCGTCGAGGCCGTGCTCATGCGCATCACCGACGTGGTCATCTCGTTCCCCATTTTGCTGCTCTGCACCGCGCTCATCGCCGTGACCACGCGCAGCACCGTCAACGTGATCATCGTGATCGCGCTCATCTACTGGACGACGCTCGCCCGCATCATCCGCGGCATGGTGGTGTCGCTCAAGGAGCGCGAGTTCGTCGTGGCCTCACGCACGCTGGGCCTGTCGCACCGCACGATCATGTGGCGTCACATCCTGCCGCACCTCGTGCCGGCGATCATCGTCTACACGACCCTCGGCGTCGCCTCGTCGATCCTCATCGAGAGCGCGCTGTCGTTCCTGGGCATCGGCGTTCCCATTCCGCAGGCGTCGTGGGGCCAGATGATCTCAGACGGAAGCACCTACTTCCAGATCGCGCCGTGGATGCTCTTCATTCCCGGAATCTGCCTGATCGTCACCGTGATGGCGTTCAACCTGGTGGGCGACTGGCTGTCGGACATGCTCAACTCATCGACCCCGACGGCGAGGTAGTCGCATATGTTCTGGTGGATCCTGCGTCGCCTCGGTCAGATGGCGATCGTGCTCTTCGGCGTGGTCAGCCTCGCCTTCCTTCTCGTCTACGCGGTGCCGGCCGACCCGGCCACGACCCTGGCCGGACCCAATGCCAGTGCCGCGACCATCGCATCCATTCACAAGCAGTTGGGCCTCGACGAGCCGCTGTGGCAGCAGTACCTCGGCTTCATCGGCCGGCTGCTCACGGGCGACCTCGGCACCTCGTATGTGCTGCGCGAGACACCGGTGTTCGGGCGCATCGCCGCGGCGCTGCCGACGACACTGCTCGTCGCCGTCGGCGGAATCATCTGGCAGATCCTGCTCGGGGTGCCCGCCGGCATCTACGCTGCCTACCGCCGCGGTAGCTGGGTCGACCGCGTGATCACGTTCATCTCGCTGATCGGCCTCTCGGCTCCGCCCTTCTGGCTCGGTCTGCTGCTGATCTACTACTTCGCCTTCACTTGGGGCCTCTTCCCGCTCAACGGCCTCGGCGACCCGGTGATCTGGTTCCTCGTTCTGCCCACCTTCACGCTCGGCGCGGGCGGCGGCGCCTGGTACGCCCGCATGACCCGCACGAACATGATCGAGACGCTCGACTCGCCGTTCGTGCGCATGGCCAGGGCGAAGGGGATGCCGGAGCACGTCATTCTCTGGAGGCACAGTTTTAGGCACATCGCGATTCCCCTGATCACGATGATCGGCCTCGACTTCGGCTACTTCCTCGGCGGCGTCGTGATCGTGGAGACCGTGTTCGGACTCAATGGCATCGGGCGTCTCGCATTCGACGCCATCTCGAACCTCGACACCCCCATGATCGTGGGCACCGTGCTCTTCGCCGCCATCTTCATCGTGGTCGTCAACTTCATCGTCGACCTGCTCTATTCGGTCATCGACCCCCGCGTGCGCCTCAACAGCTGAGCTCGCCCGACCTCTTTCGTTCTCTCTATTTCGTCACCCCGCTCAATTTCAAAGGAGATTCACCATGGACACCCCCAAACTTCGCGTCGCCGTCGTCGGAGCCGGTCGCTGGGCCGTTCGTTCGCACATCCCCGGCTGGCAGCGTGACCCCCGGGTCGAGGTCGTCGCCCTGGCCGAGGTGAACGAGGAGGCTCTGAAGGCCGCCGCCGAGGAGTTCGGCATCGCCCGCGCTGTGACCGACTACCGCGAACTGGTGAACGACCCCGACATCGACGTGATCGACGTGGCTACCGGCAACGCCATGCACTTCGAGATCTCGATGGCCGCCATCGCCGCTGGTAAGCACGTGCTGTGTGAGAAGCCCGTGAACAGCGACTACCTCGAGACCCGACGCGCCGCCGAGCTCGCCGCTCAGAAGGGTGTCAAGACCAAGCTGGGCTTCACCTTCCGCTTCGCCCCGGCCATCCAGTTCGCCAAGTACCTGATCGACACCGGCTACATCGGCGAGCCCTACATCTTCAACGGCTACGAGCAGAACAGCCAGTGGCTCGACCCGCAGACCCCGCTACGCCAGGTCGACCTCGAGGCCTCGCCCGACCGCATCGCGGTGTCGTCGATCGAGGGCTACGGCGCCCCGATCATCGACATCATGCACTGGTGGCTCGACGCGCCCATGACATCCGTCGTCGGCACGATGCGCAACTTCGTTCCCGAGCGCATGGTGCGCGACACCGGCAAGATGCAGGCCATGAACATCGACGACGGCGACATGTGGATCGCCGAGTTCGAGAAGAACCGGCTCGGCAGCATCCAGTCGTCGTACGTGACCGTGGGCAACTTCCCCGGCATCGAGGCGCGCATCTACGGTTCCGAGGGTGCGATCATCGTGCGCCTCGTCGAGGAGAACGGAATCTGCCAGACCATCAAGGTGGCGAAGAAGGACTCGGTCGAGTTCGTCGAGCTCGAGATCCCGCAGGAGTACTTCCCCGAGGGCGGAGCGTCGACCGAGCCGTGGCCGTTCCTCTTCTACTCCAACCTGGTCAAGGACTTCGCCACCGAGATCCTGAGCGGCGAGGAGTTCAACCAGGGCGACTTCGGACAGGGCGCGCTCGTGCAGGAGACGATCAACGCGTTCGAGAAGTCGTTCCGCACCCGCGCCTGGTGCGACTTCCCGCTCGCGACGACCGACACCGCTGCCGAGCTGGACTCCTCCGCGACCGACACCGAGGGCGAGCTGGTTCGCTGATGAGCCTCGACACCGTGACCGCTGCCTCGGTGGGGCTCGACCCCCACGCCTGGGGCGATCTCGCCAGCGACGAGGCAGCCGCCGGAATGCTGCAGATCGCGCTCGCCGCGGTCGATGTGCCCGGCGTCGACTACGCCGACGTGCGCCTCATCGAGGCCGAGGAGCTGCGGCTCTACTCGACACTCGAGGCCGGCGTCGACGAGCGCGTCGAGAACAATCTCGGCATCGGAGTGCGTGTTCTCTATCGCGGCAGCTGGGGCTTCGCCTCTCTGCCGATCTGGGATACGGCCGACGTCTCTATCGCGGCGAGCCGGGCGCTCTCCAACGCGCGGGCGGCCGACTCCGTGAGCAACGCCTACCGCACCGAGCTCCCGCCGCTGCCGGCCGCGAGTGGTCGCTACCTCACCGAGGTCGCCATCGATCCGTTCGGGGTCTCGTCGTCGGCACGTTACGACCTGCTCGCAGAGATCCTCGCGGCGGCCAGCAAGCCTGCCGAGATAGTGATGGCCCAGGCCGGGCTCAACGCCAAGCGTCAGCATCGGCACTTCGCGAACACCGAGGGGTCGGTGCAGCACCAGCACTTCATCGAGAGCGGAGCCATGGCGCTCGTGAACGCGGCCGGCAACGGCACGATGCAGCGCCGGTCGTTCCCGAACTCGTTCCACGGCAACACTGCCCAGGCGGGCTGGGAGTACGTGGAGGGTCTGCGCATGGTGGAAGAGGCCGACCGCATCGGCCGCGAGGCCGTCGAGCTGCTCACCGCGCCGCTGGCCCCGGCCGGATACGCCGACTTCATCATCGGCCCGGCTCAGATGGCGCTGCAGATCCACGAGTCCACGGGTCACGCGCTCGAGCTCGACCGCATTCTGGGAGACGAGGCCAACTACGCCGGCACCTCGTTCATCACGAAGGATGCCGCGGGGTCGATGAAGTACGGCTCGCCCGCGGTGAACATCACCTCCGACCCGACCGTCCCCGGTACGCGGGGCTCGTTCGGCTTCGATGACGAGGGCGTGCCCGCATCGCGCAAACCCCTCATCAGCGAGGGCATCATCCAGAACTTCCTGTCGACCAGGGACTCGGCCGCGCGCATCGGCGCCGAGTCCACCGGCGCCGCGCGGAGCGATGGCTGGGGCTACCTGCCCGTGTGCTTCTCGACCAACGTGTTCCTCGAGCCGGGCTCCGGATCGACGGAGGAGCTCGAGGATCGCCTCGGCAACGGCTTCTACATCGACGACAACCGCAGCTGGTCGATCGACGAGCGTCGGCACAACTTCCAGTTCGGCACCGAGGTCGCCTACGAGGTCACCAACGGCAAGCGCGGCCGCCTGTTGCGCGGATTCTCGTACGGAGGAACCACCCCCGAGTTCTGGCAGTCGGTCGAGGCCGTCGCCGGACCCGAGGAGTTCAAGGCCTTCGGCATGCCCTGCGGCAAGGGCGAACCCAAGCAGTGGGGGTTCCTCGGCCACGGGGCCTCACCCACTCTCGTGCGCAACGTTCGGATCGGAGTCGACAAATGACCGACATCACCTCATCTCGCACCGCGGAGACATTCGCGCCCGCCCTCGGGGGCGACCGCGCGACGGATGCGCTCGAGCGCGCTCTGCAGGACGCTCCCGCCGACAAGGTCGAGGCGTTCATCACCTCGCGCTCGGGCGACTTCACCCGTTTCGCCGGAGCCCGGGTGCACCAGAGCCAGGCGATCGACGAGGTGCAGATCATGGTGCGAGCCGAGGTCGACGGGCGAGTCTCGCGCGCGGCATCCAGCTCGTTCGGCGCGCTCGGCGCCGCGGTCGACCGCGCCTGCGCGGCCGCCGCCCAGCAGGCGAAAGACGGGGCCGCCCCGGCGCCGCTGCGCACCGACCTGCCCGCTCCCGGAACCGACACCGTGGCCAGCGCGTTCGACAGCTCGCTGCTCTGGGGAGACGACACCGCCGCCTGGTCGGTCGCCGACCACGCCCGCCTCGCGGACCGTGCCATGAACGAGGCGAACGCGCTGGGCGGACAGGCCGCCGGCATGTTCGGTCGCGCGGTCACAGAGGTGGCGTTCCACGATCGCGAAGCCCACCTCTCGCGTTACGCGTATGCGTCCGAGGCGCAGGGGTCGCTGACCGTGCGCATCGACGACGGCTCCTCGCACTGGAAGGACATGTCGCGGTTCTCGAACCGGCTCGGCGCCGAGGCGGCCGTCACTCGCACCCTCGCCGAGGCATCCAGAACCCGAGGCAGGGCCAAGCTCGAACCGGGCGAATACGACGTCGTTCTCGGCCCCCTGGCCGCCGGCGAACTGCTCGACTTCTTCGGCGCGTTCGGATTCACGGGCTCGGCCCTCAGCGCAGGATTCGGGGCCATCGCGAATCGCGGAGGCGAACTCGTGGCCTCGTCGCTCGTCTCGGTTCACGACGACGCGACGAGCGACGTCGGGCTCCCGTTCCCGTTCGACTTCCAGGGCACATCGAAGCGCGACGTTCCGATGATCGCCCACGGCATCGCGCAGTCGGCGGTGACCGATCGCGAGACCGCGTACGCCCTGAAGAGCGAGTCCACGGGCAACTTCCACATCGCCCGCGAGGAGGCCCCGCACGCGATTCCCATGAACGTGATCCTGCGCGGTTCCGAGCCGACAGAGGAGGAGCTCATCTCGGGCATCGAGAACGGCGTCTACCTGCAGCGCTTCTGGTACACCCGCACGGTCGACCCGGTTCGCACCACGATCACCGGTGTCACCCGCGACGCCTGCTTCATGATCAAGAACGGCAAGATCGCCTATCCGGTCGAGTCGATGCGCTTCACCATGAGCGTTCTGGATGCTCTGGCCCGCGTCGACGGCGTCGGTCGCGACTACCTGAGCCAACCGCTCATGAACGTCTTCAACGGCTCGGCCTCCGCGCCGGCCATCCGGGTGCGGGGCTTCTCGCTCGGCACCGCTCCGATCGCGAAGGGATAGCGCCGATGACTCTGCGCACGAATGCCGACCGCCTGGTCACCCAGATCCTCACCGGTGAGGTGTGGCCGCCGCTCGCCGACCGTCACGGCTACCGGGTGGATGCCGACGGCAACCCGTTTCTGCTGCCCGGCATGGGCGGGGTCACCATGGCCGCGCACATCGGCGACGCGGCCACGGGCTATGCCAGCGACCACCTCGAGCCGGGCCTCTCCATTCGCCACGCGAATGCCGAGGCCAACGCGGCGCTGCAGTTCTTGAGCTGCGTCGGCAACACCATCACCGTGCGCTCCGGTCCGGCGGCGGGAGCGCAGGGCACGGTGCTCGGCCAGCACGCCTATGTGCTCGCCGACCTCGAGACAGACGACCTCGCCCAGGTCACGACCGGCGACAAGGTCAGCATCGAGGCCGTCGGCCAGGGGCTCGAGTTCCTCGACCACCCGCAGATCCGGGTCAAGAACCTCGCCCCGTCGCTCGTCGACCATCTGCCGTTCTCCACCGCGCCCGACGGCACGCTCGCCGTCGAGGTCGCCATGCGAGTTCCGGCCGAGGCCGCGGGCGCCGGTGGAGGAATGCTGTCGGAGTTCGCGAACACCGACCTGATGGGCGCCTACCCCGGCCTCTCGGACGACCTGTCGCTCGGGCTCGAATCGCTGCGCATCGGCGACCTCGTGCTGCTCGAAGACCAGGACCACTCGTTCGGCCGCGGCTACCGGCCCGGCTACGTCACCGTCGGCGTGATCTCCACCGGTGAATGCCGACTGTTCGGCCACGGGCCCGGTCCGTCTACCCTGCTCTCGGGCCCGGCCTCGGCCTTCTCCATCTCGGTGAGTGACACCGCGAACCTCGCCCACGCGCTCGACTCCGCCGAATCCGCCGCTCACCAGGAGGCAGACCATGCCTGATCTCGTCGCCAACAACCTGCTCGGCATCGCCGAGCACGCCGCCCTCACCCCGATGGTGGCCTACAAGATCGACCGCGACGGGCATCCGTATGTTCCCACCGGCGACGGTGGAATCGTGCTGGGAGTGCACCTCGGCGACAGCGTCTTCGGCACCGACGGCGACCACGTCGCGCCCGGCGTGACGCTGGTGCACCCCGACCCCGGCGCGCGATTCGGCCTCACCGCGTTCTCGTGCATCGGCAACGAGGTCGTCATCCGCTCGGGCCTCGCCGCGGGAGCTGTCGGCCACGTCGTGGGCAAGCGCGGCGAGAGCGGCCGCGTCATCGCCGCGTTCGACGACGAGACCATGGCCAAGATCCTCCCCGGAGACCAGATGAGCGTGCGCTCGCTGGGCCAGGGCTTCGCGCCCGAGGGGCTGCCGGGCGACGTCGCGGTCATGAACGTCGATCCCGCCCTCTTCGCATCGCTGCCGATCTCGACCGTCGACGGTGTCGCATCCGTCGACGTGGCGGGCGTGCTGCCCAGCAAGGTCTGCGGCAACGGCATCGGCCGCCCCGCCCAGATGTGGGACGTCGACCTCGCCGTGGTGCACGACTCGCCCGACCTCGCCGGACGCGACATGCGGCTCGGAGAACTGTGGGCCATCGAGAACCTCGACGTGCGTCACAACATGGGCTACCGCGGCGGCTGGGTCACCATCGGTGTGATCTGCCATGGTGGATCGCCGATGCCCGGCCACGGACCGGGTCTCGTGCCCGTGCTGTGCGGACCGCTCGACCAGCTCCGTGCCGTCGTCTCGTCGCCGGAGGCCTCGCCGGCACTCACGACTGACGTGCTCGCCTCCCTTCCCCGCCTCGCGAAATGAGCCCAGTGACCTCGCCTACGAAGATCCTCATCTCGACGTTTCTCGAGCAGCAGTACGTCGACGCCATCGCGTCGGCCCGGGATGTCGAGGTGCTGTACGCACCCGAACTGCTGCCCGAACCGCGGTATGCGGCCGACCACGGAGGGGTGAAGCCGGCCCTTGACCCCGCCGCCGAGGAGCGCTGGCTCGGCCTCCTAGCCCAGGCCGACGTGGCGTTCGACTTCGACTGGAGGGATCCATCCAGTCTTCCGACGAACGCACCGAAGCTGCAGTGGATCCAGGCGACCAGCGCGGGAATCGGCGCCTTCATGTCGAGGACCGGGCTCGACGCATCCGACATCACCGTCACCACCGCGGCCGGCACGCACGCCGTGCCGCTCGCCGAATTCGCGCTCACGGGTGCGCTGCACTTCATCAAGGGGGTTCCACACCTCGAGGAGCAGCAGCGGCAGCACCGCTGGGAGCGCTACACGACGCGCCAGCTCGCGGGCCTCGGCGTCTCGGTCGTGGGCGTGGGCGGAATGGGAAGCAACGTGATCTCGGTGTTCGACGCCCTGGGCGCGCGCGTGACGGCGGTGGGCCGGCCAGGGGGCTCGTACGAGTTGCCCGACTCGGTGACGCTCAGCGACACGTCGCGGCTCGCCGAGGTGCTGCCCAGCACCGATGTGCTCGTGCTGTGTTCCGCGCTCACGCCCGAGACAGAGGGCCTCATCGGGCGCGACGAACTCGCCCTACTGCCCGAGCAGGCCATCGTGGTGAACATTTCGCGCGGACAGGTCGTCGACGAGGAGGCGCTGATCGAGGCGCTGAGATCTCGTCGACTGCTCGGAGCCGCGCTCGACGTGGTGACGAGCGAGCCCCTTGCCGCCGACTCTCCCCTCTGGGATCTCGACAACGTTCTGCTCTCGCCGCACTCCGCCTCGACCGTCGCGAGTGAGAACGCCACACTGACCGAGCTGTTCCTCGAGAACCTGCGCCGCAGGCGCGCGGGGGAGCCGCTGAAGAACCTGTACGAGCGCTCGCGGGGGTACTGAGCCGCTCGTCGATCGAGTTGCGCGCGTCCGGTGTGTTCACCCGGGCGCGCGCTTCACTGTGCGGGTGTCCATTGTGCGGGGCGCCATTGCGTCGGGGCTCAGGGCGTCGGGGCCCAGCACGTCGGGGCCCCGCGCGTCGGGCCTGCCGCGCGGCGTTCTCTACGCGAATCGGGCGATGAGCTGCACCTCGACGGGAGCGCCGCCGGGCAGCGACGCGACGCCCACGGCGGCCCGCACGGGCAGCGGTGCCCCGGGCATCCGGTCGACGATCACGGCGCTGGCGGCATCGGCGATGCTGCTGTGGCGCTCGTAGCCGGGGGTCGCAGCGATGAAGACCGTGAGCGAGACAACCTCGACGAGGTGCTCGCCCGGGCCCAGGATGCTCGTGGCCGCGTCGAGCGCGCGCTCGGTCGCGAGGGCGGCCAGCTCGCGGCCGCTGTCGTCGTCGATCGTGTCGCCGAGGGTGCCCCGGGCGACCAGTGTGCCGTCTCGGCGCGGGGTCATGCCCGCCGTGTGCACGAGGTCGCCGACGGCGCGAGCGACGGCGTACGCGCCTGCGGGGCGCGGCGCATCCGGTGCGGCGGGGTCGGTGGCGTCGCTCACGCCGAGATGCCCGCGCGGGTGGCGAAGCCCGTGAGGCACGTCACCATGAGGTCGAGGGCGGCGGCCCACTCGGACTCGTCGCGGGCGTAGCAGATGCGGAAGTGGCCGGTTCCCTGCGCACCGAATTGGTACCCGGGCGAGACGATGACGCGGGCCTCGCGCTGCAGGGCCCCCGCAATCTCCACGTCGGTCGCGCCGAAGGCCGAGACGTCGACGAAGAGGTAGGCGGTGCCGTTCTGCGGGTGCATATGCAGGCCGGGAACCGCACCGAGCTTGGCGACGGTCATGTCTCTCAGCGCCTCGAGGTCGGCGATGCGCTCGGCGAGGAAGTCGGCGTCGCCGGTGAGCCAGCGACCGAGCAGGCGCTGAGAGTAGGCCGGTGCGCGAAGAGAGGTCATGGCGAGGCACTGCTCGACGTTCTGGATGATGCTGTTCGGGGCGACGATCACGCCGATGCGGAATCCGCTCATCGACTCGGTCTTCGACGGGCCGAGCAGCGTGATCGAGCGCTCCGGCATGCCGGGCTGCGTGCGCAGGTGATGGAACGGGGTGTTGCCGTAGACGAGGCGACTGTAGAGCTCGTCGACCATCACGAGAAAGTCGCCGGCGACGGCCAGTTCGGCGACCCGGGCGATCATGGCCTCGGAGTAGATCGCGCCGGTGGGGTTGTTGGGGTGGCTGAACATCAGCAGCTTCGGCTTCTCGGCGCTGAGCTTCTCGATGAGCTCGAGGTCGAGGGTCGGCTCGTCGGTGTCGAAGAGCAGGGGGATGCGCTCGACGCGGGCGCCGAGGAACTCGAGGATGCGCTCGCAGAAGAGATAGTCGGGGTCGGCGAGCAGTACCAGGTCGCCCTCGTTCACGATGGCCGAGAGGGTGGTGAAGATCGCGCCCTGGGTGCCGGGGGTGAGGGCCAGGTTCTCGGCGCCCACGTCGGAACCGAGGAAGGTCGAGATGGGGCCGGCGAGCGATTCGAGCACCTCGGGGGCGCCGCGGTAGGGGGTGTACGCCCACGACCCGTTGTCGATGGCGGTCGCCATCTCGGCCTGGATCCAGGCGGGAGGGGGAAAGCGCACGGTGTCGAAGTGGGTGGTATCGAGAAGTCCATTGCCTCCGCCGTCGAGACGGAGTGAGACGTCGGCCTCGCGCACCGAGACGCCCGGGGTGGCCTCGCGCTTCGGCAGATGGGTGCGCAGAACGCGGTCGCTCGGGGAGACGGTGGCCTCCGACGAGGTCTGACGAATCGAGGGGGAGATGGTCATCGAGGCTCCTCAGCGTGGGGTCGCGCAGGTCATGCGGACAGACGCAGCCGCCCGAGATGCAGACGACTGTCGTTTGTCGACAATACACCGAAAGGCTGAACGCGGCGAGTTTTGTCGAGACGCCGGGTCTCACGGCGGCTTGCGGCGGCCGACGGCGGCCGACCGTGCGCCGAGTTGCACAAAAATGCCGCCTTCCGATGAAGGGAAGCGGCATTTTTATGCAACTCGGGGCGGTGCGCAGTCGCTCATTTCCGCAGTGTTCTCGCGCAAACATTGCGGTTCTGCGTCGAAGGGTAAGCATTTAGGCGCCGGGCGGGACCCGCGGGCGCGATCGTCAGCTCTTCTGCAGCTCCTGAGCGAGCATCACGATGATGCCGCTCGGGCCTCGCACGTAGGCGAGCTTGTAGAGGTCCGCCTAGGTCGCCACCCCGCGAAGCGGGGTGCATCCGTGTTTCGCCGCTATGGCGAGCGACTCGTCGATGTCGTCGACCGAGAAGGCGATGCGGTGCATGCCGATCTCGTTGGGCAGCGTGGGCGTCGTCTCGATGGCGGCGGGGTGGATGTACTCGAAGAGCTCGATGCGGCCGTTGCCGTCTGGGGTCTGCAGCATGGCGATCTTGGCGTGATTCCCATCGAGGCCGACCGCGGTGTCGGCCCACTCGCCGCTCACCTCGTCGCGGCCGATGACGGTGAGGCCGAGGTCGGTGAAGAAGGCGATGGTCGCATCGAGATCGCGCACGGCGATGGCGACGTTATCGAGCTTGATGGGCATGATTCCGATGCTAATCAGGGGCGGCTGATGTGGATAGGCGGGCGTGGGCGTGATCGGGTGTCTCGTCCTCCACAGATGGGTGGGGTGAGCGGTTATCCACAGGGGAATGGGCTGGTCAGGGATGGTTTGGTAGAACGATGGCAGTGTCGGTGGCTGCTGCTTGAATTCTCGTATGGACCTTCACGACGCATCGCTCAGCGAGATTGCGGCGCGCCTGCGTGAGCTGCTCGACGGGCAGCGTGGTGCGGTGATGGCGGGGGCCGTGTCGGGCGACGGCTTGCTCGAGGCCGTGCACGCGTGGGAAGACGTGGGCCGCGCCAGCGACGCGGCCCGCACCTGGGTCGCGGCAGAGGTCGAGCACGAGTCGCGGCGCGAGCTCGAGGGCTCGGGCCTGGCCTATAGGCACGGATTCGCGTCGGCCAAGAAGCTGGTCGCGGCCACGGCGAATATCTCCGAACGCACGGCGGGTGGGCGCGTGGCCCTGGGGCGGTTCGTGCGCTCCTCGCTGTCGCCGACGGGCTTGCCGCTGCCCAGTCGCTTTCCCGCGGTCGAGAGTGCGTTCTTCGCCGGCCAGGTCGGGGTCGATGCCGCTTCGATCATCTGCCGCTCCCTGTCCGAGGTGGTGTCGCACGTCACGTGGTCCGAGGCGGTCGACGAGGCCGAGCAGCGCCTGGTCGAGGCGGCCACTGAGACCTTCGGCGAGCCCGACGCCAGCGGGTGGCTGGCACCCCGCTACACGGTCGACGGGCTTGCGCGACTCGCTGCGCGCATCCGTGAGCATCTCGACCCCGATGGGGCCGAGCCTCGGGATGCCGTCAAGCAGCAATTGCGAGGGTTCAGCTACCCGAGGGTGGGCGCCGACGGCATGGCTCGCGGCTGCTATGCGCTTCCGCCCCTGCAGCTGGGGGTGTTCCTTGCGGCGGTCGACTCGATTCTGAGTCCGCGCACGGCTGACCCTGATGCGCCGGATGCGCCGGATGCGCCGGGCGGGGGTGCCGAGGGTGACCCTGGCGTGAGCGGTGCAGCTGGCCCGAGTGGCACTTCTGCCCCGAGTGACATCTCCGACCCGGATGGCTTCGCGGTCGTCGACCCGCGCACGGCCGAGCAGAAGCTTCTCGACGCGGTGATGGCGCTGATCGAGTTGGCCGCGGCGTCACCCTCGGCATCTCGACTGAACGGGTCGGCGCCGACCATCACCGTGCACGTCACGGCGAGAGACCTCGAAGCGGGCCACGGCGTCGGTTGGATAGACGGCAGCCCCGAACCGATCCCGATGAGCACGATTCAGATGCTCGGGTGCGATGCAGAGCTCACGGCGACCGTCTTCGGTGCGGCGGGCCAAGTGCTGAGCCAAGGAAAGACGCGGCGACTGGCGAGTCGCCGACAACGAAGAGCCCTCGCCGCGCGCGACGGGGGCTGCGTGATTCCCGGATGCCTGTCGCCGCCCTCGCGCTGTCAGGCGCACCATGTCATTCCGTGGACAAGCAGCAGCTTTCTGGCCGGACGCACCGACGTCGACAACCTGGCGTTGCTGTGCCCGTTCCATCACGCCACGATCCAGACCTCGGCATGGCAACTCGTGATGATCAACGGCACACCGCACGTGCGCGAGCCCGGATGGCACGGTAGGAACAACCCGGCCCGCGCGGCCGGGCAGCAGAGGGCGGGGTGGGGATGGTGATGGTGGTGCGCAGTAAGGCGTGGTCCGCGCTCGATGCGGAGGTTAGCGTCGACTACTCGACACTCCCTGCCGTGGTCAGCGGCGGCTGCCCCACTCCTTGTTCCAATAAGCCGCATCGGCGCTTGCCGTGCGCAGGACCGCGTCGGGAGCTGGTGGTGCCAACCAGAACTGAAGGAGGTAGAAGTCGACGACATCGGGATCGAACTCGCCCGCCTGACCCGCGTCACGGCCGCGGGCACTCGCGCGTAGCCGGTAGCTTCCTGCGGGAAGGTCGAGGGTGCCGCTGTCTGCCCAGCTCCAGGTGCCCCAGCCGACGGAGTCACCGGCAGAGACGGTCATCGAGACTTCCACGGAGTCCTCCCAGCCTGCATCCGTCGGGGCCTCTTGCTGCGGCTCCTGGGGCCAGAGTTCGGCACGCAGAGCGGAGCCGCCCCCGTATCGGGCGAGCACCACGACCACGACTCCCTCGACCGCGGCGCCGATCCAGCCGTTGAGCTGACCGGCGAAGAAGCGATCTGCGTCGCCGTCCCAGGTGGTGCCCGAGGAGTCCCATTCCAGGGTGAACTGCCCGTAGTTGGTGTGCACGACCTGGTCGAGCAGAACGATCGGCGTCACGCGTGCACCCGCAGGTAGCGGTGCTCGGGGCGACCGGTCGTGCCGTAACGAAGTCGCACGTCGACCACGCCGCGCGCCGCCATGGCCGAGAGGTGCCGCTGCGCCGTCGCCCGCGAGACGCCTGCGCGGTCCGCGATCTCCGACGCCGACGACTCGGTGTCACCCAGAGCCTCGAGCAGAACCTGCTCGGTCGCGGAACGGGAGACCGAGGGAGAGTCGCCGCCCGCTCGGAGGATCGCCAGGGCCCGATCGATGTCTTCTTGGGTGACCGCTCGCTCCTCGTCGAGGATGTTGCGGAAGCGCAGGTATTGATCGAGGAGGTCGGTGAGCGCGCGCTGCGCGAACGGCTTGATCAGATAGCCGAGCGCTCCGGAGCGCAGAGCGCGCCGCACGGTGCCGGCGTCGGTCGCGGCGGAGAGCACGAAGGTGTCGACTCCGACATCGCGAAGGAACGCTACGCCGTCGCCATCGGGCAGAAACGCGTCGACGAGCAACAGATCAGGGCGCTCGGAGCGCAGTGCAATAGTCGCCTCGGCGAGCGTGCGCACGGGTTCAAGGGCCAGATAGCCGGGTCGTTCGGCGACGATGTCGCGGTGCAGTCCGGCGACGCGGAAGTCGTCTTCGATCACGAGGACGCGAACGGGTGCGGTCATAGGGCGTGATCCTTCGAAGGAGATGTGATGTCGAGTACGTTGCGCAGGCGTGCACCGAAGACGGCACCCGAGAGGTCCTCTTCGGTATCCGACCCGCCGCGGCCCGAACCCGGGCCCGCCGGGTCGGCGCGCGAGTCGAGCTCGTCGGCATCCGGTCTGCCCGAGGCGATGAGCCAGACGTCGCCGCCGTGACGGCGGGCGAGTTCGCGCGACAGCGGCAGACCGACGCCCAGGCCGTGCACGCGATCGGCGGCGCCGGCCGAGGTGTCGACGCGGGAGCCCTCGCGGCGACGAAACAGGTCGTCTGTCTCGGCGACGCCCGGCCCCGAGTCCGACACAGTGAGCACGAGGTCCGCGCCGTCGCCGTAACAGCCGATGCTTACACGGCGTGGCTCGTGCCCGGCAACCGCGGCGCGCACGGCGTTGTCGACGAGGTTGCCGAGCACCGCGGCCACATCCTCGACGTCACCGAGCGGAGACAGCAACAGCGAGTCGGCGGCGACCGACACCCTCACGCCCCGCTCGCCCGCCTCGAGCGCATGCGCGCCGATGAGCGCGTGAAGCAGAGCATCGCCGATCAGCTCGATGTTCTCGACGGGGTAGTCCACCGGACCGCGCTGCAGCTGTTCGCCGAGGAACTCCCGCGCCTCCGGGCCCCGGCCGGCGTCGAGCAGGCCAGCCGCAACGTGCAGGCGATTGGCGAACTCGTGCCGCTGCACGCGCAACGCGCTCGTCATCGCCCGCACCGTCTCGAGGCGTTCGCTCAGGGCCATCAGATCCGTGCGGTCGCGCACGATCAGCACCGTACCGAGATCGCGACCGTCGCGGCGCACCGGCTGTGCATCGACGTAGAGAACACGCTCTCCAGACACGATGCCGTCTCCCGCCGTCTTTTCGCGCACGGCGACGAGGATGGCCGGCGCGACACCCAGATCGGCGAGGCTCCGGCCCTCCGGCTCAGAGAGACCGAGCAGGCCGCGCGCCGTCTCGTTGCAGAGACGCACCAGCCCGTGTTCGTCTAGCGCGACGACGCCGTCGCCCACGCCGTCGAGCACGGCCGCCTGGTTCTGCACGAGTGCCACGAGCTCCTCCGGCTGAAGGCCGAGGGTCAGGCGCTCCCACCGCCGGCGCAACAGCATCGCCGAGAAGGCCGCCAGCAGCAGAGCGGCTGCGGCTGCGGCGACGATTCCGGCGATCAGCGTGGGGAGGTCGTTGAAGACGCTCGACGGCTCGAAGCCCACGCTCACCTCGCCGACGGGCGCAGCGCCCTCTCCGTCGGGAGGCAGCACGGGAACTTTCGCCCTGGCCGAGACTCCCAGGGTGCCCTGCTGCCAGGTCACGACCTCTTTTCCGGCGAGCACCTCGCGAAAGTCGGTGCTCACGGGCTGGCCGAGCGCGTCGGCGTCGGGGTGGGCGAGCCGGATGCCGTGGTCGTCGGTGATCACGACGAACAGCGTGCCGGTTCGTTCGGTCACCGCGCCGGCGAGCCTCTGCAGCTCGCCGTCTCGAAGATCCGCAGCCTGGGGTGTGCCCGGATCGGCGCTGGCCTCGGCGACGTCGGCGCGCACCTGCGGGTCGACGGCTACGGTACGGGCGATGTTGAGGGCGGAGTTCTCGGCCTCGGTGCGCAGCTGCTGAATACCGATGAGCAGGAAGACGACGGCGCACACCGCCACCACTGCGACGGCCGTCACCGTCTGCAGCATCACCACCCGCGTCGAGAACCTCATCATTCCTCCACCGTGAGCATAATGCGCTGAACCCGCGCTTTGCGCAGAAGGTCCTCCAATGAGACATACCGCGCGGTGCGCGCGAGAAGTCCATAGATTCGCGTGATCCGGTTGACGAAGAACGTCTGCCGCAGACAAAGGAGTCGAGATGCACCCTGTTCTCACTGGCCTCGCGGCCGCCGCCGAGGAGGAAGGCTACGACCTGGCCTTCACGCCATCGGATGGCACGCTGGTCGTGCTCGGGTTCGTGATGGTGCTGGCCTTCATGGCACTCATCATGACGCGTCGACTCACCCCGATGGTCGCACTGATCGTCGTGCCCACCATCTTCGGTCTCTTCGCAGGTGCGGGCTTCGGGCTCGGCGACATGGTGATCGACGCGATCTCGTCGATGGCACCGACGGCCGCGCTGCTCATGTTCGCGATCATGTACTTCGGCATCATGATCGACGTCGGCCTGTTCGATCCGCTCATCCGGCTGATCACTCGTCTTCTCGGAGACGACCCGGCGAAGGTGGTGCTGGGTACCGCCCTGCTCGCGGGTGCGGTGTCTCTCGACGGCGACGGATCGACGACCTTCATCATCACAACGTCCGCCATGCTGCCCATCTACCTGCGGCTCGGAATGAGCCCGGTGGTGCTCACCTGCGTGGCCGGTCTGATGAACGGCACCCTCAACATCGTGCCCTGGGGCGGACCGACGGTGCGCGCGGCATCCGCTCTCTCGCTCGAGCCGACGGACATCTTCGTGCCCATGCTGCCCTCCCTGGGCGCCGGACTCATCATCACCCTCGCGTTCGCCTGGTTCCTCGGTCTGGGGGAGCGCCGCCGCCTGGCCGGGTCGATCGACACGTCACGTCTCGACGGAACCCGCGGCGACGGCATCTTCGGTGGCCCCCGCCTGTTCCGCGGCGCGGGCTCGAAGCCCGGCGCCGCCGCCACGCTGCACACCGGCAACATCGTCGCGGTGCGCGGCGCCCGAGGCGGGGTCGCAGCGGCGGCGCTCGTCGAAGATGCAGACACGGCCATGGCCGACACGATGCTCGACCCGAACCGGGCGACACTGCGCCCGAAGCTCATCTGGTTCAACCTCATTTTGACGGTCGCCGTCATGGTGCTGCTCGTGCTCGACCTCTTCCCGCTCGCGTTCGTGTTCATGGTCGGCGCCTCGATCGCGCTGATCGTGAACTTTCCGAAGCTCAAGAGCCAGGCCGACGAGATCGTGGCTCACGCGCCGTCGATCGTCGGCGTCGTCTCGATGGTTCTCGCCGCCGGCGTGCTGGTCGGCGTTCTCAACGGCACCGGAATGGTGACGGCGATGGCCTCGTGGATCACCGAGGTGATCCCGGCGGAGATGGGCCCGTTCCTCGCCGTCATCACGGGTGTGCTGTCTATTCCGTTCACGTTCTTCATGTCGAACGATGCGTTCTACTACGGCATCCTGCCGGTGCTCGCAGAGAGCGCGTCGCACTTCGGGATCGCTCCGGTCGAGATGGCCCGGGCGTCGATCACGGGACAGCCCGTGCATCTGCAGAGTCCGCTCGTGCCGGCCATCCTGCTGCTCGTCTCGCTCGCCAACGTGAACCTCGGCGATCACCACAAGAAGGTGCTGTGGCGAGCCGTGATCGTCTCGCTGGCGATGCTCGCCGTCGGAGTGCTGGTCGGCTCGATCCCTCTGCGCGCCTGACGCGCGCCGCCCCGGACTGCGGGAGTCCGCGCCTGTTCGGCGCATCCGCTGCTGGTCGACCAGCAGCGCATAGACCGAACGGGCGCGGATGCCGCGGGCTCGGCTCGTGCGCGTTAGCGTGCGGCGGCTGGGCGCACCACTCGGTAGGCCGCCGCGACGATGTCGCCTACCTCGGCGTCGACCGAGACGTCGGCTCCCGTCTCGTCGGTCTCGAGGGGTTCGAAAGCGGCGAGCTGGGAGTCGAGCAGAGATGCCGGCATGAAGTGATCGGCGCGGGCGTTCATGCGGGCCGCGATGAGCTCGCGGGATCCCGACAGGGTGACGAACACGGTGGTGGGCTCGACCGCTCGGATCGTGTCGCGGTAGGTGCGGCGCAGCGCCGAGCAGGCCAGCACGAGTCCGCTGTCGACATGCGCGGCGAGCACCTCGCCGATGCGCACCAGCCAGGGTTCCCGATCGATGTCGTCGAGCGGCAGCCCCGCCGCCATCTTCGCGACGTTCGCCTCGGGGTGCAACGAGTCGGCGTCGATGAAGGGAACCTCGAGGCGCTGAGCCAGCAGCGCGCCGACGGTCGACTTTCCCGAACCGGAGACGCCGCCCACGATCACGAGCTCACGGCCGACGGCGTCGTCGCTGCGGCCGCTCTCGCCGACCGCAGCCATCAGAGCTTGCCCTGGTAGCTGCTTCCCGCAGGAATCGGCGAGAGCAGGGTGATCTCGGGAGCAGACTCGAGCAGGCCGACCAGAGTCGCGTTCATGCGCGCCACGATCTCGCCCGCCCCGTGGGCCTCGAGGTCCTCGGCCGAGCTCCACTTCTCGAGCATGATGATCGTTCCATCGGGAGCGTCGTGAATGGCGTAGAGCTCGCATCCCGTCTCGGTGTGCACCTCGGCGATACCGGCCGAAAGCGCCTTCACGAGGTCATCGTGCGCGCCGGCGACCGGGCGGAAAGTGACGGTGACGACGACTGCTTCAGACATGGGACTCCTGGGGGTCGGGTGCAGCGCTGCTGCTGCGCGAAACGAACTCGGCCTGCACCTCGATGAACCGCGGGCCGACGGGCAGCTTGCCCTGCATGCGGCCCAATACGAGATCAACAGAGTGCCGGGCCAGCATATCGATCGGCTGGCGGATGACGCTGAGCGGCGGCGAGACGAGCTCGGTCCACGGATTGTCATCGAAGACGACCACCGACAGCTCGCGCGGAATGTCGACGCCCATCTGATAGAGCTGGCGCATGCTCGACTGCACCTGCGCGGTGTTCGCGACCAGCAACGCGGTCGGCCGCTCGGCGAGAGGCATGGCGAGCAGTGCGGCCACCGCGTCGGCTCCGGCATCGCCACGGAACGGCACACCTCGAACGAGGGCGGGGTCGGCCGGGATGCCCGCGGCCGTCAACGCCGATTGGTACCCGGCGACGCGCGCGGCGCCCGTCGACGTGCTGAGGGGTCCCGAGATCACGGCGACCCGACGGTGGCCGAGGGCGATCAGATGCTGAGTGGCGCTGGCGGCCGAGGCCTCGTTCTGGATGCTGACGACGTCGGTGTTCTCGAGCGATGCGATCGACCGGTCGACGAACACGAGGTCGACTCCCACGTCTTGCAGTCGCGACCACTGATCGATGTTGTCGCCGGTGGGGGTCGCGATGACGCCTCCCACCGATCGGTCGAGCAGTGTGGCGAGCGTCTCCGCCTCGATGTGCGGATCCTCCTGGGTCGTGGTGAGCACGACCTGCACGCCGCGGCCCCTGGCCTCCCAGACGATGCGGTCGGCGAGGCGAGCGAAGAACGGATTGGTGAGGTCGGCCAGCATGAGGCCGATGGTGAGGCCCGCCCCGTTGAGTTCTCGGGCGGCCGCGCGCGGGCGGAAACCCAGCTCGGCGATGGCCGCGACGACCTTCTCTCGGGTGGCGACCGCGACGGGCCCCGAGCCGTCGTTCAGCACGCGTGAGACGACCGACACGGAGACACCAGCGGTCGCCGCGACGTCTCTGATGGTCGGTGCCTTCTTCACAGGACCCCTTCGTCGTCGGTGTGGTGTGCGTTCGCGTCTCCGTCGCCACAGCTTAGGGTGCGAGCCCTTTTCTGAGCGTTCGAACCGGTCTGTTGACACATCGTATCAGCCGGTGGTACAAAAGTGGTACCGGTTCCACTCCGGGTGAATTTCAACCGAATCAAGCGCGACGAGGATGTCGTGAGGCCACCATCGCCTCTCCTCCTCCGACACGAATCGCACGGATCAGAGAGGTCAACGTGAATCTGCACAAACTGCTCGAAGAACGAGAGCGCGAGGGCAAGCCCATTCGCATCGGACTCATCGGCGCCGGCCGCTACGGCACGATGTACCTCTCGCAGGCCCGCAACATTCCGGGCGTGCACGTCGTGGCCATCGCCGACATCAATGTCGAGCGGGCGAAGGGCGCCTTCGCGCTCGTCGACTGGCCTGCAGACCAGATGGCGGCGGACATCCCCGAGGCCCTGGCCAACCGCACGACCACGATCGTGGCCGACGCCTCGCTGCTCTTCGACGCCGACATCGACGTGATCGTCGAGGCGACCGGAAACCCGATCGTCGGCATCCGGCACGCCCTCGCCTCGATCGAGACCGGCAAGCACATCATCATGGTCACGGTCGAAGCGGATGCCCTGGCGGGGCCCGCCCTGCAGAAGCGCGCCGAAAAGGCCGGGGTCGTGTACTCGATGGCCTACGGCGATCAGCCCGCTCTCATCATGGAGCTCGTCGACTGGGCTCGCACCAGCGGCTTCGACGTGGTCTGCGCCGGCAAGGGCGCGAAGTTCCTCGAGCACTACCACCAGATGAACCCCGACAACGTCTGGGAGAACTGGGAATTCTCGAAGGAGCTCACCGACTCCGGTCAGCTCAACCCCTACATGCACACCAGCTTCCGCGACGGCACCAAGGCGGCCATCGAGATGGCCGCCGTCGCCAACGCCGCCGGTCTCGTCCCCTCAGACGAGGGCCTCACCTTCACGCCTGGCGACGTCGAGGAGATCGCGACGATCAGTCGCCCCACATCGCTCGGCGGTGCCCTGGCCCACGAGGGCACAGTCGACGTGATGTCGAGCGTCAACCGCGACGGCTCCTGGATCCCTCACAACACCCAGGAGGGTGTCTACGTGGTCGTGAAGGCGACCAACGCCTACGTCTCGACCTGCTTCGACGAGTACCCGTGGCATCCAGACCCCACCAAGCAGTACGCGGCGCTCTACCGCCCCTATCACTACGTGGGTCTCGAGCTGAACGTGTCGATCGCGAACGCCGCGCTGCGCGGCATCTCGACCGGCCAGCCCGACGGCTTCTACGGAGACGTCGTCGCGACCGCGAAGAAGGATCTGAAGGCCGGCGAGTTCCTCGACGGCGAAGGGGGCTACACCGTCTACGGCAAGCTCGTCTCGGCGAAGCACTCCGTGGCCACCGGTGCGCTGCCTGTCGCCCTCGCCCACCACGTCGAACTCCGCAACGACGTCGCCCAGGGCGAGACCGTCGGCTGGGACGACGTGATCATGGACGACTCCCTCGCCGAAGCCCTCGAACTGCGCCGCGAAACCGAAGCGCTGCTCGTCGACTCCTCACCCTCCCGCTGACCCGAGCGGAAGAGCTGCGGCTCAGAGCCGCATAGCTCAGAGTCAACCGGGGATCATCCGGGGATCGTCCTCCCCTGAACACCCGCACCGGATGCGACTGCCAGAATCGATTTCGAGCAGTCGGCGTGCGGCATTCTCACCCTCAACACCCACGGCACGACAACCTTCCAATGAAGAAAGGGACCTCATGAAGATCCGCACCCTCGGCGTCGCCCTGGCCGGAGGAGCAGCACTCGTTCTGCTCGCCGGCTGCACCGCCACACCCGACGGCGACACCGGGTCGGCGACCGGCTCAGCCGGTTCGATCGTCTCGCTCGTCGACGCGTCGAAGACCACCAAGGTCGACGACGTCACCGCCGAGCTCGGCAAGCCCTCCGTTCCCGACGGAGCCAAGCTCTGCTACGTGACCCGCACACTCTCGAACGAGTTCTGGGGCTACGAGCGCGACGGCTTCGAGAAGCGCGCCAAGGAACTCGGCGTCGACTACCAGACGTTCGACGTGACCGACGAGTCGTCGATCACCGAACAGCTCGACAAGGCCAAGAGCGCCATGAACCAGGGCTGCTCCGCCCTCCTCGCCTCGCCGATCTCGGCGACCGGCCTCGACTCCGTGTTCGAGTCCGCCCTGGCCGACGGCATCCCCGCCGTCGTGCTCAACGACGCCAAGAGCTCGGTGCCCGGAGTCGTGTACGTCGGCCCCGATGCGACCACGATCGGCGCCACGGCGGCCGACTACATCGCCGAGAAGCTGCCCGACGGCGGCAAGGTCGCGATGATCGAGGGCGACCCCGGCTCGAGCAACGCGATCAACCGCGGCGACGGCTTCACCAAGCAGATCGCCACACACCCGAACCTGCAGATCGTCGCCTCGCAGACGGCGTCGTGGGATCAGACGAAGGCCCAGGAGATCGCCACCACGATGCTCACCGCCAACCCCGACATCAAGGCGTTCTACTCGCAGAACGACGGGATGGCCCTGGGCGTGCAGGCCGCCATCGACGCCAAGGGGCTCACCGGCCAGGTTCTGCTCGTCGGCACCGACGGCATTCCCCAGGCCAAGAAGCAGATCGCCTCGGGCGGGTTCACCGCCACGGTGAGCGAGCTGCCGACCACCGAGGGCGCGACCGGCGTCGACGTGGCGCTCTGGCTGCTCGCCGGCAAGAAGGTTCCCGGCTGGGTCGACGTGCCCGCGTTCATCGTCGACAGCGCGAACGTCGCCGACTACCCGACCGGCATGCCGTAACCATCCATGATCCGGTGGGCGCCCGACCCGGCGCCCACCGGCATCCAGGCCCCTCGTCACCCGGCGCGGGCTGACCGCACCCGACGCACCAGACCGACGCATAGAAAGGTGAACCATGGCCGAGCACTTGCTCGTGGTTCGCGACATCGCCAAATCATTTCCGGGAGTGCGCGCACTCGACGGCGTGAGCTTCACGCTCGAACGAGGGGAGATCCGCACCCTGGCCGGAGAGAACGGCGCAGGCAAGAGCACCCTCCTGGGAATCCTCGGCGGCGCGTTGCGGCCCGACCGCGGCTCGATCACCATCGACGGTGTGCGCCGCATGGAGTACACCTCGCGCCGCGCCCTCGCCGAGGGTGTGCGCATCGCCCAGCAGGAGCCGGCCATCGTGCCGCAGCTGAGCGTCGAACAGAATCTGCTGCTCGGTCTCACCCGCCAGCAGCGCAAGGCGTCGGCCGACGACATCGACCGGGCGCTGAAAGACGTGGCGCAGATGGGCTTCCCGATGGATGCGCGCACGCCCGTCTCGCGGCTGAGCCCCGCACAGCGGCATGCGCTCACGATCGCCCGGGCCTTCGCCTTCGGCGCGAAGATCGTCGCGCTCGACGAGCCGACCACGAGCATGCTCGAGCACAACGTGGCCGAGGTGCTCTCGCGGGTTCGCGAGATCGCCCACGGTCGCGGTGTCGGCGTGATCTATGTGTCGCACAAGATGCCCGAGGTCATGAGCGTCTCCGACACCGTCGTCGTGCTGCGCGACGGCAAACCCGCCTTCGACAGGCCGATCACCGAGACCTCGTCTGACGACATCGTCCGGCGCATGGTCGGCCGCGAACTGCTCTCGTTCGAGCGGCAGCATCCGGTCGATCCCGCGGCGCCCGTGCACTTCGAGGCGAGTGAGGTGAGCCACCCCACCTCCAGCGCACCGCTGTCGATCTCGGTCAGAAAGGGCGAGGTCGTGGGCATCGCCGGGCTCGTCGGCTCGGGTCGCACCGAGTTCCTGCGGTCGATCATCCGTGCCGACGAGGGGTCGCGCAGCAACGTGACCATCGCGGGCAAGTCGGTGAAGATCCGCTCACCGCGCGACAGCCGCACGGCCGGCATCGCCTTCATCCCCGAGGATCGCAAGGCGCAGGGCCTCGTGCTGCAGACTCCGGCCTACGCCAACGTCGCCCTCACCGCCGACGGTCAGCTCAACGGCTTCGGCCCCTTCATCAGCAAGAAGAAGCAGATCGCGATGGCCGAGGCGATGGGCAAGCGTATGTCGCTGCGGCCGGCGAACGTCACGCTCAACGCCCGGCAGTTCTCGGGCGGAAACCAGCAGAAGCTGGTGATCGCCAAGTGGATCTGGCTGGGCGCCACCGTCTACCTCTTCGACGAGCCCACCAAGGGCGTCGACGTGGGAGGCAAGGTCGAGATCTACGAGCTCATCGACCAGCTCGCCTCAGAGGGCAACGCCGTGATCGTAGTTTCGAGCGACCTTCCCGAGATCATCTCGATCAGCGACCGCGTGCTCGTGATGCGGGCCGGAGAGTTCGTCTCCGAGCACACCGGCGCCGACATCAACGAGCACAGCATCGTGGCCAATGCCATGGGCGTCTCGTCGGTGTCGCCGCAGAACGAGGCGGCACTCGCAGCTTCCGTCCCCTCCCCAGAACGTACTGACCCCGCAGACACCGGCGCCGACGCTTTCGGCGCAGCGAAAGGAACATCATGAGCAGCGCAACCCCAGACGGGATCGCCCTGCGACCCCGCAGGCAGATCAACTTCCAGGCGTTCGGCATCTACATCGCGGCGATCGTTCTCTTCATCGTGCTGGGGCTTCTCAATCCCAACTTCCTGACCGCGGGCAACCTGCGCGATGTCGCGGTCTCGGCCAGCGTCAACGCCATCATCGGCATCGGTCTCACCTTCGTGATCATCACAGGCGGCATCGACCTGTCGGTCGGCGCCATCGCCAGCTTCGTCGGCATCGTCAGCGCGACGCTCATGGTGAACGGCGGGATCCCTCCGGCCATGGGCCTGATCGCGGGCATCATCCTCGGCATCGTGTGCGGCGCCGTGAACGGGCTGCTGATCACCAAGCTCCGGCTTCCTCCGTTCATCGCCACCCTCGGAACGATGAGCGTCTTTCAGGGCTGCGCCTACGTCGCGACGAACGGAAAGCCGGTCTACGACGTGCCGAAGGAGTTCGTTCTGCTGCTGAACAGCTACGTTCTCGGAATCCCCGTCGTGGTCATCGTGGTCGCGGTCGTCGCCGTCGGCGCGGGGTTGCTGCTGCGCAAGACCGTTTTCGGCCAGAACGTGATCGCCGTGGGTGGCAGCGAAGAGACGGCCTGGCTCTCGGGGGTGCGCGTGCACCGCGTCAAGATCGCCGTGTACTGCCTGGCCGGCGGCCTCTCGGCGCTGGGCGGACTCGTGATCGTGGCCCGCATCAACGCGGCGCAACCCGACGCAGGGTCGCCGTATCAGCTGACCGCCATCGCCGCGGCCGTGATCGGCGGCGCGAACCTGATGGGCGGTGAGGGCCGCATCGCGGGAACCCTCGTCGGCGCCGTCATCCTCGGCGCGCTCACCAACGGCCTCGTTCTGCTGAACGTTCCGAGCTTCTACGAGCAGATCGTCACCGGACTCGTGGTGCTCATCGCCGTGTCGCTCGATCAGGGCAGCAAGGGCTGGCCCATGCTGAAGCGCAGCAACAAGAAAGATCTCACCGCGGCTCCGCCGACCGCGTCGACCTCGGCCGTGCGTTCGTGACGGGCGCGGCCGGGCCGCTCGCGTCGCTCAACGGCGCCGCCGTCCTCGTGACCGGCGGCTCCGGGCTCATCGGCCGGGCGGCCGTGTCGGCGCTGCTCGCCGAGGCCGCTCGGGTCACGGTCTTCGATCGTGCGGATGCCCCGGGTTCCGAGCGTGAGTCGGTCACGTTCATCGCGGGCGACGTCACCGAGCAGGCCGCCGTGCGTTCCGCGGTCGCAGACATGGATGCCGTGGTGCATCTGGGCGGGTACGCAGGCCTGGGCATGGCCGACGCCGTCGAGACCTACCGGGTCAACACGATCGGAACGTTCACGGTGCTGGCCGAGGCCGCCGCTGCGGGAGTGCGCAAGATCGTCTACGCGTCGAGCATCAACGCGAACGGGTACCCGCTCGGAAGCGACGAGGTGCTGCCTCCCGTCTTCCCCTACGACGAAGACGCGGCCCCGCACATCTCCGACGAGTACTCCCTCTCGAAGCTGGCCGGTGAAGACGCCGCCCGCATGGTCGCGGCCCGCTGGGGCGTCTCCGTCACGGGGCTGCGCTTTCCGCTGGTGCGCGACATCACCGCCGACGGCGGGCGCGTCTTCGGCGCGCACCTGAGGGCCGCTCTTGCGGGCGACCCTCGGCGGCAGGCGGCCGAGGGCTGGAGCTACCTCGATGTCTCGGATGCGGGGCGCTCGATCGTCGCCGCGCTCCTCGGTGACACACCGCCCGCGCCGGGGATCCTGGTGGCCGCGCCCCTCACCTATCTGACGACTCCCACCGAGGAGGCGCTCGATCTGTTCGCTCGGTCTGTGCCGCGTCGACCCATCGCGGGGCGCGGAGTCGGACTCGATCTCGGTCGTTCGCGTGAGTTGCTGGGCTTCGAGGCGTCTGTTCTGCTCGACGAGGTGGCGTCCGATCAGCTCGTCGACCTGACCGCCGTCGATCCGGGCGCCGAGGGCGAGGTGCGCGCGTGACCGTCGCCGAGGCATCCGGCCGCTCGTCGGCACCGGTCTCGCTGCTCGGGCTCGGCCCGATGGGCGAGCCGATGGCGCGCAGCCTGCTGGCCGCCCTCGGAAAGCTGACCGTGTGGAACCGCACGGCATCCAAGGCCGACGGACTGGCTGCTCTCGGCGCGGTCGTCGCGGGAACACCCCGCGAGGCCGCTGCCGAGGTGACGCTGACCGTGTTGCCCGATCTCGCGCAGGTTCGCGGGCTGTTGGACGGCGCCGACGGCCTGCTGGCCGGATGGGCGGAACGCGGCATCGAGCATCCGGTACTCGTGGTGCACGGAACGGTCTCGGCCGTGGCTGTCGCCGACTTCGCCGCCGAGATGATGCGGCTGCACGGCGTCTCTGTCGTGGATGCGCCGCTGAGCGGTGGCACGATCGGCGCGCGCGACGGCACGCTCAGCATCATGGTCGGGGCAGACGAGGCGGTGCTGCCCCGGGTGCTTCCTCTCTTCGGCCACATGGGCACGACCGTGCGCTTTCTGGGCCCGAGCGGAGCCGGCGCCCTGGCGAAGGCGTGCAACCAGATCGTCGTCGCGGGGGTAGTGACCGCGGTGTCGGAGGCGATGCTGCTGGCGCGCTCGGCGGGGCTCGACCTCGCCGTGCTGCGTGAGCTTCTGCAAGGGGGGCTGGCCGCCACGGCGGTGGTGCAGCAGAAGGGGCAGAACTTCATCGACGAGGACTTCGCGGCCGGGGGCAGCGCCACGAATCAGCTGAAGGATCTGCGCTTCATCGATGAGGCCGCGCGGGCGCGGGGGCTCGAACTGCCGGTCACCTCGGCCGTGACCGGGCTGTTCGAGGAGATGATCGACTCGGGTCGCGGCGAGCTCGACCACACGGGGGTCTACCTGACTATCGAGGAGCACGGAGTGAAGAATGGCTGAGCTGCAGATCGTCGACGCGCACCACCACCTCACCGACCTGAGTCGGTCGTATCCCTGGCTCGAGGGGCCAGCAGAACCTTTTCGCTATCACGGCGACGACCGCCCGCTGCGCCGCTCGTACTCGCTCGACGACTACCTCGCCGACACGCGCGGCTTCGAGCTCATCGGCTCGGTGCACATCGAGAACGGCGCCCTCTCGCCTGAAGACGAGACCCGCTGGATCGCCGCCGTGGCCGCCGAGCGGGGCCTGCCGAGCGCTCACGTCGCGAAGGTCTCGCTGCTCGACCCGGATGCCGCGGCGCAGTTGCGCGCGCACGCAGAGGTCGGCATCGTGCGCGGCATCCGCGACATCCTCAACTGGCACCCCGACCCGGTCTACACGCACCGCGATCGCGCCGACATCATGACCGACCCCGTGTGGCGAACGAACTTCGCCTCGCTGTCCGGCCTCGGGCTGTCGTTCGATCTGCAGGTGTTTCCGTCGCAGCTGCTGGAGGCCGCCGAGCTGGCCGCCGAGCACCCCGAGGTGAGCATCGTGCTCGACCACGCGGGCATGCCCATCGGGCGCGATCGGTCGTCGCGCGCGGAGTGGGCGACGGGAATGAGATCGCTTGCGGCCCGCGAGAACGTGGTGACCAAGGTGTCGGCGCTGGGAACGAACGATCACGACTGGACCAGGGAGTCGATCACGCCCTTCGTGCTCGAGACCATAGAGATCTTCGGGCCGTCGCGCACGATGTTCGGCAGCAACTTTCCTGTCGACAGCCTCTACTCGAGCTTCGGCGAACTGTTCGATGCTTTCGACGAGCTCACGACGGACCTGTCCGACGAAGAGAGACACGAGCTGTTCGTGGCGACGGCGACGCGTGCCTACCGGCTGTGAAGCGCCGGCGCCACCTTGTCAACGGCGGCGGCCGCGCGGTGCGCTCGGCCTAGTCTGAGCCGGTGACCTCCTCTGCCCGCACCCGCTGGATCTTCGCCGGACAGCTCGGCCCCCTCTTCGACGATGGCGGCCCGATGATGATCATCGAGGCCCGCTCCGTGTTCGGGCGGCGACCCATGCACCGGGCGAAGGCGCATCTGTTGCTCTCAGCCATGCGGCACCGTGCCGCCGACCTCGGCGATCGCGTCGAGTACCACCGGGTCGAGCGCTACTCCGACGTGCTCGACAGTAGAAGCAGCGGCGACGACCTCGAGGTGATCGATCCCACCTCGTGGGCCGCGCGACGCTTCGTGCGCGAGCGAGGCATCCATGTTCTGCCGAGCCGCGGCTTCGTCACGAGCGAGGCCGACTTCGCCGTCTGGGCCGACTCGCGTCAGGGCAAACGCCTGTTGCTCGAGGACTTCTATCGCGGCGTGCGCGAGCGAACGGGCGTGCTGATGCGCGGCGATCAGCCCGAGGGCGGCAAGTTCAACTTCGATCACGACAACCGAAATCCGCCGCCGAAGAACGCCGCCGGTCTCGGGCTTCCCGATCCGTGGTGGCCCGTCGAAGACGAGATCGACGACGAGGTGCGTGCCGACCTCGACCGCTGGCAGAGCGAGGGTGCCGTGCAGCTCGTCGGCGACGACGGCCCGCGTCGCTTCGCCGCAACCGCCGCCGAGGCGGAGCAGGCGCTCGCCGACTTCGTCGAGGTGCGCCTGAACGACTTCGGCCCCTTCGAAGACGCCATGCTCTCGGGCGATTGGACGATGTCGCACTCCCTGCTCAGCGCCCCGATGAACCTCGGCCTGCTCGACCCGATGCACGCCATCGAGACCGTCGAGGCCGAGCACGCCGCCGGCCGCGCTCCGCTCTCGAGCGTCGAGGGCTTCGTGCGCCAGATCATGGGATGGCGCGACTATGTCTGGCACCTCTACTGGTATCTCGGCGAGGGGTACCGCACCGGCAACAACGCCCTGGATGCGCGCCGGCCGCTTCCCGAGCAATTCCGGCTTCTCGACGCGGCGGCCATCCGGTCGAACTGTCTGCGGGAGACGATCGACGGGATGCGCAGGCACGGCTGGGCCCATCACATCCAGCGCCTGATGGTGCTCGGAAACTGGGCGTTGCAGCACGGCTACGACCCGGTAGAGCTGAACGACTGGTTCGTCGACATGTTCGTCGACGGCACGCCGTGGGTGATGCCCGCGAACGTGATCGGCATGTCGCAGCACGCCGACGGAGGCATCGTGGCGACGAAGCCCTACGTCTCGGGTGGGGCGTACATCGACCGCATGTCGGACTATTGCGGCGGGTGCGAGTTCAATCCCAAGGTGCGCCTCGGCGAGAACGCGTGTCCGTTCACCGCCGGGTACTGGGCGTTTCTCGACCGGGTCGAGCCGCGCATCCGGCACAACCACCGCATGGCGCAGCCGCTCAGCGGGCTGCGACGGCTGGCCGATCGCGAGGCGGTCGTCGATCAGGAGCTGCACCGCGACTCGTGGTGACGGTGCAGGTGCCGCCGGTTCTTCGATACGGTCGAATCATGACGTGGCGACGCAGGGCAAGAGTGTTCGCCGCTGTTCTTCTCGGATCGACGGTGCTCGCGTCGGGCCTCGCCGGATGCTCTGTTCTGCTGCCCAAGGCACCCGAGTCCGTGTCGGCGGCAGCTGCCACCGCCGAGGAGTCGCTCTCGGGAGTGCCCGGCGTCGCATCGGTCTCGACCGAGGTGACTCTGCGCGACTACCGAGGCGAGGGGTCGATCTCCGAACCCGACGCCTGGGTGGTGATCCTCACGGTCAACGCCGCCACGGGTGGGCGCGACCTCGAGCGTGCGGCCGACGAGGTCGTCGACGCGCTCGTGCAGGCTCGGACGGATGCGCACATCACCGCGGTGATCGTCGCGCCGCAGCTGGCGGGTGACGTGGATGCCGAGATCCTCTTCGACGAGGACCTGCACGCCGGGGTCGCGGCCGAACGGGTGACGGCCGCGCGAGAGTTGTCGGCCGTCGACGGTGTGAGCCGGGTGACTGTCGGGCGAGATGACAAGCCTCCGAGGTTGGAGGCGGTCGGGCTCGACGAGTGGCCCGAGGTGGCGACGGCGATCCGCGCGGTCCCCGGGTTCGGCGTCGGCGCGTTGCAGAACCCGTCTCTCATCGCTCCGATCGACTCGGGTGAGTCGTGGTCGGGCGATGGCTCAGACGGGGTGCACCTCGAACTCGGGGCCCGGACGCCCTCGCCTTCGATGATCGAGGAAATCACCCGGCTCGCCGCAGAGCGCACGGTGCGCTCGATCTCGTTCTCCTCGGGAGAGGCTCTCCTGCCGACGGGCCATGCCGCCGCGGAGCGGTCGTCGGTGACCGTGGATGTCGAGACGAGCGCCGACGCCGAGAAGCTCGCGGATCGTCTCGCAGGACTCGTCGATCAGCGGTACTGGACGCAGGGATCGGGCCGACCGTCGTTTCAGGTCGTGTCGCCCGTGGGGGACAGTGCAGACAGCTCGGCCATCGTCGGTTACGTCGGATTGCCTCGCGGATCGGCGGAGCCCGACGACCTGCCGGCCGCGACAGGCGTTCGGTAGGGTGCCAGACATGAGCTTCACGACAACATCGCCCCGCATGTCTTTCGGAACCGCTATCGGCACCGGCTTTCGCAAGTACGCCGACTTCAACGGTCGTGCAGGGGTCGCAGAGTTCTGGTGGTTCATTCTCTTCGTCGTTCTCGTGAATGCCGCGACCCGGTTCTTCGACACGATGCTTCCGCACTCACTCGCGGTGTTCGACGCGGTGCCGTTGGTTCCCTACGGCGCCGCCGATGGGCCCTTCTCTGCGCTGTGGGCGCTCGGAACCCTCGTTCCCGTGCTGGCCGTTGCGGTGCGCCGACTGCGCGACGGCGGCAACTCGTGGGCCCAGCTCTTCTGGCTGCTTCTGCCTGTCGTCGGTCTGATCCTGATGGCCATTCGGATGTGCGACCCCTCGAAGCCGTCGGCACCCGCGCAGGATGCGCCGGTTCGGGACGCGCCGATCGTCTGACGGAGCGGCCGCGGTAGACGCGGGTCAGCTCCAGAAGCCGCGGTGGGGCTCGGCGGCCTGCTCTTCGAGTGCAGGCCCGGCGACCACGACGGTGCGCTGGCCGCGGGACAGTACCTCTCTGCTCGGCAGATCGAGGGTCGGGTTCTGTGGGTCGTCGCCGGTGAGGGGGATGAGATCCTGCTCGGGAAGGGCGTAGACCATGCGCCCGATGCCCGCCCAGTAGATCGCGCCGGAGCACATGGCGCAGGGCTCGCAGCTCGTGTAGAGGGTGAAGCCGCGCAACTCGGCGAGCGAATACCGCTTCGTCGCGAGGCGCACGAGGTTGGTCTCGGCGTGGCCCGTGACGTCGGAGTGCGTGACCACGGTGTTCTCGGCCTCGAGCACCTGCGCGCCGGCCTCGTCGGTGAGCACGGCGCCGAAGGGGTGGTTGCCATGCTGCTTCGCCTCGATCGACACGAAGATGGCGCGGCGCAGGTGTGAGAGGTCTGACTCGGAGACGGTCGTCGAGAAGGTCGGCATGAGATCAATGTATGGGATCCGTGCTCCCTATCGACAGGCTCAGGGCGCGGAGGGCTACTCCGCGACGTCGATGAGCACCTTGCCGACGACGCCCGACTCCACCGCGTCATGCGCCGCCGCGGTCTCCTCGAGCGAGAACCGTGTGATCGGCAGCCCGGCCTTCTCGCCGGCGCCCAAGACGCCCGCGGCTAGCGCCTCGGAGACCGAGCCCAGCGCATCCTGTTTCTCGGCGTCGCTCACCGTGTAGGTGAGCAGAAAACGCAGCCGTACGTTGCGACCCATCGCCGGTCCGATCGGCAGCGACACACGATCGTCTGCGTCGGAGGCGTAACTCACGATGGTGCCGCCGCGCGAGATGATCTTCTCGTCGAGCTCGGCATTGGCCTGCAGATTGACCTCGACGATCGTGTCGACGCCCTTCGGCGCGAGCTTTTTGACGGCCGCGGCCACGTCGTCGGTCGTGTAGTCGATGATGTGCTCGGCTCCGGCGCGGCGGGCGAGCTCGGCCTTCTCGTCGGAGGAGACCGTGGTGATGACGAGCGCGCCGGCCCAGGTTGCGAGCTGGATGGCAGCGTGACCCACCGCGCCCGCTCCTCCCGACACGAGGATGACGCGGCCCTCGAGCGAGCCCGGCGACAACCGTCGCGGCAGGTTCTCGTTGGCAGCAAGCGCCAGAGCCGCGGTCAGAGCCGGGATGCCGAGGCTCGCGCCGTCGTCGAAGGTCGCGTTCTCGGGCAGTTCGACGGCATGGGAGGCGGGCAGGGTCACGAAGTCCTGGGCCGTGCCGATGTTCGTGCCGAAGGCCACGTCCCAGAGCCAGACCCGGTCGCCGACCGAGAACTGCGTCACGCCCTCGCCGACCGCATCGACGACGCCCGCGCCATCCTGGTTCGGAACCTTCGGCTCGTCGAAGTCGCCGCTGCCGGCACCGGCGCCGGCGCGGGACTTCCAGTCGGTCGGGTTCACGCCCGAGACGACGACGCGCACGCGGATCTCGCCGCTCTGCGGCTCGACCTTCTCGCGTTCGGTGAGAGCGAGAACGCTCGAATCTCCGGTGCGGTCGTAGGTGATCGCGCGCATGATGTGCCTCTTTCTGTCGTGATACCGACGGTGCCGTCGCCACAACGCAGGAAGAAACGAGGTGGCGTGTACGACAACCGCTCGCCTACGACGTTATTCCTGAAAACGGGCGAGCAGTAGCCCCCGGGGTGCCGGCGTAGCGCCACTGAGGTGCGAAAAATGGCCGCCTCCATCTGCATGGAAGCGGCCATTTTCCGCACCTCAGTGCGCGAGGTGCCTGAGCTCTAGGCGGTGCGGCGGCGGCGGAGCAGTGCGAAGCCGCCGACCGTGAGCAGGGCGCCGGCGGCGACGACGGATGCCGTGACATCCACGCCCGTCGCGGCGAGCGCCTTGCCGCCCGCCGCCGGAGTGGCGCCAGGCGTGACGTCGGTGCCACCGACAACGGGAGGCGTTGTGGTGCCCGGCGTGGTGGTGGGCGGATCGACCGGTGCGGGCGGAGCGACGTCGAGGGTCACGACGAAGTTGATACGGTCGAAATAGCTCGCCGCGCCGACGAGGTCGACGCCGTAGAAGCCATCGGTCTCGGTCACGGGAAGGGTGCGCGTCTGGTCGATCGACGAGCGGGCCTCCACGTTCGTCACGACGTAGCCCTCGACGGGCTCGACCTTGATGCCGAAGCGCGACGGGAAGAAGTACGCCTCGCCGTCGGTGCCGGCGACATAGAAGTTTCCGGTCTGCCACTCGACCGTCGTGAACGAGTCGGAGTTCGAATAGACCGTCGGCACGCCGTAGCCGGTCACGAGCGTCTCGGGATCGTCGGCCAGAACGGTCTGCACCCCGGCCTTGAAGGCCGACATGCCGATGAGCTTCGACTGGCTGGCGGCGGTCACGGTGAGAGATGCCTCGGCCTGCACGCTGCTCGGGCCGCTGAGCGTGTCGATCGTCGTGCCGTCTTGGAAGATGAATGTGCCGTTGGAGAACGAGATGCTCTCGTCGGGCAGTCGCTCGAGGTCGGCGACCCCGGTGGCGCCCGTCGCGTCGAAGAACGCTGCGCTCACGCCGCTGTTCGGGCCGCCCACGTACACCTGTGCAGCGCCGACGGGAATGTTCGGAAAGACGTAGTCGCCGCTGGCGTTCGTGTTGGTGGCCCACCACTTTCCATTGACGTCGTGCAGGTAGACGTACGAAGAGGTGCGCTTCTCGTCTGTGCGGCCGTCGGGGGCGACGAGGGTCGTGTCGAAGAGGCCGTCCGGGTAGCGGTCGTCGAACTGGGTCACGGTCACGGTTCCGGTGGCGTCGGCCGCGCTGGCCGAGCCGGCGACGACGGGCGCGACGGCGCCGAATGCGGTCGCGACGACGGCTGCGACGGCGATCTTCTTGAGGGCGGGGTGCATGTGTTTCTCCGATGTGTGACGAGCTCTGGCGGCTCCGAGCGTAACGAGGGATGCTCACCTCAGCGGGGACAGCGGTGTCTGTTCACGAACCGTTCGCCTGGGGTTGCGTCTCGACGTGGGCCGGGCTACTGTTCCTGTAAACGTTCTTGTAAACGATTACACGCGCAACCGAATCTCCCGACGACGCAGAGGAACCTCGTGACGAAGAAGTCCACACTCGTGCTCGTCGCCGAGCGCGCCGGGGTGTCGATCGCCTCCGTCTCGCGGGTGCTCAACGGTCTGCCGGCATCGGATGGCGTGACCGAGCGGGTGCGTGAGGCGGCCTCCGCGCTCGGCTATGTGCCGTCGGCCACCGCCCGTTCTCTGAAGGTCGGCAAGACCATGCAGATCGCCCTCGCCGTGGCCGACGTGGGAAACCCCGTCTACGTCGCGATGATGCACGAGGTCTCTCGTGTCGTCACAGAAGCCGGCTACCGGCTGGTTCTCTCGTCGACCGGTAGCGACCCCGCCGCCCAGATCGACTTTCTCGCGGGCCTCAACAGAGGCTTCGCCGACGGTCTCATCATGAGCCCCCTCCGGGTGACCGACGAGCTCGTCGCGGCGCTGCAAGAGACGCGCGTGCCCGTCGTGATCATCGGATCGCTGCCCGCCGGCGTCGAGTTCGACAACGTGCGCGCCGACTCGGCCAAGGGCATCGGACTGGCCGTGAAGCACCTCGTGAAGGCGGGGCGCGAGCGCATCGCGTTCATCAACGGACCGGTCGACACGGTGCCCGGCGCCGCGCGTCTCGCCGGTTATGTGCGCGCCATGGGCAAGCACGACCTTCCGCTGGTCGCCGACATGCAGGCGAGCGCAGACGACTTCACCTATCGTGCCGGCCTCGACGCGGCCCGCGAACTGTTCGCGCAGTCCACCCCCGACGCTGTGGTGTGCGCGAACGACCTGCTCGCGGTCGCGGCGATGAAGGAGCTCAGCTCGCGCGGCATCCGCGTGCCCGACGAGGTGGCGGTGGTCGGCATGGACGACACCGATATCGCCGAACTCGCCAACCCCTCGATCACCAGTGTCGATCTCGGCTCCGTCAAGCGTGCGCGAGCCGCAGCGAAGCTGCTCATCCGGCGTCTCGAGAACCCGGATGCGCCGGTCGAGCAGGTCGTGATCAAACCATCGTTGACGGTGCGCGAATCGACACCGAGCGCACCGACTCCCCACCCCTGACCAGACCCACCTTCCCCCCAATCGAAGAGGATGCACGATGACGAGCACACTCGATAGCCGCTCGAGAGCGGGCTCTCCCGCGCCCGCGGCCCCACCGAAGAAGCGGCGACGTTCGCGCGTCGGCGGAGGCGGAGGGCGCGACGCTTGGCTCCTCGTGCTGCCAGCTCTGATCCCCGTTCTGCTGTTCAGCGTCTACCCGCTCGCGCAGGGCCTGCTGCTGGGATTCACCGACTCGAAGGCCGGGCTGAACGCCACGGTGAGCTTCAACGGTGTCGACAACTACACGCAGCTGATGGGCAACGAGCTCTTCTGGAACTCGTTCCGCATCGGGCTCATCTGGGCCTTCGGCGTCACCATCCTGCAGTTCTTCGCCTCGCTCGGGCTCGCGCTGCTGCTGAACCTCGACCTCAAGATCCGCTGGCTCGCCCGCACCCTCGCGCTGGTGCCGTGGGCCATGCCTCCGGTGATCATCGCCATCATGTGGCGACTGATGCTGAACCCCACGTACGGCCCGATCAACGAGGGCATGCGAGCGGTCGGGCTGCCGGGCGACATCAACTGGCTCGGCGACTTCTCGACGGCGCTGCCCGCCGTGATCGTCGTGGGCGTCTGGGCGGGCATGCCGCAGACGACCATCACCCTGCTGGCCGGGCTGCAGAACGTGCCGACCGAGCTGCACGAGGCCGCATCCATCGACGGCGCCGGCGCGGTGAAGCGCTTCTGGCACGTGACGCTGCCGGCGCTGCGCCCCATCATCGTGGCGATCACCACGCTCGACCTGATCTGGAACTTCAACAGCTTCGCCCTCGTCTACGTGCTCACGGCGGGTGGTCCGGGAGGCCAGACGATGCTGCCCATGCTCTTCGCCTACAACGAGGCGTTCCGCTACGGCAACTTCGGCTACGCCGCCGCCATGGGAAATGTGATGGTCATCGTGATCGGCATCTTCCTGTTCTTCTATCTGCGCAGCCAGGCGAGGAGCCGACTCTCATGACCGCCACCATCGACCGCCCTCAGACAGACCGCCCCGCCCCCGCGCCCCGCCGGTTGTCGTCGGCCACGCGCACCCGTCGAGTCACACGTCCGCTGCAGTACCTCGCGCTGGCCGGATACATCGTGTTCCTCGGGTTCCCCCTGCTGTTCCTTCTCATCACGGCGTTCAAGACGCCGCAGGAGCTGCAGTCGGCGACACCGTCGTTTCTGCCGCAGACGCTCAACTTCGACAACTTCACGCAGGCCACCGAGAAGGCCAACCTGATTCCCGCGGCACTCAACAGCCTCATCGTGTCGGTCGCCACCACACTGATCGTGACGGTGATCTCGTTGCCGGCCGCCTACGCCCTGGCGCGGTTCAAGACGAAGCTGCGCACGGTGGCCACCGGTTGGATCCTGCTCAGCCAGGTGTTCCCGTTCATCCTCATCATCATTCCGCTGTTCCTGGTGCTGAAGCAGATCGGGCTCATCAACAGCCTCGTCGGGCTGATCCTGGTCTACACGGTGTGGTCGCTGCCGTTCGCGCTGTGGATGCTGCAGGGCTACGTCGCCGGAATCCCCGTCGAGCTCGAGGAGGCCGGGGCGATGGACGGCGGCTCGCGCTTTCTCGTGCTGCGCAAGATCATCCTTCCGCTGCTCGCCCCCGGCCTCGTCGCGACGAGCCTCTTCACCTTCATCTCGGCCTGGAACGAGTTCTTCTTCGCCCTCGTGCTCATCCAGGATCCGGCGCTGCAGACTCTGCCACTGACCCTCGCCCGCTTCGTCGGCGCGGAGGGGCAGGTGCAACTCGGCCAGCTGGCCGCGGCCTCCCTGCTCGCCACGATCCCCAGCCTCGTGTTCTTCGCGCTCATCCAGAAGCGGCTCACCTCGGGCCTGCTCAGCGGCGCCGTCAAGGGCTGACCCACCCACCTCATCCGACCCCACCCACCTCCTCCGACCCCACACAGTGCAGTGCCCTCACCAGAAAACAAAGGAGTTTCACCCATGAGAAGAAAGATTTCGGTCGCCGTCGGCGCCGTCGCGATCGTCGGCATGATGACCGGATGCGCCTTCGGCGGCGGCGGAACGAGCGACAGCTCGTCGAGCGACGGCCCCGTCGAGATCACGTTCCAGAGTCTCGCCTACCAGGACTCCACGGTGGCCGCGACGAAGAAGATCGTCGACAGCTGGAACGCCGACAACCCCGATATCCAGGTCAAACTCACCCAGGGCAGCTGGGACAACGTGCACGACCAGCTCGTCACCCAGTTCCAGGGAGGGACCGCTCCCGACGTGATCCAGGACGAGTCGAGCGACATCCTCGGCTTCGCGAACCAGGGCTACCTGGCCGACCTGAGCGACCACCTCAGCGACGACGTGAAGTCCAGCGTCTCCGACGACGTCTGGAAGACGGTCTCGACGGCCGATGGCAAGATCGTCGCGGCGCCGACGCTGCTGCAGACCTATGTCGTCTACGCCAACACCGACGCGTTCGCGGCAGCCGGCGTCGAGGTGCCCACGGGCGACGAGCTCACCTGGGATCAGCTGCAGGATGTCTCGAAGAAGCTGACCGTCGACGGCAAGTTCGGCGTCGGCTGGGGCCTCAAGCAGCCCACGGCAGCGGTCATGAACACCGCCCTCGGATTCGACGGCACCTTCTTCGATGTCGAAGACGACGGCACCGCCAAGATCGATGTCGGTGACGACGAGCTCGCCGTACCGAAGTACGTGCACGATATGGCGTACGAAGACGCGTCGCTCGACCCCATCACGCTCACCCAGAGCGGTTCGGATGTCCTCCCCGGCTTCCTCGGCGGAACCTACGCCATGTACGTGGGCGGCAACTTCCTGGCGCAGCAGATCAGTGAGTCCGCTCCGGAGGGCTTCAACTGGACGGTGCTTCCTCCGCTCGCCGGAACGGCCGGGCCGGTGCAGGCCGCCAACCCGCAGACCCTCTCCGTCGCCGCCGAGAGCAAGAATGTGGAGGCTTCGGCGAAGTTCATCGACTACTTCATGAGCGCCGACAACCTGGCCTCGGTCGCCGAGGGCGACTGGCTGATCCCGTCGACGGATGCCGCGCGCACCGCCGTAGAGACCAACACGAACGGCGAGAACGGGTGGCAGGAACTGCTGGCCACCGGTGAAGACCTCACCGGAGCCCCGTTCCAGAAGGCCGCGAACTACCCGCAGTGGAAAGACCAGTACGCGACGCCGCTGCTTCAGCAGTACTTCGCCAACTCGATCACCCTCGACGAGCTGAAGCAGAAGCTCACCGACGGCTGGTCGTCGATCGGCTGACGCCACCGCACGTCGGAGCGCGGGGCTGTCCCCCCGCCCCGCGCTCCGGCTCATCGCGCTCAACGACTACACACGACACGACACACACACCCACCCGGCGACGACCGCCGGAACGCAAGGAGACTTCAGGATGGATCTGCTCGAAGACAAGGCGACAGGCGCCCTCGCGGGTGCCGCCGTGGGCGATGCCCTGGGAGGGGCCGCGGAGGGCAACACCCCCGAGGCCATCCAGGAGCGCTACGACGGGTTCATCACCGGCGTGGTGCCACCCTTCCTCGAGGACTGGCGCAACGCCCGACCCATCGCGCCGTACCACAAGGGCGACGGGCACATCACAGACGACACCCTCATGACGAACGCCCTCGTCGACGTCTACGACGAGGTGCGCGATCACCTCGACGCGTACGCGATCGCCGAGAAGTTCGTTCCCCGCCTGATCGGCGAGCGGCAGTGGATTCCCGAGCTCGAGACAGACGCGATTCTGCTGCAGCGCATCTTCCTGGCCGAGAAGTGGCTCGTCGCGCGCATCCACTACGGCCACATCGATCCCCGCGAGGCGGGCGTCGGCAACATCGTGAACTGCGGAGCCACGATGTACGCAGCTCCCATCGGCATCATCAACGCCGGCTCGCCCGACACGGCCTACGCCGAGGCCATCGACGTCGCCGGGGCGCACCAGTCCAGCTACGGACGCGAGGCGGCCGGTGTCTACGCCGCCGCCGTCGCCGAGGCGATGCGCGTCGGCGCCACCGTGTCGAGCGTGCTCGACGTGGCCCTCAGGCTCGCGAAAGACGGCACGCGCGACGCGATCGAATCGGTGGTCGACGCCGCATCCGGCCGCAGCGACTGGCGCGACTCGCTCGCCCACCTGCGAGCGGCCGTCGAGCCGTTCGACACCGTCGGCCCGAACTACCGGGCACCCGCGCGTGATGCCCGCATCCCGAGCCGCACCAAGTCGATCGAGGAGCTCCCGATCGCCCTGGGCATGCTCGTGGTCGGCGGCGGAGACTACAGCGAGGCCGTCCTCGGCTCGATCAACTACGGCCGCGACTCCGACTCCATCGCCGTGATGGCCGGCTCGATCGCGGGTGCACTGCACGGCCTCGAGGCGGTTCCCGCAGAGTGGGTCGACGCCGTCACCCAGGGAAGCCGCCTCGACATCACGGCGACCGGCCCGCGCATCGCGGCCGTCGCGCGCGAGGTTTTCGCGAAGGACTGCGCGCGTGCCGAGGAGCGCACAGCCGGAATGTCGGCGCTGACGCGAGCGCTGTGATGCTGCGACTGAGCTGGACCCAGCCCGAAGACCTGGTGCCGCACGCTCTGGCCGCCGCCGAACTCGACGGGGTCGACGTGTCGGCTCTGCGCGACGAGTGGGCGAACGCTGGCGGCTCGCCGATCGCTGCAGTGAGCGGGGCGTCGCCGGTCGCCGCATCGCCGGAGCTCCGCGACCTGGGCCGCAGGCTGCTCGCCCGCATCGACGAGCTGCCGCTGCCCGACCCGCTTCTCGCAGCCGAGCCCGACGGCTTAGCGGCGATCCTCGACCTCGCCCCGCAGCCGCCCGAGCTGCCCGCCGTGTCGGGTTCCGATCAGTCGGGCTCGTCGCTCGGCGACCGGATGCTGGGGGCCTGGCTGGGCAGGGCCGCCGGCTGCTTGCTCGGCAAGCCCGTGGAGAAGATCTCGCGCGAGGGCATCCGCGCCATCGCGCAATCGACCGGCAACTGGCCGATCGCGTCGTACTTCACCGAGCGCGGACTCGATCCCGCCGTGGCCGCCCGGTATCCGTGGAACAGGCGAAGCCGCCCGACGAGCCTCGTCGAGAACATCGACGGCATGCCCGAAGACGACGACCTCAACTTCCCGCTGATCGCCCTCGACCTGCTCGAGCGCGCGGGTGCCGACTTCACGACCGACGACGTGGCACTCTCGTGGCTCGCCAATCTGCCCGGAGGCCGCGTGTTCACGGCGGAGCGGATCGTCTACCGCAATCTGCTGGAGGGCTACGAGCCCGACGAGGCAGCCGGCATCCAGAACCCGTTCCAGGAGTGGATCGGCGCGCAGATCCGTACCGATGTCTACGGCTGGGCCCGGCCGGGCGACCCGCACGCCGCTGCCGCTCTGGCCTATCGAGACGCATGGCTCAGCCACCGCCGGAGCGGCCTGTACGGGGCCTTGTTCGTGGCCGCGGCCAGCTCCGCGGCGCTCGTCGCCTCGTCGGTGCACGAGGTGCTCGCGGCCGGGCTCTCGGCGGTGCCCGAGGGCAGCCGTTTCGCCGCGGCCATCCTGCGCGGCGCCGAGCTGGGCGCATCCGAGCTCTCGGTCGACGAAGCGCTCGACGCTCTGGCCGCCGAATTCGGGCACCTGCACTGGGTGCACGCGCTCAACAACAGCGCGCTGCTGGCGTTCGCGCTCGTGCGCTCCGACGGAGACTTCGCGACCGCCATCTCGATCGCCGTGGCGGGTGGCTGGGACACCGACTCCGTCGGAGCGACCGCCGGCGCGATCGCGGGAGCCCTCACGGGGGCCGCTTCGCTGCCGTCGAACTGGATAGCCCCGCTGCACAACCGTCTCGCCACGTCGATCCCGGGCTTCGACGGCATCGGGTTCGACGAGCTCGCGGCCCGCACCGCGGCGCTGGTTCCGAGTGTCGTGGGGGTGACGCGATGAGCGTGGTCGTGGTCGGAAGCGCCAACGTCGACCTCGTCTACACGGTCGCGGCTATTCCGGCGCCCGGCGAGACGGTGATCGCCACGGGCGGCAGCCGGCATCCGGGCGGCAAGGGTGCCAATCAGGCCATCGCGGCGGCCCGTGCCGGCGCGGCCACGACCTTCGTCGCGCTGCTCGGCGACGACGACGGCGGCGCACTGCTGCGCGACAGTCTGCGGGGCGCCGGGGTGGTGGATGCGACGCGCATCACCGCGGGCGAGACGGGCACCGCGCTCATCACCGTCGACGCTCGTGCCGAGAACACCATCGTGGTGAACTCGGGAGCGAACGCGCTCTTCACCTCGCTGACCGACGACCAGGCGCAGCTCATCCGCGACGCCGAGCTGCTGGTGCTGCAGCTCGAGATTCCGCTCGAGACGGTGCGCGCCTCCGCTGCCGTGGCCCGCGCAGCCGGAACGCGGGTGCTGCTCAACGCGGCTCCCGTGCGCCCGCTGCCCTCCGAGGTGCTGGCGCTCGTCGACGTGCTCATCGTGAACGAGACCGAGGCGGCGCAGCTCGCCGGCGACGACGCGACGGATCTGTTCTCGCGCGCCCAGGCGCTCACCCGTTCCGTTCCCAGCGTCATCATCACTCTCGGCTCCGCCGGATCGATCCTGCTGCACCGTGGCGACGCCGAGCTCACCCGGGTCGAGGCCCACGAGGTCCAGGCGGTCGACACCACCGGCGCCGGCGACACGTTCTGCGGAGCCCTCGCGAGCGCCCTCGACGAGGGGCTCGACCTGGCCTCGGCCGCGCGCTTTGCCACGGCCGCATCCGCACTCTCGGTGCAGCGCGCAGGCGCCGTGCCCTCCATACCCCACCGCAAGGAGATCGATTCTTTTGTCTCATCGCTCTGACGTCGTCGACGACGGTGTGCACGTGGTCGATCAGACTCCCGTGCACGACCCCGACGAAGCCAATACCAACGAGTTCGACCCGCTGGTGCCCCGGCCGATCGACCGCGCCACGGAGCTGCCGCTGACCGGCGGGCTCGACCCCACCGTCGGCGACATCGCCAAGATCTTCGCCGCTCCCGCCGATCGCTCGGAGTGGCCTGCCTGGCGCGAGGCCCTCGCGGCCTGGCGCGACGACGCGCGCGAACGCATCCGGTACTCGGGCGCAGCCTACGGCGACGTGTCGTCTCGATGGACCCAGCACTGTGCGAGCGTCGCCCTGGTCTGGCTCTGGGACGAGCGGCTCTTCGACGTCGAGGCGGGGCGCTTCGACGTGCAGCGCCTCGTCGATGCGACGGCCGACTTCGGAGGTTTCGACGGAGTGGTGCTCTGGCACGCCTACCCCGTGATCGGCATCGACGACCGTAACCAGTTCGATTTCTATCGCGACGTACCGGGCATCGCCGAGCTGATCGCCGAGTTCCAGCAGCGCGGCATCCGCGTGTTCATCGACTACAACCCGTGGGACACGGGAACGCGCCGCGCCCAGCACGACGACGCGCGAGAACTCGCGTTGATCGTCGATGAGCTGGGTGTCGACGGCGTCTTCCTCGACACCATGAAGGAGGGCGACAGCGCGCTCGTCTCGGCGCTCCGCGAGTCGTCGCCGCCGCGCGCACTCGAGGGCGAGTCTCGCGTTCCCAACGTGCGCATCGAAGACCACCAGCTGAGCTGGGCGCAGTGGTTCGACGACAGTGAGGCTCCGGGCGTGATGCGCGCCCACTGGTTCGAGCGTCGACACATGATGCACTCGACCCGCCGCTGGAACAGGGACCACAGCTCCGAGCTGCAGTCCGCTTTCATGAACGGCACGGGCATGCTGGTCTGGGACACCGTCTTCGGGGTCTGGGTCGGCTGGAACGCACGCGATCAGTCCACGCTTCGGCGCATGCTGCGGGTGCAGCGCGCGCTCGGCGATGTCTTCATCGACGCAGAGTGGGCGCCGCTCGACGGCGCATCCGAGCACGCCCTCGACCACGGGGTCTACGTCTCGCGGTGGTCGACCGACGAGGTCGACGTGTTCACCCTCGTCAACCGCTCGCAGGTCGACTACTCCGGGCCCGCACTCGCCTCCGAGCACAGCGCACGACCGCTGTGGGATGTGACGGCCGGGCGCGGCATCGGCCCCGAGGGCGTCGTCGTTCCGGCCCGCGGCATCACCGCTATCGTCGCCGAGAAGACGCAGACGGCTGCCCCGGATGCGGCTGCCCCGCGCTCCGATCGTCTGCGCGCGCTCCTCGCCGAGGCCTCGGCAGACGCCCAGAGCCCCGACGCGCAGAGCCCCGACGCCCAGAGCACCGACTCCACGTTCCCCGCACGCGAGACCGTGCGCCGGGTGCCGGCACCCGCTCCCGCCGCTTCGGCCCCCGAGGGGTCGATCGCGATCGATGCGACGACGCACCAACTCGTCGTGCGGTTCCGTCGCCGCGAGACGGGTCTCTACGCAGAGGCGCCCTATGTCGAGGAGTGGAAGCCGCTTCCTCCCCGACTGCACGACGACCGCAGCGTCGAGGTCGCCGTCGAGACCGGCCGCGTGGCCGTCGCGGGGCGCGAGGTCACCCGCGCCGAGTTCGACCGTTTCGTCGCCGCCACCGGCTACACGCCGGCGAGCGACAACCGCTTCCTCGTCGCCCCTCAATCCGATGGCGACGCCGTGACCTGCGTCGATCTCGACGACGCGCGCGCCTACGCCCGCTGGGCCGGGGCCCGCCTGCCCACCGAATTCGAGTGGCAGCTGGCGGCATCCGATGCGACCTTCGAGCGGGCGGAGCCGTGGGTCTGGAACTGGACCGAGAGCGAGCACAGCGACGGCGTCACCCGCTTCGTACAGCTGAAGGGCGGCGCCGACTACGAGGCGCAGGGCTCCGACTGGTACGTCGACGGTGGCCGTCGCGACCCCGAATTCAGTCTCAAGTACCTGCTCAGCGGGCTGGGGATCTCGAGGTCGCCGAACATCGGCTTCCGCCTGGCGTGGGATCTGGAGGACGGCTCGTGAGTGCGCCAGGCAGAGCACCCCTGTACGGCGTGCGCGTCCTCGACATCTCGACGCTCTTCGCGGGGCCGCTGGCGGCCACCTTCCTCGGTGACTTCGGGGCCGACGTGATCAAGGTCGAGCATCCGTCGAAGCCCGACGCGTCGCGCGGGCACGGTCCGGCCAAAGACGGCGTCAATCTCTGGTGGAAGACGCTCGGCCGCAACAAGCGCACGGTCACGCTGAACCTCGGGCAGGCCGACGGCGCCGCCGTGCTCCTCGAGCTCGTGCGCTCCGCCGACGTTCTGATCGAGAACTTCAGGCCCGGCACGCTCGAGCGGTGGGGATTGGGTCCGGATGAGCTGCTCGCCGCCAACCCGGCCCTCGTGATCGCTCGCGTCACCGCGTTCGGCCAGTTCGGCCCGTACTCCGCGCGGCCCGGCTTCGGCAGTCTCGCCGAGGCGATGAGCGGATTCGCCGCGCTCACGGGTGAGCCCGACGGCCCGCCGACGTTGCCCCCGTTCGGTCTGGCCGACGGCATCGCCGCCCTCGCCACGAGCTACGCCGTGATGGTGGCGCTGCGCTCGGCCGAGGCGACCGGCCGCGGCCAGGTGGTCGACATGGCGATCATCGAGCCCATCCTGATGCTGCTCGGCGGTCAGATCACCGCGTTCGATCAGCTCGGCACCGTGCAGCCCCGAACGGGCAACAGAAGCGTGAACAACGCGCCGCGCAATGTGTACAGAACGGCCGACGACGAGTGGGTGGCCGTGTCGACCAGCTCGCAGTCGATCGCCGAGCGCGTGATGACCCTCGTGGGCCGCCCCGAACTCGTCGACGAGCCGTGGTTCTCGAGTGGGCACAGCAGGGCTCAGCACGCCGACGAACTCGACGAGGCCGTCGCATCCTGGGTCGCCGCGCGCCCCACCGCCGTGGTGCTCGAGGAGTTCGAAAGGGCGCAGGCCGCCGTGGCCCCCGTCTACGACGTGCGCGGCATCCTCGCCGATCCTCAATATGCGGCGCTCGGCACGGTGCAGACCGTCGACGACGACGAACTGGGACAGGTCAAGATGCAGAACGTGCTGTTCCGACTGTCCGAGACGCCGGGAGCGATCCGATTCACCGGACGACCCCACGGCCACGACACCGAGGAGGTGCTCGACGAGATCGGCATCACGGCCGAGCAAAGGGCTGCGCTGCGCGAACGGGGCATCCTGTGAGCGCCGGCGCATCCGGCGCGCTGCCGATCGTCGCGGCCCTGTATGTTCCGGGAGACAGGCCCGACCGCTTCGGCACGGCCGCTGCCAGTGGCGCGAACATGGTGATCCTCGATCTCGAAGACGCGGTCAGGCCGGAACGCAAGGAGTTCGCTCGCGACGCCGTTCTCGACTGGCTCGCCGCGTTCACCCCAGGCGACGAGACGCATCCGGCGCTCACCGTCGTGCAGGTGCGCATCAACAGCGGCGAACACGGGCTCGATGACGTGCGTGCACTGGCCGGCTCTTCCACGCCGATCGAGCTGCGCGTGCCCAAGGTCGAGACGGCGGGGCAGCTCGACGTGCTCGCGGACCTCGCCCCAGGGATTCCGGTGACCGCGCTCGTCGAGTCCGCGCTCGGGGTCGAGAACTCCTATGCGATCGCCGCGCATCCGTCGGTCACCCGGCTCGCGCTCGGCGAATCCGACCTCGCGAGCGAGCTCGGCACCCGAGCTGTCGGCGTGCTCGACTACGCCCGCATCCGCCTGCTGTACGCGGCACGGTCGGCGGGGCTCGAGGCGCCGATGATGTCGGCGTTCCCCGACATCCGCAATCTGGATGCCCTGCGTGCCGACACCCTGCGCGGCCGCGAGTCGGGCTGGTTCGGCCGCTCGGCCATCCACCCGAGCCAGCTGCCCGTGATCCACGAGGCGTTCGCTCCGACCGATGCCGAGCTCGACTGGGCACGCGAGGTGCTCTCGGTCGGCGAGGCCGGAGGAGTCACCACACTCGGCAACGGAGAGATGGTCGACGCGGCCATGCTCGGCCGGGCGCGATCGATCCTCCGCGCGGCGCAGCCGTTCGCCTAGACCTCAGTAATCACGAAGCTCGATTCAGCACCACCCAGAGAGGCAACACAATGATGTGGACGTCGAAGACCGCGGCCATCGCCGCGCTCGCACTCGCGGGGGCTGGCATCCTCGCCCTGCCCGCCGCACCGGCCCAGGCCGCCGGCAGCACCTTCGAGGCGGGCTCGTTCGAGAGCTCGGCCATCGGAGGTCCGGTGGACTACACGGTCTACCTGCCCGAGGGCTATGACGCGTCGGGGGCCACGCGCTATCCGACCCTCTATCTGCTGCATGGCCGCGGCGACACGCAGGCGGCCTGGCAGCAGGTCGGTCCCGACCTCGACGAGCTGATCGCCGCCGGCAGCATCCCGCCGATGGTGGTCGTGATGCCGGATGCGCCCTGGAACGAGCGCGGCAATTACTACGTCGACTCGCAGTACACCGGCGGAGCGACTCCCGGAGTCGCCGTCGAGACCGCGTTCACGACCGAGCTCATCCCCACGATCGACTCGACCTACGCCACGATCGACGACCGCGCCTCGCGGGTGGTGGGCGGGTACTCCATGGGAGCGGCAGGCGCACTGCGCTACGCCACGGCCCACCAAGACCTCTTCGCAAACGCGCTCATCCTGAGCCCGGCCGTCTACACACCCACGCCTCCCGTCGACTCGTCGGCCCGGGAGTTCGGCGCCTACGGGGTGGGCGACCAGGCCTTCGACGAGCAGCGCTACCTGTCGCTGAACTACCCGTCGACATTCGCCGCCTTCGACCCCGCGTCGCCGCTGCACATGTTCATCGCGGTCGGCGACGACGAGTACGTGAACCCCGACCCGTCCGACGTGAACCACGACATCGACTACGAGTCGGCCACGCTCTACAACGCCGCCAAGCGCGTGCCGGGCATCACCGCGGAGTTCCGGGTCTACAACCGCGGACACGACTGGGGCGTGTGGCGCGAAGGATTCCGCGAGGGCATCCAGGACATCGCCGGCTATCTGCAGACGACGCCGCGTGCGCCGTTCGAGGGAACGCAGCTCGGCACCGCGGGCGACGACCGAGCCGGGGGAGTGCTCGCGCTCTCCGACGGCGGGGGAGTGCAGGCGGTGAACGCCGCCGGCGCGCTCGGCGGCGTCGCGGGGGCGGGCGGCCTCGACATCGTGGTGCAGCGATTCGCGGGCGACGGCTCCGAGGTGTTCGCGGCGGCCATCGCGTCGGAGCGTGACGACCGGGCCTACGGGGTGGTCGCCGCTGCTGACGACTCCGTGATCGTGGGCGGCTATTCGAAGCGCGACCACGGCGGGGCGGTGAACGACGACGTGCTCGCCGCTCGGGTCGGAGCGGACGGAACCGTGCAGTGGCAGGCCTCCGCGGGATCCGCCGCGGCTGCCGATCGTGCCTACGGAGTGACGGCCGACGCCGACGGGGGAGCGTATCTCGCCGGCTACACCTCGGGGACCCTCGATGGCGAGACGAGCGCCGGCGACAAAGACGCGATGATCACGCGGGTGGATGCCGAGGGTGCGGTCTCGTGGTCGCACCAGTTCGGCAGCTCGGGCGAGGACAAGGCGTTCGCGGCAGCGCTCGCACCCGACGGCGGCGTGTATGTCGCGGGAACGGCCGGAGCCGCGATGCCCGGAGCGGCGAGCTCGGGCGGTTACGACGCGTGGGTCGCGAAGTACTCGGCCGATGGAACGCGGGAGTGGCTGCAGCAGTTCGGCACCGAGGCGGGCGACCAGGTGTCGACGCTGCTCGCGACGTCGGGGGGCGTCGCGGCGGCGGGCTTCACGGGCGGCTCCCTCTCGGGAGCCGACTCGGCCGGCGGCAACGACGCCTTCGTCCGCTCGTTCGATGCTCTCGGCACGGCGCTCTTCACGACGCAACTCGGAACGCCGGAGGACGACAGGGCTGCCGCGCTCGTGCCCGGGGCGGGCGGCGGTCTGCTGGCCATCGGGCACACCGCCGGCCGCTTCGCCGACGGCGGCGCGGGCGGAGTCGACGTGTTCACCGCATCGCTCGACGCCGACGGTGCCCAGACCGCTCGCACCCAGTTCGGCACCCCGCAGCGCGACGGAGCCGACGAGTACGACGAGGGCAACCTGTTCGCGTCGGCGCGAGGCGACGGAACGGCCTATGTGCAGGGCCTCACGTACGGCGCCCTCGATGACGCATCGAACGCCGGTTCCGGCGACGTGTTTCTCACGACCGTCGAGTCGGGCGTCGACCCGACCGTTCCGGGCGGCGGCGACGGCGCGGGGGGTGACGGCGCGGGCGCCGGCGCGGGCGCGGGCTCGTCGCCCACGCCCGGAGACGGCGCGGATGTCGCGGGGATGCTCGGTCTCACGGGCCTGGATGCGACGGGTCGGCTCGCCCTCGCGGGCATGCTCCTGCTGCTCGGCGTCACCGCGTTCATCGTGCGTCGCCGCGTCGTCGCCTCGTGACGAGGCGCCACATCGTCGGCGCGAGCGGCTAGTTCTGGGGGAAGCCCAGGTTGATGCCGCCGTGCGACGGGTCGAGCCAGCGACTCGTCACCGCCTTCTCGCGGGTGAAGAAGTCGAAGCCGTGCACCCCGTAGGCCTTGTTCGAGCCGAAGATCGAGTCCTTGAACCCGCCGAATGAGTAGTACGCCACGGGCACGGGGATCGGCACATTGATGCCGATCATGCCCACCTCGATCTCGTTCTGGAACCGGCGCGCAGCCCCGCCGTCGTTCGTGAAGATCGCGGTGCCGTTGCCGAACGCGCCGTCGTTGATGAGGGCGACGCCCTCCTCGTACGAACTCACCCTCACGACGGACAGCACGGGACCGAAGATCTCCTCGGTGTAGGCGCGACTCGACACGGGCACGTTGTCGAGGAGCGTCGGGCCGAGCCAGAATCCCTCTGCCGCGCCGTCGACCTCGATGCCCCGGCCGTCGACCACCACCGTCGCTCCATCGGTCGCGGCGATGTCGATGTAGCCGGCGACCTTGTCGCGGTGCGCCTCGGTGACGAGCGGCCCCATGTCGCAGTTGCGCCGGCCGTCGCCGGTCTTCAGACCCTTCATGCGCTGGGTGATCTTCTCGATCAGTTCGTCGGCCACGGGTTCGACCGCTACGACGACCGAGATCGCCATGCAGCGCTCTCCGGCAGAGCCGAAGCCCGCGTTGATGGCGGCGTCGGCCGTGAGGTCGAGGTCGGCGTCGGGCAGAACCAGCATGTGGTTCTTCGCGCCGCCGAGCGCCTGGACGCGCTTGCCGTTCTTCGACGCCGTCTCGTAGATGTACTGCGCGATCGGAGTCGACCCGACGAACGAGATGCTCTTCACATCGCGGTGCTCGAGAAGGCCGTCGACGGCCACCTTGTCGCCGTGCAGCACGTTGAGCACGCCGTCGGGCAGGCCGGCCTCGCTGAAGAGGGCCGCGAGCCAATTGGCCGCGGAGGGGTCTTTCTCGCTGGGCTTTAGCACCACGGTGTTGCCGGCCGCGATCGCGATCGGGAAGAACCACATGGGCACCATCGCCGGAAAGTTGAAGGGGCTGATGACTCCGACGACTCCGAGCGGCTGCCGCAGCGAGTACACGTCGACGCCCGTCGAGACGTTCTCGGAGTACTCGCCCTTGATCAGGTGCGGGAACCCGGTCGCGAGCTCGACGACCTCGAGGCCACGGGTGATCTCTCCCATGGCATCGGAGAGCACCTTGCCGTGCTCGGAGGTGAGGATCTCGGCCAGCTCTGCCTTGCGCGACGCGAGCAGCTCGCGGAACGAGAACAGAACCTGCTGCCGCTTCGTGATCGACGTATCGCGCCAACCGGGGAATGCCGCCTTGGCGCTCGCGACGGCGGCGTCGATCTCGGCCTGATCCGCGAGGGCGACCTGCTTGGTGACGATTCCCTGCGCGGGGTCGTACACGGGAGCGGTGCGACCAGACGACGACGGGTACTCGGCTCCGTCGACCCAGTGGTTCACAACGGGCTGCTTCTCGGTGGTGTCTGTCATCGAACTGCTCCTCACGGTCGTGGAGGGGCCACGGCCACGGCCGCCCCATGAGTCACGCTACCGCTGAACCCGGCGCGAATGCAGCGCGAATTCGTCAGAGTGCGCGGATGGGCAGGGTCTCGAGGTAGGCGTCGGCGACGGCCACGAGTTTCTCGCGCGGTGTGCCCAGGCGGCTCATCTGGATGAGGCCCTGAGAGACGAGGATGATCTGCGCCGCGAGCGGGTCGACCTCGACACGCTCGATCTCGTTGGCCGCGATGGCGGCCTCGATGCGCCGGGCGACTCGGCGCTCCATGGTGTCGGTCGTGGTGCGGCACAGCGCGATGACGCGCTCGTCCCTGCCGCCGAATTCCGCGATGCTGTTGAGCATGAGGCATCCGCGGCGGCCCACCTGGTTGGCGCAATCCGCCACGATCACGTCGAAGAACTCGCGGATCGACTCCGCGGCCGTGTGACCGACCGACATGGCCGAGGCCACCGTGTCGATGCGCGTTCGGCAGTACGACTCGAGAATCGTGAAGAAGAGATCGAACTTGCTTCCGTAGGCGGCGTAGATGCTGCCGTTGCCCACCTTGGTCGCGGCAGAGATGTCGCCGATAGAGGTGTTCGCGAAACCATTGCTCCAGAACAGTTCGCGAGAGGCAGCACGGAGCACCTCATCGTCGAACTCACGCGTACGAGCCATCCGTGCAGTTTATCGATCCGTAGCTCGGACGAACCTCACCAGGCACAGTGCAGATACGAGGTGTAATGTCTGCGACTGCCGCGTGCCTAAAATGAGGGGCATGTGGTCACACGCCGATTCAGGGAGCGCCGGTCCCACGGCGAGCCCGGATCGAGGAGCGTCGCCGGAATCCGGTGTCCGCATCTGCGCGTCCTGCTCCACGCGATCGACCGACGCGGCGAATTTCTGCTCGCAGTGCGGCGCGGCGCTGCCGACCGACACGGAGCCGCCGCGGGCCGAGCGGCGCTACACCAGCATCCTGTTCGCCGACCTCGTCGGCTTCACCGAACTCGCCGAGCGCACCGACGCCGAAGACGTGCGCGAGCTGCTCTCGGGATACTTCGCCCTCTGCCGCACCACCATCGAGTCTCTCGGCGGGGTGGTCGAGAAGTTCATCGGCGACGCGGTGATGGCCGTCTGGGGCGCCACCCGCACCCGTGAAGACGACGCGGAACGCGCCGTTCGGGCGGCCCTCGAGCTGACGAGGGTGGTCGGCGACTACGGTCGGGCGTCTGCCCTGGGAGCGCTCGCCGTGCGCGTCGGCGTCGTCACCGATGAGGTCGCCGTGATGCTCGGCGCCGCCGGCGAGGGCATGGTCACCGGAGCCGCCGTCAACCTCGCCGCGCGCCTGCAGGCCGCGGCCGCGCCCGCGACAGTTCTGACCGACGCACACACCCGTACGCTCACCGTCGACCGCATCGACTTCGGGCGCGAGACGCGCGTCGACATCAAGGGCATCGCCGACGAGGTGTCGGCCTACCCGGCGCTGCGTGTCATCTCCGAGACGGGCTCGGGCGCCGCCCCCGCTGCCGAGATCCTCACCACCCTCGTCGGTCGTGACGCGGAGCGAGACGTGCTGATCGCATCCTTCGACCGCGTCGTCGCCACGGGTCGACCTCATCTGGCCGTGGTGTCGGCCGACGCCGGTGTGGGCAAGAGCCGCCTGGTGCTCGAACTGCGCGACCACCTCGACCACGTGCCCATGGCCATCATGTGGCACTCGGCGCGCTGCCTCTCGTATGGCGAGGGCGTCGCCTACTCCGCGCTGTCGTCGGCCGTGCGCTCGCGCATCGGAGCCGTCGAGGGGGAGGGTGAAGCGGTCGCCCTCGGTCGTCTGCGCACAAAACTGGTGAGTTGGACCTCGGCGGGAACCGCCGAGCCGGCGCACCTCGACTGGATGTGCGAGCGCCTGGCGCCGCTGCTCGGCGTCGACTCCGCGGGTGCGCCGCTGCTGAGTTCGGGCTCTGCCGAATACGGTCGTGATGAATTCTTCACGGCCTGGTCGCTCTGGTTCGAGCGCATGTCCGCCGGCGAGAACGCCCCGGTCGTCTGGGTGATCGAAGACGCGCACTGGGCCGACGACGGCCTGCTCGACTTCGTGCAGCACCTTCAGCGCGCCAACCCGTCTCCAGTTCTCATCGTGATCGTCACGCGCCCCGAGCTGCTCACGCGCCGCCCCGACCTCGGAGCGAGCGAGAGCACCACGGTGCTCGAACTCGGTCCGCTCGACGACGAATCGATCGTCGCGCTCATCGCGGGGCTCGCGCCCGAGCTGCCCCGCGACATCCTGCGTCTTCTCTCGGCGAGGGTCGGCGGGGTGCCGCTGTACGCGCGCGAGCTTCTGCGCAGTCTCGTCGATGACGGTCTGCTGCACGACACGGCCTCCGGTCTGCGACTGGCCTCCGGTGTCAGTGCAGACACGCTCGCGGTCGCGGAGCCGCCCGCCAGCTTGAGGGTGCTCATCGCGTCACGCCTCGACTCCCTCGAGCCGGGCGCGCGGCTCGTGGCCCAGCTCGCCTCGGTGCTCGGCTTCTCGTTCTCGATGCCCGCCCTGGCTGCCGTCTCGCGGCGTGCAGCGGGCGAGCTCGCCGGCGATGTCTCGACGCTCGAGACCCGCGGCATCCTGATCTCGATCACCGACCCGCTGTCGTCGGAGCGCGGGCAGTACGTGTTCAGCCACCCGCTCATCCGGCAGGTGGCCTACGAGATGCAGTCGCGCCGATCACGCAGCGATCGTCACCTCGCCACGGTCGAGTTCCTCGAGTCCTCGTCAGACGAGGGCTCGAGGTCTGCGGCGGTCATCGCCCAGCACCTCGTCGACGCGCTGCAGCTGCAGACCGCGCCCTCCGCATCCACCGAGTCTGCGGCGCGACGTGCCGTGCACTGGCTGCTCGCCGCCGCCGATTCGGCGCGCCGGCTGGGGGCCGCGAGTGCGGCTCGTCGCCTCTACGAGCAGGCCATCGACGTGTGGCCGCTGGCGAACCCGGCCGGTCGCGATGCCGACGGCAGAACGGTGCGCGATCTCGAGGAGCTCGCGCGCGAGGTCGTCTCGACCTCGGTCACGGGCTGACCGCTGTTACGAGCCGACGTAGCTCTTCAGCGCCGCGACATCGGTGAGGGTCACGCGCCGGCCGTCGACCGTGATGCGTCCGTCTCGGGTGAGGGTGCGCAGCGCCGTATTGAGCGACTGCCGTGCCACGCCGAGCTGTGCGGCGATGCCGGCCTGACTCATCGGCAACTCGACGCTGACCTGGTTCGCATCGTGGCGCCACTCGGGGATGTAGGTCAGCAGAAGCTTCGCCAGCCGCCTCGGCAGGTCGAGGAACACGAGGTCGCTCTGCGTTCCCGTGAGTCGACGCACGATCGAGGCGAGCTCTTCGACCACCGACATCAGGGCCTCGGGCGAGCTCGTCAACAGGCTCCGGATGCGATCGGCCGGCACCGCGATCACCTCGGCATCGTCGATCGACTCGGCCGTCGCCGAGCGTGCGAGGCCGTCCATCACCGACAGGTCTCCGATGGTTCCCCCGCCGTCGACGACGGAGAGACCGAGCTCGGTGCCCTCGGGCGAGCGCCGCGCGATGCGGATGCGCCCCGAACGCACGATGTAGAAGTGCGCGCTGGCCGTGCCCTCCTCGAACAGCAGTTCACCGCGGCTGAGGCTCACGACGAAGCTCTCCGCGGCGAGAGAATCGAGTTGCTCGTCGCTGAACGGCGCCATCAGTGATGCGCCGCGCAGGTCGTAGATCGTTACTGCGGAGGCCATTGAGGCAGGGTACCAGCGCTGATCGGCGTATCCGCGCCGCTGGGGAGCATCGGCGCCTGGTCGACCGGCAGCGGATGCGCCGAAATGGCGCGGATGCCTCGAGGCTGCCGGCGGCTGCCCGGCGGCTGCGTCGCTACGCGGTGCTCAGGCTCTTGAGGCCCGCGAACTCCAGGTACTGTCGGCCGGCGCGGCTGAGGTACGTGACCAGGGTGTGCCCGCAGGTGCGGCAGAGCAGGATCACGCCGTCGTCGTCACGTTCGACGATCGCCTCGCTCAGGGGGCCCGCAGAACCGCAGTGCCGGCACGTGCCGACTGCGGTGGTGATGTCGAGGCGCAGGATCTCGCCGAGCGGGCCCGCGGCCGCGTTGCCATCGACCCGGGTCACGGGCACGTTCACCTGATGCGCGTGCTCGGGCATGTCATTTGCCTCCAAATCGCTCGGTCTTGATGCGCTCGGCAGGATGCCCGAGGTCGACGAGGATGCGCGCGACCGCCTCGACGAAACCGGTCGGCCCGCAGACGTAGACGAGCGGGTTCTCGGCGACGGGCAGGGTGGATGCCTCGATGTCGACACGCGTGATCCGCCCCGCTGGGCGCGCCCAGCCTTCGGGCGCAGTGCGGGTGTAGACCCAGTCCAGGGCGAAGCTGTCGTTGACGAGTCTCTCGAGCTCTGACGCGTAGTACGCGTCCTCCGGCGCCCGAACCGAGTACAGCATCCGGAATTTCGCGGCGCTCGCGGCGGCCTGATGAGCCCGGGCAATCGACACGAGCGGAACGATTCCCGAACCTCCCGCGATGAGCTGCACGGGCTCGGTCTGCGATTCTCTCCAGACGAAGAAGTTGCCGAGCGGCCCCCGCACCTCGAGCATGTCGCCCGGCTCGACGTCGTCGACCAGGTACGGCGAGACCTCGCCATCGGGAAGCATGTCGACGGCGAGCTCGACGCTGGTGCCGTCGCCGAACGAGGCGATCGAGTACGAGCGCACGGCCTGGTAGCCGTCTTCGGCTGTGAGGCGCAGATCGAGGTGCTGCCCGGCGAGGTTGCCGGGCCACTCGGGCACGTCGAGAACGAGGACTCGGCCCTGCGGCGTGACACGCATGGCCCGGGCCACCGTTGCGACCAGCCAGCCGGCGACGATCGCCACTACCAGTACCGCTGCTCTTTCCAGGGGTCGCCGTACATGTTGTAGCCGTTCTGCTCCCAGAATCCCGGGTCGTCGTCGGAGTGCATGCGGATGCCGTGCACCCACTTCGCGCTCTTCCAGAAGTAGAGGTGGGGAACGAGAAGACGAGCGGGCCCGCCGTGTTCGGGGTCGAGCGGCTCGCCGTCGAACTCGAACGCGATCCACGCCTTGCCATCGAGAAGGTCTTCGAGCGGCACGTTCGTCGTGTAGCCGCCGTACGACTCGATCATCGTGTATGCATCCGACGTCTCGATGTCGGCGAAGAGGGTGTCGAGCGATACTCCGCGCCAGGTGGTGCCGAGCTTCGACCAGCGGGTCACGCAATGGATGTCGGTGTGCACGTCCTCGATGGGCAGAGCCATGAGCTCGTCCCAGCTCCAGGTCGTCACGGCACCGGACTCGGTGGTGATGCTGAAGCTCCAGTCGGCGGTGTCGATGCGGGGCGTGGGCCCCGCCGACAGAACGGGAAAGTCTTCGGTGAGGTACTGGCCCGGGGGAAGCTCCGGGTCGGACTCGCGCCTGCGAGCCCCGAAACCTCGGGAGAAGACTGCCATGGTGTGCTCCTTTGTGAAGTGGTCGGATGGATCGCGAACGCCTGTATCGATTCTGCCCTAAACGCTCCCGGTGGCGCGGACAAACCCCTCTACTGCGTCGATGGGGCTTTCGCCTGCACAGAGGCGCGAGCCCGACGACGCATCAGGGTTCCGGCGGTGACCGTGGCCGCGAGCACGATCGCTACGAAGACGAGCAGCACGGGCGTCGCGGGCTCGAACGCGAGGGCCGCACCGACGATGAGAACGGGCAGTGCGAGACCCGCGTAGGCCACGAGGAAGATGAGGGCGAGCGTCTCGCCCTTGCGCTTCGGATCGGCGAGCGAGACCGCGGTGCCGATCGCCCCTTTGAACAGCAGGCCGACGCCGAGGCCCGCGACGATGCCGCCCCCGATGAACAGCACGATCTGCGGCAGCACGGCTCCGAGAGCCACCAGCACGAGGCCTGTGCTGCACGCCGCGATGGCGATGGTGAACTGCCGGTGCACGGCGACCGGGGTGAGAAGGATCTGCCCGGCGGCCGCGGCAGCGAAGACGGCGAACGAGGTGGCCCCGGCGAGCAGGTGGTCGCCGGCCTGGAAGGTCACGACGAGGAAAGTCGGGGCCAGCGAGGTGAAGAGCCCGAAGACGGCGAAGCCGGAGAAGGCACCGAACGCCGCGATGATGAACGGCCGCTTCGCGCCTTCGGGAACCGAGAGCTTCTGCGGGTGATACGAGGGGCGCTCGTCGGGAACGTCGACCGTCTCGGGTACGAGCATCAGGGCGACCGCGGCCACGATCAGAACGAAGAGGAAGACCAGGTGAGGCAGCATGAGGGGATCAGGCAGGAACTCGGCGAAGATGCCGCCGATGAGGGGCCCGAGCGACAGACCGCCCAGGTTGGCCGCACCCGACACGGATGCCGCCACCACCGCGTTCTCGTTGGGCCGGGCCGTGGCGCGCAGCTCTCCGAGGTGCGCCGTGGCGGTGGCCGTGAGCATGCCGATGCTCGCGCCGTTGATGAGGCGGGCGACGATGAACCCGGGAACCTCGGGAAAGAGCAGGAAGAGGACCGCAGACAGGGCGGAGATGAGGACCGCCACCACGAGCACTCGACGGCGACCGAGCCAGTCGCTCACATGGCCCGCGAGATACAGGCTCACGATCACGCCCACCGCGTAGGCGGCGAAGATCATGGTGATGACGAATGCCGGAAAGCCGTCACGCTGCTGATACAGCGGGTACAGCGGAGTGGGCACGGTCGAGTACGCCATCACCAGCAGAAAGGTGACGGCGACGATCCAGAAACCTGCACCGTGTCGAACGGTGGGGACGCGACGGGGCATGGACTCGACGCTACCGTCGGTGCCGACGATCCGACGGTCCCTCGGCCCGGTCTTCGACGAATGTCTAGTGCGGATACGTGCACGGACTCATACGTTCGAAGCATGACGAACCCCACCGGATCACGACATGTGAGGTCGCTGATCGACGGCGAATCTCAGCACGACAGCGAGCTCGGGTCGATCACGCGCCTCACCGCAGACACCTTCCCGATACTGAAGGGACTGTCGATCAAGCGTCTGCTGCTGCAACCCGGCAGCATCCGGGAGCCGCACTGGCACGCCAACGCCGACGAGATCGGCTACTGCCTCAGTGGCAGCGTGCTCATCTCGATCCTCGACAACGGCAGCAGCTTCTCGTCGTTCACGATCGAGTCGGGCCAGATGTTCGTGATCGACTCGGGCTCGCTGCACCACATCGAGAACATCGGTGACGACGAGGCCGAGATCGTGGTGGTGTTCTCGCACGAGAGGCCCGAGGACTTCTCGCTCCAGGCCGCCTTCGGCACGATGTCGGATGCCGTGCTCGGCAACACCTACGACCTCGAGGCATCCGAATTCACGCCTCTCGTGCGCGACACGACATCGCGCGACATCGTCAAGCGCTCGGGGTCGGCGGTCGTTCCCGACACGGCGGGCTTCAACAACCCGCACAAGTTCGACGTCGAAGCGCAGAATCCGCCGCTGCAGCACCCGTACGCGTTCGTGAAGCTTGCTCGCAGCCAGTTCTGGCCGGCGCTCGAGCACCTCTCGATGTACTCGCTGACCATCGAGGACACCGGCATGCGGGAGCCGCACTGGCACCCCAAGACCGCCGAGATGGGCTACGTGCACAAGGGCAACGCGCGCATGTCGATCCTCGACCCCGACGGCACGGTCGACACCTATCTGCTCGGGCCCGGCGATGTGTACTTCATCCCCAAGGCCTATCCGCACCAGATCGAGGTCATCGGCGACGAGGAGATCCATTTTCTGATCTTCTTCGACCAGCCCACCCCGGGCGATATCGGCTATCGGGCGTCGGTGTCGGCGTTCTCGCGACCGGTGCTCGCCGCCACGTTCAGCGTCGACGAGGCCACGCTGCCGGCGTTCCCGTTCACGCCCACAGACCCGCTGCTCGTGGCCAAGAGCAACCCCAGCGACCCCGTGTGATCGGGCGGCCGTCCGGCCGCACGCATCCGAAGACCCTCGAGAGAAAGCAGCACCACCATGACCGACGCCACCGAACCCCTGCACGTGAGCCAGCATCACCGCACGACGCTCGAGCACATCGAGCGCCACCCCACCACGCACAACCTCGAGTGGAACGACGTGATCGGCCTCCTCGACGAGATCGCCGACGTGCGCGAGGAGCACGATGGAAAGTTCGTCGTCAAGCTGGGGGAGGGGCGCATCGTCCTGACGAAGCCCAAGCACAAAGACGTCGACGAGCAGATGGTGCTCGACCTGCGTCACCTGCTGCACAACGCGGGATACAACTCCGAGAAGAAGTAGTCGCAGCGGCGGCACCTCCCTCCGCAGACGGAGGTGCCGCGGCGCGGCATTCGCTAGCGTGGGTGCCGTGACCAACAGCAGGGTGGATGCGCTCGACGACGGATGGCTGCGCCCTCGACCGTCGCGGCGTGAGTATCGCGCCGACGTCATTCTGGCGATCGTCATCTTCGCGCTCAGCCTCGGCAGCCTCGAGCTCTACGACTCGGCAGGGTTCTACCCCGACCCGGCTCCGCCCTGGCTCGGCGTCATCATGGTCTTCCTGCAGAGCGGATGCCTCGCGTGGCGACGCCGCTTTCCGGTCTGGGTACTCATTGTCAGCGCGGTCGTCTTCATGGGCGTGCAGATTCTGCAGGTGCCCGAGGTGCTCTTCAGCAATATCGCCTTCTTCATCGCGATGTACACGGTGGGGGCGTGGAGCGGCCACCGGCGTCGCGCGATGGTCTCCCGGGTCATCGTGATCGTCGCCATGTTCGTCTGGCTGTTCTCGGCACTGCTCGGCACGGCGTTCGCGCAGGCCGTCGCCGATATGGATGTCGTCGGTTCGGTCACTCCGGCGCTCGCGATCGGCCTCGTGACGGTTGTGCAGAATCTTCTCTACTTCGGGGGCGCCTACTACTTCGGAAACCGCGCGTGGACGGCGGCCCGCGAGAGGGCGGCGCTGCAAGACCGCACCGACCAGCTCGCCGAGGAGCGCGAACGCACCGCCGCGCAGGCCGTGTCGCTCGAGCGCCTGCGCATCGCCCGCGAGCTCCACGACGTCGTCGCGCACCACGTGTCGGTCATGGGAGTCCAAGCGGGCGCCGCCCGCCGGGTGCTCCAGCGCGACCCGCAGCAGGCCGCCGAGTCGCTCTCGGCCATCGAGTCGAGCGCGCGCGAGGCCGTCGACGAGTTGCATCGAATGCTCACCACGCTGCGCGACGACAGCAGCCCGAGCGGCGATGCGTCCGGGCCCGCAGACGAGCCGAGTACGCACGGGGTCGAGCAGCTCCACGACCTGCTCGACGACGCGCGATCGGCGGGACTCGCGGCTCAGCTGACCGTGGTCGGCGAGCCTCGACCACTGTCGGCGCTGGTCTCGATCACCCTGTATCGCGTGGTGCAGGAGGCGATCACGAATGCCATCAAGCACGCGGGCACGTCGGCCGCCATCGACGTGAGGCTGCGTTACCGTGACCTGTCTGTCGAGGTGGAGGTCACCGACTCCGGGGGCACGCCGAAGCGCGGCGCCGGTCAGGGCTCGGGGCTCGGCATCGTGGGCATGCGCGAGCGCCTCTCGGCCGTGGGCGGCACGCTCGAGGCCGGACCTCGCACGCGCGGCGGGTACCTGGTGCGCGCCGACATCCCCGCCGGGGCCGCGCCCGCGACGGCCACGACGACACTCACCGAGAGCGGGGCACGATGACAGTCACGATCGAGCGATCCGATCGTCGCGACGATGAAGAGATCAGGGTGTTGCTCGTCGACGACCAGGACCTGCTGCGCAGCGGCATCCGCATCATTCTCGAGAGCGAGCCGGGCATCGTGGTGGTGGGCGAGGCCCGCGACGGCCACGGCGCCCTCGAGCGCATCAAGCAGCTCTCTCCCGACGTCGTCTGCCTCGACGTGCAGATGCCCGGCATGGACGGCCTCACCGCGACGCGCCTGATCACGGCCCTTGAGAATCCCCCCGCCGTACTCGTCCTCACCACCTTCGACCGCGACGACTATCTCTTCGCGGCGCTCGAGGGCGGAGCCAGCGGCTTCCTGCTCAAGAACAGCACGCCGGAACAGCTCGTCGACGCGGTTCAGATCGTCGCGCGCGGCGACGCCCTGCTGAGCCCGGATGTGACGCGACGCGTCATCGAGCGCTTCGCACAGCGCGACGGCGGACCGGTCGCCGCGTCGACGAATTCAGATGCGGCGGGTGCGGCCGACGCGGAGGCGGCACACAGCGCGGCCGCGATGGTCGCCGAGCTCACCGCACGGGAGCGCGACGTTCTGGACTTCGTCGCGCGCGGGATGAGCAACGCCGAGATCGCGGCGGCGCTGTTCCTGGGCGAGGCCACGGTGAAGACCCACGTGTCGAAGGTGCTGCAGAAGCTCGGCGTACGAGATCGCATCCAGGCCGTGGTGTTCGCCTACGAGCACGGCATCGCGGTGCCCCGCCAGTAGGCACAGCGGCGGCGACTCTCCTCTCCACCTCGGGGAGGAGAACGGGTCGGAGGCGCGAGCACACGCGCCCGCCTCGCGGGGGATGTGGCCTCGTGGACGCGTGCATAGCGTTGAGGCGACGGAAGGATCCTCCATGCTGCAGATCGACGGTGTCACCAAGCGATACGGCGACCGCACCGCCCTCGACGAGGTGAGCTTCGAGGTCGGCGACGGCCGGCTCACCGGTTTCGTGGGCGGCAACGGGGCCGGCAAGACCACGACCATGCGCATCATCCTGGGCGTGCTCAGCGCCGACTCGGGAGTCGTGCGCCTGGGCGGCTCGGTTCTGGGGCCGGCCGATCGCCGCCGTTTCGGATACATGCCCGAGGAGCGCGGGCTCTACGCCAAGATGAAGGTCGCCGAACAGCTCGTCTACCTGGCCCGCCTGCACGGTGTCTCTCGGCGCGACGCCGAGGCGAGCACCACCGATCTGCTCGAACGGCTCGAACTGGCCGAGCGCCGCGACGACACCGTCGAGAGCCTGTCGCTCGGAAACCAGCAGCGCGCGCAGATCGCCGCCGCGCTCGTGCACTCGCCCGAGGTGCTCATCCTCGACGAGCCCTTCTCCGGTCTCGACCCGATGGCCGTCGAGACGGTGCTCGGCGTGCTGCACGACGTCGCGAAGCAGGGCGCGCCCGTGCTGTTCTCGTCTCACCAGCTCGACGTCGTCGAGCGGCTCTGCGACGACGTCGTCGTGATCGCGAACGGCCGCATCAGGGCGAGTGGATCGAAGCAGAAGCTGCACGACGACAACGCGGTGCGTCAGTTCGAGCTGCTCGTCGCATCCGACGCCGCGTGGGTGCGGGAGATGCCGGGTGTCACCGTTCTCGACTTCGACGGCGGCTATGCGCTCTTCGAGGCCGACGATGACGAGGTCGCGCAGGGAGTGCTGCGGCGGGCGCTGCAGCTGGGTCCGGTCGCGAGCTTCGCGCCGAGACATCGATCGCTCACCGAGATCTTCACGGAGGTCGTGAAATGATCATCGCCGACACGAGAGCCAACACCTTCGCTCAGAGCGCCGCGCTCGTCGCCGACCGCGAGGTGCGGATGCGCCTGCGCAGCAAGGCCTTCATCATCTCGTCCGTGATCCTGCTGCTCGCGGTCATCGCCTCGATCGTCGCCGGCAGCATCGTCGGCGCATCGGCCTCGAACGAGACGACCCGCGTGGCCGTGGTCGGCGACTCCCGACCGTTCGCGCAGGTGCCGTCGCTCGAGATCACGGAGGCTGGCAGCGTCGCCGACGCCGAGCAGCTCGTGCGCGACGGGGATGTCGCCGCCGCGATCGTTCCGGGCGACGGGCCCACGGGCATCCGGGTTCTGGCCCTCGACGAGGCGCCCGGCGACCTCGTTCAACTGCTCAGCGCCAGCCCCGAGGTCACGCTGCTCGAGCCTGCCGACCAGAACTCCGGGCTCGCCTACCTCGTGGGGCTCGGCTTCGGAATCGTGTTCTTCATGGCCGCGACCCTGTTCGGAACGACCATCGCGCAGAGCGTCGTCGAAGAGAAGTCGACCCGGGTGGTCGAGATCCTGATGTCGGCCATCTCGGCTCGCGCGCTGCTGGCGGGCAAAGTGATCGGCAACACGATCCTCGCGTTCGGTCAGATCGTGCTGATCGCCGCGGCGGCCATCGTGGGGCTGATGGTCACCGGGCAGGATGCGCTGCTCGGCGACCTGGGGTCGGCGATCGTCTGGTTCGTGGTGTTCTTCGCCGTGGGCTTCGTGCTGCTGGCCGCGATGTTCGCGTCGGCCGCGGCGCTGGTCTCGCGTCAGGAGGACATCGGATCGGTGACCACGCCGGTGATGATGCTCGTGATGATCCCGTACTTCTTGATCGTGTTCGCGTGGGACAACGATCTGGTGCTCACGATCATGTCGTACGTGCCGTTCTCGGCCCCGATCGGCATGCCTATGCGCATCTATCTGGGAACGGCCGAGTGGTGGGAGCCGCTGCTGTCGCTCGTGGTCATTCTCGCGACGACCGTGCTGGTCGTGCTCTTCGGATCGAAGATCTACGCCAACTCGCTGCTGCGTACAGGTGCGCGCGTGAAGGTGCTCGAGGCGCTGCGCGGCTAGGTGCTGGGGGGCTGGGCGCGGCGGGCGATCGCCGCGATGAAGCCGCCGACGAACGTGTCGCCCAGGCCGATGGTGGTGGGCCGCGCGACCGTGAGCAGAAAAGCGGGCACACAGCAGACCTCGGCTCCGAGCCGTGCCTGGATGCCGAGGGCGAAGTCGGCGCCCAACGGATTGACCGGCAGGAGTCCCGTCTGCTCGTAGTTGCGCTCGGTGAAGCCGTCGCCGCGCACATAGCGTGTGCTGGCCATCTGGATCGCACCGCGAAGCGCATCCTCGTAGTCGGCGGCGCGCTCGCCCAGCGCGAGCGACCAGAACTTCGTGTGCACGACCAGCACAGCGGCGGGAATGAGCTCGTGGAGTTCGCCGAGCGCCGCAGCCATCACGTCGACGTCGAGCAGGTCGAGAGGCCTGCCGACATAGGCCTGCATCTCGTCTTCGTTCATGCTGTAGACGTCGATGCGATCGAGCAGGGCCTCGCGCACATGACGACTGAGCGCGGGCACGTGGAAGCCGGAGTCTTCGTAGAACACCAGCGCGTCGGCCGGCAGCCGGGTCAAGTGTCGACGCATGTCGTCGAGCCGCCGCACCAGCGACTCCTCGCTCTGCATGCTGTTGAACCCCGAGATCATGAACAGCTCGGCCCGTTCGAGGCTCGCCCCGAGATCGGCGCTGAGCACGAGCTCGGCATTCGGAGGATCGTTGGCGAAGATCACGCGGTTCGCGTGGGGTGAGCGGAGTTCGAGCTCGCCGATGCGCACGCGGCTGCCCTCGACGAACTGCACGATGAGGTGGGGGTCGAGCGTGTCGCGCTCGGCGCTCGAGATGTATGCCGAACCGCGGGGGAGGAGTCTGCGCACGTTGTCGTCGATGCTGACGAGGTGCAGCGTGCACGTGACTCCCACGGCCTCCATCGCGTAGGCCGCCCGCACGCCCGTTCCGCCGAGGGTGATGCGTTTGTCGAAACGGGCGGCGAACTGCTCGACGATGCGGGAGTAGGAGACGAATCTCTCTCCTCCCGCACCGTCTTTCACGAATGCCAGCAGGGCGATCACCAGATCGCGTTCGCTGCGGATCGCGATGAGGCGAGAGAGCTCGGAGGGCTGGATGGCGTACTCGATGACCAGGTCGTCGATCACCCGAGAGTCCCAGACGATCTCGTAGTCCACGGTTCCGCCGAGGCCCAGTACGAGCTTCTCATTCATCGTGTCGTCGCATTCCTTGGCTGACGGGTGGGGTCGTCGATCAGTACAGTGTGGCCTTTCCGGCCGCGCCGAACAGATCGATCTTCTGGGCGGCGGTCTCTTTCATGGCGGCGATCGACGGGGGCTGAATGGTGTTCGGCTCGCGCACGCTCGCGTCGGCCAGCACCTCGCGCATCTTGTTGTGGTAACTCGCCTTGATGTCGGATGAGATGTTGATCTTGTTGACTCCGAGCTTCACGGACTCGCCGATCTCGTTGTCGGGGTTGTTCGATCCGCCGTGCAGAACGAGGGGGATGTTGACCTTCGCCTTGATGCGCTTGAGCAGCTCGAGCTTGAGTTCGGGCTTCATGCTCGCCGGGTAGATGCCGTGGCTGGTGCCGATGGCGATGGCCAGGCTGTCGACTCCGGTGGCCTCGACGAACGTCACGGCCTCGTCGGGCTCGGTGTAGATGATGGATGCGGCCCCGTCTTCGGCCTCGTTGTCTGTCTTGCCGATGGTGCCGAGTTCTCCCTCGACCGAGACCCCCACGGCGTGTGCGGTGTCGACGACCCGCTTCGTGATGGCGATGTTCTCGTCGAACGGCAGCATCGAGCCGTCGATCATCACCGAGGTGAAGCCGCTCTGGATCGCGAGCAGCACCTGCTCGTAGCTCGCGCCGTGGTCGAGGTGGATGGTCACCGGAACGCTCGAGCGGTTCGCCCGAGCGATGATCGCGTGCAGCACGTCGGTGCCGATGTGGCTCAACTCGTCGGGGTGGATGGCGATGAGCAGCGGCGACTGCTTCTCTTCGCTGATCTCGAAGAGGCCGTTCATCATGGCGTAGTCGCTGACGTTGAAGGCCGGCACCGCGAAGTTGTTCGCGTTGGCGACGTCGAGAAGGTCTTTTCCGGAAACGAGCATTATGGGTTTTCTCCTTGTGTTGTGGTGCGGAAGGTCGGAAAGAAGGGGGTCAACTCTTGACGGCGCCGGCGGTCATGCCGCCGATGAAGTAGCGCTGGAAGAAGAGGAAGAGAATGAGCACGGGGATGCAGCCGAGGATGCTCATCGCCATCATTTCGTTCCACTCGTAGGAGTTCTGGCCCATGAGCAGCTGGATGCCGATGGGCACCGTGCGCATGTCCTCGGTGCGGGTCAGAGTGAGGGCGAACAGATACTCGTTCCACGCGATCATGAACGTGTAGACACCGACAGAGACGATGCCGGGAATCGAGATCGGCACGAGGATGCGCCAGAGCACGGTGAGCGGTCCGGCCCCGTCCATGCGGGCCGCCTCGTCGAGCTCCTTCGGCAGAGTGTTGAAGTAGCCGGTCATCATGATGATCGCGTAGGGAAGCGTGAACACCAGATAGGTGAGGATCAGGCCCTGATAGGTGTTGTAGAGACCGAGCACCACCATGAGGCCGAAGAACGGGATCAGCAGCGTGATGGGCGGAACGGCCTGGATGCTCACGATGATCATGTTGATCGGGCGCTTGCCCTTGAACTCGTATCGGCTGAATGCGTACGAGGCGAGGATGGCCACGAGCAGGGTGAGTGCCGTGACGGCCAGCGACACGACGTAGCTGTTGATGAAGAAGCGCACCTTCGTGGGATCGGTGAGGATCGTGATGTACGCGTCGAACGAGAAGTTCGAGGTGATCAGCTGCGGCGGGTAGGCGAAGATCTCGGTGTTCGGCTTGAACGAGCTCGAGGCCATCCAGATGATCGGGAAGGCGGCGAACGCCGCGCCGGTCAGCAGCAGCAGGATGATGACGACTTTCGCGAGTCGATCCTTCGGCCGGCGCCGCGGCTTCTGCGCGGGCGAGCGTCGTGCGCCATCCGGTGTCGTTCGAACGGCGGGGCTCTGTTTCTGGGCGAATGTCGTCATGTCAGTCACGCGCTTTCTGGTGACGCACGTAGAAGAACGCGAGCACCATGGTGAGGAGAAGGATGAGCACGGCGCTCGCGGAGGCGACGGAGAACTCGTAGCGGCTGAAGGCGAGCTTGTAGGTGTAGGTGCTGAGCATCTCCGTGACGTTCACGGGGCCTCCGCCGGTGGTCATCCAGATGAGGGCGAACTGCTGCGAGGTCCAGATGATGTCGAGCACGCTCATGCTGATGATGATCGGTTTGAGCTGCGGCAGGGTCACGTTCCAGAAACGCTGAAATGCGGATGCGCCGTCGACCCGGGCCGCCTCGTACAGATCTGCGGGCACGCCCTGCAGGCCGGCCAGCAGGGTGACCATGTAGAACGAGTAGCCGGCCCAGATGTTGATGAACGTCACGGCGAGCAGCGCTGTGTCGGGAGACGACAGCCACTCGATGCCCTTGTCGGTCAGGCCGAGGGAGATGAGGATGTAGTTGACGACCCCATTCGGGTTCAGCATCAGGCGCCAGAGCACCGCGATGATGGCCACCGTGAACAGCCACGGCAAGATGTAGACGACTCGGAAGAGCGCCTTGGTGACGTTGCCGACGAGCGGCGAGTTCAGCAGCATGGCGAAGCCGAGACCCAGCAGCAGGTGCGCTGCGACGCTGACCAGCGTGAAGAAGAGGGTGTTGCCGGTCGCGGTGCGGAAGACAGGGTCGCTCAGCACCTCGACGTAGTTGTCGATACCGACGAACACTGGGTTCTTGTTCGTGATCACGTTGTCCATGAACGAGTACCCGATGACCATGATCACCGGAATGAGCATGAGCACGAGCATCACGATGACGGTCGGCGAGAGGAATGCGTAGGGGGTCAGCTTGCGTGCGGTGGGGGCCCACCCGGAGGTGCGGCTCTTCGTGCTGCCAGGTCTGACGACGGTGTTGGTCGAGGCCACTGCAGAAGCCTTTCTGTGAGGGGTGGCCGCGCCGCGGGGTCTCCCTCTAAGAGGGGTCCGCGGCGCGGCCGTCAATCGACGGGTGGTTGTGAAGCGGGGAGGCTAGAACTCCCCGACCCACGCATCCTGAGCCTTCTTGAGGCCGTCGTCGACCGACTCGTCTCCCTGCAGAATCGCCTGCAGCTGCTCGTCGAAGAGACGCATCAGCTGCTCCGCGACGGGCAGTCCGACGAACTCGTTGGCGGGCTTGCCCTCGGAGTAGATGTCGAAGGCCTGCTTGAACAGCGGGTCGCTCGACGTGAAGTCGGGCACGCTCTTCGTGTTGCCGGGGAAGGCGTTCGCGAGGGTCGACAGCTCGGAGTTCGTCTTCTCGTTCATGAGGAACTGCACGAGCTTCCACGACTCCGCCGGGTGCTTGCTGCTGGCGGACACGCCCACACCCCACGACGCGTAGGGGATGCCGCGTTCGCCGGTGAAGCCGTCTTTCGCGGGAATGGCGGAGATGCTGAACTTGAGGTCGGGGTTCGACGTGCGGATCAGGTCGATGTGCGACAGAGAGTCGATCATCATGCCGACGCGACCGTTGGTGAACTCCTCGACCTTGTCCTGTTCCTTCATCGTGGCCGATCCGGGTGCGATGACTCCGGCGTCGTTCAGATCCTTGATGTACTTCACGGCTCCGGTGACGTCTTTGTTGGTCACGTCGGGCTTGCCGTCGTCCAGCATGGTTCCGCCCGACGACCAGACCCACGACATGACGTCGTTCTGGATGCCGTTGGGCGCCTCGCTCGAGAGCGGCAAGACCCATCCGCTCGTGTTGTCGCCGAGCGCCGTCACGGCTTTCGCCGCGGTCTCGAATTCGGTGCGGGTCGACGGTGGCGTGGTGATGCCGGCCTTCGCCAGCAGATCGTCGTTCGTGAAGAGCGGGTAGACGAAGTTGACCACCGGGATCATCTGGGTCTTGCCGTCGACCTTGATGGTGCTGGCGAGTTCGCTGTCGTCGTACTTGGCGTCTTTCATCAGGGTGCTGAGGTCGGCGAGTGCGCCCTGCTTGGCGAAGTCGCTGACCCATGCGCCGTCGAGGCCGACGACGTCGGACATCGTGCCCGCCGCCGCACCGGCGAAGAGCTGTTCTTTCGTCGAGGCATAGGGGCCGCTGAGGAGCTTGACCTTGATGCCAGGGTTCTCCGACTCGAAGGTGTCCATCAGCGTGCGCAGCGCGCCGTCGGGCAGCTCGGGTTCCCACCACTGGGCGAGCTCGATGGTGACATCGCCGCCGGAGGTGGAGGCGTCGCTTCCGGCGCCGGACGAGCAGCCGGTGATGAGGGTGAGGGCCGCGGCGGCGGCCACGGCTGTGGTGACGCCTCTTCTAAAACGAGCTTCTTTGCTCATGTCTCTCCTATGAGATGCGGGATCGTGCTGTTGAGTGCGCTTTTGTGCGCCTTATCGTTGTGACAGTAGTCCTATGCTGGGTTTAACGCAAGTAACCGCATTTGATTGCGTTCTTGTGCGGGATTCTGATAGCGCTAAGCACAAATGTCTCGCCGTCGGGCAGCGGCTTGCAGATTTCTGCGGTGTTCTGCTACAAATCAGACGTGGCCGACTCCTCCTATTCCCCAGACGGCGACGATCAACCTCTTCGGCTGCCGGCCGGACGCAAGGCGGATCTCGCCGCGTACGTCACCGAGGTGGGCGAGGTCACGGTGTCTGCGTTGGCCTCCCGATTCGGCGTCTCGGCCGATACGATCCGGAGAGATCTCGATCAGCTCGACGCTGACGGATTTCTCGTGCGAACGCACGGCGGGGCCGTGAGTATCGCGGTGATGCCGTCGACCGAGAAGAAGCTCGATGTGCGGCTTCGGCTGCAACGGTCGGCGAAGGAGAAGATCGGAGCCGTGGCTGCCGGCCTCGTCGAGAACGGCTCGGTCGTCATGATCAACGCCGGAACGACGACGCTCTCGGTGGTGAGGCATCTCGAAGACCACCGCGAGCTGACGATCGCGACCAACAATCTGCGTATTCCGACCGAGATCTCTCCCAAGGTGTGCCGAGACCTCTATGTGTTCGGCGGAGCCGTGAGGCTGAGCGGGCAGGCCACGATCGGCCCGATCGGGTTCCAGTTCTCGGATTCGGGGAACGACCTCGACCTTCACTGCGATCTCGCCCTCATCTCGGTGGGCGCGGTGTCTGCCGAGAGCGGGTTCTCCACGAGCAATCTGGCCGAGGCTCTCATGATGAGCGAGATGATCTCCCGCGCCACGAAGGTCGCCATCCTCGCCGACTCCACGAAGTTCGATCGTCGACTCTTCGCGCAGGTGGCCGATCTGGCCAGCGTCGACTATCTGGTCACAGACGCCGCCCCGCCGGCGGGGCTCGGCGAGGCGCTTCGCGAGAACGGCGTCGAGGTGCTTCTGCCACCGTCGCTCTCTGTCGCAGAATAGGAGCATGAGCAGCTTCAACGACCAGATCATCGAGGAGTTCCGCGCCAACGGCGGCCACGTCGAGACCGCCGGGTTCGGCGACAAGCTGATCTTGCTGCACACGCGGGGTGCGCGTACCGGCGAGGAGAGAGTGGTGCCGACGATGGCACTCCGCGACGAGGACTCCTGGCTCATCTACGCCTCGAAGGCCGGGGCGCCCGACAATCCGGCGTGGTACTTCAATCTGGTCCACGATCCCGACCTCACGATCGAGACCCCGCAGGGCGTGGTCGAGGTCACGGCTCGCGAGCTGCGCGGCGACGACCGTGACGCCGCGTGGGCTCAGGTCGTAGCCGCCGCTCCGGGGTTCGCCGACTATCAGGTGAAGGCGGGGTCGCGCCTCATTCCGGCGTTCAGGCTGACGCCTCGGTAGGTGCCGGGCGCAAGCCCCATGTGACAGCTCGCGGCAGGGCTGGCACACTCGATGAATGAGAATGAGCTCTCGCCTTGCGCGTCGCATCCGATCGGGTGGCCTTGTCGTCGCGGCTGGGGCGACCGTTCTCGTTCTCCTGGGCGGGTGTGCGGCGCCGCAGGTTCCGGCCGCCCCGCAGGCGACGTCGGCGCCCGCGGCCTCCCCGACTCCGACGATTCCGAGTGACCCTGCCCCCGCTTTCGCGCAGCTCGAGCAGGAGTTCGATGCCCGCATCGGCGTCTACGCACTCGACCCGCAGACCCGAGCCGAGGTCGCGTACCGGGCCGACGAGAGGTTCGCGTATGCGTCGACATTCAAGGCGCTCGCGGCCGGCATCCTGCTGAAGACGGTGCCCGACGACGAGCTCGACGAGATCGTCAGCTATGACTCGAGCGAGCTGCTGCCCAATTCTCCTGTCACCGAAGAGAACGTCGCCGACGGCATGACGCTGCGCGCGGTGGCCGAGGCCGCCGTGCGGTTCAGTGATAACACCGCGGGCAACATCATGCTCGAGCGTCTGGGCGGGCCGGAGGGGTTCACCCAGGCTCTGCGCGAGCTCGGCGATACCACCACCAGCTCCGACCGCGTCGAGACGGAGCTCAACAGCGCCATTCCGGGAGATCTGCGGGACACGACCACCCCGCGCGCGTTCGCGCTCGATCTCGCGACGCTGCTCACCACCGATGCGTTGGGTGCGGCCCAGCAGGCGCAGCTCATCGATTGGATGACCGGCAATGCCACCGGTGCCGAGTTGATCACCGCGGGTCTCGACGCCGGGTGGGCGGTCGCCGACAAGTCGGGTGCCGGGGCGTACGGCACGCGCAACGACATCGCGGTCCTGTGGCCTCCGAGCGGTTCACCGATCGTGCTCGTGGTGATGTCGAACCGTCCCACCGAAGACGCCGACTACGACAACGCTCTGATCTCCCGCGCGGCCGAGGCTACCCTGGCCGGCCTGGGCTACTGACCGGGGCTACGCGACCGGCTCGCCCTGCCAGGTCTCGACGTGCCATCCGGCGGCGGGGCTGCCGGTCAGCACCACGATCCCCGTATTGTCCAGGCCGTGCGTCGAGGTGAAGTCCGGCCCGAGGTTGTCGGCCCGGCCGGCCACCCACACGCGGATGGCGGCGTCGTGGTCGACGATCGCGACCGTGTCGCCATCCGGCCGATCGCTCGACGGGGTCTGGTGCGCCTGCCAGATCTCGGCGATGCCACGGTCGAAGCGCTCGAAGAAGTGGTCGCCACTGAAGCCGCCGGGAACGGCCGCCGTGAAGTCGCCCTGCGCCCAGACCCGGAACGGCTGCGCGTAAGCAGACATCGCCTCGAGGTCGGCGCGGTCTTCGAGGTCGCCCGCTTCGATCTCGTGGATGCCCTCGATCACCGAGACGGGCAGGCCCGTCGCGCGAGAGAGGGGCTCCGCCGTGAGTTGGGTTCGACGCAGGGTGGATGCGTAGAGGCCGTCGAGACGCACGTCGCGCAGGGCGTCGGGCAGCGCTTCGGCCTGCTCGCGGCCGCGGGCGGTGAGGTCGGGGCCGGGCTGCGTCGTCGACAGGATGCCCGACTCGTTCGCAGTGGACTCGGCGTGCCGTATGAGGAGGATCCGAATCGAGGAGTTTCCTGCTGAATTCCATGTGTGCGACATAGACTCACACTAGCGATGTCCCTCGTTTCGGGGCACACGATCAAAGGAGATCCGCATGGCATCAAACAGAGCAGTCGCATACAAAGGACCGGGCGAAGTCGAGGTCATCGACATCGACTATCCCGTCTTCGAGCTGAAGGACGGCCCCGGGGTGAACCCCGCGAACGTCGGACGCAAGGTGCCGCACGGGGCGATCATCAGAACGATCGCCACCAACATCTGCGGCTCCGATCAGCACATGGTTCGAGGCCGCACGACCGCTCCCGTGAATCTCGTTCTCGGCCACGAGATCACCGGCGAGGTCGTCGAGGTCGGCCCCGGGGTCGAGTTCATCAAGGTCGGCGACATCGTGAGCGTTCCCTTCAACATCGCCTGCGGTCGCTGTCGCAACTGCAAGGAGCGCAAGACGGGCATCTGCCTCAATGTGAATCCCGATCGACCCGGCAGCGCCTACGGCTACGTCGACATGGGCGGATGGGTCGGCGGCCAGGCCGAGTTCGTCCTCGTTCCGTACGCCGACTGGAACCTGCTGAAGTTCCCCGATCGCGACCAGGCCCTCGAGAAGATCATGGATCTGACGATGCTGTCCGATATCTTCCCGACCGGATTCCACGGCGCGGTCACGGCCGGCGTCGGAGTGGGCTCGACCGTGTACGTCGCCGGGGCCGGCCCCGTCGGCCTCGCGGCGGCGACGAGTGCGCTGCTTCTCGGGGCGGCGGCGGTGATCGTGGGCGACTTCAACGACGATCGCCTGGCGCAGGCGCGCAGCTTCGGATGCGAGACGGTCAACCTGGGTGCCGGCGAGCTCGTCGACCAGATCGAGCAGATCCTCGGCGTTCCCGAGGTCGACTGCGGCGTCGACGCCGTTGGCTTCGAGGCCAGAGGGCACGGCGGCGGTGAGGCTCCTGCGACGGTGCTGAACTCGCTGATGGATGTGACCGCGGCCGGAGGTGCGCTGGGTATTCCGGGGCTCTACGTCACGGGTGACCCGGGCGGGGTCGACGAGGCGGCGCAGAAGGGCTCGCTCAGCCTGAGCCTCGGCACCGGATGGGCCAAGTCGCTGTCGTTCACCACGGGTCAGTGCCCCGTGATGAAGTACAACTACGGCCTCATGCAGGCGATCCTGCACGACCGCGTGCACATCGCCAAGAACGTCAACGCCAAGGCGATCACGCTCGACGACGCGCCGCGCGGCTACGCGGAGTTCGACGCGGGGGCGGCCACGAAGTACGTGCTCAACCCGAACGGCTACCTCGACGCGGCGTAGCTGAGGTGGGGCGGGAATAACCCCGCCCCACCCCACGTTCTCACTCACATATATGCAAACGCATAGAAAAGTTTAGGAGTGAGTGAACATGCAGTTCGGAATCTTCAGCGTCGGAGACGTCACGACGGACCCGACCACCGGGAAGACCCCCAGCGACACCGAGCGCACCAAGGCCATGATCGCCATCGCCGAGCATGCCGACCAGGCCGGGCTCGACGTCTTCGCCGCCGGTGAGCACCACAATCCGCCGTTCATGACATCGTCGCCCACGACGATGCTCGGCTATCTGGCCGGCACCACAAAGAACATCGTGCTCTCCACGGCGACCACGCTCATCACCACAAACGACCCCGTGAAGATCGCCGAAGACTATGCGATGCTCCAGGTCATCAGCGACGGCCGTATGGACCTCATGATGGGCCGTGGCAACACCGGCCCGGTCTACCCCTGGTTCGGCAAGGACATCCGCAAGGGCCTCGAGCTCGCGACAGAGAACTACGCGCTGCTTCGCCGCCTCTGGGAGGAAGACGTGGTCGACTGGGCGGGCAACTTCCGCACGCCGCTGCAGGGCTTCACCTCGACGCCTCGCCCCCTCGACGGAGTCGCCCCGTTCGTCTGGCACGGATCGATCCGCACGCCGCAGATCGCCGAGCAGGCCGCGTATTACGGCGACGGCTTCTTCCACAACAACATCTTCTGGCCGATCCAGCACACCGAGCAGATGGTCAAGCTCTACCGCAGCCGTTACGAGAACTACGGCCACGGCCGCGCCGACCAGGCGATCGTCGGTCTCGGCGGGCAGTTCTTCGCCCGCAAGAACTCGCAGGCCGCGAAAGACGAGTTCCGCCCGTACTTCGACAACGCGCCCGTCTACGGACACGGCCCGTCGATGGAGGACTTCACCGCGCAGACCCCGCTCACCGTGGGATCGCCGCAGGAGGTCATCGACCGCTACGCCACGATGCGCGAGCACGTGGGCGACTACCAGCGCCAGCTGTTCCTCATCGACCACGCCGGCCTGCCGCTGAAGACGGTGCTCGAGCAGATCGACATCCTCGCCGAGGACATCGTTCCCGCGCTCCGCACCATCAACGAGGCGGCCCGTCCGGCGCACGTTCCGAGCAACCCGCCGAGCCACGCCGAGCGCGTCGCCGCGGCCCTCGCGAAGGGCGCCGTCGCATCCACCCACGTCGACGGCGAAGACGTGTGGACCGGCCTCACGGCTGAGGGCGGCACGAAGCCGCTCGCCAAGGCGGGCGCGGCCTTCGGCCTGTAAGACGTCGCCGTTCCCTGAGCTTGTCGAAGGGCAGCCCCTTCGACAAGCTCAGGGAACGGTCCGGTTCACTCGACCAGCGCGGGCTGGGCCGCTGGAACGAGGCGCACCACGACGGCCTTCGAGACCGGGGTGTTGCTCTCGTCGGTCACCGAGTCGAGCGGCACCAGCACGTTGGCCTCGGGGTAGTACGCCGCCGCGCATCCTCTGGCGCTCGGATACGACACGACCCGATACGAGCGCAGAACGCGCTCGATGCCGTCGTTCCAGTCGCTGAACACGTCGACGAGCTGTCCGTCTTCCAGGCCGAGCTCGTCGAGGTCGAGCGGGTTCACGAACACCACGCTGCGGCCCTTCTTGATTCCGCGGTAGCGATCGTTGAGGCTGTAGATCGTGGTGTTGTACTGGTCGTGGGCGCGCAGCGTCTGCAACAGCAGAGTGCCCTCCGGTCGCACGACCGGTTCGAGATGGTTCACCGTGATCATCGCCCTGCCCGTGAGCGTGTCGAAGGTGCGGCTGTCTCGCGGCCCATTCGGCAGCACGAACCCGTTGATATTGCGGATGCGCTCGTTGAAGTTCTCGAAGCCGGGAACGACGTTGGCGATGTGGTCGCGGATCAGATCGTAGTTCGCCTCGAAACCGGCCCAGTCGATGGGCGAGTCTTCTCCGAGAACGGCACGCGCGAGTCGGGTCACGATCGCGATCTCAGACAAGACGTGGTTCGAGATCGGATCGACCTTGCCGTTCGACGCGTGCACGGCGCAGACCGTGTCTTCGACGCTCACGAACTGCAGACCCGACGCCTGCCGATCGAGCTCGGTGCGCCCCTTCGTGGGAAGGATGAGAGCCTCCTCGCCGATCACCGCGTGCGAACGGTTGAGCTTGGTCGAGACCTGAACCGTGAGCCGGGTACCCCGCATCGCTTTCTCGGCTACCTGGCTGTCTGAGATGGCGGCCACGAGGTTGCCGCCCATCGCAAACCACACCTTGATGTCGCCACGGGCCATCGCCTTCATGGAATTGACCGCGTCGAGGCCGTGCTTGCGGGGCGGGTCGAAGCCGAACTCCGCCTGCAGCGCGTTCATGAACGCATCCGGCATCTTCTCCCAGATGCCCATCGTGCGGTCACCCTGCACGTTGCTGTGACCCCGGATGGGCGACGCCCCCGCACCCGGCTTGCCCATGTTGCCGCGAAGCAGCAGCAGGTTCACGATCTCTTTGATCGTGCCGACGGCCTTCTTCTGCTGTGTGATGCCCATGGCCCACGTGATGATCACGCGGTCGGCTTTGATGTAGCGCTCGGCCAGTTCGTCGATGTCTGATGCCGTGAGGCCGGTCGCCTCGAGGACCTCGGCCTCGTCGAGGTTCTCGATGTGCGCCATGAACTCCTCGAGACCGGAGCAGTGCTCCGCCAGGAATTCGTGGTCCAGAACCGTTCCCGGTGCCTTGCGTTCGGCATCCAGAACCCGCTTCGAGAGGGCCTGCATCAGCGCCATGTCGCCGCCGAGCCGGATGTGCACGAACTGGTCGGCGATCTTCGTGCCGTGACCGACGATGCCGCGCGGCCGCTGCGGGTTCTTGTAACGCATGAGTCCCGCCTCGGGCAGCGGATTGATCGCGACGATCTTGGCGCCCTTGCGCTTGGCGTCTTCGAGAGCAGTGAGCATGCGCGGGTGGTTCGTGCCCGGGTTCTGGCCCATCACGATGATCAGGTCGGTGTCTTCGAAATCGTCGTAGGCGATTGTGGACTTGCCCACGCCGAGGGTCTCGCCCATGGCGGTACCGGTGGACTCGTGGCACATGTTGGAGCAGTCGGGCAGGTTGTTCGTGCCGAACGCACGCACGAAGAGCTGATAGGCGAAGGCCGTCTCATTGGCGGTGCGGCCGCTCGTGTAGAAGGCCGCCTCGTCGGGGGAGTCCAGCTCGTTCAGACGCTCGGCGATGATCGCGAACGCCTTCTCCCAGCTCACCGGCTCGTAGTGGTTCTTGCCCGCCGGCTTGTAGACGGGCTCGACGAGTCGCCCCTGCATTCCGAGCCAGTGCTCGCTGCGGGTCAGCAGGTCGTCGATGGAGTGCTGCCCCCAGAAACTGCGCGGAACCGCGATGGGAGTGGCCTCCCACGTGACCGCCTTGGCGCCGTTCTCGCAGAACTCGGCAGCCTTTCGGCGGTCGGGGTCTGGCCAGGCGCAACTCGGGCAGTCGTAGCCGTCTTTCTGGTTGAGGCCGAGCATCAGCTTCGCCGTGCGGGCCACGCCCATGCCCTCGATCGCGGGCACCATCGAGTGCACGATGCCGGGCACTCCGACGGCCCACGTCTCGCGTTCTCCGACCTCGAGCTGGCTGTCGTCTTCGCGGGGCGGGATGGTGGTCATGCGACACCGATGCTTTCACTGGGGACGTTCTCGACAGGGGGGAGGTCGGATTCGAGGATGCGCTCGGCGCGGGAGTAGATGACCATGGAATCGCCGCGGAGGAAGCCGACGAGCGTGATGCCGAGTTCGCTCGCGAGTTCCGCGGCGAGAGACGACGGTGCCGAGACCGCGGCGAGCATCGGGATGCCGGCCATGGAGGCCTTCTGCATCAGCTCGAAGCTCGCGCGGCCGGAGACCATGAGCACGGTTCCGCGCAACGGCAGGAGGTTCTCGCGCGTCGCCCAGCCGATCACCTTGTCGACCGCGTTGTGTCGACCCACGTCTTCGCGCAGCACGAGCAGCTCGCCGGTCGTGCCGTCGAAGAGCGCTGCGGCGTGCAGTCCGCCGGTCTTGTCGAACACGTCCTGCTGCTCGCGAAGCCGATCGGGGAACGTCGTGAGCAACGATGCCTCGATGCGGAGGGCATCCGACTCGCTCGTGTACGCCGAGGTCGTGCGCACGGCGTCGATCGACGCCTTGCCGCAGAGCCCGCACGAACTCGTGGTGAAGAAGTTGCGCTGCAGACTCGGATCGGGCGGGGCGACGCCCGGCGCGAGCGTGACGTCGAGCACGTTGTAGGTGTTCATGCCGTCGTCGTCTGTGCCCGCGCAGTAGCGGGCGGCGGCGAAGTGCTCTCCACTCGAGATCACGCCCTCGGAGACGAGAAAGCCCGCCGCCAGGTCGATGTCGTTGCCCGGGGTGCGCATCGTGATCGCGAGCGACTGGCCGCCCACCCTGATCTCGAGCGGCTCCTCGGCGGCGAGCACGTCTTCACGCACCCTCTTGCTGCCCCCGACCGTGAGGCGGGTGACGCGACGACGTACGGTGATTCTGCCCATACAGTCAGGCTTATCACCGATTCTCCGCTGCCGACAGGGCTGGCCGGGGCCTGGCAGAGGATCGTCGGGTCGATGCCCGGTCGTAGGCTGGCTGCATGCTGCTCGACGCGATCGTCCTCGCGGGCGGAAAGTCCTCCCGTCTCTTCGGCGTGCCCAAAGCGCGGTTGGAGTGGCGAGGCTCGACGCTGCTGCAGAACACGGTCGATGCGGTTCTCAAGGCCGGGACGCGCCGCGTGGTCGTCGTCGGCCCGGATGCGCCGGTGTCGGATGCTCGGGTCCTGATGGCGCGCGAGGATCCGCCGTTCGGGGGGCCTGCCGCCGCCGTCGCGGCAGGAATGCACGCGCTCGAACATTTCGACGATCCGCGCGGTGATCAGGTGCTGGTGTTCGCCTGCGATATGCCGCGGGTCGCCGACGCGGTGTCGCGGCTCGTCGGCGCGGGGCATCTGCTCGGCGGTGGCGACGGCGTCGACGGCGTCGACGGCGTCGACGGCGTCGACGGCGTCGACGGCGCCGTCGTGGTCGACGCCGCGGGAATGCGGCAGCCGCTCGCGGCGATGTACACCCGCTCTGCGCTGGCCGGGGCGGTCGACGCCGCGCGCGCATCCTCGACCCTCGACGGCGCGTCTATGCGGGCGCTGATCTCGTCGCTCGACCTGATCGAGCTGCCCGACGAGATCGAGTCGACCCGCGACGTCGACACCTGGAACGACGCCGCCGCCTTCGGAATCGAGCGGCCCGACGACGCCCTGCCGACGTCAGAGACACCGCCCCACCTCGCGACAAGGAGTAGATCATGAGTGACGACACGACCGCACAGCCCGAGGCGTCGGCGAAGCCCGCGAGGTCGGACGCAGAGAAGGCGGAGATGCTCGAGGTGCTCGAACGCTGGACCGCCTCACTCTCTGCCGAGCTCGACCTCGCCGGACTCGACGTCGACATCGATAGGGTGCTCGCTCTCGCCGGTGTCGCCGCACATGCCGTGCTGCGGCCGGCCGCTCCGCTGACCACCTATCTGGTGGGCTACGCGGCGGGTCGTGCCGCGGCCCTCGACGGGGCGAATGAGGCCGAGGCCACCGCGCGCGCGTTCGACGCGGCCTCGCAGCTCGCGCGGCGCCCTACGGCATGAGTGCTGCGTCGGGCGCGCCCCGGATGCCGTGGGCGCGGGCCCGCGAGGCGGCCTTCGGTGCCGCAGATCCGCGGCCCGCGACCAGGGTGGCGCTTCGTGACGCGGTCGGGCGCGTGCTCGCCGAACCGGTGCTCGCCCTGTGCGACGTGCCGCATTACGCGTCGTCGGCGATGGATGGCTGGGCCGTGCGCGGGCCCGGACCCTGGGTGCTGCGCGGGGCCGCGCGAGATGCCTCGGCTCTCGAGCCGAACGAGGCGCGAGAGATCGTGACGGGTGGGCTCATCCCCTCGGGCGCCGAGGCCGTTCTGCGCAGCGAGGTCGGAGAGGTCGCGGCTGACGGCGGGGATGCCGGAGGGCCTGTGCTTCGGTCGACCCTCGCGCCCTGGGCGGGCCAACACATCCGGCCGCGGGGCGAGGAGTTCGCCCGCGGGGAAGTAGGTATCGAAGCGGGGGCTCGCCTGAATCCTGCGCACATCGCCGTGGCTGCCGCGTGCGGCGTCGACGAGGTCGAGGTGCTGGCGCGGGGGCGGGTGTCTCTCGTGTTCACGGGCGACGAAGTGGTGACCCACGGCATCCCCGCACCGGGCACGGTGCGCGACAGCTTCGGGCCCCAGCTGCCCGCGTTCGTCGAACTGCTGGGAGGTGAGGTCGCCGCTCAGGCGAGAATCGGCGACGACCAGGACGCACTCGTGGGCGCGCTGCTAGCTGACGCCTCGACGAGCGACGTCGTCATCACGACGGGCGGTACGGGCGATTCGTCTGCCGATCATCTGCGCGGGGCGCTCGATCGACTCGGCGCCGGCATCCTGATCGACGGAGTGGCGATGCGGCCGGGCGGGCCGAGTCTGCTGGCACGACTCGACGATGGGCGGCTGCTGATCGGGCTGCCGGGCAATCCGCTCGCGGCGATGATGGGCCTGCTCACGCTCGCGGCACCGGCGCTGGCCGCACTCGGAGGCCGAGGCATGCCCGAGCTGTCGCGCATCCGGCTCGGCGCGCCGATAGCCGCCGGGCGCGGCGAGACCCGGCTCGTTCCCTTTCGACTGGTCGACGGTCGTGCACAGCCGAGCGGCTTCACCGGCTCGGCGATGCTGCGCGGTCTGGCCGACGCATCCGGCGTGCTGCTCTGCGCGGACGGCGGCGCGGAGGTGGGCGACGAGGTGGAGTTCGTTCCGCTTCCCTGGGTGTGATCGGCGCGGCGTGAGCCGGCCGGCCCTCGGGTCGTCAGGCGTCGCGCCTGCCGCCATCCGTGCCGCGGAGACGTGCGACCGCGGTCATCGCGTGGTAGATGACGATGGCGGCGACCGTGCCGAGAGCGATTCCGTTGAAGGTGACCGAGCCCGCGTTCATCGTGAAGTCCGCGATACCGATGATCAGCGCGGTCGCCGCGGTGAACTGGTTGACGGGCTTCGAGAAGTCGACCTTGTTGTCGAGCCAGATCTTCACACCGATGATGCCGATCAGGCCGTAGAGCGCGGTGGTCACGCCTCCCAGCACACCGGCGGGGATCGTGTTGATAATGGCGCCGACCTTGGGCGAGAGCCCGAGCAGAATGGCGACGGCGCCGGCGATCCAGTACGCGGCGGTGGAGTAGATGCGCGTCGCGGCCATGACACCGATGTTCTCGCCGTAGGTCGTGGTTCCCGAGCCTCCGCCGAAGCCGGCGAGCACGGTGGCGAGGCCGTCGGCCAGCAGCGCGCGACCCGTGAGCTTGTTCACCTCGGGTGACTCGGTCATCTGGGCGACGCCGCGGATGTGGCCCACGTTCTCAGCGACCAGCACCAGGACGACGGGCAGGAAGGCGGGGAGCACGCCCCAGAGGGCGGAATCGGCGAAGGGATTGCCGGGCAGCGAGAACTGGGGGAGTCCGACCCAGGCGGCGTCGGCGACCTTCGAGAAGTCGACCTCGCCAGCGATGACCGCGGCGATGTAGCCCACGACGACACCGATGAAGATCGAGAGTCGGGCGAGCATGCCCTTGAACAGCACGGTCGAGAAGATGACCGCGGCCAGGGTGATGAGTGCCGTCAGCGGCGCGATCTGGAAGTTGTTCTTGGCCGCGGGGGCCAGGTTGAAGCCGATCAGAGCGACGATGGCGCCCGAGACGACGGGCGGCATGAGGGCGTTGATCCAGCCGATGCCGGTGATCAGAACGACCACGCCGACGAGGGCGAGCAGGGCGCCGACCGCGAGGATTCCGAAGAGGGCCCCGCCCATTCCCGTGCTGGCGACGGCGGCGGTGATCGGCGCGATGAAGGCGAACGACGAACCGAGATAGCTCGGAAGCCGGTTCTTGGTGATGAGGAGGAACAGGAGGGTGCCGATACCGGAGAAGAGCAGAGTCGTCGCGGGCGGGAATCCGGTGAGCACCGGCACGAGGAACGTCGCGCCGAACATGGCCACCACGTGCTGGCCGCCCAGACCGATCATGCGGGGCCAGGTGAGTCGCTCACCGGGCTTGACCACGGCATCCGCTTCGACGTTCTTGCCGTCGCCGTGAAGTGTCCAGAGTTGTGTCATCTCGTTCGTTCCCCTTGCCCGGCTGCGCGCCGGTCGTTCCATGCCCTGCACTGGGCTTCTCCGAGAGTAGTGGTGCGCGACTGTTTCAGGAGGAGCCGGTCATCGTGTGGATAGTGGCGTCGGCCGACCTGTCCTCCTGAATTGGTCACGACGCGCGTGGGAGGATGGGCGCATGACCGAGGCACAGGGGGTTACTCGTGGCTAATCCGATCGCCGCAGCCGTCGGAACGCGGCTCGAACGCTACCGGGAGATCGCAAGCGTGCTGAGTCGGCACGGGCTCAGCTTCATCATCGGGGCGACCGGGCTCGACCGCTTCGAGCCGGCCGCTCAGGAGCAGGCGCGAGCGAGCAATCCTGAGAATCTCAGACGCGCGCTCGAGGAACTCGGCCCGACGTTCGTGAAGCTCGGTCAGGTGCTGTCGACGCGCTCCGACATCCTTCCGCCCGCCTATCTCACCGAGCTGGCGAAGCTGCAGGACAGGGCGCCGGTCGTTCCCGCCGCCGTGATCAAGCGCCTCATCGTCGAGGAGCTCGGAGACCAGCCGGACAAGGTGTTCGCGAGTTTCCAACTCAAGCCACTCGCCAGCGCGTCGATCGGTCAAGCGCATCTGGCTACGCTGCACGACGGAACCGAGGTCGTCGTCAAGGTGCAGCGCCCCGACATCGCCACGAACATCGCCATCGATCTCGAGATCCTGCACACGCTCGCCGTGCGGGCGTCTCGGCAGTGGAAGCTCGCCGCCGACTACAACATCACCGGGATCACGGACGAGTTCGCCCGAACGCTGCGCGAGGAGCTCGACTACACGCACGAGGGCCGCAACGCCGAGACCTTCGCCGCCAACTTCGCCGGCGACGAGACGATCCATATTCCCCGCGTTTTCTGGGATACGAGCACCACCCGGGTGCTGACCCTCGAGCGCATCACCGGCATCAAGGTCGACGACCTCGCCGCCCTCGATGCTGCCGGAATCGACCGCGCGACCATCGTCACCAACGCCGTTGACGCCATCGCGCAGATGGTCTTCGTCGACGGTGTGTTCCACGCCGACCCGCACCCGGGCAACCTGTTCGTCGAGCCGAACGCCCGCATCGGGCTGATCGACTTCGGCATGGTCGGCCAGATCGACGAGACGCTGCGCGGACAGCTCGCCGACCTGTTCATGGCGCTGAGCAGGCACGACCCCGATCGCATGGCCTCAGCGCTCATCGCGCTGTCGAGTTCGAAGGCATCGATCGATCAGGAGTCGTTGCGGGCGGACCTCGTGGGTTTCATCGACATCTACCGGGGCAAGGGCCTCGGCGAGGTCGACATGGCCGCGCTCATCAACAAGCTGCTCGCCGTTCTGCGGCACAATCGGCTGCAGCTGCAGCCCTCGATCGTGATGCTGCTGCGCATGCTGCTCATGGTCGAGGGAATGGGGGTGCTGCTCGATCCGTCTTTCAGCCTGGGGGATGCGCTCAGGCCGTACGCGACGAAACTCGCGCTGTCGAAGTTCTCGCCCGCGGCCATAGCGAAACGACTCGCGGCAGCCGGGCTCGAGGCGGCGGAGCTCGGCATCGAACTGCCCGACAAGATCCGCAAGGTCTTCGACGTGATCGACCGCAACGGCATCGAGGTCCATCTGCGTGCCACCGAACTCGACCCGCTGGTGGCGCGCGTCGAGAAGGTGGGCAACCGTGTGGTCGCCGGGGTGATCGCGGCCGCGTTCATCCGGGGTATCGGCGAACTGGCCGTGAGCGACAGCAAGCGCTTCGGTCACTGGAGCGGCCCGCTCATGGGCATCGGCCTGGGCGCCAGCGGTGCCCTGAGTGCGTACATCGCCCTGACCTCGCTGCGTAGGCGCCGGCACAACTGAGCCCGACAGTGTGATGAGGCGACCTCACCTCACTAAAATGTGCACAGAGCCATTGGTCGCGACATCGGGGGCAAGCGCATGGCGAACTACCTGATCTGCAGTACGCCGGTGCATCACCACGCCACGCCCATGATCGCGATCGGCACCCATCTCGCGTCTCGGGGCCATCGGGTGATCATGCTCACCGGCTCGCGGTTCGCCCAAGAGATCGAGCGAGCGGGTATGGAGTTCGTCGCCTTCGAGGGTCGCGCCGACTTCGACGACCGAGATGTTCCGAGCTACCTGCCCTATCGCGACCGCTACCGAGGTATGGCCCAGACGCAGTACGACGTGCAGAACATCTTCGTCAAGACCATGCCCGCGCAGTTCCGCTCGGCCCGCGCCATCCTGCAGCGCGAGCGGATCGACGCCGTGCTGGTCGACGGCGCCTTCGGAGGCATCTCGCCGGCGCTCCTCTCCAACGCGCCAAGGCCGCCGATCCTGGCGATCGGCGTGATCACGCTGACCCAGCTCAGCCGTGACACCGCACCCGTCGGCCTCGCCATGGCGCCCTCGTCGAGCACGCTGGGCCGCCTTCGCAACCGCACGCTCAACGCTCTCGCGCGCACGGTGTTCTTTCGCGACACCCAACGCGCCGCGCAGGAGGCGTTCGCCGAGATCGGGGCGCGCAGGTCGTCTCTGTTCGTGATGGACATCTCGGCCGCCTTCGACCGCTTTCTCCAACTCGGCCCGGCCACACTCGAGTATCCGCGCACCGACCTCTCGCCGAATGTGCGTTTCATCGGCTCCTTACCCAGCGAAGGCGGCGGCGGTCTCCCTTCGTGGTGGAACGAACTCGATGGTTCGCGTCGCGTCGTGTACGTGACCCAGGGAACGATCGACAATCACGACTTCGACCGGCTCGTCAGGCCCACGATCACAGCGCTGGCGAACGACGACGTGCTCGTCGTGGTGTCGACCGGGGGCCGCGCGGTCGAGAGTCTCGGCGCGGTCGCCCCGAATGTGCGCGTCGCTGAAGATCTGCCCACCGGCAGGCTGCTGCCCCTCACCGACGTCGTCGTGACGAACGGCGAATTCGGCGAAGTGCAGGCCGCGCTGGCGGCCGGCTCGCCCCTGGTGGTCGCGGGGAGCACCGAAGACAAGCCCGAGGTCGCGGCGCGCGTCAGCTGGTCGGGCGCGGGTGTCGATCTGCGTACGGGCACCCCATCTGCGGATGCCGTGGGTTCGGCCGTGCGGGCCGTGCTGGCCGACGAGCGCTACCGTGCCCGGGCAGAGCGCTTCGCCCACGGCCTGGCCGGGCTCGACACGCTCGCGATCATCGAAGAGGAATTGGCGACCGCGGTCGCCGACCGCTCGGCGCGCTGAGCTCGCTGCAGCTGGACCGGCGGCTGCTCAGGCGACGCTCGGGCTGAACTCCACGCCGTTGTTCACAATGAACACGAGTACGAGTCCCACGGCGACGATGCAGAGCAGAGCGACCGTCGGCTTGCGAAAGTGCAGGAACTCGTTGACGATGCGTACTTTTCCCTTGAACGGGTAGAACAGAGGCGCGAAGAGCCCCGATGCCGCGACGCCGAGGAGCGTGTCGCTCACCATCTCGATGGCGTGGCTTCGGGTCGTGAACGTGAAGGTGAGCGCGTAGACGAACACGAGCACGGCGGTGCCGGCGGCCCACGAGCCGATCCCGAGGGAGCGCATCGAGCTGACGGAGCCGTCGGCATAGGCCGTCACCCGGGTAGCGAACAGGCGCGCGAGAAGGATGGTGCCGGCAACGCCGACCGCGAATCCTGTCCAGTAGAGCCACGCGGGCGCGCCGAACCAGAAGAGCAGAGTGGCCGCGTCGCCGGCGCCCGTGAGGGGCGCGAGAAGAAGCGAGGTGAAGACGAGCTGCACGCTGATGAAGCCGAGCCAGGTGACGAACAGCCGGATGATGCCGGCTCCCCAGATGCGCGCCGCGAAGATGAGTGCGAGACCTGTCACGAGGCTGGTGATGGCGGCGACGGTCGAGGTGAGAATGAGCGTTCGCGTCTGCGTGATGTCGAACTCGAGATAACTCGGATAGAGCGTGGCCGGCGACTGCAGCGCCACCGCGGTCACGAATCGGGCGAGCTCGTGGATGGAGATCGCGACGATGCCCGCCAGCACGAAAGCAACCGCGCCGTTGAACCACAGGGTGCTCGAGGGTGCCGGCGCATCGGTGCCGGATGCTCTCGATGCGCTCACAGCTTCTCCTCGAAGTCCTCGTCCGCCGGGCCGTCCGATTCGTTCGGACCGGGGGCGGTCGACCACGCCGAGGCGAACGACTCCGCCGCATCCGTCGCCCGCTCGAGAACGGTGGTGAGAAGCTCCTCCATCGAGATCGCGCCGAGGAACGACAGCTGGTCGAGTTCGCCGACGGGCGCGATTCCGGCGAGCTGCCAGCATGCCTCGAGCGGGTCGGCCGAGAGTTCGACGACGGATGCCCAGCGCTGCTCGGTGAACTCGCTCGCCACGGCGAGGGCACGGCGCACGGCCTGCTCCGTGTCGTCGCGCAGTGCTCGCAGCGACTCGTCCCACACCAGCGGTTCGAGGAAGCGGATCTGGGCGCGCGGATACGGATCGTCGTCGAGCCAGCCGGTCACCTCGAACCGGGAGCCGCCCTCCGCGTTCACCGCCACGAACCCCTCGCCGCCCGCCATCTCGCTGATGAGCGCCAGGGTTCCGAGCTGGAAGCGATGCTCGCCGCCGCCCACTTCCTGGCCGCGCTCGATCAAAACGACACCGAACTGCGGCTGCTCAGCCTCGAGCATGTGAGCGAGCATCACGAGATAGCGCTCCTCGAAGAGACGCAGCGACACCGGCATATAAGGGAAGAGAACCGTGCCGAGGGGGAACATGGGGATCTCGGGCATGCGTCAAGACAAGCACGGCCCGCCTGTGTTGCCAATGGGGATTGCGCCCGCCGCTCGGGCCATCGTGCGAGCGGTCGCTCAGCGGCCCCCCGCCTCGTGCGTCAGCGCCCCGGGCGCAGGTCGATGCGGCGTAGCAGCTGCGCGTTGAGTGCCACCACGATGGTCGACAGCGACATCAGCAGGGCTCCGACCTCCATCGGGAGCACGAATCCGATGGGGGCGAGCACCCCGGCCGCCAGCGGCACGGAGATCAGGTTGTACCCCGCCGCCCACCACAGGTTCTGCGTCATCTTGCGGTAGCTGGCCTTCGACAGATCGATCACCGAGACCACGGAGCGGGGATCGTCGCCGGCCAGGATCACGCCGGCGGCTGCGACGGCCACGTCGGTTCCGGCGCCGATCGCGATGCCCACATCCGCCTGAGCCAGGGCGGGCGCGTCGTTCACGCCGTCGCCGACCATCGCGACCCGCCGCCCCTCCTGCTGCAGCTCGCGCACGGTCTCCGACTTGTCCTCGGGTCGCACGCCCGCATAGACGCGCTCGATTTTGAGTTCTGCCGCCACCGACTGGGCCACGGCCTCGGCGTCGCCCGTGATCATCACGACCTGGATGCCCCGGGCGGCGAGCTCTGCCACGGCCTGTTTCGATTCGGGTCGCACGGCGTCGGCGAGAGCGAGCGCGCCGATCGGAACGCCGTCGGCGAGCACGTGCAGCACGATCGCTCCGTCCCTCGACCAGTCGCGCGTCGCATCCAGCGCCGTGGCCTTCGCCCGTTCGAGCAGGCGGGGCCCGCCCACGCTGATGACCCGGCCGTCGACGGTGGCCTCGACGCCCACCGCTGTAGACGCGCGGAAGTTCGTGGCGCGGGGCACAACGAGGTCTCGCTCGCTGGCTGCGGTGACGATCGCCCGGGCCACCGGATGCTCGGAGTCGGCTTCCGCAGACGCGGCGAGGGCCAGCAGCCGGTCGTCATCGTGCCCGTCAGGCGCCGAGAACACGTGGGTCACGAGAGGGGAGCCCATGGTGAGCGTTCCCGTCTTGTCGAAGAGAACGGTGTCGACGGTGCGCATGCTCTCGAGCGCCAGGCGGTCTTTCACGAGAACGCCGGCCTTCGCTGCGCGTTCGGTGGCGATCGACACGACGAGCGGAATCGCCAGGCCGAGCGCGTGCGGGCAGGCGATGACGAGCACGGTGATCGTGCGGATGATCGCATCGTTCGGGCTGCCCACGAGCGACCACACGATCGCGGTGATGACTGCGGCGCCCAGGGCGAACCAGAACAGCCAGGCCGCGGCGCGGTCGGCGATGCGCTGTGCGCGGCTCGACGAGTTCTGGGCATCGGTGACGAGCTTCTGGATGCCCGCGAGTGCGGTGTCGTCGCCGGTGGCGGTGACCCGGATGCGCAGGGCCGAGTCGGTCGCGACCGTTCCGGCGACGACCGCGCTGTCGATACCTCGCGAGACCGGAACGGACTCGCCCGTGATCATCGACTCGTCGACATCGGCCGTGCCCTCGACGACCACGCCATCGGCGGGCAGGCGCGAGCCGGGGCGAACGATCACGACGTCGCCGCGACGCAGCTCTGCCGGGCTGACGATCTCGACGGAGCCGTCGGCCTCCACCCGCTCGGCCTGATCGGGCAGGAGGGCGGCCAGACTGTCGAGGGCGCTGGACGCCTGTGCCAGGGATCGCATCTCGATCCAGTGCCCGAGCAGCATGATGACGATCAGCAGCGCGAGCTCCCACCAGAAGTCGAGTTGATGATCGAGCAGGCCGAGCGTCGCGCCCCAGCTCGAGACGAAGGCCACGCTGATGGCGAGTGCGATCAGCAGCATCATTCCCGGCTGGCGTGCCTTGATCTCGGCGAGGCCGCCCGTGAGGAAGGGGGCGCCGCCCCAGACGAACATGACCGTTCCCAGCACGGGCGAGATCGCGTCCAACGGCAGGGCGTCGGGTACCTCGTATCCCAGAAGCGACGCGAACATCGGCGAGAACGCGACCACGGGGAGGGCGACGACCAGCATGATCCAGAACAGGCGGCGGAAGTGCGCGGCGTGACCGCCGTGGCCCCCGTGGGCGGAGTGGTCGTGGCCCGCGTGGCCCGCGTGGCCCGCGTGGTCTGAGTGGCCTTCGTGCCCTGTGTGCTCGTGTGCCGCGTGCCCCGAATGATCGTGGTCCGAGTGCTGCATCGCCTCGTGATCCATGTGGCCGGAGTGGTCGTGCGTGTGGTGGTCGTGCGTGTTGCTCATGCCTCGACCATATACCCCTGGGGGGTACCAATCAACCGTCTGCCGTTTCGACCGAAGAGGCATGCTCGCATAAATGACGCCGTTTTTCAGTCCCCTGCGACGAATGTGCTCGGAGGGCGGATACTGAGGGGATGAGCGACAAAGATGACGACAATGCCGACGTCTGGACGGACTTCACCCACTCGGTGAACCTCACCCCTAAATCGCTCGAGAAGTGGCTCTCGACAGACGAGTCGCGCAGCGTGGGGCAGAAGGCGGGGGGCGAGGCCATCGGTCACCGCAGTGGCCGACACATCCTCTCGATCCTCGAGAAGAAGAAGTCCGAACTGACCGAAGCCGACTACGAGCACATGCGCACGGTGCTGGGCTATATCAAGAGGCACTCCGCGCAGCGCCCGAGCGGCGACGTGAGCGAAACCCCGTGGCGATACTCGCTGATGAACTGGGGTCACGACCCCCTCAAGAAGTAAGGCGCACGAGATGACATTCTCCAAGGGCGACACGGTCCGCTGGAACACCCCGCAGGGCGAGACCCGCGGCACGATCGTCGAGAAGAAGACGAAGGACTTCTCGTTCGACGGACAGAAGTTCACCGCGTCGAGCGATGAGCCGGCTTACCTGGTCGAGAGCGAGAAGTCGGGCAAGCAAGCGGCCCACAAAGAGTCGGCGCTCACGAAGGCGTGACCACGCGTCCCCGCTCGAGGCGCAACACCGAATCGGCCTCGGACAGGACCGCCTTCTCGTGCGAGGTATGCACCACCGTGGCCCCACGCTCGGCTTCGGCCCGCAATGCCGTCACGATGAGGTCGAGCGCCTCGGCATCCACCCCGGCTGTCGCCTCGTCGAGCAGCAGCACGTCTGCGCGTCTGGCCAGCCCCTGAGCGACGAGGGCTCGCTGTCGCTGGCCGCCCGAGAGTGATCCGAGCGGCCGATCCGCCAGATGCAGGATGCCCATGGTCCGCAGGCAGGATCCCACCGCGTCGCGGTCGGCGGCCGAAAGCCGACGCCACATTCCGCGATCGGCCCAGCGCCCCATGCTCACGACCTCGCCGACGGTGAGCGGAAGGGTGTCGCCGGCCGCACTGCGTTGAACGACCAGGGCTGGCAGCCCTGTCGTCGTCGCCCGATGCACCCGCCCAGACTGCGGGGAGATCGTGCCCGCCAGCACCCCGAGCAGGGTCGACTTTCCCGACCCGTTTCCTCCGCTGATGGCGGTGACGGTTGCCGGGCTGAACGAGGCCGACACTCCCGAGAGTGCGGCGGCGCCGTCGTACGAGACATAGATTTCGTGCGCCGCGAGGGAAGAGATGTCGAGGATGGCCGTCATGATTCCAGCCTATCGGTAATGACAATCGTTCTCATGTAGGGTCGATTGCTGTGTCCTTCCTCCTCGATCCCCTGTCGTCGGAGTTCATGCTGCGCGCACTCGTCGGCGGCGTTCTCGTCGCGACGATGAGCGCGATCGTCGGAACCTGGGTCGTCATTCGCGGCATGGCTTTTCTCGGCGAGGCGATGGCGCACGGCATGCTGCCGGGCGTTGCCATCGCCACTCTGCTCGGGCTTCCCGTCGTGTTCGGTGCGGCCGTGAGCGCGCTCGTGATGAGCGCCGGCGTCGGCTTCGTGTCGCGTCGGGGCCGCCTCTCGAACGACACCACGATCGGCCTGCTCTTCGTGGGCATGTTGGCGCTCGGCGTGATCATCGTGTCGCGTTCCCGCTCGTTCGCCGTCGACCTGACGGCCATCCTCTTCGGCGACGTGCTCGCCATCGGGTGGAGCGACGTGCTGCTGCTCGCCGTCGCCCTCCTCGTGACCGTCGCGGTCGCGGCGCTCTTCCACCGCCCGTTCGTCGCGCTGGCCTTCGATCCACGCATCGCCCGCACCCTCGGACTGCGTCCGCGTCTCGCGCAGACCGTGCTCACCGGTCTCGTGACCCTCGCAGTCGTCGCGTCGTACAGCGCGGTCGGCACGCTGCTGGTCGTCGGTCTGCTGCTCGCCCCCGCGGTGGCCGCCGGCCAATGGATGCGCAGGATTCCCGCGACCATGATGCTCGCTGCGGCATTCGGGTCGCTCGCGGTGCTCGTCGGCCTGCTCGTCTCGTGGCACGCATCCACGGCGGCCGGGGCCTCCATCGCCCTCACCTCCATCGTTCTCGCCGCGGTCTCCGCGGGCATCCGCGCTCTTGTCGCGCGGCTCGGCGCGACAGCGTCCTCGCGACGTACTTCCGTTTCGCACCCGACCGAATCACCGATCACCGCCTAAGAAAGGCCCGCGTGTCCGCACCATCCAGCTATCGCCCTGCCCTCCTCCTCGCCGCCGCCCTCGTCACCGCACTGGCCCTGCCAGGCTGCGCGGCGACCGAAGAAGCGCCGGTCGGCGAGGAATCGACCGAGCGCCCGCACGGCTACGTCGAGGGAGCAGACGAGATGCCCGAGGCGCAACTGCACCTCACCGGAATCGACCGCACGGGCGCCGCCACCCTCGTCGACCTGCTCGATGAGACGAGTGTCTCGCTCGGATCGGTCGACGCGCCCTCCTCGGTCTCGACCGACGGCCGATTCGTCTTCGCCTCGTCGGCCGAGACGGGAACGCTCACCGTGCTCGACTCGGGCGCCTGGACGGTCGACCACCAGGACCACGTGCACTACTACTCCGCGAAGCCCCGAGTCGCAGGCACGGTCACCGAAAAGGGCGAGGCCGTGGTCGCGGGAGGCCCGTCGCTGACGGGCGTCTGGTTCGGCGGCAGCGGGGTGGCTCTGCTGCTCGACTCGGAGGCGCTGGGTCGCGGCGAGGTCGTCGAGACCGCCCGTCTCGAGTCAGCCCCGCACAAGGGCATTGTCGTTCCCTTCGCCGACGGCGCGCTGGCGACGGTCGCGGGCAGCGACGGCGTCGCATCCGGCGTTCGTGCGATCGACGGTCGGGGCGATGCGGTCGACGATGTCGAGGCCGAGTGCGCGCAGCTCGCCGGGTCGATCACCACGAACGTGGGTGTGGTCTTCGGATGCGCCGACGGCGCGCTGCTCGCGACGAGTTCTGGCGACGGCGGCATCGAGTCCGGCATCGACTTCGAGAAGATCCCCTATCCCGAGGCCGTCGCCCCGAGCGACCGTGCGGTCGATTTCGACAACCGACGCGGACGCCCCGACGCAGCGGCTGTCTCCGGCGATCGCGGAGCCTGGCTGCTCGACACTCGCGCCCGGGAGTGGGCGTTCCTGCCGAGCGAGGTTCCGCTCGCCGAGGTCGTGGCGGCATCCGACAACGACGACCACATCGTGGCACTGGCCCGCGACGGGCGAGTGCTGCTGCTCGACCCCGTGACCGGTGCCACGCTCGCGGCCACCGCACCGCTCGCAGCGACGAGCTTGGCCGATCCCGCGCTTGCGCCGGGGGTCACTCTGCAGCTCGACGCCGACAGGGCCTATCTCAACGCGCCGGCCGACGGCGTGGTCTACGAGCTCGACTACGGCGACGGGCTCCGTGTCGCCCGCACGCTCACCGTCGGCTCCGAGCCGGCCTTCCTCGCGGAGACCGGACGATGAGGGCGATGCGTGCGGCGCAGCTCGCCGTCGGTCTCGCGCTCTCGGCGACGCTCCTCGCCATTACGGGCTGCGCGCAGGCATCCGGTGACGGGGCGGGGGATCGCCCTCTCGTCGTCGTCTCGACGAACATCCTCGGAGACGTCGTCGACGAGATCGTCGGAGACGAGGCCGAGGTGCTCGTGCTGATGCAGCGCAACGCAGACCCGCACTCCTTCGAGATCTCGGCGAAGGAGGCCGCGCGCATCCAGGATGCGGACCTCATCGTGTCGAACGGTCTGGGGCTCGAAGAGGGGCTGCAGAAGAATCTGGATACGGCCACCGACGCCGGGGTTCGCTCGATCACGGCCGGCGAGCTCATCGAGCCACTCGAGTACTCGTCGGGCGACGCGGCCGGAGCGCCCGACCCGCACTTCTGGACAGACCCCGCGCGCATGGTGGAGGTCGTCGCCGGAATCGCGGAGGAACTCGAGAAGACAGACGGCATCGACGCGTCGGCCATCGCGGCGAACGCGGCCGAGTACACCACGCAGCTCGACGACCTCGACGCCGAGATGACCGCCGCCTTCGCGGCGATTCCCGGCGATCGCCGCCAGCTCGTGACGAACCACCACGTGTTCGGCTACCTGGCCGAGCGGTACGACTTCACCGTGATCGGGGCTGTGATTCCCGGCGGCTCGACGCTGGCGGCCCCGAGCGCGTCCGACCTCGACGATCTCGTCTCGGCCATCGAGAAGGCCGGAGTCTCGACGATCTTCGCCGACTCGTCGCAGCCCGACCGTCTCGTTCAGGTTCTGGCCGACGAGGCGTCGATCGACGTCGACGTCGTCGCGCTCTTCACAGAGTCTCTCGGCGAGCCCGGCGAGGGCGCCGACACCTACCTGCAGATGATGCGCTCGAACACCGAGCTCATCGCAACGGGGCTGTCTCCGTAACGAGCAGCCCACCCCCACCCAAGAAAAGGAAACAATGAAGAACCAGCTCCATCCCGGGCGCATTGCCCTGGTCGCGGTCGCCGCATCGGCCCTGCTCCTCACCGCCTGCGCGACCGACACCGCTCCCGCCCAGACCGACGGCGCAGCCGCATCCACATCTGCGCCCACCCCGCGCGTCTCGCTCACCTACGATGGCGGAGTCCTCGTGCTCGACGGCACGAGCCTCGACCTCGAGGCCGACCTGCCTCTCGACGGTTTCAACCGCCTCAACTCGGCCGGAGACGGACGCCACGTACTCGTGTCGACGACAGACGGGTTCAGGGTTCTCGACACGGGAACGTGGACGGCCGATGGAGCCTCGCAGACGGCCGAGCCCGAGCTCACCGATCTGACGTTCGACGCCCCGACGCCCGGCCACGTCGTGCGGCACGGAGACAAGACGATCCTCTTCTCCGACGGCACGGGCGACACCACGATCTTCGACACGGCGGCGCTGCTGACCGCGGGCGATGACGGGCTGCCCAAGACCGAGGTCATTCCGGCGCCCGCCGCCCACCACGGTGTGTCGATCGAGTTGGAAGACGGAACTCTGCTGACCACGATCGGCACGGCGGAGGGCCGCAGCGGAGTGCGGGTGCTCGACGAGTCTCGCACCGAGATCGCTCGCAACGAGGAGTGCCCCTCGGTGCACGGCGAGGGCACGGTCGAGAACGAGACCGCGGTCTTCGGATGCTCCGATGGCGTGCTGGTCTACGAGGGTGGAGAGTTCACCAAGATCCAGGCACCGGATAGCTACGGCCGCACCGGTAACCAGTACGTCACGGAGACCTCCTCGATCGCCGTCGGCGACTACAACTCCGATCCCGACCGCGAGGGCGTTCTGCTCGAGCAGCTGACCCTGGTCGACACCGCTGCCAAGACGATGAAGATCGTCACGCTGCCCGACGGAGCGGGCTACACCTGGCGCGACGTCGCTCGCGGGCCGAGCGACGAGGCGATCATCCTCGGCTCCGACGGCGCCTTGCACGTGCTCGACCCCGAGACCGGCGAGTTCGGCAAGAGCTACCCGGTGATCGGCGCCTGGGAGGGTCCGGCCGAGTGGCAGGACGCGCATCCGGCACTCGTCGTTCAGGGTGACACTGCCTACGTCACCGAGCCGGCGACGAAGAAGATCTTCGCTGTCGATGTGAAGACGGGCGAGGTCATCGCGAATGCTGAACTGCCCGGAACACCCAACGAGATCGCGGTGGTCACGGGCTGATGCTGCGCGTGTTGCCGGTTCGGGTCGACCGAACCGGCAACACGAGCTCGTCACGACGCCCGAAGCGTCATCTCGCAGAGAGAATGCAGAACTCGTTTCCCTCGGGGTCGGCGAGCACGACCCACGACTCGTCGTTCTGCCCGACGTCGGCCCGGGTGGCGCCCAGCGCGAGAAGGCGCTCCACCTCGGCGTTCTGATCGTCGGGCACGAAGTCGAGGTGAAGACGATTCTTCATCGACTTCTTCTCGGGCACATTCAGAAACAGCAGCGTCGGTCCGGCACCGCTCGGATTGCGGATCTCCATGTCGTCATCGTCCTCGCCGATGATCTCCCAGCTCAGGGCGTCGGCCCACCAGTGCCCCAGCGCGGCGAAGTCTTCGCAGTCGATCACAACCTGTTCCCATGTGAGTGTCATGCCCCGACGATACGACGACGGGGAGGTGCGTCGATAGCCCCCGGAGGAGGCCGGACCCTGTGGCTAGGCTTCGAGCATGACTGAGTTCGTGACATCGGCAGACGGCACCTCCATCGCATACGACCGACTCGGAAGCGGGGCGCTCGCCGTCATCCTGGTCGGCAGTGCGATGAACTATCGGGCCTTCGACCCCACGTCGGCGCACATCGCGACGCTGCTGGCCGATCAGGGCTTCTCTGTCATCAACTACGACAGGCGCGGGCGCGGCGAGAGTGGAGACACTCTTCCCTACTCGGTGGAGCGCGAGGTCGACGACATCGCCGCCCTGCTCGACGTACTCGACGGCCCCGCGATGCTCTACGGCAACTCGTCGGGTGGGGCGCTCGCGCTGTGGGCGGCGGCGACGCCCGGAGTCGGCGAACGCATCACGGGCCTCGCGCTCTTCGAGGTGCCGCTGACTCTCGAGGGGGAGGGCGACGACGGAGGCGAGCTGCGGACGATAAACGATCTCGTCGAAGCGGGAGACCGCGGCGCCGTCGTCGAGTACTTCATGCGGAACATGCCGCCGCAGTGGCTCGAGGGTGCCAAGTCGTCTGCCGCCTGGTCCGACATGCTCGCCATCGCGCATACCCTCGCCTATGACGTGGCCGTCCTCGACAAGGCGAACCATTCCGCGTGGGCCGAGCAATGGGCATCCGTCACCCAGCCCGTGCTGGCGATGGTGGGCGAAGAGACACAGCCGATCTTCCCTCCCGTTGCCGCGGCCCTGGCCGAATCGCTGCCGAACGCGCGCGCCGTCGAGATCGACGCGGCACACCACAGCGTGCGCCCAGAGGTGATGGCGGCCCTCCTCGGCGGCTTCCTCACCGGGCACGAAGAGCTCGCGACGTTCGCCGAGTATCCCGACGAGCCGAAGCAGCAGGTCTAGCGGGCGCGGCGGGCGGAACGCGTCAGCGCTGACCGCGGAACAGACGCAACAGCACGATCACCGAGATCGCCGCGATGGCGATTCCGGCCAGGCCCAGCAGGCCGAGGTAGATGGCTTCGAGCCAGGTGTAGTCCATCAGATCTGCTCGCAGGGTTCGGCGTCGTTGCTCATGAAGGCGACGCTACTCCGCGCGGGAGGGTCCGTCAGGCCGGTTGACTTCTCTCTCGAAGCGGGGTCGTGCGTTCACGGCGCGATCGTCAATCCGCTGAAATGGTGGTCGAAGACAAGGCTCGTTCTGGTCGATGCCACGGCCGGATGCGCCGACAGATTGTCGAGCACGAAGTCGCGCACGGCGGCGCTGTCGCGAACGGCGACGTGGATGATGAAGTCCTCTGCTCCTCCGAGGAAGTACAGCTGCACGACCTCGGGAAACTGCCTGATCTCCTGGCCGAGTTCCATCATGAGGTTGCGGGCGCCGGCCCTGATGGTGACGCTGATCAACGCCTGCAGACTCAGACCGACAGAGGAGGGATCGACGTTCGCGGTGAACCCGGTGATCACCCCGCGTGCGACGAGCGACTTGACCCGGGCCACGCAGGTCGAGGCGGCGATGCCCGCGAGCTCGGCCAGTCGGTTGTTGGGCATGCGGGCGTTCGCCCTCAGGATGCGCAGGATCTCACGATCGATCTCGTCGAGTTCGGCGGGCGGCGGTGCGGCGCGTCGATCGTTCGACGATGGGTTCTCTGAATCGGCCACAGGTGAACTATTTCATGAATTGACGCACATGCACCGATGATTCTGCGGTTTCTCGTCGAGCTCGTCGAACTTTGGTGAGTATAGGGCCAGGACTTTCGGCAGTCACTGCGAGCGCTGCAGTCGATGCCGCCGACGAACGGAGAAGCCATGCACATCGGAGTGCCCGCAGAGGTCAAGAACAACGAGAACAGGGTCGCGGCGACGCCGGCGGGAGTGTTCGAGCTCGTGCGGCGCGGGCACACGGTCGTCGTGCAGCGCGGCGCCGGGCTCGGCTCGCGCATCAGTGACGAGCACTACATCGAGGCCGGTGCCACGATCGCCGACACGGCCGACGAGGTCTGGGCGGGCGCCGAACTGGTACTCAAGGTCAAGGAGCCGGTGGCCGAGGAATTCGGGCGGATGCGTGCCGGCCAGACGCTCTTCACCTATCTGCACCTGGCCGCATCCAGGGCCTGCGCCGACGCGCTGCTCGCCGCCGGAACGACCGGCATCGCCTACGAGACCGTGCAGCTCGCCGACCGCTCGCTGCCACTGCTGCAGCCGATGAGCGAGGTCGCTGGTCGGCTGTCGACCCAGGTCGGCGCCTATCACCTGATGAGCGCGGCGGGCGGCCGCGGAATGCTGCTCGGCGGCGTACCCGGAACCCCGAAGGCGAAGGTCGTGGTGATCGGCGGCGGCGTCGCGGGTGAGCACGCGGCGGCCAACGCTGTCGGTATGGGAGCGGACGTCACGATCATCGACCTCTCGATTCCGCGGCTGCGCGAGCTCGAGATCCGCTTCGGGGGAGCTGTGCAGACGCGCACCTCGTCGGCCTACGAGATCGCCGCCCAGGTGAAAGAGGCTGACCTCGTGATCGGCTCCGTGCTCATTCCGGGGGCACAGGCTCCGAAGCTCGTCACGGATGCGATGGTCGCGACCATGAAGCCGGGCAGCGTTCTGGTCGACATCGCCATCGACCAGGGCGGATGCTTCGAGGGATCCCATCCCACCACCCACGACGACCCCGTGTTCGCGGTGCACGACACCGTCTATTACTGCGTGGCGAACATGCCCGGGGCCGTGCCCGAGACATCCACCCGGGCCCTCACCAACGCGACCCTGCCCTACGTCGTGGCCCTCGCCGACAAGGGCTGGGCTCGCGCGCTGGCCGACGACCCCGCCCTCGCGAGGGGCCTCAACACCCACGAGGGGCGCGTCTACAACGCCGGCGTCGCCGCCGCTCTGGATGCCGTGGGTCACGACATCGCGGAACTACTGGTCTGAGCAAGGCGGGCGGTGGCCCGAGCCGGATCGCGGCGATCGATGTCGGCGGGCCGCTATAGCGTTGATGCATGCGCATCCTGCACACCTCCGACTGGCACATCGGGCGAACGTTCCACGGGCACTCGACCCTCGAGAACCTCGGCACAGTGCTCGATGCGCTGGCCGCGGTCGTGCGCGAGAAAGCGGTCGATGTGGTCGTGGTGGCGGGTGACGTCTTCGACTCCGCCACACCCGCGCGCGAGGCCTTCGACGTGCTCAGCGGGGCCATTCGGCAGATCCGCGAGGCGGGCGCCTACGTCGTCATCACCAGCGGCAACCACGATTCGGCCACGAGACTCGGCTTCCAAAGCGAATGGGCCGGCCTGGCGGGCATCCACGTCATCACGCGACCCGAGCAGTTCGACGAGCCCGTCGTCATCGACGACGCCTACGGCCCGGTGCTGTTCTATGGCATCCCCTACCTCGAGCCCGCACTGGTGCGCCACCTCTACCCGGGCGTCGAGATGAGACGCCACGCCCAGGTGCTCGGGTATGCCATGCAGCGCATCCGCGACGACATCGCTCGACGAGACGGAGCCCGTTCGGTGGTTCTGTCGCACGCGTTCGTGGTCAATGTTCCGAGTGCCAGCGCTTCGAATGTCACTGTTCCGAACGCGAGTGCCGCGGCGTCGAGCGAGGCCAGCGATGTCGAGCGCGACATCACGGCCGGCGGCCTCGACCTGGTCTCCGTCGATGTGTTCGACGGCCCCGACTACGTGGCGCTGGGGCATATCCATGGCCGATCGACGCTGACCCCCGCCATCCGCTATTCGGGGGCGCCGCTGCACTACTCGTTCGGCGAGGCCACCAAGCCGCGCGGCGCATGGCTCGTCGAGCTCGACGCGGGTGGACTCGATACCGTCGAATGGGTCGATCTTCCTGTGCCTCGGCCTCTCACCGTGCTCACGGGCGAGCTCGCCGAGCTGCTCGCTGACCCGGCCTACGCCTCTGCCGAAGGTCACTTCGTCTCTGTCGTGCTGACCGATCAGGTGCGCCCCATCGACGGCATGCGGCGCATCCAGACGCGCTTCCCCCACGCCGTCGCTCTCACCCACCAGCCCTCCATCGTGGCCGAGCTGCCGGCGGCCAGCTACAGCGAACGACTGCACGCCCGCTCCGACAGCGAGGTCGTCGCCGGTTTTCTCGAGTTCGTGCGCAACGGGGCGGGGCCCACCAACGCCGAGAGCGAGCTGATCGTCGAAGTCATCGCCGAGCAGGCCGCCCAGGAGTCGACCGCGTGAGAATCAACCGCCTCACGATCGCCGGATTCGGCCCCTACAAGACGGCTCAGCACATCGACTTCGATGCCTTCGCCGACGACGGCATCTTCTTGATCACCGGCAACACGGGCGCCGGCAAGTCGAGCATTCTCGACGCGATCTGCTTCGCGCTCTACGCCAGCGTTCCGCGGTACGAGGGAACGCAGCAGCAGCTGCGCAGCGATCATTGCGAGCCTGGCGATCCCACCTACGTCGAGCTCTGGTTCAGCACGGGCGGGCAGAACTACCGCGTGCGGCGTTCGCCCGACTACGAGCAGCCGAAGAAACGTGGCACGGGAACCACCAAGAAGCCCGCGGCGGCCGAACTCTTCATCCGTGTAGCCGAGGCATCGGGCGGTGAGCTCATCGACGAGTCCGACTGGCAGGGAGTCGCCGCGATTCCCCGCGAGGTCGGCATCGCGCTCGACGGCATTCTCGGCCTCAGCAAAGACCAATTCCTGCAGGTGATCCTGCTCGCCCAGAATCGCTTCCAGAAGTTTCTGCATTCCAAGAACGACGAGCGTCAAGCAGTGCTTCAGAGTCTCTTCGGCACACGGCGCTTTGCCGACATCGAACGCGCGCTCGTCGAACGGCGCAAGGCTCTCGAGGTGCTCCAGCGCGAATCCGCGGAGCACATCGCTCAGCTCGGCAGCCAGGTCGAGGCCATCGTCGGTGCCGGTGCCGGTGCCGGTGCGGGTGCGGGTGCGGGTGCGGGTGCGGGTGCCGGTGCGGGTGCTGCGAGCCGCGACGACACCGACTCCGCCGACGATGGCGGTACTGATGATGAAGCTGATACAGACGATGAAGTCGTCATCGCTGCAGCGCCTCCTGTAGCCGATCGCGGGTATTTCCAATCGGCGCTCGCAGAACTCGTCGAGCAGCTCGACGCGGCGCAGCATCGGGTGGCCGAAGCAGACGCGCGATTCGCTGCAGCCGAGGCCGAGTTGCGCGAGCGCGAGAACACCCGCCGTCTTCAGAGGCGCCGCGACGAGGCAGCGCAACGGCTCGTCGAACTCCGGCAGAACGACGAGGCGATCGCAGACGAGAGGCGTCGACTCGAGGCGGCCGGCAGGGCTGAGATCGTCTGGGCGCACGTCACTGCCGAGAGTGCAGCAGAGCAGGCGCTCGACCGAGCAGCTGTCGACGAGAAGGCTGCCCGCACCGCCTACGAGGAGTCTGTCGCTCTCTCGAGTCTCGCCGAAAAATCACTCGGTCGATCGACAGGCGGTTCGAGCCCCGTCACGCCGCACGCCCTCGCTGCCACAGCCGCAGACATCAATCGTCTGCTGGGCGGGCTCGACGTCGTGCTGTCCGACGAGAAGCGCATTCCCCAGCTCGCGAAGCGCATCGCAGAGTACGACGAGACCGAGGCTGCACGGCAGGCTGAACTGGCCGAAGCCTCGGAGCGTGCGCGGGTGCTTCCCTCCACAATCGATGAGGCGCTCGAGAAGAGAAACGCCGCTCTTCTCGAGGCATCGGCTCGCACAGAGGCCGACGAACGCGTGGCGCGACTGCGCATCGCACGGCAGTCCGCGGTGCTCGCCGCCTCCCTGAAGTCCGAACTCGACGAGTCCCGTGTCGTCGAGAAGGTCAGGAGCAGCGAGAACGCAGAGGCGGCCACGCTCTACGACCGTTTGCTCACGCGCCGACTCGACGGCCACGCGGCGGAGCTTGCTTCGAGACTCGTCGACGGCGAGCCGTGCGCGGTCTGCGGCGCGACCGAGCACCCGAATCCCACCGCCTGGACGGCCGATCTCGGCGAGCCCGTCTCCGACGAGCAGATCGATGCTCAACGCACGCGTCTCGCACACGCGGGAGAGGCCCTCGTCGAAGCCGGGCTGGTGGTGCGCGATCTCGTTGCGCGGCACGCGGCAGCCGAGGCATCCGGCGGGGCGCAGGCTCCGGCCGAGATCGACGAGCAACTCGAGGTGGCGCAGCAGGCCCTGGCCGCGGCGCTCGCGGCCGAATCATCCACCCGCGCGCTCGACGCTCAGATCGCCACACTGCGCGCCGAGCTCGAATCGATCGCGTCGACGGCGGCCGAGCTGACCGAGGCGGTGCAGTCCACCCGAGATGCCCGAGCATCCCTGGTGTCGCAGCGATCGCAGATCGTCGAGCTCGTCGAGCAGCACCGAGGCGACCATTCCACGGTGGCCGAGCGCGCGCTCGAACTGCAGCATCTCTTCGCCGTGACCCGCGAATTCGAGGTGGCGCTGCTCGATCACAACGACAAGCAGCTCGCGCTCGACGCCGCTCGGCAGACGCTGCGGCAGCACCTCGACGAGCAGGGTTTTGCAGACAAGGCCGAGGTCGCCGAGCTGAGGCTGACCACAGCCGAACGTGCCGACACGGCCTCGCGAATCGGTACTCACGACATGGCGCACGCCGCGGTGCTCGCCGTGCTCGCCGAAGCCGAGCTGCAGGGGCTCGTAGACGAGCCGGTCGAGCTGGAAGCTGCGGCCGAGGCTCGAACCATGGCGGGCTCCGATCGAGACGACGCCCGAGTGGCGGCGGGGTCTGTGGCCGATCGACTGGGCCGTCTTCGCACCCTCGTCGCCGAAGCACTGCAGCGGCTCGACGCGTCCGAAGAACTGCTCGCCGAGTACGAGACCATGCGCTCGCTCGCGAATACGGTCGAGGGAGCCGAGCCGAACACCATGCGCATGCGACTCGAGTCGTATGTGCTCGCGGCCCAGCTCGAAGAGATCATCAGGGCCGCGAACGCCCGACTCGCCGTGATGACGGGTGGCCGTTACTCGCTCGAGCACGACGACTCCGTGCAGTACCGCAATACACGCTCCGGCCTCGGCATCGCCATTCTCGATCAGCACACGGGGCGGGCCAGAGCAACTCATTCGCTGTCGGGAGGAGAGACGTTCTTGGCGTCGCTCGCCCTCGCCCTCGGTCTCGCCGAGGTCGTGTCGAATCAGGCGGGGGGCATCACCCTCGACACCCTGTTCATCGACGAGGGCTTCGGCTCGCTGGACGCCGACACGCTCGCCATCGCGATGTCGACCCTCGACAGCCTGCGCTCGGGTGGCCGCACCATCGGTCTCATCAGCCACGTCGAAGCCATGAAGGAGCAGATCCCATCGCGACTGCGCATCACCGTCACCCCGCAGGGCTTCTCCGAGATCGATCAGCGCTCGTGACGACGAGCGAACAGACTGGCCGTTCCGCGCTGAACCCCGCGTGCGGGCCTGCCACGATGAACGCATGACCGACGCCACGACCGCACTGAAGTACACGGCATTCGCCGACGCACCCGGCGGAGGAAATCCGGCCGGGATCGTGCTCGACGCGTTGCAGCTCGGTGACGCCGAGATGCAGCGCATCGCAGCCGAGATCGGGTTCGCCGAGACCGCCTTCATCACCGAGCAGAGCGTGGCGGGCGACGATCGACGTCTACGCGTGCGCTACTTCTCGCCCCTCGCCGAGGTTCCGTTCTGCGGCCACGCGACCGTGGCCGCAGCGGTTGCACTCGCGCATCGAGACGGGGTGGGCGACGTTGTCTTCGAGACGCCCGTCGGACCTGTCACGATCACCACAGCATCGGCCGACGGGGCGATCACGGCAGCGTTCACGAGTGTCGAGCCGTCGATCGAGCCGTTCGACGAGGGGGTCCTCGACACGCTGCTCGGCCTTCTCTCGACGTCGCTCGATCGTCTCGACCCCGCCTACCCGCCGCGTGTCTCGTTCGCCGGCAACAGGCATCCGATCATCGTCTTCGCCGCCCGAGCCGAATTCGACTCATTCTCGTTCGACCCCGAGGCGATGAGGGCGCTGATGGCCGAGCAGGGGTGGACCGGCACCGTGACGACGATCTTCCCTTCGGGTGCGAGCGAGTACGACAGCCGCAATCTCTTTCCCGTGGGAACGATCACCGAAGACCCGGCGACGGGCTCTGCGGCGGCCGCGTTCGGCGGATACCTGCGCGCGCTCGGGCTGGTCGAAACGCCGGCCGAGATCGAGATCACCCAGGGTTCGCACATCGGTCGACCCAGCAGGCTCTCGGTGCGCATCCCCGAGACGGGCGGCATCGTGGTGACGGGAACGGCCACGCCGATCGCGTGAGCGCTCAGGCACGTGCTTTCTGAGCGCTCTTCGCACGAAGATGCATGCGCTGGCCCTGCTTGCCGAACATGCTGAGGATCTCGACGGGGCCTGCGCCGGCCGAACCGAACCAGTGCGGGTGGAGGGTGTCGAACTCGGCGGCTTCTCCCTCGTCGAGAATAAGATCATGCTCGCCCAGGACGACGCGGAGTCGACCCGAGAGCACGTAGAGCCACTCGTGTCCCGAGTGAGTGTGCAACTCGACGACGCGCTCGGTCGACGGGATGGTGATCTTATACGCCTGCAGTTCTCCCGGATGCTGCGACAGAGGCGTGAGCACGCGGCCCACGGCGTGCCCCGGCTTCGGCGAGACGCGCGTTTCTTCGGTTCGAGGCGACCTCACGATCTCGTCGAGCGACACGGAGAGCGCTGCCACAACGGGGAGGAGCAACTCAAGGCTCGGCTTGCGCTGCCCGGACTCGAGCCTCGAGAGTGTGCTCCGCGAGATTCCCGTCGCCCTCGACAATTCATCGAGCGTCATGCTCTTCTTCTGTCGGGCTCGACGAAGGCGCGGCGCGACCTGTTCGAGCTCTCGTGCGATGTTCTGCGAGACACTCATGCGCCCATCGAATCAGGCCGTCCCAGTTTCAGCAACAAATGGCATCGGCCGCACGGAGGCGGTGTCATCGTGAGATCACTTCCGCCCCCCACCCCCAAGGAGACTTTTATGTCCGACAGCACACCTCAGCCGTGGACCGGGCCCACTCCCGTGCCCGTGCAGCCGCCATCCATTCACGTGCGCGCCGTCATCACCTGGATCGCCATCTTTCCGCTCGTGAGCCTCGGCTTCCTTGCGATCGCCCCGTTCTCCGGGGACTGGCATCCGGTGCTGCGCGCTCTGGTTCTGACTCTTGTGGTCGTGCCCCTGGCCGTCTACCTCGTCGTACCGCAGCTCATGCGAGCGCACGGAGCCATTCAGCGCCGGCGTCCGCGTCGCTGAGCGACGGGCGAGGGGTACGGGGGAGCGCGGACCCTATTCCTCAGCCAGCAGCTTCGCCGCGTCGGTGACGTTGCCGAAGACGAGCGCCGTGTCGGTGACGTCGGCCGGATCGAGCGACGACGACTGCATCGTGATCACGAAACGCTCGCCGTCGGCACGCTCCAGCAGCCAGCTGCCCGCGAGAACGCCGGGAGCGCTGCCGCCCTTGAATGCGACGTAGGGAAACTCCTCGGAGTCGAACTGCAGCCCGGGGTTGGCCGACAGGATGCCGCGCATAGGCTCGCCGGCCGGCGTCGCGGCCTTCGTCTGCAGGGCCAGGTGGGCCGCAACGAGGTCGGCGGGGTTCGCGAACCAGTCGACCCCCTGCTGCCAGGCGCTCGTCGAGAGGTCGAACGACGACAGCTCGAGAACACCGCCGGGCAGGGAGTCGAGCACCGCTCGACGGTCGTCGACACCGGAGTCTGCCCACGCGGCGCGGGCATCGCCGAACGCGGCTCCCCATCCGATCTGGAAGAACTCCCTGGTCTTCACGAAGGGGGTGTTGAGGGCCGGCTCATGGTGGCCCATGACCGCCAACTGCGCCTCGACAGCCTCGCGGCCGACCCTGTCGATCAGCAGATCCGTAGCGGTGTTGTCGCTGATCTCGATCATCTTGGTGGCCGCATCGCGCACGCTCACGAGGGTTCCGCTCGGCAGATCCTGCAGCTCGCCCGACGGAAGGCTGCGCGTGTCATCGGAGATGATCAGGTTGTCGTCCCACGAGAGGGTTCCGGCCGCCACTGCATCGGCCACGGCGCCGAGAACGTAGAGCTTGAAGACCGAGCCGAGCGGCTTGGTCTCGTCGCCCGCGATGTCGACGATGCGCTCGCCGGAGCCGGCGTCATCCGTCGAATCGGCAGCGACCCGCGTGACAGTCATGCTGGTGTCGGCGTCGAGCGCGGCGACGTTGTCTTCGAGTTCCTTCCACGACGCCGCAGGCGTGCGGTCGGCCGGCGGCTCCTGAAAGAGCAGACCGTTGACGAGCGGCTGCTCGTCGACCGAGATCTGCATCTGCAGTTCGGCGGAGGAGCTGTGCAGCAGAACGGTGAGGCCGGCGGTCGCCTCGGTCACGCTCGTCGCGATCCACGGCTTCGCATCGCCCATCTGGCCGAAGACGGCGACCATCTGACTCGCGGGAACCTGCTCGAGCATCTCGGGCGCGATGTTCTCGGCGATCTCGTCCTCGGTCGTCGCGTCGTCGGAGTTGATCGAATCGAGCACCCACTGCGCCTTCTCGCCCACCGCCGAGTCGGGCAGAGCGACCGCGGTCGGCGCCGCGGATGCGTCGGGACTGCCGGACGAGCAGGCCGACACGGCGAGAGCGACAGCCGTCGCGAGAGCGGCGATCATGGAGCGTCGTCGGAGTGAAGCCGAGCGGCCGACCCTGTTCGTGCGAGAAGTGGTGTTGAACGTGGAGGCGAGAGCGCGGGTCGTCGTCATGTCTCCAGTCTTGCCGGAGCTTTCAGAGGACGCATCCCCCGAGCGGACTACCTTGGCCCTGCACCTCCGTCGCGCGAGCTACCTGAGTTCGTCGAAGTACGAGATGTTCGCGTCGTTGCGCTCACGAGCGGCGGCGGCGCGCTCCTCTCGGATGCGCTCCTGCTTCTCCTGCCGGCGGGCGAGCTCTTCTTGATTGACCTCGACGCGGCGAACGGTGACGCCACCCTTCGTGGGCGGGCTCGTGCGCTTCGCGGCGGGGGTGCTGGTGCGGGCGGTGGCGGATGCGGAGGCCTTGCGCGGTGCTGCGGCAGGCCGAGCAGCACCCGGGCTGGTTCCCGATCCCGCGCAGCGGAATCCGGTCTTGTCTTCGTGTTGCACGAGCGTCTGCGAGACGATCCCTACGGCGACGGTACGTGAGCAGGCGGGGCATTTGGATCCGGCATTGGCCATGGGTGGTGTGGTCTCCTCGGGTTTCGACCATCGTGTGAACTCGACCTCTTATTTTCGCACGGATCGAGGCGAAAGGTACGCGTCTGTGGCAACCCCCACGACGGGTGGGAGAACACGGTCGTAGGCTGATCGCATGAGCCACGACGAGACTCCACGACCGAGCGATCCGCGAGACGAGGTGCGCGACCGGCAGGCCGCGGCGGACTGGATCGCCGAGCGCGCCGAGGGTGAGAACACGACGAGCGACATCGACGGAACGGTCACGACAGACGACGCGGCGACGCCGCCCGATCCGGATGCCTACGGTCACGTCGAGAGCGACACGCTCGCCGTCGAAGACCACGAGCCGGCGTCCCGCGACTACCCGCGCCCCGATCCGCACAACGGCATCACCCAGGCCGACCGCCAGGTCTGACGGCGGCACCCCGAAACGGCACCGTCGAGCAGAGCCTCGACAGGAGCCTGTCAGGCGGGAGCCTGTCAAGGGTCGCCCCGAACCCCGACTTCTGACAGGTGACTCCCGTACCCTGTTGGCCATGACGCGGCGTCCCAGCGAACCCATCTACTCCACGGCCATCGGCGTCGGGCGTGTGCTCTTCGCGGGGCTCCGCACGAAACGCTCCGCGACAGGTCTCGAGAACATCCCTCAGCAGGGTGGCGCCGTGTTCGCCATGACGCATTTCGGCTACCTCGAGTTCGCCCTGGTCGAGTGGCAGACGTGGCTGCACAACAGACGTCGCATCCGCTTCATGGCGACGAAGCGCGCCTTCGACAAGCCCGGTGTCGGCTGGCTGCTCCGGGGCATGCATCACATCTCCGTCGACATGAAGGCGGGGGCGGCAGCATTCGAGAACGCGGTGTCGGCTCTGCAGTCGGGCGAGCTCGTGGGCGTCTTCCCCGAGGCCGGCGTCAGCTCGTCATTCACGGTCCGGGAGCTGAAGTCCGGCGCAGCCCGCCTGGCGCGCGATGCCGGGGTGCCCATCATCCCTGTCGCGGTATGGGGCGGGCAGCGACTCATCACGAAGAATCGCAGGATTCCCCTGACGCAGCGTCTCGGGGTGCCCGTGCACTTCTCCTTCGGTCAGCCGATCGTCGTCGGCGAGAACGACGACATCACCCAGGTGACCGAGACCCTTCGTGCGACGATGCAGACCATGGTCGACTCGCTGCAGTCGTCGTACCCGGTCGACGGCACGGGCCAGTGGTGGCAGCCCCGGTCGCTCGGCGGAACGGCGCCGACCGTCGCCGAGGCGGCAGAGGCCGACGCTCAGCGCGAGCTGCGCCGTGAGGCCGAGCGGGCCGCCAAGGGCTAGGTTCCGTACTCAATTCAGGAGGGGCGCGTGTCCGAGGACACTATCCACACGGAGTGCCTGTCCTCCTGAATTAGTGACGCGCCCCGAGCGAAGCTCTCGAGATACTCGACCTCGTGGAGGGCCGAGCTCACGCAGCGATCCGAGCGATCGTGACCCTGGTGACGTACGGAACCGGGTAGCTCGTTCGACCGGCGAGATCGGAATGCTCGTCGAGCAGCTTCCCGAGACGGGTGAGCATCACGTCGCGTTCGGCCTCGGCCATCGTGATCACGTAGCTGCGCGAGGTGACCATGGCGAAGACCTGCTCGCGACTCATCTCGGCTACCCAACGGAACTCGCGATACGCCTGACGTTCGAGAGGCGGGTCCACGGGCGGGGCCTGGCTGCCGTACTTCTCGGCCTCGGATGCGCCGATCACCTCGCCGAGCCGGGCGACCCAGTCGACCTCGGAGTCCCGGATGTTCCAGACGAGGGCGAGGGCGCCTCCCTGCTCGAGCACCCGTGCGACTTCGAGCGACGTCGCGGCAACATCGACCCAGTGCCACGCCTGCGCCACCGTGATGAGCGCGACGCTCGCGTCGTCGAGCGGGAGCTTCTCGCCGCTTCCCTCCAGCGCCGAGACGGTCGGCAGGTTCTGCGTGAGCCGCTCGCGCATCAATGCGTCGGGCTCGACGGCGACTACCGTGAGTCCGCGGTCGACGAGTGCGGCCGTGAACTTGCCTGTTCCCGCGCCCAGGTCGACGACCCGCGTCGGGGCCGGATGCGCCGGGTCGATCTGTTCGAGGATCCACTCGACGGCCTCGGCCGGGTAACTCGGGCGACCGCGGTCGTAGTCGCCGACCGCGCGGCCGAAGGACAGGGCATGTTCGCTGGATCGGGCCATGGTGTCGATTCTAGGGACGGTCCGTGAGGCGGGCAGTACTCTTGAATCCTCATGGAACTCCGCCAACTCGAGCATTTCGTCGCCGTCGCCGAGCATCAGCACTTCACCCGAGCCGCCGAGTCTCTGCAGATCTCGCAGTCGGGGCTGTCGGCCTCGATCCGGGCGCTCGAGGCCGAGCTCGGCACCACTCTGTTCACTCGCAGCACACGACGCGTGCAGCTCACTCCTGCGGGAACCGCGATGCTGGAGGAATCCCAACGGGCCGTCGCCAGCGCGACCGCCGCTCGCGATGCGGTGCTGGCCGTGCGAGGAGTCCTGCGCGGCGCCCTGCGCATCGGAACCGAGCAGTGCCTCGGGGGAGTGCACCTGCCGCAGGAACTCGCCGACTTCCGTCGCTCGCACCCGGCCGTGTCGGTGCGGCTCGGCTTCGCCGGATCGACGACGCTGCTCGACCAGGTGGCGACAGGTTTGCTCGACCTCGCCCTCGTCGCCGACTGTGGAGCCGTGCCGGCGACCGTCGAACTCCTGCCCATCGCGTCTGAGGGTTTCGTCGTGCTGTGCCATCCCGATCACCCCCTCGCCGGCCGAGGGCGTGTCGAGATCGGTGACCTCGCCGACGAGACGTTCGTCGGATTCGCTGACGGCTGGGCTGCTCGCGTGCTGGCCGACCGGGCATTCGCCGAGGAGGGGCTCGCGCACTCGGTCGAACTCGAGGTGGGCGACGTCGGGTCACTGCTCGATCTGGTGGGCTACGGGCTCGGTGTCGCGGTGGTTCCGGCGCACTTCGCCGACAAGCGACCGGAGCTGCTCAGTGCTGTTCCCGTGACGCACGACGCACTGGTGTGGACGACCGCCATTGCCGTTCCCCGTCAGGCCGCGCCGGCCGCCGCAGCCCTCGTGGGGCGTCTGCGGCAGCCGGCGTTGAAGCCCGCGGCCTGATCCGGGCTCGAGACGACTACGCGTCGAGGGCGGCGAACTCTTCCGCGCTCAGCTCGAAGTCGGCGGCGAGCGCCGAGTTCGTGATCGACTCGGGGCGCGACGCACCGGGAATCGGAATGACGAACGGCGACTTCGCGAGCTCCCAGGCGAGGCACACGATCTGGGGCGTGACGCCGCGGTCTGCGGCGATGCGGCCGAAGGCCTCGTAGCTCTCGCCCAGCGATGCGGCTCCCGAGATGCCTCCGAGCGGGCTCCACGGCAGGAAGGCGATGCCGAGCTCGTCTGCGAGGGCCAGCTCCTTCTCGCTCGAGCGGAACTTCGGCGAGAACTGGTTCTGCACCGAGACCAGCCGGCCGCCCAGAATCTCGTGAGCCTCGCGGATCTGATCGGGATCGGCGTTCGAGATGCCGGCCATGCGGATCGTCCCCGCATCCAGAAGCTCGCGCAGCGCGCCGATCGAATCGGCGTACGGAACCTCCGGGTCGGGGCGGTGGTACTGGTAGAGGCCGATCGCGTCGACGCCCAGGCGTCGGGCCGAGGCCTCGGCCGCCTGCTTGAGGTAGTCCGGATGCCCGTTCTTGGCCCAGGGGCCTGGCTCGGGCCGCAGGTGGCCGCCCTTGGTCGCCACGAGCACGGAGGAGGTGTCGCCCCCGTAGCTCTTCAGTGCCTTGGCGATGAGTAGTTCATTGTGACCGACCTCGTCTTCGGCGGCCAGGTGATACGCGTCGGCCGTGTCGATGAGGGTGACACCGGCGTCGAGGGCGGCGTGGATCGTGGAGATGGAGCGCTCCTCGTCGGGCCGGCCTTCGATCGACATGGGCATGCCGCCCAGACCGATGGCGCTGACGGAGATGTCACCGATAGTGCGTTGCTTCATAGTCTTTTCTTCTCTCTTTTCTCGCCTTACCAGGCGTAGTCCTCGGGGGCCGTCTTGTGGCCGGGGAAGATCTCGTCGAGTCGGCCCAGCGCCTCCGTGTCGAGCGTGATGTCGACCGAGGCGATGGCGGTGTCGAGCTGATTCATGGTGCGCGGGCCCGTGATCGGCGCGGTGACCGCGGGCTGGTGCAGCAGCCAGGCCAGAGCGAGTTCGGCGGGCGAGTGGCCGAGCTCGGCCGCGAACGCCTCGTACTGCTCGAGCTGAGGGCGGAGCTTCTCGAGCGCCTCGGCGGCACGGCCGTCGCGACGACGCGACCCGTCGGCTTCCTTGTCGAGCACCCCGGCGAGCAGCCCTCCCTGCAGGGGAGACCATGGGATGACGCCCAGCCCATAGGCCTGCGCGGCTGGAAGCACCTCGCGCTCCACGTCGCGAACGATGAGGTTGTAGATCGACTGCTCGCTCACCAGGCCGGTGAAGTGGCGAGCCTTCGCGGCCTCCTGCGCCTGTGCGATGTGCCAGCCGGCGAAGTTGCTCGAGCCCGCGTAGAGGATCTTTCCCTGCTGCACGGCCACCTCGATCGCCTGCCAGATCTCCTCCCACGGCGTCGCCCGGTCGATGTGATGGAACTGGTAGAGGTCGATGTAGTCGGTCTGCAGCCGGGTGAGGCTGGCGTCGAGTGCGCGCCGGATGTTCAGTGCCGAGAGCTTGCCGTCGTTGGGGTAATCGGTCATGTCGCCGTAGAGCTTCGTGGCGAGCACCGTCTTCTCGCGCCGACCGCCGCCCTGGGCGAAGAATCGTCCGACGATCTGCTCGGTGGCTCCGCGGCCCAGATCCTGGCCGTAGACGTTCGCCGTGTCGAAGAAGTTCACGCCCTGGGCGTGCGCGGCGTCCATGATCGCGTGCGAGTCGGGCTCGCTGGTCTGGGGGCCGAAGTTCATCGTGCCGAGCACGACGCGCGAGACGCGCAGGCCCGTTCGTCCGAGGTGTGTGTATTCCATGCTTTCAGCCTGCGCCTGGCGACCTCGCCTGTCCAACAGGGAACCCCGATCGAATTGACGCCCGCTGCTTCTCAATGCGGCCAGGGGATTCTCCGAGGGTTGTTCCCTATGCTCGGAGCATGACATCGTCTGCGAGCAGTTCCGACCATCACCATCCCAGCGCCCGGGTGACCCCGGGCGCGCACCCTGGTTCGACGGAGTTCCTCCGATGAGCGGCGATCTCGTCGTCAGCATCGTGCTCGTCATCGTCTTCGTGCTCGTCGGCGGCGTTTTCGCCGCCACCGAGATGGCGTTGGTGACCCTGCGCGAGAGCCAGATCAATGCGATCGCGCAGCGGGGCCGACGGGGTCAGACCGTCGCCGGGCTGGCGCGCAACCCGAACACGTTCCTCTCCGCCGTGCAGATCGGCGTGACCGTCGCGGGCTTCGCGTCGGCCGCGTACGGAGCATCCTCGATCGCCCCGTCTGTGACACCGCTTCTCGAAGGCCTGGGGCTCTCGGTTGCCGCGGCCTCGACCACGGCGACGATCGGGCTCACCCTCGTCATCGCCTACCTGTCGCTGGTGCTGGGCGAGCTCGCGCCGAAGCGCCTCGCCATCCAGCACAACGCCCGGTTCTCGTATGCCGTCGCTCCGGTGCTTGGCGGCTTCGCCACGCTCATGCGTCCGGTCATCTGGTTCCTCTCGGTGTCGACCAACGCCGTCGTGCGGTTGCTGGGAGGCGACCCGAACAAGACCGGCGACAAGCTCTCAGACGAGGAACTGCGCGAGATCGTGACCAGTCACGAAGGGCTGCCCGACGACGAGCGACGCATGCTCGACGACGTGCTCTCTTTGCGCGATCGACAGGTGAGCGAGATCATGCGACCGCGCCCGGAGGTCGTCGCGATCACTGTCGACGACTCGATCTCCGACGCCCTCGAGGCCGTTCGTTCCTCGCCGTACTCGCGCTTTCCGGTCGTCGACCAGTCGATCGACGACATCGTGGGATTCGTGCACGTGCGTGATCTCTTCGAACTGCCCGACCGCACGCTCGAGGTTCGGCAGGTCGTTCGACCGATTCCCTTCATTCCGTCGACCGCCCGGATTCTGCCGACGCTCACGAACCTGCGCGCATCCGGAGACCACATCGCCGTGGTCTTCGACGAATACGGCGGAACAGACGGCATCGTCACCCTGGAGGATCTGGTCGAGGAGGTCGTCGGGGAGATCTTCGACGAGTACGACACCGAGACGGCATTCGCCGAGATGATGGAGCAGGGCGGCTCGGTCGATGGCAGGCTGAACTTTCAGGACTTCGAAGAGGCCACGGGGGTGACCCTGCCGGCCGCCGCCTCAGACACCGTGGCCGGATTCGTCGTCGAGCGGCTCGGTCGTCTGGCCGTCGTGGGGGACCGCATCGACGTCGACGGCGGGGTTCTTCAGGTGGCCGCCATGGACCGGCGCCGCATCTCCGAATTGCATTTCACCCCGACGACGGTTCTCGAGCATCGCCCGGAGGGGTCGTGAGTGCATATGCCGCTCGGCAGCGACAGGGCTGCCGATAGTGTGAGCCCATGACACAGCCTGAACTGCCCGTGTTCGCTGCGAACGCGAGCCAGCCCGGCGTGCCCACGGTGCACTCGTTCTCGATCAAGCCGGTTCCCGCTCCCGTGATTCGCCGAGCGATCGCGTTCGTGATCGACTTCGGCGGCACCATCGCATTGACCGTGGCGGTCGTCTGGTGGTGCGTCGCGCTCGGCTTCGAGGGGTACGACGGGGGCGGCAGGGGCGGGAATGGATTCTTCGTCGTCGCGGGGTTCTTGGCGATCTTTGGAATTCCGCTCGGCTCGGTGATCGTGAACGTGGTCCTCGCGCACTCGCGGCAATACTCGATCGGAAAATTCCTCGTTCGCATCCGCGTCGTGGATGCGCGCAACCACGGGCGTCCGGGCGTCGGATCGCTTCTCGGACGCTCCGCGATCCTGTTCGTGCCGGGAGTGTTCTCGGCCCTTGCGGTCGCGGTGATGATCCGCTTCCTCTTGGCGGTGGCCGATGGCGCCGAACCGACTCTCGGAGTGGGGTTCATCATCGTTCCGGTGCTGTGGATCGTGATGCTCGTTCCGATGCTGCGGGGAGACCGACGCGGCTGGCAAGACAAGGCTGCCGGCACGCGCGTTCTCACCGCAGCATCAGTACGGAGCGTCTGACCGTTGAGCGTTACGGGCGCAGGAGGACCTTGCCCCCGCGACCGGCGACGAAGTTCGCGGCACTCGCCTGACGGGCGTCGTCGAACGAGTAGATCTCCTCGACGGGCAGAGTGAGCGAGCCCTCGCTGATGCGGGTGATCAGTTCGCCGAGCAGTGCGGCGCGCTTTGCGCCGTCCATGCCGCCCATGACCTTCGAGCCCCAGAATCCCGAGACCGAGATGCTCTTGAAGATGACGGGACCGGAGGGGATCTCCATGACGGGGGAGTTCATCGCTCCGAAGACCACGAGGCGTCCGTTCTCAGCGAGCAGCGAGACGATGTCGCCGGCCGCGGATCCGCCGACCGAATCGACGCCGACGCCGATGGGCGCTCCCGAGGTGATCTCGGCGACGGTGTCGCGCCATCCGTCGCTGTCGGTGGCGACGACGTTGCCGATGCCCTGGGCCTTCAGCTCGTCGACGCCGGCGGCGCGGCGCACGAGGCCGAGCACGTTGATGCCGCGGGCCGCGGCGAGCTGGGCCACGAGGCGGCCGACCGCTCCGTTGGCCGCGTTCTGCACGAGCCAGTCGCCCTCGGCGAGGTCGAGGGTGTCGAGCAGGCTGATGGCGCTGAACGGCATCGAGACGAGCTGCGAAGCGACCTCGTCGGAGAGCGCGTCGCCGACGGGGATGAGCGCCGCGGCCTTCGCGATGAAGTACTCGGCCCAGACACCGAAGGTGCCTCCGGTGGCGACGCGCTGACCGACCTGCAGTGCGGTGACGCCCTCGCCGAGTGCGTCGACGACGCCGACGGCCTCGGTGCCTGCCTGAGCGGGAAGTTCGGGCTTGAATCCATAGGTTCCACGGATCGTCCACAGGTCGTGGTTGTGGATGGGGCTGAGGAGGGTGCGAACACGCACCTCTCCCGCTCCCGGCTCAGGAGTGGGCACGTTCTCGACGGAAAGAACCTCTGCCGGGTCTCCGAATTCGTTGTGGATGATGGCGCGCATGGCGTTCTCGTTTCTGTTGTTCTGCGGAGCGGTGGTGATGGAGTCGGTTAGACGTTCAGGGAGATGATCGTGGCGATCACGGCCAGCAGGGGCAAGGTGCCCTGCTTGATCGCTGCCGCGCGCTTATCCGGCGATGACGCGAACAGCACGAGGGCGGCCGCGAGCATCGAGCCGGTGCCGACCAGGATGAGAGCAGGGCCGACGGCGGAGGTGCTCACGAGCACGAACACGATTCCGATGATCGTGGCGATGGCCAGGAAGAGATTGTAGAAGCCCTGGTTGTAAGCGAAGGGCCTCGTGGTCTCGACCTCCGCGGTGGATGCCGGGCCGAACGTCTTGCGAGCGGCGGGGCCGTCCCATGCCAGCGACTCCATCCAGAAGATGTAGACGTGCAGCAAGGCGGCGAGTGCAGCAATCACGACGGATGCGATGACCATGAGAATCTCCTTTTTTGAACCGACCGTTTCACTATAGACTCATTCGGCCGGCACCTGCCAGTACCGAAAGGAGAACACCATGGGAAGAACGCGTGCGTTTGCCGAAGTCGATGTCGTGCGCGCGGCCCGTGGAGTCTTCTGGAATCGCGGCTACGAAGAGACATCGCTGCCCGACCTCGAGGCGGCGACTGGGCTGAATCGGTCGAGCATCTATCACTCCTTCGGCAGCAAGCGCGGGCTCTTCGACGCCGCCGTCGAGTCGTACCTCGACGACGTCGTGCGCCCTCGGCTCGAGCCCTTGCGCGCCGACGAGGTCGATCCTGGGGCGCTCGAGGTGTATCTGCGGGGGCTTCGTCACGCCATGGTCGATGAAGACACGGCTCTGGCGAAGAACGGATGCCTGCTGCTCAACGCCACGGGATCGTCGCTGGGGCACGAGGCCGGCCTCGCGGCGGTCGTCACCGCCTACACGACCGACCTGCGCGACGCTGTCGCATCCGGTGTCGCCGCCCGTCGCGTGGATCTGTCACCGGAAGGCCGCGAACTGGTCACGACGACGTGCACGGGGCTCGTCTTCGCGGCGATGGCTATCGTGCGTGTCGACCGACTGGCGGCGGCCGCCCTCCTCGACGCGGCGCTGGCCGCGGTGCTCGGGCAGACTCGCTGAACATTCTTCGCCTACTACCCCCGGTGCGCTCGGTTCAAGCCCCGAACGAGCGTGGTTCTCGCGTGCTAGACATGGGCGACTCGGTTCGACGCCCTCGGTCCGCTGTGGACCACGCCTCGCGCCGTCCGCTGGCGCGAACCTCTCGCACCGGCGTAGATCGAAGGGAAACCCCATGGGTATCGGAAGCGGAATCGCACTGTTCGTCATCGGCGCCGTGCTTGCATTCGCCGTGAACATCGACCTCGGCGGGGTCGTGAACCTTCCCCTGATCGGATACATCCTGATGGGTGCTGGCGTCGTCGTGTTCCTCATCAGCCTCGTCCTCACGCTGCGTCGTCGACAGAGCACGTCGACGACCCGGTCGGCCGTCGATCCCGCGAGCGGCGAGCGGGTCACCCGCAGCACTCGCGACAGCGACCCGCTCGTCTGAGAACAGCGCCGTGGCAGAAGGCTCACTGCTCGGCGCACGGTATCGACTCGAGTCGCGCGTCGGCGCGGGTGGCATGGGGGTCGTGTATCGCGCGACCGACGAGAAACTCGGCCGCACGGTCGCGATCAAGCTCTTCCGCGACTCCGAGGCGGCAGACCTGCAACGAAAGACCTCGGAGACCCGGCTCCTCGCGTCTCTGAATCACCCGTCTCTGGTGACCTTGTACGACGCCCTCATCGACGGCGACGGCGAGGCGTATCTCGTGATGGAGTTCGTCGACGGTCCCACACTGCGCAGCAGAATCTCGGATGGCCCGGTGGCGCCCGTCGATGCGGCACGCATGGCCCGCGAGTTGGGCGAGGCGCTGCACGTGGTGCATCAGGCCGGCATCGTGCACCGCGACATCAAGCCCGCGAATGTGCTGCTTCGCCGATCGCCGGTCGTGGGCGAGGAATTCACGGCGACGCTGGCCGACTTCGGTATCGCCCACCTCGTCGGTTCGTCGCGGCTGACCACGCCCGGCACGCTGCTCGGCACGGCCGCGTATCTCAGCCCGGAGCAGGTGCGGGGCTCCGAACCCGCTCCGTCCTCCGATATCTACGCGCTCGGTCTGGTTCTGCTCGAATCACTGACGGGCGAGCGCGTGTTCGGTCAGCCGGTCGTGCACGAGGCGGCCCTCGCTCGGCTCACGAACGATCCCGAGGTTCCCGGGGAACTGGGCTACGGCTGGAAGTCCCTGCTCACGGCGATGACCGCCCGCGATCCCGGGCAGCGACCCACTGCCCTCGAGGTCGTGCATCTCGCCCGCGAGCTCCGATCCGAGTCGGCGCCGGTGCCGGCTGCCCGCTCGGCCGCGGTGGGCTCGCCGGCACTCGTGACCGAGGCGCCGACGGAGGCCATGGGCCAGGCCCCGACCGAAGCCATGGGCGAGGCGCCGACGGAAGCCATGGGCGAGGCGCCGACGAAGGTCATGACCGGGGCCGCGGTCGAGCCCCCGAAGCGGCGCCGTCGGGCCTTGCTCATCGCCGCTCTGGCGGCCGCGGGAGTTCTCGCAGTCGTTCTCACCTGGGCGCTGTTGTCGATGCCGAGTTCATCGCCCGCCTCGACGACCAACCCGGCGACCACGAGCACGCCGGTGGGCCCGGAGCCGGAACCCGTTCCGTCTGGCGAGGCGCCCTCGACCGCGGAGCCCGCACCCGTACCCGAATCTGTCGCGCCCGAGACCGAGCAGGGCGACGGCAACTCCGGTAACGGCAATGGCAACGGCAACGGCAACTCCGGTAACGGCAATGGCAACGGCAACGGCAACTCCGGTAACGGAAACGGGAACTCCGGCAACGGCAATCCGGGGAACGGCAAGAACAAGTAGCGGGAGCACTTCCTGCACGCGGGCTGGGCCTTGGCTGAGTGTTCCTCGTCCGCCCAGCCTCAGAGAGAATTTCTCATTCCACAGGGATACGCTTCATCAGTTCTGATGATCTGAGGTAAGTCGTGCCGTTCCTTCGCTGGATTCTCCGCCACCCGTTCACCGTGGTGTGCAGCGCCGTCGTCATTGTGCTGAGTATCGTCGGCTTCGCTTCGAGCACCTACGACTGGGGCTGGCAGGTCTTGGCCACGGGTCAGGATGATGTCTTCCAGCATCACCGCTGGTGGGGTCTCATCACGGCGTTTCTCGCGGTCGACGGTGGCGGCGCACTGATCTTCGTCGTGCCCTTCATCGTGCTGGTCGTCGGAGCGGCCGAGCAACTCATGGGCAGCTGGCGCACCGCGATCGCCTACGTCGGCGGCAGCGCCGCATCCGGTCTCATCGGATTCGGCCTCAGCTGGGTCGAGAGCACGTACCTCGGATTCCTGCCGCTCAACGCCCCCTCGATCGAGGCTCTGTCGCCGGCGACCGGCGTGATCTGCGCCGCCATGGCAGCGAGCTCGTTCGCCTCCGCCCTGTGGCGACGTCGCATCCGACTCGGCGCCTCGTTCATCGCTGTCACGCTCTTCCTCTACTCGGGTGGCGCGGGCGACTTCTACTCCCTCGTCGCGGTGCCTGTCGGGCTCGTCCTCGGGTTCGCGCTGGGCGGGTCGAGGTCGAGATTCCGCCTGATCCGCAGTTCTCATCACGAGATCCGAACGCTGCTGGCCGCCGTCGTCGCCCTCGGTTCGATCGGCCCCGTCGTCGCCGCTCTCATTGGATCGGGCAGCGGTCTCCTGTCGATCTACGGTCTCCTCGCGGTCGATGTCGATCATCCGCGAGTGGCACTGATCGGTCTTCTGCCCGTCGCGGTGGGCGTCGTCGCGGCGTGGGGCATTCTGCGCGGTCGACGCGCCGCCCTCTGGCTGGCCGTCTGCATCCAGGTGATGATGTCGGCCGTGATGCTGGGCGTCTTCGTCGTGATTCAGCCGGAGACCATGACCGCTATCGCCGAGCAGGCCAACGAAGAGGTCGACCCGTACATCTGGCAGACGTTGACGGGCAGTGCCCTGTGCGCGATCCTTCCGTTGGCCAGCGCGGCGCTGCTCATTCTGCTGCGCAAGCATGTCGACGTTCGCCCCTCGCGCGCGAGCGCCAAGCGGTTCTTCGTGATCACACTGAGTGCGCTCGCCGGAACGGCGCTCATCTCGTTCGTGGGGATCCTCGCCATCAGCGACCAGTTCCGGCCCGTGCCGACGATGCTGGACATACTGCAGGCCCTGCCGCTGCGTCTCGTCCCGCCGACGTTCGTGATCTCCGACGGGCTCGCGTTCGTTCCGACGACGCACTGGGCCCACAAGCTGTGGTCGCTGCCGGCGGGCCTCTTCTGGGGCGCGGTGCTCACCGCATCCTGTCTTCTCGTTCTCGGCCGCACCGCCGTGGTCGACGACGACGACCGTGTGCGCGCCCGAGCGATTCTCGAGAGGGGCGGCGGACACACGCTGTCGTTCATGTCGACCTGGCCCGGCAACTCCTTCTGGTTCGACGAGGTCGCCGATGCCGCCGTGGCGTATCGTGTGCAGGGTTTCGTGGCCGTGGCGGTCGGAGGGCCCTTCGGACCCGCGTTCGCCGACCCGACTGTCGTCGAGCGTTTCGTGCGGTTCTGCGGCGATCACGGGTGGACACCGACCTTCTACGGGGTCGACGATGCCACGATCGAGACCTTCGAGGGCCTGCATTGGCAGCGCCTCAAAGTCGCAGAGGAGGCCGTTCTGCGGCCCCGCGACTGGAACCCGACCGGCAAGAAGTGGCAGGACATCCGCACGGCCGTGAACAAGGCCGGCCGCGCCGGGGTGGTGGCGCAGTGGACGTCGTGGCGCGAGCTGTCGCTGCTGCAGCGCTCGCAGATCCAGGCCATCTCGGAGGCATGGGTCGCCGAGAAGAACCTGCCCGAGATGGGATTCACCCTCGGAGGACTCGACGAGCTCGTCGATCCGTCGGTGCGCCTGATGCTCGCCGTCGACGCCGAGGGAACGATCGTGGCCGTCACCAGTTGGCTTCCTCTCTACGGCGCGGACGACGCGGTGAAGCCGCACGTCATCGGCTACACCCTCGACTTCATGAGACGTCGGACCGACGCGGCCAACGGCACGATGGAGTTCGTCATCGCAGCCGCGGTCGAACAGGCCAAGAGCGACGGGTTGGAGATCCTGAGCCTCTCGGGCGCTCCGCTCGCGAACGCCGCCCCCGAATCGTCGACTCTCGACGTGCGAGGCAGCGTCGTGGCGCAGATCCTCGACTACGTCGGTCGCTCGCTCGAGCCCGCGTACGGATTCCGGTCGCTGCTGAACTTCAAGAAGAAGTTCCAGCCCGCGTTCGTTCCTCTGTGGCTGCTCTACCCTGACACCACGGACCTCCCCGCGGTGGGCGCGGCGATCGGCCGCTGCTACCTGCCTCGACTGTCGGTGATCCAGCTGAGCGGGCTGCTGCGCGATCTGAGGCCGAAGGCGACACAGGAGGCACAGCGTGAACCTACTGCTTGACCTGACCATCACCGCGGGGCCTGTCGTCTACGCCACGTATGCCGTCGGCTTCGCGGTGGTCGTGCTGCTCGTCCTCCGCCGTCCGAGCACGAAGTGGACACGACGGCGTTGGCTCACCGAGGTCGCTGTCTCCGCCGCAGTCGGAGCCCTCGTGGGCGTGGGGCTGACCTGGCTGCTCTCAGACCAGCTCGACCTGTTCGGTGCAGACCTCACGGCCGTGGTCAGGGTCTGGGTCGCGGTCGGCTGCGCCGCCTTCGGCGTCGCGATCGTGTCGATGCGTCGCGCATCCTGGATGCGCGTGGTCGGCTCGGCCCTCGCGCTCGTCTTGTTCGTGCTCACCACGGCGATGGCCATCAACATCGACTTCGGACAGTACCCCACGGTGCGCAGCGCCCTGGGAATCAGTGCGATCGTCGATGCGGCCGAGCAGCCCCTCCCCGAGGTCGAGGCTGCGTCGGTGCCGACGATCGCCGACTGGGTCGCTCCTTCAACCATGCCGAAAGTCGGAACGCTGACGACCGTCGCGATTCCGGCATCCGAATCGAAGTTCCCGGCCAGGCCGGGCGTCGTGTATCTGCCGCCCGCGGCCCTCACGGCGAACCCCCCGAAGCTGCCCGTGATGGTCATGATGTCCGGTCAGCCTGGCACCCCGCAGGATCCGTTCATCACGGACAAGCTGCAGCAGAGCCTCGATACCTATGCCGCGGCGCACGACGGGCTCGCCCCGATCGTCGTGGCGCCCGATCAGCTCGGTGATCCCACCGCGAACCCCATGTGCGTGGACTCGCCGCTCGGCAAGTCGCAGACCTACCTCACGGTCGACGTGCCGAACTGGATCAAGGCCAACCTCAACGTCATCGACGACCCGCACTACTGGGCCGTCGGAGGGCTGTCTCAGGGCGGCACCTGCTCGATTCAGCTGGGCGCCGCATTCCCGAATCTGTTCGGAGTGATCCTCGACGCCTCGGGGGAGCAGTATCCGCGCATCGGCGACCCGCAGAAGACCGCCGATGCCGCGTTCGGTGGCAGCCTTACCCGCTACGAGGCGGCGTACCCGACGAACATCATGCAGCAGCACGGCACGTATGCCGACACGTTCGCCGTCTTCGGCGTGGGGTCGAACGATGCGGCGTTCCTGCCGCAGGTCAAGACCATCTACGCCGCTGCCAAAGCCGCCGGTATGGATGCCACGTACATCGAGGCACCGGGCAGCGCTCACGACTCGACGACCTGGTCGTACGTGTTCGCGCAGGGGTTGCAGCTCATCGCCGACCACTGGTCGCTCTCGGCGAAGAAAGACAGCTAGCGACGACGGTCAGTACCGGATGGCGTCGATCACCTTCACGCGTACGGCCACGAGCGCGGGCAACAGACCGGCCAGCGCTCCCACCGCCGTCGCCGCGACGAGTCCGATGAGCGCCGCCTCGGCGGGGAACGGCGGGAAGTCGCTCACCAGGCCCTGACCGATGAGATTCATGGTCCACGGATTCTGCACGAGGAGAACCGACGCGACCACTCCCGCGGCACCGGCCGCGATCGTGGCCACGACGCTCTCCATCATCACCGAGAAGAACACGCGCCCGGCAGTGGCGCCGAAGCTGCGACGGATACCGATCTCGCGCACGCGCTGCTTCACGGTCACGAGAGCGATGTTCACCAGTCCGAGGGCCCCGAGCAACAGGACGAGCACGGCGATTCCACCGACCACGAGTTTGGTGACAAGGAAGGGGTCGTCGCCGTACTGGGCGTAGTCCTGGCGATAGACATCGACCTGCACGTCGCCGGTTCCGCCCCCGGGATTCGCCAGCGCCGAGGTGAAATCGCGCCTCACGACCTCCATGAGCTGGTCGGAGATGGCGGGAGGCACCCACATCTCGTATTGGGTGGAACCGCCGCCCCCTCCGCCGTACGGATCCTGAACGGCGGCCGACGGCCTGGCCGCCGTCATCGCCGAGAGCTGGTCGGCGAGCATGAACATCGCCGGATCGGTCTCGTAACTCGCCACGGGATAGACGCCCACGATCACCGCAGTCGTGCCGGGTCTGCCACCCTGGGCGCCGAGTTCGACGGTCGGATGCGTCCGCAGCTCGGGGCTGCCGAGGCGCTCCCAGAAGATCTGGTTCACCACGAGGGCGGGAGCGAGCCCGGCCGCATCGTCGGCGGTGAACCACTCGCCCTCGGTGAGGCGCACTCGATGCATCTCTCCATACGGCTGGTCGACGGCCTGTGTCTGCACATCGACGACGCCGGTGGTGAACGGCACGGCCTGGGCCGTCTGCATCACCCGGCTGCCATAGCTGATGTCGTAACGCGCCAGTGTTTCGGCCCACGTCGCATCCATTGTCGCCGAATCGATGGCAGTGCCCCCAGTGCTGTAAGCCGAGACGAACAGGCTGGCGGGCCGACCGCTCTGCCGCTCGCTGAGCTCCTCGTTCGCCTGCTGCACGATGCCGCCGAGCGCCACGACCGTGGTGAGAGAGCACACGGCGACGGCGACGCCGATCAACGAGAGCAGCACTCGAGTGCGATGCACACGAAGTTCTTGCCAGGCCTCGATGACCGCCCCGACGAGGCTCGTGAACGCGCGCTTCACGAGACGGCCTCGGATGCCGCTGCCAGCTCGGCGCTCTCGGCCCGCGTCAAGACGCCGCGGTCGAGTCGGAAGTGGTCGCGGGCCCGGGCCGCGATGGCCGGATCGTGCGTGATCGTCACGAGCGCCGCCCCCGTGCGCGTCGCGACGTCGTCGATGAGCTGCATCACCGAACTGCCGGTGTCGAGGTCGAGGGCGCCGGTGGGTTCGTCGGCGAGAATCAGTCGCGGCCCGCGAACCAGCGATCGGGCGATGGCGACGCGCTGCTGCTCGCCACCCGAGAGGCGGTCGGGCATGCTCTCCATGCGGTTGCCGAGGCCGACTTCTTCGAGCATCTCGGCGGCGAGCTTCTTGCGTCGCCAGAAAGATCTGCCCTCGGCGTAGAGCAGGGGCATCGCCACGTTCTCGAGGGCCGTGCGACCCGGCAGCAGGTTGAACTGCTGGAAGACGAAGCCGATCTGCGCTCCGCGCACGCGGTCGCGAGCGGCACCGGAATACGACGCGACCGGCCGGTCGTCGAACGTCAGCAGCCCGCTGGTGGGCATGTCGAGCAGACCGAGCAGGTTGAGCAGCGTGGATTTGCCCGAACCCGAGCGCCCCACGATCGAGATACGGTCACCCGGCTCGACAGTGAGGTCGACGCCGTTGAGGATCGTCAGGGCCGGTTGGTCAGGCGGAATCACCGTACGCGTGACGTCGCGCAGCTCGAGCAGGCTCACCTGACGATGACCCCACCGCAGTCCGTCGCACCGGGCGGGCACCCCGACGGATCGGCCAGCGCGCCGGGCGCGAATTGCAGGATCTGATCGCCTTCGACCAGCCCTCCGGTGATCTCGACCTGGCTTCCGTCGTTCAGGCCGAGGCCCACGGCACGCTCCTCTGTGCCGCCGTCGACACGAGATACCCAGACCGTGCCGCTCAGCGCAGCCCCGCGCACGGCCGTCGTCGGCACGACGAGAACGTTCTCGGCTTTTCCGCCGGAGATGGTCATCTCGGCGGCGAGGCCGGAGAAGACGGTGACCTCACTGGGAATCGGGCAGCTGACGGTGGTGTTCGAACCGCCGCCCGTTCCCGCGCTTGTTCCGCCAGTTGTTTCGCCGCCTGTCGTATCGCCACCGGTACCGCCACCCTCGCTGCCAGACAGCGGGGTCGTGATGCGCAGCCCTGTGCAGGTGAATGCGGCGGGACCGCCGGTGATGGAGATCGACGCGTCTGTCGGCTGGTCGACCAGACGGTAGCGCTGCTCAGGCTTCAGCGAGCCCGAGACAGAGAAGGTGGGCGGAGCGATCTGCCCGGCGACCATGCCGATCGTCACGTCTTGCCCTGAGATCACACCGAGCGAGCTGAGCACGCCGGCGGCAGGGGCGACGACCTGCTCGTAGCGGTAGATCTTGGGCTTCGTCTTGCCCTCGTCATCGATGCTGTCCTCGGGTGAGCGCACGATCTCGACCTTGACGTCGAAGACGGTGTCGCCGGCGGCGACGACCGACCCCTGGGGGAAGAAGATCTCGTCGACGGTACCGGCAGCGGTCGACTTGAGCGGCGCGGCCGGATCTGCCGTGACCGTGGACTGGACCACGACATCGTTCACGATCGTTCCTAGGGCGACGGGGATCACAGGTTCGACGATCTCTCCGGTGGGAACCGCAGACACCTCGTCGGTCTTGTCGGGGAAGAACGCGAGCTTGCCCAGTGCCACGGCGATAGCCGCGACCAGCAGAATGCGCACTACTGGGAAGACCCATTTTCGAACCACGCCCACGCCCACTCCTTCGTTCAGTACCCCATCGACTATTGCAGAAAGAAGAATGTCGCAGTGTGACGCCGAGGATACATCGGTGTCCATCAGCCTCTCACGCGGCATGTCGGCTCTCGGGCGCGCGAGGTCGACCATCATGAGACTCCGAGTCTCATAGTGGACTCTGATGTATGCGCGTCACATGCGAGATTAGAGGCGGTCGCGGAAGGGGCATGATCGATGGAATCGGGAAACGACGCCGCACGGGCCGTCGATGACTGGATGAGCCGGAACGCGACCGCGATCGGGTGGCGACGGCTGTCTCGCCGGCACGCTGGCAGCTTCGATCTCGGTGCCGATTCGCCGCATTCCGCCGTGCTGCAGGTCGTCGACGGCGAGTGGCATCTGCAACTCGAGACCGCGAAGGGGCGCAGCATGCCGGTGCTTGGCGCAGTCGATTCTCCCCTCGAGGTTCTTCTCGACGCACTGATGTTCGCCGTCTACATGCGCGCCACGGCCGAAGTCGATCGAGCTGACCGCACGGCCAGCGCGCAGCTCTCGCTCCTGCTCCATCAGCTGGCCGAGGCGACCGACGACGCGCGCTACGGGGGTCGCGCCGCTCTGCTGCTCGCCGGGCACGCCATCAAAGACGGTCAGCGACTCGAGGCCCGCTCCCGGATAGAAGACGCCGTGCGGCTCTTCGCCGTGGCGCGGGATCTGACGGCGGAGGAGAACGCGCGAACCGTTCTCGCCGATCTCCCACGGCTGATGAGCAACACCGGCGCCTGAACCGGCCGCCGCTCCTAGAGCCGTGCCACCAGCGTGCGAGCCGCCTCGATCGTGAGTCGGCGGTCGTGGGTGAGGATGAACTCGTAGGTGTCGTTCGTCGGCGAGGGGTCGCCGAGCTGACGCGCCGTGAGGGTCGCAGCGAAGTTCGGCGAGATCACCACGACGTTCCACTCGGCGACAAGTGGATCGGCGACGTCGAGTTCGACGCCGCACACGGAGTCGTCGAGGTCGAGCTGGTCGAATCCGTGGCCGAACACGCCGACGAAAGCCGCCGTGAGGCCCAGGGGGTAGTACCGTTCCACGGCCCGGTCGTCGAAGTTCTCTCGGTGCTGGAATGTGCCGAACACGAGGGCGGAATCGCCTTCGAGGGCGGCATGGGCCTCGAGGAACAGGCTGATCTGCAGCAGGAGTCCGCTGTTCGAGACGCGTGCCTCGCGCCGTTCCGCTGCGACGGAGAAGGGAGTGTCTTGCCGAAGCCCGGCGAGGCGTCCCGACGGTGCGGGTCGTACGCCGGAGAGATAGGGAAGCGTCGTCGGCAGCTCCGCGGCACCGCCGAAGAGCGGCCCCTGGGCCAGCGTCGCTCCGAGCGCCCTGGCGGTGACGAGCTGCTGTTCGGTCTCGACCCCGTGCGCCAGCACGAGGCATCCGGTCGCTTCGGCGTACGCCGAGACGCCGCTGAGAACGGATGCGAGTCGCTGGTCGGGCAGGTCGCTGACGATCTGCAGGTCGAGGCAGATCACATCCGGCGCGACGGCGGGCAGCAGAGCCAGGGTGTGCGGGTCGACGCCCACCTCGGTGATCGCGATCGCCCAGCCCTGGTCTCTGATGCGCACGATGGCCCGAAGGAGAGGAGCGAGATCGGTATCGATCAGAGTGTGACCCGCGATCTCGAGAACCATCGGATGCGCCAGCGCCGTCTCGTCGTCGGCGAGTCTGGCCACCGTCGAGGGGGCTGCACTGAAGAACAGGCTTCGGGGCGCCGAGAGGCCGGAACGCTCCGAGGTGAGGATCGCACCGGCGCGGCTCACGGTGTCGAAGTCGACGATTCTGCCGGAGTCCCGGGCCGCGGTGAGGAGCACGTCCTGCGATTCCAGAGGGGAGTCCTTCGGCCCTCGTGTGCTCGTTCCGTAGGCCACCACCGACATGGAGTCGAGGTCGAAAATGGGCTGGAAACGGGTGCGTACGAGGCCGCCCTCGATGATGCGATCGAGCTCCGCGCTCGCTCCAGAAGAGGATGCGGGGTCGGATAGCTGGGAGGCACTCACGGGAATTAATCATGACATCGATAGGTCTCTCGGTGGGGCAGGACGGTGCCCCCTGTTCGGGGCGAACGGTATCGGGTGTGCATGATGTTGAGGCCGCGGGGCCGTTCACGCAGAGTTCACCCACCCTCGACCTCGATCGATCTAGCGTTACTCCGTGAACCAACGAACCCGATTCCTTCGTCTCTCCGGAACGGTGACGATCCCTCTCGTCACCGTCGCTCTCCTCGCGCTGAGCGCTCCCCTCGCAGCGACGGCTGCCGCTCCTTACCCGAGCGACACGGCCAAGCCCGATCTGCCGTCACTGCTGAGCGGCTTCACCTCGCTGTGGCAGACGAGTGGCGTGAACGACCTGCACGGAACCGTCGTCGACGGCCCCACGCTCGCCCGCAACGACGAGCTCGCGGTGTGGATCAACGGTCATGCGACGCCGGCGCAGCAGTTCCTGGCCTTGCAGGATGCCGAATACCAGACGACCGGAAACACGAGCTACGACCAGTCGATCACGATCTCGACCGCGCTCGGCTCTGTGCTCGCCCCGATCTACGTGGCCGGACGACAGAACGGATCGCTGCCACTGACCACTGCCCTGATCAACAGCTCGAACGGAACCAGCGGTGCCTACGTGAGCACGGGTGCATCGAAGGCCGCTTTCAGCTACCCCCGCCCGTATCTGCCGACCGACCCGACGACACCAGCGGTGGCCGGCGACGATGCGGCATGCGCGCCGACGGTCGTGAACGCCTCGTCGCTGACGGCGAACCGTGTCGGCACGCCCTACGCCTCGTCGCAGGGAAACCTGCTGATCACGCGCGTTCCCGCGGTCGTCGACACGACGCACCAGTTCTCGACCAACGACGTGAGCCTCAGTGCCTCGTACAACGCCACCGGAATCTGCACCGGCGGCGCCTTCCCCAGCGGCCACACGACGACCGCCTACCAGGCGGGCATCACTCTCGCCACGCTGCTGCCGAGCCTCGCCCCCGAGATCCTGGCCCGCGCATCCGAAGCCGGCAACGACCGCATCGTTCTCGGCGTTCACTACCCGCTCGACATCATGGGCGGACGCATCGCCGGCGAGGCGGCGCTCGCAGCCCGCTGGTCTGACACGAAGTACCGCACCGAGGTGCTCGAGCCCGCGCAGAAAGAGCTGACCGACTACCTGCAGCAGCAGTGCGGTGGAACCCTCGACGCGTGCCTGGCCCGAGGTTCGGCGTATCAGTCGAACCCCTACGGTGGCCAGGCGATCCCGGGCGGCACCTCGCAGATCGTGACCGATCGCGCCAGCGCGGTCGCCGTCTATGGCGAGCGACTCGACTACGGATTCGTAAAGACCGGTTCGGCTAACCAGGCCCCGTCGGTGCCCGCGGGCGCGGAGAACCTCCTCCTCAGCACCTTCCCGAGCCTGAGCGACGCTCAGCGCGCCTCCGTTCTGGCTCAGACTCAGATCTCGTCGGGCGATCCGCTCGATCTCAGCGGTTCGGCCGCGGGATCGTGGCAGCGGCTGAATCTGGCCGCGGCGACGAGTGCCACGGTGCAGCTGAACGCCGACGGATCCGTGACGGTCGCGTCGGTCGGCGGCCAGGCCGCCGTTCTGCCCGTGGTGGCGCCGAACGCGACGGACCCGGGTGCCGCGGCTGTCGCATCCGGATCGTCGACGTCGTCGTCGCTCGCGGCGACCGGGCTGGATGCCGAGCCCGTCGTGATCGGTTCGATCGCGGCCACCCTGCTGGGGCTGGGTATGGTCGCGGCGCTGGGGCTGCGGCGCAAACGCACTCGCTGACGTCGTCGTCGTGTCGCCCGCCGCAGAACTACTGTGCGAGCGACTGCTGACGGAGCCAGATGAGGATCTCGGTGGCGAGCTGGTTCCAGCCGTGATCGATGGTGAGCGAGTGACCGCGGTCGGTGAAGGTGATGAGCTCGGTCACCGCGTTCGAGTCGCGATACTGCCTGAGGGTCGCATCGACGACGGTCTCGGGAACGGTGTGGTCGCGGCCTCCGGCGATCAGCAGCAGGGGAGCGCGATCGTCGTTGCCGGTAGCGACCTCGGCCTCCGAGTGCAGAGCGAAGTTCGCCACGGCGGCCTGGAAGAGAGGCCTCGCGGGCGAGGGGATGTTCCACGCGTTCCAGAGCGCCGACGATTCGTCGGCGCTCAGCGCGTTGCCGAAGCTGAACCGCCACTGCTCCTCGGTGAGGGAGACGGCCTTGTGAAGATTGCCGGGATTGCTCAGCACGGGCAATGACGACCGGAGTTGATTCAGCGGCAACGGGAGCACGCCCTTGATCTGGGCCGGATCGATGGCCACTCCGGCGGCCCCGTAGCCCTGCCCCAACAGCTTCTCGACGATCAGGCCGCCGAACGAGTGTCCGATGAGGATGGGCTGCACATCGAACGAGTCGGCGATGGTCTGAAAGTGCGAGACGACGTCGTCGATCGTCTTGTCTGCAGCATCGTGGGCGTGCGCTCGCGAGGCTTCGACGCTGTCGTGTTCACCCGGCCAGAGCGGGGCGACAGCGGTGTAGCCCTCGTGTTCGAACAGATCGATCCAGGGCTGCCAGCTGGATGCGTGCACCCACAGACCATGGATGAAGACGACCGGCTGCGGTGACGGCATGAGCGGCTTCCTTTCGATCGAACGGAAAGAACACTGTGGTCACCACCATAGGACTGCGGCTGTCGCGTTGTCGCGTCTACTTGGCGGCGAAGGAGAACTTCGTGCCGTCGAGGCTCGAGGGGTAGTCCGAGCCGTAGCTGTCGTCGACGCCGTCGACGAAGAGTCCCGTGTACACGAGAGCCAGAACGATCGAGAGGATGAGCGCGAGCAACGACACGCTGCTTGCGACGATCGCGAGGGTCTTCTTGCGTCCTTTGAGGAAGATCGCGATGACACCCAGAACCAGGGCTATGAACGCGAAGAAGCCGGTGATGTAGTTCAGAAAGGGTATGAACGATCCGAGCAGCGCCATACCGCCGATGATCAATGACAAGAGAGCGAGCCCTCCCGGCCCCGTCTTCGGCCGAATCGTGCCGGGTGCGTAGGGCGCGGCGGGGTACTGGCTGGATGCGTAGTAAGCAGGCGACGGGTTTGCCGGGGGCGCCTGCGGCGGAGGCGTTCCGTAGTCGCTGACGGGCGGCGATGCGGGGAACCGCGGCGTGCCCGGAGCAGGAGGCTGTGTGTCTGGCATGCTCCGAGTGTGGCAGAGGAGTCACCGACCGCGACACCCTCATCAGGGGGCCTGGCGCCCGCGCAGGCGTGCCCGCTTAGGTGTTGTCGCCGCCGGTCTGGTCGGCTCCCACCTCGTCGCGCGCCGAGTAGTTCTGTCGGTCGAAGCCGACTCCGTCTTCGCCCGACCACAGCCACTGTGCGACCTCGGGAATGTCCTCGCCGTGCTCGCGGGTGTACTGCCGGGCGCGCATGCGCGCATCCTGCATCTCTTGTCGCAACGCGGCGGCCTTCGAACCCAGCCCGGGCACCCGGTCGATCGCGTCGATCACCAGGTGGTAGCGGTCGAGGTTGTTGAGCATGAGCATGTCGAACGGCGTGGTCGTCGTGCCGTTCTCGATGAATCCGCGCACGTGCAGGTTGGCGTTCGCGGCGCGCCTGTAGGTCAGCCGGTGGATGAGCCACGGGTAGCCGTGATACGCGAACACGATGGGCTTGTCGGTCGTGAAGATGGTGTCGAAGTCGCGGTTCGACAGGCCGTGCGGATGCTCGGTGTCGTCTTGCAGACGCATCAGGTCGATCACATTCACGACGCGAACGCGCAGCTCGGGCAAATGCTTGCGCAGCAGGGATGCGGCAGCGAGCGTCTCGATGGTCGGAATGTCGCCGGCGCACGCCAGCACGATGTCGGGCTCGTCGCTCGGTCGCTCGGTGCCGGCCCAGTCCCAGATTCCGAGCCCACGGGTGCAGTGCGCCACGGCCTCGGGCATGCTCAGCCACTGCGGGCCGGGCTGTTTTCCGGCGACCACCACGTTGATGTAGTCGACGCTGCGCAGGCAGTGGTCGTAGGTCGAGAGCAGGGTGTTCGCATCGACGGGCAGGTAGACCCGCACGACGTCGGCCTTCTTGTTCACGACGTGGTCGATGAATCCCGGGTCCTGGTGGCTGAAGCCGTTGTGGTCCTGCCTCCAGACGTGGCTCGAGAGCAGGTAGTTGAGGCTCGAGACGGAGCGGCGCCACGGAATCGAGCGGGCGACCTGCAGCCACTTGGCGTGCTGGTTGAACATCGAGTCGACGATGTGGATGAACGCCTCGTAGCAGTTGAACAGCCCGTGCCGACCGGTGAGGAGGTACCCCTCGAGCCAGCCCTGGCACTGGTGCTCCGAGAGCATCTCCATGACGCGGCCCGCCCGGGCGAGGTTCAGGTCGACGGGCAGGATCTCGGCGTTCCACTGCTTGTCGGTCGCCTCGTATACCTCCTGCAGGCGGTTGGATGCCGTCTCATCGGGCCCGAAGATGCGGAAGTTGTCGGGGTTCAGGCGGATGACATCGGCGAGCCAGCCGCCGAGGACCTTCGTCGCCTCGGCCGTCTCGTGGCCGGGCGCCGTGACGTCGACCCCGTACTCGCGGAAGTCCGGCATCCGGAGCTCTCGGCGCAGCAGCCCGCCGTTCGAGTAGGGCGTCGCGCTCATACGCAGGTAGCCCTCGGGGGCGAGGCCCGTGACGAAGGGGGTGGGTGCGCCCGAGGGGTCAAACAGCTCCTCCGGCTTGTACTTCTTCATCCACGATTCGAGCAGCCGGGTGTGCGCCTCGGTATCGCGCGCGCTGGCCAGCGGAACCTGATGGGCGCGCCAGGTGTTCTCGACGGGCAGGCCGTCGATCTCGACGGGGCAGGTCCAGCCCTTGGGGGTGCGCAGAATGATCATGGGCCAGCGGGGTGTGCCCTCGAGGGTGCCGTCGGCGGCATCCTGCTTGATGGCGGCGATCTCGTTGAGCACGGCGTCGAGCGTCTCGGCCATGCGGGCGTGCACCAGCAGCGGGTCTTCACCGTCGAAGCCGCCCGACACGATGTGCGGGTTGTGGCCGTAGCCGCGCATCAGCGCGAGAAGGTCTTCTTCGGGGATGCGCGCGAGCACGCTGGGATTGGCGATCTTGTAGCCGTTGAGGTGCAGGATCGGCAGCACGACGCCGTCTTGCATCGGGTCGATGAACTTGTTCGAGTGCCAGGCCGTGGCGAGCGGCCCGGTCTCGGCCTCGCCGTCGCCGATGACCGCGGCGACCAGCAGGTTCGGGTTGTCGAAGGCCGCCCCGTAGGCGTGCGAGAGCGAGTAGCCGAGTTCGCCTCCCTCGTTGATCGAGCCGGGCGTCTCGGGCGCCGCGTGGCTCGGGATGCCGCCGGGGAAGCTGAATTGCCGGAACAGTGCGCGCATACCGTCGGTCGACTGATCGATCTTCGAGTAGATCTCTGAGTAGGTGCCGTCGAGCCACGCGTTGGCCACCATGCCCGGCCCACCGTGGCCGGGGCCGGCGATGTAGAGGGTCGGCAGAGAGCGCTGCCGGATCATGCGGTTCAGGTGCGCGTAGACGAAGTTGAGCCCGGGCGTGGTTCCCCAGTGGCCCAGCAGGCGCGGCTTCACATCGTCTCGGCTGAGCGGCTGCTCGAGCAGAGGGTTGTCGAGCAGATAGATCTGCCCGACAGACAAGTAGTTCGCAGCACGCCACCATGCATCCACCTGCAGCAGGGCTTCGCCCTCGAGCGGTTCGGCCGCCCGCTGGTACCAGGGGTTGTGCGCGTCGCGCGGAATGACGGGGGACTGGAGCCCATCGACGGTGGACGAGCGGGGGGATGCGGAACCGGTCATGGAACGTCTCCTCTGCACTGCACGGGTGAAGTGCTGCTCATCCTAGGCGCGCGGAGTGTCCGTTCGGGAGGTGCTTGACTCACGGGCCGCACGGGATGCGCGCCACGACTTCCAGCGCGCCAGGGCCTTCGCGAGCACACGTTTCAGCCACTGACCGAGGCGGTGGGCGGCGGGGAACTCGGTGCCCAGAATCGCGATGCCGAGGAACACGATCAGCCAACCCGGCCCCGGCAGCGGCACCAGGATCAGCCCGACGATGGCCACGGTGGCTCCGAGAAGCGCGACCGCGAATCGATAGGCGAATCGGATGCGCGGGTGCCGCTCGACCCAGGCACGTGCGCGGCGCAGCACGCGTCGAACGGGATGCTGCGGGCTCTCGCCGATCTCGATCTCTCGGGTGAGGGTGTCGGTCATCACCTCACGTTAAGCGAGAACCCTCTTTGTTGGCTGACATTCCCTCCCAGAATCTGTGTTTGTCTTGCTTTCGCAGATAAACAGACATAAAGTCACATCACACCACAGCCAGACGCGGGTTCACGGATGAATCGAAAGACGAGGTCAACGACGACATGTACGCGATAGAGCGTCACCAGAAGATCGGTGAGGAGATCGGCGCCCAGGGCCGAGTCACAGTCGCCGACCTCTCCGAGCGATTCAACGTCACTCCCGAGACCGTTCGTCGAGACCTCGATCTGCTCGAGCGGCAGGGTGTGCTGCAGCGCGTGCACGGCGGTGCAGTCGCCGGATCGAAGATCAGCCTCGCCGAGTCGACCGTCGCCGTGCGCTCCGACAAGGCGCGCGACTCCAAGCTCGTGATCGCCCGGGCGGCCCTCGGAATGATCGGAGAGTCGTTCCGCGGCTCGATCCTCATCGACGCGGGCACGACGACCGGAGCGCTGGCCCAGCTGTTGGCCGACTGGAGCCCCGTGGGCGGTGTGTCCGGCGGGCATCCACTGACCATCATCACCAACTCCGTGCCCATTGCGGCCGTGCTGCACCTCAACCCCGCCATCGAGCTGCATCTTCTCGGAGGCAGCGTGCGGGGCATCACGAGCGCCGCCGTCGGAGCATCGACCATCGAGCAGCTCGACCGACTGCGCCCCGACATCGCGTTCATCGGAACCAATGGCGTGAGCGCCGCATTCGGCCTCAGCACTCCCGAAGAGAGAGAGGCGGCGGTCAAGGCCGCGATGATCCGTCGCTCACGCCGCTCGGTCGTGCTCGCCGACTCGAGCAAGCTCGACGAAGAGGCGCTCTACCGCTTCGCCGAGCTACGCGACCTCGACACCCTCGTCTCCGACGTCGACCCGGCCGGAACGCTCTCCGCCGCCCTCGACGCAGAGGGCGTGGAGGTGATCGTGCCGTGATCGTCACCCTCACCATGAACCCCTCGTTCGACCGAACCGTCGAGCTCGCCGCCCCTCTCGCTCGCGGACAGGTGCAGCGCGCCGTCGTCACCGGGCAGGAGCCCGGCGGAAAAGGCGTGAACGTCTCGCGCGCTCTTCACGCGGCCGGATGCGACACCCTCGCGATCCTGCCCGGCGCGTCGACAGACCCGTTGGTCGTCGCGCTCGAGGTGTCGGGCATCCCGACGGCCACGGTCGAGATCGAGTCGCCTATCCGCTCGAACATCACCCTGGCAGAGCCCGATGGAACGACCACGAAGCTCAATGACCCTGGCGTGCACCTGTCGCAGGCCGTCGTCGCCGAGCTGATCGACGTGGTCGTGGCGCAGTCCGCGTCTGCGTCGTGGCTCGTGCTGGCGGGTTCCGTGCCACCCGGCGTCGTCGAGACCTTCTATGCCGACCTCGTTCGCGCAGTGCGGCTCTCGCCCACGGCTCCGCGGATCGCCGTCGACAGCTCGGGTGCGCCCCTCGCGGCGCTCGTCGCGTCGAGAGAACGGGTCGACCTCATCAAGCCGAACGCCGAAGAGCTGCTGCAGCTCGCCGAGTCGCAGGGTCTCGACACGGGCGGTGCCACGCACGAGCAGCTCGAGGCCGACCCCGCGCTCGCGGTCTCGCTGGCGCAGTCTCTTCTGTCGCCCTCCCTCGGGGCGGTGCTCGTGACGCTCGGATCGCATGGCGCGGTGCTGGTCGAAGCCGAGGAAGCCTGGCGCGCCCCGGCTCCGCGGATCGTGGCCCGCAGCACCGTAGGGGCGGGCGACTGCTCGCTCGCGGGCTACGTGCTCGCAGACCAGCGCGGCGACCTCCCCGGCGCGCGCCTCGCCCAGGCGGTGGCCCACGGCGCCGCCGCCGCCTCACTCCCCGGCACGACCGTGCCGACACTCGAACAGACACATCCAGGCGACATCGTCGTCACCACGATTCCGCGCGTCGCCGCGGGGCAGATCTAAACAAAGGAGAACAAGGATGTCTTCACTCATCACACCAGGGCTGGTGATCCTCGACGAGGATCTCGGAGCCGACCGCGCCGGCGTGATCAGGCGCCTCGCCGAGCTGGTCACGGCATCCGGTCGCGCCAGCGACACCGAGGCGCTGTTCGCCGACGCCTGGGCGCGCGAAAGCAAGACCGACACCGGAATCCCGGGCGGAATCGCCATTCCTCACTGCCGATCGACCGCGGTGCTCGAGCCGACCCTGGCAATGGCGCGCCCCGCGCCCGCGGTCGACTTCGGCGCATCCGACGGCCCCGCAGACATCATCTTCTTCATCGCGGCTCCCGACGGTGCCGACCAGGCGCACCTCGTGCTGCTGTCGAAGCTGGCCCGATCGCTCATCAAGCCCGAGTTCGTGACCGCCCTGCGAGAGGCCTCCAGTGCCCAGGCGATCGTCGACCTCGTCGACGAGGCGCTGTCGGATGACCCCGCCCCGGCCGCCGCGCCCGTCACGGACTCGACGCCCTCCGCATCCGCATCGGCCGACGACTCTTCGAGCGCCGCGACCCGGCCCATTCTGGTCGCCGTCACCGCCTGCCCGACCGGCATCGCGCACACGTACATGGCCGCCGACTCCCTCGTGGCCGCAGCCAAGCGCGCCGGCGCGGAACTGCACGTCGAGACGCAGGGATCGTCGAGCGTGACGCCCCTCGATCCGGCGCTGATCGCCAACGCGGTCGCCGTGATCTTCGCGGTCGACGTCGACGTGCGCGACAAGGGACGGTTCGCGGGCAAGCCCGTCATCCAGGCTCCCGTCAAGCGCGGCATCGACGAGCCCGACAAGATGGTCGCCGAAGCCCTCGCCGCGGCCGACGACCCGCAGGCGCGACGCGTCTCAGGTGACGGCGCTGCGGCATCCACCAGCACCGCTGCCAATGAGCACGTCGGCCAGAAGATCAAGCGTTGGCTGCTCACCGGTGTCAGCTACATGATCCCGTTCGTCGCGGGTGGCGGTCTGCTGATGGCCCTCGGCTTCTTGCTCGGCGGATACCAGATCAGCGACAACGCGAAGGACATCATCCTTCAGAACAGCCTCGTCAACCTGCCGGATGGCGGGCTCGGAACATACCTCGGTGCCGTCGCGTTCGCCATCGGCAACGCATCGATCGGCTTCCTCGTTCCGGTGCTCGCGGGCTACATCGCCTACGCCATCGCCGACCGTCCGGGTATCGCGGTGGGCTTCACCGCCGGCGCCGTAGCCCTGCTGATGAACGCCGGATTCCTCGGTGGCCTCGTCGGAGGTCTGCTCGCCGGATTCATCGCCTGGGCCATCGGCCGGCTGCAGGTTCCTCGCTGGCTGCGCGGACTGATGCCCGTCGTGATCATCCCTCTGGTGGGGTCGATCTTCGCGTCGGGGCTCATGGTCCTCGTGCTCGGTGGACCGATCGCCCTCCTGATGAGCGGCCTGAACGACTGGCTGTCGTCGCTGACCGGTGCCTCGGCCGTCGTGCTCGGGCTCATCCTCGGAATCATGATGGCCGCCGACCTCGGTGGACCGATCAACAAGGTCGCCTACTCGTTCGCCGTCGCGGGCCTCTCTGCCGGAACGATCGCGAACCAGGCCCCCTGGCAGATCATGGCGGCCGTCATGGCCGCGGGAATGGTTCCGCCGCTCGCCCTGGCCCTCGCCACCGTGATCGACAAGAAGCTGTTCAGCCAGGCTGAGCGTGAGAACGGCAAAGCCGCGTGGCTGCTCGGTGCCGCCTTCATCTCCGAGGGCGCGATTCCGTTCGCCGCCGTCGACCCGCTGCGCGTCATCCCCGCCAGCATCGTCGGCAGCGCCCTGACCGGCGCGATCGTGATGGGCACGGGAGTCACCTCGCAGGCTCCCCACGGAGGCATCTTCGTGTTCTTCGCGATCGGCAACCTCGCCATGTTCATCGTGGCGATCCTCGCCGGAACGATCGTGTCGGGTCTGCTCGTCGTCGCTCTCAAGAAGTGGGTTCGTCGTCGCCCGGTCGAGGGTGCCGAGGGCGCAGCCGCATCCGATTCGGTCGTCGCGGGATCCGCCGCCCCGACCGCGGTGCCGGCAGCCGCTCGCTGAGCCGGCCCCGCATCCACCCCGTCACAATCACTCACTCACGCAATCACTGAAACGAAACGAGAAACCCATGCCAGAACGCAACGCAACCATCGCCAGCCGCGTCGGACTTCACGCCCGCCCCGCCTCCGTCTTCATCGAGGCGGTCAAGCGCCAGCCCATGAAGGTGACCATCTCGAAGGGCGGCAGCACCCCGCTCGACGCCGCGAGCATCCTCTCGATCATGAGCCTCGGTGCCGCGAACGGCGACATCGTCACGCTCGCGGCCGAGGGTGACGGCGCCGAGGCCGCACTCGAGGAGCTCGCGGGCCTGCTCGAGACCGACCTCGACGCCGAATAAGCGCTGCAGAGTGCACTGAGGTGCGGAGAACGGCCGCTTCGACCGATGGGGATGCGGCCAGTCTCCGCACCTCAGTGCGTTCGGGCTCAGATCAGAAACCCTCGGGGTTGCGCGGCGTGTACGGGGCCGTGAGGCGCTCGAGTTCGGGCTCGCTCAACTCGATCTCGAGCGAGGCGACGGCGTCGTCGATGTGGCTCTCTTTCGTCGCGCCGACGATGGGCGCGGTCACCGCCGACTGCTGGCGCACCCAGGCGAGGGCGACCTGCGCGCGCGAGACGCCGCGCTCGGCGGCGATGCCGGCCACGGCATCCACGATCGCGCGATTCGATGCGTCGTCGGATGTATAGAGCCGGGCCCCGAAGAGATCTTTGCCCGTGCGCTCGGTCTGGGCATCCCAGTCGCGGGTGACCCGGCCGCGCGCCAGCGGCGACCAGGGCAGCACGCCGACCTTCTCGTCGAGGCAGAGCGGGTGCATCTCGCGCTCCTCCTCGCGCTGCAGCAGGTTGTACTGGTCCTGCATCGAGACGAACGGGGTGAGGCCGTTCGCCTCGGCCACCCGTTGGGCCTTCGCGAACTGCCACGCCCACATCGACGAGGCGCCGATGTAGCGCACCTTGCCCGATTTCACGAGGTCGTGGAGCGCGATCATGGTCTCCTCGATCGGGGTCTCCGGATCCCAACGGTGGATCTGGTAGAGGTCGACGTGGTCGACGCCGAGGCGGCGAAGGCTGTCGTCGATGGCCGACATGATGTGCGCTCGCGACAGCCCGCCGCGGTTGGGTGTGCTGCCCATGCGGCCGTGCACCTTCGTGGCGATCACCACGTCGTCGCGATGGGCGAAGTCGGCCAGGGCGCGGCCCACGATCTCCTCGCTCGATCCGTCGGAATACACGTCGGCCGTGTCGAAGGTAGTGATGCCCTTCTCGAGCGCCCTGCGGATGAGGGGGCGGCTCGTCTCCTCGTCCAGCGTCCACGCATGGCCGCCCCGATCGGGAGTACCGAAGCTCATGCATCCGAGCACGACTTCGCTGATCTGCATTCCGGTGTTTCCGAGGCGGGTGTAGCGCATGGTTCGAGATTACTGCTGCCGAGACGCTGCGCTGCGGGGTTAGTGTGAGGCCATGGACCTCGGCCTGCACTTCTACACGTTCACCGCCCCCGAGTGGGAGACCACTCTCACCGATCGCCTCACAGAGACGGCGCGGATCGCCGACGAGGGCGGTGTGGCCCTCTTCTCGTTCATGGATCACTGGTTCCAGATGCTCGACGCCGGCGGGCCGTTCGAGCCCATGCTCGAGGGCTACACCTCGCTCGGCTACCTCGCCGGCATCACGAACCGGATGCGGTTGGGCCTGCTGGTCACCGGCGTGACCTACCGGCATCCGGGCCTGCTCGCCAAGACGGTGACGACCCTCGACGTTCTCTCGAAGGGCCGCGCGGTGCTCGGCCTCGGCGCGGCCTGGTACGAGCGCGAGCACGCGGCGCTCGGAGTGCCGTTCCCCTCGACGAAGGAGCGCTTCGAACGCCTCGAGGAGACGCTGCAGATCTGTCGACAGATGTGGTCGCCGAACAACGGTTCGTTCGAGGGCGAGCACTATTCGCTCGCCGAGACGATCAGTCTTCCGCAGCCGGTGCACGGCTCGGTTCCCGTGCTCATCGGCGGCGGGGGTGAGCGCAAGACGCTGAGGATGGTGGCCGAGTACGCGCAGGCCTGCAACCTCTTCGGCGCTCCGGGCGATGCGGCGCTCGCCACGGTGAAGCACAAGCTCGACGTGCTGCGCGGCCACTGCGACGCCCTGGGAACCGACTACGACGCGATCGAGAAGACGATGCTGTACCAGGGCGATCCGACGGGCGACACGGATGCCTTCCTCGCAGACATGGAGCGCTATTCCGAAGCGGGCATCACGCTCGTCGGCACCGTACCGCCCCGGTATGTCGATCCGGTGCCGTGGACGGAGAGGCTCACGACCACGGTGGTCGGACGACTCTCGCAGATCTGAACTTGTTGCACAATATCCACGTTTACTTAGTTGTAGCGTTAACCATCTCGGTAGAATAGTCAGCATGAGTGACGATGTCTGGCTGACCGACGAGCAGCAGCGTGCCTGGGTGCGGTTCATCTCCGTGGTCGAGCGGCTTCCGGGGGTGCTCGACAGCCAGCTGCAGCACGATGCCGATCTCACGCACTTCGATTACTTCACGCTCGCCATGCTCTCCGAGGCACCGAACCGCACCCTCCGCATGACGGAGCTGGCCCTCGTCACGAACGCGACCCTTCCTCGCCTCTCGCATGTGGTCTCGCGCCTCGAGAAGCGCGGCTTCATCGAGCGCACACAGAGCTCGGACGACCGTCGGGCGACGAACGCCCAGCTCACGAAGGCGGGGTGGGAGAAAGTGGGCGCGACCGCGCCCGGCCACGTCGGCACGGTGCGCGACTACGTGATCGACCCGCTCGACGAGCGTGACGTGGAAGACCTGCATCGCATCATGAGCAAGATTCTGGCGAAGCTCGATCCTGAGCACGGGTTGCGCGTGCAGCGCTGACCTCTGTCGGCAAGAATGGATACCGGTGCGGACTGCCTTGCCGGGTGTCGGTCATGGCCCAGCTGCGCCGCTCGCAGTCAGCCCCGACGGAGGACCCATGAAGCACACCAGCCAGGTCGAGATCGAGCGCAAGTACGACGTCGATGAGAACGCGCTCGTTCCTACATTCACCAGCGTCGACGGCATCGAGAGCGTGTCTGTCGACGATGCCGTGCAGCTCGAGGCCGTGTACTACGACACCGAAGCGCTCGACCTTCTCACGAAGCGCCACATCGTGCGCCGCCGCGAGGGCGGAGGCGACGAGGGCTGGCACATCAAGCGCCCGGCGGGTGAGGGCCGCACCGAATTGCACTGGCCGCTCGATGTCGACTCGGCGGATGGCTCCGCCGAGGGCGACGCCTCATCAGACGGGGTGCCCGACTCGGTTCTCGAGCCCGTGCGCGCCATCGTGCGCGATCGCATCCTGACCCCGCTCGCCCGCATCTCGACCCGGCGCACCGCGACGCATCTCATCGGCGCCGGTGGCGAGGCCGTCGCCGAATTCGCCGACGATCAGGTCACGGCATCGGATGTCCGTGGTGGCGCCGTGCGGGCCTGGCGCGAGTGGGAGGTGGAGCTTCTGCCCGGCGCGCCAGACAGCGAGGAGGAGCGGACAGCGCTCCTCGACGCCATCGAGGTCGCTGTGCTCGCCGAGGCGGCCACCGTGTCGACGTCGCCCGCCAAGATCGCGCGGGCGCTCGGTCACGATTCCCTGAGCGATGCGCTGAACGGCGCCCACGAGTCCGGCACGGTCGAGTCCGGCACCGTCGAGGCGCGCCGCCGGAGCGCGGGTACGCGAGCGGTTCCCGCCTCTGACCTGACTGCGAAGAGCCCCGCCGCCGATGTGATCGTCGAGGCGCTTCGCCAGTTGGTCGAGCAGCTCGAGCAGCTCGATCCCCAGGCGCGAGCCGATCAGCCCGACTCCGTGCACCAGATGCGTTCCGTCGTTCGACGCCTGCGCAGCGTGCTCGCCGCATACCGCCGGCTGTTCGACGAGGAGCGGGTGTCGTCGCTGCGCGATCGGCTGCGCGCCCTGGGAGGCGTGGTCGGCACGGCTCGAGATGCCGAGGTGCGCGCGCAGCTCGCCGACGACGAGCTCGCCGAACTGGGGCACCGCACGAGCGACGCGTCGCATCGCCGCCTCGTCGAGGGTTCGCTCGAGGAATACCGTCAGGCGCACGCCGCGGCGTTGCGCATGCTCTCGAGCGCGAGCTACTACCGGCTGTTCGACGACCTCGACGACTTCGTGGCGAATCCTCCGCTGTCGGCGCTCGGCGAGAAGCGCACACCGATCAAGGTCGTCGCCGCCAAGGTGATCGCGAGCGAACTGGCGCGTCTGCGAAAGCGCGCCGGCGCGGCCGCCTTCGCCGGGGCATCCGGATCGGGCGGCGACATCGACGCCCGCGGCGATCGTGCTCTGCACAGCGCGCGTAAGGCCGCCCGTCGGCTGCGCTTCGCGGCCGACGCAGTGTCGAAGGGCGGCACCGCCGTGCTCGGAAAGAAGTACCGGCACATCTCGCGCGAGGCCGAGAGGGTGCAGGATGCGCTCGGCGATCACCGCGACAACACCCTGTTCGTGGAGCACCTGCTCGTGAACTCGAACCGCGCCCACGCGGCGGGTGAGAACACCTTCGTCTACGGCGCCATGTCTGTTCGGGCGCAGCACCGGGGAGCGGCCGCGCTCGACGAGTCTCCGAAGGCGCTCAAACGCCTCGATCGGCGGGCAGAGAGCCTCTGACGGCGACTCCCCAGTCAGGCAGAGAAATGGGGGGCTAACATGACCGCGTGTCCTTCCTGTCTGACGAAAGTCGCCTCTGGCTCGCCCGCGTGGCCGAGCTCGATGCCGCCGCTGCCGCATCGCCCCAATCGCCCCCTCCGGCGCTCGACCGCATCCGCGCCGTGCGCATGCTCGCCGCCGAGCTGGAGAAAGACGCCGCGACCCTGCACGCGGTGCGCGAGGCCCGCGCATCCGGAATCACCTGGGAAGAGATAGCGAACGCCGCGGGCCTCGGGGCTGCGGCCGCGAAGTGGCGCTGGCACGGCACCGACGCGGAGATCCTCGAGCGGCACGAGGCGGGCCGTAAGCGCTCCGCGAGGCCCAGCAGCGTGCCCACCGACCTGCCCGGAATGTCGGTTTCAGAGGCCGCCGTGAAACTCGGGGTGAGTGCTCAGGCGGTGTACCTGCGGGTCAGCCGCGGGCAGCTGCGCGCCGAGACCATCACGCTGTCGGATGGGCGCACGTACAAGCGAGTGTTCCCCGACGAGGCGCCTCCCGCCTAGAGCAGCACGCTCTTCGGCAAGATGTGCAGGGTCACCGCTCCGACGGGCGCCATCGGGTGCAGCGGATCGGGATCCTCCGACCCGGTCGGACCACCGAGCTTCGAATGGCACACCGCGCTCATCACGGCGTAGGCGTCGCCCTTGGTCCAGCCGTTATCGACGGTCAAGAACTCGAAGAGGTCTTCGTAGCCGCGCGTGATGCTCTGCTGCACGGGGTCGCCCAGCCCCACGAAGATCCACTCGTCGTCGGTCTCGACGCGAGGCGCCCGGATGCGCTTGCCGGGGATCAGGTCGATGCTCACCACCGCGACGCCCTCGGCCTCGATCGCGACGAACGACGACTCGCCTTCGGCCATCAGCGCGTGGATGTCGCCGATCGAGAGGTACGCGCCCTCGACCATGACGGGGAGGTAGACCACCGATCCGGGGCGGCACTCGGTGAGGTCCATGTTGCCGCCCTCTGCATAGGCCGGCATGATCGTGGAATTCGAGCCCTCCGCGGGAGCCGTGCCGATGCATCCGATCATCGGACGCACGGGGAACGTGTGCCGGTCGGTGACGTGGGCGCCCTCCGCGTCGAGTGGCACGCGCCGGCTGAAGAGCTCCGGTCCCATGACCTCCGACAGCGCTCCGGTGCCGGGCAGGCTCACGGACCAACCGCAGTCCTTGAGCCTGATCTCGTGGATCGTCACGGCGAGCGTGTCGCCCGGCGCGGCGCCCTCGACGAAGACCGGGCCGGTGACGGGGTTGATGCCTGCCGTCAGCTTCTGCATGTCTTTGTGCTCGTGCAGTTGGCGATACACCTCGTCGCTCGTTTCGAAGCCGATGCGCTCACCGGTTCCGGCGGCGATCCTCAGGGCGGGGTCGGATGCCTCGAAGCCGAAGCGGCCGTTCTCCTTGCCCAGCAGGTGATCGATTCCGGCCGGGTCGACGATCCAGGTGGTGTTGCCGTGGTCTCTGTCACTCATACGTGAGCATCCTCCTCTGTCAGCTCGGTCTTACGACCGGTGATCTTGTAATAGGCGAAGACTGCCGCTCCGATGACCAGCCAGACGAGCCCGCCCACCTTGGCTTCCACGGCCGCGTTCAGCAGCACGTAGCCGATGATCAGGAACCCGATGACGGGCACCACCAGGTGCAGCAGGTAGTTCTTCGACTTCTTCTTCACGATGTAGAAGACGATCACGGCGACGTGCAACAGCATGAATCCGAAGAGCGCCCCGAAGTTGACGAGTGCCGAGATCAGGTCGATCTGCCCGACGAAGAACAGCACAAGCACGGCCGAGAGGGCCGACACGAGCAGGATGGCGTTCTGGGGAACCTGGCGCTTGTTGATGACGCTAAGGAAGCGGGGCAGCTGGCGATCGCGGCTCATCGAGAAGAGCAGTCGGCTGGTCGCGGCCTGCGCGGCCATGGCGTTGGCAATGCCCACGGCGAGTACGTTCACCACCAGGAAGGCCGTCATCCAGCCGCTGTTCGAGGCGGCCTGCACGATGGTGAAGAAGGCGTTGCCGACCTCGTCGTCGCTGAACGACTCGCGTCCGCCGGCCAGCGCGCTCGCCAGCCAGGTCTGCACGATGAAGAGCACGGCGACGATGATCAACGCGAGGATCATGGCGCGCCCGGCGGAGTTGCGCCCGCCGGTGGCCTCTTCGGCCATGGTCGAGATGCCGTCGAAGCCCAAGAAGCTGAGCACGGCGATCGACAGGGCGGATGCGATGAGCGGCCCGGTCACCTTGCTGGCGTCCCACAGGGGGTCGATCGTGAACGCCGCATCAGGCACGGTGTTGCCCGAGAGGGCGGTGACCGCGATGACGATGAAGATCACCACGAAGATCAGCTCGATGGCGAGGAAGATGCGGTTCATCAGCTTGAGCGAACCGATGCCCAGCAGATTGACGACGGTGTTGATGGCCACGAAGACGAGCGCCCAGACCCAGCGCGGGGTATCGGGGAAGATGCCCACCATCGACTCGGCGGCGAAGACGTAGAGGAGGGTCGGCACCAGCAGGTAGTCGAGCAGAATGGCCCACCCCGCGAAGAAGCCGGCCGTGGGGTGGATGCCGCGGCCCACGTACGAGAAGACGCTGCCCGCCAGCGGGATCGACTTGGCCATCTGCTGGTAGGCGAGGGCGGTGAAGATCATGGCGATGAGGCCGATGAGATAGACCAGCGGAACCATGCCGCCGGCCGCGTTGTACACGACGCCGAAGATCGCCCACGGCGCGATGGGCACCATGAAGACGAGACCGTAGATCAGCAGATCGACGGTCGACACGCTTCTCTTGAGTTGCTGCTTGTAGCCGAGCGATTCGAGTTCCTGCTGGGCGCTCAGGGCGGGGCCGGACTGGGTCATGATGTGAGGTCTCTTCTGTCGGAGGTGCTGTAGTCGTGCGTGCTGAGGTCATGCTTGCTCAAGAAGTGCGCGATCTCGGCCCGGAAGATCTCGGGCTGCTCGAGGTGGACGCAGTGACTGGCTCCGGCGAAGACATGGGTGGTGGCTCCGGCGATGCGGGTGGCGAAGGGTTCCCAGGTGGCGGGCGTTGCTTCGTCGAACTCGCCGGCGACGACGAGTGTGGGGGTGTCGATGCGATCGAGGCGATCGACGACGGTCCAGGAACCCAGGGTGCCGACGACATGGAACTCGTTCGGCCCGTTCATGGTGTGGTACACCGTGGGCTCCGCTTCCATCTGGTCGACGCTCTCCTGAAAATCGGGGGGTGTCGGGGTGACGCGGCACACGTGCCGCTCGTAGAAGACGGCGGATGCCGCCACGTACTCGGGGTCGTCCAGCGTTCCGGCGGCCTCATGCCGGTCGAGCGCGCCCTGCATCTCGGTCGGCAGCTCGTCGCGGAGGGCGCTCGCGGCCTGCGACCAGAGCGGCATCGACGCGGGGGAGTTGCAGATGCTGACGCTGGCCAGGGCGGGGTTGCGGCGCACGGCGATCTCCGCGGCGAGCATGCCTCCCCATGACTGACCGAGCAGGTGCACGCGGTCGAGGTCGAGCGTCTCGAGCAGGTTCTCGAACTCGTCGACGAACAGTTGGGGTGTCCAGAAGTCGGCGGGCGCGTCGGGCAGGTGCGTGCTGTTGCCGCAGCCGAGCTGGTCGTAGTGGATGACCGTGCGGCCCGTCTCGTCGGCGAGGAGGCCGATGTTCCGCACGTAGTTATGGGCCATGCCCGGTCCGCCATGCAACACCACGAGGGGGAGTGCGCCCTCGCGGGGTGCATCGGGGGTCTCGGCTCGAACCCACGTGGAGTACTCGCCGAACGGGATGAGACGGGTGGTCACAGAAGACATGAAGGACATTGTGCACAAGAAAAGGTCTCAACAGAAGACCATTTGGCTCCATTAACATGAGCGTTACATTCGGCCGCCCGATGACACGCGAACGGAGGATCCGATGACCGCGGACCAGACGCCCGTCGCCTCCCATCTCGCAACCCCGATCGTGAGTTCGTCGAGGTCGGACGAGATCACGGATCGGCTGATCACCGCGATCGCCGTCGGAGAGTACCTTCCCGGCTCCAAACTGCCCCCCGAACGAACGCTGGCCGCTTCGCTCAAAGTGGGGCGGATGGCGGTGCGGCAGGCTCTCGCCGTGCTGGTCGAGAAAGGGCTTCTCGAGACCCAGCGCGGGCGCGGTGGCGGCTCGTTCGTGCGCGAGCAGTGGGGTCCCGAATCGGATGCCCCGGTGCAGCGCACCCTGTCGGCCCGGCTCGACGACCTGCGCGACACCCTCGAAGCAGTCGGCTGGCTGCACGGCACGATCGCCCGAGCCGCGGCGAGCCGCCGCACGCCCGACGACATCGCGCGGCTCCGGGAGTGCCTCGCAGGGTACCGATCCGCCGAATCGGGTCGGGCCTCCCAGAAGGCCGACGAGCAGTTGCACCTCGCCATCGGCCGGGCCACCCACAACGCGACCCTTCAGTCTCTTCTGCTCGACCTCGAGTCGCGCGTCAGTATCTCGGCCCCGGCTCACCTGTGGGGCTCTCCCGAGGGCATGCGCGACATGGAGCTGCGCGCGTTAGGCGATCACGACAGGCTCGTCACGGCCATCGTGGAGGGCCGGGCCGACGACGCCGGCCGCATCGCGTCGGAGCACGTGCACATCGACCTCGAACTCATCGAGGCAGCGCTGGCAAGGTCACTCGCCACCCGCTGAGCAGAAGACCTGCGCTGCCCGGTTGCAGTGGTTGGATTGACTCTATGGATGCCCACATCACCGACGCGTACATCGACGACTTCGCCCGTTTCATCAAAGCCTCTCCCAGCTCGTATCACGCGGTGGCCGAGGCCGCCCGGCGGCTCGACGAGGCCGGATTCTCGAGGCTCGACGAGACGAGCGAGTGGCCGGCGGCCGGCGACGGCGATCAGGCGGCGTCCGAGCCCGCCGCATCCGCCCGGAACTACGTCGTGCGCGACGGCGCGATCATCGCGTGGCTGACGCCCGCCGGCGCCACGAAGACGACGCCGTTCCGCGTTCTCGGCTCGCACACCGACTCGCCCGGCTTCAAGCTCAAGCCGAAGCCCACGATCGCGAACCGCGGATGGCTGCAGGCCGGTGTCGAGGTCTACGGCGGCCCGCTGCTCAACTCGTGGCTCGACCGCGAACTCGAACTCGCCGGCCGACTCGTCACCCACGACGGTCGCGAACATCTCGTGCGCACCGGACCGTATCTGCGCATCCCGCAGCTCGCGATCCACCTCGATCGAGAGGTGAACTTGGGGCTCGTGCTCGACAAGCAGCGGCACATGACCCCGGTGTTCGGCGTGGGTCACGCGGGCGACCTGCTGGCCCATCTGGCGCATCTCGCGGGTGTGCCGGCGTGGGATGTCGCCGGCTACGACCTGCTGACGGCGGACACCCAGGCGCCCGCTCGCTTCGGCAAAGACGGCGAACTCTTCGCGGCCGGTCGCATGGACAACCTGTCATCGGTCTATGCGGGACTCGTGGCGCTGATCGCGGCCGCTGAGAGGTCGCCGGCCGAGCAGCAGCACATCAGCGTGCTCGCCGCGTTCGACCACGAGGAACTGGGCAGCGAGTCGCGCTCGGGCGCATCAGGGCCCCTGCTCGACGACGTTCTCAGTCGCATCGGGGCCGGTCTCGGTGCCACCTCGAGCGAGCGGCTGCAGGCGTACGCCGCATCCTGGTGTCTCTCGGCCGATGCCGGACACGCGGTCCACCCGAACTATCCCGAGCGGCACGACCCCGTGAACACCCCGATCGCGGGCGGGGGACCGCTGCTCAAGATCAACGCGAATCAGCGCTATGCGACGGATGCGTTCGGTGCGGCCCTGTGGGCGCGCGCCTGTGAGCGCGCCGGCGTCAGTTACCAGGAGTTCGTGTCGAACAACGCGGTTCCGTGCGGGTCGACGATCGGACCGCTGACCGCGACGAGGCTGGGAATCCGCACGGTCGACGTGGGAGTCCCGCTGCTGTCGATGCACTCGGCACGCGAGCTGTGCCACGTGAACGACCCCGTGGCGCTCTCGGCGGCGATCGGCGCGTTCTTCGCGGGAGCGTAGCGGGCGCGTGGTCTCGATACGTCGAGCTCGCTCCTCACGCGACTACTCGACCGAGACTCGCGTCAACTGAGGACAATATCGCTGCAGGGCTTTGTATCCGGGGCATTCGTCCGCCCCGGGGGAACTTTGTCCTCAATTGCGGTCCCCGCTCCGGGTGGCGGCGCGCACGATAGCGACCCCGCGAACGAGTCGCCAGACTCCGAAGGGCAGGAGTATGAGGCAGAGCGCTTTCAGCACCAAAAGGTGGAGGGTCAGCGCGCACCAGAGCCCGAGCCCGATGAGGCCCGCACCGACGAGCATGTTGACGACACCGCCGAGGGTCCATTGCGCCTTCAGAAGCGACATCGTCGTTTCGAGGATGCGGTCGGCGATGCTCAGCCCGAGGGCACTGGCGAGCGCGTAGACGGCGAGCGCCAAAAGTGGAAGCGTGGCGACGCAGACGAGCACCACAAGGAGGATGGTGACCAGGGCGTCCACCGCCTCAGCGTAGCGGTCGGTCGAGTGGTGAAGGTCGTTGCCTGAGCTTGTCGAAGGAGCCCTTCGACAAGCTCAGGGAACGGTGAGCTAGATCAGGTTGTCGCTCAGGTGGTTCGGCGTTCCGAAGCGGTGCGCCGTGATCGACACCGCCTGCTCGTGCAGGAACGGCAGCAGCTCGATGCGACCCGACTCCGTGACCTCGCCGGCGTAGACGGCGAGATCCGGGCGGCCGCCGGTGGCGATCGCAAGCTCACCGGCAGATGCGCCGACCAGCCGCACCGTCGCATCCGTCATCGTGTTCGCCCGAGCGAGCCAGGCCTCGTCGCTCTCGATACGCATCGACAGGCCGCACTCGGAGACGGCTGCGCGCAGCTGCGCGGGCAGCGCGACGGCTGCCGACACGTCGATCGGCGCGCCCGAGACGAAGGCGGCCGCCAGCACACGAACGGCGGATGCGTCGGTCGCGTCGCTGCCGAATCTCACGGTCACGGGGCGCGGCATGTAACGGAACACGTTGCGCTCGGCACTCAGGCCGGTGACATCACGGGCGAGGCCGAACTCCGAGGCCCAGGCTGCGGCGTCGCTCGCGGCCGCGCGGCGCAGACTCCCGAAGTCGTCGGCGCTCAGCTCGGTCGCGGCGGCGTCGATCAGTCGTCGAACAGACGCGTTGGCCACGGGGGCGTCGGCGTGACTGACCGCCGTCGTCCACGAGCCGAGACCGAGGAGGTAGTTCGGTCCGCCCGCCTTCGAGCCGGGGCCGACGACCGACTTCTTCCAGCCGCCGAAGGGCTGCCGACGCACGATCGCGCCGGTCGTTCCGCGGTTGACGTAGAGATTTCCGGCCTGGATGCGCGACAGCCACACGCCGAGTTCTGACGAGTTCAGCGAGTGCAGCCCGGCGGTGAGCCCGTAGTCGATCTCGTTCTGGATCTCGATGGCCTCCTCGAGGGTCGCTGCGGTCATGATGCCGAGGATCGGTCCGAAGTATTCGGTGAGGTGGTACTCGGAACCGCGGCGCACGCCGGCGCGCACCCCGGGGCTCCAGAGGGCGCCGCTGTCATCGAGGCTCTTGGGCGCGACGAGCCATTTCTCACCCTCGCCCAGAGTCGTGAGGCCGGAGAGGAGCTTGCCCTTGGCTTTCTCGATGATCGGCCCCATCTGGGTGCTCGGATCGGCCGGGTAGCCGACCGTGAGCGACGACACCGCGTCGACCAATTGAGTGCGGAACCGGCGCGAGGTCGCGACCGAGCCGACGAGAATCACGAGCGACGCGGCCGAGCACTTCTGCCCGGCGTGCCCGAACGCCGAGGCGACGACGTCTTTCACGGCGAGGTCGAGGTCGGCGGAGGGCGTCACGATGATGGCGTTCTTGCCACTGGTCTCGGCGAGCAGGGGAACGTCGGGGCGGAACGAACGGAACAGCTCGGCCGTCTCGTATCCGCCCGTGAGGATCACCCGGTCGACGGCGTCGTGCGCGATGAGCGTGCGACCCAGCGACTGGTCGGCGAGCTGCACGAGGCGCAGGGCCTCGCGGGGGACACCGGCGCGCCACAGCGCCTCGACCATGACAGCTCCGGAGCGGCGGGCCTGGCGGGCCGGCTTGATGACGACGGCCGAACCGGCGGCGAGGGCGGCGAGGGTCGAGCCCGCGGGAATGGCGACGGGGAAGTTCCACGGGGGAGCGACGACCGTCAGAGTCGACGGCACGAAGGTGGCGCCGTCGATGCTGTCGAGCTCGCGTGCCCGCTCGGCGTAGAAGTGGGCGAAGTCGATCGCCTCGGAGACCTCAGGATCGCTCTGGTCGAGGGTCTTGCCGGTCTCCGATGCCATGACCTCCATCAGATCGGCGCGCGCCAGGGCGAGTTCGTCGCCCGCCCGGTGCAGCACCTCGGCGCGCTCGGCGCCCGAGAGCTGGCCCCACGCGGAACCGGCGGTCGCCGCAGTCTGGATGACCGCATCCAATTCGTTCTCGTCGTGCACCATCGATGCGGCGATCGTGTCGTCGCCGAGCAGCGACGACGGAACGCGGCGCAGGATCTCGAGACCCCACGCACGGTTCTGCGGCAATGCGGGGTCGGTGTCGGCGGTGTTGTCGAAACCCGAGCGCGCTGCCTTCGCCTCGGACGCGCCGCGGTTCTGAGTGCGGTTCGGCTGCGGCACGGCGTCGTCGAGCTCGGCCAGCGACGCCTCGAAGCGCTCGCGCTCACGGGTGAACAGCGCCTCGTTCTCGCTGAGCTCGAAGACCGCAGACATGAAGTTCTGCTGGCTGGCGCCTTCTTCGAGACGGCGGATGAGGTACGCGATCGCCACGTCGAACTCCTGCGGGTGCACGACGGGCGTGTACAGCAGCAGCGAGCCGACCTCGCGGCGCACGGCCTCGGCCTGCCCCTGGGCCATGCCGAGCAGCATCTCGAACTCGAGACCGTCGGTCACGCCGCGCTTCTGGGCGAGCAGCCACGCGAAGGCGATGTCGAAGAGGTTGTGGCCCGCGACTCCGATGCGCACGTTGTCGATACGGTCGGGGTGCAGCGAATAGTTCACGACGCGCTTGTAGTTCGTGTCGCTCTGCTGCTTGGTCGACCAGGTCGCCAGCGGCCAGCCGTGCAGGCTCGCCTCGACCTCCTCCATGGGCAGGTTCGCGCCCTTGACGATGCGCACCTTCACCCCGGCGCCGCCCGCAGCGCGGCGAGCGGATGCCCAGTCCTGCAGGCGGATCATCGCCGAGAGGGCGTCGGGCAGGTAGGCCTGCAGCACGATGCCGGCCTCGAGCTCGTGGAAGCGGGGGTCGTCGAGGATGCGCATGAAGACCGCCATGGTGAGGTCGAGGTCTTTGTACTCCTCCATGTCGAGGTTGATGAACTTCGCCGGCGTCGCCTTGGCGGCCCGCTCGAACAGCGGAGTGAGGCGCTCGACGATGTGGGCGACGGCTTCGTCGAAGGCCCAGGCCGAGTGCGGCGCGACGGTGGAGGAGACCTTGATCGACACGTAGTCGACGTCGTCGCGTGCGAGCAGGCGATGCGTGCCTTCGAGGCGGCGGGCAGCCTCGGCCTCGCCGAGCACGGCCTCCCCGAGCAGGTTGACGTTGAGCTTCGTGCCCTCGCCGTGGCTGCGCAGCTTCGCGATGGCCGACCCGAGTCGGGCGTCGGTGGCGTCGATGATGAGGTGGCCGACCATGCCGCGCAGCACCTTGCGCGCGATGGGGATGGCGACGGCCGGTGCGATGGGGGCGGCCAGGCCGCCAAGGCGCACCGCGCTCTTCAGATACCAGGGCAGGAAGGCGGGCACATCCGGAGCGAGGGCGCGCAGATTGCGCGCGGCCACGCCGAGGTCTTCGGGGCGCACGACGCCGTCGACGAAGCCGACGGTGAAGTCGAGCCCCTTCGGGTCTTTGAGAACACCGGCCAGGCGCTGGGCAGATGCATCGGCGGGAATGGCGGCCGCTTCGGTCAGCCAGCGACGCACGAGGGCGGTGACCGCCTCGGGGGTGGGCAGGTCGGCGGGCGAGGAAACGGTGCGTGAACGGGTCGCGGCGTCGAGGGCCTCGATTGTCGCTTCCGGGTTAGAGGCAATGTCGGTCATGGGTTCAGTATGGGATGCCGCTTACTTTAGATAAAGTGACCTTTCATAACCAATAAACATCGGCTCAGCCGATGAATCGAAGGAGCCACGATGCTCGATGCCCGGCGCTTGCGCATCCTGCGTGAACTCAAGATTCGTGGCACCCTGGCCGAGGTCGCGTCGGCCATGAATTTCAGCCCGTCATCGGTGTCTCAGCAGCTCGCGCTGCTCGAGAAAGAGACGGGCGTCGAGCTGTTGCGCAAGGTAGGGCGGCGCGTACAACTCACCCCGCAGGCCGAGATTCTGGTGGCTCAGACCGCCGCGATGCTCGAGATCCTCGAGAGCGCCGAAGCCACGCTCGCGGCCTCGCTGACCGCCGTCACCGGCAGTGTGCGGGTCGCCGTGTTCCAGTCGGCCGCGCTGGCACTGATGCCGGATGCGCTGAGCCTCATGCGCTCCCGCTATCCCGAGGTGCGGGTCGAGATGGTGCAGCGCGAACCCGAGACGGCACTCTACGAAACCTGGGCCCGCGACTTCGACATGGTGGTCGCCGAGGAGTACCCGGCGCACGCGGCGCCGCGGCATCCGGAGCTCGACAAGAAGTGGCTCACGTCTGACGCGGTCTCTCTCGCCGTTCCTCCCGCCGGTCGGCAGATCCACGGCGTCGAGTCGATCGAGGATGCGCACGACCTGCCCTGGGTGATGGAGCCGGCGGGCGCCGCCTCTCGGCACTGGGCACTGCAGCGCTGCCGCATCGCCGGATTCGAGCCCGATGTGCGCTACGAGACGGCAGACCTGCAGGCTCAGATCCGCCTGATCGAATCGGGCAACGCCGTGGCGCTGATGCCCGAACTCGTGTGGGCGGGACGCGAGACGAGTTGCCGACTCATCGAGCTGGCGGGGGATGCGCGCCGGTCGATCTTCACCTCGGTGCGCGACAGCGGGGCGCATCACCCCGCGACGGTGGCGTTCAGAGAGGTGCTCGAGGAGATCGCGGCGTGACGCCTCTTCTGGATGCCGAGATGACACTTCCGCTGCATCGAACCGCGATCTCGGGGCCCTGACGCGACGCGAACTGTCATCTCGGTGGCGGGCTCGGGCTTCGGCGCCAGGCGCAGGGCTCAGGGAACGGGTGGGGCGGCGGGTGGCGCGGCCGGGGGCTGCGGTCCGGGGTTCGTGGCCGGGCGGTACTCCTCGAGCCAGAGCTGGTGCTTGTAGAGCGCCGACACGACCGCCGCTCGAATCACCATGTAGAGAACGAGGGCGCCGATCGCGAGACCGATGGCATAGGCGAAGAACGTAGCGAAGACCAGGGATTCCGAGTTGGCGACCATGCGGCCAGCATAGTCATCGGCCTCCGGCGGGCTCAGCGCTCCGTGGCACGGGCGCACGCGATGCAGAGCGTGGCCTCGGGCCGCGCTTCGAGGCGCGCGAACCCGATTGGCAGGCTGCATCGGGTGCAGGTGCCGTACGTACCCGCGGCAAGGCGCTCGAGGGCCGCGTCGACCGCCTCCGACGCGCTCGCCAGCTCGCCGTGCACCCCGTGGATGCGTGACCACTCGCTCGAGAGTGTCGGGCCCTCGGGGTCGTGCTCGTCGTCGACCGACTCCGCGCCGCGCGCCTCGCGCACCTCGACGAGCGTCTGCGCCAGCCCGCCGAGTTCTCTGTCGATGTCGAACCGACGCTCGCGCAACTGCGCCTCGAGAAGCCGCAGTTCGGCATCCGTGAGCGCTGATTCGGGCATGACTTATCGTCGCACGGAGGCGAGACGGGGTGACCCGAGGCCGCGCAACCGCCGAGCGCGCTGTTGGCGGGCGAACGCGCATCCGCGCACGGCGCGCTCGCCCGGGCACGGCGCGCTTCTCGGCCGACAGCTGCTTCTGCCGCGTCGACTCGACCTTTGTGAGCGCGCGGGCGGCTACTGCGTCAGCGTACGCACCCACGCCTCGACGTCGTCGACCTCTACCGGCAGCGCCCCCGAGAGATTCTCGTACCCCGAGTCGGTGATCAGCAGATCGTCTTCGATGCGCGCTCCGATGCCGCGCAACTCCTCGGGAAGCGTGAGGTCATTGGCATGGAAGTAGATCCCCGGCTCGACCGTGAGCACCATCCCGGCGACGAGCGGCGTGCGCAGATAGAGTTCCTCGCTGGTCTTGGCGCAGTCGTGCACGTCGAGGCCGAGATGGTGCCCGTTTCCGCAGATCGCATAGCGGCGGTGGTACTGCCCTTCGGGGCTGAGCGCCTCCTCGAGCGTTCCGGGCAGGATGCCCCAGCTGTACAGACCGCGCGCGATCACGTCGTGCGCCGCCTCCTGGAAGTCGGAGAACAGGGCGCCCGGTCGCAGCGTCGAGAGCGCGGCCGCCCGCGCCTCGAGCACGAGTTCGTACACCCGGCGCTGGGCGGGCGAGAAGGTGCCGGATGCCGGGAAGGCGCGCGTGACATCCGCCGTATAGAGGGTGTCGACCTCGACTCCGGCATCGAGAAGTACGAGGTGATCGGCGCTCACCGGGCCGTCGCAGCGCGTCCAGTGCAGAGTGGCCGCGTTCGGCCCCGAGCCCATGACTGTGGTGTAGCCGACACCGTTCGCGCCCTGGCGGGAGTGGCGCTCGAAGGTGGCCTGCAGCCAGCGCTCGCCTCGGCCGGAGATCGCGGCCGGCAGCTCTGCGACGACGGCAGCGAAGCCGTCGACCGTGGCGTCGACCGCAGCGCGCAGCTGGCCGATCTCCCACTCGTCTTTGACGAGCTTGAGGTCTGAGAGGACCCGCTCGAGTTCGGGCGACGCCACGTCGATGCCGCTCTCGACCAACGCGGGTTCGACCGCCCCCGCAGAGAGCACGTCGCCGGAGACAGCGCCGTGGATTACGCGAAGATCATCGGCGAGCACGGCCAGTGAACGCACCTCGACCTGCAGCGCGCTCGCCCAGTCGTCGAGGCCGGGAGCGGCTCCGACCCACAGCTCGCCGCGCATCGCATCGGCGTAGAAGGCCTCCTCGCCCGCGTAGGCGGGTTCGGTCAGGTAGAGCACGGCGTCGTGGCCGGATGCCGTGGGCCGCATCACGACGACAGCCGCCTCGGCGACGCATCCGGTGAGCCAGGCGAAGTCGCTGTGCGGCCGGAAGCCGAACTCGGTGTCGTTGGAACGAACGGCGCTGCGTCCGCTCGCGACGACCAGGGTCGCTGCGGGGAAACGACCCGAGAGTCGTGCTCGATGAGCGGCAGCGGCCTCGGCTGCGCCGGGCGTGACGCGAGCGGTGCGATCGGGCTGCGCCCAGCCGCCCGCCATGAAGTCGCGGAACGTCTCGGAGGTGGGCAGCCGAGGCATCCGGGGGTCTCGCGGCGCCGGCGAAAGAGTAGTCATGTCTGCAAATTAGTCCTTTCGTCGATCACGTTTCAAGCTCGTTACGACCTGGTCGGCATTTTGTCCTGAGTGCGTCGATAACGGCGTCGATTCGTCCACGAATGTCATGTAGCTGACATCTGCCGATGGACTTTCTGCCCGCGAATTGACGAGCGGAACCGCGTTCCGCAACAGTGGGCGATCATGAGCACCTCCTCCGACGCATCCTCTGCCGCAGCCTTTGACACCTTCGACGAATCGATCGACGACACGGTGTTCGACATGGTCTCGTCGACGGCCAGTGCGGTGTCGACGACGGCGCCGTCGCGTTTTCACTATCGCGAGGATCGTGGCGTCATCTGGGGCGAGTACACGGGGGACACCGTGACGGTGGGTCGCTTCAGTGGCTACCGTGACCGCGACGTGCTGCACGTGTCGTTCGTGCACCTCGGCGTCGACGGTTCCACGACCGCCGGCTCCGCCACCTCCGTGGTCAGCCGCACGGCCGATGGCGTTCTTGAGCTGACCGAAGACTTCGTGGGCCCCGACGGGGCCGACCACGTCAGCGTGTGCCGCGAGGTGCGCGCCTAGCGTTCTGCGCGTTCTCGGCGCTCTTCGCGCGCTCGTCACTCGTTCGCACGAACCGCGTCATGCCGTAGCGCTCGCCGGATTGCTGCAGGGTGTCGCTTGCCGAGGCTCCCATGCGCAGCGAGACGTTCGACGACATCTCGTCCATGATGAAGACGGTCACGGTGGCCTTGACCGACGGCCATTGCGCGAGCCGGGTGGCAACGAGATCGTGGATGGCCGCGACGCCCGAGCCCCGAACCAGCAGCATGGCGTCGTGCTCGCCGGTCATCACCGTGAACGATTCGAGCTCGTCGAGGGTGGAGAGTCTGCTGCGGAAATCGGACCACTGGCTCTGCCTGACGGTGACGAACACCATGGCGGCGACATTCAGGCCGACGGCGGTCGGATCGATGTCGGCATGCACCCCGCGGATCACTCCGTTACGCACCAGGGACTCGTAGCGCGTGTATGCGTTGGAGCGCGAGATGCCCAGTTCTTCAGAGAGTGTGGCGATCGAGATGCGCCCGTTGTCTCTCAGGATCTCCAGCATGCGCACGTGCGTCTCATCAAGATCCAAAGTCGACCCCCTGTTTTGTCCGTGTCTGCGGCTGCAGAATCTCTCATTTAGAGATGTTATGTCGCTATACCGCACGCTGTCACCACTTTGTCCTGATATCGAACCGTCAGATTGACACTTGATCTGTGTGAGAAGTAATTTCAAGACAACATTCCACATCTGGTTAGTGCAGAATTCACTGACCGACCGCAGTAACAGACTCGCCCAGCATCCTCCCTCACCCGATAAGCACCTTCATCACCCGATAGGAGACCACCCTCGTGTTGTCACCATTCCGCCGCGTCGTCGGCATCGTCGGCATCGCCGTCGTCGCTACGCTCGGCATCACCGCTTGCAGCGCGGGCTCGAGCGACTCGAGCGCGTCCGGCGGCAAGTCCGTCGTCGTCGACTCGTCGTTCGACCTGAAGACGGCCGACCCCAACCGCGAGTACGAGACGACGGGATCGATCGTCGCCAAGGCTCTCTACGAGACGCTCCTCACCTTCAAGGGTGACGACGTGACGAAGCCTGTCGACGGACTCGCGAGCTACGAGATGAACGCCGACAACACGGTGATGACTCTCACGATGGCAGATGGCCATGTCTTCTCCGACGGCACCCCCGTGACCGTCGACGACGCCGTCTTCTCGTTGCAGCGCGTGCAGGGAATCAAGGGCAATCCCTCGTTCCTGCTCGAGGGAATCACTGTCGCGAAGACGAGCGACACCACGCTCACGCTCACCGCGGCCACGCCGAACCCGGCGCTTCCGTACATCCTTCCGAACCCTGCGCTCAGCGTCGTGAACAAGAAGGTCGTCGAATCCAACGGCGGAACCGCAACCGACGCCGACGGTGCCGAGGCCTACCTGAACGGCGCATCCGCCGGCTCCGGCCCGTACATGCTCGAATCGTTCGACGTGGCCTCGCAGGTGGTCTTCACCAAGAACCCGAAGTACACGGGCGATGCCCCGGCCTACGACCGCGTGGTTCTGCGCAATGTGCAGGGCCCGACACAGAAGCTCAACATCCAGGCCGGTGAGTCGCAGGTCGCCCTCGACCTGAACCCCGACCAGGTCGCGGAGGTCGGCAGTTCCGACGTGACCGTGCTCTCGAGCCCCTCGCGTTACATGATCTTCCTTCTCCTGAACCAGGATCCGTCCGTCTCTGCGATCACCAGCAACCCCGACTTCCTGAAAGCGGTCAAGGCCGGTATCGACTACAACAAGATCGTCGACCTCGCCGGTGACGGATCCGTTCAGCCCGGTGGATTCATCCCGTCGCTCTTCGTGGGCGCGATCGACGCATCCGACGGCAACCAGCACGATGCCGCCGCAGCCAAGGCGGCGCTCGCCTCCTCGGGATACAAGGGCGAGGATGTCACGCTCAACTTCCCGAACGACATCACCGTTCAGGGCCTGTCGCTGCAGAGCGTCGCTGAGTCCGTGCAGGCCCAGCTGAAGGAGGTCGGCATCAACATCGTGCTGGCTCCCGCGCCGGTCGCCACCGAGCTCGACGCCTACCGCAACGGCAAGGAGACCGTGGGTCTCTGGTACTGGGGCCCCGACTTCCCCGACCCGTCGAACTACCTCGCGTTCACGCCCGGCGAGCTCGTCGGCCTGCGCGCCGGTTGGGCTGCTGGCGCAGACCAGACGGTGACCGATCTGGCCACCGCAGCCAAGGCTGCCGTCTCGACCGACGAGCGCCAGAGCGCCTACGCGGCCCTGCAGAAGGCGCAGAACGCCTCCGGCCCGTTCGTTCCGCTGCTGCAGCCGGCTCAGAACGTGGTCACCTCGAAGAGCATCACCGCGGTCAGCCTGAACCCGGTCTGGACGATCGATCTTGCCGGAATCAAGTAACAGCATCGCTGTGAAGACAGAGAAGCGCAGCGCGCCGGCGGGCATCCCCCCGCTGGCGCGCTACCTCGCCATCCGTCTGGGGGTGACGGCCCTGCTCATGCTGGGCGTCACCCTCGTCACCTTCATCCTCACCAATCTGGTGCCCGCCGACCCCGTGCAGGCGGCGCTCGGCGAGCAGGCGGCGGCGAACCCCGAGATCGTGGCGCAGTTCCGCGAGAACGCGGGCCTCGACAAGCCCCTGCCGGTGCAGTACTTCACCTACCTCGGTCACCTCTTCCAGGGCGACCTCGGTACCTCCACTCAGACCCGCACCTCTGTAGCGACCGAGCTGGGCAAGGCGTTTCCCGCCACCATCGAGCTCGCGGTCGGCGCCATCCTGATCTCCGCCATCATCGGAATCGGCCTCGGCCTCTGGGCGGCTCTTCGTCAGCGCACCTTCGTCGACCAGGTCATCCGCGTCGTGAGTCTCATCGGGCTCTCGGTTCCCGCATTCTGGATGGCCCTGCTCGTGTACTTCATCTTCTTCTTCCAGCTCAAGCTCTTCCCGGGCTCCGGTCGGCTCGATCCCGCAGCCATCGCCCCGCCGCATGTGACCGGGCTCTACACGGTCGACTCAGTGCTGGCCGGGCAGTGGGCGACGTTCGGCGACGCGGTCTACCACCTCGTGCTGCCCGCATCCGTGCTGGCCCTCTACACGATCGGCCTGCTCACGCGCTTCTCGCGCTCCGCGATCCTCGAGGTTCTCGATGCCGACTACGTGCGCGGCGCCCGGGCCAAGGGTCTCACCGGCCGCACCGTGGTGTTCAAGTACGTGCTGCGCGGCGCCCTCGTTCCCATCATCACCGTGCTCGGTATCGCATTCGGCTCGCTGCTCAGTGGAACCGTGCTCGTCGAGAAGGTCTATTCCTGGCACGGGCTCGGCGAGTACGCGTTCTCGTCGGCCACCAAGCTCGACCTGCCCGCGATCATGGGCGTCGGCCTCGTGGTGGGAATCGTCTACATCGGCCTGAACTTCATCGTCGACATCGCCTACGGCTTCATCGATCCGAGAGTGAGGGCCGCATGAGCCAGACCACAGCGCCCACGTCGCGCACCCAACCGGATGTTCTGGCCGTCGCCGCCCGACGCCGGATGCGGTTCCCGGCGGCCCTGCGCAATCCGCTCGCGGTCACTGGCACGGCGATCATCGTCATCTGGTTGCTGCTGGCTCTGCTCGCGCCCATGATCAGCCCCGCAGACCCCCTGGCCCAGGACTTCGACCGGCTGCAGCCGCCGAGCGCGGCGCACTGGTTCGGGACCGACCAGCTCGGCCGGGACGTGCTCGCGCGCGTTCTCGACGGCGCACGCGTGTCGATCATCCTGCCCCTGCTTCTCGTGGTCTCGTCGCTGCTGGTCGGAACCGTCGCGGGCTCGATCGCCGGATACTTCGGCAAGGTGGCCGACGAGGTGATCATGCGCATCGCCGACCTGGTCTTCGCGTTCCCCACGATCATCCTCGCCATGGTCATCGCCGCGTCGCTCGGCCCGAGCCTCACCAACGCCGTGATCGCCATGCTCATCGTGTCGTGGCCGGCCTATGCGCGCGTCACCCGTTCGCTCGTGGTCGTGGCCTCGCGTTCGGAGTATGTCGTGGCGGGCCGTCTGCTCGGCAACAGCCCCTTCACCTCGCTCGGCAAAGACATCCTGCCCAACATCATCGCGCCGGTCGTCGTGCTCGCCACCCTCGACGTCGGCACCGCCATCCTGCTGCTCGCGGGTCTGTCCTTCCTGGGCCTCGGCGCCGTTCCGCCGACTCCCGACTGGGGTGCGATGGTCTCCGACGGTGTGCAGAACTTCTCGTCGTGGTGGATCTCGGTGTTCCCGGGTCTCGCCATCCTCACCGTCGTTCTGGCGTTCAACTTCCTCGGCGATGCGCTGCGAGACGGTCTCGATCCGCGCACGGCCGACGCAGTGAAAGGACGAGCCCTGTGAGCACGATCCCCGCGAGCCAGCCCGCGGCATCCGGCGGTCTGAGCATTCGCGACCTCACCCTCTCGATCGGTCGCGGCGACAAGGCCAAGCGCATTCTGCGCGGCATCTCGCTCGACATCCCCGCGGGCCGGATCACCGGCCTCGCGGGCGAGTCGGGGTCGGGCAAGACCATGACGGGCATGACCGTTCTCGGGCTGCAGCCGGCCCAGGCCACGGTCGGCGGCGTCATCGAGTTCGACGGACGCAATCTGCTCGAGCTGCCCACGAAGAAACTCAACACCCTGCGGGGCAACGACATCGCCATGGTGTTCCAAGACCCCACGTCGAGCCTGCACCCCATGCTGTCGATCGGCTCTCAGCTCACAGATCACGTGCGTCAGCACACCGGCATGTCGAAGCGCGAGGCTCTGGAACGTGCCCGCGTGGTGCTCGAGCAGGTCAAGGTGCCCGACCCGGCCGGGGCGCTGAAGAAGTATCCGCACCAGTTCTCGGGCGGGCAGCTGCAGCGCGTGGCCATCGCCTCGGCGATCATGTGCAGCCCGAGCGTGCTCATCGCCGACGAGCCCACGACCGCGCTCGACGTCACGGTGCAGGCCGGAATTCTGCGCCTGCTGCGCGAACTGTGCGACGACCTCGGTCTGGCGATCCTCCTGGTGACCCACGATCTCGGTGTGATGAGCGCGCTCGCCGACACTATCGCCGTTATGCGCGAGGGCGAGATCGTCGAACACGGAGATCGTTTCCAGGTCATCACGGCTCCTCGCGATCCCTACACGAAGGCGCTCATCGATGCGCTGCCGCACGACGGCTCCGCGCCGACCGCGCCAGGCTCGACCTCGACAGGAGACGCATCATGACGTCGTTGCTCGAACTCGACAGTGTGAAGGTGAGCTATCGCGTCGCAGGCAAGCCTCGACTCGTGGCCGTGGATGACGTGAGTCTCTCGCTCGGCACCCGGCAGGTGCTGGGACTCGTCGGCGAGTCGGGCTGCGGCAAGTCCACGCTGGCGCGAGCCATCTGCGGGCTCGAAGGCCTCGACAGCGGATCGATCACGTTCGACGGAACCCCCGTGACCCGCCTCGGCATGCGTACCCGCGACCGCAAGCTGCTGCGCATCCAGATGGTTTTTCAGAACCCGTACGCGTCGTTGAACCCACGACGCACGATCGGCAAGCAGATCGAAGACGGCCTCAAGGTCAACCCCGACAGCTCGGCCTGGACGGTTCCCGATCTGCTCGCGCACGTCGAATTGGATGCGTCGGCCCGCACGCGCTTTCCGCACCAGTTCTCGGGTGGGCAGCGTCAGCGCATCGCGATTGCCCGCGCGATCGCCTCGGGGCCGGACCTGCTCGTCGGCGACGAGCCCATCGCATCCCTCGATGCCTCTCTGCAGGCGCGGGTCGCCGGGCTCATGCGCAACCTCGCACTCGAGACCGGCGCCTCGCTGCTGTTCATCAGCCACGATCTCTCGGTGGTGCGGGTCATCGCCGACGACGTGGCCGTGATGAGTCGCGGCAAGATCGTGGAGCGCGGCGACGTGAACGAGGTGTGGTCGAACCCCCAGCAGCCGTACACGCAGCAGCTGCTGTCGGCGATTCCGAAGGTCGACGGCCTGGGGATCCTGCCGGGCTGAGCGCCCGGGTCCGCATTACGAGGGGCCGAACAGCGCGTCGGATACGACGATCAGTACAACGATGGCGATGGCGACGGCGGCGAGGATGCCCAAGGCGATCATGACTCGGCGTCGGCTGAGGGTGCCTTTCTCGAACGTCGACGACGAGACCTTGTCGAGGTTGGGGAAGAGGGCCTCGTAAGGAGCTTCTTTCCTCGGAGCCGCGGCGGGATCGTCAAGCGGTTCGCGGTCGTTGTCGTCGGAGCTCATGCATTCGACTGTACAGAGCCGATCGAATCGCGCCGACTGACCTGAGGGCCTCGGAGCGTATCGAACGCGGGTGTTCGCGCGCACCGCGGTGGTGAGACCCACCCCGCCTTGCCCTGCGCGAGGCGACTCGGCGCAGAAGCACCCAAAAGCGTGCGGGTGGATGCATGTGCGCCGACTCGATCAGCCAGGTTCAATCGACTCGGCGCAGAAGCACCTTGCCGCAGCGGGGAAGGTGCTTCTGCGCCGAGTGGATGCGCGGCCCGAGCCTTAGGGGCGGGGCGCCGTCTTCGTGGGCTCGACTCCCGTGAGGGCGTGCAGCGACGCGGTCGACGGAACCGTGGGGTCGACGTTCGACGCCGTCGATGCCTCGGCCGGGGCGTCCGTCGTGTGCGCATCCGGGTTCATGCTCTTCTCGTCGAACGGGTCGTTGCCGCCGAGCACGTTGCGCACCTGGCCCTTGTCGACCTCGCCGGTCCACGTTCCGACCAGCAGGGTGGCCACGGCGTTGCCGGTGAAGTTGGTCACGGCGCGGGCCTCCGACATAAAGCGGTCGATGCCCACGATCACTCCGACACCGTCGACGAGGTCGGGTCGGAACGACTGGAGTCCGCCGGCGAGGGTCGCGAGTCCGGCGCCGGTGACGCCGGCGGCGCCCTTCGAGGCGATCATCATGAACAGCAGCAGCCCGATCTGCTCGCCGATCGTCATCGGGGTGCCCATGGCGCTGGCGATGAAGAGCGACGCCATCGTGAGGTAGATGGCGGTGCCGTCGAGGTTGAACGAGTATCCGGTGGGAACCGTGATGCCCACGACCGGCTTCGAGACGCCCAGGTGCTCCATCTTGGCGATGAGGCGCGGCAGCGCGGCCTCCGACGACGAGGTTCCGACGATGAGCAGGTACTCGCGGGCCAGGTACTTCATGAGCGAGAAGATGTTCACTCCGGTCACGAGCTTCAGCAGCGTTCCGAGCACGACGATCACAAAGATGGCGCAGGTCACATAGAAGCCGATCATCAGCGTGGCGAGTGCCACGACGGCACCCCATCCGGTCGAGCCGACCACGCCCGCGATTGCGCCGAACGCGCCCAGCGGTGCGACCCAGAGAACCATCGACAGAATGCGGAAGATCAGCGCCTGCAGCGACTTGATCGCTCCAAGGATCGGGGCGCCCTTGTCGCCCATCTTCTGCAGCGCGAAGCCCACCAGCAGAGCCACGAACAGGGTCTGCAGGATGCTGCCGTCGACGAGGGACGAGAACAGCGACACCGGGATGATGCCGAGGAAGAAGTCCTGCGTCGACTCGGCCTTGAGCGTGCTCGTGTCGTAGCTCGCCGCCGAGATGTCGAGTCCCTCGCCCGGGTGCAGCAGATTTCCCACGACGAGGCCGATCGCCAGCGCGAACGTCGACATCACGATGAAGTAGCCGAGGGCGAGCCCGCCGACCTTGCCGACCGTTGCGGCCTTCGCGATCGAACCGACGCCGATGACGATCGTGCAGAAGATGATGGGGGCGATCATCATCTTGATGAGCCCCACGAACGCGGTACCGATGGGGGCCAGGGTCTTCGCGAACTCGGGAACGACGAGTCCCACGATGATGCCCGCCACGACCGCGACGATCACCGCGATGTAGAGATAGTGGTTCTTATCGAGCTTCTTGCGGGCCTTGCGGCCCGACCGTGCCGATGCGGATGATCGTGCAGATGAGGTGCTCATGGAATGCCTGCCTTCGTGAGGGGCCGCCACAACACCGTGGCGACTCTGCCTGAACTACTGCCGCAATCCTGCGGCGGGCGGGCGGGCAACCCACGCTTGTGTTCATACTGTTCGCATCGAACCCGAGGAGCATTCGCCCTCGACGCGTGAGGCGCGTAGCGTATGTCGGCAGGGCGCAAGGGAGCAATCGATGAACGGTCGACGACGACGGGTCAGCATCGCGGCGCGGCTGTTCGCCGTGCAGGCGGTCTTCGTGATCGTGGCCGTCGGCCTCGCCGTCGCCCTTCTCGCACTGGATGCCCGGGGCCGGGCCACCGCAGACGCGTCGGCCCGCAGTATGGTCACCGCTCAGGCCGTCGCGCACAATCCGTTCGTGATCGAGGCCGTGCAGAAGCCCGACCCATCGAGCGTGCTGCAGCCCTACGCCGTGACGCTCATGGACGACACCGACGTCGACTTCATCACGGTGATGGCCCCCGACCGCACGCGCTACACGCATCGCGATCCCGAGGAGATCGGCAAGCCGTTCCTGGGCACGATCGCCCCGGCGCTCGCGGGGAAGTCGTTCACCGAGACCTACACCGGCACCCTGGGGCCGTCGGTGCGCGCGGTCGCGCCCATCCTGGGCGACGACGGCCGCGTCACCGCGCTGGTCTCGGCGGGCATCACCCTGAGCCAGGTCGACGCCGCGTTCTGGCCGAGGGTGCACCTGCTGCTCGGCGCGGCCGCCGTGATGATCGCGGTGGGAGCCCTCGTCTCGTGGCTGTTCAGTCGGTATCTGCGCCGGGTCACCGCCGGTCGCGGCGCCGAGGAACTCGGCCAGGTGTTCGCCTACTACGAGTCGGTGCTGCACTCGGTGCGGGAGGGCCTCGTGCTCGTCGATGCCCACGGGGTCCTGGTGCTCTACAACGATCACGCCGCCGATCTGCTGGGCCTCATGCCGGGCGGTCCGGAGCGCCCGGTCGACGAGCTCGATATTCCCGCCTCGCTCAAGGCGCTGCTGCTGCAGGAGGGCGAGGCTCGCGACGAGGTGTTCGTGACCCGCGACCACGTTCTCGTCGTGAACCATCAGCCGGCCCTGCCCGCCGAGGCGCAGCGCGGAACGGGCCGCATCCGGTCGCTCGGAACGGTCACGACGCTGCGTGACCGCACCGAGCTCCTGCGGGTCACGGGCGAGCTCGAATCGATGCGAACGATGTCGGATGCACTGCGCTCGCAGACCCACGAGTTCGCGAACAGGTTGCACACCATCGCGTCGCTGCTCGAGCTCGGACGCAGCGACGAGGCGCTGCGCTTCGCCGCCGACGAGCTCAACCTGAGCCAGCGCCTGGCCGACCGGGTGCTCGTGTCGATCGACGAACCCGTGATCGCCGCGCTCATGCTGGGCAAGGCGGCGCAGGCGCGCGAGCGAGGCGTGGCCCTCAAGCTCGAGACGCATCTCGACCCGGGAACACAGGGCTTCGAGCCCGCCGACGTCGTGACGATTCTCGGCAATCTCGTCGACAACGCGCTCGACGCCGCCGCATCCGGAACCGCGCCGGGAACCGAGCCGTGGGTCGAGGTCTATCTCGGCCTCGGCGACGGCGAAGACGACCTCGTCGTGCAGGTCTCCGACTCGGGGCCGGGCATCGACCACGACGCGCGCGACCGGGTCTTCGGCCGCGGGTACTCGACCAAAGAGACGGATGCCTTGGGCCGCGGCATCGGGCTGGCGCTCGTTCGGCAGACGGTCGCCCGCCTCGGTGGAACCATCGAGCTCAGCGAGCACGTGGGCGCGGTGTTCACCGTGACGCTGCCCATGACCGCGCGGGTCGACTCGTGAGCGGATGCTGCCTGTGATCAGGGTGCTGATCGTCGAAGACGAGGTGATCACGGCCGAGGCGCACGCCCTCTACGTGGGCCGGCTCGACGGCTTCGAGGTCGCCGGCGTCGCGCACACGGGGGCCGAGGCCGTGCGGCTGTTGAAGGCATCACTGGGCCAGGCGGCCGAGCGCATCGACCTGATCCTGCTCGACATGAATCTGCCCGACATCGATGGTCTCGAACTGTGTCGTCGCATCCGGGCCGGCGGCGTCGACGTCGACGTGATCGCGATCACCGCGGTGCGCTCGGCCGAGGTGGTGCGCGCATCCATCGCGGCCGGCATCGTGCAGTACCTGATCAAGCCGTTCACCTTCGGGGTGTTCACCGACAAGCTCACGAGCTACCGCGATTTCCGCAGCCTGTTCGCGCAGTCGCCGACCGTCGCGAGCCAGAGGGATGTCGACGGTGCGTTCGCCGCGCTGCGAACGTCGAACGACCCCGGCCTCGGCAAGGGACTGAGTCCCGAGACGCTCAACGCGGTGTCGACCCTGCTCGCGGAGTCGGGCGGGGGAGTGTCGGCGCGTGAGCTGGCCGAGGAGATCCACGCATCGCGCGTGACTGCTCGGCGCTACCTGGAATACCTCGCCGACTCGGGGCGGGCCGACCGGGCGCCGCGCTACGGTACGCCAGGGCGCCCCGAGGTGGAGTACCGCTGGCGACAGTGACAAGGGCTACTCGCGGATCGTCGTGACCACGTCGACGATGGAGGGGGCGGGCGGAGCCGATCCGAAGCCGAACGTCACCGGCGGATCAAGAGGAGCCATCGCGCCCAGGCTCTCGCCTCCGCGGGTCACGACGACGTCGTCGAGTGCCCGGATGAGCGTCACTCCGTAGAACTCCTGCCGGCCATTGCCCGCGGTTCCAGCCGTGTGAACGCCGGCGACGAGACGACTCGCCACGGGATCGATGACCCGCAGCCAGGCAGGGTGCGTCGCCACCAACGACGGCACCACCCGCAGCAGCCGGCCGAGCGTCGAGAGGCCGCCCACGCGCATCCGCACCGACAGGTCGCCCGCCGTCACGGCCAGACCGCCGTCGACGCGCCTCGTCGTGACCGGCACCACGCGCACCTCGTCGAACGAGTAGGTCGACGAGACGAACTCGGCGATCTCGTCGCTGGGGGCGAGCAGTGTGCGATGGCCAGAGGAGTCCTCGAGCATCACATCGGCGAACTCGCCGAGCGGCGACTCGGCCCAGATTCCGATGACGATGCGCGTGCCAGATGAAGTGCCGAAGCCGGCGATGCGACCCGAGAAGCGGTGTTCGGTGACCATCCGGCCAGCATAGGCGGAGAGCCTTGTAGCCAATTCAGGAGGAGAGCTCAGCCGTGTGGATAGTGGCGTCGGCGACGCGCTCCTCCTGAATAGGTCACGGCAGAGCGTGGGCTCGACGCCACTCGTCGGAGCGGAGAGACTCGCGCAGGCGCTCGTGCGTGCCGCGGATGTGCTCCGCGATGAGCGCCGCGGCACCGTCGGCATCGCGCGCACGAACGGCGGCGAGGATGCGGAGGTGCTCGTCGTGCGCGTGATCGCGTGAACCGGCAGAGCGGGCCTCGAGCCAGCGGGTGCGTTCCAGGCGACGCAGCGACGTCGTCACACCGGAGGTGAAGAACGGATTGTCGGAGAGGTCGGCCAGGCGAGAGTGGAAATCGCCACCCGCCTGCACGCTCTCTCCGGCTGCCCCGGCATCTGCCATCGAGGTGAGCTCGTCGGCCAAGGCATCGAGCTGCGCGTCTGACGCGCGCTGAATCGTCAGCCGCACCGCCGCGGTCTCGACGGCCTCGCGGTACTCCGCGAGCTGGGCGATCTCGGCCAGGTCGATCGGCGCGACGGTGTAGCTGCGGCCGTCGCGGCGCACCAGACCCTCGGCTTCGAGGCGAACGAGGGCGGCCCGCACGGGGGTTCTGGATGCCTCGAACCGCGACTCGAGGCCCCGCTCGGCCAGGCTCTGGCCGGGCAGCAGCTCGAGGGTCAGGATCGAGGTGCGGAGGCGTTCATAGAGCTGCGACGTCTGCGTCGCCCGCTCGGTGCCGTCTGTCATGTCTGCGCCCGTCTGAGGAAAGAGGAGGAGGAAGTCCGACTTGCTTGGTATACCGCAATGGTATACCAATAAACGTGCGAGCTCGAGAAGCCGCACGAAGGAGCCTCCCATGACGTCGACCGAGACGACCCGCGCAGCCGCGATTGCCGGCATCCGCCCGAGTGCGTGGGTGAACCTCGCGCTCGGCGTGGGCGCCCAGGCTGCCGGTACCGTCTTCATCAACACCCCCGCGTTCCTCATTCTGCTGCTGCACACCCAGCGTGGACTCACGCTCGCCGAGGCCGGACTGCTGGCGGCGACGCCGACGGTGGGAATGGTGCTGACTCTCTTCGCCTGGGGCGCGCTCGTCGACCGTATCGGAGAGCGCTGGGTCATCACGGTCGGCCTCGCCGTCACAGCGCTGGCGGCGTTCGGGGCCATGGCGGTCGATGGCTACGTCGCCATCGGAGCCTTCCTGCTCGTCGGCGGCATGGCCGCGGCCAGCACCAATTCGGCGAGTGGCTCGCTGGTGGTGCGCTGGTTTCCGAGCAACCGTCGCGGACTCGCCATGGGCATCCGGCAGATGGCCGTTCCGCTCGGAGTCACGATCGCGGCCGTCTCTGTTCCCGTCGCCGCGGAGAGCGGCGGTGTTCCGTCGGCGCTGCTCGTTCCCGGTCTGATCGCGGCGGTCTTTGCACTGGTCTGTGGGCTGGGCATTCGCACCGCGCCTCCGGGAGCCACCGTGACGCGCCCGGCGGTGCCGTCGGCATCCGTTGGCGACGAGGCCGACGTGCCAGCGGCATCCGGAGCGCCCGAAGCGCGCGTCGCGAATCCCTACCGGGGCAGCGCATTTCTGTGGCGCATCCACGTGGTGTCGGTTCTGCTGGTGGTTCCCCAGTTCACGGTGTCGACGTTCGGGCTCGTGTGGCTGGTCACCGAACTCGGCTGGGAGCCGCTCGCCGCGGGCGTGCTCGTCGGCGCGGCGCAGTTCGTCGGCGCCCTCGGGCGCATTCTCGTGGGCGTGTGGAGCGACCGCCTCGGCAGTCGCGTGCGCCCGCTGCGCTGGGTCGCGCTGTCAGCTGGCGCCGTGATGCTGCTGCTCGCTCTCTCTGACGCGGCGTCGTGGGGCGTCGCAGCCGTGGTCTTCGTGGTCGCCACCGTCGTTGTCGTCGCCGACAACGGGCTCGCCTTCACTTCGGTAGCCGAGACCGCGGGGCCAGCCTGGAGTGGCCGGGCCCTCGGAGTGCAGAACACGGGGCAGTATGTGGCGGCCTCGATCGTGGGCCCGGCGGTCGGAGCGCTGATCGGTCTCGTCGGGTATCCGCTCGCCTTCGTGGCCGTGGCGCTGTTCCCTGCCGCCGCTATCGCACTGGTGCCCCGCGTCAGCGCGGAGCGCGACCGCCTGTGAGCCGACGCGGGAGGCGGAGTCGACGCTGGGCGAGAAGGATCCCGACGAAGACGAGCACTGCGCCGAGCGGCTCGTTCCACGAGAGCGTCTCGCCGAGAACCAGGATGCCGAGGGAGACTCCCACGATCGGCGTCAGGTAGGTGACGGTCGAGGTCGCGGTCGGACCCCAGGCGAGGAGGACGTTGATGTTCCAGAGGTAGGCGATGCCGGTGCCCATGATTCCCAGAACGAGAAGGCTCGCGACGATCGCGGGCGTCAGGTGCACCGCACCGATGGCCACGACCGGCGTCAAGACCAGCATGATGGCGCCGCCGAGGCCGATCTGCAGAAAGGCCGTGGTCACTCCCGATACGCCTCGGCCCGTGATGAAGCGTCGCAGATAGCTGAAGGTGAATCCGTAGCAGACCGCCGATCCGAGGCAGGCGAGCTGACCTGCGAGTTCGGTCACCGGAGAGCCGGTGGCGGCGGCCGTGGGCACGAAGCGCCACGGGCCGATGATCACGACCACCCCGACGATGCCGACCGCGACCCCCAGGATCTGCGCCCGGCTGAGCTTCTCGACGCGGAACACCAGTGTGGCCATGAGCGCGGTGGTGATCGGCGTCACCGCGTTGTAGATGCTGGCCAGGCCGCTCGACACGTACTGCTCCGCCCAAGCGAAGAGTAGATAGGGCAGCACCGATCCCGAGATGGCGACCACCACGAAGTGCGCCCAGACCTTCGGCGAACGAGGCAGCGAGCTGCGGGTGATCAGCATCACGATGCCGAGAGCCAGGCCGCCCAGCACGAGACGGCTCCACGCGACCTGCCCGAACGATGTGCCTTCGAGGGCCACCTTCATGAAGAGAAAGCTCGCACCCCACACGATCCCCATCGCGGCGAACTGGATGCCGGCCGAGAGGTTCGTCGTGCCCTCGGCGGTGCGGTGCGTGGTGCTCATGGGTTCACCGTATTGGCAGATGGGCACTGGCTCTAGCGGGATCTCGACATCGCAGTGACAGACGAGCGCGGGAGCTCGAGCCCGCCGCAGTGGTTGGGCCACCGCAGCAGGCGAGAACTCCCGCGCTCGGCGGGGTGCTGCTCTAGATGACCGGCGACTCCGCGTCGGTCGCGGGCGACGTGGCGGTTGCCGTGCGGCCGGTGCCGGCGACGCTCGCTCCGGCGCCGGTGCCGCTGCCGGTCGACTTGGCCGCGAGGCCTCCTCCGATGCCGGCGAGCAATGCGCTGAGGTCGAGGCCCGTGGCCTGCTTGATGACCTCGGGCAGCTCGGTCATGTTCTGCGCCACCGACTTCGTGAGCGCACTCGCGCCCTCGGTCGAGATGATCGAGATGTTGTCGACGTTCGACAGCGGCTCGGCCATGCGGCGGGCGACCTCGGGCATCGCGTCGATCGCCCGCGAGGCCAGCGCCTCGCGACTCAGCAGGTTCTGCGCCTCGGCGAGTGCCTTGACCGCGGCGGCCTCGGCCTCTCCCTTGGCCCGGGTGGCGGCCGCGTTGGCGTTACCGAGGGCGGTGATCGATTCGGCCTCGTTGACGGCCGCGGTGCGTGCTGCCTCTGCCGTCTGCTGGCGGCGGTACACCTCGACGTCGACGGACGCCTTCTCGGTGTCGCGATCGGCCTGTGCCTTCTGTACAGCGGCATAGGCCGCGGCCTCGGCGGGCTGGCGAACCTCGATGTTGAGTCGCTGCTCGGCGACCTTGGCCTGCTCGACCACGGCCTCGCGCTCCTTGCCGGCCACGAAGGTGGCCTGCTCGGCGCGGGCGAGTTCACCGGCTGCGTTTGCCTCGGCGTTGGCGCGCTCGGTGTCGGCCTTGATCGACGCGACGCGGATGTCGAGCTCGCGCTGGCGCTCTGCCGTGAGCTGCTCGTTCTCGATGCGCGACAGGGCCGCGGCGCGCACGGTCTCTGCCTCGCGCACCTCGGCGATCTGGCGAGCCTGGGCGGCCTCGGCGCGACCGCGGTCGGCGAGGTAGGTCGAGCCCGGGGTCTCGATCTCGCGGATGTTCAGGGTCTCGATCTGCAGGCCCAGCTCGGCGAGCTCGCCCTTGGTCTCGGTTACCGCATCTTGGGCCAGCTGCGCGAAGCTCTTGACGAGCTCGTCGACGGCCCGGCCACCGATGAGTCCACGCAGCGAACCTTCGAGCGACTGCTGCACGATCTCGGGCAGCTTCGCCTGCTGCAGCAGGTAGCGCTGGGCGGCGCGACGCACGCCGTCTTCGCTGCCGGTGACCTTGAAGTTGACCGTGGCCTTCACCGAGGTGCGAATGAAGTTGCTGTCGATCGCCGTCACATCGACCGAGGTCTGGTACTGCTCGAGCGAGAGCTTGAAGCCCTCCTGGAAGATCGGCCAGATGAACGTGCGGCCACCGATGATGACCTTCTGGGGCGAGGTGATGCCGGAGGCCGCATCCTTCGCGGCGCCGCGGCCGACGACGATGAGCGCCTGGTTCGGCGGAACGCGGCGAATGCGGCTGGCGATGAAGCCGAGCAACGCCACGATGATGACGATGACGACGACCACCGCGACGATGGACGTGTTGCTGCTGATGAAGTCCATGTACTGGGCTTCCTCTCTGTAGGGGTCTGTGGCTCTAGGAGGCGGCGCTGTCTTCGACGACGGCCACGACCTTGACCCGATAGCCGTCTTCTTCGACGACCCGGATGCGCGTCTGCGCAGCGATGGTCGCGTCGCTGATGGCGGATCGCCGCTCGAGCTCGCGCACGTCATCGAGATTTACTTCTCCGCCGGCGGGCCCGGTGTTCACCGTCGTGAATCCGACGAGGCCGACGGGGGAGTAGTGGCCACCGCTCTCTTGCTTGGCGATGTGGCTGACGAACAGCTGGATGGCGACGAGTGCGACGAGGGCGAGGGCTACCGCGATGACGTAGGTGAGCCAGGTGGGCAGATCATTCGACACCGTGATGACCCCGGCGACCCCGAAGATCGACAGCGCAGCTCCGATCGCGATTCCCGAGACCAGGCCATCGCCTATACCTACGAGATCGAGCAGATCGCCGATGATGATGCTCGTGAGCAGGAGGAGCAAGCCGATCGCGCCGACGATGAGAAACGGAAGCATGCGGCACCTTTCGTGTCGTAGCCCTTCTAGCATGCCCTACTCGGGGGCCATCGGGCCAGGCCGGGTCTGCTCAGTCGTAGACCCGAACCAGCGACCACTCCCGATCTGACACCGACCAGATGACGTCGAAGACGAAGCTCACGCCGAGCTCATTGGTGGCCTGGAATCGCCACCCGCGGATCATGGGCGGGTGCGTGACCCGAGACCAGGCCAGATCTTCGAGAGGGGTGGGCATGTCGGAGACGCGCCAGCGCCGGCCATTCCAGACCATGCGCGAGGGCACGTCGTCGTCGACCCACAGGGTGACCGCTTCGGCCGTATACGAGATGCTCATCCGCTCCACTCCTTCGAATATATGTTCGAGTAATGACGAGCATACGCACCCGTTTGCGACACGCCAAAGGCGCGTTTATTTCCCATGGAAACGAGCTTTGTCAAGTCCCAGAAAGCGGCCTCAGAATTTTCTCTACAGTTATGCGGGCCCGCCCTGCGGGGCGCCCGCACGAAGAAAAGAGCAATGGGAAAACTGATCTACGCTCGATCCGAACTCGAGATCGACATCGCCGACCGGGCGCTGCTGCACCTTCAACTCGTCATTGGGGCCAAGCTCCGAAGGGGCGAAAGTTTCTTCTTCTCGTGGAAGGAAGACGTGTCCGTGGGAAGCGGCCGATCGAGCATCTGGCTGACGCCCGCGCTTCCTCTCTACTTTCGCTTCCTCGACTCGAACCTCGGTCCGATCAACCGCGAGTGGCTCGACCTGCTGTCTGCCTCCGCGAACAGCGGACAGGGCCTCGTCTACACCGAGGAGCCCGGTGTTCCGCCGACATGGAAGCCGCGTGGCTATGTATAGACGGATTGTCTCTCTCTGCGAAGTCGCCCACTAGACCTGTTGCACCGGGCGCTCCGCGACGTACCCTATGCAGGTCACCGAGCAACTGGAGTAATCACATGGACGACGCCGAGGAGCACGACGAGAACCCGCCCTCGCCTGCGCGGGCACGTCGGTCGATGAACTCGAAGGCGCTGCCTTACGGAACCGAAGAGATGTCGGGATTCTTCTCCGACGAGTGGGATTCGGGCTGGGAGATCAACCACACGGTCGTACCTCCGCGCTGATCAGTCCTCGCGCGGCGTCTGGCTCGCGCGCAGCCCGCTGGAACCCAGGAGGCCGTCGACATCCACCCGGATGACGACACGCGCCGGATTGACCCGGGGTTGCCGGTACCGGACCGCGTACCGGGCGACGGCATCCGCGACGGCCTCGGGATCGCGCTCGATGCGAGCCGGCCCAGACAGGGTCAGCCAACGGATGCCGTCGACCTGGCTGACGGTTGCGTGGCCGGCGCGCTCGATGTTGCGCACCTTCTGGGTGCCGTCGCCGGTGATGATGCGCAGCACGCCGTCGGCGTAGGTGAATCCCACGGGCACGGAGTGGATGCTGCCACTGGGAGAGATGGTCGACAGGATGGCCAGATGCCTCTCGGTGACGAACTGCTGTCCCTCGGCGGTCAGGTCGGCTGATGTGCTCATGATCCACAGGCTACGTCAGGTGCATGTGGATGCCCGACGGGCATACTGGGCGGGTGGACGATCAGCGACGGACAGTGTTCCAGACCAGCCTCATGAGCGCCCTGCTCGACGGCGTCTACGACGGCGATCTGACGGTGGTCGAGCTGCTCGAGCACGGCGACTTCGGACTCGGAACGTTCAATGCGCTCGACGGCGAGATGCTGGTGCTCGACGGCGTATGCCATCGGCTGCGCGCCGACGGCTCGGTGGAACGGGCATCCGCCGACGACCTCACGCCGTTCGCCGTGGTGATGCCGTTCGAGCCGGTGATCGGATTCGATGTCACCAGTCGGATGTCGCGAACGGATGTGGTGGCCCGCATCATCGAGCTCGAGGACTCGCAGAACTATCTGTTCGCCGTTCGGGTGACGGGCCGCTTCGAGTCGGTGACGACGCGCACGGTCAGGCGCCAGCAGAAGCCGTATCCGCCCATGCGCGAGGCGGTGAAAGACGAGGCGATCGTGTCGTTCGAATCGATCACGGGCACGGTCGCGGGGTTCCGCACTCCGCTGTACGAGCGCGGGATCGGCGTTCCCGGAGGGCACGTGCACTTCATCGACGATGAACTCTCGACGGGCGGGCACGTGCTCGACTTCGTACTCGAGCACGGGCGCGTAGACATCTGCAAGGGCAGCGATCTGCAACTGCGGCTGCCGCTCAGTACATCGTTCAAAGAGGCAGACCTCGATCCTGCCGACCTCGACGACCAGGTGCGCAACACGGAGAACCGCTCGCCTCGGGGGCATTAGCGGATTCCTGACGTCAGGGGCCGCCGCGCCAGTGGTCGATGCGGTGGTTGTCGGGTGTGAACCCGTGGGCGACGCCCCAGAGAACCGCCTGGGTTCGACTCGTCGCCCCGATCTTGCGGTAGATGCTGCGGATGTAGCTCTTGACGGTGTTGGGGCTGAGGTAGGTGAGTCGCGCCACCTCGGCATTGCTCTTGCCCTGAGTGATCAGGGCGAGGATCTCTGATTCGCGGTCGGCGATGCCCTCGCTGCGACCGGGCCAGTCGAGACCGGACGCCGGACTCGCCCGCCGAGGCGGCTCGCTGATCACTGTTTCACCGGCGTGAATACGCTCGAGCGACGCCACGAGCTCGCGGGCGGGCAGTGTCTTCGAGAGGTAGCCGTGGACTCCCTGCTGCTGTGCGCCTGCGACGAGATCGGGATGGAAATTCCAGGTGTACATCACCACCTTGCCCGCGCGGGGGTTGCCGACGAGGGCGCTGATCTCGTCGTGGTCGGACTCGGGTTGGGCGAACGAGTCGTACATCACGATGTCGACGGTGTCGCTGAGGCCCGTGGTGGCGTCGATCTCCGCGACGACCACGCGCTCGGAGTACGAGTCGAACATGTGCGCGAGACCGACGAGGACCACGTCGTAGTCGTCGACGAGCGCGACCGTGAGGGGTCGAGTACTCGTCGATGTCATGGGTAGAACTTACACCCCTAGGGGTGTGTTTGGCCGCCCCTTTTGCTGGTTGATTGGGATCACCGCTCGGCACCGGGCGGCGACACCGTGCATTCACAACGCACTTCACCTGAAGAGGTCATCATCATGCTCGGACTCATCATCAGCATTCTCGTCGTCGGCATCATCGCCGGCGCCGTCGCCCGTCTCGTCGTTCCCGGCAAGCAGAACCTGTCGATCGGAATGACGATCGTGCTCGGCGTCGTCGGCTCGTTCGTCGGCGGATTCCTCGGCTTCCTGATCTTCGGTGCCGACGCGCAGGAGGGGTTCTTCCAGCCTGCCGGCATCATCGGATCGATCATCGGCGCGATCATCGTGCTGATCATCTGGATCCAGGTGCGCGGCCGTGGTGCTGCCCGCCGCTAGTAGGCCCAGTAGCAACAGAAACGCCCGCCGGAACTCGAAGTTCTGACGGGCGTTTCTCGTGAGAGCGGATGACGGGAATCGAACCCGCGCTATCAGCTTGGGAAGCTGAAGTTCTACCATTGAACTACATCCGCGTGGCCTGCTTTCGAGCCGCAGGCATCCATAGCCTAACCGACGATCCGCGGCGCAGCACGACCCTTCAGAGCCGTGCGACCTCGACCACGATGTCGTCGACCGCCTTGTCGTGCCAGCCGCGCAGCAGCTTCGACGAGTCCCAGAAGACGGATGCGTAGGGCAGCCACGCGGTGAGCGCGGTTCCGATCGCGAAGGCCGCGAGAATCAGCTCGCGCAGCAGCGCCCGGCCGAATCCGATAGGGCCGGGGGATGAGTATCCCGTGACCTCGATGCGCATGAGGCGCTTTCCGGGAGATGCACCGCGGGTGCCGACCATCCACGCCACGACCACGAACCAGGCGAGACTCACAACGACGACTCCGACGAGGGCCAGGGCGACGACGAGCACACCTGTCTCCGGGCTCGACGAGGCCGCAGCGGTCGCGGGCCATACGAAGAGCAGATACGCCGCGGCGGTGATGAGAATCGTGACGGCCCTGTCGATGAGAAACGCCCCCGCGCGACGACCGAGGGGCGCCGGCGTACGCGTCGTCGGTTTCGTCGGAACGGGGCGCCATCCCGGATCGCCCGGCGGTCCGTTTTGCGCCTCCGTTGGCGTCGACACCGGATGCGACGGGTCGGCCGCCCAGTCGAACACCGGCACGGCCGCGGGCTGGGCCGGCGGCTCCGTCAGGGCGGGCGGCATCGACACGACGAGGCCCGCGTCGGCCATGGCCACGGGAACCGGCGCGGTGAATCCCGAGGTGACGGACGCGGCGCGGGGTTCCGTCACGGGCTCGGGTGCCGGTCCGGCGTCGGAGAGCGAGAACTCGATCGGCTCGGGGCGCGGATCGTCTGCGCGAACTCCGAAGCGGTCGGCGAGTTGTGTGTCGACGACCTCGCCGAGCAGTTCGAGCAGATCGACGAGGTGCTCCTGCGCCACCGGGTTGCCGCTCGCCACGGCGATCGACGTGCCCCGCGCATCCGATTCGGCCGCACGGTCGACGTCGCTCGCGCCCGTGGAGGTGCCGAGCACGCGCATGCAAGTGCTCCAGAGCTCGTCGACCGTGCTCACGCTCAGCTTGTCGACGATCTCGCGGCCGATGCGCACGCGCGCATCGTCGCCGAGTCGATCGAGGGCTGCCGGCCATGCCTCGCGCCGTGACTCGTCGGCGAGTTCGGGATGCCGCCCCGCACGGATCTCACGGAGCACCACATTCTGCACGCTCGTGAGAAGGGCCGCCCAGAGCGGATCGGAGTCGAGCCCCGAGAGTTCGGAAGGAAGCGTCGATGGGGCCGAGAGCGCCCGGGAGAACTGGTCGGCGGCATCCATGCGACCACCATAGTGCGAGCGCTCATCAGCCTGGCAGGGGTGTGCACTGGCTAGGCTATGGCCGTGCTGCTATCCGATCGTGACATCAAGGCCGAACTCGACGCGGGCCGCATCGGCCTCGACCCCTACCAGCCCGAGCTGATCCAGCCGTCGAGCATCGACGTGCGCCTCGACCGCTTCTTCAGGCTGTTCGACAACCACAAGTACCCCTTCATCGACCCGGCCGAGGATCAGCCCGAACTCACGCGGCTGATCGAGGCCAAGGCAGACGAGCCGTTCATCCTGCACCCGGGCGAGTTCGTGCTGGGCTCCACCTTCGAGCTCGTCACGCTGCCCGACGACGTGGCAGCGCGGCTCGAAGGAAAGAGCTCGCTCGGTCGCCTCGGACTGCTCACGCACTCGACCGCGGGATTCATCGACCCCGGATTCTCGGGTCATGTGACCCTCGAGCTGTCGAATGTAGCGACGCTGCCGATCAAGCTCTGGCCCGGAATGAAGATCGGCCAGCTCTGTTTCTTCCGCCTGTCGAGCTCTGCGGAGAAGCCCTACGGATCGACGGAGTACGGCTCGCGCTACCAGGGTCAGCGTGGCCCGACAGCCTCGCGCTCGCACCTGAACTTTCACCGCACCGACGTCTCGCGCGACTAGGGCGAGGCGCGTGCGCGCCTGTTAGGCGCATCCGCTGCTGGCCGACCGGGCGCGGGTGCGCCCATGGGGCGCGGATGCCGCGGGCTAGGTTCGCGAGGCGGGCGCAGCCGTGCTCTGGCGCTCGATCAGGCTCGTCGGGATGACGGCGACGCCGCGCGAGGTGCCGGATCCGTCGATCTGATCGAGGAGCTTCTCGAGGCACAGGCGGCCCACCGCGCTGAAGTCCTGGTGCACGGTCGTGAGGGGCGGCCAGAACGAGCTGGCCTCCTGCATGTCGTCGAAACCGACGACGCTGATGCGGTCGGGAACGTCGATGTCGTTCTCGTGGAAGGCGCGCATCAGGCCGAGTGCCATCTGATCGTTCGCAGCGAAGACGGCGGTGACGTCGTCTCGTTTCGCCAGTTCGAGACCGCAGAGGTAGCCGGAGTTCGCGGTCCAATCGCCGATCAGCACCTCGGGCACCTCGGCGCCCGCCGCGATCAGCGTCGCCTGCCACGACTCGCGACGGCGCGATGCGCTGAACGAATCCTTCGGCCCGGAGACATGCCAGACGGTCTGGTGGCCGAGCTCGAGAAGGTGCTGGGTCGCGTCGCGAGCGCCCGACGCCTGATCGGTGTCGACGACGCTGTACTTGTCGCCCGCGTCGGAGTCGACGATCACCACGGGCAGGCCGGTGGGCAGCGAGACATCCGATCGGTCGAGGATGTGGGATTCGACGATCACGATCACCCCGTCGACGGCGTGTTCACCGAGGCGGCTGAATGCACCGAGCAACTCCACCTGCGTCGGCAGGGCGATGGGGATGAGGGTGATGGAGTAGCCCGCCTGTGCCGCGGCGGTCGCGATCGCGTCGAGGGTGCGCATGTTGCCGAAGGTCGACAGGGTGAACATGATCACGCCGATCGACTTGAAGCGCCCGGTCTTCAGAGCACGAGCCGCGCTGTTGGGTCGGTAGCCGATCTCGTTCATCGCTGCCACGACTCTGTCTTTGGTCGACGGGTCTACGTTGGTCATGCCGTTCGCCACCCGTGAGACGGTCTGGGCGGAGACTCCTGCGATGGCCGCGACGTCGGCCATCGATGGTCCGCGCGTGCGGCGCTGCTGCGCATCGAAGACCACATTGTCTGACCGAGAGTTCACTGTTCCCCGAAATCTGCACGCGATAAATCACAGCCGCGCGTGCTATTTGTTTACGTAAACATGCTAGCGTGATCGAATCGTGTTTGCGTAAACATCTGACCTAGCGGATGAGCGCTCACCCCCCGACGCGAGACTCAAGAGAAGAATGAGAATGTGAAATGACGACGGTGTCACAGGATCCGCCCCGGGCGGTCGCGCCCCGGCTGGGCCGAGGCTCGGCCTCGCAGAAGGCGAAGCGCGATTGGACAGGCTGGAAGTTCATCGGCCCGTTCATGCTCATCTTCGCGTTCGTGCTGGTAGCCCCGGTCGTCTACTCGATCTACCTGAGCTTCTTCAAAGACCAGCTCGTCGGCGGCAACTCCTTCGTGGGGTTCGCGAACTACATCCAGGTGCTCGGCGACTCCAAGTTCTGGGAGTCGCTCGGTCGGGTGTCGATCTTCCTCGTGGTGCAGGTTCCCATCATGCTGCTGCTCGCGTTGTTCGCCGCCCTCGCGATCGACAGTGCGCGTCTGCACTTCCCGGCGTTCTTCCGCATCGGCATCTTCCTGCCCTACGCGGTGCCTGCCGTCGTGGCGACGCTCATGTGGGGATTCATGTACGGGATCCGCTTCGGTCTCGTCGCCAACATCAACGACTTCTTCGGGATCTCGCTGCCCGACCCGCTCTCGAACGAATGGGTGCTGGCCTCGATCGGCAACATCGTCACGTGGGAGTTCGTCGGCTACAACATGCTGCTCTTCTATGCGGCTCTCCGAGTCATCCCGACCGATCTCTACGAGGCGGCGGAGCTCGACGGCGCCAACCACCTGCGCATCATCCGCAACATCAAGCTGCCCGCCCTCAGGCCAGCCATCGTGATCGGAACCATCTTCTCGATCATCGGCAGCTTCCAGCTCTTCAACGAGCCGAACATCCTGAAGCCTCTGGCGAAGAACACCATCGTCACCTCGTTCACGCCCAACATGTACGCCTACAACCTGTCGTTCTCGGGCCAGCAGTACAACTACGCGGCCACCATCGCCATCGTCATGGGCGTCGCCACCGCCGTGATCGCACTCGTCGTGCAAAACCGCGGCTCGCGAAAGGAGGTCTGAGATGACCCAGGCCACGATCTCCGTCCCGTCAGCAGACTCCCGACCGGGCAAACGAACGTCGTCGCGAGCGACGAGGCACACGCGTTCGCTCAAGGGCCGAGGCGTTCACCAGCGCCGGTCTATCCTGCTCACCATCGTCATGGCCGTCATGGTCGTGTACGCGCTCTTCCCGCTGTTCTGGCTGTTCGTCAGCTCGACCAAGACCCAGTCCGAGCTGCTCAGCTCGTTCGGTCTCTGGTTCAGCGGAGACTTCTCGCTGTTCGACAACATCTCGCAGACCCTCACCTACGGCAACGGCGAGTTCGTGCGCTGGTTCGGCAACACACTGCTGTACGTGGTGGTGGGCGCCGGCGGAGCCACCCTGCTCGCCGCTCTCGGCGGCTACGGGCTCGCCAAGTTCAACTTCCCCGGCAAGAAGCTCGTCTTCGCCGTCGTCCTCGGCGCCGTCGCCATCCCGGGCACGGCCCTGGCGGTTCCGACCTTCCTGATGTTCAGCCAGCTGGGCCTGACCAACACGCCGTGGTCGATCATCCTGCCCTCGCTGATCAGCCCGTTCGGCCTCTACCTGATCTGGACCTACGCCCTCGACGCGGTGCCGACCGAGGTGCTCGAGGCGGCGCGCATGGATGGGGCCGGCGAGATGCGCACGTTCTTCACCATCTCACTGCGCCTACTGACCCCGGGCATCGTCACGGTTCTGCTGTTCACCGTGGTGGCGACGTGGAACAACTACTTCCTGCCCCTGATCATGCTGTCCGAGCCCACCTGGTACCCGCTCACGGTCGGGCTGAACCAGTGGAACCAGCAGTCGCAGACGGTCGGCGGTGACGCCATCTACAACCTGGTCGTCACGGGATCGCTGCTCACGATCGTTCCGATCATCGTGGCGTTCCTGTTCCTGCAGAAGTACTGGCAGTCGGGTCTCACCGCCGGAAGCGTCAAGGCGTGATCCACCTACTCGTCCCATCCCCCGCATCACCTGTTCAACACACAAGGAAGTGAAAGGCACATCATGAAGATTCGCAGCACACGACGCCTCCGTAGGGGCGCCGCCGCCCTCACGGGCGTCCTCGCCCTGGGCCTCGCCCTCTCGGCCTGCTCTTCGGCTGGCGGCAGCGCCGAGACCGGCAACGCCGACGACATCGCCAAGGCTCTCGACACCGAGACGACGATCACCGTCTGGGCCTGGGCCCCGGCCGTCGAGCAGATCGCCAAGGACTTCGAGAAGGAACACCCGAAGATCACGGTCAAGGTCGTCAACGCCGGAACCGGCAACGACCAGTACGTGAAGCTGCAGAACGCGATCAAGGCCGGATCGGGTGCGCCCGACGTCGCCCAGATCGAGTACTACGCCCTGCCCCAGTTCGCACTCAGCGACTCGCTCGTCGATCTGAAGGGCTTCGGATTCGACTCCTTCGCCGACAAATACACCGACAGCACCTGGAACTCGGTCAGCCTGAACGACGGCGTCTACGCCCTCCCGCAGGACTCCGGCCCTATGGCGCTGTTCTACAACAAGGCCGTCTTCGACCAGTACGGCATCGCCGTGCCGACCACGTGGGATGAGTACGTCGCCGCGGCCAAGCAGCTGCACGCCGCAGACCCTACGAAGTACATCACCAACGACACCGGCGACGCGGGCTTCACCACGAGCATGATCTGGCAGGCGGGCGGCCAGCCGTACAAGACCGAGAAGTCGACCGATGTCTCGATCAACCTGCAGGATGAGGGCTCGAAGAAGTTCGCCGACACCTGGAGCCAGCTCGTCGAGGGCGGACTCGTCTCGCCCATCACCTCGTGGAGCGACGAGTGGTACAAGGGACTCGGCGATGGCAGCATCGCGACCCTCACCATCGGTGCCTGGATGCCCGGAAACCTCGAGTCGGGCGTCGCACAGGCCTCCGGCGACTGGCGCGTAGCCCCCATGCCCACGTGGGAGAAGGGACAGGCAGCCAGCGCCGAGAACGGCGGAGGCGGCGACGCGATCCTGAAGCAGAGCAAGAACAAGCTCGCCGCAGCCGGGTTCCTGCAGTACATGAACGAGGGCGACGGAACGCAGACGTCGATCGCCAAGGGCGGCTTCCCCTCTACCGTCGCCGACCTCAACAACGACTCGTTCCTGAACTACGAGAGCCCCTACTTCGGTGGTCAGAAGATCAACCAGGTTCTGGTGCAGTCGTCGAAAGACGTCGTGAAGGGATGGCAGTACCTGCCCTTCCAGGTCTACTCGAACAGCATCTTCAACGACACCGTCGGCAAGTCCTACGCCGACAAGTCCGACCTGAACACCGGACTCGAGGCGTGGCAGAAGGCCACGGCCGACTACGGAAACGAACAGGGCTTCACCGTCAAGACCGGTAACTAGCTCCTCGTCCTGCGGCCCCCGTCAGTGCGCTGGCGGGGGCCGTCTTCACGCACACCCGAAAGAGAATCCTCCGTGGCCCACGCCCGCGTCACCGTCACCCCGTCCGACATCATCGCCCCGGTGTCGCCCCGCCTGTTCGGCTCCTTCGTCGAGCACATGGGCCGCGCCGTCTACACCGGAATCTACGAGCCGGGTCATCCCACGGCGAACGAGCAGGGGTTCCGAGGCGACGTGCTCGAGTTGGTGCGCGAACTCGGGGCCACCGTCATCCGGTACCCCGGGGGCAACTTCGTCTCGGGGTTCCGTTGGGAAGACAGCGTGGGGCCGGTCTCAGAACGACCCACGCGGCTCGAGGTGGCCTGGCACAGCGTCGAAAGCAACCAGGTGGGCCTGCACGAGTTCGCCGAGTGGGCCGAGACGGCCGGCGTGGAGGTCATGAATGCGGTCAACCTCGGTACCCGCGGCATAGAAGAGGCAGCCTCGCTTCTCGAATACAGCAACCACCCCTCCGGCACGACGCTCGCCGAACAGCGCCGTGGCAACGGTCGCGACGAGCCTTTCGGCATCACGCTCTGGTGCCTCGGCAACGAGATGGACGGGCCGTGGCAGATCGGCCACAAGACGGCGGATGAGTACGGCCGGCTCGCCGCCGAGACCGGCCGGGTCATGAAGTGGATCGACCCGACGATCGAGCTCGTCGCCGCGGGGAGCTCGAACGCCGACATGCCCACTTTCGGCACGTGGGAGAAGACGGTGCTCGAGCACGGCATCGACGTCTTCGACCATATCTCGCTGCACGCCTATTACGAGGAGAACGGCGATCTCGAGAGTTTCTTGGCATCGGGCGTCGGACTCGATCGCTACATCCGCACGGTGGCCGACATCATCCGCGACACCCTCGACGCGCACGGCTCCGAGCGCACGATCGGCATCAGCGTCGACGAGTGGAATGTTTGGAACCAGACACGCTTCAACGAGGTGGACAAGCCGCCGCTCTTCGCCGGCGACTGGAAGAATCACCCGCGCATCATCGAAGACGAGTACACCGTGACCGATGCCGTCGTGGTGGGCAGCCTGCTCATGTCGTTGTTGCGCAACTCCGACGTGGTGAGCATGGCCAATCTCGCCCAGCTCGTGAACGTAATCGCCCCCATCCGATCGGAGCCGAACGGGCCCGCCTGGCGACAGACCACCTTCCATCCGTTCGCTCTGACAGCACGCTTCGCGACCGGCGACGTGGTGAGCACACGGGTGCATTCGGATCGGCAGCACACGTCGAAGTACGGAGACGTCTCGCTACTCGACGTGATCGCGCTGACCGAGGCAGACGAGATGACCCTGCTTCTCGTGAACCGCTCGACGACCGACCCCCTCGAGGTGTCGATCGACGTCGAGGGCGCGCCCATCGCATCCGTTCTGTACGAGCGCACGCTCGGCGTGCCGACAGGCCGCGACCGGCACGCGAGCAATACGCAGGCCGACCCGGATGCCGTGCTCGCGCTCGACCTCGGCATCGTGACGGTCGACGACGGCAGGGCGAAGGCGATTCTGCCCGCACTGTCGTGGTCGATCGTGCGGTTCGCCACTGCTCGACCTTCGCTGACGACCTCGACCTGGGGGAACGACAATGCCTGACTTCCGCATCGGCGACGCCGACTTTCTTCTCGACGGTGAGCCGTTCCGCGTCCTCGCGGGCGCGCTGCATTACTTCCGAGTGCACCCCGACTACTGGGCCGATCGCATCCACAAGGCCAAGCTCATGGGCCTCAACACGATCGAGACCTACGTGGCGTGGAACGAACACTCGCCGACCCGGGGCACGTTCGACACGAGCGGCGGACTCGACCTGGGCCGTTTCCTCGACCTCGTGGCGGCCGAGGGCATGTACGCGATCGTTCGTCCCGGCCCGTTCATCTGTGCCGAGTGGGACAACGGCGGATTCCCCGGCTGGCTGTTCAGCGACCCCGCCGTGGGCGTGCGCCGCGACGAGCCGCTGTACATGGCTGCGGTCTCCGAGTACTTCGCCGAGCTGCTGCCGATCGTGGCCTCACGCCAGATCGATCGGGGCGGGCCCGTGATCCTCATGCAGATCGAGAACGAATACGGCGCGTACGGCGATGACAAGAGCTACCTCAGAAAGCTGGTCGATCTGACGCGGGCGGGCGGCATCACCGTGCCGTTCACCACCATCGATCAGCCCACCGACCAGATGCTCGCCGACGGCAGCCTGCCCGAACTGCACAAGACGGGGTCTTTCGGTTCTCGCGCGGCCGAGCGACTCGCCACCCTGCGCTCGCACCAGAAGACCGGCCCGTTGATGTGCGCCGAGTTCTGGGACGGGTGGTTCGACCACTGGGGCGCGCACCACCACGTGACCGACGCCCAGGATTCGGCGCGCGAGCTCGACGCTCTGCTGGCGGCCGGCGCGTCGGTGAACATCTACATGTTCCATGGCGGCACCAACTTCGGCTTCACGAACGGCGCGAATGACAAGGGCGTCTTCCAGCCCACGGTCACGAGCTACGACTACGACGCTCCGCTCACGGAGTCCGGGGATCCCGGAGCCAAGTTCTGGGCGTTCCGCGAGGTCATCTCTCGCTACGCCCCTGTTCCCGACGAGGTTCCCGAGGTAGGCGGGCCTGCCGCCGAGATCGAGGTCGTGCTCGACGAGCGGGTGTCGCTGTGGGATGCCGCCGGCCGACTCGGCGAGACAGTGGCGGTCGACGCCCTGCCCACCATGGACGAGCGGGCGCAGTTCAGGGGTTTCGCACTGTACACCGCCGAGCTCGACGCGGTCGCGGCTGCCGAGTCGTCGGCGGGTCGGGTGCTCACGGTCGGCGAGGTGCGTGACAGGGCGCAGGTGTTCATCGACCGCGACCCGGTGGGTGTGCTGCAGCGAGACCACCATGACGTCAGCCTCAGCCTGCCCGCCTCTTCAGGCGCGGCTTCGCTCTCGATCCTCGTCGAGGACCAGGGTCGAGTGAACTACGGCCCCCGCATCGGCGAGCACAAGGGCCTCATCGGGGGAGTATCGATCAGCGGCGAGGAGGTCAGAGGCTGGAGCGTGCTCGAGCTCGGCTTCGACACCGTGGTGTCGGGAGCGACGGACCTCTACGCGCCTTTTGAGTCGGCAGAGGCGGTGGCCGGACCCTCGTTCGTGCGTGGCGGCTTCGCTGCGCCGGCCGGCCGTGACCTGTTCCTGAGCACCGAGGGGTGGGGCAAGGGGCAGGCGTTCGTGAACGGCTTCAACCTGGGCCGCTACTGGAGCCGCGGGCCGGGGACCACTCTCTACGTTCCCGGCGCCCTCGTTCGCGAGGGTCGCAACGAGCTCGTGCTGTTCGAACTGCACGGCGCGGCCCGCAACGTGGCGCGCTTCGTCGCCTCGCCGCAGCTGGGGCACACCGACTTCTGACGCGGCGGCGGGTCGTTCGACGAGGCGGCTACTCGAGGCGGCTACTCGGGTCGGTTCGCCGGGTCGGTCGCCAGGTCGTGGCTGGCCCGGTCGACCACGTCGGCCAGCTCGTCGGTGAGCAGCAGCTCGCGTCGAAGGTGGCGGGTGCGGTAGACGGCCCGACCGATCATGTGCGCGGCCACGGGGGCCGTGAGCATCTGGAACAGCATCACCAGGAACAGGGTCGAGACGGTGGCCCAGTTTCGCTGATCCAGGCCCACGGCGAGCAGGATGAACGCCAGGCCCGCGATCTGCGGCTTGGTGGCCGCGTGCATGCGAGAGAGCGCGTCGGGAAACCGCAGGAGCCCGACGCCGGCCGCGAGGCTCAGCAGCGCTCCGATGAGCAGGCACACCGAGGCGGCCAATTCGAACCACTCGTCGACGGTCATTTCTCGCCTCCCGCCAGCTCGTCGAGCGAGGGATCCAAGGGCGATGTTCCCTCGTTGGTCTTGTTCGTCTCGGCGTCTTTCTGCTTCGTCGCGAAGCGGGCGACGCTCACCGAACCGACGAAGGCGAACATCGCCAGAACCAGGGCGACGGGCAGCGTTCGCGTGTGGTGGTTGTAGACCATCTCTGCTCCCAGCACGCAGATGAGCGTCGAGAGCAGCATGTCGGCGGCGACCATGCGGTCGAGGATCGAGGGTCCGCGCCAGATGCGCACAACAGCGAACAGGGCCGCTACGGCGAACAGGGCGCCGGCGATGTAGACGATGATGTTCATTCTGGATAGCCTCCCTCGCTCGGGTACTGCTCGACCGGAATGACCGGGTGCCGCTCTTCCCACGCTCGCTGGCGTCGTCCTGACACGATCGGCCCGAGCGACCGTTCGGCCCGCGACATGTTGACGCGGCGTACGTCGTCGCGAGAGCCGATCGCCCGCACGATGCGCTCTTCCACTGCGATCACGTTGGCTCGGGCCTTCTCCACGTCGTCTGCTGTCTCTGTGCCGAGAACGTGCAGATACAGGATGTCGTCCTGCCGGTCGGCCTCGACGATCAGCGAACCGGGCACGAGCGAGACGGCCAGCGCGGTGAGCGTGAGGCTCAGGTCGGACTTGGTCGACAGCTGCACAGCGACGATGGAACTCGTGGGCACACGGCGCGGATCGACGGCCAGCCACGCCACCTGGAACGATGCGCGCACCAGGTCGAAGACGAAGTGCCCGATGAAGACGACGAGTCCCAGGGGGTGGATCCTGTCGGGCAGTTCGACGGGCGGCAGGTAGAACACACGAGTGATGAGCAGGGCGAGCACGAGGCCCGTGACGATGCTGAGCACCGACACCTGGTCCCATAGGAAGAGCCAGAGCACCACGAGCCAGATCAGCAGCGGGACCTGCCGCCAGATCGATCCACGAACGCCGCTCACGACACGCCTCCCTCGGGGAAGACCAGTGAGATGTAGTCGGTGGGCTGCTCGAGATTCTCGGCCGCGCGAGTCGCCATCGAGTACAGGGGCCCCGCGAATACGGTGAGGGCGACGCTCACCGTGACCATGGCCACGGTCGCCCCGATCATGATGCGCGGCGACGCCTTCGTCTCCTGCACGTCCGAAGTCTCCTCCGGCGCCTCCTCGATGCGATCGAGCGCCGGCGACTCCTCTTCGTGTGCCTCGCGCTTCGGTCGCCAGAACGCCAGGCTCCACGCTCGCATGAGCGCGTAGAGGGTCAGCAGCGAGGTGAGTGCCCCCGCACCGATCAGCACCCAGATGAGCGGCGACGGTGCTTGCGCTCCCGCCTCGAACAATCCCAGCTTGCCGATGAAGCCCGAGAAGGGCGGAATGCCGCCGAGGTTGAGGGCCGGAATGAAGAACAGCACGGCGATGACCGGCGATGCCTTGAGCAGGCCTCCGAGTCGGTTGAGTGCCGTTGTTCCGCCCTGCCGCTCGACGAGTCCCGTTGCCAGGAAGAGGGTGGTCTGCACGGTGATGTGGTGGATCACGTAGTAGATCGTCGCGCCCATGCCGGCGACGGTTCCGATCGCGATGCCGAAGATCATGTAACCGATGTGGCTGACCAGCGTGAACGACAGCATCCGCTTGATGTCTGATTGCGCGACGGCGCCCAGGATGCCGATCACCAGTGTCAGCAGCGCGACGACGAGCAGCACCGTCTGAAGCGTGTTGCCGGGAAACAGGATCGTCTCCGTGCGGATGATCGCGTAGACGCCGACCTTGGTGAGCAGGCCCGCGAACACGGCGGTGACCGGAGCAGGGGCGGTGGGATACGAGTCGGGCAGCCAGAACGACAGGGGGAAGACGGCCGCCTTGATGCCGAAGGCCACGAGCAGCATGATCTGAAGCACCAGCTGGATGTCGGCGGGCAGCTCGCCGAGGCGCACCGACAGCTGGGCGATGTTCACGGTTCCGGTCGCGCCGTAGATCATTGCGATCGAGGCGAGGAACAGCATCGACGACACGAGACTCACGATGATGTACGTGATGCCGGCCTTGATGCGCGCCTGCGTTCCACCCAGCGTGAGGAGCACGTAGCTCGCCACGAGCAGGATCTCGAAGCTGACGTAGAGGTTGAACAGGTCGCCCGCGATGAAGGCGTTGAAGACGCCCGCCGCCAGGATCAGATAGCTCGGGTGATAGATCGACACGGGAGTCTCGCGGTCGCCGTCGGCCATGCCCTGGCCCACCGAGAACACGAGAACGCAGAGCAGCACGATCGATGAGATCAGCAGCATGAGGGCCGAGAGCCTGTCGACCACCAGCACGATTCCGAAGGGAGCCGACCAGCCGCCCACCTCGACCGCGTGGCCGCCGGTCTGATCGGTGAGATAGACGAGCGCGGCGCTCGTGAGCACGACGAGTGACAGCACGGTGATCGAGAACGTGACCTGCAGTCTCGGCCGGCGTCCCGCGACGAGCGCGCCGGCGGCTCCGATGAGGGGAAGCAGGACGACGAGCGGAATGAGCGAATTCATCAGAGCACTCACGAGGTCTTCGCCTCCGCTCGCCCTTCGAATTCGGTGTCTTCGCCCGAGCCGTCTTCGGCCTCGTTGCTTTCCTCGTCATCCATCGAACTGTCGGCGCCGCCCACGGCCACGTCGGCCTCGTCACTCGTGATGACGTCGGCCCGCGCGATGCGCCACGAGCGGTAGATGAGGGCGAGCAAGAAGGCGGAGACACCGAAGGTGATGACGATCGCGGTCAGGATGAGTGCTTCTGGCAGAGGGTCGTGCATCTCGGATGGCTCGACTCCGTCGGCCACGATCGGGGCGACGCCCGCCGGCCCCGCGATGATCAGGATGAGCAGATTGGTCGCGTTGCCCACCAACAGGAAGCCGAGCAGCATGCGGGTCATGCTGCGCCCGAGCAGCAGATAGACCCCGCCGGCGTACAGCACGGCCATGAGCAGGATCAGAACCAGGGAGGCGCTCATCGGGGGCTCCTCTCGGTGGCGTTCTCGGCATCGGTTTCGGTGGCGGCCGGCGTATCGGGGGTGGGCTCGTGGGGCGTGTGGCTCAGAGTGTTCACCTCGTGGGCACCGGGAATGCCATCGTCGGGCGAGCTCTCGTCGCCGTGGTCTTCTTCTTGCTGCCTGTCGATCTCGGCACCGAGGCTGCGGAGGATGTCGAGTGCGAGACCGACGACGACGAGGTAGACGCCGATGTCGAACAGTGTCGAGGTGACGAACTCGATGTGGCCGATCACCGGCAGCTCGGCCTCGAACCACGTCGAGGTGAGCGCGTCGACGCCGAAGAAGATCGGCACGAGTGCGGTGCCGCCCGCGAAGAGTACACCGAAGCCGAGCAGCTTTCCGGCATCGATGGGCGCGGCCTCGCCGAGTTCGAAGCGCCCGGCTGCAAGGTAACGGGCGACGAAGGCGAGCCCCGCGACGAGGCCTCCCGCGAAACCGCCGCCGGGGATGTTGTGGCCGGCGAACAGCAGGTAGACCGACACGACGATGGCCGAGTGGAACAGCAACCGCACGACGACCTCGAGAATGATCGACCTGTTCTCGGGCGCGAGCGTCTTACCCGCGAGCAGCCAGGGGGTGCGCTGGTTGCCCTTCTCCTGCGACGGGGCGGCTCCGTCGGGGGTGGCGCCGGCGCTCGCGGTCGCCTCGATCGGCGCCTCGGCCATGCGTGTGCGGCGAGCGAACCAGCGCGGTCGCTCGGTCTCGGGGCCGAGCCTCGGCATGTCGCTGCTGCGGCGAGACAGGAACACGAGACTGGCCACACCGGTGGCGGCCACGACGAGCACGCTCATCTCGCCGAGGGTGTCCCATCCGCGGATGTCGACGAGCAGCACGTTCACGACATTGCGGCCGTGCCCGCCCTCGTAGGCGAGCTCGGGGAATTGCAGCGAGATGGGTTCGGCGATGCGCGAGCCGAGAGCGACGACGGCGACGACGGACATCACGATGCCGACGCCTACCCCGATGACGGCACGCACGATGCGATGCCGGCGACCGTGATCCTGGCCGATGGCCGAGGGCAGTCGGCGCAGTACGAGAACGAAGGTCACCAGCGTGACGGTCTCGACCAGAGCCTGGGTGAGGGCGAGGTCTGCCGCACCCTGCAGTGCGAAGAGAGCGGCCATGCCATAGCCGGTGACGCCCACCAGGACCACGGCCATGAAGCGCTTGTGGGCACGAGCGGCAGCGATCGTGGCGACGCCCATGACGATCGCGATGGGCAGTTGCGCGGGGGAGTCCCACGGCCTGAACGACCCGGGCAGCTCGCCGACGAGCGCGAGCGCGGTTCCCACCGCGGCCACCAGCACGACGAGGATCGTCGCGACGTAGATGGGGAGCGACCCGGTCTGGGTCAGTCGGGTCAGTCGCACGGCGGCCCGGTCGACGAGGTGCACGACCCGGCTGTAGCCGCGGGCGGAGTCGATCCACGAGGGTACGCGGCTCTGCACAGCGGAGACGCGCGTGCGTGCCGCGAAGAGCGCGAGCCCCAGCACGAGGGTGACGGCCGAGATGCCGAGAGCCGGCTCGACACCGTGCCACAAGGCCAGGTGGGCCGCATCCGGAATCGCGACCGTGTCGCCGGCGGTCGTCGCCGCCCTGCTGGCGGCGAGCGCCTCACCGCTGAGCGGGGCGACGGAGTCGGCGTAACGGCCGAACAGGGGATCGAGCAGGGGCGACGCGATGCCGAGAGCCAGGCTGACCAGGGCCAGGATGGCCGGCGAGACGAGGAAGTCGACGTGCTCGTGCACGAACTCCGCCGGCTCGACGCCGGGCTTTCGCGCGAACGCGCCCCAGATGAAACGGGCTGTGTAGGCGACGGTGAGCACGGATCCGAGGGCGACACCGATCAGGGCGACGAACCCGAGCGGGGCACCGTGCTCTGCGTCTTCGAGCAGAGCGGTGAAGACCGCTTCTTTGGCGACGAAACCGAGCAGGGGCGGCAGCCCGGCCATCGATGCCGCGGCCAGAGTGGCGACGACGGCCAGGAGGGGTGCCTGTCGACCGAGTCCGCTGATCTTGCGCAGGTCGCGCGTGCCGAGGCGGTTGTCGATGATGCCCACGACGAGGAACAGCGTGGCCTTGAAGAGCGCGTGGCCCGTGATGAGCGTGATGCCGGCCAGGGCCGCGTTGCGGGTGCCGTAGCCCACGACCACGGTGAGGAAGCCGAGCTGGCTGACCGTTCCGTAGGCGAGCAAAAGCTTGAGGTCGTGCTGACGGAGCGCGCGCCAGCCGCCGACCAGCATGGTCAGGACGCCGACTGCCACGAGGACCGGCCTCCAGCCGGGGGTGTCGCCGAACGCGGGAACGAGCAGTGCGATGAGGAAGATGCCGGCCTTCACCATCGCCGCCGCGTGCAGATACGCGCTGACCGGTGTCGGCGCGGCCATAGCCGAGGGCAGCCAGAAGTGCAGGGGCACCTGAGCCGACTTGGAGAGAGCGCCGAGGAGCACGAGAAGAACGGCGACCGTGACGAGACCGGATGCCTGGGGCGGGTCGGCGACGATCTGCGACACCCGGGTGGTGCCCGACTCGACGGCCAGGATGACGACGCCCACCAGCATGGCGAGCCCACCGGCCGTGGTCACCAGCAGCGCCTGGAGCGCGGCGCCGCGGCTCTTGCGCTTCGCCGTGTACTGCCCGATGAGCAGATAGGAGAAGACGGTGGTCGCCTCCCAGAACATGAAGAGCACGTAGATGTCGTCGCTGACGACGAGACCGAACATGGCGCCGGCGAAGGCGAGCAGCACTCCGCTGAACCGGCCGAGACCGTCTTCGCCGCGGCGGAAGTAGCGGGCGCAGTAGAGCACGACGAGCGCACCGACACCGGTGACGATGAGAGCCATCGTGAGCGAGAGAGCGTCGAGTCGGAAGGCGAAGGCGAGATCGAGTTGCGGAACCCAGGGGTGCAGTTCGGTCGGGGTCTCGCCTCGCGTCACCGCGGGGACCTGGAAGAGCAGCCAGACGAAGACTGCGGCGGGAACGGCGGCCGCGACCACGAACATCCGCGGGCCGAAGCGGGTGGTGAGGATGGGCAGAAGCAGCCCGGCGAGGGCGAAGCCGACGAGAGAGGTGATCATTGCGGCTCCCTCAGAGGTTCAAGCCGGGGAACGGTTCGCGCCCGGTCGCAAGCGGCCGTGTGGAGCTCCAGTCTACCGGCGCGAGCGAGATGAATGCCCCGAACGGCATAAGTTTTCGGAGATTGTCACCGCGCTGAAGCGGCCGTCTTGCTTTCGCTGAGCAGAGGCAGCTGCAGTGTGAGCCACGGGCTGAACGCCCACGGGGTGCTCGACACGGCCGAGCGCAGTGACTCGGGGTCGACCCAGTTCCACTCGGCGACCTCGTCGGGGCTGCCGGCGACCTCGTCGCTCGTCGTGGCCGTGAAGACCGGGCAGATCTCGTATTCGACGATGCCGGATGCGTCGGTCGCCCGGTAGCGGAAGTCGGGCAACACCAGGCTCACACTGTCGAGAGTGATACCGAGCTCGCGTTCCGCCCGGCGTGCGACGGCGTCGGTCATCTCCTCTGCGGGAGCGGGATGGCCGCAGAAAGAGTTGGTCCAGACGCCGGGCCACGCCACCTTGGCGAGCGAGCGTCGCGTCACGAGAATGCGTCCTCGCGCGTCGAAGACATGACACGAGAACGCCAGGTGCAGCGCCGTGTCTGTTGTGTGCACCGTGGCCTTGTCGGCCGTTCCGATCGGTGTTCCCTCCTCAGAAAGGAGAACCACCTGTTCGCGAGAAGACATGGCCTCATTCTGCCAGAACGAGAGAATAGTCAGCCGACTGACTGATTTGGCGCGGATTCTTCGAGCAGGCAGCCGATCATTCTGCAATCCCCCGGTCGCGGCGGATTACTTAGACAGTCTCGTGAGTTAGCCTCGGACTGTGGATACGCATGATCTCGTGGTGGTGACCCAGCGGCGACGGCAGCATGTCGACGCGGTTCTCGACCGTTTCTTCGGGCTCGCAAAGTCGCGCGCTTCAGGTATCGGCCCCCGCTACGTCACCCTCTGGGAGACGCTCGAGAAGAACTCCGCCGGTGGCAAGAGGTTCCGGCCGTCGATGGTGCTGGCGGCGTACGAATCGTTCGGAGGAACCGACTCCGAGACAGCCGCTTACGTGGGAGCGGCCTTCGAGCTGCTGCACACCGCACTCATCGTGCACGACGACGTGATCGACCGCGACTTCATCCGACGAGGTGGTCCCAACGTCTCGGGCAGCTACCGGGATCTCGCCCAGACCGCAGGAATCCCCATTCCCACCGCGGAACACCGTGGGCTCTCGGTGGCCGTCATCGCCGGCGACCTCGCTCTCTTCAACGCGTTCCGCCTGCTCGACCGCAGCGGCGTCGGCGGCGAGCTTCGTGAGCGCCTGCACGAGATCCTCGACGAGGCCATGTTCGCCTCAGCCGCGGGCGAACTGCTCGACGTCGATTTCTCCCTTCATCCCGAGCCGCCGTCCGTCGATGACATCGTCGACATGGAGCGGCTCAAGACGGCGGTCTACTCTTTCGAGACTCCGCTGCAGGCCGGGGCGGTGTTGGCAGGAGCAGACGATGCCGCCGTCGAGGCGCTCGGCTCGTTCGGCCGCAATCTCGGCATCGCCTATCAGATCGTCGACGATCTCCTCGGCGTCTTCGGAGACGAGGGCGACACCGGAAAGTCCACACTCGGAGACCTCCGCGAGGGCAAGCGCACCGTTCTGATCGCCTACGCCGCGACCACCGAGCAGTGGTCCGAGATCGAGCCGGTCTTCGGCGACCCCGACCTCGACGAGCAGGGGGCGGAGCGCATCAGGGCTCTGCTCGAATCCAGCGGCGCTCGACGCTACGCCGAGGCTCTGGCCAGCGACTTCGCCAATCGAGCGTGGGAGCACCTGGCCTCTTCATCTCTCCCCGACTCCGTTCGTGCCGAGTTCCGCGGCTTCGTGTCGACCGTGCTGGAACGGGTCAAATGAGCAAGGAACGCTCGTTGTACGACCGCGTCGCCATGGAGGCATCGGCAGTCGTCATCCGGCGATACTCCACCTCGTTCGGTCTCGCCTCCAAGCTCCTGTCGCCGCCCGTGCGTCAGCACGTCGAGAACATCTACGCCCTTGTGCGGCTCGCCGACGAAGTGGTCGATGGCGTCGCCGCCGAGGCCTGTCTCGAGGCGGATGCCATCCGGTCTCAACTCGACACGCTCGAGGCCGAGACCAACGAGGCGATGCGCTGCGGGTTCAGTACCAACCTGGTGGTGCACGCCTTCGCGATGACCGCCCGGGAGACGGGATTCGGCGAGGAGTTGACCGCGCCGTTCTACGCCTCGATGCGCGCCGATCTGAGCCAGACCGCGCACACCCCGGAGTCGTTCGAGCGCTACGTCTACGGCTCGGCCGAAGTGGTGGGGCTGATGTGCCTCAAGGCCTTCCTCGTCGGCCACCGCTACTCCGCGGCAGACGACGAGCGGCTCGTCGACGGCGCCCGCCATCTCGGGGCCGCCTTCCAGAAGATCAACTTCCTGCGTGACCTCGCCGCCGACTTCACCGCGCTCGGTCGCAGCTACTTTCCCGGTGTCGACGTCGACTCGTTCACCGAGGCGCAGAAGAGCGCCATCATCGACGACATCCAGAACGATCTCGACATCGCGTGCAGCACGCTCACGCTCCTGCCGTCGTCGTCCCGCCGCGCGGTCGTGCTCGCGCAGGGACTCTTCGCCGAACTCACCGGCCGCCTCCGCGAAACTCCGGCCTCCGTGCTGGTGACCACCCGCATCCGCGTGCCCAACCCCGTTAAGATGCGAATCGCGGCCCTTGCAGCAGCGGGTCGTCTACCGAAGGAGCACGTGTGACTGCCTTGAACGCCGCCGGTGGAAGTACTGATACGCCGGGCGCACCCGGACGCGCCATCGTGATCGGCGCCGGGATCAGCGGACTGGCGAGTGCCGCGCTTCTCGCTCGCGAGGGCTACTCGGTCACCGTGCTCGAGAAGCAGCCCTCCGTCGGAGGCCGAGCGGGGGTCTGGAAGAAGGACGGCTTCACGTTCGATACGGGCCCATCGTGGTATCTGATGCCCGAGGTCTTCGACCACTTCTACAAGCTCATGGGCACCTCGGCGGCCGAGCAGCTCGATCTCACCCGCCTCGACCCCGGCTACCGGGTCTTTTTCGAGGGCGAGGAGACCACGGTCGACATCCGCAGCGATCTCGACGCCAACCTCGAATTGTTCGAGTCGATCGAGCCCGGCGCCGGTGTGAAGATGGCCGGCTACCTCGACTCCGCCGCCGAGACCTACGAACTCGCCAAGAAGTACTTCCTCTACTCCACCTTCGAAGATCTGAAGCCCCTCGCTGTGGGCCCCGTGGTCTCCCGCACGCCGCGGCTCGTGCGCCTCCTCACCGAGACGCTGGCCAGCTTCGCCGGGCGCGCGGTGCGCGACCCGAAGCTGCAGCAGATTCTCGGCTACCCCGCCGTCTTCCTCGGATCGTCACCGTATGCCGCTCCGAGCATGTACCACCTGATGAGCCACCTCGACATGAACGACGGCGTGCTGTACCCCCAGGGCGGGTTCGGCCAGGTGATCGCGAGCATCGCGAATATCGCCCGAGAGGCGGGCGTAGAGATCCACACCGGAGCGACCGTCACCCGCATCGTGCTCGAGCTCGATCCCTCCCTCCGCGCGCCGGAGCCGGAGAAGAGCGTCTACGACTATGAGACGACCGAGTTCGACACGAATGTGATCGACCGCGACGAGTTGCGTCGCGTTCTCGCGGGCGAGGTGGATGCGCACGGCAACGGTGCGGCAGCGGCATCGAGCGGCTCCGGTACGCCGACGGCCAGCGCCGACGCGAAGGCACCCGCGGCCGCGCCACGCGCATCCGATCGCAGCCGTGTAGGCGGCGTGCACTACCTCGACGAAGAGGGCCGGGCGCACGAGCTCGAGGCGGACCTCGTCGTGGCCACGGCCGACCTTCGCCACGTCGAGACCACCATGCTGCTGCCCGAGTTGCAGACCTACCCCGAGTCGTACTGGCAGAAGAAGACCGCCGGCCCCAGCGCCGTGCTCGTTTATCTCGGCGTCACCGGTGAGCTTCCCGAGCTGGCGCACCACTCGCTGTTCTTCACGAAAGACTGGAAGGGCGACTTCGGCAAGATCTTCGGCGCGAGCAAGTTCGGCCGGTTCGGTCCGAAGGGCCCGACCTCGGTTCCCGAGCCCGCGTCGATCTACGTATGCCGACCGAGCGCTACCGACAGCGGTGTCGCTCCCGAGGGGCACGAGAACATCTTCATCCTCGTTCCGATCCCCGCCGACCCCGGCATAGGCCACGGTGGCGAAGATGGCCAGGGGGATGCGAGGGTCGAGAAGATCGCCGACGCCGCGATCGCACAGGTGGCCGAGTGGGCCGGTGTCTCCGACCTCGCCGAGCGCATCGTGGTGCGACGCACCATGGGCCCCGCCGACTTCGTCGACGACCTCAACTCGTGGAAGGGCACGGCCCTGGGCCCGGCGCACACGCTCGGACAGAGCGCGTTCTTCCGCGCCGGCAACGTGTCGAAGAAGGTCGATGGCCTGGTCTACGCCGGTGGCTCCACGATCCCCGGAATCGGGCTGCCCATGTGTCTGATCAGCGCGGAGCTCGTGATCAAGCGGTTGCGCGGCGACACGTCGACGGGCGCCCTGGCGGAGCCCGCAGGCGGGACAGCAGACATCGCCCCGCTGCCATATCCGATCGACACGTCGGCCGAGGCGTCGACCGACACCGCCGTTGTGGCGGAGCCCGGCGACTGATGGGCCTGCTCTACCTGCTCGCGCTCCTCGTTTCGATCACGGGCATGGTGGTGCTCGACCGACGCTTCACGCTCTTCTTCTTTCGTGACGCGCGACGGGCATCCATCGTTCTGGCTGCGGGTCTGGTGTTCTTCATCGCATGGGATCTGGCGGGCATCGGCTTCGGCATCTTCTTCCGCGGTGAGACCTCGTTCATGACGGGTCTGCAGCTGGCCCCCGAGCTGCCGGTCGAGGAACTGTTCTTTCTGACCCTGCTCTGCTACCTCGCCATGAATCTGTTCGGTTTCCTGACGCGGGAGCGCGTGACCGCCGATTCCACGCGCAGCGCGGCGGTGCGCTCGTGAATTACTGGACCCTCAACGCGATCTTCCTCGCGGTCGTCGCGCTTGTCGCGATCGGCGCAGCCGTGCGCATCCGGAGCACGAGGCCCTGGGTCGCGATCGCGATCACCCTCGGCGTTCTGCTCGTGATGACCGCGGTCTTCGACAACGTGATGATCGGCGTGGGGCTCGTCGGATACGAGCCCTCGCTCATCTCGGGCGCATTCATCGGCATCGCGCCACTCGAAGACTTCGCGTATGCGGTGGCTGCCGCGATCCTCCTGCCGTCGCTCTGGATGCTGCTGCCCGCCCGAGAACGCGAGAGCCGCGCATGATCCGCCAGCTGCTGCTCTCATCGAGGCCCCTGTCCTGGGTCAACACGGCGTTCCCGTTCGCCGCCGGCTATCTGCTGGTCACGCGCGAGGTCGATCTCGTATTCGTGCTGGGCACGCTGTACTTCCTGATTCCCTACAACCTGGCGATGTACGGCATCAACGACGTCTTCGATTACGAGTCCGACATGCGCAATCCGCGCAAGGGCGGTGTCGAGGGCGCCGTGCTCGACAAGTCGCTGCATCGCATCACGCTGTGGGCGGTCGTGATCACGAATGTGCCGTTCGTCGTGTTCCTCGTCGCGGTGGGCTCGCCGCTGTCGTGGCTGGTGTTGGCCGTGAGCCTCTTCGCGGTGCTCGCCTACAGCGCTCCGAAGCTGCGGTTCAAGGAGCGCCCGTTCGTGGACTCGCTCACCTCGAGCACGCACTTCGTGAGCCCGGCCGTCTACGGTCTCGTGCTGGCCGGGGCCGCGCTCACGCCCGCCCTCTGGGCCGTGTTGGCAGCCTTCTTTCTGTGGGGCGTGGCCAGCCATGCGTTCGGAGCGGTGCAGGACATCGTCGCCGACAGAGAGGGCGGCATCTCGTCGATCGCCACCGTCATCGGCGGTGCAGCCACGGTGCGCATCGCCTTCGTGGCGTATCTCCTCGGCGGTGTGCTGATGCTCTTCACCACGTGGCCCGGCCCGTTGGGCAGCGTGCTGGTTCTGCCCTACGCGCTGAGCGTTCTGCCGTACTGGTCGATCGCCGACGAGGACGCGGAGCGCGCGAACACTGGCTGGCGCCGATTCCTGACGTTCAACTTCGTATGCGGCTTCGTGGTGACGATGCTGCTGATCTGGCTGTGGGTGCTGGTTCCCTAGGGCTCTCGCTCGTAGTGCAGGCCGGGCCACGTCGAGCTGCCCGTCCAGCCTCGCTTCTGCAGTTCGCGTTCGATCACGAGAATGATGTGGTGCGGCTGCCTCAGATCCGAGCGCATGACGTCGATCGTCTTCCAGTCGATGTCGTCGAGTCTGCGTTGTCGCCGGATGTCGTTCTCCCACGCATCCTGGTTCGTCGCGTGCACGAACCCCTTGTACTCGATGCCGAGGTTGTAGCCGCAAACGCGCAGATCGGGGCATGCGAGAACCCGACCCGTGTCGTCTCGAACGGGTTCATTGACGACCAGCTCGGGAAACCCCGCCTTCTGCAGAAGCAGTCGCAGTTCTGTTTCCTTGGGTGAGTCGACCCTCTCGCGGATGGCGTCGAGGGCTTGATCGATGGTCGCGCGGTGACGGCGTCCTGGGTGAGCTGCTGCTGCATCGCGCAGGCGTTGGACCGTCGTGAAAGGACGTCGTGTGCCGTCGGGCTGACGAAATCCGCGCAGAAGGTAGTCTCCCGCCGCCACGAGGTCGAGGAAGTCCAGTTGCGTCGCGAGACCGAGCCAGGTCTGCTCCGCGGTGGACATCCGGAGCCCGCGGGAGTCGATTTGCGTGCCGTTGTCCGGGCCGATGGAGTGGCCGACAACGCCGCGCGCTCGGGGCGGGCGGCGGGGCCGCACCACGGTCACGTGAATGACTTCAGCTGTCTCGAGTCGCCGCGGCAAGGGGCATCCGAACAGGAGCGCGGCGGTGGAGTGACTGACGTATGAGTCGGCCGGAGCGATGGACTGCCACGCCATGCATCGTTGCCGCAGGCTCATCGATGTTGATGGCAGCCGAACGCCGTGAAAGGGGGCGTAGAGGTCGGATGCGCGGAGTCTGCTCCGGGTCACGCCCCGAATCCGCGCATCGCTGACCGAGAAGGGGCCACCGCGAAGTTCATCAGGCAGGGGTGAGGCGTTCGGCATCCGCTTAGCTTCGTCCAAGACGTCTCACGGCGTCGACCGTTCTCCACAGGCACGGGGCCGCGAGCTGGCCGTGTGAAGTGACGTGAATGGCGGCCTTGGCGTGACGGCGCCTCGCCATTCGCGTCACCTCACATCACAGCCACCCGGGAGGAGCGAGGTGAGATGACGCATGTGGCCAGTGCGAGCGGCCCCCGTGTCGCCATCTGCGACATTTCAGGCGGGCCTGCCCGTCGACCGGGCGCAGATGGCCCGTACGGGCGCGGATGCCCCGGGCCGGCTACTCCGCGACGGCCCCGGCGCGCAGGTCGGGCAGCTTCACGAAGAGCATCAGCACGAGGCCGACCGCGACGACGAGCACGATGCCCAGGATGCCCCAGTACTGCGCTCCCGCGATCGCGATGAACAGCGACCAGAGCCCGGGCGAGATGAAGCTCGCCGCTCGGCCCGTCGTGGCGTAGAGGCCGAAGATCTCGCCCTCGCGGCCTGCCGGAGACACCCGGGCGAGCAGCGAGCGTGACGCGGTCTGAGCTGGGCCCACGAACAGACAGAGCGCCAGGCCACCGATCCAGAACACGATCTTGCCGGCGTCGTGCAGCGCGAACACACCCGTTCCGGCCACGACGAGGCCGACGAGCGAGAACAGGATGACGGCGCGCGGTCCGAAGCGGTCGTCGAAGCGGCCCGAGATGATCGTGCTCACGCCCGCGACGAGGTTGGCGGCGATTCCGAACGCGACGACCTCGAGGAACTTGAAGCCGAAGGTACCCGAGGCGATGATGGCACCGAAAGCGAAGACGCCCGCGAGACCATCGCGGTACACGGCGCTGGCCACCAGGAACCAGAAGGTGTGCCGGCTCTCTCGATAGAGCTGGGCGATGTCCTTCACCAGAACGGCGTAGCTGGCGAAGAAGCCGACCTTGGGGCCGACCGACCGCACCGCCGGCAGCTCTGGCACGAACACGAAGATCGGGATGGCGAAGATGATCGTCCAGATGGCGCAGCCGACCGCGACGATGCGGAACGGGAGTCCGTCTTCCTGGGGGAGCCCGAACCAGTCGGCGCTGTACGCGACGACGACGAGCACGAGCGCCACGATTCCGCCGATGTAGCCGAGTCCCCAGCCGAGTCCGCTGACCCGGCCGATCGTCTTCTTCGTCGACACCTGCACGAGCATGGCGTTGTAGTTCACGCCGGCGAGTTCGCTGAAGACGCTGCCGATCGCCACGAGGGCGGCTCCGAGCACGAAGTAGCTCGGTTGCCCCTGCACGAAGAAGAGAGCGCCCATACTCGCGACGAGAAGAATCGTGTAGAGCAGCAGACCCGCCTTGCGGCTTCCGGCGCGATCGGCGCGCTGGCCGAGAACAGGGGCCAGAACGAGAATGACGAGTCCCGCGAGGAAGATGGCGAAGCCGAACCCGCTGGCGAGGTCGGCGAGGCCCGCGACCTTGGCGGGCGCGTCGTCGGGAAGCGACGCGACGTCGGCAGGGAGGAAGACGTCGGTCGTCAGGTAGAGAGCCGTGAAGATGAACGTCAGGATGACCGAGTTGTACGGCTGGGTCGCCCAGTCCCAGAGCGCCCACGAGCGCACCTGCCTCGCCGGAACGGGCGTGACTTGCAGATCCAGTCCCACCGCCAGAGCGGCGCCGGTGTTGGCGGCCACAGGCATGCGGGGTGGTGCCGACGCGTCGCCGGAATCGGTTGCATTGTCGGCGGAGCCACCGGCTGCGCCGCCGGAATTCTGAGTCATGATCACACAGTAGCCGCGCGAGGCGTCGAGGCAGGAGACAACGCGTGCACGCTCGGTGAATCATGTCGGGGCCGACACCTTCGGGGCTAAGGTTATGGGCATGAATCGGCACCGGGGGGGCCTCTTCGACCGGGGGCGCGGGGGAGACACGGCAGATCTTCGCGAGCACAATCTCGCCCTCGTCCTGCGCTATCTGCGCGATCACGGACCGTCGTCGCGTGCACAGATCGCGGCGTCGTCGCTGCTCGGGCTGTCGACTCTCACCGGCATGATCGGCGAGTTGAAGGCGCTCGATCTGGTGACCGAGGGTCTTGCCGGAACACAGTCGCGTCTCGGTCGGCCCACCCACTCGTTGTCGCTATCGGGTGATGCCTGGGTGGTAGCAGGGCTGCGAGTGGATGTCGACGGCGTGCAGGCGAAGACGGCCACGGTGGGCGGTGATCACCTGGGCAGCTACGCCGACAGGGCCGATCTGCGCGGCGGCGATACGGCGACGGCAATGCGGATGCTGCGGGCCGCGATCGAGTGGATCGTCGAGTCGACAGACCCGCACCGCACCCTGACGGCGATCACCATCGCGGTTCCCGGGGTCATCTCACCGTGCGGTACGTCCGTGGCCCGGTCGGAGTCGCTCGAGTGGAACGATGTCGATCTGGCGACGTGCGCGCGCGAGCAGCTGCAGTCCGGCGCATGCGGTGGAGCCATGGTCGAGCTCGCGCGTGACAGCACCGCGGCCGCCCTGGGGCTCGCTCGAGGCGAACTGCGCGACCGCGTCGGCGAGCGCACCCTGCTCTACTTCGGCGGAGAACGCCGCGTCGTCGGCGCGATCCTCGTCGGAGGCGAGCCACTGAACTCCGGGTCGCCGGGTGAGGCGGATGTCGCTCGTATACCCGTACCGGGCTCCGAGGGAGAGATGCAGACGCTCGGCGAGGTCAGTGCGCTGTCGAGTCTCCTGACGAGAGCGGGGGTGCTGGCTGAGGACGACGCCGCGCAGCTCGTCGACCGCTACCCGAGAGAAGCCCTGTCGGCTTTTCTCAGGGCGCTCGCGGACGGGCAGGAGGGAGTCGCAGAGACGCTGCAAACGACGATGGATGCGCTCGCTCGCGCAATCGACGCGTCGGCCGCGACCGTCGGAGCCGAGGTGGTTGTGCTCGACGGCTACCTCGGCGTGCTCGGTTCGCTCGTGCCCCCCGTCGTCGACGGATCCGTCGAGGTGATCGCCCTCGCCTCGCATCCGTCGCGGGTCGTCGACGGGGCGGTGTTCGCCGCGCGAGATGCGCGCCTCGCGCAGCCTTCTCGCATCCGCGACGAAGTTGAGTCGACCTAGCTCAACTTTAGCTGTGAGGACTTGACATCGATTTCGCCCGCTGGCAAGCTTGAGTCAACAAGGCTCAACCCTTGTGCGAACTTATCTTTTCGGTCCCGCCAGCAAACAAGGAGAAATCACTCACATGGCTCGTGCAGTAGGAATCGACCTCGGTACCACCAACTCGGTGGTCGCGGTCCTCGAAGGTGGAGAACCCACCGTCATCGCCAACGCGGAAGGCTTCCGCACGACTCCCTCGGTGGTCGCTTTCACCAAGGACGGCGAGGTGCTCGTCGGTGAGACCGCGAAGCGCCAGGCCGTGACCAACGTCGACCGCACCATCTCTTCGGTGAAGCGTCACGTGGGCACCAACTGGACCGTCGACATCGACGGCAAGCCCTACACCCCGCAGGAGCTGTCGGCCCGTATCCTCGCCAAGCTCAAGCGCGACGCCGAGAGCTACCTCGGTGACACGGTCACCGACGCGGTCATCACCGTTCCGGCGTATTTCAACGACGCCGAGCGCCAGGCCACGAAGGAGGCCGGTGAGATTGCGGGCCTCAACGTGCTGCGCATCATCAACGAGCCCACGGCGGCCGCTCTGGCCTACGGCCTCGACAAGGGCAAGGAAGACGAGCTCATCCTGGTCTTCGACCTCGGTGGCGGAACGTTCGACGTGTCGCTGCTCGAAGTCGGTAAGGACGACGACTTCTCCACGATCCAGGTGCGCTCGACCTCGGGTGACAACCGTCTCGGTGGAGACGACTGGGACCAGCGCGTCGTCGACTACCTGATCAAGCGCTTCAAAGACGCCACCGGCGTCGACGTGTCCGGTGACAAGATCGCCAAGCAGCGCCTCAAGGAGGCCGCGGAGCAGGCGAAGAAGGAACTGTCTTCGTCGACCTCGACCAGCATCCAGCTTCCGTACCTGTCGCTCACCGAGAACGGCCCTGCCAACCTCGACGAGACGCTCAGCCGCGCCAAGTTCGAGGAGCTCACGAGCGACCTGCTCGACCGCACCAAGAAGCCGTTCGAAGACGTCATCCGCGAGGCCGGCGTCTCGGTCAACGACATCGCACACGTGGTGCTCGTCGGTGGATCGACCCGTATGCCCGCCGTCGTCGAGCTGGTCAAGAAGCTCACGGGCGGCAAGGAGCCCAACAAGGGCGTCAACCCCGATGAGGTCGTCGCCGTCGGCGCCGCTCTGCAGGCCGGTGTGCTGAAGGGTGAGCGCAAGGACGTTCTGCTCATCGACGTCACCCCGCTGAGCCTCGGTATCGAGACCAAGGGTGGCATGATGACCACGCTCATCGAGCGCAACACGGCCATCCCCACCAAGCGCAGTGAGACCTTCACCACCGCAGACGACAACCAGCCGTCCGTCGCGATCCAGGTCTTCCAGGGCGAGCGCCAGTTCACCCGCGACAACAAGAACCTCGGAACGTTCGAGCTGACCGGCATCGCGCCGGCTCCGCGCGGCATCCCGCAGGTCGAGGTCACCTTCGACATCGACGCCAACGGCATCGTGCACGTGTCCGCCAAGGACAAGGGCACCGGCAAGGAGCAGTCGATGACGATCACGGGCGGTTCCAGCCTGTCGAAGGACGACATCGCCCGCATGGTTCGCGAGGGTGAAGAGCACGCCGCCGAAGACAAGAAGCGCCGCGAGGCCGCCGAGGTGCGCAACAACGCCGAGCAGCTCGCCTACTCGATCGACAAGCTCATCAAAGAGAACGAAGACAAGCTGCCCGAAGACGTCAAGACGAGTGTTCAGGCCGATGTCGACGAGCTCAAGACGGCGCTTGCCGGCGAAGACAACGACGAGGCCGTGAAGGTCGCGTTCGACAAGCTCAACGAGAGCCAGGGCAAGCTGGGCGAGGCTATCTACGCCTCGAGCCAGGCCGATGCAGCCGCTGCGAGCGACGCACCGACCGACGCTCCCCAGGACGCCGCGTCTGACGAAGACGTGGTCGACGCCGAGGTCGTTGAAGACGACGAGCCCAAGAAGGACAAGTAACCGTGGCAGACCAGAACACGTTCCCTGAGCCCGCCGAAGGGAACGAGCCGGATTCGGCTCAGACCCCGGCGACGGGCTCGGGGAGCGCTTCTCCAGCCGACGAGCCGATCGTCGAGGGTGAGTTCGTCGAGGCCGAGGGCCCCGATGTCGAGACCTCGTTGACCGACGCCGACCTGAGCTTCCTCGAAGACGCCTCGACCGCGTCGTCGTCGACCGCCTCAGACGAGGTGCTGGCTGCAGAGCGGCTCGCCGACCTGCAGCGCGTCACGGCCGAGTACGCCAACTATCGCAAGCGCACCGAGGCGAACCGTGAGATCGAGCGGGAACGCACGGTCGGCGAGGTCGTGAAGGTCCTGCTTCCGGTTCTCGACGATCTCGACCGCGCCGAGAAGCACGGCGATCTCGGAGACGGCCCGTTCGCATCCATCGCGCAGAAGCTGCGCGGCGGCACCGAGCGCCTGGGCTTGAAGCCGTTCGGCGCCGCGGGCGAGGCCTTCGACCCGCAGCTGCACGAGGCGATCTTCCAGCAGCCGTCGGCCGAGGTCGAGATCGAGACGATCGCAGACGTCGTCGAGACGGGCTATTACCTCGGTTCCACGCTTCTGCGTGCGGCCAAGGTGGTCGTCTCGACGCCCGTCAGCGCGTAACACACAACCTGGTAGAGCCCCTTCGACGAGCTCAGGGAACTCCTCGTTCCCTGAGCTCGTCGCAGGGCTGAACACGAACAAGGACACGAATGGCCAGCCAGGATTGGTTCGACAAAGACTTCTACAAGGTGCTCGGTGTCTCGAAGGACATCTCGGAGGCCGAGCTCAAGAAGACGTATCGCAAGCTCGCCCGCCAGTACCACCCCGACTCCAACCCCGGCGATCCCAAGGCCGAGGCGAAGTTCAAGGAGATCTCCGAGGCCAACTCGGTGCTCTCCGACCCTGAACAGCGCAAAGAGTACGACCAGATCCGCGCCATGGGTTCCGGAGCGCGGTTCCAGGCTCCCGGCCAGCAGGGCGGCGGCTTCGAAGACGTCTTCGGCGGTATGTTCGGCGGAGGCGGCGGCGGGCGCGGAGGACAGCAGTACACCTACACGCAGCCCGGAGCCGGAAGCCAGTACGACGACCTGCTCGGCGGACTCTTCGGCGGATCGTCGGGAGGATTCCGCGGTTTCGGCGGACCGACCCGTGGTCGCGACGTGACGGCGCGTGCCACGATCGACTTCCTCACCGCCACCAAGGGCGACACCATCAAGCTGCAGACGGCCGACGGGCGACCGATCACGGTCAAGATCCCGGCCGGCGTCTCCGATGGTCAGAAGATCAAATTGCGCGGTAAGGGCGAAGCGAGTCCTGATGGCGGCGAGGCAGGCGATATCGTCTTGACCGTGACCGTGCGCAAACACCCCGTATTCGAACGCGACGGGTTGAACCTGCGCGTGAACGTTCCCGTGACCTTCGTCGAGGCGACCCTCGGCGCGACGATCGAGGTTCCGACGCTCGGCGGCGACCCCGTCAAGCTGAAGGTCGCCCCCGGCACCCCCTCCGGGCGGGTGCTGCGCGTCAAGGGCCGCGGAGTGGAGACGTCGAAGGGCACCGGCGATCTGCTCGCCGTCGTCCAGGTCGCCGTTCCCGCGCATCTGAGTGCAGAGGCGCGCGAGGCCCTCGAGGCTTTCCACGCGGTCGAGCCCCAAGAGAACCCGCGCCTCGAGTTGCTCTCGAAGGCGCACGAGTAAGCCGAGCGATTCACACCCCGCAACAACCAGTCAGGAAGGCAGGCCATGGACGAGAACTCACCGATGTTCGCGATCGCCATGGCCGCCGAACTGGCCGGCATGCATCCGCAGACGTTGCGCCAATACGATCGCCTCGGGCTCGTCAGCCCGACGCGCACGGCGGGCAAGTCGAGGCGCTACTCCATGCGCAACGTGGTGCAGCTGCGCGAGATCGCCCGGCTCTCTGCGGAGGGCGTCAGCCTCGAGGGCATCGCCCGCATCCTCACGCTCGAGAATCAGGTGTCCGCCCTCACCGGCCGCGTTCGCGAGCTCGAGAGCGCACTCGCCGACGAACTGCTCAACCGGCCGAACCGTCGCGTCTTCGCGGCCGATGTGCAGGGCGACGTGGTGTCGCTGAAGCATGGAACGCGTACCGCTCGGCGCACCGAGATCGTGATCTGGCGGCCCACGCAGGCAGAACTCGACTGACCCGAGGGGTGCTGGTCTAGCTCGCTGCTCAGGTGACGGGCGTCGAGACGAAGAGCACTCGGTCGCTCGCGACCAACTCGTCGAGCGTGAACACACGATCCAGATCGTGGCCCGCTGCGACGGCAGCCGTGCGCTCTTCCTCCGACTGCGGCGCCATGCGGCCCTGCATGAAGCCGCCGAGTGATCGCACGGCGCACGCCGCGATGATCCCTTCGGGGGTGCCGCCCGTGCCCATCACCGCATCGATGCCCGACCCGGGCGTGGCGGCGGCGATCGCGATCGAGACGTCGCCCTCTCCGACCAGATGAACGCGCGCCCCCACCTCGCGCAGCTCGGCGACGAGGGATGCGTGCCGCGGCTTGTCGAGAACGCCGACGACCAACTCGCTGAGCGGCTTTCCCAGCGCACCGGCCAGCCTCGCGGCGTTATGCGCGGGCGAGTTGCGCACATCGAGCACGTCGATGCCCGCTGAACCGGCGATGAGCTTCTGCATGTAGAACACGTCGCGCGGATCGAACATGCTTGCCCGCGGGGCGAGCGCGATCACGGCGACGGCGCCCGGCAGATTCTCTGCAGCCAGCCTGGTTCCGTCGAGGGGGTCGACCGCGACGTCGCATTCCGGACCCTCGCCCGTGCCGAGGCGCTCGCCGTTGGCGAGCATGGGCGCCTCGTCCTTCTCTCCCTCACCGATCACGACGGTGCCGTCGAACGGGGCCCGACCGAGCGCATCCCGCATCGCCGCGACGGCGAGCTCGTCGGCCGCGTTCTTGTCGCCCGAGCCCACGAGGGGCTGGCAGGCGGATGCCGCGGCCTCGGTCGCGCGGACGACCGCGGCGACCAGCTCGGCCGGGTAGTTCTCCGCCCCGACGACGGTGGTGGGAGCGAGGGGAGACGACTGCGGGGGCATGGGTGAAAAGGCTACCCCTGCCCTAGACGGCGACGCGCGCTCGACGCTCTTCGCGCTGGCGGGCGCGGCGCTCGAAGCGTGGTTCTGCGCCGGCGGCGCGGGCGCCGAGGTAGATCAACTCGCGCACCGCCCATCCGAGAAGAACCACGAGCAGCATGTTGCGACCCGTGAGCAGCATGGCGACGCCCGGGTCGCCGGCGATGAGGGGCATGTACAAGATGGGGAACACGAAGGTGGTGAGCACCGAGATCGCGACCATCAGCAGCGCGGGGGTGCGCCAAGCGCGCCACCCCTGCGTGATGCCCACGGCGATGATCGGGGCGAGCCACAGCATGTACTGAGGCGAACCCACCTTGTTGAAGACGACCAGTGTGGTGGCCAGCGCCAACGATGCGACGAGCAGCAGCTTCTGGGTGTCGGCGCCGCGGTGCTTCGCCCACACCACGAGGGCGAGCACGCCGACGACGGCGAGGGCGAGAGCCGGCGTCATCAGCGCGATGGCCACGTGGTCGTAGGGGCCGACGACCTCGCGCGTGGCGATCGCGGTGTTGTTGACGATGCGGCTGCCGGGGCGGTCGAGGATCGCGAGCCAGAGCCAGGGTGTGGTGACGGGCGCCTCGAGCTGTAGACCGCGCGAGGTCTGCATCTGTGCGAAGCCGAGGAGGTACTGCAGGCCGCCCAGCGCCCACACGATCGCGGCGACCCCGACCGAGAAGACGGCGCCGGTGGCGATGGCAATGCGGCGACGCGGGAACGCCCCGAGGATCGCGAGGAAGATCGCGGCGGGCCAGACCTTGATCCAGGTGGCGAGCGCCAGAAGAGCGGATGCGACGATCGGCCGACGGGCGATCAGAACGAGGGCGATGATCACCAGGGGAGCGGTGATGCCCTCGAGGCGGAGCAGGGCGACGGGGCTCAGGAGCGTGAGGATTCCGAGCCACCACCACGACGCCAGGATGCCGCGGCGCGAGCGACCGCGGTTGGACAGCACGATGATGGACACAGCGTTGAGCGCGGCGATGAGCACGAACCAGAGCAGTTGATAGAACTGCGGGCCGGCGATGTTGGAGATCGAGATCGGCAGAATCGCGCCGATCGGGTACACCCACTCGAAGTGGATGCCCGGCCACTGGCCGAAGGTCTCTGCGGCCACGGCCCAGCGCCGGTAGAGGGGCAGGTCGCCCTCGACGGTTCCGGCGATGATGTTCGGCAGCAGGCCGAGAAAGTAGACGATGTGCAGACCCACGAAGCCCCACACCAGGGTGCGCGGCTTCTCGAAGACCTCGGACTCGGGGATGACCGGTCGAATGAATCGGTCGTACAGAGTCGGTCGGGCGATGCCCGGTGCAGTCATTTCAGTTGTCGCCACTCTAGTGACCGTAGTGTCGAACGGCTGCTAACGAGCAGGGATTTACCTTGTGGTTACCTGACCGTCGCTTGCCGGACACCCGTTCGGAAGCGTGCGAACACGGGGCTCTCTCGGCTCACGACGCCAGCTTGACCGCCTGGATCGTGTAGCTGAGAGGTGCGACGCCGGCTCGCTGGTCGAGGGCGAACTCGCCACCCGGACGCATCAGCATCTGCCCTGGCAGGGCCCGCCACGGCACGCTGTCGTGCTCGACGAGCATGGTGAGTGTGAGGCCAGCGTCGAGGAGCGCCGTCACGATCTCGCCGATGCCGTGGTTCCATTCGTAGGTCTTCGTGGCCGTGATCGGCTTGTCCGTCTCGACGTAGCTCGCGTCGTCGTCCCACTCGAGCGGGTCTGGCTGCTCGAAGTACGGAAACCGCAGATGCAGATCGTCGCTCAGCCGCTCATCCATGGTCCAGAGAATCGGATGACCCTCGCGGATGAAGAGACGGCCACCCGGTTTCAGCAGGCCCGCGACCACCGCAGCCCACCGGTCGACGGAGGGCAGCCAGCAGAGCGCCCCGATGCCGGTGTAGACGAGGTCGAAACCGCCCTCGCCGAGCGCGTCGATCGCCGAGTAGACGTCGGACTCGACGAAATCGACGGCGTCGCCCGTCTCGGAGACCAGCGCTCGAGCCTCATCGAGGGCGACCGGCGAGAAGTCGAGCCCCGTCACGTGGGCGCCGAGCCGGGCGAGCGAGAGGGTGTCGGTGCCGATGTGGCACTGCAGATGAACGGTTCGTAGCCCCTCGATGGGGCCGAGTCGCTCGCGGTCGAACCTGACGACATCAGAGATGAGCTGCCTGTCGTCGATGTACCTCTGCACCTGGTAGCCCACCCCCGTGCGCACGGCGTGCGCGGATGCGCGGTCGTTCCAGTTGTCGCGGTTCGCGTTGACGTAGTCGGTCATGGTCGGCTTCTCTCTGCCGCCGTCTGGCGAGCCGACCAGAATAACAGCCCACGCGCATCCCTGTCAGGATGGGGGGATGCCTGATTTCTCGTTCGACGACCTCCGCCGCTTTCCTGACGTCGAGGCCCCCAATCTCTTCGCCGTCGACGCAAGCGACAGGCTGATCCTCGATGAGGCAGCGGATGCCCTTGCTGCGGCCGGCCCTGGCGAGGTGGTCGTGATCGGTGATCGATACGGGGCGCTGACGCTCGGCGCAGCGGGGCTGCACGGGGCCACGCGCATCCGGGTTCAACAAGACGCGCTCACCGGCGAACGGGCCCTGGCCCGCAACGGCGACCGCACGCAGCTCGCCGGATCGTTCGAGTCGATGGCCCTGGACGCCTCGCTGGTCGAGGGGGCGACGGTGGTGCTCATGCAGCTTCCGCGCACCCTCGCCGCACTCGAGCAGGCGGCGGCGCTCATCGCGCGCCACGCGCATCCGTCGGTCGTCGTCTTCGCGGGTGGGCGCATCAAGCACCTCTCGATCAGCATGAACGAGGTGCTCGCGAAGCACTTCTCCGAGCTGCGCGTCAGCCTGGCACGGCAGAAGTCGAGGGTGCTCGTCGCCTCCGGGCCGACCGGATCGGCCGCGGACGACACGGGCCCCGAGGCCGTTCGCAGCGAGTTCCACGACGATCTGCAGCTGTGGGTCGCGGCACAGGGCGCCGCGTTCGCGGGCACGAAGCTCGATATCGGCACCCGTTTTCTGCTGTCGTTCATTCCGCAGATGCAGGCGCATCCCAGCGTGGCCATCGACCTCGGATGCGGCACCGGCGTTCTCGCGGCAGAGATCGCCCGGGCCCGGCCCGATGCGCGGGTGATCGCGAGCGACCAGTCGTCGTCGGCCGTCGCATCCGCCCGCGAGACGATGAGGCTGAACGGCCTCGAGAGCCGCGTCGACGTGGTGCGCGACGACGCGCTGCGCTCGCAGCCGGATGCGTCGGTCGGGCTGATTCTCTGCAACCCTCCGTTCCACGTGGGCGCGGCCGTGCACGCCGACGCGGCTCTCGGGCTGTTCCGCGATGCGTCGCGCGTGCTGCGGTCGGGCGGCGAGCTCTGGACCGTCTTCAACAGCTCGCTCTCGCACGCCACGACGCTGCGAAAGATCGTGGGGCCGACCGAGGTGCTCGGTCAGAACACGAAGTTCACGGTCACGCGCAGCACCAAGCGCTGACGCGCCCTTCGGGTGATAGCGTCGAACCGCAGCCCAGGGAGATCAGATGTCGCGTTCGCTCGGCCTCACCGCAGAGGCTCGTTCGGCGGTCTTCGCGCCGCTGGCCGGCCCGGGTCGCAGTGAACAGGTCGAACAGCGGATGCGCGAGGCCATCGTGCTCGGCCTGGTCGGGCACGGCGAACGCCTGCCCCGAGAGACAGAATTGGCGCGGCAGTTCGGTGTGGCCGTGTCGACGGTGCGCGAAGCGCTCGACGCGCTGCGCGGTCAGGGCCTCGTGCGTACCACCCGCGGACGTGACGGAGGCAGCTTCATCACCTCGAGCGAAGAGGGCCAGCGAGAACTGCTCGCCGCGCGCCTCTCGCGGTTCTCGCGGGCGCAGCTGCACGACCTCGCGCTGCAACTCGGAGCGATCAGCGGCACCGTCGCCGCGACGGCCGCGGTTCGGGCCAGCGTAAGCGACATCGAGAATCTGCGGTCGATCACCCAGTCGATCGATGTCGACAACGAGGTCTCGGCTCGCCGCGGAGAGGCGCTGTTCCGCGTGGAAGTGGCCGCGGCCGCCCAATCGCCGCGGCTCGTCGCCGAGGAGCTGCGTCTGCAGGCGGAGTACGGGCCACTGCTCTGGTTCGGCATGCGCGACCAGGCCCTGCGTCACGCGGTGCTCCGTTCGCAGCTCGCCCTGATCGAGGCCCTGGGTGAACGCGACGGCGCGAGCGCGCGGATGATCGTCGACGAGCAGCTGTCGGTGCTGACGGCCGGGGCCATCTCGTTCGCGGATCAGACCCGGGCCGGCGCCGACGAGGCGACGGTGGGCGCGCCCACCACGCTCGACCACTGCGTCGCCCTCGTCGTCGACACCTTCGACACCGTCTTCTCCACGCTGGGTCGGGCGCGCGATGCGTTCGCGACCACGCTCGCGGGCCTGGCGCATCCGATCACCAAGGCGGCACTCGACGGCAGCGTGCGAGCCCTCGCCGAGGCAGAACTGGCCGACGGCGCTCAGCTGGTCATCGGGGCGGGGTTCGTGGCCACTCCCGGATTCGTCGACGACGCGGCGTGGCACCTCGCGTGGTGGGTGCGTCAGGCCGGGGATCCTCTTGTGCAGCGGCTGCCGCCTCGGCAGCTCGCCGTCGTCGAAGACCCCGAATCGGAGTTCTTCCGCGACTACACGCGGCTCGAGTGGTGGCGAGGCGTAGCGTCGGGCGAGTCGAGCCACATCACGGGCCCGTACGTGGACTACCTGTGCACCGACGAGTTCATTCTCACCCTCACCATGCCGGTGTTCGATGCGTCGGGCGGGCAGCCCGGCGTGGCAGGCGTGGATGTGACGGTGTCGGCCCTCGAGGCCCGGTTCCTGCCCGCGCTGGGCCGGCTCGGCGAACGCGTCACTCTCGTGAACGCGCAGTCGCGGGTCGTGCTCTCGACGGATCCGTCGATCGCGGCGGGAACACTGCTGCACGGCGGCGGCGAGCGCGTGCCCTGCGGCGCGCTGCCGCTCGCCCTCGTTCAGCACTGAGGGGCCTCGCAGCTGCACCTCAGCGCACGACTCAGTCGGTCGACGTTCCGCGTTTCAGCGTCTTGCCGGTGAAGAACGCGGGATTCACGGCGCGCATCACGAACATGAGCGCGACGCCCGCGAGCAGAAGGAACGCGCCCAGGATGAAGACGAGGCCGAGCCCGCCGATGTTCGAGCCGCTGCCGTAGTCGGGGTTCATCGAGTCGATCAGGGTGGTCACGAAGATCACCGCGAGAATCACCCCGCCCAGCAGCGGCGCGAGGAACTTGAAGAGGAACGACCGGGCTCCGGAGAAAGCCTCTTTACGGAAGTACCAGACGCACGCGAGTGCGGTGACCCCGTAGTAGAAGCAGATCATCATGCCCAGCGTGAGGATCGTGTCGGTGAGCACGTCGTTCGACACCACGCGCATCACCGCGTAGAAGCCCCAGGCGACGACGCCCGCGATGATCGTGGCGAAACCGGGCGACTTGAAGCGCGGGCTGATCGACGCGAAGCGCTTAGGGAACGCCTGGTAGTGACCCATCGCCAGCATCGTGCGGGCCGGGCCCACGAAGGTCGACTGCAGCGAGGCTGCCGAGCTCGATAGAACGGCGAGAGACAGCAGGATGGCGAAGGGCCCCATGATCGGGCCTGCCAGCGCCGCGAAGACGTTGCCCGAGATGTCCTCGTTCCCGAGTCCGAGCTCGCCGGTGCCGATTCCCGAGAACATCAGGCTGGCGACGGCCACCAGGATGTAGAGCACGAAGATGATGCCGACGGTCAGCGTGGCGGCTCGACCGGGCGTGGTCTTCGGGTTCTTGGTCTCCTCGTTCATGGTGAGCGTCACATCCCAGCCCCAGAAGATGAAGATCGAGAGCGAGACGCCAGCGGCGAAGGCCGAGAAGGTGGGCACGGCGAACGGGTTGAACCACTCGAGGCTGAACGGGGTGGCGTCGAAGGCCGATCCGTCGGCAAAGTGAACGATGGCCGCGATGGCGAACCAGACGAGCACCACGAGCTGGAACCCGACGAGCCAGTACTGGATCGACTTCGTCGTCTCGACACCGCGATACGACACGTAGCAGGCGCCGACCATGAAGACCAGACAGGTGAGGATGTTGATGGGCACGTTGCCGGCGAGATCGGCGACGGTGTTCTCGACGCCGAAGGTCTCCAGCGCCTGGCCGATCGCCAGATATAAGAAGTCGACGGCGACACCCGCGAGATTCGAGAGCACCACCACCGTCGCGACGATGAGTCCCCAGCCCCCGAGCCATCCGAGCCACGGCCCGAATGCTCTGGTCGCCCAGGTGAACGACGTGCCGCTGTCGGGCATCGCGTTGTTCAATTCACGGTAGCCGAGCGCCACGAGCAGCATGGGCAGGAAGCCCACGAGGAAGATCCCAGGCATCTGCGTTCCGACGGCGGCGGCCGTCGGGCCGAGCGACGCCGTCAGCGTGTACGCCGGCGCGATGCACGAGATACCGATGACGGTGGCCCCGAGCAGGCCGATCGAGCCGGCCGAGAGGCCTTTCGACGAGAGACCCGTCTTCGCGTCCGCCGCGTCGATGAAGTCGACGCCGGCGTCGGTGCCGGAAGCTGACGAGGAGGCTGTGTTCTTGCGTGCCATGATGTCGATCCTTCTACTGTGAGGCGCTACGCGGCGTGATTGGGAACGACGATGAGGGGCACGGGAAGAGAGTGCAGCATGCGGTTGGCGGTAGCGCCGAGGAAGATGCGGCTCGGGGATGCGAGCCGGCTCGATCCGACGAAGGCGATCTCGTCGTCTCGCCAGCCGAGGGCCTCCACGGCGGCCTCGACACTCGGGCCCTCCGCGACCTCGGTCGAGAGGATGCCCTCGGTCTTCTCGCGCTCGGAGAAGTAGTCGAGCACGGTTAGAAGGTGCTCGTCGCTGGTCACCGGGCGGGAGTCGCCCGCTCCGACCTCGACGAGGGTCACGAAGCGCAGCTCGACGTCGAGTCCCTCCGAGATCGACACCATCGAGTCGAGCAGGGCCTGCCAGCCCGGTCGAGTTCCGATGGCGCAGGTGATGCGGCTGATGCGCTCGGGTGCGCGGTAGCCGCGCGGGGCGAGGGCGACGGGCACGGGGGATGCGTGCAGGAGGGAGTTCGCCACGCTGCCGATCGAGAAGCGCTGCAGGATTCCCGTGCGGGCGGCCCCGACGACGATGCGATCGGAGCCGAAGGCCTGGGCAGCCTCGATGAGGCCCTCCGAGGTGGACTCGGCCCACAGCACATGGCTCGTGGCTGTCACATCCGTCGGAACCTTCTGGATGGCCTCATCCAGCCAGAGCTGCGCCTGCTGGGCGATGATGCCCTCGTAGTCGGCGGCGGATGCCGGTACCTTTGCGGGGACCCCGGTGCTCTGCGGCAGGACGAGGCAGATGCGGAGCTCGGAGTCGGTGAGTCGGGCGAGCGCAATGCCCAGCTCGACGGCCTCCCGCCCGCGCTCGGTCGCCTCGTAGGCGACGACGTAGTTCGCTGTGCGGGTCACGGGGGAGCTCCTTCGCTCGTTGCCTGGGCCTGACGAGGCGGTGGTCGCTCGTCAGGCTCAGGGTCGGATCTATCAGTGGTTGTGAGTCAGGCCGCCGTCGGTACTGGGGGCGTGGTGGTCGTGACCCGAATGACTCGCGTGGTCGCCGTGGTCGTGACCGGGTGCGCAGTGTGCGCCCGGACTCGGTTCCACGTCGATCGACGGGTTGCGGTCGAAGAACGAGACCGGCTTCATCCAGAACGACACGGTGTCGCTCGGCATGATCGGCCAGTCCTCCTGGCGGGTGATGTGGTGGATGCCGAAGACGTACCAGAGCACCAGGTCGGTGTTACGTACCGGGCGCTCGGCCTGGATCCACTCGGGCAGCCCGTGGTCGATGGAACTCTGGTTCACGAACTCGCCCGACGGCCAGCGCTCGTTCTCGTCGTTGGGTGTGACCCAGACGGTGTGGCCGATCACCTGTGCGCGCTCCAGCACGGCGGAGCCGGGAGCGAAGAACGAGGGGATCGCTCCTCCCGGAACCAGCTTGTACGCGACCTGGTTGCCGATCGTGTTGCGCTTGTTCTCGTTCACGATCTTCCACGCCCGCTGCGTGTTCCAGTCGAAGTCGTCGTGACCCTCGACCTCGATGGGCGTGTTCGCCTGAACCAGCGCGAGACCATGGGGGTTCTCGTCGGAGATCGGAACGATCTGGGTCTCGCTGCGCACGACCGTGTTCTCGGTGCCGTCGATGTCGAGGTCCATGCGCGCGACGATGAAGTGCTGGTGGAACGGCGCGTAGGTGCGGTTGTCGACGAGCGTTCCGTGAGGATGCGCCTGGCCCTCGTCGATGTGCGTGACGACCATGATTCCGGTGGCGCGCACCTCGCACTCGATGTTGCCGTCTTGATAGAAGCGCCAGTAGACGAGGTACTCGTAGTTCGCGACCGTCACGTGGAAGGAGACGACCAGCCTGCGCATCCGTCGTACCTCTGCGCCGGCGTCGTGATCGACGTGCTTCCAGAGCACGGCGTTGTCTTCCTCGTGGACGCAGAACGCGTTCGGAATCGCGTACGGCTCGCCCTTCGAGTCGTGCATCACGGCGTCGATGTAGCGGATCTCGCCCAGGCAGTCGCAGCCGAGCTCCAGCGAGGTGGTCATGAAGCCGAGGCCCCACTCGCCGATGTCGAAGGCGGTGCGGCGGAAGTGGTCGACGCTCGGATCGCGGTAGGGCACCACCATCTCTGAGAACGAGAGGCGGTTCGCGATGGAGCGCACCTCGTCGCCGTCTTTATAGGAGATGGAGTGCAGGGTCATGCCCTCGCGGTAGTTGAAGCCCACCCGCAGCGACCAGTTCTGCCACTCGATGAGGTTGCCGTCGACCTCGACACTCGTGCCCTCTGGCTGCACGATGTCGAGCGGCTTCAGCGGCGGTCGCTTGTAGTGCTCACGGATGCGCTCGGGGATCAGGTGCGGAACGTACTCGCCCATGATCTCGGGCTTCTCGACCGTGAAGCTGTCTTCGATCTCGAGCAACTCCATGCTGTTGACGTCGATCACGCAGTGGAAGCCGTTGACCGGGCCGGCATACGGGTTGGCGCCGGGCTGCGACTTGACCCAGGTGTCGCTCCAGCCGAGGCGTCGGCCCTTGTACTTCTCCGGGATCACGGCGGCGCCGTAGGTCCAGGTGTCCATGAAGACGAGGTCGAGATCGGTGATGCCGCGCTTCGCGAGTGCGGCGACCACGTCGGGATTGCCGCGCAGCATGGCGTCGGCCTCTTCCCACTCGTCGACGGTGAAGTTGGCCTGCACGTCGGGCACATGCGTGTACTCGAGAAGGGCATCGGATGCGAGCGACACGACCGCGATGTAGGTCGCGTTCTCGGCGCGGTTGAGTACCACGAGGCGGGCGCGACGGTCGGGAACGGTGCCGTCTGCTTCGAACTGCTTCACGGCGGCCTTCGACGGTTCGACCATCTCGATCGAGGCGAAGCGCCACCCGGGGCCGACGCCCTTGTCGCGTGTGAGGATGCCGGATGCTGCGCGGAACTCGTCGGCGTTCAGCGGGTCGAGGGGGTGAAACGTCATGGAGAAGTCCTTTTATCGGGTGGCCGAGCGGACAGCGTCTTCGAGCACGCTGATCCCCTCGAGAAGCAGGGCGTCGTCGATGACGAGCGAGGGGAGCAGGCGGATCACGTTGCCGTAGGTTCCGCAGGTGAGGATGATGACGCCGGCCTCGAGAGCCGCAGCGGCGACGCGTTTCGTGATGTCGGCATCCGGTTCTGTGGTGCCCGGCCGCACGAACTCGATGGCGAGCATGGCGCCTCGGCCGCGCACGTCGCCGATCACCCCGGTGGCGTCGGCGAGGGCGTGCAGCCGGGGCAGCACGATCTCCTCGATGTGGCGGGCGCGCCCGGCCAGGTCGTGCTCGCGCATCTGGGCGATGGATGCGACTGCCGCGGCACACGCTATTGGGTTGCCGCCGTAGGTGCCTCCGAGGCCGCCGGGATGCACGGCATCCATCAGCTCGGCCCGGCCGACGACGGCCGCCAGCGGAAGCCCGCCCGCGATGCCCTTGGCGAGCGTGAGGATGTCGGGAACGATGCCCTCGTCGTCGCTGGCGAACCAGGAGCCCGTGCGGGCGAAGCCCGTCTGCACCTCGTCGGCGATGAAGACGACTCCGTTGGCGGTGGCCCAGGCGCTGAGAGTGGGCAGGAATCCGGGGGCGGGAACGATGAAGCCGCCCTCGCCCTGGATGGGCTCGATGATGAGTGCGGCGACCTGGTCGCCGCCGAGCTGCTTCTCGATGGCCAGGATGGCCCGGTTCGCGGCCTCGACGCCCGAGAGGCCGGCCTCGTCGCGGAACGGGTACGACATGGGCATGCGGTAGACCTCGGGCGCGAACGGTCCGAAGTTGGTCTTGTAGGGCATGGCCTTGGCGGTGAGCGCCATCGTGAGGTTGGTTCGGCCGTGATACGCGTGGTCGAAGGCGACGACCGCGTCTCGACCGGTGGCGAGGCGGGCCACCTTGATGGCGTTCTCGACCGCCTCGGCGCCGGAGTTGAAGAGAGCCGAACGCTTCTCGTGGTCGCCGGGAGTCAGTTCTGCGAGGAGTTCGGCGACCTCGACGTAGCCCTCGTACGGCGTGATCGTGAAGCAGGTGTGCGCGAAGTGCGTCGACTGCTCGGTGACCGCCGCCGCGACGGCCGGGTTGGATGCTCCCACGCTGGTGACCGCGATGCCGGCGCCCAGGTCGATGAACGAGTTGCCGTCGACATCGACGACGACCCCGCCATCGGCATCCGCTGCATAGACGGGAACGAGAGACGAGACGCCCGCCGAGACGGCCTTGCGGCGGCGCTCCATGAGGGCGGCCGACTTCGGCCCGGGGAAGGTCCCTGTGATGCGCCGCTCCTGCGGCAACCGGTGCGTGATGGTCATGAGAGCCTCCTATTCGAGCGACGACATCACGTGCTTGATGCGCGTGTAGTCCTCGACGCCGTACATCGACAGGTCTTTGCCGTAGCCCGAGTACTTGAATCCGCCGTGCGGCATCTCGGCGGTGAGGAGGATGTGGGTGTTGATCCAGACGGCGCCGAAGTCGAGGTCGCGTGAGACGCGCATCGCGGTGGCGTGGTCGGTGGTCCAGACGCTGGAGGCGAGGGCGTAGCGCACGTCGTTCGCGAGCTCCACGGCCTCCTCCTCCGTGCTGAACTTCTGCACAGTGATGACCGGGCCGAATGTCTCGTCTTGAACGATGTCGTCACTCTGCAGCACGTTCGTGATGACCGTGGGCTCGAAGAAGTAGCCCGTGGTGCCGACGCGGTGGCCACCGGTCGCGATGACGGCGTGCTCGGGAAGCGACTCGACCTTGGTGACGACGTCGGTGAAGTGATTGATGTTGTTGAGCGGGCCGAAGTAGTTCTCGCTGTCGTCGGCGTTGCCGGTCTTGCGCTCTTTCGCCTCGATCGACAGCGCCTCGACGAGCTCGTCGTGGATCGAGTCGTGCACGAGCACGCGGGTGATCGCGGTGCAGTCCTGGCCGGCGTTGTAGAACGAGAAGTCGGCGATGGCGGCGGCTGTCTTCGCCACATCGACGTCGCCGAACACCACGGCGGGGGCTTTGCCGCCGAGCTCGAGGTGGGCACGCTTGAGGGTCTTCGCCGCCCCGGATGCCACGGCCATACCCGCGCGCACGGAGCCGGTGATCGACACGAGGCCGGGAGTGGGGTGTTCGACGATGGCGGCGCCGGTGCCGCCGTTGCCGAGAACGATGTTGAGCACGCCGTCGGGCAGGATCCCCTGGCTGATCCGGGCGAGTTCGAGGGTGGACTCGGGCGTGGTGTCGCTCGGCTTCAGCACGATCGTGTTGCCGGTCGCGAGGGCGGGGCCGATCTTCCAGATGGCCATGAGGAACGGGAAGTTCCAGGGGGTGACCTGGCCGACCACTCCGATCGGCTCTCGGCGCACGTACGACGTCGTTCCCTCGATGTATTCGCCGGCGCTCTTGCCCTCGAGCAGGCGTGCCGCCCCGGCGAAGAAGCGGATCTGGTCTGCTCCCGCCTCGATCTCGTCGGTGCGGATCGTGTCGCGGGGCTGTCCGGTGTTGCGATGCTGCGCCTCGACGAGAGCATCGGCGTTGGCTTCGATCGCATCGGCGAGCTTCAGAAGCGCGAGCTGCCGTGCCCCTGGCGTGAGTCGTGCCCAGGGCTTGAAGGCGGCCTTGGCGGCCCTCATGGCGGCATCGACGTCGTCGGCCGACGACACCGGTGCCTGAGCGACGGTCTCGCCGGTTGCCGGATTCACGATGTCGAGCAACTCTGTGCCCTGCGGCTGAACGAACTGGCCGTTGATGAAGTTCTGAAGCGTGGGCGTGGACACGGATCTCATCCTCTGCGTCGAGTGGCGGAACAACCGGGCGGCTGGGGCAAGTCTGGCATCCCCCGCGTCGCTGCGGCGATCGAATCGTTAAAGATTCGATTCCGAATGTTATCACCCGACGGGCGTCACTCGTCAGAGACGGCGATCCATCTGCTCTTCACTCGGCAGGTCAGCTCCGGAGCGGTCAACTCGGCGAGTTCACGCGCAAAACCGAAGATGCCGAGCGCGATGTTCCGCGCATCCTGGTCGTCGTCGCCCGCGAACCGGATGACGATGCGGGCCTCGCCGCGCACCACCGCGATGCTCGAGGCCTCGACGATGGCGAGGGTGCGTGCGTCATCGGTCAATTCGGGCAACAGGCGGGCCGCGGCGACCCCCGGTCGCAACGCCCCGATGGCAGCAGAGAAGCGGTACGAGGGCACGGATGCGAGTATGCCACCTCGGTGGCGGACGGTCCGGACGTGGCGCGTCAGGAGAGCGTTGTACCTACAGGCGGTAGAAGACCGGGCTGCCCCAGAGGCTGTGCGCGTGCTCGACGTAGCGCCCGAAGTCGGGGGAGTGCACGACTCCGCCGGCTCCGTCGTAGATGCCGATGTGCTCGCCGGGCCAGACGACGAGGTCGCCGGCGACTGCTTCGTCCTGCGTGATCTGCGTTGCGAGTGCCGCCTGGTGGTCGACGCCGCGAGGCAGGGCGATGCCGAACTGGCCGTACACGTACTGGGTCAACCCATCGCATCCGAAGCTGTCGTTGGGGTCTGCGCCCCAGCCGTAGGGCACGACGCCCACGAACTGCTCTGCGTAGGCGACAACGGCCTCGCCGCTGTAACCGCCCTGCGGCGGTGCGAAGGTCTTGGGGCCTGACGACGGAGTCGCGGCCGTCTCGACGGCTCTCGCCGCTGCGGTGACGGCGTCGGCGGCGGCCTGCGCAGCCGCTGCCTCGGCGTCGCGCTGCGCCTGAAGAACGGATGCGTCGGTCGAGTTGTAGGAGTCGCGGGTTGCCGAGAGGGCCGAGACCTGCGCCTCGGCGTCGACATCGAGAGTCTGAGTGGCCGGAGCCGAGGTGTCGACGAAGGTCTGACCCGCGTTGACCGTGCTCGCGACCGGGTTGGTGCCGGTGGGCATCATCGCGTAGGCGGGAAGGGCCGTGACGCTGGCCATACCGGCTGCGACGATGAACACGCCGACCCGCGCGATGTTGCGCATGCCGCGGCCTCGCAACGGCGACGAGCTCGACGGGCGGGCGCGCGATTGCCGGGTCGCCTCAGCGAGAGCGGCTCTCGTCGGGGCCTGGAAACTCGTGCGCTGCCCCGTGGGTAGAAGGGCGGCGGATCGTGCCGAGCGTCGTGCACTCATGCGTTAGTACCTCAAGGATCTGTAGAGCATCGGGCAGGTAATCGGGTTCCCCCCGTGTGGGCGCAGCCGCCATGACTCAGGTCGACGAGGCGACCGGCGGGGTGCTTTTCCAACCCGGGCGACGGTACAGGGGCGTCCTGAGTGCAACCTGGCAGAGGTGAGGCCTGCTCATGCAGGGGTGCCGTCAGCTCTCGAGCAGGCCGCGGATGTCGTCTGCCGTGAGCGCCTGGCTGAACGCGGCCTCGTCGTCGAGCACGGCGTCTGTGAGCTCGGCTTTCTTGGCTTTCAGTGCCATGACCTTCTCTTCGATCGTGCCCTCCGCCACGAGGCGGTAGACCATGACGTTCTTGGTCTGGCCGATGCGGTGGGTGCGGTCGATCGCCTGCGTCTCGGATGCGGGGTTCCACCACGGGTCGAGCAGAAAGACGTAGTCGGCCTCGGTGAGGTTGAGGCCGAATCCGCCCGCCTTCAGACTGATCAGGAACACGGGAGCCTCGCCCTGTTTGAAGCGATCGATGATGTCTTTTCGCTTGCGCGACGACCCGTCGAGGTATTCGTAGGGCACTCCGAGCGCGTCGAGCCGGGCCGCGGCCTTGTGCAGGAACGTCGTGAACTGGCTGAAGACGAGCGCGCGATGACCTTCCGCGACCACATCGTCGAGCTGCTCCATGAGCGAATCGAGCTTCGACGAGGGGATGTTCGCGTATTTCTCGTCGATCAGCGAGGCATCCAGACTCAGCATGCGCAGCAGTGTGATCGACCGGAACACGATGAAGCGGTTCTTGTCGAGGTCGTCGATGAGGCCCAGCAGCTTCTGCCGCTCGCGCTGCAGTACCACGTCGTAGAGCTTGCGGTGGCTGGGAGCGAGTTCGATCTGCAGCTCCTGCTCCTGCTTGTCGGGCAGCTCGGGGGCGACGAGCTGTTTGGTGCGCCTCATCATCAGAGGCCGGATGCGGCGGCGCAGCCGCGCGATCAGCTCGGGGTTCTCGCCGCGATCGATGGGCCGCACGTAGTCTTCGGTGAACCGGCGCGACGACGGGAAGAGCCCGGGGGCGGTGATGGCGAAGAGAGACCAGAGCTCGAGGAGGTTGTTCTCCATCGGGGTGCCCGTGATCGCGAGCTTGAACGGTGCCTTCAGGTCGCGGGCGCACTGGTGAATGCGCGACGTGAGGTTCTTGGCGAACTGGGCCTCGTCGAGGATGAGTCCGGCCCAGTCGACGCCGTTGTAGGCCGAGAAGTCGAGTCGGAACAGCGCGTACGAGGTGATCACGAGGTCGGCGCCGGCGCAGATCGCCGCGACCTTCTTCTTGCTCTTGGCCTCGGTTGCGGTGATCGAGCGCACGACGAGGTGCGGGGTGAACCGTTGCGCCTCGGCCACCCAGTTCGACACCACCGAGGTCGGTGCGACCACGAGGAAGGGGACGCGGGTCTCGTCGGCTGCGACGGGTTGCTCGCGCGCATGGGCCACGAGAGCGAGTGTCTGCAGGGTCTTGCCGAGCCCCATGTCGTCGGCCAGGATGCCGCCGAGCGAGTGCGCGTGGAGAAAAGCGAGCCACGAGAATCCATCGACCTGATAGGGCCGCAGTTCGGCCTTGACGCTCGAGGGCACGGCGATCGTGTCGACGGCGCCGATCGCGTTGAGCCCGGATACGGCGGCCCGCCAGCTCGTCGCCTCGACGGTCTCTTCGGCCAGGTCTTCGAAGTCGGCCCAGAGGCTCGCCTGATACCGGCTGATGCGTGGGGTGTCGATCTCCCACTCGGCCATGCTGCGGCCCTCGTTGATGAGTTCGAGGAGTCGTTCGAAGACCGGCTGTTCGAGAGAGAGGTAGCTGTTGTCGACGAGCTTGAGCTTCTTCTTGCCCTTCGACAGCGCGGTGAACAGGGGGCCGAACGGAATGGTTCGCCCCTCGACCGTGACCATGATGCCGAGGTCGAACCAGTCGCGCTTGTCGGTCTCGACGGTGGTGACGGTGAGCTCAGGGGCCTCGGTCAGCTCCACATAGTCGGGACGCGTGCCCACCGTCTCGACCACCACGTCGTCGCGGCCGTCGATCTGATCGATGACCTCGACCACGAACTGGGCGGCATCGACGCCGTCGAACACGTTTCGGCTGGCGAAAGCGACACTCGGATCGGCGCCACCCCAGCCGCGCGCCGTGAGCGTGTGCGAGAGCAGAGAGAGGATGCGATCTTCGTCTGCCTCGTCGCGCAGAGCACTGTCGGCAGCGGTCGCGCTCAGGGGAAGAAGCGCTGAGCTGCCGTAACGCCAGCCCCACGAGATGCGCAGTCGACCCTTGGGTTCGAACATCGCCGTGAGCACCAGTGTGGCCGTCGCCTGCTCGGGCAGGTTCACCGACTCGTCGGCGCTCGTGATCGGCAGTATGCGACGGAGGCGCGGGTAGTAGTCGTCGAAGAACTCGGACTTCTCGCCGCGGGGCACCTGGATCACGTGCGACGGCGTTTCGAAGACGAGCCGGCGCTGCTCGTCGGTGAGAGGGGCGTCGAGGGGAGCGAGAGTCACGCCGAACGTCGAGCTCAGTGAATAGGAATAGAGGCCGTGCGCGCCGACCGGTCCGATCGAGTCGACATCGACCTCGGCGTCGTCGAACGCGACCGTGGTGGCCAACGCGAGGCCGCCCGATTCGTCGGCCGACGCATCCAGCCCCACGCTCGCTCGCCGAGCGACCCCCACGGTGGCGTTTTTCTTGACGCCCACCAGCGCGATGCCGAGGCGTGCGGCTTCGTCGAGCAGATGCCAGAGCAGGGGGCTCGCGAATTCGTCGAGGTAGATCCAGTCGAGGTCTTGCCCCGTGTAGGTGGCGCGGCTCGCACGCTGCACGGCGGCGAACTCGGCGAACCACCGGTGCTGCTCGGCGTCGAGATTCATGCGATTGGCCTGATGCACGACGGTGCCCCAGGTGAGGTTGTTGCGCACCCAGGCGCCGGTCGATGAGCTGCGCACCACGGGTCGCACGCCGAGACGGCGGGTCGCGGCCACGGCGGCCGACGAACGCGGCGATGCCGATGTGGATGTGGGGCCGCGCCAGCGGTCGTGCGTGCGCGCGGCTCGCTCGCGCAGCTCGAACTGCAGCGCCATGGGCACGGTTCCTGCCGCTTCTGTGTTGGCCGCCGCTCGGTCTGCGGTGACGTCGACCGCAGAGCCGAGCAGGCTTTTCCAGTCGGTGGCGATGGATGCCTCGGGTCGGCCCGACGACGCGACCAACGGTTTCATGGCACGCGCGTTGGTGTCGATGAGTGCGGCGGCGACGTGCTTGCAGTCGATGCCGACGGGGCAGTCGCACATGCTGAAGATCGGACGGAATCCGCGACCTGTCGTGCCGAGGGTGATCGAGCAGGCATAGGGCTCGGGTGCGCCTCCCTGCACGAAGGCGCTGACCACACGGGTAGCGGGGTTCCACGCGACATCGACGACCGCGCCCTGACGGAAGTAGGCCTGGCCCCGTTCGAAGGCGCTGCGACCGACCAGTCGGCTGATCTCCGTCGCATCGACGAGCGGAAAGATCGACTCGGGCATGCATCCATGCTCCCACGCACGGCCGACACGACCGCCGGTGAATCGAACGGGAATGCTGTAGCGCCATCCCGGCGTTGAGGATAAAGTTGAGTCAGCAAGGCTCAAGTTTTTGAGGGCGTCTCGTCGGACTCGCCCCACGAGAAGAAGAAGGACAGGCATATGCAGGCAGGGCAGGCCCCCGCTCAGGAGGACGCCAAGAGCGCCCTCGAACTGTATGGCGTCAACCTCACCGAGATCGCCGCGAGCGGCAAGCTCGACCCGGTAATCGGGCGCGACGCCGAGATCCGTCGTGTCAGCCAGGTGCTGACCCGGCGTACCAAGAACAACCCCGTGCTCATCGGCGAGCCCGGCGTCGGCAAGACCGCCGTCGTCGAGGGGCTCGCTCAGCGCATCGTCGCGGGCGACGTCGCCGACTCGCTGAAGGGCAAGCAGCTCATCTCGCTCGATCTGGCCGCCCTGGTGGCCGGCGCGAAGTATCGCGGTGAGTTCGAGGAGCGCCTGAAGGCGGTGCTCAAGGAGATCAACGACGCCGACGGCCAGATCATCACCTTCATCGACGAACTGCACACGCTCATGGGTGCGGGCGCCGGAGAGGGCAGTGTCGCTGCATCCAACATGCTGAAGCCCATGCTCGCCCGAGGCGAGCTGCGCATGATCGGCGCCACCACCCTCGACGAGTACCGCGAGTACATCGAGAAGGACAAGGCGATGGAGCGCCGCTTCCAGCAGGTACTGGTGGGCGAGCCCAGCGTCGAAGACACCATCGCGATCCTGCGTGGGCTGAAGGAGCGCTACGAGGCGCACCACAAGGTGTCGATCGCCGATTCCGCTCTGGTCGCGGCGGCTGCGCTGTCGAACCGCTACATTCCGGGACGCCAGCTGCCCGACAAGGCCATCGACCTGATCGATGAGGCCGCGTCGCGACTGCGCATGGAGATCGACTCGGCCCCGGTCGAGATCGACGAGCTGCGGCGCAGCGTCGACCGGCTGAAGCTTGAAGAGCTCGCGCTCAAGAAGGAGAAGGACGAGGCCTCGAAGGAGCGCCTCGAGAAGCTGCGCGACGACCTCAAGACCCGCGGCGCGGCCCTGAAAGAGCTGCAAGACCGGTGGGAGCGGGAGCGCGCGAGTCTGAACCGCGTCGGTGAGCTCAAGGAGAAGCTCGACGCTGCGCGTATGAAGGCGGAGCGCGCCCAGCGCGAGGGCAAGCTCGAGCAGGCCTCGAAGCTGCTCTACGCCGAGATACCTGTTCTCGAGCGCCAGCTGGCCGAGGCGGAGGCCGTCGAACAGGACGGCCCGTTGATGGTCAACGACCAGGTGACCAGCGACGACATCGCGTCGGTGATCGCTGCCTGGACCGGGATCCCCGTCGATCGGCTCACCCAGGGTCAGACCGAGCGACTGCTCGGCCTCGAGGGTGAACTCGGCAAGCGGCTCATCGGGCAGAAGCGCGCCGTCGTGGCGGTGTCGGAGTCGATCCGGCGCTCGCGGGCGGGCATCGCCGATCCCGACCGGCCCACCGGCTCGTTCATGTTCCTCGGCCCGACCGGCGTCGGAAAGACCGAGCTCGCCAAGGCGCTCGCCGACTTCCTGTTCGACGACGAGAAGGCGCTCATCCGCATCGACATGTCTGAGTACGGAGAGAAGCACTCCGTGGCGCGTCTGCTCGGTGCCCCTCCCGGGTACATCGGCTACGAGCAGGGCGGCCAACTCACCGAGGCCGTGCGCCGGAGGCCCTATTCGGTCGTGCTGCTCGACGAGGTCGAGAAGGCTCACCCCGAGGTCTTCGACGTGCTGCTGCAGGTGCTCGACGACGGCCGACTCACCGACGGTCAGGGCCGCACGGTCGATTTCCGGAACACCATTCTCATCCTCACGTCGAACCTGGGTTCGCAGTACCTCGTCGACGCGTCGCTGAGCACGGAGCAAAAGGAGGACGCCGTGCAGGCTCTGGTTCGCCAGGCCTTCAAGCCCGAGTTCGTGAACAGGCTCGACGACATCGTCGTGTTCCAGGCGCTCACCCGCGAAGACCTCGCGCAGATCGTCTCGCTCTACGTCGATCGCCTGGCCCGCCGCATCGGCGACCGCCGGCTCGAGCTGGCCGTCACACCGGATGCCCGTGCCTGGCTCTCCGAGAAGGGCTACGACCCGATCTACGGCGCGCGTCCGCTGCGTCGCCTCATGCAGCACGAGATCGATGACCGCCTCGCGACCGAGATCCTGCGGGGAACGGTCCGTGACGGAGACACGGTTCGGGTCGACCTCGACGACGTCGGCGAGGCGCTGACGGTGACGCCGGAGGGTAACAACGCTTAGTCGGGGGTCGTCTCCCGTTCTCGCTTCCCGAGATGGGGGGCCGCCCTTTCGGGGGCTGCCCCCTCTTCGGGGCTAGTATCGCTTCGCTAGGACACCAGTGAAGCGATAGTTGAAACGAGGCAGACGATGTCCACACCAGATTCTCCCCAGGGAGATTCGCACCCGATCGAGGACTCTCCCCAGAAGCAGGACTTCTCGCATGAGCAAGAGGGCTATCACAAGACTTTGAAGCCCAGGCAGCTGCAGATGATCGCCATCGGCGGCGCCATCGGAACCGGTCTCTTCCTGGGCGCCGGCGGGCGGCTCGCGTCAGCGGGGCCCTCGCTCGTGATCGTCTACGCGATCTGCGGATTCTTCGCGTTTCTCATCTTGCGGGCCCTCGGAGAGCTCGTGCTGCACCGGCCGTCATCCGGCTCGTTCATCTCGTACGCGCGTGAGTTCTTCGGCGAGAAGATGGCGTACGTCGCCGGCTGGATGTACTTCCTGAACTGGGCGATGACCGCCATCGTCGACGTCACCGCTGTGGCGCTGTATGTGAAGTTCTGGTCGGCGTTCACCGACGTTCCGCAGTGGCTGCTCGCGCTCATCGCGCTCGCCATCGTTCTGAGCCTGAATCTCGTGTCGGTGAAGGTCTTCGGCGAGATGGAGTTCTGGTTCGCGATCATCAAGGTCGTCGCCCTGGTGGCGTTCCTGATCATCGGCGTCGTCTTCCTGGCGTTCAACTTTCCCACCGACGTCGGCAACGGCCAGACCGGGTTCGCTCTGCTCGCAGACAACGGCGGGTTCTTCCCCCAGGGCCTCCTGCCGGCAGTGCTCGTCATCCAAGGTGTCGTCTTCGCGTATGCGGCCATCGAGTTGGTGGGGACCGCGGCCGGCGAAACTGCCGACCCCAAGAAGATCATGCCGAAGGCCGTCAACACCGTCGTCATCCGCATCGCCGTCTTCTACGTGGGGTCGGTGCTGCTGCTGTCGCTTCTCCTTCCCTACACCGCGTACAAGGCCGACGAGAGCCCGTTCGTCACGTTCTTCTCGAGCATCGGCAGTCCGGAAGTCGGGGCTATCGCCGGAAACATCATGAACTTCGTCGTTCTCACGGCGGCCCTGTCGAGCCTGAACGCCGGCCTCTACTCGACCGGTCGCATCCTGCGTTCGATGTCCGAAGCCGGGGCGGCGCCCAAGTTCACCGGGCGCATGAACAAATCCGGCGTACCGTACGGCGGAATCCTGTTGACCGCGGGCATCACCCTGCTGGGAGTGGGACTCAACGCCATCGTGCCCGAGCAGGCCTTCGAGATCGTGCTCAACGTGTCGGCGCTCGGAATCATCAGCGGCTGGGGCACGATCATCCTCTGTCAGATGCGACTGCAGAAGTGGGCCAAAGAGGGCAAGCTCGAGCGGCCGGCCTTCAGGCTGTTCGGTGCGCCGTTCACCTCGTGGCTCACGCTCGCGTTCTTGGCCACCGTGCTCGTGCTGATGGCCATCGACTTTCCGGTGGGAACGATCACGATCTCGTCGCTCGTGCTCATCATTCCGCTACTCGTCATCGGCTGGTACGCCAGCCGTGACCGCATCAAGGCGATCGCCGCCGCCCGCGAGGGCTACACCGGGGCATTCCCTGTCGTGGCAGAGCGCCCTGGAGATGGGCGCAACGCCAGGAAGTAACTCGTCCGTTCCCTGAGCCTGTCGAAGGGTGCCTTCGACAGGCTCAGGGAACGGTATCGACTACTCGTTGACGAGAACGAGCTCGTCGAGGGCCAGGCGCTCGCGGGGAGCCTTCTCGCGGGCGATCGCGCCCTCTTCGCCGAGCGCCTCGGGGGCGTCGACCGTTCCGAGCGCGGTGACGGTGATCGCGGTGAGGTTCTCCGGGATCGAGAACGCGTCACGCAGTCCCTCGGCGATGATGCCGCTCATCTGGTGAACGTGCAGGCCCTCGTGGTGCGCCTGCACCGACATGTGGGCGACGGCCTGTCCGAGGTCGTAGTTGGCCAGGGCGCGCGGCTTGCCATCGGGGTCGGTGGTCTCGGCGACGTTCACGATGAGAACGGAGGCGTTCGGCGTCCACGCCTGGTTGAACCCCATGAGGTTCGACACGATCTTGTCGAAGGCCTCGGTTCCGCGGCGGGCCACGATGAAGCGCCACGGCTGGGTGTTCGCCATCGACGGCGACCAGCGGCCTGCCTCGAGCACGGAGGCGAGTGCCTGCTCGTCGATCACGGCGGTCGGGTCGTAGGAGCGCGGGCTCCAGCGAGCGGCGAGCACCTCGAGAATCGGGGCGCTGGTCTCGTCGGCGCGGGTCACGGCGGTAGTCGTGGTGAGGGTCATTGCGGGTCTTCCTTCGGGTGTGGTCGTCGCATCGCCCTCAGGGCGGATGCGTGGGCCGGGCATCCATTGCCCAGCTATGCAAACGCATAGAGGCGGCAGGTATTCCCGGTCATCGAGCGTGTTGAGACGGCGCCCTCGAGGGCCGGTGTGCTCAGACCTCGGCGAGCAGCTCGCGCAGACGGGCAGCGAACGCGTCGACATCGGCCTCGGTCGTATCGAAGGCGCACATCCAGCGCACCTCGCCCGTCGACGGATCCCAGTCGTAGAAGCGGAAGCTCTCGCGCAGCCGGTCTGCGACCTCGGGAGCCACGATCGCGAAGACCGCGTTCGACTGCGTGGGCTGAGTGATCGTCACGCCATCCAGCCCCTCGACGGCCTGGCGCAGCCGCTGGGCCATCGCGTTGGCCTGCGAGGCCGAGCGCATCCAGAGCCCGTCGCTGAGGAGCGCGATCAACTGCGCCGAGACGAAGCGCATCTTGCTCGAGAGCTGCATGTTGAGTTTGCGCAGATACGTCAGGCCCTCGGATGCTGCGGGGTTGAGCACCACGACCGCCTCGCCGAACATGAGCCCGTTCTTGGTTCCGCCGAACGACACGATGTCGACCCCGGCGTCGGAGGTGAAGGCCCGCAGCGGCACGCCGAGGTAGGCGGCGGCGTTGGAGATGCGGGCGCCGTCCATGTGCAGGGTCATTCCGCGGGCGTGCGCGTGCTCGGCGATGGCGCGCACCTCGTCGGGGGTGTACGCCGTGCCGAGTTCGGTGGTCTGCGTGATCGAGACGGCCAGCGGCTGTGCGCGGTGCTCGTCTCCCCAGCCCCAGGCCTCGCGGTCGATGAGCTCGGGGGTGAGCTTGCCATCCGGTGTAGGCACGGTGAGCAGCTTCAGGCCCGCGACTCGCTCGGGCGCCGCGTTCTCGTCGGTGTGGATGTGCGCCGTCTGCGTGCAGATCACCGCTCCCCAGCGGGGAAGCATCGACTGCAGGCTCAGCACGTTCGCGCCGGTGCCGTTGAACACCGGGAACGCCTCGACTCCGTCGCCGAAGTGCTCGGCCATCACGTGCTGCAGGCGGGCCGTGTAGAGGTCTTCTCCGTAGGCGATCTGGTGGCCGCCATTCGCGGCGGCGACGGCGGCGAGTACCTCGGGGTGAACGCCGGCGTAGTTGTCGCTCGCGAATCCGCGGTAGTCGGTGTCGTGCAGGCGCAGGGAAGAGGAGGTGTCTGTCGAAAGGGTCACGAATCCAGTCTTGCGCACGCGTCGCGCACGGGCGTTGCGTTCGGCGCTTCTTTGTTGCTATCGCTGGTGTGCCATCGGATGCTGGTCGCCGGTTGCGGGCGTCAGCCGCCGATGCCGAGGGTGGGCCAAGTGCTGGTGCCGGTCCACCCTCGCCGCCGGAGTTCGTGTTGGAGGGTGTTCAGGAAGTGTCCGGGGTTGCGGATGTCGGGGAGCACAGCCTCGATCGACTTCCAGTCGATGAGGTCGAGTTCGCGGCGGCGCACTACGTCGCGCTGCCACTGCGACCTGTCGGTGCGGTGGCCGTCGCCCTGGTACTCGATCCCCACGTTGTAGCCGGGGATCCGTAGATCTGGCTGCGCGATGATCTCTCCCATGGCATCCAGAATCGGCTCGTTCACGATCGGATCGGGAACCCGGCGCTCTGCACGATCAGCCGAAGCCGTGTCTCGTAGGGGGAGTCGACGCGCTCGCGGAGAAGCTCGAGGGCCGCAGCGATCAACGCTGCGTGCCGACGGTGAGCGTGTTCTGCCGCGGCCGCGCGGAGCTGCGGGATGGTAGCGAAGGGGCGATGGCTGCCGTTGCGCTCACGGAAGCCGCGCAGCAGGTAGTCGCCAGCGATCACGAGGTCGACCAGGTCGAGCTGGCTCGCGAGATCGAGCCAGACGCGTGCTGCACGGGAGATGCGCAGGCCCCGGGAGCTCAGCCATGGGGGCGCGCCCTCGCCCGGTTTCCAGGAGTGCCCGACGACGCCGGGGCGCTGCGGAGAGCGGTTGGGTCTCTCGACGGTGACATGAACGGTGCTTTCTCTCTGCAGTCGCCAGGGGAGCGGGACTCCATAGAGTCGAGCCGCGGTCGAATGGCTGATGAAGCTCGTAGCGTTCGTGACGGACTGCAATGCAAGGCAGCGTTCTCGAAGTGTGTCGGCGCCCGCCGGCAATCGCGCCCCATGAAACGGTCTGTGGAGGTCGGATGACATCAATTGCTTCGCGGTCGCTCCCAGCATCAGAGCTTCTCGTGTCGAGAAGGCGCGGCCGACGACGGCATCGGGCAGCGGCTTTCTTCGGGTCACGGGTCCACCATGCCGTGTGAAGCGGTTCGGGGGCGGAAACTATCCACAGGCGCGTGAGGTGCGGCAAAACGCCGTTCGTTGAGCATCGAAACGGCGATGTGCCGCACATGAAACTGGGCGACGAAGAACAGGTGTGAGAAATCGCCGTTCGTTTGACCATCGAAGGTGACTTTGCCGCACGTCGACCGTGCGTGGCCTGGCCGACGGGCGCAAGGGGGTGGAAGCTGCGTCGGCGACAGGACTATCGTGGCCAACTCGACCGGGGCGAGCATGACGACGTACACCCCGCAGACGACGACTGCTACCGAGACGAGAGGACACGAATGGCGCTCAGCGAGCACTTCGATGTGACCAAGCACGACGACGCACCCTGGGAGGTGGCCTTCGCAGGCACTCCCAACATCGCGGGGCACCTCACCCCGGAGGGAACGGGCCTGCGCCTGCACGACTCGGCCGACAACGACCTCGGCCTCTTCGGCACGATCGAGCACGCCCTGACGGTGCTGTATGGCTCCGACTGATCCCGGGGCGCAGCTCTGGTCGCCCGCGCCCAAGGCCGTGCTCTTCGACATCGACGGCACTCTCGTCGACAGCAATTACCTGCACGTGGATGCGTGGTCCCGGGCCTTCGAGAAGGTCGGCCACCCGGTCGACACCTGGCGAATCCACCGCTCGATCGGTCTCGACAGCGACGAGTTGCTCAAGACGCTACTCGGCGACGCCGTCGACGAGCTCGGTGACCGCGCGAAAGACCTGCACTCTGGGCTCTACCAAGCGTCGACAGATAGATTGCGCCCGCTCCCCGGCGCCGTCGAGCTGCTCCGCGCGCTCAGCGGCGCGGGCATCCGGGTGGTGCTGGCGACCAGTGCGCCGAAGGAAGAGCTCGAGATTTTGCTCGACGTTCTCGACGTGAACGATGCGCTGCACGCGACCACCTCGTCAGACGACGTCGACACAGCGAAGCCCGAGCCCGACATCGTGAACGTGGCGCTCGAGCGGGCCGGCGTCGACGCATCCGAAGCGCTGTTCGTGGGTGACGCCGTGTGGGACGTGAAGGCGGCGTCGCGGGCGAGCCTGAGTTCGATCGGCGTGCGCACCGGCGGCATCTCGTCGGGCGAGCTGATGGATGCCGGTGCGCTGCGGGTCTTCGACGACGCGGCGGCGGTGCTGGCCGACTTCGAGGGGTGAGTGACGGCCGCGTCGGCGATCAGTGATCGCCGGTGCGCGGTCGCAGCCGGGTCTCCTCGATGTCGAGCATGCCCTGGGCCTGCGCGAGAATCCGTGACGGGTAGGCTCCCCGGCGGCGGGCATCCAGAAGCCGTTCGCGTTCGGCGAGCACGACGGCCAACCGCAGCTGACGGTACACGCGGTGCGGGGTCTCGTCGGCGCTCGTCGAGGCGGGCGACGCCTCGTGCGAGCGTTCCCACGCCGCCTCGGCCCTGAGGAACGACGACTGGCGTACGCGTTCCACCACGTCGGGGTCGACATCGTTCGCCCCGTCGATGGCACCCGCCGGGTCGTCGAGCACGGCGAGGCCGGCGAAGCTGATCTCGTCGAGCAGGGTGGCGAGCTCGCGGCGGTCTTCGGCCTCGTCGACGCCCTGGATTCCGAGCAGGCGGATCAGCCAGGGCAGGGTGCCGCCCTGCACGATCAACGTCACGACGGCGACGGTAAACGCGATGAGGATCAGCTGCGAGCGATAGGGGATGTCGGCGGGCAGCGACTGCGCGGCGGCCAGGGTGACGACGCCGCGCATCCCCGACCAGCTGAGCACGATGCCGCCGCGCCAGTCGATGCTCTCGCGACGCAACTGCTCGAGGTCGGAGCGTCGACGCTGATAGAGCCGCTCCTCTCGCAGCCGCCGCCGACCCGTCCAGACTCCTCGGTGCGGGGTCTTTCGATAGTGGTAGAGCGCGAGCAGATTCTTGTAGGTGAGCTTCTCGGCGTGCTCAGCGCGCTTCTTCAGCATGTAGACGAGCGGGCCGATCCAGAGGAAGCGCAGCAGCGTCAGGGCGACGACGGCGATGAGGCCGAGTCCGACGGCATCCATCACGCTCAAGACCTCGGGGTTCTCGACGTCGTTGATGAGCGTGCGGATCTCGAGCCCGATCAGCAGGAACACGCCGTTCTCGAGCAAGAACTGGATCGTGCGCCAGTTGATGCGGTCACTGATGCGCGCCTGCGCCGAGAAGGCCGATGGCGCGTGATGCCCTGTGTAGAGGCCGGCCACGACCACCGCGAGAACACCGGATGCGCCGAGCGCCTGGGTGGGCAGGAACGCTAGGAACGGCACGGCGATCGAGATCGCGGTGTCGAGAACCGGGTCGTTCAGCTTCGTGCGTACGAACACCGAGATGAGGCCCGCGAGCAGCCCGATCACGATGGCGACGAAGACGGCGAACAGGAAGTCGCCCACCGTCTCCCACGGCGAGAGGAGCCCGCCCGCGGCCGCGGCCGTGGCCGAGCGCAGAAGCACGAGGGCGGTGGCGTCGTTCACGAGCCCTTCGCCCTCGAGCACGGTCAGGATGCGCGGCGGCAACCCGAGACGACGGCCGATGGATGTCGCGGCGACCGCGTCGGGCGGGCTGATGATGGCGCCCAGCGCGATGGCCGCTGCGAGGTTGAGGTCGGGCAGCATCGTGAAGAGCAGAAAGCCGGTGCCGAAGGCGGTGACGATCACCAGCACCACAGAGAGGCTCGTGATGGTGCTGAAGTTGCGTCTGAAATCGACGACGGGAACGCTGATCGCCGCCGCGTAGAGGATCGGTGGCAGCACCACGTCGAGCACGAGCTCGCCCTCGATGTGCAGCTCGGGGAAGCCCGGCAGGAAGGAGATGGCGACTCCGACGATCACCAGGATGATCGGTGCAGCCACTCCGAGGCGCTTCGAGAAGTACGCGACCGCGACGATGACCGCGATGCCGAATACTGCGTAGACGCCGAGTTCCATGGTCGTTCCAGGGTACCCGGGCTAGGTTCCAGCCACGTTTCGCAGAACGGGACCTAACTATATGCCTTGGCTATATAGTTGATCAGTGCCAACTTCTACATCGCCCCACACCGGATCCATCCTCAAGCAGCCGCTCGCCGTCTGGGCAGTGGCCTTCGCCAGCGTCATCGCGTTCATGGGCATCGGTCTCGTCGACCCGATCCTGCCCGCCATCGCGAAGAGTCTGAAGGCCAGCCCCACCGAGACCTCGCTGCTGTTCACGAGCTACCTCATGGTCACCGGACTCGCCATGCTCATCACGAGCTGGATCTCGAGTCGCATCGGTGCGAAGAAGACACTGCTCATCGGGCTCGCCCTCATCGTCGTGTTCGCTGCGCTCGCGGGCCTGGCCGGCAGCGTCGAGGGCGTCATCGGGTTCCGCGCCGGATGGGGGCTCGGAAACGCACTCTTCATCTCGACCGCCCTGTCGACGATCGTCGGCGCGGCAAGTGGAGGAAGCGGGGCGGCGATCACCCTGTACGAGGCCGCACTCGGTGTGGGCATTGCGGTCGGCCCTCTGCTCGGCGGAACGCTCGGCACGATCAGCTGGCGAGGCCCCTTCTTCGGTACGGCCGTGCTGATGGCGGTCGGCTTCATCGCTATCGTGACGCTGCTGCGCGAGGACAAGACCGCCGTGCGCACACCCACGAAGCTCTCGGCGCCGTTCACCGCGATGAAGGTGCCCGGCATCCGTTACCTCGCCGGCATCGCACTGTTCTACAACATCGGCTTCTTCGTGCTGCTGGCCTACACCCCGTACCCGCTCGGCCTCGATGAGATGGGCCTCGGCTACACCTTCTTCGCGTGGGGTCTCTCGGTGGCCTTTACCTCGGTGTTCGTGGCGCCGCTGCTCACGAAGCGCATGAAGCGCACCAGCGTGCTCAAGCTCGTGCTCACGGTTCTGGCGCTCGACTTGATCGCGGGAGGCGTGGTCATCGACTCGCAGACAGGCCTCATCGTGTGCATCGTCATCGGCGGTCTCATGCTCGGAATCGTGAACACGGTGCTGACCGAGAGCGTGATGGAGGCGAGCGATCTGCCGCGCTCGGTGGCGTCGTCGTCGTACTCCGCCGTGCGCTTCCTGGGTGGCGCCTTCGCCCCTCCCGGCGCGGCTGCGCTGGCCGCGGCGATCTCGCCCAGCGCTCCGATGTACGCGGGTGCTGCATCGGTCTTCGCCGCCGTGCTGCTGGCATTCCTCGGCCGAAAGGCTCTAAGCCGAGTCGACAACGGTCACGACGAGAGCCCTCTTGTCGAGGCTGAAGCGATCACGGTGGGCGAATCCCTCTAGGAGCCCGTTCGTCGAGCCTGGCGAGACGGTTCCCTTCGGCAGGCTCACGGAACGGGGCCGGCCGCGCCTAAACGCCCGTAGCCTTGACGAGTGCCACGCCCCCTCGCTCTCTTTCGCCGTCGATCGGGCGCTGCAGCCGCCCCTCGCGAGCGCCTCTCCCGCGACGTCTACGTTCTCGGACTCATCGCCTTCTTCGTGATGGTCGGGTTCGGCGTGGTCGTGCCGGTGCTGCCCGTCTTCGTGCGCAGCTTCGGCGTGGGCTACGCAGAGGTCGGCGCCGTCGTCTCGGCCTTCGCCCTGATGCGCCTCGTCGCCAGCCCCTTCGTGGGCAAGCTCATCGATCTGATGGGCGAGCGGGTCGTGCTCGCTATCGGCATCGGTATCGTCGCGGTCTCGAGCGGGCTCGTGGGCATCGCCGCCGACTACCCGCACCTCCTCCTTCTTCGCGGGGTCGGCGGAATCGGCTCCGCCATGTTCACCGTCGCGGCCATGACTCTTCTGCTCGGAACGACGAGCGCGGCGCATCGCGCCCGCGCCGTCGGCTTCTACCAGGGCGGCTTCCTCATCGGCGGCATGACCGGCCCCGCGATCGGCGGCCTCCTCGCCACGATCTCGCTCACCGCTCCCTTCTTCTTCTACGCGGGCACGCTCGCCGTCGCGGGCATCGTCGGGCTCGTGCTGCTGCGACCGCGCGCGAAGGTCGTCGACGGCCAGGCGACTGAGGGCGTTGCGGATGCCGCGGGTTCGGAGAACCCGTTGGTTCCGCTTCGCGACGTGCTGCGCGACGCCCGTTTCCGCGCAGCGTGTCTGGCCAACTTCGCCCAGGGCTGGAACTCCTTCGGAGTGCGCAGCGCGCTCATCCCCGTGATCGTCGTCGAGGTCATCAAGGGTCCGAGCTCGTTCACGGGAATCGCGTTCGCCATCGCGGCGGTGGCCCAGACGCTGGCGCTGGGCCCCGCGGCGCGGTTCATCGACCGAGCAGGCCGGAAGCCCGCGCTGATCCTGTCCCTCGCGGCGGCTGCGGTGCTCACCGTCGCCATCTCGTTCACGGGCGACATCATCACGCTCACCGTTCTTCTCAGCCTCTACGGGGTGGTCTCGGCGTTCCTCGGGATCGCACCCGCGGCATCCGTCGGCGATGTCGTCGGACGCCGCGGCGGGCGCGGCATCGCGATCTTCTCGATGAGCTCCGACATCGGGGCCATCGTGGGGCCGCTCGCGGCCGGCGCGCTCGTCGACGCCTTCTCGTTCCCGGTGGCGTTCGGTGTGGGTGCGGTGTTCTTCGTGGTGGCGTCGCTCTACTCGTTCCGCATGCCCGCGTCGGTGTCGGCGGCACCCGCTAGCGTGAACGACACAGCGGCTGCCGACGCGAGGGTCGACGACGTCAGGGCTGACAGACGAGAGAGCTGAGTTCCCATGTTCCTGCTCGATGACACGGTGGTCTACTCGGCCAGCGATCTCACTGCGGCGGCGGCGTGCGAGTGGGCTCTGATGCGCAAGCTCGACGCCAAGCTCGGCCGCATCGATGCCGTGGTCGAGGCCGAAGACGACATGTTGCGTCGCACCGCAACCCTGGGAGACCTGCACGAGCTCGCGACGCTCGAGCAGTTGCGCGAGGCGGGAGGGGTCGTCGAGATCGAGCGGCCCGCGATCGACCAGGTCGAGGTGGCCGCCGCCGAGACGCTCGAGGCGCTGCGCTCCGGAGCCGCCGTGGTGTTCCAGGGGGCCTTCTTCGATGGGCGCTTCCTCGGGTACTCAGACTTTCTCGTGCGCGACGATTCTGTCGGTGGGGAGCCCGCGTACGCGGTCGGTGCTGACCCCGCCTACGCGGTCGGTGCTGGCCCCGCCTACGCGGTCGGTGCTGGCCCCGCCTACGCGGTCTACGACACCAAGCTCGCCCGCAAGGCCAAGATCACCGCGCTGCTGCAGCTCGCCGCCTATGCCGATCAGCTGCAGCAGAACGGCATCCCCACGAGCGAGACGGTGCATCTCATTCTGGGCACGGGCAAGACGACCTCGCACCGACTGCGCGACATCCTGCCCGTCTACCGTCGGCGCCGCGCCCGGCTGCAACAGCTCATCGACGAGCGCGTGGCCGACACCGCGCCCACGGAGTGGGGCGATCCGCGCTACACCGCGTGCGGTCGTTGCGCCGCCTGCGCCGAGCAGGTCGAGCGCACCCGCGACGTTCTGCAGGTGGCCGGCATGCGGCTCACGCAACGGGCGCGCCTGCGGGCCGCAAGCATCCAGAGCATCGATCAGCTTGCGGTGGCCGAAGGCCCCGTTCCCGGCCTCGCGCAGGCCACGCTCGAATCGCTCGCTGGCCAGGCACGCATGCAGATCGAGCCGCCCGCTCCGGGGCAAGCGCTGAGCTGGCAGATCGCCGACCCGGCCCCGTTGGCCGCGATTCCGGCACCCGATACCGGAGACATCTTCTTCGACTTCGAGGGCGACCCGCTCTATCAGGAGGGGTCTGCCTGGGGTCTCGACTATCTCTTCGGTCTCGTCGAACCCGACGAGACGTTCGTGGCGTTCTGGGCGCACGATCTGGCCGAGGAGCGGCAGGCGCTCATCGACTTTCTCGAGTACGTCGCCGAGCGTCGCGCCCGACACCCGCTCATGCACATCTACCACTACGCCTCGTACGAACGCACCCACCTGCTCACGCTGGCGGCCCGGCACGGAGTCGGAGAAGAAGCGGTCGACGACCTGCTGCGTCAGAACGTGCTGGTCGACCTGTATCCCATCGTGCGTCAGGGCATGCGCATCGGCACGCGCAGCTACTCGCTCAAAAAGCTCGAGCCGCTCTACATGGGCGATGCCGAGCGGGCGGGGGTGGCGAACGCCGCAGACTCCATCACCGAGTACGTGCGCTCGCGTGAGCTTCTCGCCGCGGGCGACCCGGTCGCCTCGGCACAGGTGCAAGACGACATCGCCCGCTACAACACCTACGACTGCGTCAGCACGCTGCGCCTGCGCGACTGGCTTCTCGCGTGCTTGGCGTCCGTGCCGCGCGATTCCCTTCCGCCCGGCGTGATTCCGGATGCCGGCGGCCGGCTCGACTTCGATCTGCCGGTGCGCGAGCCCGACCCCGTCTACCTCGAGCTGGCGGCACTGTCTGCGGCGGTACCGCTCGCGGAACGCACCGCCGACGACACGGCGCTGGCCCTCGCATCCGCCGCCATCGATTACCACCGGCGCGAGCAGAAGTCGTTCTGGTGGCAGCACTTCTCCCGGCTCACCGCTCCGATAGACGAGTGGGCCGACACCCGCGACGTGCTCGTCGTGACCGAGGCCGTTGTGCTGCGCGACTGGTTCCGCGAGGGCAGGCAGCGCAGCGACAGACGGCGGCTGGGTCTGCGAGGCGTCCTCGCGCCGGGCAGCTCGATCAAGCCCGGGCAGAATCCGTTCATTCTCTACGACGCCCCGTATCCGCCGATACTGAGGGGGCGCGAGCCCGGTGCCCGAACCGCCCACAGTCGGGTGACGGTGGTCGAGACGCTCGACGACGGCACCATCGTCGTCGACGAGGTGCTCGAGAAAGAGGCGTCGCACTACGACGAACTGCCCGTCGCGCTTACACCGGGCACGCCGCCGCCGCCCGGCACTCAGGTCGACGCCATCGCCGAGTGGGGCCGAGCAATTCTCGACGCGCATCCCGAACCTCTCGCAGACCCGGCCTACGACGTTCTGCGTCGCAGGCCGCCGCGGGCCGCGCTCGCACCCGTGGTGGCAGGACGCGACGGTGTGGGCGACGTGATCTCGGCCCTCGTCGCGTCGCTGCTCACGCTCGATCGTTCGTACCTCGCGGTGCAGGGCCCTCCGGGAACGGGCAAGACCTACACGGGGTCGCATGTGATCGCGCGGCTGGTGCACGAGCACGGGTGGAAGATCGGCGTCGTCGCCCAGTCTCATGCGGCGGTCGAGAACATGCTGCGGGCCGTCGTCGGAGCGGGCGTCGACCGAGCACTGGTCGGCAAGAAGGCCTCCGCGTCGGGCTCCGGTTCGGCGGCCGACGAGCAGCCCGAGTTCACCGTGCTCTCTCCCACGGCCTTCTCCGGATTCACTGGCCGAGAGGGCGGCTACGTCGTCGGCGGAACGGCCTGGGATTTCAGCAACGCCTCTCGCATCCCTCGGCAGTCGCTCGACCTGCTCGTCGTCGACGAGGCCGGCCAATTCTCATTGGCGTCGACGATCGCCTCCGCGGTCTCGGCCACACGACTGCTGTTGCTCGGCGATCCGCAGCAGCTGCCGCAGGTGAGCCAGGGCACGCACCCCGAGCCCGTCGACGAGTCGGCCCTCGGGTGGCTGTCCGCCGGCCATGACGTTCTGCCGCCCGAGTTCGGCTACTTCCTCGCCACCTCCTGGCGCATGCACCCCGCGGTCTGCGCGCCGGTGTCCGAGCTCTCGTACGAGGGAAGGCTGGTCTCGCACGCATCAGACAGGCGCCTCGAGGCAGTCGAGCCGGGGCTGCATCCGGTCGCGGTCCGGCACGTCGAGCGGTCGACCTCGTCTCCCGAGGAAGCCGACGCCGTGGTCGACATCGTCGCCTCCGTGCTCGGCCGCGAATGGTGGTCGGGCGGCGTCGCTCGCCCGCTCGAGGAGCGCGACGTGATCGTGGTGGCGCCCTACAACGCGCAGGTCGAGCTGCTCAGGCTGCGGCTCGCCGAGGCCGGTTACGAGAGCGTTCCCGTGGGAACGGTCGACAAGTTCCAGGGTCGAGAGGCGGCGGTGGCCATCGTGTCTCTCGCGGCCTCGTCGGCCGATGATGTGCCGAGGGGCCTCGAGTTCCTGCTCATGGCCAACCGGCTCAACGTCGCCATCTCCCGAGCGCAGTGGGCGGCATACCTGGTCTACTCACCGACCCTCACCGACGCCCTGCCGAGAACCGAGCAGACGCTCGCCCAGCTGAGCGCGTTCATCCGCCTGGTGTCGCCGGCCTGACGCCTGAGTACTGGGTATCCGCGCCAGTTCGGTTCATCCGCCCCCGGACGACCGGTAGCGGATGCGCCGAACGGGCGCGGATGCGCGTCGCCGCCTAGTGCGGGTGTGACGCGGGCTTCGGGTGGCCCGGGATCGAGTCGCCGCTCAGATTGAACTCCGAGGGATCGACCTCGATGTCGCCTACGTCGTCGGGGCCTCCGGTACCGGGCAGCACGAGGATCTCCGAGGAGTCCATGTCGGAGTCGACGCCGTCGCTGTCGGTGACCGACTCGTTCTCGAGCACGTCGTCGTCGCGCTCACTCGACGGGCTGTACGAGGTGTCCTTCTCGAGGTCTTCTTCTGGCGACAATCCGTGGGTGCGCTTCTCATGGGTCATGCGTTCCACGCTACGGGGGCACATTCATGGCAACCACCCCTTGCCAGGGACAGCCTGGCCTGCTGCATGCCGAGCGTGATGAGCGCGGGTGTGGCGTCAGCTCAGAGGAATCCGACTGTCGTTCAGCTCTGCCGCGTCGCCCTGCCACAAACCGACCACGGCCTGGCCGAGCGCATCCACGTGGGTGAAGCCGGCGTAGCTCTTCTCGGGGTTGTCTCGCTGCATGTCGTCGTCGACCAAAGCCATGATCGAGAAGCGCACCGCGGCCGCACGCTGGGGCATCGGCGCGGTCTTGTTGCCTGACTGCGCGCGACGGAAGCCGTCTGCCACGGAGCGAACCCAGCTCTCGGCGGCGGCCTTCGCGGCCGTGTAGCTGGCGCCTCCGGCGGTCGGGCGCTCGACCGAGTCCGACGACACGATCGCCAGTCTGCCGGCCTCGCTCGCGGCCAACGAGTCGAAGAAGGCCCGCGAGGTGTTGCGCAGAGTGGTGAAGCCCGACTCCATCGCGGCCCAATCGTCGTCGCTCTGAGCGGTGATTCCTGCAGCTCCGCGCCATCCACCCACGAGGTGGATCAGTCCGTCGACGGCTCCGAACTCCCGCGATACCGAGGAGGCGAGCTCCGTGACCGCGGCCAGCTTCGACAGGTCGCATACCCGGGTCGCGGCACCATCAACTGATCGCTCGAAGGCGCGCAGCCTCTCGACATTCGACCCGACGGCCACGACTCGGGCACCGGCCGCGATCAACGCCCGCGACGCGGCGACCCCCGATGAACTCGTGGCCCCCGCGACAACAACAACCCGACCGTCAACGCTCATGACCGACCCTTCTGTAGCTAACCCTGCGGACAGTATGCCCCGGCATGCCGGTACATACTGTCCGCAGCGGCGACGACTAGCTCGCCGACGACCCCGTGATGCCCTCGGTCGACAGGATCACGTCGCCGATCTTCTTCGAGAGCGCCTCGTAGAACATCGAGAGGGGGAACTCGTCGTCGAGAATCGCGTCGGTCAGGGCGCGGGGCGGGCCGTCGAGAGGCAGGGCCTGCGGGCCGCGAGCCCAGACGGATGCCGGGTGCGGCGTGACCGTCTCGGTGACCAGTTCGTAGGCGGCCAGCCAGTGCGCGACCTTGGGCCGGTCGATCGAGCGCCAGTAGAGATCGTCGATCTGCTGGCCCAGTGCGAGCACGCTGTCGGCGACCTCGGGCCAGTCGATGGTGAGCTTGGTGTCGGTCCAGTGCAGAACGTGGTGCTGGTGCAGCCACGCGAACAGCAGCTGGCCGCCGAGGCCGTCGTAGTTGCGCACGCGCGATCCGGTGAGCGCGAAGCGGAAGATGCGATCGAACAGCACCGCGTACTGCACGAGCCGGGCGTGCTCGAGAAGGTGCGCATCGGCATCCGACAGCTCGTTCTCGCCCAGCGCCTCGAGGCGGCGCTGGATGCGCACCGACTCGCGGAAGGCGGTGAGATCGCAGCGCAGCTCCTCGAGCGAATAGAGGAAGAACGGCATGCGCTGTTTGATCATGAACGGGTCGAAGGGCAGGTCGCCGCGCATGTGCGTGCGGTCGTGGATGAGATCCCACATCACGAAGGTGCGCTCGGCCAGTGCCTGGTCGGTGAGCAGGCGTGCTGCGTCTTCGGGCAGCTCGAGCCTCGTGGTGTCGGCGGCCGCACGCACAACGGTTCTGAAGCGCGCTGCCTCACGGTCGGCGAAGATCGCACCCCAGGTGAAGGTCGGGATGCTGCGGGTCGCCACGGTCTCGGGGAAGAGGACGGCCGAGTTGGTGTCGTAGCCGGGCGTGAAGTCGACGAACCTGATGGGCACGAACAGTGCGTTCGAGTAGTCGCCCGCCTCGAGTTCGGCCACGAACTCGGGCCAGATGACCTCGATGAGCACGGCCTCGACCAGGCGAGATGACGAGCCGTTCTGCGTGGTCATCGGGAAGACGACGAGGTGGCGGATGCCGTTCACGCGGTTCTTCTCGGGCCGGAAGACCACGAGCGAGTCGAGGAAGTCGGGAACGCCGAAGCCGTCGGACACCCAGCGGTCGAAGTCGCGGCGCAGGGCCTCATGGTAGTCGGCGTCGTGCGGGAACGCGGGCGAGAGGGCCGCGATGGATGCCGAGATCACGGCCACGAGTTCGGCCGCACGCGGGTGGGCTGCCGCATCGGGCACCGACCCGTCTTTGATCTGGAGTGCCTGCAGCTCGACGGCTGCCTGCTTGAGGCCCAGCCATGCGGCGGACGTCTCTGCCAGCGACGCGTCTTCGACAACCTCGGGTTCATCGCCGATCGCGGGAACGACGTACTGAGTGGTCGTTGTAGTGGGCATGGGGAACCTCCGATCCAAAGGACTGTGCTGGCAGGCGCGATGTGCGCCGTGCTTCGAGGCTACGGGCGATTCCGTAGCGGTTTCGTGTTCGTCGCATCGATTTGCTGCAGCAGCACCCGCCTGGCGAGCACGAATCCTGCAAGCCGCGCAGGTCTCTCCCGCTGTTGGTGGGATGCGTGCCCCCTTTATGATGAACGGCATGAGCCAGACGCCGCCCAACCAGCCCCCTTTGCCGCCCAGCGACGGCTACTCGAACCCCACCCCTCAGTACGGCGGACCGCAGGGGGGAGGCTATTCGCCAGTTCAGGAACCGCGATACAACGTCTTGGCGATCGTCTCACTGGTCTCGGCCTTCTTCGTCTCGCTGGTCGCGGTCATCACGGGCCACATGGCGCTGGGCCAGATCAAGCGCACGGGTGAGAAGGGTCGAGGACTCGCGCTCGCGGGGCTCATCGTCGGGTACGTCGGCATCGTCAGCGGCATCATCGCGATCGTCGCTCTCGTGGTGATGGCCGTCGCGGGCATCGGTCTGTTCGCGACCATCGCGAGCCAGTACGACCCCGACGACTACAGCTACACCTCAGAGCCCTTCACCTCGACGGCTGCCCCCGGTGCGGCGGGCGGAGACCTCACGTTCGACGCCGGAAGCGATCTCGATTCCGGTTCGCTCGCCCAATTCTCTGATCCCTTCATCACCGACTCGGAGTGGACCGTGGCGAGCCCCGACGACGGCAAAGGCAACTGGTCGTACCTCGATCCGTCCGGCCTCTGCACGGTGTCGTTCCACCAGGGATCCCTCGGAACCGAGGTGACCGTGGCTGACGGCGACGACCGCGCCACCACCGCGGGGTTCTTGGCCGTCGTTCTCAGCACCGACGCATCGACGATCGCCGGCAAGGCCGTCGATGACACCATCTCGTACAACTTCGAGGGTTCCGGCTCCGTGGACACCCTGCTCATGCAGGGCACCGACGACGACGGTTCGAATTGGAAGCTGGCGGGACGGGCGTTCGGCGAACTCGGCAGCGGCCTCTACGTCGACGTGACGTGCGACAAGGGCGGCGACCTCGAGTCGGTCTACGACACCGCCGTGACGAAGGCTGCCATCACTGTCTACTGATCCGACGATCGACGCCGAGACCGACGGCGGGGTCGGGCGAGCCGGTCGTGCTCGAGCAGCACAATCCGCTGCTCTCGTCGGCGACGAATAACCTCCATGAGCCTCCTGCAGCAGAACCCCACCGACGCCACGTTCGGCCGCGGGGGAGACGAGCCCTACGCTCGTGCCATCCGCCACGAGGCGCAGGGCGGACTCGCTCTACGCGAGGCCGGACCGATCTCCTCTACTGCGGGCGCTCGACTCGAGCTCGACTTCGACAAGTGGTCCGACGATGCCGACGACATCGACCATTCGCTTCTGCGGAACGCTCGCGGGCCGATTCTCGACATCGGATGCGGGCCGGGGCGCATGGTGCGAGCCGCGGGCCGGCTCGGCCTCGTCGCGCTCGGTCTGGATGTCTCGCCCGAGGTCGTGGCGATGGCTCGCCGCGGCGGGGTGGCCGTGGCCCTCGGTTCCGTCTTCGAGCGCGTTCCCGCGGAGGGGCTGTGGGGCACGGCGCTGCTCATCGACGGCAATGTCGGTATCGGCGGAGACGTCGCGGCTCTCCTCGTGCGCTGCCGCGACATCCTCGCCCCGTCGGGCGTTCTGATCGTCGAGGTGCACACCGACGACGATCGCGATCACGCCTACAGTGCCACGCTCGTCGACGACGAGGGGGCGCAGAGCGGCGTGTTCCCGTGGGCAGAGATCGGGGCCACTCGCCTGGCCGACGTCGCCCGGGCATCCGGCTACACGGTCGAGCGGGCGATCGTCGCTGGCGGTCGCCGCTTCTGTCGGCTCACACGCGCCTGACTGATCGGCGAGGGCGCAGACCTACGCTAAGCCGCCGGCCCGAGCATCACGGCGAGCATCGCGGCGGTGCCACCCACGATGAACAGCATCGTTCCGAGCTGCATGGTGCGCGTCTTGTTGCGGTCTGCCGTGGGAACATCGACCTCGAGGATCGGGCATCCCGACCATCCGATGAGTCCGATGCTCACCGCGACGAGCCCCGCACCGATCCACCACAGCAGCGCCAGGCCTTTGACCAGCAGCGCGGGTCGCCATCCGCTCGAGAGCAGCAGGCCGAGCGAGATCGCCGATGCCCCGACCGCCGCGACGAACCAGATGGTCCCTGTCCACATGATGCGTTGGACGTTCTTCTCGGGAGACATCAGATCGTGGGTCACGTTGATATCTTTCACCCGCAAGCCGCGCAAAACAAATTGATTTGTTGCAACTATTGCCGGGGGTGTCCAAAGCGCACTAGAGAAAACGCACTCGCCGCAGCAGTCGAGTGACCCCCGGCAGCACCCAGTAGGCCATGATCGGAGTCAGAACGAGCGTCGTGACGAGCACTTTCAGCGCCGTCGCCAGGTCGTTCCAGCCGGGAAGAAGCGTCGTCACGAGCAGCGTGAATGCCAGGTTCACGGGAAAGAATCCGAGCCAGATGCTCGTCGCCTGTTTCCATCTCGGCGGCGCGGCCGGCGTCTCGGCCGGGCCGAGCGCATCCGGTGCCTGGGGCGACTGCGGCTCGTCGAACCAGCCCTCGATGCCCGTGCGCCTCTCGACCCTCGACTCGCGCACGAGTTCGCGGCCTCCTTCGAGCCAGCGTCGGCGGTCCTCCGACGACTCCCACTGCTCGAGCAGCGCAGCATCGGCGAAGCGGTAGAGCATGTGCCAGTGGACGGAATCGGCCCCCTGCCTCACCCAACCCGAACCGAGAAAGCCCGGATAGCGATTCGCGAGATTCACGCCCGCCTGCACCCAGCGGGTGACATCGGGGATCCGCTCGGGATCGACGGCACGGGTGATGGACACGGTGATGGGAACGGCGGGCGATGCTTGTGGCTGCCCGAGCACGTTCTCCGACTCTTCTGGAGACATGGTCTCCAGTATCCGCCGCCGATGTTACGCGCGCATTAACCCGTTCCCTGAGCCTGTCGAAGGGCGTCTCGACAGGCTCGACGAACGGGCCGGGCGCTACTTCTCGTCGTCGTCTTCGTCGGCCTCGTCGTACTCTTCGAGAATCTCGAGAGCCTCTTCGTCGAGATCGTCGGGCTGATGGCCAGCCGCGTGGCGCACGGCGTGACGACCGAGGATGAGCAACTCGCGCGTCTCCATGGCATCCGCCAGCTCGTCGCGGTCGAGATCGTCGGCGTCGTTGATGACCTTCGTGACCATCTCGATGCCCATGTCGAACCAGCGCTCTGCGTTGTGAGCGTCACCGGCCGCGTCGTAGCTGTCTCCCAGGAACGAATAGACCATCGGGTCTTCGGGCTTCTCGGCGCGCAGCGCCTTGGCGAGCTCGTTGGCCTCGGCCTCCTGGCCGGTGCGCAGCAGACCCTCGATCAGGTAGACGCGCTTGTCGGGGGCCGCGTCTCCCGGCGCATCCTGCGCCTCGCGGGCCGCCTCGTAGGCGCGTAGCGGCAGGAGTGCGTCGTAGAAACTCTCGGATGCCGCGATGAAGAGAGCGGCGGGCGTCACGTCGTCGTCGTAGAAGGTCTCGGGGTCGCGGGCTGCGGCGAGGAACTCCTCGGCGACGGCGAGCGCCTTCTCGGGGTCGTCGGCTTTGAAGCTGGACTCATCGATGTAGTCCCAGGTCACGGTCGTAGGCATGTAAGCAACCTTAACGGCCCAGGCCTGACGGCTACCATGGGACGCGATATGGATATGACCCCGCCGCCCTCCCGACGGTCCCTTCGGCGAAGCCAGGCGGCGAGCGACCCCGCGTCGGGCGATGTGCGCGCTGCAGCCGGAGCCACGCCCGCACCGACCCACTTCCTGCCTCACCTGCAGGGGCTGCGCGCGATCGCGGTGCTCCTCGTCGTGGTCTACCACTTCTGGCCAGGGCGCCTGCAGGGCGGCTACATCGGTGTCGACGTCTTCTTCGTGATCTCGGGCTTCCTCATCACGGGTCAGCTGGCGCGCGAGCTGGAGCGATCGGGCCGCATAGGACTGCCCGGCTTCTACGCGAAGCGCGTGCGACGGCTTCTGCCGGCAGCAGTGACCGTTCTCATCTTCTCGGCCCTCGCGACCCTCTTCATTCTGCCGCTGTCGAGTTTGGGCGAGAACCTGCGCGAGATCCTCGCGTCGACCTTCTACGTCGAGAACTGGGCGCTCGCGGCCAACTCCGTCGACTACCTCGCCGCCGCCAACGAGGCGACCCTGGTTCAGCACTACTGGTCGCTGTCGCTCGAGGAGCAGTTCTACCTGATCTGGCCGCTGCTGCTGCTCGGCGCCTCGTGGTTGGGCGTGAAGTACTGGAGCGGAAAGCGCTGGAACGCCCTGCTCGCGCTCGTCGTGACCGTCAGCATCCTGTCTCTGGCGTTTTCGATCATCTACACGCAGACGAACGCGGCGCAGGCCTACTTCGTGACCTTCACCCGCATGTGGGAGTTCGGCGCGGGCGCGATTCTCGCGCTGCTGCCGCGCTTGCGGCCCACGAAGGCCTGGCTGTCGAATCTGCTGGGCTACGGCGGCATCGCGGTCGTGCTCGGTTGTGGCTATTTCTACGACAAGGCCACCCCGTTCCCCGGCTACGCGGCTGTGCTGCCCGTGCTCGGAACGATGGCGATCATCCTCGCGTCGCACCGCGCGCACTGGTACGACGCGGGCCGTGTGCTGAGTTTCCGGCCCGTGAGCTTCATCGGAGACATCTCCTACTCGCTTTACCTGTGGCACTGGCCGCTCATCATCATCGCGCCGTTCGTTCCGGGCTGGGGGCTCTCGACGATCAACCGTCTGGTGCTGTTCGTGCTCTGCTTCGTGATCGCGTGGCTCACCAAGAAGTTCATCGAAGACCCGACCCGGTCGTTCACGCCGCTGGTGCGGCGCAAGCCCCGGGCGACCTTCGCGGTCATGGTGGCCGGCATGGCCGTCGTGAGTCTCGTCGTGGGCGTCACCAGCGTCATCCAACAGCCCAAGTACGACGCGGCAGCGGCCGAGTTGCGCAGCACCCTCGAGACGCTGCCCGACTGCTTCGGTGCGGCATCCGGTGGCACCGACGGCCTTGCGCCCATCGAGGCGTGCTCGAACCCGGCTCTCGCCGACCAGATCATTCCGAGCCCCGGTTTCGGCAATGCCGACCGCCCGCAGCACGCCGACTGCCTGGTCACCCTCAACGACTCGACGCTCACCAGCTGCGAGTTCGGCGACACGACGTCGGATGCGGCTCCGCGGGTCGCGATCATCGGCGACAGCCACGCGTACTCGCTGCTCGACCCGCTGATCCAGCTCGCCGAGACCAAGGGCTGGCACCTCACCACCTATCTCAAGGGCGCCTGCCCGTGGAGCACGACTCCGATCGCGGGCGGCGACGCCTTCTCCGCGTCATGCGCCGACTGGCGGGCCAACCTCGACAGCGAACTCGCGTCGGTGCAGCCCTACGACGCGATCTTCACGGCCGCCCTCGCCGATCACACGCTGGATGCCGATGGCTCGGCCGCCGCCGCCGAGACCGCGGGATTCGTGGAGGCCTGGACCCCTCAGCTCACGCAGGGCGTTCCGGTCGTGACCCTCGTCGATAACCCGTCGTGGGAGACGGACCCGAACAAGTGCCTGCGCATTTCCGATGCGGCCAGTTGTACGGAGCCTCGAAAAGACGGGCTCGGCGAGGTCGATCCCCTCGCGTCGGCCGCCCGGCAGCTGAAGGACGGCGGCTCCGATGTGACGCTGCTCGACTTCTCCGACATGTACTGCGACGCCGAGGACTGCTTCCCGGTCATCGGCGGAGCGAACGTCTACCGCGACCAGGATCATCTGACGCGCACCTTCGCCTTCACCCTCGCCCCCTTCATCGAGAGCGCCATCGACGCCGCTCTCGCTCGATCGACCACGCGCTGAGGCAGACATGGCCGGGGTGCTCACCGGATTCGCGATCATCGGCTTCGTCATCGCGGTCGGCTACGTGGTGGGTCGCACGAACATCCTGCAGGTCGACGCGCAGAAGCCGCTGAACCGCATCGCCTTCTTCGTGACCAGCCCGGCGCTGCTGTTCACGGTGCTCGCGCGGGCCGACGTCAGCGTCATCTTCTCGTCGTTCCTCGTGGTGACCGTCATCACCGTGGCCACGTCGATCACGCTCTACGTGGTGGCCTCCCGCCTCTTCTTTCGCCGGGCCGCTGCCGAGACCACGATCGGCGCGGTGGCCTCGTCGTACTCGAATGCCAACAACATCGGCCTGCCCGTAGCCATCTATGTTCTGGGAGACCCGCAGTTCATCGCTCCGCTGCTGATGCTGCAACTGATCGTGATGGCACCGGTGACGCTCACTGTTCTCGACACGGTGACGCGCGGCAGGGCATCCATCGGCTCTTTTCTCACCCAGCCCGTGCGCAACCCCATGATCATCGCGTCGCTGATCGGCCTGCTGCTGAGCATCTTCGGGGTGACGCTGCCCGATGAGGTCATGGCCCCGTTCGATCTCATCGGGGGCGCGACGATCCCGCTCGTGCTGATGACGTTCGGCATGTCGCTGGCTGGTCAGAGACCGCTGGCTCCGGGAACCGGACGTCGCGACGTTCTGATGGCCGCCCTGCTCAAGAGCGTCGTGATGCCGATCGTCGCCTATCTGCTCGGCCGCTTCGTCTTCGACCTCGATGCGGCGCATCTCTTTGGGGTGGTCGTCCTCGCCGCCCTGCCGACGGCGCAGAACGTGTTCAACTTCGCGTCGCGCTACGAACGAGGGGTGGTTATCGCGCGCGACACCGTGCTGATCACCACGATCGCGTCGGTGCCCGTTCTGGTCGTCGCGGCCGCGCTGCTCGCGCCGTAGCCTCGATCACCAGAACATCGGGCGGTCGTCGTCTTCCTCGGTCTCGATGTCGAGATCGACCCAGACCGGAACGTGGTCGCTCGGGGCGTCGCCCTTGCGCTCGTTTCGATCGATGCCGGCATCGGTCACCTTGTCGGAGAACGGCTGCGAGCCCAGGATGAAGTCGATGCGCATGCCCTCGTTGCGGGGAAAGCGCAGCTGCTTGTAGTCCCAGTAGGTGTAGCCGGTGGGGATGCGCGGCCGAACCACGTCGGTGAGCCCGGCATCCATGAAGTCGTTGAAGGCGGCCCGCTCGGGAGCCGACACGTGAGTGGAACCCTCGAAGGCCTGGATGTCCCAGACGTCGGTGTCGAGCGGCGCCACGTTCCAGTCGCCCATCAGGGCGAGCGGCTGCTGCGGGTTCGCTGCGATCCAGGCGCGGGTATCGGCGGAGAGCGCAGCAAGCCACCGCAGCTTGTAGTCGTAGTGCGCGTGCTCGAGCTCGCGGCCGTTGGGAACGTAGAGGCTCCACAAGCGAACGTCGTTCACGGTCACGCCGAGGGCGCGCGCCTCGAGGGGCAGGCTCCCGTCGTCGGCTGCGACCCCGAAGCCGGGCATGTTCTCGAAGTCCTTGGTGACCTCGGTCATCGGCAGCCTCGACGCGAAGGCGACGCCGTTCCACTGGCTGAGCCCGTGCAGCTCGACCTCATAGCCCGCGGCGGTGAACTGCTCGAACGGAAACTGGTTCTCTTTGCACTTGATCTCCTGCATGGCGAGAACGTCGGCGTCCTCGCGTACGAGCCAATCGACGACCCGGTCGACCCGGGCCCTGATGGAGTTCACGTTCCAGGTCGCAATGCGCATGCGCCCCAGTTTATTGGCTCCTCTAAACTGGGGCGGTGACGAACGCGCGCCAGCAACTCATCGACTACATTTCCGCCGAAGCCGTCTTCCACGGCGACTTCACGCTCACGAGCGGCAAGAAGGCGAGCTACTACGTCGACCTGCGCAAGGTGAGCCTCGACCACCGCGTCGCGCCGCTCATCGGCCAGGTCATGATCGACGTCATCAAGGACATTCCCGATGTGTTCGCCGTCGGTGGGCTCACCATGGGAGCCGACCCCGTGGCATCCGCGATTCTGCACCAGGGTGCGGCGCAGGGCCTCGCATACGACGCGTTCGTCGTGCGCAAGGAGCCGAAGGACCACGGCCGCGGCAAGCAGGTCGAAGGGCCCGAGCTCGAGGGCAAGCGCGTGATCGTGCTCGAAGACACCTCGACCACAGGCGGATCGCCGCTCAAGGCCATCGAGGCGCTCGAGAAGGTCGGAGCCATCGTCGTCGGCGTCGCCGTCGTCGTCGACCGCAACACCGATGCGCGCGAGCGTATCGAGAAGGCCGGCTACCCCTACTACTACGCGATCGGCCTGGCGGACCTCGGTCTCGAGTAGACGGCGATCGCAGGCAGACGATGACAGAGCCGATGGATGCCGCGGGCCCGTCGCGCGCCCGGCGACCGACGCCGAGATGGCTCGTCGTGGTCGTCGCCTCGCTCGCGGCGGTGTTCGTCGTGGTGCTGTTCTTCGTGCTCGGTCGGCACCTGCCCTGGTTCGATGATTCGGCTGACGTGGTGCCGACATCCACGCCGACGGCGTCGGTGACATCGACGCCGACCGCAACCGCTCAGCCCACGCCGACTCCGACGCCCGATCCGGCCGCGGCGACGGGGCCTCTGGCCGTCGGTGTTCACCCGTGGACCGCGCTGAGGGGAGGCGAGTGTCTGAATCCGTTCGGGTCACCCTGGGACGAGACCTTCACCGTCGTGGACTGCGCGTCGCCGCACGCGGCTCAGCTGATCGCGCGGGTGTCGCTCAACCCCGACCCTGCTGCGGCGTATCCCGGCGAGGCCGCCATCACATCGCAGCTCAATCTGGCGTGCACGGCTCCGACCGTGCTCGATTTCGCGGCGGCTGCGGCATACCCCGATGTGCAGTGGCAGGCGAGCTATCCGGTCTCCGACGCGCAATGGGCCGAGGGGCAGCGCGACTATTCGTGCTTCATCAGCCGGTCATCGGGCGAACCACTTACCGGCTCCGTTCAGGTCGTCGCGGCGGGATGAACGGCCCTTCCTGAGTTCGTTCCCGCTTGGTTTTAGTGGGCAACGAAACAATCTCAAAAATCTTTTTTCTCCTCCCGGGCCCCGTAGAGCTCGGTACTGTGACGTCGAAAAAAGCGGTTGACCAGTTGTTTTATGGCAACTGATAAATCGGAGGATATGTAACCTTTTGGAGGGGTTCCGGGGGTGACCCGCTTGGGGGCCTTGGCGTTTCTGAGAAAGTGCCTATAGCCTCAACAGGACGCAGCATTTTCGCAGCATCACCTCTTTCGTCGGAAGAAACGCCGACGATGATCCCCCTGATCGCTTATTCCAGGAGAACAATGTCCCGCTCATTCCTTTCCCGCCTCGGCGCGGGCCTCGTCGCAACGGCTCTCGTTGCCGGCGGCTCACTCCTCGTCGCTGGCCCGGCTTCCGCCGCCGGCGAGACCATCACGGTCGCCAACACCCAGTTCCAGTCGGGCGCCGGCTGGGGCGAAGGCCTCCAGATCGCCGGAACCTCCTTCCCGGCCGCGACCGAGGTCACCATCAGCGCTGGCGTCGGCAACGGACAGTCCGGAGACACCTGGGGCACGACGACCGTCACCACCGACGAGGCCGGAGAGTTCTCCACCACGTTCGTCCCCGAGTTCGGCCCGTACGACGTGCCCGAAGGCTCGACCGCTTCCGTGGGTGCATCCTACGAGGACGCCGAGACCGGAGAGTTCGTCGGCTCCAACATCGTCGAGCTCCAGATCGCCGCATTCGTTCCCGCCGCCCAGACCGTCGTCATCGACCCGATCTGCCTCTCGGGCGTCGACGCTCAGACCACCGGTGTCAACGTCTCCGCTACCGGCTTCGGCCAGTTCGAAGAGGGCGTCGTCTACACGCTGACCGACTCCAACGGTGCCCAGATCGGTGCTGCGGAGCCCGTCGGAATCGACGAGACGGGATCCGTCGCCGGAACCCTGACCCTGCAGACCACCATCGACGGCGTGCCCTCCGGCCCGATCGCTGACGGCGTCTACACGATCACGTTCACCGGTTCGGTGACCACCGCGGGTCTCGTCACCATCGGCAACTGCGACGTTCCCGTCGCTCCCGTTGCTCCCGCCGAGGTCGTTCCTGCTGCTCCGCAGCTGGCCAACACCGGTTCCTCTGACGCGGGCATCCTCGTCGGTGGCTCCGCTCTGCTGCTGCTCGTCGGTGCTGCCCTCATGGTCGCCCGTCGTCGCCAGAACGCCGCTGCGTAACTGATCCACCCGCCGATCTGATCGGCACCCGAAGGGCCGAGACATGCGTCTCGGCCCTTCGTCGTTCCCGCCCGGTTTCCGTAGAGTGAGCAGCATGCGCAAGATCCTCCTGACCGTCCTTGTCGTTGCTGGTCTGGGGACGACGGGGCTGGTTGCGGCCGCCCCCGCGACCGGGACGGTCGTCGAGGCCGTACCCGTCGCATCCGGTGTCGCAGCGGGCGTCGATGACTTCTCGTTCTCGTCGTACGGCGCCGACTTCTATCTCGACACCGATGCCGACGGCCGGTCGACCCTGAAGACGGTCGAGACCTTCGTGGCGCAATTTCCGGACTCCGACCAGAACCGCGGAATCCGTCGCGCCATCCCGCTCGCGTACGACGGTCACCCCACCGACGTCGACGTCGAGAGCGTGGTCGACGAGAACGGAGACCCGCGCTCATTCGAGGCCGAGAAGAACGACGACGGCGACTTCCTCGTCGTCACGGTGCGTTCAGACGACTTCGTTCACGGGGCGCAGACCTACACGTTCACCTACACGCAGCACAACGTCACGAGGCACGACGAGGCGACCGATGTCGACGAGTTCTACTGGGACTCGGTCGGATTCGACTCGCTGCAGAGTTTCGGGTCGGCGACGGCGCGACTGCACGTGCCCGAGCGGCTCGCCGGCGCGCTGACGGGCAAGGCGAGCTGCTACGCGGGCCCCTACGGCTCGACCGCGACGTGCCCCATCGTCAGCGAGGAGGCAGACGGCGAGACGGTGTTCACGGCCGGGGGCGTTTCTCTCGGCGCACACGAGAACGTGACCGTGGCCGTCGGCTTCGAGGCCGCGACGTTCGTACCCCGCGACGATTCCTACCTCGGCGCGTGGCAGGGATGGGCGCAGTTGCTCGCCGCCCTGATTGCGGTCGCCGGTGCGGTTCTCTCGGTCGTCTGGCGCACCACGGGGCTCCGGGATGCGCGGGGTCGGCCGACCATCGTCGCCGAGTACACGCCCCCGGCCGCCGATGTCTTCACCTCGGCGGCGATCCTGAAGCGCACGAGCCGCGCCGCGGCATCCGGATTCGTCGCGCTGGCGGTACGCGGAAACCTGCAGATCGTCGAGAAGCCCAGCGACTCGATGTGGTCGAAGAAGCCCGAGTACTGGCTGCATGCCGTGCACAGCGACGGACTGTCGCCGCAGGAGCTCGAGTTCTATCGACTGATCTTCGACGGAACGCCCGACAACAGGCGCGAGCTCAAGAAGAACGACACAGACCTCGCGACCGACGTGCAGAAGTTCATCAAGACGGTGCGCGCGAGGGCCGTCAAGGACGGCTACTTCACGAAGGGCACCGCCGGTCGGAGCCTTCTTCTGGCGGTCACCGTCTTCGTCTCCGGAATCGCCACGATCATCTTCGGAGCTTTCCTCGGCGCGGATTCCCGAGGCGGGGCTCTGCCCTTCATTCCGGTGGCTCTCGGTGTGCTGTGCATCGCACTCTCCTGGATCATCCTGTTCCGTACTCCGCTCACGACCGCGGGCGCCGAGCTGCGGGACTATTTGAAGGGCGTTCAGCTCTATCTGACCGTGGCGGAGGAAGAACGATTCCGCATGCTTCAGAGCCCCGAGGGCGCGCTCAAGACCCAGGCCTCCACCCCGGATGGCGGCCAGATCGTGAAGATCTACGAGAAGCTGTTGCCCTTCGCCGTTCTGTGGGGCGTCGAAGACGAGTGGGCGAAGGTGCTCGGCACCTATTACGAGCAGACGCAGACGCAACCTCACTGGTACGGCGGAGCCACCGGCTTCAACGCCGCCTACTTCGCCGCCAGCGTGGGGTCGTTCGCGGCGACGACGGCTGCCAGCTATTCGGGCAGCACCGCGAGCACGTCGTCGTCATCGAGCGGTGGATCGGGTGGCGGCGGATTCTCGGGCGGCGGCGGTGGCGGCGGGGGAGTGGGCGGCGTATAGCTCTGCCCATGCCTCGTCGTGTCCACCCCTAGCCAGGCTCAGTCCGCTCTCGTTAGCCTCGAGTAATGACCAATTCTGCGAAGACCGCTGCCCGAACGGCCAAGAACAGTCGGGCGCTCGAGATCCTCGCACGCACCGGATACGCCGTTCTCGGCCTCCTGCACATTCTCATCGGCGCCATCGCCATCGGCCTCGTCGGCGGCTCGGGAGACTCGGCCGATCAGTCGGGCGCCCTTCAGGAGTTGTCGTCGAAGCCCGGCGGAATCGTGGTGATCTGGATCGTGGCGATCGGTCTGTTCGCCCTGACGCTGTGGCAGGTCGCACAGGTCTTCCTGCTCGACGAGCCCGACCCCAAGAAGAAGTGGGGCAGACGTGTCTCCGAGCTCGGCAAGGGAATCGCCTACGGAGCCGTCGGTGCCACTGCCCTGACTTTCGCGCTCGGCGGGTCGTCGAGCTCGTCCGACTCCAGCCAGAGCCTCAGCGCCAAGCTGCTCGCGAGCCCAGGAGGCGTCATCCTGCTCGTGATCGTGGGGCTGGTGGTCGCCGGCATCGGCGTCGCCTTCGTGGTGCAGGGGGTGCTCAAGAAGTTCGAGAAGCACCTGGTGATCCCTGCCGGTACGACCGGCAAGGTCGTGCGCGGGCTAGGAATCGCGGGCTATGTCGCCAAGGGCGTCGCGCTCTTCGTCGTCGGAGTGCTCTTCGTGGTGGCCGCCGTGACCGCGGATCCGGAGAAGGCATCCGGTCTCGACGGCGCGCTCAAGGCCCTCATCGACTTGCCGTTCGGAAAGGTGATCCTCGTGCTCGTGGGCGTCGGTCTCATCGCCTACGGACTGTTCTGCGCGGCCAGAGCCCGCTGGGCGAAGCTCTAAGCGCGGACGCGGCTGCGGTCAGATCTCGTCTGATTCGAAGGGTTCCGTGCGAAGCAGGTCCTGCACTCCCGCGAGGATCTCGTCTGGGCGGAACGGGTACTTCTCGATCTCGGCCTGGTCGCTGATACCGGTGAGCACCAGGATCGTGTGCAGCCCCGCCTCGATACCGGCCACCACGTCGGTGTCCATGCGGTCGCCGATCATGCCCGTGTTCTCGGAGTGAGCGCCGATGCGGTTGAGCGCGGAACGGAACATCATGGGGTTGGGCTTGCCCACGACATAGGGCTCCATGCCCGTGGCCTTGGTGATGAGCGCGGCGACCGCGCCGGTGGCCGGCATCGGGCCCTCGGCACTCGGCCCCGTCGCATCCGGATTCGTGACGATGAACCGCGCACCGGCCGAGATCAGCCTGATCGCGCGTGTGATCGCCTCGAACGAGTAATTGCGGGTCTCGCCGACGACCACGTAGTCGGGGTTGGTGTCGGTCATGATGAAGCCCGCCTCATGCAGGGCGGTCGTGATGCCGGCCTCGCCGATCACGAAGGCGCTGCCGCCGGGCATCTGCGACTTCAGAAAGCTCGCCGTGGCGAGCGCCGATGTCCAGATGGCCTCCTCGGGCACCTCGAGACCGGATGCCCGCAGCCGGGCGCTGAGGTCGCGCGGCGTGTAGATGGAGTTGTTGGTGAGCACCAGATAGGGCTTGCCCTCGTCGCGCCATTGCTGCAGCAGCTCGGCAGCCCCTGGAAGCGCCCTGTTCTCGTGCACGAGAACGCCGTCCATATCGGTCAGCCAGCATTCGATCTCATCGCGTCGAGCCATGGGAGAGTCCTTTCATAGCCTGCTTCGCCCAGCCTAGCGGCGGTAGCCACGCAGGGCTCAGGCTGGTGTCGAGATCCAGATCGACGAGCCGCCGGATGCCGAGACGGGCACGAGCGGGCCGGCATCGGCATCCGTATCGCTGGCCCCGGCGACGCGCACGATGAAGCCGGTCGAGGCATCCCGAGACACCACCGACACGGTCGTCGAGGGCCGGATGCCTGCCGCGGCGAGCGAGAGGAGAAGTGACGGGTCTCTGTCGCTGATGCGCACCACCATGCCGGTCGATCCGACGGCCGCCTCCGACAGAAGGAGCGCGGGCGACGAGTCCACCGTGCCGTCGGCCGAGGGAATGGGGTCGCCGTGCGGGTCTCGAGTGGGATGCCCGAGGCGCGCGTCGATGGCGTCGAGGAGCCGATCGCTGATGGAATGCTCGAGTACTTCGGCCTCGTCGTGCACCTCGTGCCAGTCGTAGCCCATCTCGTCGACCAGCCAGGTCTCGATGAGACGGTGCCGACGGATGACGCCCCGGGCCCGAGCCGTGCCCGCCTTCGTGAGCGTCAGCGGTTTGTATGGTTCGTAGTTCACGAGCCCTGCGGCGCTGAGCTTCTTCGCCATCTCGGTGACCGACGACGGAGCGACGCCCATGGTCGCGGCCAGTACCGACGGTGTGACGGGAGCGGACTGCCACTCGGTGTGGTGGTAGATCGTCTTGAGGTAGTCCTCCGCGGCGGAGTCGGCGTTCGGCTGGGTGCGACGCGCGACCGGCTCGGGGATGCTCATGATGACCCCAGCCTAGGCTCACGCCCCCGTGAAGATGAGCACGAGCAGGGTCACATTGAGAGTCACGAGCAGCACCGACGCAATGACTCCGGCGACGGTGGTGTGCCAGCGGTTGGTGAACTCCCCGAGCAATGAACGCCTCGAGGTCAGCCAGACCAACGGGATGAGAGCGAACGGAATGCCGAACGAGAGCACGACCTGGCTGACGACGAGAGCCCAGGTGGGATCGATCCCGATCCCCAGAATGACGAGCGCCGGAAGCAGGGTGACGAGGCGGCGCCAGACGATCGGCACGCGCAACCGCAGGAGGCCCTGCATGATCTCGGCCCCCGCGTAGGCTCCGACCGAGGTCGACGCGAGACCGGATGCGAGCAGCCCCACGGCGAACAGCGTCGCGACGACGCCGCCCATGGCCTGCCCGATGGCGGCGTGCGCACCCTCGAGAGTCTCGGTGCCCGCGACGCCCTGCAGAGAGGTTGCCGCGAGGAGCAGGATGGCGAGATTCACGGTTCCCGCGATGACGAGTGCGATCGTGACGTCCCAGCGGGTGGCCGTGATGAGGCGCTTCGTGGTGTGGTCGGCGGCCCGAACGACGAAGCGGTCGCGCGTCAGGGCCGAATGCGCGTAGATGGCGTGCGGCATGATCGTGGCGCCGAGAATGGATGCCGCGAGCAGCACCGAAGACGGGCCCTCGAAGCGAGGCACGAGACCGCCGACGACGGAAGCCCCGTCGGGCGGGTTGATGACCACGCCGGCCGCGAAACCCACCGCGATGATCACGAGCATCGAGATGATGACGCGCTCGAATGTCTTCTGCCGACCCGAGCCTTGAAGGACGAGGACCAGCATCGAGACGGTGCCGGTGATCACGCCGCCGAGCAGCAGCGGCAGATCGAAGAGCAGAGAGAGGGCGATGGCCCCTCCGATGATCTCGGCGAGATCCGTCGCCATGGCGACGAGCTCGGCCTGCACCCAGAACAGTCGACGACCCCAGAGTGAACCGATGCGCTCGCCGAGCAGCTCGGGCAGGCTCTTGCCGGTCACGATGCCGAGCTTCGCCGACAGGTACTGGATGAGCCACGCCATGACGTTGCCCAGCACCACGATCCACACGAGCAGGAAGCCGAACGTCGCGCCAGCGGTCATGTTGCTGGCGACATTGCCCGGGTCGAGATAGGCGACGCCCGCGACGAGGGCTGGGCCGAGCAGCCACACCAGGTGTGAACCGCGCGGCGTTGTCGGCTTCGTCACGGGTGAAGAGGCTCGGAGCATGTGGCCACTGTAGCGAATATTTAGGCGCGCCTAAAAGTGAATCTCAGGAACCTGTGACGACTCGTCGCTGGAACCGGGCCCGGGAATGGAGGCCGGTAGCCTGAGAGCATGTCCGATGAACCGATTCCCGCCCCGCAGAATCCGTCTGTCGAACTGACTACCAACGGCGTCGGCCCGTGGCAGGGCGAATGGCCCGACGATGATTTCTATGACGCCGAGCTGCTGGCATCCGGCGACTCCCGCAACGTGATCGACCGCTATCGCTACTGGCGCATGGACGCGATCGTCGCCGATCTCGATCTGACCCGTCACCCGTTCCACGTGGCGATCGAGAATTGGCAGCACGACCTCAATATCGGGTCGATCGTGCGCAGCGCCAACGCGTTCGGTGCCGACACCGTGCATATCATCGGGCGCCGGCGTTGGAACAAGCGCGGAGCCATGGTGACCGATCGCTACCAACACGTTCTCCATCATCCCGACGTCGAGACGTTCGTGGCGTGGGCGGCGGATGCGGGTCTGCCGGTCATCGCGATCGACAACGTGCCCGGCAGCGTCATCATCGAGACCTTCTCGCTGCCGGCCTCGTGCGTGCTGCTCTTCGGGCAGGAGGGCCCCGGGCTCTCCTCGCCCGCACTCGAGGCGGCCGATGCGATCGTCGAGATCAGCCAATTCGGGTCGACCCGCTCGATCAACGCCTCGGCGGCGGCAGCGGTCGCAATGCACGCCTGGATCCTGCAGCACGTCGCATTCGCCGGCGCCGCCCCGGATACACTTACCCAGTGACGTCTAAAGGCTCGCGCATCGGGGTAGCGATCGCCATCGTGGCGCTGACCCTGCCCATCGTCGCTCTCGGCGTCGTCTTCACGGGGTTGGTCACGGCGCCCATGGCGTCGTCCGAGTCGGCACCCGGCACCGATTCGAATGGTGAGGTCGTCATCGACAACCCGTTGCAGGGCGACACCTTCTATGTCGATCCCGACTCCCTTGCGGCGAAGGCCGCGGCCGCATCCGCTGCCGCCGATGCCGGTGTCGCGGATCAGCCCGTCGCTCCGTCGGCCGGCACCGAGGTTCTCGACAAACTCGCCGCCGTGCCCACGGCGATCTGGCTGGTGCCCGAGCGCAACCCGACCGCCACGATCGCGGCGACGGTGACTCAGATCCTCGACTCTGCAGAGTCTCAAGGAGCCACTCCGATCTTCGTCGTCTACGGAGTGCCGAACCGCGACTGTGGCAACCAGTCGGCTGGTGGCCTCACGGCAGCCGAGTACCCCCTGTGGACGGCCGAGATCGCCGGTGCGATCGCCCAGCGCTCAGCCATCGTCGTTCTCGAACCGGATGCTCTCGCCCTGGCGACGCAGTGCGGCAACGTCGACGAGCGCGTCGCCCAGGTGAAGGGTGCAGTCGAGACCTTCGCCACGACCAAGGCCACCGTCTACCTCGACGGCGGGCACTCGACCTGGCTTCCCGCCACTCAGATGGCCGATCTGCTGACGCGCGCCGGCATCGCGCAGACCCGTGGCTTCGCAACGAACGTCTCGAATTACAACGCCACCGTGAAGGAGCGCGCCTACGGCGAGAAGCTCTCTGCCCTCACGGGTGACTCGCACTACGTCATCGACACGGGCCGAAACGGCAACGGTTCGAACGGCGAATGGTGCAATCCCTCGGGGCGCGCGCTGGGAGTGGAGTCGAGCGTCATCACGAACGCCGGACACCTCGACGCGCAGCTGTGGATCAAGCCGCCGGGCGAGAGCGATGGTGCCTGCAACGGCGGACCGGCGGCGGGAACCTGGTGGCCGCAGAGCGTGAGCGAACTGGCCGCCAATGCCGGCTGGTAACCGCACGCTTTGATATCGTGCACCGTACGTCGAAGGATTGGGGATCACTGTGAGCTTTGACGCGCAAGAGAGACGAATGGCCGTCATCATCGAGGACGATGCCGACATCCGGCACCTGCTCGAGAGCGTTCTGACGCAGGCGGGGTTCGACGTGATCGCCACGAGCAACGGCCACGACGGCATCCAGGCGGTGCGTGCCTACGAGCCGATCGTCACCACCCTCGACGTGAGCATGCCTGGCATGGACGGCTTCGAGGTGGCGAAGCGTCTGCGCACGTTCAGCCAGACCTACATCGTCATGCTCACGGCCCGCGACGAGGAGATCGACACCCTGCAGGGCCTCGAGGCCGGTGCCGACGACTATCTGACCAAACCGTTCCGCCCGCGGGAGCTGCGCGCCCGCATCGACGCGATGCTGCGTCGTCCGCGCATGGCGACGACCGAGGAGCCCGCAGCGGCCGTACCTGCTGCTCCTGCGGCAGCGCCCGCTCCCACAGCAGCACCCGCTCCTGCGGCAGCCCTGGTCGCCGAGGCGCCGGTTGCCGTCGCCCCCGCGCCGGTCGGCGAGCCGAGCACACGCACCGGCGCACACGCGGCCCCGGGTGTTCCCGATGCCGCGCCGGAAGCGGCTGCCCCGGTCGGGCGCGAGACGTCGGAAGACGGCGGCGAGGGATGGATCGGCCACAACGGTCTGCGTCTCAATCGAGAGATGCGACTGGCCTCGCTCGATGGTAGAGACCTCGATCTCACTCGCACCGAGTTCGATCTGCTCGTCGCGGTCGTGGAATCGCGGCGGCGGGTTCGAACCAAGGCCGACCTCGCGCTGCTGCTGCGCGGCGAGAGCTACGTGACCGCCTACTACGTGACCGAGGCCGACAAGCGGGCCGTCGAGGTGCACATGGGCAATCTGCGCAAGAAGCTCGGCGACAGCCTCACCGCGCCGCGCTGGCTCGAGACCGTGCGCGGCGTGGGCTACAGGCTCGCTGCAGCAGACGAGTAGCCGTCAGACGCTCGAGCTGAGACCGAACCGTGCGTCGAGCTCGACGCAGGTCTCCTGTCCTACCTGGTCGAGTCGACCGATGTGACGCGCGCATCCCTCGAGGTCTTGACGATCGAGCGAGCTGTGCATCAGCGTCGCTGTTGCCTCGATGATCTGAGCGCCGATCATCTTGCTCGATGACCGGATGCTGAGGAGCACGACGTGTGCCTCCTCAGCGTCTCGGATCTCGAGGGCGTTCGTCAGCCTCCGGACACGGGTCTCCCAGAGGCTGACGAAATCACGGGCGAAACGGGAACGCGCTCCCTCGTCCCGACCCACCGCTGAAAGCAGATCGTGGAGGGCGTCCTCGTCGAGTAGACGACTCATACCTTGTAGCCGTGCTGACGCTTGACGAGCTTGGCGAACATGGTGAGCGTCTGGAGCACGGTGATGACACCGAGCACGGGCCAGCCGATCCAGAGAATGGTCGACTGGGCGACGATGGGCAGCTGCATCCAGATGACCACCATCGCCACGACGATGCCCGCGGCGACGAGAAGCGGCGTGAGGTAGGCGTTGCCCGAGCCTCGCTCGGCCTTGGCCTGCTCGGCCCAGTTGTCGACCTGCTTGTTGCTGGCGAACTTCGACCAGGCCCGAACGAAGTGGCCGATACGAACCCACATGTAGAGCTCGGCGGGGAACATCGCCATGGCGAAGAACGTGTCTCTCCAGGAGCGGTTCTTCATGGAGGCGGCGGTGCGCCAGTTCAGCAGGATGGCGACCAGCGGCGGAACGAGCCAGACCGGGCTGAACACGAATGCGCCGATCGAGAGCGACGCGATGAGCAGCAGGAAGAAGAGCCCTCGGGTCACGATGTTCGCGACCATCGAGAAGTTCTCGAGCCAGCGCAGACGCAGGTTCGGGTGGAGGGGCTGCCCCTTGGTGTCACCACGCTGTCCGGGCCACATGAGCTCGATGGCGCCGAAGTTCCACTTGACCTGCTGGGCGTCGAGGCCGCGCAGGGTGGTCATGCCGCCGACGTTGGCGCGGGCGCGGGCCGAGATCTTGGTGAGGTAGCCGGCGCTCTTGATCTGCAGCGAGAGCAGGGAGTCCTCGACCTCGGAGTCCTTGACCCACGGCGTCGCCTGGTGGCTGTCGACCATGACCTCGCGCAGCGCCTTGATCGAGAAGATCGAGAATTGGCCGCCGAGAACGGCCATGTTGCGGCCGCGGAGCATGTTCTGCATGTTGAACGCGGCGAACTGTGCGCGCTGGCCCGAGATGAGGAACTTGGCCATCGTGCCCTTGATGGGCGCCTCGTCGATCGAGTAGATCGCGGAGATGCCGCCGATGCGGGTATCGGATGCGATCTCCGCCTCGAGCGACTCGACGGCGGTGACGTCGGCCGTGGTGTCACCGTCGACACCGAGCAGGTAGTCACAGCCCTCGACGAGCGAGAACCCGTAGTTGAGAGCGCCGACCTTCTTGTCGGGGTTTTCGCCGATGTCGTGGATGAAGATCTCGGTCTCCTGAGTCACACCATTGTCGGTGCGGCTGTGGGGGCCGGCGAACTCGCTGGCGATCTCGACCGTCTTGTCGGTGGAGTTGTTGACGACCACGTGGATGACGTCGGGAAGGCGGGTCTGCGCCAGGAGCGATTCGAGCACCTGGGCGATGGAGTCCGCCTCGTTATAGGCCGGAACGATGCAGCCGACCATCGGGCGGTAGCTCGGCAGGGCGTCGACGATGTCGATGAACTCGGTCGCATAGGCGGCGAGGGCGGGGTCGACGTCCGGCTGGGGCTTCACGTAACGGTTCGTGTCGGTCATGAGTGCAACTCTGTCGCACCCAAATCAGGCTTTCGGCAAGTCAAAGACAAGGTCTCCACAAGATATGCTCAAGATTCGCGCATTCCAGGTCTGGGGTGAGGCAGATGATGGCACGGGGGAGTGGCGCATGTTTCGGGTCAGCGGGAAGAAGGCGGTCGCGACCGCTGCTCTGGGGGCAGCCCTCGTTCTGACGATGAGCGGATGCGGCACGGCTCCTTGGGCCGTCGGCACGACATCCGCAGCCACATCGACCAAGACCTCGACTCCCACGCCCAAGGCCACGATCACCTCGATCGTCAACGAGCTCGCCACGGGGTCTGCCCAGCATCAGCTGCAGGCCGGAGATGCGGCTCTGACGGCCAACTACTGGTCGACGCTGAGTATGGATCAGTGGAAGGCCGACGCCAACAAGCCCATCAGCTTCTCGCTGATCGGAGCCCTCGGAACCGATGAGGGGCAGGGCGTGTACCTGTCGCGGGTCAGCCTGGTGGTCGCCGTATCCGGGCCCAAGGGATCGTTGGAGTCGCCCGCGCCGCTGAGCGACCAGTCGACCGTGGCGCCCGGCTACGACATCAAGTCGCCCTACAGCTACAGCCAGACGTTCATCCTGCCGGCCGTCGACCCTGCCGCCACGAGCGTCACGCTGTCGTTCACCTATGAGCTGCTCATCCAGACCACCCCGACCTCCGGGGCCTACGCGAAGCAGACGGCCAGCGACCAGATCACGATCGCGATCGCGGAGTAGCTCAGTCGCTCGTGCCGACCACGATGTGGTTGCCGCCGGCGGACTTGACCTGTTCCACCGAGCTCACGACCGCGGCGGTCAGGGCGGTCAGAGCGTAGCCGTGATCGAACGACGTGGCGATTCCGAGGCTCGCCGTGAGTCTGATCTTCTGTCGGTCGGGCAGGGGCGTGTCGACGAGGGCTATCTGGATGCGCTCGGCCAACGCGAGCGCCTCGGTCTCGCTGGCGACAGATGCGAGGACGAAGAATCGGCCGGCCGACGGATGCCCGATGGCCGCCATGACGGGGACGGTCATGCGCAAGGTCTGCGCGAACGTCGAGATGGCCTCGTCGCCGGCCCCGCGCCCGAAGGCGATGTTCACTTCGGGCAGTCGATCGACGTCGGCACCGATCAGGGCGATTCCTCCCCGGGCGGCTTCTGCTCTCTCGAGGTGATCTTCGGCGGTCTGCACGAAGGACTCAGCCGACAGAACGCCGGCCCGAGAGAAGATGCCGTCGCTGAGGTCGCCCACTGCGCTGTCCGCACCACGTTCGACGCGCAGCACCGATACCGCGATCGCCGCGCTGATGATCAGGGCCATGGTCACCACGGCCGCTATGCCGGAGTTGAAGTAGGTGCTGAAGGGCCTGCCCTCGGGGCCGGAGACCAGGAACGCGATCGTACGGGCGAGCATAAAGACCGCGACGACCCACAGCACGATGCTGAGCGCGCGACCGTTGATGTTGCGGCGCAGCCGACCTCGCTGCAACTCGATCGCGCCGAGCGCGCTGAGGGCCGTGAGCCCGAGCCACAGCACGGGGGCGCCGGCCCAGGTGCCCGCGTCGGCAGCCTGCAGGGCGGTGGCGACCACCACGACCAGAGCGACCACTGCGACGATCCATAGTCGGGGCGACCGACCGTTGTGCAGGCGAGCGCCGCTCCAGAGGGCGCCGACGGCGGCGATGTACGCCGCGTTGCCGACGAGAAGGCCCCACCAGGCATCCGGGACCGCGGCCTCGACGCCGTAACCTGCAGCCACGATGATGCCGCTGATGAAGCCCAGGCTCCAGATGCGACCGGTGGAGTCGTTACGGGTGAACGAGGTGTTGAGAATGAACGAGATGCCGCAGAGTACGACGGCCAGGCTCGACATGGCCATCAGCGTGAAGATGTCGAGGTTCATAGGGCGGCCTTCGATTCGGGCGATGAATCCCCGGCGGGCTCGCGGTCTTTCATAGGAACGGTCATGATCGCGGTCGTGCCCTTGCCTCGTTCGGACTCGAGACGGAGGTCGCCCCCGTGCTGATTCACGATATCTCGACTGATGCTCAGTCCGAGGCCGGAACCGTGCACGGCGGAGTTGCGCACGGAATCGGCGCGGTAAAAGCGGTCGAACAGGTGCGCCTGCTCGGAATCCGTCATGCCTCGCCCCGTGTCGTGGACCCGCAGCTCGGCCACGCCGCCCGTTGCGGCTCTGAGCGAGACGTCGATGCGGCCATAGGCCACGTTGTACTTCACCGCGTTGGAGAGGACGTTGTCGATGACCTGGCGGAGCCGGAACGCATCCGCGTCGAACACCAGAGTTTCGAGCTCGGGAGTGCTGAACGTGATGTGGTTGATCGACGCGACGGGCGTGATCGACTCGATACCGTCTCGCACGAGCTGGGCGAGGTCGCAGGGCGCGAAGACCATCAGAAGGGTCTGCGTGGACTCGCTCGCCGCCGTGAGCAGATCGGCCACAATGCCGAGCATCCGGTCGGCGTTGCGCGACGTGATCTCGAGCATCGCGCGAGTGGAGTCGGAGATGTCCTCGTCGAGGGCCAGCTCCGTATAGCCGACGATCGACGTGAGGGGCGTGCGGAGCTCGTGCGACACCGATGCGACGAGGTCGTCGCGGGCCTTCACCGCCTTGAGCTCGGCGGTGATGTCGCGGAACACAATGACGCCGCCGTCGTAGCGACCACGCTCGTCGATCACGGGGCGCGACGAGGTGAGGATGGCGGCCTGAGCCTCTCCGGGGTCGCCGAACCAGACCGTCTCGCGGTCGATGGACTCGCCCTGCAACGCCCGCTGGAACGGCCTCTCGTGCTCCTCGTACGGCGTGGTGCGGTCTTCGCGGTAGATGACCGCGGGAACGATCGCATCCTGGCCGAGGGCGTAGGGGGCCACCATCTGGCGCTGTGCCCGGTTGATCAGGTTGACGCGGCCGGAACCGTCGAATCCGATCACGCCGAAGTCCACGGCGTCGAACAGTTCGTCGAGAGTCTGCTTCTGGCGCCTCGAGCTCTGCAGCGCCTGCTCGAAGAGATCGGCCTGCTGCTGAAGCAGCGAGCGTTGGGCGGCGGCCCGCCGGGTCGTCGAATACACGGTGGTGGCGACGAAGGCGAGCACGATGGGAACGACACCGAGCCGAGGAAGGATCGCCGGGTCGATGGACTCCGAGCTATGCCGCAGGAACTCGCCTCCCCAGGTGAGGACGGCGGGAAGCACCACCGAGACGGCGGCACCCCAGAGCCCGAAGTGCATCGACATCCAGATGGCCGGAAACACGAACAGCAGGGTGGCGCCGAGCTGTGGCTGATCCTGTCGGATGAGCGAGATCGCGATGATGTCGAGCACGGGGAGAACGGCGATCCACCCCTTGGCGATGCGGCTCCACGGAACGGCTGCCGAGAGCCCGGTGATGGCGAAGATCGCGACCACCCCGGAGAAGAACATCGGAGAAGCGAGCGCGAGCGGATCGATGAGAAACGAGATCGTCGCGAGCACCAGCGTGGCGCCCGCCAACAGCAACTGCGAAAGGAACACGCTGCGCTCGACGGCAGAACGGACGACCGCCCTACTGTCCCCCGACACAGCTACCACTGTCGTAGCGTAGCAACCGCTTCGTGGCACGGAATACCCAGCCCCTCTCACGGAAGCAGCGCGTAGGGTCGTGCTCATGCGAACACATGGGATGTCGGCACTGGTCGGACTGCTGTCGGCTCTCGTGGTGCTCGCGACGGCCGAGGTCGTCGCCATCTTCATCTCGAGTTCTTCGTCGCCGTTCTTCGCCGTCGGCCAGCTCGCCATCGACCTCGCGCCGGCCTGGCTCAAGCAGTCGATGATCGCCCTGTTCGGCACGGGGGACAAGATCGCGTTGTTCGTCATTCTCGGGGTCGTCGTCGTGGCTTTCGCGGCCCTCGCCGGTGTGCTCGAACGGCGTCGACCGCCACTCGGCGTCGCGATCCTCATCGTGTTCTCGGCGGTCGCCGTCGTCGCCGTTCAGACCCGTCCCGAGGCGAGCGCCCTGTGGGCCTTCCCGACCGTGTTGGGAATGATCGCCGGCGTGCTCGTGCTGCGCACGGGCATCCGGCGCCTGGACGCGTGGCTCGAGGTGCCCGAGGCCGCGCGCACCGGTATGCAGCGCAGGCAGTTCCTGACCTTTGCCGGCGTCACGGGCGCGACGGCTCTGATCGTCGCCATCGGCGCCCGAGCGATGAACGCCAGCACGGCGGCCGTCACTGCGATCCGGCAGGCGATCGCGTTGCCCGCTCCGGCCACGGCCGCACCGGCCATCGACCCGGCCACCAGCCTCGACGTCGAGGGCATCAGCACGCTGATCACGCCGAACGAGCAGTTCTACCGCATCGACGTCGCCCTCCAGGTTCCACAGATCAATCCAGACGACTGGCAGCTGAAGATCACCGGGCTCGTCGACACAGAGGTCACGATCGGCTACGCCGAACTGCTCGCCCTTCCGCTCACCGAGCATGTGACCACGATCGCGTGCGTATCGAACGAGGTCGGCGGCGGGCTGATAGGAACGGCGACGTGGCTCGGCTACCCGATCCGTGAGCTGCTCGCCCGCGCCGGCGTGCAGTCCGATGCCGACATGGTGCTGTCATCGGGGCCCGACGGTTTCAGCGCCGGCACGCCCCTCGAGACGCTCACCGATCCTGGTCGGGAAGCTCTGCTGGCCGTCGGAATGAATGGCGAGCCGCTGCCCACGGAGCACGGTTTTCCCGCGCGCATGATCGTGCCCGGCCTGTTCGGTTACGTCTCGGCCACCAAGTGGGTCACCGAGATGAAGGTCACGCGATTCGCCGACGCCGAGGGGTACTGGACCCCGCGAGGATGGGACGCTCTCGGACCTGTCGTGACGCAGTCGCGCATCGACGTTCCGCTGTCGGGCCAGACCGTCGCATCCGGAACCGTCGCCATAGCGGGCGTCGCGTGGGCGCCGCACACGGGAATAGCCGGAGTCGAGGTGCGCATCGACGGTGGCGCCTGGCAGAAGGCGACCCTCGCGCCCGGCATCTCTGACGACACCTGGGTGCAGTGGGTACTGCAGTGGCAGGCATCGGAGGGCGCCCACACGATCGACGTGCGGGCGACCGACAAGTCGGGGTACACGCAGACAGACAGGCAGGCGCCTCCCGCTCCGAGCGGCGCGACCGGATGGCACACGACCCGAGTCACCGTCGAGGGCTGACCCCGCGCGTACCGCGGGGTGTGCGCCCGGCAGGTACTGTGAACGACGGGATAGATCGTGAGGGAGAGCAGTGTGTCTCGAACAGATGGCGTCGCGCCCGGGGCGCCGAGGCCTTTTCAGGTCGACCTGCGCGGCGTGGTCGATCTTCTCTCGAGGCACATCTACTCGAGCCCGCAGGTCTTTCTCCGCGAGCTGCTGCAGAACGGGCGCGACGCGGTCATAGCCCGACGCCAGCAGCTGGCGGAACCGATCGCCGGAGGCGGCGGAATCTGGATCACGCCCGCCGACGCCGAGGGCGGAGAATTCGTCTTCCGCGATGACGGCATCGGGCTGACACTCGCCGATGTGGGGGAGTTGCTCGCCACGGTGGGCCGGTCGTCGAAGCGGGATCTGTTCGACCTTCCGCGAACCGACTATCTGGGGCAGTTCGGAATCGGACTGCTCAGCTGCTTCATGGTGGCGGACCGCATCGTGATCCACTCGCGACCGGCGGCCGGAGGCCCGGGCGTCGAGTGGATCGGGGCGACCGACGGAACCTACACGGCCCGAGAACTCGACAAGCACGAGACAGCGGCTCTGGCAATCGGCACCGAGGTGCGACTGGCGCCGCTCGCCGGCATGTTGGAGACCCTGTCGAGTGCATCGATCGTGGCCCTCGCGACGCGGTTCGGCGAGTTCCTCGACCTGCCCGTGCGCGTCACGCTGCCGCGCGGAGGCGAAGAGATCATCAATCGCGACGCGGTCTTTCTGCAGGCCAACGTGGAGCCACCGGCAGAACTCATCGCGTACGGTGCAGAGCTTCTCGGAGCGACCCCCTTCGACGCCATCCCTCTCGTCGTTCCCGGAACTGCGACGAGGGGTACGGCCTTCGTGCTTCCCTACGCGCCCCCTCCAGGCTCCCGCCAGTCGACCCGTGTCTACCTCGGCCGGATGCTGCTCGGCGAGCGCATCGACGAGTTGCTTCCCGACTGGGCGTTCTTCGTTCGCGCCGTCATCGATACCGAGGGCCTGCAGCCCACCGCATCGCGCGAGCAGCTGGTCGAGAACGAGTCGCTCGAGTACACCCGCTCCGAGCTCGGGGCCGCGCTTCGACGGTGGATTCTGCAGAAGGCGCTGGCCGAGCCGCACCGGCTCGCCGAGTTCGTCGCCATCCATCACGTGGCGCTCAAGTCTCTCGTGGTGCACGACGACGAACTCGCCGGCGTTCTGGCGCGCTGGCTGTCTGTCGAGACATCGGCGGGCCCGATGACCCTCGACGCGGTCATGCAACGCTCGGCGCACGTGCGCTACGCCGAGACGGTCGACGAGTTCAGGCAGGTCGCGGCCTTCGCCGATCGATCGTCGCCGATCGTGAACGGCGGGTACATCTACGACGCCGAGATCGTGCGTCGGCTGCCCGACATCGTGGCCGGCGTGACCGTCGAGCGCGTCACCGTGCTCGGAGAACTCGACAACCTCGACTCGCCCCCGATGGCAGACCGGCCCGTGGCCCATACCCTTGAGCAGCGCGCCACAGAGGCCCTGCGTCAGGTCTCGTGCGACGTCGATGTGCGGGGCTTCGAGCCGGCCGACCTGCCTGCGCTCGCGGTCGCAGACCCTGATGCCCTGCGATCGATCGGCCGCGCTGCATCGCAGGAGACGGCGCCCCCGCTGTGGGGCTCCGTTCTCGGTCGCGTCGACAAGGCGGCTGCAGCGCAGCGTGGTGGGCAGACGTCGGCCCGCCTCAGACTCTGCCTCAACTGGAACAATCCGCTGGTGCGCACCCTCGCGACGACCGACGACGACGCCGTCTTCAGCCGGAGCATCCAGCTTGTCTACGTTCAGGCCCTGCTCGCGGGCCACAGGCCCCTGCAGGCCGCCGATCGCCGGATGCTCACCTCGGCTCTCTCCGACCTCGTTCATCTCAGCGTCGGCCTGCCTGGTTATTCCTCTCGAGAAAGCGACGAGTCGTAGATGTCACGCAGCACGATCCTGGAGTTGTTCACGCAGATCGACGCCCTGCCCTTCGGTGCCGCCGAGCGGTCGCTCATCGACCAGGCGATCGCGCTTGCCGACGAGACGGGCGAAGACGTCCTCGGCTACGAGGCTCGGCTCCGGCTCACCGCATCCGCCAAGATGACGGGCGACACCGACGCCATGCTGGCGTCGTTCGGTTGGTGCCTCGGCAAGCACGACAGCGACCCCGCCCGCTTCCCGCTGAAGGTGGGCGAGCTCGATCTGCTGTGGCAGTTCAAGTGGATGGCGGGCACCCTCGGCGCGTCACCCGTCTTTCCGCGCGCCGAGATCGAGGCCGTGCTCGACGAGATGGAGACGCGGTATCGGAGGGCCGGGGTCGGTCTGAGCGGCGTGCTCCAAGCGCGCTTCGACGATGCGGTCGACAACCTGAGCGACGCGGAGGCCGAGAGCGCCCGGGCGGCTCTCCGTCGCGAGCCTCGCGACGAGTACAGCCACTGCGAGGCGTGCGTGCGAAGCGAAGACGCCGCCTATCTCGCGTCTGTGGGGCGCGAGGCCGAGGCACTCGAACGATTCGACGAGATCGTCGAACAGAACCTGAGCTGTGGCGAGGAGCCGGAGACGGCCCTCGGCCGCGGGCTGCTCTCGTGGCTTCGCGCCGGCGAACTCGACACGGCGAAGGCAGCCCACCTGCGCAGCTACCGCCTGGCACGCTCGAGCTCGGACAACATCGGGATCATCGCGAACCACCTCGTCTTCTGCGCCGTGACGGGCAATGAGGCTCGCGGGCTGACCCTGCTCGAGCGTCACATCGGCTGGCTCGCCCACGACTCGCTCAACGCCCGAGCACATTTCGCCGCGCTTCGCGCATTCGGCGTTCTGCTCGACGCGGTCGTTCGAAGCGGCCACGGTGATGCTGCCGTCCGTGGCTCGGGCGCTGCCGCGCTCGAGCCGTTCTTCGGCTCGCACGACGGTGACTGGAGCGCGGAAGACCTCGCCGCCGCATCCTGGCTCGCCGCCGAACGCGTGGCCAGCGCCTTCGACGAACGCAACGGCAACGATCGGCACAGCAGGCTCGTCGAGCGGTCTCGCGCGCTCGCCGACGAGCGCTACGAGCTGCCGCTGCAGGGTGAGGGCTTCCTCCCCAGCATCCCGTCGGCGACAGAGGCCGACCCGACGGATGCCGACGGCTGGCTCGTTCGCGCCCGAGAGCTGATGGGAACGGGCGCCTACGGTGATTCCGTGGCGGCCGCCCGACAAGGTCTCGAGGCCGCGCGACTCGAGAGCGTTCCTCTCGACCGGAGCCCGGCCGGGCGCATCCAGTCGTTGCTCTACGCCGTGCTCATTCAGGCCCTGATCGCTGCGGGAGATCTCGACGAGGCCGCCGCCCGCCAGATCGATCGCATCGCGGTGTTGCGCGACATGGGGTGCGACGACCAGGCTGATGTCGAGGTCGTGCTCGGACTCATCATGCTCGGCACGGCCGTCGACGACGACGTGCACGTTCTCGAGATGACGCTGCAGGCGGCGGATGCGCGGGGAGCCGATAGCGAGACCCGGGCCGATCTCGCCCTCACGCTCGGGTCCCTGCACCTGCAGGAGGGGCGCGCCGAACAAGCTCTCGTTCTGTTCCGTCGGGCGGGCGATCTGCTCGACGAGGCGCCCGACAGCCCCATGCGGATCTCGGCTCTCATGTTCTTGGCGCACGCGCTCGCGAGAACCGACGAGCTCGCCGAGGCGGTCGTGACTCTCGACCGTCTGCTCGAGCTCGACCTCGATCGCGCGTTCCGGGCCACGGCTCATCATCTGCTGGCGCAGCTCGCCGGCGCCGAGGGCGAGGTCGAACCGGGCCTGGCAGCTGCTGATGCCGCCCTGGCGCTGTGGACACGCCTCGGCCATCGCTCCGGCATGGTCGACTCCGCCGTGCTCAGCGCGTCGCTGCTGCGCGACGCCGGTCGGCTCGACGAGGCCGTGACCCGATGGCGTCTGGCCGTTCGCGAGGCAGAGCTTGCAGAGAGGCCGGATGTCGACGGGTTGCGTTACGGCCTGGGTCGCCTACTCGTGCAGGCAGGTCAGCCCGAGGCGGCGGCGGAGGTTCTCGACGATGTCTACTCCTCGGAGGTCTCGTCGGAGGCGACTCCGGGCGCGCGAGCCGAGACGCTGTTCTGGCTCGGGCAGGCGCACAGGCAGTCCGGCGACGGGTCTGCTGCCTACGGCGCCTGGAGCGCCGCCGTCGAGCTCTACACCGAAGCCGGAGACCCGATCGGGGCGACGCAGGCGGGCATCGCGCTCGGCGGTCTCCTGCTGTCGTACGACGACGAGCAGTGCATCTCGGTGTTGGAAGACGCTCTGGCCACGGCGCGGGGTGCCGACGAGCTGCAGCTCCTGGTCGAGGCTCTGCACTCCCTGGGTCGCGCCCGGTGCCGCTTCGGAGACGATGCAGGTCTCGACGAGCTCGACGAGGTTCTCGCCATTGCGCGGGCCGAGGAGGCGGAGTGGCTCGTCGCCGATGTCACCGACTCGAAGGCGCGGGCACTGCAGCAATTGGATCGCCTGGCCGAGGCCGTGCCCGTGGCGCTCTCGGCGTCCGACGGCTACGCGGCATGCGGCGACGACGTGGCCGCGGGGCTCGCCGAATTGCTTGCAGCGCGCATGCTCGTCGCCCAGCAGAACGCCGAGGCGGCCGTCACGATCTACCGGGGCGCGGTCGAGCGCTTGGGCGACGTTCCGCAGGCGCGGGTCGCTGCGACCCTCGAGCTCGGCGACGTGCTCGAGCAGCTGGGTCGCCACGCCGAGGCCGCCGAGGCTCGCGCGTCGGTCGACGCGGGCTGACGCGCGGGCGGGATCAGCCGATCAGCGAGGGTCGCAGGTCGCGCAGAGTCCGCGTTCTCGTCATGCGACGGGCGCCGATCCACGACAGGGCGAGCGCTCCGAGCAGGAATGCGAGCAGCACGGCCACGTCGGCCCACGCCAGCGCCAGGTTGCCGCCGTACATGAGTTGCCGGATACCGTCGACCGCGTATCCCATCGGCAGCGCGTGGTGCAGCGCGGCGAGCGGGCCAGGCAGCGTCTGCCACGGGAACGTGCCGCCGGCCGTGACGAGCTGCAGCACCATCAGCACGAGCCCGAGGAACTGCCCGACGCTGCCGAGCCACACATTCAGCGCCAGGATGATCGCGGCGTATGTCACCGAGGTCACGATCATGAATCCGAGCATGCCCAGCGGATTCGCCACCTGGTAGCCGAGGGCGAGGGTCACGATGCCGAACACGGCGATCATCTGCACGGCGCCGAGGATGGCGGGGGTCATCAGCCCGGACAGGGCCACCCGACCGGGCTTGCGGAGGGCAGTGAGAGCGCGCTTCGACAGAGGCTTGATGATCAGGAACAGGGCGTAGATGCCGATCCACGCTGCAAGGCTGATGAAGAACGGGGCCATCCCGGCGCCGTAGGTGCTGGCCTTGGTGACCGCGCTCGTGTCGATCGCAGCCGGGTCGGAGATGACCGAGGCGCTCTTCTCCCGCTGCGCGGCTGTCTCGATGGGCAGCTTGCCGAGCCCCTCGGTGAGGCCGGTCGACAGCTTGTGCGCTCCGTCGTCGAGCTTCAGGATGCCGGTCTGCAGATCGGTTGCGCCTGTGGCGAGAGCCGGGGTGCCGGCCGCGAGGGTGGCGCTGCCGTCGGCGAGCTGCTGGGTGCCCGCGGCCAGGGTGGATGCGCCGGCCGAGGCATCCGAGATGCCGCCGGCCAGCGTCGGGGCTGAGGCCGCGAGGGTCGCGGTGCCGTCGGCTACCTGCTGGCTTCCCGAGGCGAGGGCGGCGAGCTTGCCGTTCAGATCTTGGATCTTCGCGTTGGCGTCGGTGACCTGCTGACCGATCGGGTCCAGTGCCGCGAGGAGCTGGTCTGCCTGTTGCTGGGTGATGACCTTGTCTGTGACGAGCTGCGCCACCTGGTCGGTGAGCTTGGCCTTCGTCTGGGGCAGGTCCGTTGCGATGGTGTTCGCCTGGGCTGCGTAGGTCGCTCCGGTGGTTGCGAGCTCGGCGTTACCGGCCGCTACCTGCTGGGCGCCGGTATTCAGCGCCGCCGTGTCCGCGGGAAGCGACGACGTCGCGTTGGCGAGCTGCTGCAAACCGGAGCTGAGGTCGGAGGCGCCGGTGTTCGCCTGTGCCGCGCCGGTCGCGAGCTGCTGCGCGCCGTCGTTGGCGGACGCGGCGCCAGCCGCGAGCTGGGCCGAGCCGTTGGCGGCTGTCGTCGTGCCGTCGGCGAGCTGGTTCGCGCCGTCGATGGCGGTCTCGAGGCTCGTGCCCACGTCGGCGAAGCCGTCGAGGAACTTCAGCGCAGCCTCTTTTCCGACCTTCTCCGCGATCGAGGAGCGCACCTTCTCGGCGACGTTCCCCGCAATCGTGGTGGCGAGAAAGCTGTTCGTGTCGTTGGTCGTCAGCTCGACCGACGCCTGCTTCGGGGTCGTGGTGACGGGCGACGTGAGATCGGTCGAGAAGTCCTTTCCGAGGGTGAGCACGAAGTCGAACGTTCCGTCGCTGACTCCCGTCTTCGCCTCGGCCGAGGTGGCCTCGATCCACTTGACGCTGTTGTCTTTCAGCAATTCGTCGCGCACCTCGTCTCCGTAGTTCACGGTCGAGGCGGTTCCGTCGGCGTCGGTCTGCGTGGCGCCCGCGTCTTCGACGACGAGCCCCACGGGCACGTCCTTGAGGTTGCCGTAGGGGTCGTTGTTGCCCCAGAGGTAGAGCCCGGCGTAGATGATGGGCACGCACATGAGCGCGATGAGCGCCAGGATGCCCATCTTCGATGAGGTGAGTCGGCGCAGTTCCGCGCGGACGAGCGTGACGATGGTCATTTCGTGTCTTCTTCTTCTACGACTTCGGGTTCTTCTACGACTTGGGGTTCTTCTGAGCTGTCGGGTTCTTCGGCGACCGCGGGTTCTTCTTCGACGACGGGTTCTTCTACGACTTCGGGTTCCTCGACGACCTCGGGCAGCACGTGCTTGGGAGCCACCGTGGCTTCGGGCTCGGCGAGCGCCGCGTCGAGCAGCGCCACGGAGGCCGCGCCGGCGATCACCAGCACCCCGTAGCCGCGTTCTGCCAGTCCTTCGGCGATCGGATACCACTCGAGCGGATCGCCGCCGTGCCGATCCGGAGACGTGAGGACAAGGGCCTCGACGCTGTCGCGCATGGCTGCCAACTCGGCGAGCACGTGCAGCCGCACGGTGGCGGGCACATGTTCGATGGGCGTACGGGCGAACTCCCGGGCGCCGAGGGTGTCGAGCGTCTCGAGCACGGCCTTCGACGACGAGGGCATGTCGGCGAACATCAACTCCTCCTGCACGATGCCATCGAGACGCAGGCCGCTGGCCGGCTCCGAGATGTCGGGTGCGTCGACGATGGCCACGGATGCGCGCAGCTCGTCGCCGCTCATCTCGGGCTCGCGGGTCACCGACCCGTGCGCCGGAATCATGCGCCCGCTCGCGATCAGCGCGAGCAGCGTCGGCCGCTGAGCCGTCTCCGTCGCCACGAGGGTGACGGAGCCGCTCTCGAAGCCGACCGTCGTGGGGGGCAGCGCATCCGCGCCTTCGCCCGCGGTCACATCGACGAGGTCGATTCTCATGCTGTGGCTCCTGTTGATTGTTCTGACAGACGGGGGGATGCCTCGGGCTGGGCCTCGAGGGCGAGTTCGGGCGAGGTATCGATGAGCCCTGCTGCCTCGCGCCACGACAGCCCTGCGGTGCTGAGCGCCACGAGCATGACGAGCCTGTGACCCTCGGCGTGAGAGATGTCGTCGCGAACGGCCTCGTCGAGTACCGAAAGGGCAGCGCCTTCGATGAGGCGAGCCAGGGTGCGTGGTTCGATGTCGGTGCGCAGATGACCTGCGGCGACGCCCTGCAGAACGATTTCCAGCACTCCCTGGCGAATGGGCTCGAGGCCCTCGGCGACGATGTCGCGACGGGGGCCGCGGATGGCCAACTGGGCGGTCACGCGCACGTCTTCGACCTCGCTCCAGAGGCGGGCGCCGACGAGTGCCAGCGCGACGCGGGCATCGGGGTGGCGGATGGGCGCGAGTGCGGCGGTGACCCGCGCGATACCGCGGTCGTTGAGCTCGGCGACGAGCTCGTCGCGTGTGCTGAAGTGGCCGTAGATCGAGCGACGCGACAGCCCGGCGGCCGATGCGATCGTCTCGAGCGAGGCATCCGGATCATGATTGAGTTCGGAGATCGCGGCGTCGAGAATGGCGACCCGGTTCTCTGCTGCGTCGCGTCGGGGCGCGCGGGTCGGCCGGGGGATTCGGCGCGAGGAGGTGCTGGTGTCGGTCACCCGTCGATTCTATTAACTTGCACATTCGTGTGCAACTTATTTAGGTCGGCCCTCAGGCGATGGTCAGCCGAGGTGGCGGGCGAGAAGGCTGAGCACCTGATCAGCGGTCGGAACGCCGGAGGCCCGGGCGAGTTCCGCGCCTGATTCATCGCGAACCACGACGGTCGGCGTCGCCACGATGTTCGCCCGCTCCGCGTCATCCGGGTTCGAGGCCACGTTCGATTCGCTGAACTCGACACGGTCACGCACGAAGGGCTGCACCTGCTCGAGAACGCTCCGGGTCAGCGTGCACGCGCCGCAGAAGCTCGAACTGTAGAGGTGAACGGAGAGCGGCATACGTAGTGCAACGCGATCGGGGCCCCGGGATTCCCGACGCCGCTGGCGTACCATCGACGTATGAGCGGCGACAACCTCCTCGGCCTGCCCGAGACACTCCTTCCTGAAGACACGGCTGTTATGGAGGCGCTCGCGCAGCGTTCTCCCGCGACGGCGGCAGATCTCGGCGAGCTGGTCAAGCAGTTCCCCACCTCGTCGCTGCTGTGGGCGCTGCTGGCCGAAGAGCTGTGGGCAGTCGGGGCGGTGCTGCCGTCGTACGCCTATGCCCGGGTCGGATACCACCGCGGCCTCGACGCACTGCGCAAGGGTGGCTGGCGCGGGCAGGGCCCGGTTCCCTGGTCGCACGAGCCCAACCGTGGAGTGCTTCTCTCGCTCTACACGCTGCGACGCGCCGCCGAGGCGTTCGGCGAGGTCGACGAGGTCAAGCGACTCGGAGACTTCCTGCAGATGTCAGATCCCAGGGCGATCGACGCCATCGAGGCGACGATCCGGCCCGTCAACGATCAGCCGGTGACCGAGGCCATCATCATCCGCGGTCAGGACTGACGCCGAATCGCTTCTCTGCCCACGCGCCTGCTGTAGACGATCGCGAGCGCGGCCAGTCCCAGCAGCACGAGACTGAGTGCCACGATGTAGGCGATCACGCTGCCCCAGCCCGCGGTCGCCGGATCGAGGAACGGGTACGGGTAGATGCCGTTCGACACGGCTCCGCGCACCAGGGAGTAGGCGAGCCAGAGCAGCGGGTAGATCATGACGACCCGGAGGGCTTTCCAGCTGAGGGCGGGTCGACCGGGTGAGATGAGCCAGTCGAGCACGATGAGAATCGGAATCCAGACGTGGATGACCTCGTTCGGCCAGCTGAGTCCTTGGAATCCGTTGTAGGGCACGTTTCTCAAGAGCAGGTTGTAGACGCCCGCGGTGATGATCGCGTAGGTGAGCGTCGCCATCCGCACGGTGGTGAAGAGTTCTGTGTCGCGCGACAGACGGAACGCGAGGATGCCCCCGACGATGAAGACGACGATGTTCATCAACGACGTCTCGATGGTGAAGTAGCTGAAGTACTCCCACGGGTCGAAAGCGTTGTTCACGACCCTGTCATTGATCTGAATGACGATGGTCACCAACAGCCCGATGCCCGCCAGAAGGCGCACCGCTCCCACAAGTCTTCTGCTCATGACATCGATTCGTAGCAGACCAGATTGGGGGTTGCCCTTGTCGGCGAAGTCCCAGGCATCCGCCCTCCGTTACTATGGGGTGGAATCTGTTAGCGGGTTCCGGCCACTCCTCGATACCGAGGCTTCTGACCGATAGGACATATTCATGCCAGCGATCGTTCTCATCGGCGCCCAGTGGGGCGACGAGGGCAAGGGCAAGGCCACCGACCTCCTGGGCGACCGGGTCGACTACGTCGTCAAATTCAACGGCGGCAACAACGCCGGCCACACCGTGGTCGTCGGCGACAAGAAGTACGCCCTGCACCTCCTGCCGTCAGGCATTCTGAGCCCCGGCGTCACCCCGGTCATCTCGAACGGTGTCGTCGTCGACATCGAGGTGCTCTTCCACGAGCTCGAGGCGCTCGCGGCCCGCGGCGTCGATGTGTCGAAGCTGCTGGTCTCGGCCAACGCCCACGTCATCACCGCCTACCACCGCACCCTCGACAAGGTCACCGAGCGCTTTCTCGGCAAGAAGCAGATCGGCACGACGGGCCGAGGCATCGGTCCCAGTTACGCCGACAAGATCAACCGCGTCGGCATCCGCATCCAAGACCTCTTCGACGAGGGCATCCTGCGCCAGAAGGTCGAGGGCGCACTCGATCTCAAGAACCACATCCTCGTCAAGGTCTACAACCGTCGCGCCATCACGGCCGACGAGGTCATCGACGACCTGCTGAGCTACACCGATCGGCTGCGCCCGATGGTCGCCGACACGTCGCTCGTGCTCAACCGTGCACTCGACGAGGGCAAGACCGTTCTGTTCGAGGGCGGCCAGGCGACCATGCTGGATGTCGACCACGGCACCTACCCGTTCGTCACCTCCTCGAATGCCACGTCGGGTGGTGCGGCCACCGGATCGGGCGTCGCTCCCAACCGCATCGACCGCGTGATCGCCGTGGTGAAGGCCTACACGACCCGCGTCGGCGCCGGTCCGTTCCCCACCGAGCTCTTCGACGAGTCGGGCGAGTTCCTGCGCTCGCAGGGCTTCGAGTTCGGCACCACCACCGGTCGGCCCCGTCGCTGCGGCTGGTACGACGCGCCGATCGCCCGCTACAGCGCCCGCATCAACGGTGTCACCGACTTCGTTCTCACCAAGCTCGACGTGCTCACGGGTCTCGAGAAGATCCCGGTCTGCGTGGCCTACGACGTCGAGGGAGTGCGCGTCGACGAGGTTCCCGTCTCGCAGTCGGACTTCCACCACGCCGTGCCGATCTACGAAGAGTTCCCGGGGTGGAGCGAAGACATCACGGGTGCCCGCGAGTTCTCCGATCTGCCGCTCAACGCGCAGAACTATGTGTTGGCCATCGAGAAGATGAGCAACGCGCGAATCTCCGCCATCGGCGTCGGCCCCGGTCGCGACGAGATCGTCGTGCGCCACGACCTGCTCGAGTAGCGGTGGTGCGGTGCGCGCGGCCGCCCTTCGGTGACGTCGTCGAGGGGCGCTTCATCTCGCTCGAGCCGCTGACCCGGCAACTCATGCCGGAGCTGTTCGCGGCCATCGGGCATCCGCAGATCTTCGCCGGCGGCTACGGCGGCGGCCCCGCCGCCTACCGCGACACGATCGAGGGCTTCGCGCAGTTCGCCGAGTCGTATTACGCGTGGGATGCCGCCAATGTGCACGCGATTCGGCTACGGGGCGGGCCGCACGACGGCCTCGTGGTCGGCACCTCGACGCTCGGCGACTTCGATGTGTCGCTCGGCTATGCGCACCTCGGCTGGACGGCCTACGACCCGCGGGTGTGGGGCACGGTCGTGAACGCCGAGGCGAAGCTGCTGATTCTCGGCTCCGCCTTCGACAACGGATTCGAGCGCGTCAAGATCCAGGCCGACGTGTTGAACGCCCGATCGCGTGCGGCCATCCAGAAGCTCGGCGCGACGTTCGAAGGCATAGCCCGCCACGATATGCGACGCGCAGACGGAGCGTGGCGCGACTCCGCCATCTTCTCGATCCTCAGCGACGAGTGGGCGGGCGTGAGGCGGGGCCTCGAGCGGCGTCTGGAGGCCCAGGGCGGGCGACCCGTAGAGCTGCGCGTGAGCGAAGAATAGTCCCTGGAAAGACACATCCTTTCGACGCTGCATCCGACGCCGTTTCGTGGTGGACTGGTGTCTATGGACGCTCTCTACACTGCAATTGCCCACGCATCTGGCGGTGGCCGCGATGGCCACGTTCGAAGCGAAGACGACCGCCTCGACTTCGACACCCGGCCCCCCGTCGAGATGGGCGGAAGCGGCGAGGGTACGAACCCCGAGCAGCTTTTCGCCGCCGGCTACTCGGCCTGCTTCCTCGGCGCGGTTCACGCCGTGGGTCGCGAGATGAAGCTCGACACGAAGGATGCGGCCGTCTCAGCCAGCGTCTCGATCGGCCCGAGCGCCGACACCGGATTCGAGATCGCGGCCGAACTCGACATCTACATCCCGAACGTCACGGCAGACGAGGCGCGCACGATCGCCGAGACCGCTCACCGCGACATCTGCCCTTACTCGAAGGCGATCTCGGGCAACGTCCCCGTGGTCCTCAACATCGTCGAATAGCATCCCCGTCGTTCCCTGAGCCTGCCGGAGGGCATCCCTTCGCCAGGCTCAGGGAACGCACTTGCTGAGGGCGCTAAAGTTCTGGTTATGTCTGACACAGCCACCGCACCCGACGATGCACTCCGCAAGCTCGAAGCCATCAGGCAGTCGATCGACAACATCGATGCAGCCCTGATCCACCTTCTCGCCGAGCGGTTCAAGTTCACGCAGGGAGTAGGCGAGCTCAAGGCCGCCAACGGTCTGCCACCGGCCGACCTCGATCGCGAGGCCCGTCAGATCAAGCGTCTCCGCGCACTGGCCGAGGAGTCGCACCTCGACCCCGACCTGGCCGAGAAGTTCTTGAACTTCATCGTGGCCGAGGTCATCCACCACCACCGCCGCATCGCCGGCGAAGGCGAGTAGGCTCGCGCAGCCTAGAGCTGATTGTTCTTGTTGTGGCGGCGCAGAGCGCGGGCCACGATGAAGAGTGCTGCTCCGACGAGAAGCACCACGAGTCCGAGCACGATATAGGTCGAGACGGATAGTCCGGTCTGGGCAAGTTCAATGGGCATGTGTGGGTCTCTTTCTCTCGAGATACTCTCTCACGAGTGGCCTCGCTGAGGCACGGTGTCTCTGTTCGGTAGCGTACGGGGTAGCCCACGCGCTATCCGCAGCTTCTGCGCGCGACGCTCTTTGGCGTAGTAGACCCACGAGATGATGGGGAATGCCAGGAATCCAATGTAGGTGACCCACATATAGGGCTCCCAGGGCGTGGATTTCTCCGGCTTGGGTAGGAGACCGGCGTCTTGGGCCGCCACCATTGCTAACAGGACGCCGACACCAACGGCGGCCGCGGTGAGGATGATCGACAGAGCGAGCAGTCCACCCGCAGAGGTCACGGTCCCAGCCAGACTGTATCTGCTGCCCTTGTAGACGCCGTACTCCTCGACAGTCAGCCCACGGGCGGCGGCATCGGCTTCGGAGAGACGCGCGAAGTAGCCCCTTCGTCTGCGTGGCTGGTTGTCGGTCATGGCATGGCAACCAGGGTGTTCCGGAGCTCGGCGATCGCATCACGCAGTTCGCGGTCGGTGAGGCCGGTACGCTCCACCACGTCGGATTCGCCCTCGATGACCGTGCCGACGGCCCATTTTCCAGCGTCAGGTCGAACCAGCAGAAGGGACTCGGCCCCGCTGATGCGGGCACGCAGCATGGCGGTGCCTTCCGGATACTGTCGTACGTGCTCTTGCACGATCTCGAGTTCGGCGTCGGGGCCGGATACATCGGGATCTTGAGCAAAGACGAACCAGGTGAGAAGAGTGCGCGGCTGCATCAGCAGCTTGACGGGATCGGACTCGACGTGCACCACCGTGTCAGCGATCTCATGGTGGATGAGAGTGATCTCAGTCCAGAGTGTGGCGCGTCCGAGGGCGTACGCGACTGGCAGCGCCGCGTCTTCAACCTCGATCTCATCGTCGACGACGGTGGCGAAACCCCGGCCAAGGAGGGAGGACGCGCCCGCAATAGGAAGAGTGTCGGATTGCATCTCTTCTGTCAGGCGCAGCACTCGCGCGCTCATCTCGGCTTCGGGGGTCGAGACGCGCTTGAGCAGGTAGGCGATCTCGGCGTAGCCGAAACCGACAGCGTCGGCGGTCGTCTCCACGGTCTGGTCAGTCATCAGGTAGTCCTTTCGGGGCAATTAGAGCTTACAAACCGAGGAAGTTCTTCACGCCTTCCCCCGCATCCTTCAGATTGTTTGCAACATCGTTCGCGAACTTGCCGGGGTCTTTCACCGCGTTAGACACCGTGTCGGCGACGGCCTTGGCCCCGTTGTCGACGAACTCCTTCACGGCAGGGATCTCGTAGACGGCGATTCCGATGCTTGCCACCGCTGCCACTGTGCCGACGGGAGGGGGGAGGAACGAAGCGGCCCCCAAGGCGGCCTTGGTCGTCGACCAGGCGGCGTCGCCGTATTCACCCTTGGCCGCACTGTTGACAGCGTCGTATGCGTCGAGGCCGACGCCCAGCACGCCCAGGCCTTTTCCGAGTCCACCGTTTCCCACGAAGTCCAAGGCTCCGTTTGTGAGCTTGGAGAGTCCGGTGCTCGCGTCGAGAACGTCGTCAGCGATGTTGAGCTTGGGGAAGTACTTGTTGAGGTTGTCGAGGCTCACCAAGTCGTTCGCGGAGTCGAGCAGGTTGAAGGGAGCGCTTCGTCCAGGAATTCTGGACCACTCGTATTTGCTGGCGATGTCTTTGCCATGATCGATCAGCCACTTCATGCCGTACACGTCGCGAGGCACCCTCACGACGTTCTGGGCGAGCTGATAGATGCCCCAACCGTCTTTAAACGAATCCCAGGGGCTGTCGGCGCTACCCGGGGACTTCGGACCGGAATGTCCGGCCCCACTCGGCCCGCTGCCACCCGCTCCACCGTCGACCTGGCTCGTGGCGGTCTGCTCGTCGGCGTTCTTGATGAGCGTCGTCGAACCGAGCTCGAGGGCGTGCACGACCGTGTTGCCCAGCTGCTTGACCTGAGAGTTCCAGCGCTGCTGGAATGCGCTCGCGTCGGGGCCCTGCCAGCTCTGCGTGGAGTTCACGAGAGACGACACCGTCTCGAGCGACGAGCGGATCTGGTTCGAGCCCGACGAGAACTGCTTCGCCAGGGCCCGCAGCTGTTCCGGATCCGCGCCGTAGAACCCTTGTGCCATCGTGATCCTCCGTGCCGAATTCGAGCGTGTTGTTGTCGGTTCAGGCTAGCTTCGCGGCCGGTCGACTTCGATGGGGAGAACTCCCCATGCCGTCGATGCGGCCGGAGCCTCAGTAACCGACGACGTCTCCGAAGTGCTGCTGCAGCGTTGCCCGGTGGGTGCCGCGAAGCTCGTCGAGCGACACGTCGAACTGGCCCTGGATGCTGATGCCGGGCTCTGTCGAGTCGGTCACGCCGACCCGGATCACCGGGTAACCGCGACCCTCGCACAGGCCGATGAACTTCACGTCGTCTTCGCGCGGAACGCTGACGAGCACGCGGCCCGTGGTCTCGGAGAAGAGTGCGGTCGTGATGTCGACCCCGTCGCGCAGCATCAGCTCGTCGAGGAAGACGCGAGCGCCCACACCGAAGCGCATGACGCTCTCGACCAGGGCGGTGGCGAGTCCGCCGTCAGAGAGGTCGTGTGCCGAGGCGATGATCGACTGCTGGGCTCCCGCGGCGAGCAGGCCGGCCAGGGTCGCCTCGTTCGCGAGCGAGACCGCGGGCGGGCGTCCACCGAGGTGGTCGTGCACGACGCCGGCCCAGGCCGATCCGTCGAACTCCTCGGTCGTGGTGCCGAGCAGGTAGATGTTGTTGCCCTCGTCTTGCCAGCCGCTCGGGATGCGCTTGGCCACGTCGTCGATCACGCCGAGAATGGCGACCACCGGCGTCGGGTGGATCGGCTTGGTGCCGGTCTGGTTGTAGAACGAGACGTTGCCACCGGTGACGGGGATCTCGAGCTCGAGGCAACCGTCGGCCAGGCCCTCGACGGCCTTCGAGAACTGCCACATGACCTCGGGGTCTTCGGGCGAACCGAAGTTGAGGCAGTCGGAGACGGCGACGGGGGTCGCGCCGGTCGCGGCAACGTTGCGGTAAGCCTCGGCCAGGGCCAGCTGCGCGCCCTGGTACGGGTCGAGCTGGCAATAACGGCCGTTGGCATCCGTCGCGATCGCGAAACCGAGCCCCGACTCCTCGTCGACGCGGATCATGCCGCCGTCGTCGGGGAAGCTGAGCGCCGTGTTTCCGAGCACGTAGCGGTCGTACTGGTTCGTGATCCAGCTCGGGTCGGCGAGATTCGGCGACCCCAGCAGGCGCAGCAGCTGCTCGCGCAGCTCGGCCGATGTCGTGGCGCGGGGGAGCGTGGCAGCGGTGTCGGCCTGCAGAGCGTCGATCCAGCTCGGGTAGGCGACAGGACGCGTGTAGACGGGCCCGTCGACGGCCACGGTGCGCGGCTCGACATTGACGATCTCCTCGCCGTGCCAGTTGATGATCAGGCGGCCCGTGTCGGTGACCTCGCCGAGAACGCTGGTCTCGACATCCCACTTCTCGACGACCTTCAAGAAGCCCTCGAGCTTCTCGGGGGTCACGACGGCCATCATGCGCTCCTGGCTCTCGGACATCAGAATCTCTTCTGCGGTGAGCGAGGGGTCGCGCAGCAGCACCTTCTCGAGTTCGATGAACATGCCGCCGTCGCCGTTGGAGGCGAGTTCGCTGGTCGCGCACGAGATTCCCGCGGCGCCCAGGTCTTGGATGCCCTCGACGAGCTTCTCGCGGAACAGCTCGAGGCAGCACTCGATGAGCACCTTCTCTGCGAAGGGGTCGCCCACCTGAACTGCGGGGCGCTTGGTGGGGCCGCCAGCAGAGAACGTGTCAGACGCGAGAATGGATGCTCCGCCGATGCCGTCGCCGCCGGTGCGGGCCCCGAAGAGCACGACCTTGTTGCCCACGCCGCGCGCGTTGGCGAGGTGCAGGTCTTCGTGGCGCAGCACGCCGACGCTCAGCGCGTTCACGAGCGGGTTGCCCTGATATACCGGGTCGAACCAGGTCTCTCCACCGATGTTCGGCAGGCCGAGGCAGTTGCCGTAGAACGAGATGCCCGAGACCACGCCGTGCACGACGCGCGCCGTGTCGGGGTCTGAGATGTCGCCGAAGCGCAACGCATCCATCACGGCCACGGGTCGCGCACCCATCGAGATGATGTCGCGCACGATGCCGCCGACGCCGGTGGCGGCACCCTGGAACGGCTCGATGTAGCTGGGGTGGTTGTGGCTCTCGATCTTGAAGGTGACGGCCCAGCCCTCGCCCACGTCGACCACGCCGGCGTTCTCGCCCATGCCCACCATGAGGTTCTGCTTCATCTTGGGCGTGACCTTCTCGCCGAACTGGCGCAGGTAGATCTTCGAGCTCTTGTACGAGCAGTGCTCACTCCACATCACCGAGTACATGGCGAGCTCGCCCGAGGTGGGGCGGCGGCCCAGAATCTCGCGTACCTTGGCGTACTCATCGGGCTTCATGCCGAGCGCCGCGTACGGCTGCTCCCGGTCTGGAGTGTCGATCGCATTCTGCACGGTATCGGCGGCGGCGCGGGCGGAGGTGACGGCAGCGGATTCAGACACGCGGAAAAGGCTCCTTAGTGGGGCAGGCGGTGAGCGCCTCAATCCTATCGGCCCCGGGAATGCCGCGGCCCGGGGCGGGGTTTGCTCTGACGAAGTAGCGTTAGACGTCGGGTTCGCCCGCGCCACCTCCCGAACCAGTGAAAGTTGACTCGCCTTCATGACCGTCACCGACGCATCCTCGCTCGCACCCGGCGCGGAACCCGCGCCGCTGACCTTGGCCGAGGTCGAGCGGCTGCGCGCCGACTTCCCGATCCTCGGTCGTTCGGTGAACGGGCATCCGCTCGCCTATCTCGACTCGGGCGCGACGTCGCAGCGGCCGCTGCAGGTTCTGGATGCCGAACGCGACTACGTGCTGCAGCGCAACTCGGCCGTGCATCGCGGGGCGCACACGCTCGCCGCCGAGGCGACGGAGAGCTTCGAAGACGCTCGGGCCCGTGTCGCCGATTTCGTCGGTGCGCGAGAGAACGAGATCGTGTGGACGTCGAACGCGACCGAGGGCATCAACCTCGTGGCCTACGCCTTCTCGAACGCGAGCCTGGGCCGTGGTGCGCCCGCCTCGTCGCGGTTCGCGCTCGGCCCCGGCGACGAGATCGTGACCACCGAGATGGAGCACCACGCCAACCTCATTCCGTGGCAGGAACTGGCCGCGCGCACGGGCGCGACCTTACGGGTCATCCCCATAGACGACGACGGTAAGCTGCAGATGGCGGCCGCCGAAGACATCATCGGCTCACAGACGCGCATTCTCGCTTTCACTCACGTCTCGAACGTCACAGGGGTGATCAACCCTGTCGAGCGGCTCGTGGCCTTGGCGCACGCCGTCGGCGCGCTCGTCATTCTGGATGCCTGCCAGTCGGCCCCGCATCGCCCGCTCGATCTCGGTGCATTGGGCGTCGATTTCGCGGTGTTCTCGGCGCACAAGATGCTCGGCCCCACCGGCATCGGGGTTCTGTACGGCCGCAGCGAGTTGCTCGACGCCATGCCGCCCTTCCTCACGGGCGGATCGATGATCACTACGGTCACGCTGGAGAAGGCCGAGTATCTGCCGGCTCCGCAGCGCTTCGAGGCCGGAACGCAGCGTGTATCGCAGACCATCGCGCTGGGAGCAGCCGTCGACTACCTCTCCGAGATCGGGATGCAGCGGGTCCATGACTGGGAGGCCGCTCTCGGTCAGCGTCTCGTCGAGGGGCTCGAGTCGATTCCCGGAATCACGGTGTTGGGCCCCGGCCCGGGCATCGAGCGGGCCGGACTCGCCAGCTTCGTGGTCGAGGGGGTGCACGCGCACGACGTCGGTCAGTACCTCGACGACCTCGGCATCGCGGTGCGCGTCGGCCATCACTGCGCCCAGCCGCTGCATCGCCGCTTCGGTGTCACCGCCTCGACGCGCGCGAGCGCCTACCTCTACAACACTCCGGCCGAGGTCGACGCGTTCCTCGAGGGCGTGCGCGGCGTCACCGCATTCTTCGGCGTCGTGCCGACCATCTACCCGCAAGGAAGTCAGCTGTGAGCAGTTCGTTGGAGAGCCTCTACCAGGAGGTCATCATGGATCACTCGCGCACCCCGCACAATCACGGGCTGCGCGACGGCGGGTCGGCCGAGTCGCACCAGCTCAACCCGACGTGCGGCGACGAGGTGACCCTGCGCATCCACTCGGAGGGTGACACCATCACGTCGCTCAGCTGGGAGGGACACGGCTGCGCCATCTCGCAGGCGTCCGCCTCGCTGCTGTCGGACGTGATCGTCGATCTCGACCGGGCCGCTGTGCAGGAGCGCATCGACGCCTTCCGCGAGCTGATGCGCTCGAAGGGCACGCTCGAGGGTGACGAAGACCTGCTCGGCGACGCCGTCGTGCTGGGCGGAGTCTCCCGCTACATCGCGCGCGTCAAGTGCGCCATGCTCGCGTGGGTCGCCCTCGAAGACGCGATGGCGAAGAGCCCCGCGGCCTGACCCCGCGTCTGAGCCTCTCCGCGAGCTGGGGTCACTTGACTCGGCGCGAATGCGCCCAAGAGAGCGCCTTTGGGTGCTTCTCCGCCGACTCGATTCCGACCCTGGCGTCGACTCGTCGAATAAGCACCCATCTGCGTGAGTGTGAGTCGTTTTGCGCCGAGTCGATTCCTGACACGAAGGCGACATGGATGCCCGCACCTGGCGCGCGTGGACTACGCGCGGGCGAGCAGGCCCTCGAGCGCCGACGTGAAGAAGGTGAGGCCGTCTACTCCCGAGCGCATTGCATCCGGGGTATCGGGGCCGAAGCCGGGCTCGACCGCGTGCTCGGGGTGCGGCATGAGGCCGACCACGTTGCCGCGCGCGTTCGTGATGCCGGCGATGTTGTTGAGGGAGCCGTTGGGGTTCACGTCGAGGTAGCGGAAGACCACGTGGTTCTCGCCCTCGAGTCGCTCGAGCTCGGCGGCCGACGCGATGAAGCCGCCTTCGCCGTTCTTCAGCGGAATCGTGATCTCTTGGCGATCGGTGAAGCCGTTGCTCCACGCGGTCGACGTGTTCTCGACACGCAGGCGCTGATCACGGCAGATGAACGAGCCGTGGTCGTTGCGGATGAGCCCGCCGGGCAGCAGGTGCGCCTCGGTGAGCATCTGGAAGCCGTTGCAGATACCGAGCACGGGCACGCCGCGCTCTGCGGCCTGGATGACCTCGGCCATGATCGGCGAGTGGCTCGCGATGGCACCGCAGCGCAGGTAGTCGCCGTAGCTGAAGCCCCCGGGAAGCACGATGGCGTCGACGCCGTCGAGGTCGTGGGTGCCGTGCCAGAGGGCGACGGGCTCGGCGCCGGCGATGCGAACGGCGCGCTGCGCGTCGCGGTCGTCGAGCGAACCGGGGAAGGTGACGACGCCGATGCGCATCAGACGGATGCCCCGGCGGCGGAGATCACGGAGGCGGGGCCAGCGGGCGTGTCCACGACGTGGATGCCGACGACGTCTTCGATGACCGAGTTCGACAGCATCTCGTCGGCGAGCGTCTTGACCTCGGAGAGAACCGCGTCGGTCACCTCGCCGTCGACGGTGAGCTCGAAGCGCTTGCCGACGCGAACCGAGCTGAACTGCGACTGCCCGAGGCGGGTGAGGGCACCGAGCACGGCCTTGCCCTGGGGATCGAGAAGTTCGGCCTTGGGCATGACCTCGACGACGATTGTGGGCACCGGAGAACTCTTTTCGAGAAGTGACGGGTGGATTCGCCCCCAGTCTAAACGGTGGGCATCGGCTTCACACCCGCGTGCCGGTCTTGGTTCCAGGCCCGCCCCGCCGTAGCCTCGATGTCTTGAGGTCAATGACGACTGGAGAACGAGATGAACGCACCCGCGCACGCCGCCGCATCCGACATGCAGACGGGATACGCGACCGTCTCGGTCGCCGCCATCCTCGCCGAGACGGCGGCACGCCGGCCCGATAAGACCGCCCTGATCGTGGGCGAAGAGAGCATCAGCTACTCCACTCTGTGGGAGGAGACGCTCGCCTACGCCGGGGCTCTACGCGATCGAGGAGTCGAGCGGGGCGCCCCCGTCGCCATCCTGATCCCGAACGTGCCCGACTTTCCCCGCGTCTACTACGCGGTCCTGGCGCTCGGCGGCATCGTCGTTCCCATCCACGCGCTGCTCAAGGCCGAGGAGATCGCCTTCGTGCTGCGCGACAGTGGCGCCACGCTGCTCGTCTGCTCGGCTCCGCTGCTCGCCGAGGGCGCGAAGGGGGCGGCGCTCGCGGGCGTCGACGTGGTCTCGCTCATGATGCCGCCGCACTCGGGCGACGAGCCGCTGGATGCCGTGGGTTTCGACCGCCTCGAAGACCTCGCAGAGCAGGCGGTTCCGCTCGAGACGTACGTGGCCTGTGCGCCGAGCGACACGGCGACCATTCTGTATACGAGCGGAACGACGGGCTCGCCGAAGGGCGCCGAGGGCAGCCACTTCGCCCTCGTGGAGCAGACGAGCACACTGCTGCTCGACACCTTCGATATGACAAGCGACGATGTGCTGCTCGGGTGTCTGCCTCTGTTCCACACCTTCGGTCAGACATGTGTTCTTAACACGGGCTTTCGCGCGGGCGCCACGATCGTGCTGATGCCGAAGTTCGACGGAGCGGGGGCGATAGAGCTGATCAAGCGGCACCGCTGCACGATCTTCTTCGGCGTGCCGACCATGTACATGGTCATCCTGGCCGCCGTCGGCACGGAGCCCGTCGAGACGAAGCTGCGCTACGGGGTCTCCGGAGGCGCCGCGATTCCCGTCGCCATCATCGACAGGTTCACGCAGCTATTCGGCGCCGACATCCACGAGGGCTACGGGTTGACCGAGACGTCGCCCGTGGCGAGCTTCAATCAGCGCGGGGTGCCGCCGCGGCCGGGCACGATCGGCAAGCCGATCTGGGGTGTGGATGTCGAGATCGCCCGGGCCGACAACGACGATGCGATCGAGCTGCTCGCTCGAGGCGAGCTCGGCGAACTCGTGATCAGGGGGCACAACCTGATGAAGGGATACCTGCATCGACAGGAGGACACGGCACGCGCGGTCGTCGACGGCTGGTTCCGTACGGGCGACCTCGGAACGAAGGACGACGATGGGTACCTGCGCATTCTCGATCGCAAGAAGGACATGATCCTGCGCAACGGCTACAACGTGTACCCCCGCGAGGTCGAAGAGGTGTTGGCGGGGCATCCGGAGGTGTCGATGGCCGCGGTCTACGGCGTTCCGCACGAGGTTCACGGCCAGGAGGTGGTGGCGGCCGTTGTGCTCGTCGCCGGCGCGAGCGTGACGGGTGCCGAGTTGGTGGCGTTCGCCGAGGAGCACGTCGCGGCATACAAGTACCCGCGCGAGGTCACGGTGGTGGAAGCCCTGCCGATGGGGCCGAGCGGCAAAGTGCTGAAGAGAGAACTCGTGGCACGCCACGGGTCGTAGTCCTCGAGGGCTACGCGACCGGCGTCGTACCCGCCGCGACGATCTTGATCTGGTTGTCCCAGGGGTCGGAGACCATGAGCGAGCGACCGTCGTTGCGGGTCTGCAGCCCGTAGTGCCCGAGCCGCTCACCGACCCGCCCGACTTCGTCTGCCGTGGGTACCGCGATCTCGACGAGCCCGAGCCCGAGGGCCAGCGGTCGACGCCCGGCCCCCTTCGACTCCCAGACGTTCATCGCCATGTGGTGGTGGTAGCCACCTGCCGAGACGAAGAGGGCGGAGTCGCCGAACGCGGTCGTGGTCTCGAACCCCAGACGGTCGACGTAGAACTCCTTGGCCGTGGCCACGTCGCCCACCGAGAGGTGCACGTGCCCGACCGTCGTGCCACCGAGCCGGGGATTCTCGACCAGCTCGGGCGTGACGTGTTGCTGCAGAAAGTCGTTCGGGTCGAGGTAGGCGGTGCCCATCTCGATCTGCCCGTGCGCCCAGCTCCACTCGGTGCGGGCACGATCCCAGTAGAGCTCGACGCCGTTGCCCTCAGGGTCGGTGAAGTAGAAGGCCTTCGATACGAGATGATCGGCGCTTCCGGTGAACAATCCGGGAGCGCGGCGCGCCATCGAATACAGGGCAGCGGCGAGCGCCGGTTCCGACTCGAACAGGATGGCCGTGTGGTAGAGCCCCGCAGATCGAGGCGCGGCGTGCTTCAGCTCGGGCGCGTGCTGCAGAATGACGACCGGTACACCGCCGCGGCCGAGCACGGCCACATCGCCCTCCTGGCTCTGCAGCTCGAGCGTCACGGCGTCGCGGTAGTAGGCGATCATGGCGTCGAGATCGCCGACGCGCAGGGTCACCGCTCCCATTCCGGTCTGGGCTGACAGCAGATCGTCACGTGTGTTCATGCGGGTGACAACGCCACCGTCGCGCGATCTATTCCTTGTAGCTACAAGTAATCGCGCGCTGTGTGAACATCTGGTTACGGGCGGAGATTCGGTTGACGGAGTTCCAAGCTTCGGATTGAGTGGGAATCGTCCCCGAATCCACCTTGGAGTACGTCACCTCTATGCAGTCATCTATCAATCGGAGGCGCGCTGCGCGCGCCGCCGCCCTGTTCACCTCCGCAACCGTGGCCCTGATCGGTCTGGGCGCGCTGCCTGCCTCCGCGGCCCCCGGCGACGTCTCGATCGACGTCTACACCATCAACGATTTCCACGGGCACCTCGAGCAGAACCTTTCGAGCGGAGAGGCCGGAGCGGCATCGATCGCCACGGCCGTCGCGTCGTTCCGGGCCGCCAACCCCAACACGACCCTCGTGTCGGCGGGCGACAACATCAGCGGCTCGCCCTTCATCTCTCAGGCATTGAACGACGAGCCCACGATCGACGTGCTGAACCAGATCGGCGTGAGTGTCACGTCGCTCGGCAACCATGAGTTCGACCACGGCAGGTCCGATGTCGACGGTCGGATCTCGGACAGGTCGAACTTTCCGTACATCTCGGCCAACCTCTTCGACACGGCCACGGGTGAGCATGCTTACGCGCCCTACAACGTTCAGACGTTCGACGGAGTCAAGGTCGGTTTCATCGGTGCTGTCACCGAGGACCTGCCCACGCTGGTGAACCCCGACGGCATCAACACCCTCAAAGTCGCGGGGATCGTCGAGAGTGTCAACGCTGCTGCGGCCGAACTGAAAGACGGCATCGACGACGGCGAGAACGGTGAGGCCGATGTCCTCGTGCTGCTGCTGCACGAGGGAGCAGCCTCCGCGACGGCGAATCTGACCGACACGAGCACCGTCTTCGGCAAGATCGTGACCGGCACAGCACCGAGCGTCGATGCGATCGCGTCTGCCCACACTCACAATCTCTACGCACAGAACGTGACGGTCGGCTCGAAAACGCTGCCGGTTCTGCAGACGGCCAGTTACGGAACGAACCTGGGCCACTTTAACTTCCAGGTCAACCCGACCAGCAAGGCCATCTCCTCATCGAAGGCGGAGACGATTCCGCTCGTGGTCAAGGCGGTCGCGAGCTACGCGCAGGATCCGACCGTCGCGGCTATCGTCGCCGACGCCAAGCAGCGCTCCAGCGTCATCGGTCTGCAACCCGTGGGATCGATCTCGGCCGACTTCAAGCGTGCGGTACAGACCGACGGCAAAGAGAACCGGGGCGGCGAGTCGACCCTCGGTAACATCGTGGCCGATGGTCAGCTCTGGGCGACACGAGACCTGGGAACGCAGCTCGCGTTCATGAATCCGGGCGGTCTTCGCGCCGACATCGCGGTCGCGCCAGACGGCGTCGTCACCTATGAGGAGTCGGCCACCGTTCAACCGTTCGCCAACAGCCTGTTCACGCAGACCCTCACCGGCGCGCAGGTCAAGACCGTGCTCGAGCAGCAGTGGCAGCCAGGCCAGTCTCGACCGTTCTTGAAGCTCGGAATCAACAAGGCGCTGAGCTACACCTACGACCCCTCGGCTGCCACAGGCTCGCATGTGACCGAGATCCGTTACAACGGCGCCGTGGTGAGCGACACCGACTCCTTCCAGGTCGTGACCAACAGCTTCCTCGCCGGAGGCGGTGACAACTTCAAAGAACTGGCTCTCGGGGCAGCTAAGACCGACACGGGACGCGTCGATCTCGACGCGTTCAAGCAATACATCGGCGCGAACTCCCCGCTCACGCCCGACTACGGATCTCGCTCGATCGGCGTGACTCTGACGTCGCCGGCAACGACCCCCGGAACACCGATCGACCTCGGAACGGTCGCGCCCGAGACCACGTTCTCGTTCGCCCTCAGTTCCCTCGTTCTCTCGGGCGCTCCGGTTCAGGACTCGACGGTGTCGGTGCAGTTCGACGGCGTCGAGATCGCCACGGCGCCGATCAACCCGGCCATCGTCGACACCTTCGATGAGCAGGGCACCGCAACAGTCGAGGTCACGGTTCCGAAGCTCACCCGAAACGGCGACCACGTCGTGAGCTTCGTGCTCCCGACCACGGGCAAGTCCGTGTCGCTTCCGGTCACGACCGCGGGTGAGATTCCGTTCGTGGCTCCGGATGCGCCGGCCGCGCCGACACTTGCGGCCGATGGCTTCTCCGCCGTGACGGCCTCATGGGCTCCGCCCGCCGTCGATGGTGGAACACCCGTCACCGGCTACGAGGTGACTCTCTACGCCGACGGCACGAAGGCGGACTCCGCCTCGGTCGACGCTGCGACGACCTCGGTCGGCTTCGCGGGACTGAAGACCGACACCGACTACACGGCAACGGTCAAGGCGATCAACGCCGTGGGTTCGTCGGCCGAGTCGCAAGCGTCGAACGTCATGACCACCCCGCTGCCGAAGCCGACCACTGAGCCTGCGCTGCCATCGGCCGAGTCGCTTCCGGCCACCGAAACCGATGCCTTCAGTCTGAGCACGGGCAGCGCGACGAACGGACAGGCGGTGACGGTCTCCGGGCTCACACCGGGCGACTGGTACTACGTGTCGATCTTCTCCGATCCGGTGCGACTGGGCTGGTTCCAGGCCGATGAGTCGGGTTCGTTCTCGGTCACGATCAGCAACGTCCCGACAGGCACTCACCGCCTCGTCATCCAGGATCGGGATGGAACGGTGATCGGCTACCGCACGATCGTCGTTGCAGCCGACGGCACGGTCTCGGTCGTCGACCCCGCAGGTTCGGCCGGTGCATCACCGACAGGCTTGGCGGCCACGGGCATGGATGCGACGCTGCCGCTTCTCGGGGCGGGCCTCCTGCTCGCGGCGGGCGCGCTGCTGACGCTGCGCCGCCGTCGTGCGGCGAGGTCGACTTCGTAAGATCAGAGGTGTCACGACGAAGGCCCGGGGTTCTCGCCCCGGGCCTTCGTCGTTCTCGAACTCGTTCTACGAGTGCTGAGTCGCTTCGACCCAGGCGAGGTACTCGGGGCTGACCGTGCCGGTGACGTACTCGCCGGTGAAGCAGCTCATCTCGAGGTTCTTCACGTCGCTTCCCTCGAGGATGGCGCTCTCCATGTCGGAGATCTCCTGGTAGATGAGGTGGTCGGCGCCGAGCTCCCTCGCGATCTCGGGAAAACTGCGGCCGTGGGCGATCAACTCTTCTCGCGAGGGCATGTTGATGCCGTAGACGTGCGGGAAGCGCACCGGGGGAGCGGCCGAGGTGAACGTCACCTTGTTGGCGCCGGCTGCCCGGGCCATCTCGACGATCTCCTTCGAGGTCGTACCGCGCACGATCGAGTCGTCGACGATGAGGATGTTCTTGCCCTTGAACTCCGTCGACATGGCGTTCAGCTTCTGCCTGACGCTCTTCTTGCGCTCGGCCTGCCCGGGCATGATGAAGGTGCGCCCCACGTAGCGGTTCTTGTAGAACCCCTCGCGGTACTCGACGCCGAGCTTCTGGGCGACCTGCATCGCGGCAGGGCGTGACGAGTCGGGGATAGGCATGACGACGTCGATGTCGCCCATCGGGGTGAGATCGGCGATGGTCGTGGCCAGCCGATTGCCGAGCCGGAGCCGAGCCTCGTAGACCGAGATGCCGTTCATGACGCTGTCGGGTCGGGCGAGGTAGACGTACTCGAACGAGCAGGGCACGAGAACGGGGTTCTTCGCGCACTGGCGGGAGTACATCTCGCCGTTCTGCGTGATGAAGATGGCCTCGCCGGGCGCGACCTCGCGCACGACCTCGTAGCCGGATGCCTCGAGCACCAAGGATTCGCTGGCGACGACCCATTCGTCGCGCTGCACTCCCGCCAGCGCGTTGGCGTCGCTGCGCTTGCCGAGTACCAGGGGGCGGATGCCGAACGGATCGCGGAAGGCCAGCAGTCCATGACCCGCGATGATCGAGATCACCGCGTAGGAGCCCTCGATGCGCTCGTGCACGTTGGCGACGGCATCGAAGACCTGATCCGGCTCGAGGTCGAGGCCCGACACCTGACCCTGCAGCTCGGTCGCCAGAACATTGAGCAGCAGCTCGGTGTCGCTCGACGTGTTCAGGTGGCGGCGATCGATGTGGAAGAGCTCCTGATTGAGCTCGCGGGTATTGGTGAGATTGCCGTTGTGGATGAGCACGATGCCGTAGGGCGCGTTCACGTAGAACGGCTGCGCCTCCTGCTCGTTGCCCGCGACACCCTTCGTGGCGTAGCGCACATGCCCCAGACCCACATTGCCGAGCAGCGACCGCATGTCGCGGGTGCGGAACGCTTCTCGCACCTGCCCCTTGGCCTTGACGATGTGGAACGTCGACCCGTCGGCGGTAGCGATGCCGGTCGAGTCCTGTCCGCGGTGCTGAAGCAGAAGGAGGCTGTCGTACACCTGTTGATTGACCGGACCGGACGAGACGATACCGACGATGCCGCACATACCGGGCGGGCTCCAGACGCTGTAGAGAAATAGGCCGTCCCCCATTGTACGGGAGCGACGAAGGCGGGTGCCCCTCGCTAGGCCCGGGGGTCGCCACCCGCGAAGATCGCGCGCAGAACGTCTATCGGCGCCTTCGGAACGCGATCGTCCGAGAGCAGTCCATTCGTCTCCTGCAGGGTGTCGGCGAGCTGGGTGTAGCAGTAGCCGGCGAGGAAGGTGCTGTCGGCCAGCGCATCCACGACCGCGTGTAGGCGGGCCACGAAATCATCGGGACCGGCCGCGTGGGAATAGCCCCAGGCATCCGTGTCTGCGTAGCGGGTGGCGAAGGAGATGCCGCCGAACTCGGTGAGCATCACGGGGCGATCGCCGGTCTGCTGGCCGTCGAGCAGGATGCGCCGACCCGCGGGGCCGAAGCCGTCGAGCAGCCGTCGCTTCGCGTCGTCGTCGGCGTAGCGCTTCTCGAGGACGACCCCCGACGACTCGTAGTCGTGCACGGTGATGATGTCGGAGTCGACGTGCTCCCAGCCGTCGTTCGAGATGACGGGTCGCGAACCGTCGAGGGTGCGGGTGACCTCCACGAGTGCGCGCGCGAAGGCGCGCATCGCCGGGTCGTGCTCGATGTGCTGCACGCCCCAGCTCTCATTGAGCGGCACCCAGGTGACGATCGATGGATGCGACAGGTCGCGCTCGATGACGGCCGTCCACTCGGCCAGCAGGCGCGTGGCCGCGACGGGCGAGAACTCGAAGGCGCCGGGGGTCTCTGCCCAGACGAGCAGCCCCAGTCGGTCGGCCCAATAGAGGAACCGGGGATCCTCGATCTTCTGGTGCAGGCGGGTCGCGTTGAACCCGAGTTCCTTGGTCAGCACGATGTCGGCGCGCAACGCGTCTGGGGTGGGGCTCGCCAGGTGCGACTCGGGCCAGTAGCCCTGGTTGAGCACGGACCGCACGTAGTAGGGCCGGTTGTTGAGAAGGAATCGGCCCCCTCCCCATGTCGCCGAGCGGAGTCCGAGATAGGAGGCCACGGTGTCGACCGCGTCGCCGAGCGGCGTTCGCACGATCACGGTGGCATCGATGAGGCGAGGGTTCTCGGGCGACCAGAGGAGTTCTTCGTATGCCTGTCCGTTGCGCTGAGGGGTCACCTCGATCACCCCGCGGGTGCTCGCGGAAGCCGGCAGGGTGAGCTGGCCGACGAGCTTTCCCTCGTAGTCGAGACGGATCTCGACCGTGCTGCCGGGCTGCGGCTCGCGGCCGAGGTCGACGCGCACCGAGACAGTGCCGGCGGGGACGTCGGGCGTGAAGTGCAGGAGTCGCACTCCGGCCGCGGGGGCGGCCTCGAGCCAGACCGGCTGCCAGATGCCGGTGGTGCGGTGGTACCAGATCGAGTGGGGGTCGAGCCGCCAATCCTGCTTGCCCCGCGGTTGGGCGACATCGGCGGGATCATCTTCGGCGCGGACCACGATCGTATGCTCCGTCGCCGCCTCGTCGATCGCCGTCGTGACGTCGAACGAGAACGGCGTCTGCCCGCCCTCGTGGGAACCCAGAAAGACCCCGTCGAGCCACACCATCGCCCGGTAGTCGACAGCGCCGAGATGGAGGAGGAGTCGTGTATCGGCTGAGCGCTGCGCGCCACCGTAGCCTGCCGCCGTCAAATCGGCGTCGGTCAGCGTGCGCGAGTACCAGACGACGCGGTGGAAACCGGTGTCGGCGATGCCCGACGCGTCGGACTCGAAGGGGAAGGGCACGATGATGGTGCGGTCGAAGTCCGCGGCCAGATGCCATCGCTCGGCCAGGCCTCGATCGTCGTCGTCGAAGGCGAATCGCCACGGCCCGTCGAGCTCCCGCCACTCGGAGCGCACCAGCTGAGGCCGTGGGTAATCACCGTTCTGCCTGCTCGCACGGAAATCGGGCTCGGCGGGGGAGGGGGCGTCGCTGCTCATGGGTTCATCATGACACCAAATTTACTGCGCTGTAAATATGGAACACGAAGTCGTGCGACGGCACGGCCGTCGCGGTTCAGTTGGAGGGGTGCGGAGCACTCTCTCGCGCTACGAGTCGAAAGTCGACGACCCTGTGCCGCCCGAGCCCGTCGAAGCCGGCGATGCGCTCCTCGAGCATCTCGAGCGCGACTCGGGCGAGTTCGTCGAGGTCGGGGGCGATCGAACTGAGGCTCGGAAAGCTGGTGGCCGTGAACGAGATGTTGTCCCATCCGATGATCGCGACGTCGTCGGGAACCCGGATGCCCCGTTCGTGCAATGCTCGGAGGGCACCCATGGCGGCGAGGTCGTCGCGGCAGACGACGCCGTCGATCTCGAGGCCGCGGTCGAGGGCTTCGCCGAGCGAGGCTGCCGATGCCGCCGGGGTGATCTCGCTGCTGGAGATCAGCAACTCGGGGTCGGCAGCGAGGCCGGATTGCTCCAGACCCTCTTGATAGCCGACGATCCGCAGGCGCGATGTCGACGAGAGGGACTGGGCCTCGTGGCCGAGAAAAGCGATGCGGCGGCGCCCGAGAGCGACGATGTGGCGGGTGGCTGCGGCCGCGGCCGAGACGTTGTCGATCATGACGCGATCCATGCTGAGCGGCGCAGGACCCTCGCCGAGAAGCACCATGGGAAGGTCTCCGTGTCGCTCGGCGATCTCGCGTGACGAGATCTGCGACGGCTGGAAGAGCATGCCGTCGACGAGGCCCGCCTCTGTGGCGGAGAGCACGGCGCGCTCGCCGTCGAGAGTTCCCTCCGTCTCCTCCAGAAGCAGTCGATAGCCGGGTCGGGTCTCGGCGGCGGCTCGCGATACGAGGTTGGCGAGTTCGGAGAAGTAGGGGAGTCGCACATCGGCGAAGGCGAGGGCGAGCAGGCCTGTGCGCCCGGTCGCGAGCTGCCTGCCCAGTGCGTTCGGTCTGTATCCGAGCTCGTCGATGGCGCGCTGCACCCGCTCGCGCATGGCATGCGAGACGTGCGGGTGCTTGTGCACCACATTCGACACGGTCTTCATCGAGACGCCGGCGTGGTCGGCGACGTCCTGTAGTCGGACTCCAGCCATTGTTCCTCCTGCGGATCGAACGGCATCCACGTTGCTGCGGTGTCGGCTTCCGTGATCTCTGATCGTAGTGGTCACGACCCGATCACGATTGCGTCGCTGTACGAACGACCCCCCTTGACCGCAAACTTCCAGCGCTGTAAGTTCATCCAGAAGTCTTCGTCCGATCCCTGGATCCTCCACACCTGACGAGACTGCACACCCTTGTCTCGCCCGATCGGGCGATGAAAACTCGAAGGAGAGTCTTATGAAGAAGGGCATCGCACGCAGGGCGATCGCAGCAACGCTCGCGCTGGGCGTGGGCATCGCACTGGCAGGTTGTTCCGGCGGTGGCGCGGGTGCGGGCGGCAACGCCGTACCCGGTGAGGACTACACCGGTCCCAAGGTGTCGATCACGTTCTGGAACGGGTGGACCGGTGGCGCAGCCCCCGTGCTCGTTCCGAAGCTGGTCGACAAGTTCAACTCCGAGCACGACAACATCGAGGTGAAGAACGTTCCCCAGGAATGGGGAGACATCTCGAAGAAGCTGCCCCTCGCGGTCAAGGCGGGCAAGGGGCCGGATGTCGCGGTCGCCCACGGCGACGACGTCGCCACGTACGCGGCGCAGGGACTCCTGCTGCCTGCCGACGATATCGTCGACGAGCTCGGCTACTCGGCGGACGACTTCCCCGAAGGCCTCATGGATGCCGGTGCTTACAAGGGCGCACAATACGGAATCCCGTGGAGCGTGACGCCGATGGGCCTCTACGTCAACAACGACGTGCTCAGGGCTGCCGGCATCGATCCGGCTACCGTTCCGGCCGACAAAGACTCCTACATGAAGGCTCTCGAGGCCCTCAAGGCGGCCGGGGTCGCGGGTGAATGGGTCGACGGCTACGTCTTCACCGGAACCTTCGAGTTCGAGTCGCTGCTCTGGCAGTTCGGCGGCGACCTCTACAACGACGACGTGACCGAGGCCACGTTCAACTCCGATGCCGGCGTGCAGGCGCTGACCCACATGGTCGACCTCATCGACAAGGGATACAGCCCGCCGAACGTCGCTCAGGACGGCAACATCAAGGGCCTCCTGGCCGGGCAGACGGCGTACAACTGGAACGGCGTATGGCAGACCACGAACGAATCGTTCAACGAGATCGACTGGACCGTGGCCCCTGTTCCCCAGATCGGCACAGAGAAGGCCGTGTGGTCGAGCTCGACTCACTGGATGTTCCTGAACAACAAGGGCCAGGACAAGAACAAGACCGCCGCCGCTGCGACCTTCGTCAAGTGGATGAACGAGAACTCGGCGGGCTGGGCGGAGACCGGTGAGCTTCCCGCCGCGAACGAGGTGCGCAACGACCCGTCACTGGTCGAGACGTACCCCAACCTGAAGCCGTTCATCGAATCGCTCCCCTACGCCCACTACGAGACGAGCGCACCCGGCATCACCGCCGCGAACGCGCTCATCACGACGGCCCTGAACGAGGCGGTCACGGGCAAGAAGGAGCCCAAGGAGGCACTCGACGACGCGGCCAAGCAGGCGAACGAGATCCTCAAGCAGAACGCAGCCAAGTACGGTGACTAATCTCGCCATCCGGCCGCTCCCGTCTTCGAGGCGCCAGCGCGTCTCGAAGACGGGGGTCGCTCTGCACACGGGCACCGCCTACCTCTTCCTGCTTCCCTTCCTGGTGCTCTTCGGCGTCTTCGTGGTCTTCCCGTCGATCTTCGGCCTGTGGATCAGCGTCACCGACTGGAGTCCGTTCAAGGACACGCAGAGCTTCATCGGGTTGCAGAACTACATCGACCTGTTCACACCGGGGTCGATCACGTTCGGCGACTTCTGGCAGAGCATGGGCGCGACCGGTATCTTCACGGTGCTGAGCGTGCCCTGCCTGCTCATCATCCCGTTGCTCATCGCGATCCTGTTGAACAACAACATCCGTGGCGGCACGGTCTTCCGGGCCATCTTCTTCGCGCCCTACGTTCTCGGCGTCGCCGTGATCGGGGTCATCTGGAAGTACCTGCTCGACACCCAGTCGGGCATGTTGAACCACATCCTCGGGCTCTTCGGCCTGCCGACCGACATCCCCTGGACGGTCGACGTGCCGTGGGCCTGGGTCTCGCTGGTCCTCGTCACGGTGTGGTGGACCCTCGGCTTCAACGCCGTGATCCTGCTCGCCGGGCTCAAGGCCATCAATCCCGATCTGTACGAGGCTGCCGCGCTCGACGGCGCCGGTGTGTTCCGCAAGTTCTGGAGCGTGACCTTGCCGGGCCTGCGCCCGGTGATGCTCTTCGTCAGCACGACCACCATCCTCGCCTCGGCGAACATGTTCGGGCAGTCCTACATCCTCACCAAGGGTGGGCCGGCCAACACCACGCGCACAGCGATCATGTACATCTCAGACCAGGGGCTTTCGCAGAACAACATGGCTCCGGCTGCTGCGATGAGCTACATCCTGTTCGCCTTCCTCGCCATCATCAGTGTCATCAACTTCCGCCTCCAGCGCGAGAAGACAGATTAAGGACAGCAGATGTCATCCGCAACAATGTCCGCCGCGACGGTGTCGTCGGAGCGCGTCACGACCCCGCCGCCGCCACGACGCCGGCCGCGCGGCATCGCAGCTCGTACCGCAGGGCTCTATGCCGTGCTGGTCTTCGTGGCCCTGGCCATCATCCTTCCCCTCGTCTGGATTCTGATCACGTCGTTCAAGACCGACGGCGATGTGATCTCGAACCCCTACGGCATCGTGCCCGATCCGGTGTCCACGGAGGCCTACGGCACGTTGGCGGGTGGGCAGCAGCCGATCTTCCTCTGGCTGCTGAACAGCTTCGCCGCCGCCACGCTGCAGACCGTCCTCATTCTGGTCACGGCGTCGCTCGGCGCCTATGCTCTCGCCCGGCTCGAGTTCCGCGGCAAGAAGATCGTGTTCGGCGTGATCATCGGAACGCTCCTCGTTCCGCCGGTCATCTTCCTCATCCCCAACTACCTGATCGTTCAGAACCTGGGCTGGCTCGACACGATCTGGGCGATCACGGTGCCGGGGGCGGCGGGCGCGTTCGGAATCTTCTTCCTGCGCCAGTTTTTCATCGGCCTTCCCTCCGAGATCGAGGAGGCCGCGCGTATCGACGGGGCCGGTGACTTCCGCATCTTCGCGCAGATCGTGCTGCCGCTCTCCCGCCCGGCGTTGGCGACCCTCGCCATCCTGAGCTTTCTCGCGAATTGGAACGACTTCCTCTGGCCCATCTACGTGCTGCTGAGCCCAGAGAATCTCACTCTCCAGCCCGGCCTGTCGCAGTTGCAGGGCGCGTATTCCACCCATTTCAGCATCGTGATGGCCGGTGCCGTGATCGCTTCGGTGCCCGTGCTCATCCTCTTCGGCATCGCCCAGAAGCAGATCGTCGAGTCGGTGGCGAGCTCGGCGGTCAAGGGATGACATGCCCCCGGACGGCGCCGTCGCTCGCGTTCCTCGCGATCGGGCTTCTTGCGCTGACCGGATGCGCGCCGGGCGGCAGCGATGGGGACGCATCGGACGGCGGCTCCGCCGAGCCGCAGGCGGCCTTCGTCATCGACGAGGACTTCCCGGATCCCGACGTGATCGCGTTCGACGGCACGTACTACGCCTACGCCACCAATACTCCGGCTGTGAACGTGCAGTACGCGACGTCGTCCGACCTCGAGACGTGGGACGTGTCGCGTGACGACGTCTTTCCCGACCTTCCCGCCTGGGCCGACACGGGACGTACGTGGGCGCCCGACGTCACGCCGCTCCCGGATGGGCGCTTCGCCTTGTACTTCACCGCGCAGGAGAGCTCATCGGGCCGGCAGTGCGTCGGCGTGGCCGTGTCGTCTGCTCCGACCGGTCCGTTCGTGTCGGATGCGGTCGAGCCCCTGATCTGCCCGCTCGAGGAGGGCGGGGCCATCGACGCGAGCAGCTTCGTCGACGATGACGGCAGCAGATACCTCGCCTGGAAGAACGATGGAAACTGCTGCGGCCTCGACACCTGGCTCCGACTGTCGACGCTCACTGCCGACGGCCTCTCGGTGGTCGGCGAGCCCGTCGACCTCGTCAAGCAGACCGAGGAGTGGGAGGGCCAACTCGTGGAAGCGCCGGTGATCGTGCGCCACGGCGACGAGTACGCGCTGTTCTACTCCGCGAACGACTACGGGGGTGAGGAGTACGCCATGGGCTACGCGCTCGCCCCATCCGTCGCCGGGCCCTACACGAAGGCCGACGAGCCGCTCTTCACGACCGCGATGAGCGGATCTCGGGCGCTGGGCCCCGGAGGGCAGGACGTCGTGGTCGCGCCCGATGGACGCGACCGGATCGTCTACCACTCCTGGGATCCCGCCTTCTCCTACCGAGGCATGTCCGTCTCGGAGCTCGAGTGGCCCGGCGACAGGCCCGTCGTCGAACCCTGATCTTCTTGCCATTCCGCACACCGACTCAACGAAGAGGACCCATGAAGAAGCTGTTCAGAACGGGCGCGCTGATCGCGGCGCTCGCCGTGGTCGCGAGTGCGACCCCCGCATTCGCGGCGCCTGAGCCCGACCCGTCCGTTGCCACATACAGCAACCCGCTCAACCTCCAGCTGCCGAACGGAGTCAGCGCCGAACAGTGCGCCGATCCGGATGTGATCCGCTCCGAGACCCCGGGCGACGACGCCTGGTACCTCTTCTGCACCCGCGACGCGCTGGTCACCGGAGAGACCGACGAGTCGGGCGAGCCTCGCTTTTACAGCATCCCGAGCTACCGCTCGACGAACCTCGTCGACTGGGAGTTCCAGGGCGAAGCTCTGAACACGAGGCCGGCATGGATCGGCAACGGCGACATGTGGGCTCCCGACGTGGTGTTCCTGAACGGCAGCTACCACCTGTACTACACGGCGACGAACACCGCTGCCAACCCGGATACGGACCCGGAGCACAAGCGTGCGGCCATCGGCGTGGCCACGAGTCCGAGCTTGGCAGGCCCGTGGACCGACTCCGGCGCCCCCGTCGTCGAAGCGCAGGCCCCTCCGGCGGACCCGGCCTCGACCAGCGCGCGCTGGACCTTCGACCCCGAGGTGCTCGTCGACGGTGACACTGCCTACATCTACTACGGCAGCTACTTCGGCGGAATCTCAGTGCGCACCCTCTCCGCCGACGGCCTGACCTCAGACCCGGCCAGCCAGACCGAGATCGCGATCTCGAACCGCTACGAGGGCGTCAACATCGTGAAGCGCGACGGCTGGTACTACCTGCTCGCCTCGGCCACGAACTGCTGCAACGGACCGCTGACCGCCTACTCCGTCTTCGCGGGCCGCTCCGAGAGTCCGGCCGGGCCGTTCCTCGACCGCACCGGCACCTCGCTGCTCGACGGCCGTGTGGGAGGCACCCCGGTGCTGCACCAGAACGGCAATCGTTGGATCGGAACCGGGCACAACTCGGTCGTGACCGACCTGTCGGGCCAGCAATGGATCTTCTATCACGCGGTCGACCGCACCGACCCGTGGTTCCTCGACGGCAGCTACACCAAGCGTCCCGTGCTGATGGATCCGCTGGACTGGATCGACGGTTGGCCTGTGACCCGAGGCGGCGAAGGCCCATCCGACTCCCCCCAGCCCGCTCCCGTGACCCAGCCCGGACAGCCCGTCGGCTACACACCGGTGCAGGCCGACGTCCCCCAGCCCGGAGCCGCCATTCCGGCCCTCAGCGACGAGTTCGACGGAACCGGGCTCGGCGAGCAGTGGAGCTGGATCCGCGAGCCCGACGCCGCCGGCCACACCGTCGCCGACGGACGCTTCTCGTGGAAGACGCAGCAGGCCGACCTGAACCTCGGAGAGAACCCCGCGGGCATCGTGACCGAGGCCGCGCCCGAAGGCGACTACGTCGTCGACACGAAGCTGTCGCTCGACGTTCCAGAAGACGGCTGCTGCCAGAACTTCGTGCAGGGCGGCCTCTTGGCCTACACCGACGACGGGCACTACATCAAGCTCGGGGTCACCTCGATCTGGGAGACCCGGCAGACCGAGTTCGGCAAGCGGAGCGAACCGGGAAATCCCGCCTACGGCAACACGGTGGGCGGCCCGGTCGGTGAGGAGACCTTCCTGCGTCTCGTCCGCGAGCACAGCGACACGGAGAACCTCTACACCGCGTTCACGAGCCTCGACGGCCTGAGCTGGGACGAGGCCGGAACCTGGACGACTCCCCTCGAGGAGGCCGCGGCTCCGCGCATCGCGCTCTTCTCGATGGCGGGGGCGGGCTTCACCACGAGCTTCGACTACGTGCGGGTGTTCGAGCTGGCCGTCGACCCGGTCGTGACCGAGCCCGATCCGACGCAGCCTGCACCTCCGGGCGCTGTTCCGGCGGCTCCCGGCGGCAACGGCTCTTTGGCGGCGACCGGATTCGACCTCGCACCCCTGGTGGCCGCGGTGATCGCGCTTCTGCTCGCGGGAATCGGGATCCGCATCGGCGGAGCTCGGCGTGCGAGCCGGGCCGGCGTCACTCGCGGGTAGAGCAGCCGCGGCTAGAGCAGCATGGCGCGGAGCGTGCGGGCGTTGCGCACCGCGTGCCCCGCGCCATCGTTGTTGAAGTAGGCCGAGACATCCCGGCCCTGCGCCTGCCACTCCCGGATGCGATCGGCCCACCATGCCAGATCGTCATCCGAGTACGACCCGGCATAGAGCGTGCCCGTGTCGGGTCCGTGCAGGCGCACATACACGAACGGCGCGGTCGCGCGCAGAATGCAGGGAAGGCCGGCGCCGCTCATCACGCAGAGCGCGGCGCCGTGCCTCTCCAGCAGCTCGTAGACGCTCTCGTCGAACCAACTGGTGTGGCGCGGCTCCACGACCACGCGCATCCAGTCGGGCAGGGTGCCGAGGAAGTAGTCGAGACGGGCGTCGTCGCGTTCGAGATTGGGCGGCAGCTGCACCAGCAGCGGTCCCCGACGGTCGCCGAGCGCGTGCATGGCGCGGCGGATGCGCTCGGGCCAGGGCTCGGGCGAGTAGAGGCGGCGGCCGTGCGTCAGGCCGCGTGGCGCCTTCACGGCGAGCTCGAACCCCGGCGGCAGCCTGTCGTGCCACCCCGCGAAGGTCGTCTCGCGGGGCCAGCGGTAAAAGCTGGCGTTCAGTTCTACGGTGTCGAACTCGGCCGTGTACACCGCGAGGCGCTTCGCCGTCGCGAGGCCAGGCGGATACAGCACGTCCTGCCAGTGGTCATAGCTCCACCCGCTCGTGCCGATTCGCAGGGTCACTGCGACGGGGCGTCGGCGATCTCGACCGACAGCAGGCGGTATTCGCGGCTGCGGCCCGGTCGGGTGGCGGAGCAGGTCGACAGCAGAGGCTCTGACAGCGTCTCGGCCAGCATCACCTTGATGGTGGCGGCGGGGTACTCGAGCTCGATGCGCCAGACTCCGTCGGCGAATTGGGCCGAGGTCGGGCCGAGGATGTCGATGCGCTCATCGTCGAGGGTGGCCCGAGCGTGGTGCTGCGCGGCCTGCACCGCGTTCGGCAGGGAGCTGCGGCCGCGGAAGAAGCGTTCATCGACCCGGCCCTCGAGGTAGCGGGTGACGAGACCCACCGCGTCCGCCCCGTCTGCTCGACCGTAGTAGAGGCCGTGCGGCAGCAACACCAGGGTGCCGGCGAAACGGTCTCCGCCCAGGTGGGAGCACTCCCACGTCTCGTCGGGAAAGGACTCGGCGAGGGTCTTCACGACCTGGCGTCCGCGCACCGCACAGCACTGGTCGTGCCGCGCATGGGCGCAGACGGCGACGATCGGCTTGTGCGAGACGACTCCCACCGAGCCGTCGAGAGGAACGTCGAGCAGCTCTTCGGCCGTCTCGACCCATCCCCACTTCACGCCCTCCGAGCCGGGTCGCGAGTCGACGAGGGCCCAGCGGTAGCCGTCCTGCGGCTCGCGCTTGCCGGTTCTGCGAATGGCGAGCGGCCGCATGCCGAGCGACTCGACTCTCTTCACCAGCGCGCGACCGACGTCCGTCGGCAACGTGGATTCGAGAAAGGCGTGCTGGCCCCACGCTCCGGAGATCTCGACGAGAAACCACTCTGTTCCTCGAGAACCCGTGCCCGGCAGGGGATCACCGCGCTCGCGGGAGCGATCGCTGCACGGTCGCCAGTCGGGCAGCACCTGCCGAGCGCTGAGGTCGGTCACGCCTCGAGCACCAGAACACCCTCGCGTACCAATCTGCGGCACACCACGATGGCGTCTTCGTCGTCGAGTCCGGGCAGCGCGCCTACCGGCGTCGACTCTCCGAGCAGCAGCCGTTCGAGGGCGGTGTGGGCCACGAGCGGCAGTGAGAGCGTACGGGCGCCGGCCGTGAGGCTCACGGTGTCTCCTCGCGCCTCGACGCGACCTGCGAGCCCGAGACGCCAGCGAACCACGGATGCGACGTCGAGATGCGCGAGGCCCGCGACGGTCGCGAGCGGGCGCACCGGCTCGGGCCGGGTGATGTTCGTGAATCGGCGTGCGAGTGATGCGGCCGCAGCGTCGGGTGTGAGCGGGTCGTCGTGGATGGCGGCGACGAGATCGGCCAGCGTTTCGGCGAGAACGCCCGCGAGGGCATCCGGATCGCCGAGGTCGAGGCCGAGGGGCAGCGACGAGCGAAGGGATGCGTCGGCGCGCGTCTTCGCGATGACCTGGGAGACGAGGTCGGCCCGGGTGAAGGCGCTCATACCGATCGTGAGATGCACCGACGTGTCACCGAGCGCTTCTGCCGAGTGGATCCAGCCGCGCGGAAGGTACAGAACGTCGCCGGGCTGGAGTACTTCGTCGATGACGGGTGCGTTCGTCGCCTCGTCGGCGACAGCCTTCGCGTGCTGGGACCAGGGCTGATCGGCCAGCGGGTCGGGATGCACGGGGGAGTGGATTCGCCAGCGCTTCTCGCCCGCGATCTGCAGAACGAACACATCGTGCACGTCGTAGTGCGGATCGAAGCCTCGAGACGATGCGGGAGTGACGTAGGCGTTCACCTGAACGGGATGCCCGAGGTCGGCCAGCAGGCGCGTGGTGAAATCGATGATCGGGGGCCATGTGCGATGCAGGCCCTGCAAGACGATCGTGGCACCGGCCGCGAACTCGGTCAGCACCTTGTCGCTCGAGATCTGGTCGGCGATCTCGGCGCCGAATCCTCCCGGAGCAGTGAACCGATCTTTCGCGAGCACCTGGCCTTCTATCGCCATGCGCATGAAGGGCGTGCGGAGGCCGCGCTCCGAGACGAGCTCGTCGACCGCATCGCTCGAGAAGAGGTCTGAGAAGTCGCGCTCGAGGCTGTCTGCCCGAGATAGGAGGGGGCCTTGGCCCCAGTAGTCGGCGGCGAACTCGTCGGCGCCGATGCTGATGCAGCGAGAAAGCGCGGGCCGGTTTCCCGACCCGCGCTCGGCCCTCGCTTCGTGAGGGCTAGGGTTCATCACGCCGATCCGTCGGCTCCGCCGTCGTGACCGCCGGGGTTGGCTCCGCCATCAGCGGTGCCCTCTCCCTCGTCGGCCGATCCGTCGGCTCCGCCGTCGTGGCCGTCGGGGTTGGCTCCGCCGTCTGCCGGGCCTTCGCCCGCAGAGGCCGCGCCGTCCGCGCCACCGTCGTGTCCGCCTACGTTGGCTCCGCCATCAGCGGGGCCTTCGCCTGCGTTGTCGGTTCCTGATGTGATGTCCTCGTCGTTGATACCCATCGGTTCTCCTCCCACGGTGGATGTCTGGCCACCATCGATGAACACGCTACTCCCGTCGACCGACAGCGCGGCAGGGGGTTTACAGATGTTGCTACGAGAGTCGCAGGTGGCGCACATAGGGAAGAATGATGAGCATGAGCAACAGCTATGCCCAGGCCGGCGTCGACACCCACGCCGGAGACCTCGCCGTCGAGCTGATGAAGACAGCGGTCTCGAACACGCACGGCCCCCAGGTCGTGGGCGGATTCGGCGGTTTCGCCGGTCTGTTCGATGTCTCCGCCCTCAAGCAGTTCGATCGACCGCTGCTGGCCACGTCGACCGATGGCGTGGGCACGAAGGTGGCCATCGCGCAGGCCATCGACAAGCACGACACCATCGGACAAGACCTGGTGGGCATGGTCGTCGACGACATCATCGTCGTCGGTGCCACCCCGCTCTTCATGACGGACTACATCGCTTGTGGCAAGGTCGTTCCCCAGCGCATCGCAGACATCGTCGCCGGTATCGCGCGTGCCTGCTCCGAGACCGGCACCGCACTCGTCGGTGGCGAGACGGCGGAGCACCCTGGCCTGCTCGGCCCCGACGACTACGACGTCGCGGGCGCTGCGGTGGGAGCAGTCGAGGCCGACGCCCTGCTCGGCGCGCACCTCGTCGAAGACGGCGACGTCGTGCTCGCCCTCGCGTCGTCGGGACTGCACTCGAACGGGTTCTCCCTCGTGCGTCACATCCTCTCGTCTCGCGGAATCGGATACACCGATTCGTCGACCGAATTCGGCGGCGTCGTCGGCGAGGTCCTTCTCGAGCCCACCCGTCTCTACACCTCGCCGCTGCTGCGCGTGCTCGGCGACCCTGCGCTTGCGGGCTCCGTTCACTCGCTGTCGCACGTCACCGGAGGCGGAATCGCCGCGAATCTCGCGCGGGTTCTTCCCCGGGGGTCGTGGGTCGAGGTGGAGCGGTCGACCTGGTCTCCCGCGCCGGTCTTCCGCGTGCTCTCAGACCTCGCTGCGTCGACCCTCGAGAGCTCGGAGGGCACCTGGAACCTGGGCATCGGCATGTTCGCGGTCGTCAAGGCAGACGCGTCCGACGCGATCTCCGCCGCCCTGACGGCCGATGGCATCCCGACCTGGCAGGCAGGCGTCGTGTCGCTGGGCCAGCGTGACCTCGACGGATTCGAGCAGGGTGCGAAGGGTGTCGACGGGGGTGCGGTGCGACTCGTCGGCCGCTTCGCCGAGTAATCGAGGGCCATCCTGGTCTCATATGCGACCAGAAGAATATATCGGAACTGTAACGAGAGCTTGAGATCGGCGGAGATCAAGCGCTACTGTCGGTGAGCACGCCAACCCGGGCGTCCACGATCTAAGGAAGGGAGTTGATGGCAATGGACAAGAACAATGCGATCGCGTCACGCGATTTCTACGCACACACCCTTATCCAGGCGCTCCTCCCTTCGGTTGTCATCGACTGAACCGAGCCGAGCAGCGCCTCCACTTCTCTCGGAGGACACTCTCGTGTTTCGTTCAACCACCGGCTCCGACCTCGGCGCCGTTCTTTCTTTCTCTTCTCCCGGACCTGATCCGTGGGTAGACGCTCTGCAGTTCCTCGCCGGCCAGGATGCCGGTACGTACCGTGACGAGTGGACGTGGCTCGCCTTCCTCGACGGTCGCCCGCTCGCCCGGGCGATCTGGTGGGGGCCGGCCGACGCTCTGCACCCCACCCGGCTCGACTGTCTGTTGGTCGACCCGAGCGTGCCGCATCCGGAGGTGTGGAGTGGAGCACTCGTACGCTCCGCCCTCCGCGCCTTCGGTGACGCGGGCGCGACAGCGCTGCCAACCGAGGCGCCCGTCGCGCGACCTGCCTTGATATCGGCGAGGCGGCGGTGACTCAGGAGTGATGGATGGTGCTGGTCGACAGGCACCATCCATCACGCCCGACACGAGGCGTGCCGCCGCGCGGCTACGCGGTGAGTCGCGCGAGCAGCTCGCGATAGCGCGCTGCCGTCTGTTCGACGATCTGCCGGGGCAGCTCCGGCGGAGGACCTGCGTTCGGATCGGTGGTGTCCCAGTTGGCAGAGAGCCAGTTGCGTACGATCTGCTTGTCGAAGCTGGCGAGTCGGTCACCCGCAGCATAGGCCTCGGCGTCCCAGTACCTGCTCGAGTCGCTCGTGAGAACCTCATCGGCCAGGGTGATCTCGCCGGTGGTGCGGTCGGCGCCGAACTCGAACTTCGTGTCGGCGAGGATGATTCCGTGGGCTTCGGCAATAGCGGATGCCCGTGAGTAGATCTCGAGCGAGAGGTCACGCAGGCGTTCGGCCACGTCGAGGCCGACGAGCTCGATCGTGCGCTCGAACGTGATGTTCTCGTCGTGATCGCCCAGCTCGGCCTTGAACGCCGGGGTGTAGATGGGTTCGGGTAGTCTGTCGCCGTTCGCAAGACCTGACGGCAGGGCGACGCCGCAGACCGACTGCGACTCCTGGTACTCCTTCCAGCCGGAGCCCGAGAGGTAACCGCGCACCACGCACTCGATCGGGAACATATCGAGGGGCTTCACGAGCATCGCTCGGCCGGCGACCTCGACCGGAACGTCGTCTTGACTGCCCACGAGGTGGTTCGGAACGCCGGTGAGCTGATCGAACCACCACAGGCTCAGCGTGGTGAGCAGCTCGCCCTTGCCCGGGATGCCGGGCTCGAGCACGTGGTCGTATGCGCTGACCCTGTCGCTTGCGACGACCAGCAGCGTGTCGGCGTCATCGATGCTGACGGCGTCGGTGGGAATGTAGAGGTCGCGCACCTTGCCGCTGTAGACGTCGGTGAATCCTTCGATCTCGATCGTCATGCCGTCGCCACCTTGGCCGCGATGTCGGTGCGGTGCTGAGACCCTTCGAGTCCGATGAGTTCGATGGCCTCGTATGCGCGGCGCCTCGCCTCGGCGAAATCGGATGCGGTGGAGACGACACTCAGCACTCGTCCTCCCGTCGCGACGAACTCCCCGTTCTTCACGGCAGTAGCGGCGTGAGCGATGTGCGTACCGGCGACCGTCTCGGCCTCGGAGAGGCCGGTGAGCACACGTCCGGTGACCGGCGTGCCCGGGTAGTTCTCGCTGGCGACGACGACGGTGACCGCCACATCGGTCGAGAACGCGGGTCGGGGTTGATCGACGAGCGTGCCGCTCGCCGCCGCGAAGAGAAGCTCGCTCAGCGGTGTCTCGAGCCGGGGCAGCACGACCTGCGTCTCGGGATCACCGAAGCGCGCGTTGAATTCGATGACGCGAATGCCGTCGCGGGTGAGGATCAGGCCGCAGTAGAGCAGACCGATGAACGGCTTCTCCTCCGCGGCGAGCTGCCTGATGGTGGGAAGAGCGATCGTGTCGATGACCTCGTCGACGAAGGCGTCTTCGCTGCCGAAGCGCTCGTCGAGCCAGGGAAGCGGCGAGTACGCGCCCATGCCTCCGGTATTCGGCCCCGCGTCGCCGTCTGCGAGTCGTTTGTAGTCCTGAGCTGGCGACAAGGGGCGCACGGTGTGCCCGTCACTGAGCAGGAAGAGCGAGACCTCTTCTCCGTCGAGGAACTCTTCGATGAGGATCTCGCCGTGGCTCAGCCAGTGCCGCGCGTGATCCAGGGCGGCATCGCGGCTCTCGGTGACGAGAACGCCCTTGCCTGCAGCGAGCCCGTCGGCCTTGACCACGTAGGGCGCGCCGAATTCGTCGAGCACCCGCTCGGCATCGGCGATCGTGCCGGCGCGTTCGGCGCGGCCGGTCGGCACGCCGGCCTCGGCCATGATGTGCTTCGCGAAGGTCTTGCTGCCCTCGAGTGCCGCGGCCTCGCGGCTCGGCCCGAACACCGGAATTCCCCGGCTGCGCAGCGCATCGGCCACTCCGGCCACCAGAGGTGCCTCGGGCCCGACGACCACCAGGTCGATGTCACCGTCCTGCGCGAAATCGACCACGGCATCCGGATCGTCGGCATCGATGCCGACGACGGGAACGACGAGTGCGATACCGGCGTTGCCGGGTGCCGCAACGATGTCGTGCTGACCGGGCTCGGCGAGGAGCGCGGTGATGATGGCATGCTCGCGCGCGCCGGATCCGAGGACAAGAATCTTCACAGCCACAGCTTAGCTTCGAAGAATTTCTCGGACCGCGCGTCTTACCCTGAGAACTATGGCAAAGACACGCATTCGAACTCTCGACGGAGAGGCCGCCATCGCGGCCACCACGGCACAGGGCGACGCCGCTTCGCGGGACGCGACCGCCACGGCTACGCGCTATCTTCTGCAGTGTCTCGCAGACGCGGCTCAGGGCAACACCGTCGAGGTCCGGGTGCCGCCGTTCGGCGCGGTGCAGTGCATCGAGGGCCCCGGCCACACCCGCGGCACTCCGCCCAATGTGGTCGAGATGGATGCGGCGACCTGGCTCGAGCTGGCGACCGGCCGGCTCGCGTGGGCCGACGGCATCGCCGCCGCGCGCATCCATGCGTCTGGGCAACGCGCCGACCTCACCGGCTACGTGCCGGTCGAGCGCCCCTAGATCAGTCGCGCACCGCGGCGATCGCCTCGACCTCGACCAGCTGATGCGGATAGCCCAGCACGGTCACGCCGAGAAGCGTGCTCGGGGCGTCGTGATCGCCGAACGCCTCGCGTACGACATCCCACGCGACCACGAGGTCCGGCTGTCGAGTCGTCGCGACGAGGACGCGCGTCGACAGAACGTCGTCGAGATTCGCGCCCGCCGCCGCAAGGGCCGTTTCGAGGTTCTGCATGCACAGCCTCGCCTGGGCGGCGATGTCTCCGCGAGCCGCGACGTCGCCGTCCGCACCGAGAGGGCAGGCGCCCGCGAGAAAGACGAGCCTCGCGTCTGCGGGAGCGGTCGAGGCGTACGCATACGGAGCCGACTGAGCGAGGGAATCCGAGCGGATGAGCGTGACAGCGGTCATTCTGTCAGCCTAACCAGGCGGGGTAGCGCGGAGTCAGAACCCGACGGCCATCCGGATGCCGAGGGCCAGCATCACGACGGCGATCAGGGCATCCAGGATGCGCCACGAGTTCGGCCGTGCGAAGAACGGTCGCAGCAGGCGCGCGCCGAAGCCGAGGGCGCTGAACCAGAGGATGCTGCCGAGCATCGCTCCGCCGGCCCACCACCAGCGCTCCGCCGCGCCCTGCTGGTTCGCGACCGATCCGAGGAAGACGATGGTGTCGAGATACACGTGAGGGTTGAGCCAGGTCAGAGCCAGCGCCGTCAGCGCCGCGGTCTTGACCGAGATCGAACCGTGCTGCGTAGAAGGTTCGAGCGTCTGTGGGCGGAAGACTCGTCGGGCGGCCAGCAGCCCGTAGCCGATGAGGAAGGCCGATCCGACGATCCGGATGATCACCAGCGCGATCGGAGCCTTCTCGATCACGACACCGATTCCCAGGACTCCGGCGGCGATGAGCACGGCGTCGGAGACGGCGCAGATGGCGACGATCAGGGCGACGATGCGCACCCGCGCCGCGATCCCGAGCCGCAGCACGAAGGCGTTCTGCGCGCCGATCGCGATGATCAGCGCGAGCCCGGTGCCGAGGCCGAAGAGGGCGGGGAGGAGGGTGGTCTCGAGGGTCATGCTCTGACCGTAGGAGAATCTCGAATCGCGGTACAGCTAATCTTTCTTACGAAGGATTAGGAGAGCTAATGCCAGCGTTTCACCTGGAGCACCTGCAGACCGTCCTCGCCGTGGTCGAAGAGGGGAGCTTCGATGCCGCTGCCCGCCGCTTGCGCGTGACGCCCTCGGCGGTCTCGCAACGCGTCAAGTCCCTCGAACAGTCGTCGGGGCAGATCCTGCTGCAGCGCACGACACCCGTGGCGCCGACGGAGGCGGGTTCGGTCGTCTTGCGGCTGGCGCGGCAGGTCGCTCTTCTCGACGCCGATGCTCGCTCGGCCTTGCACGCAGACCAGGGTGACGGCGCGGTCGCGCTCACGATCGCAGTGAACGCGGACAGTCTGGCGACCTGGTTCCTCGAGGCCGTGGCGCCCCTGGCCGTGACGGGCCGTGTTGTCTTCGACATCCATCGCGAAGACCAGGAGCACACGACCTCGCTGCTGCGTTCGGGAACCGTGATGGCTGCGGTGACGTCGACGTCGGGCCCTGTGCAAGGGTGTTCTGTCGAACCGCTGGGAGCCATGCGTTACCGAGCGGTATGCACGCCCCGGTTCCAGGCTGACAACGCGATCGAACCGAGCGACCCGTCGTCGCTTATCCGCGCGCCGAGGGTGGACTTCGACAGGCGAGACGAGTTGCAGGCGGATTTCGTGCGTCGCGCTGCGGGTGACGCCGATCCGGCAGCGCAGGCTCGGCACTTCGTTCCCACCTCGAGCGACTTCGCCCGCTCGGTCGTGTTGGGGTTCGGCTGGGCCATGCTTCCCGAGCAGCAGTGCGCAGCCGAGCTCGCGGCGGGACGCCTCGTGGAGTTGGCGCCCGGCAGCTTCACCGAAGTGCGCCTGTTCTGGCAGCGCTGGAATCTCGCATCTGCCACGCTCGACTCGGTCACGGATGCCGTTCGTCGCGGAGCGCGTGCCTCACTGCATCCGTTCGGTCGGCCCTAGCGCGGATTCGTCGAGATCACGATCGAGGTGTCGTGATCGTCGGAGTACTCGATGCGGCTCCTGAGCCCCACCCGCTCGAACAGCTCGACCGATCGCGGCGCCTGCTGCTCACTCGCCTCGACCAGAACGTGGCCGCCGGGAGCGAGCCAGGCACGGCACTCGGCCGCCACGCGGCGCTGCACGTCGAGTCCGTCGCCGCCTCCATCGAGCGCATATGTCGCCTCGAAGAGCCGAGCCTCGGGCGGCATCGAGCCGATCGCATCCGTCGGCACATACGGGGTGTTGCAGACGAGCACGTCGACGCGACCGCGCAGTGTGCGAGGGAGCGGCTCGAACAGATCGCCGCAGACCACGACAGCCGGATGCGGGAGATTGCGTCGGGCCGTGGCGACCGCGCGCGGATCGATGTCGGCCGCGTAGATCTCTGCGGCCCATGGTGAACGACCCCGCGACTCTCGCACCGCGAGGGCGATGGCGCCCGACCCGCAGCAGAGATCGAGAACGACCGGATGCTCGTGCTCCCGTGCCAGCTCGGCGCCGCGACTAGCGAGGAACTCGGTTCGGCGACGCGGAACGAACACCCCCTCGTCGACCAGAACCCGCACGCCGGCGAATTCGGCCCAGCCGAGGATGTGCTCCAGCGGAACGCCCGAGACGCGACGGGCGATCAGCTCCTCGAGGGCATTGCGATCGATCGTACGACCCGTGCTCGTCGCCTCGACGAGCAGCTGCGCTTCGTCTTCGGCGAAGACGCATCCCGCGGCGCGGAGGGCGAGGACGGCCCGCTCGAACTCCATCACACGATTATGCTCTCGAGGCACGGCGACCACGCGGCAATGTGCGAGACAATAGGGTGTGGCTCATCCCGACGACTCGACTTCTTCTGTTCCTGCCGACACAACACACGATGTTGTGGTGAGGCGATCGCCTCGCTTCGTGCGGTTCATCGCCGTGGGGGTCGTTCTCGCGATTCTCATCACGCTGATTCTGACCTTCGTGTTTCCCGAGACGCCGAACTACTCTCGGGCTCAGGTCTTCGGGTTCGTCGGAATCATCCTCGTGACCGTGTTCGTCGGGCTGTCGGCCGGCGTGGCTGTGGCCGTCGACCGGGCGTCGACCCGCCGCGCACGAACTGTCGTCATGACGACCAGCGAGCGTGTCGACGGCGAGACGGAGACCGGCTCTGCTCAGCTCGACGAGGATTCGACGAACTAGGCGCGCTTCTGGCGCGGCTCGTCGGTGTCGAGCAACTCGGGGTTCACAACCGTGACGCCGTCGAGTTCGGACTCGTCTTCGTCTTCGTCGATCCACTTGGAGTAGTCGGGCTCACCGTCGGAGGGGTGGCTCAATTCGCGCTCGAGCGCGGAGTAGTTGGTGTCGGGACTGAAATACTTCAGCTCGCGAGCAACCTTGGTGTGCTTAGCTTTTTGACGGCCGCGCCCCATGCGAGACCCCCTCACCTCTCGGGCCGGGGGATGAGAACGCCACCCGGGAGTCGAATAACTTACAAAACTTGCGCCAGTTTAGCACCTACTGTTGCTGCGACCTTGCGTGTCGCCGTTCCTGGCGGGGCGTGCGCGCAACAGGGCGCACCGGCTCGCCTCGGCGCTCGGCTCCCGGCAACGGGCGCGACCGGCGGCCGTAGATGACCTCGGAGGAGTCGAGGAGCCACGGCACCAGGGCGATGGTGACTCCGTGCACCAGCATCAGGCGCTTGCGGATGCGACGAGCCTTGTGATTGTGCAGGAGGGTCTCCCACCAGTGGCCGACGATGTAGATGGGCGTGTAGACGGTCACGACTTCGGAGCCGTGGATCGTTCGGCGCTTGGCGATGTACTGGCAGAGAGGTTCGGCGACGTCTCGGTAGGGCGACACGATGATCTTGAGAGGCACAGAGATGTTCATCTCTTTCCACGCCTTCTCGAGGGCATTGGTCGACTCGTCGTCGATCGAGAGGTGCACGGCCTCGATGCTGTCGTGCTGGGCCGCGATCGCGTAGTCGAGAGCCTTGAGAACGGGCTTCTGCATGCGACCGACGAGAACGATCGCGTGGTCGCCGTCGGCGCCGAAGGTCGTCGTCGCGTCGACCTCGATCTCTTTGCTCACATCGCGGTAGTAGCGGTTGACGCCGAGCATCAGAACGTAGAGCACGGGCATGATGGCGAAGACCAGCCAGGCGCCGTGCGTGAACTTCGTGATGGTCACCACGATGAGGACCACGGCGGTGAGGAGGGCACCGAAGGCGTTGATCGCTAGGCCTCGCCACACGGCCCCGCGGTTCGAGCATCCCCCCTTCAGCATGCCCCACCAGTGTTTGACCATGCCGGTCTGACCCAGGGTGAACGATACGAAGACGCCGATGATGTAGAGCTGGATCAGGTGGGTGAGGCTGGCCTGGTAGACCACGATGATGAGCGTGGCGAACAGCCCGAGGATGAGGACGCCGTTGGAGAAGACGAGACGGTCGCCGCGCGTGAGCAGCGATTTCGGAGCATAGGAGTCTTTGGCCAGAACGGAGCCGAGCAGCGGGAAGCCGTTGAAGGCCGTGTTCGCGGCCAGCAGCAGAACTGCGGCGGTGGCGGCCTGGATCACGTAGAACAGTACGGAGTTGTTGCCGAAGACGGCCGAGGCGATCTGCGCGATGAGGCTGCGCTGCGGCTGACTCTCGCAGTTCTGGAAACCGATGAGGTGGCACGCGTTCTCGGCGTAGTGCACGCGCGCGATCAGGGCGAGGGTCACGAGACCGGCGAAGAGGACGATGGCGATGCTGCCCATCAGAACGAGTGTGCGCTGCGCGTTCTTCACCTTGGGGGTGCGAAACGCGGGTACTCCATTGGAGATGGCCTCGACGCCGGTGAGGGCGCTGCAGCCGCTCGAGAACGCTCGCAGGAGGAGCAGGATGACCGCGGCCTGCGTCAGGCCCTCTGCCTTGACGCCGTAGTCGGCCGATTCGGCGACCGGGGCGTTGCCGAGTATGGCCTGCGCCAGCCCGGAGACGATCATCAGTGCCACGCTGCCCACGAACAGATAGGTCGGAATGGCGAAGGCCTTGCTCGATTCGGCGACGCCGCGCAGATTCACGGCGGCGAGCACGATCACGAAGAAGACGGCGATCTCGACCCGGTAGGGGTTGAGAAACGGCAGTGCCGAGATGATGTTGTCGACTCCGGAGGCGACCGACACGGCCACCGTCAGGACGTAGTCGACCAGCAGCGCGGATGCGACGACGAGTCCCGCCTTCTCACCCAGGTTCTTGTGTGCCACCTCGTAGTCGCCCCCGCCGGAGGGGTATGCCTTGACGAGTTGACGGTACGAGGCGACGACGACCACGAGCAGGAGCACCACGGCCGCAGCGACCCAGGGCGCGAAGCTCAGAAACGCGAGACCGCCGATGAGCAGGATCATCAGCAGCTCCTGAGGCGCATATGCCACGGAGGAGAGGGGATCGCTGGCGAAGATGGGCAGCGCGAGCCGCTTCGGAAGAAGCTGCCCTTCGAGTTTGTCGGTCGGGAGCGGTTCGCCGATAAACCAGCGTTTTGCCGACTTGACTTCGTTAGTCACGAGTGAGAACACTACTCCGCGCGAACCCCATGTCAATGTGGCTGCGGTGAGCGTGCGGCCATGATTCACTCCGTCGACAGGCCCAGCCGGGGATACAGCGTCTCGAAGGCGTGGCGCAGACCGTATTCGAGGGTCGCTCCACCGTGAGATGTGCCGGGCGATATCGCGAGACTCGTCGTCATTCCCGCGGCCGTGGCCGCCCTCGCGAGGGTTCTGGATGCCCCGAGGTAGGGCTCGTCGAATTCCCCGCTTGCGAAGATGGCCCAGGTGTCGGTGAAGTGGTGCGTATCCAGGATGGACAGCGGTCGTGCACGCTCAGATGCCGCCGTTCGAGAAGCCGGCCACTGTCCACGCCTCCCGCGCATCCTGCACGTTGAATGTGGATCTGATGAAGGCGGGCACGTCGGCCGACAGATACCGCCGCGCGTCACCCTGGTAGCCGTCGATGCACAGCGGGTTGTTCGTATCGGCCCCGCCGAGCTGATCGACGGAGACGACGATGGGTGCGAGCCCCGAGTGATCGGCGGCGAACTCGTCGAGCACGTCTCCGATGATGTCGACGCTGGGGCTGCCGGGTTGGCCCATCATGAGCACGACCACGGGGAGGTCGGGCGGGTCGTCGACGAGAGCAGCCGGTGGCAGCCACACGACGGCATCTCGTGCGGTGAAGTCCGACGATGTGGCGGGGATAGAGACCCGACCCGTTCGGGAACCTGGCAGATCGCCGCGCGGCGTCCACCGAGCCGCCAGCGGAATCGAGTCGTCGGCGTCCGACGAGGTGCGTGGAACAAGGGGTGGCACCGTCAGCGGCGGCTGCGTCTCGACCCCGATCAGGTCGCCGAGCGTCGGCTCGAGGCCGAACCCCGCATTCACCCCGAGGGCGGCGGTGACGACGAACCACGGCACGGCGAAGATGGCCACGGCGCGACGCCAGCCTCTTGTCACGCGCACGCTCGCGACGGCGAGGCCGCATGCTGCCGAGGCGGCGTAGATCCAGCTTCGAGAGACGGTGCTGATGGGTGAGTTGAAGACGTCGAGAAGATCTTGCACGACCAAGACGACGGCCAGGCCGACGAGGAGGCCCGCGATCGCGCCGATGCCGACCACCCGCATCCACCGTCGAGCGGGCCGGCGCACGACGAGCGCCCCGAGGGTGGCGAGGGCGAGGGCGTCGACGATCCAGAGACCGGGGCCGGTGCGGATGTCGAGGTCGAGGAGAGAGGTCATCGACCGGCTCTGTAGGCCGCGCGAACGGCGAGTGCCTCGCGAGCTCCGTCGAGCAGCGGGTCGTAGAAGGAGGCCCGGTACGCGGGGGCGGTCGATACGGAGACGAGGAAGTTGAGAGACGAGACGCAGCTGAGGAACACGGCGGTCTTCAGCATCGCCGTTCGCACGGGCAGATCGACACCCAGCACCTGCGCGTTGTCACCGTGGCCGCCGAGCCAGCTGTTCAGCACCTCGTCGCTGAACGCGAGTGTGCCGAGCACGACGAGGAACACGCAGACCAGGGCGGCGAAGAGTGCCACTTGAAAGGCCTGTGCCATGACCATGACGACGCCGAGGTTGAATCGCTCGAGCGGCGTCAAGGGAGGGCCCTCCGTCTCGGGGGCCCGACCGAGGGTGGACAGCTCCTTGCGCATGATGGGAACGGCGAACAAGAGGCCGAGAACGACGAAGAAGACGGCGACGCCGACGAGTCGCGGCACGGTCATGCTCGCCGTCACCTCCCACAGGGCCCGAGCGAAATAGGCGAAGACCACCACGAGCATCAGGATGGGCAGCGCCCGTGTCGCCAGTTGGCCCAGAGCCCCGAATTGGCGGAGGGCCGCCCGCAGCGCCCACGCGAGCAGTGCCCCGATTCCGAGCCAGGTGAGGGCGAGGGCGGCGACGGCGACCGCCGCATTCTGACCGAGGGTATCGACGGGATCGTCGAACCCGAGCGCGCCGAAGAGCAGGGGATCGACCACGAGATAGAGCGCCAGCGAAACGAGGGCGACCGGTCTCTTCGCACCCGCCCGGGAGCGCAGAAGCCGAGAGGTCCAGAGGCCGAGCAGGGCCGGAACGACGGGGACGGCGATGACGAGCAGCAACGCGATGAGGGCCAGGGTCAGCTCGCTCGCCGAGACCGTGTCGAGATCGATGGTGACCTCGAGGACCACCGAACTCAGCACATCGAAAGACAGGGCGAAGACGAGAAACGGGGCGGTGCGTGCCAGAAGTGCTCGCGATCGAGCGCGCGGCGCCACGAAGTAAGGCAATCCGTGCTGGCGGAGCCAATGCTCGGTGTCGCGGTCTCCCATGGCCCCTCCCATAAGATTGTGGCTTATCCACCCGCTGGCAGCCGGCCGGTGGGCGACTTACGGAAGCCGTTATGCCCACATCTCCTCTTGATTCTGTCATTGCCCTCGCCAAGCGCCGAGGATTCGTCTTTCCCACCGGAGAGATCTATGGCGGCACTCGCAGTGCCTGGGACTACGGGCCCCTCGGTGTCGAGCTCAAAGAGAACATCAAGCGGCAGTGGTGGAAGTTCATGGTGCAGAGCCGCGACAACGTCGTGGGTCTCGACTCCGCCGTCATCCTTCCCCGCCAGGTCTGGGAGGCCTCCGGCCACGTCGAGGTCTTCAACGACCCGATGGTCGAGTCGCTCGCGACCAACAAGCGCTACCGCGCCGACCACCTGCTCGAGGCCTACGAGGCCAAGCACGGACATCCGCCGGTCAACGGCCTCGCCGACGTGCGCGACCCCGACACCGGCAACGTGGGCCAGTGGTCCGAGGTCAAGAAGTTCTCGGGAATGCTGAAGACCACGCTCGGGGTGCTCGAGGACGAGTCCGGAATGGCCTATCTTCGACCCGAGACCGCCCAGGGGATCTTCGTGGACTTCGCCACGGTGCTCAACACCTCGAGGCAGAAGCCGCCGTTCGGCATCGCCCAGGTCGGCAAGGCGTTCCGCAACGAGATCACCCCCGGAAACTTCATCTTCCGCACCCGCGAGTTCGAGCAGATGGAGATGGAGTACTTCGTTCAGCCCGGCACCGATGAAGAGGCGCACCAGTACTGGATCGACCAGAGCTGGGAGTGGTTCATCGGACTCGGCATCAACCCCGAGAACATCCGCCAGTTCGAGCACCCCCAAGAGAAGCTGTCGCACTACTCCAAGCGCACGGTCGACATCGAGTACCGCTTCCAGTTCCCGGGCAGCCAGTGGGGCGAGCTCATGGGTGTCGCCAACCGCACCGACTTCGACCTCAAGACGCACTCCGAGGCGTCGGGCACCGACCTGTCGTACTTCGACCAGACGTCGAACGAGCGGTGGATCCCCTACGTGATCGAGCCCTCGTTCGGCCTGACCCGGGCGCTCATGGCGTTCCTGGTCGACTCGTACCACGAAGACGAGGCTCCCAACTCGAAGGGCGGCGTCGACAAGCGCACCGTGCTCAAGCTCGACCCGCGCATCGCCCCCGTAAAGGCCGCGGTGCTTCCGCTGTCGCGCAACGAGGCGCTCTCGCCGCTCGCCCGCAAGGTCGCGCAGGATCTGCGCCAGAGCTGGAACGTCGACTTCGACGACGCCGGAGCCATCGGTCGCCGCTACCGTCGTCAAGACGAGATCGGCACGCCGTTCGCGATCACGGTCGACTTCGAATCCCTCGAAGACAATGCCGTGACCGTGCGCGAGCGCGACTCGATGGCGCAGGAGCGCGTGTCGCTCGATCGCCTGCAGGGCTACCTGGCCCAGAGGCTCATCGGCGCCTAGTCGACAGCCGTCCGGCTCCCGGTGCTCGCAGGCGCCGGGAGCCGAACAGGCTAACGGTCGAAGCGCTGGCCCTCGGGCTTCGCCGCGCTGGCGAACCAGACGATCAGGATGATCGATCCGATGAGCGGGATCAGGACCAGCAGGTACCAGGCGCCGCTGCGGTTCGTGTCGTGCAGTCGGCGCCATGCGAGCGCGAGCGTGGGGATGATCGTGGCGAGAGTCCACAGGCTGGCGATGACCGTGATGACGGTGGCCCCCGCCGTCATCGAGCTCGTGTCGCCCTGGCCGATGCCGCTTCCGCCGAGGGCGAGCGACAGGACGTTCAGAACGATGCTGACGATGATGACGACGAGCGTCCACCACCAGTACTCGCTGCGGCTGGCCCGGCCGGAGAACGTCGCGTACTTCGCGAAGAAACGTTTTACCGCGGCTCCGATGGGGGCACCGTAGTAGGGCTGGTCGATGGGCGGTTCGCTGCTCCGCCCGGTTGCGGGCGGCGAGGTGTATGACGACATGGGATCTCCTCTACGGTGTGTGCTGTATCGCCGCCGAGCCTAGAGATCCGGCGTGTGGCCCGAAGGGGGGATTGCAACGCGTCGAGGCGATCTGGCGAAGATCTACACCACAAGAATCGTTCGAGCGCTAGCCCCCGGCCCTGATGAGGCGCCATCCGCCGCACGCTTCTATCCTGCGAAGGCGATTGTTTCGCACTACTTCAGACAGGATCACCGATGGCCACCGCCCGCACCCTTCCCTATCCCCTCGGCTTCTCCCTCATCGACGGCCACTACAACTTCGCCCTCTACTCCGAGACGGCCGATGTCGTCTACGTGAGCGTCTTCGACGACGACGGAGAAGAGCGCCGTGTCGAACTTCCGCAGCGCACCGGCCACGTCTTCCACGGTTTCGTCGACGGCGTCGGCGTCGGAACGCGCTACGGCGTTCGGGTCGACGGCGCATGGAACCCGGAGGCCGGCCTGCGCCACAACGTGAACAAGCTGCTTCTCGACCCGCACGCCACGGCGATCGAGGGCGGCTACGACTGGGCGGCCGACAACCAGTCGTTCTTCGGTCACGACATGAACGAGCCGAGCACGCGGAACGACTCGGACTCCGCCCCGCACAGCCCTCGCTGCGTCATCACCGACTCGTCGTTCGACTGGGCCGATGACGAGGCCCCGCGCACGCCCCTCGCGCAGTCGGTCATCTACGAGACCCACGTGAAGGGCTTCACGAAGCTGCACCCCGAGGTGCCCGAGGAGATCCGCGGCACCTACGCGGGCCTCGCGCATCCGGCCGCCCTGAAGCACCTGACCGATCTCGGCGTCACCGCTGTCGAGCTGCTGCCCGTGCACCAGTTCGTGCAGGACAGTCACCTCACTGAGAAGGGTCTCCGCAACTACTGGGGTTACAACTCGATCGGCTTCTTCGCGCCGCACAACGAATACGTGTCGGATGCCGCGGGCCAGGCAGGCGGGCAGGTCACCGAGTTCAAAGAGATGGTCAAGGCCATCCACGCGGCCGGTCTCGAGGTGATCCTCGATGTGGTCTACAACCACACGGCGGAGGGCAACGACCTCGGTCCGACGCTCAGCTTCAAGGGCATCGACAACGCCGCGTACTACCGTCTGGTCGAGGGCGACGAGGCGCACTACTTCGACACGACGGGCACGGGCAACAGCCTGAACGTCAGCCACCCGGCCGCACTCGGCCTGATCATGGACAGCCTGCGCTACTGGGTGACCGAGATGCACGTCGACGGCTTCCGCTTCGACCTGGCGACCACGCTCACCCGCCAGGGCGGCGATGCCGAGATCCACAGCGCCTTCCTCACGCTGATCTCGCAGGACCCGGTGCTCGCGCCGGTGAAGATGATCGCCGAGCCCTGGGACACCGCCGGCTATCAGGTGGGCGGCTTCCCCGCCGACTGGTCGGAGTGGAACGGCAAGTTCCGCGATGATGTTCGCGACTTCTGGAACGGCACCGATTCCGTGCTGGGCACGGTCTCGCAGCGCATCCTCGGATCGCCCGATGTCTACGAGGCGTCGAGGCGCTCGCCGCTGTCGAGCGTCAACTTCATCACCGCGCACGACGGATTCACCCTGCACGACCTCACGTCGTACAACTCGAAGCACAACGCGGCGAACGGCGAAGACAACCAAGACGGCGAGAGCGACAACAAGTCGTCGAATGGAGGGGCCGAGGGCCCGACCGAGGACGAGGGCATCAACACCCGCCGCGACCGCAGACGACGGAATCTGCTCGCAACCCTGCTCCTCTCCGCCGGAGTGCCCATGATCCTCGGTGGCGACGAGCTCGGGCGCACCCAGGGTGGCAACAACAACGCCTACTGCCAGGACGATGAGATCTCGTGGTTCGACTGGGCGAACGTCGACGAGGAGCTGCTCGAGTTCACCCGAGCCCTGATCGCTCTGCGTGCCGAGAGCCCGGCCCTCCGCCCGAACTGGTTCCGTCAGGCCCCCGAGGTGCTGTCAGAGGTGCCGGATGCGATCGCCGCCGACGCCGTGGAGATCGTCCGAAGCGACGGCGAGAGCTTCGACGACCACGACTGGGACAACCCGAACGCCCGCACCGAGACGCTCGTGTTCACCCACGAGGGGGCGGACTCGTTCGCCCTGCTGCTGAATGCCGCCGAGAACGGCGTCGAGTTCCAGGTGCCGGAGGCGCCGGGAGCGGAGTGGGAGCTGGCGACTTCCAGCGATCCCGCTCAGGTCGTCGAAGGCGCAGTCACGACCCTGATCGTCTCGGGTGGTTCGTTCACGCTGCTGCGCTCGCGGGCGTAGCGCAGCAGCAGTAGCAGGCGCTGCGACTACTCGAAGCTGACCCCGTCGATCACGGCGGGGTCGGCGGGGGCTCCGTCGCTGGCGCCGCTCTTCGTTCCCTTGTCCGCGATCCCCGTGACCACGTCGAGTCCACCCGTGATGGTGCCGAGCACGGTGTAGCCGCCCGCGGCATCCGACGGGATGGTCGAGTCGTCGTAGACGATGAAGAACTGGCTGCCCATGCTCTCGCCGTCGCCGCCGATGCGGGCCATGGCGAGCGTGCCGGCCGGATAGACGTCGTCTTTCGGCGCATTCTCGATCGGGCCGTAGGAGTAGCCGGGGCCGCCCGTGCCTGTGCCCGTAGGGTCTCCGCACTGCAGCACGTAGATTCCCTGAGTCACGAGGCGGTGGCACGAGGTGCCGTCGAAGAAGCCGTCGTCGCCGAGGGCGAGAAACGACGAGACGGCCTGGGGAGCGGCCGCTCCGTCGAGCGTGACGTCGACGTCCTGGCCGTTGATCGTAATTGTTCCCGTCCAGTCGCGGCCCTCGGCGAGCGAGGGCGACGGCAGTTCGTACACCTCGCTCGTCGAAGCGCCTGAGGGCTCAGGCTCGGCGAGCTGATCGTTCACGGCCGCGATGCCGCCGGTGATGAAGACAGCGATGACGACGATGCCGGCGACGAGCCCGGCGTAGCCGATGGTCACGCCGGCGATGGCGAGTCCGCGGCCGCCTTCTCCTGTGCGCTTGATCTGGCGCAGGGCGAGGTGGCCGGTGATCACGGCGACGAGCGAGAGCACGAACGCCGAGATCAGCGAGACGATCGCCAGGGGATTGGTGCGAGTGCTACCTGGCCGGTACGGGTTGGTCATCGGGGCTCCTCGGTGATGGGGCAGGCTTGGCTGCCGCGGCCAGTCTGCCAGAGCGCACGCCCATCAAGGGGAGGGTGATGTTGCAGAGTGGCCCGATCAGGAGCGCGAACGCCAGCGTTCCCAGCCCGACGTTGCCGCCCAGCAGCCAGCCGATAAGCAGCACGGTGGCCTCGACCCCGAAGCGGCCCACCCAGATGGGCCATCCGAAGCGATTGTGGATGCCGGTCATCAGCCCGTCGCGCGGCCCCGGGCCCATCTGCGCCCCGATGTAGATGCCGCTCGCGACCGCGAGCAGCACGAGACCCGCGGTGAACATGCCGGCCTGAGCCCAAACGTTGGGCATCGCCGGCAGGATCCACAGGCTCAGTTCGATGAAGGGGCCGATGAGAAGAACGTTCAACACGGTGCCGAGTCCGGGTCTCTGCCGCAACGGGATCCACAGCAGAAGCACGAGCCCGCCGATGATGTTCGTGAGCAGGCCGAACCCCAGGCCGGTCTGAACCACCAGTCCCTGGGCGAAGACCGTCCACGGATCGACGCCGAGGGCTGCTCGGATCATCAGGGCGTCGGCGAAGGCGTACAACGCGAGACCGGAGATGAGGCGAGCAAGGCGGCGGGTGAACGAGAAGGTCATTCATGAATCCAATTGCAGAATTGGCTTTAGATCAAGAAGCCAATCTGGCTAAAGTGGTCGCATGTCTGACGCGCTCCTCGGTACCCGTGCACTGCGCTCCCTCCTCGGCGACTGGAAAGACGGCGGCGGACCCCTGTACCAGGCGCTGTTCGACCGCATCCGGCTTCTCGTGCTCGACGGACGCATTCCCGCCGGAACGCGGCTCCCCGCCGAACGGGAACTGGCTCAGGCGCTCGAGGTGAGCAGAACGCTGGTCACGAGCGCGTACCGCGAGCTACGCGAGGGCGGTTACACCACGAGTGTCCGAGGGTCTGGCAGTGTGACCCGGGTGCCCGGCCGGGCGAGCCTCGCCGTCGACGCCGGGGGAGCCTTCCTCGATTTCACCAAGGCGGTGATGCCGGCGAGCCCCGGCATCGCCCTGGCGACGCAGCAATCGATGGAGGACTTCGGTCGTTATCTTCAGGGCCCCGGCTACAACTTCGAGGGGATTCCCGAACTGCGCGACGCCGTGGCCGCCCGCTACACGACGCGCGGCCTGCCCACCACGCGGGACCAGGTGCTCGTGACCACCGGGGCTCAGGCCGCGATCGCCCTGCTGTCGCGCGTCCTCCTCGGTCGCGGCGACCGCGCCCTCGTCGAGCTGCCGAGCTACCCGCACGCCTATGAGGCGCTCGCACTGGCAGGGGCGAGGCTCGTGCCGGTGAGCGTCACTCCCGGCGAAGGGTGGGACGAGTCGGCGCTCGAGCAGCTGATGCGCCGCACGACTCCGGCGCTGGGCTACCTCATGCCCGACTTCCACAACCCCACGGGCGAGTCGATGTCTGCCGAGCTGCGCGAGCGCACGATCGATCAGGCCATGAGAGCGGGAACGACTCTCCTCATCGACGAGACGTCGGGAGAGCTCGACATCGACCGCGAGGACAGTCTGCTGCCGTTCGCCTCGTACGCGACACCGGGCGACGAGCGCAGCGTCGTGACGATCGGATCCGTCGGAAAGACCATCTGGGACGGCCTGCGTGTGGGCTGGATTCGTGCGGAACCCGGGCTCATCCGCACGCTCGCCGCAGCCCGACCGGCGAGCGATCTGGGCACCCCTGTTCTCGAGCAACTCATCGTCACACGCATGCTCGACGACATGCCGGCCATTCTCGAGGGCCGCCGCGAACAGCTCAGAGCAGGCCGCGACCGACTGCAGCAGATCGTCGACGAGAGCTTTCCCTCGTGGAGCGCACCCCCGGTGGCCGGCGGCATCGCGAGCTGGGTCTCGCTCGGCTCGCCCGTCTCGTCGCAGCTCGCGCTGGCGGCGCGCGCCGAGGGGCTGCTCATCACGGCCGGCCCACGATTCGGGCTCGACGGCGCCCTCGAGCGATTTCTGCGCATCCCGCTCGGCAACCCGACGGCGCAACTCGAACAGGGTATGGATGCGCTGGGCCGGGCCTGGCAGGCGATCATGCGCAACCCCGTTCCCGGGGCCCAGGTGTTCGGCGACGTGGCCTGACGTTCAGACGTCGGCCGCGTCAGGCGGCGTCAGACGCTGGACGCCTCAGGCCAGCGGCGGATTCGGGACCTCGGTCGGGTCGTCGAGGTCGGGGTAGTCCGAGGTGTTGCTCGATGCGACCGGTCGAGGTGCCTGCAGATGAGCGGTCCTGTCGCTGATCTTCTGCACGAGGCCGAGGTCGATCGGGTCTTCGGTCGCGGTGTCGACCTCTTCGACGATGAACTGGCTCGCTGGACCGAGCAGCAACTGCGTGTGGACGAGCGTGCCGGCGTCGTTGATACTGGGCACGTCGAGGGTGTCGCTGGATTCCTGTCGTGCGAGCTCGCTCGCGTATTCGAGGATGGCATCCGCCACTTGGTCGCCGGTAACGACGGCGCCGCCGCTGTAGAGGATACGTTTCATGCTCTGATCTTCGCCGGGATCGTTCAGTGCCACAACGCCTTGCGCCGCGGACCTGTTCGCCGTAAGCATGGCCTCGCGGGTGCGGCTGGAACGACGCCGGATGTCATAGTTGAGACAGCTCGCGAAACGGTCGCCGCGCCGCTCGACAGAAGGTATCCCTGTGCATTTTCTCGCCATTCTCAGCATGAAGAACCGTGCGTTGATCGCGCTCGTCACGATTGTGGCGGCCGTGTTCGGCGGTCTCGCGCTGACGAGCCTGAAGCAGGAGCTCATTCCGTCGATCGAGTTTCCGCAGCTCGCCGTGCTGACGAACTACCCCGGAGCGTCGCCCGAGGTCGTCAACGACGATGTCTCGGTTCCGATCGAGACGGCCATTCAGGGCGTCGCTGGCATCGAGACGACGACGGCCACGTCGAGCACGAATCTCTCGATCATCAGCGCCACCTTCACGTACGGCACCAATCTGGCGACCGCTGAGCAGAAGATCAACCAGGCGATCAACCGCATCAAGGCGACCCTGCCCGAAGACCTCGATCCCCAGGTTCTCTCCGGCGGCATCGACGACTTCCCCGTCGTGCAGATCGCCGTGACCCCGGCGGATGGCAGCACAGACACGAAGGCGCTCGCGGCACTGATCCGGTCGAACACGCTGCCGGACATCACCGACGTGGCCGGTGTGCGTGACGCGCAGCTGGTGGGAGACATCGGTCAGCGCGTGACGATCAAGCCCGACACGACGAAGCTGGCCGCGGCCGGCCTGTCGACACAGGCGATCCGGGATGCCGTCAAGAACAACGGGCTGCTCATTCCGGCGGGCTCGCTCACCGAAGACGACAAGACCCTGTCTGTGCAGGCCGGAGCGAAGCTCACGAGCGTCGCCGACATCCAGGGCCTGCCGCTCGGGGCGACGCCGAAGCCGGAAGGCGGTGTCTACACGATCGCCGACGTGGCGTCCGTGGCGCTGACCGACAACCCGGTCACGTCGATCTCGAGGGTAGACGGCAAGCCCGCGCTCACCATCGCCATCACGAAGCTGCCGGCCGCGAACACGGTCGAGGTCTCGAACGCGGTTCAAGACCTGCTTCCGAAGCTCAAGACCGCTCTCGACGGCGCCACCTTCACGGTGGTGTTCGACCAGGCGCCCTACATCCAGCAGTCGATCCAGGCGCTCACCGAGGAGGGGCTGCTCGGTCTCTTCTTCGCCGTCGTGGTGATCCTCGTGTTTCTGCTGTCGATCCGGTCGACGCTCGTCACGGCGATCTCCATCCCCACCTCGCTGCTCATCACCTTCATCGGCCTGCAGACCGCGGGCTACTCGCTGAACATCCTCACCCTCGGCGCGCTCACCATCGCCATCGGCCGTGTGGTCGACGACTCCATCGTGGTGATCGAGAACATCCGAAGGCATCTGGCCTCACCCGAGGGTGTGGCCCGCATGCAGGGCGGCAGTGACCGGGCGGGGGCCGCGCGAGCCGCCATCATCGTCGAGGCCGTTCGCGAGGTGGCCGGCGCCATCACCGCGTCGACGATCACGACGGTGGCCGTGTTCCTTCCGATCTCCTTCGTCGAGGGAACCACGGGCGAGCTGTTCCGGCCCTTCGCGCTCACCGTCACCATCGCGTTGCTCGCCTCCCTCGTGGTCGCGCTCACGATCGTGCCCGTGCTCGCCTACTGGTTCCTTCGCTCACGCAAGGCGAAGAGTCACGCGCACGCCGTCGCATCCGCCCCTGTCGCGCCGGTCGATCCGGCCACAGGGCTCGAGTCTCGTCGTGCCCGCCGTCAGGAGCAGGTGGTCGCGGAGGAGGAGAAGCCGTCTGCACTGCAGAAGCGCTACCTGCCGATTCTCGAGGCCACGCTGAAGCGGCCGGTCATCACCCTCGTGTCGGCTGGGCTGCTGCTCATCCTCACGCTCGGTCTCACCCCGTTCATGAAGACCAACTTCCTCGGTTCGAGTGGCCAGAACACCCTGACCGTCACGCAGACGGTGCCCGTCGGCACGAGCCTGGATGCGCAGAACACGGCCGCCCAGACGGTCGAGAAGGCGCTGCTCGGCATCAAGGGAATCGAGACGGTGCAGCTCAGCATCGGTTCGAGCGGCTCCGCGCTGCGCGACGCCTTCGTCGGCGGGGGAGCGGGGGCGATCACCTACTCGATCACCACGGATGAGAGCGCCGACCAGGACGCGCTCGCCGAGACCGTGCGCTCGACGCTCGAGAAGACGAGCGACGCCGGCGACATCCAGGTGGCGGCGTCGGCCGGGCTCGGAACGTCGAGTGACATCGCTGTCGACGTGACCGCGACCAGTGCGGAAGATCTACAGAAGGCATCCGATGCCATTCTGGCAAAGGTCTCGAAGCTCGATGCGATCACGCAGAGCGAGAGCAACCTCAGCAACTCGAGGCCCTACATCGCTGTGGCCGTCGATCGGGTCAAGGCTGCTTCGGCCGGGCTCAGCGAGACCGTCGTGGGTGGCATCGTGTCGCAGGCGATGCAACCGCAGACCCTCGGCACGATCTTCATCGACAACACCAGCTACACGATGTACATCCAGTCGCAGACCTCGCCGGCAACGGTCGCAGACCTCGCCGCGCTACAGATTCCCAGTGCGGCAGGCCTGGTTCGCCTCGATTCGGTCGCGTCGGTCGCGACCGTCGACGGGCCGGCCTCGATCACGACGGTCAAGGGAGTTCGCACCGCCACGATCACGGCGACGCCGGCGAGTGACAACCTCGGCACCGCAAGCGCGGAGGTGCAGGCGGCGGTGAACGACACCAAGCTCCCCGCGGGGGCCACTGCCACTCTCGGCGGCGTGACCAGCGACCAGGGCGATGCCTTCAGCCAGTTGGGAATCGCCCTGCTGGTCGCGATCCTCATCGTCTATGTCGTGATGGTGGCGACGTTCCGAAGCCTGCTGCAGCCGGTGCTCCTCCTCGTGTCGGTGCCCTTCGCGGCGACGGGAGCGATCATCCTGCAGCTCGTGTCGGGAATCCCGCTCGGCGTGCCCTCGATCATCGGTGTGCTGATGCTCATCGGAATCGTCGTGACGAACGCCATCGTGCTCATCGACCTGGTGAACCAGTACCGCGAGAAGGGGCGCACCGTGCGCGAGGCGCTGATCGACGGTGCGAGCCGCAGGCTTCGGCCGATTCTCATGACGGCGCTCGCCACGATCTTCGCACTGCTGCCCATGGCGGTGGGGCTCACCGGTCACGGCGGCTTCATCTCGCAGCCACTCGCGCTCGTGGTCATCGGCGGGCTGGTCTCGTCGACCGTGCTCACGCTGCTCGTGCTCCCAGTGCTGTACTCGGTGGTCTACGGATGGCTCGAGCGACGCAAGGTGCGCCGCATCGAACGCGAAGAGGGAGACGGCGCCGGTGCGCCCGGAGTGCGGAGGATGAGCGACCCCGCCGTCGTCGAGTAATCAGTGGTCGTCCTGAACGGGGAGCGACGCGCGACGTAACAACCGATGATCTTGTATCGGATGACCCGAGTGTTCCCTAGGATCATGATCAATTCTCGTCGAATCCACAGGAGCACATGATGACCACGCCTCAGGCCGGATACTCCGGCGCCGTCCCCCTTTCGGCTCCGCTCTACGGAGCCTCGCTTCCCGACGCCGTTCGCCGCTTCTTCAAGAAGTACGCCACGTTCACGGGTCGCGCGAGCCTCAGTGAGTACTGGTGGTGGTACCTGGTGTCGCTGATCGTCACCGGCGTGCTTCAGTTGCTCGCCCTGGTCACCGGTGGTGCAGGCGGCGTCGCCGCTGACGGAACGTATCAGGGCCCCGGTGCCGGCTACGTGATCTTCAGTATCCTGACTCTGATCTGGGCTCTCGCCACGATCGTTCCGTCGATCGCTGTCCTCGTCCGCCGTCTCCACGATGCCAACTTCTCCGGCTTCTTCGTCTTTTTGGCCCTGGTGCCCATCGTGGGTGGAATCATCGTTCTGATTCTCACGATCCTGCCCTCCAAGCCCGAGGGTGCGCGCTTCGACGCGTAGTCGACTTTCAGCACCGAACGACGTGCGAGGCTCCCTCGGGGGCCTCGCACGTTCGCGTTCACGGGGCCGATCCGAGAGAAGCGAGTGACAAAGAGCGTCGCGACGTGTAACGTTTACAGGTCGGCTCTAGACACCGCGATTTTATCGCGGAAGGGTTTGTAAGTCTGGTGGGCCGGTTTTCCTTTGTCAGTGTATGGACGCACTGACCAGCGGTCATTCGTGTCGTATACGAATATCCCCGTTGCTCACAAGGAATTGTCAACGTATGACACGGCCCCGGACTGAAGATATTCCGGGTTCTAGCGAAGTTACAACCAATTCCGGTTGTCGTTTTGCCATGCAATCTAATAAAACCCGGAAAGTACCATGCCTAAAACCAACAAATCCGGCGGATTCAAGCCTGCCAAGAACTACGTGCCGAACGGTTCGAAGTCGGGAAGCAAGTCGCCCGGCCACCGCGGCTACCAGGCCGCGCCCGCATCCGGTGCGCCCAAGAAGGCCCGCTGGAACGCCGATGAGCGCGCCGCTCGCTCCTCGGAGCGCCCCGCCTACAGCAACACCGAGCGCCCCTCGTACGGCGACCGCCCGCAGCGTTCGGAGCGTCCGTCCTACGGTGACCGTCCGCAGCGCAGYAATGACCGTCCGTCGTATGGTGACCGTCCGGCTCGCACCGAGCGTCCTTCTTACGGTGACCGTCCGCAGCGTTCAGAGCGTCCTTCGTATGGTGACCGTCCGTCCGGCTCGCACCGAGCGTCCTTCTTACGGTGACCGTCCGCAGCGTTCAGAGCGTCCTTCGTATGGTGACCGTCCGCAGCGCAGTAATGACCGTSCKTCGTAYGGTGACCGTCCGGCTCGCACCGAGCGTCCGTCCTACGGTGACCGTCCGCAGCGTTCAGAGCGTCCCTCGTACGGTGACCGCCCGCAGCGCAGCAATGACCGTCCTTCGTATGGAGACCGCACCGAGCGTCCTTCCTTCGGTGACCGTCCTCAGCGTTCAGAGCGTCCCTCGTATGGTGACCGTCCGCAGCGCAGCAACGACCGTCCTTCCTATGGTGACCGTCCGGCACGCACCGAGCGTCCGTCCTACGGTGACCGTCCGCAGCGTTCAGAGCGTCCCTCGTACGGTGACCGCCCGCAGCGCAGCAATGACCGTCCCTCCTATGGAGACCGCACCGAGCGTCCTTCGTACGGTGACCGCCCGGCTCGCACCGAGCGCCCTTCGTACGGTGACCGCCCCGCACGCACTGAGCGCCCGTCGTATGGTGACCGTCCGCAGCGCAGCAACGACCGCGGTTCGGACTTCTACCCGAAGCGCGACGACCGCCCCTCCGCCGGACACGCGCCGGTAGACGACGTCGTGCTCGAGCGCCTCGAAGCGCAGGCCACGACGGCCGTCGAGGTCGAGGGAGTCTCGTTCAAGGACCTGGGTCTCGGCGACAACATCGAGCGCCAGCTCCAGTCGATGGGAGCGCTCAGCCCGTTCCCGATCCAGGCTGCGACCATCCCCGACGTGCTCGCCGGAAAAGACGTGCTCGGTCGCGGAAAGACCGGCTCCGGCAAGACCATCGCCTTCGGCGCACCGGTCGTCGAGCGTCTGATGGAGAACGGTGGAGCCAAGGGCCGCAAGCCCGGCCGTCTTCCCCGCGCCCTCATCCTGGCCCCGACCCGCGAGCTCGCCATGCAGATCGACCGCACGGTGCAGCCCATCGCTCGGGCCGTAGGCCTGAACACCACCACGGTGTTCGGTGGCGTACCGCAGTTCAAGCAGGTCTCGGCACTGCAGCGCGGAACCGACATCATCATCGCGACCCCCGGCCGTCTCGAGGACCTCGTGGAGCAGGGCCGTCTCGACCTCTCCAAGGTCACCATCACGGTGCTCGACGAGGCCGACCACATGTGCGACCTGGGCTTCCTCGAGCCGGTGCAGCGCATCCTTCGCCTGGTCGCCGACGGCGGACAGCGTCTGCTGTTCTCGGCGACGCTCGACAAGGGCGTGGCCCAGCTGGTGAACGAGTTCCTCGTGAACCCCGCCGTGCACGAGGTCGCCGGTGAAGACCAGGCCTCCTCCACGATCGACCACCGCGTGCTGCTCATCGAGCAGCGCGACAAGCGCGAGATCATCCAGCAGCTCGCGTCTGGCCCCGGCAAGACCCTGGTCTTCGCCCGCACCCGTGCCTTCGCCGAGGAGCTGGCCGACCAGCTCGACGACGCCGGCATCCCGGCTACCAGCCTGCACGGCGACCTCAACCAGTCGCGCCGCACCCGCAACCTGCAGCTGCTCACCAGCGGCCGGGTCAACGTGCTGGTCGCGACCGATGTGGCCGCCCGCGGTATTCACGTCGACGACATCAACCTGGTCATCCAGGCTGACGCGCCCGACGAGTACAAGACCTACCTGCACCGCTCCGGCCGCACCGGCCGCGCGGGCAAGAAGGGCATGGTCATCACGCTCATCAACCGTTCGCGCCAGCGTCGTATGGATGAGCTGCTCGGCCGCGCGGAGATCCGTGCTAACACCGTGAACGCCCGCCCGGGCGACCAGTTGCTCGACGATCTGCGCAGCGTCTAGTCACTCATCGTGACTGACACGCCGTAATTCCTGCCACAGCGGCAACGCGAAGCGCCCTCATCCTTGCGGATGGGGGCGCTTCGTCGTTGACGCGGATGCGTCACGCGGTATGCCGCGTCAGCGAGCGTCGGGCGGTATGCCGCGTCAGCGAGCGTCGGTCGGGATGAGGGGCTTGGCGGCCCGCACCGCCATCTGCTGCACGGCCCACGAGTTCGCGTCGGGATCGTCGAAGAAGAAGAACGTTCCTCCGTCGCGCTCGGCGTCGAAGACCGTGAGCTCGCTCACCTCGACCCCATTCTCGAGAAGCTGCTCTCTCGCGGCGCTGGCATCGGACACGACGAGCTGCAGGCCCTTCATCGACCCGGGCTCCATCTGGGACATGCCGAGAACGATCGAGCATCCCGAGCCGGGCGGCGTGAGCTGGACGACACGCATCTGCGGCGTCTGGGTATCGTGGTCGAGCACGAAACCCAGTCGATCACGGTAGAAAGCGATCGAGCGCTCGATGTCAGAGACAGGGAGAACGACGACTTCGAGGGTCCAATCCATAGGGGTCACTCTCTTTCAGATGATGGGTCGAGTGGAGAATCGACGGCGGGCTGGCCAGTCGGTTCGTCCTCGCCTCGGAACTGGGTCATGTACAGCGAGTAGTACGCGCCACGCACCTCGAGCAGTTCGTCGTGGCTGCCCTGCTCGACGATGCGACCGCCGTTCATCACGAGGATCGTATCGGCGTCGCGGATGGTCGACAGTCGGTGCGCGATGACGAACGAGGTACGGTCGGTTCGCAGGGCCGCCATGGCGTGCTGCACCAGGAGCTCGGTGCGCGTGTCGACCGACGAGGTGGCCTCATCGAGGATGAGTAGCGATGGATTGGCGATGAACGCACGCGCGATGGTGATGAGCTGCCGCTCGCCCGCAGAGACGCTGCCTCCGTCGGCATCGAGAACGGTGTCATAGCCGAGGGGAAGCTGCCGTACGAACCGGTCGACCATGGTTGCCTGGGCCGCCTCGATCACCTCGTCGTCTGTGGCATCGAGGCGCCCGTAGCGGATGTTCTCGCGGATCGTTCCCTCGAACAGCCACGCGTCTTGCAGAACCATTCCCACGCGCGAGCGCAGAGTGCCCCGAGAGAGCTGGGTGATGTCGACGCCATCGAGCAGGACGCGCCCGCCCGTCAACTCGTAGAAACGCATCACGAGATTGACCAGGGTTGTCTTGCCGGCTCCCGTCGGGCCGACGATCGCGACCGTCTGCCCCGGTTTGGCCTCGAGTGAGAGCGATTCGATGAGCGGCTTCTCGGGGTCGTAGCTGAACGAGACGTCGTCGAAACGAACGTGGCCGTCGGTGCGCGCCGGCAGTTCGGCGGTGACCTCGTCGGGCTGCTGCTCGTCGGCGTCGAGGAGCTCGAAGGTGCGCTCGGCCGATGCCACGCCCGACTGCAACATGTTGGCCATGCCGGCGATCTGCCCCAGAGGCTGCGAGAATTCACGAGAGTACTGGATGAAGGCGGTCGCGTCGCCGAGGGTCATCTGCCCGGATGCGACGCGCAGACCCCCGACGACGGCGATGAGAACGTAGGACAGATAGGACACGAAGGTCATGGCTGGCATGATCATGCCAGAGACGAACTGCGCGCCGAACGATGCGCTGTAGAGCTTCTCGTTGCGTTCGTCGAATTCGTTGACCATCTCTTTGTCGCGGCCGAACACGCGCACCAGTTCGAGACCAGAGAACGACTCCTCGATATGACCGTTCAAGGCGCCCGTGTTCTTCCACTGAGCGGCGAAGAGTTTCTGCGAGCGAGCGCCGATGACGCCCGCGATCACAGCCGAGAGGGGAAGGGCGATCAACGCGATCAGCGCCAGCTGCCACGACACGATGAACATGACGATGACGATGCCGAGCACGGTGAGAGCCGACTGCACGAGCTGAGAGAACGCCTGCTGCAGTGCCGCCTGGATGTTGTCGACGTCGTTCGTCACCCTCGACATGGTGTCGCCGCGCTGCCGGGAGTCGAAGTAGCTCAGGGGGAGTTTGTTGAGCTTGACCTCGATGTCTTGGCGTAGCCGGAAGACCACCCGCATGACGAGGCCGTTGAGCACGTAGCCTTGGGCCCAGTTGAGGGCGGACGCGACGATGTACATCAATAGAACGATGATGATCAAGCGCCCCAGAACAACGAAGTCGATGCCTTGACCGGGAACGATGCTGGACTTCTCGAGCAGATCGGCGAAGTCGCTGTTGCCCGATGCTCGGGTCTCGGCGACGATCTGGGCGAGCGGTACTCCGGCGGGCAGCTGTGAGCCGATGACGCCGTTGAAGATGGTGTCGACCGCCTGGCCGAGGATCTTGGGCGCGATGACCGTGAGGACGACGGAGATGACCACGAGTCCGACGACGATGCTCATCTTGACCCGTTCTGGCCCGAGCAGGCCCATGAGTCGCTTGGCCGACGGCCAGAACTGCTGGGCCTTCTTCGCCGGCGCGCCGCCGAACATGTCGCCGTCGGCCTCTGTCGGTACGAAGTCTCTGTCGAACTCGTCGTCGACGAGTTCGTCGATGGCGGTGGGCGTCTCGTCGGGCGCCGAGCTCTTCTTGGTGTTGCGGGCCATCAGGCCACCCCCTCGACACTCATCTGCGATCCGACGATCTCGCGGTACGTCTCGCTCTCGTCGAGCAGCTCGTCGTGCGTACCACGGGCCACGATCACGCCGTCGTTCACGACGAGGATCTGGTCGGCCGATCGGATGGTCGAGATGCGCTGCGCGACGATGATCACGGTCGCTCCCCGCGTGGCCTCGAACAGGGCCTGCCGCAGTCGTGCGTCGGTCGCGACGTCGAGCGCCGAGAACGAGTCGTCGAACAGATAGACCTGCGGATCGGCGACGAGCGCCCGAGCGATGCAGAGACGTTGTCGCTGGCCGCCGGACACGTTCGTGCCGCCCTGCGAGATGGGATCGTCGAGACCCTTCTCTTTCGCTCTCACGAAGTCTTCGCCCTGGGCGACCCGCAGGGCCTGCCACAGCTCGTCGTCGCTCGCGTCAGGCCGCCCGAATCGCAGGTTGGATGCGATGGTGCCCGAGAACAGGTAGGGCTTCTGCGGCACGAGGCCGACGAGGCGGGCGATCTGGCGCCGGTCGAGGTCGGCGACGCGAACGCCGTCAATGGTGATGCTGCCTGACTGCGCGTCGTACAGGCGCGGGATCAGGTTGAGCATCGTGGTCTTGCCGGCTCCCGTGGAGCCGACGATCGCCGTGGTCTTGCCCGGCTCGGCGACGAAGGAGACACGATCGAGCACGGGGCGCTCGGCTCCCGGGTACCCGAACGTGACGTCGCTGAACTCGACACGGCCGACGGTGGGAACGACCGGCGCCGGCCGAGAAGGCACAGCCATGCTCGGGTCGGTGGAGAGGACTTCGGTGATGCGCTCGGCGCAGACGACTGCCCGGGGGATCATCATGACCATGAAGACACCCATCATGACGGCGGTGAGAATCTGCAGCAGGTATTGGAGGAACGCGGTGAGCGACCCCACCTGGATGTCGCCTGCGTCGACCCGCTGCCCGCCGAACCAGAGCACGGCGGCGGTGGCGAGGTGCAGGATCATCATGATGACGGGGAACATCAGCACGAAGATGTTGCCGACCTTGATCGAGACCACGGTGATGGCCTCGTTGGCGCGCTGATAGCGCTCGGACTCGAACGGCTCGCGCACGAAGGCCCGCACCACACGGATGCCCATGATCTGCTCGCGCAGCACGCTGTTGATTCCGTCGATGCGGTCTTGCATCAGACGGAACAGGGGGAGGAGGAGGAAGACGAGGAACCCGACGATGATGAAGAGCAGAGGCACCGAGACCCAGACGAGCCACGAGAGGCCAGCGTCTTCGCGCAGCGCGAAGATGATTCCTCCGATGCACATGATGGGCGTCGAGACCATGAAGTTGAGCATCATCAGCACCAGCATCTGCACCTGCTGCACGTCGTTCGTGCCGCGGGTGATGAGCGTGGCGGTGCCGAATTTCGCCACGTCGATGGCTCCGAGGGAATCGACCTTACGGTAGATCTCGCGCCGCAGATCGCGGCCGACCGCCATGGCCGTTCGCGCGCCGAAGTAGATGCCCGCGATGGCGGTGACCACCTGAACGAGGCAGGCGACGATCATGGTCATTCCGGTCGACCAGATGAAGTCGGTGTCGCCCGTCGAGACGCCCTTGTCGATGATCTGGGCGTTGAGGCTGGGCAGATAGAGCGCCGCGAGCGTGGAGATGAATTGGAAGACGACGACCGCCACGACCCATGCCGTGTAGGGCTTGAGGTGGTGGAGGACCAGGCGGACGAGTTGCACGGGGGTTCCTCACGATGACGACAGGAGCGAAGGCTGTGTGCGTCAATCGTAGGAGGCACCGGTGACGCTCGATGAGAACGGTATTCCTAGTTGGAACAATTCACAAGAGTGTCATGGTCACAGCACGATGACGACCGCGGTCAGCGCCCAGAATGCGGCGATGAAGATCCAGTCTCGCGCGCGGAACGCGATCGTATAGCGCTCCGTTCGGGTCGGATGCGCGCCGAACGCTCGCGAGTCCATGGCCAACGCCACACGCTCAGCGTGCCTGATCGCCCCCGCCAGCAGCGGAACGACGTAGCCGGCCGTTCGGGCGACCGCCGCGATCGGGCCTCGCCCATCCGAGATACCCCGAACCCGATGCGCCTGCCTGATCACGTCGAGCTCGTGGCCGAAGCGCGGCACGAAGCGGAACGCGGCGAGAGCCGTGTAGCCGAGACGATAGGGCACGCGGAGCTGCTGCACGAGAGAGCGCACCAGGTCGGGACCGGTCGATGTCAATCCGCCGACAAGCGCGAGCAGCACGATCGCTGCCAGTCGAAGGGCCGTGGCCAGGCCGATGAGCCAGGCGCCGATCGTGAAGCGCACCGGCCCGGCCTCGATGAGCACGGGGGAGTCGCTGACCAGCGAAGGATCCGCCCAGATACCGAAGCTCACCGACATGACGACGATGATCAGGGGGATGCCCGCCACGAGCAGCAGCACCGTTCGAGCCCGCAGATGCGCCCCGATCAGGAGCATCAGCAGGGTGACGACGCAGAAGAGCAGGGGCGTCGCGATGTCGCGGGCGAAGAGGAGTAGACCCATTGCGGGCAGGGGCGCCGCGATCTTGGACAGGGGATTGAGGCGATGCAGAAAGCGCACGGGCCCGTAGTCGCGCGGCGCCGCGTAGGGATCGGCCTTCTGGTGCGTCACGGATGCGCTCGCCGCCGTCACGACGGCGCCCCGGCGGGCAGGTCGCCGAGCCGAGTCACGGCTCGCCACTCCGGATGACGCGCGACCTCGCGGAATGCGCGCGCGAGCGGCGGCGTGCGCAACCCGGCCGTCTCGAGCGCGTCGGAGGCCAGCACCGCCGCCGTGGGTCCGAAAGCCGCGACCCGGCCCGAGTCGAGAACAAGAATGTGGCTACTGTGCTCGGCGACCAGCTGAAGATCGTGGGTGACGACCAGCACCGTCGTGCCCTCCGCGTTGAGCGCGTCGAGCAGCGCCAGCAGTTCTGCCGCCCGTGCCCGGTCTTGGCCGAACGTGGGTTCGTCGAGGGCGAGCAGGGGTGCACCGTCGATGAGGGCCGTGCCCACCGAGAGTCGTCTCTTCTGGCCGCCCGACAAGAGAAAGGGGTGCTCGTCGCGCAGCTCCTGCAGCCCGAAGCGGTCGAGCATATTCGACACACGCGTCTCGATGTCTGCGGCGGGTACGGCCTGCAGCTGCGGTCCGTGCGCGAGTTCCTCGGCCACGGTCGCCTTGATGAACTGGTGCTCCGGGTTCTGGAAGACGAAGCCGATGGTGCGTGCGAGCGTTCGGGCGTCGGCCTTGGCGGGGTCGACTCCGAGAACGCGGATGCGCCCGGCCGGAGCGCGGATCACTCCGGCTATCGCCTGCAGCAGCGAGGTCTTGCCTGCGCCGTTCGTGCCAACGATCGCCACGAACGAGCCGCGCTCGATCCTGAGATCGATCCCGTTCAGGATGCGGGTGCGCCCGCGGTCGAGATCGAGTGCGGTCACGAGCACGGCCGGCTCGTCGTCGTCGGCACGGTGCGACGAGCCGACCACAGAACCCGGTACCGGCGCGGCCAACGTGGGCAGGGCATCCTGGGCATCGAGAGCGTCTGTCAGCTCGCGCGGCGTCAACGGCAGCGGGTCGATCGGCACTCCGGCATCGCGCAGGCGCAGCGCCGCGAGCAGCGCCACGGGCAGCCAGACGCCGAGCCGGAGGAGTTCGTCGACCCGGTCGAGGAGGATCTGCCTGGTCGGGCCCTCCATGGCCAGTCGACCCTGGGCGTCGAGCACGATGACGCGGTCGACGAGATCGATGGCGGCGTCGAGGTTGTGTTCGACGAGCACGATCGCGTGCTCGCCGGTCTCGACCAGACGACGCAGAACCGCATAGACCTCCTCGATTCCGGCCGGGTCGAGGTTGGCCGTCGGTTCGTCGAGAACGAGAATGGGCGTCTTCATGGCGAGAGCGCACGCGATCGCGAGACGTTGCCGGCCGCCGCCCGACAGGAGGTCGGGGTTGTCGCCCCTGCGCTCCCACAGGCCCACCTGGCGCAGGCTCTCTTCCGCGCGCGCGAGGACCTCGTCGCGGTCGACGAGCAGATTCTCGGGGCCGAACGCCACCTCGTCGAGCAGCGTGCCCGTGACCATCTGCGAGTCGGGGTCTTGGAAGACCATCGCGACCCGCTCGCTGAGACGCGCGACCGTCTCGTCGGCGGTGCGCATCCCGCCCACCGTCACGGTGCCCGCGAGCTCGGCGGGAACCGCGTGGGGCACCAGACCATTCAGGGCAAGGGCGAGGGTCGACTTGCCGCAGCCCGAGGGCCCGAGCAGAAGCACGACCTCTCCCGGCGCGACATCGAAGGTCACGTCCGACGGTGTCGCCGCCGCGCGACCCTCGTGCCGGATCGACACGGACTGCACGCGCACGATCGGAGCGGTCGCCTCGTCGGTCGTCGGCTCCGGGTGGCCGACGCGGTCGTCGGTCACGCGGCGGGAGTAACGCGTGCGCGCTCTGCTCGCAGGCCGCGCGCCACGCCCGTGCGCACGAGGGCCGCACCCAGCAGCACCGCGATCGCCGTGAAGACGACCGGGGCGACGAAGTACCCGGTCATGAGAATCGCTCCGGAGGAGGCGTCGAGGGCGTCTTCCGCAAGGGTGCGGTACATGCCGGCGGCGCAGACGACTCCGGCCACGATGCCGCCCACGATGAAGAGCCAGGTGTTCCACCGGCGGTACCTCGTGACGAGAAACGACAGCTCTTGGAAAGCGCCGATGGCGATGGCGATGAGCGTCGCCCAGAAACCGATCGGCTGAAGTGGGGCGGTGACAAGCCCGGCGACGGCCGCGGTGAGAAGGGCGACTCCGCCGCGCCTGATAACGTACTGGGCCACGACGCCGGGAAGGAAGTAGACGCCGATCGTGAACCCGTAGAACAGAGGAGCGAGTGCCGCGACGGTGCCGCCTATCCACGCGTTGATCGCGAAGACGAGCCCCCCGGCGACACCGATAGCGGCGCACGTCAGGAGCAGCCGAGTGCTCACGTTTCTCATCAGACCTCCACACGCCAGTTTAGGGCAGGGTAACCAAACTAACCGGCGATCCGGACCTGCCTCAGGCGAGCGACAGCATGCCCGCCGCGGTGATCGCCAGAACGAGCCCGACGACCTGCAGGGGAGCTATGCGTTCCTTGAGCACGATCGCGGCCAGCACGATCGTGCCCGCCGGGTAGAGCGCGACGAGCACGGACATCACGGAGAGTTCTCCGAGTCGGAGCCCGGTCAGAATCAGACCGTTGGCGGCCGCATCGGCGACACCGCACGCCAGGGCGAGCAGAACCGCGGTGCGAACACCGGCCCGCGGAGTCCCGTCGGATGCGGCGGTCTGCCGAGCCGGCGCATCCGATCGCCGCCGCGCGACCATCAGGGTCGTCAGCACGATCACGACCATGATGGCGCCGTTCACGGCTCTGTTGAAGAAGAGGGGTACGAGTCCGGAGTCGGCGGGTGCGACGTCGATGGCGATCAGGAACACACCGATCATGGCGCCGGATCCGATGGCCATGAGAACGCCGCGAAGGCTCGGCCGAACGGCCCCCTTCTCGGGCACGAAGCCCACGAGCACAACGGCGACGAGTGCGAGAGCGATCGCCATGTAGCCGATGGGCCCGAGCGCATCACCGCGAGCCAGCCCGACCGACAGCGGAACGACGGCTGACACGACCGCGGTCAGGGGCGAGAGGATGCTCATGGGCCCGACCGCGAGACAGGCGTAGAGCAACGAGATGCCGATGGCTCCGGAGACTCCCGAGATGCCTCCCCAGAGGGCGGCCTCGGCCGACCAGGCGCCGCCGACGAGCGGGTAGGCGGCGAGCAGCACGGCGAGCCCCGAGAACGCCGCGATGCCGGTGACGGCGAAGGGCGAGATGCGTTTGGAGGCCAGGCCGCCGAGGAAGTCGGCTGCGCCGTAGACGAACGCGCCGACCAGTCCGAACGCTGTGACGAGCATGGACATCGAGCCTACCCGCGTCGCAGAGTGCGCTCGCGGGGTCGGGGTCGGAGAGCCCCGGTAAACTTCGGAGCGTGACGTGGAACGCAGACATCCCCTGGGACCCGGAGGCCGAACCGCCACCACTCGACGAAGAGCCGCCCTACGATCCCTACTATGACGAAGGCCCGGCACCTGCCCTTCGACAGGCTCAGGGAACGCGGGCTCAGGCAACGCAGGCTCAGGGAACGCAGGCTCAAGCAACGGCGACCGAGGCGGCCGACGTCGCCGTCGCCACTCCGGAGACGGCGGTCGAGGCCCTGCAGCGGGTCTTCGGGTACGAGACGTTCCGCGGCGACCAGGCGGCGATCATCCAGAACGTCATCGATGGCGGCGACACTGTCGTGCTCATGCCGACCGGCGGTGGCAAGTCGCTGTGCTACCAGATTCCCTCGCTCGTTCGTCGGGGTACCGGCGTCGTCATCTCGCCTCTGATCGCACTGATGCAGGATCAGGTCGACGCACTCACCGCGGTCGGCGTTCGCGCCGCCTTCCTCAACTCCACTCAGGATGCCGCAGAGCGGGCGCGCGTCGAGAACGCTTACCTGGGCGGGCAGCTCGACCTGCTCTACGTGGCGCCGGAGCGCCTGTCGAACGAGGCGACGAAGCGGTTTCTCGCCCAGGGGGAGATTGCGCTCTTCGCCATCGACGAGGCGCACTGCGTGTCGCAATGGGGGCACGACTTCAGACCCGACTACCTCGCTCTCTCCGAGTTGGCCGAGCGCTGGCCCGACGTTCCCCGCATCGCGCTCACGGCTACGGCGACCGAGACCACGCACGCCGAGATCACCGAGCGCCTCGGAATGCAGCAGGCCAAGCACTTCGTCGCCAGCTTCGACCGGCCGAACATCCGCTACCGCATCGAGAACAAGGGCGAGGTGCGCAAGCAGCTGCTCTCGCTCATCAAGGGCGAGCACCCCACCGACTCGGGCATCGTCTATGCGCTCTCGCGCAACACCGTCGAGAAGACGGCACAGTTCCTGGCCGACAACGGCCTCAAGGCGCTGCCGTATCACGCGGGCCTCGACTCGCGACTCCGGGCGTCCACCCAGTCACGCTTCCTGCGAGAAGACGGCATCATCATCGTCGCCACCATCGCGTTCGGTATGGGTATCGACAAGCCCGACGTGCGCTTCGTCGCCCACGTCGACCTTCCCAAGTCGGTCGAGGGCTACTACCAAGAGACGGGTCGAGCGGGTCGCGACGGACTGCCCTCGACGGCCTGGCTCGCCTATGGGCTCCAAGACGTCGTGCAGCAGCGCCGCATGATCGACGAGTCTCCCGGGGATCTCGCCCACCGCCGACGGCTGTCAGCCCACCTCGACGCGATGCTCGCCCTCTGCGAGACGGTGCACTGTCGTCGGGTCAACCTGCTGGGCTACTTCGGGCAGCAGTCCACTCCGTGCGGAAACTGTGACACGTGCCTCGAGCCGCCCGAATCGTGGGACGGCACTGTCGCAGCGCAGAAGCTCCTCTCGACGGTCGTGCGCCTGCAGCGCGAACGCAATCAGCGATTCGGCGCCGGCCAGCTCATCGACATCTTGCGAGGCAAGGTCACCGACAGGGTCACGCAACTGAATCATCAGAGCCTCTCCACCTGGGGTCTCGGACAGGATCTCAGCGACCAGCAGTGGCGCGGAGTGGTGCGCCAACTCCTTGCCCAGGGCCTGCTCGCCGTGAACGACGACGGCTATGGAACCCTGGTGATCACCGAGGCGAGCGGCGAGGTGCTCGCGGGCCGTCATCCGGTGTCGATGCGTCGAGAAGCCGAACGGGCCGCTCGAAGCGTGCGCTCGTCGGGTTCGTCGAAGTCGAAGGCGGCCACCGCCGAGCTGGCACCGGCCGACCAGGAGTTGTTCGAGAAGCTGCGCGCCTGGCGCGCGGGCGAGGCTCGTGAACAGGGCGTTCCGGCCTACATCGTGTTCGGCGACGCCACGCTGCGGGCCGTTGCCAGCGCGCGCCCCAGCACGCTCGACCAGGCGGGATCCATCAGCGGAATCGGCGAGGCCAAGCTCCAGAAGTACGGAGCCGCGCTGCTCGAGGTCGTCGCGAGCGACGCCATATCCTAATCCGAGCATAGATACACGTCGTATCGCAGAGCATTCCCGTGGAGCTATGAGCGCCCTGCGAGACTGGACGGATGATCACCCTCCTCAGCCGTGCTTTCCTCGCTCCCGTGGCGCGAGCGGTGTACCGGCCCACGGTGATCGGTCGAGACAACGTGCCTCGAACCGGCCGAGTCCTACTCGCGAGCAACCACCTCAGCTTCATCGACAGCGTCGTTCTGACCCTGGTCGCTCCACGCAACGTCTCGTTCCTCGCCAAATCCGACTACTTCACCGGCGAAGGCGCAAAGGGATGGCTAGCGAGGTCGTTCTTCTCTGCCATCGGCGCGGTGCCGGTCGATCGCGGTGCCGGCCAGGCCGCACAAGACGCTCTGGATGCGGGACTCGCGATCCTCGAGCGAGACGAGGCCTTCGCGATCTATCCCGAAGGGACCCGCTCTCGGGACGGTCGGATCTACAAGGGCCGAACCGGCGCTGCCTGGCTCGCCATGAGCTCCGACAGCCTCATCGTGCCTGTCGCGCTGATCGGTACCGAGAAGCTGCAGCCTGTCGGTTCGAAGATTCCCCGGGTGCACAAAGTGTCGGTCGAGTTCGGTCGTCCCATCGACGCGTCGGAGTACGGGCAGGCGAATTCGGCGCGCGCGAGGCGCAAGCTGACCGACGTGCTGATGGAGGACATCCAGCGAATGTCGGGCCAGGAATCGGCCGGCGTATACAACGAGGTTCCCGCCGTGTCGGCCATCGAGAAAGTCAAGCGCGCACTCGGGCGCAACAGACCCTCCTAAGGTGGGGTGAGCGCGCCGAAACGACAAGACGGGGAACCGAATGTTCAACCTCAAGAGACGCCGTACCGCAGCGGTACAGCAGCCCCAGTCCGACATCGTCGTTCCCGGAAGCACGGCGCTTCCGCCTGTGCGGATCAACGCGTTCCGCATCGGCCTGGTCGGCGGGCTCGGAGTGCTCGTCTCGATCCTCATCGGCGGCGTCATCGGGCAGCTCACCACGGTTCTGATCTACGTGGGCGTCGCGCTCTTCCTGGCGCTGGGCCTCGATCCCCTCGTGTCATGGCTCGAGAGGAAGCTCCCTCGCTGGGCTGCGATCATGGTGGTGTTCGCCGGCGTCATTCTCGCCTTCGCCGGGCTCCTCCTCACGATCATTCCCGTGATCGTGGAGCAGATCTCGAATCTCATCGCCAACTTCCCCGACATCGTCAACCGCGTCGTCGACAGCGACTTCGTGAAGACGACGGAACGGCAGCTCTCCGGCGTCGTCGATTTCGACTCGGTCGCCAAGAGCGTGACCGATTTCGTGAGCGATCCGAACAACTTCGTGAACCTGGGCGGCGGCATCCTGGCCGTGGGTGCGGGCGTGGCGAGCGGAGTGACGGGCGCCGTCGTCGTTCTCATCCTCACGCTGTACTTCCTCGCGTCGCTGCGCTCGATCAAGCGCGTCACCTACCGTTTCGTTCCGTCCAGCAAGCGCGCGGGCTTTATCGACGTGTCCGAGGACATCACCTCGGCCGTCGGCCGCTACGTCGTCGGGCAGGTGTCGCTCGCTGCGGTCAACGGCGTGCTGAGCGCGATCTTCCTGTGGATCATCGGCGCCCCGCAATTCGTGCTCCTCGCCTTCATCGCGTTCCTGTTCTCGCTCGTTCCCCTCGTCGGAACGCTCACGGGCTCGATCATCATCGTTCTGACGTGCCTCTTCGCCTCGCCGTTGACCGCTCTCGTCGCCCTCATCTGGTACCTGGTCTACATGCAGGTCGAGGCGTACTTCTTGAGTCCGCGCATCATGAACCGAGCCGTCTCGGTACCTGGGGCGGTGGTCGTGATCGCCGCGGTCGCCGGCGGAACCCTGGGCGGAATCCTCGGTGCGCTCGTCGCGATCCCGGTCGCGGCGTCGACGATCATCATCATCCAGAAGATCGTGTTCCCGCGGCAGGAACAGAAGTAACGGCCGTCTCGGGGCAGGTTAGTGTGGCGCCATGACTCCCGCTGAGACCGATCAGACTCGCACGCGTCGACAGTGGGGTAAGAAAGGCAGCTTCTGGGCCGCGGCCATCGTGCTGGCTCTCTGTCTCTGGGCCAGCGGGGCGCCGTCGACCCTCTATCCGAGCTACGCCGCGGAGTGGGATCTCTCTCCCGTGGTGACGACGTCGATCTTCGGCACCTACCCCGTCGCACTCCTGCTCGTGCTGCTTCTCGCGGGCGGCATCTCCGACACCATCGGTCGGCGCCGAGCGATGCTCGTCGGCGTCGGGCTGATCGTCGCATCCGCGTTCGTCTTCGCAATCGCGCCGAATGTGGGCTTTCTCTTCGCGGGCAGGGTGCTGCAGGGCGTGGGAACCGGATTCGCGCTCGGCGCGGCCAGCGCGGCGCTCGTCGAGAACAACCTCTCAAGCAACCCGCGCTTCGCCTCGGTGCTCACGACCGTGTCAACATCGACCGGCCTCACCCTGGTGCTTTTCGTGAGCGGTGGCCTCGCACAGTACGCACCGTGGCCCCTCCAGTTGAGCTTCTGGGTGCTCTTCGTTCTCGCCGGCCTCTCGTTCGCCGTGGTGTGGTTCATGCGGCGCGACAATCCGGCCCGTGTAGTCGGCTCCGACGGGCGGCCCGCCCGGTGGAAGCCGTCGGGCGTCCACGTGCCCCGCTCCCTGTTGCGCACCTTCATCGCGTCGACCCTCGGCGTCACCGTGGCCTACAGCGTCGGCGCGATCTTCCTGTCTCTCGGCGCATCGATGGCGCGAGATCTCACCGGCACCACGAACCTCTTGATCGTCGGCGCTCTGCTCGCCATATCGTCGGTGGTGATCGGAGTGACCGCGCTCCTGTTGCAGAGGGTTCCGGCACATGTGTCGCTCATCGTCGGTGCCGTCATCAGCATCGCCGGCCTCGGCGTGATGGAGCTCACAGCGGCCCAGGGGTCGATCCTGCTCTTCGTCGTGTGGTGCGTCGTGGGCGGTGTGGGGTATTCCTTCGTCTTCACCGGCGGTCTGACCCTGCTGAACCGCACGGCGCTTCCCGAGCATCGTGGCGGAACCCTCTCGCTGCTCTACCTCTTCTCCTATCTGCTCCAGGCCATCACAGCCGTCGTTGCGGGCGCCCTCGCCACGTCCTCGGGCCTCAACGTCGCCATCGACCTCGTGGCGCCCGGCGTCGCCGTACTCTGCCTGGCCCTCATCGTCGCGACCTCGGTGGATGCCGTGGCGCGGCGACGCGAGGCCCGTCGCGTCGAGGCCTCGCTCGCCTGATCCACCGCCCCGGTGTTGTGGAGGAACGCCTGTCTATTCCGGGTTCGTCTGTAGACATCATCAACGCGACGCCTCGGTCGGCGAGGGCTCGTTGTAGGGCACGGACGGTGAATTTTCGTGGTCACGCACCCGCTCGTAGCGTGGATGAAGATTTGCTGACAGCGCACGGAAGAGGCCAATGATGGTGGACGCGGTGAAGAACCAGACGAACAGCGACAGCTCGACACAGCTCGCAGACCGGATCGAAGAGAGCGAGAATCTCGACGAGACGACGGGCGGCATGACGATCGACAAGTCGGATTCTCGTATCGACACGGCCGCGCTCGGCCAGTACCTGCTGGGCACCTGGGCCGACGCGCGCATCGCCGCTCGCGCGCTCACCGCTCGAAAAGAGATGCAACGCGTCGACGGACAGACACTCGCGGATCACCGAGCCACCGTATTCCACCAGCTCGAGCTGCTCGTCGAGCACGGAGGAGTGCTGAAGGCCTTTCCGAAGAGCCTCGGCGGCGAAGACGATCACGGCGGCAACATCGCCGGGTTCGAGGAGCTCGTCACGGCCGATCCCTCCCTGCAGATCAAGTCCGGTGTGCAGTGGGGCCTCTTCGGTGCGGCGGTGCTTCACCTGGGCACGGAGTATCACCACGAGAAGTTCCTTCCCCCGATCATGAGTCTCGAGGTTCCCGGCGCCTTCGCGATGACGGAGACCGGCCACGGCTCCGACGTGGCCGCCATCGCCACGACCGCGACCTTCGACGTGGGGAGCCAGGAGTTCGTGATCGACACTCCGTTCCGCGGTGCCTGGAAGGACTACCTCGGCAACGCCGCCGTGCACGGAACCGCGGCGGTGCTGTTCGCCCAGCTGATCACCGAGGGCATCAACCACGGGGTGCACGCCTTCTACGTGCCGCTGCGCGACTCCGACGGGCAGTTCCTGCCCGGTGTCGGCGGCGAAGACGACGGGCTCAAGGGTGGCCTGAACGGCATCGACAACGGTCGACTCCACTTCTCCGGCGTGCGGATCCCGCGCGAGAACCTGCTCAACCGTTACGGCAATGTCGACGTCGACGGCACGTATTCCTCGCCCATCCAGAGCCCCGGCCGCCGCTTCTTCACCATGCTCGGCACCCTGGTGCAGGGCAGGGTCTCGCTCGACGGCGCCTCGGTGGCGGCGGCGAAGGTGGCCCTCGCGATCGCTGTTCGCTACGGCAACGAGCGTCGTCAGTTCACCGCCGGCAGCGATACCGACGAAGAGGTGATCCTCGACTACCAGGTGCACCAGCGCCGACTGATTCCCCTGATCGCCACGACCTATGCGGCGAGCTTCGCGCACGAGCAGCTGCTCACCAAGTTCGACGGGGTCTTCTCGGGTGCCACAGACACCGATGCCGATCGGCAAGACCTCGAGACCCTCGCCGCCGCGCTCAAGCCGCTCTCGACCTGGCACGCTCTCGACACTCTGCAGGAGGCGCGCGAGGCGTGCGGCGGTGCCGGGTTCCTTGCGGAGAACCGCCTCGTGGGACTGCGAGCCGATCTCGACGTGTACGCCACATTCGAGGGCGACAACCACGTGCTTCTGCAGCTCGTGGCCAAGCGTCTGCTCACCGACTACAGCCGACGCTTCGCCAAGGCCGACGTGGGGGTGCTCGCCCGCTACGTCGTCGAGCAGGCGACGGATCGCACCGTCAGCGGCACGGGTCTGCGCACCCTCGCTCAGAACCTGTCGGATCGAGGATCGGTTGCTCGAAGCGTAGAGCAGCTGCGCGAGACCGGCGCCCAGCGCGCCCTGCTGACCGACCGCGTCGAGGCCATGGTCGCCGAGGTGGCGGGCAGGCTGCGCCCGGGAACGAAGGCCTCGAAGCAAGTCGCCGCTGATCTCTTCAACGCGAATCAGAGCGCGGTCATCGATGCGGCCCGGGCCCACGCAGAGCTGCTGCAGTGGGAGGCGTTCACCGATGCGCTCGACCACATCGACGACGAGGGCACCCGCGTGGTGCTCACCTGGGTGCGCGACCTGTTCGGGCTCGGCCTCGTCGAGAAGCACCTGGCGTGGTACCTCATCAACGGCCGCCTGTCACCGAAGCGTGCGCAGGCCGTCACGGCCTACATCGATCGCCTGATCGCGCGGCTCCGGCCGCACGCCCAGGACCTGGTGGATGCCTTCGGCTACGGCCCCGAGCACATCCGCGCGTCGATCGCGACGGGCGCCGAGGCGACGCGTCAGAAAGAGGCACGCGACTACTACGCCGAGCAGCGCGCGTCGGGCGAAGCTCCCATCGACGAGAAGGCACTGTCGAAGAAGCAGAAGGAGCGCATCTAGCACCGTGCACCGAGACCGCTGAGCCCCCGGGTGGTACCCGGGTACGACGCGCTCCGATCAAGACCCTCCCGGCGGGCGATTCGCTCGTCTTCGCCGACTTCTACTGTCGAAGAAGTGGGGGAGGGTCGGCCTCCTCCACGTCAACTTCACAGACGTGAATCGACAGGAGATCGACATGATCGAAGCACAGTCCCTCACGAAGCGCTACGGCCAACGAGTCGCCGTAGACGACGTGACCTTCACCGTGCGGCCGGGCAAGGTCACGGGCCTGCTGGGTCCGAACGGTGCGGGCAAGTCCACCACGATGCGCATGATCGTGGGGCTCGACCGGCCCACGGCGGGAAGTGTCCGTGTGAACGGCCACTTCTACGCCGAGCACTCCGCACCTCTGCACGAGGTCGGAGCCCTGCTCGACGCGAAGGCCATCCACTCGGGTCGTTCGGCCTACAACCACCTCCTTGCCCTCGGTGCCACGCACGGCATCGGAGCGGCTCGAGTGCGCGAGGTCATCGACCTGACCGGCCTGCAGGCCGTGGCCGGCAAGCGCGTCGGCGGGTTCTCGCTCGGTATGGGGCAGCGCCTCGGCATCGCGGCCGCCCTCCTCGGCGACCCGCAGACCCTGATCCTCGACGAGCCCATCAACGGCCTCGACCCCGAGGGCGTTCTCTGGGTGCGCGGGCTCCTCAAGCACCTTGCGTCTGAGGGCCGCACCATTCTGCTCTCCAGCCACCTCATGAGCGAGATGGCGATGACTGCAGATCACATCATCGTGTTCGGTCGGGGCCGCGTCATCGCGGATGCCCCGGTGGCCGACATCGTCGGACAGGGCGCGGTCACCTCGGTGCGCGTCTCGAGCCCGCAGGCGGCAGAGCTCGCCCGGCTGCTCGCCGCCCCGGATGTTCAGATCACCAGTGCGAGCGGCTCGACGCTCGACGTGGCCGGCGTCTCTGCCGCGACCGTCGGCGGCATCGCCGCATCCAACGGTCTGGTCTTGCACGAGCTGACCACCGTCACCGGCTCTCTCGAAGAGGCCTACCTTCGTCTGACCGCAGACGAAGTCGAATATCACACGCAGTCCGTCACCCCGGAGGTTGTCCGATGAGTACCCTTGCCCAACCCAGTCTCGCCCGTTCGAGTCACATCGACGCGTCGAACCGGGGCCTCAGCGCCACCGGCATTCTGCGCAGCGAGTGGATCAAGTTGCGGAGCCTGCGCTCCACCTGGTGGTCGTTCGGGATCATCCTCGCCATCCAGGTCGGCATGGCGGTGCTGTTCGCACTCACCGCCGACGGTCGTTTCGGCCAGGTATCCGGTGAGGCCGCGACGGATGCGGCCGTCACCGTCTCGACCGTCGGTCTCGTCTTCGGTCAGCTGGTGATCGCCGTGCTGGGCGTGCTGGTGATCAGCGGTGAGTACGCGACCGGGCAGATCCGCTCGTCGTTCATGGCCGTGCCGAGTCGCCTGCCGGTGCTCGCCGCCAAGGCCATCGTCTTCTCGATCGCGACGTTCATGGTCACGCTCGTGGGCATCGTCGCGAGCTACCTCGTGACGATACCGATCCTCGGCGGCGTGGGAGTGCAGGCCGACCCGTTCGACGGCGCGCTGTGGCTGCACTTCGTCGGTGCCGCCGGCTTCCTGGTGCTGATCGGCCTCATCTCGCTCGGCATCGGGGCCACGCTGCGCTCCACCCCGGGTGGCATCGCGGCGAGCCTCGGACTGCTGCTCGTGGCACCCACGATCCTCTCGGTGATCCCCGCGCCGTGGGCCAACAGCATGGCCGAGTGGACACCCAGCTCCGCAGGGCAGGGCCTCTACTACTGGGGTGGCATCTTCGAACCCTGGCAGGCGCTGCTCGTTATGCTCGGATGGGTCGCCGTTCTGCTCACTGCCGCGGCTGTTCTGATGAAGCGAAGGGACGCGTAGCTCTCGTGTCGACCGATCCAGCCCCGGTGCCCCAGGCCCAGGCTGGATCGTCGCGCGTTCTGCGCCCCAAGAGGGGCGAAGACTACGACCCTCAGAGACTCGGCCTGCCGAAGCCTCCCGGATTCATCCGCACGTTCTTCCGTCGCAACCCGTGGATCATCGACTCGGTTCTGATGGGCCTGTTCTACTACGCGTCGCTCGGATCGGTCATCTCGTCGGCGACCGGCTCCGTGCCGATCGCCGTCGTGCTGCTGTCGGGCATCCTCTCTCTCGGCACGACAGCGGCCATCCTGTTCCGCCGCTTCATTCCGCGCATCCTCGCGGGCATCTCGAGCGTGCTTCTGCTGGCGATCTTCCCCGGCAACACGGGTTCGTCGGTCGGCATCATCGCGATGGTCATCGCGCTCTACGCGCTCGCGGTCTATCGATCGGCAAGATCGGCCTGGTTGTGGACGATCATCGGAACGGCCGCCGCCACACTCGGCGCGCTCTCAGCGGGCCTCCTCGACGTGGCGGTGGGGCTGGTCGCCTTCCTCGGCTACGGAATGGTCTTCGTGATCGCGACGCTCATCGGCATCAGCGTCGGCAACAGGGCGCGGTACATGGATGCGCTGTTCGCCCGCGCAGCCCAGCTGGCCCGCGAGCGAGACCAGCAAGCGCAACTCGCCACGGCATCCGAACGGGCCCGCATCGCCCGCGAGATGCACGACATCGTCGCCCACAGTCTGACGGTGATGATCGCCCTGGCCGATGGCGCGACGCGCGCCGCGACCAGCGACCCGAGCCGGGCGATGGATGCGATGGCGCACGTCTCGGAGATCGGCCGCACGTCGCTCACCGACATGCGTCGGGTGCTCGGGGTGCTGACCGAAGCCTCCGGCGACGGCCCCGCCGACGATCCGACCGCCACGGGTGCCGTTCCTCTCGCGCCGCAGCCCACGTTCGACGAGCTGCGCCCCCTGATCGACTCGTATCGCGCCGCGGGACTCCCCATTACCCTGACCATCTCGGGCGCCGTTCCCGACGACTCCGCCACGCAGCTCACCGTCTTCCGGGTGGTTCAAGAGGCCCTGACGAATGCCCTGCGCTACTCGCGGACTCCGTCGCGAGTCGAGGTCACGGTCGACTTCACGGATCCGGCGCTCAGCGAGGTGACGGTGCGTGACGACGGTTTCGGCGTCGCGACGGACTCGGCCGTGGTCTCGGTCGGCTCGGGTCGCGGGCTCATCGGCATGCGCGAGCGCGTCGCGCTCTACGGAGGCACGGTCGAAGCCGGCGCCGTCGAGCCCCGGGGATGGCGCGTGCACGCGACGATTCCCACGGCAGCCGACCCTTCAGATCATTCATCCCGATAAGAAAGCACCCCGCTATGAGTCTCGCCCCCGATTCCACCGGCTCCGTCGAACACCCGGCCGTGCGCATCCTGCTCGTCGACGATCAGGCCCTGCTGCGTGTGGGCATGCGCATGGTGCTCGAGTCGGAGCCGGGCTTCGAGGTCGTCGGCGAGGCGGGCGACGGCCGAGACGCGGTGCGACAGGCGCGCGCCCTCCGGCCCGACGTGATCCTCATGGATGTGCGCATGCCGGTTCTCGACGGCATCGAGGCGACGCGCGAGATCGTGCGCGAGCAGGCGGCCAGTCGCATCATCATCCTCACCACCTTCGACCTCGACGAGTACGCGTTCGCCGGCCTACGCGCCGGCGCCAGCGGATTCCTGCTCAAAGACGCGAGACCGACCGAGCTGGTCACCGCCATTCGGGCCGTCGCGTCGGGTGACGCCGCCGTCTCGGCGCGCATCACCCGCGAGCTGCTCACGATGTTCGGCGACAGCCTTCCGGATGCGTCGGGCGGGCCCTCGCAGACGGCCTCGGCTGCGCGGCTGGCCGTGCTCACGGAGCGCGAACTCGAGGTGCTCACTGCCATCGGAGAGGGCCTGTCGAACATGGAGATCGCCGCACGCTTCGTGCTGTCGGAATCGACAGTGAAGACCCACGTGGGTCGCATTCTGCAGAAGCTCGAGCTGCGCGACCGCGTGCACGCCGTGATCCTCGCCTACGACACGGGGCTCGTGGGACGCTGAGTACCAGGCACGTCGTTCGCCGCGGACGTCGTTTTGGGATACTGGGGCTCCGCTAATCAAGGAGGCTCGCTTTGAAAACACGGTTACTCAGCACTCTCACACTCGGGGCGATTGTCGCTATGAGCGCCGCCGGTTGCTCGGGCAGCCCATCCCATTCGGGCGGAACCGATGGGGCCAGCAAATCGAGCGCGCCGAGCGCGCCCGTAGCCACCGCCGACTCGAAGAAAGACCTCGAAGCGAAGCTGCTGACTCTCGACGAGATCCCCACCGGCGGCTGGGCGATCAAGCCAGAAGACACGAGCGAGTCTCCTGCGACGTCGTCGGATAAGAGCACCGACGACAACGTCTGCGCAGGAGACCTGAGCTCGGTGGTCAATCTGGATCCAGACAGCGCCGCCACAATCACGTTCCAGCGCAGAGACGCTGAATTCAGCGAGGGCGTCGCCCCCGCCGAAAACCCCCAGGAAGTCGTCGCAGACATCGAGGCTGCCGTTACCCCTTGCTTTGGCAACCCCCAAGAAACCACGGTCCAAGGGAAGCAGGCCCAGTTCGAGCTGAGTCCTCTCCCCACGACGGGGATTGATGGCGCCGTCATCGGGTACACGCTCAGCGTCACCATCAATTATGTAAAGCACGACCTTCCCTTCTTCTTAGCCGCAGGCGATGGAGTCGTAGTGGTCACAAGCGTCAAGTCCACTATGGGCGAGTACGTCACCCCCGACGAGTTCGTGGAACTCACCCAAGCCGCTGTTGAGGCGGCCAGCTAAGTCATGCGCACTCTCTACCCTGACATCGAGCCCTTCGACTCCGGCCTGCTCGACGTCGGAGACGGCCAGTCGATCTACTGGGAGACGTCGGGCAACCCCGATGGCAAGCCCGTCGTGTTCCTGCACGGTGGACCGGGGGCCGGATCGGGTCCCGCGCATCGTCGGCTGTTCGATCCGAGCCGCTACCTGATCGTCGTTCTCGACCAGCGCGGCTGCGGGCGCAGCCTGCCACACGCCAGCGAGCCGGGCTTCGATCTGGCGACGAACACCACCTGGCATCTCGTGGCCGACCTCGAACTGCTGCGCGAGCACCTCGGCGTCGTCCGCTGGCAGGTGTTCGGCGGTTCGTGGGGCAGCACCCTCGCGCTCGCGTACGCCGAAACGCATCCCGACCGCGTAAGCGAACTCGTGCTTCGCGGCATCTTCACCCTGCGCCGTTCGGAGCTCGCCTGGTTCTACGAGGGGGCCGGGGCCAACGAGGTGCTGCCCGACCTCTGGGGCGGATTCCTCGCCCCGGTGCCCGTCGACGAGCGCGGTGCGCTCATCCAGGCCTACCACCGGCTGCTCAACGACCCCGACCCGGCCGTGCACGGGCCGGCGGCCGTCGCGTGGGCGACGTGGGAGGCATCCGCCATCACCCTGCTGCCGCGGCCCGAACTCGTCGCGGCGTTCGCCGACCCCGTCTACGCGCTGGCGTTCGCGCGCATCGAGAATCACTACTTCGTGAACGAGGGCTGGATGGAGGACGGGCAGCTCATCGCGAATGCCTCGGTGCTGCGAGACATTCCCACGGTGATCGTGCAGGGTCGCTACGACCTCTGCACTCCCGCCGTCACGGCCTGGGATCTGCATGAGGCCCTGCCCGAGGCGGAGTTCCGACTGATTCCCGACGCCGGTCACGCGTTCGACGAGCCCGGCATCCTCGACGCGCTGATCGAGGCGACCGACCGCTTCGCCGCGAACTAGCTAGGCGGTTTCGCCCTCGTCATCGCGCGGCTCGTCGTCGACGAACCCGCCGACGGCCAGCTGCAGCGCTCGAGAGAAGGCATGCGCGCGGTCGGGTTCGACGACGTAGCGGATGCCTCCGGTCGCCACGGGCGTCTCTGTCAGCGCACCCGAGGTGGACAGCTCGCCGAGTACGGCGACCGTGCGCTCGGACGCGTACTCGTTCGACAGGCGGTGCACCTCGGCCGAGAGCTCTTCGTCATCGTCGCCGAACAGCCCCTCGTCGTCGGGGTCATCGTGATCGGGCCGCGCGTCGTCGAACACCAGATTGAGCGCGTCGACCGATGCGCCGGGCAGCAGCTCGGGCGAGAGGGCCACGCAGAGTTGGCCGATGACCCGGATGGTGACCTCCGAGCCCAACTCGGTGTCGGCATCCAGCTCTTTGGTCAGCCACCACGTGAGGTAGTGGCGAACGAACGCCACTCGCAACTCGAGGGCCTCGGCTGAGTCGCCATCGACCCAGGGGCCGAAGCCAGAGCCCGCGCGAAGCGAGGGGCCGTCGAGTGCGATGATCTTCGACTCGGCCAGTGCGTACCACCAGGCCGAGAGTGGCTGCGAGTCCCACATGCTTGCCCCGGGAACCTGCCGCTGCGGCGGTAGACCCAGCAGTCCCTCGACAACGGGAATGTCGGCGGTGCGGAGCGCACCCGTCGCAGTGAGGGTCTTCCCGTCGCCGATCCATGCGAGGAAGCCGGGGATCGCGGCGATGACCGACCAGCGGTCGAGCGAGGCGAGCTGCGCCTCGACGGGGGCTGCCTCGACGGTCTCGAGGCTCTCGACCAGCAGGGTGAAGAAGCCGGACGCGGCGCCGCCTTCGTCGCCGGTGAGCTCGTGGATGATCTCCGAGCTCTCCTCGAGCTCGGCCGTCGTACCTCTCCAGCGCTCGGTCTCGATCAAGAAGTCGAGCAGATGGTCGAGCACATCGACGACCGATGCGCCCTCCCAGACGGGAGCGTCGAGTTCGGCGTCGTCGGCGTCATCGAAGTGATCGAGCAGGGCATCGAGAGTGTCGGGCACCGGATGCGCGAGGGTGCGTTTTCCGGGAAGGCCGGCGGTGATCGTGTTGAGCCTCGAGAACGAGGCGAGCATCGCGTCGGGAGTGGGGTGGTCGTCGAGCCCCTCCGCGTGCGTTCGATACCACGACCCGAAGGCGAGTGTGAGTGCGGAGATCGCGGTGGGGGAGGTGCCGACGGAGCGGGAGACTCCGGTGCGCTTCTTGGCGCTGGATCGCTTCTTGCTCGTGGGCATGCGGGGCTCTCCATCGGTGCTCGGGGTGGGTCGTTCCATCGTAGGGCGGCCCGCGGAGGAGGGCGGCCGGTGAGGTCAGGCGGTCACGAGGGCTGCGATCGCCAAGCCGAGCACGATGACGAAGAACGGCATGGTGTACGCGTACACCCGACCTCGGCGGCGGAGGCTGAATGCGAGGGGAAGCGCGACGGCGAGAACGAGCGCGGCGATCGTCGCGAATGCGCTGCCGAAGATCAGGCCATAGCCGTGCATATCGGTCTGCGTCAGGCCGAACCGGCTCGAGATCACGAGCCAGCCGCAGAAGACGAAGACGGTGCCCGCGCCGACGCTGACCAGGCCCGCGACGGCCCGCCCAACGATCGAGACCGTCGAGCGACCCGTTTTCGGCTTGGGAACTGTCATGCGAGAAACTTTAGACCGGCGTACCTCTGCCCCTCGAGGTGGAAGCAACCCGCCACCTTCTCGAAAAGTCGAGTCACCACGGCCTGCCGATGCGTTGTTGCCCTACCGCTCGCGGGGTTCGCTGCCGGTCGAGCCAGATGGGTGGCCTGATGTGGGGCTTGCCGTGAATCATCTCGAGCTGCCACGCCGACGTGTGAATCGTGGAGTGGTGAAATGGACACAACAACGCCAGATTGTCGATGTCGGTGCGCCCGGGCAGGAAGGTGTGACTCACCCACGGAACAACATGGTGTGCCTGACATCGCGACGGTGGAACCGTGCATCCGGGCATGACGCAGCCGCCATCTCGCGCTGCCAGTGCCTTTCGTTGTCGTCGGGTCGCCAATCGTCGTGTTTTGCCGTGGCTCAGGACCTGCCCTTCTCGGCCCAAGACGGTGAGAACGGTGTCGCCGTCGCATTGGAGCTGGTTCACCGCGCTGATGGGAATCGGCTCAGTGCTTCCGTCGATCCACCCGACTCCACGGCCGGCAGTGAGGTCATCGAGGCTGACGTGCACATTCACGGTCGGGGCGGCACCGTTCAGGCGAGATGCCGCGGGGGACGCTGCAGCCATGTCGATGAGGGTCATGACGGCGTCGAGGAGCTTCTGCTCTGCAGTTCGCGGGTCGACGACGGCCGGCTCGTTCGAGAACGATTGCGCAGGCTCGGCCTGCACATCTCCGTCAGCAGATTCGGCACCGGCGGCGGTGGTGGTGGTGGCGGTGGCGGTGGCGGGTGCGGGGTCGGGCGTGCGCGGGCTGAGGATGGAGTCGACCGCCGCCAGGAAAACACCCAGTTGCAGTGGCGGAAGGGCGTATCTGCCGCGGGCCATGCCGTCGGCCCCGACCTTCGGGTAGCTGAAGCCGCGCAGGCTCTGCTTAGTCGAGTCACGAGGTTCAGCGCCGTCGGGGTCGAGGTGCTCGCGGATGCGGATGGCCAACCGGCCGATCTCCTCGACCGTGTAGAGCCTCGGAGACCTCGCCACCGTGCCGGCCTCGGTGTCTGAGTCGGCCTCAGCGTCTGTGTCGGCCTCGATGTCCGCGTCGGCATGCGAGTCACGATCGTGCCTCACGGTCGCGGTTGCCGCCGCGACCAGGTGGCGTTCTGCCCGGTCGGTGGCATCTGACCAGCCCGTGCGGTTCACGACCTCGGACAGGGTGCGGCAGATCGTCGCAGCCACATCGACCCCGACCTGACCGGCGAAGAATGCCGACTCGACCACGGGGAAGAAGCTCGGATTGGGCGTACCCGAGATCGAGACCGATGAGCGCACCCGTTGACCGAGGGCAATGCGAGATGCGGCCGTGCGTTCTGAGATGTTCGTCGTCGCGGCGAGGAGCTTCTTCGCCGACGGGAAGCCGTGCCTGTAGGCGAGACCGGCTGCGTCGAGTTCGCGGCGGGACTCGTGTGCGATCTCCGCTGCGACCCAGGTGCGCGCTGCGTCGCCGGTGCGACCGATGTCTTCCCAAGCATGGGCACCCTCGAGTAGCGCGTCACCAGAGGTGCCGGCAGCCGCGCCGCGCTCGAGATCGAGGAGCTCTCGAAGCCGTGCGGCGATGTCGCCGAGGGAAGCATCGAGGAGATCCATACGAGAAGTCAAACAGCAGCCACCGACATTGGGCTCGCACGTGCATTCAAACTCTGATCAGCCGTTTTACCTGTGAATAACCCCGCAGGAAGCGAGCCTGTGGAGGAGCAGACGCGGACCACATACCGAAGCAAAGGCGCAGGGAAGCCGGGCCAAAGCTCGGTATCCTCGATGGGGGCTTTCCCGAGAGACTGAGGAGCGCATGTGACCCACACCGATGAGCCGAGGCGCGCCGGGGCGAGGCAACCTGTTGCGACGCTCGACGACTCCGTGCGGCTCGTCAGCGATGAGCGCTCGGGCGAGCACGCCGTGCTGATCCTCGATCGTCGCGTCTTTCCCGAGCACACCGAGTGGGTGCGGGCGGAGACACCGCTCGAGGTCGCCGATGCGATCCGGGCGATGGTCACGCAGAGCTCAGGCCCTCTCTACGCCGCGTACGCCGGGCTCGAACTCGCTGCCCTGCAGGCTCGCGGCCTGACGCTCGACGCGGCACGCGCATCCATGGCTGCTGCCGGCCACGCGCTCGCCACGGCCCGGCCCACCAACGGGCACCCGCGCGAGGCCGTCGATCTGGTGCTGCACGCGATCGAAGCGGCGATGAACACCGACGAGCTCGTGGAGCGCGCAATCGGCACCGTGCGCGAGGGGCTCGACGAGTACCACGCCCGCAGCCGCAGGCTCGCCCGGCACGCGGTCGATCTGCTGCCCGACGGGGCGACGATTCTCACGCACTGCTGGATGGACTCCTATCTGATTGAGCTCGTCGGCGCCGCGAACGAGGCCGGCAAGCGCTACGACTGGGTGGCCACCGAGACTCGCCCGTACCTGCAGGGCGCACGCCTCACCGCGCACACCCTGCGCGAGCTTGGCCAGAACGTCACGCTCATCACCGACGGCATGGGCGCTGCAGCCCTCGCCCCGGGGTCATCGATCGGGCCTATCGACGCCCTCGTCACCGCCGCCGACCGGGTCAGCCTCGACGGCAGCATCGCCAACAAGGTCGGCACTCTCGGGCTGGCGATCGCGGCGAACGCGTTCGACGTTCCCTTCTACGCGCTGGTGCAGACCCCGGATGCGACGCTCGCGTCGGGTGCGGACATCGTGATCGAAGACCGCGACCCGGCCGAGGTGCTGTCGACGGTCGGAACGCGCACCGCATCCGGTCTCGTCACCGACGCCTGGTACCCGGCCTTCGACGTGACGCCGCCTCGCTTCGTCACCCGCATCGTGACCGACCGCGGCGACTTCGCCCCCGGCAGCATCGCCGACTACTTCGCCGGAGAGCGCCCATGACCGTCGACTACGCCCTGCTCACGAATCGCGACGAGGTCGTGGGATACCTCTCCCTCGTCGGCCTGCTCGGCGGTCTCGCCGACGACCCCGCCGAGGTAACCGTGCGCGAGGTGACCGCGGGCAACATGAACCGCGTGTTCATCGCCGCGGGGCCGCTCGGCAGCGTCGCGGTGAAGCAGGCTCCTCCGTTCGTGCAGGCCGCCGGCCCCGAGTGGCCCATCGACCCGGCTCGCATCGGAGCAGAGGCTCGCGCCTACGAACTGCTGGGTCGGCTGGTGCCCGATGCGGTTCCGTCGATCGTGCACGTCGACCTCGACCGCTTCGTGATGGTCATGGAGGATCTCTCGGCGCTCGAGGTGCTGCGCGACGAACTCGTGCGCCAGGTGCAGGATGCGACGGCCGGGCGCGCGGTGTCGTACATCGACTTCGGCACGGTCGGCGACGTCGTGGGCCGGTTCGTGGGCGAGCTCAGCCTCGCCACGAGCATGCAGGCCCTGGGTGCCTCGGCTCACGCCGAACTGGTCGCCGATTCGGCCAACGCCGAGCTGTGCCGACTGACCACCGAGGTCGTGCTCGACGAGCCGTTCCGGGCGCACGAGCACAACTGGTGGCATCCATCGCTCGATGCGCGCGTCGCTGCGCTCTACGACGACCGCGAGGTGCAGGCCGGCGTTGCTCGCGTGCGCGACCGCTTCGAGAACGCCTCCCAGGCCCTGCTGCACGGAGACCTGCACTCGGGATCCGTGATGATCGGCTCGGCTGCCGAACAACCGCAGAAGGTCACCGTCTTCGACCCCGAGTTCAGCTTCGTAGGGCCGATCGGTCTCGATCTGGGGCTGTTCTGGTCGAACCTCGTCATCGCATCCATCGCCGCACGGGCCGCGGGCCACGACGGTCTGGCTGCCGCCCGCGAAGACGCGATTGCAGCGAGCTGGCAGGCCTTCGTGGAGGTCTGGGACGACGACGACTCGGTCACCTTCAGCGACGACTTCTTCGAGAGCGTGCGAACGGATGCCTGGCGCTTCGCCGGCGTCGAGGCCATGCGGCGGGTGGCCGGCTGGTCGCACGCCGCCGATCTCGAGAGCCTGCCATCCGATGCCGCGGCGCGCGCCCAACGCGCCGTCTTCGACGCGGCCCGGCACTGGATCGTGACCGGAACGGCCGCGCCCCTCACCCTGACAGACGACCCGACTTCGCCCGAGCACCCAGGAGCAACACCGTGACCGACACCGCATCTCTCTCGCTGACCGCACGCACTCTCGTGGTCGACCTCGAGGGCACCACGAGCGCCGCCGGGTTCATTCTGGGCGACCTCTACGACTACGCGCGACCCCGCCTGCAGGGCTGGCTCGACGCTCACGCGAACGACGCGGCCGTCGCCGAGGCCCGCGCGCAGGCGATCGCCGATGCGGGGCTTCCGTCGGGCGCCGACACGGAGAAGGTCGTGGGCGTTCTGCACGACTGGATGGCGCAGGACGTGAAAGCCACGCCTCTGAAGACGCTGCAGGGCCAGATCTGGGCCGAGGGATTCCGCCGCGGCGAGATCAACTCGCACTTCTTCGACGATGTCATCCCGCGTCTGCGCACCTGGCACGCGAACAGCGTGGAGATCGCGGTCTTCTCGTCGGGCTCGGTCACCTCGCAGGTGCCGTGGTTCAGGCACTCGCCCGACGGCGACCTCACGCCCTTGATCACCGACTACTTCGACACGGTCAACGCCGGCCCCAAGAAGGTGGCGTCGTCGTACGACACCATCGCGGCCCGTCTCGGCGCCGAGCCGGCCGACCTCGTGTTCTTCACCGACAACCCCGATGAGGTGCGCGCCGCCCAGAACGCCGGATGGCAGGTGGTCGCGTTCTCTCGTGAGGGCGAGCCGTTCTTCGGCGCCGACTTCGGAACCGCCCCGGTGGTCTCGTCGTTCGAGCACGTCGAGGTCTCGGCGCCGTGAACGTCTTCGACGAGGGTGTGGTCACAGCCGACACGCTTGGCCGGGCCGGCGCTCAGTTGGCCGCCGAGAGTGCGCGCTTCGCCGCGCGGGGGTGGATGCCCGGAACGGCCGGCAATCTGTCGGTGACCGTGGGGCGCGACCCGCTTCGTCTGGCGGTCACGGCATCCGGCCTCGACAAGGGCGAGTTGACGCCCGCCGACATCGTGATCGTCGACGGCGAAGGCGTGGGTGTGCGCGGAGAAGGCGGCTCGGAGCAGCGGCCCTCGGCCGAGGCCGGGCTGCACGCGCGCATCGCGGCGGTTACGGGTGCGGGTGCGGTCATCCACGTTCACGCGCTCGCGGCCGTGACGGCGGGCTACCACTGGCCCGATGGAGTGGTGCTTGGCGACCTGGAGATGCTGAAGGGCATCGGCCACTCGGCGCACGGCGAGACGGTGACGATTCCCGTCATCGCCAATGGACAAGACATGGCGGTGCTCGGCGACGCGTTCGAGCGACTCTACGTGCGCCCGGCTTCGGGAGAAAACGACGTGCCAGCCCTGATCGTGGCCGACCACGGAATCTACGCCTGGGGCCGGGATCTGCGCCAGGCCCGCTGGCACCTCGAGCTCACCGAGGCTCTGCTGCAGATCGCGCTCGCGCGGCGATAGTCACGCGGGTCAGCCCGCGACGCTCGGCAGGGGTGTGAGGCCCAGGAAGGCTCCGGCGATCACGGCGCACCCCGCGGCCACGACGAGGAAAACCCCGACCCAGACGATGCCCGGAATGTGGGTGAGGCGCGCGAGCTGGTCGGCATCAGAGTTTCTTGCTCGACCTCCCCGCCTCACACGCTGCAATTCGATCGTGGCCCGCAGGGCTCCGAGCAGCATGAACGCGGCGACGGCGGTGGCTACGATCGCACGCCAGCGCTCGTCGAGCAACCAGGTCGCGGCGAAGACGAGGGCGCCGGAGACGAGGACGCTCCACAGGCCGAACCAGTTGCGCACCTGCACGAGCACCAGAACGAGGGCCGCGAGCAGTGCCCAGAGCATGCCGGTGGCATAGCCGGCCCCGAGCATCCATGATGCGCCGAGCCCGAGAATAGCCGGCGCCGTGTAACCGGCGAGCAGGGTGGCGATCATCGCCGGGCCTCGCGGTCTGCCGCGGCTGACCGTGACACCCGACGTGTCGGAGTGCAGGCGGATGCCCGACAGCTTGCGGCCGGTGAGGGTCGCGACGAGGGCGTGGCCCGCCTCGTGCGCGATGGTGACGGCGTGGCGCGTGAGCCGCCAGCTCGGGGGAAAGAGCACGATGGCGGCCGCGACCGCGATGGCGATCCAGCTCTCGGCGGCGGTCAGGGCGGGCTGCTGGGACGTCACGCGCTCCCAGAACGCGAGCAGTGCATCCACCCGATGAGCCTAGGCGACGGGACTGTGCGGGCCCTTGGTGTGCGGAGAGCTCCGCCGCGCATCGACTCGACACGAATGCACCTTCAATTCCGACCTTCGATGCGTATCCGCCGAGTCGATCGCGTGCGCGGGAGCCACTCGGCGCAGAAGCACAGTCACCGGTCGGGGAAGGTGCTTGTGCGCCGAGTCGATGTGCAGCCCTTCGACAGGGGTGCCGGCGCCGGGGTCAGAACTCGAAGCGAGTGACCGTCGCGCGAAGGATCGCTGCGGTTTCCGCAGAGAGCGCTTCGACGGTGTCGAGGGCGCGGCGCTCGAGAATGAGCGCCCGACCCGCCCGCAGCACTCCCCGTGCAGCGCCCTCGCGCAGCACCGGGTCGAGGGTCTCGATATCGCTGGCTTTCGCGAAACCGACGATGCGCCGGATTGCTTTCGCCCCGGCATAGACGGCGGCATCCTGCCTGAATTCGGCGAGCAACGTCTCGAGCACGTCGTCGCCCCACACGCGATCGTCGCGACGCGAGGACCACAGCGACCTGAACTCGGCCTCGAAGGCGCTCCACAGCGAAGCGGGCAGCTCGAGAATCTGCGATGCACGCTCAGGTGCCCCCAGCGCCGTCGCCCGCGCCGCGGCGATGACGAAGTTCGCCCAGAGCGCGCCGAGGTCGAAACCCGTGGGTCCGAAGAAGCCGAACTCGCTGTCGAAGGCGCGAACAGATGACGTCACTCCATCAGACGCCTCGCGCACGAAGACCGAGCCGGTGTGCAGATCGCCATGGATCAGCGACTGTGCGCTCGTCATGAAGCGGTACTTGGCGATACCGATCTCTGCCAGCAACGCACGATCGGCGCGCAGGGCAGCCACATCGGTCTCGTTGGCGGGCAGCACCGCGTTGTGCGGGTGCTCGATGTAGGGCTCGGTGAACACGAGGTCTTCGGTGATCTCGCACAGCTCGGGGTTGATCGATGCCGCCGCCAGCTTCTTCTGCTCGATCGGGTCGAGCCCGAACACCGAGGTGTGAAAAGCCGTGCGGGCGACGTAGCGGCCCATCTCCGCCGCGGCGAACCCGTGCACCCGACCCTCGTTCAGCTCACCGCGCCAGACGTCGTGGTCGTTGAGGTTCTCGATGGCGAGCACGTAGTTCTCGTCGTCGAAGTCGTACAGGGCGGGCACGTGCTGAGCATCGGCCGACTCGTGGGTTCGCAGTACCAGGGCCTCTCGGGCGCTGCGCTCGCGGGTCATGGGCCAGCTCGGGTCGGTGCGCACGTGCGGCAGTGACTGCTTGAGTACGAGCGACGCTCCGGCATCGTCGTGCACGATGAACACGAGGTTGAGGTTTCCATCGCCCACCTCGACCACGTCGAGAGGCCCATCGGTGCGGATGCGCGAGGCGAGGGCGGGTCGCTGCGCCAGATAGGCGGCCACGGTGCCGACGGAGAGTTGACTGAAATCGGTCATGACGACAAGTCTCTACGACGACGTGGTGCTGCCGGCGGTGACGACGGTGCGGCGGCGCGAGAACGTGAAGCTGAACAGCAGTGCGATCAGCAGCACGATGCCCTTGCCGAAGTCCTGCGCGTAGTACGGCAGTCCCACCATGGTGAAGCCGGTGACCATCACGGCGATGAGGATGGCGCCGAGCGCGGTTCCCCAGGCGTTGGGCCTGCCGATGCCGAGAACCGAGACGCCGACGAGAGCCACGGCCACGGCATCCAGCAGCAGCGAGTTGCCCGCAGACACGTCGCCCTGGCCGATCCGCGCGCCGAGCAGCAGGCCGGCGATCGAGGCGAGAAGACCGCAGCCCATGTAGGCGACGGTGCGGTAGAGCTGAACCCGGATGCCGGCAAGACGGGCGGCTTCTGCGTTCGCGCCGACCGCGTAGAGGGCGCGACCCCACCGGGTGCGTTCGAGGATGAACCAGAGCAGCGCGGTGATGACCACGAAGATGATGACGGGAATGGGAACAGGCCCGAGGCTGCCCCGGTCGAGCCAGAGATAGTCGGCCGTGAACTTGCCCGGCGCGGTCGAGCCGTCAGACAGAGACATCTGCGACGAGATCGACTTGCCGTCGACGATCAGCAGCTTGAGCCCGACGATGACGAACGAGGTCGCCAGCGTGGCGAGCAGGTCGGGGATGCGCGCGACCACGATGAGGAAGGCGTTGAGACCGCCGATGAGGAGGCCTCCGAGCAGAACGACGGCGATGGCGACTCCGCCCACCTGATTTCCGATCACCATCGTCCAGGCTGCGATCGATACGGCGAAGCCGGCCGACGCGCCCACCGAGAGGTCGATACCTCCGACGGTGATGGCGAGCATCACGCCGAGCCCTGCGATGGCCGTCGGGGCGATGAACTTGAGCATGCCGAAGACGTTGTCGACGGTGCGGAAGTTGGGTTCGGTGATCACGAAGTACGCGATGAGCGCGACGGTCACGGCGATGAAGCCCCAACGCACGACGAAGGCGGCACCGCGCTCGCCGAGCGATGCGGTCGTGGGAGAGAGGGGAGCGCTGGTCATTTCGGGTGTCCTTCGGGCGGAACGGCGGAATGGTCTCGGGTGCGCGCGCCGAGGAACGCCCCGACGATGCTCGCCCTGTCTGTCTCATCGGCGTAGGCGTCGAGTTCGATCGCTCCGGCGACGAGCACGATGATGCGGTCGGCGACCTCGAGGATCTCGTCGACGTCGCTCGAAAGCACGACGGCCCCCGCGTCAACGTCAGACACGAGATCCTTGAGGCGATCGCCGATCTCTCGACGCGCGGAGATGTCGACGCCGCGGAACGGCTCGTCGAGAAGGGCGAGGCGCGGGCCCGCAGAGAGCCAGCGGCCCACCACGACCTTCTGCTGGTTGCCACCCGAGAGATCGTCGATCGACGCATTCGGCCCTGCGGTGACGACGCCGAGCGACTCGATCACCTGCTGAGCACGCGAGGTCTCGCGTGCTTCACGCAGGGTGCCGAGCGCCGAGGAGATCTTGAGGAAGGGGATGGAGATGTTGTGCGCGACCGACCAGCCGGGCAGCAGCGCCTGGCGCTGGCGGTCTTCGGGAACGAGCACGACCCCGCGGCGCAGCGCATCGGCGGGTCGCTTCGGCGCATACGGTTCGCCGTCGAGCTCGAGAGTTCCGGATGCCGGTCGCGCGAGACCGGCGAGGAGCTCGGCCAACTCCGTCTTGCCGGCTCCGATGAGCCCGAGGATGCCGAGCACCTCGCCCGCGCGCACCTCGAGCTCGAGCGGAGGTGCCGCGGCGATGAGGGGGACGCCGCTCACGCGGGCCACGACGTCGCGTCCGCGGCGGACATCCGTTCTCGTCTGTTCGAGCTCGGTCGCCCGACCGAGCATGTCGTGCAGAATCTCGTGCCACGCGAACGGTCGCTCCGAGCTGTGCTGCACGAGCCCGTCGCGCAGCACGACGACGCGGTCGGCGAGGGCCTCGATCTCGCCGAAGCGATGCGAGACGTAGACGATCGAGAGCCCGGTGTCGCGCAGAGCGCGGAGGACGGCGAAGAGGCGCTCGGCCTCCGCGGCGGTCAGCGCCGAGGTGGGCTCGTCGAGGATGAGGAGTCTCGGCGTGCCCCTGAGCGCTCGGGCGAGCACCAGCAGTTGGGCATCCGAGATGCTGAGCCGAGCCGCGTCTTGCGTGAGCAGGGAATCGGGCCAGTCGAGGCCGAGGGTGGCGAGCGCCGCGCGGGCATCGAGGAGCGACTGCTTGGAGTTGCGCAGGGGGTGACGCGAGGCGTTCGCGAGATCGTCGAGCACCACGTTCTCGGCGATCGAGAGGCCGGGAACGATACCGTCGGCGACCTTCTGATGAACGGTCGAGATGCCATGGGCCTTGGCCAGCACGGGGGAGGAGAGCGTCAGCACCGTGCCGTCGACGGCGATGTCACCCGAATACCTCGGATTGGCGCCGGAGAGCGCCTTGATGAGTGTGGACTTGCCCGCGCCGTTCGCGCCGAGGAGAGCGGTGATGCGTCCCGGGAAGAAGTCGAGCGTGACGTCGGTGAGCACGACGTTCGAGCCGTAGGCCACGGAGACGCCCGAAAGGGAGACGACCGGCGACAGCGTCGCCTGCTCGCCTCCCTCGGGGACGGACGAATCGATCACGAGTTGGCGGGAAGCCAGTCGGCTGTGACCTGATCGGAGAGGTCGAGGCTCGGCTCCTTGTCGCGCAGCGAGGTGACGTTGTCGATCGAGTTGTCCTTCAGGAACGACTGGGTAATCGTCTTGGCCGGGAACTGCACGTCGTCTTCGTCGAGCTGGCCGGCGAGCTTCAGGGCGAGCGAGCGCACGACGGCTGCGCCGACGGCGGAGGGGTCGGTCGCCGAGGTGGCGACCCAGGGGCTGCCCTCTGCGGTGATGACCTCGATGTCGGCGTTCGAGATGTCGATGCCGTAGACCTTCACCTTCGATCCGAGATTGTTCTGGTTCACGGCCTGCACGACGCCCTTGGTGATCTCGTCGTAGGGCGCGAAGATCGCCTTGACGTCGGGGTTCTGCTTGAGGGCCGCGTCGACGAGCGGGATGTTGTCGGTCGCGGTCGACTCCGACACCTTGCCGGTCGAGAACACCACGTCGAGCTTGTGGTCGGCGACGTACTTGTTCCAGACGACAGCACGCCGATCGAGCGCGGCGAAGCCGGTCGCCGAGACGTAGCCCACCTTGGCGCCGTCGCCGACGTCGTCGATGAGCTGATCGAGAACGCCCGAGGCCATCGACTCGTCGGACTGAGAGGTCGTCACCACGCCGGTCGCATCGGTGAGGGCGAGGTCGTAGACGGCCACCGGGATGCCGGCGGTGACAGCCTGGGTGATGAGGGGCTGCAGCGTGTCGGTCTGGCCGTGGTCGACGATGATCGCGTCGGGCTTGGACGCGATGGCCTGCTCGAGATCGCTGGCCTGCTTCGCGTTGTCGTTGCGGGCATCCGTGACCGTGAGATCGATGTTCGCGGCCTTGGCCTGCTTTGCGGCACCCGCGCCCCACGCCTCGAAGTAGTCGCCGGCACCGGACTGGCGCACCAGAGCGACTTTGACGGGGGCGCCGTCGAACGGGGCGGGCAGTGCTGCGGAGGCGGTGACCGGTGCGTCGGTCGACGCCTCCGACGTGCTGCCGTTCGACTGGGCACAGGCCGACAGGGCGAGCACTGTCGTCGCGGCGAGCACGAGCAGGGGGATGCGGCGCGAGATGGCCATGGTTTCTCCTGAAAGCTGTGGGTAGGGCAAGCGAGTCGGGCCACACGGCGAAAGAGTCCGGAGTGTGATGATCAGATTCAACCAGCAGGGTCCCCCGCCTTTGCTGCGTATGACCTCGTATTACTCCTGTGGCCGCCGGCGTGGCCTGATCGTTACGATTGGTCTATGACTCTTCTGACCGTGTGGGACGAGAACAACGCCGCCACCCCCGAACTCCAGACCCGCGACGCGCAGGTCATCACCGATGTGCTCTCGACGCTCGGCGCCCGGTTCAGCCGATGGGAGCTCAAGGAGCTCTCGGCCGAGCCGACGCAGGAAGAAGTGCTCTCCGCATACCGCGCCGAGATCGATGCCGTGAACGCCGCTCAGGGCTACACCCTGGTCGACGTCGTCTCGATCGTCGACGACAACTCGCCCGAATACCTCGAGCAGGCTGCGACCGCCCGCGGCAAGTTCCTGAGCGAGCACCGCCACGACGACGACGAGGACCGCTTCTTCGCTCGGGGCAGCGGGGTCTTCTACCTGCGCGCCGACGGCAAGGTCAACGCCGTGTTCTGCGAGGCGGGAGACGTGATCTCCGTTCCCGCGAACACCACGCACTGGTTCGACATGGGCACGCGCCCCGAGTACGTCTCGGTGCGGTTCTTCCACGACGACGACGGCTGGGTCGGAAACTTCACGGGCAGCGAGATCGCCAAGAACTTCGCGAGCTACGACGAACTCGCGAGCGTCTCCGCCTAGTTCAGCTGTAGGCACTGGGCGTCGGGAACGTGCCCGTGAGGGCGAAGTCGCCCACCTCCTGCGCTTTGTAGACCACGGGGTCGTGCAGCGTGATGGTTCGCGCGTTTCGCCAGAACCGGTCCATCGCTGCCGACTCGCTCGTGGCGCGTGCACCCATGAGTTCGAACGCGGTCGATGCGACGTGCAGCGCCGTGCGTGTCGTCACGACCTTCGCTGCGGCGATCTCGACCGCCGCCCGGCCGCGCTCCTCGTCGCCGAGCTCCCAGCCCTTGTTGGCGGCGTCGACGAACAGATTGGTCGCGCTCCACGTCAGTGCATCCGCCGCTCTGGTCTGCGCGGTGAGTTCGCCGATGGTTTGCCTGATGTAGGGGTCGTCGACCGCGTTCTCGACGCCCGAGGTCGCCCACGCCCGCGTCGTGGTGCGTGCGTAGTCGGCGGCTTCGGCGAGCGCGCCCTCCGCGAGCCCCACGTGGATGTGGTTCATCGCGAGCTGGAACGCCAGGATCGAGAGCGATCCGTAAGGTCGGTACAGTTCGCCATCCTGCTCGTTCGGGCCGAGCACGTGCGCGTGCGGAACGGCCACGTCTGAGAACGACACCGAACCGGACGCGCTGAGCCGCTGACCGATGTTGCTCCAGTCGTCATGGTGCACGACGCCTGGCGCCTTCGCGTCGATCACGAAGGCCAGGCGCTCTCCTGTGTCTGCACGCGTGCCGCTCGCTGTCACCCGGTCGGCCAGCTGCGCGCCGGTGGCGAAGAACTTGCGGCCCGACACGGTGAATCCGTCGGCCGTCGGGGTCAACTCGAGCCCGGCATCCCGAGGATTGCCGGCCCCGCCCCAGAACCACGACGACGCAGACAGACCCCGGTAGAGGTCGTCGACGACGTGTTGATTCTCGTTCAACCGTATGCGCCACGAATTCACGAAGTGGTAGGCGATCACGTGTCCGAGCCCGGCGTCGGCACGGATGATCGGGCGCAGCGCCCGCAGCACCGTGTGCCAGTCGAGCCCGCCTCCGCCGAGACGAGCCGGCACCAGTGCGGGCAGCAGGCCGGATGCGCGCAGCGCCTCGATCTGCTCGAAGGGCGCGCGGCCGTCGGCATCCGCGCGGGCCGCGTCTCGGGCGAACAGCTCTGCCAACGACTCGGCCGCGTCGAGGGCGGCCTCTTCCGAGGTGATCACGGTGGGGGAATGCTGGTCTGACACGATGGGCTCCGGCCGGGTGCGGTGGGTGAAAATCGTTCATTACCACTATGCCGTGCCCGGCCGTCGGGGGCTGCCCGTGGCCTGTCCGAAGCGCTAGCTTCTTGCTATGACCTTCAACGACAACGCCAAACTCGACACGAGTCGTGTGTCCAAACGTGGACGAAACACCGGCATCGCCGTGGGCGGCGGCAGCGCGGTCGTGGTCATCGGCCTCTTCCTGCTCTCACAGGTTCTCGGCGTCGACCTCACGGGGCTCGCGGGTGACGCGCAGCAGGGCACGCAGAGCGAGGAGTCGCTCGACAAGTGCAAGACAGGAGTCGATGCCAATCGCGATGTCGAGTGCCTGATGGTGGGAGCCGAGAACTCCCTCAACGACTACTGGACCGACGAGGCCCCCGCACTGGGAGTGGCCTTCACCCCCACGAACGACATCAATCTGTTCGTCGACTCGATCGGAACGGGCTGCGGCCAGGCCTCCAGCGCCACCGGCCCGTTCTACTGCCCACCCGATCAGTCCATCTACATCGACACCTCGTTCTTCGACGAGCTGCGCACGCAGTTCGGTGCGTCCGGCGGCACCCTCTCGGAGCTGTACGTCGTCGCGCACGAATACGGCCATCACATCCAGAACCTCCTCGGTGTCATGGACCGCACCGATCGCACGGACACCGGCCCGACCTCCGACTCTGTCCGCACCGAGCTGCAGGCCGACTGCTACGCCGGGGCGTGGGTCGCCGCGGCGTCGACGACAGAGGATCAAGACGGCGTCACATTCATCGAGCCGGTGACGGATGCGCAGATCGCCGACGCATTAAACGCCGCGTCGGTCATCGGCGACGACCGTATCCAGGAGATGGGTTCGGGGCAGGTGAACCCCGAGACGTGGACTCACGGATCGAGCGAACAGCGCGAGAAGTGGTTTCAGACCGGAATGAGGAACGGTGCGACCGGCTGCGACACGTTCTCGATCAGCGGGTCTGAGCTGTAGAGATGAAGCGCGAGCGGGTCACGGCGCACATCGACGATGTGCGCCGTGCCACAGCCAGCGATGCTGACGCCGTGGCCGAGGTGATCCACTACTCGACGGCGGACTCGATGCCGTGGTTCGCCGGCCGCAATACCCTCGACGAAGACCGCTGGTGGGCATCCCACGTTCTGCTGCACAAGACAGACGTCTGGGTGGCGACCGTCGACGGCAACATCGTGGGCGTCGTCGCCCTGCACGACGGATGGCTCAGCCAGCTCTTCGTGCGCACCACGGCACAGGGGTTCGGCGTCGGACACCGACTGGTCGAGGTCGCGAAGCGGGAGAACCCACGAGGGCTGCAGCTCTGGGTCTTCCGGCGCAACGCGGTGGCGGCCCGATTCCTCGAGACCGTGGGCTTTTCTCTTGTGCGAGAGGGCACGTCGTCTGGCCGGCACGCGGCCGGCGGCGCCGACGACGAGCCCGAGCTGCTCTACCGCTGGCTTCCCTGAGCGGCGTCCTCCACGCCGTCGGGTCGCCGTCGCCGAGCATCGATGCCGTCGGACCGGCCGCTGAGCGACAGGGTGGCCAGGAATCCCAGCGACAAGAACGCCGCCGCAGAGAACGCCGCGTACTTCGTACCGTCTGAGAATGCGATCTTCGCCGACTCCGCCTGCGCTGCCGTCGACGGATCTGCCGAGAGTCCGCTGATCGCTGCGCCGGAGCTGTCGACGACGGCCGACACGATCTGCTCGCGCTGGGCATCCGGAACGCCCGCGTCGGACAGTCGGGTGTCGAGCTCTGCCCCGGCCGTCGTGAAGAGCACGGTGCCGAGAATCGCGATGCCGAGCGCCGATCCGATCTGCCTCGATGTCGACTGGGTGCCTGAGCCCGACCCGCTCTGCTCGACCGGCACGTCTTTCAGTACGACGCCTGTGAGCTGCGCCGTCGCGAGACCCACACCGAATCCGTAGACGAAGAGGAACGGCACGAGCAGGCCCCAGCCCGTGTCGGGCCCGATCACGACGGCGATGCCGGCGACGCCGATGATCTCGGCGGCGAGACCCACGCGAACGATGGCGACGGGCGCGATGCGGTTGCCAAAGGCCCCCGCGAACCCGCTCGCCACGAACGAGCCGATCGCCAGCGCCAACAGGATGAACCCGGTCTGCAGCGCGTCGTAACCCAGCACGTTCTGCAGCCAGATAGGCAGCGACAGGATGATGCCGAACTCGCCGAGGCTCACGATCATGGCGGCGATGTTGCCGTTGCGGAACGACGGGATGCGGAACAGCGCGAACGCCAGCATCGTGCTCAGTCCCGCGCGCTGCCGTCGTCTGCCCCACAGAACGAACAGCACACCGGCGACGACGCACACCGCGAACGAGATCGGCACCGGAGAGACGTCTCCGGGCCAGCGCCAGGAGCCGATCGTCACGCGCTCGTCGACGAGCCACCAGCCGAGGCTGCGCCCCTCGATGAGCCCGAAGACGAGTGTCGCGCTCGTGACGATCGAGAGGAACGCGCCCACCGCATCCACCCGGCCCGCCGCCGTCGCCTCGCGCGATTCGCGCACGAACAGCAGCAGCCCGACGACGATCGCGATTCCGAGGGGCACGTTGATGCCGAACGCCCAGCGCCACGAGAAGTCCGTCGTGAGCCAGCCGCCCAGGAGGGGGCCGACAGCCGTCATGCCGCCGATCGTCGATCCCCAGATGGCGAAAGCGATGGCGCGATCCTTGCCGCGGAACGTGGCGTTGATGATCGACAGGGTCGTGGGAAGAACCATCGCTCCGCCGACCCCTTGCAGCACGCGGGCACCGATGAGGAGGTCGCCCGTCGGTGCCATCGCGGCCAACACGCTCGACGCGGCGAAGATCACGACGCCGAGCAGAAGCATCCGGCGGCGCCCGAATCGGTCGGCGAGCGTGCCGAAGACCAGCAGCAGGGCCGCGAAGACGAGCGTGTAGGACTCCTGCACCCACTGCACCTGAGTGCTCGAGATGTCGAGGTCTTTCACGATCGAGGGGATCGCCACATTGACGATCGTGGAGTCGACGATGATCAGCGCGACGGCGACACTGATGAAGACGAGGCCGTACCAGCGCGTGCGGGACGAGGTCGTGGGCGAAGAGGTCATGCGCGTGCGGGCTGCGAGGTACGAGAGGCGAGACGGATGCCGACGGTCGCGATGACGACGACGGCCGCGGCCACGATTGCGGCGATCATCGCGGGCTGCGACACGAGTTCGCCCGTCGTGCGTGAGACGGCCACCCAGGCGAGGCCCCAGGTGAGCGAGGCGGCGGGTGCGAGGCGGCCGCGGCCGCGGATGGCGATGAGCACTCCGACCACAGCCGCGACGGCGAGCACGATGACAGCCCAGACGTCACTGCTCCAGCCGAAACCGTCGAAGCCCGCGGCCGTCAGCCCGGCCGCCAGGTTGGCCGCCGTGGCGATCGACACCCAGCCGAGATAGAGCCCCATCGTTCCGTCGAGCACGATCGTCTCGACGACACCCGTCGGTCGCCCGTCGACGAGCAGGAGGAACGTGCGGGCGAGTACGGCCAGCAGCACGACGATGACGACGCAGGACAGGGCGAGCTGGTCGAATTGGACGCTGAGGATCCAGGCCGCGTTCAGCAGCAGAGAGGCAGCCACCCAGTAGCCGACGAGGCGCTGCCGCGGGGCGTTCGCCTGCTTCGGCAGCAGCTGCCACACGGCATAGGCCAACAGGCCGAGGTAGATGACCGACCAGATCGAGAATGCCGGACCCGCGGGGGCGATCGGAGTCGAGTCTGCCGTGAGCGCGCCGTTCGCGGCGTTCTGGATGGGCGTTCCGCCCGCGGCGCCCGAGCCGATATAGGCGCCGACGACGGCGATGACGGCGCTGACCGCGACGACGATCTGTCGAACTCTGTCGGCGGTGGTGACGCTGGAGGGTGTGGACATCGGGTGCCTCTCGATTAGTCAGCTAGCTTACTAATTGACGGTAGCCTAGATTTGCAGAATGAGCGATGAGTCGGTGAACGAAGCGCGTTCGGCTTCCCCTGCCGGCCCGAATATGCAGGAGTGGCCCACGGGTCGTCTGCTGGCGACCGCGTCGCGGCTCGTCGAACACGCCTGGACCGAACGGCTCGATGACATCGGCCTCACGCATGCGGGTCTCGTGGTTCTGCATCTGCTGCAGGAGTCGCCGCGGAGCCAGACCGATCTCGCCCGGCTGGCGCGCGTCGAGAACCAGACGATCTCGCGCACGCTCGAGCGGTTGCAACGAGAGGGCTTCGTCGAGCGGGTGTCCGATCCGAGCGATCGTCGCCGGCACATCGTGTCGGTCACCCCCGCCGGCACCGACGTCTGGAACTCCGCACGAACGCTCGAGCGCGACATGATGCCGGAGGTCGACGAGCCCGACGTCTTCAGGTCCGCGCTCCTGGCGATCATCGCCTCCTCCGCCGCGAAGAGATGGGAGCCGGAGGCCTGAAGCGCAAGCCCCGTGGGTGGGTCTGGCGTTCGTGTCACGCTGGAGGTACCGCACACTCCGAGTAGAAAGAAGCTCATCATGGCAGCACGACTCATCTTCGGACTCGGCGTCGGCCTGGCCGCCGGCTATGTTCTCGGCACCCGGGCAGGACGCGCCAAGTACACCGAGATCAAGGCCCGCGCGAATGACGTCTGGCACGACCCGCACGTGCAGAAGGCCGTGTCGAATGCCGGTGACCTCGTGCGCGAGGCTGCTCCCGTGGTGCAGGAGAAGATCGCCGACGTCGCCAAGGCCGCCAAAGAGAAGGTCACCGGCTCGTCGTCTGATGCCGCGCCCGCCGGATCGTCGTCTGATGCAGCGCCCGCCGGCTCGTCGTCGGACAAGTAGATGGCCGACTCCGACACGACCGCCGACGACAAGCGTCGCGATCAGTTGACCAGTGCTCCGAAATCGACCGAGCGCGATGCGGAGCCCCGGATCGACGTGTCGACGCACGACGGGGTGACGCGTATCGACATTCGTGACGACGCCGCGTTCCGACCCGGTTCGGCCGACGAGGAACGATCCGATTCGTAGACTGAGCCCATGAAGGTCAACCCCTACTACTCGAAGAAGCCGCAAGATACAAACGTCTTTCACGACGATCGCAACTGCGAGGTGGGCAAGGCGATCCCGGTCGAGAACAAGAAGTTCGGAACGAACGGCTACCCGCACTGCCCGCAGTGCACCGCTCTCGCCGGCAAGTAGTCCTCGCTACGACCAGTCGATCCGGTCGAAGTCGCGGCGCAGGCGTGCCCCTCGAGACAGGCTGACGCTCTCGACCCAGGCGAGTCTTCCCAGCAGGTGAGCTCGGAAGTCGGGGTGACCGGCCCTGTTCTGCCCGTGCGGCCCGTTCGTGGCGCAGTTGTGCAGAATGGCCTTCAGCTCGTCGAAGTAGGCACGGTCGACCGCGACGCCATCGTTCACGACGAGGCCCGTCACGCTCTGCCGAGCTCCTCGTCCCGCGATTCTGGTCTTGGCCTCGTTGAGCAGGTGCCCCTCGTCGCGCACGACCCGCTCCACGCCGGCGATGAGCCTCGCTGCGGCTCGGCCCTGCACATCGTCGCCGCTGAACGCGAGATCGTCGGCATAGCGGGTGTAGGCGACACCGGATGCCGCTGCCCAGCCGCTCAGCCGCGAGTCGAGACGGCGCACAGACAGGTTCGACAGCGCGGGCGAGGTCGGCGAGCCCTGGGGCAGATGCGCCCGTGAGATCGTCTGTCTCAGCGCCGCGCGCTCCTCGCTCGAGCCGCCCGCCGGCATCCGGGCCCCGACCCAGGACGGCACAGCGTGCGTGCAGACGCCGGTGAGCGCGTGCGCCACTGCCTCGGGATATCCGGCCTGTCGAAAGACGGAGAACACGCGTCGCGCGGTCACCCGGGCGAAGAAGCTGCGTAAGTCGAGGGTGATGACGGTCCGCGCTCCGACGTGCGCCGCGGCGCCGGTGGCCGCGGATCGACCCGGCACGAAGCCGTGTGCAGCATCGTTCAGCGGCAGCGCGCTGAGGACGTCGGTCAGCACTCGGCGTTGCACTCTGCGCATTCGCGGGGTCGGAACCTCGAGCAGTCGAGGCGTACGCCCCGGTCGCACGAGCCAGTCGTAGCTGTAGTGGTGGAGTCGTCCGCGTGGGGTCCGCCGATTCCAGTGCGCGGTGTCGGTCACCCAGTCGAGCTGGGCCGGCGTGACCTCGAGAAAATCGGCGAGCTCGCCGAGTCCGTCGATGGCGGGCACGGCCAACGACGTCGGCGCCATGCTGGCGGGGATCGCCTCGATGTGCGCGAGAGTGATGACGCGACCGGACTCGCGAGCGGCGTCGAAGGCCTCCTGGAACACGCGACTCGATTCGATCCACCGCGCGAGTTCGCGGTGTGCATCCAGGGGTGCGCGACGGTAGGCGTCGAGAGTTCCGTCGACCAGCGGCCAGAGCCAACCCGGTCGTACGCCGAGAGCCCGGCCGCAGGCATCCACCAGCGGGTCGAACGCCCACTCGGGGGCGGCGAGCATGGCGTGCGAGAGCCCGACCGCGATCGAGTGCTGCCTCACACGACTCCGGTGAGTATGCGACGAACCGCGGGCGACCAATCGATCGGTGCGGGCACCCGGCCGCGCGAAGCGCGGTGCGGTGCCTGCGGTTGTGCGTTCAGGCTGAGAGTCGTGCCCCGGGGGTGACCCCGGAGAGGGTGTTCGTCTGTCGACTACACCCACCTCGTCCGCAGTTCGTCGCATTCGTCCACGCTAACCGCCGATGAGATCGCCGTCGAGCGCATTCGCGTACGGCCGGGAATAGATACCGCTCTGCATTGTTGAGTTGAGTCGAAGGCACTCAAGTTTCACAGGAGGTTACTTTGCCCGATCGTTTCGACCCCAACTCTTCCCCGGAATCCGACGGATCCGGTAGCAACTCGTTCGACGAATTCCTTGCCCGCTACCTGCAGGGCGAGCGCGCGGCCCAGGCCGGGCGTTCGATCGACATCAGCCGACTCATGAGTCGGCGCACCCACGAGGTCCTCGCATCCGCGGGGCGCTTCGCTATCGAGCACGGCCACCGTGAGCTCGACGCCCTGCACATCCTGCGCGTGCTCGCCGAGACCGACCCGGCCGCCGAGGTCATCGCGCGCCTGGGTGTACGTCCGGCCGACATCGCGAACGCGGCCGAGCAGCGTCTGCCGCAGGCTCAGTCCGCGCATGCGGTCGAGTCGCCCGTGCTCACCCAGTCCGCCCAGCGGGCACTGTTCCACGCCTACCAGGTCGCCCGTGCATCGGGTTCGACGTACATCGACCCCGAGCACCTCTTCTTCGCGCTCGTGATCAGCCAGGACTCTCCCGCCGGTCAGGTGCTGTCGGCGGCGGGCATCACGCCCGAGTCGTTGCAGTCCGGCATGCGCGAGACGATGGGCGAGCAGGCCACCAGCGTGCAGTCCGACGCCCCCGAGGCATCCGATACGCCGATGCTCGACAAGTTCGGTACCGACCTCACCGCCACGGCCCGCGACGGCGGGCTCGACCCCGTGATCGGCCGCGCCGACGAGATCGAGCAGACCGTCGAGATCCTCTCGCGCCGCACCAAGAACAACCCCGTGTTGATCGGCGAGGCCGGCGTGGGCAAGACCGCGATCGTCGAGGGCCTGGCCCAGCGAATCGTATCCGGCGACGTGCCCGAGCAGCTGCGTGACAAGCGCGTCGTCTCACTCGACTTTCCTGCCATGGTCGGTGGCACCCGCTACCGCGGCGACTTCGAAGAGCGCCTCACCACGCTCATGGACGAGATCAGCGCGCACAAGACCGAGCTGATCGTCTTCATCGACGAGCTGCACACGGTCGTGGGCGCGGGCGGCTCCGGAGAAGGCGGCATGGACGCCGGCAACATTCTGAAGCCCCGGCTTGCGCGTGGTGAACTGCACGTCGTCGGCGCGACCACGCTCAAGGAGTACCGTTCGATCGAGAAGGACTCGGCCCTCGAGCGGCGCTTCCAGACCGTCCAGGTCGGCGAGCCCTCCATCGAAGACGCCGTCGCGATCCTCTCGGGTCTGCGCGGGGCCTACGAAGAGCACCACGGCGTGCGCTACACCGACGAGGCCATCCGTGGCGCCGTCGAGCTGTCGGCTCGCTACGTCACCGACCGGTTCCTGCCCGACAAGGCGATCGACCTGATCGACCAGGCCGGCGCCCGACTGCGCCTCAGTCTGGGATCCCGCGTCGACACCTCCGCCCTGCTCGAAGAGCTGAGCGAACTCGAGGCGTCGAAGAATGCCGCCGTCTCGCTCGAGCACTACGAGGAGGCGTCGCGTCTGCGCGACCGTATCGAGGCCGTGCACGAGAAGCTGTCGGCGGCCAAGCCTGCGGCATCCGTCACCGAGGCGATCGTGGGCGAGGCCGAGATCGCAGCCGTGATCTCGCGAGCGACCGGCATCCCCGCGGCACGTCTGACGCAGGTCGATCGTGAGCGCCTCGCGGTGCTCGAAGACGAACTGCACGGTCGGGTCGTCGGCCAGCACGATGCCGTCTCGGTCGTCGCCAAGGCCGTGCGACGCAACCGTACGGGCATGGGCGACGCCAATCGCCCCGTGGGCAGCTTCCTGTTCCTCGGGCCGACCGGTGTCGGCAAGACCGAGCTCGGCAAGGCCCTGGCGGAGTCGCTGTTCGGCGACGACAAGGCCATGGTGCGCTTCGACATGAGCGAGTTCGGCGAGCGCCACACGGTCTCGCGTCTCGTCGGTGCCCCTCCCGGATACGTCGGGTACGACGAGGCCGGCCAGCTCACCGAGCGAGTGCGGCGCAACCCGTACTCGGTGATCTTGTTCGACGAGATCGAGAAGGCCCACCCGGACATCTTCAACCTGCTTCTGCAGGTTCTCGACGACGGACGCCTGACCGACGGCCAGGGTCGCACGGTCGACTTCCGCAACACGGTGGTCATCATGACGAGCAACATCGGCTCGGAGTTCCTCGCCAGTCGTGGAGGGCCCATCGGCTTCGCGGCCCCGAATGCCGCCGACGGGTTCGGCGACGACAAGGCGCTGCGCGATCGGGTCATGGGCAAGCTGCGTGAGGCGATGCGGCCCGAGTTCATCAACCGCATCGACGAGATCGTGCTGTTCCGCAAGCTCGACCAGCCGCAGCTGCGGCAGATCGTGTCCCTGCTTCTGGATGCGACCCGCTCGCGTCTGGCTGCACGGAACGTCTCGCTCGACATCAGCGAGTCGGCGATCGATTGGATCGCCGAGCACGGCTACGAGCCCGAGTACGGAGCACGTCCGCTTCGCCGGGTGATCCAGCGCGAACTCGACGACCGTATCGCCGAGCTGCTGGTGAGCTCAGCCGTTCTGGATGGCGGCGGAGTCTCGGTCGACGTCATCGACGGCCGGCTCAGCGTGGTCTCGGCCACCGCGGAGCTGCCTGTCGCCGCATAGCACGCAGGCCGGTTCGGCCGAAGATACTACGAGAACGCCCAGCCCGCGCAATCCCATGGGGCTGGGCGTTTTCGCGTGCCACAGTGGCCTCAGCCCCAAACGGGCTTCTGACGGAAGGACGCCACCATGGCGAAGAAGAAAGATATCGAGCAGGCCGCATTCAACCCCATCCGCACGGCGCATGACCTGGGTCTGCGCAGCGAGTACGCCTATCTGGCGGGCTTCGCTTCCATCGTTCTCGCCCTCTTCGCATGGCTGGGATCTCGCGCCAAGAAGTCAGACGACAAGGCCCAGTCCGACCGCTGGGGCATCTTCATCGGCCACTGGGCACCCACGTTCTTCGCGATCGGTCTCGCGTTGAAGTCCGAAGAGTAAGTCAGAAGAGCGGCCACGGCACCGCGGGCATATGACCCCGCGGTGCCGGAAATCTCGTCGTGCGCAGCAGCCGATCGCACCGGGCGTCCAGAGCGTCGAGTTCGTCTGATGTGATGAGCTCGGACAGGGTATCGCCCAGCTCGGCGTAGAGCGATGTGCGCACGCGATCGACGGCGGCGATCTCGTCGGGGCGCAGCTCGTCTCCCGTGAAACCCCAGAGCACGGTGCGCAGTTTGTGCTCCGCATGGAATGTCAGGCCGTGGTCGACCCCGTGCCTGTGCCCGTCGGGCATAGCGAGGATGTGGCCACCTTTTCGATCGGCGTTGTTCGCCACGACATCGAAGATCGCCATGCGCCGGAGCGCGTCGGTGTCCTCGTGGATGAGGGTGACCTCGCGGTCCTCCTCGTCGGTGCCGTCGAGCACGCGACGCCATCCGGATTCGGGTAACCGGTCTGCGGTGACCAGGTCGACGGCATCCTGTTCGGGGTCGATGTCCTGCCACAACTGCACCATGCCCACTCCCATCGGGCCGCTTCTCAGCCACGTGCGGGGAACGACGTTCCACCCGAAGGCTTCGGACACGAGGTATGCCGCCGCCTCGCGCTGAGCCAGCGTGCCGTCAGGAAAATCCCACAGGGGATTCTCGCCCGCGACCGGCTTGTAGACGACAGCGGTGCCTCCGATCTGCGCGAGGAAGGTCGCATTCGACGCGGTCGTGATGCGCCCCGTGATGATGAGCTCGGCGTCGAACGCGTCGACGGGGCCATTCGCGTCGATCGCCATCTACAAGTCCGGCGACGGGTCGCAGACGTGCCCATCGGCATCCATCGGCATGCCGCACAGCGGGCAGAGCGGCCGGCCCGCGCCCACGACCTCGAGCGTGCGCTTGGCGAACGCCCTGGCGGAGCCTACGGGGATGCGCACGAGGAGCATCTCGTCGGGTTCCACATCGGCGAGATCGAGCTCGAGTTCATCTTGATCTTCGTCGATCTCGATCTCGATGATCGGGAACGCCTGGATGACCACCTGGGCGGTCGAGGGATCCCAGCCGAGGCTGAGAGTGCCGATGCGGAATTCCTCTTCGACGGGATCGAGCGGGTCGTTGTCGACCAGCTCGACCGGAGTCGTCGCCGGAACGCTCGACGGATTGCCCTCCTGGCTCATGAGCTCGTCAAGGACCTCCTCGATCTTCTCGGCGAGGGCGGCGGACTGCTGTTTCTCGAGGCCGACGCTGACGACGCGCTTGCCCGTGCGGGCCTGAAGGTAGAAGGAACGGGAACCGGGCTGGCCGATCGCGCCGACCACCACCCGGTCGGGCCAATCGAAGGCGTGGACGAGGGGAGCCATGCTTCTAGTCTACGAGCGCTGAACGGGATCAGGCCGGGCCAGCGCCTCCGCCGACGGGAGCGTCCACCGCCGGCGGCGCCGTGCGGAGCCAGGAGAGATCACCCGATTCGGTGTTCGTGGCGTGCACGCTCGGCGCGCCGGCGCCGTAGCGGATGATCGAGACGGATGCGGGGCCGACGCTGATGCGCTGGAAGAGGTCGAGGTGCATGCCGTAGGCGTCGGCGAGTATCGACTTGATGATGTCGCCGTGGCTCACCGCGGCCCAGACCGCGCCGGGGCCGTGCTGCTCTTCGAAGTGCGCGTCCATGCGCCTCACGGCGGCCACCGCTCGGGCCTGCATCGCTGCGAGAGACTCGCCGCCGGGGAAGACGGCTGCCGAGGGGCTCGACTGCACCACCTTCCAGAGCTTCTCGGTGCTGAGCTCCTTCAGGGTCCCGCCCTGCCAGTCGCCGTAGTCGCATTCGGTGATGTCATCGTCGACGAGGAACTCGGTGGAGCCCTCCTGACGGTCGAGAATCAGAGCGGATGTCTGGCGACAGCGTTCAAGAGGGCTCGAGACCACGCCGACGAGGGGCACCGACCTCAACCGTTCGGCCGTCGCGGCGGCTTGCTCGCGCCCGCGATCGTCGAGATCGACTCCGGCCGTGCGCCCCGCGAGGATGCCGTCCACGTTCGCCTGGGTGCGGCCGTGCCGCACGAGAATCAGTGTGCCCATGTCATCAGACTAGACAGAAGGCCTGGTGTGGTCGATCGGCACGCGTGACGTGCTTCGCGCACCGCTCGTCATACGTACTAGCGCGCTCGGGCCAAGACAGACGAAGGTAGGGATCAAACGAAGGAGGAATGATGCCCACAGGAGACGTCGAGACATTCCACGAGGGTGGTGCCTGGTACAACCGGGTCGACGGTGAGAAGGGAGCTACCGGCCCGTATCGATCGAAGGCTGACGCGATCGGTGAAGGACGTGAGCAGGCTCGTCGCCAGCGACGGGAGCACGCCGTTCGCGATGAGGACGGACAACTCGACGATCGCACCGCGTACGGAGACTAGCCGACGGGATTCAGACGCTGGTCGGGGCACAAAAAAGTCCCACCTCGCGTAGAAGCCGCGGGATGGGACAGTGCCTCCGACCGGCGTCGATCCGGTGACCTTTCGATTTTCAGTCGAACGCTCTACCAACTGAGCTACAGAGGCGAGTGACCGAAGTCGCTCACAGACAAAAAGCCCTTCCTCTCGGTTGGGCTTGTCGCCTTGGCGACCCTGACGGGACTTGAACCCGCGACCTCCGCCGTGACAGGGCGGCGCGCTAACCAACTGCGCTACAGGGCCATACTGGTGAATCTGAACTGCGTGTTAAGTTGTCGTGGTTGTGCTGCGTTCTTCGTGCTGGCCGATCTAGTGAATCAAACGTACTTCGTGCTGTTACCAATGTGACCCCAACGGGATTCGAACCCGTGCTGCCGCCGTGAAAGGGCGGTGTCCTAGGCCTCTAAACGATAGGGCCGTTGGTGACAACTCAACGAGTATGCCACACACTTCTCGCTCTCGCCAATTCGGCTCCGCGAATGGCGTTCGAGACGCGACTCGACGCCGAATGAACCGGGAATCCTGTCGCCGACAGGCGATGATCTGAGGGAGGCCGAATGCTCTGTTGGTAGAGTGACGCCTGTTACTACTGTTACTCGAGTGACAAAAGCTTGCTCGTCATCACCGCCCGGGGGAATTGTGAAAGCCACGACCAGTCGACGTCGACACCGCGGCCCCTGGGGACTCCGCCACCTCCTCGGCTCGGTCGCCGTCACGCTTACGCTCGTCGCCACGGGCTCTGTGCTCGCCGCTCCGGCCTATGCCGACGAGTACCCCACGTGGGAAGACGTACAGGCCGCGCAGGCCAATGAATCGACGAAGCAGAGCGAGATCCAGAAGATCCAAGACCTCATCGCGTCGCTTCGAGATGCGACCGCGGCGGCCGAATCGCTCTCGATCCAGCGCGGAACCGAATACCAGCAGGCTCAGACCAAGTACGACACGGCCGCGTTCAAGGCCGACGAGCTCGACTCCCAGGCCGCCACGGCCAAGGCGACGGCGGATGCATCGATCAAACAGGCAGGCCAGCTCGCCGCGCTGATGGCCAAGTCGGGCGGCAACGGGCTGTCGGTCAACCTCTTCACCAGCGAATCGAGCGAGGCCGACGGTCTGCTCTACCAGCTGGGCGCCATGAGCCAGCTCACGGGATCGGCATCGAAGCTCTACGCCACCGCCGAGCAAGACAAGAACACCGCCCAGTCGCTGACCGACCAGGCCGTCGTGGCCCGCGACGCGCTGAAGTCATTGGCCGACGAGGCCGAGGCCGCTCGCAATGAGGCGATCGCCGCACAGAAGACCCTCGAGGAGTCGCTCGCCGCCCAGCAGACCTACGAGGTGCAGCTCGAGACCCAGCTCGCGGTCCTCACGCAGAACCGGCAGGCGACAGAAGCCGACTACAACGCGGGAGTCGAAGCTCGACTCCTCGCCGAGGAGGCCCGCAAGGAGGCCGAGCGCGCGGCGGCAGCTGCGGCTGCGGCAGCGGCAGCAGCTTCTGGCGGCGGCGGAGGAGGCGGCGGCGGTGGTGGCAGCAGCAGCGGTCCCGGCCCCGTCTCGAGCGGCTGGGCGAGCCCGTTCCCCGGCTCCTACTCCACCGACGAATACGGCATGCGCGTCAACCCGGTGAGCGGCAACTACACGATGCACTCGGGCCTCGACCTCAACTACAACAGCGGCACCTGCGGTGCCCCCGTCTATGCGGCTGCGGCGGGTGAAGTCAGCTATGCCGGCTACAACGGTGGGTACGGCAACTTCGTCGAGATCAGTCACGGCGGCGGTGTGAGCACGGGCTACGGCCACAACACCAGCCTCAACGTGGGCTCTGGCCAGTACGTGGCCGCGGGTGAGATCATCGCCTTCGCCGGCACGACGGGCAACTCCACCGGCTGCCACGTTCACTTCGAGGTGCGCATCGGCGGCGGCGCGACCGACCCCCGCCCATGGATGGCCGACCGCGGCGTCTACTTCGGCTAGTCCCACCAACGACACAGGCCCCTCGACACGCTCGAGGAACGGAAGACCGTTCCCTGAGCCCGCCGAGGGGCCTGTGTCGTCGAAGGGCTAGTGGCCCTCGACCTTGAGCTTCTCGATGCCGTCGAGCACGATCTGCTCGGCCGCGGCGGCGTTCTGCCAGCCCTCGGTCTTGACCCACTTGCCGGGCTCGAGGTCCTTGTAGTGCTCGAAGAAGTGCTCGATCTCCTTGCGGGTCGACTCGGGGATGTCGTCGATGTCCTGGATGTGCGCCCAGCGCGGGTCCTTCGCAGGAACCGCGATGACCTTGGCGTCGGATCCGCCGTCGTCGGTCATGTTGAACACGGCGACGGGGCGAACCGAGACGCCGACGCCCGGGAAGAGCGGGTATTCGAGAAGCACCAGCACGTCGACGGGGTCACCGTCGAGGCCGAGGGTGTTCTCGAAGAAGCCGTAGTCGGTGGGGTAGACGAACGAGGTGAACAGCACGCGGTCGAGGAAGACCCGTCCGGTCTCGTGGTCGACTTCGTACTTGTTGTGGCTTCCCTTGGGAATCTCGATGATCGCGTCGTAAGCAGCCATGCCGGCGGTTCTCCTTCGTGGGTCGTGAACTGCAATAACGTTACTGGATGCCCCCCGAGACTCCATCCGAACGTCGCCCCCGTCTGACACCGGCGATCGCCGATGTGCGCAGGGCCGTGCGCGAATCGCTCGAGGCGTTCCCCGCGTCCGACGACGCCCTGGTGCTGGTGGCTCTCAGCGGCGGCCCGGATTCCCTGGCCCTGGCCGCGGCGGCCGCCTTCGAGGCTCCCCGGCGGGGAATGCGGGCTGGCGCGGTGATCGTCGATCACGGGCTGCAACGTGAGTCGGCCACGGTGGCGGCGAAGGCGGCCGAGCAGGCGCTCGCACTGGGTCTCGAGCCGGTGCTGGTGCGGCTCGTGCAGGTGGATGTCGAGCCGGGCTCCGGCGGCCCCGAGGCCGCCGCGCGCGCGGCACGGTACACGGCCCTGGATGCGGTGCGCTGCGAGACGTCGTCGGTCGCGGTTCTGCTCGGCCACACTCTCGACGACCAGGCCGAGACCGTGCTGCTCGGCCTGGCCCGCGGTGCCGGCGCATCCAGCCTGCACGGCATGGCGCCCGTCTCGGGGGCCTTCGTGCGACCCCTTCTCGGCATCCGGCGTTCGAGCACCCTCGCGGCCTGCGCCGACGCGGGTCTCGAACCGTGGCTCGACCCGCACAATGTCGACACCGCGTTCTCGCGTGTCCGGGTGCGGCAGAGTGTGCTGCCCACGCTCGAGCGCGAGATCGGTCCGGGCATGGCCGAGGCCCTGGCCCGCACGGCGGACCAGCTGCGCGAAGACGGGGACGCGCTCGATCATATGGCCGAGGAGACGATCGAGGAGATCGTCGAGCACGCCGAGGCGGGGATCGCGATCTCGATCGGAGCCCTGACGGCGAATCCCGCGGCTCTGCGCAACCGCATCATCCGGCACGTCGTGTCGAGCGAGTTCGGCGTCAGCCTCAGTCGAGCGCAGACCCTTGCCGCCGCCGCTCTCGTGACCGAGTGGCACGGGCAGAAGGGTGTCGACCTGCCCGGCATTAGAGTTGTCAGGGTCGCCGGGAAACTCGTGTTCCAGGCTGCGTCAGACATCTAATGTGAAGGAGCCCTGTGCTTTCGAGTGACATCGCCGACGACCTCACCAGCGTGCTGTACACGGAGGCCGAGATCCACACGCGTATTGCGGAGCTCGCGCGCAGCATCGAAGCCGACTACGAGGGCGAGGATCTGCTTCTCGTCGGTGTGCTGAAGGGCGCGGTCATGGTCATGGCCGACCTCGCGCGTGAGCTGACGCTTCCGTTGAACATGGACTGGATGGCGGTCAGTTCATACGGTGCGGGCACGCAGTCCTCGGGCGTCGTGCGCATCCTGAAAGACCTCGACAGCGATCTCTCCGGCCGCAAGGTGCTGATCGTCGAAGACATCATCGACTCGGGCCTGACCCTCTCGTGGCTGCTCGGAAACCTGCGTACTCGTGGCGCCGAGAGCGTCGAGATCTGCGCGCTGTTCCGCAAGCCGGAAGCGGCGAAGGTCGAGGTCGACGTGAGGTACGTGGGCTTCGAGATCCCGAACGAGTTCGTCGTGGGCTACGGCCTCGACTACGCCGAGCGCTATCGCAACCTGCGCGACGTCGCGGTGCTCGCGCCCCACGTGTACTCCTGATCGACCCCTCTTTACGCCCACGGGGGCTCCATTTACGCCCACGGGGGCTCTATTTACGCCCACGGGGAACATGCAGACGGCGTGCAGCCCGGCCCAGCTAACCTTTCGACTACCACGAATTCGCTCTCGACACGATGAAGAGACATGAACGCTAAAAAGATCGTCCGATCTCCCATTCCGTACATCCTGCTCGGCGCCATCGCGCTCTGGATCGGCTTCAGCCTCATCACGGGTGGTGGCTTCAAGCAGATCGACACGCAAGAGGGCCTGCAGCTGCTGAAAGACGGCAAGGTCTCCTCGGCCACCATCATCGATGGCGAGCAGCGGGTCGACCTGACCCTCGCGAAGGCCGACAAGGACTACGGCACGCAGGTGCAGTTCTACTACGTCACGCCTCGAGGCACCGAGGTCATCGACGCCGTCAACGACGCGGCACCGACCAAGGGCTACAACGACGAGGTCCCGCAGACCAACTGGTTCCTGTCTCTCATCGGCATCCTCCTCCCGGTGCTTCTCATCGGTGCCTTCTTCTGGCTCATGCTCTCCGGTATGCAGGGCGGCGGCTCCAAGGTCATGCAGTTCGGCAAGTCGAAGGCCAAGCTGGTCTCGAAGGAGTCGCCGAAGGTCACGTTCGACGACGTCGCCGGTAGCGACGAGGCTCTCGAAGAGCTCGAAGAGATCAAAGACTTCTTGAAGGAGCCGGCGAAGTTCCTCGCCGTCGGCGCCCGCATTCCGAAGGGCGTACTGCTCTACGGCCCTCCCGGAACCGGTAAGACCCTGCTCGCTCGCGCTGTTGCGGGTGAGGCCGGCGTGCCGTTCTACTCCATCTCGGGCTCCGACTTCGTCGAGATGTTCGTGGGTGTCGGTGCCAGCCGCGTGCGCGATCTGTTCCAGCAGGCCAAAGAGAACTCGCCCGCCATCATCTTCATCGACGAGATCGACGCTGTCGGTCGTCACCGCGGCGCCGGCATGGGCGGCGGCCACGACGAGCGCGAGCAGACGCTCAACCAGCTGCTCGTCGAGATGGATGGCTTCGACGTCAAGACGAACGTCATCCTGATCGCCGCGACCAACCGTCCCGACATCCTCGACCCTGCTCTGCTGCGTCCGGGCCGCTTCGATCGCCAGATCGGCGTCGACGCTCCCGACCTGCAGGGCCGCAAGAAGATCCTCGAGGTGCACGGCAAGGGCAAGCCGCTCGCCGCCGGTGTCGACCTCGAGGTCGTGGCCCGCAAGACGCCCGGATTCACGGGTGCCGACCTCGCGAACGTGCTCAACGAGGCGGCGCTGCTCACCGCTCGCTCGAACGCGCAGCTCATCGACAACCGCGCTCTCGACGAGGCCATCGACCGCGTCATCGCCGGTCCGCAGCGACGCACCCGCATCATGCGCGACCACGAGAAGCTGGTCACCGCCTATCACGAGGGCGGTCACGCTCTGGTGGCCACGGCCATGAACAACACCGACCCGGTGACGAAGATCACGATCCTTCCCCGTGGCCGCGCGCTGGGCTACACGATGGTCCTGCCTCTCGAAGACCGCTACTCGGTCTCGCGCAACGAGCTGCTCGATCAGCTCGCCTACGCCATGGGTGGGCGCGTCGCCGAAGAGGTCGTGTTCCACGACCCCACCACCGGCGCATCGAACGACATCGAGAAGGCCACCGCGACGGCACGCAAGATGGTCACCGAGTTCGGAATGTCCTCCGATATCGGTGCGGTCAAGCTGGGTGCCGCGTCGGGCGAGATGTTCCTCGGCCGCAACATGGGACACGAGCGCGACTACTCCGATCGCATCGCCGAGAAGGTCGACGACGAGGTGCGGCACCTCATCGAGGCTGCGCACGACGAGGCCTGGAGCGTTCTCAACGAGAACCGCGACATCCTCGACCGTCTAGCACTCGAACTGCTCGAGCACGAGACGCTCGACCACGACCAGCTCGCCGTGATCTTCAAAGACGTCAAGAAGCTCACGCCCCGCCCGCAGTGGCTGTCGAGCGACAAGCGTCCGGTGTCGCAGCTTCCTCCGGTGTCGTTCCCGACCCCGAAGGCGCCGGTCGACGCCGGTGCCGTCGACGGGGGAGTCCAGTCCGACCCCGAGCCGGAGCAGAAGCCCAAGCGTTCACCGCAGGCTCCGCCCCGTCCCGCAACCGCGTAGCTCACCGAGCGCGTGACAGCATTCGACCGGGCTCGTGTCGAGGCGGCCGTGCACGAGATCCTCATCGCTGTCGGTGAGGATCCGTCGCGGGCCGGCCTCGATCGAACCCCGTCCAGAGTCGCCGACGCCTACGAGGAGTTCTTCTCCGGCCTCGGCGTCGATGCCGCGTCGACGCTCGGAGACACCTTCGCCCTCCCGGAGGGTGCGGCTACCGAGCCCGTGCTCGTGCGCGACATCGCGTTCCGCTCGGTGTGCGAACACCACCTGCTTCCCTTCATCGGGGTAGCCCACGTCGCGTACGTTCCGTCGAACCGACTGATCGGCCTCGGACGCATCGCGTCGGTCGTCGACACGCTGGCTTCGCGGCCTCAGCTCCAGGAGCGGCTGGGCGACGAGATAGCATCGGCGATCGAGAACGGCGTCGAGGCGCGCGGAGTGCTCGTCGTCCTCGACGCGCAACACGACTGCGTCAGAACCCGGGGACCGAGGCAGACGCGCAGTTCGACCGTCACGGTGTCGAGTCGCGGTACGCTGTCGCAGCCCGCCGAGCGCGCGGAGCTGATGATCCTGATCGGAGCCACGACGTGAGAAAGAGCCACGTGAGTGCACCCGAGCCCACCACGGAGGGCGGCGACCGATCCGCATCCGTTCGTCGTCGCATCCGGTCGTCGACGGCCGTGCCCGGCGTGCCGCTGGCCGGCGAACGCACGCTCATCATGGGAATCCTCAACGTGACGCCCGACTCGTTCAGCGACGGCGGGCGGTGGAACACCCTCGATGCAGCGCTCGAGCACGCCGCCGAGCTGACGGTGCAGGGCGCAGACCTGATCGACATCGGCGGAGAGTCCACACGACCGGGCGCGCACCGCGTTCCGGTGGCCGAGGAGCAGCGTCGTGTGCTGCCGCTCGTGCGTGAACTCGCGCGCGGCGGCATCGCGGTGAGCGTCGACACGATGAACGCGGCCACGGCTCTCGCGGCGGCCCACGCGGGCGCGGCCGTGATCAACGACGTCTCCGGGGGGCTCGCCGACCCCGACATGACCCGCGTCGCCATCGAGACGGGCCTGCCCTTCGTCGTGATGCACTGGCGCGGGCACAGCGCCGAGATGGCGGCGAAGGCGAGCTACGGCGACGTGGTCTCCGATGTGCGGCGCGAGCTCGAGTACCGGGTCGCCGAGCTCATCGTCCGCGGCGTCGACCCGGCCAAGATCATCGTCGATCCCGGTATCGGCTTCTCGAAGAACGCCGAGCACAACTGGACTCTCCTGGGTCACTACGGCGAGCTCGCGTCGCTCGGGCTGCCGGTGCTCGTCGCGGCATCGCGCAAGGGATTCCTCGCGCCGCTGGTCGCTGAGGACGCGGCCCCGGATGCGCGGGACGCGCCGTCGGCCATCGTCGCCGCGATCGCCGCATCGCAGGGCGCCTGGGCAGTGCGAGTGCACAACGTGGCCGAGACGCGCGCAGCCCTCGACGTCGCAGACGCGTGGAGAAGGGGAGCCCGATCGTGACCCACGACACCGTGCAGGTCGACGAGCTCGACACCCTCACGCTCACGGGCCTCGAGGTGTTCGCCCACCACGGCGTGTTCGACTTCGAACGCGCCGACGGGCAGACCTTTCTGCTCGACCTCGTCGTCTGGCTCGACACCGTCGGTGCGGCCGCGGGCGACGACCTGGCGCAGACCCTGCACTACGGCGAACTGGCCGTCGAGGTGGCCGAGGCCGCGGCGGCCGAACCCGTCGATCTGATCGAGACGCTCGCGGAGCGCATCGCGACGCTCGTGCTGGCGCATCCGGTCGCCAGACGTGTGAGTGTCACGGTGCACAAGCCCAACGCCCCCATCCCCGTTCCGTTCGCCGACGTGTCGATCACGATCGTGCGCCCTCGGGGTCGCTCGAGCGCCGACCGTGTCAGGGAGACGCCATGAGGGCGCCAGCGCCGGCGGGCACCCGGTCGGTGCTCGCGTTCGGAAGCAACCTCGGTAACCGCGGCGAGACCATCAACGACGCCATGGCCGAGATCCGGGCGTTGGCGGGGGTGGTGATGATCGGCGAATCGAGTCTGTACGAGACGGTCGCCGTGAAGCTGCACGGCATCGACCACGAGGCACCCGCCTACCTCAACGCCGCCGCGATCATCGAGACCACGCTGGCGCCGCACGCGCTGCTCGCCGCGCTCAGCGAGATCGAGTTGCGGCACGGCAGGGTGCGCGAAGAGCGCTGGGGCGATCGCACACTCGACATCGACGTCATCACCTACGGATCGCTCGAGCTCGACGACGAGACGCTCACTCTTCCTCATCCGCGGGCCTGGCAGCGCGACTTCGTGCTCGCCCCGTGGCTCGAGCTCGATGCGGATGCGACGATTCCCGGTCGTGGCCGGGTCGACCTGCTGCTCGCCGCGACAGACGACACGGCGCGCCGAACCCGATCGGAGTCGATGTGAAACGCACCACCCCGTTCCCCGTCATCGCCCTCGCGCTGGGCGGCGCACTCGTCGGTTTCCTCCTGCAGATCGGCCTCGCCTCGGGAGGCAGGCCCATCCTGGTTCCGCCGGTCACTCTGCCCATCACGCTCGCCGCTGCCGGGGCCATCGTCCTCACCTTCGCGATTCCCGTCTACCGCGCGATCCGCGGCCCCGTGCGGCGCGAGGTCAATCCGTTCCGCGCGATGCGTGTCGTCGTTCTCGCCAAGGCATCGAGCCTCGTGGGCAGTCTGGTCGCCGGTTTCGGGCTCGGCTGCACGATCTACGTGCTCTCCCGAGCGATCGTTCCCGAGGTCTCGTCGCTCTGGCTGTCGATCGCCAGCGCGGCCGGAGGGGTCGTACTGCTCGTCGCCGGGCTCGTCGCCGAACAGCTCTGCGCGCTGCCGCCCGACGACTTCACTCCGGAGACCTGACATGACCGACCCCACGAACGTCTCCGGTCGAGACGCACACGATTTTGCCGATTCCGCGCCCTCGACGAAGCGCGTCGAGATAGGCGGCGACTGGCGACGGGTGAGCCCCAAGTACATCGGAGTCGAACTCGTCGGCGTGGCCCTCTTCGGGGTGGTGGCGATCGGCGCCACTCTCGTCTTTGCCCTCACGGAGTGGTTCGCGCAGCCGCTCGGGTTGATCCTCGTCGGCGCCGCCGTCGTGGTGACGCTGGCCATGTTCGTGGTCGCCCCGCGTCGCGTGCGCTCCATCGGCTACCAGCTTCGCGATGACGATCTGCTCTTCCGCCGCGGCATCATGTTCCACCGCGTCGTCTCCGTTCCGTACGGCCGCATGCAGCTCATCGACATCAACAGGGGCCCGGTTGCCCGCTTTCTCGGCCTCGCAGAGCTGCGCTTCGTCACCGCTGCGGCCGCAACAGGCGTGACCATCCCCGGCCTCAAAGACGCCGATGCGGATTCGCTGCGCGACACACTCGTGTCGCTCGCCGAGACGCGTCGGGCGGGGCTGTGACCGAGCCTGTCACTCCGCCGCTTCCCGGCGGTGGCGACTGGCTGCGCCTGCATCCGGCGACTCCGCTGCTCAAGGGCGGCATCGCGCTCATCGCCGTGATCGGCTTCGTCCTCGCCAACGTGCGCGAGCGCCTCCTCGAGATGTTCGTCGGCGGCCCTGACAGCGGTGATCTGTTCGACGAGCTCAATCGTCGTGGCCACCTCGGCTGGGCGATCGCCATCGTGGTCGCGGGCCTCGTTCTCGGCGTCGTGGCCTTCTCCCTCTCGTGGCGCATGCACACCTACCGCATCAACGACGAGGCGGTCGAGGTGCGCAGCGGCATCCTGTTCCGCACCCACCGGCAGGCGCGACTCGACCGCATCCAGGGCATCGCCATCACTCGCCCCTTCATCGCCCGTCTGTTCGGGGCTGCCCGGCTCGAGCTGAGCGTCGCGGGGCAGGACGCGAAGGTGCAACTCGCCTACCTCCGAGGCAGCGACGTCGACCGCCTGCGACACGACATCCTGCTGCTCGCGTCGGCTCGCCGTGCGGAGGAGCGCGTCGCGCCGCTCGTGACGCCGAACGGCGTCGCCGGGTCAGCGGATGCCGTGGGCCCGGATTCGATCATCGGCCGTCGGGTCACGGAATTCCTGGCTCCCGAACTCGACCCGCAGGAGGCGTCGGCCGAGTCGGTCGTGCGCATCTCGCCAGTGCGACTGGCCGGATCGCTGCTCGCAAGCGGAGGAACGCTCTTCGTGCTGGTCATCGCGGTCGTGCTGATCATCATCGCGGCGTCGGGCAGGGAGGTCGGATTCGTCTTCCTGTTGGTGCCCGCGTTCATCGGTGGTGCCGGCTACTACGTGCGCAAGGTGACCCGCTCGCTGCGGTTCTCGATCGCTGCGACGCCCGACGGTGTCCGTGTCGGCTATGGACTGCTGACCACCTCGAACGACACGCTCCCACCCGGCCGGATCCACGCGATCGAGGTCTATCAGCCCCTGCTGTGGCGACCGTTCGACTGGTGGGCCATCCGCATCAACCGGGCGGGCCACGCCTCCAGCGGCTCGGGCAGCCAACCGGCGACGACGATGCTGCCTGTCGGCACCCGCGCCGACGTCGACAAGGTGCTCGGTCTGCTTCTTCCGGGGCTGGCCAGCGCCGACACGCGGCACCTGATTGTGGCCGGCATGGTCTCGTCGGGCCCGACCCCGGGCTTCGCCGTCGACTTCGTTCCCGCTCCTCGGCGCGGCCGATGGCTGCGTCCGTTCTCGTGGCGGCGCACCGGGTATGCCCTCGCGGGGGATGCCGTTCTGTTGCGCAAGGGTCTCGTGTGGCGACAACTCGTCGCGGTGCCGGCGGCACGCATCCAGAGCCTGCGCATCGAGCAGGGCCCCTTGTCACGCGCGCTCGACCTCTGCACCCTGGCTCTCGACACGGTGGCCGGGCCCGTCTCGGCGACTCTGTCGGTGCTCGACAGAGCGGGCTCGATCACGGCGTTCGATGCGATCAGTCAAGTGGCGACGGCAGCCGGCGCATTGGAAGACGGATCGCGCGGCTCGCACGCAGCGGCGCGCGGTCGCGTCGGCTCGTCAGATCCTCACCCACAACCTCCGGAGGGCGAACGATGAACCCAGCAGAACGAAGCGGACGCCTCGGAATCGGCATCGTGGGGGCGGGCAGGGTCGGCCCGATCCTGGGCGCGGCGCTCGCCGGGGCGGGTCACGCTCTCGTGGGCGTCGCGGCCATCTCCGAGGAGAGTCGCGAGCGGGCCGATGCCATCCTTCCCGGAGTGCCGATTCTCGAGATCCCGCAACTCATCGAACGCAGTGAGCTCGTGATCCTCGCTGTTCCGCAGCACGAACTCGCGACGCTCGTGCAGGGGCTCGCCGACACCCGAACGTGGCAGGCGGGCCAGCTGGTGCTGCACACCGCGCCGGGGCTGGGTGTGGGCGTGCTCGCTCCTGCGCTGGCTCAGGGCGCCATTCCGCTCGCCGTGCATCCGGCCATGCAGTTCACGGGATCGAGTGTCGACATCGCCCGGCTCGTCGGCACGTGGTTCGCGGTCACGGCACCAGGGCCCGTTCTTCCCATCGGGCAGGCGCTGGTCGTCGAGATGGGTGGAGAACCCGTGGTGGTGGCCGAGAAGGATCGCGAGGCCTACGCGGAAGCCATCGAGACGGCCACGACCTTCTCGAGTGCGATCGTCGACCAGGCGACGAGCCTGCTGTCGGCCATCGGCGTGCCCGCGCCCGGACTGGTTCTCGGACCCCTCGTGCGGTCGACGGTCGAGAACGCGCTGCACCGTGCTCGCGGCGATGACACGGGCGCGCACTTCGACTCGATCGGCGGGTGAACGACGGGGTGCCGGGTCTCGGCAAGGCACTAGCATCGAGGATGGCGGCGAGCGGAACCTGCGCGCATCGCCACGATTAAGGAGTCCCAGTGACCGACGTAGCCGATTCGATCGCGGGTGTTCGAACCCTGATCCGCGAGGCCAAGACGGCGCTGACAGCCGAGGGAATCGATTCTCCGACAGTGTCGCTCGTTCCCACGATGGGGGCGTTGCACGACGGCCATCTGGCCCTCGTCGAGAAGGCTCGCGAGCGGGGGCACATCGTCGTGGTGTCGGTCTTCGTGAACCCCACCCAGTTCTCGGCTTCCGAAGATCTGCAACGCTACCCGCGCGATCTGGAGTCCGACCGGGCGACCCTCGACAGCACCGCGCGAGACGGTGATCGACCAATCATCGTGTTCGCGCCCTCGGTCGACGAGATGTATCCGAACGGCTCCACCCAGGTCACGGTCACGGCCGGTCGGTCGGGGTCGACTCTCGAGGGCAAGAGCCGCGCAGGCCACTTCGACGGAGTACTCACCGTGGTGGCGAAGCTGCTGAACATCGTGGCACCCGACGCCGTGTTCTTCGGTCGCAAGGACGCCCAGCAGGCGTTCCTCGTGGGGCGCATGATCGCCGACCTCGACTTCGCCACCGCCCTCGAGGTCGTCGACACCGTGCGCGAGAACGACGGTCTGGCGCTGTCGAGCCGCAACCGCTTTCTCGACGAGAAGGAGCGCCGCGCCTCCCTCGTTCTCTCTCACATGCTCGAGGCAGCCGAATCCGCCGCCGACAGAGGGATCGACACGGTCATCGCGGCCGCCCAGTCGGTCGCCATGGGAGAGCCTCTGGTTCAGGTCGACTACCTCGCCGTCGTCGATCCGGCCACCTTCCTGCCGGTCGACGACGACTATCGGGGCCGAGCGGTCGTGCTCGTGGCGGCGCGCGTCGGTTCCACGAGGCTGATCGACAACGAGACCATCTACCTGGCCTGAGCGCCGGGGAGCGCCGAACGCACCCGGTAAACTCGTGTGCGAACCGAGGAGAGATTCGCCCGCATGAGTGACGCACCCAACGACCACGAGCTGACCGACGACGAGCAGCGGGCCGAGGTCGCGGAACAGAAGCTCGTGCGCTTGGCCAAGCGCGACCGACTCATCGCATCCGGGGCCGAGGCCTACCCCGTGTCGGTGCCCGTCACGACCACGATCCCCGCGCTGCGCCAGAAGTACGGCGAGCTCGTCGCCGATGACACGACCGGCGACATCGTCGGCGTCGCGGGCCGCGTCGTCTTCGCCCGCAACACCGGCAAGCTCTGCTTCGCCTCGCTGCAGGCCGGCGACGGCAGCCGGATCCAGGCCATGGTGTCGCTCGCTCAGGTCGGCGACGAGTCGCTGGCCGAGTGGAAGGAACTGGTCGATCTCGGAGACCACGTCTTCGTCTCCGGAGAGGTCATCTCGTCACGTCGAGGCGAGCTCTCGATCATGGTCGCCGACTGGAAGATCGCCTCGAAGGCCCTGCTACCCCTGCCCAACCTGCACTCCGAGCTCAGCGAAGAGACCCGCGTGCGCAGCCGTTACCTCGACCTGATCGTTCGTGACCAGGCGCGAGAGGTCGTGCGCACGAGGGCCAAGGCCGTCGCCTCCCTGCGCCAGACGTTCGCCGACCGCGACTACATCGAGGTCGAGACCCCGATGCTGCAGACCATGCACGGCGGAGCGTCGGCGAGGCCGTTCGCTACGCACAGCAACGCATTCGACACCGAGCTCTTCTTGCGCATCGCGCCCGAGCTGTTCCTCAAGCGCGCCGTCGTGGGAGGCATCGACCGGGTGTTCGAGATCAACCGCAACTTCCGCAACGAGGGCGCAGACTCCACCCACTCTCCGGAGTTCGCCATGCTCGAGTCGTACGAGGCGTACGGCGACTACAACACCATGGCCGAACTCACGCAGACGCTGATCCAGAACGCGGCGCTCGCCGTCGCCGGTTCGCACGTGGTGACCTGGGCCGACGGCACCGAGTACGACCTCGGCGGCGAATGGGATCGCATCAGCATGTACGGATCGCTCTCTGCCGCAGCCGCAATCGAGATCACGCCCGAGACCTCCGTCGCGGATCTGCAGGCGCTCGCCGACCGCGAGGGGGTCGAGGTGCACCTGCCCAACCACGGCAAGCTGGTCGAGGAGCTGTGGGAGCACTTCGTCAAGGGCGGGCTCACGAGGCCGACGTTCGTCATGGACTTCCCGCTCGAGACCAGTCCGCTCACCCGGGCGCACCGGTCCATTCCCGGCGTCGTCGAGAAGTGGGATCTCTACATCCGTGGGTTCGAGCTGGCCACGGCCTACTCGGAGCTCGTCGATCCCGTCATCCAGCGCGAACGTTTCATCGAGCAGGCCCGGCAGGGTGCAGCGGGCGATGTCGAGGCGATGCGTCTCGACGAGGAGTTCTTGCGCGCGCTCGAGTTCGGCATGCCCCCCTCGGGTGGACTCGGGATGGGCATCGATCGCCTGCTGATGGCCCTGACCGGCCTCGGTATTCGCGAGACGATCCTCTTTCCACTGGTGAAGTAAGGTCGGCAGCATGAGCTTTTTCGGTGGAAACAAGAATCCCCTCGACGATGAGGGAAAGAAGAAAGACGATGGTCGGGTCAGCAACTCCCGACTGCTGATCTGGATCGTGGTCACCGCGGTTGCGCTCTACCTCATCGGCACCGGCGTCTACGGAATCATCACCAAGAGCAGCTGAGCAGTCCGGCCGAGCCGGGCTCGTGCGCGGCAGCGGCTGCTAAACTCGGCGATCATGGATGACATTCTCGCCGGGCTGGGCGCCCTCGCCCCCACTGTGCTCGTCGGACTCGTCTTCTGGCTCGTGATGTTCGTCATTCTGCGCGCAGACAAGCACGAGCGCCGTGCCTTCTCGAAGATCGAGGCAGAAGAGCGCGCCAAGCTGGCGGCGTCGAACGCCGCCTCCGACGAGGCGCCCGTCGACGCCTCCGCTCCACGGCTCTGAGCGACGCGTCCACTGCACCATCGGGGTCGTCCGGACACGCTACGGTTGTCGTCGGGGCAGTAGTCGAGGGGAGCCTGCGTGTTCGGAATCAATGCCGCGGGCTGGGTTCTCATCGTCGCCGTGCTCATCGATTTCCTCGTGCGTGTCACGGCGATCATCGTGGTTCCCCGCAACCGACGGCCGGCCACAGCCGTCGCCTGGCTCATGGCCATCTTCTTCTTGCCCTATATCGGCGTGCTCACTTTTCTGCTCATCGGCAGCTACAAGCTGCCCAAGAAGAGGCGTGACAAGCAGCAGGCGATCAACCAGTTCATTCTCGAGACGACCGAGGGCATCGATCTCGTCACGAAGAACCACGCCTGGCCGCCGTGGCTCGAGTCGGTGGTCGAGCTCAACCGCAACCTCGGATCCATGCCCCTCGTCGGCGGCAACAACGCTAGCCTGATCGGCGACTACGCCCGGTCGATCGCGTCGATGGCGGCAGACGTCGGCAAGGCCCGGCGCTACGTTCACGTCGAGTTCTACATCATGTCGTACGACACCGCCTCGGAGGCGTTCTTCGAGGCCCTGGAAGCCGCCGTCAAGCGCGGCGTGACGGTGCGCGTGCTGCTCGACCACATCGCATCCATCAGGTCGCCGCACCACCGCAGAACGACAAAGAAGCTCACCGAACTCGGCGTGCAGTGGTCGTTCATGCTTCCGGTGCAGCCCCTGCGCGGCAAGTACCAGCGCCCCGATCTGCGCAACCACCGCAAGCTGCTGATCATCGACGGCAAGATTGGCTACATGGGGTCGCAGAACATGATCGACCGCAGCTACAACAAGAGGGGCAACATCCGGCGCGGTCTGCAGTGGCAAGACCTCATGACGCGCCTCGACGGCCCCATCGTCGCCGGCCTCAACGCCATCTTCATCACCGACTGGTACAGCGAGACCAACGAGCTGCTGATGCGTGAGACCGATCCGATCACTCCCGAGGTCGTGGAGGAGTCGCCCGATTCCCTCGACTGCCAGGTCGTGCCGTCCGGCCCGGGGTTCGAGGGCGAGAACAACCTCCGGCTCTTCCTCGCGCTGCTCTACTACGCGCAGAACCGCATCATCGTCACGAGCCCGTACTTCGTTCCCGACGAGGCCATGCTCTACGCCATCACGACCGCCACGCAGCGCGGCGTGCAGGTCGAGCTCTTCGTGTCGGAGATCGGAGATCAGGGGCTGGTCTATCACGCCCAGCGCTCGTACTACGAGGCCCTGCTGCGCGCGGGAGTGCGCATCTACATGTACCAGGCGCCCTACATTCTGCACGCGAAGCACTTCACCATCGACGACGACGTGGCCGTGATCGGGTCGAGCAACATGGACATGCGATCGTTCAGCCTCAACATGGAGGTGTCGCTCATGGTGCGCGGCCGCTCGTTCGTCTCGGAGATGCGTGAGATCGAAGACGGCTACAGAAAGGTCAGTCGCGAGCTGACGCTCGACGAGTGGCTCACCCAGCCCCTGCGCTCCACCATCCTCGACAACCTGGCCAGACTCACCAGCGCCCTGCAGTAGCTCAGCGCCGACGAGGCAGTAGCCGCACGGTCGGCAACGCGGGCGCGGGCAGGGGCGAGCCCGTGTAGCCGTGGCCATCTGGCGTGCCGGGGTCGCCGTGCGTGCTGATGAAGCGCGGCGCACGCGCATCCACCTCGCCCGAGCCGATCGCCTCGGCCTGCCACGCAGTGCGGTACGCGACGATCTCGTCGTGGGTTCGGCCGACGAAGTTCCACCACATCACGATCTGCTCGCCGAACGGCTCGCCGCCGATCAGGATCAGTCGGGCGTCGTCGTCGCCCGTCTCGATCGTGAGGGTGGATGCGCCGGGCTCGACGAACGCGAGTTCGGTGCGGGCGACGGGCGTGCCGTCGACGGCCACCGACCCCCTGTCGACCAGGATGCCGTGCTCGTCGCGCGGATCGACCGGGAGATCGATGCGCGTGCGCTTCGGAAGGTCGAGCTGTGCGGCCAGCACGCGGGTGAACGTCGTGGCCGTGGCCGAGACTCCGGCGACGGAGCCGAGGAACACAGTGATCGTCGCGTCGCCGAGCGTCGTGACGGCGGCGGTGTGACTCTCGAAGAACGGCGCCACCTCTCGAGACGCGTCGGGCAGTGCCAGCCACAGTTGCACGCCATGCAGAAGAGTGGTGTTCTCGGTCGACACCTCTGAATGGCTGATGCCCCGCCCTGCCGTCATCAGGTTCAGCTCGCCCGGTCGCACGAAGGCGTGGCTGCCCACGCTGTCGCGATGCTCGATCTCGCCGTCGAACAGCCAGCTCACCGTTTGGAGACCGGTGTGCGGGTGGGGCGGAACGACCATGCCCGCGTTCGTGCGCACATCGGTGGGGCCGTAGTGGTCGACGAAGCACCAGGCGCCGATCATGCTCCGTTCCCTGCTCGGAAGTGTGCGGTGCACGGTCATCGCACGGGGGCCGCCGAGCGGCACCTCGCGGGGCGCCAGGATCGTGACGAGGAGTGGCTCAGAACCCAGCACCTCGTCGTCGTCGCCGATGAGGAGCTCGGTGGGATGCTTCTCGAGATTGCTCACGTCTGAAGCCTAAGCGCCTGTCGATGCGGGTGCATCGATCAGTGGCCGGTTCGGGGCGGCTCTGTCAGCATGGGGCATGGACTTCCTCACGAACAGCCCGGAGCTCTTTCCTCTCGTTCGAGGAGGCGGCGGCTTTCTCGTGTCGATCGGTCTGGGAATCCTCGTCGGAGCTCTCGGCCGATCGCGTCGGTTCCGCATCGTGGCTCTCATCGCCGGTGCAGCCCTCGGAGTCGTCGTCATGGCGGTCGGAGGGGTCACGAAGATCATCTTCGAGGGCATCGGATACCCCGAATGGTGGCAGTGGGCGGTGCTCGGTCTGGCCGTGCTCGTCGAGGGATACCTCGTGAACCTCGTCGTGGAGAGAAACCTCGACCGCGACTCGCGATCGTTCTGGATGTGGATGCTCTTCGTGGTCGGCGCGCACTTTCTCGTCTTGACCGCGAGTCACGGTGTGATCTGCGGAACCCTCGGCCTGGTGTGCATGGCGAACGCCCTGGTCGGGCTGCGCAGTACGCGGATTCCGTTCCGCGTGTTCTGGGCGATCGACGGGGTTCTCAAGATGGGGGCGGGAACGACCATGATCGCCGTCAGCTACGCGTGACTGCGCCGCGCAGAACGTGCGTCGCATGCGACAGGCTCAGAAGACGACGCGTCTCCTGAGCCTGTCGAAGGGTGGTTCGGCCGACGCTACGGCGTGGGCATACCGCCGTTCACGTGGAGCGTCTCGCCGACGACGTAGCTGGATTCGTTCGACGCGAGGAAGACGTAGGCCGGGGCCAACTCTGCCGGCTGACCCCATCGGCCGAGCGGCGTCTGCTCTCCGACGCTGGGCAGTTTCTCGGGCGGCTGCCCGCCCGCGGTCTGCAGGGGCGTCCAGATCGGTCCGGGCGCGACGACGTTGACTCGGATTCCCTTCGGAGCCAGCTGCTGGGCCAGGCCCTTCGAGAACGTGTTGATCGACGCCTTCGTGGTGGCGTAGTCGACGAGCATCTCGCTGGGGGAGTACGCCTGGATCGACGAGGTGTTGATGATGGCCGAGCCCGGCTTGAGGTGGGGCAGAGCAGCCTTGGTGATCCAGAACATGGCGTAGACATTCGTCTTGAACGTCTCGTCGAACTGGTCGTCCGAGACCTCGTCGAGCGTCTCGCGGAACTGCTGCTTGCCCGCGTTGTTGACGAGGATGTCGAGGCCGCCGAGGCCCTCGACCGCCGTCGCGACGAGCTCGCGGCAGAAGGTTGCGTCGACGATGTCGCCGGGGATGGCGATGGCCGTGCGGCCGGCCTCCTCGATCAGGCCGACGATACGCTGGGCGTCCTCCTCCTCTTCGGGAAGGTAGGAGATGGCCACGTCGGCACCCTCGCGGGCGTACGCGATCGCCACAGCCGCGCCGATGCCGGAGTCGCCTCCGGTGACGAGTGCCTTGCGCCCGGAGAGGCGACCCGAGCCGCGGTAGGTCTTCTCTCCGTGGTCTGCCTTGTCGTTGAGTTTCGCGTCGAGACCGGCGCCCTCTTGATACTGCTCTTCCGTGTCGATGTCGGCGTACATCTTCGTGGGGTCCTGGAGTGTGTACTGATCAGTCATGTATCCAGGCTAAGCACCGCCGGTAAGGCGACCGGGGTGGTTGCGTCGTCGGCGTCAGGCGTGTTTCACTCCCGCACACGAAGCCCTCCGATCCTTCCGTGTCGGAGAACCATCCCCGTCACGCCTAGGGCGAACAGAGCAGTATTCGCCCTCGACGCTGATTAGCATCAGTACATCGAGCGCCATCCCTGCCCTGGTGTTCAAGGAGACAGACATGTTTGAGAGATTTACCGACCGAGCTCGCCGCGTCGTTGTTTTGGCCCAAGAAGAGGCCAAGATGCTCAACCACAATTACATCGGCACCGAGCACATCCTGCTCGGCCTCATCCACGAGGGAGAAGGCGTCGCCGCTAAGGCACTCGAGTCGCTCAACATCTCGCTCGATGCGGTTCGCGAGCAGGTTCAAGACATCATCGGCCAGGGCCAGCAGCAGCCCACCGGCCACATCCCGTTCACCCCGCGTGCCAAGAAGGTGCTCGAGCTCTCGCTGCGCGAGGCTCTGCAGCTGGGTCACAACTACATCGGCACCGAGCACATCCTGCTCGGACTCATCCGCGAGGGCGAGGGCGTCGCAGCCCAGGTCCTCGTGAAGCTGGGCGCCGACCTCAACCGGGTGCGCCAGCAGGTCATCCAGCTCCTCTCTGGCTACCAGGGCAAGGAGCAGGTCGCCGTTGGCGGAAACGACGCCACTCCCGACAAGGGTTCGCAGGTTCTCGACCAGTTCGGTCGCAACCTCACCCAGGCCGCTCGCGACAACAAGCTCGACCCGGTGATCGGGCGCGAGAAAGAGATCGAGCGCGTCATGCAGATCCTGTCGCGCCGCTCGAAGAACAACCCTGTTCTGATCGGTGAGCCCGGCGTCGGAAAGACCGCAGTGGTCGAAGGCCTCGCCCAGGCCATCGTCAAGGGCGACGTTCCCGAGACGCTGAAAGACAAGCAGCTCTACTCGCTCGACCTCGGTTCGCTCATCGCCGGTAGCCGCTACCGCGGAGACTTCGAAGAGCGTCTTAAGAAGGTCACGAAAGAGATCCGCACCCGCGGCGACATCATCGTCTTCATCGACGAGATCCACACCCTCGTTGGTGCGGGCGCTGCCGAGGGTGCCATCGACGCAGCGTCGATCCTCAAGCCGCTCCTGGCTCGAGGCGAGCTGCAGACCATCGGCGCGACCACGCTCGACGAGTACCGCAAGCACTTCGAGAAAGACGCCGCTCTCGAGCGTCGATTCCAGCCGATCCAGGTCGCCGAGCCCTCGCTGGCACACACGATCAACATCCTGAAGGGCCTGCGCGACAAGTACGAGGCGTTCCACAAGGTCTCGATCACCGACGGTGCCATCGTCTCGGCGGCCAACCTGGCCGACCGCTACGTCGCCGACCGCTTTTTGCCCGACAAGGCGATCGACCTGATCGACGAGGCCGGCGCCCGCCTGCGTCTGTCGATCCTGTCGGCGCCGCCGGAGCTGCGCGAGTTCGACGAGCGCATCGCCGGAGTCCGGGGCCAGAAAGAGGCCGCGATCGAAGACCAGGACTTCGAGAAGGCTGCCAGCCTGCGCGACGAGGAGAAGAACCTCCTCGGCGAGCGACTGCGCCTCGAGAAGCAGTGGAAGTCGGGCGATGTCAAGACATCCGGCATCGTCGATGAGGGTCTGATCGCCGAGGTCCTGGCCCAGGCGACCGGTATCCCGGTCTTCAAGCTCACCGAAGAGGAGTCCTCGCGACTCGTCTTCATGGAGCGGGCGTTGCACCAGCGCGTCATCGGCCAGGAGCAGGCCATCGAGGCTCTGTCCCGCACGATCCGCCGCACCCGTGCCGGCCTGAAAGACCCGAAGCGCCCCTCGGGCTCGTTCATCTTCGCTGGCCCCACCGGTGTCGGTAAGACCGAGCTCGCCAAGGCGCTCGCCGAGTTCCTGTTCGACGACGAAGACGCCCTGATCTCCCTCGACATGTCGGAGTACGGCGAGAAGCACACGGTCTCGCGACTGTTCGGTGCTCCTCCCGGATTCGTCGGCTTCGAAGAGGGCGGGCAGCTCACCGAGAAGGTGCGCCGCAAGCCGTTCAGCGTGGTGCTGTTCGACGAGATCGAGAAGGCTCACCCCGACATCTTCAACTCGCTCCTCCAGATCCTTGAGGAGGGGCGCCTGACCGATGGTCAGGGTCGTGTCGTCGACTTCAAGAACACGGTCATCATCATGACCACGAACCTCGGAACGAAGGGCATCTCAGGCGCTCCGATCGGCTTCCAGAGCGACAGCAACGTCGAGACCACCTACGAGCGCATGAAGGCGAAGGTGAACGAGGAGCTCAAGCGTCACTTCAAGCCCGAGTTCCTCAACCGCGTCGACGACACCATCGTGTTCCCGCAGCTGTCGAAGGGCGAGCTGCTGCAGATCGTCGATCTGTTCATCAAGCGCCTGCGTGACCGCCTGCTCGACCGCGACCTGTCGATCGAGCTCACGCAGTCGGCCAAGGAGCGCCTCATCGAGGTCGGCTTCGATCCCACGCTGGGAGCACGACCGCTGCGTCGCGCGATCCAGAACGAGGTCGAAGACCGCCTCTCCGAGCGCATCCTGCACGGCGAGCTCAACGCGGGCGACCACGTGCACGTCGACTTCATCGGCACCGAGTTCGTGTTCACAACGAGCCGCCGCCCCGGTGTCGACGACGAGCTGGCGCCCGCCGGCGAGATCGCGGCCTCCTCGGCGGCCGCTGCCGCATCCACGGGCCCGACCGACTCTCTCTAAGAGATAACCGCAGCGAACGCGGATGCCGCGTTTCGATTCCCCATTCGGGCATCGGAACGCGGCATTCCACGTTTAAGACGCAGCACGATGAGTCCCTACACTGGGCGCATGCCGAGCTCTGTGCAGTTGCGCTACTACCCCGCCCGCCGGATCCTGGTTCGCGGGCGTCCCGCGGAGGTTCTCAGCACAGTGGCCGGAGTGTTCGTCGGCCGAGGGTTCCACCCCGCGACCGCCATCGACGAGTCGACCATCGAGCTGGAGATCGGCTCGGCGGCCCGTGAGTTCTGGCTCAGCGGCTCGATCCTGGCCGACGCTGCCCGGTTTCTTCTCCCGCCCCGGGCCAGGGCGCTGGTCGTGCACGGTTTCGCCGTCGCCCAGGTGATTCCGTCGGAGCAGGCCGACACAGACCATCCCGAGACCTGGCTCACCGTCTCGGCCGTCAGCGGCCTCGAGACCCACAGCGACGTCGTCGACGCCGTCGAGCAATGCATGGCCGGCTTCGCGGGCGTTGGGCAGCTGGTGGATGCGGGCGAGCCCCTCAGCGCCTTCGAGTTTCCCGCCGATTCGGTCTGCAATCCGAAGGGCTTCCGCGCGTGGCGGCGACAGCGGCGGCGTGGCTGAGCGTCGCCGAGAGGGAATGGCGCGCATGCCTCGGGCGTTGTGTCGCTGTGGCCCATCGGTCTGAGAGAGAAGGCGCACCGTGGATGTTCTGAACTGGCTGTTCAACGCGCAGTTGCACATCGGCGACCAGACGATCCTGTGGCGTGAGGTTCTCGGCAACGTGTTCGGGCTGCTCAGCGCGCTGGGCGGGATGCGACGCAAGGTCTGGGCGTGGCCGGTCGGCATCGTGGGCAACGCCCTTCTCTTCACCGTGTTCCTCGGCGCCGTGTTCGGCACCCCCAACCCGGTGAACCTCCTCGGCCAGGCTGGCAGACAGGTGATGTTCATCGTCGTGTCGATCTACGGCTGGGTGCGCTGGCAGCAGGCGAAGCACGACGGCGGGGCAGCGGTGAGCCCGCAGTGGGCCGGCTGGAAGAACAGGACCTGGCTCGTGGTGGCCTTGGTCGGCGGCACGGCGATCGTGACGCCGGTGTTCCAGTTGCTCGGGTCGTACGAGCCCGTCTGGGCCGACGCATGGATCTTCGTGGGCTCGCTTCTCGCCACCTACGGCATGGCCAAGGGCTGGGTCGAGTTCTGGTTGATCTGGGTGGCCGTCGACCTCGTCGGCGTTCCGCTGCTCGTGTCTGCCGGCTACTACGCCTCGGCGTTCATGTACGTGTTCTACGGGGCCTTCACGATCGTGGGCTTCATCGTCTGGGCACGCATCCGTCGGGGCGAGAAGCTCACGATCGAGACTCGTTTTCCTGATCCCACCGTGCACACCGAGTCGTGACCGGCGACGGATCGGTACGCGAACCCGCGTCATGATCTGCACCGGTGCGTGTCTCTTCAGGTGAGGGCATACAGCCCGGTCGGCACGCGGGCATAGCGCGACGGATCAGCAGAGGGCTGGGCATGAAGAAGATCATCAGAAAGCTGGGCGACCGTCGGGCGTCGAATGTCGAGCGACGCGTCACGCCTCGAGAACTCGAACTCCTCGGTCGTCTCCTCGCGCGCGAGTCCAAGGCCTGATCACGTCGACGCCCGTGCGCGCCGACGAGAAGAGTCGGCGAGGGCGCGCTGTGCACTCCGCAGGGCCGAAGTGGCAATAGGCTGGTTCGATGCCCGAAGTGACGAAGCCCGCCCCCACCTACACGGTGCGGCGCGCGCAGACGAGTGATGTGCCGTGGATCAAGGAGCTCGTGGAGCCCCTCGTTCAGCGACGAATCCTCCTGGGCAAAGACCTCGTCGTGTTCTACGAGGCGGTGCAGGAGTTCTACATCGCCATCGACGATGAGGGCAATCGCATCGGCTGCGGCGCCCTGCACGTGTTCTGGGACGACCTCGGCGAGGTGCGTACTCTGGCCGTAGCCGACGCCTGGCTCGGCAAGGGCGTGGGCCACGCCCTTCTCGAGGCCGTCGAGGGCGAGGCTCGCCGGTTGGGCCTCACCCGGCTGTTCTGCCTCACCTTCGAGGTGGGCTTCTTCGAGCGCAACGGCTTCATCGCCTCGCCGCTCGGCCTCGTCGATCCCGACGTGTACTCCGAACTGGTGCGCTCTCCCGATGAGGGCGTCGCCGAGTTCCTCGACCTCGCCCGCGTCAAGCCGAACACGCTCGGCAACACGCGCATGCTGAAGCACCTCACCTCGTAACATGCCGAACATCTGCGGCGGGTAGCCTGCTGCAATGTCTCCGTACCAGGTCTGCGTCTGCTTCATCACCCGGCGCTCAGAGCAGGGCGTGCGCCAGGTGCTGCTCGGCCGCAAGAAGACGGGCCTCGGGCTCGGCAACATCGTGGGCCTCGGCGGCAAGATCGAACCCGGTGAGGCGGCCCTGCAGGCCATCGTGCGCGAGATCGAAGAGGAGTCGAGCCTGATCGTCGAGCCGACCGCGGTGAGCGAGGTGGGCTTCATCCGCTACGCCTTCCCTTTTCGCGAGAACTGGAGCCAGGATTCGACCGTCTTCGTCGTCGACGCGTTCAGCGGAACGCCGGCGGAGTCGGACGAACTCGTGCCCGACTGGTACGACGTGACCGAGCTGCCGCTCGACGGCATGTGGGACGACGCGAAGTACTGGCTGCCCCAGGTGCTCGACGGTGAGACCGTGCACGCGAGCTTCACCTTCGGCGAAGACCTGAAGACGGTGTCCGAGTCGTCGTTCGACGCCGCGTAGGCACCCGAAACGGGTATCCTCGACAGTACGTCCGGATGCTCGTGGTCCGGCCCGCATTCCCCGTTCGATCAGCGTTGATTGGCATCCTATGACGAGCCCCTGGCTCGCGCAGCCCCAGGCCGCGCCGGCAGCTCCCCGACCCCTGGTCAGGGCCTCCTGGAATCGCGCCCTCGAGCGGCATCTCGATCCCGAGCTGCTGCTCGCCGCCCTCGAGGTCGCCGAAGACGAACTCGTCGACTACCGGCTCGCGCATCCGCTCGCCTCGGTGCTGCCCGTCATCCGCCGCCTGCTCGTGCGCGACGCCGACGACGACTCGGGCATGCTCGTGGCCGTGGGGGATGCGATGGGTCGCCTTCTGTGGGTCGACGGCGACCGCGCGCTGAGGCGTCGGGCCGAGGGCATGTTGTTCGTCGAGGGAGCGGGCTGGGCGGAGAGCCGCGTGGGCACATCGGCGCCGGGCACCGCGCTCGAACTCGATCACGCCGTGCAGATCTCGGGAGGCGAGCACTTCAACCGGCTGGCCCACGAGTGGAGCTGCACCGCCGTGCCCGTGCACGACCCCGAGACCCGGCGCATCCTGGGGGTCATCGACATCACCGGAGGGCGGCAGGCGGTCGACCCGCACACGCTTCCGTTGATGGAGGCGACGGCGGCGGCCGTGGAGTCCGAGCTGATGGTGCAGAGGCTTCGCGCCCAACGCGACCGCATCGGAGTGCGCCGCCGGCCGCCGCGCCCCGTCGGTCCTCCGACGAGGCCGCTGCTGCGCGTGCTGGGCCGCGACACAGGGGAGCTCACGTCGCCCGCCGGTCGGGTGGAGCTGTCGGCGCGGCACACAGAACTGCTCACACTGCTGGCCTGGCACAGGCAGGGCCTCTCGGCGGAGCAGCTCGCGTCGCTGCTCTACAACGAGGGCGAGTCGCCCGTGACCCTCAGAGCCGAGATTGTGCGGCTGCGCAAGGCGCTCGAGCGCGCGCACATCGACCTCGGGGTGGAATCGCGGCCCTACCGACTCACGAATCCGCTCGAACTGGATGCGCAGCACGTTTTGGCGCTGCTCGATCGAGGGGCGCATCGCGTCGCTCTCGCCACGGCCACGGGCGCCGTACTGCCCGGCTCGTCGGCCCCGGGCATCGAGCACATCCGTGCGGAGGTGCGAGCGCGCCTGAGGGAGGCAGTGCTCACCGACGCCTCTGTCGACGTGCTGCTCGAGTATGCGCAGACGGCAGACGCGGTCGACGACGGCGAGGTGTGGAGCGCCCTGCTGCGTCTGCTGCCCCCGCGCTCCCCGAGGCGGGCCGGCATCGTGGCCCACCTCGAGTCGCTCGAGGGCTGAGGTCGTCCCTAGGCTGCGGGGGCGAACAGTTCCAGCGCGATGTTGTCGGGGTCGCGGAATTCGAGGATGCAGCCCGAGCCGATGTCCTTGACGTCTTCGTGAGCGATGCCGAGCCCGTCGAGCACGACCACGGCGGCATCGAGCTGTTCACGGCCGGCGACCGCGAAGCTCAGGTGGTCGAGGCCCACCCTGTTCTCGTTGAAGCTGTCGGCGTCGTCGGCGACCGGGCGTAGGCCGAGCAGACCGCCCGGGTAGGAATAGATGACGCCGCCGAACAGGAAGGCGAGCTCGTCCTTCGTCTCCTGGTCCGCGTCGGCGGGCGGTGCCTCGAAGGCCACGTCGAATCCGAAGACGGTGTCGTAGAACGCGCGTGAGGCGGCGATGTCGACGACGGTGAGGCGCACGTGGGCGTAGTCGACGGCGGGAATGGGCACGGAGATCTCCAATGATCTGAGGGGGATGAGGGAACATCACCGACCCTGTCACGATGGCCCTCCGCGGATTAGGCCTTGACCTCACAGGCGCACGTCGTCGTCGGCACGCGCGCCGTCGCATCCGGCCGCCGTGCAACGGCCTGCAACGTCGCGAAGCGTAGCGTCGAAGGAGTCTGAACCACAGGCATCCGACAACGACGTCGAAAGGCACACACGCATGACTGTCTACGCGAACCCCGGAACAGACGGGGCCGTCTTCACCTACAAGCCGCGCTACGACCACTTCATCGGAGGTGAGTACGTGGCTCCCGCCAAGGGCCAGTACTTCGAGAACCCCACGCCCGTGACCGGTCAGAACTTCACCGAGATCGCCCGCGGCACTGCCGAGGACATCGACCGGGCGGTCGACGCCGGCTGGAAAGCGTTCGACGCCTGGGGCAAGACCTCGGTGGCCGAGCGCGCGGTGATCCTGAACAAGATCGCCGACCGCATGGAGGAGAACCTCGAGCTGCTCGCCGTGGCCGAGACCTGGGAGAACGGCAAGCCGGTGCGCGAGACGCTGAACGCCGACATCCCTCTGGCCATCGACCACTTCCGCTACTTCGCCGGCGCCATCCGCGCGCAGGAGGGCGGCATCTCCGAGCTGAACAACGACACCGTGGCCTATCACTTCCACGAGCCTCTCGGCGTGGTGGGGCAGATCATCCCCTGGAACTTCCCGATCCTCATGGCCGTGTGGAAACTCGCCCCCGCGCTCGCGGCAGGAAACTGCATCGTGCTCAAGCCGGCCGAGCAGACGCCGGCGTCGATCCACGTCTGGCTCGACCTCATCAAGGACCTACTGCCCGCCGGTGTGCTCAACATCGTCAACGGGTTCGGCATCGAGGCCGGCGCCCCGCTCGCGTCGCACCCGCGCATCCGCAAGATCGCGTTCACGGGCGAGACGACCACCGGCCGACTGATCATGCAGTACGCCAGCGAGAACCTGATCCCCGTGACCCTCGAACTCGGCGGCAAGAGCCCCAACGTGTTCTTCGCCGACGTGGCCGACGAGAAGGACTCGTTCTACGACTCGGCCCTCGAGGGCTTCACCTTCTTCGCGCTGAACCAGGGCGAGGTCTGCACATGTCCGTCGCGGGCGTTGGTGGATGCCTCGATCTACGACGGCTTCGTCGGCGACGCCCTCGAGAGGGTCAAGCTGGTCAAGCAGGGCAACCCGCTCGACACCGACACGATGATCGGGGCGCAGGCGTCGAACGACCAGCTCGAGAAGATCCTTAGCTATATGGACATCGGCAAGCAGGAGGGCGCGAAGCTGCTGATCGGCGGCGAGCGCAGCGATCTCGGCGGCGAACTCTCGGGCGGCTACTACGTGCAGCCGACCGTGTTCGAGGGGGACAACTCGATGCGCATCTTCCAGGAGGAGATCTTCGGCCCCGTGCTCGCGCTGACCAAGTTCAACGGCTACGACGAAGCGATCGAGATCGCGAACGACACGCTCTACGGCCTGGGCGCCGGAGTCTGGAGCCGCAGCGGAACGCAGCTGTATCGCGCGGGCCGTGCCATCCAGGCCGGGCGCGTGTGGTCGAACACCTATCACCAGTACCCGGCCCACGCCGCGTTCGGCGGCTACAAGCAGTCGGGTATCGGTCGCGAGAATCACCGCATGATGCTCGATCACTACCAGCAGACCAAGAACCTGCTGGTGAGCTACGCGAATTCACCGCAGGGGTTCTTCTAATGCCGTATTCGATGCGCTCATGAGCCCGCGCGTCGAGGTGACAGGTGCCGCGGCAGACATGCTGCGGCACCTCGCCACCACGTACGGTCCGCTGATGTTCCATCAGTCGGGCGGCTGCTGCGATGGCTCGAGCCCCATGTGCTACCCGGTGGGCATGTTCCGCACCGGCGGCTCGGACGTGCTGCTGCAGACCCTCGAGATCGACGGACTCGATCCCATCGAGTTCTACATGTCGGCCAGTCAGTACGAGTACTGGAAGTACACGCATCTCACGGTCGACCTCGTCGATGGGCGGGGCAGCGGCTTCTCTGTCGAGGCACCCGAAGGCAAGCGCTTTATGATCCGCTCGCGGCTCCTGACCGACGGCGAGCTCGAGGAGTACGGCGTGGAGGCGCGGAGCTAGTCCGGTCGGGCGGAGATTCCGGCTATCCGAGCGGCATAGGGGCTCGGATGGTCGAAATCTCCTCCCGAGTTGCCGTCCCGGCATTCGAGCTGCGGATTTCGCGCCCGAAACGGGAGGAGATGATCGCATTCGATCCAAATACGGCGCCGGATGCACGAATCTCCTCCCGTTCTACGCGGCAACCTGGTGTTGCTGCAGTGTGTCGCTGCGCTCCCTCAATCTGGTCTCACCCGGGCAGGGATTCCGGTAGTCCGAGCGGCATAGGGGCTCGGATGGTCGAAATCTCCGCCCGTCCTGCGGGCAGGCGACGACGCCGCCGCCCACGCTGCCAGGCGTCACCGCATCGGGTCGGTCAACCGCGGCGAGCGGGGAACTCGATCTGTCTGGGCGACGCCCGCGCTGAAGACCGAGAGAGCGACGTCGCTGCGAGAGAGCCCGAGCCGCTTGCGCAGCGCGCCGTGTGCGGCGGGAGAGTCGATGAGTTCGGAGTGCGGTGAGATGGCCAGGCCCTGGCGATGTGCGTGCAGCCACAGCCGCTGCAGCACCCGGCCTGCTTCGAGCGCGTGCGGTTCTGTCACGCCGATGCGGCTGTCCATGGCCTCGGTGACGCTGAGGATGTCGTCGATGCCGGCCGCCCGCGAGTTCGCCACCAGAACGTGATGGGTCGGCGCCCCGCGCTCGTCGGTCACACCGGTGGGCAGCGCTGCGTCGCGTCCGAGCCCTTCGAGGAGGCGGGCGACGGGACCGGCCACGGCCACGAGCGGGTCGCGGAGCCGCGCCCTGCGGGTGAACGGTGCCGCGATCCGGGCGAGCGGCCTCGGCATCACGAGCATCGCGTCGGTCATGCCGTCGCGGTGGTAGCGGGGGTGGCGCGGGTCGAGGCGCAGCCAGTGCAGCAGCTCGTTCGCCACCGTGGCATGTGACGCAGTGAAGGCTATGCCCAGCGTGCTGAGCTGCTTCATCGCGCGGTCGTCGAGGGATCGAAGGCTGAGCCACGGGGGCAGCTGCAGAGAATCGAGGTGCGCGAAGACCTCGGGCTCGCCCACGAGCGCGCCGCGGTACACGCGTCGCTCCATCACCTCGGCGGCGGTGAAGGGATGCAGGTTCGACGCGCCCTCGGTCGCATCGTGGTCGGCGGGTGAGAGGGCGACGCGGAACACGGGTCGGGTCACGTCGGCGGGCCCCGAGATGGGCAGCGAGTCCAACTCAGAGAGGGCGGGGAGGACCGTGACGTCGGTGGCGAAGCCCGCCTCGGCGGCCCCGATCGCGAGGCTCTCGATCCACGCTCCGAGCGACATGATCACGTCTCGGAACGTGGGATCGCCAGCGGGCAGCGTGCGTCCGGGCACGATGGAGACCTCGATCGTGCCGTCGATGATCTGAGGCGACCAGGGCTGCGTGTTGTGCGGAGAGGGAGTGCGGCTGGCGAGCAGGACCAAATCGCTCAGCAGCTCGGGGGAGGGCGATTCGCCGATCATGCGATTCCTTCGTCTCGGTCGATGGGTGTCTCTGTCGAGGACGTCGAGGACGTCGAGGACGTGGTCGATGTGGTCGACGTGGGGCGTCTGTACAGCGTCGACCCGTGCAGCGGTCGGCCGCCGAAGCGCGAGAACTGCCGCGCCGAACCCGCGTTCTCGAGGCCGACCGTGGTGGTGCGCAGTCGCCGGTAGCCGCCCTCGGCGAGGTTCACCTGCAGTTGCCTGCTGAGCAGGGTGAGGATGCCGCGGCCCTGTCGATCGGGCTCGACGCCCTGAATGATCAGGATGGCCTCGCGGCGGTAACGTCCGCGGGTCAGGAGGAGTTCGAGCTGGCGCAGGGCCGTGAGTCGGCCCCGCGTCTTCTGCACTAACGGCGAGATGTCGGGAAGCACCAGGATGAACGCGACGGCCTCGCCGGACTCATCGTCGCGGGCGAGCAGCAACAGCTTCTCGTCGAGCAGGAACGACAGCCCGTCGGTCGCCGCCGTCATCTCGGCCGGAGTGATTCGTGTGTAGTACGGCAGCTGCTCGAATGCGTCGTTCAACACGACCAGCAGCTCGGGAATGAGCGTGTCGGTCTTCGACCTGTCACCGTATTCGAGCCGGATGCCGGCGGCGGCGAACTCGTTGCGGGTCGGAGCGGTCGTCGTCACGGAGCCCACGTCGACGCTCCAGGTCTGCGCCTGCTGAGTGCGCGAAAACCCGGCCGCCTCATAGACACCGGGAACCCACGCCGGGTTCCAGGCCGAGTCGACGAACCCGCGCTCGTCGAATCCCGAGGTGATGACCCCGGCCGACTGATTCGGCAGCAGCGAGACGGGGCCGAGAAGCTGCTGTTTGCCGGCTGACCGGGCCGACTCGTCGAGGTGCGCGAACAGCGCGTCTGCCGCTTCGGCGCTCGCGAAGTCGGTCGCCCCGAACAGTTGCGAGGTCACGCCGAACTTCTCGTCGAGCCGCGCGTCGGTGTGCACGGTCGACCGCCCGACGACGCTGCCTGCGTCGTCGCGCACCACGACGAGCCGCACCGGCTCGGGATGCGCGCTCGTGCCGCGATACCAGGAGCGGATCGTCGATTCGAGCAGCGGCACGGCTAAGTTCGAGGGCCAGAGGCGACCGGGCAGCGCGACGAACTCGCGAAAAGCCGCGTCGTCGGCGACCGTCTCGACCCTCACGAGCCCGACCCCGCGGCATCCGGGGTCTCGCCGAGAGGCGCTGCCGTCTCCGGCGCCACGTGCAAGCGGATGTAGCCGGCCGTGCCGTTGCGGGTGTCCTTCGTGATCCACTGCATGAGGTGCCGGTGTCCTGGCATGCGCGCGAAGGCCAGCAGGTCGTCGCGCCGCTCGAAGAAGGCGAGCGTGCCGAGCGTGAACGGAAACTCGTAGTAGGTGGTGAACCACACGTAGCCACGCATCGTGACCATGCGCGCGATCATCGGGTAGTAGATGCGCGTCAGCGCGATGAGCGCGGCTGGGCCGGTGTATTTCGTGGCTCCCACGAACATGGCGCGGGCGTCGGCGATGGGGTGAGGGTCGCGTGTCGGTCGTCGCGGCCTCGTCGGGCCGTGGCCCGTCGGGCGCTCGGTGGATGCGGCATCGACCCTGGGCGGCTCGGTTTCGCGGGCCGCCTCGACCGAGGTCGGGGTGAAACGCTCGATATGGCCCATACGGCCGTCTTCGGCGCGCCAGATTCCGTTCGTGTATCCGGATGGCTCGGCCTCGAGAACACGGCCTGTCGAATGCGCGCCGCCGAGTCTCAGCCACGGCTCGAGGCGCGCGGGTGCGGTCACGAGTGCATGATCCAGCTGGTCGCGGGTCGAGAAGTACGAGGCGATTCCGAGCGTGCGCGGAGACCTGCGGTAGCTCTTCTGCCAGAGAAAGCCGGGGGAGTCGGCGAAGTGAGCCGCCAGCTCGAGCCGCGTGCGGCGGGCCCGTCGCGCATCCGCGGCAGTGTCGAAGCGGCGCTCGACGACGACCATCGCCTGAGCCCGGCCCTGTAATGGTGCGAGCGAGAAATCGGTGGAGCGCATCAGATGGCCCCGCTCATCTCGGCGCCGGGCCGGAGGGCACGCCGCCCCGGTCGGCCTCGTCGACGAGGTAGACGTTCTTGATCTTGCGTGGGCCGCCCTCGAAGACCCCGGATCCGAATGCGTGCACCTCGATACGCACATCGCTAGCCGTCGGATCTTCTTCGAGCGACTGGGCGATGTCGCGTGAGACGGAGGCCAGGTGGGCGAGCACTCCTGCCGCCGAACGGGTCTTCAGATCGTCTATGGCATGGTCGTCGAGCGTCACGCCCTCACGCAACTGGAGATGGATGACCGGTCGCTGCTCGAGGTTGCCGATGTCGTCGAGGCTCAGCTTGAACGACTCGATCTGGTTGGCATGCGGGTTGTCGAGATAGAGCCCGTTCTCGACGTCGAGCGGGTAGATGTTGGCGCCCATGTACGAGATGGTCGAGTCCTTGCGGCCGAAGAGCAGCACGAAAGGCAGCTTCATGCGCTGGGTCGAGAAGGCGCGTTCGAAGGCGAAGCCGAGGCGCGGAGACTTCTGGGCGTAGGCCTGCATCTCGGGGAACGTCACGATCTTTGCCTCGTCGCCGATGTTGTAGCGCAGCTTCGGACTCATGATGGCCATGGAGTTGAGCGTGACGAGCAGCTCGTTGTCATCCGTGGTCTCGAGGTAGGTCTCGAGGGGGTTGTACTGGAAGATCATCGGCGTGCGCTGCTCGCCCTCGCCCAGCACGTCGCGCCTGAGGGGCTCGTTGGCCGCCAGTGCTCGTCGCAGCCAGACAGAGAGGTCGCTCTCGCCAGACATGCCGATCGTGAGGTCGGATGCGCCGTAGCCGGAATAGACACGGGTGAAGCGGTCTTCGAGGTAGTCGCGGAGTCCCTCGGTGAGGGCCTCGCCGCCGACGAAGCCGTTGAGGTCGTAGGCATCCCACTCGAAGCCCTCGGAGTCGAGCCGATCGCGCAGGTGTTTGAGGAAGGGCGGGTAGGCGCTGATGAGGTAGACATAGCCCGAGCCGAAGTGCTTCAGGGTGTCGACGATCTTGTCGATGTCGGGCCCGGTGTTCTTGACCATGGCGATCTTCGACATTGCGAGACCGGTGTTCGTTCCCGTGGCCCACGCGCCCATCGAGAAGGCGTTGATGCAGAAGAGTTTCTTGGTGCCGAACAGCAGGGTGATGTAGCCGGCCACGTTCTTGTGCACGGTGTCGAGTTCGCGCTTCGAGCGCATCCAGTTGTAGGGCTTGCCGCTCGACCCACTCGATTCGTCGACCACGGTGCCCACAGTCAGGATCTCGCCGTTCCAGCAGCGCTCGGCCTCGGGGTAGCGGTTCACGTACTCGGCCTTCGACGTCGGCCGGTAGTTCGTGAGCTGCCACCAGCGGAACGAGAACCTCTGTTCGTCGAGATACTTCCTGTAGGCGGGCACATCGAGGTACGCCTGCTGGCAGACCATCCACGCGTTCAGTCTCGCGAAGCGCTCCATCGACGGGTGATAGTGCCGAGCGGTGAAGCGCCAGAGCGCCGGGTGGAGTCGATAAACGGCGTACGCCGTGGTGACGAGCGCGGTCGCAATGCGCAGCGCGGCCTGCCGCAGTGCACTCGTTCGATGAGGCCTGGCCACGAAAGTCCTTCCGCCGGAGGGGTAATTCACCCTACAGCCGCGCCAATGCGGGTGTCGGGAGCATCAAGCTCGTAGCCTAGGGTCATGTCGACGATCAAGAATCCCGTCGGACCGGAACCGAGCAAGGTCTACTGGCGCCGACGCCTGATCGTGCTCGCCGGTCTTCTCGCCGTGATCGCAATCATTGTGCTCATCATCGTGCGCCCCGGCTCGTCTTCCCCCGCCGGAAGCTCGGCCACTCCGCCCTCCCCGGCGACGAGTGCCCCGGCGACGACCTCCCCTCCCGCTGCGGCCGGCGAGCCGCAGAACGTCGAGGCAGCGGCACCCGCCGACGGCCAGACTGCCGCGTGCGATGCCGCGAACATCCAGGTGACTCCGGTGACCGATGCCGACACCTACGCCGCAGGGGTCAACCCGCAGCTGTCGCTCAGTCTCACGAACACGGGTGGCACGGCCTGCTCGATCAACGTGGGCACGGCCCAGCAGGTCTACACCATTCGAAGCGGCGAAGAGCAGTACTGGGTGTCGACCGATTGCCAGGCCAGCCCCACCGACATGCCCACCGTGATCGATGCCGGCGCCACTCTGGCCTCGACGCCGTTCGCCTGGGATCGCACCCGTTCGACCGCCGACACGTGCTCGTCGACCGATCGGCCCCAGGTTCCCGCAGCCGGCGCGTCGTACCACCTCGACGTCTCCATCGGCGGATTCGCGTCGACGGTCAGCAAGCAGTTCATTCTCGGCTAGTCGAGCCTGCTCGGTTGGGTTGGCGCTACCCGCGTCGGATCGTGTCTGTCGCCCGCGCGGAACGACGACGTGCACGCGATCGCAGCGCGATCAGCGCGCCGCCGGCCAGCAGCATGCCGAGTGCTCCGAAGGGAACGACGGGAGGCAGCGTCACGCCTGTGGCCGCGAGCGAGCTGCTCGCTCCGGAGACGCCCGGGTCGACCGCGGCGTTCCCCGCTGCGGGCGTGCTGTTCACCAGGTGCACTGCGCCGTCGCGGACCACGACGCTCGGCGTGTATCCGGCGGGCAGGCCCTCGAAGGCGAACGACGCGAGGTCGACGTTCGTCGCGGAGCCCGAGTAGGTGGCGATGACCTGGTCGTCGGCGGGCACGAATCCGTTTGCAAAGCTGGTCTTCACGACTCCCGAGACGGCGAGGTCGCCGGCGACCGAGATGGCGGCGGCCGACGAGTCGATGCTCAGATCGAGTTCGCCCCCGGAAAGAACGGAGAGGGTGCCTCCGACAGAGACCGGCGCCGTGGCGCTCTCCGACAGGATGCCGCCGGCGACGCTGATCGGCCCGGTTCCGAATGCGGTCGGCGAGGTGCCCGCGAGCTGGCCTCCTTCGACGACCGTGCCGCCCACATACGAGTTGTCGCCGGTGAGGGTCAGGACACCCGTTCCCTGCTTGGTCAGCGACCCCACCCCGTCGATGTCGTTGCGCCAGCTGTCGGCGCTGCTGAAGCCTCCGGCGGCCGCGTCCATGGCGACCGTCACATCCGTGGAGAAGGCGCTGTAGCCGTCCGCCGCGGCGAAGAGGTTCAGCCGGCCCCACCCCTCTGCATCGTCGAGCAGCGCGTAGCCGGAAGGCAGTGCGGTGGACTGGAGCACCCAGCGGCGCTGGTCTGCGCCGAGGTAGGGCAACCGCGTCTCGAGAAGCACCTCGGCCCCCTTCGGCACAACAGCCGTCTTGGTCGTGTCGCCGACCCGGGGTAGACCGTAGGTGAGGCGCTGCTCGTAGAGCGTATCGTCGCTACCCCGGTCGGCGAATGCGTCGCTGCCCGACGGGGTGGTGGCGAACAGCGTGGCGGCGTTCGCGCGCGCGCTCTGCTTGAGGGCAGCGTTGCCCGGCTGGTTGAGGGCGGCCGCGGCCACAGCGGTCGACATGATGCGCCCGCCGATCACATCACCGGGGGAGTGCATGCCGGCGACGATGCGGCTGTTGCCGATCTCCGACGCGCTCGTGAGGATCTGCTGGAAACGCTCCGGTGCCGCGTAGGCGAGGGCGTAGCTGGCCAGGTAGCCGGCGTTGGTGTGCCCGCTGGGGTAGCCACCATCCGACTGCCATTCGGCATCCGTCTTCTCGGCCGGAACGAGTGTGGGCAACACCTCGACGCTGTCGCTCCAGCGGAAAGGGCGAGCGTAGTTGTAGAAGCCCTTCGCGGGGTTGGTCGATGCGGCGCTGTTGCGGAACTGGTTGACGAGGTCGACCATCGGCCCGTAGGTGGTGCCCGAGTCGGCCCAGGTGCCGTTCGAATTGCCCGCGTCGTCGTACTTCACGGTGGTGGCGTCGGCCGGAATCTGATCGGGAATAGTGGTTCCCGCGTTGCTGCCCGCGCGGAAAGCGTCGGCGAAGGGGCCGAGTCCGTCGATGGCCGTGTAGTTCTGGTTGCGGCGATCGATCAGATAGGCCTGGGTGGATTGATCTGCCGTGCGCGACTGGGTGATGCCCGCAGCCGTCGCGATGTTCGCGTCGAGCACGCCCTGGTTCTTGATCGTGCCCACGCTGGAGGGGATGAACTTGCCGTTCGCGTCGAACTGCGCGGTGGGGTTCGCATCGGGCGTCCAGTAGTCGAGCATCGGAGAGAGCAGGCCGATGGCGACGTTGCTCTGAGGCGTGTTGTTGGCCGTCGTGTTGCTGGCCCAGGCGTCGACGAAATAGCGACCCCAGGCATCCGGCTGCGCGACGATCGAGTCGCTCGGCGCCGCCTGCGCGGGTGCGGCGACGCCGCAGGCGACGGTCGCGGCCAGGGCCGCCGCGATGGTGATGCGGATGCGACGGGTGCGGCGCGTATGGGACGGTGCGTTCATCGGGTGAGGCTCCAGGAGAAGTCGTTGCCCGTGCCAGCACACGAGTCTGGATCAGTGAATCCGACGAGGGTTACGGCGATGGGGACCGCGGGTTAACAGCTCGTGCGTTCATCTGGCACGTTTAGCATCGGAGCATGGTCGAGCGAAACGGGTCACAGGACCTCGATGTACGGGTAGCTCAAGGAATCGCGCGCGGCGTTCGCGAACGAGGCGTCGAGGCCTGGCGGAATCTTCCCTACGCCGAGGCGCCGACGGGCGCACTCCGCTTTCGGGCTCCGCGGCCGCCCGCGACGTGGAACGGCGTACGCGACGCATCGGAGTACGGCCCGGTGCCCTGGCAGTCGTTGCAGGGGCACTTCGTCGGGGCGTCGAAGAAGCAGACCATGAGCGAGGACTGTCTCACCCTGAACGTGGTGCGGCCCGCGCGAGGGCGCTCGTCGGCCGAGACGCAGACGCTGCTTCCCGTGATGCTCTTCATCCACGGCGGCGCCTATGCGGTCGGTTCGAGCGCGGAGTACCCGCGCAACGGCGAGGCTCTCGTGCGCGACGGCGGCATCGTCTACGTGAGTATCAACTACCGTCTCAGCGCGCTGGGCTATCTCGACTTCACGCGATTCTCGACCCCCGAGCGTCCCTTCGACTCGAACCTCGGACTGCGTGACCAGGTGGCGGCGCTCGAGTGGGTGCGCGACAACATCGCGGCTTTCGGGGGCGACCCGAGCAATGTCACGGTGTTCGGAGAGTCCGCAGGCGGCAATGCCGTGACCACTCTGATGGCGACACCGGCAGCACACGGCCTCTTCGCCAAGGCCATAGCTCAGAGCGCGCCGACGAACGCCATCTATCCGCCGGAGCAGACCCACCGGTGGGCCGACGAGTTCGTGGCCTTCCTCGCCGACCGCATCGAGCCGGGCGGTGTCGAGACCACGTCTGTCGACGACGCCGGCGAATTGCTCTCCCGGGCCGACGCATCCGACCTGGTCGAGGCCGCCGTGGCCCTCACCCTGCTTGCCCCCGATCGCGATCCGGGGACCATCGCGCTGTGCCCCGTGATCGATGGCGACTTCCTTCCCGAGCGTCCTCTCGACGCGTTCAAGCACGGGCGCGCCGCGCGCATCCCCCTGATCATCGGAACGAACGACCGCGAGGGCTCGCTGTTCACGGGGCGCCTCGACATCCTGGCCACGACGCCGCCCCGCATCCGCGCCATCTTCTCGCGCACCAAGAAGAAGGCTCGAAAGGCGATCAAGGCCGAGTATCCGGGCCTCCCCGACAAACGCCCTGCCGCTGACTTCGCCGGCGACTACGCGTTCTGGTACCCCACAGTGAAGGTCGCCGAGCGGCACTCCCGCTACGCTCCGGTGCACTTCTATCGCTTCGACATCGCTCCACGGCTCGTTCGGCAACTCGGATTCGACGCCACCCACGGGCTCGAACTCTTCGCCCTCTTCGACCGCATGAACGGCTGGTTCGGCCGCGCGATGGGCGCGTTGGGCGGGCGGCGTGCGTTCATGCGCACGGGCGACCGGATGCGACGGCACTGGATCGACTTCGCCCGCAGCGGCGAGGTGGCCGGGTGGCCGGCCTACGAGGAAGAGACCCGCGCCACCATGATCTTCGACACGATCGACCGAGTGGAGAACGACCCGCGGAGCGCACGGCGGGTGGCCTGGCAGGAGTTCGTGCCGCACGTGTGACGACATGTCCGCGCCCGTTCGGCGCATCTGCGCCTGTTCGACTATCTGTGCTTGTTTGACTAGGAGCGGATAGACCTAACCGGCGCCAACAGTGCAGCTAGTCGCGGTCGCGGTCTGTCTCGACGAGCCGCAGCGGGGTCGTGGGAGTCTTCTTCTGCGGGGGCTTCGTCGTCGGTGTTCGCGACTGCACGGGAAACGAGCCCGTCGAAGGATGTGCCGGGCTGACTCGAGAACCGGCGGCGGGCTGCTTGTCGAAGGCCACGCGGAACGCGCGACGGATCTGCGTCTCGTCGGGGCCGAGGATGTCGGTGAAGCCGAGCCTCCTGGCCTCGGTGACGCGCAGCGCGGAGGATGCGACCGGGCGGACCTCGCCGGCCAGGCTGATCTCGCCGAAGGCGGCAAAGGTGTGCGGCAGCGAGAGGTCGCTGTTCGCCGAGGCGATGGCCAGGGCGATCGCGAGGTCGGCAGACGGGTCGACGAGGCGCACGCCGCCGACCGTCGACACGTAGACATCGCGGTCGCCGAGGGGGATGTTGAGGCGGCGCTCGAGCACCGCGAGAAGCATGGCGACCCGTGAGCCGTCGACGCCATTGGTGACGCGTCGAGGATTGGGCGCTGTGGTCTTGACGACGAGGGCCTGGATCTCGACGGGCATGGCCCGCCGGCCGTCGAGCGCGACCGTGACGCAGGTGCCGCTGACGGCCTCGCCGCTGCGGCTGAGGAAGAGACCGCTCGGATCGGGCACCTCGGCGATGCCCTCGGCGGTCATCTCGAAGCAGCCGACCTCGTCTGTGGGGCCGTAGCGATTTTTGAGGGCGCGCACGAAGCGGAGGCTGGTGTGACGATCGCCCTCGAACTGGCAGACGACGTCGACCAGGTGTTCGAGAACGCGGGGGCCGGCGATCGAGCCGTCTTTGGTGACGTGGCCGACCAGGATGACGGGAAGGGAACGCTCTTTGGCGACCCTGATGAGAGCGGACGCGACCTCGCGCACCTGGGTGGGGCTGCCTGCCGCACTGTCGATGGAGTTGCTGGCGACGGTCTGCACGGAGTCGACGATGACGAGGTGAGGCTGCACGGCGTCGATCTGGCCGAGCACCGTCGACAGGTCGGTCTCGGCGGCGAGCATGAGGGTGGGGGAGAGGGAGTGGGTGCGTTCGGCGCGCAGCTTGACCTGGCTCACCGACTCTTCTGCGCTGACGTAGAGCACACGCAGATTCTCTTCGGCCGCCTTGGCCGCCACCTCGAGCAGAAGCGTCGACTTGCCTACGCCGGGCTCGCCCGAGAGCAGGATCGTGGCGCCCGGAACGAGACCGCCCCCGAGAACGCGGTCGAACTCGTCGATACCTGTGGCCCAGTGGCTGGCCGCTTCGGTGGAGATCTCTGTGATGGGCTGCGCGATGCGTGTCTCGCTGAGCTTCGCCGCCTTCACCGTGCGAGCGATGCCCTCGTTCTCGGCGCTCGACACCACGGTGCCCCAGGCCTGGCACTCGCCGCAGCGGCCCACCCACTTGACGCTCTGCCAGCCACACTCAGTGCAGCGGTAAGCGGTGGGTGTTCGCGAGGCCATGCATCCACGATAGACGCGACCGACGACATCCGATCACCGCCTGTGCAGAGTGGTAGACGTCAGCCCCGCGTCGCCTCGATGACCATGTTCTCGGTCGACGGTGCACCGTCTGGTCTCTGAAGGCAGGTGATCACGACCAGACGACCTGGCGTGTCGGCCCAGACCGATTGGTCGTGCGCGATCTGCGTCTTGTCGACGGTCTCGGTATCGACGACCTTGTAGGCGACGTCGTCGACGACGATGGCCTCTCCGGTCGCGATGCGTGCGCGACCGTTCTCGACATCGATGAGAGCGTTGCCCGGAGCTTGGCCGCCGTTGCGCAGCGAGTGCATCACAACGAACACCGTGCCGTCAGCGCTGTCGCTCGGTGCCACTCCGACATTCCTCACCCAATAGGCCGAGGTGAACCCGGGAGGTTCGAGCTCGTTGTCGACGACGTCGAGCGAGCCGAGAGGCACGTCGAGGCCGACGGACGGCGACTGGAAGCGGCCGGTGCCGGTCGGCGTCGCGGATGCGCTCGGATCGGGTTGCGGTCCGTCGAACTGCGCGGTGTTGCCCGCGAGGTCGGTGAGAGGCGAGCCGGAGACCGTCTGCGCGTGCGGTGCGAGAAGGACGGCCGAGGTGACGATCATGGCCGACGCGACGACGACGGCGCTGGCGGCGACGATGTTCCGTCGCCGCCAGCGCGATGTCGACCGCGGCGCGTGCCGCGGAGTCATCTACCGTTCCACGCTGCGTCGGGTTCGGCGGTATCCGAGGGCGACCGCTGCGAGCATCGCGAGGCCGAGCGCTCCGAGGCCGACTGCAGGCCAGGCGGAAGGCTGTTCGACACGCGTTCCGCCGGTCGCTACCGAGGGGCCGGCGAGGGATGCGGCGGTGCCGGTGGTGGATGCCGCTGCGCCGGTTGTGGACGCTGCCGCGGCGACGGTCACAGCCAGCGGGTCGCTGACGGCGTTCCCGCTGCTGTCGGCGAGGAACACCGTGTGCACGCCCGCCTCGAGATCGACCGGAAGAATCGCGCTTGCGATGATCGACCCGTCGGCGCCGGCTGTTGCCTGCCCGATGACGGTCGGAGTGGAATGGACGATGATCTGGTAGACCGCGCCGGGGGTGAATCCGTTCCCGGTCACCGTCACGGATGCGCCCGCCGCCAGCGCATCGCCCTGGGCGATCGCGATCACCGGCTTCGCGACCGTGATGCCGTAGTGCTTGGTGGTCGCGCCATCCGGAGCTGTGATCGTGACGTCGACCTTCTGGCCCGAGACGGTCACTGATGACGTGGCGGCCGCGTCTTCGGTGACGACCTGCACGTCGGCGGGCGCGAGGCCTGGGGTCGCGAGAGCGATGGATGCTCCGGCGTCGGTCGCAGCGGAATCGAGCGGAACGGAGACGCCGCCGATGCTGATCGACGAGGCGCTCGCGTCGCCCGAGACCAGGAACCGGGTGCGGAGCGCCGCGACGTCTTGGGTCGTGAGCCCGATGGTCTTCGAGAGGTACGAGTCCATGCCGGAGTACTTGGTGGCGACGTCGCTCTCGAAGGTGCCCTGCAGAAGGTCAGGGGTGGCCCAGGTCACACCGAGCTGCGTGTTCGAGAGCAGATAGTCGTGCAGGATGTCTGCTTCGGAGACACCGAGGATGTGACCAAGCATGTCGACGACCGTTCCGGTGCGGTCCATGCCGTGCGAGCAGTGGATGAGCACCGTGCCATCGGTGTGCGTCGCGAGGAGGTGCAGAACCTGGCTGTAGGCGCTGATCATCGGCCCGGGCGTCGCCGCATCGACGTAGCCCTTGTCGACCAGGTCGTGGTACATCGCCGTGTCGTCGCTGTAGTCGCCATCAGCGCCGAACATCGAGATGTTGACGCTCTGCGCACCGGGGATGGGAACATCCGGCTTGGTCGCGACCTGACCGGGCGTACGAAGGTCGATGACGAGGTCGACCTTGTACTCGCTCGCGAGAGTCTGCGCACCAGCCGTCGTGATCTTGTCGAGGGACTCGGAGCGGATGAGTCGGGGCGCGTTCAGCGTCTGGCCGTTCAGCCCCGTGACGGCGTTGAGTTCACGACCATTGACGAGGCCGGGTACGTCGGTGATGGCGTGATCGTGCGACGTCAGAGCAGGCTGAGCTGAGATATCGGCGCTTGCGCTGGTGGCGGTGAGGCCGACAGCGGCGGTGGCGCAGAGAGCGACGGCCGTCAGTCGGAGAGAAAGAGAAAGACGATGGGCATGGGTGTTCACGGAGGATCCCCGTTCGGGCTCGGGAGTGTGCCGACCGTGATCAGACGGTCGGCGGGATGCCGAGAACGCTAAGCACGCGTGATGCTGCGGCAGCAAACATGCGGTGAACGGAGAGCGACATGCGGCTGGGAAGGTGCCCAGCCGATGTCGCCTCAGTGATCTCTCAGAAAATCAGGCCTCGGGGTCTTCGCCGTATCCGTCGTCGTGGCGGCCCTTGGCGGCGAGAGCGGCGGCGCGCTCGGCGAGCCGCTGGCGCACCTCGGACTGGCCCTCTTCGATGATCTTGGGGTCGAGCGGCGCGTTCACGTTGTGCGGGTTGCCGTGGTACTTCTCGATGTAGGCGTCGAGCTCGGGGCCCGAGGTCCACGAGGTGATGAGGCAGTAGCGCGGCTCGGGGCCCTTGTGCCAGACGGCGTGCCAGAAGCGCTGCGTGTCGACGATGAGCTGCGCGCCCGCGGGCAGCGCGATGCGCACCTCGGTGTCGGGGTCGAAGCGGTTCTCGCGCAGGATCATGAACGACTCGGCATCGTCAGAGAGGTTGAAGAAGCCGCGAACGATCCAGCCCGTGCCGTCGGGGTTGAGCCGGTTGTTGTCGTCCTGGTGAAGGTTGTAGAGCGCGTTCGCGTAGCTGTTCGGCTGCAGCTCGATCACGCGGCAGCGGCCGATGTTGGCTCCGGGCTCTTCGGCGCGGGCCTTGAGGATGGGCGCGTGCTCGACGTTGGCCTGAACCCAGACGCCGTCTTTGTCGGTGCGCGGGGGCGTGTGGTTCCAGAATCCGTTGCACTCCATCTCGCCGAAGGCCGAGGCGAGAGGGGCGAAGCGCGTCACGCCGGAGGACTTCCAGTCGACGTATTCGAGGTCGAGCCACTCCTGAGGGTCCGCCGCCTGGTCGTAGCGGTCGAGAACCACATAGCCGGTCTCTTCGAATGCTGCGGAGCGGATATAGCTCATAGAACCAGGACCCTTTCAGAGTGAGGGCACGCGGGTTTTGTCGCGCCCAACTAAGGCAAGGCTAACACCTAGGATGCGCCGGATTTCGGCTCCGGGTGGCTTCTCAGGGCGGCATCCGCGTGATTGCGGGCTTCGATTTCTACAGGCTGTAGATTCGCGCGAACCCCCGGTCTGCATTACACTCGTCCCCGGTACCGTGTCCGAGCGGCCGAAGGTGCAACTCTCGAAAAGTTGTGTGCTTGAAAGAGCACCGTGGGTTCAAATCCCACCGGTACCGCCAGGAAAAAGCCCCCGCATTCCCCGTATTTACAGGGAAGTGGGGGCTTTGTCTTTGTCTATAAAGGGGCTGTACCCCGCAATTTCCCCACATTTGCTTTTTCCCATGCAGAGTTGAGCGATTCGGCAACGCCGTCCAGGTCGTCAGGGAAGAGATCCGCGTACGTGTCCAGCGTCATGGCTGCGGACGCATGCCCGAGCATTCTCTGAACTGCCTTGACGTTCGCGCCGGCACTGATTGCTAACGACGCGGCTGTATGTCGTAAATCATGGATGGTGACCCTCGGCAAGTCCGGATCCAGGTGTTGTGCTTTTTTGACTGCGGAGATGAACCATCCGCGAACGCCGTGCGGTGAGCGAACGTGATCGATGCCGTCGCCAAAAACGAGCTCGTCGCGGCGCTTGTTGGCCAAACAATGCCGCACGTGGCTGTCCAAGAAAGCCGGATACGGGACACTTCGGTTTGAGTGGCTTTTGGGAGTCCCCACGTGAATTGTGCCGCCGACGTCCACCGCGTTCTCTTCGACATTGAATCGTCGACGTCCAAGGTCGACATGTCCGACGCGGAGGCCTGTCAGTTCTCCCCAGCGAAGCCCGGTGTAGGCCAGAAACAGGACTAGGGGCGCTTTGTCTGAGGCAAAGCCTGCGACTGAATCAACCTGCTTGTGCGTGAGGTACACCCGCGGTTTTCCGACCTTCCGGGGCAAGTTGACGCCGCGCGCCGAGTTCGACGGAATCCGCCGATCCTTTACGGCCACATCCAGGATGGCCGCGAGAACGCCATATGCCCGCAGAACGGATGTTGCGCTGAGCCCTTTCTCCGTTGTCAGGGAGGAAACCCAGGCCTGGACCCGGCTGTGCTGAACCAGACCAACCGGTGTCCTGCCCCACGAGGGTGAGACGTGAAGGCGCCAAGCGATCTCAATGGGCTTCAAAGAAGAAGGTTTCAGGTGAGTCTGTCCCGCGAGCCAGCTTGTGCCCAGGTCCGAAATAAGTGCCTTAGACGCCTTGGCGTCTATGTACTCACCTTTCGCCACTGATATCTGCACGCTCGCCAAAAAGAGATCAGCCTCACGCTTGGTGTCGAAAACTTTTTCACGTGACCGTCGCTCAGGGTCTCTCCATCTGACCTCGTACCGTTTCTTGCCCGATGAAGCGTCGATCGGCCTAACACTTCCAGCCATACGGCTCCTCTTTCGCTTGGTTGGTTCCGATTTAACATACGTCTTGCCGCCGACGCTCCTTGAGTTTTCGGACTGGAGTGCGTTTTCAGCGAGATCCCCCGTGTATGTCGGTGCGCAAGGAGATACCGCGCTCACGTTGACTCACACCGAGTGGGTTCGTGGACATCGGGAAGAAGTAGGAAATGTCCGAGATGACAAAAGAAGGCCTCAAATTAGAGGCGCGTGAATTTTTGACGATTGGCGACGCGGCAGAAGTCATGCACAAATCACGTGGAGCCTTAGCCGCGATGAGGACGAGGGGCACAGGGCCAAGATTTCTCAAGATAGGCCGCACGATTCTCTATCGGGTGACTGACGTCGCTGAATTTCTTGAGCAGTCCGTTTCCGATCAGGCAGATCCGAGGTGGTGACGGTCAGGGCCTTTTTCGGAGGGAACCAAGGTGATCTTCCGCCTACCGGGACTGGATATGGGTTATCACGCCACTAACCACGCCTTCAGGCTCGGAGCCGAGCTGAATCTGGGTGATCGCGCCAAAGTCGTGTTTCTTTGGATGGCTCACATATGCCTCGATTCTGACGACTCTGCCATTGAGCCCCGCAGGTATTTCGGAGGATTTATTTCACTTGCGACAGCGCTGGGTTTCAGTGCACCGGATAATGCCTCCGAGGGCGCTCGACGAGCGGTGAAACGCGCCATCAAGGAGTTGGTGGACAAGGGCGCAATCAAGCGGGTTAGCCACGGCAGAGCTGGACAGAATGCTGTGTATGAACTCCTCATCCCGAGCAAGCCTCGAGAACGTCAGACAACTGTCCGATCGATTCGTCCGCTGGCGCCAACCTTCGCCTCTTTGGAAGTCATAGAGGGCGACGCTGGAAGGGAATCATGGGAGACCATGAATGCCTTCTGAACCGCGTCCGCCCATCCTCGTGGACGAGACCGATAGAGGGGTGCAGTTCGACTAGAACGGGACGAGTCCGAGTCGTTTCGCCGCTCCGATATATTCATCGCCTTCTTCGAATGTAACCGTGACCGTCGGGTACAAAAATTTGGTCCCCTCAGGGTGCAAACTATTCGCCCCTGAGGGGACCAAATGATTGTCGCCGAGAGGGCAAAAGATTCGCCCCCTTAACAGAAGGAACCAGTAGAAATCATCTCTTCATCAAAACTGATCACATGGAACGAATGTCGACCGGCTGTTAAGACGGTACTGCGCGACAAAACTTGAAAGTCATCCTGGTATGTCTCCGCGATCGACGGCGGTGTAGCAGCCGCATAGATCGCAGACGATCATCCATGTATCGTCGTAGCCCGGCCAGAGTTCTAAGAGGCGAAATCGGTGGTCGCATTCGCTACGCTCCATCTGAAGAGTTTGTGCCCCCCAGGAAGCTGTTCGCCAGAGCATTTTTGCCCTAGTCGATTCACCCGTTTCGGCAAGCAGCGCGGTTCAGTTCAGCTTTTCAAGCCATTCGGTGGCCTCCTCTACCACTGGCGCGAGCATGGCTTTAATGCCGGAGTCCTTTTGCGTTCGGGGGTATCCGAAGTCGATCTGCCGGAGATGCGGGTGACTGAGCGCTACCGCGGGGAGCGGCTTCTCTCTGATTCGGACAACGGCGTAGCCGGCATCTAAGAGGGCCGCAGTTTTGGCCAAGTCGTGATCTGTCTTGCCGCGGTGGTAATACTCGCCGTCGTATTCAATGGCGAAGCGCTGGCCGTGGGAGGTTCCGAGGATGTCTAGCGACATAGAACGAAGTTGGCCGCGCTTCTTCACGAGCACTCTTGCGCCGTTTCGCAGATCCCCCAGCTGTTCTTGGAAGGCGGCGAAGAATGACATCTCGATGAGGGATGTTTGAGCGCCTATGCACCTGGTGCATCCCGTTCCGATAAATCGGTTGCTCGGTGTGGACTGCCACTGGTGGCCGGCCGCGCATTTCCACCAGATCCTCTTGTTGCTTCGCGCGGTGACTTGTGTGGGCTTCAAGTCGCCGTTGGCTGCCTGGTCCCATTCCTTCACTAGCGAGGGCCGGGCGGATGCGAAGTCGTTGAACCCGGCCAGGACGCGATGGCTCGAGCAGTATGGGCATCCGCTGCCTTCATTTCTCATGGCAACCGTCGTGATCCATCTGTGGTCGTGTTTGGCGCATTTCCAGTGTCTACGCGCGGAGCCGTTGACGAAAACACGGTCAGGTGTGTCTGCGCCATTTGCGTTGTAATCCCACTCCTCGAGGAGATCAGGGCGTTGAGACGCGAGGTCGTTTAGGCCTGCTATGACGTGCGTGCCAGAGCAGATCCCGCAGCTACCTGCGGTTCTTGTGTTGATCGGCCCGCACCAGGAATGTCCGCGGGCGGCACATAGCCACCACACCTTCATCCCAGAGCCGTTCGTGACCTGGGCGGGGGAGAGGGGTGCGTTTCGCGCGGCGTCCCATTCGGCGGCGAGCTCTGGGCGTCTCGTCGCGAGGTCGTTGCTGCCGGGCTGGAGGGCGCGTCCGCTGCAGGCGGGGCAGCCACTGCCTTTCTTCCGTTCCGAGATCGCGGCACGCCACCTGTGCCCGCATGTGCCACATAACCACTGCGCCCTGTAGCTGGAGCCCGGCATCATCGTTGTGGGACGACGCTTTCCGTTGCCCTCGGGATCCCATTCGGCGGCGAGGGCAGGATTCTGGGATGCGAGGTCATTGAAGCCGGCGAGCACGCGCCGTCCAGTGCAGGTCGGACAGCCTCGTGTTTGCCGGTTACCTGTCGACGCGCGCCATGTGTGCCCGAACTTCTGACAACGCCAATAGAAGTTCCGTGGGGAGGCAGCCGTCACTTCCTGTGCTGTGAGACCGCCGTTGGCTTCGACGTCCCATTCGGATGCAAGTTGCGGGTTCTTCGACGCGAGGTCATTGAAGCCAACCGCGATGATGTGGCCGCAGCAGACTGGGCACCCGACCCCGTTCGCGCGATGACCGATTCGAGAGTTCCACTCATGGCCGTGTGCGGTGCAGCGCCAGTGCGCTTTGGAATGGTTTCCCGTGCTGAACTTCTCGGGAGGCGGGCCCTCATTGGCGTACGTATCCCACTCGTTTCGCAGTCTGCTGTCTGTCTGGGCGGACGCGAGCATGACGGGCTACCTGCGACGCTTGGTGTACTGCGCGGCGCGATGCATTCGCATGTGGCGTTCATATTCGCTTTCCTCGGGATGGCCCCCGCCGATGGCTGCCAAGACCACGAATGTCACGATCACGATGACTGCGATGACGATCAGAATGCTTAGGCCCAGCTCGTTCATGGTGTTCCTCTCGATGCCCGACGCCCAGCTGGCGCTACCTAGTGAGCACATGCACAACTAGTTGGGCAGACTTTTGTGCATCCTACGGGCTGGATAGGACAGTGCCCGTTTCTCCTGCCAATGCCTCGCCAGAACAACTAGCCCGGCGCGAAGAAGGCCGGCGTCACGTGGGCGCTGCTATTCGCCTCGCTCGAGTTGAGGCGGGGCTGACTCAAGAAGCCCTTGCGATCGAGTCGGGCGTGACCCGCAACATGCTGATTTACGTCGAGCACGGCACGCGGCCTCTCGCGTACGACCGGCTCTTCGATATTGCAGCGGCGCTCGGAGTCGATCCGGCGTCCTTTTTCCCCGCGCCAAAGCGCTAGCGGAGCTCCCGCTGCCTCGAGCTCCGGGGGACAGGGGAATCACGCCGGAGAACAGATCGTCACTGTCGCGCGGTTGACTACTCGGTTAGCATCGAGCGTCTGCAGTTAGGCCTACAGTGATCCGATACAGCTCCAACGCGGATTCGGAAGAGGCCCCCGGTCAAGGAAGTGTGGATCATGTGGATCGTCTAAAAGCCGCTGCCGACCTTCGCCGAGAACGCGCGGAGCGTCGCTTCGAGCGCAATATTCGACAGTTCTGGCAACCCACTCTCGGCGACATTCAAGAATGGCTAGACGAGGACAAGGCGGAGCGCGAACGCGGCTATCGACGAGAGGGAGCTGTTCTACGCGCCCGGCGGCGAGAGCGCGAAGCGAGAGACATAGCCTCGGGTCGAATGGTTGTCATTGGCGGCAACGCTGACACCGGGGAGATGACACTCGCCAAGCTCTATGAGAGCGAGCCTCGGAGCGAATAGTCAACGAGCATCTCGGCATCATGGGATCCTGTGGTGTTGAGCCGAACCGCGGGCTGATAAGCATTCGAACGTCTTTCGTCGCTGTGCTCGCGGGTGTCTCATAACGAACGACGAATACCGCCATTTATGCAGGAGGTTATGCGACGTAGATATGGGACTTATCGCCTCGCGAGATTCTGCCAATCCCGAGAAGGGAAAATTTCGCGAAGTCAAACGTCTCGTATCCCTAGGGTTGCAAGACAGTCGGTTCACTTCGTAGTCGGAGGCTTCGTTCGTATGCGAACGACCTGTTCTAGCTAATCGTCAATCCGACGGGGCATTTCTGTAATGATCAGACATGGTCGAAGACGATGCTCTACGAATCAGGCTTCAATCCGAATTCAGTAGCCCCAATGTTGTAAACATCCAGAGCGTTCAGGTAAAACGGGGACCACGCGCCTGGAAAACGGCCTCACTATTGCGGCTAGGCAATAGAGCGACTGGCGAAATTACTGGCACGCGTTTAGTTGTACAGACATGGACGCGCGCAACGGATTACGGCAGTTACAGGTTCGAGGAAAAGGCTCAGTATCGCTGGTATTGCGAAGATGAAGAGGTCAACGCAATCCGCGACATGCTGACAGCGCAGCTGCCCCGCGACGGAGTTTTCACTGTGGTTGAGGACGATTCCCCAGCGGCGGTAGTCGCCCGATTGACCACGGGAGGAGCTGAAGATGCAGTGGAACTGGTTTCCGAACTATTAGCCATTCCGACAGTGAGAGACGCTCTCAGCGGAAGTGATGCTGTTACGGCGGGGACTGCGCTCGTCGACCGCATTCGGAAGATCCGTTCTCTCGATCGCCTTGAGAAGGTGGCTTTGGATCCGTCGAGCTCGGAAGGCGACCTGCAGCGGTCTCTGGACCGACAATGGTGGCTTTTCGGGGGGCGTTATATTGGGCAACACGAGCGTCGTTCCTTTAATGCTCTCGATCAATTGGACCTCCCTCTGATCCGGGCGGACGGGTCGCTTCATGTTGTCGAACTGAAGAAAGCCCATGTTCCTGCGCTCATCAAGTCGCACCGGAACCATCTGATAGTCGGTCCAGAAGTACACGAGGCGACTAGTCAAGCAATGAACTACTTGCGGGCTCTTGACGAGAGCTCGGCGCTAATTAGCCAGGACTTCGGGTTTGATGTGCGTCGAGCCGACGCGACAGTGGTGATCGGTCACTCAGCGCATCTAATGCATACAAGATCGGCGGGTGAAATCTCGCAAACCCTGCGGACATATAACAGCCACTTGTCTCGCGTTCAGGTAGTCACCTATGACGAGTTATTGACGGGCGCACGCTCCGCGCTCGAGCCCGATACGGGAGTGATTGGAGCTCAGCTTCCAAAGTCAGATGACGACGTTGACGCTTGGCCGGAAAACGACCTGTCCGCGGATGACCCTTTCTAAAGGTTCCTTTCCGTACAGCTCTTCCGCGACTCATGACATCGCCCTGGCTCTAGCTGTCCGTAAGCACAAAGATGCAGCCAAGGCCAACCACGATGACGGCGCGCTCTCTGAATCTCAAACCGACCTGTGCGCTCAGGGATTCGTACCGAGGTAGGTTGGGGCAACGATGTTCAAGCTTGACACCGGACAGCGCTTCACGGCGTCAACGACTGTTGATTGCGTTCCCACCCAGGCTGCGACGTCCGGGTCCACTTCCGAGAAAAATTGATCGAACTCCTGCAGGCGAAAAGCAAGTCCCGTTGTCGTACTAAACACCGGTTCCCAGTGTGCAAGCCTATTTCGAAAGTCGTTCAGCTTCTGCATTCGGTCATGCACGTAACCGCGAGACCGACCGGGAAAGATGCCGCTTAGCATGGGCGTCCAGATCGTGTCGACGCGGACCGAGGCGGTTAGCATCATCCAGAACCCAAAAGTGAGGTTGGCGATCGTATGACCAGCGGTTGGAGGTGTGGTCTTAGCCCTAGCTGCCCGCACCGAGCTGCTCGACCCGGCATTAAGCTTGCGCTGCTTTTCCCGCGTCAAGGGGATGCCTGCTTGCCGCCCCCAGAGTGCGCTGCCGGGCGACGCCCAGTCTGGAAAGTGCGCGTTAAGCACGTCCGAGTAGCGGTTGCGAATCAAGACCTCAAAGTGGCCTAGATCGCGTAGGCAGGATGCGGCGACCTCGGCGTTCCAGTTGTACAGGTCTAGCGCGTCCGGAAGGCTTCCCGAAGTCGCGTTGAGATATACCATCAGCCGAGGGTGAGCGAGCCACCGGTCTGCTGCCGTCTGCGAAAGTTGCACCGTTGCATTCTCCCAGACTGGTGCCGAATTCATAAAGGTGAGATACTAATGTCTCCGATGGTCTCAGACCTCTGGCTTAGCTAGGCACCACTCGGATTCAGATTCAGGCCTGCGATTCGTGTACACGAATCGCAGGCCTCTTTGTGTTTTGGATGGTGCTGTAACGCGCACTGCCTCTTCAGGCTAATGGAACAGATTTATCGTTTCCGAGCCGCCACATCCCGCCCTCTTTTCGTGAGCCCGCGTAGCCAGTCTTGGAACGCATGCGATACACGACGCCCCAGCTTCTAATCGCGTGATCGAGCGATCACGGACGCCCCCATTATGTTGACTCGGTCACGATGGCCCATTCTGTGATCGCTTTGTGAAGATTCATTCACCGTGGATAGACGCGGGTCAGGCTCTGACCGAGATCACCTTGTTCTCGGGCGGCCTGGATGCAGTACCACCCTTCGTATACTGCGCAATCCAAATAGGCCTAGTAAGCACCCGGCCGTTCTCGTCGATGCCAAGAGAACGGTACGGCTGATGCCGCCAATGCCCACTCACACTCCACGCTGAAGCCGAATGAAGCTCCGGCGCCGGGTTGTCGGCGCCGTAGACACGTGCGTGATCGGTGCCGGCTTTGACGCGTACGACGATCAGACCTGTCGGCTGGTCCGCAGCGCGCGCTTCGCTTTGCACACGCGCGCTTCGGTCATGTTCCGACTCGGTCACTCCACCCTGCGACATCAATGCCCACACGGCCACGATCACTTGCTGCTCTGGATGGGTCTCATCCCATGCCGCCACGAACGGAACTCGGCTCGCGAGTTGGTCACCCAACTGCTCAGTAGTCTTACCCTTGGCGAGAGCGTATGTTCGTAAACGCCATACAGCCTGACCCTGACGAAACCAAAGGGCGCGGATGTGTCGATCTCTGCCATCCGGACGCTGCATAACAATAGGACGCTCGAATACCCAAAGCGCATTAATGTGCACCGGAAGTGGACTTAACTGCTCGGCTCCGTCAAGGCTGTCAACAGCAAGTCGCAGTAGGTCCTGGCTGAGCAAAAATACCTCCTCCGGTCGATCAGGCCCATCACCCAGTGATCGGCCAAGGCCGTTCGCTTGTTCCGGCGATATAAGTGGGGCAGTTGAGAGACGTGGAGGTAGGCCCGTACCTTGAGCGGGGATCGTCTCCAATGACAGTGCGTCTAAGTGGACGGCATTGAGGTTGCTCTCGAGAGCCTTCATCGAATGCGCGCTCCATGCGTGCCCCTTCCGGACGTCGATAGCGAAGTAGACGGTCGGCGGCGTCCGGTCATGCTTGTGATACCAACTGTCCAGCTCTCGCAACGGCGCTACTATTGAGCGCGTGTCGAGGCCGACTTTCGATCCCCAATTCGGATCCTCGATCGTGCGCACCCCATAGTGTGAACGAGGTTCGCTCTCGTGGAAAACGACAATTGGCGAATCGGTTTTCGCGACGCCAGCTGTCTGCAGGGACTGATAAAGCTGCGGAATCAGGCCCCGCATATCAGCTGCACGTTGTTCACGATTGAAGGGAACATGACCTCGGCCGTACTGCATTGTCGGGCTTTTTGCCGCCGGCCTTGGTCGGTCGCCGCTTCGAACGCTCACAAGCGCAGCTCGAATGCGACGATCCACGCTCGGCGTGAGCGAGCTGGTCGCGCTGAGGCCGTACTCGCCAAGGCTGTCTAGATAGGCCAGCACGGTGTTGACATCAACCTTGAGAACATTCGCTACATCAAAAACACGTGACCTGCTCAAGATTTCCCATCCCTGGTCAAACCATTAAGTTACCTTGGCGTCGCACAAGCCGGTGGCGATGGCGACCGTGGACACTCACCACTTGCCAATTTGACCACGCCGCTCAGAAACGACGCCACAAGATTGCCGACTCAGAATTGACGTAGTTGGCGCGGGGTCGTCTAACGGGCACCTGCTCGGGCGGTGGGGCAAGAATTGACTTGAGCCGCTACGGTGAGGTCGTAAGTGCACGGGCTGCGTATGTGATTGATGTCAATTCGAAAAGCCGTAAGGTCGCCAGGCGGCATGGGGGAAAAATGCTTGTCGTTGTTGATGCGAACATTATTATGAAGGATCCAATCCTCCGGGATCGCAAATGGCAGGTAGCGACGACTGCAATCGATGCAGGCCGACTACGGCTGGTCTTGCCCGAGGTTGCCCGTCTAGAGGTTATTGGCGGTTACCGTCGCGGCCACGAAGAAAAAATGCGTCAAATCAAGGGCGTGGTTCGCAAGTCGACGAACCGAGCAAAGGACGCAGCGAAAGCCTTGCTTCAGGTATACATAGACGAACTCACTTCGTACGAATCCATCCTGGACCGCCGTCTTCGGGAGATTGGATTCGAAATCCCCGGAGTACCTGTAGATGGACACCTCGAGGTGACCGAGCGGGCTGTGAACCGCCTTGCTCCATTTGATGAAAATGGTGGCGGGTATCGAGACACATTGCTGTGGCTCACTGCTATGGGACAGATAGCAGAGACGCCATTCGACAACCTTGTCCTGGTGTCTGACGACGGAGTGTTCTCCAGGCGGCGGCTTGCTCTCGCCGAAGAGCTGCGACGTGAAGCCGGCGCCGAGTTGACTGTATCGAGGTCGATCGCTGGCGTCGAGTTTCCAGACGAGTACGAGGACATCGAACTTGACCTATCAAGCCTGGACATAGACATTTCCCAGATCGTTGACGCGATTACCGTCGGCCTTGATGGGATGGACATAACGCAGTGGAGCCCTCCGGGCCCCGATCATGCCGAGGTCAAGATTGTGGGTCGGGTAGATCTTGATTTGGATTCTGCGGAAGTCAAGAAGCGGTACGGCTCGGACGTGTACGAGATGAGCGTGGCGGCGGTCACAGACGTTGACGTGGAAATCCTTATAATTGTCGACAGCTACGACGGAACGGACTTTTCGCAGATGGCCGGGCGATGGGATCTAGGCATTCAGTGGCGAGGTGAGACTGAAGGATCAGGCGGATACGCAGCTCGTCTCAGTGACAACTTCACCCTCGAGGTGTTGTGGTTGAACGATCGCAGCAAAAGACCACGTCGCGTTTAACCCGGCATCTCGTCTGGGCCTTGATCCTCATGTAGGTGGCGATGTCGAGATTCTGTCCAAGCCGCGCAGACAGGTGAGGTGTGTCGAGCCGCGGTTGCGACTGTCGGGTAGTACAACGAAAGCCATGAGATCTTCTCCTTCGAAAATTTCTCGTGTCACGCACGCCTAGGCTTCCTTCGCCGCGTAGGTATTCTTCCAGGGCTGGTGTGCTGGCTAGGCCTTGCCGATGGCCGGGTTGTTGTCTTTGGTCGGAATGAAGGCACGTTGCGGAGCGTGCGCCGGGCGCCTTTCGGCGCGTCTTTGAAGTCTGACCTCATCTCGTTGTGCAACCTCGGCTGATAGCTGGTCGACGGGCAGCTGCTCGCGCAGGGCCGCCTCGAGGCGAAGCTGGTCGAGTGTGGCCGTGCGCGCTTTCGCTGTGGCGACCGCCGCCTCGTTTGTGCGCTTGGTCTCGGGGTCGTCGGATCCGGCCGTGCGCTCCGCGACGCGATGACTCTTGGCCAGGCTCGTTTCTGCAACCGTGATCTTCGCCGCCAGGTCCCGCTCGTGGCCGAACGGTCGAGCGACACGATCCGTCCACTCGGCAACCGTGCGGTCAGCGGGCTTCGCGGCCACGGACACCTCGTGCTCAACTGCCACTTTCGACTCCTCAAGTGTGTTCTCAATGCGCCCACGGACGATCGCCTCAGCGAGCTCCACGCGAGCTTTGTCGTCGCTCGAGGCGGCGACGACGACCTCGTTGGCGCGCTTGCCTCGAGTCATACCGACGTAGAGGCCGGCACCTGATACGCCGGGGCCGGTGATTGCGACATCGACGGTGGTGCCTTGGATTCCGTGAGCGGTCGACGCGTATGCAAGGTGAGCGGAGTCCGCTAGGTACTCGGCGTCGAGCGTGACGACCTCGTTGCCCAGTTCGCCCTCTCGCATGGCCCGGACGGATCCGTCACGCTTGAGGGAGATGATCGTCCAGTCGTCGCGGTTGGCGACGCCGGCTTCGCGATCGTTCTTCCTGGTCTGGATCCGGTCACCGACCATGAGGCGCTGGTCGTGCTGGCCAAGCGCCGACCGACCTTGCTCGAGCTGGCCTCGCTCTATGCGGAGGCGCTGGATCTCGTCGTTGATGGCCTGGGCCTCTTCGTTGGTCGACGTCGTGATCGCGATCGATTGCCCGAGACCGTGAGCGGTGAACCACCGGTCGACCAGAGTGTCGCGGGCGGCCCGATCATCGTCCACTCGCACGATGAGGCTGCGCTCGGCGAGCTCGTCGACCACGGCGGTCGCGTCGACGAGATCCTTCGGGTCACGCAGACGCAGCGAGAGCGCCGCGTACTCCACATCCGAGTTACCGGCCGCCGTCCGGAACCGGTGAACGGCAGACAGTTCAGCGGTCGACGGTGCGAGGCGGTGAGCGAGAGCCATCGCGCCCGAGTGACCGACCGGGTTGAGCTGGAGATGGTCACCGACCATGGCGATACCGGCACCCGTGGACGCCGCAACCTGGGCGACGGCACGCGCCGTGTAGAGATCCATCATCCCGGCCTCGTCGACCACGATCCGGTCGCCCGGGCGCAGCACGAACTCCTCCGGGACACCGCGGTAGATCGACCCGGTGGTCGGCTCGGTGTCGCCCGGGTTCAGTTTCGTCCACTGCTCGCCCTCGGGCGTGGTCTCCCACCGCCACCCGTACGCACGGATTAGAGCGTGAACGCTCGAAGAGTCACCACCGATCGCCTCGCCGGCCACGTTGGCCGCCTTCTTCGACGGAGCGACGACCAGCAGTCGCCGGCCCTGCTCGTCGAGTGACCGCTTCACGACCTGGAGGATGGTGGTCTTGCCCGTACCTGCAGGACCGGTCACGGTCACCAGACCGGCCTGGCCAGCGATGAGCTGCGCGGCTTTGAGCTGACCGGCGTCCAGCGGGTTCTCGCTCACCTGGGCGGCGATCGCTCCCACCACGTCGACCGGAACCTCGGGGCCATCGACGGCCAACTCGGCAAGCTCGGCCTCGAGGTCGAGCTTGACCTGCACGGTCGCGGTTGAGCGGAGCGACTTCACATGAGCGGGCACATACTCGGCGTCCGACAAGCTGATCGTGTGAGCGCCCACCGCCCGCTCGGTCACATCCTCGAGCAGCTCGTCCAGGGTTGAGCGCTCAGCGACCACACCGGACGCGGCGACCATGTAGGCCGCTCCCGCTCGAAGGTCGAACAGGCTGAACCGGTCATTTGAGCGGGCCGACCGGGCGTCCGCCCAGGCGACCGCCTGAGCGGCAAGACGGTCACGGTCAAGATCGGCCACAGTCACCCGCTTACTCATCGTGGGCGTGAGCCGCCCATCCTTGAGCCGCTTCCCGAGGCGCGGATCTAAAGCGGCGATCTCATCTCTGACCTGCTGCGCCCACGTGAGCTCGTCCAGATCGCCCGGCTTGTTTGGGCGATCCTTCGCCCACGCCCACGCATCAAACGCCGCGACGTCCTGCGGGGACGGCTCACGGTCAGGATTCAGCGCCCGCCACTCGGCCTCGCGTGCTGAGCGGTTCGCCTCGATCTGGTTTGACCGGCGGCTCATGGGCCGGACCAGGTGAGCCAGCTCGGTGATCTCGCCCTGAGCGTTGAGCGTCAGACCGTTCTTGTTGAGCGCCGCGATCCACTCGGGATCCGTGCGAGCGGCCAGCTCACCCTCACCATTCACGATGGGCTGGAACTTCATCATCACGGCAGAGTCGACATTCGACCATTTGCCGTCCGCGCCCTGCACCTTGGCGTTGAGCCACAGGTGCCGATGAGAGTGCGGATCCAGAGAACGTGACCGCTCATGGTTCAGCTCGACGACCTCGACCCGCGCCAGCGACTCCATCACCTTGGACCCGGCACCGCGGCGAGCGTTGAGCTCCGTCTGCCACTTCACGACAACACGGTCACGCAGCCGGTCCTGCAGGCGACTGAACTCGAGTGCCAGCTCCGGGTTCAGCATCGCCGCGATCGAGAACGACTTCGGAGTGTTGATCGTGGAATCGAAGATCAGATTCGCCTTCTCCGACATGTCGGCCCGACCACGCGTCTCATCCGTGAGCGGGTCGCGACCATCGATCCAGGCACGCAGTTTCGACGCGGTGAGCGTGTCCCCGCTTATCTGCCCATCCTCGACCGTCCACCTGGTCACCGTGTCGCCGGCATAGTGCGCAGCAGACTCCACAGCCTCGTGCGCGGTGTGCGCATGGGCCTGTGACGCGTCACAGGTGCCCTCGAATGCATAGGCGACGGCGGACCCCACACCGCGGCTCCCAGAGCCTCTACGCCACACCCGCACCCCGCCTCGCATGGCAGTTAGCTTACCTTTATCGGAGATAGAGCATACGTGCATACACTCTTATTCTTTTGTTCCTTTCTCCTCCGCTAACCTCCACCCCCACCTCTCACCCACTTTCGTTTGCTCCTTCTGTCTGTCACTCGCGCCCGTCACCGCTCGAACATTCGCTGCTATGCCTTAAGTCGTTCGCGCAACCGGAGTTCCGACCTGGTAAGAAGGCCCGAGGCCTGAAGGGCGGCCACGACGAAAAGCTTGCGAGCGGTGCTGTCGCCTAGCCGGTCCGAGTAATCGATCGCCTCTTGAATTCAAATTCAAGCGGCGCTTGACCCGTTAGTAACGGATGCTTCGCGCGATCGCCAAGGAGACATGTAGTGTCCGGAGATCTGGGGGAGGCGGCCACGACAGTACACTGACGCGCATGAGCCAGATCAGCAAGCAGGCTCGGGACGCGATCCTTGCCGCTCGGGTTGGTCAGTACATCCAACGCCAGGCTGACGAGGACACGGAGGATGCGGCCCAAGGCAAGATCCTTGGGCTTCTGAACGGGTGGCGCAAGGCAATGGCGAACCGCGACGGGGTGATGGCAAGAAATGACGGCTCCGATCTCCGGGTCGACGAGTTGCGAGTGCCGAAGCTTGAGAAGGAACGACGCAGCTCTCAGACGCGTGATCATCCACCCGAGCATGTCACCGCTCCAGAGCAGGCAGACCACGCGATCGGGCTTTACCACAATCTAATGACGGGGCTTGATGCCATGATGGTCGACGACGATCGCACGGGCCTCCAGCTTCATCTGACCTCCGAATACGTCGTTATCCGAGCACTCATCGAAGCCGCAACCACAGCCCTTTGGATCCTTGGACCGGACAATAGCGACACCCGTGTCGAACGCGCCCTTCGGCTCCGCCACGACGAACTCATGTATTCGAAAAACCTTGCGAAGAACTATGCTCGCTACTCCCATGCTCTCGACGGGGACGAGTACCGTGAGCAGGAGAAGTACGTAACCGGTCAGGTGATCGATCTGAAGACCCTTACCGTGGACGCTGGCCTAGATTTTACGAAGGTGGCCGCCAAGCTCAGCCCGTCCACGATCGCCGCGGAGGGCGGCGTATACGTGCCCGAGCTCGGAGGGGCGATGACGTACTGGTATTGGTCAACTGCTAGCTCGCTGGCACACGGCGAACCTAGCAACATGCGCACTCTCTCCGACATGAAACTCATCGGCGTTGATCACCGAAACGCGCTTATAGCGCACGTCGAGCCGAGCGCCATGAGCATCCTCCAGCACCTCGAAGCCGCCCACGCCCTTATTACAAAAGCGCACCAACTTTGGAACGAGCGCGCCCGCGCAGATGAAAACTAGCCCGTGGACTATTGGGCATCTTTCGCCCTCACTTGACCCCGGCACTGATCCCCCATGACCTGCTCACATGTCGCAAGGCTCGCCGGTGCCGGTACGTAGTCAGAATGATCGTGAGGCCTGCGCTCCGTTTGGCCAAGCTATTTCGAGCTCGGCGTAGAACCGACTCAACTTGGTGCCACCGGCGGAGGGGCCAGATCGCCCGGAACCTACTGAGAGCGCGGGAGGTAGCCAAGGCCAAGCGCGACAAATATTGCTGCCAATAATCCGAAGTAGGCCGACAGGAATCTTAGGAGTATCCCTAGTCTTTCGAGCTCCACTTTTTGCAAGGTAGCGAAAGGAGTAAAGCGGGCCTTGGTGGGATCACTGAACAGGATATTTATGAGTCGGCTGGTAACCGGAGGCTTCGGATTAGTTGTCCACAAGCTATTAACGCCAGCAGCGTAGGGCGCGAGCCAACCGGCACCGTGACCGAGGAAGGCATAGACGGCTGCAAGTAGTCCAAGCGCTACGGGTAACGTGCTTAGAAAATGAAGCGAAAGGGCGAAGGCGACCTCCGGGTCCGATTCCTCCGAAATCTTGGACAATGCTAAGAGCGACATTGCAATGCCCCCCAGAAGTACGACAACCGTTGTGACTACGATTGTTCTCTTTGCTCTGAGGTATCTGAGCTTGAGCCTGTCGGCACGAGTTTGGGCCGACTTTTGCAGCGTTGTCATAACCAAATTTCCTGGATCGGGAATAGCGGTTTCCATCGAAAAACCTTCAGTTCATGGGCGGTTGCCTGATCGTCGCTTGCAAAATGCATCTGAGTGCTGCCAGGAGCAAGGAAGGTCGCAAGCATATTCGCAAGGCAGGGACAGCCTGGGTTCGCAACGACGGTGCTGCCATGAATTGGCGGAGCTGACGTATTGATCGGTCCTTTGCTCCGGTGACGTTTATCCGCAAATAACTTGGCCCCGTCTTTGCCCTTATTCAGCGCTTCGTGGACGACATAGAGTCAAATCGCTTCAAGCTGTCTAGACGCGCATATTGCAAACACGCTTCGGGTAGACGCGACGGAAAAACGTTCCGCCGCGAGCCCCTAGACGGCGTGCACAGAACCAAGGCGCTGGGCATGATGGTTGCATGGAGTTAGCCCAGGTCTCATCTACGCACGACGTTATGTGCCTCGCGCACATTAGCGATACGCACTTACTGAGACAGGTTATGGACTTCGCCGAGGAGGGCGACTGCACGATCTGTCGATCGGACGGTCTAGCCCCGGAAGGTCAAGTCATAAGCATCAACCGCGTGGCTCGTGTCGTGGAGAAGGTAGCCCAAGACTCTTATGACCACGAAGGCTGGATGTCGGACGGCATACAAATACTGGAGCCGCTCGATACGGAAGCGGTAGTGATGGCGCTCTTGGCAGATGCAATTGCACCTGAAGCGCTTGATTCCGCTGTGGGTCTTGTGGCGCCACTCATCCAAGAGGATCTTGACTGGTTTGTGCCGTTCAGCATGGACCGCGATGAGGGCATCGAGCACGAATGGGACAGGTTTGAAGAACGCGTGAAGCACGAGTCTCGGCTACTGCTGCGCCCACGCGGTCAAAGCCCCCAGTCCGCGCCCGAGAGAAACTACGAATTCATTGAGTCGCTGCTTTTCCTCGCTGAGGAGCGCGCAGGCCTCATTCGGACGCTGCGCAGAGATACAAAGTTGTATCGGGCGCGCGCTGAGCGGGACGCTCACGAGTTCGAGCGGAGCGCAAAAGAATCACCGGCTCGGCAGCTCGGTCCTGCACCCAGAGAACGTGCCAGTGCTGGACGGATGAACGCGCAAGGGGTGCCGATGTTCTATGTTGCGCTCGATCAGGAGACCGCATGCGCTGAGGTCGCCTCTCATAGCCCTTATGACGAGGCTGTCGTCGGCCAGTTCGTCTTACAGAAGCCGCTTCGTGTGCTCGATCTCACCACTGTTCCGGAGCCACGGAGCATGTTCGATCACACAGCTACGGACGAACGTCTTAACGCGCTCGGCGTGTACAGAGAGCGCATAACACGCCCGGTCATCTTGGACGGAAACCACCCCGTTGACTACGCCCCAACGCAGGTAATCACCGACGCGTTCCGGCATTGGCCTGAGCAATCGCTCGACGGCATCATGTACCCGTCGCGGGTGAGTGAAGGTGGCAAGAATATCGTCCTGTTCTACGGGGATCGCATGTGGTTCGAGTCGCCCTCGGAGAAGTCCTCACGTTTCGAAGCATTCATTCGAAAGACTGAGCACGGCCATGAGGCTTCACTTTTTCACATAGATCCGGCGACCGTCCGGCGGTTCCGCGTGAGGCGTGAAATTACTGTCACCAAAGCCGCGCCTTGGAATCTTGACGAAACGACCGGCTAGGGGCGGCTGCGCCTTCGTCTCGGGTCTGAGAAAGGGCCTGTCTTGCACCACTGGGCCGGAAGGATTGTCACGCTCGGCCCGGTTTGAGGTCGCAGTGAGGCCAAGCCCGCCAGAGAGACCTGAACTGGATGAGAGGAAGGGAGCGTCGTCGACCTCTGCTGCCTACATAGCCCGGCCACGGAATGTCATGGGGATTTCTCATGGGAGGTCTTATGCGCCTACGCGTAAATGCTTCACGTAGCAGCAATTCTCCTAGTAGCCTCAAAGAAATCTGTGTGCTTCGCAGTCGCAATGCGTCTGAACGTTTATAAGGAAATAGGCAATGATGCTTGATCGTCTGAAGTCCGCAATCTCGGACGGCAAAGCTGTGGTCGTGGCAGGAGCAGGCGTCGCCATATCCTCCACAGAAAATGCAGAGTCGGCCGGCTGGATTTCGTTGATCGAGAATGGTGTCGGCTACCTTCGTATCCACGATCCAAATTTTGTTGATGAGCGGGCAGCGGCCGTGGCTTCGGCAATCAAGTTGGGCACGGAGGGTGGAAGTGCTGATGATCTGATTAGCGCCGCTGGCCTCGTGGCGAACCGAATTAAGAAACTCGGAGATCAGGCTTACGCGTCCTGGCTACGACAGACGATCGGTGCCCTAGTGTGCGTGAACGACGATCTCATTTTGGCGATACTCAACCTCGGGGCGCCTGTGCTCACGACTAATTACGACACTCTGATCGAATCCGTGGGAGACAGAACTTCCGTTGATTGGACAGAGCAATTTGGACTTCAGTCCCTACTGAACCGGGATTCGAACTCGATCGGTCATCTCCACGGCGTCTGGTCGAAGCCCGAAAGCGTCGTACTTTCCGAAGCTGACTATCAGAGGGTCCTCGGCAGCCCCAGCCTTCAGGCAATGCAACATGCAGTCTCTGCGATCCAATCGCTCATATACGTGGGCTTCGGCGCGAGCATGGATGACCCAAACTTTTCTAGTCTTCTTGAGTGGCATCGCGCAACGTTTCCAAATTCGGCTGCTCAACACTTTCGGCTGTGCCGAAGTGAAGAGTATGAGGTGCTCTCCCGGCTGCACGCCAATGACAATATTGAGGTAGTCGAGTACGGCGACAAGCACGCGGACCTGCCAAGATTCCTGGAGTCCCTTCGTCCTGCAGACTCAGATTCTCCTACTTCTGACCACGGCCTCGTTCGCAACGTCGCACAAGAAGCCCGGACTTCTATTGAGGAAGAGATTCGACGTGTCACGATCATTGGGGAGAAATTCGACGATTTGTCGGCCCGTCCGTATTCGGACCTGGTCATAGAGCCAGCCCTTATACCCTTGCGGCACGATCAGTGGCGCGTGATGCATAGCAAGCCTGAAAGTGAACGGGTGGCGCCCGTTGACCTCGAGGTCGAACTCGATCGAGAGGGAATCACGATTATCGCAGGGGAGGAGAATTCAGGACTATCGACCACCCTCCAATGGTTCATCCTCAAACGGGGCGAAAGGCGTGGCACAATCCCGGTAACTGTGAGATTTCCTTTGCTTACAGCGGGCTCTCGGCCGGTTGAAAGAGCGTTAAGGAAAGAGGTTAGGTCTCAAGGATTTAACCTTAAACCCACCGATCCCATCCCCGCAGTCGAGCTAATGATTGACGATTTCGCTCCTTTTGCGGCCAGACTGGTAGACCGCGCGGTCGCTGATCTCACGAGTGGCCAGTACAGCAGAGTTGTCATTGGCTGCAAAGAAGGCGAGGAAGAGGAGCTTCGAGAGAGGTTCCAGAACGCCGGAGTGGAGACGCGACTACTCTATGTGGGCCGCTTCAACCGAGGCCGGGTAGTCAAACTGGCTAGCCTTATTTCCCCTATGCGATCGGAAGTTCTTGCGGCGAGCGTCATCACGATACTGAAAGCTGAGGGGCTCCCAAGGACGCCCTTCACAATTGCGCTCTTGATGCAAATCTTGTTCCAGGGTCAGTCGGTAGTGGCTAACGCTTCACCGACCACGATTTTGGACCAGTACGTGAGCCTGCTCCTTGGCCGCGGAAGCGAACACGAGGACTCACGATTCGCGATCGATTCTGTCCAATATGAGGCGATTCTGGCCCACGTGGCATCGCGTTTCGTTTCGATGAAAAGCGCTGCTCTTCCTGAACCTGAGGTCTTGACCACACTTCAGACCTTCTTGGGGCAAGTTGACTGGCCGGATACACCCAGATCGGTTCTTGACAGTTTGATGGCCCGGAAGGTTCTTAGCCTCCGAGAAGGGAACGTGCGTTTTACGCATGCCAGTTATCTCTATCTTTTCGCGGCGAAAAGTGGGCTGAAGGATTCTCAGTTGCTAACCACAATGGTGGAACGACCACTTTATTTTTCTCCCATTCTTAAGAACTACTCCGCTCTCGCGCGAAGTGATGCCCAACTTCTGGAGAGTTTGGTGCCTCTCCTCAGCGAGTGGGAAAACCGTAGTTACCGTGGACGCGCGTATCAAGACACTCTGGTCATTGATGCGCCAGAAGAGTTGGAGAAGAGCGTCCTCGAAACGGATGTCCCCGTCCTGGAGACGGCCCCGAAAGACACCAGTACGGACAGAGAGGCGCCTTCAACAGACGACGAACTAGACAGCTTTGACGCAGAGGTGAATGAGCCCTTTTCCCTTGTGTCAGAAAGAGAGCTACCGGATTTTGTGCGCTACACGCTGGTTCTTTCCTTGGTGTCCACGGTTCTGCGTGACAGCGACCAGATAACGGACCTTTCCCTAAAGAAGCAGACCCTTGCAAGCGTCCTCTCCGGCTGGGGAAATTTAGTCAATATGCTTGAAGAGTCAGACCTGTTTCAGGAAATGGCTGAAGCAATCAAGGAGCAGATCTCCAATGTCGCCGAGGTCGACCCCGAGATAATGAGCAGCCTCATATCCGATCTGATGAGAGAAATGCCTGCTGCTGTCACCTACGGAGGCGTTGCCGGAAATCTATCATCGCGAAAGCTTCTTCTTACTCTGGGACGCCTCGTGGATGACGACGAGTTCTCATCGGATCGACCGTCGATGGCCGCAACCGCGATGTTCTATCTGACCACGACTGATCCAGGTTGGCTCGCGTCGGTCAAGGCTATCTTTCTGGCTAACGTCGGCGTTCAGTTGTTCAGCGAGTTCCTGTGGATGATGCTCTTCATGCGCTATTTGGAGTCGAGTAACGCAATGGAATCCCAGGAGATTCTGGATGTTTTGGTCGAGGTTCGATTGCATCATTACAATTTTTCGAACCGCGCGGCACGAGGGAATGGCAAGAGTCAACTCACCCGATCAATTTCGCAAGCGAAGCTGCGATACCTATCGGGTGGCTTTGAAGATTCGGGCGAGTCCCAGGAGGAACTCGATGACTAGTAGCGCGCCTCGATGAAGTAATCGTGGGGGAGGGTGACATTCGCTCGGTCCGAAAATCTGACTCCGCCCACAGGCCAGCAAAGACAGGTGCTTATTTGGTGACACCCGAATGGACACCGACTCGGAAGGCGAGTGCCTTTGTCAGTTTGCGCTCCGTGAGCTGTACCGAAATGCTTCGCCCATCCGATTAAGTCATCTGATCGGCATCGCCGCTTTTCGATCCGATGGTTCTGAAACTTCCGGCAGCCACAGACGCAAACACCTCCCATGCCTGTCTCAAGTCAAATGCTTCCTCTGCTTGTAGGCTCACGCCTCGAGCGCCTGTACGCCGAGTGCGTCCGCGGATTAGGAGAAGCCGTGTGCCGAACAGCAGCGGTCCCGATCGTTGTTGGGCCTCATCGAAGAACGTGGTGTCCGCACATCCGGTTCCGTCGTCAAGGCTGATAAAAACCACACGTTTGCCGCTCCGCATTGGTGGGGTCTGCGTGGCTACGCGCACTCCGGCGACGATGACCTCGGTCTTGTTGGGCAGTGACACCAGGTCGGCGGCGGGGGTGACGCCGAGTGAGTCAAGCAGGGGCCGGTAGCTCTCGATGAGGTGCTCGTTGAGTTCGGTCGAGAGGATGTCGAGCTCCGCGCCGATCCGTTCCTGCGCGGTCGGCTCCGCGTGGCCGACCTGAACGTCGTCGACGGTGTACAGCTCGAGCTGGTTCTCGTGTTCGCCCGCCTTCGGCTTGCGCCTGGCCGTGAGTTGGCGGGCATACGCGATCACGTCGCCGCGGCTTGCACCGCCACTTAGATTGTCGAGCGCCCCGACGGTTGCCAGGCTGACCAGGAGTCGCCTCGAGGGGGTCGCACGGGTGTAGAAGTCGACGATGCTCTCGTAGGGCTGGCCGGCGAGGATGCGGTCTTTTTCGGGCTGGGTGATGCCGTGCACGTCGGTTAGGGAGTATCGGATTCCTTTTGTGCCGTCGGGTGTCCGCTCGACAAGGTATTCGTCCGTGGACGCGTTCACGTCGAGCTGCAGAATTGAGACCCCCATGCGCCTCGCCTCGGCCATGAGAAGGCGACGTTCGTACATGCCGGGGTCGTGCTCGAAGACGCCGGCGAGGAACTCGACTGGGTAGTGCGTTTTCAGCCAGGCGCTCTGATAGGTGGGCAGAGCGAACGCGGCACCGTGGGCTTTGCAGAAGCCGTAGCTCGCGAACCCGGCCAGCACTTTCCAGATCCGATCGACGTCGGCGTCCATGAAGCGGCGCCGACCACGCTCGTCGACGTTCGCTCGAGTCTTCCGCCGGAAGTACTCTTCAATACCCGCGGCTTGCTTCTCCATGGCCCGGCGCAGCTCGTCCGCCTCGGCGAGCGAAACCCCCATGCAGGTGTGGAAGATCCGGAGGATGTGCTCGTGATAGAGCACGACGCCGAATGTTTCTTTGAGGAACGGTTTGAAGCTGGGGTGCAGGTAGTCGGGATCCTGGAACCCGTGTTTGGTGTCGATGAACGGGGCGACCATGTTCCCCTTCATCGGCCCGGGCCGGAACAGGGAGATGTCGGCGATGAGGTCTTCGTAGCAGTCGGGCTGCATCTTGCCGATGAGCTCGCGCTGGCCGGGGCTCTCGATCTGGAACATGCCTAGTGTGTGGGCAGTGCGGATCGCTTCGAACGTCGGTTCGTCGTCGTGCGGGATCGCGTCGAGCTTCACGATCCCTCCCGGGCTGACATAGGGCGCGTCGACCGGGAGTCCGCCGGCGGCCGCGGCGTCTGGCCCGTTGACCCTCTCTATCTCGCGCACGGCGTATGCGAGCGTCGATTGCATGCGGACGCCGAGGACGTCGAGCTTCAGAAAGCCGACGTCGTCGATGTCGTCTTTGTCGAACTGGCTCATGGCCAGGCCGATACCGCTCGGCTGGGTGGGGGTGTAACTGAGAAGGTTGCTGTCGCCGAGGATCACACCGCAGGGGTGCTGCGAGATGTGGCGAGGGAGTCGATCGAGTCGACCAACGACGTCGACGAGCAGATCCATCCGCGAATCGTTCCGGACGAGCGCGGCGATCTCTTGTAGCTCGGGTTTCTCGTCGAGGACGGCGCGGAAGTCTCGGGCTTCGAAGCGCCAAATGTTGTTCGCGACGAAATCGATCTGCTGCTCGTCGAGACCCAGCGCGAGACCAGCGTCGCGCGCTGCCCCTCGAGCGCGGTACGTGTTCTGCATCGACAGGAGTGTGACGCGGTGGTCGCCGTACCGGTCAAAAATCGCCCGGTACACGTCGTGACGGCGGGCCGATTCGATGTCGATATCAATATCGGGCAGGGTGGAGCGTTTGTTGCCGAGGAACCGTTCGAACAGGAGGTCGTGCTCGAGCGGGTCGACGTTCGAGATCCGCAACAGATACACGACCAGGCTGCCGGCACCGCTGCCGCGAGCCTGGTTGCGGATCCGCATCCGGCGCATCATCTCCGACACGTCGGAGACGGTGAGGAAGTAGCTCGAGAACCCGAACGCGATGATGTTCTTCATCTCGTCCGCTAACCGGCCATGCACCACCTCGAGGGCGGTGTCGCGGGCGTGCGGGTAGCGCTCCGGGATGGCGGCCAGACACTTCCTCCACAGAACCTCAGCGGGATCCCCGGTGATGTCGAGCGCCGTGAGCTCCGGCACCTTCGGCTTCTGCCATGCCACATCCGACACCGGATCCAGCACGCAACGTTCAGCAAGCGCATCGGTGGCCGTCAGGAGGTCTCTGCCGGCATGGCTGTCGAGCGTGGAGAACTCGATGATCTCCTTCGCGATCGCGCGCATCTTGGACTCAGGTTTCAGCCACGCCTGCCCGTTCGGTTGTGGGGTGAAGGTCCCGAGCGGTTGCAAGCGCCCCGCTGCGTCGAGTACGTCTCCGGTGAGCGCGTCATCGGGAACCGCGTAACGAACTTCGTTCGTCAGCACGGCTGGCACGAGGGCGGCGTCGGCGAGCTCGAGCATTGCGGCCGCGTGCTCGACGCTGCGGGGGTGCCCAGGCGTCGTGAAATGGCACACCACCTCCACGACGACAGCGCCCGGGAGTAGACGCTTCCATGCCTGCAGTTTCGACCACGCCGCGGACTTGTCATGGGCGGCGACGGCGCGTCCGACGTCGGAGTCGGCACCGATCATGACTGTCGCGACAGGGCGTCCGTCGGAGAAGACGAACGACGGCAGACGCCTAGCATGGATCGCGGCTGCCCTATTAGCCGTGCCCGACAGGACGCGCCGGCCTCGCTTGGGGGAGTGAGCGGCACTGATCAACCGCGACAGACCAGCCCAACCGGCCCCGTCATTGTGCCCATGAGCGAGCACCGTGACGCTCGACGGGCGGGCGTCCGTCGTCGCGTCGTCGAGCTGCAGCTCGACACCCACAATCGGGTTTACGGCTGACTCAATGCACTGCCGGATGTGCCGGACCGCCCCGTAGAGACCGTCCCGATCCGTGATTGCCGCAGACCGTGCGCCAGCCTCTGCAGCGCGCTCCACAAGCTCTGCGGGGCCACGGGTGCCATGGTGAACAGAGAACGACGACGCCACGTGAAGATGCGTGAACGTCACCGTCCCGAGACCTGGTCGAGCGCCCAACCGCCCTCGCCGTGGCAGACGTCGACCAGCAAGATCGCGCCATCTGGACTCTGCACTTCAACCCGATATACCAGGCGCTCGAGCAAACCTCCCGAAGAGCCTCGCGGTGCGCGAACTGGCCCCGCCCACCAGGCGTTGCGGTCGATCCACCGCTGGGGTTTGCGGATCACCACGAATGTCTCGCCGTCCCAGACCAGCGACGCTGGGGTGCCGTCACCGGTCGTCGCTACACTCACCAACGCCACCACACCACCGCCATTATTCGAACGTGTGTTCGAATCTAGGTCAGGACCTCCGACACCACAATCTGGAACGGCGTGTCGTCACCGTTGGGACGATTTACGTCGGAGATGTACGCGGACTTCTACGGCTGTCTCGTCGACGTCAAGCCATAGGGCCGCGACTTCCCTCGCAGCGCCGCGGAGCTCACCTAACGTGCGCGCCTGACCCATCGCTTCAATTCGGACGTCTCCTCCGACTGGTGACGGGCAATTGAGTTCAGGGATAGAGAATGTCCACCACCGGCCGTCACGGTGGGCGAAAGCCTCGTAGACCGGTGCGGTGTCGTGGTCGATAGCGGAGGGCATGAGGACCGTCCTTCAAGGACTCCGAGCGAACTCGAAGAGATCACTCTAACTCGCTCGGTTCCCTACTAGAACGGCGCGTCGTGCTTGTGGTCAACTATTTGACTTCTAACGAAAACGATGGCCTTGTTCGCAGCATCGAGGAAGAGGCCGCGTGACATACCCCCGGCGCCATTGACCAAGTTCGCGAAAGTAATGATCGAGCTGGTTCCTACAGGCACAAGGCCAGTAAGACTGCTCTCGTATGGGGGTGAAGGCGCTCGGTTGGCCAGGATCAGGGCGGCCTCGATTTCGTCTGAAGGTTCATCGGGATGAGGGTCCCTCATCGGCCAAAGGGCAACATCGAGACTCCACCGGTCGTCGTTGTACTTAGATATCCCTTCATAGGTCGCCATCGCGTGAACGGGCCCAGGCGAGCCGTTAATCGTTTGCGGGATTAGAGAGCTGGGGTAGTAGCCGAGGTCTTTCAACTGACGTACGAGGACTTTCACATGGTCGTACGACGGGGTGCCGAAGGTGAAAGTTCGGCTGAAAGACGGAGTCTTGGGCGCAGTCACAAACCCAGGGTAGATGAGCAGAGTTCACACGACCAGGAGGGCACTCAGACCATAAACGACCGTTTCTGACTGCCAGTTCCGGCCGGGGTCTCAGCAGCAACTACGATGCCTCCCAGCGGCGGTCGAACAACGACCAGCCGCGCCTCAGGAGTCGGAACGAGGCTAGGAAGGGCTCCGCGACAAGCTCAGGGCTACCCGGAGCTTTCCCTTGCCAATACCGGTCTGGGGGTCCGCGTCGCCGAAGGTAGTCCGTTGGAAGAGTGTGAACTTGATCGGTAAACGGCGGTGTTCTGTGATCGATAATTGGCGCGTCGAATTTATAACGCATCTCCCAGTCGTGGGTTCAAGCAATTCTGTACTATGAGAGCTTGTGTCGTGGAAGAGCGACGGCGGCATAAGGAAAGGTGGTGGGAGCGTGGTTCATTCACGATCCCGGCGTCGTCCTCTACTTGTGGTCCTGGTGGGCTGCCTTGCCTTGGTTCTGACGCTCCTCTCTATGCATGCTTTCGATGCACGAACGGGGACGATCCCGCAGCCGGCCGCTGCAATGTCAGCTGCCTCGTTCGATGTGAACGACACGGGTTCGGCGACGATTTCCTCAACGGAGCAACCTCCCGTCACAGTCGGCGAGCTATTGTTGTGCGCCGCCATGGGGCTTGTCTGTGCGCTTGGTGCCATCGCTTTCGCCCGACTCGCGCGGTTTTTGCGAGTGGTTCGCGGTGCAGGGCAGCGCATACGGCCGTTGCTGTTGGGTCGGCTGCCTCGACCGTGCTCGATTCGCCCTGTGGCTTTTACCCTCGATCAGCTGAGCGTTTCACGCGTCTGACCATGCCCGGAAGCGGCCTGTATGCCGCCCGTCATGTTGTTGGATCCCGTCACAGTTACTCTGCGCGTCCTCTGTGGACGTCTCTGTGTCGGCCTCTGGCTCTCGAGCCGGATGTTACGCGTGGAAGCAAACCAATTGGAAAATACAGAACACCCGTCGAGCCTTACCCGGCGTCAACTCCGTCACTTTGAGCGGCTCGGGGGCGCCCAGCCCTTAGACGACATGCTCGTTCCAGCGCCCAAGGCGCCTCCCGCTCCCGCCCGAACCCGTCGGGAGGCTCTCAGTCTCGAACGTTCCGCTGTGCGGCTCTCGGGCGCGGTGCCAGAGGAGGTGAGTCCTGGAAGTGCTGTGATTTCATCCGAGGATGTGAAGTCGGCTCCTTCGTCAAAGTCAAAACCAGCACGCGATGTCCCGGTGGATCACGGGGCGGCTTCGTCATCTGTTCCGCGACAGGTATCGCCGCCTGCGCGAATGCGCCGAGGTCGCGCAGTGGTCGCGATGACGCTAGCAGCTCTTCTTGTCGTGGGTACGTCTCTTGCCACGACTATCCCGCGCCCATCTGTTGTGGCGGCGCCGCTCGAAGCCATCCAGTCTTCTCAAGCGATGGCCGCCTCTCCGTCTGTTACGGGCCCTTCAGCGACGCGCGATGGATATACGGTCACGGAAGCGAAGAAACAGGCTGTCGCTGCGGGTATATCCGTGGCGGATACGTTCATCAACAATCCGAGCTCCTCGGTGCAGTGGCCTTTCCCGGTGGGGGTGCCGATCAGTGATTACTTCGGTCCTCGCTCGTCGCCTGGAGGCATTGGAAGTACGGACCATAAAGGGGTCGACTTCACCCCGGGTGAGGGGGCACCGATCAGCGCGGTCGCCGATGGGGTCGTTCGACTTGTCCAGGCCACTGATCAAGGCGGGCTGGGGGTTCATGTCGTTATCGATCACGTCATCGATGGGCAGAACGTCAGCAGCTGGTACGGGCACATGCTCACCGGTTCACCCACCGTCGAGGAGGGTCAAGTTGTTGTAGCAGGCCAGCAGATCGGATCCGTCGGCAACACAGGGGTCTCCACGGGCGCTCACACGCATCTTGAGATCCACGTCGGGTCGACGCCCGTTGATCCGTACGCGTTCATCAGCAGCAGAAACTAAACGAGAAGATCCCCATGACACAGAACCCGAAGAAATCACCGCCGACTCCACCTCGTGACCGTGCGATGCGAGGGCGAACCAAAATTGCCATCTGGGGTGGGGTGTTTGTGCTCGTCGCCGCCTTGGTCTCCATCATCGCCGTCAGTGTCACCTCCTCCGTCAACCAGCGCACCGCCTCAAGCGCGGAGACCCAGGTGGTGAGAGAGAACAGCCACATTCTGGATACGGCGGAGGACGGAAAGGTCACTCTGGTCGAGTTTCTTGACTTCGAGTGCGAGGCTTGCGGCGCCTTCTACCCCTACGTGGAGCAGCTTCGTGAGGAATACGACGGTCGAATCACCTTCGTGACCCGCTACTTCCCAATCCCGGCGCATCAGAACTCACGCAACGCTGCGATCGCCGTCGAAGCTGCCGCGCAGCAGGGAAAGTTCGAAGAGATGTACCGCATGATGTTCGAAACCCAGAAGACGTGGGGCGAGAGCCAAGAGCCCAAAACGGAACTGTTCCGCAGCTATGCCGAAACGTTGGGTTTAGACATGGCGAAGTACGACGCCGCGATCGCGGACCCCGCCACCACCGAAAGGGTGCAACTCGATTTCAATGATGGTGTTGCTCTCGGAGTGGAAGGGACCCCGAGCTTTTTCCTCAACGGTGAGCAGATGACGATTGAGTCCATCGACGACTTCAAAGCTCAGCTCGATGCCGCGTTGGCGAAGTAGAGCCTCGGCAACTCTTGGCCTTGTTCTGGCTTTGAGTTTGCTGACCGCCTGCAGTAACGATTCCCTTGCCGACCAGTACACAGCGGGTGATAACAAGGGCTACATCGCGGGCGACGGGTCCGTTCTCGAGATACAAGAAGACGAACGAGGTGAACCGATCGTGTTCTCGGGAACCGGCGAGAACGGAGAGCCGATCACCTCTGCCGGCTACACCGGCGATGTCTTGGTCGTAAATTTTTGGTACGCCGCTTGTGCGCCCTGCAGGCTGGAAGCACCAGACCTCGAAGACACGTACCAAAAAGTGAAAGACCAGGGCGTCGAGTTCCTCGGCGTCAACGTGCGCGACCAAGCAGCAACAGCCAAGGAGTTCTCCGCCACATTCGGGGTGTCCTACCCGTCCATCATCGACATCAATGGTGATGCGCAACTCAGCTTTGCCGGCGACGTTGCACCGAATGCGGTACCGACGACACTGATCCTTGATCGTGAAGGCCGCGTCGCCGCACGCATTCTGGGACGTGTCATAGAGGTGTCGATTCTCGAATCCCTCATCGACGGTGTTCTTCAGGAACAGGCGTGATCCCCGAACTCGTCTTCAGCGGCCAGCTCGCAGCCGCCGTTCCCCTGGCCGCGCTTGCCGGACTGGTATCGTTCGCGTCCCCATGCGTTCTCCCCCTTGTCCCGGGATATCTCGCGTACGTCAGCGGGTCGGCCGACGAAGCTCGCTCTCGATCTCGTGCCGTAGTGGGAGCTGCGCTCTTTGTCGTGGGATTTGCCGTCGTCTTCATCGCCTACGGGGCTCTGTTCGGAGCTCTCGGAACATGGCTGGTCCAATGGCAGGACACCATAACTCGGATCCTCGGAGTCGCGGTCATCTTGATGGGAATCGTGTTCGCCGGCTACATCCCCGGCCTGCAAAAAAACGCCCGCCTCTCTTTCCGTCCTGCCATCGGGCTCGGCGGCGCACCACTTCTCGGAATCGTGTTCGGGCTGGGGTGGACTCCCTGCTTCGGCCCCACACTCGTCGCCATTTCAGCGCTCAGCCTGGAGAGTGCCTCCGCGACGCGAGGAGCGGTCCTCGGCCTTGCCTACTGCCTAGGTCTCGGAATCCCGTTCCTGCTCATAGCGTGGGGTTTCAGCTTCGCCCTTCGCGCCACCGAATGGCTCAAACGCTACCTACGACGTTTGAACGTCGCAGGCGGAGTCCTCATGGTTGTGCTCGGAATTCTTATGGTGAGCGGTCTCTGGACGGCGTTCATCTACCAAATCCAAGGATGGATTGGTGGATACGTCACCCCCATCTGATCGGTCAGGTGTGGACGGCATCCTCGTGCTCGGCATGGCTGGCCGGTTCCAGCTGGAAGGTCGAGTGTTCGATCGAGACAGGGAAGTGCGTCGCTACACATTTCTGAAGATCGTCCAGAACGGCCGGCGCGGTTCCATCACGGAAACACTTCTCATCAACGACAACGTGGGCGCTGATCACGGGAAGGTTCGTCGCGACCTGGCTGGCATGAAGATCATGCACCGCGACTACGTGCGGAAGGCCCAGAATGTGTGCCCGGACATCATCGAGGTCGAGACCCGTCGGGGTTGTCTCCAGCAGGACACTGATCGTTTCTTTGAGTAGTTTCAGCGTGCGTGGAATGATCAGGGCACCGATCAGCATCGCCACGATCGAGTCGGCTCGATAGAACCCGGTGAGACTGATGACGACGGCGCTGATGATGACCGCAACCGATCCCAGAGCGTCGTTGACGACCTCGAGGAACGCAGCACGAAGGTTGAAGTTCGCCGACCGCCCTCCTGCGAGAACAGCGATCGATGCAACGTTCGCGACCAGGCCGATGATGCCGAAGATGATGAGCTCGCCTGACGCGATCTCGGGTGGAGCAAACAACCGCTGGATACCCTCAACGAACACAAACAAGCCGACGGCCAGCAACACCGTTGCCTGGCCCAGGGCAGCGAGGACCTCCGCCCGCGCAAACCCCCACGTTCGCTTCGCTGAGGTCGGTCGGCTCATTAGACGAGCCGCGACCAAAGCCATCGTGAGCCCGAATACATCGGTCAGCATATGTGCTGCGTCGATGAGCAGCGCAAGACTGCCGGTGATGATCGCGCCGAAGACCTCGGCGCCAAAGATCGTCGCGGTGATGGCGAGGGCGATGGCGATGCGGCGTGTGTGCACGGCCCCGGCCGGTGCGTGCGAATGATCGTTTCCCATACGAGGATGGTACACATTTCAGTGAACCGTCAGACGGTTGGGCGATAGTTGATAACGGATATCATTCCGGTATGGAGACTCTCACCGCCGTCGATGCGTTGGCCCGCTTCGGCCATGCCCTCTCTGACCCGCTCCGATCGCGCATTCTGGTGGAACTCTCTACCGGACCGGCATACCCGGCGGAACTGTCAGATCTCCTGGACGTTACCCGCCAACGGATGTCGAACCATCTCGCTTGCCTTCGCGGATGTGGTCTCGTCGTCGTCGTTCCCGAGGGGCGTCGGGTCCGCTACGAGCTCGCCGACTCCAAACTGGCACACGCACTCACTGATCTGCTCGGAGTTGTTCTCGTCACGGATCCCGAGCATGTTATGACCGAGAAAACCGCCTAACCGTTGTCGCCCGGGCGGTCACAAGAATGAGCAGAGGCGCGATGGTGAGGACCACGGCGAGCCCGCGTCCGATCTGAGCGGCAGGAGTGATGCCGTTCGCGGTTTGGACGGTCTCGATCATCGTGCCGGCAGTGAACGGTTTCAGCTCGGCGATCGTCGCGCCTGTGGGACTGATGATGGCGCTTGTCCCGACCGTCGAAATATTCACGACGGTGCGCCCGTATTCGATGGCGCGCAACCTCGCGATGGCCAGCTGCTGCACGCTTTCGTCCGTGCGGCCAAAGTCGGCATTGTTGGACTGAGCCAGTATCAGTTCTGCCCCGTCGTCGATCAGCTCGCGCATCACCCGATCGTCAGTGATGTCGAAACAGATCGCCGATCCCGCGGCAATGGGACCTAGATCGAGGATTCCATCGCGTTGTCCGGGGACATACTCGCGTTGGATCATGCCGATGAGATCCGGTGCCAGCTTTTCCCAGAATTCTCGGTCGGGAACATACTCGCCGAACGGGACGGGATGCTTCTTGTCGTAGACGTCGACGATTCCCCGGTCGGGGTCGACGGCCACGGTGGAGTTGAAGTAGCGTCCGTTTCGCTGAGTGATCGTTCCGAGGGTGAGCGGTGCCCCCAGGCGCTTCGCGATCATCGCCACCCTGTTCTTCTCTGCCGCCGTCGAGAACGGATCGAACTCGCTCGCATTCTCGGGCCACACGATCGCATCCAGGTCTTCGGCCTCCAGGCCAGAACTGGCGTCCAGTTGTGCCTTCAGGAGGTCACCTGGACTGCGTTCCGAGAAGTATCCGGCGGGCCCATTCCCTTGAACCGCGGCGATCCGGAACGACCCCGTAACCTGGACAGGGAACACCGGAACAAGAAGAAGAACCGTTGCCGCGGCCAACAGGACGGTGGCGACGGGCGCGACTCGCTCCCGTTCGCAAATACCCGACACGGCGCCGGCGACAAGTAACACCAGCAGGAACGACAGGCCTGCCATTCCGGTCCACGACACGACGTCCGCGAACGGGCCCTCGGACTGCGACATGGCGACCCGACCCCACGAGAATCCTCCATACGGCCACGATCCGGCGACTTCTTCTCGACCTACCCAGAGGCCCGAAATAACGGTCGGCACCAGGACCAGTCGCGCCCATCGCCCTGGCCAGGCACGAGGGACGTGCCGGTACGTCGCCGCAGCCAGCCCGCCAAAGAGTGCCCAGAACAGCGACTCGGTGACCGTCAGCGCTAGCCACGGGACCGGACCCAAATATTGCCCCACCCACGCGATATGGGTCAGGTAGAACGAAATGCCGGCAGTAAAGCCGATAAGGGCACCCCCTCTGACGCTCTGCCCCTGCAATGCCGCTAGCAACACCCCCACCCCCACAAGTGTGAGAGGCCACACATTCAGGTCTGGGAAGCCCGCATCCATCAGGGGCCCCGCGAGCACAGCGCTCAGCACTGCCGCAAGCAGCGGGAAGGGTCGACGGACGGTGGGTAGCATGGACGTTGACCGTAATGGGGAAGTCCGAGAGATCACCGTCCACCTGGGACCGTGGGGATTGATACTCTAATTCTTCCGAGCCCGGGGATTGAGAGGTCGCCATCATGCTGACCGCATCCCGTGACCTGCGTCGCATTCGTTGGATTCTGATCGTGGGAACGGTCGTCTTGTCCGGGGTTGCCGCTCTTTTGTTCGGCCACCTGACAGATTCCATCTCCAGCCTGCCCGCCGCTTCAGCCGTTTCTGAGGCGGCTGAGATCGACCGTGTCCATGTCGTGCCGGACGATCCATCCGGTGATGGGGTGGTGCAACAAGTTGTTGATCTGCTGTCGGGCTGTGCGGCTCTTATCGTCGCCTTGGGCGTTGCCTTCTTGTTCGTCGCCATCCGACGGAACGACGACTTGTCCCGAGTCGCGACGCAGCTGAAGGGTGCAGTAGGAACCCTGCGGGGTGTGGACGACTCAACGGCTCGAGTCCTCGAGCTGACGCAGCTCGGTATAGCCCGAATCTGAGCACGACGGGTAAGTTCGGCGACCTCGTTGCCGCCCACCTGTCGATGATCTCAGCCTCAATATGGCTGAGGTCCACCTTGAGTCGGAGTACCACATGCATGCGAATACTTACGACGTTTTCGCCGATTTCTTCCACCCAACCGCTGGACCGACCCGCGAGCGGGACCTAACGTGAGCGGGAAGAGCGGGACACCACAGCGATCTAGCCGTATTCGTCTGATCGGCGCTCCCGCGTTGCTACTGGTCAGCACACTCGTTGTCGCCAGCACCCTGGCCATCACCGCGTGGTCTCGACAACCGGCCCTCCTCATCGACGCGGGGCCTATCGTTGATGTCGGACTGCCCATAGTCAAAAGCCTGATCAACCTGGCCTCCGGGGTCGTTATCGGCGCCCTGGTTCTGGCCTGCTTCGCTCTCCCTATCGGCAAACCGGCCTACAACACATCCTTGGACCTCGCTGCAGGCGCCGCCTGTGTGTGGGCCGTGCTATCTTTCGCCGCATCGGTTCTGGCGTACTTCTCGCTCGCCGGGCCGGTGTCCGCGGAAATCTTCCCTGCAAGTTTCGGTCAATTCTTGACCACCGTCACGATCGGCCAAGCGTGGCTGAGCACCACTCTGGCTGGGGCCATCCTGGCTGTGCTCTGTTTCGCGACACGCGCCCCCTGGCTCGTCGCTATCGCAACGATCATCGCGTTCGCCTCGCTGATCCCCCTCGCTCTGCAGGGCCATGCTGCCGGCGCCGGCAGCCACTCCGCCGCGTCTTCTGCACTCTGGCTGCATTCGGCAGCCGCGGCCACCTGGGTGGGTGGGCTCGTCGTGACGACCATCCTGCTCGCGAGAACACAACGCAGCGAGGCCGTAGTCCTGCTCCGTCGGTACTCGAGTGTCGCGTTGATCAGTTTCGTACTGGTCGCCGCATCCGGGCTGATCTCGACCGTCATCCGATTCGACCAGGTCTCGCAACTGTGGACGACCGACTACGGAAGGATCCTGCTGATCAAGGTTGCGGTTCTCCTCGCGTTGGGTGCGGCGGGCGCAGTCAATAGGCGGATCCTGATCCGCAGTATCGAGACCGCTCCTCGGATTTTCCGCACCCTCGCCTGGTTGGTGATGTCGGAACTGGTGCTGATGGGTGTGGCGTCCGGCACTGCAGTGGTTCTCGCCAGGACGCCGCCACCCATCAGTGAAACGATCGCCGTCAGCAGATCCGAAATTCTGACGGGTCAGCCCCTGCCGGTACCGCTCACCGTGGCACGATTCTTCGACACCTGGACGATCGACCCGATCTGGGCAATCGGTGCCGTGTTCGGAATCGTGCTCTACCTCGCCGCCGTTTCTCGACTTCGTCGACGCGGAGACCGATGGCCTGCGAGTCGCACGATCTCGTGGATTATCGGCCTCGTCATTCTCATTTACGTCACCAATGGTGCCCCAGCCGTATACGGGACGTACTTGTTCAGCCAGCACATGCTGGAGCACATGACCCTCGGCATGATCGTGCCGATCTTTCTCGTCCTCGGCTCGCCTGTGACGCTGGCCCTGCGTGCCATTTACCCGCGCAAAGATGGCAGCCGAGGCATGCGAGAGTGGCTTCTCGACCTCACCCGTCTTCGTCTCACAGCTGTCCTGACGCACCCTGTGGTCGTCGCTGTGCTGTTCGTCGGGTCGACGATCATCTTCTACTTCACGCCATTGTTCGGGTGGTCACTCGAGGACCCGGTCGGGCACCAGTGGATGATCGCCCACTTCCTCATCGTCGGGTATCTCTTTGCGTTGACAATGATCGGAACCGACCCGCTCCCGTACCGGTTCCCTTATCCGCTGCGGCTGGTCACGCTCCTCGTGGTCATGGCCTCCCACGCGTTCTTTGGGCTCAGCATCATCACGTCCACGGACCTGTTCCTTCCCGCCTGGTACGGCGTCATCACCGAAGGGTGGACAACCAACCCCCTCGCCGATCAACAGGCTGCCGGCGGCGTCGCCTGGAGTGTCGGTGAAATCCCCACCCTCGTGTTGGCGATCACCATGGTCACGTTGTGGTCGCGTTCCGACGCCCGCGAAACCAAACGCCTGGATCGGAACGCTGATCGAACCGGCGACAAAGATCTGAGCGAATACAACGCCATGCTGGAATCCCTCCAACACCGCAAACCAACGCGATGACCGGCGACCCGAGCGGCCCCGTCTGGGTACCGACCCAAGCTCCTGATCTCAGTGAGTTCCTGGCCCCCAATGTGCAACCGATCCCCCTTCTTCCCGCCATCGGAATAGTGCTGTTCGTTGCCTACAGCTGCGGGGCCCTTCGACTCTGGGCGACGGGCCGACGCTGGTCTGTGACCCGCACCATCTGTTTCCTCTCCGGCTGCAGCATTCTGATAGTCACGATGGGCGCTGGCCTCGAAGGGTACGGCTACCGCCTGTTCTCTGTGTTCATGTTCCAGCAGCTCACCCTGATGATGGCTATCCCTCCGCTGCTCGTCCTCGGATCGCCCGGAACCCTGCTGCTCAAGACCATTCCTCACCGAGGCGTTGGCATCCTCATCCAACGTGCCGCGCTTATGGGATTGCGCTCTCGCGGGGCTCGGTTGATCCTGCACCCGGCGGTCATGATCCCTCTGTTCCTGTTCACCTTCTACGGTTTGTACCTCAGCGGAATTGCCAGCACGCTGCTTGAGAGTTGGAGCGGACACGTCGGATTAGAACTGCTATTCCTGGCCAGCGGAATCCTTTTCACCATTCCCCTCATCTCGGCCGACCCTCTCCCCGCCCGCCAATCGCACCTTGGTCGACTCCTCGACCTGTTCGCCGAAATGCCCCTGCACGCATTCTTCGGAGTCATCGTTATGACCGCCACAATTCCGCTCGTCACCTACTTCGCCACCCCGCCCTCGTCTTGGGGAATAGACCCGATTCAAGACCAGCTCATCGCCGGGGGCCTCGCCTGGTCCTACGGAGAACTGCCCACACTCATCATTGTTCTCGTTCTCCTAACCCGGTGGCATCGGGACGACACAACCCGCGCCACAGCCGCCGACAGGCGACACGACAGACACGGCAACGCCGACCTCGACGCCTACAACGACTACCTCACACACCTCAACCAACGCGCCACCCGCTCACGCACGACGAAAGAAACCCCATGAAAACCCGCACAAGCATCCGCTACAGCGCCGCCCTCGTCGCCCTCACGATCGTCGCCGTGCTCTTCGGCGCGGCCCCGACCGCGACAGCGCACGACGCCTTAGCCTCATCCACCCCCGCCGCTGACGAGACTGTCGCAACAGCCATCGACCAGGTGCAGCTGAACTTCAACGAAGCCCCCTTGGCGGGCTTCGATGCGGGCATCGCCATCGCGGTCCTTGACCCTGCCGGAACCGATATCTCTACCGGCAATGTCGTTGTCGAGGGTGCCACTCTGACCAAATCGATCACCCCGACCACCGCAGGCAGTTACCAGGTGTTGTGGCAAACAGTGTCCGTCGATGGACACCCGATTTCCGGCCAATATGCCTACACGTACACGGTCGAACCCGCGCCCCTCCCGGCCACAACAACACCGCAGGAAACATCGACACCATCACCCACCCCGGCGACCTCAACGTCAACGTCAACGGCGGCACCAGCAGACGTTCCCCTGGACAGCGATGACGTGTACGCACGCATCTTCCCCGTGGCGCTCCTGGGCGGAATAGTTGTGGTCCTCATCGTCGTCGCCATCGCGATCGTCGTTTCCGTCCGTGGACGTCGCCGCCAAGACGAAAAACCAACCCGATGAAACGGACACAGCAAAAACGCATCCCCGTCATCCGCCCGGGCCTGCCTCCTGCCATCCTGGGCGCTCTCTGTCTCCTGGTCGCCCTCGCCCTGATTGGGACCGACTACTACCTCTATGTGCGCTACGTCGTCAGCGTCCTTGCGCTCATCTTCGCCGTCATCAGCGTCCAGTACCGCAAATGGTGGTGGGCTCTGCCGGTTCTCCCGCTTGCCGTCCTCTGGAACCCGGCGTGGCCGCTGAGCTTCACCGACCAAACATGGCAACTGCTGATATTCCTCGGATCCGCCGCATTCCTCGTAGTGGGCATCTGCTTACGCAGCCCAGACGATAAAGAGATGGCCGCAAAACGTTCCGTGAGCTAACGATCGGTGATCGTTCGTCGTTCCTTCATCCGTTGCCGCCTTGACTGAAACCCCGCGGTGGCCCCCAAGGCCAAGCAGACGACAGCAATCGACACGGCTACCTCCCACCACGCATTTCGGGTCAGCAGATTCGCGAAGAGAACCAGCAGGCAGGTTCCGTTCAACCCAAGAGCCACGTATGCGAACTGGGCGGAGCTCCACCGTCGACGCGGCTCCCTGTCGGAGGAAGAAAGAGGCACGACATTCCCTTCGTGATGGCAATCGAATGCCCCAGAGAGTACACGAAACGGTTTACAATCACTTCGACGGGATCCCTCCTGTCGGAGAGGCTGCGACACGTATGAGCCTCGTCCTGGCCCGCAGCCGCCACGTGATCCGCGCCGTCCTTATTGGTTTTACGATCTGCGTGGCCGCCTTGTCCGCGATAGGGCTGCACGCAGCGTCCGTTAGTCACGACATCGATGTCGCCTCAGCGACCGCCCTTCTTGACGCTGCTGACCCCAGCGATACGACGGAGCACGACAGTAACGGGCTCCGGGAGTGCCTCAGTATCGCCGTGACGTGCGTGGGACTTCTCGGACTCACGCTCTGGTGGCTCGCGCACGCTCGGGGCGCACGCCGAACACCACTGATCTTTCTCTGTGGCACTGCCCCGACCGGTCCACATCCGGACGGCCAGTTAACCCGTCTATCTCTTCACGACACGGGAGTGCTCCGGATCTAAATTCTACTTTTCTGAATCTTCGCCCTAGATGGGCACACCTTTATGAAGCGGAAAGTAGAACACACATGGCAACATCTATGCCCAGGCCAGGTCGCGGAGTACCGCGGCGCCGGCCCCGAAGCGTCACTGCCCTGGTCGTCGCAACGACCTTGCTGATCGGACTGACCACTACCCCTGCAGCGGTCGCGGCAGAGGATTTTCCGAGTTGGTCCGAGGTCGAGGCTGCTCGCTCAGACGAGTCCGCGAAACAGGGTCAGATATCTGAAATTACGACCCTGATCGCACAGATCGAAGCCGACCTCGCTCAAGCACAACAACTCTCCGTTGATCTCACCGATGAGTGGGAGATCGCACAGCTCGCTCTCGATGAAGCGGGCGCGGAAGCACGCGACCTCGGGGAGCAGGCCTCTGCTGCACAAGGCGAGGCAGACAGCGCCCGCGCAACAGTTGGTCAACTCGTCTCCTCGCTTGTCAAAGTGGGGGGAGCTGATCAACTAACGGCTCAAGTACTGCTGTCTGGTGATAACACGGAAGATTTCCTGGGACGACTTGCCACCGCGTCTCGCCTGTCGCAAAGCGTCAACGACATGTACGTGGCAGCGGAAACCGCTAGCAACACCGCGCAAGCACTCACAGACCAAGCCGTCGTTGCCGAATCCGAACGGGCCCGGTTGGCCGACGATGCGCAAACGGCTATGGATGCCGCCATCGCCGCCTCCCAAGAAGTGGAAGCGCAACGAGCAGCCCAACTACAGAACTCCGAAACCCTCAAAGCCCAGCTGGCTGTACTCACGGAGAATCGGCAAGCCACCGAAGCTGACTACACGCGCGGAGAAGAGGTCCGCCGTGCTGCAGCCGAAGCGGCTGCTGCAGCGGCCGCGGCTGCCGCCTCGAACGGCGGGTACCCGCAGCTCGATAGCGGCCAGCTCTCAGACCAGGGTTGGACGCGACCCGTCAGCGGCCGAATGTCCGACGGGTACGGCCCCCGAATTGCGCCCACCGCGGGGGCAAGCACGTTCCACAACGGTGCCGACCTCGGTGCCGGATGCGGCACCCCCGTCTACGCGGCAGCTGCTGGCACCGTGAACTACGCCGGCTGGTTCGGAGGGTTCGGCAACTGGGTACAACTCAGCCATGGCGCCGGCGTACAAACCAGCTACGCCCACAACAGCCAACTTCTCGTCGGTTCGGGCGAATCGGTCGTTGCGGGCCAACTGATCTCCTTGGCCGGCACTACAGGCGTCTCCACCGGCTGTCACCTCCACTACGAAGTGAGCATCGATGGCTCACGCGTCGACCCAGCGGCGTTCATGGCTGCCCGCGGCGCACCGCTCAGGTGACACCCATGACTGTACAGATAATTCTGAACCATGTGAACTACCCTGTGGTCATGGACGCCAGGATGAGTGTCACCTCAACACCATGTTTGAAGGCGGTGTCTCTCGCATGACTTTGTATCAAGAGAGGCTTTATCCAGCTCCATCGATGTTCGTGTTCATCGCACTGGTCATCCCGGCCAGCATCGTCGTATTCATACCGATTAAGCCGCAGGGCGGAATCACTGGGCTTGGTGTCGGCATTACGGTCGGGCTCGTTCTGTATTTGGGCGTCATTGCCTTGTTCGTGGTCACGGCACCCAAAATCAGCGTTTCCTCGACCGTTCTTACTGCGGGCCGTGCCACCATTCCCCGAGAATTCGTTGGTGACATTCAGAGTTATCGGGGTGACGCGGCCACAGTGCAACGCGGAACCGCTCTCGATGCTCGGGCCTGGTTATGCATCCGAGGGTGGGTAAAACCGGTCATTCGTATATCCATCGTCGACCCGAACGATCCGACGCCGTACTGGCTGATCTCCACTCGCCACCCGGATGCCCTTGAACGCCTCCTTAGCTCACCCCACCTTGCCGACACCAACTCGCCCGCTCCGAAGGAGAATCTGCCGTGAAATGCCCGATCGACGAATCAACTCTGGTCATGTCCAACAGGGAAGGAATCGAAATCGACTACTGCCCCCAATGCCGGGGCGTCTGGCTTGACCGAGGCGAGCTCGACAAAATCGTCGAGCGCTCCACCTCCACCCAAACGGAACCGACATATGGCCGAGACGACCGCGGGAGCCATGACCGGGCCAGCCGACGCGGACATAGTGACGACCGCAGTTCACACGACGGCCAAAAGAAGCGAGGCCGTGAATCCTGGCTTGGGGATCTCTTCGGATAACCACGAACAACCCACACATCACGGAGCCTGACGGACAACTCTTGAGGACGCCCATTATCGCGGGGACGCACCGTGGTCTCCTCGACTCACCTCAACAACAGGAGTAAACAATGTTCATTTCCCGACAGGGCCGTCCCGCTGTTGCACTCGGCGGCGCACTCTTTCTAGGAACACTATTGGCCGGATGCTCTTCTGTGGCGGAAGTCACCACAGACCAAGCGGCGGCCGCCGCGTGCAGCATCATTACCCCGGCGATCAAGCAGGTGGCCTCCGATGTTCAGAACGCAGTCGCAGACATTCCCATCGATGCGACGGCCGCCGAGAAGAACCTGCAGGCGGCGAAAGTCCTTCTTGATGCGGGAGGAATGCAGATACTCGTCGACGATGCGACGAACACGAAATACAACGCCGCTATGAGTGCGGCTAGCACCGCCGTCGACGGGCTCATAGAACAGGCGCAGGCGATACAGGCCGGACAAGCACCAGATACAACCCGAATAGACGAATTGGATACGCAACTCGAAACAGCCCTATCCGACGCCACCGCTGTCTGCTAACCGACCCGCTGCCCCCATCGAGCACTGTGAGACATCTGCTCCGACGTTGCACATGAGGCTCTCACTGGCGATGTCAGTAACGATGCACGAGCCAGCCCTAATCGTGGGGTAGCCGTCCAAGGACTCAGGCGAATTGACGCGCCCGAGGACGCGCCATGATCCGCGTGTTCATCGTTCTCGGGGAACGTTCTCTGTGGCGTGGCCACACGCCATAGCGCTAGAACGAGGCGCTCTCACGGATAGCGGACACGGATATGACTGCCTATCCGCAGGGCTCCCCGGCGAGGCGATCACTCGTCGGCACTCTGGCGGCGGGAACGAACCATGACCACAACGATCCATGCGAGCACGCCGCCGACCGCGAAGACGTCGGCAAGATTGAAGATTGCGAACCACGACACCGCCAGATAGTCGACCACTTCACCTGTCAGCGGAGCGCTATCCGGAGCGCGCGACACCCTGTCGATGACATTCCCGACGCCGCCTGCCAGAACGAGCGAGAGGAGAAGCGTGTCCACCAGATGATTACCGCGCCATACGAGGACCGCGAGCCACCCTGTCAACGACATCAAGATCCCGATGAGAATGACACCGACCAGAGGTCCAAACTCGGCACCCATGCCGAAAGCGACACCCGGATTGAACGCCAAATCGAGGCTAAAGGTTGGAAGGATTTCGATGGGCGGGCTATCCGAGAGGACTTCGATAGCCCACTCCTTGACAAATTGATCGGCAACCACACCGATCGCAACGATGAGTATCGCGACGAGGGCGCCGACGAAACGCCGACGGGGAAGGGTAGATCGCACGTGGGCCACTCGACGACTATACATAAACTCCTGAACCATCATGTACGCGCTACTCGGCACAGCAATTTGTGCAGTGACGACGTCACATTTGAGCTGGTCAGCCGATACCAGCAGGCCAAGCTAACTCCGTCGCCTCGATCGAACAGACTCCCGGGGCCACTTTCCACCGGCCACGGTATGAATGATGTTCCCCAGGCTCGGCAATCCCCACCTCGGACCCGGACCAGGGTCTGGCGTCTATCTCACTCTTGACCGAACCTGGCTGGACCAGAATTATCGGGCTGACCAACGTCGCGTAAGACTCGTCTTCGACCATCGACATGACGGCCGGCAACCTACTTCACGAGAGACGGCAGCACCGCGCGGCCACGTGCTGCCCGGAGTCCGTTGGCGATAACGACTACCTCCGCGACCTCGTGCACCAGCACAACACCAGCCAGTCCCAGCACACCGAATAGGGCGAGCGGGAACAGCACGATGATGATTGCCAGAGCCAACACAATGTTTCCGGTCACGATCCGGCGACCCCGGCGGGCATGGGCGAGAGCCTGTGGGATCAACCGCAGATCCGTGCCGGTGAACGCAACATCAGCCGATTCGATCGCCGCGGCCGACCCGGTCGCTCCCATAGCGATTCCAACATCCGCTGCGGCCAGAGCAGGAGCGTCGTTGATACCGTCCCCGATCATCGCCGTCCGCTGGTCTGCCCGATAAGCCTCAATCCCCGCGGCCTTGTCGACGGGCATCTGCTCGGCCCGGTACTCGGCGATCCCCGCCTGCCCCGCGAGAGCTTTCGCGGTCCGCTCATTGTCACCCGTGAGCATCACCGTACGGATGCCTTGTTTACCGAGCTGAGCGATCGCCGCGGCAGCTTCGGGCTTCAGCTCGTCACGGATACCGACGAGCCCGACCGGTTCGCCGTCGACCTCGACGACGATGACCGTCATGCCTTCGCCCTCTAAGTCCTCGCAGCGGGCCGATAGTGGGCCAGGAATCACCCAGCGGGGGCTCCCGATCCGAACATGGGAGGCGCCCATCCTGCCGGAAACACCCTGACCCGGGAACTCCGTTATGTCCGTGGCAACTGGCGGTTGCGGTTGCTTTGCGAGGATGGCAGCGGCGAGCGGGTGTGTACTGTGCGCCTCGAGTGCGGCCGCCACGTCGACCACCTGAGAGGGATCGGCTGCACCGTTCGTCTCCACGGTGACCACCTCGGGACGGTTCCGCGTGAGCGTGCCCGTCTTGTCGAATGCCACAAGCTGAATGGCGCCGAGCTGCTCGAATGCCTCACCAGATTTGATGACCACTCCGAAGCGGCTCGCCGCCCCAATCGCGGAAATGACAGTCACAGGTACCGCGATTGCCAGAGCACACGGCGACGCTGCGACGAGGACGACCAGCGCTCGCTCAGTCCAGGTTGCGGGATCTCCCACGATCAGCCCGAATACAGCGACCAAGCCGGCGACGACCAGAACGATCGGCACAAGCGGGCGGGCGATCCGGTCGGCGAGCCGAGCACGGTCGCCCTTACGGGCCTGAGCTTGCTCCACGAGTCGCACGATCGTTGTCAGTGAGTTGTCGCGGCCATCCGCAGTTGCTTCGATCTGGAGGCTGCCGGATCCATTGATCGCACCCGCGGGCACGGAATCGCCTGGCCCGACTTCGATAGGGATGGACTCGCCGGTGATCGCCGATGCGTCGATGCTGCTCCGTCCCGACGTCACTACCCCGTCCGTCGCGACTCGTTCGCCTGCTTTCACGATCAGGATGTCGAGTTCCTGGATCTCCGCCGCGGGTACCTGTTCGGGTCCCGACAGACGCGAGATCGTCGCGGATTCAGGAATCAGTGACAGCAAAGCGCGGAGGCCATTCCTCGCCCGATCCATTGCCCGGTCTTCGAGCGCCTCTGCGATCGAGAACAAGAAAGCCAGCGCTGCAGCTTCACCGACATGACCGAGAAGTACCGCGCCGACCGCCGCGATCGTCATCAGCAGCCCCACTCCCAAACGGCGGTGAAGGAGTCTGCGAACCGCTCCGGGAACGAAGGTCGATCCGCCCGCGATCAGACTCATGGCTAACACGATTGTGCTTACCAGGTCGAGGCCAGTCCACTCCAGGACGTACCCCACGGCCAGAAGCACACCGGCGGCGAGAGGAATGAGAATATTACGGTCCTTCCACCACGCCGACAGTTCATCACCATCGCCATGGTCGTGTTCATCATCCGAATGTTCGTCAGGACCATGCTCGTCATGGTCGTGGTCGTGGTCGTGGCCGTGGTCGTGGGCGTGACTGTCGTGCTCATCACCTTCGTGTGCGCACTGCGTCGCCTGGCCAGGCGTGCGCGGTGTTCCGAGACTCAGCGCTGTCCGACCACCGATGGACAGATTGGTGGGCTCGTCCGGCCCGCAGCATTCCTTGCTCACGCTTCGCTTCCGTTTCCACAACACAGCGGCACGTCACAGTTCTCGTCCGCGCACCCCGTTCCGTCCTCGACCGCCAGAACAGCATCCACCAAACTGAGCAGGGACCTGGTCAGGTGTGGGTCCGCAATCTCATATCGGGTCTGACGGCCCTCCGGGACCGCCGCGACGATTCCACATCCCCTGAGACACGTCAGATGGTTGGACACATTCGAGCGCGTCAGATCCAACTCACGAGCGAGCGCAGCTGGATAGCCAGGCTCCTCAAGCAGGCTCAACAGAATTCGGGACCGAGTTGGATCTGCCATCGCGCGGCCGAGCCTGTTCATGACGTCAAGATGGGAGGCAATGGTCAGCATACGATGACTATACAGCATTTGCTGTACTCTACTGTGTGATTGGTAGTGCTTTATGGCGGCGTTTTGTGATTGCTTTTTGGCGCACACGCTTTGTGTCTAGGCACAATGTTGACCAGGTTCAATTCGTAGAGTCGCGCAATATCGAGACCAGTAAGTTCATCGATCTGCTTTTGTGGCGCCTGTCGGAACACGCGCCCTGTGGTGATTCTTCTTCTGTTCATTGAAGGCTTCGGAGCGCTGGTGTCACACTCGAGGCATCCCCGCCAGAATGCCGCTCGGCACGACTGCCAGCCTCTGACCTCGGCCCTCGGGGCTTCTCGATGACGCATTGACTTTGGTACCCCCATGGGGTAATAATCGGTGTACCCCACGGGGGTATTGAGATTTTCCTTGGAGGAGCATGATGAACGCCAGCAACGAACTTGGTCTCACGGACGCGAGCAGTGGATGCAGTTGCTCTCCAGCCGGTCACGCGGAGACGCGGGCCGCCGACGAGCAGGAAGACTTGGTCACTGCGGATTATCTGGTGACAGGTATGACGTGTTCGCACTGTGTGGCCAGTGTCACTGAGGAGCTTTCGGCCATCGATGGCGTCGAGGGTGTTCAGGTCGACCTTCATGTTGGGGGTGAGTCTCGGGTCTCGGTTTCGAGCACAGCGCCGATAGCCGCCGATGCGGTCCGTGCGGCTGTCGAGGAAGCTGGCTATCTCTTGGTGTCTGCAGACTGATGGGCACAACCGATGTAGAGCTCGATATCGCCGGTATGACGTGTGCTTCGTGCGCGAACCGGATCGAGCGCAAGCTCAATAAGGTTCCGGGCGTTGAGGCCACGGTTAACTACGCGACCGAAAAGGCCCGTATTCGGACGACTGCGGAACTCTCTCCTGCCGAACTGATATCTGTCGTCGAATCGGCCGGCTACAACGCCTCTGTCCCCGCTCCGGCAGCGATGAACACCATCGATGTGAGCGAAGTTTCTACTTCGGAGGCAGACGAGCTGCGCCGTCGGCTGATGGTGTCGACGATGTTGGCTGTGCCGGTTGCGGTCTTGTCGATGATTCCTGTGCTGCAGTTCACGAATTGGCAGTGGTTGGCGCTCATGCTCGCTGCCCCGGTGGCCGTTTGGGGAGCTTGGCCGTTCCATCGGGCAGCCTGGATTAACGCCCGTCACGGCGCGGCAACGATGGATACACTCATCAGCGTCGGTGTGCTTGCCGCGTTCGGCTGGTCGCTCTACGCCTTGTTCTTCGGCAACGCGGGCGAGCCTGGCATGCGAATGGCATTCACTCTGCTCGGCGCCGGACACGGCGAGGAGATCTATCTCGAAGTCGCCGCAGCGGTGACAGTCTTCATTCTCGCGGGCCGCTATTTCGAAGCCCGCGCAAAACGCGACTCCGGCGCGGCACTGCGAGCCCTGCTCGAGCTCGGCGCAAAGGAAGCCGTTCAGCTTCGAGACGGTCACGAAACCCGAGTCGCCGTGTCGTCGCTCGTCCCAGGGGACGTGTTCGTGGTGCGGCCCGGGGAAAAGATCGCGACTGATGGTCTGATCGTGGATGGTGCGTCCGCAGTTGACCTCAGCATGCTGACCGGCGAATCGATGCCGGTTGAGGTAAGTGTTGCGGATCGTGTGGTCGGGGCGAGCGTCAACGTTGGTGGCCGCCTCGTCGTCGAGGTGACCCGGACCGGTGCTGATACCGAATTGGCGCGGATGGGCCGCCTTGTTGAGGACGCCCAGACCGGCAAAGCGGAGGTGCAGCGACTCGCAGACCGGGTATCGGGGATCTTCGTACCCATCGTGATCGGCCTCGCGGCAGTCACCTTCATCGGGTGGCTGGTCGTTACCGGCTCCGTAAACGCAGCGTTCACCGCTTCGGTGGCGACGCTAATCATCGCGTGCCCTTGCGCTTTGGGCTTGGCTACCCCGACGGCGTTGCTGGTCGGCACGGGTCGCGGGTCGCAGCTCGGAATCCTGATCCGCGGCCCTCAGGTGCTCGAGCAGACCCGGCGAATCGACACCATCGTTCTCGACAAGACGGGAACCGTCACCACCGGCCACATGGCACTGCTGGATGTCATTGCCGCACCGGGAGAAAACCCGGACGAGATTCGCGAGATAGCAGCCGCCGCTGAGAGCGGATCAGAACATCCCATCGCCCACGCCATCACCGCCGCAGTCGACACACCCCGAGTAGCCGAGTCGTTCCAGTCCCACAGCGGCCACGGCGTGCAAGCAATCGTCGACGGACGCCTCGTCACCGCGGGACGCCCCAGCTGGCTGGCAACCGAATGGGGTATCACAGCTGACCCGACACTGGTCGCGGCCCAGAACGCTGCGGAAACAGACGGCAAGACCGTGATAGCCGTCGCCTGGGACGGATGCGTGCGAGGGATCGCAGTCATCGGTGACACCATCAAGCCCGGCAGTGCTGCGGCGATCACGGAGTTCCGAAAGCTCGGTCTGACACCTATTCTCCTGACAGGCGACAACGCAGGAGCCGCCCACCTCATTGGTGCGGCCTCGGGCATCAGCGACATCCGCGCCGGGGTCACCCCCCAGGGAAAGCTCGACGTCATTCGTGAACTCCAAGCGAGCGGGCGGACAGTGGCAATGGTTGGTGACGGAGTCAACGACGCCGCAGCCCTCGCGGCCGCTGATCTGGGCATTGCGATGGGATCCGGGACCGACGCGGCGATCGCCGCTGCCGACATCACCGTCATGCGCGACGACCTCGGAGCAGCCGCGGACGCGTTGCGTCTTGCTCGACGCACGTTCGGCATCATCAAAGGCAACCTGTTCTGGGCATTCGCGTACAACGTCGCCGCGATTCCGGTAGCGATGCTGGGCCTGCTGAACCCGCTGGTCGCGGGAGCTGCGATGGCCTTCTCGTCCGTGTTCGTCGTGTCCAACAGTCTCCGGCTCCGCCAGTTCACCCCACGCAACCCCACAGCAGGATCTCGGTAGAGGGAGATACTGTGAAGGGAATAGGAGGTGGTGACGAATGAGCCTGATGACTCTTCGCGCCACCGTTCTGCGCCCAGCTGCCGTGCAACGAACCGTCCTCCTTCTCGGAGTCGTCGTCGCCATCGTCGCCGGCCTCCTCGCGATGCACACCATCGCGACCAGCATGACCGGTCACAGCGATCCGGCCACTGCAGCGATGGCCGTGACCGCCGATCCCCACGCAACAGGAACGCACTCAGGCTTGACGGAAAACGAGTGCGCCGGTGACTGCGCACCCAGCCACGACATGACGGCGATGGTCTGTGTACTCGCCTTGCTCATCGGCGGCGCACTCCTCCTCATCGGCCTTCTCCGCGGCGTCCAATCCCATCCGCACACGATGCAACTTCGACCCCTGTTCGATGCCATCCGTGTGCTGCGTTCGGTGACATACCGCGATCCGCCCGATCTTCTCAAACTGTCCATCAGTCGGACTTGATTCACCGCGCCGCCGACCTCAACGCGGCACGCCCTGACTCACTTTCCCCTTTGACTGAATGGATATCACCATGTCTCGAATTCGCACCACCCTCATGCTCACCGGCGCCCTCGCCACCGCAATCACGCTCGCCGGATGCTCTTCTGGCTCCGGCTCGATGTCCGGAATGGACCACGGCTCCAGCAGCACCGCCGCACCTTCCAACGCGGAGGCGGGGAATTTCAACGATCAGGACGTCATGTTCGCCCAGATGATGACCGCCCACCACCAGCAGGCGATCGAAATGTCCGACATGCTGCTGGCCAAGACAGGCGTCGACGACAACGTCACCCAGTTCGCCGAAAAGATCAAAGCTGCCCAGCAGCCAGAAATCGAGACCATGACCGGCTGGCTCGAGTCGTGGGGCGAATCAACGGACAGCATGTCCGGAATGGACCATGGCAGCGACGGCATGATGAGTGACGACGACATGAACGCACTCGAGCAAGCCGACGGAGCTTCCGCCGGCAAGCTGTTCCTCGAACAGATGATCCAGCACCACCAGGGCGCCATCGACATGGCTCAAACCGAAGTCGACTCCGGAGAAAACCCGGACGCCGTCGCTCTCGCGAAGAAGATCGTGACCGACCAGACCGCTGAAATCGCGGAAATGCAGACCATGCTCGCGTCCCTGTAGCAATCAAATGGGGTCACCGCGGCAACAAATGCCGCATCGTCGCGGTGGCCCCTAGTTAGTCCTGCCAGGACACTCACACTTGGTTGTCCGTAATCAAAGCGTTACCCTAGGGCGGTATGCCCGCACGTTCAGACACGACAGCGAACAGGATGTGACTATGGAACACGCGCTCCGCGTTACCTCGCCGCACCGGTCGTTTTGGACCCGATTCGCGATCGTCTTCCTGGCCATTGCTGCGGCGTGCCTCGGACTTGTCACCATGCACTCGGCGACATCGCACGCACACGGAAGCCACGACGTCTCTCACGCGCACTCCAGCGTCCTAACCGGAGAGGCCGCTGCAGGTATTCCGACGGAAATGCCGGATAACAACTTGGGGCTTTTGGCCAACTGTGACAGCTGCGCGCTCGGCACCGCGGCCAAGGCGTCCAGCGCACTCGTGCTGCTGCTACTCGCCTGGGTCATGTTCCAGCTCGTGACCAACCCCTCGATGTTTGAGCGCTTTGTCGAGCGCAGCCGGGTCATCGTCAGTACGGCAGCATCGGGTGCGCGGAGGTTCACGCCACCACCCCTGGCTCTCGGCATCAGCAGAACGTAGAACGCGGACCGAACTCTCGGCCCGAACACCTCCCACCCGAACAGGGATGGACTCCGCGTGCGCCTCCTAGCTACTAGCTTCTGGCGCTGACGCTTCTTCTACGTCTCCAACGAAATGTGCTCTTTGACTCACCCGATCTCTCCCTCCTCGCCCTACCTCACCCGCCGAAGCCTTCGGACACCCGCACCACAGCCCACCCCAGAACCACAGTCCCCAAATTCATCTGAGACACCCAGTTCGGATACACAAACCCGCCGACGCGACCTTCGCGGCACAACACCAGCAGACCCGTCAGCCGGACGTCGCCATCGCGCAACCAGTGCAGGCAAAAGCCCTGCCGTTCTGTCGACTATTCCGGTCCCCGCAGCCAAACCGACGACCAACGTCAAGCGCCGATCGACCTACCAGGCAGGCACAGTGGCGCGGCCGACACACACCGAAAAGCCCCGGCGGAAGGCCCCCCTCTTTGCCCGTCAGGTTAAGGTCGGCGCCGCGATGACTTTCATCGCTCTGCTGGGACTTCCTCTGGCACTTCCCGCGCTAGCGGCGCCTGGGGCCGACAGCCCCATCCCTGTAGCCGGCGAAACCCCAACCACGCAGACACTCGTCGTCGACGCTACTGCCGCCGTCTCAACTCGCGACGGATACTCCGTCACAACCCCGCCACCACCGCCACCGCCACCGCCGCCCGTGATCGTGACCGCCCCGGCCGCATCGAACCCGTTCACACGGACGGCCGACACCTTCACCAACAACCCTCTATCGCCGATCCAGTGGCCGTTCACAACAGGCGTGCCCATCAGCGACGGATTCGGTTACCGATCAGCGCCCTGTGGTAGCTGCTCGACTAACCACAAGGGCTTGGATATGAATCCAGGCGAAGGAACCCCCATCCAGGTGGTCGCCGACGGAGTCGTGTCGGTCGCTCAGGCCTCCGACAACGGAGGCTTGGGGGTCTACGTCGAAATCGAGCACGTCATCGACGGCCAGCAAATCACCAGTGTGTACGCACACATGCTGGAAGGATCCCTGCAACTGAGCAAAGGCCAGACGGTCACCGTGGGCCAGATCGTCGGACAAGTCGGCAACACTGGCACCAGCACCGGAGCTCACCTGCATTTCGAAATTCACGCCGACGGAACTCCCGTCGACCCCTTCGCCTGGCTAACCGAACACGTTCTGCTATGACTTCGCGCTCGCCGGTCACGGAGTGAGATTCGAATGAACCACATCCTCAAAGCAGTACTTAGCAGCGTCTTCCTCGCGATGGCACTCTTTCTGACATCTCTCCCTTTCCAGCTCGCCGACGCTCACCAACCCATCCCACAACTCACAACACAGGGACCACAGGGCATCCAGAGCTTCGAGCTCCACGTAGGGCGGGGCCTGTGTTGACCGGACGACAGGACATCCTATGAAAACCCGAACCCGCGCCATCGCTGCCGTCGCAGTCACCCTCCTAACCGGTGTCTTGGTGACCGGCTGCGCTTCCGAGAGCTCCACCACGGCTGACCCGATCACCGAATTCGAGCACACGCATGGACTCGGCTACGACCCTGACAGGGGAATCGTGTTCGCCGCCACCCACACAGGCGTCTGGGAACTACCCACAAGCCGGCTTCCCTCCTCGTTCGGGTCAGGAAGCCTGATCAGTCCTCCGGGTAACGTTCCTGTTCTCATCGAGAACCGTCAGCAAGACACCATGGGCTTCTTCGTCACCGACACCGGCCTCATCCTCGGTTCCGGGCATCCGGACCCGGCCGATGCCACTGCTCCTGCCAACCTCGGGCTCATCATGAGTGACAGCGCAGCCAGGGAATGGACCACCGTATCCCTCGCAGGAGAAGTCGACTTTCACGACATCGCCGCCGTCCCGACCCCGTCCGGTGCTCTGCGGATCTACGGGTATGACGCAACCCACGCCAGAATCCTTACCAGCGACGACGGCGGGTCGACATGGTCAGACGGCGCAGCGGTAGAGCTCCGAGACATGACGATTGACCCCAGCAACCCCGATCGGACCTATGTCACAACGGCGAGCGGCCTGCAGGTGAGCGATGACGTCGCCCGCACTTTCAGTCCCGTGCCCGACGCACCGGCATTGGTGCTCATCGACGCCACCGACACAGGCTACGTCGGTATAGATGTCGCAGGCACCGTGTGGCACACCACTGGTGCTGGCTGGGTGCAAGGCGGCGCCATCGTCGGAGATCCGCAGGCCCTGACTTTCGTCGGGGGTTCCGAGCCGTGGCTGCTCGTCAGCGACTCTCGAGGGGTTTTCGCAACACGCGACTTCGGTGTGAGTACAGTTCTGCTCGCGAAGTCGCCGTGATGTGTGAATCAAGATTCGACACCTGTCTATAGAGACAGATTGCACGTGCGGCGTACCGTCGGAAGAAACCCAATCAAGCCCCGTCGAAGGAGAAGCAATGTCTGTCATCGAAGAAATGCTGAATACCTATCCCCGCGATCTCGGCGCTAACAAGGAACAACTCGCCGCCTGCATCGCCGCGTGTCTGGAGTGCGCTCAGTCGTGCACAGCCTGCGCCGATGCGTGCCTCGGCGAAGACATGGTGAGCGAACTCACCTCCTGCATTCGAACCAATCTTGACTGCGCTGATGTCTGCGCAACCACCGCCGCTGTCCTGTCCCGGCACACCGGCTCCAACGACGCCACCGTTCGGGCTGTCATCGAAGCGTGCCGCGCCGCCTGTGCCAGCTGTGCGGAGGAGTGTGACAAGCACGCAGAAATGCACGAGCACTGCCGGATCTGTGCCGAAGCGTGCCGGCGCTGCGAGCAGGCCTGCACCGAGCTCCTCGCCACCCTCTAAACAGCTTCGCCGTCCAGCCACGCTGGATGCGTACGCGCATGCGCATCCGAGCCATCGCAGGAAGATAGCGGCGCGCGGCCCAGATCAGTCAGGCCGCTACGAGCGAACCAGTCGAGCGATCGCGTCTGACGCTTCCTTGATTTTGGCCTGGCCCTCGTCGCCGCCCAACTGCACTGCGTCGACGACGCAGTGCTTCAGGTGGTCATCGAGCAACCCCAGCGCGACACTCTCCAAGGCGGATGTCAGGGCGGAAATCTGCGTCAGAATATCGATGCAGTACTTCTCCTCGTCGACCATTCGAGCGACACCTCGAGCCTGGCCCTCGATGCGTTTCATCCGCGCAAGATACTTCTCTTTATCGGAGATGTAGCCGTGATGCGAGGAGGCGACGTCAGTCATCGTGTGCTTCTTCCTGGTATCCCGATCATCAAGACGCGGTGTCTGACAGGCGGGCGGTGGGTGTCGTTCGGTTCAGAGCTGCACGAACGCTCGTGTCGGGGTCCAGTTGCAGGCGGCGCAGGAGCTGAGCGTTCACTGCCACAACGATCGTAGACAACGACATCAAGATTGCCCCCACCGACATCGGCAGAACGAACCCGATCGGGGCTAGGACTCCCGCCGCTAACGGCACTGATATCAGGTTGTATCCGGCTGCCCACCATAGGTTCTGCTTCATTTTCCGGTAACTGGCCCGCGACAACTCGATGACGCTGAGCACTGAGCGGGGATCATCGCTGGCCAGGATGACCCCGGCCGACGCGATCGCCACATCCGTGCCGGCGCCTATAGCGATTCCGACATCAGCCTGAGCCAACGCGGGAGCGTCGTTGACGCCATCCCCGACCATCGCAACTCGCCGATTCTCCGCCTGCAACTCTTTCACCTTGTTCGACTTGTCTTCCGGACGCACCCCAGAGAAATACCGGTCGATACTCAACTCGGCGGCGACGGAATGAGCGACAGCTTCCGCGTCCCCGGTGATCATCACCACCTGCACACCCTGGGCTCGGAGCGCATCCACGGCCTGCCGGGACTCCTCCCGAACCTCGTCAGCGAGCTTGAGTGCGCCGATGACGGCACCATCAGACAGGACGTGCAAGATGATCGCTCCGTCTTCCCGCCACGAATCCGCGATGCTGAGCTCGGCCTGGTGTTCCTGTTCCAGCAGATTCGGGCCTCCTACTTGGATCCGGGCGCCCTCGATGGTCGCGGTCACTCCCACTGCCGGGGAAGAGGCGAAGCTCGTGGCCGTGGGTGTAGGAAGATTCCGGGTTTGAGCTGCTGCGATGATGGCTTTGGCGAGGGGATGCTCCGAGTCTGCCTCTGCCGCTGCGGCAAGGGCGAGAACATCTTCTTCTGTGCGCCCCGAGGTCGTTTCGATGCTGGTGACAGTCGGTTCACCTTTGGTGAGCGTCCCCGTCTTGTCGAAAAGCACTGTGTCGACGGTGCGCATGCTTTCCAGCGCGAGCCTGTCCTTGATGAGTACGCCGCCGCGGGCGGCGCGTTCCGTGGCGATCGATACCACCAGCGGGATGGCCAGACCGAGTGCGTGAGGGCAAGCGATCACCAACACGGTGATGGTGCGAACAACAGCCTCATCGGGTTGGCCAATCACCGTCCACACAATCGCGGTAATGATCCCTGCGCCCAGGGCGAACCAGAACAACCAGCCTGCTGCAGTATCAGCGAGTCGCTGCGCTCGAGACGACGAGTTCTGCGCATCGGTGACGAGCCGCTGAATGCCCGCCAATGCGGTGTCCTCACCAACAGCACTGATCTCGATCCGAACCCCGGAATCGGTTGCGACCGTCCCGGCGACGACAAGGTCACCGTCACTTTTGCGGACGGGGCGTGATTCACCGGTGATCATCGACTCGTCCATGCTGGCCGATCCCGAGACGATGCGGCCGTCAGCCGGCACCCGACCACCAGGCCGGACGATGACGACGTCCCCGAGCTTCAACTCCGAGGGAGACACCGAGACGGTACTGTCGCCGTCGACACGTTCCGCTTCGTCTGGCAACAATGCTGCAAGAGAATCGAGGGCGGATGTCGTTTGGGCCAACGACCGCATTTCGATCCAGTGCCCCAGAAGCATGATTACGATCAGCAGGGCCAACTCCCACCAGAAGTCCAACTCGTGATCGACGAGTCCCAGCGTGGCTCCCCATGACGCGAAGAACGCTACCGTGATCGCTAACGCGATCAGCAGCATCATTCCCGGTTTGAGGGCCCGCAACTCGCTGACGGCGCCGGTCAGGAATGGTCGACCGCCCCACACATACATCACCGTGCCCAGGACAGGAGAAACCCACCCCACCCATGCGGCATCCGGCAGGGTGTAGCCGAGGATCATCGCGAACATCGGTGAAAACGCCACCACCGGAATGGCGACGATGAGCATGATCCAGAACAAACGCCGGAACTGCCCCACATGGTCACCGTGCCCGCTGTGTCCAGCATGGCCCCCGTGGCCTTCGGGCATGTCGTGCTCGGCGGGTAGCGCCGACTCTTTCAGCGGCGTGGTGGTTGCGTGCTGGTGTGCGGAATGGTTTTCCATGAGGCCTCCTAGCCAAACCTATGATACCCCCTAGGGGTAGTCAATGTAAGAGACCGTCCGGTGTTTCTATTCCCGCTCTTCAGGGGTGGGCGGAGCTCCCATCGGACGACGCCGGTCTGGTCAGGGCGCTAGCGGTGGCAAGAAACGGTTCTCGATTTGCTTACGAAGCCGGGTGAAGGGAGCTTCGATTACCCAGAAGACGAGCTGCGCCACGAGGACCGATACAAGCAAGGAAATCGAATCCGTGACGATCGGGGTGTCAAGTAGTGGACCGATTAGAGCCAGCACGAGCTTGTGCAGGAGATAGAAGGAGAAGGACAGCACTCCCATACGCACCAAAAGTCGACTATTCAACAACCGGCCGATCCGAGTCTCTGAGCGAGTGATGACGAACCAGAAGATCGGGATGAGAGTGATGCATTGCACGGTCGTGGAGATGCTCAGCCGGAACGAGAGCGCCGGAACCGCGGCGCTTGCCGCGAAAATCAGGACAGCGACGATGGCGATCCATCCCAGGTGTTGTGACATCCAGCGTCGGATGCGGGAGGCGAGACGGGTGGCGTCGCCCATGACGGGATTGATCAGAAGCGCGAAGGCTGCTCCCCACAGGATGCTGTCGAGGCGTGTGTCAGTAGAGAAATAGAGCCGATCGAAATCGGCCCCGTGTAACCCGAGATAAATTCGCCATGCCGGGATGACAAGCGCGACCCCGACGAGAGCCCACCCGATCCAAGATCGTCGCGCGCCGCAGCGGTAGGCGACGAGGAGCGCTACGGGAACGACGAGGTAGTACTGCTCCTCGACGGCCAAGGACCACATCTGACTCGTCTGAGGAGGCAAGCTCTCGTATCCGGCCGCAACGATGTAATAGTTCGTGAAATTGAAGACTTCGGACAACACGCCCCATCCGCTGACTGAGGCCGGAAGAGCCCCGGAAGCCGCGAGAATCAGCGAAACGCTGATCGCGAAGTAGGCGGCCGGCAGGATACGAAAGGCCTGGCGCAGGTAAAACCGGGACAACCCGATTTTTCCCGACCTTTCGAGCTCCCTGCGCAGCAACGTGGTGATGAGAAAGCCACTGAGAAAGAAGAACACCGTCACTCCGGCATATCCAGGCCACTGGCCCTGGTCCGTGCGGCCGTGCCCGATGAAAACGATCAGGACTGCCAGGGCACGGAGCCCGTCTAACGAGGGGATGCGGGAGGCGGTGTTTATGGAAGGAGCTGGGGAAGGTGAGGTTGTGTGCGGCATGGGGCCGCCGATGAAAAGCACGGAGTAATCCTTGACTTGAGAAACCAGAAGAGGGCATCGGCTGAGCGATGCGGGCGCTGACGCCGTAAAGGGCCGGGGACTGACCGGACAGTCTTTTGCGCGAGCGGGTACGCCAAAGCGAGCCCACAGAGAGGGCTCGAGGTGCTTCTGGTTCTAAGTTCGGTTGATCGAAAGTGCAGCCAGAGATGGCCCAGGAAGATCTCGCCGGGTATGCGGCGCACCGACGGGATCCTGCGCCGGCTCTCTCAGATGCACAACGATTGCCGCGGGTACGTCGGCGACGCTGTCCGCGTTCTCTGTTACGCGCGGCTGTACGGTGCCGTCGTGACCGCGTTCGAAATGTTCGTGATGGGGCGCCGCTGGGCTTTCGCCCTCTGCAGTCGACAACTCGAGGGCCGACCCCGTCACCGGGTTGGTTATTCCCGCAACGTGAAGCGCCCCGTCCGGCGACTGCGGCGGCGCGAGGTGCACAAGAGCCGTGGTGATGATCAGAGCCAGGATCGTGACCAAGAGAACAAGCGGGCCCACCTGTCGGGCAGGGTAGAGCGCAGCATTGCTTCTCATCCCGACCTCCAACCTACGGTCAATCGTCGCTCACAACATGGGCACCGACAGAATCCCCGCCCAATCTCCTACACAACTCTCAGGAGCATCGCCCACCAAGAGCACATCAGCCGGACAACAAACTCAAACCGGCTAAGCGCATCGAAAAGTACATCAAGTCCTGGAACCGCACGCCCAAGGCGTAGCGCAACTCGAAAAAGCACCCTCCTGCGCGAGGGGAGAATTCCTCTCGAATAAGTCTCGAAAAACAATAGCTTTTCGAAACACCGTGTCAATGCCGGAACGACAATTAGCCCGTTGCGCCATTCCACGGCGAGATCTGTCTTAGAAAGGCGTCTCACCGCAAACTGTCTCAGCGTAGCGACTGATAGGGGTTTCTGAGTCAGAATGACCTTATGAGACTTCTGGGGTACACGCGGGTTAGTACGTCGGGCCAGGACGCCCAGCTGCAACTCGATGCTCTCGTCGCGGCCGGCGTTCAAAAGCGAGATGTGTTCGCGGACGTCACCTCCGGGAGTAAGACCGCGATCGAGCGTCGAGGGATGAAGAAGCTCCTCGAGCACGCGGAGTCCGGCGACACGGTTGTGGTGTGGCGAGTCGACCGCCTCGGCCGCTCCCTGATCGACGTTCTGAATACCGTGAACTTGCTACGCGGCCGCGGTATCCACGTGCGCTCAATATCTGACGGCATCGATCCGGCGACGTCGACGGGCCGGCTGATGCTCAACATGCTGGGCACGCTCGCCGAGTACGAACGCGAACTGATCGTCGAGCGAGTCAACGCCGGGATTGCCGCCGCCAGGCAGAGCGGCACCCGCTTCGGCCGGCCCCTATCTGACCTCGTAGTCATCGCCGACAAACTCGCGGTCGCGGCCGATGCTCGAGCGAAGGGACGCACGGCCGAAGACGCCGCACGGCTCGTCGGCTGGAGTCGAGCAACTCTCTACCGTCACCAGCACGCCGTGGCCGGCCGCGAGAGCCACACCGTGTAGCGATGAAATGAACGGCGACGAGCTATGGCGAATCCTTCGACTTCCCATCGAAGACCAGATACCCCTCGCCGTTCTCATCCGCGATTCCGGAGTTGAATTGCGAACACTGCAGCGGTGGCACCAGCTGTACCGGGACGGCGGCGGCACCGCTCGCGACTCTCACCCTCGCACGGACACCGGCACCCGCCCCACTGCTGCCGAGAATGTGACGTTCATTGAAGGGCTCGAACTGACCGGGCCTCGCCCTGCCCTTGCGAAGCTGCGCCGCCTCGCTGTTGATGAAGCAGAACGGTCGGGGTGCTCGGCGCCGAGCTGTGCCACTGCCGGGCAGAACGTCCGGGCGCTGGATCCAGCGCTTGTCATCCTCGCTTTGGAGGGACCGACCTCCTATCGCAACAAGCATGAACTCGTGTTTCGTCGCCGGGCAGAACGTCCGAATCAGACCTGGCAAGCGAACCAAACTGAACTCGACGTCCTCATCACCCGTGTCGGCGGAAAGCCGGACCGGCCCTGGCTGACGATCGTGATGGACGACTACTCGAGTGCAATATGCCTATACACCGTGTTCACCGGCGCACCCTCGGCAATCGACATGGCCCTCGCTTTGCGCCAGGCGATCTGGCGCCGTCTGATCACGCCGGATTCGGATCCAGTCGACGTTCATCAAACATTCTGAGTGCGAAGCTGAGTGCGAGCGTGGCGGCCGCGGCGGCAGGGCCAATGTCGTTGACCAGGTCGCCACGCAGCAGCGAGTACTTACCCCCGGTCGGAGGTTGGATAATGGTGTTCTGGTCGAGACGCATGGTGGCGAAGCCGCGGGAACCGTGCGCTGCGGCGCTGCCGCTGCGCCAGATGTGGTTTACGCCGCCCTGTACGAGACCGTCGTCGTGCGCTGCTTGGGCGACGCTCTCAATGATGCTCGTGTTGTTGATCCGGCACTTATCCACCTGCAGCCCCGGTTTCAGCACGTCAGAGATGGGCTGCAGCTGCGCTTGTCGCTTAAGCAGGAGTTCGATCATCTGCCCTTTCGCGGTGCGCGCGGCGTCTGTCGGCGCGAACGCCTCTCGCACCATGACCAGCTGGGTTCGTACATCGTCTGCCAGGAACTGAAGCGCCCGAAGCTGACGCTCCGAGCGTTCCGTAGGTGTCAATATCCAGGCGGCATGAGAAGCCGCCAACAGTGACGTGCGGAGCACTGTCAGGTAGGCCGTCGGATACAGCGTGCTTGTCTCCCTCATGGCGGTCAGCGTGAAGTCCAGATGCTCGGTTGCCGCGGCAAGGCTGTAGCCGACGAGATTCGAGATGCTGAACGCTTCGAAGGTGGCATCGTCGCCAGTTAGGTCGCTTCCAGGGTCAATTGTGGCCGGTGCACCCTTGAATAATTGCTGCCACTGGGTCGCTGCCTCGGAGATCCTTCCAAGCCGGGCCTCCCAGGCTTTGTACTCATCGGTCTTGATGTTGTCCACGGTGCCAACTCCTGGTTCGGGGCGAGTGCGACTAACGCTACGCGTCTGTGCCGACGCTGCCCTTTCTGATTTGTGTATAGGCAGATTGAAAGGATCTACCGGCGAGTTCGAGCTGCGAGGGCGAACTGGAAGCAGTATCTATTGAGTGCTGCGTCAGGTCCGGAGCGGCTGAGTGCAGCAGCGGGAAGCTCACGTGCTCTCAGTAACTCCTTGCGACGGGTTTGCGAAGTCCAGCACGCGACGGTTGCCTACATCCTCCGTGCTCCTAGCGGCGTAGGAAGCGGCCTACCGCCGCGGTCGAGGAGCTGGATGCTGGAGCCCATTGGGATGCGCCCCGGCGGTTCGGGCTCGACAATCGAGAAACCGTCACCGGGACCAATACTTGCCCAGTCCGAAAGATCTGGTTCTGCCGCTCGGGAGAGTCGCGCCAAGTCTGTGAGCAGGTCGGGTAGGTCTTCAATTTTCTCGGTGACTGTCGTGCCGTAGCGATCGGGTGCTCCGGAACGGCGCAGCTGGTGGAGGGCATCGCGGTCACAGATGACCACGTCGCAGAGGGGAACGGCGACGCTGAGTGCGTCGATGTCGCGCAGCATGTTCCATGTCCAGGGGCGGCTCGGATTGCGAAACAGATCCCGCTTCATATCGACGGCAATCCGCATCGTCGGTACACGGTCGCTGAACGACATCATCTGGGCGCGGGAGTTCGCTTTGCTCCCGGTCGCAATAGAGCCGAGAGACAGGCGGTACTCGTTCAGGATCGTCTGAAGTGTAACGCCGTACTCGTGCATGATTTCGCGGGCAAAGAGTGCCACGCGCAGTTCTTCACGGGACTTGATCTTCACGGCCTGATCGACGTACGACTCCTCCCAATCCAGCCGGTTGCCCACGTTGCTCTCGAAATAGCGCGGATCGACGTAGCCGAGCTTTTCAAGAATCGGGATCTCGGCGTCAGCGGGGCCGGCCATGAGAGCGAACTCGCAGTATTGGTTGAGCTGACGCGTCCAGTTCGGATCGACTGACTTCACAACGCGCCCATCAGGATCGACGACGGTCATGAAGCCCTCTATGCCAGTGAACGACCAGTGCACGCCGAGGCCAAGCATCTGAAGCGGTGCTGGGCGGAAGGTTGGGCGTCCGATTGTTTCATGTAGCGCCGTCAGGAGCTGATGGCGCACCAGGTCGGACTGCTTCCGAATTGTCCGCCCCATAGCGATAGGAGCCATGACGCGCGCGATTTCCTTGCGCTGTGCAGGGTCAGCGATGCGGATGGTCTCTTCGTAATGCGTTGCCGATAGCGGGAAGGCGACGCCTGCCTCAGCGGCGGTTTTCAGGGACTCGAGGAGGGCGACATCGGACGGCTTGAAGGGCCGACCCACGTTGGCTCGAGCAAGGCGAATCCACACCCACTGATCGAGATAGACCGAGGGCTTCGCTGTCTTGAACCGTCCGTCTGTGCTCGTGTGTTCCACCTAGAGAAACTCCCGCAGTCGAGCGACCGCCGCCTCGGCGGTCGCGAATGCACCTAGTCCGAAGACCAGGTCCGCCTGGAACGAGTCGTCGGTATGACTCAGCCGGTACCTATCGGATCCCTGCTCGATGCGACACGGTGTTTCCTCGAGCGTGCCGTCGATCTCATGGACCACCCAGTAGTGGTCGTCTTCGATACCGCGCGCTAGGACCAGCACGGTCTTACTGTTCCTGCTCGAGCTGACCCGAGCGGATGATCTCGAAGATGTTGTCGCGGTAACGGGCGGGGACGCGGTGCCTAACGCCCGCCTTCATCTCCGTGACAAGTTTCTTGATGGACTCGGCGTGGTGGAAATCCCCGCCGGCCGCGAAATACGCGCGGAGCCATTCGTTGACATCGTAGGGATACCCTTCGGCGTAGAAGGCACGAACCAGCTGCACGACCGCTTCCTTCCCCCGCCCTGAACTGAGGCCGTTGTATTGGTGGGAGATCATCATGGTGCAGGCCTCGACCATCAAAGGGTCGGGCAATTCCCTCGCCGCACCGGCGTGCAGGTCAAGCGCGCCGTGGCCATCGAGCCAGGTTCGGACGATGTCGAGCGGCCACCAGACCAACACGAAGACTCGGCTCACCGCTCCGGATTTGACCGCAGTTCGCATTGATTCGAGGGAGCGCTCGTCGCGCGGATGTAACACCACGACGGCATGGTCGACGCTCTTTCCCTCGCACGCGAAAGCACCGAGCTCCGAGACGTCGAACACAATGCGCGTGGCCTTGTCTGGGGCGATGAAACGAGCCGCTTCGAGGTCGACGCTGCCGTCACCTCCGTATTTTTTCATTTCGGTCATGGCGAGGAGATAAGGTTCCTCGCCAAGCCAATCGCGGATCGCGGCGCTTTGCGACACCATCGCAGTGGCTTGCTGCGCCCAGTCTTCCCGCGTCATGTACGCCAATTCGGTCATGGACATATCGTGTCAGAGACCCCTGACGTCCAGGCTTGAGCGTCATACTCGGTCATCCACTCCTCGTCGATGTGCGATGTAGAGGATCCCATCCGGGTGGTCCATCGCTTCCGATGAGGATGCTCAGCATGGCTACACCTCCAGAAGACCAGGCTCAATCGCGCGCAGCAAGCGATGCATTCCCGAGGAAGGATTATCACTTGGAAACTTCGTGCCGTCGTTTCGATGTTTTGCATCCAAGTCGATCGCGCGCATGGTTGCGGCGGCACGAAGCGGCAGATACACGGCGTGGTCGAGGTGCTTGTCTGCTACGCCGTCGTGATCCCTACGTAAGCGGCGTGCGCCATCGTTGTCTAGAAATCCTTCGGTGTTTGCGTGATGCAAAATTAGCCATAACTCGAAATTTGGGTTGGAGATTGCAAGCTGAATTCCGTGGTTTTGTGCCAACAACTTTGCTTCGTTCAAATGCGGGTGATGCTTTGGCCATTCGACGTCGAACACACACCAAATTTGGTCAATCTCGTCGTTCTTTGATTGAGCCTCCACGGCAAGTTCGACTAGCGTCAACGGCACCCCCCGTTGACTGGCAATCTGGAGGTCAACCGCATTCGCGGTCTTGACTTCGGGCAAGCTCTTGAGCGCGTTGAGGTACTCAACTTCGGTGACCTCGCCTTCAGTGAATATCAAGAATGTTCGCCGTTCCGGCAGCTTCGCGACGGGGCGTTTGAGCCCAGAAGGTTTAGGCGTCCGCGCCAAGACGATCTCCCCCAGCAAAGCCCATCGCCACAAGCACCTGATACTTGTCAATATCGGGCAGCGCCCCAAAGCGACCTTGAAGGTAGCCGCGCTCAAGGTTGTGCGATCTTCGAACTCGATCCCCGGCAAAATCCGACAACGCGCGCAAGGTCGTCATGCCATTCGACTGTTTTTCAGTGAGCCATACTTCGTCCCGATTGAGGTGGTTCAACAGGGTCGTGTCGTGGGTTGTGAAGATGAGCTGCGCGCCCATTCGATTAGTTGTCGGATCTTGAAACAGGGCGATCAGCTGTGCAGTCAGTGTTGGGTGGAGACTCGCGTCTATTTCATCGAAAAAGAGCACAGAGCCACGCCCGAGAGCCGTCAGCGTTGGCCCGATGAGGTTGAACCATGTTTGAGTGCCTGCCGACTCCTCGAAGAATGCAAATGATGCGTTCTCGCGATCAGTGCGATGTACCATCCGCACCTGATCTCGCGGACGAAGCCCGCTCGCCGTATTGTCCTTGGATAACGTGCTTTCTTCGGGTTCCTCGAACTCGACATCCGAAATCCCCAAATCAGCCATCTTCAGCAAAGCCAAAGCGCGCGCGCGGTTAGTTGTAAGCACGTCGTCCTCGACGAACATTTCGAGTTGCTCTTGATCGGCCTCCTCGAACCAGCGCTCGGTTCGCGCAGAAGGAACGACGAAAGCACCCGGCCCCCCAAAACCCCTACGCCTACGTCGCAGTGATTGGCCGAGGAAAGTGTAGGAGGCTACATCGTCTGCGAACGCGACTATGAATGAGTCGTTAAACCGTCGCGCCGCGGAAAGGGCGAGCGTCGATGGGGTCAATAATTCCCGAGTTCCCGCTGCACCCTTGATGCCTCGGGCAAACTTAATGCTGTTCTGCTCGCGCTCAAAAATATTGCGACGGCGTTTCTCTGGATAGTAAGAGAGAGCTTCATACTCAACGCCCTCAGTTCCGATCTCGAGCTGGTACGAATACCGTACGCCGTCAACGACGGAATCGAGATCAAAGGTCGACTGCGACGTCATCCCATCTTCGAAAGCAAAAGGCTCTCGGGGAATGACGTTTTCCCAAAGACGAAGAGATGATTTCACGGCACTGCTTAACCACGAGATCGCGGAGATCACATTCGACTTCCCTGATGCGTTCGGTCCATAGAGACCGGCAACCGTGAGTACCTTTTCGTTTAGGAGTTCAAAGGATCGAGCCGCATCCCGATCTTCGTCGACGGCTATCAGTGAAAGCTCGACCTCCCTAAAAATTGAGCGGTGGTTCGCCACGGCGAACTTCAGAAGCATCGCGACATCCTTACATGCATAGTGTGAGTATAGGGGCGATTCTGTCATTTTATGACGATAAGCAGCGTCTAATCGCATGAAATGTCGCGGTTGCGCCTTGAGTGATCTTTACAACTTTGCGGTTGCCGCCTCCGAATACACTCAATCGACACAGCGATTCATCAAGATATATCGCCGATAGTTGAACTCATGTCGCAAGGGGTGGGTGATCGCTCGTTACGGCTTGAGTACTTTGTGTTTGTAGATCCAGAGCGCGGGCCAATCGGACTCTGACGTTACTGGATCGATCAGATACGGATCCAGCCGTACATTCGCCCTTTGACCACATCATCCAGGTATCAGAAGGCGACGGGGCGGCATTGTGTTCGTGAACCGTTGTTGCGGGTGCTGCACCCCGCAAAAACCCCCCAACTCGCGGTCATTCCTCGTTTTCGGGTGTCAGTCTTGTCATCCAACAGAGCCGATTTTCCGGCGATTTCTGGAATTTTGAGGCTGTATCAACCCCCCGACAATGAGTTCAAATCCCACCGGTACCGCCACGATCAAACCCCCTGCTCCCCTTTTGTTTATAAGGGAATCAGGGGGTTTTCTCGTTCGCGATCGAGTCGGTCGCGCACAAATTGGACTCATCTGAAGACATTTTGGCGTCACCGAGCGCTACCGGGACTGCGTCTGGCGCTGGATGTGCCGGATCCCCTGAGTTCGATACCGGGTGTCGATTCCGGTTCGGGCGTCGCGCAGGCTCCGAGGCCTAGCACCCCGGCTAGCGAGCACGGCCAGCACCCCGCCCCTCGCCGTCGTGGCCGTTCCTGAACGGCTCGAACCATGTGCTGTGCGTGGTGCGCGCATATCGACCCCTTCCGACCCCCTTGCCGACACTCGATTGTCAACGGGATCGTGTGCCCAAAGGTATCCGAGGGCCGCGACACGGAGCCATGGGGAGGGCTCCCCATCGCGCACCAGCGTCAGGCCACATCTCGCTTGCCGCTTGATGACATGCCCGCACCCACGTCCTTGAGCGAAGACCATAAAAGGATGGTCTTTTGTGCGTGCTATTCCAGATGTTCTTCGACCGATTGAGCGATCTCGACCGCTAGCGTTCGATCATCTGCAGCCGGACCGTCGCTGCGGCTGAGGTCGATGGAGATGACGTACGAGTCCCAGATTGAATAGACATGAACCACCTGCTTCGAGGGCCCGGCGACGAGGCAGGTCGCGCCAATCGCGTCTTTCACCCCGAGTGGTTCGCAGGTTTCCTTGCTGTCGGCGTCGGAGGATGCGGCTCTCAATCGGTCGAGTTCATCCTTCGACGGGGCAGTGATGCGGATCGAGAGAGCGTTCCCGCTGTCAGTAGCGCTCGACTGAGAGCACTCTGCGCCTTGCGCGTCATCAGGATCAATCGTGATCGAGTCTCCGTCACGGATCAGCCCCACCCCGGTTGACGGTTCGCTCGGCAGGTCCGGCATCGCTTGCTTCACCAAGTCGGGTGAAACGAGGCCGCATGCGTGCGATACGGCCTTGGGTGAATCTGCCGCGCAGCCGGCCAAGCCAGCTGTCAATAGCCCAATAACGAGCAGGGGAGTCATTCCACGTGCGATTCTCACGTTCAATAACCTCCGGGTTGTGAAAAATTCACGATACGCGGAATGCCATGACTCCACCTAGGCCTTTTCGCGCCGCAGGTGCTGTTGCGGATCGAAAGGAAATGGCGGCTCAACCGCACCACCATTCGCTTTTTCTGAGGCGAGCAGGAGCCCGGGCTGACCCGTGCCTGCCTACGCCGCCGGCCCAGACGACCCGATGGCACGAGAGGACAGAGTACGGGCGGCCTGGGCCCACGCTCCTACCTCATCGGGAAGCACGAGGGCTGGGGCCCCGCCCGCTGCCTCGAGTAGCTCCGGCTGCGGGACGATCCCGCCGCTTCGGCGGAGGAACCGCGTCTGCACCACGGCGTGCGCGTGCACTTTTCCGTCGATATGGAAGATCTGCTCCGCGTAGGTGGCGCGGTCGTCGAATCCGATGAACCGGGTCGTCAGCTCGAATCTCTGTCCGAGGGTGAGCGATTTCTTGTACGTGATCGACTGCGCGGAGACGACCGGATACCACCCGCGCTGCTTGACGATCGTCCAAAATCCCGAGCGCTGGAGGGCGTCGAGGCGGCCCAGGTCGAGCAGGGACAAGTATCGGGCGTTGTTCATGTGCCGAAACACATCCAGATCCCCGGCATTGACTCGGAACGTCACCGTCACGGGATCCCACAACCCGACGCGGGGCCAGCGCAGTGATCGGAGGCGGAGCAGGAGCAGTCGGAAGTAGAGATTCACGGGGGCCTCCTCGGGGCCTCGGGATCCCGGTGCGCCTCGCGGACGGCAGAGGGAGGGTCTCAAATAGAGGTTTAGCATAAGCTAAAGTCTGATCGAAGAACCTAGGATTCTGATCGACGACGACTGGCTCGAGAAGGGACGGATATGCCTCGATCCTCACGAGCGCAGATGGCGCTGCATCGCCAGGATGTATTGGAAGGCGCGGCTCACCTGCTCCGGAGCTCCGGTCCGGCCGCGGTGACGGTTGCGGCCGCCACGGCGGGTGCTGGGCTGACCGCCGGCGCGTTCTACAAGCAGTTCGTCTCGAAGGACGCGCTGCTCTCCGAAGCCAGCAACTGGGCGGTGGACCGGAGTCGCGAGGACTTCGACCGACTATTGAAGAACACCCCCGAGCAGAACAGCACGCGGGACACGTTGATCACCGCGTATCTGTCTGACGCGCATGTCGACGATCTCGGTTCTGGCTGCGTGATCTCGACTCTTGCCTCGGACGTCACGCGCGACCCGGAGTCCCCCATGGGCGACGCCGTCTCGGTCGCCATCACGGAATTGGTGAGACTGCTCACATCGGCTGACGGCGATCGCGAACGGGCTCTGACGGATGCCGCCACGATCGTGGGTGCCGTCGTCATCGCACGGGCTGCACGAGGATCCGACGCATCCGACGAGATCCTCCGGGCCGCGCGGCACGCACTCGTCCCTGATCAGGCGGTGGGCGACGGCGAGAACAAGGCGATGAGAACACAGGGAGCGTCTGAGCGGGGCTGACTCGCGCATGCGGCTCAGTGCGACGATTCCGACCGGCGCCCGTGACGGCCGTCTGCATCTCACGATGGCCGCGTCAACCCGCAAATCTCGACCGGAAGCATTCTTCTAGCGTGGTGAGGTGGGTGTTCGCAGGTTGGTGAGAGCACAATCGGGGCGACCTGTCGTTCGTGCGGCGTTCGGAGCGGCTGGAGTGGGATATGCCGCGAGCTGCACGTTGGGTGTCGGCGTCGCCAGTGGCCTCGTCGACCTGCGCAAAGCGCGATGGGCGCATCACGCGCTGTATCTCGTCACGCTCGTGCTCGCCGGAGTCGCTGCGAGCTCGCTGCTCTGGAGCTCCAGTCGCTCCGGGTGGCTGTTGCTTCCCGCCGCGGGGCCGCTTGCCGCCCTCGCGTATCTGGGCCCACGGATGCCGCGGCATCCGATTGTCGCTCTCGCTGCGGCCCCGTTCTTCGTCGCAGCCTTCATCCACTCTCGAAAGTAGCCAGCGTGCACCTGCTTGACGCCATCCGCCGCCGCTGCACGACCAACGGGCACATGTTGCCCGATCCTGTCAGTGAAGAACGCCAGCGGCTACTCATGGAGGTGGCGGGCAGGGCTCCGTCGCAGCTGAACAGCCAGCCGTGGCGCTTCGTTCTGATCGAGGAGCCCGACACGATCCGCAGTATTGCCCGGATCAGCGGCGAGAGCATGAAGAAGATCATGGCGAACGGCGCATTCTTCGAGCGGTACAAGCCGTACTTCCGTTTCAGCGCCGCGGAGATGGAGAGTAGCCGGGACGGCATGCTGTTCGACAAACTGCCGGCGCCGCTGCGGCCCTTCACCAGCCAGGTCTACACCTCACGCGGACAGAAGCTGATGAACGCGCTGCGGGTCCCGTCTACCCTCGGCGCTGAGAACGAGAAGTTGGTGGCCGGCTCGCCGCTGTTGCTCGGCGTGATGCTCACTCGGGCAGAAAATCGACCCGGCGAACTGTCATCGTTCTACCCCACGTTCAGCCTGGGCGCCGCGATGGAGAATGTCTGGCTCACGACCGTGGAACTCGGCATGGGCATCCAGTTCATCTTTTTTCCGATGGAGGTGCCTGAGAACTGGCACCGCATCGAACGTCTGCTCGAGGTGCCGGATGAGCTCGAGCTCATGGCGGTGTATCGGCTGGGATATCTGCCCCCAGAACAACGACGGCCCGCGATCGACTGGTCGAGTCACCAGCGCAAGCTGCCCTCTCAATACATGTTCCGAGGAACCTGCGCCACGCCCCAGCAGGGCTGGGACGACCCTCTTCCCTCGACCTGATACCGCAGGTGGGCGCGCCTCAGTTCAGGGCGGCGCCTCAGTTCAGGGCGGTGCCGCTCGTCATCAGGGGCCTTCGGGCCCACGGTGAAAGGCCGAGCAGCAGTGCCCCCGCGCCGGTGCCCATAAGCAGCACATGGTCGAGGATCGTGGTGCCCGACGGGAGCGCCCCGCCGAGGTTCTCGTCGAGCATGCTGCCGACGCCGAGCAACACGAACACCAGTCCGACGAGCACCAGCACGGCCTGGATCGCCTTGACGGGCGCCGGGGTGGCCCCGACGAGAAGCAGGGCCGCGGCGCAGATCGTGTAGACGATGTCGTTGACGATATCGACGTTGAAGAGTCCCAGCATGAGGGAACCCTCGATGAACCAACCGAGGAGCGCGTGGCTCCCGATGACAATCCCGAGCATGAGTGCATATGCCTTCGCCATGTGTGCCTCCGTAGTCAATCGACGCGCCGCCGGTTCGACAGAATCCACGTCAGGTCGAATGCGAACGGTCCAGCCGAGGGCCTTGCCAAGCCGATAGCGCGCCGATATAGAAAGGCCTGCGTTCGAAAAGCGGCGCAGCATTGCGAAGAACAGCTGCATTGATTCGACGAGGCGTGACGTGCTCCGTGGGAGGATCGAGGGGTTTTGTGTCGAGGCGTCTCGGTGAGGACGAGGCCGTCTGATGGATGGAGGAGGAGCACGCGTGAGCGAGGAGTCGAACCCGGGCGTCGAGCCGCAGCGCGGACCGAATCTCCCAGAGTCGGAGGGGCCGACCACGGGCCGGGCGGCAGGACTGGGCATCGTCGCGATCCTGTTCGTGCTGCTCGTAGCGAGCTGGTTGATCCAACTCTCAGCGTTCCTGCAGCGGGATTTCGGGCCTTTTGAAAAGAGGCTGAGTGACGGCGCAGTCATTGTCTGGATCTCGATCGCTGCCGCCATTGCGATCCTGTCGCCCATCGCGGTGCTCCTCCTGCAGGCGCGCGTTCACAAGCGCAATCCGCGACACTCGATCGCTGCCGTGCTCGGGGCGGTCGTGGTGCTCGTCATCGCGGTCCCGACGAACACCATTGTCGTCGGCTCCCAGGTCGCGAGCCTTGTGGCCGAAACCAAAGAAAAGGCGCAGCCGCCGAGCGAGGCCGAGACGTTCTTCGAGCGAAATGGCGGTGATCCCCGCAGAGAAGTACTCGAGCTGGGCGACGAGACGGTCCGGCTTCTGGGCGGAGACCCGACACTGGGTACAGAGAACTTCGACGCGACATATCGCGTGTTCAGTGAGGAGTGCTACCTCGACAATTCCAACCCTGGCACCATGTGGTACTACCGGTACAAGGCCCAGTCGCAGGTCGATGCCACTGGTCAGCCGCTCGTGCCCGAGGGTTCTCAGGAGCTTCCTACGGCGACGCATGACATGGCGGGTGTCATTGCCTACTGGGCAAGCCGCGGCGTCACAGCGACAAAACAAGAAGATGCGAAGTCCGACGAGCAGTACAAAGCCGAGGCCGACTGGTTGGGCTATGACTCGTGGAGCAGTCCGGATCCCCACGTGCTGTTCACCACGATCTGCCTCGCCGACTGAGAGGCCCGCTCAGCGTCCGGAGTTTCGGGGTCGCCTAGCTCAGTACGTGGATACGCTGGGCACCTTGCCCCTCAGCGAAAAGAGCACCAATGAAGGTCGTCGTCACCGGTTCACGCGGCAAGGTCGGACGGGCTGCCGTGCAGGCGCTCGTCGATGCGGGGCACGACGTGCTCGGGGTCGATCTCGTTCGTCCCGTCTTCGACGCGGGTGTTGTTGTTCCGGGCCGCTACCAGATGGCCGACCTCACCGATGCGGGCTCGGCTTTCGCCGTGACGGCCGGCGCCGATGCGGTGGTGCACGTGGCCGCCATCCCACAGCCAACCGGCAACCCGGCACACGTGGTGCTGCAGACGAACCTCATGTCGACGTTCAATATGATCGAGGCGGCGGTGCGCTTCGGCGTCACGCGGTTCGTCAACATCTCGAGTGAGAGCATCGTGGGCAATTTCTTTCCCGAGCGCCCGTTTCTGCCGCAGTACGCGCCGGTCGACGAGCAGCACCCGCTTCTGCCTCAAGACCCGTACGCGCTGTCGAAGGCGTTCGGTGAGCAACTGATGGATGCCGCGGTGCGGCGTTCCGACATTCGCGCGATTTCTCTGCGGCCGAGCACCGTACACAACGAGGACAACTACGAGGAGAACCTGGGCAAGCAGGTGCGCGACCCGTCGAACCTCAGCGCCAACCTGTGGAGCTACATCGACGTCTACGACCTGGCTGACGCGATCGTGTTGGCGACCGAGTCGGAGTTGCCGGGGCACGAGGTGTTCTACATCGCGTCTCCCGACAACGCGGGCGGGCACGACTTCGCCGAGCTGCTCGAGCGGTACTACGGTGGGCAGATCGAGCTGCGCCCGCTCGACCGGCCCGACGCATCCGGCATCTCTATCGCCAAGGCGAGGCGCCTGCTCGGATTCGCCCCGACCCGCTCGTGGTCGGACTACCTCGACGCGTCGGGGCGGGCGCTATCGAGGGGGGTGAAGCGGGAATCGGCGTAGTCGGGGCGCCATCGCTCATTCGAGTCACACCACCTCGACTCACACCCTGTGTGCCGCGGTGACCATGTAATTCCCGTGCGCCGGGCTCGGACTCGATTCCAGGTCGACCCGTCATCGACCAGTCTTCTATGTGAGAATGATTATCATTAAGACTGAAGGGTCACCTTGATGGATCGCCGTGTGACGGCCACCGCGCCCCCGCCCGCCTCGACCGCTCGGCTTGGGCTCAAACGAACCCGGCCTGGAGCGCCATTCGCTTCGCCGAGGCGCTACTCGATGTTGATCGTCGGTTTGCTGGCCGCTGTGGTCTTGGTGGCGACCGTTTCGGTCAGCGTCGGCACGGTCGCGATAGCGCCGGATGCGGTGTGGTCGGTGATCGCGGCGCATCTCACGGGTGCGACCGGGCTCGGGCCTCCGGCCGCAGATCAGATCGTCTGGTCAGTGCGGTTGCCGCGCACTCTGCTCGGGATTCTGGTCGGAGCGGCGCTCGCTGTCGCGGGTGCCGTCATCCAGGCGGTCGTGCGGAACCCGCTGGGCGACCCGTATCTGATCGGGATCGTTCCAGGGGCGGGTCTCGGAGCGGTGATCGTGATCGTCTTGGGCAGCGGCGCGGTTGGCGGACTCTCGATCACGGCGGCTGCCTTCGTGGGTGCCATGGCGGCGTTCGTCGCCACCTTCGCTCTCGGAAGGCAACAGGGGCGTTGGCCCGCTGTCAGGCTCGTGCTCGCCGGGGTGGCCATCGGCTATCTCATCTCGGCCTTCACGTACTTCTTACAGACCGTGGCCACACCCGGCCAGCTGCAGCGCGTGCTGTTCTGGACGCTGGGCAGTGTTTCCGGTGCAACGTGGCAGGACCTTCCGATTCTGGCGGTCGTCGTCGCCGGGGGAATGGTGTGGCTGGTCGCGAACGGGCGGCGCCTGAACGGCCTCGCCGGCGGCGCCGAGCTGGCCTCGTCGCTGGGGATCAACGTGGGCCGGTTCCAGCTGCAGCTCATGGCTTTGGTCGCGTTAATGACGGGCGCGGTCGTCGCGGTCGTCGGGGGCATCGGCTTCGTCGGACTGATAATTCCGCACCTCGCTCGCCTGCTCGTCGGCGCCGACCATCGGCGAGTTCTCGTCGTCTCGCTCCTGGGCGGGGCGATCTTCTTGCCACTCGCCGACATCGTCGCGCGCGTCCTCCTCCCTCCCACGGAGATCCCGATCGGTATCGTCACGGCTGCGGTCGGCGCTCCGTTCTTCATCTGGCTGCTGGCGGCGCTCGGCCGATCGGGAGCGCGTGCATGAGGGTCGACGCCGATCACGTCAGCGTGCACATCGACAACACCCCGATCGTTCACGACGCGACGATCGCCGTCGCATCCGGATCGTTCGTCGGCATCATCGGCCCGAACGGGTCCGGCAAGACGACGATGCTCAAGAGCATCCACCGCGCGCTGCTTCCCGTGCGGGGGTCGATCACCGTCGGCGGAGACGATCTGTGGAAACTAAGCGCCCAACAGAGTGCCCGCCGCACATCCGTCGTGTTGCAGGACGACGCATCCGAATTCGCCTTCACCGTGAGAGAAACGGTCGAAACCGGGCGCGTGCCCCACAAGCGTCTCTTCGAGCGTCAGACGTCGACCGATGGCGATGCCATCGACCACGCGCTGGAGACGGCGGGCGTGGCCCACCTCTCTGATCGCCTGGTGGGCACCCTGTCGGGAGGCGAACGCCAACGCGTGTTCGTGGCTCGTGCTTTGGCCCAATGCGCAGCCGTGATGGTGCTCGACGAGCCGACCAATCACCTCGACATCTCGGCCCAGATCGAGCTCCTCGAGCTGCTCACTTCTTTGCCGCTGACCGTCGTCGCCGCCTTGCACGACCTCAACCTCGCCGCGGCTTATTGCGATGACCTCTACGTGATGGCGGCGGGACGCGTCATCGCCCACGGCCCTCCCGCGGTCGTGCTCACGCCGGAGATGATCGGCCACGTGTACGGAGTCGCCGCGCATTGCTCCACGCACCCGCTGACAGGCAGACCCCTGATCGCATTCGCTCCTGCACGAACAGATCCGCCGACACTCGATCCCCCTATCCGTTCAACAATCACGAAAGCAGAACAGTGAAACCTCACCACCGTCGCACCGCATCCGTCGTCGCCCTTGCGATCAGCGCAGGAGTCATCCTCAGCGGGTGCGCATCTCCCACGAGCGCGTCACCCTCGACGCCTGCCGCCGCCGGCTACCCGGTGAGCGTGGACAGTTGCGGCGTGAAGGGCGAGTATGCGCAGTCACCGTCCCGCGTCGTCTTGGGGTACCCGCGCACCCTCGAGACACTGGCCGCCCTCGGAGTGGACGACAGCGTCTATGGCTACACGCTGGGTGGCTACGACGCGCTGCCGGCGGACTATCCGGCGAAGATCGTCGAAGTCTCACCCGACTACGCGCCGGCCAGAGAGGCGATGATCGCGGCGGCCCCAGACCTGTATCTCGCCAACGACGAGGGTCAGGTTCGCGGTGACGGCACGGTGAGCTACGACGATCTCGCTCAAGCGGGCACCAACGTCTACGTTCTCGGTCAGTACTGTGCAGATGCTCCCGCGCCCACGTCGATCACCCGCGTCTACGACGACGTCACGGACCTCGGCACCATCTTCGGAGTGCCCGAGCGAGCCTCCGAGGTCGTTGCCTCACTCAAAGACCGAGTCTCGGCGGCCGCCGCACGGAACCCCGGCGATCCCCTCTCGGTCGCATACCTGCAGGTCTACGACGGCAAGATCTATGCCAATGGCGGGTACCCGGCCGCAGGTATCCTCAACGCCCTGAATGTGACCAATGTGTTTGCCGATCTGCCGCACAATTTCACCGAGATCACCAAAGAACAGGCGCTCGTGCTCACCCCCGACGTCATCATGGTCAACTACGTCGGCGCCGGCAATGAGCAGGCAGGCATCGACGAGGTGCGGGCGCTTCTTCCCGACAGTCCCGCGGTCAAGAACGGGCGCGTCTATGGATCGGATGAGACCGACTACGAGGCAGGGGGAGTCTCTCTCATCGCCAACCTCGAGTACGTCGCCGACACTCTGTTCCCGCGATGACACTCGCGGCGCGGGGGATCCCGGACGGCCTGACGGTGTCGCTGCATCGCGCGCGCATCCGGCCAGGAATGGAAGACGAGGCCACTCGGTGGATGCAGATGCTCAACGAGCGGCATGACGAGGCCGTCGCAACCCTCGATCGAGAGCGCATGGCCATCGAGATCGTTTTTCGATCCTCCGAACCGACTGGCGATCACCTGACCTGGGTCACGGTGCGCGGGCCGGGTGAGGATGTCGGCACGAGCGCCCACCCGCTCGATGTCGATCATCTCGAGTATGACCGACGAGTCCGTCTGCCGGGCTGGACGACGGCGGAGGTGCACCTGCTCCTCGCGCCCGAGCCTGTGCTGGCGGCGATCACCGATTGGGCCCGCGTGTCCAGGTCTACGTAGACTCTTGCGATGGACGTGGCCGAGGATTTCACTGTCAGCACCGACCTTGCGCGGATCGACCTCGACACCGTGCATCGATGGCTGTCGACGGACACGTTCTGGGCGAGGGGACGCGCACGGCAGACAGTGCAGCAGGCCGCAGAAGGCTCGATGAATTTCGGCGTCTTCGATCCAGACGGTGAGCTTTGCGCATACGCGCGTGTAGTGACCGACCGGGCCACGTTCGCGTGGGTGTGCGATGTCTACGTGGAGCCTGCCCGCCGCGGGCTGGGGGTCGGTCGACTCGTCGCGGATGCGGTGGTTAATGCTCTCGTGCCGTTGGATCTCACGAGGGTGATGCTGTCGACGCTCGACGCTCATGGGCTGTACGAGCAGGTCGGATTCGTACCCTTCCCAAACCCAGAGAAATTGATGATCCTCGACAACTCTCGCTGACGAGCGTCGTCGGCGCGGAGGGCGATCAGGCCGAGACGGCTTTCTCCGCCTCGTCGACAGCGGCCGCGATCGTATCCAGCGAGATGTCGAGGGCTGCTGCGACCGCCGCCACCGTTGCGAAAGAGGGGGTCAGCAGCCTGCCGGTCTCGATCTTTCGCAGTGTCTCGGGCGAGATGTTCGCTGCAGACGCGACGTTGGCCGCCGGGCGTTCACCGCGTGCCTGCCTCAGGTAGGCGCCGAGACGCCGGCCTCGCGCTATCGCTTCGGGCGAATGGGGCAGGCGAACCATCATGACCACCAGCTTAGCGGTATAGTTATCCTGGTATTTTTATACCGAGAGAGAGTGGCAGATGATCGAGATCTTCGCCCCGTCAGACATTGCACGTGCACGATCGACGGGCGCTGTCGTCGGCAGCATCCTTCGCGAGCTTCGAGACAGAGCGACGGTGGGGGTGAATCTGCTCAGCATCGACGAATGGACACGCGAGCTCATCGCCGCATCGGGTGCTCGGTCCTGCTACGTCGACTACGCTCCATCGTTCGGCGCCGGACCCTTCGGTCACTACATCTGCACCGCGGTCAACGACGCCGTACTTCACGGGATGCCGCACGACTACACGCTCGTCGACGGCGACCTGCTCACTCTCGACCTCGCCGTGATCAAAGACGGCATGGCGGCCGACGCGGCCATCAGCTTCATCGTCGGGCGATCGAGACCGGCCGGTTCCGTCGCGTTGATCGATGCCACGGAGCGGGCTCTCGCAGCCGGTATCGATGCGGCTCGCCCGGGCAATCGGATCGGAGACATCTCCCACGCCATCGGCACGGTGCTCTTCGATGCCGGGTATTCGATCAACGTCGAGTTCGGTGGGCATGGAATCGGCACGGTGATGCACGGTGACCCGCATGTCGCGAACGCCGGCCGGCCGGGGCGAGGATTCACGCTGCGCCCTGGACTGCTTCTCGCTCTCGAGCCGTGGGTCATGGAGGACACAGATGTCTTGGTGACCGACGACGACGGCTGGACTCTGCGCAGCTCGACCGGGTGCAGAACGGCGCACACGGAGCACACGATCGCTATCACCGACGGTGCCGCCGAGATTCTCACGGCCTCGTCATGAGAGAGGCCGGCGCCATCCGTCAGGACAACGGTCGGAGCTGGTCTTCGGTGACCGGAAAGGGGAGCGAGTAGTAGACCTGGGTGGCGCTCATGTCGCCCCAGTCGTCTTTCTTGACACGGATCGCGGAGGGAGACACCTCTGCGATCCGGACACGCAGCCAGGAACCGTCGTCCAGCCGAAACTCGTGCGGGTCAGCGAGGTAGGCGAGCCCGAGTTCGTCGAGCGTCTCCTCTGCCACCATCCAGTCCACAGGATCCGTTCGGTGGCGGCCCAGCAGATCGATGGCGACGAATCCCTCTCCGACCGGTTTCATCCACCCCACGAGTTCACGATCGTCCGATCGACGATGCTCGATCCAGTCGGCGTCCATGGTTAGAGGGTAGCTCTCCACGGCCGCAGAGCCCGGATGCCGCGAACCGCGGCGATCGGCTTCACCAGGGTGATCTCGCCGAAACGGTAGTCTCTCGCCGCCACCAGGCGTTCTGCGACATCGGGCCGCTGCTTCCAGAGGTAGGCGCGTGCTTTCTCGGCGTGCATGCTGTTCGACGCGATCTTCACCGTGTCGAACTCGGCCACGAGGTCGACGACGTTCGCGATGTTCTCCCAGGTTGTGCGGCTGTGTCGGTCGAGAAGGTAGGCGCCGTCGTAGCCGCGCCCGGCGCGGGCGTAGTCGAGCATGAGATCGGCTTCGGGCGTATCGCTTGCGACGCCGCCTCCGCAGAAGACGAGTACTGTCTCGGTCGAGCGGGGGTCGACCGATCGCAGCGCCACGCGCACGCGATACCGATTGAGGTAGTTGGCGCGCGAGCCGCGGTTTCGGCATCCGAGCACCACGATCGCCTGTCTGCCCGGCCCAGACGGCGGATTACCCAGCCTGCGAGTGCTCGCGCCCCAATGCATCCATTCGGCCCAGGCCAGGATGCCAGCAATCGCTGCGGCCGGAACGACGGCGAGGACCCTCATTCAAACGTCGACGCTGTAACCGAGTGCGAGGTCTGCGCCGTTCCGGCCTCGGATGCCCCAGTTCACTCGCGGAGTCTCTGTGATGGTGATCTCGACGCTCTGAGGCGGGATGCCGGCCCCGGTGTCGAAGCGAGCGAAGAGCTCTTCGATGAGAGCGCGTTTCGCCGATTCACTGCGACCCTCGAACATCGAGATCTCGACGATCGTGTAGTTCTCCCCGCGATCCTCGGGATAGATGAAGTCCTCGGCATCGAGAGCGATAAAACGATGGAACCGTTTCTCGGCGGGGTACGCGAGGGCGGACATGATTGCCCCGTGGATCGCGTCGGAGATGGCATTTCGGCGTGCCTTTATGCACTCTCTCCGCGCATAGATGGTGACCTGTGCCATGACACGAGCCTATTGTGCTGGCGTGGTGTCGCCCGGCAACGTCACGCCCTCGATCGTACGCGCGACGGCGGCGATCGCATCGGTGACAGCATGCTCGCGCGCGCTGGCATCGTCGCGTTCGGACTCGTATACGAACGCCGTTGCCCCGCGGCGGCTGCCGCAGTAGTCGATGATCCCGTGCTCGATCTGAGTGCGCAGCGCCTGCTCATAGCCGTGACGTTCGTACACTCCGGCATCGTCACCGGCAATGGGAATGAGATGAACCATCAGCCGGCCGAGATTACGACGCATGCCGTGCTCCGTGTCGACATCGAACGCCCAGCCGTTGACGAAGACGCGGTCGATCCACCCCTTGAGCAACGCGGGCATCGACCACCAATAGACGGGAAAGACCAAGACCAGGTGGTCGGCCTCATCGATTCGCCGCTGTTCGATGGCCACATCGGATGCGACGACACGGCCGGTGCTGTACGTGCGGCGGTCATCGAGAGTGAACCGGGGATCGAATCCTTCCTCTGCCAGATCGGCGACCTCGACCTCGGAGTCGAGCACGTGAGCCAGTCGTCGGGCGACATCGTTGCTCAGCGATTCGGGATCTGGGTGGGCGGTAACGATGAGAGTCTTCACCTCCCTATCCTCCTTCGTAGACTGAACGGGTGCCCGTCGTCTCTCTCGAATCTCCTCGTCGCGACGACGTGCTGACGCTTCTTCAGCAGGCCGACGACTTCGCCTTGTCTTTGTACCCCGTCGAGAATTACCACCGGCTCGACATCGACGGCCTCGAGAAAGCGTCCGTCGGCTTCTACGTCGCGAGAGAGAACGGTGAGGCTCTCGGCACGGCCGCGATCGTCGACAGAGGCGATGGGTCGGCCGAGCTGAAGCGGATGTTCGTCACGGCATCGGCGCGCGGTCTTGGAGTGGGCAGGGCGTTGACGGCTGCAGTCGAAGAGCACGCACGCGCTCGCGGTGTCACTCTGATCCAACTCGAGACGGGCCTGCCTCAGACCGCTGCGATCGCGCTCTATGAGAAGTCGGGCTACCGCGCTATCCCCGCCTTCGGCCCGTACATCGACGACCCGACGAGCTACTGCATGGAGAAGTCGCTCTAGCGAAGAGCGAGCGTGGTCCGCGAGGAAGCCTCAGTGCTCGGGGCAGTGCAACTGCGTGCGCTCTCCCGAACGGTCGATGGTGTGCAGTGCCATCGACATGCCGCACAGTGGGCAGTGCGGGTCGGCCGGGGGAACGTACGGGTCTTCCTTGCGACCGATGCCCACCTGAGCCGGCCCCGTGAATGTATAGACGATGCGGTTGAGGTTGTTGATGAACCCCGGTTTGCCGTCGAACGGATTCATGGGATTGGGCGTGCGGGCCTGCCTGGTCAACTCGGTTCCTCAGGTGCTGAGTGCTGCAATGATTAGTGCCCTAAGTATATCGCGGATGGGGAGCGTTCGGGGTGTCAGGCCCACGCCTCGTAGCCGTGATCGCCAGCCTGAATTCGTGAGCCGATCACGCCGGGCATCATGACGACCCCGTTGCCCATTCGAAGGGGCGCGTACGTCGTCGAGGCCGTCCATGTTCGACCGTCGGCCGATTCGACGACCGTCTCGAACTCGGTCGATTCCTCACCACGGCGCACCTTTTCGTGAACCCGGCCCGCCGCCGCGGCCGCGAGCATCTCGCGCAGCTCGAATGCGTGCTCCACATCGGCATCGAGTGAGAATTGACCTTCGCCCACCTTCACCGAGATGAGGTCGGAGCCGGCATAAGTCGACCGTGCCCACGAGATGCTCGCTCCCTGCGCAGAGAGCGGTTCTATCGTCACGGCCGCGCCCTCCTCGGATTGTTCGATCGTCGCGACCGTCGAGTAGGCGGCGAGCGCGTCATCGGCGATCGTGTCGAGCAGACGACCGAGAGAATCTGCCCTCTGCTGCGCTGCGCGCTCCTGTTCGCGCGCCGCGCGCTCTGCGGCCGCGCGACTCTCGTCGCTCACGACATAGGCAGGCAGCGCCGTATCGTCGTCGAGGTCGATCAGAAGAAGAAGTTCACCGTATCCACCGGTCTCGCGGGCATCGACACCGTCGAGCTCAGCGGACGACGCAATCGCATCTCCTCTTTCGAAGATTGGATGCGGGCCCGGTCTGCGGCGCTGTTCGTAGCTGACGCCGGTAACGCGAGCGACCGTACCGGTCACATCCCATTGCGGTACGTCGGCCGGTGTCTGGCCGTGGTGCTCCTCGGCGAACCGGGCCGGGGCATCCGGTGCGGTCTGGGCGGGGTCGAGCGCGACGATCGAGACCGTCGTCGTCTCGCCCCGCCTGTATGCCTTGCCGCAGCAGTGCTGTTCCCACCCTGAAACCACGACCTCGATGCGCATGTGCCCAGCCTAGAGAAGCCGCGCGAGGGGCGGGCTGCGGCCTGCCTGCGAATCGTCGTAGTCTGCTGGCATGGACGAGACCCCCTCCGAGCAGGTGCGCCGCCTGGTGGCGCGCAGCATCGAGGCGCTCGAGGCGCAGAACGTGCATGACGAGGCCCTCGGGGTGATGCGAGAGCCGCGCGGCTTCTCGGTGTTCAAGACCGCGCCGATGATCGTTCCCGCGGGCCGGGCGTGGAGACTCGGCGTTCTGCTCGTCGACCGCTCGGGCGGCGTCTACGAGACCGGTGACGTGACGCGAGCCATCGAGCCGCTTCGAGCGGTCACCAACAGGTCGGCCGAAGCCGAGGCGCGGCGCGATGACCGCCGGGCTGCGGCTCGCGGCAAGTTTCCCGAGGGCGAGGTCGTGAACCATCGCTACGCCCCGCTCGCACTCGACGACGAGAGCCTGGCCGCCGGATCCGGCCCCCTGGAGGTGCGCGACGGCGCCGTCGTCGTGCACTGGGATCGGTCGAGCCCGGGGCGGGGAGTCTCGACGCTCGATCGCTACCTGGCCGACCGGGTGAGTGTGCTGACCCTCGACTGACTCTCAGCGCTGGATGGCCCCGCGATCGAGGCCGACACCGGGCAGGGGCGCCTCGACCCACGGCGTGGCCGGCAGGCCTCGTGCATCCGGATGCGCGGAGAAGAGGCCGCCCGCGTCGGGCCAGCGCATCCGTTCTGCTTCGTCGAGGTCGCGAGACGCGCTCGTGATGACGAGCTGGTCGAGCGCCGGCCCGGCGAACGCGACGCTCGACGAGTGCGGGGGCGGGATGCTCGCGCCGAGGTCTGCGAGCTCGTCGCCTCGGTCGTCGAAGACGCGAATGCCGTGGCCGCCCCAGATGGCGACCCAGAGCCGGCCCGCGGCATCGATCGTGAGACCGTCTGGATTCACACCCTCATCGAACACGATGAAGGGCTCTCGCTGGCCGACGACGTCTGCGCCATAGCTGCGGCGGTAGATCGTGCGCGCGTCGGTATCGGTGGAGTAGAAGACGGTGCCGTCGGGCGACCAGCCGAGGCCGTTGCTCAGTCCGAGGTCGTCGTCGAGAACCGTCAGCTCGCCGGTGGTCTCGAGGCGAAGCAGAACGTTGTCGTTCGCGTCACCCGAGAGCGCGAGCGACCCCACGACGAGGCGGCCCTGCGGGTCGATCGATCCGTCGTTGAAACGCTGGTGGGCGGGCAGCAGCTCGGACCCGCGGTCGACCGAGCCGTCGGCGTCGACGATCGCCAGGCGTCGGGTCAGCGCCACGAGCATCCGGTCGTCGTCGAGGGGGATGGCGCAGCCCACGTACTCGCCCAGCTCTGTGCGGCGGATCACGGAGATGCGCCCGCGATCGTCGAGCTCGCCGCGCAGCACGAGCCCGGCCTCGATGTCGACCCAGACCAGGGTGTCGGTGGGCCCGTGCCACACCGGTCCCTCGCTCAGAACGTAGTTCGGTGTGCCAGCAGGCTGCGCGTCGATCATCGCGTGCGCTCGAATCCGGCAGCGGCGTAGATCGAGTCGATGGCCTGCATCTGAGCGACGGAATCCTCGCCCTCTGTGAGCAGCTTCTCGCCGCTGGCCAGGCCGTCGACGATCGCGGCGAGCTGATGATCGTAGGTCTCTCGACCGGCGACGGTCCAGTTGCGGACGATGCCGTCGCGCGTCTCGCTGACGTAGTGCCCCTTCGACGGAAAGACCATGTTGTCGACGTGCAGCGTCGCGAGGGTGCCGACCACGTCGAGCGACGAGTTCAGCTCCGTGCCGTCGACCATGCTGCAGGTCATGCGCGCCGTGGCGCCCGAGGCTAAGCGCAGCGAGGCGTCCATGCTGAGATCGGCGCCGAGCGAATTGACCGTCGCCGTCGCATCCAGAACCTCGGGCTCGTCGGCCATCAGCGCCCGCAGCCAGTGCACCGGGTAGCAGCCCAGGTCCATCAGCGATCCGCCGCCCACGGCCGGGTCGTGGCGGATCGACGCGGGATCGAAGGGAATGGATGCGCTGAAATCGGCGTGCGCAGACACGATGTCGCCGAGCCGCCCGGATGCGACGATGCGATCGACCTCCGCGCTGAGCGGGTGGTAGCGATCGTGGAACGCCTCGATGAGCCGCAGACCGGTATCGCTGGCGGCCGTCGTCATCAGCCGGGCCTCCTCGGCCGACATGGCGAAAGGCTTCTCGCAGAGGACGTTTTTGCCGGCCTCAAGGGCGGCGATCGACCAGCGCGCGTGTTCAGACGGAGGCAGGGCGTTGTAGATGAGGTCGACGTCGGGGTCGGCGAGCAGCTGTTCGTATCCTGCGTGGGAGCGTGGGATCGAATGCGCCGAGGCGTATGCGCTCGCCGACGATGCGCTTCTGGATGCGACGGCCGCGATCTCGACATCGTCGCGACGCCGTGCCGGGGTGATGATGGCGTTGGGGGCGATCCCGGCTGCGCCGAGGATTCCGATTCTGAGCATGGAACCAGAGTGCCATGACCCGAGGTCGGCAGGGGAGGGGGCTAGACGCCGAGCGCGTTGAGCGAGTCGTCGACGATCGTGAGCCCTTCGAGGCCGGGAAGTCCGCTGATGGCAGTGTCGATCTTGCGCGCGGCCTTGCGACCCTCGACGCCACCCATGAGATGGCCCATTACGTGCTTCACCTCGTTCTTCTCCATGATGCTGGAGCCGACGGGGGCCCAGAAGTTGCTCAGGGCGAAGCGTGCGAACTTCTGCGCCTTGGTGCTCTTCGCGAGTCGTTCGCGCGCCTGCGACGTGTAGAAGGCCACGTGACGCGCCTCTTGCTTCGCGATGCGCTTCAGCAGCTCGGCGAGCACCGGGTCTTGCTCTAGCGCGGCCATGCGGTTGTACGCGGTGATCGCCGACCACTCGTTGGCGGCGCCCCAGGCCATGTGCACGGCCACGAAGTCGGCTCCGACGACCTTGCCGATCACGGACTGCTTGATCGGGTCGAACTTGTCGCGCCAGCCGAGCTTGAGCCGCTTGGCCTTGAGCTCGTCGAAATCGACGTTGATGCCGTGGATTCCCAGCACCGTGGCGAGGGCCTCGCCGTGCCAGAACTCCTCGCGGTTCCACATGGTCATGAACGCGCCCATCTCCGCCTCTTTGTGAGAGGGCGTGGTGAGCAGGTCGCGGGTGTAGCAGACCGTGTGGTATTCCACATCGGCCATATAACGGAGGGTGCGCAGAGAGCCCTCGGGGAGGGGGTGTTCACGGAAGCGCTCGAGGTCGAGATCGTCCCAGTTCACGCTGACCGAGGTGGCCGTGTATTTGTCTACGTCGAATGCCATGGTGTGAGGAGAGCTTACTCTCCGGTTCCCTTCGCGAATTGCGGCAGTGCGGATGCTCCGCGGGTGCCGCGTTTCCAGTTGTGAATGCTCCATCTTCTTCGGAGCGCCTCGCGAGAAAGATTGGTGTCGGGGTTGATGGCTGTGGGGTTGCCGAGCAGCTGAAGCCAGACCAGGTCGGAGTGGCTGTCGCCGTAGCCGTAGGACTTCGACAGATCCATGCCGTGCGTCTCGGCGTAGCGACGCAGCCACGCTGCGCGCGCCTCGTCTACCAGAGGTGGCTGCGCGAGGTAGCCGGTCAGGATGCCGTCGCGCTCATGCATCGATCCCGCTACGACGTCGTCGAACAGCGCGGCGAGCGGCGAGGCCAGGATGCCGATGGATCCGGTGACCAGTACCGTGCGGTGGCCGGCGGCGCGGTGTTCTTCGATACGCGCGATCGCCGAGGGCATCGTGTGCCGCAGCAGCGTCTCGCGGTAGCCGCCCGACACGACCTTCTCGAGGCGCTTCGCGGGCATGCCGCTGTAGCGGCGAAGGAACGCGCGGATGAACTCGCCGCGGTCGCGGTGTTCGGCCTTCAGATATCCGGGGAGCGAGGTGAGCAGGCTCGCGACCTCGCTGGGCCACGCGGCCTTGCGGAAGCCCGCCGAGCGCACCCAGAGGTACTGCTCGACGATGTTGGAGTCGACGACCGTGCCCTCGAAGTCGAACACGGCGAGGACATCGCTGCGCGTCGGAAGGGCCTTCGCCACCCGCTCGGATGCCGCCGGGCGCAGCGCGAAGGCGCGTGTCAGAGCAGTGATCGACGGGAAGTGCACCTTCTGCAGGTAGTCCTCCCAGTCGATGGCCGTGACATCGAAGCCGATGTCGTCGCGCAGCTCGGCGGGCAGGGCGTTGTGCAGCGCTCGTGTATTGCGGTCGTCGAAGATGATCTCGGTCTGCACATAGGCGCGGTAGAGCTCGACGAAGGTGCGGAGGTTCTCGAGGTCGTCACGACGCTTGAGAGCCTTCTTCACGTGCACGCGACTGCGTTCGGTCGAGGGCAGGCGCTCGAGTGCCCGCTCGAGGCGTGCGTTCCAGACCTCCTGGTTGTGGAGCACGCGATCGACCTTGCGGGTGCCGGGGAAGGTCCAGTACGGAACCTCGATGTGGCCGTCGCTCTCGTGCGGCAGGGGCGTGGCGGTGAAGAACTCGTTCATGTTCGTGAACATGCGGTGGATCGGCAGCGGGTTTCGGGCGCCGGAGCTCACGTGATAATACGCGGCGTCGACCTCGGACTCTGCCGAAGGCGGGTTCGCAGCGACGGCGAGGATGACGTTGACCACGTAGTCGACCGGGATCACGTCGAGCACCGTGTCTGGCAGGGCGGGGAACTGGGTGAGGTTGCCGCGGGCGTAGGCGAGAACCAGGGGATCGGCCACCTTGAAGCCGTCGATCCAACCGGGATACGGGTGTCGCAGAGCGCTCTCGATGATGGCCGGGCGCACGACCGACAGACGGTGACCGGTCTCGCGCCACAGCTCTTCCGCCGCCCGCTCGGCGAACGACTTGGTGAGTGTGTAGACGTCGGTCCAGCCCAGGCTCTGCGCTCGGCTCCGGCCGTAGTCGACGAGCCGCTCGCGCACCCACTCCACGCGTCCGGTCTCGGCTGCGGTGGCAACCGCCTGCGGGCCTTCCTTGCCGTGCACCGCGCGGGCGTCGTTCATGAACGTGCGCAGCGTCTCGGGTTGACGCGATGCCATCTCCACCCGCACCCGGGCATCCCGAGCGGCGGTGAGCTCTGCGCGCCAATCGACCTCGTGCTTGAGTCGACCCTCGGGCACGATGCCCTTGCGCAGGCCGCCCACATAAGCGGTCGAGACGTGCACGACGTGGGGGTCACCGCCGGATTCGGCCAGAGCCGTGTAGAGGGCGATCGCGCCGCCGAGGTTCGTCTCGAAGGCCTGGTCGATGGGCGGGTCGAACGACACGGTCGATGCGCTGTGGATGACGACGTCGAGGTCGGCCGGCAGCGGGGGAACGTTGGCGAGGTCGCCCTCGACGACACGCAGTCGCTCGCGCATCGCGCGTTCGACCTCGTCTTCGCCGACGCGCTCGCGCCACGGACCGAACACGGGCTTGCGCAGCAGCGTGCGCAGACGGTCGTCGGCGGTGGTGCTGCCTTTGGTGCGGATGAGCAGTGAGATCGTGGTCGCCGGATGCGACGAGAGCAGCCGTTCGACGATGGCCTGGCCCACAAAGCCGGTTCCGCCCGTGATGAAGACGTGGGCGTCGCCGAGATCGGAGGACGCCGTCCAGGACAGCGCGTCGTTCACGGTGGTGTCCACCGCGTCGCTCACGATCGAAGCTTCCGGGCGACGGCGTCGCCGGTCTGCGGGGTCAGGCCGGGAAGTTCTGCCACTCTGTGTCCGATCGTGGTTGCGCGCTGAAGTCCGTCGGCACCGCCGAAGACGGTCTGTTCGAAGAAGGTTCGATCTGTGTCGGAGCGATCAACCGCTCCGATCGGCCAGGCGGCGTGAGCGAGTTGGCTGGTCGCCTGCTTCACGGTCTTGGGCGACTCTGCGAGACGTCGTCGCGCCTCTTCGGCGAAGAACGACTCGTGCCGGCTCTTGATGCTGCGAATCGTGCCGAGCGTCACGCTGAGGGTGGGGTGTGCGGCCAGAGCATCGAGCCGTTCGTAGGCCGTGTCCATGACCCATTCGTCGATGAGGCCGGCCGTCATGTGCACACCGGTGAGCGGCACGCCCTGGCCCATGGCGAGGATCGCGCGTCGGATCGGCCCGCGGCGCTCGGCGGACTCGGAGCGATCGGCCCGAGCCGCGCCCTCGTCGCCGACCTGAGCCCCGACGCTGCCGTTCGCCACGAGGATCTGGTCGATCGCGTCTGCGATCCAGAACTTCTCGAAGGCCCAGGTGACGAGAAAGGCGGTGACTCGGGCGTCTTTGTGCGTAGCGGTCACGAGGAGGTTGCGCAGCTGCTCCATGGTGGCGCTCTCGAGGCGACCAAGGTAGCGGAGCAGATGAACCGCGTCGGGAGAGAGCTGCGAGGCCTCGTAGGCCTCGAGCTGGAGCTCGGGGCGCAGAGTGCCGCGAGCCGTTGTGGCGAAAGCCCGCACGTCGAAGCGCGCACGAGAAGCTGCGTCTGTGGATGTCATGAGAGCCCTGCCGACTGGTCGAAAACCTGCGTGCGTAAACGACGCCGTGAAGAGCAGACTAACCTAACCCCATGGCTGTAGCTCTCGTTACGGGAGGAACGTCTGGCATAGGTGCTGCGTTCTCCCGGTCCCTCGCTGCGCAGGGATATGACCTTGTTCTCGTCGCTCGAAGCGTTCCGAGACTGGAGGAGATGGCCGACGAGATCCGCGCGCTGGGTCGATCGGTCGAGATCTTTCCGGCCGACCTCGCCGACCGTGCCGACGTGGCACGCGTCGCCGAGCGTCTCGAAGACCCGTCGAGACCGATCGACATGCTGGTGAACAACGCCGGATTCGGCGTGCACACGTCGTTGATCGACTCCGACGTCTCGGCGCACGATCGCGCGTTCGAGGTCATGTGTCGCGCCGTGCTGGTGCTCTCCGGCGCCGCGGCGCGGGGGATGCTGCCGCGCGGCACGGGCAAGATCGTCAACGTCTCGAGCACCGCGGGTTTCGTGACCATGGGCGCCTACTCGGCGCTGAAGGCGTGGGTCACGTCGTTCACCGAGGGCCTGGCCGTCGAATTGAGCGGCACGGGTATCGGCGTGACGGCGCTCTGCCCGGGCTGGGTGCACACCGAGTTTCACGAGCGCGCCGGAATCAAGGCGTCGAGCATTCCAAACTTCTTGTGGCTCGACGCCGAACAACTTGTCACGGCATGCTTGCGCGACGTCGACCGGGGCAGGGTAATCTCCATACCGACTGTTCGGTACCGAACCCTCATCTGGTTGGCTCGCCACGCACCGAGGAGTGCGATACGCGCAGTCTCCGGGTCGATTTCCTCGAGTCGAAAGAAGCCGGTCACCTAGATGGCTGCAGAAGAAGACGCCCCAGCAGGGCCGGTCAGCGTCGCCCCCGGCGCACGGGATCGTTTCAACTCTCCCGGCGTCGCGGCCGCCCGTTTCGTGGTGCAACGCGGCCTCCTGAAGCCCCTGATCTGGTCGCTCACCCGCGTCACGGTGATCGGCAGGGAGAAGCTCAAAGACCTGTCCGGCGGCTTCGTGGTCGTCGCCAACCACTCCAGTCACCTCGATGCGCCCCTCATCGTCGGCTCCCTTCCCCGCCGGCTCGCACGATATCTGGCCACCGGCGCCGCAGCCGACTACTTCTTCGCGGTGTGGTGGAGGCGCGGCCTCACCGCCCTGTTCTTCAACGCCTTCCCCGTGAAGCGCATGGAATCGAAGGCGAAGTCGATCAGTGCCCGCTCGCTGCTGTCACGCGGCATTCCGATCCTGATCTTTCCCGAGGGAACCCGGTCGAAAGACGGGGAAGTCGGCAACTTCAAGCCGGGAGCCGCTGCGCTCGCGGCCTCGTGCGACGTTCCCACCATTCCGATGGCACTCATCGGCGCTCACGTCGCCCACCCGCGCGGCGCGAACTGGCCCCGTCGGGGCCGCTACCCGGTCGGCGTCGTCTTCGGCGAGCCGCTGCGGCCCATCGCGGGGGAGACCCCGGGCCACTTCGCCGAGCGCACCAAGCAGGAGATCCTGCGCCTGCGCGAGCTGCATTCCGCGACTATCCTTGGCCAGTCCCCACGATCTAGAGGAGCCCTGCAATGAGCGATGTCAAGCACATGAAATGGTGGGGCTGGGGCGTCGACGGCGTCGCATTCCACCACGAGAACAAGCCGGGCTTCGCGCCGTTCGTGAAGAAGAATCTGGGACTCGACCTCACCAAGACCAAGGGCGAGCCGCCGACATTCGCGGACATCGATGTTCCGTTCAGCCGTGCGGCGGAGTCGTTCGTTCTGCTGCTCGCCGGCATCGTCGGTGACGACCACGTCGAAACCGATGACATGTCCCGAGTGGTGCACACGTTCGGCAAGAGCATCCGCGATCTCATCCGTGTTCGCACCAGCGCGTTCCCGCGCGCTGTCGACGTCGTCGTCTACCCGGCCAACGAGGCCGAGGTCCGCCTGATCGTCGATGCGGTCGTCGCTGCCGACGCCGTGCTCATCCCGTTCGGCGGCGGCAGCAACATCGCCGGCAGCCTCGAGCCCCTCGCGAACGAAGAACGCACTGTCGTCTCTCTCGACCTCGGCCGGCTCAATCGGGTCATCGAGGTCGACGCCGAGTCGAGCCTCGCCCGCATCCAGGGCGGCGCCCAGGGGCCCGACCTCGAGGCCGAGCTCAACGCGGCCGGCTGGACCCTCGGACACTTCCCCGACAGCTTCACGCACTCCACGGTGGGCGGCTGGGTGGCGACGCGCTCCTCGGGCATGCAGAGCGACAAGTTCGGCGACATCGCCGACATCGCCAAGGGGCTGCGCGTCGTTCGCCCCGGCGGCGTGCTCGTTCTGCGCGCCCTGCCCAGCACGTCGACCGGGCCCAGCGTGCGCGAGATGATCCTCGGCAGCGAGGGCCGCCTCGGCGTCATCACCGAGGTCACCGTGCAGATCCACCGCATCCCGGCCAAGCGCGAGATCCTCGCCTATCTCTACCCCACATGGGACGCCGGACTCGCCGCCATGCGCGAGATCTCCGAGAGCGACGCGACGCCCTCCATCACCCGCGTCTCCGACGGCAACGAGACGCTGTTCTCGTTCGCCACCTCGAAGAAGAGCAAGGGCTTCTCTGCGCTCGCCACCAAGGGCCTCGGCGTCGTCTTGAAGGCGAAGGGCTGGGACACCGAGAAGATGTGCCTGTCGTTCGTCGGCAATGAGGGCGGCGAAGAGCTCGTGGCGACGAACCAGAAGATCATCGCCGGCATCGTCAAGAAGCACGGCGGCATCACCGTGGGCAAGGGCCCCGGCGTTCTCTACGACCAGAAGAAGTTCGACACCCCGTACATCCGCGACTGGTTCCTCGACTGGGGCGGATCGGCCGACGTCTCGGAGACGGCCGCGCCCTGGGCCAAGCTGCCCGAGCTCTACCGCAACGTGATCGCCAGCGCCAACCACGCGTTCGACGAGATCGGCGTCAAGGGCTGGATCATGGCTCACCTGTCGCACTCCTACACGTCGGGCGCCTGCCTGTACTTCACGTTCGCCTACCTCGACACGGGCGATGCGATCCCCAACTACGACGTCGTGAAGGGTGCGATCCAGCAGGCCTTCATCGATGCCGGCGGAACGCTGTCGCACCACCACGGCGTCGGTCTCGAGCACGCTCCCTGGATGGAGCAGGACATCTCGACCGAGGGCGTCAAGATCATGCGCGGTCTCTTCGGAGCTGTCGATCCCGGTCGCCACTTCAACCCGGGCAAGGTCCTTCTCGACGAATGAGCCGTGCCCGTCTCGGCGGCCCCGTCGGAGCGGCGGGGCTCGTCGTCGCAGGGCTGGCGTGCCAGGAGGTGGGCGCGGCGTTCGCCGTGCTGCTGTTCCCCAGCGTCGGCGCGCTCGGCATGGTCGCGCTGCGGCTCACCTTCTCCGCCCTCATCCTCCTCGCCATCGCGCGGCCGTCGCTGCGTGGCCGCAGCCGCGGCGACTGGATGACGGTGGTGCTGTTCGGCGTGGCCCTTGCCGTCATGAACGGCTTGTTCTACGAGGCCCTGGCGCGCATCCCGCTCGGCGCAGCCGTGACCATCGAGGTTCTCGGGCCGCTCGTGCTCTCGGTCGCCACGAGCCGACGCGCATCCAGTTGGCTCTGGGCGGTTCTCGCCTTTATCGGCGTCTTTCTGCTGGGCCAGGGCAGCTTCGGCGAACTCGACCCCGTGGGGGTGCTCTTCGCCGCCGGCGCGGGAGCGAGCTGGGCCGGCTACATCCTGCTCTCGTCACGCACCGGCAGCCGCTTCGCGCGGCTCGACGGACTCGCGCTGGCCATGGCCATCGGCGCCGTCCTCACGCTACCGCTCGGGCTCGCCACGGCCGGACCCGCCATCGTGCGGCCGGACATCCTGCTTCTCGGCGCGGCCGTCGCCGTTCTGTCGTCGACGATTCCCTACGCGCTCGAGTTGTTCGCCCTTCGCCGCATCCCCTCGTCGAGTTTCGCGATCCTCATGAGCCTGGCCCCCGCGATCGCGGCGCTCGCCGGTGTGGTGCTGCTGGCTCAGCACATCTCGCTCATCGGAGTGCTCGCCATCGCTCTCGTGGTGACCGCGAGCATCGGTGCGGTGCGGAGCGCGGGCCCGGGGGCTACTCCCGTCGCTCGTGCCGAACCGGTTTGAGCCGGGCCGGAGCTTGCACAGCAGGCGGGAAGTCGCAGCTGAAGGTGCCGTCGTAGCCGAAGAGGAAGCCGAACCAGCGGTTGCGTACCTCGAGCTTTATTCGATAGAGCTGCGCCTCGTCGTCGTAGCTCTCGTGCAGCTCGGCGCGACCGCTGAACAGCATCGGAAAACGGAACGCGACAGGGCCCTCGTAGAAGCGCTGGGCGTCTGAGAGAAGGAGCAGGGAGCCGTCGTCGTTCACCGTGAGGTCGAGGTCGACGGCGAGGTGCTGATGCGTGCCGAGGTAGTCGATCACCCGCCCAGCGCGCTCGCTGTAGATCATGGTGGCGTCGAAGCGATGTGGCCGAGGTCCACTGCCATAGCTGCGCACGAACGTGATCGTCTCGCGGCCCAGCGGATCGAGATACGGGTAGTTCTCGACAGTGAAAGGAACATCGGTACCCTGAATCGGCACCAGGATGTTGCGGATGCGCCCGATCCACAGGAACGGGATGGTCCACCAGGGTCCGCGACGGATGCGGCTCATCACCCCCGTTCCCACGCACGCGTAGCCCGCCTCGAGGCCGACGCCGAACCTTTTCTGCATCATCGGGTGCAGCCGCTCGAACTGCTCGCCGAGTGCGAGCGCGAAGACGGCGGTCACTCGTGGGCCAGCCCGGCCAACGACGCCGGGGCCTCGGACATCGCGTCATGGTCGCGAGCAGCGCGCGCTGGGCGAGAGCGGCAGCGCGAGGCCTTCGGCCTCTCGGCCTTCCAGAATGCGGCGGCGGATGCGAGCGGCCAGGATTCCGGTGGCGTTCCGGTCTCTGCCCAGATGCGCAGTCGATCGAAGCTCCACGCGGTCATCCACCACACAACGCGACGCAGGATGATCCGATCGAGCAGTGCTCCGGCCCGACCGGCGAAAGGCACGTAGTCGTAGCCCGTGATGAATGTGGTCGAGCCATCTGCGTTCGGGAGATAGCGCCAGTAGCCACGGCCGGAGGCGAGCGGTGAGAGGGGATCGCGGGTCGAGAAGACGAGTGCGGAGGTGCGGGCGCCGCGAGTTCCCGTGCGCTCGCCGAGGGATACTCCTGTGCCCCGAATGGTGTGGAACGGAAGCCGCCGTTCGTAGCGGAACCGGGAGGGGGAGTCGGCGGCCGCGGACTGCGCGGCTTCGGGTGCGATCACACTGAATCTCAGATCCCAGCGTGAATGCAGCTCCGGGGTCTGCGTCAGGCGCCACACCTCATCGATGTCGGCCCTCATCGTCGACTCGACATACAGTGCGCGGTTCTGCCGAACCATAGCGTGCTCCTTTGGGAATCGTTCCGTCTGCCAGCGTAGTGTCGGTGCAGCAGACCATAGACACGAGGAGAACCCTGATGCCACTGACAGGTGACTACGAGCCGAGCACGTCTGACTGGGCGCGTGAGCAGGTCGAGGAGTACGAGTCGTCGGGTGGCACCCGCGGCACCACCATGCGCGGCATGCCGGTGATCGTGCTCACCTCTGTCGGTGCCAAGTCGGGCAAGCTGCGCAAGACCGCCCTGATGCGGGTGGAGCACGAGAGCGAGTACGCCGTCGTCGCGTCTCTGGGAGGCGCCCCGAAGCATCCTGTCTGGTACTACAACCTGCTCGCCCACCCGCATGTCGAACTGCAAGACGGTGCGGTGAAGAAGGACTACATCGCTCGCGAGGTGACCGACGATGAGAAAGCCGTGTGGTGGGAGCGTGCGGTCGCGGCCTATTCTGACTACGCCGACTACCAGAAGAAGACCGAGCGCGAGATTCCGCTGTTCGTGCTGACCGAGAAGGGCGTCGAATGACGAACCCACCCCGTTTCGACAACGTCCCACCGGCTGCGGGATGGTTCCCGGATCCCTCCGGCGGACCGGGAAGCCGGTGGTGGGACGGCCAGAACTGGACGGAGCACGTCTCCGACCCCACGCTTCAGGCCTACGCTCCGGCCGGAACGCCGCGACGGGTGGCGCAGGGAACGCCGGTGTACACGCCCTTCATCTGGCTGATCACGCTGCTGCCGCTGCTCTCGATCCTCGGGGTCGCCCTGTGGGACACCGATGCCTACATGCGCGTCTCGCTCGACTCGGCGAACGACCCCCTGGGGCAGTTCCGTGACCCGGGGTACCTCCTCGTGCAGGCACTCGGATTCGTCATCTACGGCGTCTCGGTGCTGTTGGCCTACTTCGACTGGAAGACCCTGCACGCGCGCGGATTCGACCGACCGTTCCACTGGGCCTGGACTTTCCTCGGCAGCACCGTGTACATCATCGGCCGAACGGTCGTCGTTCGGCGCCGGGCGGGCGGCGGCGCGATGGTGCCGATCTGGATCACCATCGGCGTCTTCGTTCTGTCGATGATCGTCGTGGTCGTCAAGGTCGTCGACATCATGTCTGCGGCGTTCTCGTACGTGACCTCCTACTGACCGGTCATCCTCCCAAGTCGCCTGGATGGTCGAGCGTGAACACCCGCAGGGCATATCGTCGAGTCAAGGGTCATCCGGGCTCTCGAAACGAGGATGCACCATGGGCGAGAAATCAGCACGCAAGGCCGTCGCCAAGCCGGCAGCACGCTCTCTGAAAGAGAAGCGGGCAGACAAGAAGACGAAGAGCGGTACCGCGAACCACTCCTCCGACGCCGTGACCAACGTCAAGAAGAAGTAGCGTCAGGTTCAGAACCTCAGCGGCGAGCTCGCCGAGAACCCCGGCAGGATCAGGAACGTCGCGCTGCCGGTGGGGGTGGCATACGTCATCAGATCGTCGTTCTCGTCGAGCCGCTGCTGCGTGACGACGAATGTGCGCAGGGTGTTCTGAAAGCAGATGAACGCCAGGCCCGCGTCGGCCTCGCCGTTCGGCAGCAGCCCGTCGTCGAAAGCGTAACCGCGCCGCAGCATCAGCGATGAGCCTGTGAACGACGGATGCGCGGCGCGCGCGTGGCTGCGCAGCGGGGTGATGAATTCGCCCTCCGGCGTCTTCGCGTTCAGGTTGACCTCGCCGTCTTTCGGTCCACCAGACAATGGCGTCCCATCGATGCGTTGGCGGCCGATGACCCGCTCCTGTGCGGGTGTGCCGAGCGCCGCGAAGCGAGCGGTGTCGAGACGCAGCCGCCGGATGACGCATACGGTGCCCGCGCCCAGCGCGGCGTCGGCGGCTCCGATCCAGACATTCTCGGCGAGTTCCTCGTCGCCGTGCGGCACGATCACGCCGTCGAGGAATCCGAAGGGGTTGCGCACCACACCCCGCTCGCCGTGACCGCGGAACAGGCGCTGACGCCAGCGTGGGGTGGCACCCGGCACGAGAGTGAGCAGATCATCGCCCACGGCGGCGAGCACGCTCGGATCGTCGGAGTAGAGCGCGAGCAGAAGGTCTCCGCCGCGGCGGTGCGGTTCGATCGCGTCGTCACCGGCGAATGCGGGAAGATCCTCGGCGCCGGGCAGCGTCGCATCCCGTGCGGCCACGATTCGCGGTCCGAGACCGACGGTGACCGTGAGATCGCCCGGACCGTCGGGCAAGACGTCTGTCGGCGTCGACGTTGTCGTCAGCTCGAGGATCCGCTCGCTGAGCGCGCCGAGCCACGGGGTGTCGGTGCCGTCGAGGTCGCAGACGAGCAGCAGGCCGAAATGCTGAGGAGTCGCGGGCCTGGCTATTCCCGCCTGATACCGACCGGCGGCGGGCACCGGCTGACCGGCCGAGCCCGCGGGCGTGACAGCGGCATCCGGTCTCTGTGTCTCACCCGGCCATGAGCCCGTAGCGGTCAGCGCGCCAGCAGCGCCCGCGGCGCCCGCGCCCACCGCGACGCCGAGCGCGCCGAGGAGTGCGCGCCGGCTGGGACCCGTGCGCGGTTCTGCGTCGGTCATCGCGTGCCCGCGCTGCCGGCCAGCAGCTCCGCGGCGGGGAGCGCGACGCCAGAGGTGTCGAACGAGCCCGCCGGGCCGCTCTTCGGCAGGGCGTCGGGAACAGCGGTCAGGTCGCCGTCGAGGTTCGGCTGAGGCACGGGCCGGCCGACCTTGAGGAACGACACTCCCGCGGGCGCCTGCACCTGGGGCAGGGCCGAGGTGGGCACACCCGCTGAGGCGCCCGCCGAGCAGGAGGCGGCCAGGTCGGCCGGCAGCAGACCGAGGCCGGTGTCGGGGGTGATGCACGTGGTGCTCGTGGGGCTTCGGGGTGCGGCGACGTCGGCGACGTCGACTCCGTTGCCGGAGAGGGCGTTGTCGGTGAGGCGCGTTCCCGTCGTCGCGATGTCCTCGGTGTTCGAGAGCTGCACGCCCGAGACGCTGTTGCCGGCGATGATGTTGCGCTCGAGGGTGTCGCTCTGTGCGCCCGAGAGCCCCACGCCGATGCCGAAGCCGCCCTGCGCCTGGGCGGGCGAGTCGGCGGAGTTGTTGTCTGAGATCACGTTGCCGACCACCGTTGCGCCGCGCTGGGGAACGAAGGCCTCCTGGTACCAGCTGAGCAGGGTGAGGCCCACGCGATTGCCCGAGAACCGGTTGCCGGTGACCACGACGGAGTCGGAGGCGTTCGCGTTCTCGTAGCCGATGGCGTTGCGTTCGGCCACGTTGCCCGAGACGAGGATCGCGCAGTTCTGGCATTGGCCGACGTAGAAGCCGGAATCCGCGGAACCGGAGGCGTAGTTGTTGCTGAGCACGCCGTTCTGCGAGTTGAAGGCGTAGATGCCGTAGAGCCCGTTGTTGCTGGCCGTGACATGGTCGACCTCGAACCGCTGCAGGGGAGGGAACTTCTCGGGGTCGAGCTTCTGGTAGCCCGTGAGGTTGTGGGCCTGGGGGCCGTTCTCGTCGTGCATCCCCGTGACGAGGACGCCGTTGAACGTGTGCCTGGTCACCGTGAGGTTCTGCACGCGAACGCCGTCGGCGATCACCTGGATCCCGTTGGCTCGGAGCCCCTCGCCGTCGATGATCACGCCATCGCGATCGAGCCCGCGCAGGGTGATGTTCTTCGTCGCCACCGTGACCTCTTCGGTGTAGGTGCCGGGCGAGACGAGCACCAGGCCGCCCTCGGGCACCTCGTCGACCGCCTGTTGGATCGTGGCGGCGTCGGCCGGCACGCGCACAGTCGACGACGAGGCGGTCGTGGGGCCGGACGGGCTCCCGTCGACGGCACAGCCGCTGAGGGTGGCGACCAGGGCGAGTGCCAGTACTGCGGGGAGGAAGCGATAACTCACAGAGCGAGTTTATCGTCACAGAGGCGACGATACTGTTCGCCGGCCGCCGCGGTCAGCCCGGAGCGAGTCCTAGACGCCGGTCGTGCCGAAGAGGAGCCCGAGCAGGTACGTGACGGCGGCCGCGCCGTAGCCGATGGCGAGCTGGCGCAGCCCGCGCTTCAGCGGAGAAGCGCCGGAGAGAATGCCCACGATGGCGCCCGTTCCGAGCAGCGCCAGGCCCACGAGCAGGGCGGCTATCAGCACGGCCGGCAGACCTTCGACGCCGAACAGATAGGGCAGAATCGGGATGATCGCACCCGACGCGAAGAAGCAGAAGCTCGACAGGGCCGCGCTCAGTCCCGTGCCGACGGCCTCGTGCTCGTCGCTCTCCGCGTGCACGGCGGGGTCGGCTGTGAGAGCGAGGTCGTGGGTGCGCAGCACCTCGCGCGCGTGCTCCTCTGCCTCTGCCTCGCTCATGCCCCGCGCTCGGTACACGAGTGCGAGCTCATTGGCATCCACGTCGAGGTCGGCGACGGCCGAACGCGCCTCGGGATCGGGAGTCGACGACTCGAGCAACTCGCGCTGTGACCGAACGGAGACGTACTCGCCGGCGCCCATCGACAGGGCACCCGCCAAGAGGCCTGCGATGCCGGTCAGCAGAACGACGTGCGTCGGCACCCCGCTCGCGGAGATTCCGATGACGAGGGCGAGATTCGAGACGAGGCCGTCGTTCGCGCCGAAGACCGCGGCCCTGAACGTTCCCGAGAGACGCATGCGCCCCCGCGTCGCGAGACCTCGCACGACCTCCTGGTGGATGCGCTCGTCTGCGGCCATCGCGGCCGTCGCGTCGGTGTCGGTGTCGTAAGGCGAGCGACCCTCGGCTCTCTGCGCGAGGGCGAGAACGAAGACCGAGCCGAAGCGTCGGGCCAGAAAGCCGAGGATTCGAGTGCGGGTGGCCCCCCGCAGCGTGCGCCCGACGTCATCTCCCAGCAGGCGGCGCCAGTGCTGCTCGTGCCGGGCCTCGGCATCGGCGAGAGCCAGCAGGATCTCGCGTTCCTCGCCCGTGCGTCGCTGGGCCAGGTCGCGGTAGACCGCTGCCTCGAGCTGTTCGTCGGCGAGGTAGCGCCGCCACCGCCGGATGTCGGCGGCACGGGGCGCCGAGGTGGCCGGTTCGGCCGCGACCGGTCGGTCAGGCGCCGATGCGTTCACCGCGGATCAGTTGGAGGCTGCGGCGGCGCGCTGGCTCTCCTGGCGCGCGAGATGGGCTGCTTTGCGGGCTTTCTCCTCGTTCAGCTGCTTGACGCGGGCGGCCTCGCGGCGCACCTCGGCCTGCGTCGCGCGCTCGCGCACGAGCCACTCAGGGCGGTTCGCCAGCAAGTCCTGAATCTCGGCTGTGGTGAGCGGCTCGGTCACTCCGCCGCGGGCCAGGCCCGAGATGGTCACTCCCAGCTTCGAGGCCACGATCTGGCGCGGATGCGGGCCGTTGAGTCGCAGCTGCACGACCCACTCCGGGGGCGTGGCGAGCAGTTCGTCGAGCTCTGTGCGCGACACCGTGCCCTGCTGGAAGTCGGCGGGCGTCGCATCCAGAAGCACGCCGAGCTTCTTGGCCGCGGTGGCGGGCTTCATTGTCTGGGGGGTTTTCGCGGGCGTCATGATGCCAAGGGTAGCCTGAGACCGCACCGGTTGCCCGGTCACAAGCCTTCGAGGAGCCCAGTGGACATCGACCCGACCACCCTGAGATGGTTTTCCGCCGTCGCCACGGAGCTGCATTTCGGCCGGGCCGCGACGTCGTTGGGCATCGCCCGCACGCGATTGAGCAAGGCCGTCGTCGAGCTCGAGGCGCAGCTCGGCTACCCGCTGTTCGACCGCGAACAGCCCGGCACACAGCTCACGGATGCGGGTCGCTCGCTTCTCGAGGCGGCTCCCGAGCTGATCGTGGCGGCAGACGAGCGGGCGGCCATCGCGGCGGAAGAGGCGGCGCGGCCCGTTCCCTTCCGCATCTCGTTCGTTCCCGGCGTCACGATCACCAAGTGGACGACGGAATGGGAAACGCGCTTCCCCGACATTCCGCTCGTGGTGCTGCCGACGCCCGGAGATGAGGCGGTGTCCGTCTTGCGCGAGAACTCGGTCGACGTGGCGTTCGTGCGCCTGCCCATCGACCGCGACGGGCTCAGCGCCATCCGGCTCTACGACGAGGTGCCCGTCGTCGTCGTCGCGAAAGACAATGCGCTCTCGATTCTCGAGGAAGTCCGCCTCACCGAGCTCGCGGGCGAGCATCTGATCCAGCACCCCGACGAGGTGGAGGGATGGGCCGACGTGGCGACCGAGATGCTCGAGGGTACTCGTCCCGACCTGCCCGAGCCCGCCTCGGTTGAGGATGCACTCGACCTCGTGGCCGCGGGAACCGGCATCGTGGTGTTGCCGCACTCGGTGGCCCGATTGCACGCGCGCAAAGATGTGGTCGCCAGGCCCGTGCTCGACCTGCCCGAGACGCAGATCGCCCTCTGCTGGCTCGCCGGTGACCCGAGCGATCGTATCGAGGAGTTCATCGGCATCGTCCGCGGACGGCGAGCCACGAGTTCTCGTGCCCCGGCGACCGCCCCGGCCTCGGGCCAGGGCAACACCGAGAAGACGCCCAAGGCCGAGGCCAAGAAGCCCCGCACCGGGGCCAAGGGAGCGAAGGGTGCGAAGGGTGGCGCGAAGGGTGCGGCGACGAAGACGCCACGCCCTCTGGGAACGGCGCGTAAGCCCCGCCCGTCGGGTGGCTACCGCCAGAAGGGCCGCTAGACGCGGGCTCCGCGCTCGGCGTGCGGAAGAATGGGTCGGTGACCTCATCTCGCCGCTTCGGACTTCTTCTCGACGTCGACGGACCGATCGCCAGCCCGGTGACCCGCTCCATCAACCTCCCGTCGATCGGTCGTGATCTCGCCACATTGGCGAACGCGGGCGTTCCGGTGATCTTCAACACGGGTCGCTCGGATGCCTTCATCGCCGACGAGGTCGTCGAGCCGTTGCTGGCCGCCGGGCTCGAGGCGCACGCTCGCGTCTTCGCCATCTGCGAGAAGGGAGCGACCTGGTTCGCGATCACCCCGGAGGGTGCGGGGGAGCTGTCCATCGACGCCTCGCTCTCGCCACCGCCCGGATTCGACGACGATGTGCGAGCGCTCGTCACGGAGCACTACGCCGACCTGGTCTTCTACGACGAGACCAAGCGCGCGACTGTGACGTACGAGCAGCGCCTCGACGTGTCGAAGGAATCGTTCCTGGCGCGCCAGCTCGAGATCGACGAGACCGCCATCGCTCTGCTCAACGCTCGCGGTTTCGGGGCGCGACGCGGCGCCGTCGACTATGCCGACGCATCCGGTGCCGTGCAGTATCGCGCCGACCCGTCGATCATCTCGACCGACTTCGAGTCGATCAGAGTCGGCAAGGATTTCGGGGCGGAGCGCGCGCTCATGCTGCTCGAGGGAACCGGCCCGATGCCGACGGAGTGGCGCACGATGGGCGACTCGCGCGGCGACTACGCCATGGCGACGTGGCTGCACGAACGCGGCGAGACCGTGGCGCACGCCGACGTGCGCCCGGAGGACGGGATCCCCGAGACCGCCTATCCGGTGCTCACGGCGGGTGAGCTGATCCACGACGACGCGGGAGCGGCTTTCCTCGCCCGCTGGGTCGAGATGCTCAGCGACGAGGCGCTCACCGACAGTGAGATCGCCGCATAGCGCGCACCCTCGTCAGAGGCGACGGATGCGTGCGGCCCTTCCCCGGGTCACCGCCAGCAGGTCCGCGGGAGCGATCTCGATGTCGAATCCGCGGCGGCCCCCTGAGACCAGGATCGTGTCGAAGTCCAGCGCGGAATCGTCGAGCACGGTCGGCAGCGCGGTTCTCTGCCCGAACGGGCTGATGCCGCCCACGACGTAGCCGCTCTTGCGCTCGGCGATCACGAGATCGGCCATGGCGGCCTTCTTGCCGCCCAGGGCCGAGGCCAACGCTTTGAGGTCGAGCATTCCGCTGACGGGCACGATGCCGATGCCGAGCCCCGCGTCGGTGTCGACCATGAGGGTCTTGAACACCCGCACGGCGTCGATCCCGAGCGCCGCCGCCGCCTCGCTGCCGAAATCCGTGACCGCGGGATCATGCGTGTAGGCGTGCGGAACGAACGCGACGCCGGCTCTGCTCAGCGCTGTCGTGGCCGCGGTCGTCGGCCCGGCCGTTGACGACTTCTTGGCCACCGTTCTCAGGCCTCGGCCGCGACCAGCAGCGTCTGGTCGAGGAACTCGCGTACCGCCGTGATCTCGTCTCCGACGATGCCGTGCCCCGCGCCCGGGTACAGACGCGCGTCGACCTCGGCGTGCGTCTCGAGCCAGGTGTTCGTGCGAGCGACCGCGGAGGGAGGGATGATCGGGTCGCGCTCATCACGCCCCCAGAAGACGCGGGGCCGCAGGGTCTCGAGTGCGGCATCGGCGGGGGCGTCGCCAGAGACGACGAATCCCGACAGGACGACGGCAGAGGCGAAGCGCTCCGGCGCGTGGCGCAACAACTGCAGGGCCATGGCGCCGCCCTGCGAGAAGCCGAGAGCGGAGACGGCTGCGGGGGCGCCGTGTTCGGCCGCGAGGCCGTCGAGCCAGGCGAGCACCCCACGGGCCGCGGCATCCACCCCGGCGGGCTCGGGGTTGCCCGGCTCGCCGATCTGGAACCAGGCGAAGCCGTTCTCGATCGGCGCCGGCGCGATGAGGGGGGCGCGGAGGCTGGCGCAGACGATGCCGCCCGGCAGGTACGGAGCGAGCGACATGAGGTCGGCTTCGTGCGATCCGTAGCCGTGCATGATCACGAGCAGGGGAGAGCCGGGGAGGCGGGTCGCGAGCTCGTCGCGGGGGATCGACCACACCACGGCCGAATCGTCGATCTGCGGCTGGGTCGGAGAGAAATCGGTCACGGGCACGACGTTACCGGATGCCCGTGCGGGCGCCGCCGGTCAGGAGCGATTGCGACTGAGCTCGTAGATCTTGACGAGCTCGTCGATGGCGCCGTCGCGGGTCTCGCCGCCGGCCTCGAACATGTCGGTCACGTGGGTCTTCAGGTGGTTCTCGACCATCAGCTTGTTGAGCGAGCCGAGCGACTTCTGAATCGCGAGCGACTGCGTGATGATGTCGAGGCAGTACTCCTCGCTCTCGATCATCTTCTCGAGGCCGCGCAGCTGACCTTCCAGGATGCGGGTGCGGTGCAGGGCGCGCTTCTTGATGTCGTCGATCACCCGGCCAGGATACCCGTGTTGACGACGTACCTCCCCGGGGTACGCCGAAGCGTTACGTCTGGCAGCGCGGGCACCAGTACACATCGCGCAGCGTCAGTTCGTCGGCACCCAGTTTGCCGGCCCGGATGCGCGTACCGCAGCGACGGCACGGCTGGTTCTCGCGGCGATAGACCCAGCTCTGCCGGCCCGTACGCAGATCTCCGGTCGTGGATCTCTCGGTGCGGTCTCGGTTCACCAGAATCACCCGGTGAGCGAGCGCGACCAGAGGCGCAAGATCGACCGACGACACGGGCCGGGTCGGCAACAGGCCCCTGAGGAAACAGAGTTCGTTGGCGTAGACGTTGCCGAGGCCGGCGAGGTTGCGCTGGTCGAGAAGGGCGACATGGATCTCCCTGTCGGGGGAGGCAGCCAGATGGGCGACCGCCTCGGCCTCCGCTGACTCGTCCCAGTCGGGTGCGAGCACATCCGGACCCAGATGTCCGACGACGGAGGCCTCGTCGTCACGGTCGACGACGTCGATGGTGCCGAGATCGAACCCCACGGCGACCCAGTCGTCGGTGGTCAGGATGAGCCGGGCGGTCGATGCGGGGCGCTTCCATCTCGTCCCCGGTCGATAGAGATGCCAGGAGCCCTCCATCTTCAAATGACTGTGGATGCTCACGTCGCCTACCCGGGTGAGCAGATGCTTGCCGGCGCTCACGACGCCGTCGACCGTGCGTCCGGAGAGGTCGATCTCCGCATAGCGGGGCACACGGAAATCGGAGCTGAGGAGTGTCTGACCGGCCAGCGCGGCATCGAGATGTCGAGCCGTGCGGTAAACGGTATCTCCCTCGGGCATGGCTCAAGACTACGCGGGCGGGGGCTGCGCCCGGTCTGGGCGTCAGGGCGTCGAGCGAGGGTGAAATCCCGGGTGAAATCGGCTCGATCGAGGCGAGAACCCCCGATTCCGGGCCAAAAGTCGGCATATTCTCAGCTTTCAACTGAGAAAACCTCGCGTGTTTTCACCCCGGCCTCGCTGCCTTCGAATCATCCTTCCCACGGAAAGAACTGCCTTGCATTTCAGCGTCCAGAAACACCCCGGTATCCGGGTCCAGAAGCACGGAAAGACGGCTCTCGCGTTCTCCGTGATCACCGCGCTCGTCGCGGGGGGAATCCTCGCGGGAGCGAGTACTCCCGCCTTTGCTGCCGACGGCAGTGTCTCCGGTCGTGTGTATCGCGACTTCAACTCGAACGGATCCTTCGACTCCGGCAACGGCGCCATGACCGGCATCGCGAACGACAAGGGTCTCGCCGGCGTTGCCGTCACCGCGACGGATGGTCACGGCAAGAACTGGTCGACGACCACGCAGGCGGATGGCACGTACTCGATCTCCGTCGACGGGTCAGCGGGAAGCGCTGTCCGCGTCGAGTTCAGCGATGTGCCCGACGAGTACGAGCCGGCCAGCCACGGAGACGGCAACGGCACCAGCGTGCAGTTCGTCTCGGTCGGCGACAGCGGAGTCGACTACGGCGTCAACGCGCCGGGTGACTTCTCGCAGGGCAACCCTCCGATCGTCACGGCGATCCAGTACTCGGGGCTCAGCACGTCGGCGGCGCTGGCGTCGACGCCGGCCATCGTCGCGCAGCCCTGGGGCACGAACTTCAACACGAGTACCCAGGGGCAGCCCACGGGCAGCTATCCCGACCGTATGGTCCTGGCCACCGTGCCGCAGGTCGGAAGCACGTGGGGTTCGTCGTTCCAGGCGAGCACCGGCAGCCTGTTCGCCGCGGCGACCTACAAGCGTCACGCGGGTTTCGGCCCCCTGGGCCTGGGCGGTATCTACCGCATCACCGGAGCGGTCGAGTCCGACGGAGACCTGGCCGCGTCGGGATCCTCCGACGTGCAGTCGTGGCTCGACGTCACATCGCTCGGAATCGACGTGGGCGCCGTGCCCGCAGACGCTGCTCCCGCGTCTGCGGGAGGGCGTGGGCTCGGCACGCCGAACAGCCCCGCGGTCGACGCGGACGCCTTCGCGCAGGCCGGAAAGGTCGGCATCGGTTCCATCGCCGTGAGCACAGACCAGAAGTCGCTGTACTTCGTGAACCTCTTCGACAAGAAGATCTACCAGCTCGACATCAGTGACCCGAACGCGGCGCCGACCGTCGCCGACGTCATCGATCTCGGACTCGGAGGCGGCGAGCGCCCCTGGGCGCTGAGCGTGCACCGCAATCAGCTCTTCGTGGGGTACGTCGACAGCGGCGAACAGCTTCCCGTGGGTTCGACGGCGGCGACTCTGCAGCTGCACGTGAAGAGCGCGTCCGAGTCCGACCTCGGCGTCTGGACGACCGTGCTCGACGGCTCGCTCGGCTACGCGAAGGGCGATACCCTCTCCGGAGCCAACGTGCCGGACGCGCAGCGACCTCCCATCCTCCGCTGGAACTCCTGGGTCGACGTCTGGTCGGGCGCCTGGGGATCGGTCTCTCGCACGGCGTGGAACAGCCCTCTGCAGGACTACCCGCAGCCCATGCTCACCGACATCGACTTCGACACCGACGGGTATATGAACCTGGCGCTGGCCGACCGTACGAGCATCCAGGGCGGAAACCGCAACTTCGGCACCAACACCGGCGATACCGCGTACTACCAGACGGTCGCGAGCGGCGACCTCCTCGTCGCCGCCCCCACCGCCACGGGCTACGCGCTCGAGAGCAACGGCAAGGTCGGCAACCGGCCCGCCTCCGCGAATGCGGGAAACAACGAGGGCCCCGGAGGGGGCGAGTACTACAACGATCGTCAGGCGCTCGGCGCCGGAGGCAGCCACCGCGAGATCGCTCTCGGCGGTCTCGCCACCCTGGCCGGAGTCGACTCGATCGTCGCCACCACCTACGACCCGCTCACTCCGGTGCGCGTCACCGGATTGAATTGGTTCCAGTCGTCGACGGGAGCCGTCGTGCGCGGCTACCAGCAGATCGCCGACGCGGGAGACAGCGCCACCCCGAGCACCGCGGGCACGTTCCAGAAGGGCGGCGGTCTCGCCGTCGTGCAGGCGCTCGCCCAGCTCGCCCCGGTCGAGATCGGCAACCGCGTCTGGTTCGATGCCGACCAGGACGGCGTCCAGGATGCCGATGAGCCGGCTTTCGACGGCGTCGAGGTCGAACTCGTGAACGCCGACGGCAAGGTCATCGGAACCACGACGACCAAGGATGGCGGGCAGTACTACTTCTCCACCACCGACCCGGCGCTCGAAGCCGAGGGCTTCGTTCCCGGCAGCGGAAGCTACGCGGTTCGCTTCATCAAGCCGACGACGGGCAACGCCTTCACAGACGACCCGCGCTTCGGCACGGTCGGCTGGAACCAGGTGGGGTTCACGACCCCGGATGCGGGAGGTGACGACACCGTCGACTCCGACGCCGTGCCCGTCGAAGACAACTCCTCCGCGTCGATCTCGATCCCGACGATTGGAGCGCCGGGCGAGAACAACCACACATTCGATGCGGGGCTCGTCGCCGACGGCACGCTGGCCGTGGTCAAGAAGATCTCGGAAGACGGAGGCGTGGCCCCGTCGGGAGCCAGGTACACGGTCGACCTGGCCGCCACCGACTTCCGCGGCGACACGATCGACGTGGGCACGAACGCGAAGATCATCGTCGACCCGAGCGACCCGGTCGGCAAGACGGTCACCCTGCCGGTGGGCTCGTCGGCCACCATCACCGAGGGTGCGGATGCCACGGTGAAGAGCTACTCCGTGAGTCCGAAGGGTGCGGTGAAGGTCACGGGAACCCGTGCCGCGCCGACCCTCATCACGGTGACGAACACCCTCTTCGCCGACGGCTTCTTCGAGGTGACCAAATCGGTGACGGGCGACGCCGCTGCGTCTGTCTCTGCGCAGCAGCAATTCACCGTGAGCTACACCTACCCCGGTCTGGAGGAGCCCAAGACGCTCGTCGTCACGCCCGGCGAGACGGTGAAGTCGGATGCCATTGCATACGGCACCGTCGTCACCGTCAGTGAGGCGGTCCCCACCGGTGCTCCGGCGGACGTCCTCTGGCAGACGCCGATCTGGACGGTCGGTGACGGTGCCGCGAGCCCGGGCGCCTCGACGACGCTGACCATCGGCGACGGCTCGACGATTGCTGTCGGACTGGAGAATCCCACGACGCAGCTGGTCAACGGCTTCTCTGTGACGAAGCTCGTCACGGGCGATGCATCGGAGTCTGTTCCCGATGACTTCGCCTACACGGTCAGCTACACGACGCCCGGTCAGGCGGCCAAGCAGCTGACGCTGACCAAGGCCGATTCGGTCAAGACGGTGACGGGCCTTCCTGTCGGCACCCTGGTGACGCTCTCCGAGGCGACACCCGGCGCTGCGGCTCCCGATGTGAAGTGGGGCACCCCCGTGTTCTCCGGAGTGGGGGTCACACCGAACACCGATGGCACCGCGAGCTTCACGATCGGCGCCGAGCCCGTGCAGGTCGTGCTCACGAACCCTACGGAACTCGTGCTCGGATCGTTCTCGATCACGAAGCAGGTCACCGGTCCCGCCGCGGACACGCTGACGCCCGGCTTCTCGTTCACCGGCACGTACCTGCCGGCGGGCGAGACGGTGCCCGCACCGTTCTCACTGACGAACGGTTCGACCTTCACGAGCCCGCAATTGCCGGCCGGCAGGGTCGTGACCCTCACGGAGGACGCCCCCAAGGGCGGTCTGCCGGAGTTGTCGGGCTGGGCGAAGCCGATCTTCCTGGTCGACGGCCAACCGATCGGTACCGATGGAGTGGTCACGATCACGATCGGCCAGAACTCCACGCTGGCCGTGACGCTCGAGAATCCCACGACGGTGACGCCGAAGGTCTCCATCGTCAAGGGTGATGTCGTCGCCGGCGTCTTCCACAACGCCGACACGATGATCGACGCGGAGTTCTACGCGCCGGGGGAGACCCGCCAGATCAGCATCACGGCGACGAACACGGGAACCGACAGGCTGCGCGAGGTCGTGCTGCACGACGACACCCTCTCGGGTGCGGCGATCCAGTCGCTGGTCTGGTCTTTCCCCGACGGAAGCTCGGCCGCGGCCAGCATCGTCGACGGTGAACTGACGGCCCGCTGGGACGCGACATTCGAACCCGGCACCGCCGAGTGGATGCCCGGAGCGACCATCACAGGTACGGCGACGCTGACGATCGCCAACTCGGATGTGGCCGCTCACGTCGACCGCGTGACGGTCGACGCGAAGGGCTCCGCCACCGGCACTCCGGTGACCGATCGGAACGACTACAACGCCTACACGGCGGCGATCCAGGTGATCAAGTACGACGGCTCGGTGGCCGACCCCGCGGTCAAGGATGCGGCAGGAAACTGGATCGTACCCACCAAGCCGCTCGTCTCCGCCGCGCAGGACGCGAACGACGCCGATCACGCGGTGACCTATGAGTCGGGCAAGGCGAAGCACGTGCGCTGGGTCGTGACCAACACCGGAAACACCTGGCTCACCGAGATCGACCTCGCCGATGCGACCCTGTCGGGCCCGAACGTCACCGACTGGACGAGCGATCTCAGCGCGTTCGGTGGACCGAGTTCGTACAGCTTCGTGAAGGACGGAACCTGGCACGGCATGCTGCCGCCCGGAGCGTCGTTCTTCTCGGACGGCACCCTGACCCTGGGCGTCGCCGACTCGCACGCCGACGACGTGACTGTCGTCGGAACGCCGATCGTGCCGGAGGTCGACGAAAACGGCGTGCCCACCGGCAAGCCACAGCTCGACGACGACGGCAAGCCCGTTCTGTCGCGAAACCCTGACGGAACGCCGCGCACGTTGACCGATCACGACCCGTTCCACGCGGTCACGCCGGCTGCGTCCTCCGTCTCGGCGCTGCCGAACACGGGCCTCGACGCGGGTTCCAGCCTGCGGGTCGCCCTGCTGGCACTGGTCACGGCGGTCGCCGGCCTCGGAGCGCTGCTTCTGGTGCGTCGCCGACGCTCCTCGGAGTAGCGGACTGACCTAGCGGAACGGCGAGGGGCCCAGGGAACGACACGTTGCCTGGGCCTTCTCACGTCACGAGGCGCGGAGCCGGAGCCCTTGCGGAGTCGCGCCGAAGCCGGCTGTCTCGAGGGCGCGACCGATGTCGGTGCCCACGGCGTAGTCTCCGTTGACTTTCTCGACGGTGAGCTTGGCCACTCGACCGCTGATCACGGTGGTGGCTAGGCTCGCACTCGCGCTCGCGAGCTCGCCCTCGTTCTCGGCGAACGAGAGCAGGGTCTTGCCGCCCCGTTCGACGTAGAGCACGAGTCGTCCGTCGACGAGAACCACGAGCGCGCCGGCCTTGCGGCCGGGGCGGTGGCCCGTTCCTGCTGGCCACGGGAGCGCCGCACCATAGGGGTTGGCCGGGTCTGTCGCGGCCAGGGTCACAGCCTTGAGTGCCGCCGCGTTCTCGGCGCCCGCGTCGGTCGGGCCCGACCGCCTCTCTGCCATCGCCTCGGAGGTGAATGATCGCAGACGATCGATCGTGCCGCCGGTGGCGAATTGGGATGCGCCGAGGGTCTCGACGAAGTAGCCGCGTCGTGCGCGGCCCGTCTCTTCGAAGCCGGAGAGCAGGCGGTAGGCGAGGGCGAAGCCGCCCACGATGCGCTCGGCCACGACGGCGCCCTTGGTGACCACTCCGTACCGCTCGAGCAGCATGTCGCCCAGCGCGTGACCGCGAACGGTCGCATCGGTCTCGGGAGCGGGCAGCAGCGACCAGCGGCCGCCCGCGGTGGGCGGTCCGACGCGGGTGACCATGGTGGGCCGAGCGTAGGAGCGCCCCCTGTAGAGCTTCGACCGGGGCGCACTGCGTTTGGTGCTGTGGGCCGTCTTGCCCCCGCCGGTGAGAGAGCGCAGCGGAGCCAGCGTGTCGTTGGTGATGCGCCCCGCCCACACCAGATCCCACAGTGCGGTCACCAGCTCGGCATCATCGACGGCCGAGCCCAGCGCGGTGCCGACCGTATCGGAGAGGGTGCGGAAGAAGAACGCGCCCCCTCCCTCGAGCGCGCCGAGCACGGCATGCTGCAGCGTCGTCGGTTCGAGCGGCTCGGCCAGGGGAATGGTGAGAGGCGCGGTCTCGGCGAGATGCATCGCCACCCAGCCGTCGTTGCCGGGCAGCGAGCCGACGCCCGACCAGACGACCTCGCCCGTCGCCGTGAGCTCGTCGAGCATGGCAGGGCTGTACTCGCGCACGCGACTGGGCAGAATCAGAGTCTCCCACGCAGAGGCGGGAATGGGGACTCCGGCGAGCTGGTCGATGACCGTGGCCACGCCGTCGACGCCACGCAGATTGCCGCCGACGTGCTGCCACGACGGCAGGAAGCGCGCGAGGGTGGTGGTGTCGACGGGCTCGACCTCGTGCCTGAGGGCGGCGAGCGAACGCCGCCTGAGTCGACGCAGAACCTCGGCGTCGCTCCACTCGGTTCGCGCAGCGGCGGGAGAGTCTGCACCCAGGGGCCGGAACTCGCCCTCGAGCACGCGCCGCGCGCTCTCGAGCCGGCGCAGCGCATCCAGAACGACGGCGGAGCCGAGGCCATACCGAGTCGCCGCCTCGGCAACGGTGAAGGGCGTGTGGGTGCGAGCGTAGCGCGCCACGAGGTCGGCGACAGGATCGGGAACGGGCTCGATGAACGCGTCGGGAACGCCATAGGGAATGGGCGTGCCGAGCGCGTCGCGAAGCCGACCGGCGTCTTCGATGGCTGCCCAGCGCTCGTCGCCCGCGATGGTGACGACGAGGGCGCGGCGAGAGTCGACGAGGCCGGCGAGCAGATCGGATGCGTGGGGCGCGGCCTCGTCGACGAGCCTCGCCGTGACCTCGGCGAGAGACAGAGGGCCGAGCACCCGGATGAGATCGGCCACGCCCTCGAGGTCGCGGGCCTTGCGGTCGGGCGCGAGTCGCTGCAGTTCGAGTTCGGTCTGTGCGATGACACCGGGGTCGAGCAGTTCGCGCAGTTCGGCGCGGCCCAGCAGCTCTGACAGCAGCGTCGGGTCGAGCGAGAGCGCGGCCGCCCGGCGCTCGGCCAGGGGGCTGTCTCCCTCGTAGACGAACGACGCGACGTAGCCGAACAGCAGCGACTTGGCGAACGGCGAGGGGTCGTGCGTCTCGGCTTCGACCACACGGATGCGCCGCGCGTCGAGGTCTCGGGCCAGGCCGATGAGCGCGGGCAGATCGTAGACGTCTTGCAGACACTCGCGGATCGTCTCGAGGATGATCGGGAAGCTCGGGAACTTTCGGGCGACATCGAGCAGCTGAGCGCTGCGCTGACGCTGCTGCCAGAGCGGCGAGCGCTTGCCCGGGTTCTGCCGCGGCAGCAGCAGCGCGCGCGCCGCGTTCTCGCGGAAACGCGAGGCGAACAGGGCAGACCCGCCGACCTCCTGGGTGACGATCTGCTCGAGTTCGTCTGCCTCGAACAGAAAGAGCTCGGCGCCGGGCGGCTCGCTCTCGGTGTCGGGCAACCGCAAGATGATGCCGTCGTCGTTCGCGACGGACGCCCCATCGATGCCGAAGCGCTCGCGCAGGCGTGCGCCGATCGCCAGAGACCAGGGCGAGTGCACCTGCATGCCGAAGGGCGAGTGCAGAATAACGCGCCAGTCGCCCAGCTCATCGCGGAAGCGCTCGATGACCAACGTCTTGTCGCTCGGCACGTGCCCGGTGGCCTCGCGCTGCTCCGTCACGAAGGTGACGAGGTTGTTCGCGGCGCGCTCGTCGAGCCCCGCGCTCGCGGTCATGCGCGCGGACTCCTCGGCATCCGCCCCTGCGAGCTTGCGGGTGAACTCGCCGATCGCCCGGCCGAGTTCTGCGGGCCGCCCCTGACCGTCTCCGCGCCAGAACGGCAGGCGACCCGGTTCGCCGAATGCCGGAGTGACGAGCACGCGGTCGTGGGTGATCTCTTGGATGCGCCAACTCGTGGCGCCCAGCGCGAAGACATCGCCGACGCGCGATTCGTAGACCATCTCTTCGTCGAGCTCGCCCACGCGATTGCCGCCCTTGGCGGTGGACGCCGTGCCCGACGCCTGTTCTGATGCGGCTCCGCCGACCATGAAGACCCCGAAGAGGCCGCGATCGGGAATGGTGCCTCCGCTCGTGACGGCGAGGCGCTGGGCGCCGGGCCGCCCCGTGAGCGTTCCCTCGTCTCGATCCCACACCAGGCGCGGGCGCAGCTCGGCGAACTCGTCGGAGGGGTACCTGCCCGCGAGCAGGTCGAGCGTCGCCTCGTAGGCCGAGCGGGGGAGCCCCGCGAAGGGAGCGCTGCGCCGCACGGTGTCGAACCACTCCTCGACATCGATCGGCTCGAGCGCGCAGGCGGCAACGGTCTGCTGAGCGAGGATGTCGAGCGGGTTCGTCGGCACGGAGAGCGACTCGATGAGCCCCTCTGTCATGCGCAGCGAGGCGACCGCAGAATGCAACAGGTCGGCCCGGTGCTTGGGGTACAGGATGCCGCGCGAGATCTCGCCCACCTGGTGACCGGCACGACCCACGCGCTGCAGACCGCTGGCGACGCTCGGGGGAGACTCCACCTGGACCACGAGGTCGACGGCGCCCATGTCGATGCCGAGCTCGAGACTCGACGTGGCGACGACGCAACGCAGACGACCCGTCTTGAGATCGTCTTCGATGACGGCTCGCTGCTCTTTCGAGACGGAGCCGTGGTGCGCACGCGCGAGGATCGGCTCATCGGCACCGTCGCCGGCTCGGGCGCTGACGCTGGCGGGAAGGCCCTTGGTCTGGCCGGCCTGGCCCATGATGGCCGCGGGGGGCCGCTTCGAGCCCGTCGGCGCCTGACCCTCTGAAACGGAACCAGCCTCGTCGACGGCCTCGGGGAGTGCGGGCGTCGAGGCCGCCTGCTCGAGCCGCTCGAGGTAGATCTCGTTGAGTCGGGCGGTGAGCCGCTCGGCCAGTCTGCGGGAGTTGGCGAAGACGATGGACGAGCGGTGGGCGAGAATGCGATCGACGATGCTCTCTTCGACATGAGGCCAGATCGAGCCCTGCCCGCCCCCGGAGCCGTCGTCTTCTCTGAGAGCCCCCGCTGCGGAGCCCTCACGCTCGCCGGCCGAGGGCAGCGCGGTCATGTCGTCGACGGGAACGACGACCCGCAGATCGAACTTCTTGGTCGAGGTGGGGGCCACGATGGCGACGGGGCGGCCCCCGGCCAGAAAGCGCGCCACCTCTTCGCGCGGTCGCACCGTGGCCGAGAGCCCGATGCGCTGGGCGGGCTTCTCTAAGAGCCCGTCGAGTCGCTCGAGCGACACCGCGAGATGCGCTCCACGCTTGGTGGCCGCGACGGCGTGCACCTCGTCGATGATGACCGTCTCGACCGTCGAGAGCGACTCCCTGGCCGCCGAGGTGAGCATGAGAAAGAGCGACTCGGGCGTCGTGATGAGGATGTCGGGAGGATTCTTCGACTGGTTGCGTCGGTCGGCCTGCGTCGTATCGCCGCTTCGCACCCCGACCTGGATGTTCGGAGGTTCGGTGCCGAGACGCTTGGCCGTCTGGGTGATGCCGACCAGGGGGGAGCGGAGGTTGCGCTCGACGTCGACGGCCAGCGCCTTGAGAGGGGAGATGTAGAGGACGCGCACGCCGGCCTTCTCGGGCGGCGGCTCGGAGGTGAGCCTGTCGATCGACCACAGGAAGGCAGACAGCGTCTTGCCGGAGCCGGTCGGTGCCACCACCAGGGCGTTCGACCCGGATGACACGGCCTCCCATGCGCCGAGCTGTGCGGGTGTGGGCGCGCTGAACGCCCCGCGGAACCATTGCTGCGTCGCGGGGGAGAATCTGTCGAGCACATCGCCCATAGGCTCCATCCTCACGCATACCGCCGACAGTGTGTCCTGCGGCGCCGGTGGCTGGCCACGTGGGGTAAGAATGGACTATGAGCGTGAGAACTCCAGACCCCGATCCCGAGTGGACCCCCGAGGGCAGCAACATCCCGCCCACACCGTCGCAGAGTTCCAACCCGGGCTGGCTCAGCGATGTCGAACTCGCCGAGATCAGACGGCGTCTGCCGCTGCTCTACGTCGAGGCGGTTCCGGTGCGCGTCGACGGCCTCGGTCAGGTGACCGAGGTGGGCATGCTGCTTCGAGCAACGCCCACGGGGTCGATCACGCGAACGTTGGTCTCCGGCCGCGTCATGTACGGCGAGACGCTCCGGGACGCCCTCTTCCGCCACCTCGAGAAGGACCTCGGGCCGATGGCGTTTCCCCAGCTTCCCGCGAGCCCCATCCCCTTCTCCGTGGCCGAGTACTTTCCGCTGCCGGGCGTCACCCAGTTCTACGACGAGCGTCAGCACGCGGTCTCGCTCGCCTACGTCGTTCCGGTCACCGGTACCTGCGAGCCTCGCCAGGACGCTCTGGAGGTCACGTGGATGTCGCCGCAGGAGGCAGCGTCAGACGAGCTGTCCGCCGAGTTCGAGGGCGGGCGCGGGTCGCTGCTGCGAGCTGCATTGGCCTCTGTCGGCCGTCTGATCTGACGCCTCACGCACGAACGGGCGGAGATTCCGCAGCACCGGGGCGCAGAGCGCATCGGTGTGCAGGAATCTCCGCCCGTTCAGGCGAAGCGGGGGTGACTAGCCCTGGGCTCGGCGACCCTGGCGACGTGCGCCAGATCCATTGCCACCGGATGCGGCGGCGCCGGCAGCGTAGCCGCCCTGTCCGCCGGTCGACGTCGAGTAGGTGCGCGAGGAGCCTCCGGCGGGAGCCGCGGTGCGACCTCCACCGGCGCCGCCGCGACGAGCGCCGCTCGCCGACGCCGGGGCGCCTGCTGCAGCGGGGCGACCCGAGCGATCGCGACGGGGACGGCCTTCGCCGCCTCCGGCCGCGGGCGAACCGTCGCGCTGGGCGCGCTTGCGCTGAGCGTTGGCACCCTGCGATCCACCCTGGCGGCGCGGGGTTCCCTGAACCTGCACGGCGGCACGGGGAGCGGGCTTGACCCACTCGGCCAGCTCGCCGACGAGTTCGGTGACCGCGGGGGAGTTGGCGGTGACCCGCTGAGGTGTGACCTGGATGGCCGCCTTGCGGAGCAGATCCGCCGTGTCCTTCTTCTGGGTCGGCAGCATCACGGTGACGACGTCTCCGGCGCTGCCGGCGCGGGCGGTGCGGCCCGAGCGGTGCAGGTACGCCTTGTGCTCGGCCGGCGGGTCGACGTGGATGACGAGTTCGATGTCATCGACGTGCACACCGCGGGCGGCGACGTCGGTGGCGACGAGGACCTTCACGTCGCCGGCGCTGAACGCGGCGAGGTTGCGGTCACGGGCGACCTGCGAGAGGTTTCCGTGCAGGTCGACGGCGGGGATGCCGGCATCGATCAGCTGGCGGGCCAGCTTCTTGGCGTGGTGCTTGGTGCGCATGAACAGGATGCGACGGCCGGTTCCGGAGGCGAGCTTCTGAACGAGTTCGGTCTTGGCGGTGGCGCCGTCGACCTCGAACACGTGGTGCGTCATGAGCTCGACGTGGCTGGTGGCCTCGTCGACCGAGTGCAGCACCTCGTTCTGCAGGAACTTGCGCACCAGCTTGTCCACGCCGTTGTCGAGCGTGGCCGAGAACAGCAGGCGCTGTCCGCCGCGAGGGGTCTTGTCGAGGATGCGGGTCACGACGGGCAGGAAGCCCAGGTCGGCCATGTGGTCGGCCTCGTCGAGAACCGTGATCTCGATCGCGTCGAGCGAGACGAAGCCCTGCTTCATGAGGTCTTCGAGGCGGCCCGGGCAGGCGACGATGATGTCGACGCCGGCCTTGAGGGCGGCGACCTGGCGCTGCTGCGACACACCACCGAAGATGGTGGTCGACTTCAGGCCGTACGCGTCGGCGAGCGGCTGGAGCACCGCCGAGATCTGCGTGGCGAGCTCACGGGTCGGCGCGAGCACCAGCCCGAGGGGACGGCCGGAGCGGCGCTGTCCGCCGGACAGGGCGCCGCCGAGGCGGGCGACCATCGGAATGGAGAACGCGAGCGTCTTGCCCGAGCCCGTCTTTCCGCGGCCGAGCACGTCGCGTCCGGCGAGGGTGTCGGGAAGGGTGTCGAGCTGGATGGGGAAGGGCTCGGTGATGCCGGCGTTGGTGAGCGCGGCCACGACGGGCGCGGGAACGCCGAGCGAGGAGAAGGTGGGTGTTGACATAGCTGTTTCGGTGCCTTTCAGGCATCGGATCCGCAGTGTGACACGACGGCATCGCACAGAGCTTCTGATTCGCACAGACTCTCTCGGCAATGCCGCGACTGTGCGGAAATGATGGCGAAGGTGCCAGTAGGCACTTCCGTTCGCCGTGAGAAAGTTTTCGCAAAATCCAGACACGAGGCCCGAACCGCAAGGTGCGTTCTACGACGCAGGGAGCGCACGATCGCGCTCGCAAGTGATTAAAGCCTAGCGCACATGCCCCGGGAAAGCTCCCGGGTATCCCCAAGGATGCTCCACCGGCCCCCAACACGACTCAGAGTGCATCTCGGTATCCCAGATTGCGCATTTTTTACAATCCAGAAACGTGCGGGAAACCTGCCGGGCCTCGCTGCTTCCTAGCGTTGTCCTCATCCTCCCCGAACACCATCGAAAGGCGCGGCCATGACCTCGGTTCTCGAACCACCGAAGACGCTCAGCAGTCAGATCGAATCCGCGTACTCGAGGATCGGCCTTTCGGGTGCGCACCTCGGAATCATCGCGATGATCCTGCTCGGCGCATTCTTCGACGCGATCGAGCAGAACACGGTCGGCATCGCCGGCCCCCTGCTGAAGGCCGACTGGGGAATCGGAGCAACCGAGATCGGCCTCCTCAACACGGCGACGTTCACCGCTGTCGCCCTCGGCCGCCTCTTCGCAGGATTCATGATGGACAGGATCGGACGCCGAAAGCTGCTCGGCCTGAACCTGCTGGTCTTCAGCGCCGGTTCGCTGCTGTGCGCTCTCGCACCCGACTACGGCGTGCTCGTCTTCGCACGGTTCCTCGTCGGGCTCGGCCTGGGCGGAGAGATCGCGACGGCCGTCATCATGATGAGCGAGTTCTTCTCGGCCAAGCACCGGGGAACGGCGGTCGGTCTCATCAACGTGGCCGCCGCAGGCCTCGGCAACATGCTCGCCCCTCTCGTCGGTGTGCTGGTCTTCGCGGTCTTCACCGGCCAGGATCAGTGGCGATACCTCTTCGGCATCCTGATCGTTCCCGCCCTCCTCGTGGTCGTCTACCGGCGCGCGTTGCCCGAGACGCCGCGATACCTCGCCTCGCAGGGCCGGTTCGCCGAAGCCAACACCGTGATCAACAGACTGGCTCAGGGCAAGCTCACCGGAAAACTCTCCTTCGAGGAGTCCTACCTCGACGCCGGTTCTCTCGCCACCGGCCCGGCTGCTCCCCGCGTCTCGTGGACGGCCGTCTTCCGGGGGCGCTACCTGCGCACGACTGTCTCCCTGGGTGTCGCGGTCACCATGTCGTATGCCGCCCAGATCTCGATGCTGACCCTCATCCCGGTGATTCTCACGGATCGAGGCTTCAGCATCACGAGCGCGCTCTGGTACACACTCATCATGCAGTCGGGAAGCCTGCTCGGAGCCATCGTCGCCGCCTTCATCGCGCGGAATCTGCCACGCAAGGCCGTGATGAGCGTCGCCGCCGTGCTCGGGCTGGCCGCCGCCCTCGGATTCGGATTCGTGGCCACGAGCATCCCGCTCGTCCTGGTCTTCGGCGCCCTCTTCAACTTCTCTGTCATCGTGCTCAACACCACGATCTGGCTGTTCGCTCCAGAGCAGTACCCCACGCGGATCCGAGGGCTAGGAACGTCGATCATCCTCGCCATCGGTTCGCTCTCCGGCGGGCTGTTCCCGCTCATCGCGGGAGCCGTCCTCGAGAACCAGGGCGTTGGCGCCATGTTCGCTGTGCTCGCCACCCTCTTCGTGCTCTGCGGAATCGCCGTACAGTTTCCCCGTGAGACCGTCGGACGCCCGATGGTCGAGGAGGTCTAGCTGGTGCCCAGATGTGCCGTGCGCGCCGACGACGGTCACCTGCTGATCGTGAACCCGAATACCAACGCGGCAACGACTCGCCTGCTCGAGACGGTGGCTCGCCAGCAGCTCGAGGGTACGCATCTCGCGGTCCGCGGTGTGACGGTCGACGAGGGGCCCCGCATGATCGTCGAGCCGGCGGCCCTCGATGCGAGCGTCTCCTATGTCGTCGAGCGCACCCGCCGCGCCGTCACCGAGCAGACACGGGGAGTCATCGTCGGAGCCATCGGCGATCCGGGAGTCGACGAGCTCCGCCGGCTCTACGACATCCCGGTGATCGGAATCGGCGAGGCGTCCGTGCGCGCGGCGGCTGAGGGCGGGCGACGCTTCGGCATGGCGACGAGCACCGGGCTGCTCTCTCTGCGCCTCGAGCAGCTGGTGGCGCGACATTCCGCGGCCGGCCGATTCACCGGCATCCGATTCACCCCGACTCTGGCCGACGACCTCGCGGCCGACCCCGAGCAGCAGTTCGTCGAGCTCCAGCGCGCTGTGCACGACTCGGCGGTGTTCGACGGGGCTGAAGCCGTGATCATCGGAGGAGGCCCGCTGAGCGAGTCGGCCCGCCGGATCGCGGCGGCATCCAGCGTGCCGATCATCGAACCCGTCCCGAGCGCGATCGCCCGGCTCCTCGCCTATTCTGCGGCGTAGTGCGGATGCTCGGGTAGCACCGCGAGGGTGCGAGAGCGTCCGCGTTCCGTGTGGGTGTACGCGGTCGCGGCCGCGAGTTCGGCGTGGCCGCTCACGATCGCGTCGACCAGGGCGGCGTGTTCGCTGTGTCGCGTGACCGGGTCGCTGGCGATCGTCACGCCGCTCAGCCTGTCGATTCGATCCTGCAGGGGAGCGAAGGTCTTGTTGAGCAGCCGGGTGTCGGCAAGCTCGACGATCGACGCGTGGAGCGCCGTGTTGAGCCGGTCCAGTTCCGCGAAATCCGAGCGGTGCAGGGCCTCGGCAGCGGCAGCGAGTGCGCGTTCCACGTCGTCGGAGTCGGCGCCGTTCGAGACTCGCTCGGCGGCCGTTCGCGCGATCAGGGGCTCGAGCACGGCGCGCAGATCGTAGAGCTCGCCGACCTCGCGACTGGTGATGTGCGTGACCACGGCCGTTCGCCTCGGCAGCACGCGTACGAAGCCGCCCACTTCGAGACGGGGCAGCGCCGTGCGGATGGGAATGCGCGAGACGTTGAACTCGCTCGCGATATCGCGCTCGCGGAGGGGCTCACCGGCGGCATAGCGCCCGCTGATGATGCCCTCGCGCAGGCGCTCGTAGACGAACTGCGACAGCGCCTTCGATTCGTCGTTCGTCTCGGCGCCGCCCTCGTTGTCCACACCCACGACAGTAGTGCGGGTCAGTGCGCCCCGGAGTACAGCTCGCCGACCGGGATGGCGCCGGTCACGCGGTTTCCCAGAGGGGCCAGCGGGCAGGCCCACGCCGGGTCGTAGGCGCACGACGGGTTGTAGGCGAAATTGAAGTCCAGTACCAGCGAGCCGGCGGTCGCGCCGAGGCCGAGGTGCGCCCCTTTAATCGAATCGATGAGGTAGCGGCCGCCGCCGTAGGTTCCGCCGGACGTGCCGGCGAGGCCATCGCGCACGGGGATGAAGAGGCCGCCGCCGTACGAGCGCAGCCGCCACACATCGAGGCGGCCCACCTCGTCGATGCTGGCGTGACCGACGAGTTCGAAGGGCACGATGCCGTCGGTGCCGGTCTCGAAGTCGAAGCCGCCCGGCGCATCCGGGGCAGTGATCTCGACCTCGAACCGCCACGCCGGGTCGTAGGGCGCGACGGGCAAGCCCGTGAAGCCCGGCCGGTCCTCCGCCAGCAGCGGAGTCTGGGGATGCGTGCGGAACAGGTCGTCGCGACCGTCGCGCCACGCTCCGTGAGCCGATTCGGGATCGACGAGGGCGAGCATCCGCACCTCGTCGTAGAGCGCGAAGACGCGCTGGCGCCAGTCGGCGACCTGGATTGCTGATTGCGCGTTCGTCACGAGTTCAGGCTACGCGGCGATGTCGGGGTCGACGCCCTGTGCGCCGGACTCTGGGGTCGGCTCGGGATCGAACGCCCAGTTCGGGGCGAGCTGGCGCAGTCGCGCGCCCCGCCACTGCCAGAACGCCCACATGCCGTACCAGGCGGCGGGGGTCAGCGCCCCGGCGCCGATGATGAGTCTGTCGCGATAGAGCGTCTTGCCGGTTCCCGCGGGGTCTGGCGAGATCGCCATCTGGTGATCCCAGGTGGTGGGGATGGCGACGGCGCCCGAGACGCCGCGCCCGGAGTCGCGCACGATGCGCACGCCGTCGGGGCGCTCGAGGAAGGAGAGCCTGATGATCTGCTTGCCCAGGGGAACCAGTCCGCCTCCCTCGATCTCGACCGGGTGTTCACCCGGCTGCCAGATCGTGGGGAATCCGTCGGCGCTCAACGAACGGATCTTCAGGAAGGGACTCGACACCTCGCGAAAGACGGCGGGGCTGCGGATCGCCCGCCACGCGGCATCCGGGTCGGTGTCGAGCACGAACTTCAGCAGAACTCTCATGTGGGCCTCCACGCCTCAGTCTGGGTGGTGAGGCAAGCGACGACAAGTCGTGGGCCCGGCATTGCGTGTCGGCTCAATACGCCGTAATGCAATTGGTGTTCCCCGCGGCGAGGTGACACCGTGGAAATCATGACCCAGAGCCTTCCCGTACTCGACTTCTCTCGCCTCGATGCCTCCCCGGAGGAGGCCGCCGGATTCCGTGAGGATCTCCGTCGCGCAACACACGATTACGGCTTCTTCTATCTCACGGGCCACGGAGTTCCCGAGTCTCTGGTGAGCGGCATCCTCGAGACGTCGCGGCGCTTCTTCGAGCTGCCCGAGGCCGACAAGCTCTCGATCGAGAACGTGCTGAGCCCCCAGTTCCGCGGTTATACCCGTGTCGGTGGCGAACTCACGCAGGGCCTGGTCGACTGGCGTGAGCAGATCGACGTCGGAAGCGAACGCGAGACTGTCGAGCGCGGCGAGGGTGTTCCGGACTACTGGCGGCTCGAGGGGCCCAACCTCTGGCCCGAAGCGCTGCCCGAGCTGCAGGATGTCGTCACCCGGTGGCACGACGAGCTCTCGGCCATCAGCATCCGTCTTCTTCAGGCGTGGGCGCAGTCTCTCGGCGCCGACCCGCACGTCTTCGACGCGGCGTTCGCCGAGCGACCCTCGACGCTGATCAAGATCGTGCGCTATCCCGGCAAGAGCGACCCGACCCCGAAGCAGGGCGTCGGAGCTCATCGTGACGGCGGCGCCCTGACACTGCTGCTCGTCGAAGAAGGCAAGGGCGGCCTGCAGGTCGCTTATGGAGACGAGTGGATCGACGCTCCTCCCGTGCCGGGAGCCTTCGTCGTGAACATCGGAGAGCTGCTCGAGTACGCCACGAACGGCTACCTCAAGGCCACGGTGCACCGGGTCATCTCGCCGTCGATCGGCAGCGACCGCATCTCGATCCCGTTCTTCTTCAACCCGGCATTGGATGCGTCGATCCCGTCGATCCCGCTGCCCGAGGCACTGCAGTCTGAAGCGACGGGCATCACGCCGGATCCCGACGACAGCCCGATCCTGCAGGTCTACGGCGAGAACGTGCTGCGCTATCGGCTGCGGGCGCACCCCGACGTGGCAGCCATCCATCACTCCGACCTGCTCTGAGGCCATGAATCTCCGCCCTGCGGAGACGGCTCCGTCCACTAGCCTCGAGCAATGACACGAGCCGACATGCGTTCGCCGGGCCGGCGACCGACCACCTCGCCGCGAATCCGCTCTACCCTCGGCAGGGTGCCCAGTCGACGAGCCGAGGAAGACCGTGTGCCCCAGCGGCGCATCCGGTTCAACCCCTTTCTGATCGGGCTGCTCGGCGCACTCGGAGCCTGCGTGGGTCTCGGACTCTGGGGCGCCATCGGATCGCTCTCGACCGTGTTCGTCTACATGGGTATCGCCTACTTCATCGCGCTGGCACTCGAGCCGCTGATGAAGCTGGCGGAGCGGCACAGGATCCCGCGCTGGGCGGCATCGCTCGGAGTCGCCCTCCTCGCGCTCGCGGTCATCGGCGGCGTGGCCCTCGCCATCGTTCCGAACCTCGTACGCCAGGTGAACTACCTCATCACCCACGCGAGCGAACTCACCGACCGTCTTCTCGCCCAGCCGTGGGTGACCTGGATCAGCGAGCAGCTCGGCACCTCGCTCGATCTCGATTCGATCATCAAAGACATCACGTCGTTCCTCTCCGACCCCGACAAGCTGCTCTCGATCGGCGGAGGGCTCCTCTCTGTCGGATCGGGGGTCTTCGAGAGTGTGACTGCCGTGATCGTCGTGACCGTGCTCACGATCTACCTGACCCTCACCCTGCGTGGCGTGATGGCGACCGTCTACCAGGCCGTGCCCCGATCCCGGCGAGACGGCTTCATGGACATCACGGAGGAGATCCTCGAGTCGGTCGGCAAGTACGTGGCGGGTCAATTCGTGCTTGCGTTGGCCAACGCGACGATCACGCTGATCCTCGTCACCATCGTGGGCGGCCCCGCGCCGCTTCTGCTCGCCCTCGTCGCGTTCGTCTGCGCTCTCATCCCCGTGGTCGGGCCGATCCTCGGTACGTCGATCGGTGCCGTGTCGATCCTCACCGTCAACCCGATCGGTGCCCTGATCTTCGCGATCATCATGTTGGTCTATCTGCAGGTCGAGGCGTACGTGCTGACGCCGCGCGTGATGGCCAAGGCCGTCGCCGTGCCCGGAGTACTGGTGATCGTGGCCGCCATCGGAGGCGCGGCTCTCGGCGGCATCCTCGGTGCGCTCGTCGCTGTTCCGGTCGTGGCTGCGGGAATCCTGATCTTCCAGCGTGTGATCCGTCCGATTCAGGACGCCAGGTAGCCTCCAAGGCGTAGCGTGACTGCAGGAGGTTTCATCATGAAAGCAGTCGTCAACGGCACCGTCATCGCCGAGGCACCCAAGGAAGATCTGATCGCCATCGAAGGGAACTGGTACTTTCCCCCGTCGAGCGTGAACTTCGATCTGCTCACGCCCACGGACACGCCCTACACCTGCCCGTGGAAGGGCGAGTGCCAGTACTTCAGCGTGAGCGACAGCGGCGTGAGTCTCAAGGATCGCGCGTGGAGCTACCCGAAGCCGTATCCGGCGTCGTTCGATCGCGTCGGCCAGGACTACAGCAACTACGTGGCGTTCTGGAAAGAAGTCCAGGTCACCGAGTAGTTCTCGTCTCATCGAGTTGCCTGAAAACGCCGCCTCCCCGTTGGGTGAGGCGGCGTTTTCGTGCAACTCGGCGGAATCTCGTGCCAGATTGGCCGGTTGCAGAGCATCGACCTCAAGCGCCCAGGGCTAGCGTCGAGAGCATGACGGAACTTCTGCTGCTGCCCACCGCAGACACCGCGCGTCGCGCGCTCGACTGGGTGCAGCGCACCGAGGAGCTCTCGATCGCCAACCACAGCGTTCGCACCTTTCTGCATGCCCGCGTGGTCGCGGCATCCGACGGTCTTGTCGCGGGTCAGGACTACGACGCCGAGGTGCTCTTTCTCGCGTGTGTTCTGCACGACATCGGCACGACGGATGATGCCGACGGCGAGCTCCGTTTCGAGGTCGACGGCGCCGATGCCGCCGCTCGCTTTCTCGCCGCCGAGGGCAGGAACCCCGCCGAGATCGACGTCGTATGGGAGGCCATCGCGTTGCACACCTCGCCGCAGATCGCGGAGCGCAGGGGCCCTATCACGAAGCTGACGCGGCTCGGTGTGCGTGGCGACTTCGGCCTCGAGACGGTCACCGATGCCGAGCGCCAGGCGATCGAGGATGCCTACCCGCGGCTCGACGTGGAGAAGCATCTGGGCGACGCGGTGCTGGAGCAGGCGCTTCGCACCCCGGAGAAGGCCCCGCGGAATTCATGGCCGGCGAGCCTGGTGCGTGCTCATCACGACGACCCGCACAACACCGGAGTCAGCGAGGCGTTCTGAGTAGTGCCGCGATACCCGACGGCGTGGCGCGGATAGGGTTTGTTCCATGACGAAGCACATCGGAATCCTCCTGTTCGACGGCGTCGAAGAGCTCGACGCCGTGGGCCCCTGGGAGGTGCTCTCGTGGTGGACCCGGACGAGTCCCGACGACGGGTACGACGTGTTCACGATGGCCGACTCGCTCGACCCGGTGACCTGCGCCAAGGGCCTGCGCATCCTGCCCGACGTGAGAGTGGATGCCGCACAGCCTCTCGACGTGCTCATCTATCCGGGCGGTCGCGGCACCCGCGGGCACCTGACCGACGAGCGGCGTCTCGCGTGGGTGCGCGGGCAGCGCGAGACCGTGCCGCTGATGACGAGCGTCTGCACCGGATCGCTCGTCTACGCCGCGGCGGGCATCCTGAACGGGAGGCCGGCGACGACGCACTGGAGCACTCTCGACCGGCTCGGTGAGCTCGACCCGACCATCGAGGTACGGCCCGACGACCGCTTCGTCGACGACGGTGATGTGATCACGGCAGCGGGTGTCTCCGCCGGCATCGACATGGCCCTGCATCTCGTCGCGCGACTCGCGGGGGTCGAGCGCGCACGTGAGGTGCGCCGCGGCATCCAGTACGACCCGCAACCGCCCGTCTAGCGGGCGCCTCAGCCGCGGAAGGCCGCCTGACGACGTCGTGCCGGGGCGATGTCGCGGCGTTGCCAGGCGATCACGTTGGCCGGATCGAAACGCTTGGAGCAGGTGCCGCACGCGAGCGTACGAGCGGGCTTTCGATAGCGGAAGTGCTCGTGGCCCGCAGGGCAGACGCCCACCCACGGCGCCAGTTCGTCGGCGACGGAACCGCTGTGGGTGCGCGAGCCGACGTACCCGATGGATGCGGCGATGCGCTGCCACGAGGGACCGTGCCCCGCTCGGTGACCCGCCATGGCGTGCGCCACCTCGTGCAACAGCACCTGGTGGATCTCGTCGTCGTCGAATGTGGCGGCAAGGTAGCGCGAGACCGTGATGCGCTTCGTGGTGAAGCTGCAGAGCCCCGCGCGTGTCTTGGCATTGTCGAAGCCGAACGACCACAGCTGGGGATCGAGGTGCAGCGAAATGAGCGCGTCTGCCCAGACGCGTACTTTTGCAAGATCAGCCACGGGAAGACACTAACCCGACCGTGCGATATCGTGACCCGAGAGCGGGCTCGAGCTACTCAGGACTCGGTGAGAAAGGACTCCGTGACGGCCACGGCGACGAGTGAGCTCTCGAGCTGGTCGAGCGACGCGCCCATCTTCTCGTAGAGGAAGACGGTGGCCTTGAAGTCGACCAGGGCGGCCTCGTAGTCGCCCATGTCGAAGAGCACCTTGCCCCGGGTGAGCTGCGAGGCGGCCTCGAGCGGGCCCCACTCGTGCACCCTCGCCTCGTCGACGCACAGCGACAGCTCGGAGAGAGCCGCCTGCAGTTTTCCCTGGTACTGCTGCACCTGGGCGCGGCGGATCCGTGCCCCGAGCAGCTGCTCCCGGTCTCCGGAGAAGCGGGTGTGCCTGACGGCCTCGTTCGCCACGGTCCAGGCCTCGTCGAGACGGCCGAGCAGGCGGTAGAGACCGACCTTCTCGTTGAGGGCCGAGAGGCTGCGCAATTGGCCCAGCTCGCCGAGTCGAGCGGATGCCGCTTGGACGTCGATCTTCTCCCTGAGATTGCGAGGGTCGTAGCCGGTGATGATGCTCACTAGGTCAGGTACTCCGTTGATTGGCACGCGGTGCTGCCGCGTTCGACGTTCTGAAGTCTCGCGGGCTGCGAACAACCCTATCCGGAGGTCGGCGCCAGCGTGACTCGGTACAGCGTGTCGTCCCCGGGGCGGGGTTCTCCGCGGCCGTCGGTGTTGTTGGTTATCAGCAACAGACTTCCATCGCCGGCTGAGTAGACGTCGCGAATCCGTCCGAGTTGACCGGAGAAGAACTCCCTCGTCTGCGCTCCCGATGCAGGATCGATCGTCCACAGCCTCTCGCCACCGAGACCCGCCATGAAGACCGTGTCGCCGATCACCGCGATGCCGCTGGGGCTGGCATCGTCGGTCGCCCACTGTGCGATCGGGGCGACGAAGCGGGTGTCGGAGGAGTCGGTCCCCTCCACATCAGGCCAGCCGTAGTTGGCGCCGGGGTCGATGACGTTGAGTTCGTCCCACGTGTCCTGCCCGAATTCCGCGGCGAACATGGTGCCGTCGGCACGCCAGGCGATGCCCTGCGGGTTGCGATGGCCGAGGCTGTAGACCGGGGAACCGGCGAACGGATTGTCGGCGGGAACCGAGCCCGAGGCATCCAGGCGCAGGATCTTGCCGCCGAGATACGCCACGTCTTGCGCGCGATCGCGCTGGTTGGCGTCGCCCGTGGTGATGTAGAGCAGGCCATCGGGACCGAAGGCGATGCGTCCACCGTTGTGGTTGGACGCCTTGGGCAGACCCGTGATCACCTCCGCGGCCGCGCCGAGAGCGAGGGAAGCGCCGGTTCCGGTGAGCGGAAACGACACGACCCGGTTGTCGTCGGCGGTGGTGAAATAGGCGAAGAGTCGGCGCTCGGTACCCGCGCTCTGCACCGCGATGCCGAGGAGGCCTCCCTCGCCCGTCGCCGTAACTCCGCCCACGCCACCGATGACGCGCTTCTGCCCGGCGGTGTCGATCAGAACGATCTGAGCCGAGTCCCGCTCAGAGATCAGGATGCCGTCGGCACCGACGGGCGCGATCGACCAGGGGGCGTCGAGGTCGTTGGCCAGGGCCGTGAGGTCGCCGGTGGGCGAGTACGGCCCGGCGAGCGGGTTCGCGCTCTCTGTCGGAGTGGGGGAGGGCGAGGCGGTCGCGACGACCGGCGGCGTCGCGGTCGAGACCGTGCGTTCGGGTCTCGGCGAATCGCATCCGCTGAGCACGAGCATCGAGACCGCGGCGGCGGCCAGTGCGGTGGCGGTGCGGCGGACGCTCATGGTGATGCTCCTGTCTGCTGCCCGGTCAGGGCTTGATCTGGAAGATGCTGCGCCCCGGGGGAGGCGACTTGACGGCCGTCTGATCGGTGACGATCGCTGCGCCGGCGATGAAGTTGCGCAGCTCGGCTCCGGTGACGACCTTGGATGCGACGGGGTCGCCGGCGACGAGCCGTGGCATGCGCTCGAACGGCAGAGGGGAGGTCGAGCCGAACATGACCACGTTGCCGAAACGCTTCGCCTTCAGCATCTGCGAGTCGAGGACGATCGACACGTGCTCGAAGACACTCGACAGCGTCGCCGCCTGCCCCCGGGCGAACGCGAGGCCGGCGCCGTCGGCGACATTCACAGCGATCATGCCGTCGTCTGCGAGGAGTGTACGACCCAGCGTGTAGAACTCGGCGCTCGTGACGTGGGCCGGCGTTCGGGCGCCCGAGAAGACATCCACGACCAGCAGATCGACGTTGCCCACCAACCCGGGTGGGAAGGCCGCGAGCTGCTCGCGGGCGTCGCCGTGCCGGATGCGGATCTGCGCGTCACGAGGAAGGGGCAGCTCCCGGCGAACGAGCTCGACGAGTTCGCTCTCGTACTCCACGACCTGCTGGCGCGAACCCGCTCGGGTCGCGGCGACGTAGCGGGGGAGAGTGAGACCGCCGCCGCCCAGGTGCACCGCCGTGATCGCGTCGCCCGCGGGCCTCAGCAGGTCGATGCCGTGACCGATGCGGCGTACGTATTCGAAGTTCAGGTGTGTCGGGTCGTCGATGTCGACGTGCGACTGCGGAGTGCCGTCGACCACGAGCAGGAAGCTGCCGGGGGAGTAGCGATCCGACTCGATCCGGGCGTGGAAGCCGCTCTTCGAGAGCGTCGCCGATGGATGCTCGGGCTCGGCCCGATCGGCGCCTCGCGTGGATCTGCTCATGGTTCCAGTATCCCCTCGACGGGCTCGGGGACCGCGGCGATGGCGGTTATACCGGAGATTCAGAAACTAATCAAGAAAAGCGGTGGACAGGCGCGTCGGATGCGCATATAGTTGACCTTTGCGCTCCCAGTAAAACCATGCCCTCATATCGCGGTCGGCAGCCATGGTCTTACATCCCCGAACTTCTTGACAAATGTAGGTCGAAGCCGGGTGCGATCGCAAACGAAACATCCTTATTAGTCAACCGACAGTACTGAGACCCGACGGGGTCCACGGAGGTTATTTCCTTGGCTGCTGCGCGCAACGCAACCACCAACTCACCCAAGACCGGGAGAAACGCATCGCGTCTCTCGTTCGCGAAGATCACAGACACTCTGACGGTCCCGGATCTGCTCGCTCTGCAGACCGAGAGCTTCGACTGGCTCGTCGGCAACGACATCTGGAAAGAGCGCGTCGCCGAGGCGAAGAAGGCCGGTCGTCAGGACCTCGCCAACAACTCGGGACTCGAGGAGATCTTCGAAGAGATCTCTCCGATCGAGGACCTCGGCGAAACGATGCAGCTGAGCTTCACCGCTCCGTTCCTCGAGCCTGAGAAGTACACGATCGACGAGTGCAAGGAGCGTGGCAAGACCTACGCGGCTCCGCTCTACGTCGAGGCCGAGTTCATGAACCACCAGACCGGTGAGATCAAGACGCAGACCGTCTTCATGGGCGACTTCCCACTCATGACCGAGCGCGGCACGTTCATCATCAACGGCACCGAGCGCGTCGTCGTCTCGCAGCTCGTGCGCAGCCCCGGTGTCTACTTCGAGCGCGCCCAGGAGAAGACGTCCGATAAGGACATCTACTCCTCGCGCATCATCCCGAGCCGTGGTGCATGGCTCGAGTTCGAGATCGACAAGCGCGACCAGGTCGGCGTTCGCATCGACCGCAAGCGCAAGCAGAGCGTCACCGTCTTCCTGAAGGCCCTCGGTCTCACGAGTGAAGAGATCCTCTCCGAGTTCAAGGGATACGCGTCTATCGAGGCCACCCTCGAAAAGGACACGATCCTCACGAAAGAAGAGGCGCTCAAGGACATCTACCGCAAGCTGCGTCCGGGCGAGCAGGTCGCTGCCGAGGCTGCGCGTGCGCTCCTCGACAACTTCTACTTCAACTCGAAGCGCTACGACCTCGCGAAGGTCGGTCGGTACAAGATCAACCGCAAGCTCGGCATCGAGAGCGCACTGAGCAACTCCGTGCTCACGGTCGAGGACATCATCGCCACGATCAAGTACCTGGTCGCTCTTCACGACAACCAGACCACGATCCCCGGCACCCGCGAGGGCAAGAAGGTCGACATCCGTCTCGACGTCGATGACATCGACCACTTCGGAAACCGTCGTATCCGCGCCGTCGGCGAGCTCATCCAGAACCAGGTCCGCACGGGTCTGTCTCGTATGGAGCGCGTCGTCCGCGAGCGTATGACCACTCAGGACATCGAGGCCATCACCCCGCAGACCCTGATCAACGTGCGCCCCGTCGTCGCCGCGATCAAGGAGTTCTTCGGAACCAGCCAGCTGTCGCAGTTCATGGACCAGAACAACCCCCTCGCGGGTCTGACGCACAAGCGTCGACTTTCCGCGCTGGGCCCGGGTGGTCTGAGCCGTGAGCGCGCCGGCGTCGAGGTGCGAGACGTTCACCCGTCGCACTACGGCCGCATGTGCCCCATCGAGACCCCTGAAGGCCCGAACATCGGTCTGATCGGATCGCTCGCATCGTTCGCGCGCATCAACTCGTTCGGTTTCATCGAGACCCCGTACCGTCGCGTTGTCGACGGCGTGGTCACGGCGACCATCGACTACCTCACCGCCAGCGAAGAAGACGAGTACATCGTCGCCCAGGCCAACGCCCCGCTCACCGGCGAGGCCCGCTTCGCCGAGACGCGCGTTCTCGCCCGCCGCAAGGGCGGAGAGGTCGACCTGTTCCCGGCCGAGGACATCGGCTACATGGACGTCTCGCCGCGCCAGATGGTGTCGGTCGCGACCAGCCTCATCCCCTTCCTCGAGCACGACGATGCGAACCGCGCCCTCATGGGTGCCAACATGCAGCGCCAGGCTGTTCCGCTGCTGCGCAGCGAGAGCCCGCTCGTGGGTACCGGTATGGAGGGCTACGCGGCCATCGACGCCGGAGACGTGGTCACCACGCTCAAGGCCGGTGTCGTCTCCGAGGTCTCGGCAGACGTCGTCACCATCCAGCTCGACGAGGGCGGAACGCAGGACTACTACCTGCGCAAGTTCGACCGCTCGAACCAGGGCACCAGCTACAACCACCGTGTGATCGTCGCCGAAGGTGAGCGGGTCGAGGTCGGCCAGGTCCTGGCCGATGGTCCCGCCACCGAGAACGGCGAGCTCGCGCTCGGAAAGAACCTGCTCGTGGCATTCATGCCGTGGGAAGGCTACAACTTCGAAGACGCGATGATCCTGAGCCAGAACCTGGTGAAAGACGACGTGCTCTCCTCGATCCACATCGAGGAGTACGAGGTCGACGCGCGCGACACGAAGCTGGGTAAAGAGGAGATCACCCGTGACCTCCCCAACGTCTCGCCCGAGCTGCTCGCAGACCTCGACGAGCGCGGCATCATCCGCATCGGTGCCGAGGTCCGCCCCGGCGACATCCTCGTCGGCAAGGTCACGCCCAAGGGCGAGACCGAGCTCAGCGCCGAGGAGCGCCTGCTGCGCGCCATCTTCAACGAGAAGAGCCGCGAGGTTCGCGACACGTCGCTGAAGGTTCCCCACGGTGAGCAGGGCACGATCATCGCCGTCAAGGAGTTCTCTGCCGAGAACGACGACGAGCTGGGCTCGGGCGTCAACCAGCGTGTTGTCGTCTACATCGCCCAGAAGCGCAAGATCACCGAGGGCGACAAGCTCGCCGGCCGTCACGGCAACAAGGGCGTCATCTCCAAGATCCTCCCGGTCGAAGACATGCCGTTCCTCGCCGACGGAACCCCCGTCGACATCGTGCTGAACCCGCTGGGAATCCCCGGTCGAATGAACTTCGGCCAGGTTCTCGAGACGCACCTCGGCTGGATCGCCAAGCAGGGCTGGGAGGTCGAAGGCAAGCCCAAGTGGGCTGCCGAGCTGCCCGAGCAGGCCCGCAAGGCCGCTCCGAACACGAAGGTCGCGACCCCCGTGTTCGACGGTGCGTTCGAGGAGGAGATCGCCGGTCTGCTCGACTCGACGACTCCGACCCGCGACGGCGACCGCCTCATCGGTTCTTCCGGAAAGGCCCGTCTGTTCGACGGCCGCTCCGGTGAGCCGTACCCCGAGCCCATCTCGGTCGGTTACATGTACATCCTGAAGCTGCACCACCTCGTCGACGACAAGATCCACGCGCGTTCGACGGGTCCGTACTCCATGATCACGCAGCAGCCGCTGGGTGGTAAGGCACAGTTCGGTGGACAGCGTTTCGGTGAGATGGAGGTCTGGGCCCTCGAGGCCTATGGAGCCGCGTACGCGCTCCAGGAACTCCTGACCATCAAGTCCGACGACATCCTCGGCCGCGTCAAGGTCTACGAGGCGATCGTCAAGGGCGAGAACATCCAGGAGCCCGGTATTCCCGAGAGCTTCAAGGTGCTCATCAAGGAGATGCAGTCGCTGTGTCTGAACGTCGAGGTTCTCTCGGCCGACGGAACAGCAGTGAGCCTGCGCGACACGGATGACGAGGTCTTCCGTGCAGCTGAAGAGCTCGGCATCAACATCTCCACCCGGTTCGAGTCGTCGTCCATCGACGACATCTGATCCGGCTTAGTTACTTAGCTGACGCAACCTTCAGGAGAAGAGAAAACATTGCTGGACGTTACAACATTTGACGAACTGCGTATCGGTCTTGCCACGGCAGACGATATCCGCAAGTGGTCACACGGTGAGGTAAAGAAGCCGGAGACGATCAACTACCGCACGCTGAAGCCCGAGAAGGACGGCCTCTTCGGAGAGCAGATCTTCGGGCCGAGCCGTGACTGGGAGTGTTCCTGCGGTAAGTACAAGCGGGTGCGATTCAAGGGAATCGTCTGCGAGCGCTGCGGCGTCGAGGTCACCAAGTCCTCGGTTCGTCGTGAGCGCATGGGCCACATCGAGCTCGCCGCTCCCGTCACCCACATCTGGTACTTCAAGGGCGTTCCGTCGCGCTTGGGCTACCTGCTCGACATGGCGCCGAAAGACCTCGAGAAGGTCATCTACTTCGCCGCCTACATGATCATCTCGGTCGACGAAGATGCTCGCCACGAAGACATGCCCGGCCTCGAGAACGAGCTCCGCCTCGAGATCAAGACCCTGTCCGACCAGCGCGACTCCACGATCGCGAACCGCCTCCAGCGGCTCGAGACCGACCTGGCAGCCCTCGAGGCCGAAGGCGCGAAGAGCGACCAGAAGCGTCGTACGAAGGACTCCGCCGAGAAGGAGATGGGACAGACCCGCAAGGCGTACGACGAGCAGATCGGTCAGCTCGAGCGCGTGTGGGAGGACTTCCGCAGCCTCAAGGTCGGCGAGCTCAAGCCCGAGGACGCCGTCTTCCACGAGCTCCAGGACCGCTACGGCCAGTACTTCAGCGCCTACATGGGTGCCGAGGCCATCAAGAAGCGCCTCGAGGCCTTCGACCTGGTGACCGAGGGTGAGAACCTTCACCTTCAGATCGCCGAAGGCAAGGGCCAGAAGAAGATCCGTGCCATCAAGCGCCTGCGCGTGGTGTCCTCCTTCCTCGCGACCGGCAACTCGCCGGCAGCCATGGTGCTCGACGTCGTTCCCGTGATCCCGCCGGAGCTGCGCCCGATGGTGCAGCTCGACGGTGGCCGCTTCGCAACAAGCGACCTGAACGACCTCTACCGTCGCGTGATCAACCGCAACAACCGTCTCCGCCGCCTGCTCGACCTCGGTGCTCCCGAGATCATCGTGAACAACGAGAAGCGCATGCTGCAGGAGGCCGTCGACGCTCTGTTCGACAACGGTCGTCGTGGACGCCCCGTCACCGGTACCGGCAACCGCGCCCTCAAGTCCCTGAGCGACATGCTCAAGGGAAAGCAGGGTCGGTTCCGCCAGAACCTGCTCGGAAAGCGTGTCGACTACTCCGGTCGTTCGGTCATCATCGTCGGTCCGCAGCTCAAGCTGCACCAGTGTGGTCTGCCCAAGCAGATGGCACTCGAGCTGTTCAAGCCGTTCGTGATCAAGCGCCTGATCGATCTGAGCCACGCTCAGAACATCAAGGCCGCGAAGCGCATGGTCGAGCGCAGCCGTCCGCAGGTCTGGGACGTGCTCGAGGAGATCATCCGCGAGCGTCCTGTGCTGCTGAACCGTGCACCTACGCTTCACCGACTGGGCATCCAGGCTTTCGAGCCTCAGCTCGTCGAGGGCAAGGCGATTCAGCTTCACCCCCTCGTCTGCGCGGCGTTCAACGCCGACTTCGACGGTGACCAGATGGCCGTTCACCTGCCGCTGAGTGTCGAGGCCCAGGCCGAGGCGCGCATCCTGATGCTCGCATCGAACAACATCCTGAAGCCGTCCGACGGTCGCCCGGTGACCCTGCCCACCCAGGACATGATCATCGGTCTGCACCACCTCACCACGGTGAAAGAGGGTGCGATCGGCGAAGGCCGTGCGTTCTCCTCCGTCGCCGAGGCGATCCTGGCGCACGACCAGAAGTCGCTCGACCTGAACGCACCCGTCAAGATTCGTCTGCACGACGTGCACTTCGGCGAGAACGAGGGTCCGGCCGACTACGTCGACGGTCCCGTCATCGTCGAGACCACGCTGGGTCGCGCCCTCTTCAACGAGGCGCTTCCGGTCGACTACCCCTACATCCAGGCTGTGGCCGACAAGGGTCAGCTCTCGGAGATCGTCAACGACCTCGCCGAGCGCTACCCCAAGGTCGAGGTCGCTGCATCGCTCGACCGCATCAAGGACGCCGGTTTCTACTGGGCCAGCCGTTCCGGTGTGACCGTGGCGCTCTCCGACATCCTGACTCCGCCGAACAAGCGCGAGATCGTGCAGGGTTACGAGAAGCAGGCCGCCAAGGTGCAGGGCCAGTTCGAGAAGGGTCTCACGACCGACCTCGAGCGTCGCCAGGAGCTCATCCAGATCTGGACCAAGGCAACCGAAGAGGTCGCGCAGGCCATGCGCGACAACTTCCCGAAGGACAACACCATCAACCGCATGGTGACCTCCGGTGCTCGTGGTAACTGGCTGCAGGTGCGCAACATCGCCGGTATGCGAGGCCTGGTGAACAACCCGAAGGGTGAGATCATCCCTCGCCCGATCATCTCGAGCTACCGCGAAGGACTCTCGGTCGCCGAGTACTTCATCGCGACGCACGGTGCCCGTAAGGGTCTGGCCGACACGGCCCTCCGTACGGCCGACTCGGGATACCTCACGCGTCGTCTCGTCGATGTGTCGCAGGACGTCATCATCCGTGAAGACGACTGTGGTACCTCCAAGGGGCTCGATCTCCCGATCGCGATCGAGGGTGCAGACGGCAAGTGGACCAAGGACCCGAACGTCGAGAACTCGGTGTTCGCCCGGTCGCTCGCGGCCGATGCAGTCGACGCCAAGGGCACTGTCGTGGCCGAGGCCGGAGACGACGTCGGAGACGTTCTGATCGACAAGCTGGTTGCGGCCGGAGTCAACATCATCAAGGTGCGCTCCGTTCTCACGTGTGAGTCGGCTGTCGGTGTGTGTGCTGCCTGCTACGGCCGCTCGCTCGCCACGGGTCTGCTCGTCGACATCGGCGAGGCCGTCGGTATCATCGCGGCCCAGTCGATCGGTGAGCCCGGAACCCAGCTGACGATGCGTACCTTCCACACCGGCGGTTCGGCATCCGCAGATGACATCACGCAGGGTCTGCCCCGTGTGCAGGAGCTGTTCGAGGCTCGTACCCCCAAGGGTGCGTCCCCGATCGCCGAAGCCGCAGGCCGCGTGCACATCGAAGACACCGATCGCAGCCGCAAGGTCATCCTGACGCCCGACAACGGCGACGAGCCGATCGCCTACCCGGTGCTGAAGCGTTCGACGCTTCTCATCGAAGACGGTCAGCACGTCGAGCTCGGACAGCAGATCATCATCGGTGCCGTCGACCCGAAGGAGGTTCTGCGCGTCAAGGGTGTCCGCGAGGTGCAGAAGCACCTCGTGGGCGGCGTGCAGGGCGTCTACCGCTCGCAGGGTGTTCCCATCCACGACAAGCACATCGAGGTCATCGTTCGTCAGATGCTCCGCAAGGTGACTGTCGTCGAGCACGGTGACACCGATCTGCTGCCGGGCGAGCTCGTCGACCGGGCGCGTTACAACACGCTCAACCGCGAGGCGCTCACCCAGGGCAAGAAGACGGCATCCGCTCGTCAGGAGGTCATGGGTATCACCAAGGCGTCCCTCGCGACCGAGTCGTGGCTGTCGGCCGCGTCGTTCCAGGAGACCACGCGTGTTCTCACGCAGGCCGCCATGGAGGGCAAGTCCGACCCGCTGATGGGTCTGAAGGAGAACGTCATCATCGGTAAGCTCATCCCCGCCGGAACGGGACTGCCGCGTTACCGCGACGTCGCCGTCGAGGCGACCGATGAGGCGAAGGCGGAGCGTTACCCGAACCGCATCTTCACCGATGACGCGTCGTTCTCAGAGGCCGACCTGTCGTTCGTCGACTTCGACAGCTTCTCGAGCGACGACTACACCCCGGGAACCTACAACTAAGCAGGTTCCGCACGACACAGAGCCCCTCACCGTTCGCGGTGAGGGGCTCTTTGTCGTTGTGGTAGCCCGGTGCACGGATGTGCACAGATGTGCACGTCAGACGGGGCGTCAGCGGCCGGGGCGGTGAGTAAAGTTAGCGAGCGGTCACTACCGCATACTTCAAAGGGGAAATATGAAACGCACATTCCTGCGCACCAATGCCTTCATGCTGGTGCTCGCCCTGGCACTCTGCCTCGTCTCAGCGATCGGCGCCTTCTTCGTTCAGAACGACGGCGGCCACGTGACCACCAAGGACATGGAGTGGGAGACCTCGTCCGGCGAGACGCTCAGCGCCCTCCTGTTCAAGCCCGACACGGCGACAGCCGACAGCAAGGCCCCGGCCGTCGTGGTGTCGCACGGCTGGTGGAACAACCGCGAGATGCAGGACGCCGTGTACGTCGAGCTCGCGCGCCGCGGATTCGTCGTCGTCTCCGTCGACCTCTACGGCCACGGCAACTCAGGCCCGCTCGATCAGAAGGACATCCCCGTCAACGGCACGGGCATGTACGACGCCGTGAAGCTCGTGGCCCAGCTGCCCTACGTCGATGTCGACAGCATCGGTGTCGAGGGGCACTCCAATGGAGCCCGCGCCGCCAACTACAGCGTGATCGCCGACAACTCGGCCGACACCCAGCTCATCTCGTCCGTGCTGCTGGTCGACAACGAGGCGTTCTACGCGCAGGAGGACGGCTCGTACTACAACCTCTACGGCTCGCGTGACGTCGGACTCGTGGCCGACCAGTACGACGAGTTCTTCTTCCGCAGCTACGACGCGAACGGCGTCGCCATCACGAAGCCCCGCGACTTCGTCACGACGCCCAATGCCCAGTCGTTCCTCAACTTCGGCCAAGACCCGAGCAGCCTCACCGAGAAGCGGGTTGCAGGCGAGTTCTACAGCGACACGATCGACGGCACGGATGCGTCGCGCGTCTTGTATACGCCGGCCCAGACCCACCCGTGGGGGCCCTTCTCGAAGCAGACCGTCGCCGACACGGTGGCGTATTTCGAGAAGACCCTCGGAAGCCCGAACCCTGTTTCCGCCGACTCGCAGGTCTGGCAGTGGAAGGAGGCGTTCAACGCGCTGGGCCTGGTCGGTTTCGGAATCTTCCTGGTCGCCTTCGCCAAGGCCCTCTTGAGCACGCGCGCCTTCGCCGGGCTTCGTCGCACGGAGCAGGCACCGCTCGAAGGCCGAAACCGTGCCGGCCTCGCCTGGTTCTGGGGCGGCTTGATCGTCTCTGCGATCGTGTCGGGCGTGAGCTACATCCTTCTCGCGCAGAACGCCACCATCGGAGCTCTCTCCTTCAACTCCGTGCCGTCGGCGTTCCCGCAGGGCGCCGTGTTCTTCATCGCTCTCTGGGCGGCGATCAACGGCGTGGTGACCCTGCTGATCGCGGCGATCTCGTATTTCGCCTACGGACGGCGTACCGGTGTCGATCTGCGTGCCACCGGGCTGCTGCCAGGCTGGAAGAAGTTCTTCCAGGGCATCGGTCTCGGCGCGGTCGTCGTCGTCGCCGCATTCGCGATCGTCGCGATCGTCGACTACTTCTTCAAGACCGACTTCCGCATCTGGGTGCTGGCGGTCAAGTGGTTCACGCCGGACAAGATCTGGTGGTCGTTCCTCTACCTGCCGTTCTTCCTGGTGTACTTCGTCTCGAATTCCATCGCGATCAATGTCTTCAGCCGCTTCGCGATCCGTGGCAAGGAATGGGTGAACACGGCGATCCTCGCGTTGTTCAATGCGCTCGCTCCGCTGGTGCTCGTGGTGGTGCAGTACACGACGTTCTTCGTCACCGGTGAACTGGTGCCCGGATTCCCCGGTATCAACAGCATCTGGCTCTTCCCCGTCATCGTCATCCTCGCGGTGGCCGCCGTGGTGTCGCGCAAGATCTACCGGGCGACGAACAATCCGTACATCGGAGGGTTCATCATGGCCGCCACGGTGGCGCTCGTGTCCGTGAGCAACACACTGACGGTCACGGGATAACCGGCTGAGTTCAGGTGAGAAGGCCGATTCCCAGCGCCGACGTGACGACGAGCCGAGCCCCCCGGGCGAACAGTTCGTTCATCTCGTCGGCGCTGGAGCCGGTCATCTCCCGGCCCAGCTCGAGAGATCGCACGAAGCGCGCGGCCACCACCGCCTTGATCTCGGGATGAGCCCCCGATGCTGCCCAGGCCTGAAGCTGGAACATCAGCAGATCCGTATCGGCGATGCTCTGTCGATAGGCGTCCCCGATATCGTCGAGGGACGGCACGCGGCCGTGCTCCGATGCGGCCTCGAGCGCGGAGATCGCATTCCGCTCGATCATGTCGTAGCAGAGGTTGACGCACTCCAGGAAGAGAGCCGACTTGCTGGTGAACAGCTTGAAGAGATACGGCTGAGACACTCCGAGTTCTGACGCGATGGCGCTCACCGCGGTGCCGTCGTAGCCGCCTCTGGCGAAGTGGGAGAGAGCGACTCTCGCGGCATCGGAACGGCGTTCGACGGCGGTACTTCTCATGAGGTGACCGTACCGCGCTTTGCGCGATGAGCTCTCACGAATCCGTCGAGATCGTCAGAGCGAGGCGACGAGGCACGAGCGTACGTGCCCCGCCTCACTCGTTCATGGCGACGTGCCAGGCGACCGGATGCGGCCCGGCCGCCGCGAGGGCCGGCATCCGATCGAGGATGGCCGGGTCCGCTCCGGCGAGAAAGACGATGTTTCCCCCCTCGCGGCCGGCGAGCACAGCGGACGGGCCGATCACCGCGATGACGGGAAAGACCGCTCTGAGGGCCGCGAGCTGAGCTTCGCTCCGCGAGAGATCGGCGTCGTCCGCCACGTTCACCAGAACAACCCCAGCCGGAGCCAGAACTCTGGCGACGGCCTCGAAAAACGCCGGCGTCACGAGGTGCGTGGGGGTCTCGACCCCCGCGTACACGTCGCAGATCACGACGTCCGCCCGCTCTCTCCAGGCCGAATCCGCAGCGGCGAGCGCGCCGAGCGAGTCGAGAGCGTCGCCCTCGATGAGATCGATCGTCGAAGATCGTGGCAGGGGAGCCGCAGCCAGCACGAACGGAACGAGCCCCTTCTCGCTCTCCACGGCGAGCTGGAGGGATCCCGGTCGCGTCTCGGCGACATAGCGGGCGAGGGTGAGCGCCCCCGCACCGAGGTGCAGGACATCGATCGGCTCGCCGGCCGGAGCGGCGAGATCGATGGCGGTTCCCATGCGTCGCACGTAGTCGTAGAAGAGATCGCGTGGATCGCGCAGGGAGATGTGCGATTGCGGCGCTGAATCGAGGTGCAAGGTCAGCGCCCCGGCGACGAACGGATCGGGTGTCAGCCGGGCGACCGTCTTCGACGGGAGCGTCTTCATCACAGCCTCTGCCACAGGCTCGAGCCTAAGCCGTCGGGCAGGAACGGAGGCGAGCTCCGGCGTAATAAACTGGGCCGCGACAGGCGACGACGACCGTCGACGGCAGGGCGGGAGTTCAGGTGGGTGCTGGGTTGATGCGCGTCGAATGGCCTGAGCCGGTGACTCTTCACATTCACCCCGATGTCATCGATCCGAAAGCGTGCCAGCTTCGACGCTCGGCCGACGGTGCCGTGCAACTGCTGGTCGGAGCCGACGTGTCCGTGCTGGTCTGGGTCCGCGACGCCAGTGCGCCTGCCTCCGCGCATGTCGGAGATGTCATCGGCGACGTCGCGAGGCTCGAGTTGGAGGACGGGGGCGGCATCGACGACGACACCATCATTCGTCGGAGCGCAATCGTGGCTGTCGAAGACACGGTTCCCGAATCGCTGACACGAACAGGCAACGATGTCGACGACACGATCATCGGCCAGCCCGCCCTCGCCGCTGCCGAAGGCAGGCACGCCATCACCGACGATCAGACCATCCTGGGACAGCCGCCCGCGATGACGGACCCGACCGATGATCCGGATGCCTCCGCCGATACCGTCATCGGCCCGGGCCGTTCGCGCCCCGAATCGTCGACAGGCGCCTCCTCGCCACGCCCCACAGCAGACACGGCCGCCGCCCCGCTCCTGCCGCCCTCGCTTCCGGCGATCCCGAGCATCCCCGCCAGCGCCCACGTCAACGCAGGGGCTCCCTCCACGAGCGGTCGGCGAACGCGCATAGATCCGACGGCTGCCGCCGGCGCCTCACACGGTATGGCCGTGGCCTTTCCCGACGGTCGCACGGTCGCGCTCGACCGCGCCGTCTATGTCGGGCGATCGCCGAAGAGCCCGCGCATCACATCCGGCCTCGTGCCCGAACTCGTGGCTGTGCCGTCGCCTCGCCGTGAGGTCAGTTCGACTCACGTCGAGATCCTGCAGGAGGGCCGCGCGGTCGTGGTTCGCGATCTCGGCTCGACGAATGGAACGCGTGTGCGTGCGCCCGGAGCGGCTCCGTCGTTGCTCAGTCCCGGTGCGAGTCGGGTCGTCGCGGCCGGAACCCTGCTCGACCTGGGTGACGACGTCGTGCTCCAGATCGTCGAGCGATCGGGCGCTCTGCCCGCCGAGGGGGCGTCGTGGTGAACGTCGCCGCCTCGACCGTGGGGGCAGTCACGGTGGCGCTGCCCGATGACGGTGGGCAGTTGGCTCTCTCGTGGGCGGCACAGACGAACACGGGGCTCAAACGCTCGGGCAACCAGGACAGTTACCTCGCGGCTGCACCGGTCTTCGCTGTCGCCGACGGCATGGGAGGACACGCCGCGGGCGACGAGGCGAGCGCAGCCGTCGTCATGCGGCTCGCGGAATACATGTCAGGCGACTTCGCGTCGACCGACGACATCGCCCGGGCTCTCCGCCAGGCGAGCGACGACATCGGAGAGATCGCCGGCAGCCATGATCGAGCCGGATCCGGGACGACCGTCACCGGAATCGCTCTGACCATCCAGGGCCGGAGACCGTACTGGGCGGTGTTCAACATCGGCGACTCGCGCGTGTACTCGCTGGTCGACGGTGTGCTGACGCAGGTGACCGTCGACCATTCCGCCGTGCAGGCGATGGTCGACTCGGGCCGGATCACGGCGCTCGAGGCCGAGTCGCACCCGAACCGGAACATCATCACGAGGGCGGTGGGATTCGGCAAGAACCCCGTTCCCGATCTCTGGTTCATCCCTGTATCGGAGGGTGCCAGGCTCCTGATCTGCTCCGATGGCCTGACGAAAGAGGTCGACGTCGACCTCATCCGCCTTCTGCTGGCCGAGGCCACCGACGCCGACGATGCGGCCGGTCTGCTTCTCGAGGCGGCGCTCGCGGCCGGGGGGCGAGACAACGTGACCACGCTCGTCGTCGAGGTGCTGCGGAGCGACGACGTGGCCGACGCCGACACCACTCTTCCCCGGTACGACTGATCGTGTGACCCTGATTGGGGGCACCCCACTGGAGGCTCCAGGTGCACGATGCCGGGGATGGCATATGTACAGTGGAGGGACGGCTTTCGGGGGACAGTCAAGAGGTTCTCGCCCCGCCCCACGTACCCGTCTCGAAAGAGGAACGCCCATGGCTCGCAGGCTGCCGTCACAGCCGCCGGTTCTCGCGGGCTACACGCACCTGCGTGCATTGGGCAAGGGTGGATTCGCGGACGTCTTCCTCTACGAGCAGGCGCTGCCCCGGGCCGACGTCGCCGTCAAGGTCCTGCTGCCCGGCGTGGCCAGCAACAGCGTGCGTGCGATGTTCCTCTCCGAGGCGAATCTGATGTCGCAGCTGGCGACGCATCCGTCCGTCGTGACGGTGCACGCCGCGAGCATCGCACCGGACGGACGCCCGTACCTCGTGATGGAGTACTGCCCCTCGTCGTTCGGCACGAGGTACAAGACCGAGCGCATCCCTTTGGCTGAGGTGCTCACCGCGGGCGTCAAGATCGGCAGCGCGCTCGAGAGCGCCCACCGGCTCGGCTTTCTGCATCGCGACATCAAGCCGTCGAACATCCTCATCACGCAGTACAACCACCCGGTGCTCGCCGACTTCGGAATCGCGGCGACCGTGGCCGAGGCCGATCGCGATGAGGCCGAGGGCATGAGCGTTCCCTGGTCTGCACCGGAGGTGCTGCAGTCCGAGACGCGCGGAACGGTGCGCAGCGAGGTGTGGTCGTTGGCGGCGACCCTCTACTCGATGCTCGCGGGTCGCAGCCCTTTCGAGTATCCGGGTAAGAGCAACACGCGCGATGACCTGCAACGCCGCATCGTCGGCCGCGACCGCGTGCCGCCCACGGGTCGACCGGATGTTCCGGCCGAGCTCGAGACGCTCCTCGCGTCATGCATGTCGAAGAGCCCTGCCGCGCGCCCCGCGAGCGTTCTCGAAGTCGTCCGCGGGCTCCAGCTCATCGAGTCGACCCTCTCGCTCCCGCAGACCTCGGCCGATATCTCGAACGAAGCGTTCCCATCTGCAGCTCAGAGAGCGTCCGCCACACCGCTCACGAGGGCGGCGCAGGGCGGCGTCTCGGTACGCGGTGCGGGCGGTGCTCGCACGCGTCATCGTGGTCGACGGGGCGAGTCGGCTCATGACTCGACCGACTCGAGCGTCACCGTCATCAGGCAGGCCACGACGGCCAGGGCGAAGCCGCTGCGCAGGCCCGGAGTGATCGCCGCGGTCGTCGGCAGCGCCTTGGTGCTGGTCGCTGCGGTCGTCGCTGCGGTCGTGCTCGTGCTGGGTGCACTCAACACCTCGATTCCTGCCGTCAGCGACATCCGCGCCAGCTCCGGCGCAGACACCATCGTGTTCTCGTGGCGCGACCCCGGGGTCGCAGACGGTGACCTCTATGTGATCCGTTCGGCAGACGGTTCGACATCGACCCAGTCCACGACCGAATTCACCGTTCAGGCCGACCCTCTCGTTCCCGAGTGCATCACGGTGCGCGTCTCGAGAGACGGCCGACTCGGCGATCCATCGGCCGAGAAGTGCGCATCGGCCGGGGCCGGCTGATGATCTTCCGCTGGCTCCGCGCCCACGCTTCCCAGGCGATCACCACGGTGAGCGTGCTCGTCGTCACGGCCGTGGTTCTCGTGATCGCACTCGTGTCGACGGGTTACACCGAGCAGAAACTCGAGCTCGACGACGCGTCGGTCTGGGTGACGAACGGTGCGCGCCAGGTCGTGGGGCGGGCGAACACCGATGTCTTCGAACTCAACACGGTGGTGACGAGCGAGGGCAGCGACATCGACGTGCTGCAGCGGGGAGACACCGTGCTCGCCCACAATCACACGAGCAACACACTCCAGGTGATCGATCCCGCTTCGTCGCAGGTGACCTCCACCACCCCGCTTCCGGCGGGTGACCCCGACGTGATGCTCGTCGAGGGCCAGATCGTCATCCATTCGGGCGCCACGGGCGAGGTGTGGGTCGTGCGCCAGGCCAATCTCGAGGCCTTCGACGACTCGGCCCAGCCGTTGCTGAGTCTCGATGCGGGCAGCGTCGTAGCCGTCGACGACACCGGAACGCTGGTGGGATTCGACCGCCAGTCTCAGCGGCTCGTGACAGCGGATCTCTCGTCCGGCGCCGAGCCGCGTTCCGAGCCTGTGTCGGGCCTCGATGTCGAGGAGTCCGACGAGCTGCAGATCACACGCACGGGCGGCGTCGCATCCGTTCTCGACGTGACGAGTCGCGCCGTGCTGGTGGGCGGATCGCGGATCGATCTGTCCGACCGCATCGCCTCGTCGGCGGAGCTCCGGCTCGCGGCGCCGACCACGACGGACGGGCCCCTGCTGCTCGCCTACACGGGTGGCCTGCTGAGCATCGACACGTCGACGGGCGACGTCGAGCAACTGGTCGACGGTGCCGACGGGCGACCGACACAGCCGCTCGTCGACGACGGATGCGCGTACGCGGCCTGGGCAGACGGAACCACCTGGCAGCGCTGCGGCTCGGCGGATGCCGTGCGCGGCCGGCTGGCCGGCGTCTCGGCCGAGGACGACCTGGCATTCCGGAGCAACGGACGCTACGTCGTCCTCAACGAGCGCGGTGCAGGACGCGTGTGGGCGGTGCAGCACGAGAACCGGCTCATCGACAACTGGGATCAGCTGATCGACGATGACGACGATCCCCAACAAGACGACGAGGTCGACGACGACACCCCGCCCGAGCTCGTCAAAGACCAGCAGCCGCCCGTCGCCACCCCCGACGACTTCGGCGCTCGCCCGGGCGTCTCCAGCATCCTTCCCGTGCTGCTCAACGACTACGACCCGAACGGCGACGTCCTCTCGATCACGGCGACCTCCGAGATCGATCCTGCGATCGCGAAGGTCGACCTCGTCAGCACCGCGCAGCAACTGCAGGTCACGCTGACGCCGCAGGCATCCGGAACATTCTCGTTCGACTACACCATCTCCGACGGCCGGGGCGGCACGGCAACGAGCACGGTCTCGGTGACAGTGCGCGCCCCGGGCGAGAACTCGGCTCCCGTCCAAGCGAGGACGACGAAGGCGACCGTAGCCGCCGGGGGCTCCTTCACGGCGAATGTGCTCGGCGACTGGTACGACCCCGACGGCGACCCGATGTACCTGGAGGACGCGCAGACGGCCGAGCCCGACCGTGTGTCGTTCTCGCCCGCCGGCGAGCTCGACTTCCGTGACGGCGGCACAGCAGCAGCCGAGAAGGACATCGGGCTGCAGGTCTCCGACTTCACGCTGTCGGGAACGGGCCAGGTGCGGGTAGCCGTGTCCGACCCGGGTTCCGTTCCGATCCTCACCGACGGATTCCTCGTGCAGGGCTACACGGGCCAGGAGCTGCAGATCTCACCCCTCCCGCATGTGCGAGGGGGCACGGGCGTCATCCGCCTCAGCAACGTCGCCGACTACCCGGAGACGAAGATCACGCCCAATTACTCCAAGGGCACCTTCCGCTTCCAGGCGCAGAAGGCGGGAGTGCACTACCTGTCGTACTCGGTGACCGACGCGGCGCAGCAGACGGCCACGGGCATCATCCGGGTCGACATCGACGCGGCGCCCGACGCATCGACCAAGCCGATCACCGTTCCGACGGTGGCGTTTCTCTACCAGCAGCAGACAGACATGGTCGACGTGCTCGCGTCCGACATCGACCCCGCCGGGGGAGTGCTGAGCATTGCGGGCGTGAGCGGTGTCCCCACCGGGTCCGGCGTCGTCGTCGAGGTCATCGAGCACCGCATCCTGCGGGTCCGGCTCAACAATCCTCTCGCTGCCCCCGTCACGTTCACGTACACGGCCACGAACGGATTCTCGAGTGCCGACGGTGTCGTCACCGTCTACCAGGTTCCCGAGCCGAAGCGGCTGCAGGCGCCCGTCGCGGTGGCCGACAGCGTCTCCGTGCGCGTGGGAGAGGTCGTCGACATCCCCGTGGTGGCCAACGACGAGCATCCGAATCGCAAGCCCCTCGTGCTCGACCCGCAGCTCGTGCAGAACGTGCCGGCGGGCGGCGGGCTGCTGTTCGTCTCCGGCAACCGCCTGCGTTACCTGGCGCCGGATGAGCCGGGGGACTACACGGCCATCTATCGGCTGGGCACGACGGCCGACGTGCAATTCGACACGGCCCCGGTGACGATCGCGGTGAGGGAGGCCGACGCCGCGACCAACACGGCGCCGGTGCCGCCCACCCTGTCGGCTCGAGTGCTCGCGGGCGACACCGTCACGATCCCGGTGCCGCTGGGCGACATGGATGCCGACGGCGACTCCGTGAGACTGGTCGGCGCCGCGTCGAATCCGACTCAGGGAAACGTGACCGTCGCGGGCGAGGTGCTGACCTACACGGCGGGTGCCGCCTCGCAGGGCACGGATGCCTTCTCCTACGAGGTGGTCGACAGTCTCGGAGCGCGCGCGACCGGCGTCGTGCGGGTGGGCATCAGTCCGAGCTTCGATACGGCCAGCCTCCCTGTCGCGGTCGACGACGTCGTCGTCACCACTCCGGGCACCGCTCTCACCGTGCGGGTGCTCGAGAACGACTCCGATCCGAACGCGAGCCCGCTCCACATCGAGGGAGCGGAATCCGCCGTCGCCGTCGTCGATGTGCCCAAATCGGCCGACCGCATCACGTTCCACGCACCAGACGCCGAGGGTGACTACGCGGTGCTCTACACGATTCAGAACGACGGCGGGCAGCAGGCATCCGCCTGGCTTCGCGTCCGCGTCGATGCCGACGCGCCTCCGGTGCGGCCGGAGGCCGACGACACCGTGCTCAACCTCAGCGACATCCAAGGACGCGACGAGGTCACGGTCGACGTGATGCGCAAGGTCTTCTATGCCGAGGGCGATCTCGATTCGCTCACGCTGTCGCTCGTGCCGGGGTACGACACGACGGCCTCGGTGCTGCCGAACGACCGGGTGCGCGTGACGGTGCAGCAGAAGAGTCAGATCATTCCGTTCGTGGTCTCGAGATCCGACGATCCCGCTGTGAGCGCCACCGCGTTCATCTGGTTGCCCGGCCTCGAGGACGCATTGCCCGAGTTGCGCACGACCGCCAAGCCTCTGCAGGTTTTGAGCGGCGATGCCCTGTCTATCGACATCAATGACTACGTGGTCGCCGCCGGCGGCAGGCAGGTGCGTCTGACCGACGAGGCGACCGTGAAGGCGAGCAATGCCGACGGCTCGAATCTGGTGGTCGATTCCCGCACCCTGACGTTCACGAGTCGCGACGGATACTGGGGCCCGGCGTCGCTGTCGTTCGAGGTCACCGACGGATCCAGCGCGGATGATCCGAACGGCCGCAAGGCGGTGATCGTGCTCGCGATCACGGTCACGCCCCGCGACAACCAGCCTCCCGTCTTCTCTGGCGCCCAACTCGGGCTGCAGCCGGGCGACGCCCGGGTGATCGAACTGCGCGACCTCACCAAGTACCCGTATCCGGCCGATGTGGATCAGCTCGTGTACGTGCTCACGTCTCAACCGGGCTCAGGATTCACGACCTCGCTCTCGGGCACCCAGCTCACGGTCGCGGCGGCCGCCGATGCCAAGGTCGGCAGCGCGTCGGAGTTCACGGTGGGTGTGCGCGATGCGAAGACGGAAGGAAAGGCCGGTATCGTCAGGGTCTCTGTCGTCACGTCGACACGACCTCTCGTGAGTCCAGGAGCCGACAGCCTCACGATCCGTCGAGGCGAGACCGCCACCATCCCTGTTCTCGAGAACGACGCGGCCACCAACCCGTTCCCCGACAAGCCTCTGAGCGTGGTCGCCGTGCAGGGAGCTGTCCCGGCCGGCGTGCAGGTGACCCCGAGCGCCGACAAGAGCACCCTCTCCGTCACGGTGTCGCCCCAGCTCGATCTCAAGGCGACGGGTCAGGTCTCGATGCAGTACCAGGTCGCCGACGCGACCAAGGATCCGACGCGCGCCACCTGGGGAACGGTGACGATCACGATCGTCGACGTGCCGGATCAGCCCGCTGCGCCCGTGCTCTCCGGTGCCGGGTTCGTCAACGGTCAGCTCAGCGTGTCTGCCGCGCCGCTTCCGTATCCCAACGGAGCCGCCATCACCTCGTTCATCATCCGCAGCGATGACAACGGCGGGTACTCGAAAGACTGCGGTGCATCGGCGACCTGTCTGCTCACCGATCTGCAGGCGGGAAAGAACTACACGTTCTACTCGATCGCGGTGAACCAGTACGGTCAATCCGCACCCAGCGGCCGCAGCGCGCCGATGCGCAGCGACTACATTCCCGCGCCTCCGCAGCAGGTCTCGATCGCCCGCGAGGCTGCCGATCAGACGCAGTCGAACGAGGGATACGTCGTGGTGTCGTGGAAGCCGATCGCCGACCCGACACCGGGAAGCGCGGTGCAGCGCGTGCAGGTGCAGATCGGTGGATCGACGATCACGCTCGACCGTTCGGCCACGTCGCTGCGATTCAAGGGCGTTCCCGGCACCGAATACACGGCCGAGGTCTGGGCAGAGAACGGTGCCGACGCGCTGTACCCCGGTCAGATCCCGTGGAACAGGTCGAGTTCGGGTGCGGTCACCGCTGCCGGTCGGCCAGCCGCGACCGCGGTCACCGCGACGATCGTCGACAATGCCGGGTCCGTTCGCGTGGACTGGTCGCCGTTCGGCGCGAACGGCGCATCGGGCGTGACGTACTCCGTGGTGCGCTACGGGGCGGCGGCGTCCGTGCCCGGCTGCAGTCAGGCATCCGGTACGCCCGTCGTCTCGCCCGGCGTCGTCATCCCGTCAGCCGGCGGCGATGTCGGCTCGCGCTTCGTGTACGTGGTCTACGCGGACAACGGCTGGGGCTGCGCGTCGGCGCAGACCGGCAGTGTCCGTGTGCTGATTCCTCCGGCGCCACCGACGGTCACCCTGACACACCAGCAGCCGGTCGACGGTCGCTACGGAGTGGCCGTCGACACCGCGACGCCGACCACCTTGCCCAACACCGCAGAGTCCGAGTACACCGTCCAGGTCTCGGGTGGCGGCGCGGTTTCGGCAGGGTCGCCGCTCTCCGGGCCGGGCCCGTGGACCTTCACGTCGTGCATCACGAGCGACGGCACCACTCGATGCAGCGAGGCGGCGGCCCCCACCACCTCGGTGAGCCCTGTGAACGCGAACGCGACGGTGGTGTCCTGCGTGGCAGGCAGCCCCGTCTCGGCGGTGCTCGAGAGTCCCGGCTCCGTGTCGTGGGAGTTCCAGTACTCCTTCCGATCGTCGCTCGCAGGCATCCCGGGATTCTGGTCGGCCTGGTCCGACGATCCCACCGTGCCGCCGCTGGGTGCCCTGGCGGACGCTCAAGAAGTGGTCGTGCGCACGATCGGCAATGGGGGAGACTTTACGAACGGTATCGACCAGAACGAGCTGCGTCAGCGCGGCAGCGGCAAGTCGTGCGGCTGAGGCGCCGGCGACCATGACATCAGGAGTACGACCATGACCATGAACCGTGAGCAGGCCGTCTGGTTCGCCGATGTGTTCGGCCGGCTCGTCACGAACGTCGAGCGCGTCGTCTTCGGCAAGACCCACGTCGTGAAGCTGGCCTTCGCCACCCTGTTGAGCGAGGGTCACCTGCTGCTCGAAGACTCGCCGGGCACGGGAAAGACGTCGTTGGCTCGCGCCATGGCGCAGACCGTGCAGGGCACATCGAGCCGCATCCAGTTCACCCCCGATCTGCTGCCGGGCGACGTCACCGGCATGAGCATCTACGACCAGAAGCAGGGCGTCTTCGAGTTCCACCGGGGGCCGATCTTCGCATCGATCGTTCTGGCCGACGAGATCAACCGGGCGAGCCCGAAGACCCAGTCCGCTCTGCTCGAGGTCATGGAGGAGGGCCGCGTGACGATCGACGGCGCCACGCACGGGGTGGGCCGCCCCTTCATGGTTGTGGCGACACAGAACCCCATCGAGCAGGCGGGAACCTACCGACTGCCGGAGGCCCAGCTCGACCGATTCATGATGAAGGCCTCGCTCGGATACCCCGACCGATCGTCGACCATCGCGATCCTCGAGGGCGCGGCCACGCGCACTCACGACAGCACCATTCCCGCCGTGGTCACGAGCGCCAATATCGTCGAGATGGCCGATCTCGCCCGCACCGTGCACGTCGGTCACGCGGTGCTCGACTATGTCGCCGACATCGTGGATGCGACGAGGAGCGCCGTCGAGGTGCGTCTCGGCGCCAGCGTGCGCGGCGCGGTGGCGCTCGTGCGCGCCTCGAAGACCTGGGCGGCCGCCGAGGGGCGGCATTTCGTGACGCCGGATGATGTGAAGATCCTCGCGGAGAACGTCCTGGCCCATCGGCTGGTCCTCGATCCCGAGGCCGAGTTCGACGGCGTCACGGCGGCCAGCGTCATCGGTCAGATCCTGCTCGAGACCCCGCCGCCCACCGACAGGGCGCAGGCGGGGTGAGCGACGAAGCGCGGCGCACGGCCGGGGCCGACGGTCCTGGCGCGCCGGAGCGCCCGAGGCGCGCGGTGCGCGCGAAGAGAACGGCGTTCGGCCGCCGAGCCGCGCGCCGTTCGCGCGAGCAGGCGGCATCCGGAGCGACCGAGACGCAACGCGATCTCACCGGCCTGACCGGAACGCACGCCTACACCAGGACACGTGCGTCGGGCGCCGACGACAATGAGATCCATCTGACCGCGCGTGTTCGGCTGCGCCGCGTGTTGCGTACCGTCCGTGCGTCGATCGAGCGCGCGTGGCGCTGGGTCTCCGCCACGGTGACCGGTCTCGGCCTATCGGTCGCGGCCGCCGTCGTGATCGGCGCCGTCTTCGGCTATCTTCTCGGCTGGATCGAACTCGTCGCCGTCGCGTTCACCGGGTTCGCGCTGCTCGTTGTCGGGGTCTTCTTTCTCCTCGGCCGCAACTCGTACGACATCGGACTCTCGATCGACCGAGACCGCGTCGTCGTCGGCGATGCGGCGAGAGCGACTCTGACGGTGCGCAATCCGAGCCGCTTTCGCCTGCCGCCCGCCAAGTCGGAGGTTCCTGTCGGCCGCGGCCTGGCCGAGTTCTACCTCGGCGGCATCTTGCGAGGGGGCAGCACGAGCAGGGACTTCTCCGTGCCCACCTCGCGGCGAGGGGTCGTGCGAATCGGGCCCGTGAGAACGGTCAGGGCGGATCCCGTCGGCCTCCTCCGCCGGGAATACGTGTGGACCTCGCACCTCGACCTGTTCGTGCATCCCCTCACCATTCCGATTCCCGCCACCAGCACGGGGCTCATCCGCGATCTCGAGGGCAATCCCACGCGCGATCTCACCGATTCGGACGTGTCGTTCCACGCCCTCCGCGAATACGCGCCGGGTGACGATCGTCGCCACATCCACTGGAAGAGCACGGCCAGGACCGGCCAGCTCATGGTGCGCCAATTCGAGGAGACGCGGCGCAGTCACCTGGTGATCGCGCTGTCCCTGGCCAGCGCCGACTACCACTCCGAAGAGGAGTTCGAGCTCGCGGTGAGCGTGGCAGGCTCGATCGGAATCCGCGCGATCCGCGACGCACGCGACGTGTCGGTTCTCGCCAGCGAGGAGACCCCCGAGTTCGCCCGGAGGGTCGTGACCGCTCCGAAGCGGCTGAGCTCGCTCAGCCGGGCACGGCTGCTCGACGATCTCGCGCGCATCGACCACAGCCCGTTGGCGTCGGGGCTCGTGGCCCTCGCGCGGGGGAGCGCGGAATCCGTCTCCGGGGCGTCGGTCGCCATCCTCGTCTGCGGATCGGAGGCGACGGCGGCGCAGCTGCGCACCGCCTCGGCCGCCTTCCCTCCCGGAGTCGAGGTGCTCGCCATCGTCTGCAACCCGGGGATCGTTCCCAGCCTGCGTCGGGTCGGCGAGCTCCGTGTTCTCACCGTCGGGTATCTCGACGACGTGCAGAAGGCTCTCGCGAGGGCGGCCTCGTGAGACGGGCACGCGCCGTCGAATTACGATCCGCAGCGGCCGACACCGTGTTCTTCGTGGCGCTGATGGCCGTTGCTGCGTCGACCCTGTGGCCCATCTACCAGACGCCGCGGCTCATCGTCTTGGCCGCAGCGGCGTTCGTTCTCGGTGCGGCGGCGGCCTGGGCGGGGGCGCTCCTGCGCTGGCCGGGCTACGTCGTTTTCGGCGTATCCATCGCCGTGTTCCTGGTCTCCGGCGTGGCCCTGGCCGTTCCCGGCCGGGCCATCTTCGGTCTGCTGCCGAGCTTCGACGGCCTGCGTGACCTCGTGACGGGAACGGCACTCGGGTGGAAACAGCTCGTCACGGTCGACCTCCCTGTCTCGAGCTACCAGTCCCTGCTCGCGCCCGCGCTCGTGCTACTCCTGGGCGGAACCGTCCTGGGGCTGTCGCTCGTCCTGCGAATGCGCCGCGGCGGTGTCGCGGTGCTCATTCCGATCGCCGTCGCCGTCACGGGCCTCGCACTCGGTCCCGCGGTCGCCTGGTCGCCCTTCGCCCCGGCGGTCACGTTTCTCGTCGTGGCGATCACCTGGATGACCTGGCGGGCGCGGCGGGCTCGACGACGGGCGATCGCGTTGCTGGCAGACCAGACAGAACCGGATGCCCGCTCGCCCGAGCCGGTGTCCGATCGACGGGGATTGGTGCGCCCAGTGATCGCGGCGGTTGTCGTACTCTCCGTGGCCGTCGCTGCCGGAGTATCCGGCGCCGGAGCGCTCGCGCCTCAGGGGGCTCGCAACGTCGTGCGGACCGCGGTCGAGCGGCCCTTCGATCCCCGTGACTACGCCAGCCCGCTGAGCGGATTCCGTTCCTATTGGAGCTCAGACGCGGTGGGTGAGTCGCTCTTCGACGTGGAGGGGCTCCCCGACGGCGCGCGCATCCGACTCGCGGCCCTCGACACGTACAACGGCGTCGTCTACAGCGTCGGCGACGCAGCGAACGACAGCGCATCCGGCTTCTTCGCCCGGGTGCCATCGACGATCGACAGAACGAGCGAGGCGGGGATGCCCGTCTCGGCTCGGGTCGTCGTGTCGGGGTACCGGGGGGTATGGCTTCCGACGACGGGCGCCGTGGAACGGGTGTCGTTCGACGGGGCTCGCGCGTCGCAACTGACCGATGCGTTCTACTACAACCGCACGTCGAACACGGCGGCTGTGCTGGGCGGAGTCCGCGAGGGCGACAGCTACACCGTCGACGCGATCGTTCCCTCGGTTCCCGACGACGACGAGCTCCGAGCGGCTCAGCCGGGCGACGCATCCGTGCCGCAGCCGACGAATGTGCCCGACGCGGTCGCGACCGCGGTCGCCGCTGACACGCAGGGACTCGACGCTCCCGGCGAGAAGCTGGCGGCCGTCGTCGAGGCGATCAAAGCATCCGGGTACATCAGCCACGGAGCAGACGACGGCAGGCCGTACAGCCGCTCCGGCCACGGGGCCGATCGCATCGCCGAGCTCTTGACCGCGCCCTTGATGCTGGGCGACGCCGAGCAGTACGCCGCCACTGTCGCGCTGATGGCGCACGAGATCGGTTTTCCGTCTCGGGTCGTTCTGGGCTTCGCGCCCCAGGCCGGCAGCACCACGGTGACGGGGTCGGATGTGTCGGCCTGGGTCGAGGTGGATCTCGCCGGCTACGGGTGGGTCGCGATCGATCCGACGCCCGAGGACCGGCCGATACCCGAGAAACTTCCGGACACGAAGCAGCAGGTCTCGAGGCCGCAGGTGGTCATCCCGCCGCCCCCTGCCGCCGACGACACTCCCGTCGAGCCCAACAGGCCGGAGGCCGACGAGAAGAAGGCCGACGACCCTGATGCGTTCTGGCCTGTGCTGCTCGGTATCGTGCGCGTCGTCGGTGTCGTCGCGCTGGCTCTGCTGGTCGTATGCGCGCCGGCGATTCTGATAGCCGGAACCAAAGCGGTGCGGCGGAGACGGCGGAGACGACAGCCGGATGCCGCATCCCGCATCGCCGGGGGATGGCAGGAGCTCGTCGATGCCGGTCTCGATTACGGGTACGACGTGCCGGCGTCGGCGACCCGGCTCGAGGCTTCGCGCGTGGTCGACGGGGTCGACCTGGAGACGCTCGCGAGGCGGGCCGACGCGGCCGTGTTCGCGGATGAACGGCTCGACGCGCGCGAGGCAGACCAGTACTGGTCCGACCTGGTCACCCTGAGGGCCGCGTGGGCACGGGAGTTCACGCTGTGGCAACGTATCCGGGCAGCCGTACGCCTCCGATCGCTGTCGACGCCGTCGCGATCAGCCGTTCGAGCGGGAGGCCGGCGTGGGTGAGTCGGCACTGCCTCCGTTCCCGCACAGCGCCGACGCCGGACTCTGGAATGCCCGGTCACCCCGGATCCCCTACGTCGAACCGTGGCCGGTTGACGCGCGGGACGAATCGGCGCCAGCAAAGCATCCGGCGTCGTTCGTTCTGGAGTTCACCTCCGGACGGCTCGTCACGATCGCGGGTACGGGAGTCATCGGACGGGCTCCGCGCGACGGGGGAGCCGACGGCGCGCTTCAGCTGGTGAGCATCGACGACCCGGCGCGTTCGGTCTCCAAGGTGCACGCCCGTTTCGAGATCGACGCTCTCGGCCTGTGGATCGAGGACCTCGACTCCGGCAACGGCACGGTGATCGTGCAGCCCGGCGGGTCGCCTGTCGCCCTCCGGCCCGGTGAGCGGAATCGGGTGGAGGTCGGAGCCGTCGTACGCCTCGGGCGTCAGTCGTTCACCGTGCGCTGACACGGGCCTGCTGCACGTTCGTTCGCGCAGAAGCTACGCGCCGCGCCTCCTGGCGAACCGGCATGCCGGGAGGCAGGATGGCCTTATGAGCACCGACAACGATCCCGACCGCGACCAGCTTTCCCCGGACGGCCCCGAGCGCCGGCGAGAGCATCAGGCCGAGCCGCCGACCGAATCCGCCCGGGAGTTCGTCGTAGCCGAACCCTCGAGCGTCGAGCCGGGCACCCTCGAGCCCGTGGTCGTGCGCCCCGGCGGCGAGCGAGAGCAGGGTGCGCGCGAGTCGACGGGCTGGACGAGCCCGGCCGAGAATCGTGAGGCGGAAGAAGCCAACCCCTATGTCGTCCGCACCACCGTTCCGCCGATGAACCCTCACACCACGGGCGCGCCGCTCGCCCAGCAGAACGAGACTGCAGCCCCGACCGCTCCTCCGGCTCCGGCCTCGGGCATCCCGGGTGGAGAGATCTACTCGCAGGCACCGACGCCGGTCTACGTGGCCCGCCCCGCGCAGCCCGCCCGCCGTGGCAACCGGCTCTTCGGCACCGTCATCGCGCTGTTGGGAACGGTGGCCTTCGCCGTCGTGTACGCGGCCGTGGCGTCGCTGTTCTTCGCCTTCAATCCCGCGGTCGAGAACGCGGTGTCGACGCTGACGCGGTTCCTCGTCAACTTCGCCTTCATCGTTCCGGTGCTCTTCTTCGCCATCGCGTTCATCCTCCTCGTGCTGATCCTCAACCGAGCAGGCTGGTGGGCCTACATCATCGGCGGCTTCGTCGTGGCCGCCGTCGTCTACGCGGGCTCCATCGTCGGCGCCTACCTCGCCGTGCAGGGCTGGACGATGAGCCAGGAAGCCCTCGGAGAGTTCCTGCGCTCGCTTCTGATGGACCCGCTGCCGATCGTCGCGGCGATCGTCGCGCGAGAGGTCTCCGTGTGGACAGGGGCCTGGGTCTCCTCCAGGGGCCGCAAGGTCAAGGAGCGCAATCAGGCCGCACGTGAGGATTACGACAAGACGATGGCCGAGGCGCCCGCCACGGCGCCTCAGGGTTCACCAGCCTGGTAGACGCTGTGCCGAGTCGAGGTCTCCGCTACGGACGGTCGGTCTTCGCGACCGCGCTCTACGTCGCCCTCGTCGTCGCGGGCTGGGGATTCGTCAGCCTTCTGGGCGAGACAGATGTCGTGGTCGATCCCGAGGTGGGACCGATCGTGGTGCCGGTGTCCGTGGCGGTCAGTGCCATTGCCGTCATGATCGCCCTCGCCTCGCCGAGCTGGTCGACGGTGAGCGGGAGGGGGCTGGGCGCTGTGCTCGGATCAGCCGCCGTTCTCGCGCTGGGGGCGGTCGCCGTGCAACTCGCTGCCCTGGGAATCCTCCAGTTCGTGGCGACAGGCCGGATGACGGCCCTCCTCTTGGTCATCGCGGCCCAGGCACCCACGGCGTACACGATCGTGGTGATCGGGGCCGCGTTCGTGTCGGCCGTCGGTCTGGCGATTCTCGGCGCCGGGCAGGGCAGGGCGTCCTGGCCCTGGGAGAAAGAGGGCGAGTGAACGGGCCGGCCGCTACCGGGTAGGCGGCCTGCCCCACGGCGATCTCTGCTTGGATGGGAATCCGGGATTCGAAGCGAGGAGCCGCCGATGTCTGACAACAGCCTTCCCCCTGTGCCGCAGGGCGCATCGTCCGTACCCCCGGTGCCGCCCGTTCCTCCCGCGTCGTCCGCTCCCGTTCCCCCGGTTCCCCCGGTGCCATCCGCCGCGTCGGCGCAGGGATATCTGGGCGGGCCGCAGTTCCAGCAGCCCCAGTTTCAGCAGCCCCAGCAACCGCAGTTTCAGCCCCAGCCCCAGCCGCGAGCACCCAGATCGCGCAAGGGTCTGATCATCGGCCTCTCCATCGGCGCCGCCGTCGTCATTCTCGGCGGCGTCGGCCTCGCCGTGGCCGGCTCCTCCATCTCGTCGAGCGTTGCACCGGACACTCAGGTGAAGGCGTTCCTGCAGGATCTGGTTGACGGCCGAGCGGAGTCGGCACTCCAGGCGATGGGGGAGAAGCCATCGGGTCTACTCACCGACGAGGCCTACAACGCGTCGACCAACCACATCACCGACTTCAGCGTGGGCAAGCCCAAGACGATCGGGGAGACCTCCACGGTCACGGCCAAGATCACCCAGGGCGGAACGAGCTATACCCAGGAGTTCGAACTGGCGAAGGCGGGAAAGACGTTCGTCGTCTTCGACACATGGCAGCTGCAGCCCCTGCCGCTCGGCGTGGTGGACGTGCAGGTCCAGGGGCCGTCTGGTCTTGCCGTGCAGGTCGACGACAACGCCCTCGAGGGCGACGCCGACGAGTCGAGCCTCCGGGCCTTTCCCGGCGACTACGAGGTCTCGGTCGTCGATGACAGCGATCTGTTCGATGCCGCGCCGGCAACGGCCAACGTCGTCGGCCTCTCCGACGATGCGGCGGGAAGCATCGCGACGGCGGCCGTCACCACGACGCTCACCGAGGCCGGAACCTCCGCCGCCCAGGCCGCTGTCGACGCCTACGTCGACGGATGCGTGGCGCAACAGAGTCTCGCGCCCACCGGCTGCGGGTTCGAGGCGCGAGCACAGGACGGAGTCAGCTATTCGAATATCCGCTGGACTCTCACGGTCAGGCCCACCTACTCCATCGGCGACTGGGTCGGCAGCGGCTGGGTCGTCTCGACCGCGACGGCAGGAACGCTCGACGTGCTCGCGGACTCCGTCGACAGCGCCGGTCGCTCCGGCCCGTCGGGCACGAGCCTGCCGAATTACCGGCCCGCAGGCACCGTCTCGGTCGCCGACGGAGCGATCACGTTCTCCTCGTCGGTGCTCCCGTTCTAGCGGTCTGGCTCGCTTGACCGAAGCCCCGGTTCGGGCTAATATTGCCGGGTGTGTGCATTCTTGCACGCCCACTTTTCAACTCGGATTCGTCCGGGACGAGATTCTTGCGACAGACCAGTCTGATGCAAGACAAGGGCAGCCCCTCTCTGGGGCAGGCCCCCACGGCATACCCACCATCACAATCTCTGCAGACGCTCGCGTGTGCAGTCGGCGGGTCCACAAGAACATCGGTCGAATCCCGCACGCGGGCGCCGCCGATTGCTACGCGAAAGCAAGCTGTCACCGTGCAGTAGAAAATAGGAGAAGTAGTGCCAACCATTCAGCAGTTGGTCCGCAAGGGCCGAACTCCGAAGGTCACCAAGACCAAGACGCCGGCTCTGAAGGCCAACCCGCAGCAGCGCGGCGTCTGCACCCGCGTCTACACGACCACGCCCAAGAAGCCCAACTCGGCTCTTCGCAAGGTCGCCCGCGTCAAGCTGTCCAACGGCACCGAGGTCACCGCGTACATTCCCGGTGAGGGCCACAACCTGCAGGAGCACTCGATGGTGCTCGTGCGTGGCGGTCGTGTGAAGGACCTGCCCGGTGTGCGTTACAAGATCGTCCGTGGCGCACTGGACACCCAGGCCGTCAAGGGCCGCAAGCAGGCTCGCAGCCGTTACGGCGCGAAGATGGAGAAGAAGTAATGCCTCGTAAGGGACCAGCACCCAAGCGCCCCGTCGTCGCAGACCCCGTCTACGGCGCACCGATCGTCAGCCAGCTCGTCAACAAGATCCTTCTTGATGGCAAGAAGGGCCTCGCCGAGCGCATCGTCTACGACGCACTCGAAGGCGTCGCGGCCAAGAACGGCGCAGACGCCGTCGTCACCCTGAAGAAGGCGCTCGACAACGTGCGCCCCACTCTTGAGGTCAAGTCGCGCCGCGTCGGCGGATCGACCTACCAGGTTCCGGTCGAGGTCAAGCCTCACCGTGCCAACACTCTCGCACTCCGCTGGCTCACGAGCTACGCGAAGAGCCGTCGCGAGAAGACGATGACCGAGCGTCTCACCAACGAGATCCTCGACGCGTCGAACGGCCTGGGTGCCGCGGTCAAGCGCCGCGAAGACACCCACAAGATGGCCGAGTCGAACAAGGCATTCGCTCACTACCGCTGGTAATCGCGTGTGCTGGTCGAGAGGCCGGTTCGCCCCGCGAACCGGCCCCTCGATCGGTGCCGCCATCGTTCGACAAACCCCTTAGTAAACAACCGGAGGCAATCTGTGGCACAGGACGTGCTCACCGACCTGAACAAGGTCCGCAACATCGGCATCATGGCTCACATCGATGCCGGCAAGACCACCACCACCGAGCGCATCCTGTTCTACACGGGTGTCAACCACAAGATCGGTGAGACCCACGACGGCGCATCGACGACGGACTGGATGGAGCAGGAGCAGGAGCGTGGCATCACGATCACCTCTGCTGCCGTCACCTGCTTCTGGGACAAGAACCAGATCAACATCATCGACACCCCGGGTCACGTCGACTTCACGGTCGAGGTGGAGCGTTCGCTCCGCGTCCTCGACGGTGCCGTCGCTGTCTTCGACGGTAAAGAGGGCGTCGAGCCCCAGTCGGAGACCGTCTGGCGCCAGGCCGACAAGTACGAAGTCCCCCGCATCTGCTTCATCAACAAGATGGACAAGCTCGGAGCCGACTTCTACTTCACGGTCGACACCATCATCAACAAGCTCGGAGCGAAGCCGCTGGTCATCCAGCTGCCCATCGGAGCCGAGAACGGATTCGTGGGTGTCGTCGACCTCGTCGAGATGCGCGCGCTCGTCTGGCCTTCCGACTCCAAGGGTGACGTCACCATGGGAGCCAAGTACGAAGTCCAGGAGATCCCGGACGACCTCAAGGAGAAGGCTGACGAGTACCGCCAGCTGCTCCTCGAGACCGTCGCCGAGACCGACGACGCTCTGCTCGAGAAGTTCTTTGCCGGCGAAGAGCTGACGGTCGCCGAGATCAAGGCTGGTATCCGCAAGCTGACGGTCGCCAGCGAGATCTACCCGGTTCTCTGTGGCTCCGCCTTCAAGAACCGTGGCGTTCAGCCGATGCTCGATGCGGTCGTCGACTACCTGCCCAGCCCGCTCGACGTTCCCGCCACCGTGGGAACGGACCCCCGCGACGAGGAGGTGAAGGTCGAGCGTCACCCCGACGCCTCGGAGCCTTTCGCCGCCCTCGCGTTCAAGGTCGCCGTTCACCCCTTCTTCGGTCGTCTGACGTTCATCCGCGTCTACTCGGGTCGTCTCGACTCCGGTGGACAGGTCACGAACTCGACCAAGAGCAAGAAGGAGCGCATCGGCAAGATCTTCCAGATGCACGCCAACAAGGAGATCCCCGTCGACAGCGTGACCGCAGGTCACATCTACGCTGTCATCGGCCTGAAGGGCACGACAACGGGAGACACGCTCAGCGATTCGAACGACCAGGTCGTTCTCGAGTCGATGACGTTCCCGGAGCCGGTCATCGAGGTCGCGATCGAGCCGAAGACGAAGGCCGACCAGGAGAAGCTGGGTGTCGCCATCCAGAAGCTCGCTGAGGAAGACCCGACGTTCCGCACCGAGCAGAACCAGGACACGGGCCAGACGGTCATCAAGGGTATGGGTGAGCTTCACCTCGACATCCTGGTCGACCGCATGCGTCGCGAGTTCAACGTCGAGGCCAACGTGGGCAAGCCGCAGGTCGCGTACCGCGAGACGATCCGTCGCGTGGTTCCGAAGCACGACTACACCCACAAGAAGCAGACCGGTGGTTCGGGTCAGTTCGCCAAGGTGCAGATTTCGATCGAGCCCATGGAGGTGACCGCGGAGAAGATCTACGAGTTCGAGAACAAGGTCACCGGTGGTCGCGTTCCGCGCGAGTACATCCCTTCGGTCGACGCGGGAATCCAGGATGCCCTCCAGGTCGGCGTTCTCGCCGGCTACCCCATGGTGGGTGTCCGGGCTGCCCTGCTCGATGGTCAGTTCCACGACGTCGACTCCTCGGAGATGGCGTTCAAGATCGCTGGTTCCATGGCGTTCAAGGAAGCCGCCCGCAAGGCGGACCCGGTCATCCTTGAGCCGTTGATGGCCGTCGAGGTGCGCACCCCTGAGGAATACATGGGTGACGTCATCGGCGATATCAACTCGCGCCGTGGCCAGATCCAGTCCATGGAGGACGCGACCGGTATCAAGGTCATCCGTGCCCATGTTCCGCTTTCGGAGATGTTCGGCTACATCGGTGACCTGAGGTCGAAGACCTCGGGCCGCGCGGTGTACTCGATGACTTTCGACAGCTACGCCGAGGTCCCCAAGGCTGTCGCCGAAGAGATCATCAACAAAAACAAGGGCGAATAGTCCTGTATCGTGTTCCGGTGCTCAATATTGTTGCGAGCACCGGAGCGCGTAACATCAATACACAAACACCCCCGCTCTTCACCCGGTAGCTTTTTGTCCGGATGCGGAGCAAGAGAGTCCTGAGGAGGACCCAGTGGCCAAGGCCAAGTTCGAGCGGACCAAGCCGCACGTAAACATCGGAACGATCGGTCACGTCGACCACGGAAAGACCACGCTGACTGCAGCGATCTCCAAGGTCCTTGCCGACAAGTTCCCGTCCAAGACCAACGTTCAGCGCGACTTCGCGTCGATCGACTCCGCTCCCGAGGAGCGCCAGCGCGGTATCACGATCAACATCTCGCACGTCGAGTACGAGACCGAGAAGCGCCACTACGCGCACGTCGACGCCCCGGGTCACGCTGACTACATCAAGAACATGATCACCGGTGCTGCTCAGATGGACGGCGCGATCCTCGTGGTCGCCGCTACCGACGGCCCGATGGCTCAGACCCGTGAGCACGTTCTGCTCGCCAAGCAGGTCGGCGTTCCCTACCTGCTGGTCGCACTCAACAAGTCCGACATGGTCGACGACGAGGAGATCCTGGAGCTCGTCGAGCTCGAGGTTCGCGAGCTGCTCTCGAGCCAGGACTTCGATGGCGACAACGCTCCCGTCGTTCGCGTCTCGGGCCTCAAGGCTCTCGAGGGCGACGAGAAGTGGGTCGACGCGATCCTCGAGCTCATGCAGGCCGTCGACGACTCCATCCCGGAGCCCGTCCGCGACAAGGACAAGCCCTTCCTGATGCCCGTTGAGGACGTCTTCACGATCACCGGTCGTGGAACGGTCGTCACCGGTCGCGCCGAGCGCGGAACCCTCGCCATCAACTCCGAGGTCGAGATCGTCGGCATCCGCCCGACCGTCAAGACCACGGTCACGGGTATCGAGATGTTCCACAAGCAGCTCGACGAGGCATGGGCCGGCGAGAACTGTGGACTGCTGCTCCGCGGCACGAAGCGCGAAGACGTCGAGCGCGGCCAGGTCATCGTCAAGCCGGGTTCGGTCACGCCGCACACCGGTTTCGATGGAACCGCCTACATCCTGTCCAAGGATGAGGGTGGCCGTCACAACCCGTTCTACACGAACTACCGCCCGCAGTTCTACTTCCGCACCACGGACGTGACCGGCGTCATCACCCTCCCCGAGGGCACCGAGATGGTCATGCCCGGCGACACGACTGACATCAGCGTCGAGCTGATCCAGCCCATCGCCATGGAAGAGGGCCTCGGCTTCGCGATCCGTGAGGGTGGCCGCACCGTCGGTGCCGGTACCGTCACGAAGATCACCAAGTAGTCGATTCTTCACCAGTAGTACACGAGCAGGGCCTCACCTTCGGGTGGGGCCCTGCTCCTGGTTAAAGCCGCACAATGAAGCATGACTTTCGTCAAGACCAACCTTCATGCGCCCGGGGCGTTCTTCGAGGCGGAGGCTGCCGGTCTGGCCTGGCTCGCGGAGTCCCATGAGCTCGGCGGGGCCAGGATCGTGCGCGTCGAGGCGGTGGGCCGCCATTCGATCGAGCTCGAGCAACTCGTGTCGGGCCGCCCGACACCGGATGCCGCTGCCGACTTCGGTCGTGCGCTGGCGGTCACGCACAGAACGGGAGCCGACGCGTTCGGGTCGCCGCCGGCAGGCTGGAACGGCCCGAACTTCATCGGGTCGCGGCCGATGGAGTGCCGCCCCGACCCGTCGTGGGGCAGGTTCTACGCGCAACAGAGGGTCCGGCCGTATCTCGATATCGCACTCGCGGTGGGATCGATCGAAGGGCCGGACGCGGCGGACGCGATGTCCGTCTGCGAGCTGTTGGAGTCGGGTGCGGCCGATGACGGAGAACCCGCGCGGCGCATCCACGGCGATCTCTGGAACGGCAACGTGGTCTGGACGAACGACGGGGTGGTGCTCATCGATCCGGCCGCGCACGGCGGACACCGGGAGACCGACCTGGCCATGCTGGACCTCTTCGGTGTGGCTTATCTCGACGTCGTGCTCGAGTCATACGACGACGAGTTCGCCCTGGGCGGCGGATGGCGTGAACGGGTCGCGATGCATCAGCTTCATCCGCTCGCGGTGCACGCGGCCGGTCATGGGCCTTCATACGGTCGCGCTCTCGGTGAGGCAGCGCGGAAGACCCTCGACTTGTTCTGATGCGTGGGAGCAGAATGAGGGGACCGCCTCGCATACGAGGCCCGATCAAGGGAGAATCGTGGGACTCGAAGACATCACCAAGAAGGCGCAGGAATTCCTGGGCGACAACAAGGTGCAGGAAGCACTGAAGAGCGAGAAAGCCGAAGATCTCAGCGACAAGCTGCTCGACGGCGTCGCCGGGGCCGTCAACAAGGTCACGGGGGAGAAGTTCGACGAGCAGGTCGAGGGCGCGCGGGCGGCAGCCGACAAGGCCGTCGGCACCGAGTAGGCGCCTCGTCTGTCAAGCCCCGGGGCCGGATGCGTGTGGCCGGCCCCGGGGGATTCACAATGGGGTGATGGTGAGGCTGAGGCGAAGCAACTCGGCGGGCGCGGGCCTGCACAGAGTTCGTGCTGGACGGGGATTCTCGTACCGCAACCACGACGGCACGGTCGTGGCGGACACGGAGTTGAGAGAGCGCATCGAGAAACTCGCTATACCGCCCGCCTGGACCGACGTCTGGATCGCCCCCTACGCGAACGGCCACATCCAGGCCACGGGAATCGACACTGCGGGTCGGCGTCAGTACATCTACCACCCGACGTGGCGCGAACAGAAAGACCGCATCAAATTCGACCGTGCCCTCGCCCTGGCCGAGTCGCTGCCTTCCGCTCGGCGGGCCGTCACCATCGACCTTCGGAGCGGCGAGCCCACGAAGGAGCGGGCGCTGGCCGCGGCTTTCCGCATGCTCGACACCGGATCATTACGCGTCGGCAGCGAGCGATACGCCGAGTCGAATGGCAGCCACGGGCTGTCGACTCTTCTGGGTGCGCACGCCCGAGTCAGCGGAGACACCGTGCATCTCGCCTTCCCCGCGAAAAGCGGGCAGGCTTGGGAGAGCGACATCACCGATAGCGATCTCGCAGCGGTCGTCAGGGCGCTGAAGCATCGGGGCCCGCGTGCGCGACTGCTGGCCTGGCGTGCGGGAGCCGGCAACTGGCATCCGATCGCTGCGGACGAGATCAACGACTACGTGAGACAGAAGACCGGAGGGAAGTTCACGGCAAAGGATTTCCGTACTCTTCACGGCACCGTGGCGGCTGCGATCAGCCTCGCCAAGCACGGACCGGAACAGCGCAGCACGGCGCGGACGAGGGCACTCGTTCAGGCGATGCGCGACGCGGCCGAGGTGCTCGGGAACACGCCATCCATCGCGAAAAAGAGCTACGTCGACCCGAGGGTCGTCGATCACTACATCGAGGGAACGACGATCGACCCCCGCCGACTGGGGTCGGCGGAATCGGAACTGAGAGCACTCCTCTTCGAATGACCGTTTCGCCGCGTGTCTCCGGGGAACGGCGCGACACGCCCAACGCGACACGCCCGGGTTGCACGATGCCCCTCGGGTGTGGCAAACTCGTCTAGTTCAACATTTTCGTGTCACCTCGCGTGCGCGGAATCACTGCCAGGCAGTGCACAGCTAGCCCACTGGGTCCCCGTGATCCGAGGTTGAGAGCTGGGCCGCGGGCAGCAGAACACACTTCAATCCTATTTCTTCGGTGTTCAGGCATGTCCTGCGCGCGAGGCGAGACGGGTTGAGTCCGAGAGGACATTGACAGAAGAACAGTGGTGCGACCGACTGCGGGCGTATCGAGCACGGGCTGGAAGGCCCGGGCAAGCAAGCGCGTCCAATGCTGCCCACAGGCGGTAAGACGCAAGACAAGAGAGTGAGTCACACATGGCGGGACAGAAGATCCGCATTCGACTTAAGTCGTACGACCACGAGGTCATCGACTCCTCGGCGCGCAAGATCGTCGACACGGTGACCCGCGCGGGTGCAACCGTCGTCGGTCCGGTGCCGCTGCCGACCGAGAAGAACGTGATCGCAGTGATCCGTTCGCCCCACAAGTACAAGGACAGCCGCGAGCACTTCGAAATGCGCACGCACAAGCGTCTGATCGACATCATCGATCCCACGCCCAAGGCCGTCGACTCGCTCATGCGTCTCGACCTGCCGGCTGACGTCAACATCGAGATCAAGCTCTAAGCGGGGGACTGAACACTATGTCTACGCCTACACAAGCAGCCGCCACCAAGACCAGCAAGGGTCTCCTCGGCAAGAAGCTCGGCATGACCCAGGTCTGGGACGAGAACAACCGTCTCATCCCCGTCACGGTCGTCGAGATCACGCCGAACGTGGTCACTCAGATCCGCACCGTCGAGCGCGACGGCTACGTGGCCGTTCAGATCGCCGCGGGCCAGATCGACCCCCGCAAGGTGAACAAGCCTGCCACGGGTCACTTCGACGCCGCCGGTGTCACGCCCCGTCGTCACATCACCGAGATCCGCACCGCCGACGCGGCTGACTACACGGTGGGCCAGGAGCTCACCGTCGACGCAGTCTTCGAAGCCGGCAAGAAGGTCGACGTCGTCGGCACTTCCAAGGGCAAGGGTTTCGCCGGTGTCATGAAGCGTCACAACTTCCGAGGCGACAACGCCTCGCACGGTGCGCACCGCAACCACCGCAAGCCCGGCTCCATCGGCGCATCCTCGACCCCGTCGCGTGTCTTCAAGGGCATGCGGATGGCTGGTCGCATGGGTGGAGAGCGCGTCACCGTGCTCAACCTCGCCGTGCACTCCATCGACGCCGAGAAGAACGTCATCCTCATCAAGGGTGCCGTTCCCGGAGCGCGTGGCCGTCTCGTTTTCGTTCGTACCGCAGTGAAGGGGGCCTAGTTCATGGCTACCGCAACTACCACGGTTGACGTCGTCGACGTCACGGGCAAGAAGGCCGGCACCGTCGACCTTCCCGCCGAGCTGTTCGACGTCCAGACCAATGTCCCGCTCATCCACCAGGTCGTCGTCGCTCAGCTCGCCGCCGCCCGCCAGGGAACTCACAAGACCAAGCGTCGTGGTGAGGTTTCCGGTGCCGGTCGCAAGCCGTTCAAGCAGAAGGGAACCGGTCGCGCTCGTCAGGGCTCGATCCGCGCTCCTCAGATGACCGGTGGTGGCATCGTCCACGGACCGACCCCGCGCAGCTACGACCAGCGCACCCCCAAGAAGATGATCGCCGCAGCTCTGCTCGGTTCGCTGTCCGACCGCGCACGCGGTGGACGCGTTCACGTCGTCGAGTCGCTTGCTCAGGGCGATGTGCCCTCGACCAAGGGTGTTCTCGAGCTGCTCAGCCAGGTCGCGACCTCGAAGCACGTTCTGATCGTGCTCGAGCGCGACGATGTTCTGAGCTTGAAGAGCGTTCGCAACCTCCCGACCGTGCACGTGCTGCCGGCCGACCAGCTGAACGCATACGACGTGCTCGTCTCCGACGACATCATCTTCACCAAGGCTTCGTTCGACGCGTTCGTCGCAGCCAAGTCGAAGAACACTGCTCAGGAAGAGGTCTAGACATGAGCAACGCTGCATTCAACAAGGATCCGCGCGACATCATCCTGTCGCCGGTCGTCTCCGAGAAGAGCTACGGCCTGATCGACGAGGGCAAGTACACGTTCATCGTCGACCCCCGTTCGAACAAGACCGAGATCAAGCTCGCTATCGAGAAGATCTTCAAGGTCGAGGTCGCGTCGATCAACACGCTCAACCGTGTCGGCAAGACCCGTCGCACCAAGTTCGGCATCGGCAAGCGCAAAGACACCAAGCGCGCCATCGTCACGCTCAAGTCCGGCACCATCGACATCTTCACCGCTGTCGGCTAGGGCCAGAGGGATATAGAAATGGCTATTCGCAAGTACAAGCCCACCACCCCGGGTCGTCGCGGTTCGTCCGTCGCCGACTTCGCGGAGATCACCCGGTCGACGCCCGAGAAGTCGCTGCTGCGTCCGCTCTCGAAGACCGGTGGACGTAACAACGCAGGTCGCATCACGACGCGTCACATCGGTGGTGGCCACAAGCGCCAGTACCGTGTCATCGACTTCCGTCGCAACGACAAAGACGGCGTCAACGCCAAGGTCGCTCACATCGAGTACGACCCCAACCGCACGGCGCGCATCGCTCTGCTGCACTACCTCGACGGAACCAAGCGCTACATCCTGGCTCCGAACAAGCTGTCGCAGGGTGACATCGTCGAGTCGGGAGCGTCTGCCGACATCAAGCCCGGCAACAACCTGCCGCTCAAGAACATCCCCACCGGTACCGTCATCCACGCGATCGAGCTGAAGCCGGGCGGTGGCGCCAAGATGGCCCGCTCCGCCGGAGCATCGGTTCGTCTCGTCGCAAAAGACGGTCCCTATGCGCAGCTTCGTCTTCCCAGCGGTGAGATCCGCAACGTCGACGCCCGTTGCCGTGCAACGATCGGCGAGGTCGGCAACGCCGAGCAGTCGAACATCAACTGGGGAAAGGCCGGCCGCATGCGTTGGAAGGGCGTTCGCCCGACCGTGCGTGGTGTCGCCATGAACCCGGTCGACCACCCGCACGGTGGTGGTGAGGGAAAGACCTCCGGTGGACGTCATCCTGTGAGCCCCTGGGGCCAGAAGGAAGGCCGCACCCGGCACATCAACAAGGAAAGCGACAAGCTCATCGTTCGTCGCCGTACCGTCGGCAAGAAGCGTAAGTAGGAGTTGTAGAAGATGCCACGCAGTCTCAAGAAGGGCCCCTTCGTTGACGACCACCTGTATCGCAAGGTTGTCACTCAGAACGAAGCCGGTTCCAAGAACGTCATCAAGACCTGGTCGCGCCGATCGATGATCATCCCCGCGTTCCTCGGCCACACGATCGCCGTCCACGACGGTCGTAAGCACATCCCGGTGTTCGTCACCGAAACCATGGTTGGGCACAAACTCGGCGAGTTTGCTCCCACCCGCACCTTCCGTGGTCACGTGAAGGACGACAAGAAGGGCCGTCGCCGCTAACGCGGTGGCGAAAGGAGGAGAGAAATGGTGGAGTCAATCGCACGTGTGCGACACATCCGCGTCACCCCCATGAAGGCTCGTCGCGTCGTCAACATGATCCGCGGCAAGCAGGCAGTCGAAGCTCTGGCGATCCTGAAGTTCGCCCCGCAGGGTGCGTCCGACCCGGTCTACAAGCTCGTCGCGTCCGCCATGGCGAACGCTCGGGTCAAGGCCGACGCGTCGAACAGCTACCTCGACGAGCAGGACCTGTTCGTCTCGGCTGCGTTCGTCGATGAGGGAACCACCCTCAAGCGTTTCCAGCCCCGTGCACAGGGTCGCGCGTTCCAGATTCTGAAGCGCACGAGCCACATCACGGTCGTGCTGAACACGCCCGACGAGGCAGCAGTGGCACCGTCCACGAAGAAGGCAGGTAAGAAGTAATGGGACAGAAAGTTAACCCGTACGGCTTCCGTCTCGGTATCACCACCGACCACGTGTCGCGTTGGTTCTCCGACTCGACGAAGCCGGGACAGCGCTACGCGGACTTCGTGGCAGAAGACGTCAAGATCCGCAGGCTGCTCAGCACCTCGCTCGACCGTGCCGGCGTCGCCCGCATCGAGATCGAGCGCACCCGTGACCGCGTTCGCGTCGACATTCACACCGCCCGTCCGGGCATCGTGATCGGTCGTCGTGGCGCCGAGGCCGAGCGCATCCGCACCGACCTCGAGAAGCTCACGGGCAAGCAGATCCAGCTCAACATCCTCGAGGTCAAGAACCCCGAGGCCGAAGCCCAGCTCGTGGCCCAGGGAATCGCGGAGCAGCTCACCGCTCGCGTCGCGTTCCGCCGTGCCATGCGCAAGGGAATGCAGGGCGCTCAGCGCACCGCGTCGGTCAAGGGTGTTCGTATCCAGGTCTCCGGCCGTCTCGGCGGCGCCGAGATGAGCCGTTCGGAGTTCTACCGCGAGGGTCGCGTGCCGCTGCACACGCTTCGCGCGAACATCGATTACGGCTTCTACGAGGCCAAGACCACCTTCGGCCGCATCGGCGTGAAGGTCTGGATCTACAAGGGTGACATCACCAACAAGGAGCTTGCCCGCGAGCAGGCCAACCAGAAGTCGACGCGCCCCGACCGTCGTGACGACCGCCGCGATGGCGACCGTCCCCGTCGTGGAGCTGCCGGCACGAATTCAGGCGCTGGCGCCTCCGCCCCCAAGGCAGAGGCTCCCGTTGCAGCAGGAGTTGAGGCATAACCATGTTGATTCCACGCAGAGTCAAGCACCGTAAGCAGCACCACCCCGGACGCAGTGGCCACGCCACCGGCGGCACGACGGTGAGCTTCGGCGAGTACGGCATCCAGGCCCTTACTCCTGCATATGTGACGAACCGCCAGATCGAGTCCGCTCGTATCGCCATGACGCGTCACATCAAGCGCGGCGGAAAGGTGTGGATCAACATCTACCCCGACCGCCCGCTCACCAAGAAGCCCGCCGAAACCCGCATGGGTTCCGGTAAGGGTTCACCCGAGTGGTGGATTGCGAACGTCAAGCCGGGTCGCGTGCTCTTCGAGCTCAGCGGCGTCAGCGACACGATCGCACGCGAAGCCCTCACCCGGGCCATCCACAAGCTGCCACTCAAGGCACGCATCATCAAGCGCGAGGAGGGCGACGCATAATGGCGATCGGTTCCAAGGAGCTCGCCCCTGTCGAGCTCGACACATTCGAAGACGCCCGCCTGGTCGAAGAGCTGCGGAAGGCGAAGGAAGAGCTGTTCAACCTTCGCTTCCAGTCGGCTACCGGCCAGCTCGAGAGCCACGGACGCCTGCGCGCCGTGAAGCGCGACATCTCGCGCATCTACACGATCATCCGTGAGCGTGAGCTGGGCATCCGTGCCACGCCCGCTCCGGTTGCCGTGGCTCCCAAGGCAGAAAAGAAAAGCAAGGCCAAGAAGGATGCGGCCGCTCCGGCGGACGCCCCGGCCGCTGAGGCTGAGGAGGCCAAGTAATGGCAAAGGTTAACGAGGCGGCTGCAACGCCGGCCGACGAGACCAAGGCAGTCGTTCGCGGCTACCGCAAGTCACGTCGTGGATACGTCACGAGCGACAAGATGGAGAAGACCATCGTCGTCGAGGTCGAAGACCGCGTGAAGCACCCCCTGTACGGCAAGGTCATCCGCCGCACGTCCAAGGTCAAGGTCCACGACGAGGCGAACTCCGCCGGCATCGGCGACCTCGTCCTCATCAGCGAGACCCGTCCCCTCAGCGCCACCAAGCGCTGGCGCCTGGTCGAGATCCTCGAGAAGGCCAAGTAGGCCTCGCGCTTACTTCGCCTAAGGAAGAGTAGAAAATGCTGCAGCAGGAATCCAGAGTCAAGGTCGCCGATAACACCGGCGCCAAGGAGCTCCTCACGATCCGCGTTCTCGGTGGCTCAGGCCGCCGGTACGCCGGTCTCGGTGACGTCATCGTCGCCACCGTCAAAGACGCGATCCCCGGCGGAAACGTCAAGAAGGGCGATGTGGTCAAGGCCGTCATCGTTCGCGTGAAGAAGCAGACCCGTCGTCCCGACGGTTCGTACATCAAGTTCGACGAGAACGCCGCAGTGATCTTGAAGACCGACGGTGACCCCCGTGGTACCCGTATCTTCGGCCCCGTCGGCCGCGAGCTTCGCGACAAGAAGTTCATGAAGATCATCTCGCTGGCACCGGAGGTTATCTAAGTCATGGCAAACATCAAGAAGGGTGACCTGGTTCAGGTCATCACGGGCGCGACCCAGGCCCGCGGCGGAGACCGCGGCAAGCAGGGTCGCGTTCTCGAGGTACTCGTCGAGAAGAACCGCGTCGTCGTCGAGGGCGTGAACTTCATCACGAAGCACGTCCGCGTCGGACAGACGCAGCGCGGCACGAAGACCGGCGGCATCGAGACCCACGAGGCCCCGATCCACGTGTCGAACGTCGCGATCGTCGATCCCGAGACCAAGAAGCCGACCCGCGTCGGTTTCCGCACCGAAGAGGTAACGAAGGACGGCGTCACCAAGACGGTCCGCATCCGTTACGCCAAGAAGTCAGGTAAGGACCTGTAATGACCGATACTGCAGTGGTGTCTGGCAAAATCCAGCCCCGTCTCAAGCAGAAGTACCGCTCCGAGATCTCGAAGCAGCTCCAGGAGGAGTTCGGCTTCACGAACGTGCACCAGGTGCCCGGGCTCGTGAAGATCGTGGTCAACACCGGTGTCGGCGAGGCCGCCCGCGACGGCAAGATCATCGATGGGGCCGTCAAGGACCTCACCGCGATCACCGGCCAGAAGCCGCAGGTCACGCTCGCCCGCAAGTCGATCGCTCAGTTCAAGCTGCGCGAGGGCCAGCCCATCGGTGCACACGTCACGCTTCGTGGCGACCGCGCCTGGGAGTTCCTCGACCGCCTGCTGTCGCTCGCGCTTCCCCGTATCCGCGACTTCCGTGGTCTCAGCGACAAGCAGTTCGACGGACGCGGCAACTACACGTTCGGTCTGACCGAGCAGTCGATGTTCCACGAGATCGACCAGGACAAGATCGACCGCGTTCGTGGCTTCGACATCACCGTCGTCACGACCGCCAAGAACGATGACGAGGGTCGCGCGCTGCTCAAGGCGCTCGGTTTCCCGTTCCGTAACGCGGACAACACCCGCGCATAGTCTCGTCCCGCGCGGTTTCCGACCGCGTGGGATAAGCTTTGTTGTTTGCCGTTTCGCCTGGGCCGTGTCTCACGGCCCAGGCGTAACGCATGCAGCGAAAAGCTCCGCAGGTTTTGCGGAGTTCACCACCAAAGGTCGGCACCTTCGTAAAGGGTGTCGAAACCAGGCGAAAGGCACCACACAATGACAATGACAGATCCGGTCGCAGACATGCTGACCAGACTGCGCAACGCGAACTCGGCATATCACGACACCGTGTCCATGCCGCACTCGAAGCTCAAGTCTCACATCGCAGACATCCTCAAAGCCGAAGGTTACATCTCGGCGTGGGACGTCAAAGACGCAGAGGTCGGCAAGACCCTGACGCTCTCCCTGAAGTTCGGACCGAACCGCGAACGCTCCATTGCGGGCATCAAGCGCGTGTCGAAGCCGGGCCTCCGGGTCTACGCGAAGTCGACGGAGATCCCCACGGTTCTCGGCGGCCTCGGCGTTGCAATCCTCTCGACTTCCTCCGGTCTGCTCACAGACCGCCAGGCTTCCAAGAAGGGCGTAGGTGGGGAAGTCCTCGCCTACGTTTGGTGATCACTGATGTCACGTATTGGACGACTTCCCATTGAGATCCCCACGGGGGTCGAAGTAAAGATCGACGGCCAGGCCGTCGCCGTCAAGGGACCGAAGGGTGAGCTCGCGCTCACCGTTGCAAGTCCCATCGAGGTCAAGATCGAGGATGGCCAGGTTCTGGTCACCCGTCCCGACGACGAGCGCGAGTCGCGTTCGCTGCACGGTCTTACCCGTACCCTGATCGCCAACCAGATCATCGGTGTCACCGAGGGCTACTCCAAGAGCCTCGAGGTCGTCGGAACCGGTTACCGCGTTGCAGCCAAGGGCGCTGGCGTCGAGTTCGCGCTCGGCTACTCGCACCCCATCACCGTCGAGCCGCCCGCGGGCATCAGCTTCTCGGTCGAAGGCGTCAACAAGCTCACGGTCACCGGAATCGACAAGCAGGCCGTCGGTGAGGTTGCCGCAAACATTCGTAAGTTGCGCAAGCCTGAGCCCTACAAGGGCAAGGGTGTGCGTTACGCCGGCGAGGTCGTTCGCCGCAAGGCCGGAAAGAGTGGTAAGTAACCATGGGTCTCGGAACTAGAGGAAAGAGCAAGTCTGCTGCGCGTTCGCGCCGGCACGACCGTCTCCGCAAGAAGGTCGAGGGCACTGCCCTCCGCCCCCGTCTCGTCGTGTCTCGATCGGCTCGTCACGTCTTCGTGCAGGTCGTCGATGACGCACTGGGTCACACCCTGGCGTCGGCATCGACCCTCGAGGTCGACATGCGTTCGTTCGATGGCGACAAGACGGCCAAGGCCCGCAAGGTCGGCGAGCTCGTCGCCGAGCGTGCCAAGTCAGCCGGCATCGAAGCAGTCGTCTTCGACCGCGGCGGAAACCGTTACGCAGGACGCGTTGCGGCTATCGCCGAGGGCGCTCGTGAAGGTGGGCTGAACCTGTGAGCACCGAAAACACTACTAAGGAGAACGCTGTGGCTGTTGAAGCCCCGGTAGAGACCGCCGCATCGACGGAGGCAAACCAGACCGAGCCCCGCGAGGCTCGTCGCGGAGGCCGTGAGCGCAACCCCAACCGCGGAGACCGCGGCAGCCGTGACGCCGACAAGAGCCAGTTCCTCGAGCGTGTCGTCACGATCAACCGTGTCTCGAAGGTCGTCAAGGGTGGTCGTCGCTTCAGCTTCACCGCTCTGGTCGTCGTCGGAGACGGCAACGGACTCGTCGGCGTCGGCTACGGCAAGGCACGCGAGGTTCCCACCGCCATCTCGAAGGGCGTCGAAGAAGCCAAGAAGAACTTCTTCCGCGTTCCCCGCGTCGGCAACACCATCCCGCACCCGGTTCAGGGAGAGGCTGCCGCAGGCGTCGTTCTCCTTCGTCCCGCGGCCGCAGGTACCGGTGTTATCGCAGGTGGTCCCGTTCGCGCCGTGCTCGAGTGCGCCGGCATCCACGACGTCCTCTCGAAGTCGCTCGGTTCGTCGAACACGATCAACATCGTGCACGCGACCGTCGAGGCTCTGAAGATGCTCGAGGAGCCCCGCGCCGTCGCAGCACGTCGTGGCCTTTCCTACGAAGACGTGGCTCCGGCCCGTCTGCTCCGCACCGAGGCAGCGCTTCGCGAGGCCGCGGCAACTGCGAAGGCAGGTGCATGATGGCCGCGCGCCTCAAGGTAACCCAGATCAAGTCCAAAGTCAGTGAGAAGCAGTACCAGCGCGATACCCTTCGCAGCCTGGGACTCAAGCGCATCGGCGATGTCACGATCCGCGAGGACAACTCGCAGAACCGTGGCTACGTCAACACCGTCGCTCACCTGGTGAAGGTTGAGGAGATTGACTAATGGCTGAAGAAGCTAAGAAGGAGACAGCCGCCAAGGCTGCTCCGAAGAAGGCCGCTGCTCCCAAGGCAGAGACCGCAGCGAAGGCCCCCAAGGCCGCGAAGTCCGAGGCCGCCCCCAAGGCGGAGAAGGCTGCTGCTCCGAAGAAGGCCGCAGCCCCCAAGGCTGAGAAGGCCGAATCGGCTGCAGCCGCTCCCAAGGCAACGGCGAAGGCCGCACCGAAGGCTGAGAAGACCGAGGAAGCCGCTCCCCGCGAGCAGGTTCTCAAGGTCCATCACCTCCGCCCCGCGCCCGGCGCCAAGAAGGCGCGCACGCGCGTCGGCCGTGGTGAGGGATCGAAGGGTAAGACCGCCGGTCGTGGAACCAAGGGAACGAAGGCTCGTTACCAGGTGCGCGTCGGGTTCGAAGGTGGGCAGATGCCTCTGCACATGCGTACGCCGAAGCTGCGCGGGTTCAAGAACCCGTTCCGCGTCGAGTACCAGGTCGTCAACCTCGAGAAGCTCGCCGAGCTCTACCCGTCCGGCGGAGAGGTCACCATCAGCGACCTCGTCGCCAAGGGTGCCGTACGCAACAACGAGAAGGTCAAAGTTCTCGGACAGGGCGACATTACGGTTAAGCTGAACGTTGCAGTCGACAAGGTCTCCGGTTCAGCCGAACAGAAGATCGTTGCCGCCGGTGGCTCCGTAAAGTAACGCACCTTCCGGTGCGGTGAGTGATACCTCGCTCACGCGCTACGGTTTCGACGAGAGCCCCCGATAGACTCCCTGAGTCTGCCGGGGGCTTTCTCGCCATCACTTTCGCCAAATAGCAGGAGGCATTTTTTGTTTAGAGCCGTCGCGCGGATCTTCCGCACCCCGGATCTCCGCCGGAAGATCGGGTTCACGCTCGGCATCGTCGCGCTGTTCCGTCTGGGATCTTTCATCCCCGCTCCATTCGTGGACTTCGGAAACGTGCAGTTGTGCCTCGCTGCGAACCAAAACACCTCGGGCCTCTACGAGCTCGTCAACCTCTTCTCGGGTGGCGCACTCCTGCAATTGAGCATCTTCGCGCTGGGCATCATGCCGTACATCACGGCATCGATCATCACCCAGCTGCTCCGCGTGGTCATCCCGCACTTCGAGACACTCCACAAGGAGGGTCAGGCCGGACAGTCCAAGCTCACGCAGTACACGCGCTACCTGACCATCGCACTGGCTGTGCTGCAATCGACGACGCTGATCACCGTCGCTCGTTCCGGCGCTCTCTTCGGCACGACGACGGTGGCGGAGTGTACTCAACTCATCACCGACGACGCCTGGTACGCGATCATGCTGATGGTCATCACCATGACCGCCGGTACCGGCCTCATCATGTGGATGGGCGAGCTCATCACCGAGCGCGGCATCGGCAACGGCATGTCGCTGCTCATCTTCACGTCGATCGCCGCTCAGTTCCCCACGTCGCTGTGGAGCATCGCGCAGGCGAAGGGCTTCGAGACGTTCCTCCTCGTGATAGCCGTCGGTCTAGTGATCGTCGCGGCGGTCGTCTTCGTCGAGCAATCGCAGAGGCGCATCCCCGTGCAGTACGCCAAACGCATGGTCGGCAGGCGAACCTACGGCGGCAACAACACGTACATCCCGATCAAGGTCAACATGGCGGGTGTCGTGCCGGTCATCTTCGCTTCGTCGCTGTTGTACCTGCCGGCGCTTATCGCCCAGTTCAACCAGCCGGCGGCCGGCCAGTCGCCTGCTCCCTGGGTCACGTGGGTCACGAACTACCTCACCAAGGGCGATCACCCGCTCTACATGATCCTGTACTTCCTGCTCATCGTCGGATTCACCTACTTCTATGTTGCGATCACCTTCAACCCTGAAGAGGTCGCCGACAACATGAAGAAGTACGGCGGCTTCATCCCCGGCATCCGCGCCGGTCGTCCCACCGCCGAGTACCTCGACTATGTGCTGACCCGTGTCACCCTGCCCGGCTCGATCTACCTGGGTCTGATCGCCCTGATTCCCTTGGTGGCGCTCGCCCTGGTCGGCGCCACATCGAACTTCCCCTTCGGTGGAGCTTCGATCCTGATCGTGGTCGGCGTCGGACTCGAGACGGTCAAGCAGATCGACTCGCAGCTGCAGCAACGTCACTACGAAGGCCTGCTGCGATGACCTCGGTCGACACGCTCGCGGGAACCGTGCGGCTGTTGATCATAGGTCCTCCCGGGGCAGGCAAGGGCACTCAGGCGGCCAAGCTCGCGCAGATCTACGGTATTCCTGCGATCTCGACCGGCGACATCTTCCGAGCCAACATCAAAGAGGGCACCGAACTGGGCAAGAAGGTGCAGGCGTTGGTCGAGGCGGGCTCGTATGTTCCCGACTCGCTGACCAATGACCTGGTGCGAGACCGGCTTCTGCAGCCCGATGTCGAGGGCGGATTCCTGCTCGACGGCTACCCTCGTACGACGGAGCAGGTCGATGAGCTCGACCGCATCCTCGACAAAGCGCACGCACGGCTCGACGCGGTCGTTCAGCTCGTCGCCGATGTCGACGAGGTGGTGGAGCGTCTTCGCAAGCGCGCCCTCGTCGAAGGTCGTGCAGACGACACCGAAGAGGTCCTGCGACACCGCCAAGAGGTCTACGCCGACCAGACCGCTCCGTTGATCGATGTCTATGCGGGCCGCGGGCTCGTCGTCGCCGTCGATGCGTTGGGCGAGGTCGACGAGGTCACCGAGCGCATCGTCACGGCACTCGCCTCTCGATGAGTTTTCGCAAGAACATCTACAAGACGCCCGAAGAGCTTCGGCTCATGGTGCGTCCGGGCCTGGTCACGGCTTCGTCGCTCGATGCGGTCCGCGCGGCGATCCGCCCGGGCATCAGCACGCTCGAGCTCGACACGATCGCCGAGCGTGTGATCGTCGAGGCCGGGGGAGTGTCGAACTTCAAGCTCGTGCCGGGGTACCGTCACACGATCTGCGCGTCGGTCAACGACGATGTGGTCCACGGGATACCGGGCGATCGCATCCTGCAGCCGGGTGACATCGTGTCGATCGACAACGGTGCAGAGGTAGAGGGCTGGAACGGCGATTCTGCGTTCACCGTGGTGATCCCCGACGAGTCGCGGCCCGAACTCGTCGCCGAGCGCCAGCGCCTCTCCGATGTGACGGAGGGCTCGCTGTGGGCGGGTATCGCTCGTCTCAGCACGGCACGCCACCTGAACGAGGTCGGCGAGGCGATCGAGGAGTACATCGAGGCTCAGGGCACGTTCGGAATCGTCACGGATTACATCGGTCACGGCATCGGGCGCAGCATGCACGAGGCCCCTCCCGTCTTCAACTACCGGGTGCGAGCCAAGGGCCCGGATGTCAAGCCCGGCCTGGTCGTCGCCATCGAGCCGATGGTGACCCTCGGATCGATCGAGACCTATGTGCGAGATGACGACTGGACCGTGGCGACCGACGATGCCAGCGTGGCTGCGCACTGGGAGCACTCCGTCGCCGTGCACGCCGACGGCATCTGGGTGACGACGGCACACGATGGCGGCGCAGCAGGCCTGGCACCGTTCGGAGTCACGCCCGTCCCCATCCCGTAGCTGCCGGTCGGCTAGGGAGCGTAGAACGATCCGCTCCCTGAGCCTGTCGAAGGGCGTTCGTCGCCTGGGCACTCGGGGGCTTGAATGACGCTCTCGTCCAGGAACTCAGCCAGGGGGCCTGTGGAGAACTTCTGCGAGCCCCATCGCAGTTGCGCCAGACTCGCTCGCATGCCATACATCTACATCCTCGAGTGCGCCGATGGTGCCTACTACGTTGGCAGTACGTGGGATCTGGAGAAGCGGATCTGGGAACATAACAACGGCCTCGGCGCGAACTTCACTCGCAAGCGTCTTCCTGTGCGGCTGGTTCACTCGGAGTATTCAGACGAAGTCAGCGTTGCTTTTGCGCGGGAGAAGCAAGTGCAGGGTTGGAGCCGAGCGAAGAAGAAGGCTTTGATCGAGGGAAGGTGGGGCCATTTGCCGGGGCTTGCCCGCGGAAGCCGACCCGCCAAGTGATGAGGAGCACGTTGTCCCTTCGACAGGCTCAGGGAACGGTGTACCTTCGACGGGCTCGGACGTAGCTGCCGCTACTTGTCCATGATGTGCACGAGCTCGTCGATGAAGCTCGGGAAGTCGACGGCGCGCTTGATGATGCGCTGCACGTCCTCCCTGTCGGAGAAGACCTCGACGAACTGATCGAAGACCTCCTGGAACGAGGTCCGACCCGTGGCGGCGAAGGCGATGAACGCGATGACGTTCACTCGGTTCTCGCCCCATGCCATCGCCGAGTCGTTGACGACGATGGCGATCGAGGTGCGGTTGGCCGTCATCGCCATGGCGTGGGGCACCGCGATGCTGTCGGTGAACGCGGTCGACGACATGAGTTCGCGTTCGATGGCCCCGTCGACGTAGGAGCGATCGATCACGCCGTGCTCCATCATGCGGCGGCCGAGCGTCTCGATCATCTCCACCTCGCCCGACACGTGCAGTTCCCTGAAGAAGAGCGCCTCGTCGAAGTACAGCAGCAGGTCGTCTTTGATCTTGATGCGACGGGCATGGCGGCGCACGCGGCTGATGGCTCGGCGCACGTTCTCGACATCGCCGTCGGTCAAGAACGGCTGGATGACGACCTCGTTCTCGCGCGGAGTACGAGAGGCGATCGTGGAGAGCACGATATCGGCGTCGAGTTCCGCCCAATCGACATCGGTGCGGGTGATGACGATCGCGACGTCGAGCTCGTCGCCCAGCGCCCTCGTGACGCGCTCGGCCAACATCTCGTGCATGTCGTAGTAGTTGGGGCAGACCACTGCACAGCGCAGTCGGTCGCCCCGACGCTGCTTGCGTTCCAAGAAGGAACCGACGTGCAGCGCGATGAACGCGATCTCGTCGTCGTTGATGTGGATTCCCGCTCGACGCTGAAGCTGGCTCGCGATGAACACCGAGAGCTCGTAGGTCATCGGATAGGACGTCTTCATGGAGCGGGTCAGGGGATTCACCGAGTACGCGTTGTCGTTCGCCCGGGCGACGAGGTTGCGCACGTGGAGCGAGAGCCGCACCATGAACTCCTCATCGGCGAGGTCGATGAGGTACTCCTGGTGCACGAGCGCGACGATATCGCGCACGGTGGCGAGCACATCCGCGTCGACGTAGTTCTCGACCACCTGCTTCGTCGACTCGTCATGTCCGGGCGTCACGACCCTGGTGGTCAGGAGCACGGCGAGGTAGTCGAGATCGGGGGCACTGAGCGACACCGCGAAATGCTCCACGACGAGACCCGAGAGCGCCGAGGCGATCTCTGCTACGCGCGGGCCGGCCGCAACGAGTGGCAGGTCCGGCTGCTCACGGTCCTGCCTCTCGAGAGCGATCATCAGGTGCAGAAGCACGTTGTTCACGCCGTACTCGTTGACGAAGTACCCGTGTGCATCGAGCATCTCGATCAACTCGGTCTTGAAGCTGCCCAGGTCCTCGGACTCGAACTCGCGTTGCACTCGCTCGAGTTCGAGAAATCCCTGCGCGCTCTCCTCGCGGAACATGCGGCTGAGCAGCCGACGATGGTTCGCCTCCGAGCCCACGATCGATACGAGATTGTCGCGCCTCACCAGTGACAGGTCATCTGCCTCGACGAGCAGCTTGACCTTGCGCAGGTCCTGCTCCAGGGTCGAGTCGCTGACGAAGAGACGAGTCGCCATGCTGCGGGCGTCGAGGCCCTCCGGCGCGTTGCCGAGCAGACGCACGAGCTGGTAGATGCGATCGCGGGGCGTCTCGGGCTCGGCAGGCCGACCCTCAGCACGGAAGACACTCAGGGCGTCGCGGTCGACACGATACCCGAGCACGCCCGACTGGATCGTCTCGTGCGGGTGGGATGCGCTCTTAGCGGCCGTGACGTAACTGCGCACGCTTCGGCTCGTGACGCCGAGCTTGTCGGCCAGCTCCGCGGCGGTCACCCAGCCGTCGGCTTGGGACAGATAGTCCAAAAGCCGTTCGTACTTCTCATTCATGTGCTGGTCGCTCCCGACCTGAGTCAACCATCCCGGGCCCCTCCAGACTAATTGCCACGGGCTCGCTTCCTCCCCTGCGGAAACTTTTCTGCGGCGCAACCGGGCGCGAAGCCGCGACTTCTCCGAGAGTATTGGACGTAGATCGCAAGGAGGCGAGAGATGCACAGAGTTCTGGTTGTCTGCGGTGCCGGTGCATCGAGTACTTTTCTGGCCCATCGCATTCGGGCCGCCGCACGCGGTCGTGACATCGATGTGACCCTGTCGGCATCCAGCACCATAGGGCTCTCGGAACGCCTCGACGACATCGACGTGCTGCTGGTGGGCCCCCACCTCGCGGCGCAGTTCGATGAACTCTCGATCCTCGCCGAAACGCAGGGCGCGGCAAGTGCCCTCCTGCCCGACACCGTCTTCGGCGCGGGCGGAGAAGACACGGCGCTCGACCTCGTGCTGAGCAGTCCTGCGCTTCGCACCCGCTCGTCGTGACCCACCACCGAACCACGAAATATCAAGGAGAAATCATGGCTGAACGCACTGTCACCATCGCCTCGACCCACGGGCTGCACGCGCGTCCGGCGTCGATCTTCACGCAGGCTGCGGCCAAGGCCGGAGTTCCCGTGCAGCTGTCCAAGGGCGACAAGTCCGTGAACGCCGCCAGCATCCTCGGCGTGATCTCGCTCGGCATCGACCACAACGACGACGTTGTGCTGTCTGTCGAGGGCGACGACGCCGATGCGGTTCTCGACGAACTCGCCGCGCTGCTCACCACCGACCACGACGCCGCGTGAGCGCCATGACGTACCAGGGAGTCGGAATCGGCCGCGGCATGGCGATGGGAACGGTGCTGCAGATGCCGGCTCCGCTGCCCGAGCCGCAGGATGCGCCGTCGACGTTGAGCGTCGATGCCGAGAAGGAGCGCGCCGCGGTCGCGCTGGCCGCGACGGCCGCAGGTATCCGGGCTCGTGGAGAGCGTGCCGGCGGATCCGCCAAAGACGTGCTCGAGGCCCAGGCGTTCATGGCCGAGGACCCGACGCTCAGCGACGATGTCAAGGCCCGTATCGACTCGGGCAAGACCGCCGAGCGCGCGGTGTTCGAGGCCTTCGCGAGCTTCCGCGATCTGCTCGTGAGCATGGGCGGCTACATGGGCGAGCGCGCGACCGACCTCGACGACGTCTCTCAGCGCGTCGTCGCTCAGCTTCAGGGAGTCGAGGCGCCCGGCGTGCCGGACCCCGATCACCAGTTCGTTCTCGTCGCGCGCGACCTCGCTCCGGCCGATACCGCCCTTCTCAATCTCGACAAGGTGCTGGGTCTGATCACGAGCGACGGCGGCCCCACGTCGCACACGGCGATCCTCGCTCGTGAGAAGTCGATCGTCGCCGCGGTCGGTGTGGCAGGGGCTCTCGACATCGCCAACGGCACGACCGTCATCGTGGACGCGTCGACCGGAATCATCACGGTCGACCCGGACGAGGACGAGCGCTTCGCGGCAAAGATGGCCATTCAGGAGCGCGCCTCCCTGGCCAACGCGCCGGTGGGTCCCGGGCGCCTCGCCGACGATACCGAGATCCCTCTGCTGGCGAACCTCGGATCGGCGGGTGGAGCGGAAGAAGCCGTGGAGCTCGGCGCCGAGGGCGTCGGCCTGTTCCGCACCGAGTTCCTGTTCCTCGACTCGGCGCAGGCGCCGACCGTCGAGGAGCAACAGTCTCAGTACTCCGCGCTCTTCGCCGCGTTCCCGGGCAAGAAGGTCGTGGTCCGCGCGCTGGACGCGGGAGCCGACAAGCCGCTCAGCTTCTTGAACGACGCTCCGGAAGAGAACCCGGCGCTCGGCCTTCGTGGTCTGCGAGCTCTGCGGGCGAATGAGCAGATCCTGCGCGACCAGCTCACCGCCATCCGCAATGCCGAAGCCGAGAACACCGCCGACGTCTGGGTGATGGCGCCGATGGTGTCGACCCTCGAGGAGACCCGGTACTTCACGAGCATCGCGCGAGAGATCGGTCTGAAGACGGCCGGTGTCATGATCGAGGTGCCGTCGTCTGCCCTGCTGGCCGATCGCATCCTCGTCGACGCCGACTTCGCGTCGATCGGAACGAACGACCTGACGCAGTACACACTGGCCGCCGACCGTCTCCTCGGGAGCGTCGCCTCGTTCCAGGACCCGTGGCATCCCGCTGTGCTGCGGCTCGTGGGCGAGGTCGGCAAGGCCGGAGCCGCGCTGGGCAAGCCCGTCGGGATCTGCGGTGAGGCCGCGGCCGACCCGCTCCTCGCGGTCGTCCTCGTCGGCCTCGGAGCCACGAGCCTCTCGATGTCGCCCGCCGCGCTCGCGGACGTGCGCGCCGAACTGCGTCTCTACACGATCGAGCAGGCGCAGCACTTCGCCGAACTCGCTCTCAAGGCGAACAGCGCGATGGAGGCCCGCGCCGCGGTGTCCGCCAGCGCGTCCTCCTGACGTAACACCCGCACCACACCCCACCTGATCACACTCCCTCAACACAGAAACAAGGAGAAACACTCATGACGACGACGTCAGCCCCCGCCGCTACCTCGGGAGGTGCCCGCGTCCGCGTTCAGCGGTTCGGCACATTCCTCTCGGGCATGATCATGCCCAACATTCCCGCACTCATCGCGTGGGGCCTGCTGACGGCCCTCTTCATCGATGTCGGCTGGCTTCCGAACGAACAGCTCGCGACCATCGTCGGGCCGTTCATCCACTACCTCCTGCCGATCCTGATCGCCTACACGGGCGGCCACATGATCTACCAGGTTCGCGGTGGTGTCGTCGCCTCGATCGCCCTGATGGGTGTCATCGGCGGATCGGACTACCTGATCGCGCAGATCAACGCCGCCGCACTGGCTGAGAACCCGGATGCATCCGAGCTCGGACAGGTGCACATGTTCATCGGCGCAATGATCATGGCTCCGATCGCCGCGTACTCGATGAAGTGGCTCGACGGCCTGTGGGAAGGCAAGATCCGTCCCGGCTTCGAGATGCTGGTCAACATGTTCTCGGCCGGAATCTGGGGCTTCATCCTGCTGATCATCGGGTTCTACCCGGTGGCCTACGTCATCAACGGCATCATGTCGCTGCTGAGCGGCGCCGTCGGATGGCTCGTCGACACGAACCTGCTGCCGCTCACGAGCATCATCATCGAGCCGGCCAAGGTGTTCTTCCTGAACAACGCGATCAACCACGGGGTCCTGACCCCGCTCGGCATCGAACAGGCCGCCGGCGAGAGCCACAAGTCGATCCTGTTCCTGCTCGAGGCGAACCCCGGCCCCGGTGTCGGCCTGCTGCTCGCGTTCGTCGTCTTCGGAATCGGCGCGGCTCGCGCCTCCGCTCCCGGAGCCGCGATCATCCAGTTCTTCGGCGGCATCCACGAGATCTACTTCCCGTACGCCCTGATGAAGCCGACCCTGATCATCGCCCTCATCGCGGGTGGCATGACCGGTGTCACCACCAACATGCTGATGGACTCGGGCCTCCGTGCTCCTGCGGCCCCGGGAAGCATCATCGCGATCTTCGCGCAGACCGCATCGGACAGCTACCTCGGCGTCGCGCTGTCGGTCATCCTGTCGGCGGCGGTCACGTTCTTCGTCTCGATGATCATCCTCCGGGCGAGCCGCAAGAAGGACCTCGCAGCTGAGGCCGCAGGTGAGGACGCCCTGGGCGCAGCCCTCGCGGCGAACGCTGCGAACAAGGGCGGCGAGAGCCGCGTCGGATCCCTCCTGGGCACGGACGCGAGCACCTCCGCGACCACGGCCGGTGGAGTGGCGACTGCCGCGAAGCTGGAGAACATCGTGTTCGCCTGCGACGCGGGAATGGGATCGAGCGCCATGGGAGCCTCCGTTCTGCGGAACAAGCTCAAGAAGGCGGGCATCACCGACGTATCGGTCAAGAACCTCGCCATCGCGAACCTGACCGACGACGTCGACCTCGTGATCACGCAGAAGGAGCTCACCGACAGGGCCCGGCAGAAGACGCCGAACGCCCAGCACGTCTCGGTCGACAACTTCATGAACAGCCCGAAGTACGACGAGGTCGTGAACCAGGTCGCCGCCCAGCACCCGCAGGACCAGGCGTAGCCTGTTTCTTCATCCCGGGTCCTCGTCCGTCGGAGCCCAGCTCCGGCGGACGAGGACCCGGAACCACACAATCGAAGCGTTACGAAGCGAGCGAAGAGGACGTCATGAGCGACAAAGTACTGGATCCCGAATCAATCAGCGTCAACGGCACCGCCACCACGCAGGAGGAGGCGATCCGCGAAGCGGCATCCATTCTCGTGGCCGCCGGCGCCGTGACCGACGGCTACGTCGACTACATGCTCGAGCGCGAGAAGAGCGTCTCGACCTACATGGGCAACTTCCTGGCCATTCCCCACGGAACAAACGAGGGCAAGGACACGATCCTGAACTCGGGTCTGTCGTTCGTGCGCTACGCGACGCCGCTCGACTGGGAGGGCAGCGAGGTGCGCTTCGTCGTCGGTATCGCCGGCAAGGACAACGGCCACCTCGACATCCTCTCGAAGATCGCCATCATCTTCTCCGACGACGACGAGGTCCAGAAGCTTCTGGATGCGCCTGACGGCCCTGCACTCTTCGCTCTGCTCTCCGAGGTCAACGAATGAAGGCGGTCCACTTCGGTGCCGGCAACATCGGCCGAGGATTCGTTGGACTCATCCTTCACAATGCCGGTTACGAGGTCGTCTTCGCCGATGTGAACGCCGAGCTCATCGACGCGCTCTCCGAGACGCCGAGTTATCGCGTGCACGAGGTGGGTGCGGCATCGAAGACCTGGACGGTCGACAACTACCGCGCACTCAACTCCGCGACGAACGAATCCGACGTCGTGTCCGAGATCGCGTCGGCCGACATCGTCACCACGGCCGTGGGCCCGAATATCCTGCGCTTCGTCGCCCCGCTGATCGCCCGTGCGATCAACGAGCGCGATGACGCCCTGAAGCCGCTGGCGGTGATTGCCTGCGAGAACGCCATCAACGCCACCGACCTGTTGAAGCAGGAGATCGTCGCGGGTCTCGATGACGAGGCTCTGACAGCACTCGACTCGAGAGCCGTGTTCGCCAACACGGCCGTCGATCGCATCGTTCCGGGACAGGCGGCCGACGCCGGTCTCGACGTCACCGTCGAGGACTTCTTCGAGTGGGCCATCGAGGCGACGCCGTTCGGCGACGACCTGCCCGAGATCCCCGAAGCCCACTTCGTGGACGACCTGGCGCCCTACATCGAGCGCAAGCTGTTCACCGTGAACACGGGCCACGCCACGACGGCGTACTTCGGGTTCCTCGAGGGCGCGTCCACTCTGGCCGACGCCATGCGCAGCCCGGAGGTATTCGCCCGGGTCGCCGCGGTGCTCGACGAGACCAAGACCCTGCTCATCGCCAAGTACGACTTCGATCCCGAGGCGCAGGAGGCGTATGTGCAGAAGAATCTCACACGCTTCGCGAACCCGTTCTTGCCGGACACCCCTGCCCGCGTCGGGCGGCAGCCCGTGCGCAAGCTCGGCCGGCACGAGCGCTTCATCGGCCCGGCGGCCGAGCTCGCCGAGCGCGGCCTCGTGCCGGAGGCCCTGCTGGGCGCGATCGGCGCCGCGCTGCGCTTCGATCTGCCCGAAGACGCGCAGAGTGTGGAGCTGAAGGAGCTGCTCGCCACGTCGTCGGCCGAAGAGGCGACGTCACACCTGACCGGGCTCGACGCATCCCACCCCCTCTACGCCCACGTCGTGCGCGTCGTCGAGCGGGTGCAGAAGAGCTAGTCGCCTCAGTCGTCGCTCTCGAGGATCAGCTTGAGGTTGTCGAACATCTGCTCGATCGTGTTCTGGTTGATGCGGTCGAGCAGAGCGGCGTTCACCACCTTCTGCAACACGGTCGGCTCGATCTCGTAGAGGATCTCGGTGGTGATGCGCGTGGTGCCATCGCCGAGGTCCTCGAACGTGTAGTCCCACGTGGCGTTCACATCGCCGGTGAGGCGCAGGGTGACCTTCTTGTCGACGTCGAACGCGATGCCCTCGGCCTTGCCTCGAAGATCTGCGCCCGCCATGTTGAAGCGCCAGTCGAACGTCTGGTCGACGCCGGCCTTCTCGGGCGTGATGTTCGTGTTCTCGTTGAGATTCGGGATGAACGCCGGGCCGTTCTCTGCGCTCGCGGTGTACTCGAACACCTCGGAGACGGGCTTGCGGATGACGATGAGTGCTTTGGCGCTGGCCATTGCGGTTCCTTCCTTCGTTGCCGGTCAGCTTCGACCGAGGGAGTAGTTCTGAACAGTCTTGCGTAACACGTTGCGGAAGAGGGCGATCTTTTTGAGGCCGGTGTCGTTCGAGGCGCTCACGCGAACCGTGACCGCCTGGATGCGGGGCGCGACGGTGCGCACGATCAGAGTCGATCGCTCGCCCATCACGAAGGTGCGGTCGTCGACGACCAGACGTTTGACGCGCACCATCGTGGATGCCTTGACCACGGCCGCCAGCACCTGCTCGGTCGCGAGTCCGATCACCAGCCAGGGCCTCCAGATGCGGGCGACGACCAGCTGCGCGACGAGCAACAGCAGCACCGGCAGCGTTCCGATGCTGAGAAACGCCACGGCTACAATGGCCAAGGCTCCCAGCGCGTAGGCCTCCGCCCCGCGGAGGAGAACGGGTCGGCGCTTCGCCAGGGGGAGAATCACGAGGTGCGCCAGGATCGCCACAACGGCGCCGAACGCACATACGGAGACGATGACCATCGGCACAACACTATGAGGGGCGCGTGGATTTATCTACGCGAGCGTTTTCCTCTTGCCCTCGTCGCCCTGATGTCGGCCGCCTTCGCCGCGGCGGCCCTCGGCATGTTCGGCCGTTCAGCCGGCGCGTACGCCAACGACGTGTGGACGACCGCGATCCTGCTCTTCGTGATGTACCTCGCGCTCCTGCTGCGCTATCGGGTGACCGACGAATGGAAGGACTTCGCGCACGACAGTGCCGTCTATCCCGACCGGCCAGTGCAGCGCGGAGTCATCTCGCCTCGCACCCTCCTCGGCATCGGCATCGGCGCTTTCCTGGCCGAAGTGCTCTGCGCGATGCTGCTCGGCGGTGCTGTCGGTTTTCTGCTCTATCTCGCGGTTCTCGCCTACTCGGCTCTCACCGTATTTGAGTTCTTCGCGGGCGCTTGGCTCGAGCGGCACTTCACCCTGTCGTTCCTCCTGCACGAGGCGATCTACCTGCCCGTGTTCGCCTGGGTCGCCGTGGTGCTGGGCGCGGCCGCGAGCTGGCAGACGGTCGCCGGCATACTCGCGTGCACCGCGCTGTTCGTCTCGGTCGAGCTGGCGCGTAAGTTCAGCCCGCGTTTCGACACCAGCGGGTCGGTGGTGCTCGACACGTATTCTGCCGTCTGGGGGAGGGGCCGTACGCTGGGGGCGATGGTCATGCTGGTCGTTCTGAGTGGAATCCTCGCGCTGGCAGCCGGTGCGGGTGTCGCCTCGCCCGTGGTCGCCGCCGTCTCCGCTGTCGCCCTGTTGGTGCGTCCTGGGTCGGATCGCTGGGTCACCGCCGTCGTCGCCATTCACCTCCCGCTGCAGGCGGCGGCGATGCTCGCGTGAGCGCGTCGACCATCGTGACCGACTCGGCCGCGGTATCCGGCCCCTCGATCGGCAGCAAGGCCCTCGGCTTGGTCGAGCTCGACCGTCTCTACCCGGGTCTCGTGCCCCCGTTCATCGTGCTCCCTCTCGGCGACCTCGTCGGGAACTGGCCGGGATTGCGTGCCGCGGCGCACGCGCTCGTCGCCGAGTACTGCGCCGGTGGCGTCGACGACGCGACGTACGCCGAGCGATCGGCGCGACTCGTCGCATCCATCGCCCTCGTCGACGATGTCGTCGACGCAGGCCTCGCGTCGTGCGGAGGCTGGGGTTCGGTCAGCGTGCGCACCTCGGCGCTCGCGGAGGACGGGGCGGAACACTCGTTCGCGGGTCAGTACGAGACCTCGCTCGATGTGCCGGTGCAGCGGAATGCCATCGGCGACGCGATCGTCACGTCGGTCGCCAGCCTGTTCTCTGCGCGTGTTGCCGCCTATGCGCGGGCCCGGGGGATCGAATCTCTCGACATCGGCGGATCGATCGTCGTGCAGCAGATGTTCGTCGGGACGACCAGCGGAGTGCTGTTCAGCGAGAACGGCCGCGGCGAGCTCACTCTCGCCTGGACCCCGACCGCCCGCAACACCACCGTCGAGGGTGAGAACGCTCTCGAACTGCGCGCGTCCAAAGTCGCCGACTGGCCGACCGGTCTTCCCGCACCCGTGCGGCTGCTCGACATCGCGAACGAGAGCGAGGCGCGCAACCGTCGACCGGTCGACATCGAGTGGGCTGCGTGCGGAAACCGACTCGCCCTGCTTCAGCTGCGCCCTCAGACCACGGTCGCGCTCGACTACGAGCTGGCGTGGGACTGCACGAATATCGCCGAGAACTATCCCGGCATCACGCTGCCGCTCACCTATTCGTTCATCCGAGGCCTCTACTCACGCGTCTATCCCGCGTTCTTCCGCAAGCTCGGCGTGAACCAGAAGGTTCTGGATGCGAAGCAGCAGGTCTTTCGCAACACCCTCGGCTACCTCGGCGGGCACGTCTACTACCAGATCGACAACTGGTACGAGATGGTGCGACTGATTCCCGGGCCGAGTAGTAATCAGGCGTTCTTCTCCGCGATGCTGCAGCCTCAGCGCACTCCCGGCGACGCCCCGCGGCGTCGCCTGGGCCTGAGGGGTGCGATCACCATGGCCCCGCTCGTGGGCAGGCTCGGGTTCCTTCTCCTGCGGTCGAATTCGATGTCGCACGGATTCCGTCGCACCTTTCAGAAGCGTCTGAAGAGGTTCGAGGCCGTCGACTGGAACACGTTGCACGCCGACGCGATCCTCTCGACACTCGAGACGATGCGCAGTGAACTGCTCACCCTGTGGGCGACGCCCGTGTTCAACGACCTGCGCGTCATGATCTTCCACGGGCTGCTCAAGACCTACAGTTTCGGGCCGGAGCAGCACGCCGACTACCTCGGCTATCTGCACGGGCTCAGCGACAGGGCGTCGATCGCGCCCCTCACGGCGCTCGGCGTTCTCGGCAACCAGCTGCGCGAACGCCACGGCGCCACGGCGACGGCCGACGGCATCCTGTCATCGCCCGACTGGACGGCGACGCGCGCGCTGGTCGACGACTATCTCGCGCGCTTCGGCGGGCGGGCGCCCGACGAGCTGCAGCTCGAGAACCCGCGCCTCGCCGACGACTACGGCTCGCTTCTCGCGCTGGCGCTCGGCACCGACCCCGCCGGGCGGCCGCCCGTGGATGCCTCGGCCCGGTCGATCAAGGGCCGGTTCGGCACGCGGTTCATCGGCCGCAACACCCGCCAGGCCATCGACTGGCGGGAACGGTTCCGGTTCAACAGGGCCCAGGTCTACGGTCTCGCACGCGCGGCGTATCTGGCGCTGGGGCAGCGGCTGGTCGACGCCGAGATGCTCGAGGCGGCCGACGATGTGTTCTGGCTCACCGAGCAGGAGCTCGACGAGGCCGTATTCGGCCACGCGTGGAACTCGGATCCCCGCGCGACGGTTGCCCGGCGCAGGGGGGAATTCGGGGCGTTCGAGCAGCGCTCGCTGGCGCGTCGGGTCGTGGGCTCTGGTCTCATCGCGCCTGCCGAGCTGCGCGACGACGAGCAGCGGTCGGCCTCGGGCATGGCAGCGGGCATGGGTGTGTCCCCCGGAATGCTCACCGCGGAAGTGATCGTCGTGCACGCGTTCGATCCGACCATCGACGTGCGCGGCAAGATCCTCGTGACGAGTCATATCGACCCGGGCTGGACACTTCTGTTCGTGCAGGCCGCCGGTGTCGTGACAGAGCGAGGCAACGCGCTGTCCCACGTCGCGATCATCGCCCGAGAACTGGGCATGCCCGCGGTCGTCGCTGCAATGGGCGCCGTCGACGCGCTGAGCACGGGGCAGGTCATCACGATCAACGGAACGACGGGGGACATCGATGCCGCGCTCTAGTTACTGGCTGAAGGCCATCGGGCCCGCCGGTGCCGTGTCTCTCGCCAGCCTCCTCGCGGCCTGGGTGGCGATCGGCCTCGCCGTATCGGGCTCACTCCGCGTGAGTGTTCTGTTCGCCCTGGGGGCGTTCCTGCTCGACATGCTCGACGGCTTCGTCGCCCGCCGTCTCGGGGTCTCGAGCGAGTTCGGGCGACAGCTCGACAGCTTCATCGACGTCATCAACTACTCGCTCTACGCCGCCGTGCTCGTCGGCTTCCACATCATTCCGGGCGTGGCGGGCTGGGCTCTCGGCTTCGTGATCGTGGCCACCGGAATCCTGCGGCTCATCCGGTTCAACATCGAAGGATTCACCGACGACGAGCTCATCAAGTACTACCGGGGCATCGTGGTGTGCCATCTATCGCTCTGCGCGATCGTCTTCCTCATTCTCACGGAGCTCTGGCCCGACGCCGGGTGGCTGCCGTGGGTGGCGGCGGCGGCGCTGATCGTGCTCTCGATCCTGCAGCTCTCGTTGATCCGCATCCGCAAGACCGGGCGGCAGATCTGGTGGGCGGCCCTCGTCGTGCCGTTGGCCGTCGGCTCGCTCCTGTGGTTGACGTAGCCACGTCGTTCGCGGCAGAGCGCCACGGTGCCCTCGCCGACGAGATCCGATCGATCGCCCGTGCGCATCCCGAGGTGTCGGAGCGGAGCGCCCGGCAGCTCCGTCGTGCGTTGCGCGGGCGACGCCTCGCCGTCGCGACGGATGACGGGCGCGTGGTGGGCTGGTTCCTCTCCGAGCCGGGCGCGGGGGGCGCGCACGAGCTCGGCTATCTCTTCGTCGAGAGCCGGTTGCGCACGGGCGAGATCTTCGACCGGATGCTGGCGCAGCTTCTCGAGATCGACAGGCACGCCGTCGCCGTGACGTTCAGGCCCGGCTTCGCCGACTGGCTTCAGCGGTCGTACGGGTTCGAGCGGGCGAGCCTCGGGCGCGTGATCGCTCTGTCGCACGGTACTTTTCTGCTTCGTCGACTCAGCCCCATGCGACTCGCGGCTGTGGCTCGGCACACCAGCGAGGCCACGCCCATCTATCTCACTTGGACGAGGCCCGGACTGTGAGCGGGCTGTCTGGCGCCCTGATCTTCGGCGCGGCCACCGTGGGGCTCGCCGCGTCGTTCGTCGTGCTCGAGCGCCTCGTGCGAACCCGGAACGTTCCGACGGAGATCACTCGTCGCGTCGCCCACGTTCTCGCCTGTCTCTTCGCTCTCCTCGTGCACGCCGTCCTGCCGTTCTGGCTCTTCATCGTGTGCTCGGTCGTCTTCGCGGCGCTCATGTGGCTCTCGCGGCATTTCCATGTCTTCACCTCGATCCACAAGGTTCGCCGCAGATCGCTCGGTGACGTCTACCTGCCCCTGGGAATCGGCGTCGCCGCCCTCCTCGGCGGGAGCGACGCCGCGGTCTTCGTGGCGGCGGTGCTCATTCTGGGCCTGGCGGATGTCGCCGCCGGGCTGGTCGGCGACTACCTGCGCTCGAGTCGCAAGACGTGGTGGGGGTCTGGGGCTTTTCTCGGAGTGAGTGTCATCGTGCTCGCTCTCTGCGGGTTCGGCCTCGTTCCCGTGATCGTCGTCGCCCTCCTCGCCACGGCGACGGAGCGCTACTCGCCGCTGGGCACCGACAACATCAGCATCCCGCTCGTCGCGGCGGCACTTCTCGCCGTTCTGTGACTCGCGCGGTGATTGAGGGCCGGCGCGGATCAGCGCGACTTGAGTCGCAGCCGGTGCATCACGACGTCGGTGCCCGCGTGCACCGCGACACCGACCAATGCAGTGGCCGCGACGAGCAGGGGAGAGGAGCCCAGAGCGATGAGAAGCACCGACACCGCGACGATTCCATCGGCGAGGTCGGCCGCCCGCTGCACCGGTCGCCACCTCGACGTCGTCTCGGTGCTCGATGCGATGCCGACGCGTCTCTTGACGAAACTGTTCAGCAGTTCGCCGACGACATAGACGAGGCCGAGCAGGAATCCGATCGCGACGGATCGAGACCCTCGCAAGACCGGCGCGACCCATTCGCCCAGGTCGGGATGGCCCAGGATTCCCGCAACGATCATCGCGCCACCGACGTAGATGACGACGCCGAGCCAGGTCTTCGTGGGGCCGAAGAGCGGGCGGCCGTCGCGCCACGTCGCGTCGGCATCGAGTGGAACGGCGAGCCGTCGCATCCACCCCTTCTTCAGCACGACGATGAGCATCACTCCGGGCACGAGGACGATGGCGAGCAGCGAGGCGAGTTGGGAGGCGAAGACGAGGGCGGGCATCCCCTGAATCGTACCGGGAGCGACTTGCCAGAAAGGCTCATATCACCTAAGCTCGATCTTTGGTGTTTGTACGCCCTTTTCGGCGTGCCGCGTTCGGGTATTTCTCGGCGCGATCACCCATCCAAACGCACGACCAGCAATCAATAACTTTAGCGATAGTGAGTAATGGCCAAAAAAGACGGTGTCATCGAGATCGAAGGCGCAGTGGTCGAGGCTCTGCCCAACGCGATGTTTCGTGTTGAGCTGACCAACGGACACAAAGTACTCGCCCACATTTCGGGCAAGATGCGTCAGCACTACATCCGAATCCTCCCTGAGGACCGGGTGATCGTAGAGCTGAGCCCATACGACCTGACCCGCGGTCGGATCGTCTACCGCTACAAGTAACGCTCATTCGAGCGATGTTGATCGCTGGAAAGTAACGGCCCGGGGCATCCCCCGGGTACGAAGACAGCGAAAGCAAGGAATCACCATGAAGGTCAACCCCAGCGTCAAGCCGATGTGCGAGCACTGCCGTGTCATTCGTCGCAACGGCAACGTGATGGTCATCTGCAAGAGCAACCCGCGCCACAAGCAGCGCCAGGGCTAAGCAGCCAGCTCCACCCGTTTCACCCTCACAACACAACAGCAGAACCAGATCCGATCGGCCGAGAGGCTGATCGGGGACACCCGCGGTCGGAGGCCGCGGCACCGGTTCTGCTGCAGACCTCCACTCACCAACAGGAGCCACCACCATGGCACGTCTAGCAGGCGTAGACATTCCGCGCGACAAGCGCGTGGAAGTCGCACTCACCTACATCTACGGAGTCGGCCGCACCAGTGCGCTGAAGACTCTGGCCGACACCGACATCTCGGGCGACATCCGAGTCAAGGATCTCAGCGATGACCAGCTCATCGCGCTGCGCGACTACATCGAAGGCAACTTCAAGGTAGAAGGTGACCTTCGTCGCGAGGTCGCAGCAGACATCCGCCGCAAGGTCGAGATCGGAAGCTACCAGGGTGTCCGTCACCGTCGTGGCCTGCCCGTTCACGGACAGCGCACCAAGACCAACGCTCGCACCCGCAAGGGCCCGAAGCGCACCGTCGCCGGCAAGAAGAAGGCCCGATAGCGAGAGGCCCCAGAGCCTCACGCATCGCCATAAACGTTTTAGGAGAAAACAATGGCAGCACCAAAATCGGCCGCTCGTAAGCCGCGTCGTAAAGAGAAGAAGAACATCGCCGTGGGCCAGGCCCACATCAAGTCGACGTTCAACAACACCATCGTCACCATCACCGACCCCCAGGGTGCTGTGCTGAGCTGGGCTTCGTCGGGAACCGTCGGCTTCAAGGGATCGCGTAAGTCGACTCCCTTCGCCGCGCAGCTCTCCGCCGAGTCGGCCGCGCGCCAGGCTCAGGAGCACGGCGTCAAGAAGGTCGACGTCTTCGTCAAGGGACCGGGATCGGGTCGCGAGACCGCCATCCGCTCGCTGCAGGCCGCTGGCCTCGAGGTCGGATCGATCAACGACGTCACCCCGCAGGCGCACAACGGTTGCCGCCCGCCGAAGCGCCGTCGCGTCTAGCTAAGCCAACCGCTGATCGGAGAACGAGGCTTGTGCCTCGTTCTCCGATCTCCGGGTTGTACGTGGTTTCATAACTCAATAACCAGCCGGGCCCGCCACCCGGTTGTCACTGCAAGGTGTCATATAGCGGACATCTGGCCGAAAGGAATCAATAGTGCTTATTGCACAGCGCCCCACGCTCACCGAAGAAAACATCTCCGAATTCCGCTCGCGGTTCGTCATCGAGCCCCTGGAACCCGGTTTCGGTTACACGCTCGGCAACTCGCTTCGTCGCACCCTGCTCTCGTCGATCCCCGGAGCCGCTGTCACCAGCATCCGTCTCGACGGCGTTCTGCACGAGTTCTCGACGATCCCCGGTGTGAAAGAAGACGTCACCGAGATCATCCTGAACATCAAGGGACTGGTCGTCTCGAGCGAGCACGACGAGCCGATCACCGCCTACCTGCGCAAGCACGCGTCGGGCCAGGTCACGGCTGCAGACATCTCGGCCCCGGCCGGTGTCGAGATCCACAACCCCGAGCTCGTCATCGCGACGCTCAACGAGAAGGCGAAGTTCGAGCTCGAGCTCATCATCGAGCGCGGTCGCGGCTACGTCTCCGCCACTCAGAACCGCAGCGAGTTCTCCGAAGCCGGCCAGATCCCGGTCGACTCGATCTACTCGCCCGTGCTCAAGGTGACCTACCGCGTCGAGGCGACTCGTGCCGGTGAGCGCACCGACTTCGACCGTCTGGTCGTCGACGTCGAGACGAAGAACGCCATCACGCCGCGCGACGCCATCGCATCGGCCGGCCGCACGCTGACCGAGCTCTTCGGCCTCGCCCGCGAGCTGAACACCGCCGCAGAGGGCATCGAGATCGGCCCCGCGCCGGTCGACGCCGTCCTCTCCAGCGAGCTCGCTGTTCCGATCGAAGACCTCGACCTGAGCGTGCGTTCGTACAACTGCCTCAAGCGTGAGGGAATCAACACGGTGAGCGAACTGGTCGCCCTGAGTGAGACCCAGCTCATGAACATCCGCAACTTCGGACAGAAGTCGGTGGATGAGGTCAAGGACAAGCTCGTTGAGCTTGGCCTGTCGCTGAAGGACACGGTTCCCGGTTTCGACGGAGCCCACTTCTACGGCGGCTACGACGACGAGAACATCTAGTCGCGCGCTGTACGTCGACACGAACCTACTTACCTGAACTGATTCTGGAGAAACACCATGCCTAAGCCCACCAAGGGACCCCGTCTCGGTGGCGGACCGGCGCACGAGCGCCTGCTGCTCGCCAACCTGGCTGCCGCCCTCTTCACCCACAAGAGCATCAAGACCACCGAGACCAAGGCCAAGCGCCTTCGTCCGGTCGCCGAGCGCCTGATCACGTTCGCCAAGCGCGGAGACCTGCACGCTCGTCGTCGCGTCCTCGGCGTCATCGGCGACAAGAGCGTCGTGCACGAGCTCTTCACCGAGATCGCTCCGCTCGTCGCCGAGCGCGAGGGTGGCTACACCCGCATCACGAAGCTCGGATTCCGCAAGGGCGACAACGCTTCGATGGTCCAGATCGAGCTCGTACTCGAGCCCGTCGTGAAGACGCCGTCGAAGTCCAAGTCGAAGAAGGTTGCCGACGCTCCCGTCGCAGCCCCTGTCGAAGACGCACCGGTCGATGAGACCGATACCGTCGAGCAGAGCGCACCGATCGAAGACGAGGTCGTCACCGACGCCGCCGCCGAGGTCGAGGCCGACGCCGCCGACAAGGCCGACGACACCAAGTAGTCAGCACCAGCTGAGAACGCCCCGCCATCCACTCGGATGACGGGGCGTTCTCGCGTTCTATGCTCGTAGACACGACCGACCGGAGAACCGATATGACGCTCATCCCGAGTGCCGATGAACTCATTCGTGTTCGCCTGGGCATCGCCTACGACGGCACGGCATTCTCCGGTTGGGCGAAGCAGCCCACTCTGCGCACGGTGCAGGGTGTTCTCGAAGACGCTCTCGACACCATCTACCACCGCCACGGGCCCGCACCTCTGCTCGTGGTGGCCGGTCGAACGGATGCCGGGGTGCACGCCACGGGGCAGGTCGCCCACCTCGACCTGACGCCGGCCCAGGCCGGTCGGGTTGCGCCAGCGGCTCTGGCTCGTCGTATCAACGGCGTGCTCGGTTCGACATCGGATGTCGTGGTCACCTCGAGCGCGCCGGCCGACGAGCACTTCGACGCGCGGTTCGCGGCGACGTGGCGTCGTTACGAGTACCGTCTTGCCGACGCGTCGACCGAGCGCAATCCGCTGGAGCGCACGTTCACCGCCGCGTACACGGGCTCCCTCGACGTAGATCTGATGCACGCTGCCGCGCAGAGCCTGCTCGGGCTGCGTGACTTCGCCTCGTTCTGCAAGCCGAGAGAGGGCGCGACGACGATCCGTTCCCTGCAGTCCTTCACCTGGCAGCGCGACGACGAGGGGGTACTGGTGTCGAGGCTGCAGGCCGACGCGTTCTGCCACAGCATGGTGCGGGCCCTGGTGGGGGCGTGTGTCGCAGTGGGGGAGGGGCGTTTCGACACGAGCGAGCTCGTCTCGCTGAGCGACGCCCTCGAGCGCACGAGTGCGTTCAAAGTCATGCCGGCGCGCGGCCTGATCCTGCGTGAAGTGGGCTACCCCGAGGCATCCGGTCTCGCAGACCGTGCCGTTCAGACTCGCGCCAGACGGGCGTGAACCGGGCCGAGGAGTCGCGGCGAGGGCACAAATAGGCTAGTGTCGATTCTTGGTGTCCACGCAGCTTCGTGTGGCGCCCGAACTTGAGCCCTCCACGGGCCGCGTTCCCGGGCTTCTTGCCCGTGGTCGACTTCAGTCGATTGAGGAACACGCCACCGGAGTGGGATTTCACGGACTCCTCATTTCGACAAAGAAAGCAGTAATACTGTGACGCGCACTTATTCCCCCAAGATCAGCGAGGTCACCCGTAACTGGGTCATCATCGACGCCGAAGACGTAGTCCTCGGCCGCCTCGCCAGCCACGCAGCGGTCATCCTCCGCGGCAAGAACAAGGCCACCTTCACCCCCCACATGGACATGGGTGACTTCGTCATCATCATCAACGCCGAGAAGGTCGCCCTCACGGGTAAGAAGCTCGCGCAGAAGTTGGCATACCGCCACTCGGGTTACCCGGGCGGACTGTCGTCGGTGACGTACGCCGAGCTCCTCGAGAAGAACCCGACTCGCGCAATCGAGAAGGCTGTTCGTGGAATGCTCCCGAAGAACTCGATCGGTCGCGCCCAGCTGACGAAGCTCAAGGTGTACACCGGCTCCGAGCACCCTCACGCTGCCCAGCAGCCGACGCCGTACACCCTCGACCAGGTCGCCCAGTAGCGACCGGCCCAGACACTTCTTCTAAGACAAGCTAAGGATTCGTAACCATCGTGGCGAAGATCGCAGACCAGATTGACGTTGCTCCCACCGAGGAGCAGCAGAGCTATTCCACCGAGACGCCCGCCGAGGCAGCCGCACAGGCCGCCCCGCGCCCCGCGCTCACCGTTTCGGGCGCGGCCGTCGGCCGCCGCAAGCAGGCCATCGCCCGCGTGCGCCTCGTTCCCGGTGCCGGCACCATCACGGTCAACAGCCGTGAGTTCGCCGACTTCTTCCCGAACAAGCTGCACCAGCAGCTGATCACCGACCCGTTCAAGGTGCTCGACCTCCTGGGCAGCTACGACGTCGTCGCGAAGATCTCCGGCGGTGGCCCCTCGGGCCAGGCCGGCGCACTGCGCCTGGGCATCGCTCGTGCGCTCAACGAGATCGACGAAGAGAACAACCGCGCGACGCTGAAGAAGGCGGGCTTCCTCAGCCGCGATGCTCGCGTCAAGGAGCGCAAGAAGGCCGGTCTCAAGAAGGCCCGCAAGGCTCCTCAGTTCTCGAAGCGCTAATCGCAGTCGTCCGTCGACTGCTCTAAAAGACAGCACCACAATGCCTCCCCGTCTGTTCGGCACAGACGGCGTTCGCGGACTCGCGAACGCCGATCTCACCGCCGACCTCGCACTCTCTCTCGCTCAAGCCACCGCGGTGGTTCTCGGCCAAGGGCGCAGTGCGGCCGCTCGCGCGGCGACGGGGAGGCGTCCTGTTGCGGTGGTCGCTCGCGACCCCCGCATCTCGGGCGAATTCATCTCCGCGGCCGTAGCGGCCGGTCTGGCGAGTTCCGGCGTCGACGTGCTCGACGCGGGGGTCATCCCGACGCCCGCGATCGCGTTCCTCATCGCCGACATCGATGCCGACTTCGGCTTCATGGTGTCGGCCTCGCACAACCCGGCTCCCGACAACGGCATCAAGATCTTCGCTCGCGGCGGCACCAAGCTGCCCGACGAGGTCGAAGACCGCATCGAGGCGGCGATGTCAGGCCCCAAGAAAGCTCCCACGGGCAAAGATGTCGGCCGCATCCGCCGATTCGCCGATGCCGAGGACCGCTACGTGGTCCACCTGCTTGCCAGCCTCCCGCATCGCCTCGACGGGCTGCACGTCGTTCTCGACTGCGCCAACGGCGCCGCAGCGGGCGTCTCGCCCCAGGTCTTCACGGATGCGGGTGCTCGCGTCACCGTGATCGGTGACGATCCCGACGGCCTCAACATCAACGACGGTGTGGGCTCGACCCACCTCGACAAGCTCGCCGAAGCGGTTCTTCTGCACGGCGCCGACGTGGGTATCGCTCACGATGGCGACGCAGACCGCTGCCTGGCGGTCGACCGCGACGGAAAGATCGTCGACGGCGACCAGATCATGGCGATCCTCGCGATCGGCATGAACGAACGGGGCGCGCTGCGCGACAGCACCCTCGTGGCCACGGTCATGAGCAATCTGGGCCTGCTGGTGGCCATGCGCCAGAACGGCATCGAGGTCATCCAGACGAGTGTCGGCGATCGCTACGTCCTCGAAGAGATGAACGCCCACAACTACTCGCTGGGTGGCGAGCAGTCCGGTCACGTGATCATGAGCGACTTCGGCACGACGGGCGACGGCATCCTCACCGGCCTCCATCTCGTCGCCGAGATGGCGTGGCGCGGCAAGACGCTCGCCGAACTGGCCGAGGTCATGACTGTGTTCCCGCAGATCATGGTCAACGTCAAGAATGTCGACCACCACGCCGTGCACACAGACGAGGTGCTCGCCGAGGCCGTGCGCAGCGCAGAGGCCGAACTCGGCGACACGGGTCGGGTGCTGCTTCGGAAGTCCGGCACGGAGCCGCTCGTCCGTGTGATGGTCGAGGCTGCCGATCAAGGCACGGCAGATCGCATCGCGCACTCGCTGGCCGACGTCGTTCGCGACCGCCTCGGTCTCTGACTTCCCGCTGAACCCGCGCCCGGCGTAGCCTGGCGTGATGAACACGACCGTCGATCCGTCTTCTTTTCCGCTCGCAGGTCGCACGGCTCTGATCACCGGGGTGTCGCGTCACCGCGGCATCGGGCTCGGGGTGAGTCGGCGGCTCGCGGAGCTCGGCGCGAGTGTCTTCGTGCAGCACTACTCGGCCCACGATGCCGATCAGCCGTGGGGTGCAGACGACATCGACTCCGTCCGGGCGGCGATCCGTTCCGCCCTGACTCCGAGTGCGGACTTCGGTGACTGGGGCCTCGACCTCGCCGAGCCTACGGCGCCTCGGCGCCTGATCGAGGCCGCGGTCGATGCCTTCGGTCATCTCGATATCCTCATCTGCAATCACGCGCAGAGCGGTGGAGACGGCTCCATCTTCGACATGACGGCGGAGAGCCTCGACGCCCACTGGGCGGTCAACGCGCGCTCGACACTACTGCTGACCCGGTACTTCGCCGAGCAGTTCGGCCCTATCCCGTCCGGGCCTCACCTGACCGAACCGATCGACGAGCGATCCACGGGCCGGGTGATCTGGATGACGTCAGGTCAGCACGAAGGGCCGATGCCTGGCGAGGTGGCTTATGCCACGAGCAAGGCGGCTCTCGCGGGCATCACCCCCACGGTCGCCGCCGAGCTCCTCGCTCGAGGGATTCTGCTGAACACCGTGAATCCGGGCCCCGTGAACACCGGCTACCTCGACGAGGAACCGACCGACCGGCCGGCCGAGGTCAAGCAGGAGGTGCTGCGGTCGATGCCGCTCGGTCGTTTCGGACTGCCGAGCGACCCCGCGCGCCTGATCGCGTGGCTCGTCTCGGAGGAGGGCCGATGGATGGTCGGCCAGGTGCTCACGAGCGACGGCGGCTTCTCGCTGAGGTGACCGCGGCGACGCTCAGATCTTGCGCAGCAGCACGCGGTCGACGGCGTGCGTCGACGACTTGCGCAGCACCAGAGTGGCGCGGGACTTCGTGGGCTGGATGTTCTCCACCAGATTCGGTTCGTTGATCGAGCGCCAGATCTCGGCCGCCGTCGCACGCGCGTCGTCGTCGCTGAGCTCGGCGTAGCGGTGGAAGAACGAGTTCGGGTTCGCGAACGCCCCGCGTTTGAGAGCCAGGAAGCGATCGACGTACCACGCGGCGATGTCGCTGGTGCGGGCATCCACGTAGATTGAGAAGTCGAACAGGTCACTCACAGCAAGGCCCTGGCCGGGCTGGGGAGGTTGCAGCACGTTCAGGCCCTCGACGATGAGGATGTCAGGCTGACGCACCACGATCTGGGCCTCGGGCACGATGTCGTATGCGAGGTGCGAGTAGAACGGCGCGCGTACCTCGGGCACCCCACTCTTGACGGCGCTGATGAAGCGCAGCAGTGCGCGCCTGTCGTACGACTCGGGAAATCCCTTGCGGTGCATGATGCCGCGACGGTTCAGTTCGGCGTTCGGGTACAGGAATCCGTCGGTGGCGACCAGCTCGACCCGGGGTGTGTCCGACCACCGGGCCAGGAGTTCGCGCAGCAGGCGAGCGATCGTCGACTTGCCGACCGCCACCGAGCCGGCGACGCCGATGACGAACGGTGTGGCCGTCTGTCGCTCGCCGAGATAATCGCTGGTCGAGGCGTGCAGCCGCTTGGCTCCCGCCGCGTACAGGTTGAGCAGACGGCTGAGCGGCAGGTAGACCTCGGCGACCTCGGTCATGTCGAGCGGCTCTCCGAGTCCGCGCAGCTGAACGATCTCTGTCTCGGAGAGCGGTTGGGGAGTCGAGGGCGCCAGATCAGCCCATTCGCTGCGGGCGATGTCGCGGAAGGGAGTCGGGTGGCCCGTGGATTGGGGGGAGTGCCCGGTGTCAGCCATAGATCACCTATTGTGCCCCACGCCTCATCCAGGCCGTAAACTCGAGGGATGTGTGGAATCGTAGGTTATGTCGGTAACAACTCCAGTCTCGATGTTCTGATGGGCGGGTTGGGTCGTCTCGAGTACCGCGGATACGACTCCGCCGGCGTCGCGATCATCACCGAGTCGGGCGAGCTCGTCACGCGCAAGCGGGCCGGCAAGCTGGCCGTCCTCGCGGCCGACCTCGAGGCATCCGCCTTGACCGACGGCAGTACCGGCATCGGTCACACACGCTGGGCCACGCACGGTGGTCCCACCGACGTCAACGCGCACCCGCACCTGAGCGCGGACGGTCGCATTGCCCTCATCCACAACGGCATCATCGAGAACTTCGCGGGACTCCGCGACGAGCTGCTCGCCGACGGCTACACCTTCGAGAGCGAGACAGACACCGAGGTCGCCGCCAAGCTCCTCGGTCGCGAGTACCTCGAGGGCGAGGGAGGCCTCGCCGCCGCGCTCGGCCGCGTCGTGGCGCGCCTCGAGGGTGCCTTCACGCTTCTGGCGCTGCACCAGGACGAGCCCGGCGTCGTCGTCGGCGCGCGCCGCAACTCGCCGCTGGTCATCGGCCTGGGCGACGGCGAGAACTTCCTCGGATCAGACGTCGCCGCCTTCATCGAGCACACCCGCCGTGCCATGGAGATCGGACAGGACCAGATCGTCACGATCACACCCGACTCGGTCTCCGTCACCGACTTCGCGGGCAACGGCGTCGAGGCGCACGAGTACGAGGTGTCGTGGGATGCCTCCGCCGTGGAGAAGGGCGGCTGGTCGAGCTTCATGGCGAAGGAGATCAGCGAGCAGCCCGAGGCTGTCTCCAATACGCTCCTCGGTCGCATCCACAACGACCACGTCGTTCTGGGCGAACTCGAAGGCATCGACGAGCTGCTCACCTCGATCGACCGCATCGTGATCCTCGGCTGCGGCACCGCGGCGTACTCGGCGATGCTCGGCAAGTACGCCATCGAGAAGTGGGCCCGCATCCCCGTCGAGGTCGAGCTCTCGCACGAGTTCCGCTACCGCGACCCGGTGGTCAACGAGTCCACCCTGGTGATCTCCATCAGCCAGTCCGGTGAGACGATGGACACCCTCGTCGCCGTTCAAGAGGCGAAGGCCAAGGGCGCCCGCACGCTGTCGATCTGCAACACCCAGGGCGCGACGATTCCGCGAGAGTCCGACGCGGTGATCTACACCCACGCCGGCCCCGAGGTGGCCGTCGCGTCGACGAAGGCGTTCATCGCGCAGATCACGGCGCTCTACCTCTTCGGTCTGCATCTCGCCCGCGTGCGCGCCTCGCTCGATGAGGAGACGATCGCCACGTCCATCGTCGAACTCCAGGCCATTCCCGACAAGATCCGCTGGGTGCTCGAGCAGCACGGCGAGATCACCGAGCTGGCGAATTGGATGAGCGACTCCCGTGCCGTCCTCTTCCTCGGCCGCCACGTCGGGTTCCCCGTAGCCCTGGAGGGTGCGTTGAAGCTCAAGGAGCTGGCGTACATCCACGCCGAGGGCTTCGCGGCGGGCGAACTCAAGCACGGACCGATCGCGCTGATCGAGCCGGGCCAGCCCGTGTTCGTGGTCGTGCCGAGCCCGCGTCACCCCAACTCGCTGCACGCCAAGGTCGTGTCGAACATCCAGGAGATCAAGGCTCGCGGCGCGAAGGTCCTCGCGATCGCCGAAGAGGGCGACGTGGCCGTGCTCCCGTACGCATCAGACGTGTTCCGCATTCCGCTGGCCGGCCCGCTGTTCGAGCCGCTCCTCGCCGTCATTCCGTTGCAGATCTTCGCTATGGAGCTCGCGACGGCGAAGGGTCTCGACGTCGACCAGCCACGCAACCTGGCCAAGTCGGTCACCGTCGAATAGGACTCGTCCATGATCGTGGGCATCGGCGTCGACCTCGTCGACGTGCCTCGATTCGTGCGATCCATCGATCGCACCCCCGGACTCGTCGAGCGGTTGTTCGCTGAGGGCGAACGCGGTCGGCCGGCTCGGTCGCTCGCTGCCCGTTTCGCCGCCAAAGAGGCGCTGATCAAGGCGCTCGGCGACTCGTCCGGCTTTCGGTGGCACGACATGGAGGTGGTGACCGACTCGGACGGCAAGCCCTCGTTCCTGCTCGCCGGCCAGGTCGCGCAGACGGCGCGTGCCCGAGGAGTCGGGCACATTCACCTCTCGCTGAGTCACGACGGTGATTCGGCGTTCGCCTTCGTCGTCGCCGAGCGCGCCGAGCGCGCCGAGGAGTCCGGGGGAATCGCACGATGAGCGCATCCGACGCGGCATCGCGCGCGGAGCACGACTCGGTCGCTCTGATCGATCTCGTAGCTGTGCGCCAGAACGTCGCTCGATTCGTCTCCCTCGCCGACGGAGTTCGAGTGATGACGGTCGTCAAAGCGAACGGCTACGGTCACGGCGCCGTGCAGGTCGCGCGCGCCGCGCTCGAGGGCGGCGCCACGTGGCTGGGCGTGGCCGACCTTGCCGAAGCCTTGGAATTGCGGAACGCGGGAATCACGCAGCCCGTGCTCGCCTGGCTGCACGAGACCGACGAGAACTTCGTGGCGGCGCTCGAGGCCGGAATCGACATCGGCGTGAGCGACATCGGCCAGCTTGCCTCGCTGTCTCGGGCACAGCGTCTTGCCGTGGGTGCCCCCGCCTCGGTCCACCTGAAGCTCGATACCGGTCTGGGGCGCAACGGGGCAGGGGAGCCGAGCTGGGGTGCCCTCTTCGATGAGGCGCGACGACTCGAGCTCGCGGGTCACCTGACGGTGAGAGGTGTCTTCAGTCACCTCTCCAACGCGAACGACGACGAGGATGCGCGTCAGCTCGAGCGCCTGCACCGCGGAATCGAGTCCGCGCGCCTGGCCGGGCTGCAGCCGCAGGTGCGCCACCTGGCCTCGACCGCCGCCGCACTCCGGCTGCCTGCCACGTGGCTCGATCTCCTGCGGGTCGGCATCGGCGCCTACGGGCTCTCGCCGCTCGACGACGTACCGTCCGTCGAACTCGGTCTTCGCCCGGCGATGACGCTGCGCAGCACCATCGTGGCGGTCGCACCCTCGTCCGACGCGGATTTCTCGGCCCGATCCGGCATCGTGCCCCTGGGCTACGGCGACGGCGTGCCTCCTCAGGCCGCAGGTCGCATCCATGTGACAGGCGACGGCGGGCGTCTTCTCGTGACGCGCATCGAATCAGACCATCTCGTCGTCGAGCCGGTCTCGGCCGGGGCCGATGCCGCGCGCGGAGACGCCGTCACCCTCTTCGGAGATCCGGCGGCTGGAGTGACTTCCGCCGACGACTGGGCGCGAGCGGCAGACACGATCAATTACGAGATCGTCACTCGACTGGGTGCCCGGGTGCCCAGGGAGTACGCCTCATGAGCGCGCTCGATCCCGCCGCTGATCCGACGCCCACCGGGCGCGACGCGGCGATCGACCTCGGCGTCTTCCGCACCAACGTCTCCATCCTCGCCGCTCGGGCCGTCGGCGGCCCGCTGGTGATCGACATGACCGCGGATGCCTATGGCCACGGACTCGTTCCACTCGCCCGAGTCGCGGCGGAGTCGGGTGCAGACATCCTGAGCGTGCGCGATCGAAGCGATGTCGAGAGCATCGCCGATGCCGGCATCAGCATCGACGTGCACTGCTGGCACACGTCGCGGTTCGCCATCCCCCCGGCCGGATCGGGGATCGCCGCGTTCGGATTCGGGTGGGAACTCACCGACGGTGCGCCGGCCGGAATCGTTCCCGTGATGACACTGTCCGCCCCCGTGCTCTCGGTGAAGAGGGTGCCGGAGGGGCACGGGGTCTCCTACGGACTCGTGTATCGAGCTGCACGGGAGACGTCTCTCGCCCTCGTGCCGCTCGGATACGCCGATGGCATTCCCCGGGGTGCGACGGGCTCGGGCTGGATGGCGATCAACGGCCGGCAATACCCGATCGCCGGCCGCATCGCCATGGATCAGGTGGTGCTCGACGTGGGTGACGCGGCTGTCGAGCCGGGCGATCGCGCCGTCGCATTCGGGCCGGGTGTCGAGGCAGAGCCAACCGCGGCCGATTGGGCCGCGCACTCCGCGTCGACCGCGGGCGAGATCCTCGCGCGCATCGGCCGCCGCGTTCCCCGTCGCTACATCGATCGAGAGGTTTCCCGATGACCCCGCTGCACAGGGAGCTCGTCATCGCCGATCCCGAACAGATGGCGGCCCTCGCACAGGAGGTCGCGGCGTCGCTCTCTGCCGGCGACGTCATTCTTCTCACGGGCGAGCTCGGCGCGGGCAAGACCACGTTCACGCGGGGCCTCGGCCAGGCGCTCGGGGTTCGCGGCGCGGTGACGAGCCCGACCTTCGTGCTCGCCCGAACGCATCCGCGTCTCGATGCAGCCCAGCCGCCGCTCGTGCATGTCGATGCGTACCGCTTGTCGAGCGCGGTGGAGCTCGACGACCTCGACATCGACTTCGACCGTTCCATCGTCGTCATCGAGTGGGGCGCGGGCCTCGTCGAGGATCTCACCGACTCGTGGCTCTCGATCACGATCGAGCGGCCGCGCGGCGCATCCGATGACCCGGATGCCGAGGGGCGCGACGACGAGGAGCCGATCGAACCGCGGCGGGTCACCATCGGCGGGGTCGGTCCACGCTGGCAGTGAGCGGACGGGCGCCGGTGCGCTCGCGGGCGACTAACCTATAACTCGTGCTTCTGGCCATCGACACTTCCGCGGGTACCTCCGTCGCCATCGTCGACCCGTCGACAGGCTCGATCGTCGCCCTGCGATCGACGCCCGACACCATGAGGCACGCCGAGGTCATCGGCACGCTCCTCGCCGAAGCCCTCTCAGCCGCGGGTGTGCGGCCCTCGTCGCTCGACGGCGTGGTCGTGGGGATGGGCCCGGGTCCCTTCACCGGCCTCCGGGTCGGTATCGCCGCCGCCCGCACGTTCGCCCTCGGAGCCGGGCTTCCGCTTCACCCCATGGTCAGCGCCGATGCCGTCGCGCGCCAGGAGAAGGTGGCGGGAAGGTCCGACACGATCATCGTCGTCACCGATGCCCGCCGCAAGGAGGTCTTCTGGTCGCTGTACGACCTCTCGGGTGCCGAGCCGGTGCGCATCGATGGTCCTGGTCTGTCCAAGCCGGATGCGCTTCCGCACTCCGATGCCCGCAGGGTCGACGCCGCAGAGATCCCCGGTGCTCAGCTCGCGCTGGCGGCCGCGGCCCTCCTCGCCGCCGGGCTGCCGCTCGCATCCGACGAGGCGCTCTATCTCCGTTCGCCCGACGTGACGATGCCATCCGGGATCAAACGGGTGACCCAGTGAGCTGGCAGCTGCGGAGAGCCGGTATCGAGGATCTCGACGCGATCATGCAGATCGAGACGAGTGTGTTCACGACCGATGCCTGGACCTCCGACGCGATGCGCGCCGACCTGTCGAGCCCGCACTGCTACTACCTCGTCGCCCGTGCCGCCGACGATTCGCCGGGCACCGCTCGGATCGCGGGCTACGCGGGGCTGCTCGCGCCTCGCGGGGCGAAGGAGGGCGACATCCAGACGATCGCCGTGGCTCCCGAAGCCCGGCGCTCAGGCCTCGGTCGTGTGCTGATGACGAGTCTCATGAACGAAGCCCGGCGCCGGGGTGCTCGGGAGATCTTCCTCGAGGTGCGTGCCGACAACCCCGGTGCCGAGGCGCTGTACTCATCGCTCGGCTTCGAGCGGCTCGGGGTGCGCCCCGGCTATTACCAGCCCGACAACGTCGATGCCATCGTCATGCGTGCCGGAATCCTAGAGCCGCAGACGCGCTGGGCCGGTATCGACGAGGGTGAGGAGATCGAATCGTGAACATCGACAACCCTCTCGTTCTCGGCATCGAGACATCGTGCGACGAGACCGGCGTGGGAATCGTGCGAGGCACCACGCTGCTGAGCAACACCATCGCGTCGTCGATGGACGAGCACGCGCGCTACGGGGGAGTCGTGCCCGAGGTTGCGGCTCGGGCCCACCTCGAGGCCATGACGCCCGCGATCACCTCCGCGCTCGCCGATGCAGGGGTCACGCTCGATGAGATCGACGCCATCGCGGTCACGAGCGGGCCGGGCCTCGCTGGGGCGTTGATGGTCGGGGTCGGGGCAGCCAAGGCTCTCGCCCTGGCGATCGAGAAACCGATCTACGCCGTGAACCACCTGGTGGGGCACGTCGGCGCCGACGTGCTGCGCGTTCCGCAGAGCGCGACCGCTGGATCGAGTGAGATCGACGCCGGCGAGATCCAGTACCCGACGATCGCGCTGCTCGTCTCGGGCGGACATACGTCCCTTCTCCTGGTGCGCGATCTGGTGTCCGATGTCGAGCTCTTGGGCGAGACCATCGACGATGCGGCGGGGGAAGCGTTCGACAAGGTGGCGCGACTCCTCGGCCTGCCGTACCCGGGCGGGCCCGAGATCGACAGGGCGGCGGTGGGCGGCAATCCGAAAGCCATCCGTTTTCCGCGTGGCCTGAGCCTGCCGAAAGACCACGAGGCGCACCGCTACGACTTCTCGTTCTCCGGGCTCAAGACCGCGGTCGCACGCTGGGTCGAGAAGAAACAGGATGCGGCAGAACAAGTGCCGCTCGCCGACGTGGCCGCCAGCTTCCGCGAGGCGGTCGTCGACGTTCTCATCTCGAAGGCGCTCGCGGCCTGCGCCGAATACGGCGTGCCCCGCCTTCTCCTCGGCGGCGGTGTCGTGGCCAATGCCCGTGTTCGCGAGGTCGCCGCAGCTCGGGCCGCCGAGGCCGGCGTCGCCCTGCGCATCCCGCCGCTCAGCCTCTGCACCGACAACGGCGCCATGATCGCGGCGCTGGGCGCTCAGCTGATCATGGCGGGTCATGCTCCGTCGGGTCTCGGGTTCGGTGCCGACTCGACGCTGCCGGTCACAGATATCCAGGTCGGCTAGGCTCGATCCATGTCGAGCCAGCCTGTCTACGCGCCGTATTCGCCCGACCCTTCATCGGCCGTTCCCGGGTCGCAGGCGGCAGCGCAGGCTCCTGCGCGCCGGACGCTCAACATGCCGGCCCTCTTCTCCCTGATCACCGGTGTGCTGCTCATCTCTCCGGTCGCCATCGTTCTGGGGCACATCGGCATCGTGCAGGTGAGACGTCGCCGACAGTCGGGCATGATCCTCGCGGTCGTCGGCCTCGTGCTGGGCTATCTGGGGTTCATCGCGACCATCGCCGCCCTCGTCGCCCTGGTGCTGTTCGTGAATTCCGGACCCACGCCGCCGACGTCGTTCTGAGGCGCGAGGCCCGTCGCTCGGCGCAATCGGGGTGTCCCGTAGATGTGGGTGACCGCGCTTCAGTAGTGTTGACCCATGACTGATCCCAATACCCCGTCGACCGAGGGCACGCCGTCGGTCCCGCCGCTGCCTCCCACGGCCCCGTCCACCCCGTCTGCGCCCAGCTACGGCGCCCCGAGCACGCCCTCGGCTCCGCCCGCGTACACGCCTCCCGCCGAGCCGTCGACCCCGTCGTACGGAGCGCCCAGCTACCAGCAGGCCCCGCCGGCCAACCCCTACGCGCAGGCTCCTAATGCGAATCCCTACGGTCAGCCGTATTCGCCGGTCGCCTCTGCCCCGAAGACCCTCAGCCTCATCGGCATGATCGCCGGTATCGCCGGCGTCGTCATCTCGCTGTTCAGCGGTGGGTTCGGTCTGATCTTCTCGATCGGCGCCGTCGTCCTCGGATTCCTCGGCAAGAAGCGCGAGCAGGCCGCCAAGGGCTTCTGGCTCACGGCCCTCATCACCGGTTTCGTCGGAATCGGCATCTCGCTGATCTGGGGTATCTTCTGGGTCGTCATCATCGTCGCCGGCATGAGCGCCGACAGCTACAGCAGCTACTAGAACTGAACGAAGAAACGCCCTCCGTCGCGCGACGGAGGGCGTTTTCTCGTGTGCGGCTCAGACGCGCTCGGCGAGGATCGCCGTGTGACGGCCGCCCACCCGCGTCATCACGAGGGTGGCCTCCGCGTCACCTGACAGAGACAATCGTCTGCGCAACACCGCAGGATCGATGTCGACGCCGCGCTTCTTGATCTCGAGGCGCCCGATGCCCCGCCGGCGCAGTTCTTTCTTGAGCTTCGACTCATCGCTCGGCAGCGTATCGACGACACGGAAAGCGGACACGAAGGGCGACGAGACCAGGGTGTCGGAGGTGAGGTAGGCGATCTGCTCGCTCAGCATCCTCGCGTCGAGTTCCCGGGCGAGGTCACCGATCAGTCGTGCGCGGATCACCGACCCGTCGGGTTCGTAGAGGTAGGTGCCGAGCTCGGCCACGTCGGCATCGACGCTGTCGCCTGCTGCCACCAACTCGGCACTGTGGCCGCCGCGCAGCACGAGGGCGCTTCGCTTGATGCCGGCACGGGCGAGCGGGCCGAACCACAGACTGTTCTCGACCAGCTGACCGTCTACCGAGATCCACTGCGCCTCGGCCTCGTCGGGGATGAGCTCGCGATCGAATCCGGGTCCGAGCTTGATGCCGGTGGGCACCGTGCGTGCCACACCGAAAGCGAAGTCGAGCGAGGGGGAGTAGTCGCGAGGATCGGGCAGGCGGCGAGTGTCGGTGTGCCCCGAGGTGCGCCGAGCGGGGTCCATGTACACGGAGTCGACCCCGGCGAGATCGTGATCGACCGCATCGCCGAGGCTGACGGCGACGTTCGTGAACGGTGCCAGGTTGTACGAGGCGACGGCCGCCGTCACCTCGTCGACGTCGACGGCCTGCACCTCGAGGTCGAGAGCGGCGAAGGCGAGGGCGTCCGCCCCGATGCCGCATCCCAGATCCGCGACGCTCCGGATGCCGGCCGCCTGGTATCGCCCAGCGTGCAGCGCGGCCACACGCAGGCGGGTGGCCTGCTCGAGTCCGGCTTCAGTGAACAGCATGCGCGAGGCGAACTCGCCGAACTTGCCCGTGGCCTTCGCCCGGAGCCGGGACTGCGTGAGCACCGCCGACACGAGATCGGCCGGGTGGCCGTCGCGCCTGAGCGCCGCGACGGTCTTGACGATATCGGTGGAGTCGGAGTATTCGGGCAGTGAATCGAGCAGCCGCAGGGCTGCCGAGGTCATCACAAGGCCGAGCTCGTCTTTGTTCATTCGCTGCGCCTGTTCACCCCGCCAGCCTAGACGGCGGTCGGTTCTCATCGAGGTGCCACGACGGTTGGCACTCGGATTGACCGAGTGCCAGTCCACCCCCTAAACTCGTCTTAGCACTCTCGGTGTGAGTGTGCTAATCAGACGTGAAGAAAGAAGAGGTCAACCGTGTCGGTCTCCATCAAGCCGCTCGAGGATCGCATCGTCATCCGCCAGGTCGAGGCGGAGCAGACCACAGCCTCGGGCCTGGTCATTCCTGACACTGCCAAAGAGAAGCCCCAGGAGGGCGAGGTCGTGGCCGTGGGCCCCGGTCGCGTAGACGACAATGGCAACCGCGTTCCGATCGACGTCGCTGTGGGCGACAAGGTCATCTACTCCAAGTACGGCGGAACCGAGGTCAAGTACGGCGGAGAAGACCTTCTCGTGCTGTCGGCTCGCGACGTGCTCGCCGTCGTGGTTCGCTGAACCTAGATAAACAGACAAAGACCCGGGTGGCTCTGCCATCCGGGTCTTTTTTGTCGCCCCAGGCGATCGGCTCATGCGGGCCGGAGGTAGCATTCATCAGTGTCCCGCCCCGCCGTCTCTCCCGCCGCACCCCCTGATTCCGGCGCTGAGCCGTCGCGCTCGGGCATCCTTTACGCCGTAGGCGCCTACACGATGTGGGGCTTTCTGCCGGCCTACTTTCTGCTGCTCCTTCCCTCGGGTCCGTTCGAGATCGTGGCCGTGCGGATCTTCTTCTCGCTCGCCTTCTGCGCGGTGATCATCACGGTGACCCGCGCTTGGCCCGCCTTCATCGCCATCGTGCGACAGCCGCGGCTGCTCTTCACGATGGGCCTCGCGGGTCTGCTGATCTACGTCAACTGGCAGACCTACGTCATCGGCGCGACGAGCGGAAACGTCGTCGAGACGGCTCTCGGATACTTCATCAATCCGATCGTCACGATCCTCCTCGGGGTCGTCCTTCTCGGCGAGCGACTCCGAGTGGTGCAGTGGATCGCGCTCGGCATCAGCGTGGTCGCCGTCGGCGTGCTCACGGTGGGCTTCGGATCCGTTCCGTGGATCGCTCTGATCCTCGCCTTCTCCTTCGGGCTCTACGGCTTCGTCAAGAAGCGCATCGGCCCCGTGGTCGACCCCGTGTCGGGCCTCACTCTCGAGACCCTGTGGCTGCTTCCCGTCGCCGCCGTGCAGGCCGTCATCGTGGCCGCCACCCCTCAGGGACTCGCCTTCGGCTCCTCGGGTACCGCGCACGTCGTACTCATGGTGGGCGCGGGGGTCATCACGGCGGTTCCGCTGCTGCTGTTCGCCTCTGCTGCCAAGAGGCTCCCGCTCGTCTATATGGGATTCATCCAGTACATCGCGCCCATCCTCCAGTTCCTTTTCGGAGTCTTCGTTATGCACGAACCGATGCCCGTCGAACGATGGGTGGGATTCGGTCTGGTCTGGCTCGCATTGATCGCGCTCACAGTCGACATGGTCAGAACGAGCCGATCGGGCCGGATGCCTGTCGCTGAGCCGGTCTGACCGGGCAAAAGTAACGATTGGGTCGCGTTACAAGCCCGTAACAGGAATGTATTGTCGGTGCGACTTTGGGCCATTAGCTTTGCAGGACGGCCAACTTCGTTACGCCGTGCACCACAAAACAATCACATTCAAGGAGCATCATGGGCGTATTCGCCAAGACCGGTTCCCGGTCGCTGAAGACCACCCTCGGTGGCGCGGCCATTCTGGGAATCAGCGCGCTCGTTCTCGTCGGCTGCTCGAGCGGCTCGACCGACAGCGGCAGCAGCGACTCCGGTGACCTGTCCCTCAAGATCGGTACGATCCTTCCGCAGACCGGTACGCTCGCCGTGCTCGGCCCGCCCGAGATCGCAGGTGTCGACCTCGCCGCCAAAGACATCAACGATGCCAAAGCCGGCATCTCGATCGACGTGACGCAGAAGGACTCGGGCGACACCACGACCGACATCGCCTCGCAGTCGGCGACGTCGCTCATCGCCGACGGCGTCTCCGCCGTGATCGGTGCCGCCTCGTCGGGCGTCTCGAAGACCTTCATCGACCAGGTCACGCAGGCCGGCGTCGTGCAGATCTCGCCCGCCAACACCTCGCCCGACTTCACGTCGTACGAAGACGACGGGTACTACTGGCGCACCGCCCCCTCCGACCTCCTCCAGGGCCGCATCCTCGGAAACAAGATCGTAAAAGACGGCAAGACCAACGTCTCGATCCTCTACATGAACGACGCCTACGGCACCGGTCTCGAGAAGAACATCAAGGCAGCTCTCGAGGCAGGCGGCGCGACCGTCGGCGCAGAAGAGACCTTCGAGCCGGCGTCGACCGACTTCAACTCGGCTCTCACGAGCGTTCTCGCCACCGACCCCGACGCGCTGGTCGTCATCTCGTTCGACGAGATCAAGACCATCGCCGAGCAGCTCGCGGCCAAGGGCTTCGACTTCTCGAAGCTCTACGGAGCCGACGGAAACTACGGCGTCATCACCGACAAGGACACCAACGTCGACATCGCCGGCGCCCAGTTCACCAACCCGGGCGTCGAAGCCAAGGCCGAGTTCCAGGAGAAGCTCCAGTCCCTCGTCAAGGAACAGGGCAGCGACCCGCTGACGGTCTTCAGCTACGCGGCAGAGTCCTACGACGCGACCACGCTGCTGGCGCTGGCATCGCTCCAGGGCAAGGCCACCGACGGGGCGACCATCAAGGACAACCTGCAGTCGGTCTCCGAGGGCGGAACGAAGTGCGAGTCGTTCACTGACTGCGCCAAGCTCATCGCCGACGGCACCGACATCGACTACGACGGCATCTCCGGCCCGATCACGTTCGACAAGAACGGTGACCCGACCGAGGCGTACGTGTCGATCTACAAGTACGACACCGGAAACAAGACCACGTTCGAAGAGCAGGTCTTCGGCAAGCTCGACTAATTCTTCGCCTATGAAGAGAGGGGCCCGGTCTTCGGACCGGGCCCCTTTGTCGTGCCGTCGCGTGATCATGCCGGCAGCACCGTCGCCCGTCGAGACGTTCACGGGGAAGAACGTGCCTCGCTTGTCTTCGGCGACCGTGCGCATGTTGCAATTGTTCGGCAGGACCCTGAGGTCGCGGGTCACTCCGCTCGGGATCTCCGAGCTGTGGCCGGTGGACGAGCCGCTGGCGAAGACGGAGCTCTCGTCTGGCACGCGGAAAGGCCCAGCATCCCGGCCGCCACGACGCCGGTGAGGGCGATTCGCGGGGCTCCGGAGCTGGGCCTCGGCATGGTGCGGGTCGTCAGCCGCCCACGGTCGGCGTCGAGGTGGTGACCTCGTTCGTCGTGGCGAGGGTTCCGAGGTAGAGCTCGATCACCTTGGGGTCGTTCATGAGCTCACGCCCGGGGCCCTCGTAGGCGTCTTTTCCCTGGTCGAGAACGTAGCCGCGGTCGCAGATCTGCAGGGCGCGTCGGGCGTTCTGCTCGACGATCATGATCGAGACGCCGGCGCGGTTGATGCGTTGCACGTTCACGAAGGTCTCGTCTTGACGCATCGGGGAGAGGCCGGCGCTGGGCTCGTCGAGGAGGAGCATGCTCGGGTCCATCATCAGAGCCCGCGACATGGCGACCATCTGACGCTCTCCACCGGAGAGCGATCCCGCGCGCTGCTTCAGCCGCTTCGACAGTTCGGGGAACAGGTCCTCGACGAAAGCCAGTCGCGTCTTGAAGAGCTTGGGCTTCTGGTACATGCCCATCTCGAGGTTCTCCTCGATGGTGAGCGACGGGAAGACGTTGTTGTTCTGCGGCACGAAGCCCACGCCCTTGGAGACCAGCTTGTCTGCCTTCAGCCCGGTGATGTCCTCGCCATTGAGCTCGACGGAGCCGCTGCGGATGTTCACGAGGCCGAAGATGGCCTTGAGCAGCGTCGACTTGCCCGCGCCGTTGGGGCCGATGATGCCGACGAGTTCGCCCCGCTTCACGTAGACGTTGGAGCCGTTGAGGATATTGACGCCCGGCACGTAGCCGGCGAAGAGCTCCTTGGTGACAAGGACGCGATCGGATTCGGTGCTCACTTCTTTTCCTCTCCATCGACCGGGGTCGATGCGGCATCGGTGGTCGTGGAGGCCCCATGGCTCTGAACGGTGATGCCGGCGGCCTCGGCGTCTTGCTCGACCTCGGAGCGGATCAGGTCGGACTCCATGTCTTCAGCCACCTCGAGCTGCCCTTCGATCGTGCCGAGGTCGGTGGCGTGGTGCGCACCGAGGTAGGCGTCGATCACCGCGGGGTCGGACATGACCGTCGAGGGTGGACCCTCGGCCACGACCTTGCCCTCGGCCATGACGACCACCCAATCGGCGATCGTGTTGACCATGTGCATATCGTGCTCGACGAAGAGTACGGTCATACCCTCGTCCTTCAGGTTCACGATGTGTCCGAGCAGCGACTGCGTCAGGGCCGGGTTGACCCCGGCCATAGGCTCGTCGAGCATGACGAGCTCGGGGCTCGACATCAGGGCACGAGCCATCTCGAGGAGCTTCTTCTGTCCTCCGGACAGGCTCGACGCGTAGTCGTCTTTCTTGGTGTCGAGCTTGAACTTGGCGAGCAGCTGCATGGCGCGCTCCGTGATCTCGTCTTCCTTGGCCTTCCAGAGCGGCTTGAAGAGCGAGACGAAGATGTTCTCACCGCCCTGCTTCGTGGCTCCGAGGCGCATGTTCTCGAGCACGGTCATGCCGCTGAGCGCCTTCGTGAGCTGGAACGTGCGAACCATGCCCATGCGGGAGACCTTGAACGCGGGAACCCCGGCGAGGCTCTTGCCCTTGAACGTCCAGTTGCCCGTGTTCGGCTTGTCGAAACCCGTCAGCAGGTTGAAGAACGTGGTCTTACCGGCGCCGTTCGGGCCGATGAGAGCGGTGATCGAGCCGCGCGGGATCTCGAGGTGCGCCACATCGACGGCCGTCAGGCCGCCGAAGCGGCGACTCACGGCGTGAGCGACGACGATCGGGTCTTTCTTCTTGACGCCTGGAACGATCACATCGTCGGTGATGTCTGAGACGAGAGTTTTTTCAGGCAAAGTGCAGATCCTTCTTCTTGCCGAAGATTCCTTGCGGACGGAATATCACGAGGAGCATCAGGGCGACGCCGACCACGATGAATCGGATCGGGCCGGTCTGGGTCGTCGTGAGCGGGAGGACTCCGGCCTCGATGCCGAGGCTGAGGAGTCCGTCGGTGAGCGACAGCGTGACCCAGAAGATGATGGAACCCACCACCGGGCCGAACACGGTCGCCGCTCCACCGAGCAGCATGATCGTATAGAGGAAGAACGTCAGCTGGGTTCCATAGTTGTCGGGTTGCAGTGACCGCGGCAGGATGAACACCACTCCCGCCAGGCCGCCCAGCACGCCACCGAGGATCAGCGCCTGGATCTTGTACGAGAAGACGTTCTTGCCGAGCGAGCGCACCGCATCTTCGTCTTCACGGATTCCCATGATGACGCGGCCCCAGGGGCTGCGCATCAGGAGGAAGACGAGGAGACACGCGAGTGCCACCAGGCCCCAGCCGACGATGCGGATCCACCACTGATCCTGGTTGTAGACCAGGGGAGTGCCCATCAGGCCGAACCTGCCGTCGGGAAGCGGGTTCACGTCGTTGAACGCGCGGGCGGCACCGTTGATGCCTTCCGATCCGCCGGTGACATCGGAGAACTCCGGCGTCTTCACGGAGAGTCGGATGATCTCCGCCGCCGCGATGGTCACGATGCTCAGATAGTCCGCCCTGAGTCTCAGCGTGGGTATACCGAGGATGAGTGCGAAGACGGTGGCCGCCACGATGGCGGCGAGGAACGATCCCCAGAGCGGCCAGTCGTAGATGACCGAGGTGATGGCGAAGGCGTAGCCTCCGACGGCCATGAAGCCCGCCTGCCCGAAGTTGAGCAGGCCGGTGAAGCCGAAGTGGATGACGAGGCCGATCGTGGCCAGCGCGTAGGCCGCGACGGTGGGGTCGAATATCTGCCCGATTGCGAGCCAGATGAAATTGCCGTTCATAAGGACCTTCCCTAGCCGACGCGCTCTTTACGGCCCAGGATGCCCTGGGGCCGAACGAGCAGGATGATGATCATGAGCACGAGCGGGGCGACGAACTTGAGGTTCTCCGGGATCCACAGCGTCGACAGGTTCATGATGAGGCCGATGATCACGGCTCCCACGAGAGCTCCATAGGCTGAGCCGAGTCCACCGAGGGTGATGGCCGCGAAGATGAGCAGCAGGATCGACGCTCCGGTATCCCAGCGGAGCGACTGGTAGTAGCCCACGTAGACACCGGCCAGAGCGGCGAGGGCGCCCGAGCCGACCCAGACGACGCGGATGACCCGCTCGACGTTGATGCCCGATGCCGAGGCCAGAGCCCGGTTGTCGGACACGGCGCGCATGGCCTTGCCGATCTTGGTCTTCGTGAGCACCAGGGCGACGCCGAGGATGACGACGATCGCGATGACCGCGCCGGCCACGTCGGTGAACTTCAGGCTGACCGAGCCGATCACGAGGAACGGCTTGGTGCTGTTGGGGAGCGTGAGCCGATCGGGGCCGAAGAGGAGGACGAAGACGTAGCGAAGGGCGAGAGAGAGGCCGATGGTGACGATCATCATCGGAATCAGACCGAGGCCGCGCTTGCGGAGTGGCCTCCAGATGCCGGCGTCTTGCGCCCACCCGAACAATCCGCCGAGGATCATCGCCGCCGGAATGGCGATGATCGCAGGCAGCCCGATGATCCCGGAGAAGAGATAGGCCATCAGCGCACCGAAGGTCACCAACTCTCCGTGGGCGAAGTTGTTGAGCCCCGTCGTTCCATAGATAAGGGATGCGCCGATCGCGGCGAGCGCGATGAGCAGACCGAAGATGAGGCCCGTGACCAGCTGCGGCCAGAACCTCAGCCAGAACGTGTCGGCCGTGACCGGAGCGGTCGTCGTGCCGGTTCCCGCCTCGTCGCTCGCGCCGGGTGTGGGTGTCGTCGTCGACTCGTCGGTGGGAGCGGCGACCGCGCCCTTCGCGTTGTCGGGAGACAGGAAGAAGATGGCGGGCACCTCGGTGTTGCCGGCGAAGACCTCGACCTCGGCCGGGTTCGTCGACGGCCGCGGGTAGCCGGTCTCTGCCGGAAGCGCGTCTTCGTCGATCGTTACCGAATAGGTGCCTGGCTCGCTCACGGGGACGACGGCCTTGCCGTCTGCGCCGGTGACCCCCGTCTCTGTGCCGCCCTCGCCCTCGACGGTGACGGAGACGTTCGCCACACCGACTTTGTCTGCGTCGGTGCGAACCCAGACGAGGATCGATTGCTCGGTTGCAGTGGATGTGGAAGCGGTCGTCTCAGCAGCTGATGCGCCGAGGGCGGATCCTCCGAGGACGACGGATAGACAGAGAACGACCGACGCGATGAGCATCGCGATCAATCGAGCCGACTGCCCGGGTCTTATGCCAGCGAGCAAGGGTGCACCTCCTGTGGGAAGCCTCGGATGTAACCGGGCTCCGTTATCTATGGTCGAGCGACGTTGCTAGAACATAGCGCCCGTTTGTTGCCTCCATGTTTCGACAGAGAGGAAACCTCGGGGCGCGCAGGTACTTTCTTACACCGGAATATCGCGGTCGCCTAACCGTTACTCTTGACAAGAGAAATTTTCTACGAGGCGAGGTGTCATTTGGACCAGGCGGATCCCTTTGGTTTTATCGGATTGACGTATGACGACGTGATGCTCCTGCCGGGACACACAGACGTCATTCCGAGCGAAGCGGACACCTCTTCGAGGCTGACACGTCGCATCGAAGTCGCCACTCCTCTTCTCAGCGCTGCAATGGACACGGTCACCGAGTCGCGCATGGCCGTCGCGATGGCCCGCCAGGGTGGTCTCGGAATTCTGCATCGCAACCTGTCGATCGCCGATCAGGCGAGCCAGGTCGACCTCGTCAAGCGCAGCGAGTCGGGCATGGTCACCGACCCCGTCACCACCACGGCCGACGCCACCGTCGCCGAGGTCGACGCGCTCTGCGGACACTTCCGCGTGTCGGGTCTGCCCGTCGTCGATCAAGCGGGTGTGCTGGTGGGCATCATCACCAACCGCGACATGCGCTTCGTGTCTCCCTTCGAGAAGGCCACCACGCTCGTGCGCGACGTGATGACGAAGGCTCCTCTCATCACCGGGCGACAGGGCATCGACCCCGACGACGCCATCGCCATCTTTGCTCAGCACAAGATCGAGAAGCTGCCGATCGTCGATGAGCAGGGCCGCCTCACGGGCCTGATCACGGTCAAGGACTTCGACAAGAGCGAGAAGTACCCGAACGCCACGAAAGATCCAGCCGGACGTCTGCGGGTCGGTGCCGCCATCGGCTTCTTCGGTGACGCCTGGCAGCGTGCCACGAGCCTGCTCGAGGCCGGCGTCGACGTGATCGTGGTCGACACCGCCAACGGAGACAGCGCAGGAGTGCTCGACATCATTCGTCGCCTCAAGCGCGACAGCGCGTTCGAGGCCGTCGACATCATCGGCGGCAACGTGGCGACCCGCTCGGGCGCCCAGGCTCTGGTGGATGCCGGTGCCGACGCGATCAAGGTCGGCGTCGGCCCCGGATCGATCTGCACCACCCGCGTCGTGGCGGGTGTCGGCGTGCCCCAGGTGACGGCCGTCTACGAGGCGTCGCTCGCGGCCAAGCCGCACGGCATCCCCGTGATCGCCGATGGTGGCCTGCAGTACTCGGGCGACATCGCGAAGGCCCTGGTCGCCGGTGCCGACACCGTGATGCTGGGATCGCTCCTGGCCGGCTGCGACGAGAGCCCCGGTGATCTCGTCTTCGTCAATGGCAAGCAGTACAAGAACTACCGGGGCATGGGCTCGCTCGGAGCGCTGCAGACCCGCGGCGAGAAGACGTCGTACTCCAAAGACCGTTACTTCCAGTCGGATGTGCCGAGCGACGACAAGCTCATCGCCGAGGGCATCGAGGGCCAGGTGCCGTATCGCGGCCCGCTGGCCAGCGTCGCCTACCAACTCGCGGGAGGCCTGCGTCAGTCGATGTTCTACACGGGTGCGCGCACGATCGCGGAGCTCAAGGAGAAGGGCCGCTTCGTTCGCATCACCGCGGCCGGTCTCAAGGAGTCGCACCCCCACGACGTGCAGATGGTCGTCGAGGCGCCGAACTACCGCAGGTAGCCTCTCGCTCGACCGGTAGGGTTGTCGGGTGAGTATGGAAATCGAAATCGGCCGCAACAAGCGGGGCCGTCGTGTCTACGCGTTCGACGACATCGCGGTGGTGCCCTCGCGGCGCACCCGCGACCCGCAGGACGTGTCGATCAACTGGACGATCGACGCTTATCACTTCGACATGCCCGTTCTGGCGGCACCCATGGACTCCGTGGTCTCGCCGGCTACGGCGATCCGAATGGGGCAGCTCGGCGGTCTCGGGGTGCTCGATCTCGAGGGCGTGTGGACACGCTACGAGAATCCGGAGCCGATCCTCGAAGAGATCCGCTCGCTCGACGCGGCTTCTGCCACGGCACGCATGCGCGAGATCTACGCGGAACCGATCAAGCCCGAGCTCGTCACGGCCCGCCTCGCCGAGATCCGCGCCGCCGGAGTCACCGTCGCCGCCGCTCTGTCGCCGCAGCGCACCCAGGAGCTCTACGAGACCGTGGTCGCCGCCGGAGTCGATCTCTTCGTCATCCGCGGTACGACGGTCTCGGCCGAACACGTCTCGAAGAGCACAGAACCCCTGAACCTCAAGAAGTTCATCTACGAACTCGACGTTCCGGTCATCGTGGGCGGTGCCGCCACCTACACGGCGGCCCTGCACCTCATGCGCACCGGGGCTGCCGGTGTCCTCGTCGGATTCGGCGGGGGAGCCGCCTCGACCACTCGCGCCACCCTGGGCATCCACGCGCCGATGGCCACCGCCGTCGCCGACGTCGCCGGCGCTCGCCGCGACTACATGGATGAGTCGGGCGGCCGTTACGTGCACGTCATCGCAGACGGTGGCCTCGGCACCTCGGGCGACATCGTGAAGGCCATCTCGGTCGGAGCAGACGCCGTGATGTTGGGCACCGCGTTGGCTCGCGCCACAGACGCTCCTGGCGGTGGCTACCACTGGGGCAGCGAGGCTCACCACACCCAGCTTCCGCGAGGAAACCGCGTTCACGTCGGACAGGTCGCTCCGCTCGAAGAGATCCTCAACGGACCCTCGCCGGTCGCGGACGGCACGGCGAACCTCATGGGTGCGCTCCGCCGCTCGATGGCCACGACGGGGTACTCCGATCTCAAGGAGTTCCAGCGCATCGATGTCGTGGTCGCTCCGTATCTCGCCCACTAGCCACTCGACCCCGGTAAACTGAGGCCACCGATTCTCTTGAGACGAGGAGGCCTGACGATGGCTGAAACGAACAACGTGTCCCGATCGGCCAAGCTGGGACCCGAAGAGCGCGAAGCAGCAATCGAGGCGCTCAAGACCAAAGAGCTCGACATCCTCGTCGTAGGCGGCGGCATCGTCGGCGCCGGTGCGGCGCTCGACGCGGCCACCCGTGGTCTGCGGGTCGGCATCGTGGAGGCTCGCGACTGGTCGAGCGGCACGAGTTCGCGGTCGTCGAAGCTGGTCCACGGCGGAGTGCGTTACCTCGAACAGCTCAACTTCCGTCTCGTTCGCGAGGCTCTGATCGAACGCGGCTTGCTGCTGCAGCGCATCGCGCCGCACCTCGTGAAGCCCGTGCGCTTTCTCATTCCGCTCAAGCGCCGCTTCATCGACCGTTTCTACATCGGCGCGGGCATGGTGCTCTACGACCTCTTCTCGTACACGGGCGGGCGTCCGCCCGGAGTTCCGCACCACCGCCATCTGACCCGCGGTCAGGTCCAGCGGGCGATCCCGAGCATGGCGCACGATGCGCTCATCGGGGGAATCACGTACTACGACGCTCAGGTCGACGACGCACGCTATGGCGCCAGCGTCGTGCGCACGGCCTCGTTCTACGGGGCGCACGCGGCGAGCCGCGTTCGCGTCGAGGGATTCATCAAGGTGGGCCAGCGCGTCGTCGGCGTGCACGCCCACGACCTGCAGACCGGCGAGAAGTTCGAGATCCGTGCCAAGCAGGTCGTCAACGCCACGGGTGTGTGGACCGATGACACCCAGGCTCTGGTCGGCGAACGCGGACAGTTCAAGGTGCGCGCATCGAAGGGCATCCACCTCGTCGTGCCCCGTGATCGCTTCCAGTCGTCGATGGGTCTGCTGCTGCGCACCGAGAAGAGCGTGCTGTTCGTCATTCCGTGGGGCCGTCACTGGCTCGTCGGCACGACCGATACCGACTGGCACCTCGACAAGGCCCACCCCGCTGCGACGGCGGCAGACATCGACTACGTCCTCGAACACGTCAACACGGTTCTGAACGTGCCGCTCACCCGCGACGACGTCGAAGGCGTCTACGCGGGGCTCCGGCCGCTTCTTGCCGGTGAGAGCGATCAGACGTCGAAGCTGTCTCGAGAGCACCTCGTCGCTCACTCTGTGCCCGGCCTCGTCGTGATCGCGGGTGGCAAATGGACCACCTACCGGGTCATGGCGAAAGACGCGATCGACGCCGCCGTGTCGGCCCTCGATGGCAAGATCGCGGGCAGCGTCACCGAAGACATCGCCCTCCTCGGCGCCGAGGGCTACCAGGCCGCGTGGAACAAGCGCAGCAAGATAGCCCGCAAGTTCGGCGTGCACACGGCGCGCATCGAGCACCTCCTGAACCGCTTCGGAACGCTGACCGACGAACTGCTCGATCTCATCTCGTCGAACCCCGAACTCGCCGAGCCCCTGCCGGGTGCCGACGACTACCTCGCGGCCGAGGTCGTGTACGCCGCGAGCCACGAGGGAGCTCTGCACCTCGAGGACGTGCTCGCTCGTCGAACCCGCATCTCGATCGAGGCATGGGATAGGGGAGTGTCAGCGGCGCCTGTGGCGGCCCGACTCATGGCCGGGGTGCTCGGCTGGGACGAGGCTCGGATCGAGCGCGAGATCGCCAACTACCTTCGCCGGGTCGCGGCGGAGCGTGCGAGCCAGGAGCAGCCCGACGACGAGTCGGCCGATCGCATCCGGCTCGAGGCCCCCGACATCGCAGCAGAGGTGTAGCCCCGACGAGGGGCTGCTCCGATGAGGCGGTCGGCAACGGACGACGTCATCCGAGCGCCGGTAGACTGAGGTCTTACGCCCGATCGTCAAGCTACCCGAGGAGTTCAGTCATGGTCGATGTCCGACGGGTCAAGCTGCCGGGCGTGGGTGTGCTGCACACCTTCGTGACGGCAGACGGCGGCAAGGTCGGCGTCATCGCGCATCGCTCGGGACACAGCGACCTGATCACGTTCTCCGACGAAGACAACACGTCCGACGCGGCCAAGGTCTCTCTCCGGCTCAGCGAAGACGAAGCGCGCACGCTCGCCGAGCTCCTGGGCGGCACGCAGATCACCGAGTCGCTGACGGCCCTCGACCAGATTCCAGGTCTCAGCATCGACTGGTTCACCGTCGACTACGAAGACCACATCGCGGGCCAGCCCCTGGGCAACACGGCCGAACGAGACATCGTCGGTCTGACCGTCGTCGCCGTCGTCCGCGGCGAATCGGCGAACCCCGCGCCCGCGCCCGACTTCAAGGTCTTTCCTGGCGACACGCTCGTCGTCGCGGGGTCTCCCGAGAAGGTCGCGAAGGCGTTCAACTTCTTCCGCACGGGCGAGATGCGCTCCAAGCGCGGCGCCGCCGACGGCTCTCCCGGGCGCTAGGCGATGCACTTCGGGCCCGATCTCCTCATTCTGGGCGCCCTCTTCGTCATCGCGTATGTGCTTGGCCGGCTCGGCAAGAGCATCGGTCTGCCCGCGATCCCGATCTACATGGCCGTCGGTCTTCTGGCGAGCCCCAACTTCCACCTCTTCCCGCTCGAATTCGTGCATACCGAGTACATCGAACTCATGGCCGTATTCGGTCTCGTGCTGCTGCTGTTCAACCTCGGTCTCGAGTTCGATCAGGACGAGTTCTTCTCAAACGCGGGCAAGCTCATCATCTCCGGCGGCTCGTACATCGCGCTCAATATGGGGGCCGGGTTCGCGTTCGGGTTCATGCTCGGATGGGGAACGCGCGAAGCGCTCATCGTCGCCGGCATCACCGCGACGAGTTCGAGCGCCATTGTCACCAAGCTGCTGATCGAGCTCAAGCGTCTGGCCAATCCCGAGACGCCGATGATCCTCGGGGTCACCGTCGTCGAAGACATCTTCATCGCCATCTACCTCGCGATCGTGTCTGTCGTCTTGTCTGGAGAGACGGAGATCTGGCCTGTCGTCGGCAAGCTCGGCATCGCCTTCCTCTTCCTCATCGTGATGTTCACGGTGGCGCGATGGGGAGGCCGGTTCGTGTCGCGGCTGTTCCGCACGAAAGACGACGAGCTCTTCACGATCCTCTTCTTCGGTCTGGCGATCATGTTCGGCGGCATCGGCGAGATCCTCGGTGTCACGGATGCGATCGGCGCGTTCCTGATCGGTCTCGTGTTGGGCGCGACCCGGTATCGCAACCGCATCGAACACATCGCGATCCCGTTGCGCGACGTGTTCGGGGCCTTCTTCTTCCTCAACTTCGGGCTCGGTCTCGATCCCACGAAGTTCGCTCCCGTGATCGTTCCCGTCCTCGGCGCGGTGCTGATGACCGTGGTCTTGAACGCGGGAGCGGGGCAGTTCGTCGCGTGGCTCAACAAGCTCGGTCCCCGAGCTGGAATCAACGCGAGCGTGATCCTGCAGAACAGAGGCGAGTTCGCCCTCATCCTCGCGACGCTGTCTCTGTCTGCGGGACTCGACGAACGCATCCAGCCGTTCGCGGGACTGTACGTGCTGATCATGGCCATCATGGGGCCGATCCTCGCCGCCAACTCCGAGAAAATCTCGTCGTTCATCCTTCGCCCCAGGTCGGCTTCGGCGAAGGCGAAAGTCAGGCAGAAGAGCCGCGACCCGATGCTCGACGAAGAGATCGCGCTCGTCGCCGCCGTCACAGCCGGACAAGACGTGTCGCTGCCCAGGGCCGACGATGAATCCGAGCCCACACTCGACACCACGCCGCGCGCTCAGGCGACTTCTCACGAGCCGGTGACGGGCGACGTCGATGCCCTGATCGAACAGGCCATGCGCCAGTCCGACGATCTGGGCTCCCGTGATCGCGAACCCCGCGAGAGAGACAGCGAATATTGACTCTGTTCAGCGTGATGCGGCGACCGCGATGGATCGCCGCCCTTGTACTCGCCCTCGCCATCGCGGCGATCTTCGCCGGGCTCGGCCAGTGGCAGCTCGAGCGTGCCGTCTCGAGCGGCCAAGTCGACGACCGGCCCACGGAGATCGTGAAGCCCCTGTCGGATGTCGCCTCTCCACAGCAGCCGGTGCTCGCGGTGGAGGCCGCGCAGAGAGTGCAGACGCAGGGCATCTTCGAACCCGCCGACTACGGGATCCTCGCCGACAGGCTGAACGGAGAGCAATCGGGATACTGGGTCATCGCGCACCTCGCGGTCGATGAACCCGGCAGTCCTGCTCTCGCCGTGGCGCTCGGCTGGGCCCCCGACCGCGAGTCGGCCGTCGCCGTACGCGAGCGTCTGGCCGCCCAGCCCCGCGCATCCACCCCGGTGGCGATCGAGGGTCGCTATGTCGACCCCGATGCGCCCACCGTCGACGACGCAGACTCTTCGCATGGCGGCTCGTACGACCTGACGACCATGAGCCCCGCCGCCCTGGTGAACATCTGGACGGCGCTGACAGATTCGACTGACGTCTACGGCGGGTACGTGATCTCGAGCACCGCTCCCGCCGGACTCGAACTCATCGCCGCCCCTGAGCCGGATCGGTCGGTCGAGCTCAACTGGCTCAACATCTTCTACGCGGCCGAATGGGTGATCTTCGCGGGCTTCGCCGTGTTCCTCTGGTACCGCCTCGCGCGCGACGCCTGGGAGCGCGAGCTGGAAGAGCTCGAGGAAGCCGAGAGCGACTCCGACGACCGGAGCCTCGTCGAGCACGGAATACACTAGAGACATGGCCCTCGAACCCAAACCCCGCGACTTTCCGCGCATTCGAAGCGCGGTCAAGCTGTACAAGGTCTCCTCGGTCATCACCGGCGTGATGCTGCTGCTTCTGTGCCTCGAGGTCGTGCTCAAGTACATCCCCGCGTTCGGTGTCGAACTCGAATTGGGCGGTCCGCAGGGCTTCCTCGCACTCGTGCCCGAGGGCACGGTCACGGCCGTCAACCTGTCGACCGGAATCCTGATCGCGCACGGCTGGTTCTACGTGCTCTACCTCTTCGCCGACTTCCAGCTCTGGAGCCGCATGCGCTGGCCCTTCTGGAAGTTCGTCCTCATCGCTCTCGGTGGCATCGTGCCGCTGCTCTCCTTCTTCCTCGAGGTCAGAATCGCCCGCGAAGTGAAGACGTACCTGGCCGGCCGCGAGGCCGAGCTGTCCGCATCCGCCCCCGTGGAGGTCACCCATTAGCACGCCCAGCCCCGACAGCCAGTCCCGGCCTGTCCTCGTCGTCGACTTCGGCGCCCAGTACGCCCAGCTCATCGCCCGTCGGGTACGCGAGGCCAGCGTCTATTCCGAGGTCGTCCCGTCATCGATCACCGCCGCGGAGGTCGCCGCCAAGTCTCCCGTCGGTATCGTGCTGTCGGGTGGCCCGTCGAGCGTCTACGAGCCCGGCTCGCCCGAGCTCGACCCGGCGATCTTCGACCTCGGAGTGCCGGTGTTCGGCATCTGCTACGGCTTCCAGGTCATGGCACGCGCCCTCGGCGGCGAGGTCGCCAACACGGGGCTCCGCGAGTACGGCTCGACCGATATGACGGTCACCGGTGAGGGCGGATCGCTCCTCGGCGGTCAGCCCGAGTCGCAGACCGTCTGGATGAGCCACGGCGATTCGGTCTCGAAGGCGCCCGAGGGCTTCGAGGTCCTGGCGAGCACGACGTCTACCCCCGTCGCCGCGTTCGGCTCCAAGGAGCGACGCATGTACGGGGTGCAGTGGCACCCCGAGGTGAAGCACTCGGAGTTCGGGCAGCGCGTGCTCGAGAACTTTCTGCACGACACGGCAGGAATCCCTGCCGACTGGACGAGCAACAACGTCATCACCGATCAGGTCGCCCTGATCAGGGAGCAGGTCGGTGACGGCAAGGTCATCTGCGCCCTCTCCGGCGGCGTCGACTCGTCGGTGGCCGGCGCGATCGTGCACCAGGCAGTCGGCGACCAGCTCACGTGCGTCTTCGTCGACCACGGTCTGCTGCGCCAGGGCGAGCGCGAGCAGGTCGAGATCGACTATGTCGCGTCGACCGGCGTGCGGCTCATCACCATCGATGCTCGCGAGCAGTTCATGGATGCCCTTGCGGGCGTCACCGACCCCGAGCAGAAGCGCAAGATCATCGGTCGGGAGTTCATCCGCAGCTTCGAGGCCGCGGCTGAAGCGCTCGTGCTCGAAGCGGCGGCGACCGACGGTGAGCCCGTGAAGTTCCTCGTACAGGGAACTCTGTACCCCGACGTCGTCGAATCCGGTGGAGGAACCGGCACGGCGAACATCAAGAGCCATCACAACGTCGGAGGACTTCCCGAGGACCTCCAATTCGAACTGGTCGAGCCGCTCCGAGCTCTCTTCAAAGACGAGGTGCGCGCCATCGGGCGTGAGCTCGGTCTTCCTGAGGCGATCGTGGGGCGCCAGCCGTTCCCCGGACCCGGCCTCGGCATCCGGATCGTCGGAGAAGTCACCTGGGAGCGGCTGGAGCTGCTTCGTCAGGCCGACGCCATCGTGCGCGCGGAACTGACCGCAGCCGGTCTCGACGACGAGATCTGGCAGTGCCCGGTCGTGCTCCTGGCCGACGTGCGCTCCGTCGGTGTTCAGGGCGACGGACGCACCTACGGTCACCCGATCGTGCTGCGACCCGTCTCGAGCGAAGATGCGATGACCGCCGACTGGACTCGTCTGCCCTACGACCTCCTGGCGCGGATCTCGAACCGCATCACCAACGAGGTCGCCGGCGTCAACCGCGTCGTGCTCGACGTCACCAGCAAGCCCCCGGGAACTATCGAGTGGGAGTAGCGCTCGGACTCACCTGATCCGAGCCCGCTGCGCCCCGTGGAGCTCTCCACGGTCGGCGCAGCGTCAGGCGTGCGAAGAGCCACTCGAGCGGCCCCTGCGTGAAACGCACCCGCCAGACCACGGCGAACACGAGCGAGCCGATGGCGAGCCCGAGGAACAGCGCCCAAGAGAATGCGTCGTCGTGTGCGTCAGGGAAGAGCGCCCCGACGATCGCGATGGCGACGACCTGCGCTGTGTAGATGGTGAGCGGCATCGCTCCCGCCGCGGTCAGCGGGCGAATGAGCCTGCGCCCTGCCGCCCCGCGCACACGCCCGACAGCCGCGACGAGCAGGCCTATCACGGCTATGGCAAGCGCTCCCGACGAAATCGCCTCCATCGTCGTGTCGGTGTGCGCCACGACGGGATCGCCGAACGCGTTCGACAGGCCGTACCCGAGGGCGGACACCGCGAAGCCTCCGACGATCATCACGAGTTGCACTCGAGCCCGGGCGACACCGAATCGGGCGAGCGCGAGGCCGGCGAGAACATACGCCAGCCAGACGGGCGCGGGATAGTACGAGTCGAGCCAGGAAAGCGGAATGGACAGCGGGTTCTCGGCGGAGACAGGCAGGGGCCCGTCCCACGAGGTCGCCCCGCCGATCGCGTCGATCACGGAAGGGCCGATCACGGCGCAGACGAGGGCCCCGGCGGCCAGTGCCCAGCGGTTCGCGAAGAGCAGCGGCACGCAGACGAGGAACAGGAAGCCGTAGGAGTCGAGGATGATCGCGATATTCGTCTCGAGCAGCCACAGGCCGAGGCCGAGGGCGATGAGGAGAAGGGCCCGGATGGCGATGGAGAGTCGGGCTCGGCGTCGCAATGCCCCACCGGCCGCCGCGCGGGCGATCGGATGCTCGCCGCCCGTCATGAGACCGAGCGAGATGCCCGCGAGCGTGGCGAACAGGATCGAGCTGCGCCCGTCGTAGAAGGCATCTCCGTCGCCGGGAAGGGTGTGCGCCGCCAGCATGCCCAGGATGGCGAGCCCTCGCGCGGCGTCCAGCCCGGGGATGCGCGTGACGCCGTCTGGGGTCACGACGACGGCGGGGCCGCCCCGAAGGACGGCCCCGCCGTTGTCGTGTGTCGACACGCTGCGCGTGAGGCTAGTTGCGGAAGATGGCGATCAGGCGGAGCAGCTCGACGTAGAGCCACACCAGCGTGACGGTGAGGCCGAAGGCCGCCGACCATCCGTACTTGCGGGGAGCGCCCGCCTTGACGCCGCGCTGAACGAAGTCGAAGTCGAGCACGAGCGAGTAGGCCGCCATGATCACGGCGAGCACGCCGATGATGATTCCGAAGATTCCGGAACGCGCGCCGAACATGTTGTCTGCCGGGAAGACCCCGGCGATCATGAGCACGAAGTTCAGAAGCGAGAACACCGCGTAGCCGATCATCGCGATGAGGAAGATCTTGGTCGCGCGCTTGGACGCGCGGATCTTGCCGTTGGCGAAGAGCGCCAGGGTGGTTCCGAAGACCGCAAGGGTGGCGAGCACGGCCTGAACGACGATGCCCTCGAAGCGCTGCTCGAAGAACTGGGAGATGCCACCGATGAAGAGGCCCTGCGCTGCGGCATAGAGCAGGATCAGCGGCGCAGACGGCTCGCGCTTGAACGAGTTGACCAGTCCGAGAACCAGTCCGACGATCGCACCGGCGATCCAGACACCCGGCACCACCCACCCGACGACGGCTGTCGCGAGAAGCACGACGAACATCAACGCCGTCTTGACGATGGTGTCGTCATAGGTCATGCGCGAGGTGTCGGCCGGGGTGGCGGACGGGCGCTCGTAGAGATCTTGCAGCTGAGTGCTCGACATCGTGGGCGCAGCGTCAGCCGCACCCTTTCCGTTGAAGACAGGGTTGCGTGTGAACGCGGGGTTCGCCGACGGCATGAGTTCCTCTTGTACGTAGGTGGACGGAGTTCAAATCTACCGGTTATGGGCGGAACCGTGCCCGTGAATGCGGTCGTTTCGCAGGGTTTTCGCGCAGGGCGGAGTCGATTCCGGCTACCGTGGTGGCGTGACCGCACCCCGTCTTGCTCTCGTCATCGGACATCGGGGCGCGCCGGGGTACCGTCCCGAACACACCCGCTCGTCGTACGAATTGGCCATCGCGCTCGGTGCCGATGCCGTCGAACCCGACATCGTCGCATCCAGAGACGGAGTTCTCGTGCTGAGGCACGAGAACGAGATCTCGGGAACCACCGACGTGGGCTCCCGCGCCGAGTTCGCGTCGCGCCGCACAACCAAGACCATCGACGGTATTCGGCATACCGGGTGGTTCACCGAGGACTTCACCTGGGCCGAACTGTCGACGCTGCGCGCTCGGGAGCGTCTGCCGACGATTCGACACTCCAGCGCGTCGTTCGATCTGCAGTCGCCCATCATGCGTCTGTCGGAGCTGCTCGACCTGCTCGACGACACCCGCGACGAGTCCGGCCGGTCGATCGGCCTGGTCGCCGAGATCAAGCACGCCGCCTACTTCGAGTCCATCGGCCTCGCCCTCGACGAACTGGTTGCGGAGGAGCTGACGAATGCCGGGTGGAATTCGGGTGACGGCCGGCTGACCGTCGAATCGTTCGAGAAGACGGTGCTCGACCAGCTGAGGAGTCGGGGCATCCGCTCGAAGAACGTCTTTCTGCTCGAAGCGGCGGGCTCGCCGCCCGACCTGATCGCCCGGTTCGGCACGATGGCCGACAGCTACGCGTCGTTCCTCACCGGCGACGGTCTTCGGATGCTGCGGCGCGACCTCGAGGGCATCAGCGTCGACAGGCAGATGATCCTGCCTCGAACCGACCCGGATTCGGGCAGGGTGTCGTCGGCGCTGGTTGAGGCCGCGCACGACGCGGGACTCGAGATCTACTGCTGGACCCTGCGGCCCGAGAACAGGTTTCTCGACCGTGCCTTCCGGGGAGCAGGAGGCTCCTCGGGCTTCGGCGATTGGCAGAGCGACTTCGGGCTGATTCTCGCCACCGGTGTCGACGGGGTATTCGCCGATCATGCAGACCTTGCGGTCGCCGCCCGAGACGCCGTCGCGGCATCCTCGCGGGCGCGGGGAACTGTCGGAGGTTCGGCTTAAACTGGAGCCGACATGACAAGCCTCTTCGACCTTCCCTCGACCGATTCCGGCACCGCGAGCCTGAAGCCCGTCATCCTCGACGGCCAGGGGCCGGAAGCCACGCAGAGCGATCTGCTCGACGGCCTCAACCCCGAGCAACGAGAGGCGGTCGAATACCGTGGCCCCGCGCTGCTCATCGTCGCGGGTGCGGGGTCGGGCAAGACCCGCGTCCTCACCCACCGAGTGGCGAGCCTGATCGAGAGCCGCGAGGCGTGGCCGAGCCAGATCCTGGCGATCACCTTCACGAACAAGGCCGCAGCCGAGATGCGCGAGCGCGTCGAACAGCTGCTGGGGCAGGCGTCCCAGGGCATGTGGATCTCGACCTTCCACTCTGCGTGCGTGCGAATCCTGCGCCGCGAGGCCGAGAACTTCGGTTTCACCAAGAGCTTCACCATCTACGACTCGGCCGACAGCCGTGTGTTGATCAAGCGCATTATCAAAGAGCTCCAGGCCGATACCTTCGGCTTCACCGTCGGCTCCGTCTCGGCCAAGATCTCGAAGCTCAAGAACGAGCTCGCCGACGTCGAGAGCTATGCCCGCACGGCGAACTTCGCCGACCCCCAAGAAGCTCTCTTCGTCGAGATCTTCCGGCAGTACACACGAAGTCTCCAGGCGGCCAACGCCTTCGACTTCGACGACCTCATCAGCCAGACCGTCTTCCTGTTCCGCGCCTTCCCGCGTGTAGCGGAGCAGTATCGACGCCGTTTCCGTCACATCCTCGTCGACGAGTACCAAGACACGAACCACGCGCAGTACTCGCTGATCCACGAGCTCACCCTGTCGCCCGGGTCGGTCGACCCCGGCCAGCCGCCCGTCGAGGGCGCTTCGCTCACCGTGGTCGGCGACTCCGACCAGTCGATCTATGCGTTCCGCGGAGCCGATATCCGCAACATCGTCGAGTTCGAGCGCGACTATCCGGGTGCAAAGGTCGTTCTGCTCGAACAGAACTACCGTTCTACGCAGAACATCCTCTCCGCAGCCAACGCCGTGATCTCGAACAACTTCGATCGCAAAGACAAGAAGCTGTGGACCGCGATCGGCGACGGCGACAGGATTCTCGGCTACACGGGATATTCGGGCCACGACGAGGCGCAATTCGTCGCAGACGAGATCGCCAAACTGCACGACGCGGGAACGGCCTACAAAGACATCGCCGTCTTCTATCGCACGAACGCGCAGACGCGTGCCCTAGAAGAGATCTTCATCAGATCGGCCCTGCCGTATCGGGTGCTCGGCGGTACGAAGTTCTACGAGCGCGCAGAGATCAAAGACGTGATGGCGTATCTGATCTCCGTCGCCAACCCGCAAGACGCGCTGGCCCTCCGGCGCATCCTCAACAGCCCCAAGCGCGGCATCGGACCGGCCACCGAAACACAGCTCGCGAGCTTCGCCGAAGCCAACGAGATCACCTACCGCGAGGCCATGCGTCGCGCAGCTTCGCTCGGACTGGGGCCCAAGGTCACATCCGCGATCCTGCAATTGGCGGGGCTGCTCGACGAAGCCTCCGAACTCATCGACCCCGAGCGCGAACAGGGCCCGGCCCCCGTGTTCGACGTCCTCGCCCTCCTGCTCGAGAAGAGCGGTTATCTCACCGCACTCCGAGCCAAGCGCGACCCGCAAGACGAGGCGCGTGCCGAGAACGTCGAGGAGCTCCTCGCGGTCACCAAAGAGTTCGGCAAGAACAACCCTGACGGCGGGCTCGTCGACTTCCTCACCGAGGTGTCTCTGGTCGCGGCGGTCGACGACCTCGACGACTCCAGCGGAACGGTGTCGTTGATGACCCTGCACACCGCCAAGGGTCTCGAGTTCGAGGCGGTGTTCCTCACCGGCATCGAAGAAGATCTGTTGCCGCACCGCATGTCCGCCAACGAGCCGGGCGGACCGGCAGAGGAGCGCCGCCTCTTCTACGTGGGCATCACCCGTGCTCGCAAGCGTCTCTATCTGTCTCTCGCCATGACCCGCGCTCAATACGGCGAAACCGCCGTCGCGATGCCCAGCAGGTATCTGCAGGAGATCCCCGCCGAACTGATCGAATGGGTGCAGTCTCCTGGCATGGCCACCTCTCGCGGCGGAACTCAGCCGCGCGCCCTCAACGCGAATCGCTCGTCGCGGCAGGGGTGGGGGTCGACGGGCTCGCAGTCGACCAGCGACTTCCCTCCGCTTCCGCCGCGTCCGAAAGCAGAGTGGGCCAACACGATCACCAACAAGGTGCGCGACAACGGCGACCTCGAGCTCGCGGCCGGCGACCGCATCCGGCACAGCGATTTCGGCGAGGGTCGGGTGAGTCAGGTCACCGGCGAGGGCACGAAACGTGTGGCGCATGTGATGTTCGAGGGCGCCGGAGCCAAAAAGCTGCTGATCAAGATCGCGCCCATCGAGAAGATCTAGGCCTTGCCACGGTGCCTCGTAGGCCGCAGCGCCAGGTTGCGGGGCAGGTGGCGAAGCGCGCGCGGCAGCCGCGGATAGATGAGGCGGACGACCCACATCATGGCCTGGAAGCGGCGTCGGCGCGCCGCGGACCAGGGCAGACCGAAGTCCTCTCTGATCTCCGGTGGGAGGAGCCCCGCTGTCACCAATCGGGCGAGTGGCATTGCCGCTCGGAGCCAGCGCGGCGCAGCGACGGGATGGAGGAGCGCGGACGCGACGCGCCTCGTCGTCTCGTCTGTATGCAGCGTCGCGAGTTCGTGCGTGAAGTAGGCACGGAATTCAGCCCGATCCGCGGGCCACATCTGCGGCGGAACCTGGAGCGCCGTTCCCAGCACCGCGTAGTCCTGGTAGATCCGCTCCGCGGATGCATCATCGAGTGGCCCGTATACGCGTTCGTGCATGTCGATCGCCGAGTCGTAGAGTGTGGCCGCGACCCACAGCTGAAGTCGCGGGTCGAACGCGGAGTACGACGGGGCTGTGCCGTCCTCCACCCCGCGCACCGGCCCGTGTGCCAGAGAGACCGCCCGAACGACCGCGTCGATCTGCTCGGGCGTGCCATAGACGACGGTGTAGACGTAGTCGAGCGTGCGCACGAGCCGATCGAGGGGACGTGCCGCGAAGTCGCTGTGCTCGGCCACCCCGCGTCCCACCGCCGGGTTCGCGAGCTGCAGCAGGATGGCTCGACCCCCGGCGCCCACGAGCACCGACTCCGCGGCGATGTCTCGGATGCCCAGCGTGCCCGACCGCGGGGATGACGGGGGAGAAGCCACGGGGTTCCCCTCTCTCGGGCGCCGAACCCGACGCGGGGATCGGAGAGGAACCCCGTCGGCTCAGGTGGTCGTCGTCGGTGCGAGGTGATTCGTCAGCCGACGACGCCACAGTACCCCGACGCCGAGGAGACTTCCCAGCGTGAGCGCTGTGGCCGACACGAGGAGGAGGAAGCCGGTGTCGCCGCTGCCCGTGTCGGCGAGAACGGGCGCCGCTGCAGGAGCAGCGGGAGCCGGCGGGAGCTCTGGCGCGGGCGGAGGGGCGACGAAGGTGACCTCGCTCGCCGTGCCGAAGGGCGACTGCCATGGCAGGATGCGGCTGCCGCCCTGCTCGACCGGGGTTCGAGAGGGGCTGATGCGCTCGACCCAGACGAAGTAACCGCTGCCGGGAAGGACGCATTCGGGAGTCCGATAGTTTCCGGGACCGGTCTCGATGCGCACCTCGACGGAGCACACGACCGGAGCACCCGCCGGCGGCTCAGCCGCGGGCTCGATGGGATCGCTGAACGGGCCGAGGAGGGAACTCTCGACCACCACAGGAATCGGCAGCATGCCGTTCTCGTCGACGGCCGGAACCGACCCGGCGGGTGGGGGAGTCGCAGGCCGGTAGACGCCCCAGCCCGGGAGGAGGTCGTCGCGGCTCTCGTCGACCAGCGCCGACACGGTGAGTTCGTCGCTGATCGCCTCGCCCGCGGCGGCCGTGGCTTTGCTGGTCTTCGTGTTCACGACAGGCTGGAACGGCTTGGTCGACGGCACCGTGGAGAGGATCGTGGCGCTGCCTGAGGCGGACCCGGGGCGAGCGACGAGCACCTGCTGAACATCATCTCCTGCGTGGCCGGCCGTGAAGGCGGAGCCGTAGGGGAGGTCGTTGTAGCGCACCATGGCGGCGACCGTCGACGCCGGGTCGGTTCCTGTCGTCGTGATGGACACGGTCTCGCCGTTCGATACCGTGCGTTCTGCTCGGCCATCGTCGAAAACAGCACCCGACAGGCTCATCGTGCCCGAATGGACACCCGCCGACAGGGCAGTCGGCCCGCTCGCGAGGAAGTCGACCGTCAAGCCGCTGGTGACCGTCATGCGGTTGTCGTCGTCGGCCGGTGTCAGCGTGACCGAGCCCATGACACCCCGCGATGCGCCCGAGGGAGCGTCGGCGGCCGCGAGGAGCTGGCTGCTGCGATCGAGCACGGCCTGGGCAGAGGCGCCCGCCCGTTGGGCGTAGTACTCCGGGCTCCGGCCGTCGAGACCCGCGATCCTCCAGGTCGCGAGCTGGCCAGCCGCAGCTTCGGTCGGGTCGGCTGAGGGCGCGGCGGTGCGTGAGATGTATGCCAGGCGAGCGAGGTCGTCAGGGGTGAAGCGGCCGAGAGTAGCCGAGTCGACGAACTGATAGTCGTGACCGGTCGGCGCTTTCTTGCCGACTTCGAGGCAGAAGACGAGCGAGCCGTCGTCGAGCCGGTACGAGCCGATCCACGAAACGCCGTTCTCGGCGAGATGGCCGACCCCATGCCCGGTCGACACGGCGGCGGTCGCCGGAGGTGCGCCGGAGAGAAGGAGTCCGATGGTCGTCGCGACCGTGGTGAGTGCGGTGAGTATGGCGGCGAAGCGCCGGCGTGGTTGTGTCATGCCGATCACCTTCTCGGACCGGGCACGCGTAGCGGGGAGCGCGTCGGTCCTCCGTGGAATGCGGTCTCGATCGCCGGGTTGTGGAGGACGAGGCGTCTCCGTTGCTCGCATGTGGGGCTCTTGTTCGGGCGGTAAGGTGGCAGACGGCGAAAGTCTGCGGCGGAGCAGCAAATCTGTCGGCCGCGACTCGCAGGAGTACTCTTCGAGCCGAGCACCAACCCCCGTGCCCGGCTGAGACCTAAGCGGATTGGATGAGCGTGGATCTGTTCGAATACCAGGCACGAGACCTGTTTGAAAGCTATGGGGTTCCGGTTCTTCCGGGAATCGTGGCGGACACCCCGGAAGAGGTGCGTGCCGCGGCTGAGAAGCTCGGCGGCGTGACCGTCGTCAAGGCTCAGGTCAAGGTCGGAGGCCGCGGCAAAGCCGGTGGAGTCAAGGTCGCGAAGGATCCGCAGGCCGCCTTCGAGGCCGCCCAGTCGATTCTCGGCCTCGACATCAAGGGTCACGAGGTGAAGCGGGTCATGGTCGCCGGAGGCGCGCGCATCGCCGAGGAGTTCTACTTCTCCGTGCTCCTCGACCGTGCCAACCGTTCGTACCTCTCGCTCACCAGCTACGAGGGTGGCATGGAGATCGAGCAGCTCGCCGTCGAGCGCCCCGAGGCCCTCGCCCGTATCGAGGTCGACCCGATCGCGGGCATCGACCTCGACACCGCCAAGTCGATCGCGGTCTCGGCGAAGTTCCCGGCCGAGCTCGTCGACAAGGTCGCTCCCGTCTTCGTGAAGCTGTGGGAGGTCTACACGGGTGAGGACGCCACGCTCGTCGAGGTCAACCCACTCGTCCTCACCGAAGAGGGCAACATCATCGCGCTCGATGGCAAGGTGACGCTCGATGAGAACGCAGGATTCCGGCACCCCAACCACGAGGCGCTCGAAGACAAGGATGCGGCGGACCCGCTCGAGGCCAAGGCCAAGGCTGCCGACCTCAACTACGTGAAGCTCGACGGCGAGGTGGGAGTCATCGGCAACGGTGCGGGCCTCGTGATGTCGACCCTCGATGTCGTCTCCTACGCGGGAGAGAAGTACAACGGCGTGAAGCCGGCCAACTTCCTCGACATCGGCGGCGGAGCGTCTGCGGCCGTGATGGCGGCGGGCCTCGACGTCATCCTCGGCGACGCCCAGGTCAAGAGCGTCTTCGTGAACGTCTTCGGCGGAATCACCGCGTGCGACGCGGTGGCCAACGGAATCATCGGTGCGCTCGAGGTGCTGGGCGACTCCGCCACGAAGCCCCTCGTCGTTCGACTCGATGGCAACAAGGTCGATGAGGGCCGTGCGATCCTCGCCGCAGCCAACCACCCGCTCGTCACTCTGGCGACCACCATGGACGAGGGCGCCGACAAGGCCGCCGAACTCGCCTCCCTCTGACGATTCCTCGCGAGAAGTAAGGACCATACAAAGAATGTCGATTTTCCTCAATAAGGATTCCAAGGTCATCGTGCAGGGCATCACGGGCGGCGAGGGCACCAAGCACACCGCTCTGATGCTGGCCGCAGGCACCCAGATCGTGGGCGGTGTTAACGCTCGCAAGGCGGGCACCACCGTGACCCACGGCGACATGGAGCTGCCGGTCTTCGGCACCGTCTCCGAGGCCATCTCCACGACCGGAGCCGACGTCTCGATCGCCTTCGTTCCGCCCGCCTTCGCGAAAGACGCGATCATCGAGGCGATCGACGCAGAGATTCCGCTGCTCGTCGTCATCACCGAGGGCATCCCCGTGCAAGACGCGGCGGAGGCCTGGGCGTACGCCAAGCAGAAGGGCAACACGACGCGCATCATCGGCCCGAACTGCCCCGGCATCATCACGCCCGGCGAGTCGCTCGTGGGCATCACCCCGGCGAACATCACGGGCAAGGGCCCGATCGGACTCGTCTCCAAGTCGGGGACGCTGACCTACCAGATGATGTTCGAGCTGCGCGACCTCGGCTTCTCGACGGCCATCGGGATCGGCGGAGACCCGATCATCGGCACCACGCACATCGACGCGCTCGCGGCATTCGAGGCCGATCCCGAGACGAAGGCGATCGTGATGATCGGCGAGATCGGTGGAGACGCAGAAGAGCGCGCTGCCGACTTCATCAAGGCCCACGTGACGAAGCCGGTCGTCGGCTACGTCGCCGGCTTCACTGCACCCGAGGGCAAGACGATGGGCCACGCAGGCGCCATCGTGTCCGGCAGCGCGGGAACCGCGCAGGCCAAGAAGGAGGCCCTCGAGGCCGCCGGCGTGCGCGTCGGCAAGACGCCGAGCGAGACGGCCGCGTTGCTGCGCGAGGTCTACGCGGCGCTCTGATCCCCAGCACGACCTGCGGCGGGCATTCTCTTCTCTAAGATGAGGATGCCCGCCGTTCGTTCGCGCCGCGCGGGTCGGGAGGAGGGGGTTCGATGTCCGAATCGTCGGGGGACGACACCACTGTGCAGGCGGCCGCGCAGCCGAGCCGGTGGCAGCGCGTCCGACACGCCCTGGTCACACCCGAGCTGATCTACGGCACCATCGTCAGTTCCGCTGTGATCGCCGTCGCCGATGATGACGACGACGACTTCGATGTCTTCGTGGTCACGATCGTGACGATGCTGGTCTTCTGGGCCGCGCACGTCTTCGCGACCGCCGTGGCGAATCACGGCATGCGTGGGGGCAGGATCATCGGCATCGGTCAGGCGTTCCGCGAAGGCGTGCATCATTCGAAGGGCCTGCTGTACGCCTCGGTCGTGCCGCTCGTGTTCCTCATCCTCGGAGCGACGGGCATCCTCGACGAAGACACGGCGTACTTCGTGGCGCTCATCGTGGGCATGGTGGTGCTGGGCATTCTCGGCTGGATGGCGTTCGCCGACAGAGGCAGTCCGTGGCCCGTGAGGTTGCTCGGCGGCGTCGGAACGGCACTCTTCGGACTGGTCATCATCGCGTTCAAGGCAGTCCTCCACTAGAGCGGCGGGGTGAGGTGTCGACTCAGCCGACAGGGGGTACGCTCGGCACGGCATGAATCGACCATTTACCGCATTCCTCGCATTTCTCGACGCGCTCCTCGTCGGGGTACTCGGCGTCGGAATCCTCTTGATTCCGTTGACGATCCTCTGGCTGACGCAGTTCGAGCTCGCCGTCGACTTCGGCGCGTTCTGGCGGGTCGCGGCCAACTTCTGGCTGCTCGGCAACGGCGTCGATCTGCTCGTCACGATCGATCCGACGCTCGCGCTGCAACTCGCCCTGCAGGGGGCGGGGGTGCCCTTCGAGATCGGCTTCGCGCCCCTGGGTATGGCCGTGCTCACGGTGCTGCTCGGATGGCGATCGGGCCGCCGTCTCGCCGATTCGGAGCACCGCCTCCTCGGCGCCGCCGTGGGCGTTCTCACCGTCGTCGCGATCGGATGGCTGGTCGCCAGCGGGGCCGGCTCCGACAGTGCGCGACCGTCGATCGTGCAGGCCTTGTTCTTCCCCGCAGCCGTCTATGCCATCGGCATGGCGACGAGCCTGTTCTCCCGCGCCGATTTCTCGGCCGCCGCGGATCCGGCCGATCCCGCCGGCCAAGCCGTCGACATCCTCACCCGGAGCCTGCGCGAGATCGTCGATCGCGTGCCGGCGCCCGTCGCGACGGTGGTGTCTCTCGCGGCCCGAGGCGGCGCGATGGCGGTCGCCGGGCTCACGGCGGTCGCCGGCATTCTGGTGTTCGTCCTGATCCTGGGGCATTACGGGCAGATCATTTCGCTCTACGAATCCCTGCAGTCGCAACTCGTGGGCGGTATCGCCCTGACCATGGGCCAACTCTCGATCGTGCCCAACATGGTCGTCTGGGCCACCTCGTGGCTGCTCGGGCCGGGTTTCGCCCTCGGCTCGGGCAGCGTGGTGTCGCCGCTGGGAACACAGGTGGGCCTGCTCCCAGGGCTGCCGATCCTCGGCGCCCTGCCACAGGGGGCGCCCGCGATCGGTTACGCGGTTGTCGTGGTTCCCGTCGTCGTCGGCTTCGTCGTGGGCGTCGTTCTCAAGCCTCGATTGACGGCGGCGGGTGCGGGGTCGTCGCCGCTGGTCCTGGTGCTGTCGGGTATCGGAGTCGGGGTCGTCGGCGCCAGCATGCTCGGGCTGCTCGCCATCTGGTCCGGGGGAGCCGCCGGACCCGGAAGGCTCGTCGACGTCGGTCCGGATCCGGCCGCCGTGTGGATCTGGTCGGCGCTCGAGCTCGGCCCCAGCGCCGTGCTCGGGCTCACAGTGGGGCTCACGCGACGGTTCTTCTCGCGGACGTCCGACGGCACCGGGGCCGAAGCGGACTCCGACGGCGGCCTCGACGGTCTCGGCGGACTCGACCGCGCGGGCGCCGATGCGGATACCAATAAACTGTGACGGTGCTGTCGCTGGTCGTACTCATCTCCGGCGGAGGATCGAACCTCCGCGCCCTCCTCGACGCGCAGTCAGACGCAGAGTTTCCCGCGAGGATCGTCGCCGTCGGAGCCGACAACGACGCCGCGGGCCTGGCCCACGCCGAGGAGTTCGGCGTGCCCACCTTCACCGTGCCACCGACGTCGTTCGAGTCGCGCGCCGCATGGGGAGACGAGCTTCTCGAGCAGATCCGAGTGTGGAATCCCGATCTGGTCGTCTGCGCCGGCTTCATGCGCATCCTGCCCCCTCGGGTCGTCTCGGCCCTGAGCCCGTTCCTCATCAACACTCATCCGGCTCTCTTGCCCGCGTTTCCAGGCGCCCACGCCGTGCGCGACGCCCTCGCCGCCGGGGCGGCGCAGACGGGCGTCACCGTGCACATCGTCGACGAGGGTGTCGACACCGGTCCGGTGATCGTCCAGGAGGTCGTGGCGATCGAGGCCGACGACACGGAGCCGGAACTTCACGAACGAATCAAGACGGTCGAGCGTCGCCTGCTCACTCAGGCGGTACTCGACATCGCGAACAGCAGAGTCAATCTCAGGGAGCTAGCCACAGCATGAGCGGTCCAATTCACGATCCGAACCTCTACGCCCACCGCGACGTCGTGCGCATCGAGCGCGCACTGATCTCGGTGAGCGACAAGACCGGGCTCCTCGAGCTCGCCGCGGCCCTCGCCGATGCCGGGGTCGAGATCGTGTCGACGGGTTCGACGGCGAAGACCATCGCCGACGCGGGATTCGCGGTCACGGAGGTCAGCCAGGTCACGGGCTTTCCCGAGTCTCTCGACGGCCGTGTGAAGACGCTGCACCCCGCCGTCCACGCCGGCATCCTCGCCGATCTCCGGCTCGAGTCGCACAAGTCCCAGCTCGACGAACTCGGCATCCGCGCATTCCAGCTCGTCGTGGTGAACCTGTATCCGTTCCGCGAGACCGTGGCCTCGGGTGCCGAGAGCTCGGCCGTGATCGAACAGATCGACATCGGAGGCCCGGCCCTCGTGCGCGCCTCGGCCAAGAACCACGCCAACGTCGCGATCGCGGTATCGCCCGCGAGCTACGCCGGCATCATCGAATCGCTGCCCGCCGGAACCACGTACGAGAGTCGTCGCGCGCTCGCCGCAGAGGCTTTCGCTCACACGGCCGCCTACGATGCGGCGGTCGCCGCGTGGTTCGCGGGCGAGACGACGGATGGCGCCGGCGTCGACACGGCCGGTCTCGGTAACGCCGTCACGATCGAGGGCACCCGGTCGGCGACCCTTCGCTACGGCGAGAACTCGCATCAGCCTGCCGCGCTGTACGTGCGCGAGAACGGGGCGGGGATCGCCCAGGCGACCCAGCTCCACGGCAAGGAGATGTCGTACAACAACTACGTCGACGCCGATGCGGCCGTTCGCGCCGCGTTCGACTTCGCCGAGCCCGCCGTGGCGATCATCAAGCACGCCAACCCGTGCGGCATCGCCGTCGCGCAGCCGGCCGACGCCGATGCGGTCGCGGGTGCCCACGCCCGAGCGCATGCCTGCGACCCCGTCTCCGCGTTCGGAGGAGTGATCGCCGCAAACCGCACCGTGACACGAGCCATGGCCGAAGGGGTGGCCGAGATCTTCACCGAGGTCCTCGTCGCCCCCGACTTCGAGCCGGAGGCCCTCGAGATCCTGCAGATCAAGAAGAACCTCCGACTGCTGAAGCTGCGCGCGGGCTTCCACCGCGACGAGACGGAGATCCGCCAGATCAGCGGCGGGTTCCTTGCGCAGAAGCCCGACGGCTTCGACGGCTTCAGCTCGGTGAAGTGGCAACGGGTGGCCGGCAAGCACGTCGACGACGCCACCCTGGCCGATCTGGAGTTCGCCTGGAAGGCGTGCCGCTCCGTGAAGTCCAATGCCATCCTGCTCGCGTCCGACGGGGCGTCGGTCGGCGTCGGCATGGGTCAGGTCAACCGTGTCGATTCCTGCCATCTGGCTGTGACGCGAGCGGGCGACCGCGCCGCCGGATCGGTCGCCGCATCCGACGCCTTCTTCCCCTTCGCGGACGGGTTGCAGGTGCTCATCGACGCGGGCGTGAAAGCGGTCGTGCAGCCGGGCGGCTCGGTCCGTGATGCAGAGGTGATCGAGGCGGCTCAGGCCGCAGGCGTCACCATGTACTTCACAGGGGAACGCCACTTCTTCCACTAGAACCCCTCGACGTGCGTACAGAAACCCGAAGTAAGGTCGCACCCATGCATTTCCTCCGACCGAGACCGGTCATCGCGTCCGCCGTGGCAGCGCTGCTCATCGCGGCGATCACGCACCTCGCCACGATGCTGTCGTTCTTCGTCGGCAGCGATCCCCAGGCGATCGTGCTGCTGCAGATCAACAACTTCTTCGTGCCAGCGACGCTCGTGCTGCTCGTGCTGGTCTTCGTGTTCGCCATGATCGCCCGGCTGACGCGCTGGTACACGGCCGCCATCGCCGGGGTGGTCTCGGGCCTCATCGCGGCCGTCGTCGGCACGGGAATCCAAACCCTGCTGCAGGGCAATGCACTCGACGGGCGGGTGATCGCATACGTTCTCAGCACTCTCGGCAACATCAATCTCATCTTCGTGCTCACCGCCACGGTGGCGACGGCCACGCTGGGCCGCCGGGTGTACTCGGCGCTCAGCCACTCCGAGATGCCGCCACGCACCGTCTCGGGAACGGTTCTGGTGCGGCGCCCGTCCGACAACCTGGCCGAGGGGATCGTGACCCACCTCGAGCGCACCGCGGTCGACACAGAACTCGCTGACGAGCAGTGGGAGTCGTACGTCGCCGCACTGATCGGGGCGGGCTGGAAGCCGGTGGAGGTCGAGCGTGCCGACGGGCTGGCCGACTCGGTCTTCGTCGAAGACTCCGTCGTGATGTTCGGTCGCCTGGCCGTGCTCGCGAGCCCTGCGGCACCCAGCCGCGTCGCAGAGATCGACGAGGTGGAGAAGAGCGTGCGATCGCTGGGTCTCGATGTCACGCGCATCGTGCAGCCCGGCACCCTCGACGGGGGAGACGTGCTGAAGATCGAGAAGCGCGTCTACGTGGGGCGCGGTGGCCGAACGAACGCCGAGGGAATCAGGCAGCTACGGCACATCCTGAGCCCTCTCGGATATACCGTCATCGCCGTGCCGATCTCGAAGGTCCTGCATCTCAAGAGCGCCGTCACGGCTCTGCCCGACGGCACGGTCATCGGATATCCGCCGGTCGTCGACGATCCCAAGATCTTCGACCGCTTCCTCGCCGTGCCGGAGGAGGCTGGGGCGCACGTCGTCATCCTCTCCGACGACACGGTGCTGATGTCGTCGGCGGCGCCCGAGTCCGCTCAGCTGATCGAGAGTCTGGGATACAGGGTCATCGCCGTCGACATCTCCGAGTTCGAGAAGCTCGAGGCCTGCGTGACGTGCCTGTCGGTGCGCGTGCGCTGATTCGCGCGACGCGCGTTGCGCTCGAGCACGACTCGAGAGTAGCCTGAAAGGCTGCCCGCACTCGGGCGGAATTTCACCCTTCTTACGAGGTTTCTCCGTGTCAACGCCCCCGCCCCCGTCCACCCTGCCCTCCCTCGGACGGCTGTACCGGTACGCGAAGCCGGCAATGCCGCGCATTTATGTGGCAATCGTGGCGTCTCTTCTCGCGAGTCTCGTGGCGCTGGCGATCCCGCAGGTGCTGCAGTGGCTGATCGACGGTCCGCTGACGGGCACAGATGTATCGCTCGTGTGGTTCTCGGTGGGCCTGGTACTCGCGTTGGGTGTCGCCGAAGCCGCTTTGATCGCCCTGCGCCGCTGGCTCGTCCTCACTCCGGGAACCCACGTCGAGGCGCACATGCGCAACAGCCTCTATCGGAAGTTGCAGCGCCTTCCCGTGGCCTTCCACGACAGATGGCCGAGCGGACAGCTGCTGTCGCGTGCGATCGGCGATCTCAACCTGATCCGCCGGTGGATGGCGTTCGGCTTCGTCATTCTGATCGTGAACTCGCTGACCCTGGTGATCGGGTTCGTCATCCTCGTCTCGCTCAATTGGATCCTCGGGCTCATCTTCGTGGCCGCATCGATCCCCGTGCTCATCTACGGCTACGCGTTCGAGAAGCGCTATTCGCTGGCGGCTCGCCGTGGTCAAGACCAGCAGGGCGATCTGGCGACGGCCGTCGAAGAGAGCGTTCACGGCATCCGGGTTCTCAAGGCATTCGGGCGCGGCTCGCACGCGCTCAAGCGGTTCGAGACGCAGGCCGAAGAGCTGCAGGGCACGGAGCTCGAGAAGGCGCGGGCCGTGGCCGGCATCTGGCTCTGGCTCCTGCTCGTTCCCGATGTCGCCTTCGCCGTGGCACTGGTCGTCGGCGTATGGCTGGCGCAGTCGGGTCAGTCGAGTGTGGGGGAGCTGGTCGCCTTCTTCGCGACCGGCACGGTGCTCCTGTTCCCCATCCAGTCGATGGGCTACTTCCTGGCCATGACGATCGACGCGAAGACCGCGACCAATCGCTTTTTCGAGGTCATGGATGAGGTCAACACCATTGTCGACTCTGTCTCGCCGAAGACGATCGACAGGCCCGAGGGGCGACTGGTCTTCGCCGACGCGCACTTCCGCTACCAGGATTCGCCGAGTCGCTTTCCTGATCTGCTCGACGGAATCGACCTCGTCATCGAGCCGGGAGAGACGATGGCGCTCGTCGGTCTTACCGGATCAGGCAAGACCACGCTCACGGCGCTGCCGACGCGCCTCTACGACGTCACGGGGGGCTCGGTGACCCTCGACGGCGTCGACGTTCGTGACCTCTCTCTCGACGAGCTTCGAACCCACATCGCGATGGCGTTCGAAGATGCGACGCTGTTCTCGGCGACGGTTCGCGAGAACGTGCTGCTGGGCAGACCGGATGCGACGGAGGCCGATCTCGAGGAGGCGCTCGATATCGCGCAGGCCCGCTTCGTCTTCGATCTGCCAGACGGGCTCGACACTCGCGTCGGCGAGGAGGGGCTGAGCCTGTCAGGTGGCCAGCGCCAGCGCCTCGCCTTGGCTCGCGCGGTTGCTGCTCGTCCAGCGGTGCTCGTGCTCGACGACCCGCTGTCTGCTCTCGATGTGACGACCGAGCAGCTGGTCGAGGCGGCCCTCAGGCGCGTGCTCGCGTCGACCACCGCGCTGATCGTCGCGCACCGCCCCTCGACGGTGTCGCTCGCAGACAGGGTGGCGCTGATGCAAGACGGGCGCATCACGGCCGTGGGCACGCACAGCGAGCTCATCGCGAGCAACGAGCACTACCGCTTCGTGATCTCGAGCCTCGACAACCAGACACAGGCAGAGCCTGCACACACGGAGAACCTCTCATGAGCCAGACCAGCGTCACCGGAACCAGCGGCGAGGAGCGCGACGACTTCACGCGCGCCGAGAGCCGACAGATCCGCAGCCGCAGTATGCGTCTCCTCGGGTCGTTGCTCGAGCCCCTCCGTGCCCGGCTCATCCTCGGCATCGTCGTGATCATCGTGTCGACGGCCGCGCAGGTGGCCGGCCCCGCCCTCATCGCATTCGGCATCGACAGCGGTCTGCCGGCCCTCATGAAGAACGACTGGATGCCGCTCGCGCTCGCCGGAGCGGCCTACCTCGCCACCGGGGTGATCGGCGCCGCTCTGGTCGCCTGGTTCACGGTCCTCTCCGCTCGCATCAGTCAGGCCGTGCTGCTCGATCTGCGACGCCGGGTCTTCCTTCAGACCCAGCGGCTCAGCCTCGAGTTCCACGAGAGCTACACCTCCGGGCGCATCATCTCCCGGCAGACGAGCGACCTCGACTCGATCCGCGAACTCCTCGACTCGGGCATCAACAACCTCGTGCAGGGCGTGCTCTACATGGTCTTCGTCGGCGTGGCGTTGCTCCTCGTCGACCCGCTCAGCGCCGGCGTGCTTCTCGTGTCGCTCGTTCCTCTGGCGATCCTCACCCGGTGGTTCCAGCTGCGGTCGCAGCGGGTCTTCCGGCAGACGCGCACGGCATCGGCCAACGTCATCGTCAAGTTCGTCGAGACGATGACGGGCATTCGGGCGGTCAAGGCATTCCGTACCGAGTCTCGAAACGAGCACGTCTTCGGTGAGCTGGTCGAGGACTACCGCCAGGTCAACGCCAAGGTCATCCGCCTCTTCGGCATCTACAACCCGGGACTCGTTCTCATCGGCAACGTCACGGTCGCGGTCGTGCTGCTCGTGGGCGGGCTGCGTGTCTTCGACGGTCAGCTGGCCGTCGGCGCGCTTCTGGCCGTGGTGCTCTACACCCGCCGCTTCTTCGACCCGATGGAGGACATGGCGATGTTCTACAACTCCTATCAGTCGGCGGCCGCGGCTCTCGAGAAGATCTCCGGCGTTCTCGAGGAGCAGCCGAGCGTCCCCGATCCCACGGCTCCCGTCGATCTCTGGACGTCGAAGGGCCACGTGCGATTCTCCGACGTGGAGTTCGCCTATTCCGGCGATCGTGTCATCCTGCCGACGTTCGACCTCGATATCCCGGCAGGACAGACGATCGCCCTCGTCGGGTCCACCGGCGCCGGCAAGTCGACGCTGGCGAAACTGGTGTCGCGGTTCTACGACCCGACGACCGGCGAGGTCTCTCTCGACGGCATCGACCTGCGGTCGCTCCACCCGAAAGATCTGCGCAGGGCCATCGTGATGGTGACCCAGGAGGCGTACCTCTTCTCGGGTACGGTCGCCGACAACATCGCGATCGGCAAGCCCGAGGCGTCGTTCGACGAGATCAAGGCGGCCGCGAGAGCCGTCGGCGCCGACGCCTTCATCGAGGGCCTGCCTAACGGCTATGAAACAGATGTGAACAAGCGGGGAGGGCGTGTCTCAGCCGGTCAGCGGCAGTTGATCTCGTTCGCGCGGGCCTTCCTGGCCGACCCGGCGGTGCTGATCCTCGACGAGGCGACGGCGTCGCTCGACATCCCGAGCGAACGGCTCGTGCAGGATGCCCTGCAGACGCTCCTGGCGGATCGTACGGCGATCATCATCGCGCACCGACTCTCGACCGTGGCGATCGCGGATCGCGTTCTCGTGATGGAGCACGGTCGGATCGTCGAAGACGGAACCCCGGCCGACCTCATCGCCGGAACGGGTCGCTTCGCGGCGCTTCACGCCTCCTGGCGCGAATCTCTGGCGTGATCGAGGCCTACGGAGTCCAGGCGAAGATGGTCTGTCCGGCGACGTAGATGTGCCACGCGCCCGAGCAGGTGATGGCGGCGTCGGTCGGAATGGACTCGGCCCACCAGGTGTCGTCGAGAGCAGGCGTGCTGGGGCTCGAGCATTCGGAGCCGATCGGGGCCGCGAGCGGAGCCGGGATGCTGTAGCCGAGGATCTTGGTGTTGTCCGCGGTGTCGGTCTTGATGCGGATCGTGGTGGCATCGGCCTGCACGAAGTCGGGTAGCGCGACGCTGCCGGTGGCCCCGGCCGCCTCGGGCTGGGTCGCGTAGATGGCGCTCTCGATGGGCGGGTTGATCGCATTCGCCAGCGTGCATCCGGACAGGAGTGCGGTCATGGCGAGGATGGGGGCGGCAACAAGCAGACGACGCTTCACTGCTGCTCCTTTTCTCGTGGGCTTACGGCTTCGGTCGGGGGCTCCGTCGGAATCCACCGTGCTACAGCGTAGTCGACGCGATAGCCGCAGCCTGTCGCCGTGCGCACGAGCGGGGTCTCTTCGACGATGTAGTGCTCGTAGGCGCGCGCTTCGTGCCCCACCGGCGGATGTCCTCCGGATCGAAGGACTCGCCACCACGCATGACCCGACCCCGACTGCCGCAGCACCGTGCCGACCGCTCGTGATGCGCGGGAGCCGAGCATCGCGGCGAGATCGCCGTAGCTGAGCACGCGACCCACCGGTATCGAGTCGACGAGGTCGAGCACGTCGAGGGCGAACTCGTGACCGGCCGCGGCTGGCGACGCCACGGCAGCGGGTCAGAGTGAGAGTGCGGCGATGGTCTCGCCGTACTGCGTCTCTCCGATGCTGGAGAATCCGAGGCGGTAGAAGAAGGCCTCCGGCCCATCTTCACCCGGCTCGAACATGACAGTGATGCGGTCGTAGCCGCGCGATCGTGCCTCGTCGGCGAGGGAGAGTACGGCGAAGCGGCCCACGCCTCGGCCTTGGGCTGCTGCCGCCACGTTGATGCTCCAGATGCAACCTTTGAATTCTTCGTGGTCGCTCTCGGGATCGAAGTTGCCCTGAATGAAGCCGACGACCTCGTCGTCGTCGAGAACGACGCGTGGCCACGCGGTGACCGGGTTCACGTAGGCCTCGGCGATGGAGTGCGAAACAGGGGCCACGTACTGCTCCTGGCCGGGCTTGAGCGTGAGCGAGTTCGCCGCCACGATGTTGCTCGCCGACAACTCAACCAGTCTCAGTTCACCCATGGGGCAAGGCTAGCCCGCCTCGAACCCGCCCGCCACTTTCATCTGTACAAACGGATATATATCTCGACGTAGAGATATATCGGCGAGCGGCTAAGCTGTGGAACAGTCCGAAAACACGCGAAGGAGTGGCCGTTGTCCAAGATCAAGGTTGAAGGAACCGTCGTCGAACTCGACGGAGACGAGATGACACGAATCATCTGGCAGGCGATCAAAGACACGCTGATCCATCCCTACCTCGACATCAATCTCGAGTACTACGACCTCGGCATCGAGCACCGCGACGCGACCGACGACCAGGTCACGATCGACGCAGCCCATGCCATCCAGAAGCACGGTGTCGGCGTGAAGTGCGCCACGATCACGCCCGACGAGGCGCGGGTCGAGGAATTCGGCCTCAAGAAGATGTGGAAGTCGCCGAACGGCACGATCCGCAACATCCTCGGCGGCGTCATCTTCCGCGAGCCCATCATCATCTCGAACATTCCGCGCCTCGTGCCCGGGTGGAACAAGCCGATCATCATCGGCCGTCACGCCTTCGGCGACCAGTACCGGGCCACGGACTTCGTGTTCAAGGGCAAGGGCAAGCTCACGGTCGAGTTCACGCCGGAAGACGGCTCCGAGCCGATGAAGTTCGAGGTCTACGACGCACCCGACGACGGCATCGCACAGGTGCAGTACAACCAGGACGCGTCGATCCGCGACTTCGCGCGCTCGAGCCTCAACTACGGTCTGACCCGCAACTACCCGGTCTACCTGTCGACGAAGAACACCATCCTCAAGGCCTACGACGGTCGCTTCAAGGACATCTTCGAGGAGATCTTCGAGACCGAGTTCAAGGAGAAGTTCGAGGCTGCCGGTCTCACCTACGAGCACCGCCTCATCGACGACATGGTCGCCTCGGCCATGAAGTGGGAGGGCGGCTACGTCTGGGCGTGCAAGAACTACGACGGAGACGTGCAGAGCGACACCGTCGCCCAGGGCTTCGGCTCGCTGGGCCTGATGACGAGCGTGCTCAGCGTGCCCGACGGATCGGTCGTCGAGGCCGAGGCAGCGCACGGAACGGTCACGCGGCACTACCGCATGCACCAGCAGGGCAAGCCGACGTCGACCAACCCCATCGCCTCGATCTACGCCTGGACCCGCGGTCTGTCGCACCGCGCCAAGCTCGATGGCAATCCGGCCCTCGCCGAGTTCGCCGAGACTCTCGAAGACGTCGTCATCAAGAGCGTCGAGGCCGGGCACATGACGAAGGACCTGGCTCTTCTCGTCGGCCCCGAGCAGAAGTGGGAGACCACCGAGGAGTTCCTCGACACGCTCGACAAGAACCTCGCGGCCCGTCTGGCCTAGTCGAAACCTCCTGAACCACCCGGCGCCGTGTCCTCCTTCGGGAGGGCGCGGCGCCGAGTGTTTTGTCGCAGGGCAGACGCGTGCAGGCGACGAGCGCGGCTCACACCAGCCGCAGGCCGTTCGCGAATACGGTCGTAGAGCGCCACTGCTCGTCGAGCAGCACGGCGTCCGCAGCGTATCCGGGGCGCAGATAGCCGAACCGCGTATCGAGCCCGAGGGCTCGGGCCGGGCTCGCCGTGACCGCCCGGACGGCGAGCACGGGATCGATCTGCGCGAGTTCGATCGCGTTGGCCAGCGAGGCGTCCTGGGTCAGGGTCGATCCCGCCAGGGTCTCGGTACCGCTCAGCATCGCCTCGCCGTGTGCCACGGTCACGTCGAGGGATCCGAGCCGATATGGACCGTCGGGCGCCCCCGCCGCCGCCATGGCATCGGTGACGAGGACGATGCGCTGAGGCGCAGCCAGAAAGGCGAGTCGCACGACCTCGGGGTGGACATGCACACCGTCGAGGATGAGCTCTAGGGCGACCCGGGAGTCTTCGAACGCGGCGATGACCGGTCCGGGAGCACGGTGGTGGATTGCTCGCATGGCGTTGAACGCGTGGGTCAATACCGAGGCGCCTCGATCGAAGGCCTCTGCGGTGACCTCGAGCCCGGCATCGGTGTGGCCCACCGCCACCACGACTCCCGCGTTCACGAAACGGTCGATGGCGTCGAGGGCTCCCGGCAGCTCGGGCGCGATCGTGACCTGTCGCAGGGTGCCAGCGGATGCCTGCAGCAGCTCCTCGACGTTCGCCGGGTCGGGCTCGATCAGATACTGCGGCTCGTGGGCGCCGCGGTGCAGCGGAGAGAGAAAGGGCCCCTCGAGATGCGAGCCGAGGATGAGCGGATCGCGCGAGGCCAGATCGGCGATGCCCCGCAGGTTCTCGGCGAGACGATCCAGGGGGTTCGTGACGAGGCTCAAGACAGACCGCGTCGTGCCGTGCGCGCGGTGCACCGCGAGGGCCGTGCCGATGGCGTCGATGCCGTCGTCGAACGAGGCGCCTCCTCCTCCGTGCGCGTGGAGATCGATGAAGCCGGGGGTGAGCCAGCGGCCGCGCGCATCGAACCGAGCACTGTCGGCGACCGACGGAGCCAGGGCCTGCCAGCTGTCTCCGGTGCCCGTCGTGGAGATCGTGTCGCCGACGAGCAGCATCCAGAAGTCGTCGACGATCCCGTCGGCGTCGAGCTTTCGAGCGCCGTGCAGCAGCATCAGCTGAGTTCTCTACGGCCTGAGATCACGCCGCTGATGGTCGCTGCGACGCCGAAGACCACCGCGACGATCGGCTGCCCCAGGTTCAGCCAGGCGAGCGCCGCCGACCCCATGATGAGGATCTCGATGAGCGCCTTGCCGAACGCGTCGAGCTTCACGACGGCCCGGGGAGAGCGGAACAGCGCCCACAACAGGATGGCGAACAGGGGTGTGGCGATGCAGAGGACGATGTTCAGCCACGGGCCCGGCCACGCGAGGAATCCCCAGATTCCGAGGCTGACGAACGCGAACAGTTCGAGCACGAACCGGATCACGTCGGCGATGCCGATTCTGCCGGCGGCGGTCTCTGTCTCTCGATTCACGGTTCAAGCGTACCGACCGCGTCAGCGGAAGATGATCGTGCGGGCGCCGTCCTGCAGCACCCGATGCTCCGAGAACCACTTCACGGCTTGTGTCAGCGTGCGGCTCTCCTCGTCTTGGCCGATCGAGACGAGCTCAGACGCGGTACGCGAGTGGTCGACCCTCACGACGTTCTGCTCGATGATCGGACCCTCATCGAGGTCGCTCGTCACGAAGTGCGCCGTCGCGCCGATGAGCTTCACGCCCCGGGCATGGGCCTGCTTGTAGGGATTCGCGCCCTTGAACCCGGGGAGGAAAGAGTGGTGGATGTTGATGGCGCGGCCGGCGAGCGCGGCGCACAGCTCGGGCGAAAGGATCTGCATGTAGCGGGCGAGCACGACGAGTTCGATGTCGTGCTGCTCCACCACGTCGAGAACCCGACGTTCGAAGGCGGCCTTGCTCTCGGCATCCGTCACCGGCATCGATTCGAAGGCGACACCGTAGAACCCGGCGAGCTCCGCCAGAACCGAGTGATTGCTCAGGACGAGCGGAATGTCGACGGCGAGCTGGCCCGCGCGCTGACGGAAGAGCAGATCGTTGAGGCAGTGCGCCGCCGTCGAGCCGAGAACAAGAGTACGCAAGGGGCGGCCGACCACGTCGAGCTGCCAGTCCATGTCGTAGCGTTCGATCACCGGTGCGAGCGCCGATTCGAAGACGGCCCGATCGGATTCGGACTCGACCTGCAGCCGCATGAAGAATCGGCCCGTATCGGCGCTGGAGAACTGCTGACTCTCGGTGATGTTGCCACCCGATTGCACGACCGCGCCGCTCACCGCGTGCACGATACCCGGGAGGTCGGCACAGACGAAGGTCAACACCCAATGGGAACTCGTCAACGCTCTCGCCTCTTCCATCCGATTCTGCCTCCCGATACACTAGCGGGTGGCCGACGGATCTCGTTCGGCCCCGGGCATGCACGACGTCGTCATCGGTTCCTGAGGTCGAGTGCCCGTCGTGCGGTGTCGTCCGATCCTTCCGATGCCGCCCTCGTCAGGCTGGCGTGACGCCGCCTCTGTTCGCCTTCTTTCGTTAGTTTGGTTCGTTCTACCGCAGTGACTCAGCCGTTCACCTCTCCCATCGCCGTCGTCCCGACCGGGGCTCCCGGTCGACCGTTTCCCTGGGGCGGGCTCCTCGTGCTCGCCTCCGCCGTCTTCCTCTCGGTGACCGCCGAGATGCTGCCCACCGGTCTTCTGCCCGAGATGAGCACAGAGCTCCGGGTGGGCGAATCGCAGATCGGCCTGCTCGTCTCCGTCTTCGCGTTCGCGGTGGTGCTCACGAGCATCCCGCTGTCGCGCCTGACCCGCAGCGTGTCGCGTCACCGCCTCATCGTTCTCGTCCTGATCGTGGTCTCGCTCTCGAGTGCTGTCACCGCCATCGCGCCCACCTTCGAGATCCTCGTGGGGGCCCGGATCGTCGGAGGCATGGCGCACGGCTTGTTCTGGGCTGTCATGGGCGCCTACTCGGGGTACCTGGTTCCCAAGGAGCAGCTCGGTCGCGCTGTGGCCATCACCACGGGCGGCGGCACTCTCGCGTTCGTGCTCGGCGTGCCACTCGGCACCGTGCTGGGCCAGGCGATCGGCTGGCGCAGCGCCTTCGGAGCGATCGCCGTTCTCTGCATCATCGGCGCCGCGCTCATGCTGTGGCTGCTGCCCCGGGTGGAGCGTCCCGCCAAGTCCGACGCGCTGCCCGAGCGGCATCCGTCTGGCCGGCGAAAGCTGGATTCGACGGTTCCCGCCGTCGCCCTCCTGTGCCTGCTGGCCGCGGTCATCATGATCGGCCACTACTCGTTCTACACCTTCATCGCTCCTTATCTCACGGGTGAACTCGGCGTCGATTCGAGTCACGTCGGCCTCCTGCTCGCGATCTTCGGTCTGGCGGGTGCGGGCGGGCTTCTGCTCGCCGGCACGGTGTTCGGTCGCCGCCCCACGCTCGGCGTCGTGATCGGGGTCGCCGTCACCGCCGTGTCCGTGACCGTCATGGCGGTGTTCGCGGTCAACCCCTTCATCGCGATTCCCGCCTTCGTGCTGTGGGGTCTCGTCTTCGGAACGCTGCCTCCGCTGCTCGCCGCTCGACTGCTGCACGTCGCCTCGGTCGATATCCGCGACACCGCCAGCGCGTTCTATTCGACGTCGTTCAACATCGGCATCGGCGGGGGAGCGCTCGTCGGCGCGGCCCTGCTCGACGGGTTCGGCTTGACGTCATTGCCTGTCGCGTACCTCATCACCCTCGTCGTGGCCGGCGCGCTCTTGGTCGCTGCGGAACTCACCTCCCGCCGGAAGGCCACGCCTCAGCTGATCGGGCCGGGGCCGGCCGAGCCGTAGGTCTGCGACCATCGGCCCCCCGTATGGTTCACCAGAGATTGTGCGGGATGCCTGTTGTAGGCTTCTTGCTGTCGCAACTGGCGTTCAGATGGTCACCATCGGGAAGCGACTGACACGAATTCGGCCGCGCGCCTGGGTCGATCCGGATACTGCTTCACCCCGTCGTTCGCGCGGCGGCAACTTTTCCGTTTCTGTCACTTTAGGAGCCAGCCTTGTCTGATCACACGTCTTCCTCGTTCAACGAGCCCCTCGAATCGGTCGATCCCGAGATCTACGCCGTTCTCGAGAAGGAACTCGGTCGCCAGCGCGACACGCTCGAGATGATCGCCAGCGAGAACTTCGTTCCGCGTGCCGTGCTGCAGTCGCAGGGATCGGTTCTCACGAACAAGTACGCCGAGGGCTATCCCGGCCGCCGCTACTACGGCGGCTGCGAGTTCGTCGACATCGCGGAAGAGCTGGCCATCGCTCGGGCCAAGAGCCTTTTCGGTGCGGAGTACGCCAACGTGCAGCCGCACTCCGGCGCCACGGCGAACGCGGCCGTTCTCTCGGCGATCGCCACCCCCGGAGACACCATCCTCGGACTCGAGCTGAGCCACGGCGGCCACCTCACCCACGGAATGAAGCTGAACTTCTCGGGCAAGCTCTACAACGCCGTCTCATACGGGGTCGACCCCGAGACATTCCTCGTCGACATGAACGTGGTGCGCGACAAGGCGCTCGAGCACCGCCCGCAGGTCATCATCGCCGGATGGTCGGCGTACCCGCGCCACCTCGACTTCGCTGCCTTCCGCGCCATCGCCGACGAGGTCGGCGCCAAGCTGTGGGTCGACATGGCCCACTTCGCCGGGCTCGTCGCCGCAGGCCTCCACCCGTCGCCGGTTCCCTTCGCCGACGTCGTCTCGTCGACCGTGCACAAGACCATTGGCGGTCCGCGCTCCGGCTTCATCATCAGCCGCGACACCGAACTCGCCAAGAAGCTCAATTCGAACGTCTTCCCCGGCCAGCAGGGCGGTCCGCTCATGCACGTCATCGCCGCGAAGGCGACGGCGTTCAAGCTCGCCGCCGAGCCGGAGTTCCGCGATCGCCAGCAGCGCACCATCGATGGTGCCCGCATCGTCGCCGAGCGCCTGACCGCGGAAGACTCACGCGCCGGTGGCGTCGACGTGCTCACGGGCGGAACCGAGGTGCACCTCGTGCTCGCGGATCTGCGCAATTCGCCACTCGACGGACAGCAGGCCGAAGACGTCCTTCACGAGGTGGGCATCACGGTCAACCGCAACTCCGTGCCCTTCGATCCCCGCCCCCCGATGGTCACCTCCGGGCTGCGCATCGGAACGCCCGCGCTCGCAACCCGCGGTTTCGGAGACGTCGAGTTCACCGAGGTCGCCGACATCATCGCAGAGGCGCTCAAGCCGGGTGCCGACACGGCTGCCCTGCGCACTCGCGTCTCGGCCCTGACCGGCGCGTTCCCCCTCTACCCGGGCCTCGTCCAGTGACGGCCGTCGTCCTCGACGGTGTCGCCACAGCCTCGGCCATCAAGTCCGAGCTCGCGCAGCGCGTCCTCGAGCTGAAGAAGCAGGGCATCCACCCCGGCCTCGGCACGCTCCTGGTCGGCGACGACCCGGCATCCCGTTCGTACGTGGCGGGCAAGCACCGAGACTGTGCCGAGGTCGGCATCGAGTCGATCAGGGTCGACCTGCCGGCCACGGCGAGCGAGCAAGACGTGCGCGACGCCATCGCTGCGCTGAATGCCGATCCGCTCGTGACGGGCTATATCGTGCAGCTTCCGTTGCCGAACGGCATCGACGAGAACGCCATGCTCGAGCTCATCGATCCGGCCAAGGACGCCGACGGGCTGCACCCGACCAATCTGGGGCGTCTCGTGCTCACGGTCGACCCCGCGTCGAGCGCCGGTCGGCGCGCTCCGCTTCCGTGCACCCCCGCCGGAATCGTGGAGATCCTGCGTCGATACGACATTCCGCTGAGCGGTCACCACGTGGTGATCGTGGGTCGCGGGCTCACGGTCGGTCGCCCATTGGGTCTTCTGCTCACGCGCAAGGGCATCGACGCAACCGTCACGCTCACCCACTCCCGCACGCGTGACCTCGAGGCCGAGGTGCGTCGTGCCGACATCGTCATCGCGGCCGTCGGCGTGCCCGGGCTCATCAAGGCCGAATGGATCAAGCCCGGCGCGGCGGTACTCGATGTGGGCATCAGCCGGGTCGTCGATGCCGAGACCGGCAAGGCGAAGCTGCGAGGCGACGTCGATCCTGGCGTCGCAGACGTGGCCGGGTTCCTGTCACCGGTTCCCGGCGGAGTGGGTCCGATGACTCGGGCTCTGCTCGTACAGAACGTGGTCGATGCCGCGACGCCGTAGTCGCGGTACGAGAGCACGATCCCACCACAGAAGGAGGAACGTATGACGAACGAACATCCCATCCCTCGCGATCCGGGCAAGAAGACGGCCGGCGAGAAAGAGGACACTGTCCTCGAGGAGATCGAGGAGTCTCTGCCGACAGACGCCGAGCCGACCGACGGGCCGGCGCCCGCCGCCTGACCCGCGAGTCGCCCGGCTCCGGCATCCGGATGCCCGGGGCCGGGCGACACCGTAGGCTTGTCTCGTGAGAGCAGCGACAGGCACCCAGTATTCCGTCGAATTCGGCGATTCCCGAGCAACGATCACCGAGCTGGCGGCGGGTCTTCGTGGCCTCGTGCTGAACGGCGTCGAGGTGGTTCGTGAGTACCCCGAGCAGTCGCTGCCGCCCATGGGCCAGGGCATCGTGCTCGTTCCCTGGCCGAATCGCATCGCACACGGAGCCTGGGTGCTCGACGGGGTCAAGCAGCAACTCGACATCACCGAGCCCTCCACCGGCAATGCCACGCACGGCCTCCTGCGCAATACGGCGTACACGGTTGCCGAGCAGGGGGAGGGCTTTCTGACATTGAACGCCCGCGTGTTCCCGCAGCACGGCTACCCGTTCCTGCTCGACACCTCGGTGAGCTACGAGCTCAGCGAAGCCGGTCTCACCGTCACTCACGCAATCACGAACGAGTCGGATGCTCCAGCGCCGGTGGCCGTCGGGGCACACCCGTACTTCGTCATCGGCTCCGTCCCGACCGAGGATCTGACCCTCACCCTCGCGGCCGACACGGTCTTCGAGTACGACGACGCGTTCATACCGACCGCCGAGGTCTCGGTCGAGGATGCCGGACTCGATCTGCGGGCCGGTCGCCATCTGTCTGACCTCGACCTCAACCACGCGTTCGGTTCGTTGACCGGAACGGGGGGACAGAACATCCATTCGCTCGTCTCGCCCGACGGGCAGCGGGTCGAATTGTGGACCGACCTCAACTTCGCGTACGTACAGGCGTACAACCCCCGGGAGTTCCCCTTCGAGACCGGAACAGGGATGGCTGTCGCTCTCGAACCCATGACAGCCCCGGCCAACGCCTTCAACACGGGGGAGGGCCTTCGCTGGATCGAACCGGGAGCATCATGGATGCTCAGCTGGGGTGTCCGCTATCGTGCCGCGTCCTGACGGGCGCCCGTAGCGGGTGACGGGGGTGCCGTAAACCCCTTGTTGGGGGGTGGTGTCCACACCTAGCCTGAAGGCATCAAGCAACTCTGAAAGGAGTGGATTAATGTCTCTCGTTATCGACAGCATGCCGTCGGCGCCGACGGCACCCGGCTCCGTCACAGATAGTGCCACGACCCACCTCCGCTGGCAGCTCGTCTTCGACGGGGTATGGCTCGCCCGCCGCGACGGACGATTCGCCGGAATGGTGCAGGGTCTGCCCGGACATCCGGCGAAGTTGACGGATGCCTATGGCAACGTGTGTGGTTTGTACAAGACCGCAGACGACGCGAAGAGCGCGCTCTACGCACTCTCGCGCTAGTCGCACATCTGGATCGCTTCGCACAAGTGGTTCCCTATTGGCAACCCTGAAAACGGAGCATTTTGAGCGACTACCTTGGTGAGGGAGCTCACGTGGAATTGGATCTGCGTGGGCCCTTTGTCAGGAACGGACGTTTTTTCATATGGGCAGACTGATCTACGGCACCGGAGATACAGACGTCGAGTTCGAGGATCGGCTGCTTGCTCACCTCAAAGTCGTGATCTCGACGAAGCTGCGTCGCAACGAGGCCTTTATGCTCTCGTGGGAGCACGGAACAGAAGAAGGCAGCGGCCGCAGCACCATCTGGGTGCACCCGTCGATTCCGCTTCACTTCCGTTTCTACGGAAACAAGTCTCCGGCGCTCAACCGGGTATGGATCGAAGACCTCATGCTCGCTGCGAACAGCACGGGCGGGCTCAGACCGGTGCCGGAGCCCGACGAGCACGGCGAATCCAGCGGCTCATAGCGCGCCCGCGCTGCCAGCGTCGTCGGCGAGGGCCTGCCGAGAGAGCAGCGCACCACCGGCCACCGCGGCGGGCATAACGAACACTGCCCCGAACGGAATGAGGAACACGAGGTAACTCGCGATTCCGAAGCCGAGCGCGGTGGGCCTCATGGCCGCAAGCGCCCGTCTCCTCTGCCGCAGCGTTCGACCCCGGGCTTCGAACGCCTTGCCCGTGAGCTCGAGGGCGAGGAACCAGCCGGCCACCGCTGCGCCGAGCACTGGAACGACCGTCTGGCCGAGCACGGGGATGAATCCCAGCGCGAACAGACAGATGCCGATGAGCAAGGTCGCCAACAGGATGCGCAGTGCATCGAGGATTCCGCGCAGAACAGATGGCCAGAATGCCGTCTCTACCTCGTCGGGGATCCCGCCAAGACGGTTCTCCACGCTTCGCCAGATCTTCTCGTAGAACGGATCGCCGACCACGAGTGTGATCGCGGTGTACGTGTACACCACGAGGAGGGCGCCGAGGGCGAGGAATGCGATCACGGCGGTCACGCGCAGGGTGGTTCGCCAGCCCTCGTCCCATTCGTCGGCGAAGGGTGTGGCCCACTCGGCCAGCGTCGCGGCGTTGACGAAGAGCACGACGAGCACGGCGAGATAGACCGCGGCGACGATGAGCGCCGGCAGAGCGCCGAAGAGCATCAGGCGAGGGTCGCTACCCCACATCTTCAGCCCGCGCCCGAGATAGGCGACCCCGTCGAAGAATTGGCGGACGGCGCTTCGAGCGGGAGCGGGCGACATGGGACTTCATCGTACGGGGCACGCGCCGCCGAAGGGTAGTCCTGCACTCTGTTACCTCAGTAAGGCGTCGATCACAATGCCCGGGTCCGAGCGGCCGGAATGCGCGACCCTCAAGAGATGAAGAAGATGAGTTACGCCGGTGGGACGTTCGTCACGAGTGACGAGGTGGCCGATGCGCTCGTGCACTTCGCGGCTACCGTTCCGCGCAACCGGCGCAATCAGGTTCTGGTGGTTCCCGGCTTCGACGCCGACGGCGCGCCGACCCCGGTGTCGCTCGTACTGGGCCCGACCAGCCAGATCATGAGCCAGCACGAAACCGTGTCGTACGCCGAGCCCGAGACCCAGGGTGTCGCGGAGCGCGTGCGTGAGCAGGCGCAGTCGCACGAGAACACGGCGCGTATCGACAGCGGCAACGGCAAGGCGAGCCTCGACTACGACGTCTTCTGACGACGGAGGCCACCAGGGTCAGGCGGAGCACGCCCCGGTGCTGACAGGCGCTGTGAGACCCGGCGCCTGCGCTGCCACGGGAGAGAGCTCCTGCATCGTGAGGGCGTAACCGACATTGCTCACCGTGCTGGCCCGAGCGAAGACCACGCCGGCAACGCGACCATCGACCGTGAGAAGCGGGCCCCCCGAGTTGCCTGGCTCGATATCGGCCGCCAGCGTGTAGGCATCCCGCGTGGCCCCGGCCGTGCCGTCTGCGATCAGCTGCAGGGGACCGGCCGCCAAGACCTCGGCCCCGGCGATGGAGAAGGGGCCGCCGAAGGGGTAGCCGGCGACGACCGCGGGGCTCGTGGGCGGAAGCGTCTCGGCCAACTCAAGCGCGTCCGCCGGCAGGCCGTCGACCGCGATCACCGCCAGATCCGCAGCCGGGTCGAAGTAGACGATGCGCCCCGATCGCGGAGATTGTCCCGGGACCTCGACCACGGGCTCGGAGATCCCCGCAACCACGTGGGCGTTCGTGACGACCCGATCGGGCGCGATCGCGAAACCGCTTCCCGACATCGTGACGCCGCACTCGTATGCAGTGCCCGTGATGCGAACGATCGATCGGGCCGCAGCAGTGAGCGCAGGGCTGTCGGTGCTGATCGTCGGAATGGACGGAGCCGTGGTCGGCGCACCCAGAGCGTCGATGACCCACGGGGCTCCGTCTGTGACCGCGGCCGTGCGCAACTGGGCCAGGAAAGTCGTCACCTGGGGCGGAACGAGGCCGTCGATGGTTCGCAGAATCGACGATGATGCCACGGCCTGAGTGAGCGGGACGACGCCGAGAGTCGAGACCCCTGACGCGACGGTCACCACGACGAGGGCTGCAGCGATGCCGCTGCCGATGAACCCCAGACCGCGGTCGACGAAGCGGAGTTTCGCCTTCGCCACGCCCCGCCCGATCAGTCGTCCGATCGTGGCGCCGAGCAGGTACCCCACGGTGACCAGGACAAAAGCCGTTCCGATGACGCCGGCGATCCGCCATTCCGGCTCGGAGATCCAGGCGACCACGGGCGGGATCGCGAAGTACGCACCCACTCCTCCCGCGATCACACCGGCGAGTCCGAGCAGCGATCTCACGAGGCCCAGACGGTAGCCCGTCACGGCGCCGGCGATGAGCACGATGACGACGATGACGTCGATCACCTGAGGAAGCCTTTCACGCGGGAGACCCAGCTCGTTTGTGGCGACGAAGGCTCCGGATCGGGTGCCGAGCCGACCACCTGCAGATCGATATGCACGCCTGTGAGGCGGCCGTCGGCATCCCAGGTCTGAACGACGGGATAGAACCCGTCGCCCCAGCCCGAGTGCGCGAGGATGACGTTCTCACCGGCGCGAGCGAGCGGCATCTCGATGTTCGCGGTGCCCGCCCTGAGCGGCGTCTCAGAGTCCATGGTGTCGAACCACGACCCTGGCTCGCCCGTATCGAACACCTCGTCGTACCAGTCGTCGGCTTCGCCCGGCATCGACGACTCGACGGCGGCGGCGTCGAAGAACGCGACCGTGCCGGCATCGACGGCGACTCCGAAGAACGAGCCGTGTTCGGGGGGACCGTCGGGGCCGGGCACGGGTTCGACGGAGGCTGTTACTGCGTCGGAGACGATCAACGACAGATATGCCTCACGCAGGTGCGAGCCGTCTTGTTCGGTCGACACATCCGCGATCGTGGTCGAGACGCGGTAGTCGCCTGGCGGAATCGGCACCGTGATGGGCATGTCGAGGGCGACGAAGGGGTCAGCCGCCCCGAGAGAGCCCGAGGGAACACGCAGGGTGCCGAGATCGTGCACCGACAGTTCACCCCGAGAGCCCGTCACGAGCGGGGCCGGACCGGAGGTGAGGGCGAAGAAGTCGGAGAGCTGCACCCGACAATGATGCCAGCACGGGGTGTGGATCTACCTGGCGATGAGGAGATCGCTGAACCCGAAACCTCCGCGCGGAGGCAGTGCTCTGCGGATCTGTTCCGCCGAGAAATCGAGCCGCGGTTGCAGCTCGACTGGCAGCTCCGGCGTCGGGGGAGCCGCGATCGACACACCCTCGGCCAGCATCGTCGCCTGGGCTTTCGCGATCAGGGGCACTTTCATCGTCCACTCCGTGAGTTGCGCGATCGCGCGAATCGCCCACACCGGTGACGGAACGACCGCCACGCGACGGCCGACAATGCGCGATACGCGTCGCACGGCCTCGCTCAGCAACAGTTCTTCGTGCCCTGTCACCGCGAAGGTCGCGTTAGGCAGGCGCCCCTCGACGGACGCCACGAGCACGTCGACCATCTCGCTCACCGGAATCGGCCGGATGCTCTTCTCGCGCAGTCCGACTGTCGCGAAGAGGGGCAGAGTCTGAACGGAGTGGCTGAGGTGATCGACGAGGTGATCGCCGTGACCGTAGATCATTCCCGCCTTCAGCACGGTGAACTCGAGGCCGCTCGAACGGACCAGCTCTTCGGCGGCCCATTTCGACTCGTGATACGCCGACCCGCACTCCGGCCTGGCTCGCAGGAAGCTGAGCATCACGATGCGGGAGACACCGGCACGCTTGGCTGCCTCGATCACCGAGCGGGTGCCTTCGATGTGCACCTTCTCATAGCTCTGGTCGCCGATCTCTCGGTTGATACCCGCGCAGTGCGCCACAGCGCCGCAGCCGGCGAATGAGGCGGCCAGAGCATCGACATCGGTGATGTCGGTGCCGGTTCGGCGAGAGACGAGCACGACGTCGTCTGGCGCGAATCTCTCGGCGAGGTGGCGGCCCACGAAACCGGCGCCGCCGGTGATGGTGATCTTCATAGGGCTCCTCGTCGCGCAATCGATGCGGAAAAGCCGTGAATACGGTGGGCCCCGCCGGGCTCGAACCGGCGACCCGCGGATTAAAAGTCCGATGCTCTACCAACTGAGCTAGAGGCCCGCAGCGACTAATCTAGCGTGTCTTTGCGCTCTCATCTAACCGAGGCAGGATGGATGCATGACAAGCGAGTATCGCAAACCCGCACTCTTCGGCGGATCGGAGTTCGAGGCGTTCAAGGGAGGCGAGGATCCCGCCCAGATCTCGCGTCTCGCGCATGACACCGCCAGCGCGCTGCTGGGCCGGGTCCGCGCAGATCCAGACCCCGGCGTCATCGACAGACTCATCGAGTACACCGACCTGCACGGCATCGATGCGATAGCCGAACTCTGGTCTCGGGCGTCGTCTCACAGCCTTCCCGGTGCGCTCTGGCGCATCTACCTGCTTCGCGCCCTGATCCGACAAGATCCCGAGCAGTCGAGCTTTCTGTTCCAGAAGGGCAGCGAACTGAGCATCACCATCGACCCGGTGGTCGCCGGTGCGACCTCTCCGACGGGGCCGAAGGAGATCACCGACCTCGCCGACCAGATTCTGCGTGGCATCTTCGACGGCGACTTCGCCGTGGCTCTCGAAAGGGCTGCCGCCTTCTGCCGGATCATGTCTCTCGGCGCAGCCGCCGAGGCCGACGACACAGAATCGGATTCGGCCGAGCGGGCGTCGGAGTTCACGGTACGCGCCAATCGCTTCGCGGAGACAGCGTCGGAGTTCGCTATCTGCGCAAAATTGTGGAGAACGGACAGTCTCGACTGAAGTCGGGTAAAGTCGTATCTCGCCGGGCCGTGGTAACCCCGGGCTCCAATTTCCGCCGTTACGAACGGCCTTCCGCCGAGAGGCGTTCCGCGGCCTGGCACTACTTCTGACCGAAAGCCTCGAGACCGAGTGACCAGGCAGGCTGATTGTCATGGCATTTCGCGTCGCCGCCGTCATCTGGACCGCTCTCGCCCTCGCGGTGAACGCGGTGGTGTATTTCTGGCTCGGCTCCCCAATTCGATCTCGTGCAGACGCGGCTCGAGAACGGCTTCGTCGCCTCCGTCGGTCAGTTCTTTCGAGTCGCTGCGGCAGCGAACGTGATCCTCGCCATCCTCATCCTCGTTCGGCCCCGCCGGTGGTCTGCGTTCGTCGTGACCGCCGCGTCGGTGGTGGGACTCGCCCTGACGGTGTCGAGCACCGTCGCACCCATCGAGCTTCCGTTCGGGCTCCCGACGATTCCGGTCGGTCCCTGGTTGCACCTGCGCATCGTCGCGGCGGCGGCTGAAGCTCTTGCTGTCGTCGGCTCGATCGTGATCGCGAGCAGACGGCGACTCTGATCGAAAACGTGTAGGGCAGCGTCGACCGTTTGGCAAGGGTCAATTTGCGCCTCGCAATCGAGTGACATGCTGAAGGGCGCCCGAGTGACCACTTCAGCGGCGCACCAACCCATGGAACGGAGGCGCATATGACGAGCCTTCTTTCGCAGTCGGGCCGAGATGGCTCTGCCTCCGAGAAGTTGCCCCATCGCGCTTCTTTTGCCGCTGCCGAGCCTCAGTCGGTGCGTGTGGCATCGGTACCGGCATCCCACGTCTACGTGCGTCACATCTCACCGATCGACGGCGACGTCGCCCAGCCGGGCGGGCCCGCGGCAGCGTCCCGAGACGGCGGCGTGCGCGTCACCCGGCTCGCCGACCCCGATCCCGACGATCCCTCCCGGTCGGCTCTGCAGCGATGGTGGCCGCCCGTCATGCTCGACGCCGAGTGGGTACGTGCTCACGCCGACGAGTTCGATGTCTTCCATCTGCAGTTCGGCTTCGATGCGCGTACGCCCGAGCAGCTGCGCGACCTCGTCGACGAGCTGCGGCGTGCCGGCAAGCCCCTCGTCTACACGGTGCACGACCTGCGCAACCCGCATCACGAAAACCGAGCCGAGCACGATGCTCAGCTCGACGTCCTCGTTCCTGCGGCCGATGCGGTCATCACGCTGACCGACGGGGCCGCGTACGAGATCAAGCGCCGCTGGGCTCGTCGCGCGATCGTGCTGCCGCATCCGCACGTCGTCGACTTCGAGACGATGCACCACATACAGCGCGCTCGAATCGACATCCAGCACGACCGAGACCACGCCGAATATCGCATCGGACTGCACCTCAAGAGCCTGCGCGCCAACATGAATCCGATTCCGGTCATCGGTGCGCTGCTCGACGCGATCAACGGTCTTCCGAACGCTGTCCTGCAGATCGACGGTCATCGCGATCTTCTCGAGCCCACCGGTCCGCGTTACGACGCCGGCCTTGCCGACCTTCTCCGCGAGGAGGCGGCGGCGGGCCGCATCGATCTGCGCATCCACGACTATTTCGATGACGCGCACCTGTGGCAGTACCTCGCGTCACTCGATCTCTCGGTGTTGCCTTACCGCTTCGGCACCCATTCGGGCTGGTTGGAGGCCTGCCGTGACCTGGGTACTGCCGTGCTCGCGCCCACATGCGGCTATTACCGCGATCAGGCCCCGGTGATGCTCTACCTGCACGACGACGACGGCCTCGACGCCGACTCGCTCGGGTGCGCGGTCGGCCGGGCCTACTACGATCGACCGTCCTTCTCCATCACGGTCGACGAGCGTCGACGCCAGCGTGAGGCGGTATCAGACGCGCACGCTGCGCTCTACCGCGATCTGCTTCGATGACGGGGCCTCTCCGCATCTGCCTGATCGCCTCGAGCCGGTTCCCTGTAGCGGAACCCTTCGCGGGCGGGCTCGAAGCACACACGCACAGCTTGGCGAGCGAGCTGATCAGGCGCGGCCACGAGGTGACCCTCTTCGCGGCTCCGGGTTCCGATCCGGCTCTCGGAGTCACCGAACTCGGCGTCGAGCCATTCAGTAGCAGTCCCGCCGCCCGCGCCGACGTGGGCGCCCGACCCGAGCAGTGGATGCGCGAACATCACGCGTACCTCAAGCTGATGCTGGATCTGAACCGAGACCCGGGCCGTTACGACATCGTGCACAACAACAGCCTCCACCACCTGCCCGTCGCCATGGCGGAGGCGACAGGGCTCCCTTTCGTGACGACTCTGCACACTCCTCCTGTGCCATGGCTCGAATCGGCGGCCAAGTTGGCGGCTCCGAGCCTCGCCTATGCCTCCGTGAGCATGCACACGTCGACAGCGTGGCGTCACGTGGTCGAGAGCACGGTCATCCGCAACGGTGTCGACACCGCGCGGTGGATGCCCGGGCCCGGCGGCGACGCGGCGATCTGGTTCGGGCGTCTCGTTCCCGAGAAGGCGCCGCACCTGGCGATCCACGCCGCGCGGGAGGCGGGGATGAGTATCGATCTCGCGGGCCCGAGTCTCGACCAGAGCTACTTCGACGCAGAGATCGCCCCTCTGCTCGACGACCGGACCCGCTACCTGGGGCATCTGCGACATGACGAGCTGATGCGAGCCGTCGGCAGGGCTCGTGTCTCGGTGGTGACGCCGAACTGGGATGAGCCATACGGCCTCGTCGCGGCGGAATCGTTGGCCTGCGGAACCCCCGTCGCCGCATTTGCACGCGGCGGGGTGCCTGAGATCCTCGACGAGCTCTCCGGACGTCTGGCCCCGCCCGGAGACGTGGTTGCACTCGGCGAGGCGATGGTGGGGGCCTCGCAACTCTCACGCAGCGATGCCCGGCATCGAGCGGTCACGTCGTGTTCGCTCGAGCGCATGGTCGACGACTACGAGCGTCTTTACGACTCCATGATCGATGTGGACATCGCCGCATGATCGGCTACTACATCCACCATCAGGGCCGCGGCCACCTCAACCGGGCGCTCGCGATCGCCGCCGAGCTCCGTGAGACAGTTGTGGGTCTGTCGTCGCAGCGGCGCCCGGAGGGGTGGAGAGGTGACTGGCTCGACCTGCCTCGCGACGACGAGTCGATCGAGCCTCGAGACGTCGACGCGCAAGGCCGGCTGCACTGGGTTCCCCTGCACGATTCCGGGCTTAGGGGTCGGATGGCCGTGCTCTCGCAGTGGATCGCGGAGACGAACCCGCAGCTCATCGTCGTGGATGTCTCGGTGGAGGTCGCCCTTCTCGCCAGGCTTCTCGGGGTGCCGGTCATCTCGGTGGCACTTCCGGGGATTCGGGCAGATGACGCGCATCAGCTCGGCTACGACGTCTCGGCGGCGATCATCGCCGCCTGGCCGCAGGAGGCGGAGGGCATGATCTCCGGTCTCAGCGCGCCCGCCCGACGTCGTCTGCACTGTGTGGGCGCGATCTCGCGCTTCGGTTCGCGAGGCGACGAGGGTCGTCCGGCGCTCGGAGCAGAGGGGCAGCGCCGCGTCCTCCTTCTCGGCGGTGCCGGAGGCAGCACCCTCGACGCGTCGACGATCTCCGCGGCGCGCACGTCGACCCCCGACTGGCACTGGACGGTCCTGGGGAGCCGCGGTGGTCGATGGGTCGACGATCCGTGGCCCGAGATCTGCTCGGCCGATGTCGTGGTCACTCACGCGGGCCAGAACGCGCTCGCGGACGTCGCCGCCGCCCGTCGTCCCGCGATCGTGATTCCGGAGGCGCGACCGCACGAGGAGCAGGTCACCACTGCCTCGGTTCTGGCCGGCAGCAGCAGATGGCCCGCGATCGTGCGGTGGGACTTTCCCGAGACGGGGTGGCAGGCGCTTCTCGACGAGGCGGCTGCGCTCGATGGTGATCGGTGGTCCACCTGGAACGACGGGCGTGGAGCCAGGACGGCCGCGGCCGTCATCGAGTCCGAGCTCACTCCTGCCGTCGACTCCGAGGTCGCATGAGCCGCGTGGCCGTCGTCACCGTCGTACACGGTCGTCATGCCCACCTGGCGCTGCAGATGCAGGCTGTGGCCCGCAGCGTCCGACCGCCCGACGACTACGTGGTCGTTGCTGTCGACGATGAACTTGTCGCCCAGGCTGCTGAAAGCCGCGCGCGCGTTATACAGATCGCGGCGCACCCGCTCGGTCTGCCTATCGCTGCGGCGAGGAATGCCGGCGCGGAGGCCGCGTTGACCAGTGGCGCCGATGTGATCGTCTTCCTCGACGTCGACTGCGTTCCCGGTCCCGAGCTGATCGGCGCCTACGAGGCCGCCGCCGGCTCCATCGAGCTGAGCGGAGACATCCTGTGCGGACCCGTGGCCTATCTCCCGCCGGCGCCCGAGGGCGGCTACGACCTCGCAGACATCGACACGCTCGCCGCGCCGCACGCGGCTCGCCCTGCCCCCGAACCCGGCGCGGTCATTCGTGGGGGAGACCACGACCTCTTCTGGTCTCTGTCGTTCGCCGTCACGGCGGCGACGTGGAGGACGATGGGTGGCTTCGATGAGGCCTACATCGGGTACGGAGGCGAGGACACGGACTTCTCCGCCTGTGCCGCCGAGAAGAACATCGAGCTCGCGTGGATCGGTTCGGCCCGCGCCTATCACCAGCACCATGCCGTCGAGTCGCCTCCCGTGTCGCATCTCGACGACATCCTGCGCAACGCTGCCCTGTTCCACCGCCGGTGGGGCAGGTGGCCGATGATCGGCTGGCTCGAGGCGTTCGAAGAAGCCGGGCTCATTGCTCGCCGTGAGAATCGCAACGGGTACGAGAAGGTCTGATACCCACCAAACCGGCACGGCCTCCGCGCCGAATCATTGGTGTGAACGGACCACGAACAACATGCCTCAGGCGGGAAACCTGTCATGCTTAAGCTCGTGACCTCTGATAGCGACCATAACGGCACTCCTGTGGAGGCGCTCGACTCGGTCGAGAGCCTGCTTTTGCGGGTCGCCGATGGCGATCAGAGATCATTCGCCGAACTGTATGACCGGGTCGCGCCGAGGGTTCTCGGCCTCATCAAAAGACTGCTCATCGACCATGCGCAGTCCGAGGAAGTCGCCCAAGAAGTGTTTCTCGAGATCTGGCGCACGGCCACGCGCTTCGATCCGCAACGCGGCGCGGCTCTTTCCTGGGTTCTCACGATGGCTCACCGCAGGGCAGTCGACCGCGTGCGCGCGTCGCAGTCCTCTCACGACCGGGATATCAAGATCGGTATCCGGGATGTGGACCGTGAATACGATCAAGTGGCCGAATCGGTCGAGATCAGAATCGAACATGAAAGGGTGAAGAGAGCAATGACTCAGCTGACTGAACTGCAGCGCGAAGCCATCTCTCTGGCGTACTACGGGGGATACAGCCATAGCGAGGTCGCGAAGATCCTGGCGATACCGATCGGTACCGTCAAGACGCGGCTCCGAGACGGCATGATCCGCCTTCGAGACGAAATGGGAGTCGCCTGATGGCCATAAATGACGACTCTCGAATGAACACCGGAGCGTTCGCCCTCGGTGCATTGAGCCCCGAAGAGCTCGAGCGTTTTCTCGTGGCGGCCGAGTCCGACCCCGAGCTTGCCGCCGAGGCAGACGGCCTCAGCGCCACTGCGGTGCTCCTCGGTCTGGCATCCACTCCAGTCGAGCCCTCCGCGAAGCTCAAAGTCGACCTGATGGCTGCCATCGCCTCGACTCCGCAGTTGCCCCGCGATACAGCCGGCCCGACGGTCGACGCGGATATCGCCGCGCCGTCGGCATCCAGCACGATCGAGGATGCTCGATCCCAGCCGGCCGAGGCAGGCGCGGCCGAGCAGAAGGCTCGTACACGCTGGTTCGCACGCCCCGCCACCATCCTCGTTTCGGCCGCAGCCGCCATCGGCCTGTTCGTCGGCGGAGGCTTCGTGGGGTCGGCGGTGACGGGCGATACGCCCGTGGTCGTCGATCAGCAGGCTGCGGGCCTCGCTCAGATCTATGCTGCATCCGACGTGCAGTCGGTGCGCAGCGAGGTCGACGGCGGCGGTGTCGCGACGCTCGTCTGGTCAGGTGAGCTCGGACGCTCCGCGGTGGTCGTCGACGGTCTCGCACCGTTGCCCAACGGCAGCGTGTACGAGGCCTGGTACATCAACGACGCGGGCGCTGCTCCCGCAGGAACCTTCGATGCCACGGGCGCACACAAGACGTCGTGGCACCTGCTCGACGGAACCATGTCGGCCGGAGACACGGTCGGCGTCACGGTCGAGCCTGCCGGCGGATCCAAGACGCCGACGACGACGCCGATCGTGGCGATCGCCAGCGCTTAGCCGCTCAGCACGAACGATGAAGGCCCCCTCGAGATCGAGGGGGCCTTCGTCGTTCGTGCTGCAAATCTCTCGCTATCCGAAGCGACCCGAGACGTAGTCTTCGGTGTCCTTGACGGTCGGGTTCGAGAAGATGGTCGTGGTGTCGTCGTACTCGATCAGCTTGCCGGGCTTGCCCGTACCGGCGATGTTGAAGAAGGCCGTGCGGTCGGACACGCGGCTGGCCTGCTGCATGTTGTGCGTGACGATGACGACCGTGTACTCCTCTTTCAACTCTTTGATGAGGTCCTCGATGGCGAGCGTCGAGATCGGGTCGAGGGCCGAGCAGGGCTCGTCCATGAGGAGAACGTCAGGGGAGACCGTGATCGCGCGCGCGATGCACAGGCGCTGCTGCTGGCCACCGGAGAGTCCGCCGCCCGGGAGGTTCAGACGGTCCTTGACCTCGTTCCAGAGGTTGGCGCCGCGCAGGCCCTTCTCGACCATGTCGTCGCCCTCGCTCTTCGACAGGCGCTTGTTGTTGAGCTTGAGCCCGGCGAGCACGTTGTCGCGGATCGACATCGTGGGGAACGGGTTCGCCCGCTGGAAGACCATGCCGACCTGGCGACGGACCATGACGGGGTCGACGCCGGGGGCGTAGAGGTCGTTGCCATCGATGATGACCTCGCCCTTCACATGGGCGCCCGGGATGACCTCGTGCATGCGGTTCAGGGTGCGCAGGAAGGTCGACTTGCCGCAGCCGCTGGGGCCGATGAAGGCGGTGACGGTGCGGGGTTCGATGGTGATCGACACGCCCTCGACGGCAAGAAAGTCGCTGTAGTAGACGTTGAGGTCTTTGACCTCGATGCGCTTGGACAATTCGATTCCTTCGGATTCTGTGGTGCGAAAGGGGGAGAGGTCTGGGGTGGAGGGCTAGCGGGAGCCCTTGGGGGCGAACACCTTCGCGACGACGCGTGCGATGAGGTTGAGGATGACCACCAGGATCACCAGCAGCAACGCGGCACCCCAGGCGGAGTTGTTCGACGCGGCGATGTCGGTGCCGGGGAACGCGAAGCCCGTGTACGCCATGACGGGCAGCGTCTGCATCGGCCCTTCGAAGGGGTTCGAGTTGAAGTTGTCGGTGAAGCTCGCGGCCATGAAGATCGGGGCCGTCTCGCCGATGACGCGGGCGATGGCCAGCATGATGCCCGTGACGATGCCCGCGATGGCCGTGGGCAGCACGATGCGCACGATGGTCGCGAACTTCGACACGCCCAGCGCGTACGAGGCCTCGCGCAGGTCGTGCGGCACGAGACGCAGCATCTCCTCGCACGCCCGGACGACCGTGGGAATCATGAGGACGGAGAGGGCGACCGAGGCGGAGAATCCGCTGAACGCCTTCGGGCCGAGAATGATGGTGAACAGTGAGAAGGCGAACAGACCCGCGACGATCGACGGGATGCCCGTCATCACATCGACGAGAAACGTCACTGTGCGCGACAGCCACTGGCCGGGGCGGCCGTACTCCACGAGGTAGATCGAGGTGAACAGGCCGATGGGAACCGAGATCAGTGCGGCGATGCCGGTGATGATCAGCGTGCCGACGATGGCCTGGAGGGCGCCGGGCGTGTTCGTGACCTCGAGCGTGTCGGGGTTGAACGAGGAGCCGCCGGTCTGCGTGATGAACTGGTAAGACAGGGCACCGATGCCCTTGGAGACGACCGTGAAGAGGGTCGATACGAGCGGGATGATCGCCAGGAGGAAGGCGACGGTGACCAGTCCGCGCACGAGGCGGTCGATGGCCTTGCGTCGGTTCTCGACGAGGCTCGAGAGGATGCCGAGGAGCACGAGGTAGACGACGGCGCTCAGAACGAGCCAGCCGATGACGTCGAAGCCGATGAGCATCAGCAGCACGCCGGAGACGACGGCGGATGCTCCGAAGATGTAGAGCTCGGCGAAGCGGGGAAGCTGCCCCGTTGTCAGCGAATTGGGGACGGGACCCTTTTCGACGGTTCGAGGACTCAGCGCGGTCATGCGGATGCTCCTTCAGGGCCGGCGGCGGTGTTCTTGTCGGCGACGAGGTCGCGGGTGAGGGTGGAGGTGGCGTCACCGGTGGGAACCACGAGCGGCCTCGGTCGCCGCTTCTTCTTGCTGCCCGTCTTCGACGAGCCGCGGGTCACGATGTAGCGAGCGATCATGTTGACCGCGAGCGAGACGACGAACAGCAGCAGGCCGGTGCCGATGAGGGCCTGGCGCTGCAGTGTGGAGGCGATGGGGAAGTTCAGCGCGATGTTGGCCGCGATGGTCTGCGAGTTCTGGCCCTCTGTGACCACGAGGAACGAGACGATGACGGCGGGGGAGATGATCATGGCGATGGCCATCGTCTCTCCGAGTGCACGACCGAGGCCGAGCAGCGTCGCGCTGACGATTCCCGACTTGGCGTAGGGGAAGACTGCGAGGCGCACCATCTCCCAGCGTGTGGCGCCGAGGGCCAGCGCGGCCTCTTCGTGCAGGCGGGGCGTCTGCAGGAAGATCTCTCGCGAGATGGAGGTGATGATTGGCAGGATCATGACGGCGAGCACCACTGCTCCCGCGAGGATGGTCGAGCCGGTCGTGGTGACCTGGCCGCCGAAGATGGGGATCCAGCCGAGGTAGGTGTTGAGCCAGTCCGACAGCGGCAGGAGGAAGGGGCGGATGACGATGATGCCCCAGAGGCCGAAGACGACCGACGGAACGGCGGCCAGCAGGTCGACGACGTAGCCGAGAAGGCCGGCCAGACGGCGGGGCGCGTAGTGCGAGATGAAGAGGGCGATACCGATACCGATCGGCGCGCCCAGAACGAGGGCGATGGCAGCGGACCAGAGCGTTCCGAAGAGCAGCGGGCCCACGTAGGCCCAGAAGCTGTCGAACGCCGAGGTGAAGCCGTCGTTCAGTTCGGGGTTGCTCTGCCAGTTGGCCACGATGGCCGGCATGCCCTGAACGATGAGGAACAGGGCGACGCCGGCGAGGATGACCATGATGAAGATCGCGCTGCCGGTGCTCAGCCCGCGGAAGATTGCATCCGCGGGCCGAACCCGACTGCTGCGCGCGGGGGAGGGAGCCTGCGAAGGCTCCTTCCCCCCACGCGGGGTGGTGCTGTCAGACGTCGTGTTCTGCCGAGGCTGCGTCGAGGAAACAGATTCAACTGAGGTTCGGTCGCTCATGGCGGTCTTTCTCGAGAAGGTCGGGAGAACGGTCTGGTCTGGCTGTGTTACTTGACGAGGGCCAGGCTGGCAGCGATCTCGGTGAGGAGCTTCTCCGGGATCTGAGCCGCGCCGGCGTTCTTCGCGGCGACCTGCTGGCCGATGTCGCTACCGATCCAGCCGAGGTAGGCGGTGGCCAGTTCCTTCTGCTTGGCGTCCTTGAACGTGGTGCAGAGGATTCCGTAGGAGACCAGCGGGATCGGGTAGGCCTCGGCGCCGGAGATGGCGGTGAAGTCGACCGTCTGGGCCAGGTCGCCCTCGATGCCGGTGTCGGTGGTCGACGCGGCTGCGTCGAACGCCGCGGTGACGGCCTCGGGGCTGAACGCCACGAAGTCCTCGCCCTTGACGCTGACGGAGGCGGCCTTGAGCTCACCGATGGCGCTGTGGTCGGCGTAGCCGATGGTTCCGTCACCGGCTCCGACGGCCTGCACGATGCCGGAGGTGCCCTTCTGGGCGCTGGTGCCGGCGATCGGCCACGCGCTGTCGGCCGGGTAGGTCCAGACATCCTTGGCCGTCTGGCTCAGGAAGTTCGTGAACGTCTTGGTGGTTCCCGATCCGTCTGAACGCGTGACGGTCGTGATGGCCGTTGCGGGCAGCTTGGCGTCGGGGTTCTCCGCCGCGATGGCCGGGTCGTTCCAGGTGGTGATCGACAGCGAGAAGATCTTCGCGAGGGTCTCGGCCGAAAGGTTCAGCTTGTCGACGCCGGCGAGGTTGTAGACGATGGCAACGCCATCGAGGTAGATCGGCAGGTTGATCGCGCCGTTGGGGCCACACAGGGTGGCGGCGGTCTGCTGCTCTTCGCTCAGGGGCGAGTCGCTGCCGGCGAAGTCGTAGCTGCCAGCGGTCCAGTTGGTGACGCCGCCGCCGGAGCCCTGCGACTTGTCGTAGTTGATGGTGACGCCCTTGGCCTGGGCGGTGAATGCGGTGGTCCATGCGGCCTGGGCGTTCGCCTGGGCGCTGGAGCCACCGGCGGTGATCGTGCCCGAGAGAGCGCTGTAGTCGACCGCAGCGGCCGAAGGCGTGGCCGAGGTGGTGGACTCGGGGGTGCTGCTGGCGCAGCCAGAAAGTGCGATAGCCGACGCGACCAGGATGGCCCCCGCCGTAGCAACATTCTTGAACTTCACTGTGTGTGGTCCCTTCGAAATGGGTAGTGCCAGGTGACGTCTGAGACCACACGCCGATCAAGATCGTTGACTGTAGCTGGATATCAGAGATGCACGCTGGCGGGCCGGTGCTGGCCCTCAGAAAACGTAGCCGTGCATCGTGGCCAGAGTGGCGCATTTCGGTAAACGGGAGGTGAACAGCGAGGAGTCCTCAGTGCGGGACGTGCGTCTCCACGGCGATGATGCCGGAACCCGGGCGCTCTCTCGAGAGATGGATGACCGTGTAGCCGGCCACCGGAAGGTCGCCTGCACGCGCGATCGACGCGGGCTTCGTGGTGCCGGTGGCGAGCGCGACCTCTCGCATGATCTCGGGCAGCACGGGCCCGTGGCTGCAGAGGATCGCCGTCGCGCGGCGACGCACGCGCTTTCCGACGATGCTCCGGATGTCGCTGGTGCCGTTCTCGAAAGCGTCCTGGCTGATCGAGTCGGTCTTCTTGACGTCGAGTCCCAATACGGCGGCGGTCGGCGCGATCGTCTGCTGACAACGCAGAGCCGTCGAGGAGCGGAGCACGGTGGGGCCGAAGGCGCTGAGGCCCGCGACGATGGACTGCGCCTCGAGCAGACCGCGCTGGGTGAGCGGGCGTGCCGAGTCTCTGCCGTCGAAGTCGAAGGCGGGGATCGCTTTCGCATGCCGCAGGGCGATGATCGCGAAGGTGCTGACGAGCCCGTCGTCGACGAAGGCCTGGAAGCGCTTCAGGATCTCGGCGTCGCGTTTGTAGCTGATCGACGTGAGCGCCCGGCTCACCGGCATCCATTCGAGTGCGGCCACTTCGCTGTTCGGAACGAAGGTCGAGGCGAGCACTGCCTCTTCGGTGACCTCGGCCGCCCAGTAGTGCACGACCTTCTCGCGATGATTCGGCATGACGTAGTTCGTGACGCCGAGCGGAAGGCCGAGATTGACCTTGAGCCCCGTCTCCTCGGCGATCTCGCGGACGGCGGTCTGAGGCAGAACCTCGCCGGGGTCGACTTTTCCCTTGGGAAGCGAGACGTCTTTATGGCGCGTCCGATGGATCAGGAGCACAAGGATCTTGCCGTCGACGACGCGCCAGCAGACCGCTCCTGCGGCGAAGACGGTCACAGCGACCGTTCCCCCGCCCGGATCATCGGCTGATGCCCGTTCGCTTGCGGCGCTTGGTGATCTGCTTCATCACGACGTCTTGCAGATCGACGAGTGGGTTGCCCTCGGCGTCGACACTGCGCCGGACCCAGTCGCCGTCAGGGCCGAGCGTCCACGACATGGTGTTCTCGTCCATGGCGAGGTCGAACAGCTCGCTGATCTCCCGCAGGTGATCGGTGCTCGTGAGCCGCACCAGCGCCTCGACGCGGCGGTCGAGGTTGCGGTGCATCATGTCGGCACTGCCGATCCAGGTCTCCGGCTCGCCCGCGTTCACGAACGAGAAGATGCGCGAGTGCTCGAGGTAGCGGCCCACGATCGAGCGCACCGTGATGTTCTCGCTGAGACCCGGCACTCCTGGCTTGATCGCACAGATTCCACGCACCCAGATCTCCACGGGAACGCCCGCCTGGCTGGCGCGGTAGAGCGCATCGATGATGGCTTCGTCGACGATCGAGTTGACCTTGATGCGGATGCCCGCGGGCAGCCCCTGCTCGACATTGCTCGCCTCCTGGGCGATGCGCTTGAGCAGTCCCTTGCGCAGGTGCAGGGGTGCGACGAGCAGGCGCTTGAACTTCTTCTCGATCGCATACCCCGAGAGCTCGTTGAAGAGCCGGGTCAGGTCTTTGCCGACCTGGTCGTCTGCGGTCAGAAGCCCGAAGTCCTCGTAGATGCGGCTGGTCTTCGGGTTGTAGTTACCCGTTCCGATGTGGCTGTAGTGACGCAGCACGCCCTTCTCGCGGCGGATCACCAGGGCGAGCTTGCAGTGGGTCTTGAGCCCGACGAGACCGTACACGACGTGCACGCCGGCCTTCTCGAGCTTGCGCGCCCACGAGATGTTGGCCTGCTCGTCGAATCGGGCCTTGATCTCGACGAGGGCGAGAACCTGCTTGCCCGCTTCGGCTGCGTCGATGAGTGCCTCGACGATGGGGCTGTCGCCCGACGTGCGGTATAGCGTCTGCTTGATGGCGAGCACGTGCGGGTCGGCCGCGGCCTGCTCGAGGAAGGCCTGCACACTCGTGGCGAAGGACTCGTAGGGGTGGTGCAGCAGCACGTCCTGACGGGCGATCGCCTTGAAGATGTCGGGCTTCGCGTTGGGCTCCGACGGCTGCAGTGCGACCGAGGTCGTGGGAACGCGCTTCGGGTAGTGCAGCTCGGGGCGGTCGATCTTGGCGAGATCGAACAGGCCGGAGAGGTCGAGGGGCGCGGGAAGTCGGTAGACCTCTTGCTCGGTGACGTCGAGTTCGCGCACGATCAGCTCGAGCGTGCGGTCGTCCATGTCCTCCGTGACCTCGAGACGGATGGGCGGACCGAAGCGCCGACGCAGAAGCTCCTTCTCGAGTGCCTGGATGAGGTTCTCGGTCTCGTCTTCGTCGACCTCGACGTCTTCGTTGCGGGTGACTCGGAACACGTGGTGATCGAGCACCTCCATGCCGGGGAACAGGTGGCCGAGGTGGTTCGCGATGAGGTCTTCGAGCGCGATGAGTCGAACGTTCGTCTCGTCTTCGGTCTCGTCGACGCGAATGAAGCGTGGAATGACCTGCGGAACCTTGAGGCGGGCGAACTCCTCTTTGTCGATCTTGGTGTTGCGCACGCGGATCGAGAGGTTGAGTGAGAGGCCGGAGATGTACGGGAAGGGGTGGGCGGGGTCGACGGCGAGCGGCATGAGCACGGGGAAGATCTGCGTCGAGAAGTAGTCGCTGAGACGCGAGCGGTCGTCTTCATCGAGGCTGTCCCACGTGACGATGTGCACGCCGGCCTCGTCGAGCGCCGGCTTCACCAGGTCTTGGTAGGCGCGAGCGTGTCGCAGCTGCAGCTCGTGGGCGGCGCGCGAGATGTCGCCGAGAACGTCGACCGGCTTGCGGCCGATGTTGGTCGGAACCGCGAGGCCCGTCGCGATGCGACGCTTCAGGCCGGCGACGCGCACCATGAAGAACTCGTCGAGGTTCGACGAGAAGATCGCCAAGAAGTTCGTGCGCTCGAGCACGGGCAGCGTCGGGTCTTCGGCGAGCTCGAGCACGCGCGTGTTGAACGCCAGCCAGCTCAGCTCACGGTCGAGGTAGCGGCCTTCGGGCAGAGACGGGTCGTCGAGGATCTCGATGATCTCGTCGTCGTCATCGAAGTCGGAGCCGAAGTTCGAATCAAGAAGGATGTTGTCGCCACTCATGGAAACATCATGTCACCCGGCGAGAGGGCGCCGATACTGAACATCGACCGTATGGTCTGTGAATCCCAGTGATCGGTACAGGTGCACCGCTCCGACGTTGTCGGCATCGACGTAGAGCGCCGCGGTCGAGACGCCACGCTCGCGCAAGCGATCGAACGCGCGCTGCATGAGCATGCGCCCGAGGCCCTGTCCCGCATAGCGTTCGTCGACGCCGACCACGTAGATCTCGCCCGGTTCGTCAGGCCCCTCGATCTTGAGCCAGTTGTAGGCGACGAGCCTGTCTCCGTCTCGCGCGATCAGAAAGTCGCCCGCGTCGAACCAGGCGTCGGCCATGCGCGCGTGCAGATCGTCGACGGTGATGGAGCCCTGTTCCGGGTGGTCGGCGAAGACGCGGGCGTTGAGCTCGACCCACGCGTCGTCGTCGACGCCCGGGCGGAACGCCTCGACGACGATCCCCTCGTTCGCCGAACCTGCCCCCTCGTTCCCCGAGTCCGTCGACGGGGCGGCGGGCACGGGCATCCGAAGCTGGTAGAGGGTGCGTACCGGCTCGAAGCCGGTTCGCTCAGCCAGGATGCGACTGGCCGGGTGATCGCCGTGCGCCCAGCCGGCGATCCCTGGCTCGGCTCCGTCGAGGATGCGCTCGAGCAGAATGCCGCCGAGGCCGTTGCGGCGGAACTCGGGATCGACGACGAACTCGAACTCGCCTTGGCCGATGAGCACCGCGCCCGCGATCACATCGCCGTGCTCGGCGACGATCAGGCTTCGCGCGCCGGATGCCGCGTCGACGAGTGCCTGGTCGTTGAACGGCGGCTGGCCGTCGACCATCGACGACCGCGAGATCAGCCGGGTGAAGGCCGCCCCGAGATCGGAGGGATTACTTGCTCTGAGTTGCAGCGATGCGCTCATTGTCGTCTTCGAAGAAGTTGAATCGGTAGCCCACGTTGCGCACGGTGCCGATGAGCGACTCGAGGTCGCCGAGCTTCGCACGCAGGCGCCTGACGTGCACGTCGACCGTGCGCGTGCCGCCGAAGTAGTCGTAGCCCCATACCTCGGAGAGGAGCTGCTCCCGGGTGAACACCCGCGATGGATGCATCGCGAAGAACCTCAGCAGCTCGAACTCTTTGAAAGTGAGGTCGAGGGGCCGGCCGTGCACCCTGGCCGAGTAGCTGGCCTCGTCGATGACGACACCCGACGCCTGGATCTTCGACGTCGACTGGTCTTGCACCTGTCGACCGATGGCAAGACGGATGCGGGTGTCGACCTCTGCAGGACCGGCCGTCTCGAGCACGACGTCTGCCGCACCCCAGTCAGCGCTGACCGCGGTGAGGCCGCCCTCGGTGATGATCAAGAGGATCGGAACCCCGATACCCGTGGTCGTGAGGATCTTGCAGAGCGAACGCGCAGACGCGAGATCCGTTCGGGCATCGACGAAGATGAGGTCGCAATTGGGAGTGTTCACCAGCTGGGCGGGTTCGGCGGGAATCTGCCGAGCGCGGTGACTCAGGAGAGACAACGCGGGCAGAACCTCGCGGTCGACCGCAGAGGTCAGTATCAACAGCTGCGCCACGTATGGTCCTCCAAGAAAGCCTGCCGTCATACTATCGGGCAGAATAGGAGGGTGAGTCTCCTGATGAAGAGCGTAGCGCCGGTCTGGCTGGTGGCCGTGCTCGGCGCCGTCTCGGTCGCAGTGCTCGCCGAGCCCGAGAACTATCTCGTCTTTCTTCCCGTGGTGCTGGGGGTGACTACCCTCCTGACATTCGGCATCCAACTGGGCATCCGGCGAAAAGAGGGCTACGTCAATCGAGTGACGGCCAGCGTCACGGGCGCGGTCGTCATCCTGGTCCTGGCCACCATCGTGCTCGCCCCCCTCTCGTTCGCCGCCTGATTTCAGAGCTCCCCGGCGAGGGAGTCGGGTTAGGATCGATGCATGGAATCGTATGTCGCGCTCGAACTGTTCTTCGTGGGACTGCTCGGTCTCGCGAGCCTGGCCATCGCCTGGATCTCGGGCATGGTCATCTTCAAGCTCTTCCGCGGCCAGCGCTGACCGTGATCGAGCTGCCTATCGGGCTCAATGCCGAACTGGTTCCTCTCTCGTGGCTCATCGGTGTCTGGGAAGGCACGGGCGTCATCGACTACACGGTCGGTGACGAGAAGATCACGCGCGAGTTCGGCCAGCGGGTGAGCTTCAGCCAAGACGGCCTGCCTCACCTGAACTACAACTCCTATGCGTGGCTGATCGGCGAGGGCGACGACGAACCCACGCCCCTCGCGACGGAGACCGGATACTGGCGGCTCAGCCGTCCCCTGGTCGAGGCCGACCCTGGCCCGGGGATGCTGCCCGGTGCCGAGCAGAAGCCCTTCACCACAGCCGATGAGGTCGAGACTCTGCGCAACGCCACCAACGGCTTCGACGTCGAGGTCGCCCTCGTGCACCCCGGCGGGGTGATGGAGCTCTACATCGGCCAGGTCGCGGGCGCCCGCATCGATCTCTCGACCGATGCGGTGGTGCGCTCGCACGGCGCCAAGGAGTACACGGCCGCCACACGCATCTACGGACTCGTCGACTCCCATCTCCTCTGGGCCTGGGACATCGCAGCCCTCGGTCAGAACCTCCGCACCCACGCATCCGCTCGACTCGCCAAAACAGATTGACCTCGATGACCTCCGCAGGCTCCCCGTTCCTCGCCCTCCCCGGAGCAGTCGATTCGGCGGCGGCCGACCAGGGCGTGCCCGCTCACTACGGCAATCCCGTCGCCGAGCAGCGTGCGCTGCTGGCGGGGGCGGTCGTCGACCTCTCGCACCGCGGCGTCATCTCCGTCAGCGGCGCCGATCGGCTCTCCTGGCTCAACTCGCTCACGAGCCAGAGCCTCACCGGCCTGGCGCCGGGGGAGTCGGCGGAGTCCCTGCTGCTCGGAGTCTCCGGCCGTGTCGAATTCGACATGCGGGTCGTCGACGACGGCGAGACGGCCTGGCTGCTCGTCGACTCCGATGAACTGCCGGCCCTGCTCGCCTGGCTGCTCAAGATGCGCTTCACGCTGCGCGTCGTCATCGCCGACCGAACCGAGGAGTTCGCGACCGTCGGCTCGATCGGCGTCTCCAACGAGATCCTGGATGCGGCGGCTGCGTCGCCCAACGGCGTCGCGCTGATCTGGCACGACCCCTGGTCCGCGGTGTCGGCGGGTGGGCACCAGTACGCTCAGGTCGCCGATCACCCGGGGGCCGAGTGGCTGTGGCGCGAGACGCTCGTCAGCCGCGATGACCTGGGGGCCCTTGCCGAGCGTGTCCGCGCCGGCGAGATCTCCGCAGCGGGCGTTCTGGCCGCCGAGGCCCTGCGTATCGTCGCGTGGCGGCCGCGTCGCGCCACGGAGGGCGACGAGAAGACGATCCCGCACGAACTCGACTGGATGCGGTCCGCCGTGCATCTCTCCAAGGGGTGCTACCGGGGTCAAGAGACGGTGGCGAAGGTGCACAACCTCGGCCACCCGCCGCGCCGCCTGGTCTTCCTGCATCTCGATGGAACTGACAACGTCCTTCCGAAGCCCGGCGACGACGTGGTCCTTCCGGTTCAGAACGATGACCGCGACCACGACCCCGACGTGGTCGGTCAGATCACGTCGAGCGCGATCCACTACGAGCTCGGGCCTATCGCGCTCGCCGTGGTGCGGCGCTCGACGCCGGTCGATCCAGACCTCGGTGTTCTGAGTGACGGCATCGTCGTCGCAGCGGGCCAGGAGGTCATCGTGCCGCCCGAGGCTGGAAGTGTCGTCGGTCGCATCAGGCGCATGCCTCGACTCGGCGTGATGCGGCGCTAACGCGCCGTGCCGAGACGAGTGAGGCCGGGCGCGGCAGTACGCAGTCTGCGGCGAGCCGTCGCGTCGACCGGCCTGCCCGGAACCGTCTACGCGCCCGGAGCGTCGATCGACAGGCTCACGACAAGCATCCCCGCGATCGTGCAGATCGTCATCGCGGTCGTCATCTCGTTCTCGATCTCCCGCTATCTGCTGGGGCATCCGGCGCCCGTCACCGCGGTGACGGTCACCATCTCGAGCCTCGGCTTCATGCGGGATGCCCGTCCGCTCCGCGTGGTCGAGACGGCGTTGGGCGTGACGCTGGGTATCGCGCTGAGCGAGGCGATCGTTCTCGGTTTCGGTCAGGGGGTGTGGCAGCTCGCTCTCGCCCTCGGCGTGACGCTCACCATCGCGCGGCTCTTGTCACCCGCCGCATCGTTCGCGATCGTGGCCGGCGTGCAGTCGGTGCTCGTCGCCGTTCTCCCGGTGCAGGCCGGCGGGCCGTTCACACGCACGATCGACGGCGTGATCGGCGGAACGATCGCGCTTCTGTGCACCGCGCTGATCCCCCGCGATCCGCGACGCGGCGCCCTTCGCGATGCGAGACGTTTTCTCTCTGCCTTCACCGACGTCGTCGCGTCGTTGGTGGCCGTGCTGCGCGTCGGCAGCGAGACCGAGACCGACCGGGTGCTCGAGCAGGCCCGACGAACGCAGCCCCTCGTCGACTCCTGGCGTGCCTCGCTCGACTCGGCTGTGGCCGTCGCGCGCATCTCGCCTTTCCTTCGCAGACACCTCGCCGAGCTGCAACGACAGCACGTGATGCAGCAGAACATGGATCTCGCCATGCGCAACCTGCGCGTGGTCACCCGGCGGCTCTCGGTGCTCGACCGAGACGGGCGGCCCCGGCCCGAGATCGCCGAGATCCTGTCAGGCGTGGTGAGCAGCGTCAACCTGCTGTCGCAGAGCCTCACCGAACCCGAGCTCGTGCCGTTGGTCCGGCAGAACCTCATCCTCATCGCGGTCAGGCTGCACCCCGCACAACTTCTTCCTGGGCAGCCCCTCGCCGAGACGTCGGTCGTGTTCGCCATGAGACCACTCGTGATGGACCTGCTGATGGCCTCGGGGCTCACCGTCGACGAGGCGCGGGCGGCCATGCCCGACATGTCGAGCTGACAGCCTTTCTCAGACGGGTGCGACCTGCGCCCACGGAACGGTCAATTCGCCGAGCCGTCTACGCGAGCGGGCGCCGAGGATCGACCAGCCGCCGGCATCCAGCGCCTCGACCGAGGCGAGCCACCTCTGGGTCGCGCCATACACGCCGACGCCGGCGTTGTGCTGCCACGCCCTGTCGAGATCGCTGAGCAGCGCATGGATCGGCTGACCGGGCACGTTGTGATGGATGAGGGCCTTCGGTAGTCGCTCGGCGACGATCGACGGTTTCTCGATCTCAGACAGCCTCAGGGAGATCGTGAAGGTCTGTGGCCCAGCAGACGTGACGGACACCCAACTCGCAACCCGCCCGATCTCGTTGCAGGTTCCCTCGACGAGCACGCCGCCGGGCTGCAGCCTCGCGACCATGCGGGTCCAGGCGTCGGCGACCTCTGATTCGTCGTACTGGCGCAGCACGTTGAAGGCACGGATGACGGCGGCTCGTCGGCCGTGGGGGAGCGGGGTCTCGAAACCCCCGAGGGCGAACGAGACACGAGCGTCGGGAGCGAACGAGGTGGAGCCGGCACGCACAGCCTCGAGCTGCTCGGTGGCGGTGCGCACCCTGTCGGGCGAGATCTCGAATCCGACGACCTCGACGTCGGAGCGGAACCGCGCGAGCCTCTGCTGCAGCTCGAAAGCGGTCACGCCACTGGCCCCGTATCCCAGATCGACGACGAGCGGGTCGGCAGAGAGTCGCAGCGCGGGCACCGTGCTGATGAAACGGTCGACCCGGCGAAGACGATTCGTGTTCGTCGTCCCCCGAGTGATTTCACCGATCGGCATGCATCAAGTTCACCACGAAAGCGAGAGGCCGCCGCCCCTAGACTTGTGAGCATGTCTACGCCTTATACCTTGATATTGCTGCGCCACGGCAACAGCGACTGGAACCAGAAGAACCTGTTCACGGGCTGGGTCGATGTGCACCTCAGCGAGCAGGGAATCGCCGAAGCGAAGCGCGCCGGCGAGCTGCTCGCGTCGTCGGGCGTTCTGCCCGACATCCTGTACACGTCGGTGCTGTCGCGTGCCATCGAGACCGCCAACCTGGCGCTCGCCGAGGCCGACCGGCAGTGGATCGACGTCAAGCGCAGCTGGCGCCTCAACGAGCGCCACTACGGTGCTCTGCAGGGCAAGGACAAGGCGCAGACCCTCGAGGAGTACGGCCCCGAGAAGTTCCAGACCTGGCGTCGTTCGTTCGACGTGCCGCCGCCCCCCATCGACGACGACGCCGAGTACTCGCAGGTGGGCGACCCCCGTTACGCGAACATCGACGGTGAGGTGCCCCGCACGGAGTGCCTCAAAGACGTGATCGACCGCATGCTGCCCTACTGGCACTCCGACATCACGCAAGACCTCGTGGCCGGCAAGGTCGTGCTGGTCACGGCGCACGGCAACTCTCTGCGCGCCCTCATCAAGCACCTCGACGGCATCTCAGACGACGACATCGCCGAGCTGAACGTTCCTACCGGCATTCCGCTGGTCTACAAGCTCGACGAGAACTTCGTTCCGATCGAGCCCGCGGCCTACCTCGACCCCGAGGCGGCTGCGGCGGGTGCTGCGGCTGTCGCCAACCAGGGCAAGAAGTAACCTCTTTTCGAGATGGTCAGATGACCGGTCCGCGCTCTGCGGGCCGGTCATTCTGCTGTGTGTGGGGCGGCTGCTGGTGAGGCGGTTGCGCCGCGGCGGAGTACAGGGACGGAGCAGCACCGCGGCCTGACATCCGTGATGCGAGCACCCCGCCCCAGCCGATCGCTGCTACGACGACGGCACTCAGAATGAGCATCATGATCTGCGTCGTGGCCGACTCGATTCCGCCCATGAGGAGCCCCCAGTGCGCGAGCGACAAGACGACGACGAGCGCGAGAGAGACGAGCGACAGCCCGGGGCGTGAACGCACGATGAGCCAGGCCAGCCCCAAGCCGAGAGTCATCATCACGAAGACGTCGGCGACGGTGAAGCTGAGGAGGAAACCGCCCCTGCCGAGGCGGGCCGTCAGGCGAACCGCCTGAAAGAGGGCGACGAGCAGCACGGCGGCGACGGCGATTCCAGCGGCGATAGACCGCCGCGCCACCGTCGCCGGAGCGAAGAAGAAACCGAGCACCGTCACCGCGACGGCGAAGAGCAGCTGCAGAACAAGCAGGGCCCCGACCGACGCGTCTAACCGCGTGTTGAGGAAGAGCTGGATGAACTGCCCGCTGAGGCTCTGCACGACGAGGTAGCCGCCGAGCGAGACCGTGACGAGTGCGAGAAGCCACCGGGTCGCGAGCGTCTGCGACGGCGGGGATGTCTGGGGACGCGGGGCATAGCTCATACGCCCAGCATGGGGGAGCGTGCTTCTCAGAGGCAAGCTTCCGTTCTCTGACGACCTGTGCGGGGCAAAGAAAAGACCGGCCGCCAGGAGGCGGTCGGTCTCTTCAGAACTCGGTCGTCGTGCTACTCGGCTGCTCCGGCCCAGTCGCCGGTCGCGAGGTACTGCACCTTCTTGGCGATGGCGACCGCGTGGTCGCCGAAGCGCTCGTGGTATCGGCTGGCGAGCGTCACGTCGACGGTGTCGACCGCTCCGCCCTTCCACGTCTCTCCGAGCACAGCGTCGAAGACGCTCACGTGCAGCTCGTCGAGCGAGTCGTCGTCTTCGCGGATGACCTCGACGAGCGCGAGGTCTTCGTTGGTGAGCAGAACCGTAAGGTTCTTGGCCATTGCCACGTCGAGGCGGCCCATCTCGGTGAAGGTTCCACGCAGGCTCTTCTTCACGACCTTGTCGGGGTAGCGGTAGCGAGCCAGCTGGGCGATGTGCTCGGCGAGGTCGCCCATGCGCTCGAGCGATGCAGAGATGCGCAGCGCGCTCACGACGATGCGCAGGTCGCGGGCGACCGGCTGCTGAAGGGCGAGGATGTTGATCGCGAGCTCGTCGAGGCTCACCGCCAGTGCGTCGATCTTGTGGTCTTCGGCGATCACGGACTCGGCGAGCGAGACATTCGACTCATTGAACGCGGTCGTGGCGTTGGTGATCGCCACGGTGACGAGAGACGAGATCTCGACCAGGCGGTCCTGTACCTCCCGCAGCTCCTGTTGGAATACTTCGCGCATGCGTAAGGTCCTTTCACGGATTCGTCTCGACACTCGATCTGAGCGAGTTTTGTGCAGCGTCGAGGGGAGAGGCGTCGACTGACGCCCGGATCATTCTGGCGAGAACAGGTTAACGGATGGTGCCGAAGACCTGAACAATCGGGAAAATGGCCCCCGATCATCTTCCCTCGTGAATTGTCCCATGAGCCGAGTCGTTAGTGTGGGGACTATGGATTCAGGCTGGCTGGTGCTGCTTTCCGTGGCATTCGGCCTGGTCGTTGGGGGCGGATTCATGGCGCTCTTCCACGTAGCTGAACGACGGGGAAACTCGGCCGTCGACGTCGTCAATCCGGCCGTGCCGGACGGCGTCAGTCAGGTCATCGACGCACTGGAGTCTGCGGGCGTCGTTCTCGATCCGTCGAACAACGTCGTCAAGGCATCGCCCGGTGCTCTGGCGACAGGACTCGTCTCGCAGCAGGTGCTGGTGCACTCCGAGCTCATCGACCTGGTCAATACCGTGCGTTCGACCGGCGAACCGATCGTTCAGCCTGTTCAACTCGCCCGCGGACCGTTCGGTGATGCGAGCATGCACTTCCTCGTGCGCGTCGCGCGGCTGGGGTCGAGGTACATCCTGCTTCTCGCCGAAGACCACTCCGAGACCTTCCGCCTCGACGAGGTGCGTCGCGACTTCATCGCGAATATCAGTCACGAGCTCAAGACCCCGATCGGTGCCATCGCCCTGCTCTCCGAAGCGCTCGATCCCGCTGCCGACGACCCCGAGCAGGTTCGTCGGTTCGCGAAGCGACTGCACACCGAGGCGGCCAGGCTTACGCGAATCACCCAGGAGATCATCGAACTCTCTCGACTTCAAGCCGCAGATACACTGCTCTCGGCAGAGCTGCTCGACGTCGACCATCTCATCGCCTCGGCCATCGACCAGAACCACGTGCAGGCCGAGCTTCGAGGAACGACCCTGGTCAAGGGCGGCGCCAAACACGTCCACGTGTTCGGCGACGAGGCGCTGCTGATCATGGCGCTGCACAACCTCGTGGGTAACGCCATCCAGTACTCGCTCGACAACTCGCGCGTCGGCATCGGTGTGCGGGTCGAGGACGGCGTCGTCGAGATCGCCGTCACCGATCAAGGTCTCGGGATCGCCAGCGAAGATCTCGACCGGGTGTTCGAGCGCTTCTTCCGCGTCGACCAGGCGCGCTCCCGTAACACCGGGGGCACCGGGCTCGGACTCAGTATCGTCAAGCACGTGGTCGAGAACCACGGCGGCGATGTGAGGGTCTGGTCGCAGCTCGGCCGAGGTTCTACTTTCACGATCCGGCTTCCCGAGGCGTCAACCGTCGCCATTGCACCACAAGGAGATTCACGATGACCCACATTCTTCTCGTCGAAGACGAAGACGCCCTGAGCGAGCCCCTCGCCTACCTTCTCCGTCGCGAGGGCTACACGGTGACCGTGGCGGCAGACGGCCCGGCCGCGATCGCCGAGTTCGACCGCGGCGGCGTCGAGCTCGTGCTGCTCGATCTCATGATCCCCGGCATCCCGGGTACCGAGGTGTGTCGGGAGATCCGCACCCGCAGCTCGGTGCCGATCATCATGCTCACGGCCAAGGACTCCGAGATCGACATCGTGGTCGGGCTCGAGCTGGGCGCCGACGACTACGTGACGAAGCCGTACTCGACACGCGAACTGCTGGCACGCATCCGGGCCATCATGCGCCGACAGACCGAGCCGAGCGACCTCGCCGAGCCGGTGCTCGAGAGCGGGCCCGTGCAGATGGACATCGAGCGGCACACCGTGCGGGTCAACGGCGTCGACACGGCGATGCCGCTCAAGGAGTTCGAGCTCCTGGAGCTGTTGCTGCGCAACGCCGGTCGCGTGCTCACGCGCGGTCAGCTCATCGACCGGGTCTGGGGTTCCGACTACTTCGGAGACACCAAGACCCTCGACGTGCACATCAAGCGCATCCGCTCGAAGATCGAGCAGGTTCCGTCGGAGCCCACTCTGCTGGTCACCGTGAGAGGTCTCGGCTACCGCTTCGAGGCGTGACCGAGGGGCGCCTCCGCCCTGAGGTCGAACGGTGCCGTTACGGCGCGGGCGTCGCCTCGGGCGTGGGCGTCGCTTCGCCGTCGGCGGGCATCGGTGTCGTCGACGGAACGGGCGTCGGCGTGACGGTGGGCAGAGGAGTAGGGGCGAGGCCCGTGTACTCCTCGAACTCGGTCGTCAGGATGGGCACCAGCAGCTGCTTGCCTTCGGCGTCGCCGTACTGGAAGTAGATCGGGAAGAGCGAGCCTGCCTTCGCATCGATACCGCGCAGCACGACCTGCGATTCGGCGTCTGCACCGAAGCTCGTGTTGCCGTTGCCGGCGACCGGAATGGTCATCTCCGACTTCGTACCGTCGGCCTCGTACTGAAGGGTGAGGGCACGGCTCTCTCGGGCGCTGTTGCTGAAGGTGACGAGCAGGCTCGCGTTCTCGCCATCATCGCTGATGAGCGTCGCGTTGCGGATGTCGACGGTTCCTACTTTTCCGTTGACGCCATTGGCCGCCTCGACGATTTTTGTGGTCGCCTGCGGGGTGATGAATGCGCAGCCGGCCGTGCCGAGCCCGAGAAGGGCGGCCATGGCCAGTGCGGCCCCGAGTCGTGCTCTCACAAGTTCCTCCAGAAGTGGTTCGGCGCGGTCTCTTCAAGAGACCGGACGCGGACTCCCCTAGCCTACCGAATGGCGGGCCGTGCATTCGGTCGTCGCGCGCGAACGGAAGGGGCTCGAGCGCCCTTCGCGGCCGGGGTGAAAAGACGCGTCGTGGTATCCTGGAGGTCGTTGAAGGGATTCCATCGATGATTTTCGAAGTCGGCGAGACAGTCGTCTACCCCCACCACGGTGCGGCTACGATTTCCGAGGTCAAGACCCGCATCATCAAGGGTGAAGAGAAGACCTATCTCAAGCTCCGGGTCGCCCAGGGCGATCTGACCATCGAGGTGCCCGCCGAGAACGTCGAGCTCGTCGGCGTGCGCGACGTCATCGGTCGAGAGGGCGTCGACCGCGTGTTCGACGTGCTGCGGGCTCCGTTCACCGAAGAGCCCACCAACTGGTCGCGCCGATACAAGGCCAACCTCGAGAAGCTGGCTTCGGGTGACGTCATCAAGGTCAGCGAGGTCGTGCGCGATCTCTGGCGCCGCGACCAAGACCGCGGCCTCTCTGCCGGAGAAAAGCGCATGCTCGCCAAGGCCCGTCAGATCCTCATCTCCGAATTGGCGCTGGCCGAGAAGACCGACGAAGAGAAGGCATCCCTGGTTCTCGACGAGGTTCTGGCCTCCTAGGTCGTGATCGCTCCTACAACGGCGCCTCGCGTCGCGATCATCGTCGTGGCCGCTGGAAGCGGAACGCGCCTCGGCGAGCCTGTGCCGAAGGCCTTCGTCGACCTCGAGGGGCGCAGCATCCTGTCGAGATCCCTCGATCCGATCTTCGGTCTTGCCGACCCCGTGCAGGTCGTGGTGGTGGCTCCGTCGAGCCATCTCCAGCAGGCTCGAGACATCGTCGGGCAGAGTGCGGGTGCGGCATCGGATGCCTGCGGCGTCGTCGTCGGAGGCGACTCCCGACAGTCGTCGGTGGCGTCGGGCCTCGCCGCCCTCCTTCCCTCGATCGAGATCGTGCTCGTGCACGATGCGGCACGTGCACTCGCTCCCGGCTCCCTCTTCGAGAGGGTGGTCGCCGAGGTCGAGTCCGCGGGCCGCGGTGTGATCCCGGGCCTGGCCGTCAGCGACACCATCAAGAGGGTCGACGCATCCGCGACGGTGCTCGAGACCGTCGACCGCGCGCAGCTGTCGGCCGTGCAGACCCCGCAGGCCTTTCCCCGCGCCGAACTCGTGGCGGCCTACGCCGCCGCAGACCGCGAATTCACCGACGACGCGGCGCTGATCCAGCACGCCGGCGGGTCGGTCGCCATCGTCGCCGGAGATCCGCTCGCGTTCAAGATCACGACGCCGTGGGATCTGCGCCGTGCCCAGCAGTTGCTGGCCGAGACGTCGTCGGCGAGCCGGCCATCGGCATCCGCATTGGCCGTTCGAACGGGTGTCGGTGTCGACGCGCACGCTCTCGATGCAGACCAGCCTCTCTGGCTCGCCGGTCTCTTCTGGCCCGGCGAGGCAGGGCTCGCGGGCCACAGCGACGGAGACGCCGTCGCGCACGCTCTGTGCGACGCACTGCTCTCTGCTGCGGGTCTCGGAGACATCGGCGGCATCTTCGGCGTCGACGACCCACGGCTCGACGGAGCGCACGCCGACGTCTTCGTGCTCGAGACCGTACGGCTGCTGGCTGTCGCCGGCTTCGCGCCGTCGAACGTCTCGGTGCAGCTGGTGGGCAACCGTCCCCGTTTCGCGCCGCGCAAGAAAGAGGCGGAGGAGTTCCTCTCGGCGTTGGTCGGCTGCCCCGTCTCGGTGTCGGCGACGACGACCGATTCTCTCGGCTTCACGGGCAGGGGCGAGGGCGTCGCCGCCATCGCGACCGCCCTCATCGCGTCGGCGACCCAGCCCGCTGCGGGCGCGGTCACGTAACACGTGCTCCGCGCCGCCTAAACTAACTGGGTGGCGCTTCGACTGTATGACTCGAGAAGCCGGACCCTGTCCGACTTCGTTCCCCTCGTTCCTGACCAGGTGGGAATCTACGTCTGCGGACCCACGGTGCAGTCATCGCCGCACATCGGACACCTTCGCAGCGCTCTCGTCTATGACCAGCTGCGCCGCTGGCTGGCCCACTCGGGACACCACGTCACCTTCGTGCGCAATGTCACCGACATCGACGACAAGGTGCTCGTGAACGCGGCCGGCAGCGATGAGCCGTGGTGGGCTCTGGCGTACCGCGTCGAACTCGAGTTCACGGCCGCCTACAACGCCATCGGCGTGCTCCCGCCCACCTATGAGCCTCGCGCCACCGCGAGCATCCCCGAGATGCACGCGATCATCGGCCGCCTCATCGACAAGGGCTTCGCCTATCCGGCCGACGACGAGTCGGGCGACGTGTACTTCGATGCGCGCGCCTGGCCCCAGTACGGCGAACTCACCCACCAGAGCCTCGACGACATGGCTCCTTCCACCGACTCCGACCCGCGGGGCAAGCGCGACGTGCGCGACTTCGCGCTTTGGAAGGGACGCAAGCCCGAAGAGCCGGAGTCGGCGTCGTGGCAGAGCCCTTGGGGTGCCGGACGCCCCGGCTGGCACATCGAGTGCTCCGCGATGTCGACGAAGTACCTCGGTGCCCAGTTCGACATCCACGGCGGCGGCATCGATCTGCGCTTTCCCCATCACGAGAACGAACTGGCGCAGTCCACGGCGGCCGGTGACCCCTTCGCGAACTACTGGTTGCACAACGGACTCGTCTCGGTCTCGGGGCAGAAGATGTCGAAGTCTCTCGGCAACTCGATCTTCGCCGCGGAGCTCATCGCCTCGGCGCGCCCGCTCGTGCTGCGGTACTACCTCGGCGCGGCCCACTACCGTTCGACTCTCGAGTTTCACGATGGAGCTCTGGCCGAAGCGGAGGCGGCACTCGGACGCATCGAGGGATTCCTCGAGCGCGCGGAACGTCGACTCGAGGACACCCGCTTCGCCTCCGACGCCGTGCAGGTCATGCCCGACGAGTTCGTCGCGGCCATGGATGACGACCTCGGCGTTCCCCAGGCGCTCGGCGTCGTGCACGACACCGTTCGTGCGGGCAATGCTGCCCTCGACAACGAAGACCTGGTCGAGGCTGCGCACGCGTTGGGCGCCGTCATCGCGATGACGAGCGTGCTCGGCATCAACCCCCTATCCAGCGAGTGGTCGACGAGCTCGAGCGGAGCGACCGATGTCGCCCTCGCCGCGCTCGTCGAACGACTGCTCGAAGACCGCCAGGCTGCCCGGGAAGGTCGCGACTTCGTCACGGCCGACCGAGTTCGTGATGAACTGAACGCAGCCGGCATCACTATTGAAGACGGTCCTTCGGGATCGCATTGGAGTCTCGATGGCTAAATCAGGAGCGAGCAAGCCCACAAGGGCAGGCGCAGTACGCAAGGCGAGTCGTGGAAAGGCCGTCGGATCGGGCGGCCAGGGTCGGCAGGCCTTGGAGGGCAAGAAGCCCACGCCGAAGGCAGAGGATCGCCCGTACCACCCCGCCGGGAAGGCGAAGGCTGCCAAAGAGCGCTTCATCGCCGCCGGCGGCAAGGGTGGTCGGGGCGGCAGCAGCCGGGGCGCATCGCAAGACCCGAACCGCAAACCGGCCCCGCGTCGCAGCGCCAAGAACGAGGAGTTCGAGGTCGTGACCGGCCGCAACTCGGTCGTCGAGGCGCTCCGTGCCAAGATCCCCGCGACGGCGCTGTACCTCGCGACCCGTATCGAGATGGACGAGCGTGTCAAAGAGGCGCTGGCTCTTGCAACCAACCGCGGCATCCCGATTCTCGAGGTCATGCGCCCCGAGCTCGATCGGCTCACGAGCTTCGACTCCGTGCACCAGGGACTCGCTCTCAAGGTGCCGGCGTATGAATACGCTCACCCGGTCGACCTGCTCGACGAGGTGATCTCGCGGGGCGACACCCCTCTCTTCGTCGCGCTCGACGGCATCACCGATCCCCGCAACCTCGGCGCCATCATCCGGTCGACCTCGGCCTTCGGTGGCCAGGGCGTCATTGTTCCCCAGCGCCGCTCGGTGGGTGTCACGGCATCTGCATGGAAGACGTCGGCCGGAGCGGCCGCTCGTACTCCCGTCGCGATGGCCTCGAACCTCACCGCCACGCTCAAGGCCTTCAAGCAGAAGGGCGTGTTCGTGATCGGCCTCGACGGCGGGGGAGACGTGTCGCTTCCCGGCCTCTCGTTCGCCGACGGTCCGGTCGTCATCGTCGTCGGCAGCGAGGGCAAGGGCCTGTCGCGTCTCGTCACCGAGACCTGCGACGCCGTCGTGTCGATTCCGATCACCGCGGCCACGGAGTCGCTGAACGCGGGAATCGCGGCGAGCGTCACGCTCTACGAGATCTCCCGTCTGCGCGCAGCCAAGAAGTAGGGGCCTCCGCCGATCGACCACTCTGCGCCGGTCGAGTAGGCCGCTCCGAAGTCGGAGCGGCTACTCGATCAGCGCAGAACCGCCCTAGACCTTGAGGCGCCAGTCCTCGTCGTCTTCTGCCTCGACGGGCACCGAACCCGTCTGCACGTCGACGGGCAGGGTGATCGTTCCCGTGGGCGGGTCGATGACCGTGGCCTCGTCGCGCCGGTGGCGGAGCACGTCGTTGATATAGGCGTTGAGAGCCTCGGCCAGCGGGATGTCGCGCCCCTGCTGCTCGCTCATGAACCAGCGGTGCTCGAGCAGTTGGTGGAACAACTCGGCGGGCTCGAGCTTGCGCTTGAGATCGCGCGGAACACTGCGCACGACGGGCTCGAACACTTTGGCCACCCAGTCGTGTGCCATCATCTCTTCGTCGTAGTCGTCTTTGCTGTACCGCGCGCTGAAGTCGTCGAGGTCGTTGAGCAGGCGACGGGCCTGATTCTCCTGAGCGTCGACCCCGGTGAGACGCAGCAGCCTGCGCTGGTGGTGGCCCGCATCCACGACCTTCGGCTGGATGCGCACCGTCGTGCCCTCGTCGTCGGTCTTGATATCGAGCTCCTCGATGTCGAAGCCGAGCTCGTTGAGCCGGTCGACGCGCTGATTGATACGCCAGCGCTCGCTCGACGAGAACGACTCCTTGCCCGTGAGCTCAGACCACAGCGTGCGATAGGCGGCGAGGATGCCGTTGCTCACCTTGATCGGGTCGAGTTCGTCATCGACGCGCCCACCGGCCTCGAGATCCATGAGCTCGCCCGCGATGTTGACGCGCGCGATCTCGAGGTCGTTCTCGCGCTGGCCGTTCGAGAGCCCGCCCGAGAAGAGCTTGCCCGTCTCGGCATCGACCAGGTAGGCGGCGAAGGCGCCGGCGTCGCGGCGGAAGAGCGTGTTCGAAAGCGAGACGTCGCCCCAGAAGAATCCGATGACGTGCAGGCGCACGAGCAGCAGTGCGAGAGCGTCGACGAGCCGCGTGGCGGTGTCGGGTCGCAGCTGCTGCGAGAACAGGGCGCGGTAGGGAAGAGAGAACTTGAGGTGCCGGGTGACCAGAACGCTCGGCAGCGGCTCGCCGTCGTCGTTGGTGCGGTCGGTGATCACGGCGAGCGGATCGACGCACGGGATCTCGAGGCTCTGCAGCAGGCGGAGCATCTTGTACTCGCCTCCGGCCATGTCGTCGGTGGTCTCCTTGATCGCGATGACGTGGCCGCTGAGATGGGCGAAGCGAACGAGGTGCCGCGAGAGGCCCTTGGGCAGAGCTGCGATGTACTGGTCATCCCATTCGCCGAGGGGGACGTCCCACGGCAGGTCGAGCAGGGCGGGGTCGGTGATGGCCGAGGTGATGGTGAGGGAACCCCTCATAGCTGCTCCTTGCTGATGTGCGAGATAGAACGCTGTCGGAGGGGACCGACGCGGATGCTGCGGGGAGAAACACGACGAGCCCGCCGCCTGTGCACCGAGCCGCAGGGCTGGTGCATCAAGCGACGAGCTCGACTGTGATGTTCGTCAGACGGTGTCTGCGGAGACTAGCTCGAGACGACTGCCTTGTTGCCGAGGCGCTCGCCCGACTCCGTGTCGAAGACGTGCACGTGGTTCGGCGTGGCCGTGAGGTACACGGTGTCGCCGAGCGAGGGGTGTGAGCGGCCGTCGACGCGGGTGACGATGTCGGTGCGCTTGCCGTCGATTTCGGAGTGGCCGTAGAGGTAGCCGTCGGCGCCGAGTTCTTCGACGAGGTCGACCTCGACCGCGAGGCCCTGGCCCTGGGTAGTCGAGACGATGATGTCCTCGGGGCGCACACCGACGGTGACGCTCTTGGCGGTGGCCTGCGACAGGGTTTCGCGGTCGACGGGAACGACGGAGGATCCGAACGCGATGCCGCCATCGACGACGTCGGCGTTGAAGAGGTTCATCGCGGGGCTTCCGATGAAGCCGGCGACGAAGACGTTGTTCGGCTTCTCGTAGAGGTCGCGGGGGGTGCCGACCTGCTGCAGCAGTCCGTCTTTGAGAACGGCGATGCGGTCACCCATGGTGAGCGCCTCGGTCTGGTCGTGGGTGACGTAGACGGTGGTGACGCCGAGTCGGCGCTGGAGCGACGCGATCTGGGTGCGGGTCTGGACGCGGAGCTTGGCGTCGAGATTCGACAGCGGCTCGTCCATGAGGAACACCTGGGGTTGGCGCACGATGGCGCGGCCCATGGCGACGCGCTGACGCTGACCACCGGAGAGGGCCTTCGGCTTGCGGCTGAGGTACGGCTCGAGGTCGAGGAGCTTGGCTGCTTCGAGGACGCGGGTTGCGCGGTCTTCTTTGCCGACGCCGGCGATCTTGAGCGCGAAGCCCATGTTCTCGGCCACGGTCATGTGGGGGTAGAGGGCGTAGTTCTGGAAGACCATGGCGATGTCGCGGTCTTTCGGGGGAACGTCGGTGACGTCGCGGTCACCGATGAGGATGCGTCCCTCGTTGACCTCTTCGAGGCCGGCGAGCATACGCAGCGTGGTCGACTTTCCGCAGCCGGAGGGGCCGACGAGAACGAGGAACTCGCCGTCAGCGACCTCGAGGTCGATCTTGTCGACCGAGGCGCGGGTTGCACCGGGGTAGATGCGGGTAGCTTTGTCAAAAGTGACAGATGCCATGGGTGTTAATCTCCTTCACCGGCAGGTACGTGCCGGACGATCCGTTGTGATGGATTGAACTGGACAGACGACAGCGTCGGTCCATCGCTCATTATGTCACGGTTCGCGGCCCCCGAATGAGGCACCCCTGCTGGGCTGTTTGGATATTTCCCAGTTAGGCCCTCTACGCTGGGGGTTCCGGCCGCTTTCGGCCCGATCGATTTTTCTCTTCTCTCACCCGGAGTTCTACACGTATGTCTTATGGCTCAGCCGGAGATGGTCGTCTCTCTAAGAACGAACGACGCGAAGCCGCCCGCGAAAAGGCGAAGGTGCTTCGCGAACAGCAGCGTAAGAAAGACATCCGCAACAGGATCTTCCTCTTCGGAGGCCTCGGAGTCGTCGTGATCGCCATCGGCGTCGCGGTCACGCTGATCATCGTCAGCGCCATCAAGCCCGCCGGACCGGGGCCGATGAACATGGCCAGCGACGGCGTCACCGTCAGCAAGGGGTTCGTCGCGACGACGAGCCCGTCGCAGCCGGCCGACGCGGCACCCGTCGCACCGACGCCCGACTACTCCAAGGGAGTCGTCGACATCCAGGTCTACGTCGACTACCTCTGCCCGTTCTGCGGCCAGTTCGAGGCGACCAACTCCGAGCAGATCGGCCAGTGGCTCGATTCCGGCGCGGCGACGCTCACCACCCACCCGCTCGCCATCCTCGATCGCGGCTCGCTCGGAACGAAGTACTCGACCCGCTCGGCCAACGCCGCAGCGTGTGTCGCCAACTACTCGCCCGACAGCTTCTACGCGTTCAGCGCTCTGCTCTTCAAGAACCAGCCCGCCGAGAATACCGAGGGTCTCGACAACGCCGCCCTCAAGGGCTACGTCACCGATGCCAAGGCCGAGAAGGTCTCGCAGATCGAGAAGTGCATCGACGACACCGAGTTCAAAGACTGGGTGAGCGCCTCGACGGCCCGCGCCCTCAAGGGCCCGCTGCCGAACACCGAGGTCGAGAAGGTGCAGGGCACCCCCACCGTTCTCGTCAACGGACAGCAGTACTCGGGTTCCTTGACCGACGCCGACGCGTTCTCCGCGTTCGTGCTGCAGGTCGCGAGCGAGGCGTACTCGACGACGACGCCCGCACCGACGCCCGAGCCCACCGTCGCGCAGTAGCGCGTCACCGGAGCGCCTCATTCGGCCGCAGGTCATGGCTAGAATGAGGTGTTCCATCTGCCGGCGTGGCGCAATTGGTAGCGCACCGCTCTTGTAAAGCGGGGGTTGCGGGTTCAAGTCCCGCCGCCGGCCCCATAGACCGACCTAACCAACCGAGATGGTTGGTGTGAGTGACGCACAACGCTGGCGCGTTGTGGGGTTCAAGTCCCGCCGCCGGCCCCACAGACCTCGAAATGCCCCCGCATGCTTCGGCATGCGGGGGCATTTTGATGTCGTCGACGCGTGCGGTGCGCCAGCGGAGAATCAGCCGCTGAGATGGCGCACATGGCGGCACGACCGAGGTCCGATCACGCCATTTGCGACATCTCGCGCCGCACTCGATGCGACAGGTCAATCGCGACGGGTCAGCTGCGACGGGTCAATCGCGACTGGTCAGCTGCGGCGGGCAGCTCGACGATCGAGTCCCAGCGAGACGAGAAGGATGCTCACGCCGGCGATCGAGAGGCCGATGCCGACCCAGGCGGGCGCGATGTATCCGAAGCCGGCGGCGATCACGATGCCGCCGAGGAACGCGCCCATCGAGTTGCCGAGGTTGAGAGCCGAGTGGTTGAGGGCCGCGGCGATCGACTGCGAGTCGTGGGCGACATCCATGAGTCGAGCCTGAATCGTGGGCGACGCGGCCGAGACGAACGCGCCGATGAAGAAGATCGAGATGAACAGCCCGGGCACGCTCGCCGCGGTGAGCCCGAAGGCCAGGCAGGCGAGGCCGATGCCCGGCATGAAGAGGAGAAGAGAGCGGGTCACGGACTTGTCCGCGGCCCAGCCTCCGATGAAGTTGCCGATGGTCATGCCCACGCCGAAAGTCACCAGAACGAGCGGCACGACTCCCGCCCCGAGGCCGGTGACGTCGGTGACCACGGGGGCGACGTAGCTGTAGACCGCGAACATTCCGCCGAAGCCGATCGAGGCCATGGCCAGCGTCAGCCAGATCTGCGGACGGGAGAACGCCCTGAGCTCGTTGCGGATCGTGCTCTCGGGATTGCCCGCCTGGAACGGCACCGTCGCGAGGATCGCCACGAGCGTCGCCGCGAAGATCACCGTCACGAGCCAGAACGCGCTTCGCCAGCCGAAGTTCTGGCCCAGGTAGGTGCCGATCGGAACGCCGATGACGTTCGCGATGGTGAGGCCGGAGAGCACGAACGCCACACCGCGTGCGCGCATGCCCGGGCCCATGAGGGTGGCCGCGACCAGCGAGGCGATGCCGAAGTACGCGCCGTGGGGAAGCCCCGAGACGAAGCGCGCAGCGAGAACCCAGCCGAACGAGGGAAGGACCGCGGTGGCGAGATTGCCGATCACGAAGCACGCCACGAGCACGGTGAGCAGGCGTTTGCGGGGCCATCGAGCCGCGGCGGCCGCGATGGTCGGCGCTCCAACGACGACTCCGAGCGCGTACGCCGATATCAGGTGTCCAGCCGTCGCGTTGGCATCCGCCGAATTCGAGGCGTACAGCGTCGGGAGGAGATCCTGCGCGATGTTCGGCAGCAATCCCATCGACACGAATTCGGTGACGCCGATGCCGAAACCGCCCAGGGCGAGTGCGAGCAGCGCGAACCACCGACGCCGGGGTGAGTACTGCAGGTGTCCGACGCGCGGCGCATCGACAGCGGCCCCGTCGTTCGAGGGGGTCGTCGATCGGATGGTCTGGGTGGGTGCGTCGGATTCAGTCACGAGAACTCGATCCTATCCCTCGGAGGACCGCGGTTCGAATCGATTCGACCCAGGTTCGATCAGAGGGTCGAGACGTGCCTGGCGACGTCGATTCGAGAGCGCCGTCGTTCCCGGGGGCGATCGACCCGCCGACCCGTGTAGATCCAACCCAGCATCTGCTCGTCGGGTCCGAGACGGTGCGCGATGCGCACGGCCTCGCTGCGCGTCTGGATGCCCGTGCGCCACATCGCGCCGTAGCCGCGTTCGTGCAGCAGCAGGGTGAGAGCATGGGCGACACCGGATGCGACGGCCTCCTGTTCCCAGTAGGGCACCTTCACACTGGGCCGCGGCGAGACGACCACCGCGAGCAGCAGCGGTGCACGGAACGACTTGCGGATGCTCTTCTCTGCGTCGTGCCCGTGCAGGCCGGATGCCGCGGCGAGGCTCTCGCCGACGAGCCGCCGGGACTCTCCTCGGATCTCGATGACCCGCCACGGAGTCAGGCCGGAGTGGTCGGCCACCTGGCCGGCGGCTTCGACCAGCTCGAGGATCTCGTCGTGACTCGGCGCCTCGTTTGAGACCTTCGAACTCGAGCGGCGCTCGTGCAGGGCATCGAAGACGGATGCCACCCCGTTACTCGGCGGGATCGAACTCGAGCGAGATCGAGTTCATGCAGTAGCGGTCACCCGTGGGGGTCTGCGGTGCGTCGTCGAAGACATGGCCCAGGTGCGAGCCGCACGCGGCGCAGCGCACCTCGGTGCGCACCATTCCGAGCGTGGAGTCCGTGATCAACTCGACGGCGTCGGTCGTCGACGGGTCGTAGAAGCTCGGCCAGCCGCAGTGTGAGTCGAACTTCGTCGTGCTGCGGAAGAGCTCTGCGCTGCACGCCTTGCACCGGTAGGTGCCCTCGCGGCCCTCGTCGAGCAGCTCGCCCGTCCAGGGACGCTCCGTCGCGGCCTGACGCAGCACGGCGTACTCATCGGCTGACAGCTCCGCGCGCCAGTCCTCATCGCTCTTCTGAACGTCGTAACCCATCGAAAAGACCCTCCTGTGTCGCCGTCTGATCACGGCATCGCGATCGTCAGGGCTCTTCCATCATCACAGTAAACTTCTCTGCCATGCCCCTCGAACCCGTACCCGCGATCGTGCAGAAGAGCTGGAGCGAGCTGACCACGGTCGAGCTGTACGAGATCATCAAGCTCCGCACCGATGTGTTCTTCGTCGAGCAGAGAGTCGACGAGAGCGAACTCGACCGTCGCGACAGGGAGGCGAGCACCGTCCACCTGTGGATCCCGGGTGAGAACGGGGACGTGGCCGCTTATCTCCGGGTGCTCCGCGACGAGCTAGCAGAGTACGGCGACGCGCATCGGCTACCTGGCCGCGTGGTCGTCGGCGCCGCGTACCGGGGCCGCGGGCTCGCTCAGCTGCTCCTCGCCCGGGTCGTCGAGCTGTTCGGGGCGGAGCCGATGCTGCTTCACTCGCAGAGCTACATCCAGAGCCTCTACGCCGCGTTCGGCTTCGTCGTGGTGGGCGATGAATTCGTCGAGGGCGGCATCCCGCATCGCACGATGTTCAGGGCCAGCACCTAGGTATCGCGGCATGCCCGGCCCATTCGGGTGATGCAAAGGATGCGAACCATAGGATGTTCATGATCGGGGCCCGACGGTTCCCGGCAGGATGTGGAGGCCGCGTGGGTGTCGCGAAGAATCTCGATGAGCAGCATGAGGGCGACGGCTCGACGCTGCGCCTGAGCGCTCGCGACATCGCGATCCTGGCCTTCGAGCGCACATGGTGGAAGCATGCGGGCGCCAAGGAACAGGCCATCCGCGACGAATTCGGGCTGTCGGCGGCCCGCTACTATCAACTGCTGGGGGCTCTCATCGATTCGCCCTCCGCCCTCGCTCACGACCCGATGCTCATCAAGAGACTGCACCGTGTGCGGGATGCCAGGACGGCGGCACGATCCGTGCGCCTCACGTCCCTCGACGACTAGGACCCGAGACCACACCATGGCCAAGCCTCCAACAGATCGCTTCGACACCATCCCCGCAGATCTCCATCGCACGGGAGCGCACCGCGGGCCGCGGCGCAAGGGCCGAGGATGGATCGCGTTCGCGTGGGCCGCTCTCGCAACCGGCGTCATCGTCGCCGGTGGAGTCATCACTCTCGCCGTCATCAACGACAGCATCAAATTCGACGATCTGCTCGGCGGCGGCACGACCGCTGCCACGCAGACCCCGACTCCGACGCCCACACCCGAGGTGACACCGGTCGTCGACCCCGCGGCTACGGTCACCGTGCTCAACGGCACAGAGACGGTCGGGCTCGCCGCGAGCGTCGGCGACGCGATGCGTGAGGCCGGATGGGCGGGCATCGGCTCGACCGCCAACGCGAGTGCCACCGACTTCAAGACGACCACGGTCTACTACGTCGACCCCGCTCAGGAGGCGGCCGCTCTCGGGCTGGCGAACTCACTGTTCACCAAGGCGACGGCCGATGCCGCGGCCAACGGAGTCACGTTGTCGATCACCGCGATCAGGGTCGAGCAGTCGGATCAGTTCCAAGGCGCTCAGCTCACCGTGGTTCTCGGCGCAGACTTCATCGAGCCGTCTGCCGACGGCTCGACAGACGAGCCCGTGCAGTAGTTATCGGAGCCTGCCGCCTCGACCCCATATTTCGGTGATGTTTCCGTCATGTTGAGATGCGGAAACGGATATTCCGTTTCGATGTCAACGCCTGAATTCGGGGCATCTCGCTGATTAGTATCGGCCTTGGTCGCCCGTGTTCCAGCGGGTGTCCTGACGACACACATTCGGCAATGGGGAGTAACAATGGCGAACGGAACCGTGAAATGGTTCAACGCTGAAAAGGGCTACGGTTTCATCACCGTCGACGAGGGAGGACAGGATGTCTTCGTGCACTACTCGGCGATCGAGATGGGCGGTTACAAGGTGCTCGAAGAAGGCCAGCAGGTTGTCTTCGAAGTAGGCACCGGAGCGAAGGGACCTCAGGCCGAAGCCGTCAGGCTCGCCTAGCCCTCCTCGCCCGCACAGTGCGTCGCCGACCGGCGACGCCCGACACTCTGAACGCCGTCCGCGAAAGCGGGCGGCGTTCGTCGTCGCAGCTTGCACTCACCTGCCCTGAGTGCCAATATTGTCTTAGCACTCTCTCCAATGGAGTGCTAATTCTTTGATTGTCTCCGGGAGGGACAGAAACACTTATGGCAAAGATCATTGCTTTCGATGAAGAGGCCCGCCGTGGCCTCGAGCGTGGACTGAACATTCTGGCCGACGCCGTCAAGGTCACGCTCGGCCCGCGCGGTCGCAACGTCGTCCTCGAGAAGAAGTGGGGCGCTCCCACCATCACGAACGACGGTGTTTCGATCGCGAAAGAGATCGAACTCGACGACCCGTACGAGAAGATCGGTGCAGAGCTCGTCAAGGAGGTCGCCAAGAAGACCGATGACGTCGCTGGCGACGGAACGACCACGGCTACCGTGCTCGCCCAGGCGCTCGTCCGCGAAGGCCTGCGCAACGTCGCGGCCGGTGCCGACCCCATCACGCTGAAGCGCGGCATCGAGAAGGCCGTCGCCGCTGTGACCGCCGAGCTCGTCGCCAACGCGAAAGAGATCGAGACGAAGGAAGAGATCGCGGCCACCGCATCGATCTCCGCCGGAGACCCCGAGATCGGCGCGTTGATCGCCGAGGCGATCGACAAGGTCGGCAAAGAGGGCGTCGTCACGGTCGAGGAGTCGAACACGTTCGGCACCGAGCTCGAGCTCACCGAGGGCATGCGCTTCGACAAGGGCTACCTGTCGCAGTACTTCGTCACCGACCCCGACCGCCAGGAAGCCGTCTTCGAAGACCCCTACATCCTGATCGTCAACAGCAAGGTCTCGAACATTAAGGACCTGCTGCCGATCGTCGACAAGGTCATCCAGAGCGGCAAGCAGCTTCTCATCATCGCCGAAGACGTCGACGGCGAGGCTCTGGCCACGCTCGTGGTCAACAAGATCCGTGGCATCTTCAAGTCGGTTGCCGTCAAGGCTCCCGGCTTCGGCGACCGTCGCAAGGCTCAGCTGCAGGACATCGCGATCCTCACCGGCGGACAGGTCATCTCTGAAGAGGTCGGCCTGAAGCTCGAGAACGTGACCCTCGACCTGCTGGGTAAGGCTCGCAAGGTCGTCATCACGAAAGACGAGACCACGATCGTCGAGGGAGCCGGCGACGCCGACGCCATCGCCGGACGCGTTCAGCAGATCCGCAACGAGATCGACAACACCGACAGCGACTACGACCGTGAGAAGCTCCAGGAGCGTCTCGCCAAGCTCGCCGGTGGAGTTGCCGTCATCAAGGCCGGAGCCGCGACCGAGGTCGAGCTCAAGGAGCGCAAGCACCGCATCGAAGACGCCGTGCGCAACGCCAAGGCCGCCGTCGAAGAGGGCATCGTCGCCGGTGGTGGCGTCGCCCTCATCCAGGCCGGCAAGACCGCGTTCGAGAAGCTCGAGCTCACGGGTGACGAGGCGACCGGAGCGAACATCGTTCGCGTCGCCATCGATGCTCCGCTCAAGCAGATCGCTCAGAACGCAGGCCTCGAGCCTGGTGTCGTCGCCGAGAAGGTTCGCAACCTGCCCGTCGGACACGGCCTCAACGCCGCGACCGGTGAGTACGTCGACATGCTGGCCGCCGGCATCAACGACCCGGTGAAGGTCACGCGCTCCGCGCTGGTCAACGCTGCGTCGATCGCCGGTCTGTTCCTCACCACGTCGGTGGTTGTGGCAGACAAGCCCGAGAAGGTTGCGGCTCCGGCCGGCGACCCCACGGGTGGCATGGACTTCTAAGTCCCACGTCCGACCAGACTCCGGTCTGAGTAGACAAGACACAAGCGGGCGGCTCCTTCGGGAGCCGCCCGCTTCGTCGTTTCGCCCGTCAGAGCCGAGGCCGAAGCCGCCGCAGGCGGCCGGTGCCGGCTACGCAGAGAACATGCGCATGTTCTGCAGCTCGACGTCGGCGTAGGTCTGTGCCGCCGCCGAGAGCGCCTGGGTGATCGAGGCGAGACTCTCTTCGACGCGGGTCTGGGTACCACGCCAGTCGAGCACGACCGCCTGGAACGCCACAGCCGCCTGGCCTGTCCAACTGCCCTCGAGCGATGTCAGCTGGCCGTGCATGGCCGTGACGTCGGCCTGAATGCGCTCGATCGTATTGCGGATGGATGCGGCGCTCGCGCTGACGGCCTCGCTGTCGACCTGGTATTGGCTCATGATGGTGCCTGCTCTCTCGTCTCTGTTGCACTGACGCCGATGAATCGATCGGCAGCTGCAACGGTAGACGCGAGCGGCTCCGGGTCAGACGGTCGGAGCGCCCTCTGTGGATGACTCGGCGGAGGCCTGCTCGACGAGGAGAGGAAGCGACACCCGGAAGGTCGCTCCTCCGCCGTCTGTCTCGAGAGCGCGCACGGTTCCACCGTGCGCGGCTACGATCGACGACACGATCGCGAGGCCGAGGCCGCTGCCGCCCGTCTCCCGGGTGCGGGAGCTGTCGGCACGCCAGAAGCGCTGGAAGATCTTCTCGCGGATCTGGGGAGGGATTCCCTCGCCATGGTCGATGACGTCGACCGTGGCCAGCCGGTTGCGCTCGTCGACGCTGACGGCGAGTTCGATCGGGCTGTCGTCGGAGGTGAAGCGCAGGGCGTTGCCGATGAGGTTGGCGAGCACCTGGCGGATCTTGTTCTCTTCGGCCATCACCAGGGGCTGAATCGCGTTCTCATCTGTGGCGTGCTCGAGCTCGAACGAGGGTGTCACCGTCGCGGGCACGACGAGATCGTCCGATGAATCAGGCGCGGTCGCACCCGTTCGTCCGCTGCGACGGCGAAGCCGGGCGAACGCAGACGAGAACGGGATCGAGCCGGTCGCGGACTGGTCGGGCTGCGACGACGTGCCATCGGCATCCTGCGCTCTCTCGGGCGCCACGGCCAGGGCCGGGTTGAACGTGATGATGGGATCGGACGGCCGCGAGGTCGAGACGCGGATGACGCGGCCCGGGCTGGAGGCCCGCGCGTCGAGGGCAGCATCCATGGCGATCGGGATGAGGTTGACCGGACTGAGCTTCAGCGGCTTGGTCTCGTCGAGTCGCGCGAGCTCGAGGAGGTCCTCGACGAGCGACCCCATGCGGATCGCCTCCTTCTCGATGCGATCCATGGCCTGGCTCACGTCGTCGGGGGTCTGCAGAGCGCCCATGCGATAGAGCTCGGCATAACCGCGCACGGAGACCAGGGGAGTGCGCAACTCGTGGCTGGCGTCGCCGACGAAGCGGCGCATCTGCTCGATCGTTCGGGCTCTGTCGTCGAACGCCCTGTCGATGCGGCTGAGCATGGTGTTGAGCGACTTGTTGAGTCGACCCACCTCTGTATTCGGCGTCTCGACAGCCATGCGCTGGCTGAAGTCGCCGCCGTCCGCGATGGCGGCCGCGGTGCGTTCGACCTGCCTGAGGGGAGCGAAAGTGCTGGTCACGAGCAAGCGGGTGAGCATGGCACCGAGCACGACCACACCGATACCGAAGGCCAAGAAGATCGACAGGTAGGTGGTGGTCGTGTTCTCGGTGTCTTCGAGCGACTGGGCGATCACGAGCGTGTTGTTCGTGCCGTAGTCGTCGACCGGCAGAACCATTGCGACGGCGAGCCAATCCGCTGATCCCTTGGTGCTGTGCACCGTGAAGCGCGCGTCGGCCAAGGTCGTTGCCGTAGACATGCCGATGCCGGCGACCATCGGCGCCGGGAGTCCGGTGCCGCTCCAGTTGGTGACGATTGGCTGACCGTTGGCATCGAGGAGGGCGACGAAGTACGTCTTCGGTGCCGAGAGCACATCGTCGAGGTCGAAGCCGCGCTGGTTGGCGTCGGGACCGAGAACAGACGTGGGCTCCGCATAGGCATTCTGCAGACGCACATCTACCTGATTCATCAGGTAGGTGCGCAGCACTGTCATGGTGCCGATGCCCGACACGACGAGGCCGAAGGTAAGCATCAGCACAGTCACGCCGGTGATCTTGTTGCGCAAGGAGATCGCGTTCCAGCGCCTGAGGATTATGTGCTGCATGTCGCAGATCAGATTACGCCAGGCGCCTGGGTAAACCGCCCTATGCCTTCGAGACCTTCAGCATGTATCCGAAACCGCGCTTGGTCTGGATGAGTGACTCCTCGGAATGAGCGTCGAGCTTGCGCCTCAGGTACGAGATGTAGCTCTCGACGATGCCGGCGTCGCCGTTGAAGTCGTACTCCCAGACGTGGTCGAGGATCTGTGCCTTCGACAGCACGCGGTTGGGGTTCAGCATCAGGTAACGCAGCAGCTTGAACTCCGTGGGGCTCAGCTCGATGGCCTCGTCTCCGACGTAGACCTCGTGCGTGTCCTGGTCCATGGTCAGCTCGCCGGCGCGGATGATGGCGTCTTCGTCGGCCTGCATCGTGCGACGCAGGATCGCCTTGATCCGCGCGACGATCTCGTCGAGGCTGAACGGCTTGGTGACGTAGTCGTCGCCACCGACGGTAAGGCCGGTGATCTTGTCTTCGGTGTCGTCCTTCGCCGTGAGGAACAGGATGGGAGCGGTATAACCAGATGCCCGCAGTCGCTTCGTGACGCCGAAACCGTTCATGTCGGGCAGCATCACATCGAGGATGATGAGGTCGGGTTCTTCCTCGAGAACGGCGGAAATAGTCTGCGCGCCATTGGAGACAGCGCGCACGGCGAAGCCTGCGAAACGGAGGCTCGTGGTAAGCAGGTCGCGGATGTTGGGTTCGTCATCGACGATAAGGATTCGGGGTCCAGTCATGAGATTAGTATCTGCGGGTATTCTGGGCGTTGTCTGGGAGTAGTTGGGGAACAAAAGTCAACTTTCCTGGGAGCCGTGCTAACGCACGTCGAGCGTGCAGAGAGCATTACGATCGACCGGTGACTTTCGCCGCGGCTCTGACAGACGACATCGTCCTCCGGCTCCTTCGCAAAGAGGATGCCGACGAGATAGCGCAGGCCTACTCCCGTAATCGGCAGCATCTCGCGCGGTGGGAGCCGAAGCGCACGGAAGAGTTCTTCACGGCGGCGCACCAGGCGGGCACAGCGGCCGCACAGCTCGCGCAGTACGAGGCCGGATCCGGGTTGCCGCTCGTTCTCGCCGCAGGGGATCGTATCGTCGGCCGGCTGAACCTCTCGAACATCGTTCGAGGACCGTTTCAGAGCGCGAGCGTGGGCTATTGGATCGATGCCTCGCAGACAGGGCGCGGGCTGGCCACGGCAGCGCTGGAGGCGCTCATCGCTCACAGCCGTGATGCGATCGGGTTGCACCGACTCGAGGCCAGTGTTCTGCCCGACAATGCCGCGTCTCGGCGCGTTCTCGAGCGAACGGGGTTCGAACCCATCGGCGTCGCCCCCGCCTATCTGAACATCGCGGGTCTCTGGCAGGACCACCTGCTCACGCAGCGCATCCTGTACTGAGGCTCGCGCGTCAGAGGGCGGGCTGCGGGCTCAGTTCGTCGGCGTCGAGGATGGTGTAGCTGTAGCCCTGCTCGGCGAGGAAGCGTTGCCGGTTCTGCGCGAAGTCCTGGTCGACGGTGTCGCGGGCCACGAGCGTGTAGAAGTTGGCCGACAGGCCGGACTCCTTCGGTCGCAGCAGGCGGCCGAGCCGCTGGGCCTCCTCCTGGCGCGAGCCGAACGACCCCGATACCTGGATGGCGACGCTCGCCTCGGGCAGGTCGACCGAGAAGTTCGCGACCTTGCTCACCACGAGGATGGGCTCGGTTCCGTCGCGGAAGGCTTCGTAGAGCCGCTCGCGTTCGGCCACCGGGGTGGCACCCGTGAGAGACGGCACTCCGAGTTCCGCCTCGAGCTGCTGAAGCTGGTCGAGGTATTGGCCGATCACCAGGATGCGCTCGCCGGAGTGTTTCTCGATGAGCCGCTTGACGACATCCAGTTTCGCGGGAGCCGTCGCGGCGAGGCGATACCGTTCGTCGTCGGCCGACGCCGCGTATTCGAGCCGCTCGTTCTGAGGCAGATCGATGCGCACCTCGAAGCACTCCGCGGGTGAGATGAAGCCCTGGGCCTCGATCTCCTTCCAAGGGGCGTCGAACCTCTTGGGTCCGATGAGGCTGAACACGTCGCCCTCGCGGCCGTCTTCGCGAACCAGCGTGGCCGTCAGGCCGAGGCGGCGACGGGCCTGCAGCTCGGCGGTGAGCTTGAACACGGGCGCGGGAAGCAGATGCACCTCGTCGTAGACGACGAGTCCCCAGTCGAGGGCGTCGAGCAACTCGAGGTGAGCGTAGGCGCCCTTCCGCTTGGCGGTGAGGATCTGGTACGTCGCGATGGTCACGGGCTTGACCTCTTTGAGCTGGCCCGAGTACTCGCCGATCTCGTCTTCGGTCAGCGTCGTCCGCTTCAGGAGCTCGCTGCGCCACTGCCGAGCCGAGACCGTGTTCGTCACGAGGATGAGGGTGTTCGTCTTCGCGGTCGCCATCGCTCCCGCACCGACGAGAGTCTTGCCCGCGCCGCAGGGGAGGACGACGACGCCCGAGCCCCGCTCGAAGAAGTTGCTGACGGCGAGCTTCTGGTAGTCGCGCAGCGCCCAGCCGTCTTCTTGGAGCGCGATCTCATGCGGGGTTCCCGGCGTGTATCCGGCGCGATCGTCTGCGGGCCACCCGAGCTTGGTCAGTTCCTGCTTGAGCTGGCCTCGCGCCCAGGGGGCGACCGCATACGTGTCGGGCGCGCGTCGCTCGACCAGGAGCGGAGCGATCTTCTTGCCCGACGCGATCTGGCTGAGCACGGCGGAGTCGGTGGCGCGCAACAGAAGCCCGCCCTCCTCGTCGCGCTCGATGACGAGGCGGCCGTAGCGGGCCACGGTCTCCTCGATGTCGATCGAGACGGCCTGGGGAATCGGGAACTTCGAGTAGCGCTCGAGCGTGCCGAGGATCTCGGCGGCCTCGTGGCCTGCCGCTCGCGCGTTCCACAACCCGAGTCGCGTGATGCGATAGGTGTGGATGTGCTCGGGAGCGCGCTCGAGCTCGGCGAACACCGCGAGCTCGTGGCGCGCGCTCTCGGCATCGGGATGCGCGACCTCGAGGAGGACGGTGCGGTCGCTTTGGACGATCAATGGGCCAGACGGCATAACGTACGAGCCTACCGGCTGCCGGGCGCACCCTGCCCTGCCCGCATGGGGCTTGCGCGTTACGGGGCGGGCGCTACGGCGGTGATGTTGCGCAAGGGAAGCGTGCGTTCCACTCCGGCCTTCTCGTCGATCGCCCTGAGGCGGCCCGCCGCCAGTGAGAGCGGAGTCACCAGGAAGACCACCGTCTTGTCGTCGGGCATGCCGACGCTGACCGCGAGCGGGCTCTTCGCCTTGATGGCGACGTCGAGCTGCCGAGCGATCCACGCCTCGGGGGCGTCGCTGACCGCGTGAGCGGATTCACGCAGGCGTGCGACGAGGTCGACGAAGGGGCGCGGCTTCGGCGCGGGCGTCTTCTGCGAAACGCGGGCGCGCACCGGCGCGAAGGTGGCCCCGGATGCTCGTTCGGCGACGATCGGATACCTCGCGTCGGAGATCATCCAGAACAGCGTCTCGAACGGGAACCGGCTCGTGAGCCTGTCGCCGCCGTCGAGTTCGAGGCCCAGCGAGGCGAGGCCGTGGTCGACCGCGAGCGTGCTCAGGAGCGCGTCGTCGTCGCTTCGCACGTAGCTGCCGATGCCGCGCAACTCGTCCTCGGGGCTCGCCGCTCCCGCCCGCAGCCTGCCGTAGCGCGAGCTGGCCTCGGTGACCAGATACTCGACGGGCTGAGGAACGCCGGTCAGCGAGACAGAGCGGAAGAACGACAGGATGCCCTCGGCAGTCTCGCCCTCGGCCAACGCTCGGGTGACGCTCGCCGCAGAGATGCGATAGGTGGATGCGAGGCCGCGGCCCTCGATGTCGGCCAGCGTTCGCAGCCGCACATCGACGTCGGGAGTCAGCGGTCCCGGAGCGATGACGGTGAGGTCGTGCTGAAGGTACACGTTCGACACCTCCGACGGCAGAAGCGCTGCTGCCACCTCGGAGAGCGGCTCGGTGGTGTTGTCGAGAAGTGCCCGAGCGGCTGCTCCCGGATATCCGTTTGCCGTGATGCCGAGATACTCGGCGCTGTCGAGCACGAAGGCGACTCGTCCCCGCAGCGCGTCTCCGCCCGCAGGGTAGAGGTAGGCGATGGTGCGCTGGGCGTCGGCGCCCCACGGGCGGCGGCTGCGCGAGCGCAGTACCTCTCCGATGTCGGTCGCCAGGGCGTCGAGCCACGAGGTCGCCAAGGCGATCCAGCGATCTGCCGAACCCTTGAGCAGCCAGGGCAGCGCCTTGTCGGTCGCGGTCCACAGAAGATCGTCGAGAGTCACGAGACCGGCTCGGCGTGCGATGCGCAGCAGAGCGTCGAGGTCGTTGGGCTCGATCGACAGAGAGGCGAGCAGCCTCTTCGCGTCGGGGGCTGCGACGCCACCCTTGGCGAGTTCCCTCACGGGAGTCGCACGCAGCTCGTGCAGGAGTTCGGCGATGCCGGCGGTGGCGGTGAACGCGCGTTCGGCGGCCATCCGGTCACTGCTGTCGCGCTGCGGTGCGCGGTCGGTGTCCTCCGGTGCCGGCTCGTTCGCGAGTTGCTCGGCCGACGGCAGGCCTCGGGCCGGCCACGACTCGAGAACGCGGGCGACGGCATCCAGGGGCCCGCCCGGCGTCTCACCGTCGGTCAGAAACAGTCGGTCTGCCGGCTCGAGGTCGGCCGGGTCGGTGTCGGGCGACGGATGCGCGAGGGCCGCGAGAGTCCGGCGGGGGAGGGTGGCGAGTGCGGCGTCGACGGCGGCTGGGTCGAGGAGCCGGTCGGCGAGATCGAAGAAGTCCTTGATGCCGCGGGCATCGGACAGACGTGTGGAGACGAGCGCGACGAGCGCGTCGTCATCCAAAAGCTGGAGTCGACCGGCGAGAGCGAGAGTGTCGCTCATCGAGGCTTCGGTGCCTCCTTGGCGCGGCGGCGGAGATTCATGAACAGCAGCACGATGATGAGCACCAGTCCGATCGGGAGGCCGATCAACGGAAAGATCACGACGACGGGCCAGACGCCCTGCGACAGCGCCTCGCCGCGCACTCCCACCAGCGACGCAATGAGGAACGACGCGAAGCAGAGCAGCGACGCCCCGATGATGCCGGCGATCATGAAGGCCAGGATGCGCTCGCTCGAGCGAACCGGCTGTGTCTGATTGTCTGTCACACCCCTAAGGATACGGTCTCCGCGCAGGCCGGTTAGGCTATCGTGTGCCCGCCAGCCACGTGGCGGCCAGTATTCACACGAGGAGATCCGCGAATGCCTACCGGCAAGGTCAAGTTCTACGACGACGAGAAGGGCTTCGGCTTCATCAGTTCCGATGACGGCTCAGAGGTGTTCCTGCACGCGTCAGCCCTGCCCGCAGGTACGACGGTCAAGGCGGGCACCAAGCTCGAATTCGGCATCGCCGACGGCAAGCGGGGCGCCCAGGCGCTCTCGGTGCGCGTTCTCGAAGCCCCGCCCAGCCTTGTGAAGCTCAGCCGCAAGCCGGCCGACGACATGGCGATCATCGTCGAAGACCTGGTCAAGGTTCTCGACGGCATCGGTACGAACCTCAAGCGGGGCCGCTACCCCGACACGGCGCACAGCCGCAAGATCGCTGCGCTGCTGCGCAAGGTCGCCGACGAATTGGACGCGTAGACACCGGTGCAGCACTCCGACCCCACCCCCGACGAGTCGTCTGACGACCAGGTCGAGGGCGAGACCGTCGATACAGCGCCCGTTTTCGAGGCGGATCCTGTTCTTCTGGCGGCCGTCGATCAGGCGCGCGCTGCGCTTCTCGAGATCACTCCGGCCTCGACGATCGGCGCGGTCGTCGGGCACACCGCTCACGACGAGCACGTGCTGAGCCTGCACTTCGCGTCGCTGATGCCCGGCTACCCCGACTGGCACTGGACCGCGACGCTCTCACGGATCGACGCCGACAGTGAACCCGCCGTTCTCGAGACCGAGCTGCTTCCGGGTGAGACCTCTGTTCTGGCGCCCGAGTGGACCCCATGGTCGGATCGCCTCGAGGACTACAAGCTCGCGCAGGAGCACGCCGCGGCGCTCGCGGCGGACGAAGACGACGACGATGAAGACGATGTCGACGACGACTCAGACGATGAAGACCTCGACGACGACGAACTCGATCTCGACGACCACATTCTCGACGACGACGTGCTCGACGACGCCGTTCACGAGCAGGCTGAGGCGGCCGTTCTCGACGCGTCTGTTCTCGTTCGCGGCGACGACGCCCCGGCCCCGGCCAAGGCGGAGCAGACGGTCGATGTCGACAAAGAGGGCCTCACCGTGGTCGAGCTCGACGACTCCAAGCCCCGCTCGAGCGTCTACTACGACGAAGACGCCCCCGAAGACCTGCGCTGAGCAGCGCCACCGCACACGCAAACGGGCGGAGATTCCGCGGGTCCGACGCTCTATGCGCTTCGGACACCCCGAATCTCCGCCCGTTCTCTGCGTTCTGAGCGCTAGAGGTTCTCGACCACGTATTCGATCGACGAGATGAGTGCGCGCACGTCGGACGGCTCGATGGCCACGAAAGTGGCTACGCGCAGCTGGTTGCGGCCCAGCTTGCGGTAGGGCTCGGTGTCGACGATGCCGTTGGCGCGAAGCACCTTGGCGATGGCGGCGGCATCGATCGCGTCGTCGAAGTCGATGGTGACGACCACCTGCGAGCGGTGCTCGGGGTTCTCGACGAAGGGGCTCGCGTAGTCGACAGAGCCGGCCCAGTCGTAGAGCGCGCTCGACGACTCCGCGGTGCGAGCAGACGCCCACTCGAGGCCGCCGTTGCCGTTGATCCACTCGATCTGGTTGTCGAGCATCACGAGAGTCGCGATGGCGGGGGTGTTGAGGGTCTGGTTGAGGCGCGAGTTGTCGACCGCGTTCTTGATGCTGAGGAACTCGGGAATGTAACGGTCGGACGCCGCGATGCGCTCGACGCGCTCGAGGGCGGCGGGGGAGAAGAGGCCGAACCACAGGCCGCCATCAGACGCGAAGTTCTTCTGCGGCGCGAAGTAGTAGACGTCGGTCTCGCCCGCGTCGAACTGGATGCCGCCGGCTGCGCTGGTCGCGTCGACCACCGTGAGAGCGCCCGCGTCGCCGTGAACGCGCTTGATCGGTGCCATCACACCGGTGCTGGTCTCGTTGTGCGGCCAGGCGTAGACATCCACGCCCTCGACGATCTCGATCTCGCTTCGCGAGCCGCCCGGCGCGTTGATCACGTGGGGTGCCTCGAGCCACGGGGCCTTGGCCGCGGCGGCGAACTTCGAGCCGAACTCGCCGAAAGTGAGGTGCTCGCTGCGCTTCTCGATGAGACCGAATGCCGCCGCGTCCCAAAAGGCGGTCGATCCGCCGTTGCCGAGAACGACCTCGTAGCCCTCGGGCAGCGAGAACAGCGCCGAGAGTCCCTCCCGCACCGATCCGACGAGGTTCTTGACCGGCGCCTGACGGTGCGACGTTCCCAGTAGAGAGGCCCCGCGCGTGGTGAGGTCGACGAGCTGCTCGGGGCGAACCTTCGATGGGCCGCAACCGAAACGACCGTCGACGGGCAAGAGGGCGCTGGGAATTGTCAGTTCAGGCATGATGTTGAGTCTAGTGAGCCGAGCCTTACCCAACGCGTCCAAACGTTATGGTGGAGGCGTACGTGCGCAACTTCCTAAGGAGTGATCGTTGGCCGATCTCATTGACACAACGGAGATGTACCTCCGCACGATCCTCGAACTGGAGGAGGAGAACATCATTCCGCTGCGCGCACGCATCTCTGAGCGCCTCGGACACTCCGGCCCCACCGTCTCGCAGACCGTCGGCCGCATGGAGCGCGACGGCCTCGTCGTCGTCTCGGGAGACCGCCACCTCGAACTCACCGGCACCGGTCGCACCAAGGCCGTTCACGTGATGCGCAAGCACCGCCTGGCCGAGCGCCTGCTTAGCGACGTGATCGGTCTCGACTGGGAGTACGTACACGAAGAGGCATGCCGGTGGGAGCATGTCATGAGCGAGCAGGTCGAGCGGCGCATCATCGAGATGCTCGACCACCCCACCGAGTCGCCGTACGGCAACCCGATCCCCGGTCTCGACGAATTCGGCGACGCTCCCTCGGTTCCCTTCACCCGCGGTGTCGTGAACCTGCTCACCCTCGTGCACGGGGCCGTCGGGCCGCAGACCAAGACCATCCGCCGTCTCGGCGAGCCCGCGCAGGTCGACCCGGAGCTGCTGCTGCAGCTCAAGCAGTTCGGCGTCGTTCCCGGAAACACGGCCGCGTTCTCGCAGGTCGGTTCGTACATTCTGGTCGAGGTCGAGGGATTCGCCGAGGGGCTCGAGCTTCCCAACGAGGTCGCGGGTCACATCTTCGTCGGCATCTGATTCGCCTGCTCCGATCCTGTTTGTGCGCTGGAGGCGCGCTGTCAGGTGACCGGGTCAGTGTGACACGGGGGTCGGATTCGCATACCCTCGAACAGTTCCTGCTGCTCGTCAGAGCGGCGGAGCTCCGGATCAGGATGCGCCCTCCGACTGTCTCCTGCACTACCCGGCCCCGTTTTGCGCCAAGACGGTCGGACACGTCTGCCAGTCATGGCATCGAAGGATACTCAGCCCCGTGGTCGAACCCGCCGAATCGCAGAAAGACGCCGAGAACACTCGCCGCCGCCGCGATTCACGGTCGACGCAGCCCGCGGCCGCACTGAGCCGCCGCCAGCTGCGTGATCGGGAGCAGGCAGAGGCCGAAGCCGAGGCTCAGCACCGAGCTGCTGCCGCACAGGCGGCCGCCGGCCTGAGTCGTCGAGAGCGGCGCGAGCGCGAGTACGAAGAGCGCTACGCAACCAGGCGCGATGCGCCGGCGGTTGCTCCGGATGCCGTGGTCGCCCCCGACTCGGACGTACCAGCCGAGCGTGTGACCGAACCAGAGCCTGTCGTCGAGGCCGAGCCCACGATCGCGGCTGTCCTCGTTGAGAAGTCAAAGCCGGAGCCGGAGCCGGAGCCAACCCCTGCTCCCGCGGCTCCGACGTCGCGGCGCGCGCGCCGTGCACACACAGAGAAGCCTGTCGTCGAGGCCGAGAAGACTCCTGTCGTCGAGGTAGAGAAGACGCCGCTAGCGGAGGCCGAGGAGGCTCCCGTCATCGCCGAGGAGCTCGAGGCGGAGCCATCCGCAGAGCATGCGATCGACGAGCGGATGCTCGCGGTCGCCAACCTCGAGACGGTGCCGCTCGAGATCGAACTGGTGGCGCAGCATCCGATGCTCGAGATCGAGACGGCCGAGCACATCGCCGCCGAGACCGTGATGAGCGCCGAGGTCGACTTCGCCGAACATCACGTCGTGATCGAGCCGAGCACGGTGAGCACCGAGATCGACATCGTCGCGCCGCATTCGGCTCCCGAGGTGATGTCCGCCCTCGCGACAGCGGGCGACGACGCCCCCGTGCGCTCCGTGCCGATCGCCTCTCCGCGCATCAGGCGCTCGCTTCCCGTTGCCGAGCTGCTGTCGTCGTCGAGTGGCACCTTCGTGTCGCACGCGCGGTCGCAGCCGATCAAGCGACGCATTCTTGCGGGCTTCGTCATGATGATCGCCGCGCTGTTCGTCGTCTCGATCTCGATTCCCTCGCTGGGCTTCGCGAGCCCGTCCGACTTCGCGGCCAAGCAGACGCCCGGTGACGTCACCGACAGCCAGAACCTCTCTGTCGGCGAAGGCCCGGCGCTGAACGCTGTGCGCGATGACTTCTACGCCGAAGGCGCCCCCGGCTCGCTCTACTCGACCACGAACAGCTACGTCTCGAAAGAGTCGCAGAAGCTCGCCCAGGAGCTGATGGCCGCTGTGGCCGCGGGCAAGCTCAAGGGGTCGGTGCCCGATCACATCCCCGAGATCCAGGCCCTGGCCGACGGCGTCGTGAAGCCGGACTGCGGTATCGATCTGCGCATTCTGCAGGTGATGGTGATCGCCGTGCGCACCTTCGACACCGTCGCCGTGAGCGATATCAACCGCAAGTGCACCGGCCAGATCGAGGGCGCGGGAACCGGGTCGTCGCACTACATCAACGGCGGTGGCCATGCCGTGGACTTCTATCTGATCAACGGTGCCTCGTTGCCCGGCGCAGACCAGAACACGGTGAAGTTCGCCGAGGTGCTCGACCCGATCATGCCCTCCGGTTCGAACCTGGGTCAGAGCGAGTGCCGCGCGTCTGCCGGGGTCTCCCTCAACCTCCTGAATTTCAAGGAGTTCCCCGACTCGTGCACCCACATGCACATCGACGTGGGCAGCACGACAGGTGCCCTGAACGTGAACCTCGACAGAGACTTCAAGTAGCCCTTCGCGCTGAGCTTTTTTCATTCCCGCCGTTACCAATCCGTTAAATTCGGTGTCATTTAGGTGACAAACAGGTAACGGTCACGTAGCATCGGACGAGTCCAGACAGCCGGAGCATGGCGAATGGACCATTCCAAGACACCTCTTTCCCCGTCTCTTGGCATGTATACCCCGCAGACAATTCAGTGGGACGGGACGGCACCCTAGAGGCCGCGCGAGGTGCCGGAGGTACAGACTTGACCGAATTTCGTGAGTCGCTGGACGCCCCGAACGACCAGCCGAACCCGAACACCTCGATCGACGAGAACGCCATCGTTCCGGCCGTTCCCCGACCCCTCACCCCGGTGACCCGCTCTGCTACGTCGGTGATCGCGGCTCCCCGCGCATCCGCCGCCGTCGCCAGGAGTGCTCAGACCGCACCGCCGCGCCGTTTCAAGATGCCGACCAAGCGCAACGTCGCGGGCGGCGTCGTCATGGCGTTCGCCGTGGGGCTCATCGCCACGATGGCGCTTCCCGCCTACGCCTTCGGCAATGGCAACGCTGGTTTCGACGCGAAGAACTCGACCGATCTGGCCGGGGGAGCGCAGACCCTCACCGTCGACGACACCGCCGCCGCACTCGCCGTGAGCCGCGACGCCTACACCGCTCCCACGAGCGAGCAGCTGCAGGCCGCCCGCGATGCGGCCGCAGCCGCGGTCGCCGCAACCGAGGCCAGCACGGCATCCGCTTCGACCACGCCCACCGCCGGAACCTTCGCGGTGAACCCGCCCTCCGGCGCGTACAGCGGCCAGGCCGTCGTCGACTACGCCGAGCAGTTCGTCGGCGTCGTTCCGTATAGCGCCGGCGCCACTCCCGAGGCCGGTTTCGGATGCGATGGGCTGACCCAGTACGTGTTCGGCCAGTTCGGCGTGTACCTGCCCCGCATCGTCGGCAACCAGGCCGCCATGGGTATTCGCGTCTCGCCGGAAGACGCCCAGCCCGGCGACCTCGTGGTGTGGCCGATGTACCACATCGGCATCTATGACGGTGCCGGCGGAGTGATCGATTCGCCCGACTGGGGCCGTATGGTCGAGCACCGTGCGCTGTGGGGCAGCTACTACTTCGTGCGTATCGTCTAGACAGAATCGTCGCTGGCCGATTTGTGAACAATCGGTTACAGCTCACCCGAACGGCGTGCCACATGGTTTGTGGTACGTCGTTCGTGGGTTACTCTTACTGCAATTATTCGAGCCTTTAGAGGAGACCTCGTGATAGCTGGCAGGAGCATCCGCACCACGGGTTGCCGCCTGCTTGCCGTCAGGAGTCACACGAGTGGACGTTGTCTGAGCCGGGTTCGGCTGAGCTAGGGTGCTGTCATTTTGACGGTGCCCTTTTTTTGTGTCCATTTGCTTCTCTGATCGTGAAGAAAATCGATGGGTGACACATCGGGTCCCTGCAAGCCGTGCAGGGCAATTCGAAAGGGCAACAATGCGAACACTTGTTTTGAACGCGGGATACGAGCCACTCGGAGTGGTCTCGTTCAAGCGCGCCATCGTTCTCGTGATGAACGAGAAGGCGACGATCATCGAGAGCGACGTCGAGCATCCGGTTTGGGCGACCTCGGGGCTGTTCGACCGACCGAGTGTCATCATCCTCACGCGCTACGTGCGCATTCCCTCGACCAGACTCATGCCCGTGTCGCGCCGCGGAGTGCTGCGCCGTGACGGTATGCGCTGCCTCTACTGCGGGGGATCGGCCACCACCATCGACCATGTGATGCCCAAGTCGCGCGGAGGCAAGGACACGTGGGAGAACCTCGTGGCCTGCTGTCTGCGCTGCAACAACATCAAGAGCGACCGCACCCCGGCCGAGATGGGTTGGACTCTGCGGGCCACTCCGAAGATGCCGCACCAGGCGGGCTGGACTGTCCGCGGAGCGGAGCGCGCGGAGCCGGCGTGGGAGGGCTACATCGAGAGCGCGGCGTAGCCGGTCGCGATTGAACGGCTTCGCCGTGCCCTACTCATAGGCGGCTCCGCCGCGCCTTCGGCTCTTGCGCTGGTCGAGTAGCCGAAGGCCGCCCGCGGCCGACGCGTATCGAGACCACCGCACCGGATGCGTCGGCCGACTAAGTCGCGCTGCGTCTGTATCTAGACCACTTGCCCCAGCCTCTAAGCTAAACTCCTAAAGGCCAGCCTCTGTAGCTCAATGGAAGAGCAATTCCGTCCTAAGGAACAGGTTGGGGGTTCGAGTCCCTCCAGGGGCACTTCGACAGTCGGCAAAGGTGTCACCGGCAGCTGTCTATTGGGTATCGTTCCCAGTCCTTGCCTTAACCAGTTGGCACTTTGCGTCCCGTTGGTTTGCTTGGTTGATCGACATAGAACGCTATGTTTAGTCATTATTCGTATAGGCGGGCGGGACGGTGTGGCGGACAACTTGATGACGAGGAACGCGGCGGCGACAGATCTCGCGAGCTCAGTGCTTCGTTGGATGGGCAGTAAGAAACGATCTTCTTCGGCTATTGTCGAGCACCTTCGAGAGGTCCAGTCTGCTGGGACTTACTTCGAACCATTCATGGGTGGAGGATCGGTCTACTTCGCTTATCACCCACAAAAGGCCGTTCTTGGTGACGCTAACCCGCTACTGATGAACGCGTGGCGCTGGATACGTGAGGATCCAGTGAGCTTGCGAGCGACTGTCGCATCTCTAAGCGCGACAGAAACTTCGTATTACGAGATTCGCGCCCAGAAATATGATTCGACAACGTTTGAGAGCGCCGTGCAGTTTGTGTACCTGAACCGATATTGCTTTAACGGCGTATATCGCACGAACAGGCTGAATCAATTTAATGTCCCATTTGGGCGAAAGACGGGCTCGCTTCCCGACGAAGAGTCCTTCAAGCTATGTGCCACAGCACTCGCTTCGGCTGCTCTTGTCACGGGAGACTTTGCCGACACTTTAAAGGATGCAGTCGTAGGAGACATCGTGTATTTAGATCCTCCTTGGAGGTCTGATCGAGCCAACTATGGCGAGTACGGGTATTCTCAGCACTCGGAAGTGACGGCAGAACGGATATTTGAGGAGGCCTCTCGCCTCCGTTCCAGAGGCGTGCACGTTTATCTCTCATTGCCAAGAGAAATGAGTAAGACGTTTGTGGGATGGGGAAGTAAGGACTTCCAGGTTCATTACAACGTTGGATCGCGACGCTCCGCTCGTGCCGTGAAAACCGAACTACTTATTTCGATGTGTGAATCGTCGAATCGGATGTCAGTGGGCGCATGACTAAGCTCGCGATCATTTCGGACATTCACGCCTTCCATCCGGATGCGGGTGCCATCCCGTTCGGCGATCGTGACCCGTCTTGGACAAGAACCCTTCCCGGACGAGCGGAAGAGTCGAGGGGTCCATTTCAGAGTCTGGAAGTACTTATTCGCGAGGAGCAATTGCAGGCTGACTATGTGCTTTGTGCTGGAGACATGGGGAATGGTGCTGATCACCAGGGCATCGTTTTTGCGTGGAGTTGGTTGCAAAATATTCGAAATCGCCTGACTGCAAAGTGGCTGATTGGTACAACCGGAAATCACGACGTTGACTCAAGAAATTTGAACAAGTGGTCTGACCCTACGCTGTCTACGAGGACGCTTCAGCCTCCCTTTCCGATGGACGATCCTGATGTTCGTCGTGATTATTGGAAGGATAACGTCGCACTCCACTCAACGCCGGAGTTGGACATTGTCATTCTCAATACGGCCGCAGGCCATGACGATGAGAAATTGGCGAAGCGGGGTCTCGTTAGCCCTGACACTCTGGAAAAGCTCAAGGAGCTTGTTAGTCGCGCAAACAATCCGCGAAAAGTGCTTCTCGCGCATCATCACCCGTATCGACACGATGCAATCGACATCGGTGATTACAGCGCTCTTGATGCTGGACCCGAGGTGCTCAAAATTCTTCAGGATGATGGATGCTGGATGGTCATCCACGGACATCGGCATTACCCAAATCTTGTATACGCGGCGGGGGGTGCACAAGCTCCGGTAATCATGGCGGCCGGTAGTTTCTCTGCGAGACTCTACCCAGAACTCGCTACTCGTGTCAGAAATCAATTTCATCTAGTGGACTTGAAGGATTTTGATTCGGTTCCGGGAACCTCAGGACAGGCCGGCATCATTCGATCGTGGGAATACAGCATCAGCGCGGGGTGGAGTCAGCCGAAATCTGATGAGGGAATCCCTGATCAGGCTGGGTTCGGCTATAGAGACGACATAGCTAAAGCGTCCTCGCTCGTCGAGGCCTACGTGAAAGGCTCTCCTGAACGGTTCTTGCCCTTGGAAGATATCTTTACAACGCACCCAGAGTTGCGTTACATGCTTCCGGCTGACCGCAGAGGAATGTTAGATTCCCTATCCGCATCAGGGACGATTCAAATAAGCCAATCCCAGCATTATTCGCTTCACCCATCGGAAATCTTCCTAGGATCGATGTAATGGACGACATTATGGAGTCACCGTTAGACCGGCTTGATCGATTCAATGCACGGGATCTGACGGCCTCAGAGGTTGCCGACAACTTTGTGCAGCCACAGGCTTACGAAGCTCTAACGGTCTCCTCCAATACGTTGATCATGGGTCCTCGTGGAAGCGGGAAGACTACGTTGTTGAAGATGTTGACGCCGGAAGGTGTTGAGAGACGTACTCGAGCAGCGCAGGGTCACGCAATTAACGCACCATTGTTCAGCGGGCTGTTTATCCCTATAGACATTCAGCTTTCCGATCAGCTTGAAACGTTGGCAACATCTGGACTTCCTAACGATTTGGCCAACTTGGGCATTCAAACTCTCTACGCCTTTCACGCTTTTAGGTGCATAGCAAAGAGTTTTTCTTGGCACTGCACAAGTTCACGCAGCCACTCAGCACTTACTCTCCTCACCTCGGCCGAGGAGGCGGCAGCGGTAGAGCAGTTATCTGCGCTATGGCAACTAGACGTATCGCTTCCGACTATCGGCGCATTGCAGCAGGCATTACGCGCTAGACAGATGGTGGCAGTCACGGCCTGGAACAGGCAGTTGCTCCGCAAGCAGATGGGCCAGTCCTTTTCCATCGATGAGGTAGATATCGTCGATCTAGATACGGGCCTCAAGGGTGCAGTCGAAATTATCGCGGCTGCTAGTAATTGGTCGTCTGGTACACGTTGGGCTGTTCTGTTCGACGAGGTGGAGGTGGCGCCAGAATCGATGCAACAACACCTCCTCTCCTACCTTCGGCACAGCGATACAGACATTCTGTTCAAAGTAGCTATTGCGCCATATATGCAGGCTTATCGAGGCCTCCCCGCACGATCTCGAGCTTCCGCTATGAACGATTATTCGGTCGTCGATCTACAGGCGGCCAGCGAACGGGACATTGAGGACTTTTCAGCAGCGTTTTTCGCGAAGTCCGCAAGCCATCACACCGGACTCGACCTGAATATTTACACAACCCTTGGGCCGAGTCTGCTGTCCGGATCGACGAGCAAAAGCGCAAAGAATTCTTACGGACCGGACTCGTCCCAGGCTCGTACATTTCGATCGCTAGCGCGGAAGGATCCGAGCTTCGAAGAGTATCTTGTTAAGAAGAACCTGTCATCCCAAGACCTTCTTAGCGAGAGCTCATCCGATATTCGAGCGCCAATTAGGAAGGTCCGTCAGACCGCGTTGGTTCGGGAGGCGTATCTGAGGGATTCGAGGCTTTCGGGAAGACGAATCCAGAGCCAGGTTTCGACCGGGCGCCTCTATGTTGGAGCAGCAGGAATAATGAACCTGTGCGAAGGTAATCCGCGACGACTGGCGTTCATCACCCCGATGTTGCTCAACGGACTCGATTCAAAATCTTTTGTGCCTCGGGCGGTTCAAGTCGATGCTGTGACGCGGACGGCGTCTGCTTTCCGCAGCTTCCTGCGGGGACTGCCAATCAGCGAAGATTTAGGTCGAGCGCTTCCGAGGGGTTTGCTTTCCTTCATTGATATATTGGGGCGCGCTTTTCACAATGAACTCATGTCAGAAACCTTCCCAGAGGATCCGATATCTTCCTTCATCGTAGATTCGCATTCTGACGACGCCACGGAGGAACTGGTATCCCGAGGTCTTAATTCCGGTGCGCTTATCCAACTTTCAACTGGTGACTCAAGAGGCGTGCATCGGGGCTCGGCCTCGTCGGATCCGATCTCGTCGTCCCGAGGCAAGCGCTTTCGCCTTTCCTACCTACTTTCACCCGGGTATGGGTTGACGCAACGAGTGGGCCGAGCAGTGTCTCTCAACGCTTTGCTGGAGCGGGCGCGGGATGAGAACAGCGGTCCCGACAAGCGGGCCTTGACATCTCTGTTGGACAGGCAGGCCGGGCTTTGGTAAAAGAACTAAGATGGCGCTCCGAGAGAGTCCAACCCGAGGTTCGAGTTGTCGGCGGTGGCGATGCCGATGTAGATGAGACGGCTTACGACGGTCTTATTTTCGCGATCGGTTATGAGGGACGCTCGATACACGTTGCTTCCTCCTTGTCGGCCAGATATGAAACGGCCATGGGGATTCGGTTCGGAGTTCAAGAGGAACATTCCTTCGCGGCAAATCTGGCGTGGGCAGAAAAACAGGCCGCGGTTCAGGTGAAGTCCGCTGCGAACGCTCTCGAGGCGTCTCAGCACGTCCTTTCCTATTTGGAGGCATTGTGGTCGATTGAGAAAGACCATTTACACATTGCAGTCGATGTTTCGAGCTTCCCACGTACGAGTCTTGTTGCAATATATTCGGCCATATGGGCTTCGGCGCGTGCTAGCCGACCGATCTCGGTTTCCTTTCTGTACTCTTTTGCCCAGTTCACTGAACCTCCCATCGATCATGGCCCTATAACGGAATTTGGTGCGGTCAGTCCTGAGTTCTCAGGAATTGGCGAAGCAGACTTCGGACTCGCGACCCTGATCGGGCTAGGTTATGAATCGGAACTCGCGCTTGCTGCTCAACAGGTAATGGACCCAGCTCTGACGTGGCTCGCCGTCCCCCAGAGTCTTGATGTTCGCTTCGATGATGCCGTCCGAAAAGCCAATGACTTGCTGATTAATATCGTCGACGAGCGCAACGTATGGTCATTTCCGGTGGACGACCCATATTCGACATTTGTCGAACTCGAGATGATTAGCCACGGTCTACAACGCACGCACAATGTGGTTTTGGTGCCCCTCGGTCCGAAATTACTAGTAGTTGCATGCCTCCTCGTCTCAAGCATTCATCGCAATGTGGGCGTTTGGCGCGTATCGCCTGGAGGGCTCAGGGAGCCCAGGGAGCAACTTGCCGCTGGTCCTGTGGCCTATATCTCAGCCATATTCTCAGGCACTCACTGACGAACGTCTAGACTTATTTATCCAGGTGAAGCCCGGTTTAGAAGGTGTTCGACTTTGAAGAACATTGGCAGGGCTACATCCCATCGCGTCAGCGGATCTCAGCCGCCGCGTTCCGCTTATGAACGCAGCACGACGGCCCGACTTGAGGTGGATTCACGCCCGGCTTCCGCGTAATAAGGGGGCTTGTTCTGATCACGGGAGCGCTCTGAAGCGGTAGATGTCTGGAACGTCGTTGCACCCCAGGTTCCGATGAAGCATCACCGAAGAGGCTCCGCTGAGGACTTCCAAACGCTCAACCGTTGTCCTCTGAGGAGCAGGGCTAAAGCCGCTCTGGGACTCGCGACAGCACTTAGCTCATTCTTGGTACTCCTAATTGGCGCTACAGCGTGTCGACCAACGCCGAGCGAAGCGGCTCGCTGAGGCCGGGAGGGACATCCACCTCTACGCCGAGCGCGTGTAGCGCGCGGCTGTAGTAGTTACGGGCAGCAGCCGCGAGGGCGATGTCGACGATCTCGCGGTCGGTGAAGCCGTGGTCGCGCAGGGACCTGCTGTCGGCATCCGTCATCGCGGCCGACTCGGTGCTGAGCTTCTCGGCGAACTCCATCATCGCGACCTCTGCGGCCGACAGGCCCCGCATCGTGATAATCGCGGGCAATGCGAACGAGTTCGTCTTCCGAGATGTACTGGAGCGACTTCTTTCCGTGCGCCAGACGGCAGGCCTTCGAGCGCAGCGCCTCGGCGGCCGCGAGGGTGATCAGCTCGTAGCGCCGCTTGTCCATAGGGCGAGCGATTGCCCCGATGAGGTTCTCCCAGGCGCGGTACGCCTCGGGATTCACGGCCATCACCCGCGTGTGCGCAGGCACGTAGCCCTGATCGGCGATGTCCTCCGCATAGATCTCCGCGACCTCACCGGTCGCCTCGCCCGGTTCGGGCGTCACGATGATGCTCATGCCGCCATCGTGCCACCGACGCGGCCCGACATCTACAGCAAAGGCCTGTCAGCCGGCCGCGCTCAGGATGAGATCCGCGATCCGCTTCTCCACCGCGGGCGTGATCTCGGTGACAGCGAACGACGTCGGCCACATCTGCCCGTCGTCGAGCGCGGCGTCTTCGCTGAAGCCCAGCGTGCAGTACCGCGTCTTGAACTTTGCCGCGCTCTGCACGAACAAGATGACCTTGCCGTCGGTGTTCGCGTAGGCGGGCTGGCTGTACCAGGTCTTCGGCATCAGCTGGGGCGCGTGCTCGGCGACGAGTTCGTGGATGCGGCCCGCGATAGCGGCATCCGATTCGGGCATCTCTGCGATCGCCTTCGCTACGGCTTTCTCGCCTGCCTCGCGGTTCTTGCCCGCCTTGGCCTCCTCGCGCAGCTCCTTCGCCCGCTCCTTGACGGCGTCGCGTTCCTCTTTCGACAGTCCTGCGCTCGACTCGGCCATGCCGTGCTCCTTTGCTCGTGTGGCTCTAACACTAGGGAAAGCGGGGGAGTCGGCGCTGCTTTATTCGGGGTCGGATGTTGCGTCTAGCAGCACGCGGCGGCTGTCGAGCGGCTGCCTCGGCGCGTCGACCACGGCGTTGTAGCGCAGGCGCGGTGACTCCGTCTGCAGAGACGCGATGCTCGCCGCCGTGATCTCGAAGGGGAACGCGGTGAGCAGCTTGGCGTCGACGGCGTAGAGGAGCGCCGAATGCCCACTTCCCGGATGCCGCACCAGAACCGTCGTGGCCACGATGCGATCCGAGCTCTCGTGCATCACGAACTCGACGCCGTGCGCCTGGCCGGGAGCGTTGAAGAGGGGCGACAGCGCAACCGCGAGCCGGTGCAGGGGAGTGGTCGCCGACGCGGGACCGAACCACGGAGTGAATACAGACGGCTCGAGGCCGAAAGCACGCGCCACATCGCCGTTCACCCAGCGGTCGCGCTTCAGCCCGTAGGGTGTCGAGACGGTCGACAGCAGATAGCCGTAGACGTGGATGAGCCCGGCATTGCCGACGGGCCAGGTCGCGTCGAGGCCGGCCAGTCGGTGCAACTCGGCGAAGAGCTCGGGCGAGATGACCGGCGTGCCCGTGTTTTCATCGACGACGGTCGACAGGCCCCACTGCGAGAACCGCCGGGCCGACGCATCCTGCCCGATCTGCCGCGCGAGAAGCGAACCCTCGAGCACGGCCCGCGGTGATTCACCGGCCTCTATGAGGGCGGAGGCAGTCAGCAGGTCGTCGATCGTCACGTCGCCATCGTAGGCGGCGACGTCCATCAAAAAATCGTTTACATGCTGTTCACCCAGCGTGGTCATTGCGTCTATACGCTCTACCTATCATGGACGCTGTGTCCACAAGTGAAAGGAAAAGCGTGCCGTACCGCGACAAGACCCTGCTGTTCGATTTCGATGGGACGCTCTCCCTCGGGGTGGGACCGGTCGTCGCCTATGCCCGCGCTGCGGCTCAGCAGCTGGCCGCCGACCAAGCCGACGCCTTCGTCGAAACCATCGTCGCGACGCTCGAGCAGCATCCCTCCGGCCGCGCTCCCGGCACGAGCGCCATCGACGGATACGACCTGGTGCGGCTCATGTCGGCCGACCACGGCATCCGGCCCGACACGCTCGGCAAGGCCTATCTGGCCAGCCGTGCACACCTCGGCTCGCCGCTCGCCCCCGTCGTGGCCCCCGACGGCCTCGCCGAATTTCTGAGCGAGGCGCGCCAGCACGCCAACCTCATCGTCGCCACCAACGCACCCGACATCCGCATCGACGCAGCCCTCGAGATGCTCGGCCTCGCTGGCCTGTTCGATGCCACCTACACCTCACTCGGCAAGCCGAACGGCATGGGCGCCGTGCTCGACGAGTGGCTGCCCCGCGGCCAGGTTCTGAGCATCGGCGACGTCTGGGTCAACGATCTCGCCCCCGCGCACGCTCGCGGGGCGCTGACAGCTCTCGTCGGCTCGACCTCAGACGAGACGCCGGATGTGACGCCCACGTTTTCGGCGCACCACCTGCACGACCTCTACCCGGCCATCACCGAGTGGCTCCGCGACTCCTCTTCTTCATCCTCCTCACCCGCTCCTCTCATCACACCCTCCGAAAGGTAGTTCCATGATCTCTCGCAAGCGCCTCACCTTCGCCGGGGCGGCCACCGTCGCCCTCGCGACCGTCGCCCTCACCGGATGCTCGGCCTCCGGCTCGACCGACGGCTCGACGGACGCGGCCCAGGCCGACCCGACCTCGCTCACGCTCGCCCTCGTTCCCTCGCAAGACCAGGGCGCACTCGTCGACACCGCTAAGCCGCTCACCGACATGCTCACGAAGGCCCTCGGCATCCCCGTCACCGGCGTGGTGTCGAAGGACTACCAGGCCGCCGTCGAGGCCATGGGTGCAGGCCAGGCGCAGATCGGCTTCCTGCCGTCGCTCCAGCTGTGGCAGGCGAGCGACATGTACGGCGCATCCGTCGTACTGCAGACCGAGCGCAACGGCAACATCACCTACCCGGCCCAGTTCATGACGAACAACCCCGACAAGTACTGCGACGACACCCCCGTCGAGCGCGACGGCAAGCTCTTCTGCAACGGCGCCGACGCTCTGAAGGGCCCGGCCGGGCTCGACTCGATCTCGAAGATCAAAGACGGCGTCAAGGTGGCCATGCTCGGCCCCGGATCGCCCGCCGGTTACATCTACCCGGTGCTCGCCCTGCAGGAGGCCGGCATCGACACAGACAACGACATCGAACAGCTGCCCGTCACGGCCAACGACGCCAGCGTTCTGGCCGTCTACAACGGCGACGCCGAGGTGGGATTCAGCTTCTGGGACGCCCGCGACATTGTGAAGAGCGACAAGCCCGACGTGGGACAGAAGGTCGTTGTCTTCGCCCTCTCCGACGAGATCCCCAACGACGGAGTGGCGCTCACGAAGGACCTGCCGAAGGACATGCAGGACAAGATCACCAAGGCGCTCGAGGACTACTCGAACACCCCCGAGGGGTCGAAGGAACTCACCGCGATCTACTCGATCACCAAGCTGGCTCCGGCCGACCCGGGCTCGCTCGACGTCGTCGCCCGCGCGGCCGACAAGCTCGGACTGAAGTAGCGTGACTCAGCACACTGCGGAGGTCGGGGCAGTCGCCTCGGCCTCCGCGCCGTGGGCCATCCGCATGCGCGATGTCAGCGTGCGCTACCCCAACGGCGTCGTCGCGCTCAAGAGCATCTCGATGGACATCGAGCCGGGCGAAATGGTCTCGGTCGTCGGCCTGTCCGGCTCCGGCAAATCCAGTCTCATCCGCGCGATCAACGGGCTCGTTCCCATCACCTCGGGTCAGCTGACCGTGGGCGGGCACAATCTCGGCGAGGCGAAGGGTCGCGAGCTGCGTCGTCTGCGCGGCGAGATCGGCATGATCTTCCAGGGGTTCAACCTGGCCGGCCGCACGAGCGTTCTGAACAACGTGCTCGTCGGTCGTCTCGCACACACTCCGACCTGGCGCACGCTGCTCGGAGTGCACACGGCGGCCGACAAGCAGATCGCGTTCGACGCCCTCGAGCGGGTCGGCATTCTGGCCAAAGCATGGGATCGCGCCTCGTCGCTCTCGGGCGGCCAGCAACAGCGGGTCGCGATCGCGCGGGCCCTGTCGCAGGAGCCCCACCTCGTGCTCGCCGACGAACCCGTGGCCAGCCTCGACCCGCCCACCGCGCACGCCGTGATGCGTGACCTGCGTCGAATCAACACCGAGCTCGGCATCACGGTGCTGACCAATCTGCACCTCGTCGACCTGGCACGTGAGTACGGCACCCGCCTCATCGGCCTGCGCGCCGGCGAGGTCGTCTACGACGGCTCTGTCGACGACGCGAGCGACGCCGTCTTCGAAGAGATCTACGGCCGCTCGATCCGGGCCGAGGACGTGCTCGACCGATGACCGCACCCGCATCCGTGCCCGCCCCGGCCGCGACGGCGAGGGCGGCGTCGTCTACCGCCACCCCGCCGCCGCGGCCCGCCGGCCGATGGAAGCCGTGGCTCGCGTTCGGTGTGATCGCCCTGATCACCGCCGTCACATTGAGCCCGCAGCTCGGGATCGCGTTCTCGCTCGACGCCATCGCGCGCAACTGGCAGAACGGCGCCGCGAAGATCGTTCAGCTTCTGCAGCCCGACTGGTCGTTCTTTCCCCGCACCATCCCGCCCATGCTCGAGACGCTCGAGATGGCGGTCATCGCCACCGCGGTGAGCACTCTCATCGCGCTTCCGCTCAGCCTCTGGGCAGCCCGTCTGACCAACCCCAACTGGGTCGGGCGCGGAGTCGTACGCGTGATCCTCAACATCGTGCGCGCCGTGCCGGAGCTGCTCTACGCCGCGATCCTCGTCGCCATGGTCGGCGTCGGGGCGCTGCCCGGAATCCTGGCGCTGGTGCTGTTCAACGTGGGCATCATCGTGAAGCTCGTCTCCGAGGCCATCGAGTCGAACGACGCCGGCCCGCTCGAGGCGGGTCGCGCCGCCGGTGGCACCCAGGCGCAGATCAACCGCGCCGCCGCCCTGCCCGACGTGTGGCCCAGCTTCGTGAACCAGGTGCTCTACGTTCTCGAACTCAACGTTCGCTCCGGCACCGTTCTCGGTCTCGTGGGCGCCGGCGGCATCGGCTTGCTCATCGACGCCGTGCGCACCTACTTCCGCTACGACCAGCTGTCGGTCATCATCCTCGAGGTCCTCGTCGTCGTCATCCTGCTCGAGCTCGTCTCCAGCGCCATCCGGAAGAGGCTCGTATGAGTGCCATCGCCCCACCCCGCCCCTCCCGCACACGCAGCCGGGTCGTCGCATCCATCGTCTGCGTCATCGTGGTCGTCGCCTTCTGGTCTGTCGACATCAACTGGGCCAGGCTCGGCAATCTGCCCTCCGAGATCGTTCGTTACCTCTGGCTCATGTTCTCGGCCCCCGACTGGTCGAAGCTCGGCGAGGCGCTCTACCAGACCTGGCGCTCGGTCGAGATGGCATGGGTGGGAACGGTGTTCGGCATCATCGTGGCGACGCCGCTGAGCTTCCTTGCCGCGAAGGGATTCGGCCCGCCGCCGGTGCAGGCCGCGCTGCGCGGAGTCTTCGCCGTGATCAGGGCCGTGCCCGAGATCATCATCGCCATCATCATTCTGTCGGTCACCGGTCTCACGCCTCTGACAGGTGCGCTCGCGCTCGCGGTCGGGGGCATCGGAACGCTCGGCAAGTGGGGCTTCGAATCGATCGACGGAGTTCCCCGCGGCCCGATCGAGGCCGTGCGCGCCGCCGGTGGCTCGACGTCGCAGGTGCTGCGCTGGGGAGTCTGGCCGTCGGCCAGCCCCGAGTTCCTGTCGTTCTGGCTCTACCGCTTCGAGATCAACGTGCGCGCGTCTGCCGTGCTCGGTCTGATCGGTGTGGGTGGCATCGGAGACATGCTCACCTCCTACACTCAGTATCGGCAGTGGGGCGTTGTCGGAATGCTGCTGATCGTCGTCGTGGTCGTGACGATCGCCCTCGACGCGATCTCGGGGGCCATCCGCCGACGGATAACCGAGGGAGCACCCGTACATGACCTGGAGCGGTAGCGAAGACGTCACCCCCACGACGCGTATCGCCACGGTGATCAACTCGTTGCTGCCCAGCGAACGCCGCGTGGTCGAGCTGATCCTCGCCGATCTCGAGGGCATCGTCGAGACCACGGCTCAAGACCTGGCCGACCGAGCCGGAGTCGCCAGGTCGACGGTCATCCGCACCTGCCAGAGCCTCGGCTACCGCGGGTATCCGCAGCTGCGTGTGGCGCTGACCCGCGAACTCGCTCAGGGCGAGGGCCGCGAGCGCGAGCGCGACTACGGCTCGGGAGCCCTCGGCAGTATCCGCGCCGACATCGATGCGCTCGCCGCCTCGCTGCCGCAGATCGCCAGCGTGCTCACCGACGAGTCGGTCGAGAAGTCGCTCGAGCTCATCGTGGGCGCCTCACGTCTTCTCGCCATCGCCAACGGCCTGTCGTCGCCGCTCGCGCTCGACCTGGCGATGCGGCTCACCGCCGTGGGCCGACCCACCGAGTTCGTCGCAGACCCGATCGGTCAGCAGATCGCCGCGCGTCAACTGAGCCCCGCCGACACGTGCATCGTGATCAGCGGAAGCGGCGCGAACGAGTCCAGCCTGCGTTCGGCCCGCGCCGTGCGGGCGGCGGGTGCCCGACTCGTGGTGGTCACCTCGTTCGCGAGATCGCCGCTGGTGACGCTCGCCGACGCTGCCCTCGTGGTGGCTCCGGCCAGCGGGTCGTTCAGACACGAGCTTGAGCACACCTCGCGCATCCCGCACGTGGTGCTGCTGGAGTCGCTTGTCGAGGTGGTGGCCGCGAGGCTCGGCGACGTGGCGAGGCAGTCGCGGTCGACCGTGCTGTCGATCCTCAGCGACAACCTCAGCGACTGACCGAGTAGCGCGCCTGATGAGGGCGCCGCTGCAGGCCACCGTTGGTGGGCCGTTCACCTCGGCGCTCGGGCTTGTTCATGTCGTGGATGCCGCCGGCTCTTAGCGTCACATCATGAATCGACGACGGGCCCTCGCGTGATCGGCCACGTCGACCCGTTCCTCGGGTCGGAGCCCACGAACCTCCCCGCTCAGACCGGGCTCGCCGCGAGCTGGTGGTGGCCCAAACCGCAGATCGGCAACACGCATCCGGGAGCCACCTACCCGCTCGGCATGGTCTCGGCCTGCGCCTATTCCGGCGCCTATCCGACCGGCTACGGCCGCTTCGATCTGAGTCTCGAGGGCGTGCCCTCGACCCTGCACGACCGGCCCACGGCATCCGGTTTCACCCACTTTCAGCAATCGGGCACCGGCGCGATTCGCAAGTACTACAACTACTTTCGCGTCACGCCCATGGTCGAGCCGCTGGATGCGTTGGGCCGGCATTGGGATCTGACGGACGAGACCGCAGAGCCCGGCTTCTACTCCGCCACGCTGGACTCCGGCGTGCGAGCAGAACTGACGGTGGGGCCGAAGAGCGCCGTTCACCGGTACACGTTCCCCGAAGACCCGAGGGCACGCGTGGTGATCGACTTCTCGCTGGGCGGGCTGTCGATTCCCTACGGCGCGACCATTCCGCTGCGTGCTCACCTCGAGACGCTGGAGCCCGGAGTCGCGCAGGGCGAGATCGTGGTCGAGGGCACGCCGATCGCCGTGTACATCGAGTGCGACACCCCGCAGTGGCGGCAGATGCTGTTCTACGACCGCCGTCTGATGCCGGGTGGCAAGAGGCTCGACTTCGACCACATCAGGCCCACGACCCTGCGCCCCTTCGGGCTCATGTGGGCGGGGCCGAGTCGGGCGGGCGAGACCATCGAACTGCGCATCGGTTTCTCGCTGCGCGGTGTCGAGCAGGCCCGGCGCAATCTGCGCGAAGACTGCGGCGACGGGCCGGGTCGCTTCGATCACCGACGCGAGAAGACCAAGCGGCACTGGCGCAAGCAGCTGAAGTCGGTGAGCGTAAAGACGACCTCGACCGAGCGGCAGACCGTCTTCTCGACCGCGCTGTATCACTCGCTAATTAAGCCCTGCCTGGCTCCCTCGGAGAGCCCGTTCTGGCCGAGCGACGGACCGTTCGCCTTCGACATCAGCACGATGTGGGACATCTATCGCACCCAGCTGCCACTGCTCACCGCTCTGCTGCCGGAGCGTGCCGTCGAGCTCGCCAACGCGCTCCTCACCATCTGCGAGGAGGAGGGCAACTTTCCGATCGGCTACCGCATGGCCCGGGGGAGCGACCGCTTCTCGCGCCAGGGCAGCGCTCTCGCGCACACCTTCCTGGCCGATCTGTGCCAGCTGGGACTGCCCGGCATCGACTGGGAGTGGGCGCTGGTGCACATGTCGGACGACCTGCGCCGCACCTACGGCGAGGAATTCCTGCTGCACGGCGAGACGCATCCGATCAGTCACACCCTCGACCTGGCGTTCGGCTACTGGGCGACGGCGAAGGTGGCTCGGCGGGTGGGAGACACGGCGCTCGCCGAGCAATTCGAGGCGCTCGCAGAACGGTGGGTCAACGCCTTCGATCCGGAGAGCGGGCTGTTGAAGGACTCCACCTACTACGAGGGCACCCGCTACAACTACTCGTTCCGGCTGCTGCACGACATGGCCTCGCGCATCGAGCTGAGCGGTGGCGCCGACGCGTTCGTGGCGCAGCTCGACGAGTTCTTCGGCTTTGGAGCCCCAGCCGTGACCCAGCCCGGCAACAGGCCTGCCGTCGCGGAGATGCTGGCCGGCTACGCGCTCGGCCGCTTCGAGGGGCTCAACAACGAGCCCGACATGGAGGCGCCCTGGGCGTATCACTACGCCGGCCGCCCCGATCGAACGGCCGAGGTCGTGCACAACGTTCTGCTGCAGCAGTTCGGATCCGGCCGCGGCGGGCTGCCGGGAAACGACGACTCGGGCGGGCTCAGCTCGTGGAACGTGTGGGCTTCGCTCGGCCTGTTTCCCGTCGCCGGCCAGAACATCTTCCTCGTGAGTGCTCCTCTGTTCTCGTCTGCGACCATCGCTGTCGGCGACGAGAGCTTCAGGGTGCGCACCAAGAACTTCGTCGAGCCCGAGCACGGCGGCCCCGTGCAGTACGTGCAGTCGATGCTGCTGAACGGCGAGCCGCTGGAGCGCAGCTGGATCGGCGGAGCGGAGCTGCACCGCGGAGGCGAGCTGCTCGTCGAACTCGGCCCCGAGCCCAGCGCCTGGGCCACCACGAATCTTCCCCCCTCGCGTTCCGGCCCGGTTCGTGAACCCCTCACCCCCACACAACCGGGAGCACAGCCATGACCACCATCGAGAACCGTCTTGTGATCATCGTGCGAGCAGATCCGGTGATCTGCGGCCACTCGGTCGAGGCGCGCAACCTGGCCGAGACCGCGCTCGAGCGCGGCTTCGACGAGGTGCGCATCGTGACCTGGCCCGTCGATGTGCTCGAGCGTGCCGGGCTTCCGCTCAAACCGCTCGACTCGGTACTCCCGTACAGCGACGGCATCATCGTCGAGCGGCCCGCCCCGGTCGGCGACTACAAGGTGCCGGACGGGCGCCACCTCGCCGGCATCACGGGCCGCCTGGTCGAACTCTTCACCGACGGAGTGCCGACGGTGTGTCTCTCGCTCTACCTGAGCCCGCACACCATCGCCGCCGCCGACGCGGTTCGAGCTGCCCTCGGCACCGGACTGCCCGTGAACGTGACCACCATCGCAGAGGCAGTCGGCTCCGACGTGACCAACGTCGTGCGCACCGCCGTGGAGGAAGGCCGTCTCGGCGCCGCCGCGCACATTCTCACGAGCTACCTCAGTCAGGACTACTGCGTCGCCGTCTCGGACTACACTCGCCAGCTCATCATCAGCGAGGCCGAACGGGTCGACGAACAGCACGGAACGCGCTTCGCCGAGCAGTGCCGCGCCAAGATCACGGTGTCGTACCCGGCGATCGACGCCGATGCCTACGTCGATCTCGACGACGGGGTGCTGGGCGAGGTGCTGGCGGCGCGCGGGCTTGAGCGCGACGACTACGTGCTGTTCCTCTCTCGCCTCACCCACGCCAAGGGCGTCGAAGAACTCATCGAGGGCTTCGAGCGCAGCGGCGTGCACCGCGACAAGACCCTCGTGATCGCCGGCCGCGGACCGCAGGCCGACGCGTTCCGTGCCGCCGCGGCGGCATCCGGGGTCGCGTCGCGCATCCGCTTTCTCGACGACGTGGGCGACGCCGAGAAGCCGTATCTGATGAAGGGGTGCGCCGCGTTCGTTCTGCCCAGCAAGCCTCGGCCCGAATTCGTGGAGACCTTCGGCATCGCTCTCGCGGAGAAGATGCTCGCCGGAGGCGGCCCGATCATCACGACGCTCACGGGCGGCATCGGCGAGGCGATCGGCGATCACGCGATCGTCGTTCCCGTCGAAGACCCGGATGCGATCGCCCGGGCTCTCGTGCGCGCCATCGTCGAGACCACGGCCGACGAGCGCAACGAGTGGGCCGCACGCGCCCGCGAGTACGCCCTGCAGTTCGACCGTCGGGTGGTGTTCGACCGCATGTTCGAGCCGGTCGAGCGTCGGGCGGTTGTCGTTCGATAGGCGTGCGGTGAGCGCGACCCGGCTCGCGTGGGTGGATGCCGCGCGCGGCATCTGCGTGCTGCTGGTCGTTCTGCTGCACGTGCGCATCTTCGTCTACGAGCCCCTCGCGCCGCCGAGCAACGGGGTCGCGGTCTGGACGCAGCTGACGGAGTTCTTCGGGGCGTTCAGGCTGCCGCTGCTTTTCGCGGTGTCGGGGTTTGTGGCGTCGCGCCGGGTGCGTGCGGGATGGAGCGACCGTCGAACCGTGCTTCGAGCCGTCTCGCTGTCGTGGCTCTACGTCGTCTGGCTCACGGTGTACGCGGTGCTCTCGATCGTGGTCATCGACCCGGGCGTGCCGTTTCGGGTCATGACGCCGCTGCACTACCTCGAGCAGCTGTTCGTTCCCGACTCGATGCTCTGGTTCATCTTCGCGCTCGCCGCCTACGTCGTGGTTCTCAGCAGCCTGAACCGGGTGCCGCCCGCCGCGATACTGGGTGTGCTCGCGGTGCTGGCCATCGCATCCGGTGCCCTGCCGGTGACGCGCGACGAGGCGCTCTGGCTGCACGTCGTGTACTACGCGGTGTTCTTCGCCGTGGGCGTCTACGGCTCGTCGGTGTTGACGTATCTCGCGGGCGTGCGCAGCGCGTTCGCGCTCGCGCTCGGCGTGGCCTCGTTCGTCGCTTTCGAACTGATGTGGCAGCAGAGCGTCGAGGGGACTGTACTCGAGACGGGGCTGCGGCTGCTGCGCGACGGGGCCGCCGTGGCGGTGTCGATCGTGCTGATCTCGCTGCTGGTGCGCTGGCGGCCGTTCGACAGGGTCGCCTCCGCTGTCGGCCGGCGCACCCTGCCGATCTTCGTGCTGCAGCTTCCCCTCATCTGGACGCTCTTCCTGCTTCCTCCGGTCGAGTGGTCACTCGAATTCGCTCCCGTGCGGTATCTCGCTCCCGTGCTCGGAACCGCACTGATCGTACTGGCGGCCCTCGGCATCCATCGCTTGATCGTGCGGGGACCGGCACGGGTTCTCTTCGCGCTGCCCGAGGCGTGGAGAACTCGAATTCTGCACGGAGCGGCGAGGGGTGTTCTCGGGCGGTGAACTCACGGTAATGTGTGCGCGTTCCCTGTGAGGAACATGTCCCTTTACTTATGGAGAGCAGCCTGATGACCACACCCTCGTACAGCCCCGCACCGACCGCCTCGAGCAAGAAGACCATGGCGATTCTGTCGCTCGTCTTCGGCGCCGTGAGCATCGTCTTCAGCCTGTTCCTGCCGATCCTGTGGATCCTGCTGGCCATCGCCGGTGTGATCCTCGGCTTCATGTCGCGCAAGCGCGAGCCGCAGGCACGCACACTGGCCCTCGTCGGCATCATCCTGAGCTTCGTGGGAATCGCGGCGAACATCGTGTCGATGATCCTCGGGGCCATCGTCGCAACCTCGATGATGCAGAGCTGACGCACCGGCATCACGAACGGGCCGCGCTCCGCCGACTATCGGTGGGAGCGCGGCCCGTTCTGTGTTTCATGGTTCGGCAGCGGTCAGGCCGGCGACGAGTGCCTCATGTGATGACGTCCGATCGGCAGCATCAGGGGCTGCCCCGAAGTGGGATCGATGATCACCCGGCTGTCGAGCCCGAAGACCGCACGCACCGTATCCTCGGTCAGCACGTCGCCAGGTGGCCCCGACGCGTGCACACTGCCGTTCGCCAGGGCGATCAGGTGGTCGGCATAGCGTGCCGCCAGGTTGAGGTCGTGCAGCACCATCACGATCGTGGTGCCCCGCGTGCGGTTGAGATCGGTCAGCAGATCGAGCACCTCGACCTGATGGCTCACATCGAGGAAGGTGGTGGGCTCGTCGAGCAGCAGCAGATCCGTCTGCTGCGCGAGCGCCATCGCGATCCACACCCGCTGGCGTTGACCGCCCGAGAGCTCGTCGACCGGTCGGTCAGACAGCGCTGCCGTGTCGGTGGCGTCGAGCGCGTCGGCGACGGCGATGTCGTCGGCGTGGCTCCAGCGCGAGAACATGCCCTGGTGGGGGTGGCGTCCCCGGCCGACCAGGTCGGATACCGTGATGCCCTCCGGCGCGATGGGCGACTGCGGAAGCAGGCCCAGAGTGCGCGCGAGCTGCTTGGCTGGAATGCGCTGCACGTCGTGTCCGTCGAGGAGCACGTGACCGGTGCGGGGCGCGAGAAGGCGCGACATCGATCGCAGGAGAGTCGACTTTCCGCACGCGTTCGCTCCCACGATGGCCGTGACCTGGCCCGGCGGTATGAGCAGGTCGAGGTTCTCGATCACGGCGCGATCGCCATAGCCCAGCGTGAGCGTGTCGATGGTGAGCGAATGGGCTGTCGTCACAGCGAGCCTCCCGAGCGGTTGCTTCGAACGATCAAGTAGATGAGGTACGGGGCGCCGAGCACTCCGGTGACCACGCCGACGGGCAGACGGGTGCCCAGGGCGAACTGTCCGATGAAGTCGGCCACGAGTACGAGAAGGGCACCCACGAGTGCGGCGGGCACGAGCAGCGAGGCCCCGGGCCCGACGATGCGCGCCGCGATAGGGCCCGAGAGGAACGCGACGAAGGCGATAGGGCCGGCGGCCGCGGTGGCGAACGCGATCAGCAGCACGGCGGTGACGATGACGATGAGTCGGGTGCGATCGACGCGCACGCCCAGGGCAGAGGCGGCGTCGTCACCGAGTTGGGTCACGGCGAGATTGCGCGACTGCCCGAGAAGCACGGGGCTGAGCGCCACGACCGCGATGAGAACGGGAACGACCTGTGCCCATCCGGCGCCGTTCAGGCTGCCCGTGAGCCAACGCTGAGCGGCCTGCAGATCCCAGTCGGCGGCATGAGACAGGATGTACGCCGTGACGCTGTCGAGCATCGCGGCGATGCCGATGCCGATCAGAATAAGGCGGGTGCCGGCGACGCCACTCTTGAACGACAGTGCGTAGATCAGCAGAGCCACGGCCAGCCCGACGACGATCGCGAAGATGGATACCTGGGTTCCGCCGAGTCCCAGCGTCACGATGGCGAACGCGGCGGCGGCGCTGGCGCCGGAGCTGATGCCGATGATGTCGGGGCTCGCGAGCGGGTTGCGCAGCATCGTCTGGAACGTGACGCCGCCGAGGCCGAAGCAGAGCCCGGCAAGCAGCGCGAGCGAGGCGCGGGGCAGCCGGAGCCGGCCGACGGTGAAGGTCGCTCCAGGAACGTTCTCGCCGAGGATCACGCGGAAGACCTCGCCGGGGGAGTAGATCGTCTGACCAACCACGAGCGTTACGCCGAACATGATCACGATGAGCGCGGCCAGCACGACAACGACGGTGCGGCGGCGCGCGACTCGGGCTATGCGACCGCGCAGCACGGTCTGCGTCGTCGGGCTCGGCTGGGTGGGCGGCGGCGTCGACGCCGTTCGCGCGGGCCGTGCCTGCTTCATGTCGGCGCTCACAGTGCGCGGATCTTCTGTCGGCGCACGATGGCGATGAAGAACGGGGCTCCGATGAGTGCGGTCACGATGCCGACATCGACCTCTCCCGGCCGCGAGGCGATGCGGCCGAGAACATCGGCGATGGTCAACAGGATCGCACCCGCGAGAGCAGAGAAGGGAATCAGCCAGCGATGATCGACGCCGACGATGAGGCGGCACGCGTGCGGCACGACGAGGCCGACGAAGGCGATGGGCCCGGTCACCGCGGTGGCGGCTCCGCACAGCACGACGGCGCCGAGTGCAGCCGATCCGCGAGCCACGGCGACGCGCTCTCCGAGGCCGGCCGCGAGATCGTCGCCCAGCGCCAGCGAATTGAGGCCGCGGGCCGAGAGGAGGCACACGACGAACCCGATCGCGAGGAACGGGAGGACCTGTTCGATGCTCGCGAACGTCGAACCGCCGACTCCGCCGATCTGCCACGAGCGCACGGTTCCCGCGATGTCGTTGCGGCCGAGAACGACGGCGCTGATGAACGAGACGAGAGCGGCCGACGTCGCAGCACCGGCCAGTGCGAGCTTCAACGGAGTGGCGCCGCCACGACCGAGCGAGCCGACCGTGTAGACGAAGACGGCCGTCACCGCGGCGCCGGCTATAGCGACCCAGATCTGCAGGCTGGGCGACGCGAGGCCGAAGAAGGCCAACCCCGCGACCACCGCGAGCGACGCACCCATGTTCACGCCCAGGATGCCGGGGTCGGCCAGCGGATTGCGTGTCACACCCTGCATGACCGCTCCCGAGACGCCCAGAGCCGCCCCGGCGAGCACCGCGAGCAGAGTGCGGGGAATGCGCTTGACGACAGCGGCCTGTTCGAAGCCGTCGGCCGATCCGCCGAACGCGGCGATGACATCCCCGAGCCCGACATCGCGCGAGCCGATCATGACCGACGCCACCATCGCGGCCGCGACAACGACGAGCGCGCCGAGGAGTCCGAGCGCGCGAATGCGCCTCGAGCGCCGTATGAGAACGGCGCCCGAGACGCGGGGTGCGACTGTCGCGGTCACTCGGCCTTGTCGGCCGCTGCCGCCAGCAGCTGCAGGTAGTCGTCGAGCACCCACGAGATCGACAGCGGGGTGGGGTTCGCGGCCGTGCCGAGCGGGCTGGTGCCGGGCAGATTCACGATGGCGCCGTTCGCGACCGCGGGCATCTGCGACAGCAGCGGGTCTCCGCTGAGAGCCGTGAGCATCTCGTCTCCTCCATAGGTGACGATGATGTCGACGTCATTGAACGCGTCGGCCTGCTCGGCGCTCTGGGTCAGCGAGAACTTGTCGGTCGTGGCGGAGGCCGAACCGATGCTCTCCGGCGTGGCCAGTCCGAGGTCGTCGAAGAACATCGCCCTGGTGTCGTGTGTCGTGTAGAAGCTGACCTCGCTCAGGTCGGAGGTATCGACGTGGGTCAGGAAGGCAGCCGACACGCCCTCGAGCTGCGGGTACTTCGCGGCGGCGTCGCTGATCTCGGTCTCGAGCTCGGCGACCAGGGCCTTGCCCTCCTCGGCCATGCCCATGGCCTCGCTGTTGAGCTCGATCATGTCGCGCCATGACGTTCCCCACGCCGTCTCGGGGTACGCGACGACGGGTGCGATCTCACTCAGGGTGTCGTAGTCCTCTTGGGTCAGACCGGAATACGCGGCGAGGATGACATCGGGCTGGGTGTCCGCGACGGCCTCGAAGTCGATTCCGTCTGTCTCATCGAAGAGCACGGGCGTCTCGGCGTCGAGCTCGGTGAGCTTCTCCTCGACCCAGGGCAGGATGCCGTCGCCGTTGTCGTCGCCGAAGTTCGCCGCGGCCATGCCGACGGGAACGACGCCGAGAGCGAGAGGTACTTCGTGGTTGGCCCAGTTGACCGTGGCGACGCGTTCGGGCTTGGTATCGATCGTCGTGGTGCCCAGGGCGTGCTTGATGGTGATCGGCGAGAATCCGTCGGCCGCCGATGTGTCGGCGGAGAGCGTGGAAGAGCACGCCGCGAGTCCCACGGCGAGCAGGCCTGCGGCGGAGAGAGCGAGGAATCGGGACGCGCGGGGCATGGATGCCTTTCTGTTGTGGTGCGGTGCGTGCTCTGTCGACGTCGTCACGGGGCACCCGATCGCGGGCGCACCGGATGCGCCGAGCGCGGGCGGTGGCCGGCGCGACCGGCGACAGTCGAGCGTGTGATGGAGTGCGACCCGTCCGCGGCAGAGGTGCGGCGTATTTAGGATTGCCTAACCAAAGTTAGCCGCCCAACGGCGATGACGCAATCCAGTGTTTGAGACAGTGAATAGCGCGAAACGGACATACGTATCGACTCCGGCTCGCGGCTACTGCGGACGGAAACGACCGGGGGTCATGCCCGTGACCCGGCGAAATGCCGTTCCGAAGGAGCTGGCCGATCGATAGCCCACCGCCGCAGCGACGTCGTCGATCTCGCGGCCCTCGCCGAGGAGGACGATCGCATGCTGCGCCCGCGCGGCGGCACTCCACCGTGTGAACCCCATTCCGGTCTCCGACGTGAACTGGCGGGTGATGGTTCGGGTGCTCACGCCGAGCCGGGTCGACCACTCCACCAGGGTCGTCGCATCTGCCGGGTCGGTGCGCACCGCGTCGACGACCGGCTGCAGCATCGCGGATTCGGGGATGCGCAGGAGGAGTTCGTGTGCTGCCGGCTGGAGCACATCGATCACCATGGCCTCAGCCGTTTCTCGGGAGCGATCATCGAGCTCAGTGCTGTCGACGCGGTCGAGGAGCAGCCGGAGCAGGGGTGAGATGTCGACCGCCACAGGATCGGGTGAGATCGACGGCACGCGCCGAATGCCGAAGTGCGCTGCGCGCTGACGCGTACCGCCGGGCGACCAGCCCGAATGCGCGATACCGGCCGGGATCCACAGACCGATCGACGGGGTGATCGTGTAGATGCGCGATCCGATCATCGCCCTCGACGTTCCCACCTCGTTCCACAGGAGCTCGTGGGTGGGATGCGAATGCTCTTCCCAGTGCGTGTCGCGATCGATCAACTCGCTATGACCCGCGATGACGAAGGGCACCTCGATCTCGCCGGCCTCGTAGAGAGGCAATCGGCGGCTCTCGGGTCGGGTCACGCCTTCAGCGTAGGTGAACGCAAGGGGGGATGCGCGTACGGTCTCGGGCTGTCAGGCTGAGAGTGCAACCGTGTGCGAGGGGAGGAGGCCGGTCATGGCATGGAATCCGTTCCGCCGCGCATCGGGTTCGGACGAGACTCGGCAGCACGACGCGGCGCCTCAAGGACATTCCTCCGACGACGACGGTGCCGCACGCTGGCGCGAGCTCTCGCAGCTGCTCTCGCCGGACGCGGGGCTGGCGGAGGTGGTGCTGCAGGCCTACTCGGCTCCATCCGCGTACCTCGAGCTGCACGCCGCCGAGGCCGAGAACCGAGGCCTCGAAGACGACGATGTCGACCCGTGGTTCGCCCTCGTCGACTGGCTGATCGAGAACGAGCTGGCACATGAGCTCGACTGGAAGGACAATGCCGCGGAGCTGGCGTGGGCCCTGAGCCGCATGAGCGCGGTGCTCTCGAGCGGCGTCGACCTGCAGTCTGTCGACGACGCGGATGCGCACCTCACGTTCGGCATGCTGCGGGCGAACGCGCTGCTCGCCCCGGCCGGCCTCGAACTGCTCGTCTTCGGCATCGACTCCGATTCGTACACGATCGTTCTCGTCGAGAGCGCCAAGCGAGATCGCGTCGTGGCGCTCGCGGCAGAGCTGGGGCATCGCGTCGACGTGATGACCACGGAGCACGCGCGGCATTCCGGTGGTCGAGACTACGACGGCGGCATCGAGCTCTAGAGGGCGCCGACGTGTCGACGCGCAGCGACGACGTCGTAGTTCTCGGCATCGAAACGCGACAGGCGTCGTTGGAAGGCGTACGCGAAATCGGGCCAGAGCAGGGTCAGTCGTCTGCTGTGCTCATCGACGTACCAGCTCTCGCATCCACCGGTCAGCCACACGGTCGACGCGGCCTTTGCGTCGATCTCGCGAGTGTAGGCATCCTGTGCCTCGAGCGAGGCATCGAGAGCGTCGATACCCTCGGCGTCGCGGTGATCGAGTGCCGCCAGCAGATAGTCGATCTGCGCCTCGATCATCACGACGGCGCTGTTGTGGCCGAGGCTCGCATTGGGTCCGTCGAGCACGAACATGTTCGGAAAGCCGTGCACGGCAGTGGACGCGTGCGCGCGCATGCCGGCTGACCACACCTCGGAGAGGCGCACTCCGTCGGCCCCGAAGGTACGTCTCGCGAAAGGCGGCCGGGTCGACTCGAATCCGGTGGCGAACACCAGCACATCGAGTTCGAATCGTGCGCCATCGGCCGATGTCGCGACGCTACCGGAGACCGAGCGCAACGCCGACGGCTCGAGGGTGACCGAGGTGGAGGAGAGCGCCGGGTAGTAGTCGTTCGAGATGATCACGCGCTTGCAACCGATCTCGTAGTCGGGTGTGGCGGCGGCTCGCACGGCAGGGTCGGCGACCTGGCTCTCGAGGTGACCGAGTGCACGATCGCGCAGCCGATCGATGAAACTGGGCACACGCATCCGTTCGGCGAAAGCCGTCTCTGCACCCCAGAAGAGGTCGTCGCGCATCGCCGCGTGAGCGACCGGGTCGGCGAAGTCTCGTTGCTCTTCGGGGGTGTAGTCGTGATCGGGACGAGGAACGACATAGGGCGCGCTGCGCTGGAAGACGACGACACTCGAGGAGAGGCGCGCGAGCCGGGGAATCAACTGGGCTGCTGACGCTCCCGTCCCCACGACCCCGATGCGTCGGTCGCCCAGCTCGACGGAGTCGTCCCATGCCGACGAGTGCATGACGGGGCCGGTGAAGGAGTCGAGCCCGGTGACGTCGGGCATGCGGGCATCCGAGAGTCGCCCGGCGGCCACGATGAGCGTTCGGCACACGAACTCACCCGAGCTCGTCGTCACCCGCCAGCGCAGTTCGCCGGCGAGCCAGCGCATCTCGAGCACCTCCGACCCCAGTCGCAGATGCGGTTCGAGGCCTTCCGAGCGCACGGCGTCGCGCAGGTAGTCGTGGATCTCGCTGCCGCTGGCGAAGAAGCTCGACCAGCCGGGGTTCGGCAGAAACGAGAACGAGTACAGGTGCGAGGGAATGTCGCAGGCGACACCGGGGTAGGTGTTGTCGCGCCACGTTCCGCCCACGTCGTGTGCGCGCTCGAGGATCACAAACGACGCGTCGCCCCGACGCTTCAGCCGGATGCCCGCGCCGAGCCCCGCGAACCCGGCACCGACGATCACGGTGTCGATCTCGGCCACGGTGTCGATTTCGGAGACGGTGTCGATCTCGGTCACGCCGGGCGGCGCGAACGATGTCTGCGCGCCGGTGGTCGTGCTCCGGCCGACGGGCCGCGGGGGAGCGTCGTCGAGGAACTCCTCGATCAGGCTCAGGATGCGTGCCGGTCGTTCCCGCAATGCGCGGCGAACGTCGTCGAGGCCCCGCTCTCCCGAGGCGAGAATCAGCACATCGGGCCCGCCGAGCACGTCGGTCTCGGGTGCAGCATCGGCGTACTCGGGATCGATGAGCACAATTCGAGTGATGCGACCGGGCGCGCGGCGCGCCGCCTGGATCGCGGCGTCGGCGTGCGCCCCGGTCGCGATCAGGCAGCATTCGTCACCTGCCCTGGTCAGTGCGGGTGCACCGTCTTCGGAGCACCCGCCCGAGAGTGCGATCGGATCGAGCGCGATCACGTGGCGGGTGCGCGCCAACATGGGGCCGAGGAAGGCCATGTCCTCGTCGCTTCCGGGCGCGCCGAGCAGAACGATCGTCGGGCGCCCCGAGGGCTGTGTCATGAGCGAACGGCGAGGAGCGCGCCGCGGCGCTCGGAGATCGGCAGCTGAAGCCGCGTCGCGGGAGGCGCGTCCGCTCGCCGCGCGAACGCCAGCTGCTCGGCCGTCGGAGAACCGTAGCTCGTTGTGCGCTGCCGCACGCCGCGCCCGATCTCACTGGCCGTGCGCTCGAGGTCGGCGATGGTGAGCGAGCGATGCGCTTCGGCTCCGGCCTCCGGCTTGGCCGTTCCGTCGAGAAGAAGGCCGCCCAGGTCGTCGGCGCCGCCGGTCAGCACCGCCTGGCTCTCGGCCAGTCCGAGCTTCGTCCAAGCCGCTTGTACGTGGTCGATGCGTCCGTGCAGCAGCAGTCGTGCGACGGCGTGCAGAGCACGGGTCTGCCGGGCATCCGGGCCTGGTCCGGCGATCCTGGCGACACCCGCCGGCGCATCCAGTCGCACGTAGGGCATGGGGATGAACTCGGTGAAACCGCCCGTCTCGTCGTGAAGGCGTGCGAGTGCGCGCAGATGCGCCAGCTGCTGAATCGGGGTCTCCATATGGCCGTAGATCATGGTCGAGGTCGAGCGGAGACCCGCTCGATGCGCGGCCGTCATCGAGGCGATCCACTCGGAGGCGGGCGGGTCCCCGCCCTCGCTGAGCACGCGACGCACGTCGTCGTCGAGGATGCGGGCTCCGGTTCCCGGCACGCTGTCGACACCCGCCTCGCGCAGTGCCAGCAGGTACTCGCCCAGGGGCAGGCCGAGGCGGCGTGCCCCGTCGGCGATCTCGGTCGGGCGGTAGGCGTGCACGTGCAGTCCGGGCTGCCGGGCTCTGATCGCGCGGACGATATCGAGATATGCCGTGGCGGGCATGTGGGCGGCGACCGCGCCCTGCACGCACAGCTCGGTCGCCCCCAGCGCAGCCGCCTCGTCGGCGAGCTCGCCGATCGTCTCGACGCTCAGTCCACCCCTCTCGGGGTCGATGCCGTAGAGCGAGGAGTCGATGTTGCGGTTGATCACAAAGGTGACGTCGTCGTCCACGGCGTCGCGACGGATGTCGTCGGCCAGCAATGTGAGCGCGTCGAGTTCTGCGCCCGATGCCCCGAGGAGCTCGAGGTAGTGAGCGTCCGAGAGGGCGGCGGGGGCGCTCGAAGCGGCGAGGATGGCAGCGGTCGCGGGCGTTCCCTTCGACAGGCTCAGGGAGCGGGCCTTCGACATCTCGAGCGCGCGGCCCCAGGGGCGACCGATGACGGGCGCGTCTTCTTCGGCGAGGCCCGACGGCGCGGACAGCGCATCGACATGCAGCCTGATGCGCGCATCGATCCACTCTTCGGGCTCGAGCACGAACTGCGGATGCGCGGTCAGCCGTTCGCGCAGTTCGAATCCGGCGTCTGACGTCAGCGCCGCGAGGGTGTCGAGCTCCGGCCAGGGCCGCTCGGGGTTGACGTGGTCGGCCGTGAGCGGACTCACTCCGCCCCAATCGTCGATTCCTGCGCGCAGCAGCAGTCCCAACTCGTGCGCATCGGTGAGGTTCGGTGGGGCCTGGATCGTCGCGTCGGGGCCCATCACGACGCGGGCGACCGCGACGGCGGCGACGTACTCCTGCAGCGCGAGGTCGACCTCGTTCTGCATGGCGGTCCGCGGCTTCGCGCGGAAGTTCTGAACGATGGTCTCTTGAATGTGCCCGTGGCGTTCGTGCGAGGCGCGGATCTCGAAGAGCGCCTCTGCGCGTTCGGCGTTGTTCTCGCCGATGCCCAGCAGCACTCCCGTGGTGAACGGAACCTTCGACCGGCCTGCGTCGTCGAGAACGCGGAGCCTGAGAGCCGGATCCTTGTCGGGTGAGCCGTAGTGCACGCCGCCCTTCTCAGACCACAGCCTCGTGGCGGTGGTCTCGAGCATCATTCCCATCGACGGCGCGACCGGCCGGAGCGCTTGCAGCTCGCTCCACGACATGACCCCCGGGTTCAGGTGCGGAAGCAGACCCGTCTCCTCGAGCACGAGAATCGCCATCGCCCTGATGTAGTCGATGGTCGAGGCGTAGCCGTGGGCATCGAGCCACTCGCGCGCCACCGGCCAGCGGTTCTCCGGGCGGTCGCCGAGCGTGAACAACGCCTCTTTGCAGCCGAGGGCCGCGCCGGCTCTGGCCACTTCGAGGATCTCATCGGGCGACATGTAGATGGGCTTGCCCTTGGTGGCCAGCTTGTTGGGGGTCTCGACGAAGATGCAGTAGTGGCAGCGATCCTGGCACAGGTGCGTGACCGGGATGAAGACTTTTTTGGAGTAGGTGATGATGCCGCGCCGACCCGAGCTGTCGAGCCCCTCGTCGCGCAGCCGCGTCGATACGGCGAGCAGTCGATCGAGCTCGTCGCCACGAGCGGAGAAGAGAAGTTCCGCATCGGCCTGCGACACGCGGGCGTCGCGCTCGACGCGACCCAGCGCATCCTGAATCTCGGAGATCGCGGGGGCGGGTGAAGCGTCTGTCATCAGCGTCTTTCTGCGGGAGGAGGGGTGGAACCGGCACTCGACAGAGTGCCGCTGAGCCCAAATCCAGGCCCGCGCGCTGATTGCCTTCAACTATACGCGCGGGTCCGAGCCCGGATCCTCGCCTTCACCGTCATGCGGCGTCACGGAATTTTCGAGGGGCCTCGAGCGCTGGCTACCCTGAACACCTCAGTCACACAGCAAAGGATCACCCGTGAAACGCTCCTCCTCCCTCGTCGCGCTCGTCTCGCTCGCCGCAGCCGCAACTCTTGCTCTGGGCGCATGCGCGAGCCCGTCGTCGACATCCGATGGCGCAACGAGCGAGGGCAAGCTGAAGGCCAACTCGCTGGCCGCGATCCAGGAGGCCGGAGTCCTCACGGTCGGCACCGAGGGCACGTACCGGCCGTTCAGCTACCACGAAGACGGCACGGGAGACATCACCGGCTACGACGTCGAGATCATCAGCGCCGTCGCCGACAAGCTCGGTGTGAAGGTGAAGTTCGAGGAGACCCAGTGGGACGCGATCTTCGCGGGCCTCGAGGCCGGACGCTTCGACGTGATCGCCAACCAGGTCTCGATCAACGACGAGCGCACCGCGAAGTACGACTTCTCCGAGCCCTACACCGTGAGCCCCGGCGTCATCGTCGTGAAGAACGACAACTCCGACATCTCGTCGTTCGCCGACCTGTCGGGCAAGACCACGGCGCAGTCGCTGACCAGCAACTGGTACGAACTGGCCCAGAAGAGCGGCGCGAACGTCGAGGCCGTCGAGGGATGGGCCCAGGCCGTGGCGCTGCTCGAGCAGGGTCGCGTCGACGCGACCGTGAACGACAACCTCACCTTCCTCGACTACCAGAAGCAGAAGGGCGACACCGGCCTCAAGATCGCGGCCGAGACAGATGACCCCTCGCTCAACGCCTTCGTCTTCGCCAAGGGAAACACCGAGCTGCAGCAGGCCGTCGACAAGGCGCTCGACGACCTCCGTGCCGACGGAACGCTGGCGAAGATCTCCGACAAGTACTTCGGAAGCGACGTCACGCAGTAAGGCTGTAGCGAAAAGGGTCGATCGATGACGCCCCGGTGCGGGAGGATTGACGAATGACCGAATCGCTGTGGGATCTGCTGCTGCGATCGCTCCTCCCCATCGTGGGAGGGGCGCTCACCGGCACCATCCCGCTCGCGCTGATGTCCTTCGTGCTGGGGCTGATCATCGCCCTCGGTATCGCGCTGATGCGGCTCTCGCGCATCCTCATCGTGTCGGGCCTCGCCCGCGGGTACATCTCGATCATCAGAGGCACGCCGCTGCTGGTGCAGCTGTTCGTGATCTTCTACGGCCTGCCGTCGATCGGCATCCTCGTCGACCCGTGGCCGAGCGCCATCATCGCCTTCTCTCTGAACGTGGGCGGCTACGCGGCCGAGGTGATCAGGGCGGCCATCCTCTCTGTTCCGAAGGGACAGTGGGAGGCCGGATACACGATCGGCATGTCGAGGGCGCAGACACTCGTGCGGGTCATCCTGCCGCAGGCCGCTCGAGTCTCCGTCCCCCCGCTGTCGAACACCTTCATCAGCCTCGTCAAAGACACCTCGCTCGCGTCGCTGATCCTGGTGACCGAGCTCTTCAGGCAAGCGCAGCAGATCGCGGCGTTCAGCCAGGAGTTCATGGCGCTCTACATCGAGGCCGCCGTCGTCTACTGGGTGATCTGTCTCGTGCTCTCGAGCGCCCAGTCCGTGCTCGAGAAGAGGTTGGATCGCTATGTCGCCCACTGACCCCCTGATGCCGGAGCCCGCCGACGCGGCCAACGCCCCGCCCCTCCTCACGGCCCGCGGCATCCGCAAGAGCTTCGGTGACGTCGAGGTGCTCAAATCGATCGATCTCACCGTGCCGCGCGGCGATGTCGTGGCCCTGATCGGCCCGTCCGGGTCTGGCAAGACCACCGTGCTGAGATCGCTGAACGGCCTCGAAGTGCCCGAGGCGGGCACGGTCGAATTCTCGGGTGGCGACGTCGTCGACTTCTCGCAGAGTCCCTCGAAGAGACAGCTCGCGTCGCTGCGAGACCGCTCCGCCATGGTGTTCCAGCAGTTCAACCTCTTTCCGCACCGCACGGTTCTCGAGAACGTCATCGAGGGCCCGGTACAGGTGCAGAAACGGCCGAAGGCCGAGGCGACGGCGGATGCTCGTGCGCTGCTCGAGCGCGTGGGTCTCGGCGCGAAGGCCGACGCGTATCCGTTCGAGCTGTCGGGCGGCCAACAGCAGCGGGTGGGGATCGTTCGCGCTCTGGCGCTCAAGCCGCAGCTGCTGCTCTTCGACGAGCCCACCTCGGCGCTGGATCCAGAGCTCGTCGGAGACGTTCTCGACGTCATCCGAGAGCTCGCGACGGAAGGCTGGACGATGGTGCTCGTGACGCACGAGCTGACCTTCGCCTCGCATGTGGCCGACACGATCGTGTTCATGGACGGCGGCGTCGTGGTCGAGTCGGGCCCGCCTTCGGAGGTGCTGCAGAATCCCCGCGAGGCGCGCACGAAGCAGTTCCTGCACCGCCTTCTCGACCGGTAGTCAGTCGACGAGAGACTTCTTGCGCTGCTTGAACCAGAGCACGAGCATGAAGCTGAAGATCACCAGCACCATCCACGACCCGATCTTGCTCGCGTGCACGAGGGTCCATCCGGCCTCCTGGCCCGGATAACTCCAGGCCCCGAGCATCGTCGCGACGTTTTCGACGAACCAGATGAAGAAGCCGATGAGCAGGAACGACACGAGCAGCGGCATCCGGTAGACCGTATGGCGCACCGTGAAGCGCACCCACGTTCTGCGCATCAGCACCGCGACCACGATGAGGAGTGGCCAGCGCGCGTCGGGCAGCCAGTGATTGGTGAAGAAGTTCACGTAGAAGAGGATGGCCGTGAGCATCGTGGGAATCATCGGCACCGCGTCGATGTCGAGATCGAATCTGCGCCACGCCTGGCAGATGTAGCTCGCGATCGCCGCGTACATGAACCCGCTGTAGATGGGAACGTCGCCGATGCGAAGCACCCCCTCGTCGGGGTAGCTCCACGAGCCGACCGCGACCTTGAAGACCTCGAGAGCGAGGCCGAGCAGGTGGAACACGCAGATGACGAGCAGTTCGTCGCGCGTCTCGATCCTGGTCGCGACAAGCACGATCTGCACGATGATGCACCAGACGAGCATCGTGTCGTAGCGGGCCAGCCCGAAGTCGACGAAGTGGGTGATCGCCAGGCCAGCGACGATCGAGACGGCGAAGAGGCACGACAGGGCCTGCTTGACGCCGAAGTCCAGCAGATCGAGCAGCAGAGAGCCCGCCCTCGCTGTCGTTGTGGTCATCGCCGGAGCATAGCGCGGGTGGGGGCCGGTCTCTCTGAGCCTCCGGTTCAGGCGGCCCAGCGATAATGGCTGCATGATCACCGTCGAACTCGCCCGATCGCTGCGCGACGCCGGCCTCGTGTGGAAGCCGTCGTCGGGGGACCGATTCTCGATCGATACTCCGGCCTTCGATCCAGAGGCTCTCGACGCCGAGGTCTTCACCGTGAGCGACATGACCATTGAAGCGCAGCACTACCCCACGGGCACGATCCTCGGCTTCAACGGCACGACCGAGTGGGCTCTCGACTCGGTCGAGCTGCACGAGGCGCTGTGGCTGCCCCGCGAAGACCAGCTTCGCGACATGCTTCGCGGCGCGTTCCGTTCGCTCGTGCGCCTGGAGACCTCGGAGGACGCGGCGCCGGAGTATCGCGTCGACATCGTCTTTCGGGGTGTGCCGTCGAGTCACCTGGCTGCCGACCCGGCCGAAGCATACGGTCGGGCCGTGCTCACGCTGGTGACAGCATCCAGCGCGGCGATCTGAGGGGCTGGACGCGGGACCGCTCGATCCGTGACACTGAGAGCAACCGGAACTCTTTCCGGAATCGACGAAGGGGTTGGATTCCATGGCTGACACGTATCGTGCACTGCTTCAATCAGGCGGGCTTTCAGAAGGCAAGGAAACCGTCGAGAACTTCGTCGACGGCAAGCCGCGCGAGACGATCGTCGAGGTCTTCGACGTCGAGGGCGAGGCTCAGGAGAGGGTCTGGAAGCTGGTGGTCCCGGTGACGCCCGAACCGGTCTCGTACGAACTGGTCGGTGACGCTCCCGGCGAGATCCCCAACTGACCAGTCGGTGTCTAACGGATCACCGGAGGCATCACAAGCCCCACCCGCCCGGGTGGCTCGAGGCGTAGCGTAAAAGTCACGTCGGAATTCACAAAGATTCCGGCATGACGAAAGGTGGATGCCATGGGACTCGACGACAAAGTCAAGAACGCCGCAACCGACGTAGCCGGTAAGGCGAAGGAAGCCACGGGCAAGGTCACAGACAACGAGCGACTCGAAGCCGAAGGCAAAGCCGACCAGGTGGGCGCCGATGCCCGCAAGGCCGGAGAGAACGTCAAAGACGCTTTCAAGCACTGACGGTCTTCGCGCAGCCAGAGGCTGACGCACAACGACCGGAATGCCGGGGTACCACGGGTGCCCCGGCATTCGTCTGGAATGGGGAGTTTTTCTTGACGCAAGGAGTACCGGGTGACCGTCGCTGAATCCCTCGAATCCTGGGCAGGCAGGGCCGCGGATGTCGCCGGCGACGCACAGCGGGCCGTAGATCTCGCTCTGATGATCGGCGACGCCACGCCCAGCCCGGCATCCGGCGAGACGCCGGCTCTGTTCGAACTGTTCCGTGCGCTTGGTCGCGCGGATCTCACCGCGGCGCGGGTCGTCGAGGCTCATCTGGATGCTCGTGCGATCCTCGCCGAGGCGGGTCACGAACCGCAGGCCGGCGGCTGGGGAGTATTCGCCGCCGAGGGTCCGGGAGTGCGTCTCGATGGCGAGGAAGTCGGGGGCGGCTTCCGTCTGTCGGGAACGAAGCCGTGGTGCTCGATGGCCCAGCTGCTCGATCGTGCTCTGGTGACCGCGCACACCGCTGGTGGGCATCGGCGGTTGTTCGAGGTAGACCTCCGTGCCGCCGGCGTGACGGTGCGCAGCGGTGAATGGGTCGCGCTGGGCCTGCAGGGAGTGCCGAGCGGCTCGGTCGACTTCGACGATGTCGTCGCGTCGCCCGTCGGGGCCGACGACTGGTACCTCGATCGGCCTGGATTCGCCTGGGGTGGGATCGGCGTGGCGGCGTGCTGGCTCGGAGGCGCCGAAGGCCTCGCGCGTCGGCTGCTGACGGGTGCGCACTCTGCGAACCGGGAGCCCGATCAGATCGCGCTGATGCACCTCGGCGCCGTCGACGCCGGACTGTTCGCCGCGCGGACCGCGTTGGAGGATGCCGGTCGCCGCATCGACGACGGCAGGGCCGAGGGCAGCGAGGGCCGGATGCTCGCCGCCCGCGTGCGTATCGTGGTCGCAACTGTCGTCGAAGACGTACTCCGCCGCGTAGCCCACTCGCTCGGACCGGCGCCGCTCGCTCTCGAGGTCGAACACGCTCGACGGGTTGCGGATCTCGAACTGTATGTACGCCAGCATCACGCCGAGCGTGATGAAGCGTCGCTGGGGCGACGCATCCTCGCAGAGGAGTCGGCGAAGTGACCTTCGACCATCGAGACGCGGGCACCCCCAACTCGGCCTGGCTCTCCGCGGACGGCTGGGCGGGTATCGAGCCGATGGACCTTCGCGCCGTCGAACTGCTCGTCGTCGTCGCCGCCCATCCCGACGACGAGACGCTCGGAGCGGGAGGACTCATGGCGACGGCGCACGCGGAAGGTATTCCCGTGGTCGTGATCGTCGCGACTGCCGGCGAGCGCTCGCATCCCGACTCGAAGACCTTCACCCCGGAGCGCCTCACCGTCATTCGCCGCGCCGAGGTCGTGGCGGCGATCGATGCTCTGGCGCCAGGGGCCGCGGTCCAGCTCCTGGGTCTTCCTGACGGAGAGCTCCGCAAGCACGTTCCCGCTCTCACAGCCGCAGTCACGGCCTGCATCGGCGACCATTCCACAGTGCTGATCGCGTCGCCCTGGCGCGGCGACGGGCATCCGGATCACACTGCCGCAGGCGACGCGGCGCGTGCGGCGGCGAACGCCGTCGGGGCGACACTCGCCGAGTACCCGATCTGGGGCTGGCACTGGCGCGCGCCGGATTCGCCCGAGTGGCCGTGGGACAGGATCCGCACCCTCGCCCTGAGCAGCGACGCCGTTGCGGCCAAGGTCTCGGCGCTCGAGTTCCACCGCAGTCAGACTGAACCGCTCTCCGATGCGCCGGGAGACGAAGCGATCGTCTCTTCGTCGTTCGTCGAGCACTTTCGTCGTGACTTCGAGACCTTCGTCGTCACCCGCGAGTCCGCACCGACGCAGTCGGCCGAGTCGCTGGCCCAGGGGTATTTCGACACCTTCTACGAGGGCCGCACCGATCCGTGGGGCTTCGAGACGCGATGGTACGAGGAGCGCAAACGCGCTCTCACGCTGGCTGCCCTCCCGCGTCGGCGCTTCGGCACGGCGCTCGAGATCGGCTGCTCCATCGGTGTGCTCACCGCTGAACTCGCCGGTCGCGTCGATGACATGCTGGCCACCGACATCGCCCAGGCACCGGTCGATGCCGCGAGAGAACGCCTGGCGGGCCGCTCGGAGGTGCGCTTCGAGCGCCGCGCACTTCCCCAGGAGTGGCCCGACGGGAGCTACGACCTGATCGTCGTGTCCGAGGTGGGGTACTACCTCTCTCCGGATCGTCTGGACGACCTCGTGCACCGCGCCGCTGACAGCCTGAAAGACGGAGGCATTGTGCTCGCGTGTCACTGGAGGCACCCGGTCAGCGACTATCCCATGCGGGGCGACGACGTGCACGAGGCCTTCCGTCGCTCGGCCGGTCTCGTGCGCATCGGGGGCTATGCCGATGACGACTTTCTCCTCGACGTGTTCGGCTCTCCGGGAACGGTGTCGGTGGCCGCTGCCGAGGGACTCGCGTGAACGTGCGCATCGCGCAGCTCGTCGTCGTCGTGCCCGCCCGAGACGAAGAGAAGACGATGGATCGCTGCCTCGACGCGCTCGAGGCGGCGCTGGTGCGACTCCACGAGACCCGTCCGCTGGACAGCCCCGAGGTGAGCATCGTCGTTGTGCTCGACCGGTGCACAGACGGTACCGCGAGCATCGTCGCCCGCCGTCCGGGCATCGATGCCGTGGCGATCTCTGCAGGAAAGGTGGGCGTGGCACGAGCGCGCGGCATCGAGCGTGCGCTCACGGCTGCGGCGGCAGCGCCCGAGAACATCTGGATCGCGAACACCGACGCGGACTCTGCGGTGCCGGCCGACTGGTTGTGCGTGCAGCTGGAGGCGGCTGAGGCGGGGCACGCCGCCCTGCTCGGTGCCGTTCGGCCCGACGAAGAGGGACTCGACGCGGAGCGGCTCGCGCACTACCTTCGGCGGCATCCGCTGCGCGAAACGCACCGGAATGTGCACGGGGCGAATCTCGGGATGCGAGCCGATCACTACCTGGCGGCCGGAGGATTCGCCGCCGTAGCGACGGGGGAAGACGCGACGTTCGTCACGGCGCTCGAGAACCTCGGTCTCGAGGTCGTGAGCACCGCGCGCGCCGCCGTGCTCACGTCATCGCGACTATTGGGCCGTGCGCCCGACGGGTACGCAGAGGTGCTGCGAGCCGTGGCGGGCTAACCGCAGCGTTCTCGACGCAGACGCCGAGCTACCGGTTCTGTTGCGCGGCGAGTAGCTCGAGAGTGCGTTCTGCGCCAGCGCCGACTCGAGCGTCCTGACCGTCGTGGTCGGAGGCGACCGGCGACACCATGACCTCGTCGACGCCGTACTTCGCGGCCAGCGTCGTCAGGTGCGACCACGCCGCGTCGGGCGTTCCGATGATCCACCGCGCGGCCTGATCGGCCACGAGATCTTCCTCCATCGGGTTCAGGGCCTCGGCCTGGGCCTGCTCGACCGTCATCCGAGGGCCGAGCACGCCGCCCGAGCGGAGTCTCGCCATCGTGATGAGCTGCGGGAGTGCGAGCGCCTCGGCTTCTTCCCGCGTGTCGGCGACCACGGCGTTGACCGTGAGGAAGGTGGTCGGCTCGGCGAGCGCGGGCGACGGCTGGAACTCTCGTCGGTACAGGTCGAGGGCGCTGTCGATACCCGACTGCCCGAAATGGTGGGCGTAGACGAACGCGACCCCGAGCCGGGCGGCCAGCTGGGCGCTGTAGGTGCTGGAGCCCAGCAGCCAGAGCATGGGTGACGACGCGGTGCGCGGGGTCGAGCGTAATGCGTAGTCGCGGCCGCGAAGCGGAATGACGACCCCGGGTTGCGCAGCGGTGTCGAAAGCGTCGGTGATCGGCGTGTCGCCGGAACCGAGAAGTCCGGCGACCAGCTCGACGTCGCCCGGGAACGAATCCACCCCCGACTCCTCGGCCCGCCCACCGCGCAGCATGTACGCCGTCACGGGGTCGGAGCCGGGCGCGCGCCCGATGCCCAGGTCGATACGACCGGGATGCATCGCCTCGAGCAGAGAGAACTGCTCGGCCACCGTGAGTGGTGCGTGATTGGGCAGCATCACGCCGCCCGAGCCGACCCGGATTCGGCTCGTGTTCGCCGCCAGATGGGCGATCAACACGGCCGGGGAGGTCGCGGCGACGGCTTCCATGTTGTGGTGCTCGGCGACCCAGAATCGGGTGAAGCCGAGCTCGTCGGCCCGTCGCGCGAGAGACACCGCCGAGGCGACGGAGTCGCCGGTCGTCTGATCGGTGCGTACGGGCAGGAGGTCGAGAACAGAGAGTTTCAGCATCGTTCGGGTCAACGCTTCGGATGTCCACCGGTATTCCGCGCTCGCGAACCTCGCGGTCGAAACCGGGCAAATGCGGCGAAACCCCTTGCAGATGCCAGGTTTTCGGGCGTGGCGAGCTTAAGGTAACCGTGTGTGGCGCGCCGATAAGAAACTAGATGCAGACGGAATCCCGACTGCGGCCGACGACGACTCGTCGACCTGGGGTCGCCAGGCCGCGCCTGAAAAGGGCGGTCGACCTCTCACCAACCTCTCCAGCGAAAGCCGGGTCGAGCCCAGTCGAGAACGCTGGCGAGACGAGCTCAGCAGGGTAGGCGGAGTATCTCCGCTCATCCACTTCGACGACTCGCCCCGAAACCGCATCGACCTGTCGGCCACCCACCCCGGTGGGCTGGCACAGTTCATCACGGGCAACGCCACGCTGCTCTCGAGTCTCATTCGCGACGAGCTGGCTCTGCGCACCGCGCGGCTCGCCGCCGCGGCGATCACCGACAAGGGTGTCGAATTGCGCAGCGTTCGAGGCATCGACGCCGTCAACCTGGGCATCGGATTCGCCGAGTGGAGACTCGAGCAGGAGTCCTTCAGTGCTCCGGTTCTGCTGCGCCCTGTGTCGGTGCGTCGCTACGGGCGAGACTTCGAACTCAAGCTGCGGGGCGGGCCCACGGTCAACCCCGAACTCGTTCGCGCCCTGTCCGAGCAGTTCCAGATCGAACTCGACGCCGACGCCCTGGTCGCGCTCGCGGTCAACAACGGCGTCTTCAAGCCCCAGCCGGTGATCGACCAGCTGCGCGGCCTCACTTCGCAGCTGGCGTGGTTCAGCGTCAGCCCCCGACTCGCTGTCTCTACGTTCGCCGATGTCAGCCATGCGCTGGTCGAGGATGCCGTCGACCTCGCGCATCCGGTTCTCGACGCGCTCGCGGGCAACGTCACCGCTCGACGTGGAGTGCAGGACGGCTACCACCCCGTCGACGCCACGCCGCAGGACCAGCGCCCGCCGTCCACCGACACGCTCCTGCTCGACGCCGACCCCGAGCAAGAGAACGTCATCGCCCAGATCGGCGCCGGCAACTCGCTCGTCGTCAAGACTCTGCCGGGCACGGGTGGCACCCAGACCATCGTGAACGCCGTGGGCGCCCTCATCGCACAGAACAAGCGTGTTCTCGTCGTGAGCCCCCGCCGCCTGAGCCTGCGCGGCATCGCCCGTCGACTCACCGACGTCGGTCTGCCCGGCGTCGCCGTATCGCCGCGCACGCTCCGCCGCGACCTCATCCAGTCGATCGGTCGCAACGAGAAGGCCCGACAGCCCCATGTCGCCGACGTCGACGAGGCCCTCGTGCGCCTGCGCGGCGTGCTGCTCGACTACCGCAGCTCGCTCGGCCGGGTCGATCCCGTGCTCAAGGTCTCGGTTCTGGATGCGCTGCGCGAACTCGCGCGCCTCGAACTGCTCCAGACGCCGCCCTCCACAAAGGCGCGCCTCGACCGTCACGCTCTCGAGGGGCTCGCATCCGGTCGGGTCCAGGCCGCGAAGACACTGAGCAAGGCCGCGGCCCTGGGCGAGTTCCGCTACGGGCCCGACGACTCGCCCTGGTACGGCGCCGCTTTCGCCTCGTCCGACGACGCGCACAGCGCCCACCAGCTGGCAAAGAAGCTGCACCGGTCCGACCTTCCGACGTTGCTCTCGGGCGCCTGGGAGCTCATCGGCCAGACCCGCATGCGACCCTTCGCCACGCTCACCGAGCTCGGCGTCTACCTGCGCCTGCTGCTCGATCTGCGCGAGACGCTCGACAAGTTCCTTCCCGTCGTGTTCGACCGTTCGCTGACCGAGCTGATCGCGGCCACCTCCAACCGCCGCGACTCACCGCAGCTCTCGTCGACGAGCCGCCGTCGCCTGCGCAGCCTGGCGCGCGAATACGTGCGTCCGGGTGTGCACATCGGCGACCTCAACGAGGCCCTCAAGCACATCCAGCAGCAGCGCACCCTGTGGTACCGCTTCGCTGCCGCCGGCATTCCGCCGGAAATCCCCATCGGTATCGCCGATGTGCAGGTCGCGTACCAGCGCGTCACAGAAGACCTCGCGCAGCTCGATGTGCCGCTGGGCACCGTCGGCACGGCCCGGCAACTGACCAGCCTGCCCATCGACGAGCTCGTGTCGATGGTCGACGGGCTCGCAGCCGATTCCGAGGTGCTCGCCAACCTGCAGGAGCGCACCGCGCTTCTCGACACTCTTCGCGAGCACTCGCTCGACCCGCTGCTGACCGACCTCTCGCAGCGGCACGTGCCCGAGAGCGCCGTGGCCGACGAACTCGAACTCGCCTGGTGGCAGTCGGTTCTCGAGCTGATGCTCGCGAACGACAGGGCTCTGCTGGGTGCGAACACCTCGGTGCTTGATCGCCTCGAGGCAGACTTCAGGCTCGTCGACGAGGCGCACGCCTCGGCCAGCGGCGCCCTTCTGGCGTGGCAGCTCGCCGAGACGTGGAGCGTCGGACTCGTCGATCATCCAGACGAGGCGACGGCTCTCAAGAACATCCTGCGCACCGATGGCGTCGATGCTCAGGCTCTGCACGAGGCGGCTCCCCACCTCGGACGCGTTCTCGCTCCCGTCTGGCTCGCCTCTCCCTACGAGATCGCCGAGATCTCCGACTCGCTGCACTTCGACACGGTTATTCTGGTCGACGCGGGAGCGACGACCCTGGCCGAGAACGTCGGTGCGATCCGACGTGGCCGCCAGGTCGTGGCGTTCGGCGACCCGGTGACGCAGACCCCCTCGCGCTTCGACATCGCCATCTCGGCGACGCCCGAGTCGTCGAGCCGCGCTCAAGCCGAGCAGTCGGTCGAAGAGCTGCACGCCGAGTCCGCACTCGCACGTCTGGCAGAACTGGTTCCCACGCTTCCCCTCACGCGCAGCTACCGCGCGGGCGGCGAAGACCTGGCAGAGCTCGTCAATCACCGCTTCTACGGCGGAAAGATCGACTCCCTGCCCTGGGCCGGAACCTTCCTCGGTCACGGCAGTCTCGCGCTGCACTACGTGGAGGGCCGCGGAGGCATGCCCGACGCTGAGACCGGAGCGGTCGAGAGCGTCGACGACGAGGTCGATCGGGTCGTCGCGCTCGTGCTCGACCACGCGATCAACTACCCGGGTGAATCGCTGATGGTCATCACAGCGAGCCCCCGTCACGCGGTGCGCGTGCAGCAGGCCGTTCTCTCTGCCTTCGCCAAGCGCAGCGATCTGAGCGACTTCATTCTCAAAGACCGGGCCGAGCCGTTCATGGTCGCCACTCTCGACCAGTCGGTCGCCCAGAGTCGTGACCGCGTGATCTTCTCGGTGGGATATGGCAAGACCACCCACGGCCGCGTGCTCACGAACTTCGGAGCTCTCGGACGCCCCGGCGGCGAGAGACTCCTCGCTGTGGGTATGACCCGTGCACGCCGTTCCATGGACATCATCAGCTGTTTCCACCCTCACGACATCGACGAGGAGCGCATGGCCCACGGCATCGTGGCGCTGCGACAGATCCTCACCGAGGTCGAGTCCGGGCCCACGCCAGACACGTTCTCGAGCCCCGGCGACGCGCTGCTGATCGACCTGGCGCGACGACTCGGATCTCGTGGTCTCGACGTGGCGTTCGAACACCGCGGCAAGCTCACCCTTGTCGCGTCGCACGACGGCCGAGCCATCGCCATCGAGACCGATTCGGTGGTGCATTCCACGAGCTTGCGCGAGTCTCTGCGCCTGCGCCCCGACATGCTGCGCCGACTCGGGTGGCACTACCTCAGAGTGCACAGCTTCGAGCTGTTCAGCGACCCCGAGGCCGTCGCGTCGCGCATCGCCCAGGTCATCGGGGTGCGCGAGCTCAAGGCCGTCGACAGGCAGCCGACGTCGCCCAGCACCGACGAGACGGCGCCGCTCCCGTTCTCCAGGTAGGCTCCCGAGGTGCCGAAAGAGACCAACGACCCCGATTCCGCGACACCGGTACCGCCTGTTCGCCGCACGGGGCGTCGCCGCGTGACGACGGATGCCGTGGCCGGCTCAGACCCGACGCCCCAGCGAGCCGATGGCTCACCCGTAGAGAAGGCCGACGAAGACACGGACGTGTCGTGGGGCGATCCTTCTCCGCGGGGCAGCGACAAGAACGACGACAGGCTGAAGCTCGAGAAGCCGCCTCACTGGTGAGCGAGTCAGGCCTCTAGAGCGATCAGGCGGTCGGGTGCGTCGGGCCCGATGACGAGGCCTGCTGTTTGGCGAGCAGGTCGCGGATCTCGGTGAGCAGTTCGGCCTCGGTCGGGGGAGTCTTGACCGTCTCCGCGGGTGTGGGCTGCTGCTTCTTGATGAAGGCCACCTTCTTGAGGTGGTTGATCGGCAGCACGAAGGCGAAGTAGACGACCACGGCGACGATCAGGAATTGAATGACGGCCGCAAGAACGGCTCCGAGCATGATCTTGCTTTCCCCACCCAGGTCGATGACGAAGGCGCTCTCAAGGTCTTTTGCGTCGAACAACGCCCCGATGAGCGGAGTGAAGACGTTCGTGACGATCGCTGTGACGACGGCGGTGAACGCCGCTCCGATGACCACGGCGACCGCCAGGTCGATGACGTTACCGCGGAGAACGAACTCCTTGAATCCCTTGAGCATGGTGTGTCCCTTCGCTTCTCTATTTGGCTGAACTGCCGGATGCGGCCGGTGTCGACGATCCGCTGGAGGTGCCGGAGCCCGACGACGTCGACGGCGTTGCCGGCTTCGAGGATGACGACGATTCGCCCGATCCACTCGCCTTGCTCGTGCTGCCTGAGCTGGTCGAGCCCTTCGAGGTGTCGCTCGCGCGGGAGTCCGTGCGGTAGAAGCCCGAACCGTTGAAGGTCACGCCCACCGCGCTGAACACCTTGCGGAGCTTGCCGCCGCAGACAGGGCACACGCTCAGCGAGTCGTCGGTGAACGCCTGGTGGATGTCGAAGGCGTTGGTGCACTCGGTGCAGCGGTAGGAATAGGTGGGCACGAGGAGACTCCTTGAAAACGGTGGAACGGCGTGCCGAACGGCGCGGGTTAGAACGTGTGGATCTGCGTGGGGGTGACGACGCCGTCTACGGGCTGATCGTGAATCTCGCGGGGCACGCTCTCGAGGAGCTCGTCGTCGAAGATCACGGCGTAGACGGGAGGGCACTTCTGCATGCTTCCCAACGTCTTGTCAAAGTATCCCCGACCCCAGCCCAGTCTGACCCCGGAGGCGTCGACCGCGGCGGCGGGGATGATGATGAGATCGACGTCGTTGATGATCATCGGTCCGAGGATCTCGCCGACGGGTTCGGGCATTCCGAACAGGCCTTCGGCCTCGGATTCGCCATCACCATGGGTCCAGTCGAGCAGCCCGTCCTCCCTCGCGATGGGGAACAGGGTGCGGATTCCCTTCGCCTGCGCCCAGTTGAGAAACTCCCGGGTGTTCGGTTCGTGGGTGGCGGACAGGTAGCACGAGATGAATTGCGCGCCCGTGTCGGTGACCAGCTTCTGCAGGTTCCGGGTGAAGCCCTCGGTAGCGGACGCCCGCTCGACAGAGGTTCGAGTTCGACGTCGTTCACGGAGCTCGGCTCGCAGTGCACGCTTGATATTGATCGGGTCGGTGATCATCTAACCGATTTTAGATGCATGGATGTATCGGCGGTGTTTCGCAATCCGGCGCATCGACCGTTCGGCATTGGATACCCTTGCGGTTATGGGGACAAAGATCACAAAAGCCGTCATTCCTGCAGCCGGACTGGGAACTCGCTTCCTGCCCGCCACGAAGGCGCTTCCTAAAGAGATGCTTCCGGTTGTCGACAAGCCGGCCATCCAGTACGTCGTCGAAGAGGCAGTCAACGCCGGACTCGACGACATCCTGGTGGTCACAGGTCGCAACAAGCACGCGCTGGCCAATCACTTCGACCGCGTCACCGAGCTCGAGGCGACCCTCGAGTCGAAGGGCGACGGCAACAAACTGCGTATGGTCAACGAGGCCACGGCGCTCGCCGAGATGCACTACGTGAGGCAGGGCGACCCCCGAGGCCTGGGCCACGCCGTCTTGCGCGCACGTATGCACGTCGGGCACCAGCCCTTCGCGGTTCTGCTCGGAGACGACCTGATCGACGCGCGCGACGAGCTGCTCACCCGCATGATCGAGGTGGCGGAAAGCCGCACGACCACCGTCGTCGCCCTGCTCGAAGTCGACCCGTCCGTCGTGCACATGTACGGTGTGGCCTCCATCGAAGAGACCGACGACGATGACGTCGTTCGTATCACCGGCCTGGTCGAGAAGCCGTCTGCAGAAGACGCTCCGTCGAACTACGCCGTCATCGGCCGCTACGTTCTGCAGCCCGAGGTGTTCGATGTTCTCGAGAAGACCGAGCCGGGCAAGGGCAACGAGATCCAGCTCACCGACGCGCTCGAGACCCTCGCGGCCGACACCTCCATCGCCGGTGGCGTCTACGGCGTCGTCTTCCGTGGCCGCCGCTACGACACGGGTGACAAGCTCGACTACATCAAGGCCATCATCCAGCTGGCAAGCGATCGCGAAGATCTGGGCGGCGACCTGCGACCGTGGCTCAAGGAGTACGTCAAGGGCCTTTAGGTCCCCGTCGATCGACCACCACCCAGAAGGCATGACTGTCACCGCCGATGTTTGTTCCCACCCTGTCCGACGGACCGATCGTCATCCGACCCATCCGAGTGCGGGATGCGCGAGCGCTCGAGCGTGAGCTCATGGAGAACCGCGGCTGGCTGCGCAAATGGGAGGCGACCAACCCCCACGGGCCGATGTCGTTCGACACGCGGGCCAGCATCCGGTCCCTGCAGAGCAATGCCCGAGCCGGTTACGGGCTGCCGTTCCTGATCGAGTACAACGGCGAACTGGCGGGCCAGCTCAACGTGTCGTCGATCAGCTACGGCTCGGTGTCGTCGGCGAGCATCGGATACTGGGTCTCCGAGCGGTTCGCCGGCAAGAACATCACGCCGACCGCGGTCGCCTTGGCCTCGGACTACGCGTTCTTCCAGCTCGGCCTGCATCGCATCGAGATCTGCATCCGGCCCGAGAATGCCCCGAGTCTGCGGGTCGTCGAGAAACTCGGTTACCGCTACGAGGGTCTGCGTCGGCGGTTCATCCACATCAATGGAGACTGGCGCGATCACTTCTGCTTCGCCCTGGTCGCCGAAGAGCTCCCCGTCGGGGTGCTGCGGCGGTGGAAGGACGGCCAGGTTCCAGCGGGCGGCGGCTCTGTTCCGCTCGTCGACCGGGAGGCCGCGCAGCGGGCCATCGAGACGATTCCTCGCTGACCCGACGAATTGGTGCACGGGTGTTCGCGACACACGCTGCCAGAGGGCTCCAACCGGCTCTCGCTCTCATACCGTAGAGCCATGACAACGGACTGGCTGGGCGGAGGCCTCATCATCGCCGTCGCAGCGGGGCTGTGGCTGATCTACTTCATGCCGACTTGGTCTCGGCGCCGAGAGTTTCTCGCGACCGAGCGCAACGCGGTGCGACTGCAGCAGACGCTGCGCATCCTCGCCGAGACGAGCGAGGTGCCCGACGAGATCCGCGTGGCCACGACGGCTCGCAGCGTTGCCGAGCAGCAGCGCTACCTGCGCCAGGTCTCACAAGACGCCACACCGGTCGCCGTTCTCATCGCCGCTCGCATCAAGCGTTCTCGCGCCGTGACCAGTGCGATCTTCCTCCTCTCCGTCTCGGTGGCGGTTCTCGCAGGTTTCCAGATCACGCTCGCCGGTGCCTGGGTGGTCGTCTTCATCGGAGCCTCCGTCGCCTCTCTCTGCGTCGTGATGCTGGGCAAGCTCGCCCGTGCGTGCCGCAGCCTTCGTCTCCCCGCTCCTCGCCTCACCGTTCACGACCAGACGCTCGTCGACCATGGGGGATCGTTCCTCGAGGCGGAGCCCGTGCCGGTCGTCGAGGCCGTTGTTCCGAGCGAGTGGACCCCCATCCCGCTTCCCAAGCCCCTGTACGCGGCGCGCGTCTCGGCCCCCGGTCTGGCGACGGCATTGCCGTCGGTGGCCCGCGAGGTGTCGCTCGAGATCGAGGCAGACCTCCGTCGGGCCGCAGCGGATGCCGAGAACGCCCTGCGCGCGGCGGCCTCCGCCGGCCCCGCGGTCGCACCCATCGAGCTCCCGCTGGCCCCCGTGGCCGAACCCGTAGCGCCCCGTGCACCCAGCCGTTTCGCATCCATGGGCATCGTCGACACGACCGACGGTTCGCGCCTCGACCTCGACGAGGTTCTGGCACGTCGCAGGGCGGGCTGAGCACCCCGTTCGGTTCGGAGTCGCCGCCTTGGTCGTGATAGTCTTCCAAGGCAGTTCCGGGGCATTGGCGCAGTTGGTAGCGCGCTTCGTTCGCATCGAAGAGGTCAGGAGTTCGAATCTCCTATGCTCCACCAGAACAGCACGAAAAGGTCCCGGCTATAGCCGGGACCTTTTTGCTTGTGGCGGCAGGTCGCCGGCAGTACCCATGAATCAGGAGGGGTTCGTGGGGTCGCCGTGCGAGGTGGGGTTGATGGCCGGTGCTGTCGTGGTGGCAGGGCTCACGCCGGGGGATGTCGACGCTGCCGGAATCTCGGGGTGCTCGGTGTCGATCTGGCCGCTCGGTGTCGCCCCGTTCTTCAAGGCATCGAGACGCTGTTCGAGCACCACCTGAACAGGTAGCCGGTTTCCGTGTTCGGTCTCATAGTCGATCAGCTGTTGCACCTGTGGGTGTCGTTTGGTGTCAGGTTCCGGGGACCGGCGGGCCGGTGCGCCAGCGCAGGATTGCGGCGGCACTGGCTTCGTTGGGCAGCGCCACCGCGTCCTGTCCGTCGGGCACACGGAACGAGTCGGTGAAAAGGACGCGGGCGTCGGTCAGTAGAGCCGCGCGGCACAGAGCCAGCTGAGCGGGAACCGGACCGAGGATCCTCGCTCCGAGCGCGTCTTCCGGGGCAGATGCAACCCACGGCTCCGCATCGAGAGCCAGCGCTTGCTTCTCACGAAGCCGGTCGGAGTCGACGATGAGAGTGTCGACCTGGCCGGCTGCCAAGGCAAGAATGACGCCGCCGAAGTTCAGCTCGACGAGGTTGTCGCCCCGACCGTCGTGAAGTGCCAGAAGATCGAGCACGGCTTGTTTGTCGTCATTGAGGATGCGCTCGATCTCCTCATCGACGCGGTCGGGTAGAGCGGAATCCGTCGAGCCGTCGGCGCGCGTGTTCGTCGGCTCGATGGAGAGGATCGCCCGACTGGCTTCCGACAGCTCCTGTTCGAGAAGCTGACGTGCGCGAATGTCTCCAGCCACGACGAGGAGCCGCGGTCTACGGGTGCGAACGATGTCGTCGACCGTGCTCGCCAGCTCCGATTGAGTCTGTCTCCAGATCTCCTCGGCGTGGTTCTGCATGTGGTCGTGTCTCCACCCGCCGCCCTTGATCTTGTGGAGGGTGTCCGTGCGGCCTTGAACGTGGTCCTCCGACTCCGCCACGCGCGAACCCGCGCGAAACAGCTGTACCTCTCCGCCATCCCTCGCTGTCTCGACGGTCAGATAGGTGAACTCCAGAGGCTGGGCCTTCAGAAGCGGCACGAGGTCGGGCAGCGGCCCGTATGAGGTGATCTCCGGTTCGACGGCCAATCCGGGCAGAACCTCTTCGACGACGACGACACCGTCGCGCACCAAGACGAAGAGGCAGAACGGACTCGGGCCCGTCGTCGCCGTCGCGAGCACGTCGGCGACACAGTCCAGGTCTCTCTGTGGCGATCCTGCGAGAGCGAGCCGATCGAGTACCGAGGTGCGGCGCTCGTCTTGCACTCCGGGCGGATCGGCCGTGTCGACCGACATGTCGAGGTAGACCTGCGTGTACTCGGCATGGTCGCGATAGATGCCGGCGAGTGCAGAACTCGTCATCGTGCCCGTGTCAGACATATGAACCTCCAGTGGATCTTCCGTCTCTTCATCCTGATCTTTTCGGGGAGAATCTCTCGCGGGGATTGACTGGTTTCGATGACGCGGGTTAACGCCCCCTACCCGGGGGTAGCGTGGACTGAATGACGCGTCCACTCATCGCCACAGTCGGTCAGCTCAAGGCTTCGGGCCACGAGCAGAAGTCCCTTCGAGTCGAGATCCGCGACAATCTCCTCGCCGCGCTTCGAGAGGGCCGCGATCCCTGGCCGGGCCTGCACGGGTTCGAGGCCACGGTCATCCCTCAGCTCGAGCGAGCCCTGATCGCCGGTCACGACATCGTGCTGCTCGGCGAACGCGGACAGGGCAAGACCAGGCTCTTGCGCACGATGGTCGGACTGCTCGACGAGTGGTCGCCCGTGATCGAGGGATCGGAGCTGGGCGAGCATCCCTTCGACCCCATCACCAGCCAGAGCGTGCGTCGTGCCCTCGAGCTCGGAGACGACCTGCCCGTATCGTGGCGCTCGCGCGAGGAACGCTACGCGGAGAAGCTCGCGACGCCCGACACCTCCGTCGCCGATCTCATCGGCGACGTCGATCCCATGAAGGTGGCAGAGGGTCGCAGCCTCGGAGACCCGGAGACGATCCACTTCGGACTCATCCCGCGCAGCCACCGCGGCATCGTGGCCATCAACGAGCTTCCCGACCTCGCGGAGCGCATCCAGGTGGCCATGCTGAACGTGATGGAGGAACGCGACATCCAGATTCGCGGCTACGTGCTGCGCCTTCCCCTCGACGTGCTTGTCGTAGCCAGCGCCAACCCCGAGGACTATACGAACCGCGGCCGCATCATCACACCGCTCAAAGACCGCTTCGGCGCCGAGATCCGAACCCACTATCCGCTCGAGTTGGCCGATGAGGTGTCGATCATCCGGCAGGAGGCCGATCTCGTGGCCGAGGTGCCCGACTATCTCGTCGAGATCCTCGCCCGCTTCACACGCGCGCTGCGGGAGTCTCCGTCGGTCGATCAGCGCAGCGGTGTGAGCGCCCGCTTCGCCATCGCCGGAGCGGAGACCATCGCCGCGGCGGCCATCCATCGCGCCACGCGGCAGGGCGAACCGGATGCCGTGGCCCGGCCCGTCGATCTCGAAACGGCCGTCGACGTGCTCGGCGGCAAGATCGAATTCGAGTCGGGCGAGGAGGGTCGAGAGGATGAGATTCTCGACCACCTGCTGCGTCGCGCCACCGCAGAAACGGTGCACGGATACTTCCGCGGTCTCGATTTCAGGGCGCTTGTCACCGCCGTCGAGGAGGGTGCTGTGGTCACGACGGGCGAACAGGTTCCGGCTCGCGAGTTCCTCGCGGGGCTCCCGACGCTCGGCGAATCCGAGCTCTACGACCAGATCGCCGACCGGCTCGGTGCGAAGAGCGACGGTCAGCGCGCGGGAGCGATCGAGCTCGCCCTCGAGGGACTCTTCCTCGACCGACGCATCAGCAAGGCCTCAGGCGGAGGCGAGACCATCTATGGCTAGGGCGAATCGTCGCCTGACCCGCGCTTCCCGCTACGGCAAGTACGCGGGCGGACCTGACCCCCTCGCCCCTCCCATCGACCTGCGCGAGGCGCTCGACGCCATCGGCAACGATGTGATGGAGGGCTACTCTCCCGAGGCCTCGTTGCGGGAGTTGCTGCGCCGAGGCACCCGTGATCGTGCGGGACTCGACGACCTTGCCCGCCGTGTTGCGGAGCGCCGGCGTGAGCTCACCGCGAAGCACAACCTCGACGGCACGTTGAACGAGGTGAGGCGACTGCTCGACAAGGCGGTGCTCGAGGAACGCAAGCAGCTGGCTCGAGATGTGCAACTCGACGATGATTCGCGTGCCCTCGCCGAGATGCAACTCGGAGCACTATCGCCGTCGACCGCGGCGGCCGTCAAAGAACTCGGTGACTATTCCTGGCGCAGCACGGATGCTCGACAGGATTTCGAGCGCATCAAGGATCTGCTCGGACGAGAGATGCTCGATCAACGTTTCGCCGGGCTCAAGAGCGCACTCGAGAATGCGAATGACGACGACAGGGCGGCCATCGCCGCCATGCTCGCCGACCTCACGGCTCTGCTCGACGACCATGCACGCGGTGAGTCCAGCCAGCAGCAGTTCGACCAGTTCATGCAGACTCACGGCGAGTTCTTTCCCGAGAACCCGAGCACCATCGACGAACTGATCGACACTCTGGCCGCGAGAGCCGCGGCGGCCGCTCGAATGCGCAACTCGATGACCCAGGAGCAGCGCGACGAACTCGACGCGCTCGCATCCAGTGCCTTCGGCTCGCCCGAGCTGATGTCGTCGCTCTCTCAACTCGACGATCAGCTGCAGGCTCTGCGCCCGGATGCCGACTGGAGCGGGTCCGAACGCATGTCAGGGCCCGACGGTCTCGGTCTCGGCGACGGAACGGGCGTGTTCCAAGACATCGCGGAGCTCGACGAGTTGTCTGAGCAGCTTTCGCAGGGCTACGGCGGCTCGCGTCTCGACGACCTCGACCTCGACGCGCTCTCGCGCCAACTCGGCGACGAGGCCTCGGCGGATGCGCGCACCCTCGCTCAGCTCGAGAAGGCGCTGCGTGATTCGGGAACGATGAAGCGCGCCTCTGACGGAACTCTCAAACTGACCCCGAAAGCGATGCGGCTTCTCGGTCGCTCTCTGCTGCGCGACGTCGCGCAGAGACTGTCGGGGCGCCAGGGCAACCGAGACATCAGGCAGGCCGGTTCCGCCGGCGAGCTGTCGGGTGCCACTCGGGAGTGGTCGTTCGGCGACACGGAGCCGTGGGACGTGACCCGCACGATCACCAACGCCCTCTCGCGAACCGCGCGCGACGGCGGCGCGGCGGGGGAGGGCATCCGGATCGAGATCGGCGACGTCGAGGTGCAGGAGACGGAGGCGAGAACCCAAGCCTGCGTCGCACTGCTGGTCGACACATCGTTCTCGATGGCCATGGACGGCCGCTGGGTTCCTATGAAGCGCACGGCTCTGGCTCTTCACACGCTCATCAGCAGCCGCTTTCGCGGGGACGACCTTCAGCTGATCGCGTTCGGCCGAGAGGCTCGGGTGATGGAGATCGAGCAGCTCACGGGTCTCGAAGCCGAGTATGAAAAGGGCACCAATCTTCATCACGCTCTTCTGCTCGCGAACAGGCAGTTCCGTCGGCACCCCAATGCCCAGCCCGTTCTGCTCATCGTCACCGACGGCGAGCCGACCTCCCACCTCGAATCGAGCGGCGAGGTGTTCTTCGACTACCCGCCACATCCGTTGACGATCGCGGTCGCCGTTCGGGAACTCGAGAACTCCATGCGTCTCGGAGCGTCGACCACGTTCTTCCGTCTGGGTGACGACCCCGGGCTTGCCCGGTTCATCGACTCGATGGCGAAGCGGGTCGGTGGCAGCGTGGTCTCACCTGAGCTCGACGATCTCGGTGCTGCCGTCGTCGATTCCTATCTCGGCTCGCGCGACGGGTCGGGGTTCTGACCCGGGTGAATTCATAGCCCGCGTCCAGGGTCCTTACGACCGCCGAGCGAGGCTGCCGACTACTGTCGAAGTGGTGAGTGAGGTCGAGAGATGAGCCCTGAGCGTCGTAGCAAACGCGCTGTCGCGGTGATGATTGCGGGCTCGATGCTCGTCTCGGCCGGCGTCGTCTCGGTCGTCGTGCAGAGCGTCACCCACGGGTCCGACGAGCACATCCACATCGACTCCCGATCGGCAGCTCTGTCGGCGACGACCCCGCCGACCACGGCCCCGGGCCCGGGCACGGTGGAGGCCGCCTCAGAGCCCGGACCTGTGGTCGTGGCCATCGGCGACTCGATCATGGACGGCCACAATGTGAAGTCGAGCCATGCCTGGCCGCAGCTCATCGGCGCGGCCACGAATTGGCAGCTCACCGACTTGGCGGCCGACGGCAGCGGCTTCGTGGCCGTCGGTGACGATGGCGGCACGTTTCAGGATCAGGCCGTGGAAGCCGTCGACTTGAACCCCTCCATCGTCATCATCGCCGCGAGCAGCAACGATCTCGACGAAGACCCAGACGAGGTAGCCAGCCAGACCATGAAGACCATGAGCTATCTGCGCGACGAACTGCCCGAGGCGCGCATCTTCGCTCTGAATGCCTTCTGGGGAGACACCACCCCGCCCGACGAGCTCGGCGAGCTCGACGCCGACATCCTCGCGGCATCACAGGCTGTCGACGCCGACTACCTCGATATCGGGCAGCCTCTCGCCGGCCAGCCCGAGCTTATGCAGTTCGATGACATCCACCCCGTGTCGAAGGGGCTCACCGTGATTGCGGCAGCCGTGGCCGCGGCGATTCGTGAGGCGGGCTGACGGCCGATCATTTCAGCAGTCTCGAGAGCACACGGTCGGCCAGCGGCTTTCCGCCCGTCTGGCAACTGGGGCAGTACTCCAGAGTGCGGTCGGCGAAGATCACCTGTCGCACGGTGTCGCCGCAGACCAGACACTCCTGCCCGGCCCTGCCGTGCACGCGCATGGCGGTCTTCTTCTCTCGCTTGAGGTTCGCCGCGCCGACGCCCTCAGACCGCTCGATGGCACCCAGCAGAGTCTCGCGGGTCGCGTCGTAGAGTCGGGCCGCCTCGTCTGGCGTCATAGAGGCCGGCTTGTAGGGCGACATGCGTGCCACGTGAAGGATCTCGTCGGAGTAGGCGTTGCCGATGCCGGCGATCCGCGATTGATCGCGCAGCACGCCCTTGATCTGCGTTCGACCGGCGGAGGCGAGGATCTGGGTGAAGACCTCGAGGGTGAACGCGGGGTCGAGCGGGTCGGGCCCGAGGCGCTCGATCTGCGGGATCTCGTCGACACTCCGAACGATCCAGATGGCGACGCTCTTCTTCGTTCCCGCTTCGGTGACGTCGAACCCGGATCCGTCGTCGAGAACGAGTCGAGCCGTGAGGGGACCGGATGTCGGCCGGGTGCGCGGCGCAGGTTCGCTGTCGCGCCACCGGATCCAGCCAGCGCGAGCCAGGTGCATCACGAGATGCAGATCGCCTACCGAGAAGTCGAGGAATTTGCCATGCCGATCTATGGCCGTGATGACACGGCCGCTCAGGGCGGAGGCCGGAGGATCGAAGGTCTTGAGTGCGGAGAACGACACCAGATCGAGGCGCGCCATGGTTCGGCCGACCAGCCGTGCGCTCAGATCTGCGACGAGCGCGTGGACCTCGGGGAGTTCGGGCATGTCTCCAGTCTCGACCCGACCGCCGACAGCGGTCTACCCCGAGCCGCGCGGGGAGGGGCTAGCGAAAGTCGCGGGAGCGGCTCCGGGTCTGCAGGGGCAGATCCTCGAATCTGTCTGCGACGAGGTTGATGATTCCCTCCGGCGAGCGCTCGAGGATGCCCCGCACGACGAGTGCGGGCGCTTCCCTCGCTAGACGCCGGTACCGATTCCAGACACCGGTGCTGACGATCACGTTGAGCAGGCCGGTCTCGTCTTCGAGGTTCATGAATATGATGCCGCCGGCGGTCTGCGGTCGCTGTCGGTGGGTGACCGCCCCGCCCGCGAGAACGCGTCTGCCCGTCTCGGCCGTGGTCAAGCTGGCTATGGGAGACGCACCGCGAGCGGTGAGCGCTTCGCGCGCCTGGCTGATCGGATGGTCGTCGGGAGAGATGCCGGTCGACCAGATGTCGTAGGCCAATCGCTCGGTCGACGTCAACACGGGAAGCAGGGGCGGCTGAACGCTGACGGAGGAGCCCGCGAGCTGATCCGGGCGTTCCGCCGACGCCTCGCCGGCCTGCCAGAAAGCCTCGCGCTGGCTGATGCCCAACGAATCGAAGGCTCCGGCGGCGGCCAGCGCCTCGAGTTGCTCCGTCGACAGCCCCACCCGGCGTGCGAGGTCGGCGAGGTCGGTGAAGTCGCCCGATTGCTGTCGCTCGACGACGATGCGCTGAGCGAGGTCGGCCCCGATGCCGGTGACCGCGGCCAGGCCGAGTCGCACGGCGAAGCGACCGTCTCGACGGTGGGAAGCCGAGAGGTCGGGCGCCGCACGATCGAACGCGCCGACGGGAGGTTGGTTCGGATCGCAGCACTCCGCGCGGTTCTGCGTGTCGGCGGGGCCGACGGTGTCGAGTTCTTCGAGCGTGGCGTCGGCCAGAGATCGTTGGATGCTCGGCCGGCGTACCTCGACGCCGTGCCGGCGGGCATCCGCGGTGAGGGTGAGGGGTGAATAGAAACCCATGGGCTGGGCTCGAAGGAGCGCGGCCAGAAACGCCGCGGGGTAGTGCAGCTTGAGCCAGGCGCTGGCGTAGACCAGAAGGGCGAAGCTGAGGGCGTGGCTCTCTGCGAAGCCGAAATTGGCGAACGCCTGGATACGAGAGTAGATGTCCTCGCTGGTCTCGAGGTCGAGTCCATTTCGGGCCATGCCCTCGAACAGGGTCGCTTTCAACGACTCGATGCGCTCGACGCCGCGTTTGGAGCCCATGGCCCGGCGAAGCAGATCGGCGTCGGCGGCAGAGCATCCTCCGACCGCCACCGCCATCTGCATCAGCTGCTCCTGGAAGAGCGGCACTCCGAGCGTGCGTTCGAGGACGGGCTCGAGCAGGGGATGAGGATAGGTGACCTTCTCCTCTCCCGTCTTGCGCCGGATGTACGGGTGCACCGCGCCACCCTGGATGGGGCCGGGCCGAATGAGGGCGATCTCGATGACGAGGTCGTAGTAGCGCCGGGGCAGCAGCCTCGGAAGCGTGCCCATCTGGGCCCGGCTCTCGACTTGGAACACTCCGATGGCGTCGGCGCGGCACAGCATGTCGTACACCCCGGCCTCTTCTTTGGGAATGCTGTCGAGATCCCATTGCTCACCGGTGTGCTCCGCGACGAGGTCGAAGGTGTACTGCAGGGCCGCCAGGATTCCGAGGCCGAGCAGGTCGAACTTCACGAGGCCCATCCACGCGCAGTCGTCCTTGTCCCACTGCAGAACGGTGCGGTTCTCTTTGCGCGCGTGCTCGATGGGCACCACCTCGCCGACCGGGTTCTCGGTCAGCACCATGCCGCCGGAGTGGATGCCCAGGTGCCGAGGGGCCTTGAGAAGCTGCTGGGCCAGATCGGTCACCGCGGGCGGAATGTCGTGATCGTGCGTCTCGGTCAGGCTTCCCCATCGCTCGATCTGCCGTGACCAGGCGTCTTGCTGGCCCTGGCTGTAGCCGAGCGCTTTCGCCACGTCGCGGACGGCGTTCTTGGGGCGGTAGCTGATGACGTTGGCCACCTGCGCTGCGTTTCGTCGGCCGTAACGCTCGTAGACGTACTGGATCACTTCCTCGCGGCGGTCGGAGTCGAAGTCCACGTCGATGTCGGGTTCTTCTTCTCGGAGTGCCGACAGGAAGCGTTCGAAGGGGAGCCCACGCGCGATGGAGTCGACCGCGGTGATTCCCAGGACGTAGCAGACGGCTGAGTTCGCCGCAGATCCACGCCCCTGGCACAGGATTCCCCTGCCTCTGGCGAAACCCACGATGTCTTCGACGATGAGGAAGTAACCGGGGAAGTCCTTGTCTTCGATGACACCGAGCTCGCGTTCGAGCCTGTCGCGAGTCTCCGGTGTCGCATTCGGATAGCGCTTCTGCGCACCCCTTCGCACGAGCTCGCGCAACCAGCTGATCGGTGTGTGACCCGCCGGCACGTCGAGTTTCGGCAAATTCGGCCGCGCCGATCGCAGGGAGAACGACAGATCTGCGGCGATCTCGACCGTTCGTTCGACGGCCCCCGGGTAACGAGAGAATCGGGCGGCCATCTCGGCCCCGCTGCGCAGATGGGCGCCGGTGGAGGCCGGCAGCCAGCCGTCCATCTCGTCGAGGCTGCGGCGCGCGCGAATCGCCGCCAGGGCCGATGCGAGCGGATACGTCTCGGGACTCGCGAAGTGCACGTTGTTCGTCGCGATCACCGGCAGATGAGCCCGCGCCGCCAGATCAGCAAGGGCATCGTTGATGCTCGATGCACGAGGATCCCCGTGGTCGAACAGTTCGACCACCACATTGTCTCGACCGAAGAGGTCGATGAGACGGTCGAGTTCTCGAGCGGCCCCCGGCGCTCCGTCGCTCTCGAGAGCTCTTCTGACGGCACCCTTGCGGCATCCGGTCAAAACGAGCCACGAGTTCTGGGCCGCTCGCGCGAGGTCGTCGAGCGAGTAGACGGGGTGTCCCTTTTCGGCGCCAGGCGCGAGCTGGGCGCTCGTGATGGCGCCGGCCAAGCGGTGATACCCGGCTTCTCGTCGCGCGAGAACCACGAGGTGCTCGCCCTCGGGATCGGCGACGCCGTTCTGGGGGGCCCCGAGACCCAATGAGAGCTCGGCGCCGAACACGGTCGTCAGATCGATGCGCTCGGCGGCTTCGGCCATACGAACGATTCCATACAGGCCGTCATGATCTGTTAGGCCGAGGCCGGTGAGCCCGAGTCGCACGGCTTCCTCGACGAGGCGTTCTGGTGACGAGGCGCCGTCGAGAAAGCTGTAGTGCGAGTGCGCATGCAGTTCGGCGTAGGGGACGACGGTTCCGGAGGGTCTTTCGACACGGGCGCGCGGTTCGTAGGGCGCGCGTTTGCGCGACCAGGCAGGGCTGTCGCCCCCGTCGGCTCCGTGCGGGCGATCATCGTGCCGAGTCGTGCCCGATGCGAGGCGTTCGAAGTCAGACCAGGGGATCGGCGGGTTCGCCCAGTTCATGGCGTCTCGTGTTCAGTCATAGCGTGCCTCGGCCGCCCACTCGTGGTCTTCGAGGATCATCAGCCAGGCCATGCCTTCGGAATCGATCATCTGGAATCGCTGCGCGCTTCTGTGAGCGTCGGCGTCCCACCATCTCTGCGTGACCGGCCAAGGACCGGCCCACGACGAGACCTTCAGGGCGGGGGAGCGGTCGAGCGCGAGCCATGCTGGAGTCGCCGTGGTCATGCCTCGGGCGTCGACCTCGACCGGCTCGCCGCTGGGGCCACGCACGTCTGCCGGTCTCGGGTGGGCGAAGACAGTGGCAGGAGCCGGTGGCGGGATGCTGCCAGGCCAGGGGAGAGCGCGTTTCGACGTCGGGGTCTCGTCTCCCCAGGCGACGAGAACCTGCCTCTCGTTCAGAAAGCGACCTCCGCCGAGTGACGGAGTGGCGACCGCCCCGTGGCCGAGGATGCTGTGCAGTCTGGCGAGGGCATGGTGCACGCGCTCGTCGAGCGAGGTGCCCCAGAGGCCGGATTCGTGGTTGGCGCTCGCGTCGACTCGGGCGGGAGACATCTCGACCCGCTCGATCGGAGACGTCAGCCCGGCATTGCCGCCGCCAGACCCCTGAAGCTGCCAGCGCACGCGGTCGACCACGTCGGCCGCCGAGAAATGGTGGGGATGCGACCAGGATCGCTCTCGCCGCTCGCCGGACTCGCTCGTGACGGTGATGCGCAAGGCCGTGCAGACCAGACCGTTCTCGGCCAGCCGGTCGACCATCGACTCGGATGCTGTTCTGACGCCGAAAGCGATCTGATCGACACGATCGAGCGCGGGCTCGAAGATGACATCGACGCCGAAGTCGACCTCGGGCGTGTGTTCGGCTCCAGACAGCCTGTCCGTCGCGGATGCACGGGCGTGAGCTCGGAGTCCTGCCTCTCCGAACCTCGCCCCGACCGCCGTTCGGTCGAGTGCGGCGAAGTCGCCGAGGCGATGAAGGCCCAGACGACGCAGGACGGGAACCAAAGCGGTGTCGTCGAGCGTCGAGATGGGTTGAGCGGACAGAAACTGCCGGGTTGTGCCGACGTCGACAATCGAGAGGGGCGTGACGTCGTTCGTCTTCAGGGCTGCACGTTCGGCGCCGAAGACACTGTCGGCGATGCCCAGACGTGCGGGAATGTCGGCCCTCGCCAGGGCTTCGAGAATCGTCGACGCCGCGCGCTCTTCGCCGCCATAGAACCGGGCGGGCCCCCTGGCGCGAATGGCGCACAGCCCGGGTCGAAGAATGCGCACGCCGGGAACCAGATCTTCGAGCGACGCCACGACGGGTTCGAAGGCCCGGGCATCGACCTGTGGGTCGTAGGCGACGACCAGAAGCTGGGGGCACCTGAGCTGCGCCTCGCGAACAGCGAGGCCGCGCTGCACCCCCGACGTTCGAGCGTCACTCGAGCAGGCGAAGACGACGCCCTTGTGAATGAGCGCGAGCGGCTGATCGGAGGTCAGCTCGAGACTTCGTCGGGCGGCGATGACGGGCCAGTCGGGCAGCCAGACCACGAGAACACGGGCGTCTGACGATGTCATGGAGAAATCGCCGCCGGCACTCGAAGCCGCGACCGTCGGGGCGCGCCCGCGTTCTGCCCCTGACGCACCTCGAGTTCGAGGTGTCGATCGGCCAGGTGGCCGTGACCGGCGCCCAGGCCCGTCCACGACGACGAGACGACGCGGATCTGCGACTCCGACTGCGGCCATTCGCCGAGCACGAGCATCGTCGATCGGGTCTGCCGCAGTCGGGCGAGGAGCCGGGACGCTTCAGCGGAGGTGACCCGCGCGGGAGCCCTGACGATGAGCAGACCGAGCACATCCGCCATCGAGCCGACCGTCGACATCCACCGATCGCCCGGATCGGCGACCCAGACGAGCCGATCCAGGTCGATTCCCCAACCGGCCGCGGCCTCGAGCCCGAGATCGGGAACGTCGAGCACCCCGCACCATTCGCCGCTCTGCGACGCGGCGGCGACGAGGGCCAGGGCGAGCGAGGTCGACCCGGTGATCGAATAGACCGTTCCGCGGCGGAGACCGCGACCGAGAACCGCCCGCATCATCGGCAGCACGGGGAAGGCGTCTTCGTCGAGCCGCGTGGACTGCATCGAGCTGATGCGCGCCTGCAGAGCCTGCCTCACCGAGGCAGGAGACTCGAATGCCGCGACCGAACTCATTCTGCAATGTTCGAATATATGTTCGAATATGTCAATCGGGTCGCGAGTGTCGGTTAGGCGCTCGGCCCGGCAGAGGGCAGGATCGATACATCATGACCGTGACTCTTCCCGAGGCCGCCGACAACGACGACGCCACCGCCTCGGGCGACGGGGGCGAAAGCGCCTCCCTGCTGTCGCTCCTTCCCGAGCAGTTCGACGAAGACACGATCTTCAGTGCTTTCGAGACGTGGGCGAGCTCACGAGGCATCACGCTGTATCCCGCCCAAGAAGAGGCGGTCATCGAGATCGTCTCCGGGGCGAACGTCATCCTCTCGACGCCCACGGGCACCGGTAAATCCCTCGTCGCCATCGGGGCGCATGCCGCGGCCATCGTGCGGGGTCAGCGCAGCTACTACACCGCTCCGATCAAGGCGCTGGTCAGCGAGAAGTTCTTCGCGCTGGTCGAGGTGTTCGGGGCGGCCAACGTGGGCATGGTCACGGGTGACTCGTCGGTGAATCCGGATGCGCCGATCATCTGCTGCACGGCCGAGATCCTGGCGAATCTGGCCTTGCGCCATGGTGCCGACACCGACGTCGGGCAGGTCGTCATGGACGAGTTCCACTTCTACTCCGACCCCGAACGCGGCTGGGCCTGGCAGGTCCCGCTGCTCACCCTTCCCGACGTGCAGTTCGTTCTGATGTCGGCCACGCTCGGCGACGTCACCTGGCTCGCCAAGGACCTGACCGCTCGAACCGATCGCGAGACCGCCGTCGTCACGGGTGTCGAGCGGCCGGTTCCTCTGCACTACTACTACGCCACGACGCCCGTTCAAGAAACCGTCGAGGAGTTGCTCGAGACTCACCAGGCGCCGGTCTACATCGTGCACTTCTCGCAGCTCGCCGCGCTCGAGCGCGCTCAGGCGCTCACGAGCATCCGCGTTGCGACCAGAGAACAACGAGACGAGATTGCCGAGGTCATCGGGGGATTCCGCTTCACCACGGCCTTCGGTAAGACGCTGAACAGGCTGATCCGCTCGGGCATCGGTGTGCATCACGCTGGCATGCTGCCGAAATATCGTCGCCTCGTCGAGCAGCTCGCTCAGCAGGGTCTGCTGCGCGTCATCTGCGGTACGGACACGCTCGGCGTCGGAATCAACGTGCCTATCCGTACCGTGCTGCTCACGGCACTCACCAAATTCGACGGTGTACGGATGCGCCAGCTCAACGCACGGGAATTCCACCAGATAGCGGGTCGCGCCGGCCGAGCCGGATACGACACCGCCGGCACCGTCGTGGTGCAGGCCCCCGAGCATGAGACCGAGAATCTCAAGGCGATCGCGAAAGCCGGCGACGACCCCAAGAAGAAGCGCAAGATCGTCAAGAAGCGAGCCCCCGAGGGCTTCGTCTCGTGGGGAGAACCCAGTTTCCTGAGACTGGTCGACGCAGAGCCCGAGACCCTGTCGTCGAGCATGCAGGTGAGTCACTCGATGGTTCTCAACGTCATCGCCCGCGAGGGCGACGCCTTCACCGAGTTCAGGCAGCTCATCGAGACGAGCCACGAGCCCCGGGCGAAACAACTCGCGCACCTGCGCCAGGCGCTCGCCATCTATCGCACGCTTCGGACGGCCGAGGTCGTCACCCAGGTGCCGCAACCGGGCGGCGGGCCCGATCGCATCCGGCTCACCGTCGACCTGCAGCCCAATTTCGCGCTGAACCAGCCGCTGTCGCCTTTCGCGCTCGCGGTCTTCGACCTGCTCGACGAAGACAGCGAGACGTATGTGCTCGACATGATCTCCGTGGTCGAATCGACGCTCGAGAATCCTCGCCCGGTCCTGTCCGCGCAGAAGTTCTTGGCGAGGGGCGAGGCCGTGGCCTCGATGAAGGCCGAGGGCATCGAGTACGAGCAGCGCATGGAACTACTCGAGCAGGTGACCTGGCCGATGCCGCTCGAGCAGCTTCTCGGCGAGGCGTTCGAGGTCTACAGTGCCTCGCAGCCGTGGATCGGAGACTTCGAACTGAAGCCGAAGTCGGTGGTGCGCGATCTCTACGAGAGAGCGATGACCTTCGGCGACTTCATCAACTTCTACAAGCTCTCCCGCTCGGAGGGTCTCGTCTTGCGGTACCTGTCCGACGCCTTCCGCGCGGCACGGCAGACGATCCCCGACGAGGCGAAGACCGAAGAACTGCACGATCTCATCGAGTGGCTTGGAGAACTCGTGCGCCAGGTCGACTCGAGCCTGCTCGACGAGTGGGAAGAGCTGATCAATCCAAGTGACGATGGGGTCAACGTCGAGAATCCGGGCATCGTGCCTCCGGCACCGCGACTGCTCACCTCGAACGCGCGCGCCTTCCGAATCCTCGTGCGCAACGAGATGTTCCGCCGGGTTCAGCTCGCGGCCCTCGAGAACTACGAAGCGCTCGGCGAATTGGATGCGACGTCAGGTTTCGACGCGAATGCCTGGGCGAATGCCATGGACGGCTACTTCGACGAGCACGACGAACTGCTCACGGGTGCGGATGCGCGGAGCGCCGCGATGCTCATCATCGACGAGCGGCCGGGGGAGTGGTCGGTGCGTCAGATCTTCGATGACCCGGCGGGTGATCACGACTTCGGTATCTCGGCGACCGTCGATCTCGCCGAGTCCAACGAGCAGGGTGTGGCCGTTGTTCGCGTCGTCTCGATCGACAACAGCCCCCGCGTTCCCTGAGCCCGTCGCTCGTCGAGCGTGTCGAAGGGAGCCACTTCCGCGGGATTCCGGGGATGCGGGTGACGACACGCCCGGGCTGCACGCCGGTTTTGACGAGCGCCGAGTGTTTCCGTAATGTTTCCTCTTGTCACCCCACAGGTTCGGAAAGCCGAAGAGCTTCCGGCCTCAAGCGGGACCATCCCATAGTTTCAGATCAGAGTCTATAAACGACTCCGCATCTTCTTCTAGGATGTAAACCTCACCCTGTCGAAAGTCGTTTAGTTCGATTCGGTGCGCCTGATTCCGATCGGGTCGCTCGAATTGCTCGATTTGACAAGAACTTCAACAGGGTCTAGGTTTGAGAAGTTGCCCCGAGTTGAGGCTGCGCCGGTTGGTGTGGTGGATGTTCGGGTGCGTCCGATCTTTGAGAACTCAACAGCGTGCACTA
>NZ_LMKK01000001.1 GCF_001421485.1 Agreia sp. Leaf210 | reverse complement strand
GGGGGTGTTACTTGGTGTTGACGGTGATCTTGGCGACTCCGACGAGGAGGCCGGCCTTGACGGCGTCGGTCTTGAACGTGTCGTTCAGGAGGCCGGCGGCGTCGGAGGAGATGTGGACGGTGGTGCCTTCGAGGATGGCGGTGTCGTTCGGGCCGGTCTGGAGSGGCTTCAGGGTTCCTCCGTGGAGGTCGAAGAGCAGGGCCTGCTTGACGGCGGAGGTGCCGTTGACGGCGACGTCACCGTAGAGCTTGGAGGTGCCGGGGTCGATGGTGAAGTTGGTGAGTTCGACGACGGTGTCACCGGCGGTGAGGGAGAAGCCGGAGCCTTCGTGCTCGATGGTGCCCTGGACGTAGGGGCGGTACGACTCGTTGGGGTCGTAGTAGTCGACGTTTCCGCCGGTGATGGGGAAGATGAGTGAACCGTCGACGAGGGTTGCGGTGCCGACGGTGCCGGGGGTGAGTCCGAGGGTGGTGAGTGCGGAGGCGAATCCGGCGTCGAGCTTGACGGCGGTGTCGACTCCGGTGAGCGACGGGATCGACGCGACCGGTGTGGGGGTCGACTCGGCGGACGACGTGGGCGACGACGAGGTCGACTCCGTCGACTCACGTTGCGATCGTCGACGATCACGAGTCGGTCCTCCTCGGGCTNGCGGTGTCGACTCCGGTGAGCGACGGGATCGACGCGACCGGTGTGGGGGTCGACTCGGCGGACGACGTGGGCGACGACGAGGTCGACTCCGTCGACTCGGATGAGCTCGAGCAGGCGGCCATCGAGACGGTCAGGATGCCGGCGGTCAGAAGACCGAGTGTTGCTTTCGTGAAGTTGCGCATGGTGTTGATTCCTTCGCTGGGTGGTGTTGCAGACACGAATGATTCGGCACCCTCCCGCGGATGGTTTGGTTCGATTCGAAAGAAATCAGACCAACGACTTTTCGAACAGCAGATAGTCGGTGTCGTAGTAATCGCGCGTGGCGCCGTTTTCGGCAAAGCCGAGCCGCAGGCAGACGCGCTGGGAGGCGAGATTTCGCGGGTCGGTGACGGCGATCACGAACTCGAGCCCCCGCGCCGCTGCGTCGCTCAGCACCGCGTCGGCCGCCTCCGTCGCGTAGCCGTGGCCATAGGTATCCGGATGCAGGTGCCAGCCGATCTCGACAGGCGCCGGCCGGGAGCCTCCCGAGCTCACCGAGACCGGCTTGAGCAGCAGATTGCCCAGGAGCCGACCGGTCTCGGTGAGCGTGATCGCCCAGATCCCGTGCACAGGATGATCGATGGCGCGGCGACGGAGGATCGATGCGGCTGCCTCGTCGAGCGTCGCCATGGTCGTGGGATCGGGAGTGAGATAGCGCACGGTCTCCCAGCGGGACTCGAGATCGAGGAGAAAGGAGGCGTCGCCCGACTCCCACGGCCGCAGGGTCAGGCGGGGGCTCCGAATGATGCGCACGACCCCATCATGCCCCTCAGGCAGGTCGCTTCTCGGCCAGCCAGCTCGTGATCGTGGTGGCGACGAGGTCGAGGTGGGATTCGAGGAGGAAGTGTCCGCCGTCGAGGAGCTCGAGGCGGGCGTTTGGTGCGTCACGCAGGAACGCGTGGGCGCCGGCGGCGTCGAAGATCTCGTCGTTGCGTCCCCAGATCGCGAGGACGGGCACGTTCGAGGTGCGGATCCACTCGTGGACGGCCGGGTAGAGATCCCTGTTGCTCGAGTAGTCGCGGAAGAGAGCCAGCTGCACGTCGTCTTGACCCGCCCGGGCGAGGAGCGCGAGGTCGTGCTCCCACGCATCCGGATCGACGGTCGACGGATCGGGCACGCCGTGCGTGTACTGCCATTCGACGGCCGCACGACCGAGGGCCGGACGAAGCGCGTCGCGCGTCTCGGCGGTACGCTCGGCGGCATCGGCCCAGATCGGGTTCCAGAACTCGGGGACGAATCCCTCTTCGTAGGCGTTGCCGTTCTGCGTGATGACGCCGACGACCGCGGCAGGGTCGCGGAGCGCCAGCCGCCAGCCGATGGGGGCGCCGTAGTCCTGCACGTAGATCGTGTACCGCGTCACGCCGATGGTGCTGAGGAACCGAGCCGTCGTCTCGGCCAGGGCGGCGAAGGTGTACTCGAAGTCGTCGACGGATGGCGCGGACGAGCGACCGAAGCCGATGTGGTCGGGCGCGATGACGCGATAGTGCTCTGCCAGCCTCGGGATGAGGTGCCGGAACATGTGCGAGCTGCTCGGGTATCCGTGGAGCAGGACGAGCACGGGTGCGTCGGCGGGCCCGGCTTCACGCCAGAAGACCTCGAGCCCGTCGACAGAGACGGTGCGGTGGTGGACGGTGACCATTGCTAACCCCTTAAGTTTGTTTTACTGGTTAGCCAGACGGTAGCATAGACGGGACGCTGCACACGGAGCACGGGAGCGAGGAGCCATGGATCGGGACGAGGAACTGCTGTTGGCCGTCTTGAACAGCGCGCCCGTGGTCGACGGACGACCGCTCGACGGCCTGGACGGCACAGCCGGGCGAGAGCTCGCGCGCAGCTGGGGCGGAACCGGCACGGCGAACGAGCTCGCTCAGCTACGGCGCGCCCGCGACGCGATCCAGTCGGTGATTCGCGAAAACGATCCGGCCGCGGTGAATGAACTCGCCGGCCTCCTCGCCGGCACCGCGCGTACGCCGCGTGTCACCCCAGACGGTGTGATGTGGGAGCTCGACGCCCCGACCGAGAGCCGTCTTCCCGTGCAGACCGTTCTCGCCTGGTCGACCGTGACGACGCAGCTGCGCGGCCGGCTTCGCGCGTGCGCGAACGACGAGTGCAACCTGTTTTTGGTCGATCACAGCCGACCCGGTACCGCCAAGTGGTGTTCGATGACCACGTGCGGCAACCGGATGAAGGCACGCACGCACGCGAGTCGGTCGCGACCCTGAGGTCGGCCGCGGGGCTACCCGATCGACGCGGATGACGCCGATGCGGATGCTCGTCGGCGCCGCAGGTACACGACGCAGGCCGCCGCGGTGAGGACCGCGACCCCGGCCCAGAAGAGCGCCAGGTTCAGCCCGTAGTCGAGCGGCAGGATCGTGGGGTTCTTCGTGCCGAGCGATTTCTTGTAGATCTCGGGCAGCACCAGCATGCTCATGATCGCGCCCACCACGACGCCGCCCTGGATGATGGCGAGCACACCGAACGGTATGCGGCGACCGGCGCGGCGCATCCAGACATCGAGCAGCAGGAGCAGCGGCGACAGGATGCCGTCGTGCACGATGATGGCGGCGACGATCCAGACGACGACGCCCACGATCTGGTCGGGGCGCTGCTTCTGAACCATGATCAGGGCGCCCAGGAACAGCCCGGCGAGGCCGAGCACGATCAGGATGACGCGTGTGATCTTCATGCCTCGACCTCCAGCTTGCTGAGCCACTTGGTCTGCAGAACGCCCGGTCTGCCGGGAGCGATCATGCGCGCCGGGTAGCCGTGGTCGATATCGAGAGTGTCGCCGTTGACCTCGAGCGCGACGAGGGTCGACGCGTCGAAGGCGTACTCAGGGCCCATCTGGGTGACCCGGTAGCCGCCCTTCTTCTCGAGGCTCGTGAGCTTGAGTCCCTGCGAGGTGTCTGCTCCCACCTTGTTGAGCAGCTCGCGCAGACGCACGCCTTTCCAGGTGGCCATCTGGCTCCAGCCCTCGACGCACGAGATCGGCAATTCGACGGTGGTCTGGGGCAGTGCCAGCAGCTCGGCGCGGGTCAGCATGACCGTGCGGGGTCCGTTCGAGATGGTGAGCGCCCAGTCGGGCGACACCGCGGTGTCGAGAACCTGCGCCGCCTTCGCCGTGCGGTTCACGGGCAGGGCGTTCGGTCCGGTTCCCTTCACGCGCGGCGCGAAGATGTTGAAGGGGCTGAGCGCGGCGAACGACTGCCCGGCTGTGAGGGCCACGACGGTGGCCGTGGAGACGCCGACCGCGGTCATGAATCCACGTCGACTCACCGCGGGCTCGGGTGACGGCGCGCCGTCGATCCAGCGGAAGATGCGACCCGTGACGCCGCCGACCGGAGCCGATTCGGCGACGGGAGCAGTGGCATCCGGAGCGGTTTCGCCACCCGGTGTTTCGCCGCGCAGCTCGCGCGTGCCCTCGGAATTGCGCGTCCAGAAGCGGGCGATCATGGGCAGCTTCACCGCGATGTGGATGGCCAGCGACCCGATCACGACGAACGAGAGCGCCCAGTGCACCTCGCGGAAGCCGAACTTCCACGGGTACCACTGGTAGGTGTTGAGCAGGCCGATGGTGATCTGCACGAGAGAGGCGCCGACGAACAGCGCGATGGATGCGCGCTCGAGCAGGTGCAGCGGACTCTTCACGGGCGGCGTCTGGAACAGCTGCGGGTAGATCGTGTAGAGCTTGCCGAGGATCAGCGGAAAGCAGGCGATTCCGGCGGTGATGTGGATGCCCTGGGTCACCTGGTAGAGCTGCGCGGGCACCGTCGAGAACCGCATCCACGGCTCCGGCTCCTGCAGAAAGTGACTGTAGAGGCCGGTGCCGAAGCAGAGGAGGAAGGCGATGGCGAGCAGGCGGCCGATGACCACCGCCATGCGGGGGTTGCGAGGGGGCGCCGCGAGAGCCTGCTGCGTCGCTGCGAGAAGGCGTCTCACGATGTCGGCCTAGGCTCTGCGGTCGAGTTGCAGGTCGCGCACGCCAGCCCTGACACTGACGCGGTCGAACACCTCGGCGAACCGTCCGTCGGGAGCGATCGAGGCGACCTCGCGCGCGTCGTCGATCGAGTCGACGTCGTTGATCTCTGCCAGCAGCTTGACCCGTAGCTCGGCCTCGAGCAGGCGTTCGAGCTGATCGCGCCCTGTCTCTGCCTCCGACATGGCGACCCCGCGGATCAGGGAGCCGTCGGGCTCGCGCATGCCGAGAGCCCAGAATCCGCCGTCGCTCGCGAAGCCGAACCACGCGTCGATGTCGTCGTGCCACCGGGTGAGCGCCGGCTCGAGCAGCTCGCGGGTGACCTGCGGTGTGTCCATGCCGATCATCAGCAGAGGGCCGTCGACCGAGTCGAACAGATAGCCCAGGCGCTGGTCGAGCGTTCCCTCGTTCTGCTGCAGAACCTCGAAACCGCCGGCTTCGGCGGGAGGGTTCTGGCCGTCGAAGAACAGGATGCGCCGGTCGGCGGGGATGGCCGACACGACGTCGAGCGTGTCGCCCAGGCTCGCGGATGCGATCTCAGCCGCCTCCTCGAGCGAGAACGGCGGGTGCAACCGCGTCTTCACGCGCCCGGGTATGCACTCCTTGGCGATGACTGCGATGGTGAGCATGAGGCCTCCTGGCTTGGTCTCCGGTTGGTCTCTGTAGCGAGGCACGTTATCGAGCGACCCTTACTGGTCACTGTATGTACTTCGTCGCGAAGGCCCGATCGGATTCCTTTCGCCGATGATGTGCGCTATGTGGCGTCTCGGTCGTACTGCAGGTCGAGGAACGTCGGGCCGGGATCGTGCCGTGGTCTGACGCGGCTCGGATTCACGATTCGTAGAGTGACATCATGCCCGGAGACACCTCAACTCACCCGTCGACCACGCCCCGCACGCCGGAAGACAGACGGCGGCGTCGACGTCGCGCGGGGATCATCGTGGGCGTCGCCCTGGTCGGTGTGGCCGCGCTGGGAGTCGGGGGCATCGTCGCGGCCGCTCCTCTGCTGCGCACATACGGCATCTACGTCGCGCCGCCGTCGCCTCAGCAGTACGCGGAGTATGCGCTCGACGACATGCGCCGCGGACTCGAGGCGACGCCGAGCCGGTATGACGACGTGCGGGCCGAGACTCTTTCCGAGGTGGCGAACGCCACTGACTACGCAGACACCTACGACGCGCTCGCCACAGCAGCCACCGAGCTGGGCGGCCCGCACACGACGTTCGCCGATCCGGTGAAGGCCGCCGAGATGTTCGGCCCGTCGTCGGGCAGCACGTCGGCGAACCAGCTGCCGACGGTCTCGAGTGCCGACGGCGTCACGACCATTCGGCTTCCCACGCTGATCGGCGGCGGCACCGGGAGCGACTCCTTCGGTCAGAAGTACATCGACACGGCCGTCTCCGCGATCGGCACGGCGGCCCCGACCACCTCGGCCTGGGTCGTCGATCTGCGCGACAATTACGGCGGCAACGTCTGGCCGATGCTCGCTGCCGTGGCACCTCTTCTCGACGACGGCACCGTCGAGACGTTCGAATCCATCGACGCCTCGACCGTCATCTCCGTCGACGGAGGCGCGGTCTCCTCCGGCGGCACACAGCAGAGCGAGGCGAGCGCCCCTCATCCGAAGGTCGACGGGCCGGTCGCGGTGGTGGTCAACGGCATGACCGGCAGTTCAGCGGAGGCGGTCGCGATCGCCTTCATCGGCCAGTCGAACGTGCGCGTCTTCGGGCAGCCGAGCTACGGCTTCAGCACGGCGAATCAGCCGTTCAGGCTCTACGACGGAGCGGTGGTGAACCTCACCGTGGCGGTCGACGCCGACCGCACCGGCAAGCGCTACGGCGTGCCAATCGAACCTGACGAGACCGTCGACGACGATCAACTCGACGCCGCGATCGGCGTGTGGCTGGCGACGCGAAGGTAGTCCTCTGACGGAGCGTCAGCCTCGGCGTTCCACCTCGCGCAGCAGCTTCGACATGTCCTTCACGGCGATGTAGGTGCCACGGATCGTTCCGGTGACCTTCGACCGACCGACGCGCGGGCTGTAGGGGGTGTCGAACTCCTCGATGCGCCAGCCCGCGGCGGATGCCTTCAGCAGCATCTCGAGCGGATAGCCGCTTCGGCGATCTGCCAGGTCGAGCGACAGCAGACCCTCTCGACGGGCCGCGCGCATGGGCCCGAGATCCTTGATCGCGATGTGCGCCCGGCGCTTGATGAGAAACGAGAGGGCACGGTTGGCGAAGCGCGCGTGCAGGGGCCAGGCCCCTGCTGTCGTCGGGATGCGTCGGCCGAGCACGAGATCGGCTCGATCGGCCGTGATCCGCTCGACGAGTGTCGGCAGCTCCGTGGGATCCATCGAGGCGTCGGCGTCGCAGAAGGCGACGATCGGCGCAGTCGCGGCGAGCAGGCCGGTGTGCGCTGCCGCGCCGAAGCCGCGGCGCGATTCGGCGACCACCGTGGCGCCGGCCGCGCGCGCGATGTCGGCCGAGCCATCCGTCGAGCCGTTGTCGACGACGATGGCCCGATAGCCGTCGGGCAGTCGCGACAGCACCCAGGGCAAGGCCTCGGCCTCGTTGAGGCAGGGCAGCACGACGTCGACGAGGGCGGCGTCGGTCACGATGCGGCCGAGCGTAGCGGGGCCGTGGCGAACTCGGCCATTCCGGCGTCGAAGTCGACGGCCGCGCGCCAGCCGAGCTCGCGGGCGATCTTGTCGCTCGATGCGGTGATGTGACGCACGTCGCCGAGGCGGAACTCGCCCGTCACGACGGGGTCGGCTCCGGCGGATGCGCGGGCGATCGCGGCCGCCATGTCGCCGATGGTGTGCACGACGCCGCTGCCCACGTTGTAGGCCGCGAACGACGACGATCCGACCGAGGCCGTCGCGTCGAGGGCCGCGAGGTTCGCTGCGGCCACGTCGCTCACGTGCACGAAGTCGCGGCGCTGGGCACCGTCTTCGAAGACCCTCGGCGCCTCGCCGCGAGCGAGCGCCGAACGGAACAGCGAGGCCACTCCGGCGTAGGGGGTGTTCTGCGGCATGCCGGGCCCGTAGACGTTGTGATAGCGCAGAGCGATCGCGCGCCCACCGGCCGAGCGGGCCCACGACGCAGAGAGGTGCTCCTGGCCCAGCTTCGACGAGGCGTAGACGTTGCGCGGATCGAGCGGCGCATCCTCTGTGATGAGCTCGGGGATGAGGGCGGTCTCTCTGCTCGGGTCGAGCGGCTCGAAGAGTCCGGCCTCGAGGTCGGCCACACGTCGCGCGGGAGGACGCACCTTCTCGCCCAGTTCGTTGCGGTAGCTTCCCTCGCCGTAGACGACCATCGACGAGGCCACGACGAAGCGGTCGATGCCGGCACGCGTCATGGCAGCGAGCAGCACGGCCGTGCCGAGCTCGTTCGACGAGACGTAGTCGGGGGCGTCGTAGAAGTCGACCCCGAGGCCGACCTTGCCGGCCTGGTGGCAGACCGCGTCGATGCCCTCGAGCGACCGCGCCACGGTCTCCTCGTCGCGCACGTCGCCGAGCACGAACTCCGCGCGCTCGTCGAGCGCGGGGGCCGTCTCGTGCACGTCGGCCCGCAGCGAATCGAGCACGCGCACCGACCATCCGGCATCCAGAGCCTGGCGCACGATCTCGCTGCCGATGAAACCGGCGCCGCCGGTGACGAGCAGATGCGGCATGTGATGACCCCCAAAGACGTGGATGATCAGCCTAACCGCCACTGCGCATCCAGGCGGTTCCCCGAGCGCGCAGCCCGAGGGTGACCGCCCTCGCCGTCATGTAGCCGAAGCCGAATGCCAGCCACAGCCAGATGAGCCCGGTCGTGCCGTCGGGGCCGAACAGGGCGACGAGCAGCAGGAGCGGCGCGTAGATCAGAACGGTCGCGAGCCCGGCGAGGCCGAGGTAGCGGGCGTCGCCGGCCCCGATCAGCACGCCGTCGAGAACGAAGACGTAGCCGGCCAGAGGAACGCCGACGGCCATCACGAGCACGAGCGCGACCAGGGCCTGCTGCACGTCGCGGCTCGACGAGAAGATCGGGCCGAGCAAGGGAGAGAGGGCGGCGATACCGATGCCGAGAGCGAGCCCGGCGCCGATTCCCCACAGTACGAGGCGCCGCATCACGCCCCGCACGCGCTCGACATCCTGAGCGCCGAGGCCGTGGCCCACCAGGGCCTGCCCCGCGATGGCCAGCGCGTCGAGGATGAACGCCAGCGTGAAGAAGAGCGTCGATGCGATCTGGAACGTCGCGAGTTCGACGACGCCGAGGTCAGACGCGACGACGACCGTGGCGAGCAGGGCGGCGCGCAGGCTCGCCGTGCGCAGAAAGAGCCAGCCGCCGGATGCCGCGGCGCCGGTCACTCCCGCCAGCCCGGGCCGCAGGCTGACGCCGTTGCTGCGGGATGCCCGCACGGCGATCACGAGATACACGGCGGCCATCGCCCACTGGGCTACGACGGTGCCCGCGGCGGAACCGGCGATGCCCGCGCCGAAACCATAGATGAAGAGCGCATTGAGGCCCGCGTTGGCCGCGAAGCCGCTGACCGCGACGATGAGCGGGGTCTTCGTGTCCTGCAACCCGCGCAGCAGTCCGGTCGCGGCGATCACGAGCAGCATCGCGGGCAGCCCGGCGAGCGAGACCGTCAGGTAGATGACGGCCTGCTCCTCGACAGCTGCAGTCGCGCCGAAGAGGTGCACGAGGGGCCTGGCCGCGACGAGGCCGACGACGACGAGCACGACCCCGAGCGCGAGAGCGAGCCAGAGACCGTCGATGCCCGCGCGAATGGCGCCGGGCCTGTCGCCGGCGCCGAGTCGACGTGCGACCGCGGGAGTCGTGGCGTAGGCGAGGAAGATCAGCAGGCCGATCGCGGTCTGCAGCAGGGCGCTGGCGATGCTGAGGCCCGCCAGGGGCGTCTCGCCCAGGTGCCCGACGAGGGCGGTGTCGGTGAGAAGGAACAGGGGCTCGGCGACGAGGGCCCCGAGGGCCGGAACGGCGAGACGCAGAATGTCGCGATCCAGAGCCTTCACACTGCGAGCCTAGCTAGGCTTGCCCAATGACGACTTCCGGCATCGATCTGAACGAACTCGACCCCTCCATCCGCCCGCAGGACGACCTGTTCAGGCACGTCAACGGCAAGTGGATAGCCCGAACGGTCATTCCCGACGACCGGGCTCGAGACGGCTCGTTTTATCAGCTGCACGAAGAGGCCGAGAAGGCCGTGCGCGACATCATCATCGAGGCGCAGGATGCCGAGCCCGGCACAGAGGAGCGCACCTTCGGCGACCTCTACGCCAGCTTCCTCGACGAGGAGCGCGTCGAAGACCTCGGTACCACGCCGATCGAGGCCCAGCTCGCCGACGCGGCCCGCGTCTCGACTGTGCGCGAGCTGCTCGAGACCGCCGCCCACCTCGAGCGCCAGGGAGTCGGCGGCTTCTTCCGCCTGTTCGTCGACAACGATCCGGGCAACCCGGAGCGCTACCTGGTGTTCCTCGAGCAGGGCGGCATCTCGCTGCCCGACGAGAGCTACTTCCGTGAAGAGAAGTTCGCCGACATCCGAACCGCGTACCTCAAGCACATCGAGCGGATGTTCGCGCTCGCGGGACTCTCGGAGCCTGCCGTTAGCGCGCAGCGCGTTTTCGACCTCGAGACCGCGATCGCCGCGACGCACTGGGACAACGTGCGCACCCGCGACGCCCAGGCCACCTACAACCTCGTCGGCTGGAACGACTTCGCCGCGTCGGCCCCCTCCGTCGACCTCGAGCTGTGGCGCTCGGCGCTCGGCGCCCCCGAGGGTGTTTTCGACGAGCTCGTGGTGCGCGAGCCGTCGTTCGTCTCGGGCATCGCAGAGCTGCTCACCGAGGATCGCCTCGATGCGTGGCGCGACTGGCTGTCGTGGCAGGTCGTGCACGGCGCCGCGGCCTATCTGCCCGCCGTGTTCGTGAACGAGAACTTCGACTTCTACGGCCGCACCCTCACGGGAACGCCGACGATGCGCGCTCGCTGGAAGCGCGGTGTGTCGCTCGTGGAGGGTGCCATGGGCGAGGCCGTCGGCCGTATCTATGTCGACCGCCACTTTCCGCCGACAGCCAAGGCGGCCATGGATGTGCTCGTCGCCAACCTCATCGAGGCGTACCGGGCATCCATCACCGACCTCGAGTGGATGACCCCCGCCACGCGCGAACGGGCGCTCGAGAAGCTCGACAAGTTCACCCCCAAGATCGGGTTCCCGGTCAAATGGAGGGACTACTCCACTCTGGTCATCGACGCCGCAGACCTCGCGGGCAACATCCGGGCCACGAGCGAGTTCGAGTTCCAGCGCGAGCTGGGCAAGATCGGCAAGCCCCTCGATCGCGACGAGTGGTTCATGACCCCGCAGACGATCAATGCCTACTACAACCCCGGCTTCAACGAGATCGTCTTCCCGGCGGCCATCCTGCAGTACCCCTTCTTCGACGAGAGCCGGGATGCCGCGGCGAATTACGGCGCGATCGGCGCGGTGATCGGCCACGAGATCGGGCACGGATTCGACGACCAGGGCTCGCGCTTCGACGGCGACGGCCGGCTCACCGACTGGTGGACCGAGGCCGACCGGGAGGCGTTCGAGAAGCGCACCTCGTCGCTGATCGACCAGTACAACGCGCTCGCTCCGGCGCAGGTTCCCGACCAGCACGTCAACGGCGCGCTGACGATCGGCGAGAATATCGGCGACCTGGGCGGCCTGAGCATCGCGTGGGACGCGTACCTGCTGTCGCTCGATGGCGAGGAGCCGCCGGTGATCGACGGCCTCACCGGCGTGCAGCGCTTCTTCCTGTCGTGGGCGCAGGCCTGGCAGCAGAAGTCCCGCGACGAAGAGGTGGTTCGCCTGCTGTCGATCGACCCGCACTCGCCGAACGAGTTCCGCTGCAACCAGATCGTGCGCAACATCGACGAGTTCTACGGTGCGTTCGACGTGAGCGAGTCGGATGCCCTGTGGCTGGCTCCCGAGGAGCGCGTCACGATCTGGTAGCTCACGCTTTCAGGCGTGAGAGGTTCACCCTGTTCGCCATGCCGCTTCGGCGAACGCGGGTATGGCGTCAGCCGGAACCGGTGGCGAGATCAGGTACCCCTGGGCGTAGACGCAGCCGATCTCGGCCAAGAACGTGAGCTCGTCGTTGTCTTCGACTCCCTCAGCAACGGTGTCGATACCCAGTTCTCGAGCCAATCCGACGACGGATCGCAGCAGGGCTCGCGCTCGGGCATCGGCAGTGAGCGTGGAGACAAAGCTGCGGTCGAGTTTGAGTTCGTCGACGACGAGACCGTGAAGCGACGTGAGGGAGTTGAATCCCGTACCAAAGTCATCGAGGGAGATACGGACACCCGCTTCGCGGAGAGGCGAGAGGGCTTCTCCGACACGTTCGGCATCGTCGATGACCTGTTGCTCTGTGATCTCAAGAGTGAGCAGAGCAGGGGAGAGTCCCCGATCGTGGAGCAGCGGCAGCACCCGATCGACGAACCCGGTTCGGTTGAGGGAACTGCCGGAGACATTCACGGCGACCCCCATCGTGAGACCCTGCGTCGCCCAGGCAGCTGCCTGATCAAGGGCGTCTGTGAGGATGTCGTGCGTCCAGCCGGCCATCAACTGCGCATCTTCGAGCAAAGGGATGAACTGATCGGGTCCGAGTAGGCCCCGAGTCGGATGCTCCCAGCGAGCCAGTGACTCGACCCCTTCGGTCACTCCCGTGGAGATGCGGATCTTCGGCTGGTACCGGAGGACGATTTGCTCCCGCCCGATCGCAGACCGGAGTTCGTGGAGGCTTCGGAGTCGGTTGAGTGCCTCGGAAGGCCGGTCGCTGCCGCTTTCACGCGTTGTCTGACGGGGCTTCTTAGCGCGTCGGACTAGAGCCTCAGCGTGTTTGAGTAGCTCGACGAAGTTGTCGCCGTTGTCGGGGAATGTGGATAGACCGATCGTCGATCTCATCACAAGGTCGATGTCGGCGACCCGGATCGGATGGCCGACCGCCGCTCGCGCCGCGGCGCGGACTTCTTCCTGCAGGTCACTCGGAAGCTCAGGGGCGAAGATCACGAACTCGTTCCCGCTGAGTCGGCCGATCGTCGCGTTCCTCGGCGCGGCCGCACGCACGGCTGCTGCCACTGCGCGGAGGACGTCGTCTTTGACCTTGTGGCCCAGCCCCTCGGATATCTCACCGACATCCTCGAGCTCGATGAGGATCACAGTGGCGGTCGACAGGGTGGGCAAGATTTCGTCGGCGCGATGCTCGACCAGGCTGCGATTTCCCAACCCGGTGAGGGGATCGAGATCTCGTTGAACGCGTAGATGACGGCGACGGATGGCGATGGGGGCGATCGTGCACACAATCGTCGCTACCGCCAGGAATATCGCGACGACCGAGCCCGACACCGCGGGAGCGATCACGAGCACAGCCAGAGCGCAGACGATGGAGAGTACGGCGATAGTCGTCCCCACCCTGCTCGGCAGCGTGGGGGACCGTGCAGTCTTGCCCGGCTCGGTCCAGAGACAGATCCACAGAACGATCAGGAACACTCCTATGCTCCATGCTGCGTCGAGGATCGTTCCCACCACGTAACCGGAGTCGGGCACGTTCATCGCGTAGACGATGTCGGCACCCGCGAAGAGCACCAGGCCGAGAATGAGGGAGAGCCAGGGCGCGCCTGACCGATCGGAAGCGCACACACCGACGAGGACCGCGATCAACAGCACGTCCAGAACTGGATACGAGAGCGCCAAGATGGAAGCGAGGGGGTCCGACTTGATGACCGTGCTATCGAGAACGGGTGTGAGCACGAGGGCCAGAATCGATGCGGCTCCGAGCGAGCCCACCACGACATCGAACACGACGACGGCACCCCGGCCTGCCAGGAGATTCCGCGCCGCAGAGACGATCGCTACCAGCATCAAGACGTAGAAACCGAGATAGAGGAGGTCGGCGAGCGAGGGGAATGGTGTCGTGCCGTCCCCGTCGGTTGCCGCGAGAAAAAGCGTATCGCCGAGCACGGTCGATGTCACCGCGGCCGATGCGATGATCGGCGTGACCCGATTCGAGCTCATCAACGCGACTGCTGTCCAACAGGCGGCTACGGCGGTCCACTCCGCGATCATCGACACCCACGCGTCTACGACCAGTTCTGCGCCAGCTACCGGGAAGACAAGCGTGAGGAGGTAGACGATCTGGGTGGAGGCCGCGATCAATGTCAGGGCGCGCACCGGCGCTCGAAGAGACACAAACCTGAGTCGCCTCATAGCCGTTGCTTCGCTTGATCTCTCGACATATTTTGCCCCCGGCTCGAGCGTATTGGGTCAACTGGGCGTGAGGTATCCCGGGGACGACTTTGACGGTCGCGTCCGCCACTGCTCGAAGGGCGAAGAGAAAGAGATAGATCGTCTCTACGCGGTGACCGGGGTCTTCTTCGGCCAGAGCGTGTAGCCAGTAGCCCGAACGAGTTCCACTGCGGCGATGATCCCGAGGATGCCGAACATCGAGGTCAGCGCAGCTGATCGTTGTGGATCACTGCTGATGGTGATGAGTAGCCAGAGAACGCCTGCCGCGATCGCGACCGCGATGCCCGTTCGCACCACATCCCGCCAGCACTCTGCGGTGTAGGTCCATCCGTATCGTTTCGCCGGGGCGGGGCCGTTGGCGAAACGATGGGCGAAACGCGTGTCCGCCCACTGGATCATCTTGTGGCCGTAGGCGACGGAGATACCCAAGTAGATCGCGGCGAGACCGTGCGCGAATGTGGCGGTCGATCCGCGGCTCAGGTCGATCGCGTTCGCAGCCAACAGGATCACATCGAGTACCGGTGTGAGGGCGAGCAGCACAAGCCCGAGGCGTCGTCTTTTCAGGGGGTAACGAGCGATGAGGCCCGCCATGATCACGACCCAGAAGCCGACTTCGCAGGCGATGATGATGGCGAGAATGTGAGGGCTCCTTTGTCGGTACGGTCGTGCTATCAAAAAACTAGCACGGTCGTGCTAATCTCGACAAATGCCGCGACTGATCGACCGTGACCAACGCAAAGTCGAGTTGGCTGAAGCGGTGTGGCGGGTCATCCGGGAGCGCGGGATCGGCTCGGTCTCGGTGCGAATAGTTGCCGAAGAAGCCGGCGTCGCTGTCGGCTCACTCCGTCACCTGTTCCCCAACCGGGCGGGCTTGCTTCGCTACTCGGCGGAACTGATGGCTCAACGCGCAACGGAGCGCATACGCGGCCTTTCCCCGGCCTCGGACCCCATCACGCACGCCGAGGACATCATCCGAGAACTTTTGCCGTTGACGCCAGACAGTCGCACTGAGCTGGAGGTCAACCTTGCCCTCATCGCAGAGACTCCCGCTCTGCCAGAGTTGGCGGACGTGCGCGATGCCGCCACCGCGGAGTTGTTCGGAGCGTGCCAACTCATAGTCGCCGGTCTGCAAGGCGGGCCGCGCCCGACTCAAGAGATCGTCGCCCGGCGGCTCCATGCTCTTCTCGACGGGCTCGCTCTTCATCTCCTGACACAGCCCATCGGTTCCGACACCACGTGGGCAACTCAGATCATCAGTACCGAGATCAAGCACATCGCAGCCAGCTGAGGGTGATGCATCGGGCTGGGATACGAGCAACCTAGGTTGACAACCGGATCGTTAGCAACGTAGGTTGACGACATGGAGTCTTCACAGATCGCGTCGGTGGCAGCCGACACCAGCGACCCCAAAGCTGGATTGCGGGCAGTGACAACGTTGCGCGTTCTCGCGGACACATTGGAGCTTCGGCAAGTCGAGGCCGCACTGCGGGCAGGGATGACTTGGCAGGACATCGCTGACGCGCTGGGGGTCACCAGGCAGGCCGTGCACAAGAAGTACTCCAAACGAGTCGATTCGACGATACCGATCCCCAGGAGGAACACATGAGCAAGTTCGTTCTCGCAGCGCAGACCAGTCAATCTCTTTCACTCGCCGCAATGGAGGAAGCATCTCGAGCGGGGCTCCGCGTAGCAGACCTCGAACACCTGTTCCTTGCCCTCGTGATCAGCGATCAAGCTGCTGGAGGCTCGCTGCGCAGCATGGGCATCGATATCGACGGCGCCCGCCGCGCTGTCGAGGAAGCACACGCGGCCCAACTGGCATCACTCGGAATCGAGGCTTCATTCCCCGAGGCCGGACGAATCGTATTTCACGAGACGGACGGATATGACTGGAGCAAGCGTGCTTACGACCTCATCGCCCGCTCCGTCGACAAAGACAAGAACGGCGACGCCGCCGCAGTGCTTCGAGAGCTTGTCTCGGAGCCCAGCGGACTGATCGCCAACATCCTCGAGCGCCTCGGCACGACTCCTCAGGCCGTGCTCGAACACCTCGACCGGTTCGACGCTGCTGCCGAAAGAACTGCGACAAGGCCCGCGAAGGTGAAGGGACGGGTGTCAGGGTCGATCGAGACATTCGTTCCCGCACCGATTGACGGAGTGTGGCAGTTCCTCGTCGACCCGGAGCGCATCCCCGATTGGGAGATGAGTGTCGGCTCCATCGATCACGTGGTGCAGGGCTTCACGCCCGGCATGGTCTGGCAAGGCCTCGCGCCGGAAAGTCGTCCGGACGGGAAGCCAGTGAACGTGAAGCCCCGGTTTCGCCGCCGCAGCATCGAACTCGTCACGGCGCACCAACCGGAGAGGATCGCGTGGAGCTTCACCTACCCGGATGCCCCAGAAAGCAGTGCGATTCTGACGGAGTTCATCTTGGTGAACACGACCGGAGGCACCCAGGTCCAGATCAGCAAATCATGGTCGCGACGCCCGGGTTGGCGGAGGCTCGTCGCTCTTCCACTGCGTCCCCTTCAGAAGTTCATCGTGTGGATCACCCTGTTCCAGACGGGCGGTGCGGTCAGCCGGGCATTCCGTTGACTCGAAAAGCGACACCCCGTAGACGAACTCGGTGGCGTGAGCGGCTGCTGTCGCGCGTAGGTGCTTTCACGGAAGGTCGGTGCCCGCGCGCTCGGCGGTGCGCACGCGGTCGGGACTTCTGAGAGCGACAAGGCTGACGATCGCATCAGCAACGGCCAGGTGCGCTAGACGACTGGAAGCCGCAGCCATCTGGTCGTCGAGGTCGTCTCCGCCGACGGCAAGAGAGACATCTGCAAGCAGGGCGAGAGGCGACTGAGCCTGGTTTGTCACGGCCACGAGGGACGCCCCACTGGAGGTCGCGGCATCGCATACCGACAGCGTGTGCGGAGTCCTTCCCGTCGCGCTGAAGGCGAGCACGACGTCGCCTTCTCCGAGGAGCCGAGCCCCCACGAGCGCAGACATATGGTCTGAAATGTTCATCGCCGCGATTCCGACCGTGGTGAGTCGGAACGCGATATCGAGGGCGACGGCGGCAGAGGTGCCCGCTCCGACGACAATGACCCGGCTCGAGGCGCTGATCCGCTCGGCTGCATCATCGATCGCGGCAGGGTCGAGGATGCCCTCCGCTGCACTCAGTGAGCGCCTGCCTCCATCCATGACCATGACAACGACCTCGGCTGGTGTGGAGCTGGAGTCGAGGGTGCGAGGTGGGGTGAAGAATCGTGCTGAGCCTCGAGCATAGGCGAGCCCTAACTTCAGGTCTGCGAAACCATCGAACCCGGCCGCTCTCGCCGCGCGCACCACTGTTGGGGGAGAGACGCCCGCGCGCTTGGCCAGCTCCGCCGTGGTCGCCTCCGCCGCGAATCGTGGATCGTCGATCACGAGCCGCAGCACATCCGCCTCACTGGAGCTCATGCCCGCGAGACGGGACTGCAGATACCCCCGCAACTCATCGACACCGAGACGCATCTCTGTAACTGGATTACTCAGTTGTGCTGCCATGTGTAACAGCGTACCATCCTGACCGTGACCTTCGATCAGAGCTATCGCGACCGACTCCGAAAGCCCAACGCCCCTCAGGAGAACCGATGACCGTCATTGCCCATCTCAGTGATCCGCACCTCGACGGTTCACCTCAGCGGCGTCGGCGCTTTCAGGCCACTCTGGAATGCGCCGTCAGCTTGAAGGTCCTCGACGCGGTCGTGATCAGCGGCGACCTGGCAGACCACGGTAGTGCAGCGGAGTACGAGCAGCTCTTCGCTTCATTTCAGCGCGTTGTTCCGTTTCTTCTGATTGCGGGGAACCACGACCTCTCCAGCGCCCTCGTCGACGCGCTCGACCATCATGGATTTCCCGCCACTTTGAACTCCACCCTGGATATCGCGGGGGTCCGGCTCATCGGACTGGATTCCCATATCGACCACCACGACGAAGGCCTCCTCTCCGCCGCAGCCCTCGAGTACGCCCGCGCGCACATCGAGGGCAGTCAAGGCCCGGTCATCCTCGTCATGCATCACCCACCGGTCCCGGTAGGTCACCACGTCATGGATCGCTTCGGCCTCGGAAACTCCGACGAGCTCGCCGAGCTCATCCACACCCACGACAACATCGTCGGCGTTTTTACCGGGCACGTTCACACGGCCCTGGCGACAACCTTCGCCGGCGTTCCACTGCTCGGTGCGCCCGGGATCGCATCGACAATGCGCCTCGGCAGTAGAACCGACCCCATGGCCGATCCGGATGCGATGCCGGGACTCGCCGCGCACACCTTCGATGGCACGACGATCAGCACCGTTTTTCACTACCTCAGCCCATCTGCGCTGTGACTCTGGCGCTCCTAGCCCTGACGGCCCTGCCCTTCGTCGTCAGTCCCGGAGCAAGTTTTGCGATCACCGTCGACGCCACGAGCAAGGGAGAGCTCCGGGCGCCGACGAAAGTCTGGGCAGGAACAAGTGTCGGCATCGTCGCGGTTGCTTCCGCAGCAGCTCTCAGCGGCATCGGCTCGTTCCTAGACGGCCAGCCGACCGTGCGTCAGATGTTCACCGTCGTGGGCGCAGCGGTCCTGATGGTTCTGGGCATCACCTCGGGTGTACGCGCAGTCAGGTCGATACGCAGACCCATGACCGCATTCCGATCGTCACGCGGGCTCATACCCTGGGCATTCATCGCTCTCGTCACAAACGTCAAGGCACTGACTCTCTACATCGTCGTCGTTCCACACCTGCGCGCGGGAGACCTGGGATCAGGGGCCGTCATACCCACATTCGCGGCAATGCACATACTGATGCTTCTCGCATGGCAGGCTCTGCTCGGGCAAGTAATTCGACGCATTCCTCGCCTCAGCACATCACCCCCACTACGCGCTTGCCTCGCAGGACTGGCTTCCGCCTCGCTCATCGCGATGGGCGCCCAGGTTCTCGTTAGTGTCTTGCCATAGGCGTCAGGGACTTTCACGCCGGAGCGCATTGGCACAACGGTCCCGTCTTCGGCGTCATCGAATCAGGGTCTGCGTACTTCCAAGTGGGAGTCAACGCCCAGCGCGTACTCCACCCCGGCGACACCTTCTACGAACCGGGAAACGAGACAATCGCCCGCTTCGACGCGACCAGCGAGGGCGTTACGTTCCTCGCCTGGTTCCCCGTTCCTGCCAACGCAGAACCGGAATTGACGATGGGTGCGCGCGTCGGCTAGCCGACCTTCATCTCGCACGCGTTGTCGCCCAGGTAGTTGCTGAGCAGCACCGAGCCCGACTCGGCACCCGAGGTGGGAACGTACACGGCGATGTTCCCCGTGACGGACTCTCCGGGGGCGAGGTCGGGTGCGAACAGCAGCCACGGCTCGGGCACGACGGCGAACTGGGCAGGCGCCGCGAGGTCTTCGGCGACGCCCTTGAAGGTGGCCCGGGTCGCGCCCGCCGGGAACGACTCGGTGCCCAGCTGCTTGACCGTCACGGAGAAGAGGCCATACCTGTATCCATCGGGAGGGGTCTCGTTGAACGAGTTCTCGTTGAGCATCTCGTCGGTGGCGTCGAGGTTCGCCTCATCGATGGTGACCTCGGCCTGGTTCTCGCCGTTGTAGGTGAAGATTCCGGCCTTGCCCAGGGCGATCGCGGTTCCGTCGGTGCAGACGGTGGCGCCGGCCGATTGGGTCGGATCTCCCGGCACGGCGGTCGGGTCACCGGGCTGGGGAGCGTCGGGCGAGTCCGTCTCGGAGGGGTCGCTGAACGGGCTCGACGTCGACGGGCTGTCGTCGTAGTTGGGAACCGAATCGATCGCCTGGAAGAACGAGACCGTGTAGGTCACGATGAACACGATGCTCAAGACGAAGGCGAGAGCCGAGACGATCGTGCCGATGAGCGACAGCACGCGCGATCCGAACTTGCGGAACACGGCGATGAGTCCGAACACCAGGCCGCCGATCGCGCCGAAGACCGTGATGAAGTTGAGGAACGGGATCCAGCAGGCGAGAAGGGCGAGACCACCGAGGATGAGACTGACGGTGCCCATCCAGCCACCCTTGTTGCGCGGCGGAACCTGGCCGGGCGCGTAGGGAGTCGTGTAGGGCAGCTGTCCCGAGGGTGGTGCGCCGGCCGGCGACGATGTCGAGCCGTAGACGGGCGTCGGCGCAGACGCGTTACCGGATGCTGGGGTTCCGTAGACCGGGGGCGCTCCGTATGACGGCGCAGGCGAGGAGGAACCGGTGGTACTGGGCGGGCCGTACGACGGTGCCGACGGTGCCGCGGGTGCCGACGGTGCAGAGCCGCCGGTGCTCGGCGGACCGTAGCTGGGTGCGCTGGGCGCCGAAGGTGCGCTAGGCGCGGAGGAAGGCGTCTCGATGGGAGCCGGGGGAGCAGCTGCCGGGGCCGGAGGTGTCGGCGGCGACGCGGGCTCGCCAGACGGGAACGGCGGCATGCTCGGAGTGCTTGGCGCGGACTCCGCGGGCGTCGCGGGGGTCTTCTCGGTGGACTCGGGCTCGGAGGGCTCACGGGGATCGGACATGGATCGATTCTGTCAGAGGTCTCCCACCAAGAACGAGGCTTGCGCACCCGCGGCAGACAGCCGACTCGATGGCCGATCACAGGTGAATGTGGCACGATACCCGTTATCCCTCACGCGAGATTCGATCGGTTCGGGTGTGCGGAGAGTGTTTCGGGAGATGTGGGGACGGTATGGCGGAGTCCACCAGAAGGCGCAACAGGCGGGGCGATTCCCCGGATGCGCCCACGGCCCGTCGCGCACGCTCCGGAGCCGCGACCGCCGGAGATGACGCCTTCCGTCGAGGCTTTGCGAGTTTGACCCAGCTCGCCCTCTCGGGGGTTCAGATCACGGCCTGCGTCATCGACGTGAAGACCGATCGACTGTTGTTCTCCGTCGACGACCACCTCTCTGTTCCCACCGCGTCGATCGGCAAGGTCCTCTTGCTCATCGAGATCGCGGCCAGGCTGAGCGCCGGCGACAAGTCGGCCCACGGCATCCTGAATCGCACGGCCCAAGACTCTGTGGCCGACTCGGGTCTCTGGCAGCACCTGCAGGTGCCGGCTCTGCCTGTCGCCGACGTCGCCGCCCTCGTCGGTGCCGCGAGCGACAACCTGGCGACCAACGTGCTCATCCGGCGAGTCGGTCTCGACGCCGTGCGCGCTCGCGGGGAAGCACTCGGCCTGACCCGCACGTTCCTGCTCGACACGGTGCGCGACTATCGCGGGCCGGATGACGCGCCCCAGCTCTCCGTCGGATCGGCGCGCGAGCTCGCGACCCTCTTCGCGGGCCTGTCGCGCGGTGAGATCGTGAACGTGGCCACCAGTCAGCAGGTCATGGAATGGCTCGCGCTCGGCTCAGACCTGTCGATGGTCGCCAGTGCCTTCGGCCTCGACCCGCTGGCGCACCGCACCAGCGATCACGGCCTGCTGCTCACGAACAAGACGGGCACCGACACGGGAGTGCGCAGCGAGGCGGGCGTTCTGCGCGGGCCGAGCGGCTCGGTGGCCTACGCCGTGACCATGCGCTTCAACGACACCGACCTCACGGGTCGTCTCGCCGTGCTCGACGGCATGCGCACCCTCGGAACCGACATCCTCGAGTACGTCTTCTAGTCAGGCGCGCGCTGTCGCAGCCGACCGTCGCGGCACTCTGACGATCAGTCCGTGGTGCTGCACCGAGAGGGACGCAGCGGAGATGAGTCCGTGGGCGTCGCCGTCGAGCTGGATCTCCTGCGCCTCGGGGAAACGCACCCGCATCTCGTAGGCCTGTGCCCAGCGGATCGCCCGCGGCGTCGGGGTGAGGCTGGCGACCAGGCGGCCGAACCGGGTGCGGTGCAGCATCCGGTTGAAGGCGAGGCGGTAGCCGATGTTGGTCCATCCCGACCCGCGGCCGGGGCGGAAGATCACGGCGTCGAGTCGGCCGTCGTCGATGACCGCGCAAGGGAGCAGAAGGAGGCCGCCCGTGAGCATGCCGGAGTTTCCGACGATGACGGTGTGCGCTCGAGTCTGCACCGCCGGCCTGTCGTCGAGGCGGTAGCTGAGGTCGAACTGTCTGTTGCCGAAGATGCTGCGCGCGATGGGGTCGGAGTACGCGAGCCAGCCGATGCGTTTCTTCAATCGTTCGTTGGTGTGGCCGGCCATGTGGGCGTCGAGGCCGATGCCGGCCATCACGAGAAACGCGTGCTGCGACTCGCGCCCATCCGCCCGCTCGAGTATCGCGATACCGGCGTCGACCGGCCGGTCGACACCGCGAAAGGCCGTGGCGATGGATGCTGTCAGGTCGTTCAAAGGCAGGCTCAGCTCCCGGGCGAACAGGTTGCCGGTGCCCGACGGCACCAACCCGAGCGGGATGCCGCTGCCGGTCAGCGCCTCGGCTGCCGCCCGGAGGGTGCCGTCGCCACCGGCCACCACGATGAGCTCAGGTGCCGACCGCACCGCGTCTTCGGCCGCCGCTCTGCCATCGTCGCTGGCGCTCGTCTCGAACCATGCCGAGGGAGACCAGCCCGCGAGGCCCTCTTCGCGAGCAACGGCTGCGCGCAGAGTCTCGATCGAGACCTTGGCGGGATTGACGACGATAGCGGCCCTCCGTCGGGGCGACTCCTCAGCTCGGTCTCCTGAATCTGCGTTCACGCCAGCCAAGAATAGTGCCGCCGAGCGTGCCCGAGGCTGTGTGCGACGGGTGTCAGTCCTCCGGCGAGAGCGATCGGGGCCAGGTACCGTAGCGGGCCTCGAGATCGTCGCCGATCATCGACAATGAGGACTCGGTGTACGGCAGCCAGCCGATATCGAGCTCCACCAGTGCGGTCGCCACGTCGGGTACCGTCCGACCCGCTCCGGTCACGCGGATGACCGCATACCGTTCTGGCGCGACCTCGGTCTGCGACCACACCTGCCTGAGCACCAGATCGAGCAGATCGCGGTCGGAGCCCGTGAAGTCGTCGGAGAGCTCGATGTTGATGCTCATGTACGTCTGAAAACCGTCTTTGGTGGGGCCGATGCGAGCGTCGTCGACACCCGGGATCGCCTCCAGCGTCGCCTCGGCCTCGTCGGCGCTGCGCTCGACCGAGTGGGAGGGCGTCGTGCAGCCCGCGAGCCCGAGCCCGAGAGCGCAGGCCAGCAGTGACGCCGCGAGGGCGACGCGGACTCGGGAGACCATGTCTCGACCCTATCGTCGGCCGTGTGCCACTCTCGATTCATGAGTCCTGTGCGTCTGACCGGCCAGCTCGTCTGCGGCACCGCGGAACAGCGTCGAGCGGTCGAGGAGAATCTGCCGTTGCACACGCGACTCACTCGCGCGGAGCCGGGGTGCGTCTCGTTCGAGGTGACGCAAACGCACGACCCGCTGGTGTGGCAGGTCGACGAGCTCTTTAGTGATGCGGAGTCGTTTGCGGCGCACCAGCGACGCGTCGCCGACAGCGCGTGGGGCCGCGCGACGGCCGGCATCGAGCGCCACTACGAGGTCGAGGGCGCGTAGGCCGCGTTCGTGCTCGAATGCCTCCATTCGTGGCCGGGGGGAGACGCACGTTTGGAGGTATTCGGGCACAAAAGCCGCCGTCAGTGCTGGGTCTCGAGGCCCCAGGCGGCGGCATCCAACGACTGGATCGCGGCGATCGTCGCGCCGATCGCGGGCACGGCGGTGGCGCCCTGCGCGGTGACGAGGTGAACGGTGCGGTAGTCGGTGGCGGCCGGCGGGCGCGTCGCGACGCCGGCGGGCAGCGGCGTGGCCGCAAGGGCGAGCGAGGGCAGGAGCGCGACACCCAGCCCTGCCGCGACCATGGCCAGAACGGCCTGCACATTGTCGGTCTCGTAGCCGAGGGCGGGGGTGAATCCGGATGCCTCGCACAGCTCGACGAGGTGACCGCGGCACCGCGGGCACCCGGCGATCCATCCCGAGTCGGCGAGACTCGACAGCTCGATCGCCCCGTCGCCGAGCCCGGGAGCATCCGGAACCACGAGCAGCATCTGCTCGCGCCACAGCGGCATGGTGACGAGGCCCGACGCGCTCGCGCGGTGCGGATCGTCGGGGTCGCCCGGGTAGCTGAAGGTGAGGGCGATGTCGGCGGCGTGGTCGCGCACGGCCTGCACCGCCTCGGGCGGCTCGGCCTCGAGATAGCTGAAGCGCACCCCGGGATGCCGCCCGGTGATGTCGCCCAAGAGCCTCGGCACGACGGTCGACGAGGCGGAGGGGAAGGCCGCGATGCGCACCAGACCCGAGCGCAGCCCCGACAGATCGGCGAGCTCGTCGGCCGCCGAGTCGATGGCGCGCAGCACCGTGGCCGCGTGCCGGGCGAGCACCTCGCCGGCCTCGGTCAGCTCCACCCCGCGGGCCACGCGAGTGAGCACGGGCATTCCCAGTTTCTCTTCGAGGCGCTTGATGTTCTGGCTGATCGCCGGCTGGCTGTAGCCGAGCGCCGCTGCTGCTGCCGTGATCGATCCACGGTCGGCGATCGCCCTGATCACGCGGAGCGTCTGGGAATCGAGGTCCGTGGCGACGGCGGAGCGTGAGGCGGGCGCAAAGGTCATGGACGCATCATAACGAGCGCTTATGCTCATGATCTCGAAATTGCCGTTGTCGAATGGCTTGAACGCGATCATTCTTGATGCATGACAACACTCGCCGAGGCTCGTTCACAGTTCGTCGGTGGCCGGCGCTACCTCGGCGCGTGTTCGCTCGGCCTGGCGGGCACGGCGACCCTCGCGGCGATGCAGGCCGACCAGGCCGACTGGGCCGCCGGGCTCTGCTCGCCCGCCAAATACGACGCGACCATCGACCGCACCCGCGCATCCTTCGCCCGCATGATGGGCATCGAGGCCAGCCGGGTGGCTATCGGGTCGCAGACGTCGGCCATGGTCAGCGTTCTCGCGGCGGCGGTGCCCGACGGCGCCGAAGTGCTCTGCGTCGACGGAGATTTCAGCTCGATGGTCTTCCCGTTCGTGGTCGCCGAGAAGCGCGGCGTCGTGGTGCGACACGTTCCTCTCGAGGCGCTCGCGGCATCCATCACCCCGACCACGCACCTCGTGGCCTTCTCTCTGGTGCAGTCCGCGTCGGGCAAGGTCGCCGACGTCGATGCCATCGTGTCGGCGGCCCGCCAGAACGGCGCGCTCACCGTGTGCGACACCACGCAGGCGGCGGGCGCGATGCCCGTCGACGCCTCGCTCTTCGATGCCACCGTGTGCCACGCCTACAAGTGGCTGTGTGCCCCGCGAGGAGCCGCCTTCATGACTCTCTCAGAGGAGTACCAGCGCACGCTGTCGCCCATTCAGGCCAACTGGTACGCGGGCCAAGAGATCTGGGGATCCTGCTACGGCCCCACCATGAACCTCGCCGCCGACGCCCGCAGCTTCGACGTGTCGCCGGCCTGGCCCGTGTGGGTGGGGGCAGAGCCCGCTATCGAACTCTTCGCATCGCTCGACCTCTCAGAGGTGCACGCGCACAACGTCGCCCTGGGCGATGCGCTCTGCGACGGGCTCGGCATTCCCCGGCGCGGTCAAGCGATCGTCACGTGGCCGGATGCCGATGGCCGGCACCTCAGGGCGTTGATCGCCGCCGGCATCGTGGCTTCGGGCCGTGCCGGATGCGCGCGGGTGGCATTCCACCTCTGGAACGACGAGCAGGACGTCGCCGACATACTCACAGCACTCGCCGTGGCCCCAACGTCGAGTTGACGTTATAGGCGCCCCGGAGGTCTCGTGTTGCCAGTTCCGTTGGTCTGAACTGGCAACACCCTGGACTCCTCGGCGATCGAATCGGCAACTCGCGAACGACCGACGAGGCGCTAGCTGTCGGCGCGGCGGGTGACGTGCACGATCGCCGTCCCGACGGCCCAGCCGAGCACGGTTCCCGTGGTGTTCGTGAGCAGATCGTTGACGTCGGCGGTGCGGCCCACCTGGGCGAGGTACTGACTCAGCTCGATGCCCACCGACAGCAGCAGCCCGATCAGCAGAGCCACAGAGAAACGTACGCCCGCCGCGACGAGTAGCAGCCCGAGCGGAATGAACACGCCCACATTGAGCACCGCGTCGACGACCGCGCCGGGCCCCTGGAACGACAGCGGCACGAGATTGAGCAGCGTGCCCTTTCCGGAGCTCGGACGCATCGTCAGAAAGAGCAGCCCCGCGAGCCACGCGGCCAGCGAGAGGGCGACGGCGGCGCGGTCGCCACGCGGAGTGCCGTCGGCGCCTCCATCGCCCGTGGTTCGATCGCTCGCGGTTCGACGCGCACGGCGCACCACGAGCACGACGCCCGCGATGCTCACGACGACGAGCACGGCCGCGAATGCGAGCTCGGCAGAGAAACCGGTCACGCGGTGATGCGCAGGCTCACGCGCTTCTTCTTGCCCTTTTTGCCGAGGCGTTCGATGAACATGAAGATGCGGTACTCGAACCGGTATTTGGCCAGGAAGATGCGTTCCTGGCTGGCGCGGGCCGCGTCGCTGTCGACGATCTCAGCGTGAGCCGCGACGGTCGGGGCGCCGTCGGCGACCTTGCCCATGCGGTCTGACGGGCGCAGCTCGACGCGGTCGTTGTTGCGCAGTCGCTTCACCTTGCCGGTTCCGTCGGGTGTCGTGACGATGAGCGCGTCGCCGTCTTGGGCGATCCACACCGGCGTCGGCACGCCCTCGCCGGTCTTGCGAAAGGTGGTGAGCGACACGAAACGCTCGTCGGCGATCGAGGCGAGGCCGGCATCCAAAGTCATGCGCCAACCCTAACCGGTGCCGCAGTCAGTCGATCAGGTCGAGGGCGGCCAGCCGGGCGAGGGTCTCGCGGCCCGCCGGCGGACAGCGGTGGGCGTCGGCGGTGGTCACCCAGTGCACCGCGTCGACCTCGGCGGATGCGACGGGCTCGTCGTTCGTCGACCCGGCGAAGACGCGCATCTCGACGAGCCGGCCATCCGGTTCGCCGTGCGCCTGCACCCTCACAGTGAAGAGCTCGTCGACCGACGCGCGCTCGAGTTCGACCGATACCTCCTCGCGAGCCTCACGGATGGCCGCGTCGAACGCCGTCTCGCCCGGATCGATCTTGCCGCCCGGCATGTAGATGACGTCGCGTCCGCGCGCCGTGACCATGAGAACCCGCCGGTCGCGCACGAGGGCCACAGCCGCGACGAGAATGGTCGGAAGCTCAGCCATCGATCGCGTTCCGGGCGTTCCACTCGACGTCGAGGATCGCGTAGACGGCCAGGTCGGCCCACTCGCCCTTGAAGATCTCGCTGTGCACGAAGTGGGCCTCGTGGCGCATGCCGAGGCGGGTGCAGAGTGCGGCCGACGCCGTATTGCGCGGATCGAGTTCGGCGACGACGCGGTGTGAGCCGAGGTCATCGAAGGCCAGGCTGAGAACCCGGGATGCGGCCTCGGTCGCGAAGCCTCTGCCCTCGTACTCCGGGTTCAACACCCAGCCGATCGTGGCCTGATGGTGTTCGATGCTCGAGAGCACCAGCGTCATGTCTCCGATGATGCGGGGGCGCGCGGTCGGATCGCTCGGCGATGGCGGCAACTTCATGCCGAGAACGATCACGTCGCCGTCGGCGGCCAGCGTCGTGTTGAGCCTGCGCGACAGATGCTCGGCGACCTCGTCGCGATTGCGCTTCGGCCACGGCAGATAGCGGATCACGTCGTCGCGCCCCGCGTAGGCGAAGACGTCGTCGAGATCGTCAGGAGTGAGCGTTCGCAAGACGAGGCGCTCGGTTCGGAGAGGCTCCGTCACGCGCAGCACGGCCTCGTCGCCCACTCAGGCTCCGGGTGCGCGGTGGGTGAGGGGCAGGGTGGAGGCGACGACAGCCTCCGCCGCCACGGGGGAGGCCTGCAGGCCGAACAGCGCCTCGACGGCCGCGAAGACCGTCTCGGTTCCGCCCGTGCGGGCGAGGTCGCGGGCTCTCACCGACGGTGTGTGCAGAATCACGCCGACCAGGTGTCGAAGCGCTCGCTCGGTCTCGTCTGACGAGTCTCCGCGCGATCTGGCCCGTTCGATCTCGGCGTCGAGCAGGTCGAAGAGGTGCGAGCGCAGGGCTACCACGGCGGGGGCGACCTCGGCCTCGGCGCGGGATGCGCGGTACTCGGCCGCGGCCTCGCCCACGAGAGCGCGGGCGTGCGACTCGGCGTTCAGCTCTTCGAGGGGAGCGTGCAGGCTGACGGTCTCGAGGTCGAGCAGTTCGGTTCCCGAGACCGTGGCGACCGCCGGGTCGACGTTGCGCGGCAGACCCAGGTCGATCACGAGGCGGCGCTCGACCGCGCCGTCGATGTCGGCCGCGGCTCCGAGCTGCTCGGCGGTGAGCACGACCGTGGGCGCGGTGCTGCAGGTGACGATCACATCGGATGCCGCAATGGCCCCGACCAGCTCGGCCTTGGCGACGGCCTGCAGCTGATGAGACGCGGCGAAGTTCGCTGCGCGGCCCGACGGCGAGTAGACCCGCACGTTGGTGACGCCGCGGTCGCGGAGGGCGGCGAGGCTGGCACGGGCGTAGCGACCCGTGCCGACGAGAAGAACGGTGGTGCCGGCCCAGTCGGTGACGCGGCTCTCCGCCAGGTCGAGGGCGAGGCGAACCAGGCTGCGCCCCGCTCCGCCGAGGCCGGTCTTGGTCTTGACTCCGCGTGAGGTCTTCGATGCGCGTTGGAACAGGCGCTCGAGATCGCCCGAGGTGGTGTGCTCGACGCGGGCGGTGGTGAGGGCGCGACGAACCTGCCCGGCGATCTCGTCTTCGCCGATGGCGACCGACTCGAGGCCGCTCGACACAGAGAAGAGGTGCTCGGCGACGGTGTCGCCGCAGAGAACCGTGAGGGTGTCGCGCACGTCGTCGACGTCGACGACGGATGCCTCGGCCAACACTTCGATAGCCTGTTCGGCTGCCAGGGCGGCGGCTGCGGTGAGCGGCTCGTCGACGTCGAGGTAGGCCTCGAAGCGGTTGCACGTGGCCAGAACCACGGCGCCCTGAATGAAGTCGCTCTCGGTGACGAGCGAGGTGGCGAGGGAGGGTGCGCCGATCGACAGCTTCTCGAGAAGATCGAAGCTGGCGTTGCGATGGTTCGCAGTCAGGCAGAGCAGCACCTGATAAGTCTACGTCCCGTAGAACACCGCTCAGGTAGCGCAGCTAAAATCGCCCGGTGACTTCGACAACCGCCGCACCCGCCCTGCCCGCCGAACACCCCCTGGTCGACGGGCGCACGGCATCCAGCGCTCTCGTCACCACCTACCGGGGCCGACGCGGCGACGTGACGCCCGTGTGGTTCATGCGGCAGGCGGGCCGCTCGCTGCCCGAGTACCGCGAGCTGCGGGTCGGAACGCAGATGCTCGATGCCTGCCTCGACCCCGAACTCTCGAGCGAGATCACGCTGCAGCCCGTGCGTCGGCACGGAGTCGACGCCGGCATCTTCTTCAGCGACATCGTGATTCCCCTGAAGCTCGCCGGAGTCGACGTCGACATCGTTCCGGGCCGCGGGCCCGTGCTCGGCAAGCCGGTTCGTACCGCCGCCGACGTTGCCGCGCTGCCCACGCTCGATCCCTCCGCCCTCGCTCCTGTGGCCTCGGGCGTCGCACGAACTGTCGCGCAGCTGGGTACCACCCCGCTCATCGGATTCGCCGGTGCCCCCTTCACCCTGGCCGCGTACCTCGTCGAGGGTGGTCCGTCGAAAGACCACCTGCGGGCGCGCACCCTGATGCACGCCGATCCGGATGCCTGGGCCGGCCTGCTCGATTGGGCCGCGACGGTCACGGGTCAGTTCCTGCGCGCGCAGGTGCTCGCCGGCGCTTCCGCCGCGCAGCTGTTCGACTCGTGGGTGGGATCGCTGTCGCTCGCCGACTACACGGCCCATGTGCAGAAGCACTCCGCGAAGGCGCTCTCTTACGTGGCCGACCTCGGTGTTCCCCGCGTGCACTTCGGCGTGGGCAGCGGCGAGGTCCTCGAGGCCATGCACGACATCGGCGCCGACGTGATGGGCGTCGACTGGCGCATCCCACTCGCCGAGGCGAGCCGTCGTCTCGGCGGGGGAGTGCCGTTGCAGGGCAACGTCGACCCCGCGCTGCTCTCCGCGCCCTGGCCCGTGCTCGAGAGGCACGTGCTCGACGTTCTCGAGAGCGGAAAGGCCGCGCCGGCCCACGTGCTCAACCTGGGCCACGGGGTTCCGCCCGAGACCGACCCCGATGTGCTGACTCGCATCGTCGAACTCGTTCACTCGCGATGACCGCCTCGGCCAAGAGCGACGGGCACGCTTCTTTCTCAGAACAAGAGGTCGTCGACGTCGTCGTCATCGGCGCCGGTGTGGCCGGGCTCGTCGCGGCGCGGGAGTGCGCGCGCAAGGGCCTCCGGGTGGTCGTGCTCGACGCGGCCGAGACCCCGGGTGGTTTCGTCGCCACGCACTCTGTGGCCGGCATCCGGCTCGACAGCGGAGCCGAGAGCTTCGCCACCCGAGGGGGGGAGAAGGGCAAGCCCGGCCCCGTCGCGAGCCTGATCGCCGACCTCGGCCTGGGTGACGACATCGTCGCTCCGAACCCCCGCGGCGCGTGGGTGCAGCTGCCCGATGGTGCTGCTCCGCTGCCCAAGCTCAGCCTCCTCGGCATCCCCGGCGCCCCGCTCGCCGACGACGTGCGCCGCATCCTCGGCTGGAAGGGCGCGTTGCGGGCTCAGCTCGACCGCTACATGCCCCTTCTGCGCGTGCGACCCGAGACCGACCTCGGCGGCATCGTGCGCCGCCGTATGGGTCGGGCGGTGCTCGACCGCCTGGTGACGCCGATCGTGGCCGGAGTGCACTCCGCGTCGCCGCTGGTGGTCGACGTGCACGCCGTCGCTCCCGGGCTCACGAAGGCGATGACCAATCAGGGTTCCCTCTCTGGAGCGGTGCTCGCCCTGCTCGAGGAGCGCGGCACCAAGGTGAAGGCCGGATCCGCGGTGGGCGGCATCGACGGCGGTATGTTCCGGCTGGTCGAGGCGCTGGTCGCCGACTGTCAGAAGTTCGGCGTCGAATTCCGGATGTCCACCGCCGTTCGAAGCACCGGCCCGCTTCCCGAAGGCAGCGGCCTCTGGAACACCACGACCGCACCCGTCGGAGACGAGTCCGAGCCGCTCGCGATCACCTCGCGCGCTGTCGTCGTCGCTACATCGTTCCGATCTGGGCTGTCGCTGCTCGGCGCGCTCGGCGTCGACACGGGTGCCGCCGACGCCTGGCCGGAGCCCGCCTCGGTGGAACTGGCCACCATCGTGCTCGACGATGCCCGTCTCGACGCGGCCCCCCGAGGCACCGGGGTGCTGGTCGCCGAGGGAGTCGGCAGCGTTCGAGCGAAGGCGCTCACCCATGCCACGGCCAAATGGAGCTGGCTCGCGGCCCTCGCTGGACCGAGCCGCCACGTATTGCGACTGTCGTACACAATCGCGCCCGGGGCGGCGTCGCCCTCCCAGGCAGAGGCGCTGGCCGATGCCAGCGAGCTGCTCGGCCTCGCGATCGATCCCTCGACGGTGAAAGGCTTCGACGTCACCAGGTGGGACGACTCGCTCGCCTTCGCCACCGTCGGTCACCGCAAGCGGGTCGACGCGGTGCTCGCAGAGACGGATGCCGTGCCGGGCCTGCTCGTGGTCGGCGCCTGGGTGGCGGGCACGGGACTCGCGGCAACGGTCGCGCGCTCGCGCACCGTCGCATCCGACTTCGCCTTCGAGTTGAGCACCGGCGCGCTCTGACCCGGCCGTCGACCGATGACGCAGGTTGCTCAGCCGGCCTTGCGCACCCCGCGCAGGTATTGAGCCTCGGCCTCGTAGTACGCGGCCTCGTCGAGAAGGTGCGGTTTAGACAGCTCCTCTGCCTTCTCGATCGACATCTGCGCCAGATCGACGAGCCGGATGATCGCCACGCGAAGCACGTCGTCCCAACTCGCGTCGGAGCCGTACGCCTCGAGGATGATGCCCACGCGGCGCCGCGCCTCCTCCATGCCGGGCGCCCCCTCGGGTGTCGAGCCGGTCAGGGGAACGATGCGGGTCGCGAAGTAGGCGATGTCCCACAGGCGTGGACCAGGCGAGCACATGTCGAAGTCGATGGCGCCCACGAAGCGTCCGTCGCGGAAGGCCAGATTGTGGGGTGAGAAGTCGTTGTGACAGATCACCTCGGCCGGAACCTTGCCGCGCGACTGCCAGACGGCGTCGTCGAGACCGAAGCCGATACTCGCATCGTGCAGTTCGCGCAGTCGGGCGGCGCACTCGGCGAGCAGGGACTCGCTCCACACCCACTCCGGAAGCGGATACAGCGGAACGTCGCCGTCGATGAACGAGAGCCGCTCGCGCTCTCCCTCGATACCGAGCGGTCGCGGCGCCCACTCGATTCCCGCCAAGGCGAGGTAGTCGAGGTAGCGGTGCACGGTGGGAGTCCAGGGCCCGGCCTGTCGAAGAACCGTGTCGCCGCGACGCTCGACCACGTTCATGTTGCCGCCCGAGAGAAGTCCGTCCATAGCGCCAGCATAGAAGCGAGCGCGTCGGCGAACGGTGTCGCGCTCGCAGCACCCGCCTAACACACCGGCCGAGCGAAAGGGATCCCATTCGCCGCACAGGCGGCAAGGTCTACGCTTATAGCTCACGCCAACTCTCTAGGGATCGGAGTCGTTATGCGCGGCAAATTGATTTTGGTGGTCGGTCTGGCCACAGGCTACGTTCTCGGCTCGCGTGCCGGCAGGCCACGGTACGAGCAGATCAAGTCGGGGGCAGACAAGGTCTGGAACCTCGCTCCGGTGCAGCAGGTCGCGGGCGCGGTCAAGGAATTCGCCGGTCAGCGCGTCGACACCGTGCAGGTGAAGGCAGGAAACGCGACCAAGAAGGCCGTGCGTTCGCTGCTGCACCTCGATGACACGCCCACTAAGGCTGCGGGCTCGAAGTCCGCCGGTTCGGCGAGCAAGAAGTCGGCCGCGAGCAAGACGCCGGCCAAGACCTCGACGATGAAGCCGGCGACGCCCGCCCCCACGGCAGACGACGAGTAGGCCCGTCGTGACGAACCCTCTCAACCCGGCTCGCAAGAAGTCGCTCGGCGAACTCCTCGGTGAGCTTCCCGGCCTGCTCGTGAATCTCGTCAAAGACGAGATCGAGGGCCTGAAGCGCGAGATCACCTCGCGGCTCTCCAAGCTCGGAGTCGGCGCCGCTCTGTTCGTCGTAGCCGCGCTTCTCGGGTTCTTCGCGCTCGCGGTGCTGATCGCTGCGGCGGTCCTGGGCCTCGCAACCGTGTTCGAGCCCTGGGCGGCAGCTCTGATCGTGGCCGGTGTGCTGCTCATCATCGTCGCGATCCTCGTGCTCGTCGGTGTGCGCGCGATCAAGAAGGGCATCCCTCCGGTGCCCGAGAACTCGGTCGACAGCCTCAAGAAAGACGTCAATGCGATCAAAGGACTCGGCCGATGAGCGATAAGAAAGACGCACCCGTCGACGGCGCCGCGGTTCGCGCCACGACCCAGATGGCGAAGACGGCCCTGCAGGGCGACGGCAAGCCGGAGGCTCCGCAGCGCAGCTCCGCGGAACTCGCCGCCGACATCGTGAAGAACCGAGAAGCTCTCGCCTCGACCCTCGACGCCATCGAGTACAAGCTCAATGTGCCGAAGCAGGCAAAGCTCGCTGCGGCCGACATCTCCAACAAGATCCGCGTGCTGCGCGATGAGAACCCGGTGGCCTTGGCCGCGGGCATCGGCGGCATCGCGGTAGCCGTCGGCGGGGCAGTCTTCCTCGCCGTACGACTCATCTCCCGACGCTGACGCGTCGCACATTCATCCTCGCCGTCCGTCGGGCGGCCCGAACCAGCCGAGCGGCGACTTCGCCGAGCAAGTGAATGAGGAACATGACTGACCCGACAGTCGACCAGACGACCACGCCCGCCGATGAGGTCATCGGCTACACGCTGTGGGCGGTCTTCCGACGCAACCCCGACCGAGCGACCGCACTCGACGGACACGATGTGGCACGGGCCGTCGGCCAGCTCGACGACGCCATCGCGATCGTCGAGGCCGAGGGTGTCGTCGTGCGCGGCCTCTACGACGTCTCCGGTCTCAGAGCGGATGCCGATGTCATGTTCTGGCTGCACGGCGCCGTTCCCGAGACGCTCCAGTGGGCACTCCGCGAGCTCCGTCGCACGGGCCTGATCCAGCCGCTGCTGCCCACCTGGAACGCCATGGGCGTTCACCGCGACGCGGAGTTCAGCTCGAACCATCTGCCCGCGTTCATGCGTGGCAAGGAGCCCGCCGCCTGGCTCACGGTGTACCCGTTCGTGCGCAGCTACGAGTGGTACCTGCTGCCCGAGGAGGAGCGCCGCGCGATGCTCGGCGAGCATGGCCGCAAGGGCAGCCAGTTCCGCAGCGTCCTCGCCAACACGGTGGCTTCGTTCGCCCTCGGCGATTACGAGTGGATCCTCGGCCTCGAAGACGACAACCTGCTGAACCTGGTCGACCTCATGCGCGATCTGCGACAGACGGATGCCCGTCGTCACGTCAGAGAAGAGGTCCCGTTCTTCACGGGTCGCCGCATCACCACCGCCGAGGTCATCGAGGTGCTCCAGTGAGCGAGTTGGTACGCAACGCGACGCATGCCGCGGCCGAAGGCCCCGAGCACGTCACCGAGCCGACGCAGTACGACGCGATTCTGCTGGCCTCGTTCGGCGGACCCGAGGGGCAAGACGACGTCATTCCCTTCCTGCGCAATGTCACGCGCGGCCGGGGTATCCCCGAAGAGCGGCTCGAAGAGGTCGCTCACCACTACCGTGCGTTCGACGGCATCAGCCCGATCAACGCGCAGAACCGTGCGCTGCAGATTGCTCTGCAGGCCGAGGTAGACCGCCGCGGGCTCAACCTGCCGGTGATCTGGGGCAACCGCAACTGGGACCCGTACCTCGCCGACGCGCTGCGCGAGGCATCCGATGCCGGCCACAAAAAGCTGATCGCCATCGCGACCAGCGCCTACAGCTCGTATTCGAGCTGCCGCCAGTACCGCGAGGACTTCGCGATGGCGCTCGATGAGTCGGGGCTCGGCGACGTGCTCCAGATCGACAAGGTGCGCCAGTTCTTCGACCACCCCGGCTTCGTCGAGCCCTTCATCGAGGGCGTGCGCGAGGGCTTCGTCGAGTTGGCCAATCAGATGCCCGACCTCAACCTCGAGACCGAGGTCGAGGTTCTGTTCTCGACGCACTCGATCCCGTCGACGGATGCCGCACGCTCGGGCCCCGAGGCCCGTGGCTTCGGCGAGGGCGGCGCCTATCAGGCCCAGCACCTCGCGGTCGCCGAGGCCGTTATGCTCGCGGCCGAGTCCAGTGCCCCCTGGCAGCTCGTGTTCCAGTCGCGCAGCGGCCCGCCCTCGATGCCGTGGCTCGAGCCTGACATCAACGATGCGATCGCCGAATTGCCGGCCCGCGGCATCCGGGCTGTCATCATCGTGCCCCTCGGTTTCGTCAGCGACCACATGGAGGTGAAGTGGGACCTCGACAACGAGGCCCTGACGTCGGCCTCCGAAGCCGGCCTCGCGGCCGTGCGGGTGCCGACCCCGGGCATCCACCCCGCCTACGTCTCAGGGCTCGTCGATCTCGTTCTCGAACGGGTGCAGGCTACGCCCGCTGAGGAGCGTCCGGCAGTCACGAAACTCGGACCGTGGTACGACGTGTGCCGCCCGGGTTGCTGCGAGAACGTACGCTTGGGGTTCAAGCCCGCGATCTCCGGACTCGCGCCCTAACCCTTCGTTCCATCCTGAAAGCTCTTCTGTCTTGACCCGAATACTTCGCATCGCCACCCGTGGCAGCGCGCTCGCGCGCGCCCAGACGGGCATGGTCGCCGACCAGATCACCGCGGCGACGGGCGTTCCGACCGAACTCGTGATCATCAAGACAGAGGGCGACACGTCGAAGGAATCGCTGGCGTCGCTGGGTGGAACGGGTGTCTTCGCGAGTGCTCTGCGTGAGGCTTTGACGCGCGGCGAGGTCGATCTGATCGTGCACTCTCTCAAAGATCTTCCGACGGCGGCCTATCCTGGCCTCGTGATCGGCGGGGTTCCCGAGAGAGAAGATGCGCGCGATGTTCTCTGCACGCAGGGCGGCGTCTCGCTCGCCGATCTGCCCGAGGGTGCTCGAGTGGGAACCGGTTCTCCGCGCCGTCGAGCCCAATTGTTATCACTTCGTCCTGATCTGGAGGTCGTAGATATTCGAGGGAATGTCGACACACGACTACGATCGGTTGAACGGGGAGACCTTCACGGCGTCGTGTTGGCTGCAGCCGGACTCGAACGACTGGGTCGGCTGGCGGAGGCGTCGGAGTTCTTTGATCTTGAGCTGTGGCCGACCGCGCCCGGCCAAGGCGCTCTCGCCATCGAGGCGCGAGAAGGAGACGACATCACTGAGCTGTTGAGCATCGAACACGGGCTGACACGCACCGCTGTTCGAGCCGAAAGATCTGTTCTCGCCACCCTTGAAGCCGGGTGCGCGGCGCCGATCGGCGCGCACGCCACTCTCGACGGCGACCTTCTCGTTCTCACCGCTGTCGTCTACGACCCGTCTGGCGAGGCCGAGCTCGGATGCACCCGCAGCGCGACGCTCACCGGTATCGATGATGGTGTGGTGGCCGAGGCGCTCGGCGCCGCGGTTGCCGCCCAACTCCTCGAAGACGGCGCAGCCGAGCTGGCTCCGCTCGGAGGGGCTGCATGATGACGCCGTGGAGCAATCGTCCGCTCGGCGGATGGCGCGTGCTGGTTCCGCGAGGTGGCCCGTGGGGCCACGGCGTGGCATCCGATCTGCGCGCGGCGGGCGCGACGCCCGTCGTCGCCCCCATGATCAACTTCGCCCCCGCGGCAGACGACGAGGCCCTGAATGTGGCCCTGGCTTCGCTGGCCGACGGTGCCTTCGACTGGCTGACTGTCACGAGCGCCACCACCGTCGACGTTCTCTCGGCCCATCAGGCCACTGTTCCGGCATCGACGCACATCGCGGCCGTCGGAGAGACGACCGCGGCGGCCCTCACGGCGGCCGGCTACCAGGTCGACCTCGTTCCGCCGGAGGACAACTCGGCCAAAGGACTGCTGCGCGAGCTCGCCCAGTTCGAGCAGTACGGCGCAGAGCTGCGCATTCTCACGCTGCGCAGCGACATCGCCAAGCCTGTTCTCACCGAGGGTCTCATCGCTCGCGGTCACACCGTCGAATCGGTCGTCGCCTACAGAACCATCGGTGTTCCGGTCGACGAGGCGATCATTCGCGACATTCAGGCCGGAGAGTTCAAGGCCGTCTTCGTCACGTCGGGAAGTGTCGCGGAGCAGGTGCAGCTGCAGTTCGGCACCCTTCCCGAGACCACGATCGTCGCGGCCATCGGCCCGCAGACGGCCCGCGACGCCGAGTCTTACGGTGTGCGCGTCGACCTCGTGGCGAAGGAGCGCAGTGCGGTGTCGCTGATCGACGCCATCGTCGACGTGGCAAAGGCGCAGAAGTCCGACGGCGAATAGCCACCGGGCGCACAGCATCGCCGACTTAAACTCGCCGAATGAGCGCTATTCGACTTCAGTCGATACACGACGACGAGCTACCCGACTGGATTCGTCGGGGCAGTGCCGCCTACGCCGAGTCTCGGATACGGTCGGGTCAGTCTCCCGAGAGCGCGCACGCGCGATCGCAGAAGGAATGGGCTGAACTCTTTCCGGAGGGCAAGCGACTGGGCTAGTCGGGTGTCGCCGATGGCCGAAGTCGCGTTCAACAGGTGATTCTCGATACCACTCCGCGTGTTGCAGTCAAAGCCGCGGCGCGTTTCGAATCCATCCTGTTGAAGGATGTGACAAGACGACGCTCGCCGGGCTCCTGCCCAGTGCACGAAGATAGGCTGGAACCCATGACTTCCGGCTTTCCCGTCGCGCGTGCGCGCCGTCTTCGTGCCACCCCCGCCCTCCGTCGCCAGGTAGCCGAGACCCGGCTCCACCCCGCCGACCTCGTGCTGCCCCTCTTCGTGCGCGAAGGCTCAGAGCCGCGCCCGCTGAACTCCATGCCCGGGGTCGTGCAGCACACCCTCGACTCGGTCAAAAGCGTCGTGGCCGAGGCCGCCGCCGCGGGCATCGGGGGAGTCATGCTCTTCGGTGTGCCCGAGCATCGCGACGCCACCGGTACCGGCGCGACCGACCCCGACGGCATCCTTAACCAGGCGACCCGGGTGATCGCATCCGAGGTCGGCGACAGCCTCGTGGTGCAGACCGACCTCTGCCTCGACGAGTTCACCGACCACGGCCACTGCGGCGTCCTGGATGCCGATGGGCGGGTCGACAACGACGCCACGCTGCTGAGGTACCAGGACATGGCGCTGGCGCAGGCCGACGCGGGATCTGCGCTGCTCGGCCTCTCGGGCATGATGGACGGCCAGGTCGCCGCTGTGCGCTACGCCCTCGACGATGCAGGACGCAGTGACGTGGCCGTGCTCGCCTACTCGGCGAAGTACGCCTCCGCTTACTATGGGCCGTTCCGCGAGGCCGTCGAGTCGACGCTCACCGGCAACCGCCGCAGCTACCAGCTCGACCCGGCCAACCGCCGCGAGGGTCTGCGCGAGGCGCAGTTCGACGTCGCCGAGGGTGCCGACGTCGTGATGGTGAAGCCCGCCGGCAGCTACCTCGACGTGCTCGCCGACGTCTCGGCCTGGTCGCCGGTTCCGGTCTGGGCCTATCAGGTGTCGGGGGAGTACGCGATGATCGAGGCCGCCGCCGCCAACGGCTGGATCGACCGGGACCGCGCCATCCTCGAATCGGTTCTCAGCATCAAACGGGCCGGCGCCGACGCCGTGCTCACCTACTGGGCGACAGAGCTCGCCACGACCCTTCGACAGGGAGACTGACCCATGACCCGCAACGACGAACTCTTCGACCGCGCTCGCCTCAGCATTCCCGGCGGCGTCAACTCGCCCGTGCGTGCCTACCGCTCGGTGGGCGGCACCCCGCGCTTCCTCGTCGAGGCGAAGGGCCCGTACGTCACCGACTCAGACGGCACGCAGTACGTCGATCTCGTCTCGAGCTGGGGCCCCGCGATTCTCGGCCACGCGCATCCCGAGGTCGTCGCGGCCGTTCAGGATGCCGCCGGTCGCGGCCTCTCGTTCGGCGCCTCGACGCCGGGCGAGACCGAGCTCGCCGAACTCGTGCGCGCCCGCGTCACGAGCGGCGGACAGTCGCCGATCGAGAAGATCCGCCTCGTCTCCACCGGCACCGAGGCCACGATGACGGCCATCCGTCTCGCCCGCGGATTCACGGGGCGCGACGTGCTCATCAAGTTCGCCGGTCACTATCACGGGCACTCCGACTCGCTGCTGGCCGAAGCCGGCTCGGGTCTCGCCACGCTGGGGCTGCCCGCCTCCGCCGGCGTGCCCGCCGCTACCGCGGCGCTCACTCTCGTGCTGCCGTACAACGACCTCGACGCGGTGCGCGAGGCCTTCGCGCTGCACCCCGGCCGCATCGCCGCGATAATCACCGAGGCCGCAGCCGCCAACATGGGTGTGGTGGCGCCGGATTCCGGATTCAACGCCGCGCTGTCGGCCATCGCCCACGAGAACGGCGCCCTGCTCATCATCGACGAGGTGCTCACCGGTTTCCGCGTGCACCCCGCTGGCTACTGGGCGCTCGAGTCCGAGGCGCAGGCCGCCGCGGGGTCGGATGCGGCGGTGTCCCATTCATATGTCCCCGACCTCGTGACCTACGGCAAGGTCATCGGCGGCGGCATGCCCCTGGCGGCGCTCGGCGGACGGGCCGATGTCATGGACTTCCTCGCGCCCCTCGGGCCGGTCTACCAGGCTGGAACGCTCTCGGGGAACCCCGTGGCCGTCGCCGCCGGAATCGCCACGCTGACGCTGGCCGACGCATCCGTCTACGCGCGTCTCGACGCCACCGCAGATCTGCTGTCGTCGTCGGTGTCCGAAGCCCTGGCCGATGTCGGGGTCACGCACTCTGTGCAGCGTGCCGGCAACCTGTTCAGCTTCGTGTTCGGCGACTACACGCCCCCGGCGGGTGGCTCGCCGCGCACCTACGCCGATGTGCAGCGGCAAGAGGTGTTCCGGTACCCCGCGTTCTTCCATTCGATGCTCGAGTCGCGAGTCTCGCTGCCGCCATCGGTGTTCGAGGCGTGGTTCGTGTCGGCTGCTCACGACGAGCAGGCCATCGGTCGCATCCTCGACGCTCTGCCGGCGGCGGCCCGCGCAGCGGCATCCGCGTCGCCGACCCTGGCCGTCTAGGAGCCGAGACCCCCTTGCGCCGGAGCGCCGCCGCGCTACGCTGAGTTCGATAGTAGCAACGCGTGTTCGATAATCGAACGATGCTTGCCCTCGTCGTACAAGGGAGTACATATGAGTTCGGGTTCGTTGACGCCTACGGGGTCATTCGCAGCGGTGGCCGATCGCCGCAGAGTGGTGTTCGCCACCATTATCGGCACGACCGTGGAGTGGTACGACTTCTTCATCTACGCCTCGGCCGCCGGGCTCGTGTTCGGGCAACTCTTCTTTCAGCCCGCGGGCGAGCAGGCCGCGATCCTGCTCTCGTTCGCCACGGTGGGCGTGAGCTTCCTGTTCCGCCCGCTCGGCGCGTTCCTGGCCGGACACTTCGGCGACAAATACGGCCGGCGGGGAGTGCTGGTGCTCACCCTCATTCTGATGGGGGCGGCGACGGCGCTTATCGGACTGCTGCCGACGTTCGCGCAGATAGGCATCGCGGCGCCGATCCTGCTCATCCTGCTGCGCATCATCCAGGGCATCTCGGCCGGCGGTGAGTGGGGCGGCGCCGTTCTGATGGCCGTCGAGCACGCTCCCACCAAGAAGCGCGGCCTCTTCGGCGCATCGCCGCAGATGGGTGTGCCGCTCGGGCTCCTGCTCGCCTCGGGAATGATGGCGATCATGGCCGTGGTCGCTCCCGGCGACGCCTTCCTCGAGTGGGGCTGGCGCGTGCCCTTCCTGCTGAGCATCGTGCTGATCGCCATCGGTTACTGGGTTCGCCGCAGCGTCGAAGAAAGCCCCGTGTTCGCCGAGCTGGCGCAGCGCAAGGTCAAGGCGCGCATGCCGATCGTGCAGCTCTTCAAGAAGCACACGTTGCTCGTCGTGATCGCGGCCCTGGTCTTCGCCGGCAACAACGCCGTCGGCTACATGACCACCGGCGGCTACATCCAGAACTACGCCACGAACCCCGAGGGTCCGCTCGGCCTCGAGCGCGGCCCGGTGCTCTGGGCGGTCGCGGGCAGCGCCGTCACCTGGTTGCTGTCGACGCTCTTCGCCGGATGGATCTCCGACAAGATCGGTCGTCGCACCACCTACCTTGCCGGCTGGGTGTTGCAGCTCGTCGGAGTGTTCACCCTGTTCCCGCTCGTCAACACGGGATCGATCGGCGGGCTGTTCGCGGGCATCGCCATTCTGACCATCGGTCTCGGCCTCACCTACGGCCCCCAGGCTGCCCTGTATGCCGAGCTGTTCCCCGCCTCGATCCGCTTCTCGGGGGTCTCGATCTCGTACGCGATCGGAGCCATCCTCGGAGGCGCCTTCGCTCCGACGATCGCCACCGCGCTCGTGCAGACCACGGGTACGACGATGTCGGTCACCTGGTATCTGGCGGGCATGACGGCGCTCGGCCTCGTGGCCACGCTTCTTCTGCGCGACAGAAGCGGCATCCCGCTCGGCCCCGACCACGAAGAGGAGCAGGCGGTGTCACCGCTCTACGCCAGCAACAGGGCCTGATCGAACCCCGTGCCGCCGGCTGCAGCGACTCAGCCGGCGGCGCGGATGATCTCCTCCTGGTGCGGAGACAGCACGGCCGACGAGATGCGCAGGTCGAGCAGCAGGAAGGGTCGCTGGTCGGCCGGCGTCGCAGCCCAGTCGGCCAGCACGTCGAGTTGCTCGACGGTGTGGATGGCCACGCCTCGCGCCCCCATCGCGGTGGCGAGGGCGGCGAAATCGACCTCGGGGATGCGCATGGGCCCCTCGGCCAGCCCCTTCAGTCCGTAGAGATTCACTTCGGCGCCATACGCCGCGTCGTTCCACACCACGGCGAGACCGTGGCCGCCCGCCACGCGCACGGCGGTCTCGAGATCGGCCAGGGCCATCAAGCCACCGCCGTCACCCGTGGTCAAAACCACGGTCGAGTCGGGCTTCGCGCGCACCGCTCCTGGCACGCTCGCGAAGCCGAGGCCGATCGACTGAAACGCGGTGCCGACCATGAGCATGCGGTCGGGTGTCGCCACGGGCCAGTACGCGTTCGCCCACCCGATGAAGTGGCCGCCGTCAGAGACGACCACCCTGTCGTCGGGCAGTAACTCCCCGATGCGCTGGGCCGCCGAGCGGGGGTCGAGCCGTCCGTCGGGGGCCAGCCCGTCGCCCGGGTGCCGCGCCTGCGTGCCGTTCAGATCGACCGAGTGGCGCCATCCATCTGCTCGCGCTGCAACCGCGCCGCCGCTCTGTGCAGCGAGGTCGTTCAGCATCAGCTCGGCGACGACCCGGGCATCGCCTCGGATGAACGAGCCCACGTGCGGGTGGGTCGCGGTCGGCGCGACGTCGATCTGCACCACGCGGGTACCCGGCGAGAAGAGACTGCCGAAGCGCATGGTGAATTGATTGAGCGAGGCGCCGAACACCACGGCGACATCGGCCTGACCGACGAGCTGCATGGCCTCCTCGGCACCGAACCCGCCGGTCACGCCCAGGTCGTAGCGGCTGTCGGGAAAGACGCCTCGGCCGAGTGCCGTGGATGCGGTGAGTGCGCCGGTGACCTCGGCAAGTGCGCCGAGCGCGGGGCCCGCACCGGAGAGCCATGCGCCGCGCCCGGCAAGGAGAAAGGGGCGCTTCGCCGTCGCGAGCAGGGCCGCGGCATCTCGAATCGCCGCGTCGACGAAGGGGCCCGACGGCGTCAACGGGTTCGGCAGGCGCGGCTCGGGCGCATCCGGAACCGGCCCGGCCTCGAGCGTCGCGACGTCGTAGGGGATGGCGAGGACCGTGGGCACGCCGTAGGTGAGCGCGTGCTCGACGGCGATCACCGTGGTGGCCGCGGCATCCGTTCGCCCGACCGTGTAGGTGCGGGCGCCCACGGCCGAGGCGAGGGCGATCTGATCGACATCCCACGAGCGCGGGCCCGAGGTGGGCTCGTCGCCCACCACGAGCACGAGCGGAACCCTCGCCTGAACAGCCTCGGCCAGCGCGGTGAGCGTGTTCGTGAAACCGGCGCCGTACGTGGCGGTGGCCGCCGCCAGCCCGCCGCCGGCTCGGTGATAGGCGTCGGCGGCCACGACGGCACCCGCCTCGTGCCGCGCCGCCGTGTAGAGCACTGCCGTGTCGCGTTCGAGGGCGTCGAGGAAGTACGCGTTGCCGTTGCCCATCACGCCGAAGACGTGATCGACGAAGCGGGAGAGGGTGAGAGCGACGTGCGCGGAGACAGTGGGCACAGGAGAGCCTTTCGAGACGCAACGGATGGATTCCGTATATGTCTCGCTCGGTGCGACTGCGCAACCGACTTCGTGCCCCTTTTCCGGGCACTGGCTCCCGTGCGGGCGCCTGACGAATCCGATACTACGCGCCCGCACCTGAGACAGGTACCACCGCGTCAGAATCTGCGCCGCACGCGCTCGCGGGTTACAGCACCCGCGCTTCGGCCTCAGGCTCGTTGTCGTCGTCGGAGGCGATGTGCACGTCGACGATGGTCACGTTGACCTCGGTGACCTCCATGCCGACGAGGGCCTCGACCGCAGAGATGATGGATGCGCGAACGCCGTCGGCCACCTGCTGCAGCGGCGCGGGGTACTCGGCCACGATCGTCACGTCGACCGCGACCTGGGTCTCGCCGACCTCGACGCTGATTCCCTGCGAGAGATCGGTGCTGTTCATCGCGCCGCGGATCGCACCGAGGGCGCGCGCTGCTCCGCCTCCGAGAGCGAAGACGCCGGAGACCTCGCGGGCCGCGATGCCGGCGACCTTGGCGACGACGCCGTCGTTGATCACCGTCTTGCCGAGGGCGGTCTGCAGGTTGGTCGGAGTGCTGACGCTCGCGGGGGTCGCCACGTTCGAGGTGCTCGTGCTGGCCATGAGGTTTCTCCTTCTCGGTGTGGAATAGTTCACTGGTAGGTCGTATCCAGTAGCAAGATCGTCACAGATCAGGCAGAACTTTTTTCGAAGTCGAAGGAACAGGGGGGTCGGTGAGCGCAGTTCCCTATCGCTTCTCCCTCGAAGACGCCGACGATCGCATCCTCGCGGGCCGCTCCGCAGACGGCGACACTCGCGCTTTCGAGGTGTTGGCCCGCCGCTACGGCCCGTTGTTGCGCGCCTATGCCCGCCGCATCCTGGGCTCGAGCGACGAGGTCGACGATGTCGTCCAAGAGACCCTGATCACGGCCTGGCGAGATCTGCCGTCGCTCAACGACGGCGCCGTGGTGAAGAGCTGGCTCATGCGCATAGCCAGCCACAAGAGCATCGACCGCATTCGCGCACGCAAGAACCACCTCGACGTCGACGACGTCGATGCGGCCCAGCCCGACAGGCTCTCGCCTCACGCCATCAGCGAGGCGGCCTCGCTGCACGAGGCGGTGTCTCGGGCGCTGGCCACCCTGCCCCTCGATCAGCAGCGCTGCTGGGTGCTGCGCGAGGTGGGCGAACACAGCTACGACGAGATCGCCGAGCAGATGGGCATTCCCGCCAGCACAGTGCGCGGGCTGCTCTCGCGCGCTCGACGCAATCTCATGACTGAAATGGAGGCCTGGCGATGACCGATCTCGACAACGACGCACATGATGCTCGCGATGAGAATGACGATCTCGACGGCCACACGATCGACGAACTCAGCGACTACCTAGACCGCGGACGCACCCCGCTCGACCCGTCGATCGAAGGGTCTGCCGGGTGTCGCATCGCCCTGAGCTCCCTCGAGCGATTGCGCCAGATCTCGAAGTCGCTCGTCGAGGTGGATGCCGCGGCTGAGGCCCCGCGCAACGACGACTGGTTGGGGGGCATCCTCGAGAGCATCGGCCGAGAGGCGCGGGCGGGGCGCGACATCCCGCTGTTGCCGCCCTCGCCGCGAGCGAGCCTGTCGGTGACCGAGGGCGCGGTGCGCGGGCTGATCCGCGCCGCCGGCGACCGCTCCGGTGGACTCATCATCGGTCGCTGCCGTCTCGACGGCGACGTCACCGTGCCCGGAACGCCGATCACCGTCTCGATCGACGCATCCGTCTTCTGGGGCGAGCGCATCGTCGAGACCGTCGACCGTGCGCGGGAGGCCATCTACTCCGCATTGCTCAAGCACACCGAGCTCACGATCGCGAGCATCGACATCACGGTGCACGATGTGTACTTCGCGCAGGTGAGCGAGTCCGATGTGCCGGACGGGCAAGAGCACGGTTCGGCTTCGAACGAGGGAGACGTGCTGTGATCCACGAGACGAACGCTTCGGCCTCGAGCATCGACGATGTCGTGCGGGCCGTTCCCGGGGTCACGAGCGTCTACCCGCAGCTGCCCGAGATCCTCGGCCTACCCACGCCGGTGGCTGACCTGGCCCGCGGCGTCGCGGCCCAACTCGTCGAACCGACCGTGCGCATCCGGATCGGCATCGCCGATGCCGACGCGTCGCGAGCCGTGTGCGAACGCGTGCACGCCGCCGTGCTGCAGCATCTGCTGCAGCAGGCGCCCGAGGGCACTCCGTCGTCGGCGCTGCCCGTGATCGCGGTGAGCGTGGTCGCGATCGGCTGAGGCTCCGGCCGATCGCCGGTCGTAGTCAGATCGTGACGAGCAGCGACGGCCGAATTGCGCATATCGCCAGCTACGGCGGGCAGGATAGACGTATGGCTGTTCTGTTCGTGCACACCGATCGACTCGAGATACGCCTGACCCGCGCAGAGAAGATCCTCTCGCTGCGCCGCACGAATATCGATATCCCGCTCGACCGCATCCGCTCCGCCGTCATCACCGAAGACCCGTGGGTGTGGGTGCGCGGAATCAGGGCGCCCGGCTCGGCGGTTCCGCTGACACTGGCCATCGGCACCTGGAAGGTGCACGACGGCAAGGACTTCCTGCTCATCAAGGGCACGCGCACCTCGGTGGTCATCGACATCGATGGCGACGGGTCGGAGTTCATGCGCGTGATCATCACCACGACGCACGCGCTCGAGCTGCTGCGGGCGCTGCGGCTGCCGCCGGCTATCGAAGACCCGGCCAAGGAGATCGCCACCGACTGATTATGTCGCTGGTCGAGTAGGCCGCTCGCGGCCGTATCGAGACCCTCAAGAGTGGTCTCGATACGACGGCTCCTGCGTCGAGCGTCTACTCGACCAGCGCAGAAATGTGGCTACAGCGTCGGGTAGTCCGTGTATCCCGTGGCTCCGGCCCCGTAGAACGTCTTCGCGTCGGGCTCGTTGAGCTCGGCGTCTTCGCGCCAGCGGCGCACCAGGTCGGGGTTCGCGAGAAGCGCGCGGCCCACGACCACCGCGTCGGCGAGTCCGTCGTTGACCAGGCTGCGTGCCTCCTCGCGGGTGGTCGGCGTCGTGAAGCCGTTGTTCAGAATGATCGCGCCTCCGAAGCGACGGCGAAGGTCCTGAACCAGCTCGGAGCCGGGCTCGGGGTGCAGCACGCTGAGGTACGCCAGGCCGAGCGGTGCGATCGCGTCGACCAGCGTCTCGTAGGTGAGGCGGGTCTCGTCGGCGTCCTTCTCGAAGACGTCCTGGATGTTGCGCTCGGGTGAGATGCGCACGCCGACTCGGTCGGCCCCGATCTCCCGGGCCACGGCCGTGATGACCTCGGCGCCGAAACGGGCGCGCTTCTCGGGGGAGCCGCCGTAGCCATCCGTTCTCGTGTTGCTTGTGGGCGACAGGAACTGGTGCAGCAGGTATCCGTTGGCCGAGTGCACCTCGACGCCGTCGAATCCGGCCTCGACCGCGCGGCGGGCCGCGGTGACGTGCTCCTCGATGATGCGCACGATGTCGTCTTCGGTGGCGGCGGTCGGAACGGGGTAGGGGAACGCTCCGTCGGGAGTGCGCACCTCGCCCTCGATGGCGGTCGCGCTCGGGGCGTAGATCGTGAGCCCGCTGTTGATCAGCGGATGAGTGACCCGACCCGCGTGCATCAGCTGCATCACGATCAGGCCGTCTTCGTCGTGCACGGCGGCGGCGACGCGGCCCCACCCTTCGGCCTGTTCCTCGGTCTCGATGCCGGGCTGGCCGGCGTAGGCCTGGGCGCCGGCCGAGGTGAAGGTTCCCTCGGTTGTGACGAGTCCGGCGGTGGCACGCTGCGCGTAGTGCAAGGCGATGAGCTCGCCGGGAACGCCGTGTTCTTCAGCTCTGAGACGAGTGAGCGGTGCCATCACCACACGGTTGTCGAGATTGAGAGAGCCGAGCGAGACGGGGGAGAAAAGCTGCACGACGATGCTTCTTTCGTTCGATGAGGTGTCTGTCGAGGCTAGAGCGCCTCTCTGGCAAACACGTCAGTGTGACGAAATCATTCCTGACGGTCGGCACACGTTTCTGCCCCCCCGTCTCGATTCAGGCGTGCGGACCGTCGCCCTCGAGTACTTCGGGGTCGTCGTCGTCGAGTTCGACGCGCTCGTCGGGGTCGATCGTGTTCGGCACGTCGAGCTCATCGACCTCGAGGTCGACCTCGCGCTCTGCGTCGGGGTCGCGGGCGGGCTCAAGCAGGGGATCAGGCAGGCTGCTCATGAAGAACTCCTTTCGTCGTCCATCCATCCTGCGCTTGCTCGGCGGTGGCCGCAAGCAGCCTGGCGTGCCCGACGAGTGCGTTGTGCCGTCGTCAGGTGACGTCGCGGCGCCAGCTCGTGAACCAGCCCAGAAGGCTTACGACGACGGCGATGCCGAGCAGCACGAGGCCGCCCTGCCACCACTCGAGGCTGGGTCCTCCGGCGCCCCCGGCAAGGGTGAAGAAGCTCGCCCCGACCAACGCGTCGCTCGCCGCGCCAGGAAGGAACTGGCCGATCTGCGCCGTCCACTCCGCGATCGATGAGGCGAGCCGCAGAATGGGCTCGACGAACTGCGTGAAGGCCAGCACGATGACGATCGCGGCGACCTGACTCGGCACCAGCACTCCGAGACCGACGCCGATGGCCGACCACAGGGCCATGGCCAGAATCGACCGCCCGACGAGCGCCCAGGTTGCGGGGTCGCCCAGCTGCGGATCGATACCGAATGCGAGGAGCAGACCCGCGCCCGCGCCGACCGCCGCGACCATGGCCAGCACTCCGTAGACGGCGCCCGCCCCGGTGAGCGCGGCCAGCTTCGCCACGAGTACTCGACCGCGCCGAGGCGTCGCCAAGAACGTCGGAGTCAACGTCTGGTGACGGAACTCGTTCGTCGTGGCCAGGGCGCCGAGCAGCACCGCGAAGACGTAGCCGAGGGTCGGCCCGAAGCTGTAGATCAGGGGAGCCAGGCTCTCACCCGAGATGGAGGGACCGTTCGTGGAACCACCGAGTGCGCCGAAGAGAGCCCCCGCTCCGCCGGCGCACACGGCGACGTAGGCGACCATGATGATCGCGAGGATCCACCACATGCGGGTGGACGTGATCTTGGTGACCTCCGAGCGGAGGGCTCCGCCGAACCGGCTCACAGCGCTCCCTCCTCTCCGACGAGGTGCAAAAAGCTCTCTTCGAGGCCCACGCGTTTCTGCGACAGTGCGGTGACGGGTATCGCCGCGGCGAAGGCGATACGCCCCACGTCTGCGGCCTCGGCGTTCTCGACGAGCACGCCGCCACGCAGGGGGCTCACCGTGTAGCCGGCCGCCTCGAGCGCTGCGGCCAGAGCGGCGCGATCCGTCGCATCCACGATCACCTGCTTCTGTTCGCTCTGGTCGAGACTGGCCAGCGAACCGCGGTGGATGAGCTTGCCGTGCGACACGATGACGACCTCGTCGACGCTCTGCTGCACCTCGCTGAGCAGGTGCGACGAGATGAGCACGGTGCGCCCCTCGTCGGCGAGCTCGCGCAGCAGCAGCCGGATCCACTTGATGCCCTCGGGGTCGAGCCCGTTGATGGGCTCATCGAGCACCAGCACTCGCGGATCTCCGAGCAGCGCGTAGGCGAGACCCAGGCGCTGACGCATGCCGAGCGAATACCCGCCGACCCGTCGATCGCCGTAGGCGCCGAGACCTACGCGGTGCAGAACGAGCTGCACGCGCTCGCGGTCGAGCCCCGCGGCCTGGGTGTAGGTGAGCAGGTGGTTGGCGGCGCTGCGACCCGGGTGGAAGCTGGCGGCTTCGAGCGCCGAACCGACGGTCGCGAGCGGGGTGGGCAGGTCGCGATAGGCGGTTCCGCCGAAGGTCGCGGTGCCGGATGTCGGCCGCACGAGGCCCAGGAGCATACGCAGCGTCGTGGTCTTGCCGGCGCCGTTGGGCCCCAGAAAACCGGTGACCCGGCCGGGCTCGACGGTGAACGACAGATCGGAGACCGCCTTGACCGCCCCGAAGGTCTTCGTGAGGCCGGAGAACTCGATGGTCACGCCCGCGGTCATGGTCGGACTTCGCGGCGGGTGTCAGGGGCGAGTAGTCGAGGCATCCACACCACCCTATTCGGGTGCGCGTGGGAAGTCACCAGTAATAGAGTGTGCATCCTGAGGCTTGTCGAACGTGAGGGTGCGCGCAATGGTGGATGCGACGGGTTCCGTCGTCGTGATCGGCGACGCATTGATAGACGAGTTCCGCACTCCGGAGGGGTCTGAGGATTTCGTGGGCGGGGCTGCGCTCAACGTGGCCGTAGGCCTCGCTCGCCTGGGCGTCGAGACCACCCTCGTGGCCATGGTCGGCGACGACTCCGACGGCGACAAGATCCGAGAGTTTCTCGCCGAGTACGGTGTCGACCTCATCGCGACTCCCAGCGCTCGCGGCACGGCCCGCGCGATCTCCGATCGCACCGACGGCGAGCCGCGCTACAGCTTCAACGAGGCCTCGGTCGAGCGCTTCATCGAGTTCGACGAGCGAGTGCGACGCGCTGTCGACGAGGCCCCCTTCGTGGTGGTCAGCTGCCTGCGCTTCGACTCGGCCGAACAGGTCGCGCTGCTCGAGGACGCGGTGTCTGATCCGCAGAACCGACTGCTGATCGACCCGAACCCTCGCGAGGGCATGCTGCACTCGGTACACGACTTCGTCACCAACTTCGAGCGCGTCGCGGCCACCGCGCTTCTCGTGAAGGTCGGCGACGAAGACGCCGCGCTGCTCTACAACGCGTCGCTGCTCATGCTCACAGAGGGCCTCACCTCGACCGGCTCGCAGACCGTGCTGTCGACGGCCGGCCGCGAGGGCGCATCCATCGCGACGGCATCCGGCGTTCTCGTGCATCAGCCGATCACCCTGATGTCCGAGCCCGTGGTCGACACGATGGGCGCAGGCGATGCGACGCTGGCGAGCGTCGCGGCCAGCCTTGTCGAGGCTCGTCGAGCGGGCGAACTGCCACAGATCGGCGACGAGTGGCAATTGGTTCTCGAGCGGGCGATGGCCGTGGCTGCCGCGACCTGCCGCACCCGGGGCGCGCTGCTGCAGCTGCCGCCGACCGCCGTTCCCGTCGCGGCTGCGTCGGCCTAGTCATGTCGGCGCCGCTCGACGAACTCGAGGCAGACGAGCGCGACGCGAATCCGGATGCCGCGCGCCAGCGCCTCGGAATCGTGCGGCTCTTCGACCGGGCGTTCTTCGTGTTCGGCACGATAGCCACGGCGTGGCTCGGCTACCTGCTCGTCACCGAGTCGTTCACGCGCGGGTGGCAGAACCTCTGGTTCATCCTGATCTTCTGGGTCGTGCTGGCCTACCTGCTGTTGCCGCGCATCCACACGCTGCTCACCGTGATCTACGTGCCCGACTACTTCATCGGTCGCGCCCGCACCCGAGAGGGTCTGCTCGGCGATCCGGTGAATCTGTCGCTCTTCGGCAGCGCAGAGCAGGTGCACGCCGCCATGGCCGCAGCCGGGTGGACTCGAGCCGACGAGGTGAGCCTGACCTCGGCCTGGCGCATCGTGATGTCGACGATCATGCGCCGCAGCTACTCCGACGCGCCCGTGAGCCCGCTCTATCTCTTCGGCACCATCCAGGACTTCACCTACCAGCAGGAGGTCGCCGGCAACCCGGCGCAGAGACATCACGTGCGGTTCTGGCGAGCGCCTGACGGGTGGCTGCTGCCCGGTGGGATCCCGACCCAGTGGCTCGCGGCCGGCACTTACGATCGCAGCGTCGGGCTGTCGCTGTTCACGTTGCAGGTGACGCACAAGATCGACGCTGATACCGATGTGGAACGCGACCACATCGTGTCGACGGTCACGGCGGCCAATCCGGCCGCGGTCGTGTCCGTCATCCGCAATTTCTCGACCGGGTATCACGCCGTGAACGGCGGCGGCGACGCCATTGCGACCGACGGCGACCTTCCGCAGATCGACCTGAGGCAGGTGCCCGTGGTGTCGGGCGCGGCGTCGGGGTCGGGAGCGGGGTCGACGTCGTGAGGCGGCCCATTTCGATCTACCTCGGCGTGCTGCTGATTCTGCTGCGAACCGTCACCACGATCGTGACGGCGGTGAACATCGCCTTCGATTGGAAGAAGGTCGACATCGCGCTCGACGTGGGCACGGGTGCCGATGCAGCCGAGATCTCGAGCATCGTCTTCGTGGTGCTGATGGTCTTCTTCGGCATCGCCGTGGTCATCGACCTGGTGGTGGCACGGCTCATCTTCATGGGCAGCAACCGGGCGCGGTTCGTGGCGATGATCCTTGCCACGATCCTGGTGCTGGGGTCGGCCGCCGACTTCTTCGCCGACGGCACGTCGTTCACGCTTGAGAACGGAGGGCTGCTCGGTCTCTCGCTCGACATCCTCGTGCTGGTCGCCCTCTCCGACTCGGATGCGCGCGACTTCACGACGAGCAATTCGAACGGGCGACGCGACGCGCGCCGCAGCCGGCGGCTTCTGCGCCGCTCATCACGAGCGGCCTAGCGGCCTCGGCCCCGGATGCCTGCAGCTACCCGGCGTTTGCCGCGGCGGCCTCCCGGGCCAGCAGAGAACGCTTGACGGGAACGCCCCAGGCGAAACCGGCCAGTCCGCCGGCTGTGTTGACGACGCGGTGGCACGGCACGAAGAGTGCCGGAGCGTTGCGGGCGCACGCGCTCGCGGCCGCGCGCACCGCGCGGGCATTGCCGCTTCGGGCGGCGAGCTCCGTGTAGGTGATGGGCTTACCGGGATCGATGAGCCGCAGCTCGGCCCACGAGACGGTCTGCAGGGGTGTGCCGAACTGCAGCACGGGCACGTCGTCGATGGCGTGGATGTCGCCCGAATAGAACGCGTCGACGGCCTGCGTATTCTGCGACTGTCCTGCCAGCGCTACGGGCTGGTTGCGAGGAGCCAGCCGAGCCACCACCTCGTCGAAAGACCCCGTCCACCCCGACGACAGCACTCGGCCCTCGTCGTCTTCGAGGATCGTGAACGGCCCGTCTGGCGTGTCGATGGTGTGGAGGAGGGCTGTCGCGGTCATGCGTGTTCCTTCGGAGAGGGAGGCGGGTGGTGAGCGGAAGCGGGTGCCGGTGCGGCCGCCCGCCAGAGGTGCATAGAGAGGTAGCTGCGCCAGGGGGCGAAGGCGGCGGCCTCGGTGGCGAGCGCCGCAGCGCTGTCGGCAAGGCCCAATGATCGTGCGCCCGACCGAATCGCCACGTCGCCGCGCACGAACACATCGGGGTGGCCGAGCGCGCGCATGACCACGTAGTCGGCCGTCCACGGGCCGATGCCCCTGATCGCGGTGAGCCGGGCCGTCACGTCGTCGCGGGTGTCGGAGACATCTATGGCGAGCGACCCGTCGGCCAGCGCCTCGGCGACGCGGCGCACCGTGTCGGTTCGGGCTGCGGGGCCGCGGAGGATCTCGTGCGCGTGTTCCGCGATCGCGGCCGCCGTGGGAAAGAGGCGGCTGCGAGCCTCAACCCCATCGAGGTCGGTATCGCCGGGGCTGGCACTCGCGGGTGCGATCGAGGGCGGCACCTCTTCTCCGAGGGCGTCGACCAGTCGCGCCAGCTGGGTGCGTGCCGACGAGACCGTGACCTGCTGGCCGAGAAGCGCCCGGATCAGCATCTCGCCCGCGTCGAGAGCACCGGGAACCCGGATGCCGGGCACGCGCGCGACCTCGGCTGAGAGGCGCGCGTCTCGGGAGAGGACGGCGTCGACGGCCTGCGGATCCGCATCGAGGTCGAGCAGCCGACGCACTCTGCTGAGCAGGGCCGGTAGATCCGCGAGATTCTCGAACCGGGCGATCGCATCGATGCGGGGGCGGGCTCCGGCGTGCTGTGGTGCGCTTAGATCGACGTCGGCCGCGCCGTGCGGAAGTCGAACGGTGCGGGCGTAGCGGCGTGGACCCACCGTCTCGACCCCGGGCACCGCCCGGGGCGGGAACCAGCCGAAGAGACCGTCGACGTCGAGCGGCTCCCGGTAGGGCAAGGCGAGACGGATCGAACCGGCGACATCCGGCGCACCGGATGTCGAGGTCGTGCGAGATCGAGACCGCAGCGCGGACGGCGTGAGATCGAACACCTCGGCGACCGTGTCGTTGAACTGGCGGATGCTGGTGAACCCGGCCGCGAACGCCACGTCGGCCATCGGCATGGTCGTTGCCGTGATGAGAGTGCGGGCGTTCTGGGCGCGATGGGCGCGGGCCAGAGCGATGGGTCCGGCTCCGAGCTCGGCCATAAGAATGCGGTTCAGCTGCCGCGCGGAGTAACCGATTCGTCGAGACAGGCCGTCGACCCCGTCGCGCTCGACCACGCCGTCGGCGATGAGTCGCATGGCCCGCGCGGCGACATCCTCGCGGAGGTTCCACTCGGGGCTGCCGGGCGTGGCCTCCGGCAGGCAGCGCTTGCACGCACGGTATCCGGCCAGATGGGCGGCCGCGCTCGTCGGGTAGAAGGTGACGTTCGCCTGCTTCGGGGTGCGCGCCGGGCAGCTCGGCCGACAGTAGATGCCGGTGGAGCGCACGGCGGTCACGAAACGACCGTCGAAGCGCGCGTCGCGCGATTCGATCACGCGGTACCGCTCGCCGAAATCCATGACTCAACCCTGCCGCATCCGGATGCGGGCGGCTAGCGGAAATCGGACACGGCCGTGGGCGCGAGCTTTCCGCCATATCCGCCCTCGATACCGATCTGTCAATGTCTCAGCCCGTAACTGCGGTCGCGCCTAGCGTGGGCGCATGACAGAACTCAGCGGATTACGCATTCTCGTGGTCGGGGCGACCGGAGGTCTCGGGTCGCGGATCTCACAGCGCCTCTCGGATGCGGGCGCCGTTCTCGCGCTCAGCGCCCGTGACGCCGGCAGGCTCGACTCTCTCGACATCGCCGCCGAAACGATCGCAGCGGATCTGCGCAGCGACTCGGCGGCCGTTGTGGCCGAGGCCGAGCGTCGCCTGGGCGGCATCGACGCAGTCATCGTGGCGAGTGGGGTCGTGGCGTTCGGTCCGGCAGCAGAACTCGAATCAGGCACTGTCGCCGAGCTGTTCTCGGTCAATGCCGCGTCTCCGATCGAGCTGATCGGCGCCGCGTTACCCGCCCTGGCGCGCAGCGCAGAGGCCAAGCGCGCACCCGTCGTCGTGACGATCAGCGGCATCGTGGCCGAGGCTCCAACCGCAGGACTCGCCGCCTACTCGGCATCGAAAGCGGCCCTCGCTGCTTTTATGGTGGCCGCTGCTCGAGAGAACCGACGGGCCGGCATCCGTATGCTCGACGCGCGACCCGGCCACACCGAGACCGGCCTCGTGACTCGGGCGATCGCCGGAACCCCGCCGGCATTCCCGGCGGGTCACGACGCCGATCACGTGGCCGACGTGATCGTCGAGGCCATCGCATCCGGCGCCCGTGACCTGCCGAGCAGCGCGTTCTGACCGCTGGTCAGTTGAGCGGCTGAGTGCCCTCGGGCAGGTGGCCGCCGGCCAGCAGCTCGCGGGCGGATGCCTGCAGCGCGGTGAGTGCGACGCGCTGCGTCCATGGTCCGTACGAGATGCGCGCGACGCCCAGCTGCTCGAGCCGCGCCGGCGTGAGTGAGCCGGGAACATTGATGACGCTGACGCGGTGCTCGCCGATTCCCTCGACGAGACGGATCACGGTCTGCTCGCTGAGCAGCCCGGGCACGAAGATGCACGCGGCGCCCGCGTCGAGGTAGGCGCGGCCGCGTTCGATGGCATCGGCGATCACGTCGTCGAGGGGCCGGTCGCCGGCCTTGATGAACGCGTCGGTGCGGGCGTTGAGAACGAAGCCCACCTCTTCGTGCTCGGCGGCCTTCGTGACCTCGGCCACGTTCTCGACCGACTCGATCAGCGGCTTCATCTGGTCTTCGAGGTTCGCGCCCACGATTCCGACTCCGATGGCCCGGCGCACGGTCTCGCCCGGGTCGCCGTATCCGGCCTCGAGGTCGGCCGAGACGGGCAGGTCGGTCGCACTCGCGATGCGCCCGCACATGTCGAGCATGAGTTCGAGCGGGATGTTCTCGCCATCGTCGTAGCCGAAGGTCGCGGCGATGCTGTGGCTGGCCGTGGCCAGGGCGGTCGTACCCGGAAGATCGGCGACCACACGGGCGCTCGCGACGTCCCAGACATTGACGACCTGCAGGATGGCGCGCTGCTCGTGGAGGTGAAGAAGCTGATGAGCCTTGTCTTTGGTGTTCATGAGCTGAGCCTAGGCCGATCGGCCTGTGGATAAGTCTGTGGAAACTATCCGGCTACGATGCTCGCGTGTTCGGCGCAGGCGGGCGGCTGTTCCTCGGCACAGGCGTCGCAGATGACGAGTTGGGTTCGGCAGGAGACCTCGGCGCAGTTCTGCATGCGCTTCGTGGATGCGCCGCAGCGATGACATTCTCCGATCACAGCGGCGTCGGGCGTGAAGTCGATGGAGACGCGGTTGTCGAAGACGTAGAGAGAGCCGTTCCACAGGCCCGAATCGCCGAAAGCCTCGCCGTAGCGCGCGATTCCGCCGTCGAGTTGGTACACCTCTCCGAAGCCCCTCGACGTCATCAGACTCGAGAGGACTTCGCACCGGATTCCGCCTGTGCAGTAGGTAACTACTGGCTTTCCCTTGAGATGGTCGTACGCGCCGGAGTCGAGAACGGCCGCAAATTCGCGCGTGTTCGACACATCCGGCACGATCGCGCCTTCGAATCTGCCGATTTCGGCCTCGAACGAGTTGCGGCCGTCGAAGAAGACCACGTCGTCGCCCGTTTTCGCCTTTTCTTCGACGAGTTCGTGCAGCTCGGCGGGCGTCAACTTCGTTCCGCCGCCGCGAACGCCGGCCTCATCGACGCGTAATTCTGCCGGAGCGCCGAAACTCACGATCTCGTCGCGCACCTTCACGACGAGTTTCGGGAAGTCGACACTGACTCCGTGCGGAGCCTGTGGATAACTCTGTGAAGAATCGAGGCCGGATCCCTCGCTCCACTTGACGTCGAGATGCTTGAATGCCGGGTAGTCGCGGGTTTTGCGCAGGTACTTCTTGACAGCCCCGAGCTCTCCGCCGACCGTTCCGTTGATGCCGTCCTTCGAAATCAGGATGCGGCCACGCAGACCGAGCGACTCGCAGAGGTCTCGCTGCCACAGGCGAATGGCGTCGGGGTCGGCGAGCGGGGTGAACGCGTAATAGAGAAGGACCTTCGAGACTGCCACCCGGCAATTTTACGCCGGGCTGCTCCGAGAGACCTTTTGTGCACGAATACCTCCATTGCGTCGCGGCGACCGTTCACAGATGGAGGCATCAGGGCACAATCGCTCGGCCGCTTTCTGCCATAACCTGCACGAATTGCTGCTAGTTGCCGTAACAATAGGTCAGCGCCCTCAGGAACTCCCTAGGCTGGGGGAGTTGTCCCCTTCTCGTCGTCGAGCTCGCATGAGTTCAGTTAAGGATTTGCCGCCATGCCCAGCATCTACAACGACATCACCGAGGTCTTCGGAAACACTCCGCTGGTTCGCCTGAACCGCGTGACCGAGGGGCTCGGCGCCACCGTGCTCGCGAAGCTCGAGTTCTACAACCCCTCCTCCAGTGTGAAAGACCGCCTGGGTGTCGCCATCGTCGACGCCGCCGAGGCATCCGGCGAGCTTCCCCCGGGCGGAACCATCGTCGAGGGAACGTCGGGCAACACCGGAATCGCCCTGGCCATGGTTGGAGCTGCCCGCGGCTACAAGGTCATCCTCACCATGCCCGAGTCGATGTCGAAGGAGCGCCGTACCCTGCTGCGCGCCTATGGAGCCGAACTCGTTCTGACCCCCGGCCCCGAGGGCATGCGGGGAGCGGTCGAGAAGGCCGAGGAGATCGTCGTCAACACACCCGGAGCCGTGCTGGCCAAGCAGTTCGCCAACGCCGCGAACCCGGCCATCCACCGCGCAACGACCGGACCCGAGATCTGGAACGCCACCGACGGCGCCGTCGACATCTTCGTCGCCGGCATCGGAACCGGCGGAACCATCACCGGCGCCGGCAACTACCTCAAGGAGCAGAAGCCCGGACTGCAGGTCGTGGCCGTCGAGCCGGCCGAGTCGCCGATCCTCAACGGCGGGGCCCCCGGTCCGCACAAGATCCAGGGCATCGGCGCCAATTTCGTGCCCGAGGTGCTCGACCGCGAGGTCTACGACGAGGTCATCGACGTGAACATCACGCAGTCGGTCTCGATGGCCCGCCGCCTCGCCGCAGAAGAGGGAATCCTCGCCGGTATCTCGTCGGGCGCCACGGTCACCGCCGCCCTCGAGCTCGCGGGTCGGCCCGAGAACGCGGGCAAGACCATCGTGGTCGTCATCGCGAGCTACGGAGAGCGCTACCTGTCGACGGTTCTGTACGAAGACCTTCAGGACTGATCGGATGCCGTCGGCCGCGTCTCGCACGTCGGCCGAGTTCCGGGCGTGAGCGCCCGGGGTTCGGCCGCGTTCGCGCGCGCTCGCGAAGACATCACCACGGCACGGCTCCGTGACCCGGCCTCGCGCTCGAGGCTCGAGGTCATGCTCAGCTACTCGGGAGTGCATGCCGTGTGGGGCTACCGCATCGCGCACGCGCTCTGGATGCGCCGCCTGCGGCTGCCCGCGAGGCTCGTCTCGCAGTACGTGCGCTTTCTGACCGGCGTCGAGATCCACCCCGGTGCGGTGATCGGGCGTCGCTTCTTCATCGACCACGGCATGGGAGTCGTGATCGGCGAGACCGCCGAGATCGGCGACGACGTGATGCTCTATCACGGGGTCACGCTCGGCGGCAGGAGCACGGCACGAGAGAAGCGGCATCCGACCCTCGGCAATGATGTGACGGTGGGAGCCGGAGCCGTGCTGCTCGGGCCGCTGGTGATCGGCGCTCACTCCGTGGTGGGAGCGCAGGCCGTGGTGGTGCACGACGCTCCGCCCTACTCCGTGATCACGGGCATCCCTGCGGTCGCCCGCCCGCGCGCGCACTCGGCGGAGCCGACGGCAGAGGCCTTCTACACAGACCCCGCGATCTACATCTGACCGCTTCGGGCCGCCGTGTGCGTCAGGCCTTGTTTCCCGTGAGGGCGAGGCCGCCGCCGAGTCCGATCATGAGAACACCGTCGATGGTAGTGGCGCGACTAGATCAGGAGGAGAGCGCCGCTGACGCCACTATCCACACGAGTCGCCTCTCCTCCTGAATTAGTGGCGGAGGCTACGCCAGCTGCTCTTTCAGGAACGCGATCGCCTGAGTCTCGTCTTCGATACCGCCGCCCTCGTGGCCGTTGAACGCCCATTCGGTGATCTCCTTCGGGCCGGCGTACGCGTTGAACGCGGCGTAGACCGTGGAGGCCGGGCACGTGGCATCCATCAGCGCGACCGAGAAATGCGCCGGAGCCGTCGCCCGACGCGCGTGGAACGCGGCGTCGAAGCTGCCCAGCACCTCGTAGACGGATGCCGCCTGGTCGCGATGGACCCTGAGGTAGTCGACGATCTCGTGGTACGGATACGCGTCGGTGATCAGCGTGGCCCGCCCGAAGTCGCAGAGGAACGGCACGAACGCGACGACCGCGGCGAGATCGTCGCGCAGCCCGGCCACGGCGAGAGCGAGGCCGCCGCCCTGGCTTCCGCCGGCAACCGCGATCCGCGCCGCGTCGACCTGCGGCAGCTGCTTCGCGGCGTCGACGGCACGCACCGCATCGATGAACAGCCGGCGGTAGTAGTAGTCGTCGCGGTTCTGGATGCCCTTGGTCATCACCCCGGGGATCTGCGGGCCGCCGGGGCCGACATCCGGTGTGTCGCCGACGCTCCACGAGGCGCCCTGGCCGCGCGTATCCATGTGCAGATGCGCGAAGCCGGACGCCACCCACGTGAGGGACTCCTCGGGTCGACCACGGCCGCCGCCGTAGCCGACATACGTGACGACCGTGGGCAGGGGCGTGGTCGAACTGGTGGGCACGCGCAGCCACGCCTTCACATCGGTGCCGTCGGCTCCGCGAAAGGTCACATCGAACACGTCGATGACGCTGAGCACGCTCTCGACTCGCTCGACGCGCACGTGGAGGGGAACATCGGCGGCCGCGGCCAGTGTCTGCTGCCAATACGCGTCGAAATCGGCGGGCTCGTCGCCCGCGATCTCGTGACGACGAACGGCGTCGAGGTCGGCTTCGATCAGCATGGGACTCCTTTGTGCGGGCGGCGACTGCATCGAACTTTACCGAGCAACCGCCTCTCGCCACAGGGCATGCAGCTGCTCGGCCGTCTGACGGTTCGCCGCCGCGAGCACGCCGCCGCTCGCCGGAAAGAGGGTCTCGTCTCCATTCTCGTCGAGCACCACGCCTCCCGCCTCGCGCACGATGAGCACCGCGGCCAGGTGGTCGACCGGGCCGAAGCGGCCGATGACCGCCCCGATGCCATGGCCGAGTGCGATGCCGGCGACGGTCAGCGTGCCCGATCCCATGATGCGCATCGTGCAGTACCGCTGCGACAGCGCGTCGAGCATGGGGAGCATTCCGGGCCACGCGGCGTGCGCCGCGAGCTCTGTGCTGACCATGGCGCCACGCAGGGGATCGGGGGCCGGGCCGAAGGTGGGCGCCGACAGGGCCTCGGCATCCGGCTTGTCGAGGCACAGGCGGATGCCGTCGGACCAGGCGCCGCCGCCGGCCTCTGCCTCGACGACGACACCGCGCCAGGGGTCGGCGACCACGCCGACGACCGGCGCCCCGTTGACGACCAGCGCGAGCGAGAAGCTCGTCCACGGCATGCCGTTCGCGAGGTTGGCGGTTCCGTCGACCGGATCGAGGTACCAGCACGGCCTGTCGGCCTGCGCCTCGCCGCCGAACTCTTCTCCGACGAAGCAGTGGTCGGGGAACTGCGCGCTGATCACGGAGCGCACGACGCGCTCGATGGCGAGATCGATCTCGGTGACGTGATCGGCGGGGTTGGCCTTGGTCGCCACGCTCGTCACGTGGTGTTTGCGCACGTACTCGACGGCCCACGTCGCCAGCTCCCGCGAGATCAGCCTGGCCCGAGGCAGCATCTGCACGGTCGCCGCCGCGTCGTTGTTCCGAAGGCACAGCAGCAGAGCCAGCCGGTTGCTCGTGATCGAATCGACTCCGATCGACATGAGCCACGCCATCTGCTCGGCGTCGTCGACGGTCCAGCACGACACTTTGACGCCGAGTGAATGGATGGCGGCGACGAGTTCGCGCCCCACGTAGACATGGGGCAGGTTCACGAAGGTGGGGCGCAACTCGGCGAGATCCAAGGCGCTGGGTGCGGTCGACTCGGCCCACGGCATCCAGATCTCGGCGGCCGCGTCGCGGCGCCGGATCGTTCTCATCGCGTCGATGTGGCCGCACCAGGCGACCCTGGCCTCCGAACCGCAGGTGGCGACGACGCGGTGCGCGGCCGCCGCGGGCTCGGGCGAGTCCATGTCGATGAGCAGAAGCGGCTTCGCATCGTGCATGAGGTGCAGAACGTCGCGCAGCAGCGGGATGCGCAGCTCGCCGCCGCCCAGTCTCTCGACCTCGGCCAGGGTGAGATTCGCGACGTGGGCGTCGACGCCCCAGAGTCTCTGAAGAGTGGCATCGTGCAGCAGCACGACCTCTCCGTCGCCCGTGAGGCGCACATCGATCTCGATCGTCTCGGCTCCCGCCGCGATCGCCGAGCGGATCGCTTCGAGGGTGTTCTCGCGATGAACGGAGGAGTCGCCGCGGTGGGCGACCACCGCGGTCACGCCTTCGCCCCTGCCAGCACGCGCGCCGTGCGGGCGCGGCCGTCGACGAGAATGCCGTCGACGTAGTGCCGCACGTTGTTCAGCGTCACCGTTCCGTGATCGCCCACGGCGGGAGGAACTCCGCCCGCGATCGAGCGCACCTCGGCTCCGCCCGCGTTGAGCACGAGCTCGGAGAAGTGTCCATGGGGAAGCACGCGACGCACCTCGACGGGGGTCGCGCCGACGCGGCGAACGCCCGAGGTGGGCTCGAAGAGAACGTCTTCGGGGCGCACTGCCCAGGCCTCGGCCGGCGGGACGTCTGTCGAGGTGACGGACGTCGACGGGTCGGCCACGGCATCCGGCACCACGTTCGGCACGTGGCTCAGGCTCGCGCTCTCGAAGAGGGTCGGCGCGGGCAGCACGTTCATGCTGCCGATGAACGAGGCCACGAACAGGGTGCGCGGATTGGCGTAGAGCTCGGTCGGGGTCGACACCTGCTCGATGCGACCCGCGTTCATCACGGCGACGCGGTCGGAGATGGCCATCGCCTCGTCTTGGTCGTGGGTGACCATCACCGTCGTGATGCCGAGGCGCTGCTGGATGTCGCGGATCTCCTCGCGCACCTTGACCCGGAGCTTCGCGTCGAGGTTCGACAGGGGCTCGTCGAGCAGCAGCAGATCGGGGCGCTGCACGATCGCGCGGGCGAGGGCGGCGCGCTGCTGCTCACCTCCGGAGATGTGCGCGGGGCGGGAGTGGGCGTGGTGGGCGAGGTTGACCGTCTCGAGGGCTGCCATCACGCGCTCGGTGATCTCGGCACGGGGCACGCGCTTGATACTCAAGGGAAAAGCCACGTTCTTGAACACCGTGAGGTGCGGCCACAGAGCGTAGTTCTGAAAGACCATCGCGCTCGGGCGCTTGTCTGGCCCCTTGTCGGTGACGTCGACTCCGCCGATGCTGACGGAACCCGTGTCTGGCTGGAGAAAGCCGGCCATCATGCGCAGCGTCGTGGTCTTGCCGCATCCGGAGGGACCGAGCAGGGCGACGAGCTCGCCCGCGGCCACGTCGAGTTCGAAGTTCTCGACGATGGTGCGGTTGCTCAACACCTTGGTCAGGGCGGTGACTCTGAGCCCCGACGTCGCGTCGGTCTTGGTGGGTGTTGTCATGGTGGTGCCTAACGAATCTGGAAGCCCTCGGCCAGACGTCCGCCCATGATGAAGCGGCGGGCGAAGAGCAGAAGGGCGACGGAGGGAACGGAGAGCAGGATCGCGAAGACCGCGGCGACCTGCTTGGGGTAGTTCAGAACGAGCGAGTACATCTCGGTGGGCATGGTCATGTACACCGGTGCCCCCACGAGATAGGTGCCCTGGGCCTCGTCGAAGGCGGCGAGGAACGACATGAGGATGGCCACGAGGATGCCGGGCAGTGCGAGCGGCAGGGTCACGCGCACGAAGGTGCGGATGCGCCCGGCGCCGGCATCGCGGGCCGCCTCTTCGAGCGCACGGGGCACCGAGCTGAAGGCCGCCGCGGGAATCCACGTCATGAACACCACCGTGCCCACGAGCTGCACGATGACCACTCCGGCGATCGTGTTCATGAGGTGCAGACCGTAGAACAGCGAGGCCATCGAGACGAAGAGCCCCATCTTGGGGAAGGCGTTCGTGGCGAACAGGCCCACCAGGAAGATGCGGCGGCCCGGGAACTCGAAACGCGAGAAGGCGTAGGCCGCGGGCAGGCACACCACGGCCGAGACCAGCACGGTCAGCGGCGCAAAATAGAGCGAGTTGCGCACGGCGGCACCGAGCTCGGCGTCGTTGAAGACCACCGACCACCAGTCGAGCGTGAGCCCGGCGGGAAGCAGGCTCGGGTAGTCCCACGAGGTCGCGAAGGCGTGCGCGGCCAGCCACAGCAGCGGACCCAGGATGAACACGGCCACCACCACGAGGAGGGCGCCCGTGACGACACCGCGAGAGAGCATGCGTGCGCGCATCAGACCCGACCTTCCTTCTTTGCCGATCGAAAGTTCGCCCACACGTAGAAGAACGCGATTCCGGATGCGAGCACGAAGACCACGACGGCCATCACGATCGCCTGCTGCGGGTGGTTGAACGCCTGGAAGTACTTCGAGATGTCGACGCCCAGCATGCTCGGCGCATTCGGTCCGGTGAAGTACGGAACGGTGAAGGAGCCGAGCACTCCGATGGCCGTGAAGGTCGCGGCGATCACGAGCGGGATCGCGCTCAGGGGAACGAGGATCCGGGTGACGATCGCGAACGACGAGGCGCCGGCATCCCGAGCCGCCTCGATCATGGCGTCGGGAATCGACTGCACGCCCGAGATCGCCATGAGCGTGGCGAACGGCAGGCTCGTCCACACCGAGCCGATGATCACGGCCACGGTCGTGTACCCCCAGGTCGGCCCGGTCAGGCCGACGAGAGCGAAGACCGTGCGCACGAATCCGTCACCCGAGTAGAAGGTCAGGATGGCCCACGACGCGATCACCACGGGGATGAAGAGGGGCACCACGGCCAGGCCGGCGAAGACGCTCGCGAGCCGTCCGCCGCGCAGGCGCAGGTTGAGGGCGATGCCCAGCGCCAGCGCCAGCACGATGACGGTCGAGACCACGGTCACGCCGACGGTCACCCCGAGGTCGCGGGTGAAGCGCGGATCGGTGAAGACGTCGACGTAGGCCTGGGCGGTTCCCCACCAGCTGGTCGCCTCGCGGGTGTTGAGTCCGATCGAGGCGATCGTCGAGTTGAGGCCGCCCGTGTGGCCGAGGCTGAAACCGATAGCGAGCACCACGGGAACGCCCACGAAGAGTGCGAGCAGAATGACGGGTGGCAGCGCCATGGCGAGGCCGATGCCCGAGCGGCGGGCCTCAGGGGAGACCCGCCGCCGAGCACCGACCGGGGCGCGACGCCCCGATCGGATGTCGGTCACTGTCCGGGAACCTTCGCGTCCCAGAGGTTGTTCATGTCGGACGCCATCTGGCTGTAGTACGTGGGGCGCAGCGCCGAGGGGTCGGCCGAGGCGAACTTGTCCTTCAGATCGGCGGGAACGTTGTCGAGCGAGATCACCGGGTAGCCCGCGATGGTCGACGCGATGAGCGCCTGGCCCTCGGAGGAGAGCACGTAGTCGGCCAGCTTCTGGGCGACGTCTTTGTGAGACGCGGTCTTGGGAATGCCGAGGTACGAGGCGCTGCCGGTGAACGAGGGGTTTGAGATCTGCGCGTACTTGATGTTCGCGGGCAGAGTCCCGGTCTTCTGGGCAGTGATGACCTGGTCGCTCCACACGGGCGCCATCTCGATAGCGCCTGTGCCGAGCAACTCGAGCACCTGGTTGTTGCCGTTGGGGTAGACGCCCTGCTGGTACATAGACGCGCCGAGCTTCTTGAGTTCGTCGAAGCCCTTGTCCCACTCGCCCTCGAGCGACTGGTCGTAGCCCGTGGTCATGGCGGTGCGCGATTTGTCCGAGACGTACTTGTCGAGCACGGTGGTCACGAAGGCCGCACCCGATCCGCCGGTGGAGGGCGAGTTGTAGGTGAACTGCCCGGGGTTGGCGGTGATCCATTTGAGGAGCTCGTCGAGGGTGGTCGGCGGCGTCTTCACCTTGGTGGAGTCGTAGGCCAGCAGCACAGAGGAGGCGCGGTAGGGGATACCGAAGCCGGCGCCGGCCTTCACCGTGGTGTCGGGCACCGTGGCGAGGTTGGGCACGTTGTCGGCAGACACGCCCTCGAGCAGGCCCGCCTTGCCGGCGGCCTGGATGAAGCCCGAGTCGATGAGGTCGAAGCCGGGGTCGTCGTTGGCCTGCACCGAGCTGGTGAGCTTGGCCATCGTCTGCGCGTCGTGCTCGCCGTGCAGATCGAGGGTCGTCGTGACGGATGCGCCCGGGTTCGCCTTCTCGAAGGCGGGGATGATGGCGTCGGTCCAGAGGCTCTGCACGTTGGTGTCGCCGGAGATGAAGACGGTCGCGGTGCCGGAGGCATCGGTCACGGCGTGGTTGGTGGCGGCGACGTCGGTGCTGGCGGTCGGAGCGCAGCCAGCCAGCGCGAGCGCGACCGCCGCGGCGGCGGAGAGGGTAAGAAGACAACGACGGGGCATCACGATTGTTCGTCCATTCGGGTCGGGTGTTGATGCGAATCGCATCGTTTCGATAGTGGGCTGCGATGGTTAACGCAACGTTGCGATTGGGAGACATCGTGCCGAACTCGCCCTGGGAGGAACCTGCGCGTGGATAGGGTGAAAAGCATGACCTCGAGCTCGGCGCGCACCTCTGTGACCCTTGCCGACGTCGCTGCGCTCGCGAAGGTGTCGACCTCCACCGCGTCTCTGGCCTACCGTCGAACGGGCTCGATCACCGAGCGCACGAGGGCCCGCATTCTGGCCGCCGCGGCCGAGATCGGCTACGCCGGACCGAACCCGACTGCCCGATCGCTGAAGAGCGGCCGCTCGGGCATCGTGGGCATCATCGTGGCGGGAACCGTGCGCCGGGCCTTCCAGAATCCGGTGGCGATGGCCACCATGGCGGGGCTCAGCGAGGCGCTCGACGAGCTCGATGTGGGCCAGCTGCTGCTGTCGCACCGATCGGAGTCGGGCGATCGCTCGGCACGCCTGCTCGACGGCATGCCGGTCGACGCGGTCGTCTTTCTCACCCGCGGCGAGGAATTCGACGGGCTCTTGCCGAGCATGCGGGCGCGCCACATACCCATGGTCGGCGTCGAGGGTCCGCACGAAGAGGCCGTCACACTCGTCGACATCGACGACGCCAGCGGGATGGCCGCGTTGGCCCGCCACGTGCGAGATCTCGGCCACACGCGAGTCGGGGTGGTGATGCGCTCGACGCGCATCGACGCGAATGGGCCGCCCGGCCCGATCGAGCCGGTCGACGCTCGTCTGGAGACGATCAGCAACCGCACGATCCGCGAGCGGCTGCGGGCGGTCGCATCCGTCTTTCCTGACGCCACGCGTGTCGAGGCCGGGGGCCGCGAGCTCGACTCGGGCGAGATCGCGGCGGGGCGCATCCTCGACCAGGATTCGCCGCCCACCGCGATCCTGGCGCAGAACGACATGCTGGCCGTCGGGGCACTCCGGGCCGCCGCCGCACGGGGACTCCAGGTTCCGCGAGACCTCACGGTGACGGGGTTCGATGGGGCCGACATCCCTCTGCTGGGGCGTCGGCTGACCACGGTGGAGCAGCCGCTGCACGAACGTGGCCTTCAGGCGGGACGCATGGTGGGGGAGCTTCTGGCCGGGGGAGCGCCATCGAGCGTCGTGCTGCCGGTCGTGTTCCGCGAGGGCGACACGTCGGGCCCGCCGCGCGCGAGCTAAGTCAGCACGTTGAGTGTGACGAGCCGAGCACGCGGCTCCGATCTCCGGCATGTGCCCTCAAACGTGCTGACTTAGCTCGACGGCCGCAGTCAGCGCCGGGCGACGAGACCGCCGAGAGCATCTGAGATGACGTCGATCGGGTCTGGCAGGGCTCGGATCTCGTCGCGCAAGTTCTCGCTCGCCGCGCGGTAACTCGGCTCGCGCAGCACCCGTCGCACGGCGTCGCGCACACGATCGGGTCGAGGAGATCCGCTGCGCAGGTCGATGCCGCACCCCGCCCACTGCACCCTTGCCGCCACCTCGGGCTTCTCTTCGGTCGACCCGGCCACGACGAGGGGAACGCCCGCCGCGAGTGCGCGTTGCACTCCGCCGAATCCTCCATTGGTCACGAAGACATGGCAGAGCGGCAGAAGCTCGTCATAGGGCAGAAACTCCGCGATGCGCGCGTTGGAGGGGAGCGCGCCTCCCATCGCTGCCGCCACATCGGCGATCGGACGTCCTCCGGTCGTCGCCACGACGAGTACGTCTTCGTTCGCCAGCGCGCGAAGCGTCGGCACGATCAGGCGCCCGAGATCGACGTTGTCGATAGTGCCCTGCGACACGAGGACAACGGGCCGCCCGGCATCCAGATCGCCCCACCAATCGGGCAGACCGGATGCGTGTGGCCGCGCAGGTCGCAGCGGCCCGACGAAACGCACCGTGCTGGGCAGCTCGCGCCGCGGGTACTCCATGCCCTCGGCGCTGAGCTGGAACAGCAGATCGAAAGACCGGTAGGCGAAGTCGAAGAAACTCACGCCCGTCGGAGAGACCCCGACCTCCGAGAGCGCCTCGGTCACGGCGCGCTCCACGGGTCGGAACGGACCGCGCAAGAGGAACGCATTCAGTGCACGGTTCCGCGCACGAGCGAGGCCGGACGCTCCCGGTTGAAGCGCCGTTCCGAACGGCGCGGCATCGACGCTGGCGAGAATAACCGGCACCGCCGAGACGCCCACCACCGGTAGCCGCCCTTTCCGCGCCCTCGCGAGGTAGGGGGCGAGCCCGGTGAACGATGCCTCGCCGACGATGGCGTCGAATGCCTGCGAGGCGAGCAGCGATTCGACGGCCCGCCACTGCGCGGGAATGACCCGGGCGAACATGCCGATCATGCCGTAGCGCACCGCCGCCAAGCCCCGGAGTTTGTCGCGGCCGGGAAGCCAGGCATCCAGATCGTCGTCGTCGTAATCGACCTCGGCGGGCAGCGGGGCAAACGTGAGGCCCGACTTCACGACGAGGTCTTCGTACTTTCGGCCGGTGAGAACGGTGACGCTGGCACCCCGTTCCCTGAGTCCGCGACCGACGTCGATCAGGGGCGAAACATGGCCGAAGATGGGCGGAGAGCACAGAAGGTACGTGGGCACGAGCTGATGGTAGAGACGCTGTGGGCGGGATAAAGCTGTGAACGATGCGAACTCCCAGGTGTTCCGCACGTCCGCATTCCCCGGTTTCGTCGCCCTGTGCGGCCTAAAGTCGAACAATGACGACTGAGGTTTTTCGCGCTGCCCGTGACCAGCTCGTGGCTCTGCGCGACGACTACGACACCGCCCGCCGAGAGTTCGAATGGCCGGATGTCGGCCCCCGCTTCAACTGGGCCATCGACTGGTTCGACGAGATCGCCAGGGGCAATGACGCCGAGGCCCTCGTGATCGTCGAAGAAGACGGACGCCGCACCACGCGCACCTTCGACGAACTCGCCGCCCGATCCGATCAGCTCGGCCACTGGCTCAGCGCTCGGGGCGTCGCGAAGGGTGACACCGTGATGCTGATGCTCGGCAACCAGGTCGAGCTCTGGGAGGCGATGCTCGCCATCATGAAGCTCGGCGCGGTGATCCTGCCGACGACCACGGCCATGGGCCCGGCCGACCTCATCGACCGCGTCGAGCGCGGGCGGGTGCGTCACGTGATCGTGGATGCCGCTGACGCCGCCAAGTTCGATGCCGTGCCGGGCGAGTACACGCGCATCCGGGTGGGCGAAGCGGCGGCCGCGCCAGCGGCATCCGGGTGGCTGACCTTCGCCGACGCGTTCGCCAGCGATCCGACCGACGAGCCCGCCGCGCACAGCCCCCTGCCGCACCCCGGCAACGCATCGAGCGACGCGCTGCTGCTCTACTTCACCTCGGGCACGACGAGCCGCCCGAAGCTGGTCGAGCACAGCCATGTGTCCTACCCGGTGGGGCACCTGTCGACGATGTACTGGCTCGGTCTGCGACCGGGCGACGTGCACCTGGCGATCAGCTCGCCGGGGTGGGCGAAGCACGCCTGGAGCTGCTTCTTCGCGCCGTGGATCGCCGAGGCCACGATCTTCGTCTACAACTACGCGCGGTTCGACGCGGTGGCTCTTCTCGACCGCATTCGCGAAGAGAAGGTGACCTCGTTCTGCGCACCGCCCACGGTGTGGCGCATGATCATCCAGACCGATCTGAGCGTCGGCGCCGGCGACCTGCGCGAGGCGATCTCGGCGGGCGAGCCGCTGAACCCCGAGGTGATCTCGCGCGTGCGAACGCACTGGGGACTCACCATTCGCGACGGCTACGGCCAGACCGAGATGACCGCGGTCGCGGCCAACACCCCAGGCTCTGAGATCACCGACGGCTCGATGGGCCGGCCGCTTCCCGGCTGCCCGATCGTGCTGGTCGACCCGATGACGGGCCTCGAGGCGAACGAGGGCGAGATCTGCGTCGACGTGCGCTCGCGGCCGGTGAACCTCATGACCGGCTACGTGGGCGACCCCGCAAAGAACACCGAGAGCGAGCACGACGGCTACTTCCACACCGGAGACGTGGCCACGCGCGACGCAGCCGGGTACCTCACCTACGTGGGCCGAACCGACGATGTGTTCAAGGCATCCGATTACAAGATCAGCCCGTTCGAGCTCGAGAGCGTGCTCATCGAGCACCCAGCCGTGGTCGAGGCCGCCATCGTGCCAGCCCCGGATGCGCTGCGGCTCGCCGTTCCGAAGGCGTACGTCGTGCTCGCGGCCGGCTTCGAGCCGACGGATGCGACGGCGAAAGAGATTCTGCGATTCGCGCGTGAGCGGCTGGCCCCGTTTCAGCGGGTGCGCCGCATCGAGTTCTTCGAGCTGCCGAAGACGATCTCGGGCAAGATCCGCCGGGTCGAGCTGCGCGAGCGCGAGGAGCGCGTCGCCGAGGGGGTCGTGGTCGCGGTGGAGTGGCGCGACGATCAGTTTCCTGAGCTGAAGGCCGTGGGCAATACGGGAGGTGCGGCATCGTGACGGATTCTGCAGCTATGACTGCTGAGGGCGACGTTCTCTTCGAGGTTCGCGGCCGGCTCGCGCACATCACCTTGAACCGCCCGCGCGCGATCAACGCGTTGACCCACGACATGGTCGCGGCCATCGGAGAGAACCTCAGAGCGTGGGCGCTCGACGACTCGATTACGACTGTTCTTCTCACGGGAAACGGAGCTCGTGGACTCTGCGCGGGTGGTGACGTGACGCAGTTGCACGGCCGGGTCGCGGCCGACGACGTGGCGAGCGCGGTCGCCTTTCTGCGCGACGAGTACCTGGTCAACGGCCTGATCGCGCGCTACCCCAAGCCGGTCGTGGCGATCATGAACGGCTTCGTGCTGGGCGGCGGCATCGGCCTCTCCGGCCATGCCTCGCATCGTGTGGTCACCGACGACTCGGCGCTCGGCATGCCCGAGGTCAGTATCGGCCTCACCCCGGATGTCGGCGGCAGCTGGCTACTGAGCCGCGCGCCTAGAGAGCTGGGCACCTATCTGGCCCTCACCGCGCGCACCGCGTCGGCGGCCGATGCGATCGAGCTCGGACTCGCGGATACGTTCGTGCCGACGGATCGACTGCCCGCCCTCGTCGCGTCGCTGGAGGAGCTGGCCGCCGACGAGGCCGTGGCCGCCGTGTCTGCCGAGCCGTTTCGGGGCGCCGGCGCATCCGGTCGGCTGACGGCCGACGCGTCGTGGGTCGAGCCGGCTTTCGCGCACGACACCGTCGCCGAGATTCTGGATGCTCTGGCGGCGTCCGACGTCTCCTCGGCGGCCGAGACCGCGGACCTCATCAGAACCAAGTCGCCCACCGCGGTGGCCGTCACCCTGGAGTCGCTTCGGCGCGCTCGCGAGCTGCCCAGCCTCGAGGCCTGCTTCAACCAAGAGTTGCGGATCATGGCGCACGCCTTGGCGCACCCCGACTTCCGCGAGGGAGTGCGCGCGCAGGTCATCGACAAAGACCGCACTCCCCGGTGGGAACCGGCGACCCTCGAGGAGGTGTCGCCCTCGACCGTGGCCTCGTTCTTCGAGGCGACGGATGGCGCGCGCGACCCGTTCCCGCAGGCTGCGGCCCCGCGGTGATCGAGTCTTGTCGCGAGGGCTAGTCAGCGTCGGAGGCCGTGCCTACACTTCGGCTATGAGAGCCGATACCTTCTTTCTTCTGTCAGATGCCGCTCTTCGCAGCGTCATCGATCGTGTGCAGCCGGGCGACTTCGACAAGCCCGTTCCCGCGTCGTGGTCGTCGTTCGAGAACCCCACTGTGAGCCATCTCCTCAGATCGCACGCCTACGACGAGGCGTGGGTTCCCGGGGTGTTGGCCGGTAAGTCGATCGCCGATGGCGACGAGCTGCGAGACAAAGACCTGCTCGGCGACGACCCCATCGCTGCGTATGACGCCCTCAACGACACGGCTACGGCAGTCGTAAAGGCGGGAGTCGACGTCGACTCGACCTTCCATTTTCAGTACGGCGACTACCCGGCCGACGAGGGGCTCTCGCACCTCGCCATGTACCGGGCGACCCAGGCATGGATGATCGCGAAGCACCTCGGAATACCGTTCCACCTCTCACCCGAGCTCATCGAGGGCTTGAACGAGTGGGTCATTCCCCACGCTGACGAGTGGCGCAGCTTCGGGGTTTTCCCTCCCGCGATCGAACCGCCGGCAGATGCCGACGACGAGACGCGGGTGCTGTGCGCGATGGGGTTCTGGGTGTCGTAGCTCGGAGCCACGACGCCGCGTCTGCGAGCATGGCTTCATGCGCGTGTGGCTTACCGATTGGCAACTGGCCGAAGACCACCTCCTGGTCACGACCGGAGACACGGTCGAGTGGCAGCTCTACCCCGCTGATTCCGAGTGGACTGCCCGGCTCTTCGGTGATCGCCTGCAAATCGAGTGGCAATTGGATACCTACGGCGCGGCAGTCGATCAGCCGTCGCTTCACGTGACCGGTGCGGTCGACGCGCTGCAGAGTGTGTGGTGTCGGCAAGAGCAGACGGCTGAGAGCGTGGTACCCGCCCGCGGCGAAGCGTCTCTTCGGCCAGAGCTCGACACCTCGATCTCGTGGGCGAGAAGAGCCGCACCTGCGGGGATTCACGCCGCGGGCTACCCCGTCGTCGACGGCCCAGCCCTCTACGGGTACGTGGTCTCTCTCACCTCGAGCTCAGGGCCACGATGATCACGCGAGGTCGCGAGTCCCTCGATAGCACTCACGACATCACCGGCCGTCGGCAGTGAACTCAGCTGTTCTCCGATAGCTCGCGCGGCCGAGCGGTATCCGGGCGTCGACAGGACGTGTGACGCCATGGCTCCGATCTCGGCCGGCGTCGCCGACTCCGCGATCAACACGGCCCCCGCCCCGACCGCCTCGACGTAGTTGCCGTTGGGCACCTGATCCGCGCCGAGCGGAAGAACGATCATCGGAACGCCGGCGTGCAGCGCCCCGACGACAGAACCAGACCCACCGTGATTCACGACGAGGTCGGCGTGCTGGATGATCTCGGCCTGGGGAACGTACTGCTCTACGCGCACGGTGCTCGGCCCGGTGCTCTCTGCGAGTTCGATCGTTCCGGGGTCGACCCACGGGCCGGTGGTGACCAGGATTCGAGCGGGTAGATCGCCGACTCCCTCGAGAATGCGGGTGAACAGGTCGCCGGAGCTCGTATTGAACTCGGTGCCGAGGGTGACGTAGATGCGAATGGCCTCGTCACCAGCTCGAAACCACGCCGCCGCGGGGTGCGGGGCGTCGATCTCGAGGGGCGTGGGTCGGAGGCGCATCACGGGGCCGCCGAAATCCGTGTCGGGGCGCATCGAAGCTGTGGCGGGCACCACCGTCAGCGCGCCGTCCAACATGCTCAGATGCGGGTCCGCCGCAAGCCCCGCCGCGAAGCGAAGCTGCTGGATCGGTACGCGGATGGAGTCCTTCCACGAGTTGCTCGCGGTGGCGAACGCGGTCACGACGACGCACGGGACCCCCGCCTCCTCGGCCGCGGTCATCGCACCGAAGTCGAACTCGCTGCACACGAGGATGTCGGCGGGCCACTCGGTCAGAAGCTGGTGCACGTCGATCAAGGCGCCATACGCGGCCGTGCCGAGAAAGACCTCTTCCACCCTCTGCAGCACCCGCTTCGGGTCGAACGACCTCATCGAGCCAGTGCCGATCGTGCTCGATGGCAGCCGGATGTCCCGGGGGCAGAGTCGAGTGAATCCCGTCTGCTCGAGCACGGGTTCTCGAGCGCCGATCAGAGCGGTCTGATGACCGGAGGCTTCGGCCTGCCGGGCGATCGGCAGCAGAGGAGCGAGGTGCCCCCTGCCTCGAGGAAACGAGAAAACGATGTGCAGGGGTCGACTCGGGGTTGTCACCATCGCCTGCGCTCCAATCTGGCCGCGGATGTCGAAAGCCTGCGCATCCGATTTTTCACTAGACGATCGTCTGTCGAATCGTCTACCATCATCATGTCGTGTCCCGCAGGATCTGTCGATTCGACAGACCGCACCCCACAAGGAGCCTCATGTCCCGCATCCTCACCCTCACCCGCGCGGCCATCGTCTGCGGCCTCACGGCTGCGGCCATCGTCGTTCCGACGCAGGCGCAGGCCGCTCCGGTCGCTCCGGAACACGCCGCCGTTCACGCTCCGAGCGCCGTCGCCGCAACGCCGTTCACCGTCAAGACCTATGGCGGAAGTGACAAGACGTCCTTCGATGGAATCCGCTTCGCCGGAACCGGAACCCCGGGCTCGCTCGTGTTGGTGTACTACGACGCGCCCGGCAAGTCGAGTGGAATCCTCTCGAACTACCACATCGCCGATGGCGATGGCACGGTGAGCGCCAGCGGCAGTTACTCGTTCACGGCGACGTTCCCCGACCTCCCGCGCGACGCCGATGTGCTTCGCTACCACGCCCGCCTCGTCGACCCGGGCAGCTTCACGGTGATCGGCCGCATCGACGGCGTCCGGTCGCTGACGCGAGGCGAGCAGTAGCGACACGGATTCGCGGAAGGAGTTGGTTTCAGTGAACGAACGAGGCATCCCGGAATCCCAGGCGGCGGACGCGCCGAAGACCGTCGTGGTGATCGGCGCATCCCGAGGTATCGGAGCCGCGATCGCGTCGATCTTCGCGGCCCATGGTCACCATGTCGTCGGCACCCACCGGGGCGGAGGCACGCCGAGCGGGGTCGAAGGATTCGAGCTCGACATCACGGAGCCCGCTCAGATCGCGGAACTCTTCGCCTTCGTCGCCAAGGGCGGCAAGCCGGATGTCGTCGTGGTCGCCTCGGGGATCACCCGCGACGGCCCCCTCGTGCGCATGTCGGACGACGACATCGACGCGGTTCTCGCCACGAACCTCGTCGGCCCGATGCACGTGGTCCGGGCGGCAGCATCCAAGATCGCCCGAGGGGGCTCCATCGTGCTGCTCTCGTCAGTCAGCGCGCGACTCGGACACGTCGGTCAAGCCAACTACACCGCCGCCAAGGCGGGACTCGAGGGCTTCGTGCGTACCGTCTCGCAGGAGTACGCGTCACGGTTCCGAATCAATATCGTCTCCCCGGGGCCCACCCGCACGGACATGTTCACCGACGCCAGCGCCGAAGCCCAAGAGACCATGCAGCAGGCCACCCCGATGCGACGCGTGGCTGAGCCTCAGGAGATCGCCGACGTCGTGTACTGGGTCTCTCAGTCGACGTTCATGACGGGCGCGACAGTGCCCGTCTCGGGCGGAATCGTCATCTGAGCGAGCGTTGGCGCGAGGAGCCTCGGCAGGAGTTCGCTACGCGAACGCGTTCACACCCGTGAGCTCGGCCGACAACGCCCACAGCTTGGCGGCCGCGTCACGATCGATCGCGTGCGCATCCACCCCGGCGAAGCGCGCGGTCGGGCTGCCGGCGACGGTCGGCTCGGCGATGTCGCAGTCCTCGCAGTACACGCCGCCCATTCCCTCGAGCTGCGGTGACGTGGCCGCCCATGTCGAGGTGGCCGCACCCTGCGCCGGTGTCTTGAAGCGCTCGTTCACGGTGCCGTCTTCGGTGATCCAGCCCGAGGCGATCATCTCCTCGCGGGGCAGGTGGCGCTGCAGCTCGGTCATGATGCCGCCCGGGTGCGCCGCGAATGCCCTGACGCCCTGCGATTGACCCAGCGCATCCAGCTGCACGGCGAACAGGCTGTCGGCCGTCTTCGCCTGGCCATAGGCCTGCCACTTGTCGTAGCCCGAGGTGAACTGCGGGTCGTCGAAGCGCATCGGGCTGAGCTTGTGACCGCTCGACGAGAGAGCAACCACGCGGGCGCCTCCGTCAGCGACGAGCGCGGGCCACAGAAGATTCGTGAGCACATAGTGGCCCAGGTGGTTGGTGGCGAACTGCGACTCCCAGTCGTCGCCGACGCGCGCCTCGGGCGACGCCATGATCGCCGCGTTGTTGATGAGGATGTCGAGGCTCCGCCCCGATGCCACGAAGCGCTCCGCGAAGGCTCGAACGCTCGCAAGATCCGAGAGATCGAGCGTGTCGACCTCGACCTCGGAGAGGCCTCGCGCATCCAGGGTCTGCCGCGCCACATCGGGGCGGCGAGCCGGCACGACGACGCGCGCACCGGCATCCGACAGCGCGGCGACCGTCTCGATGCCGAGCCCGGAGTACCCGCCCGTGACGATGGCCGTCTTGCCCACGAGATCGATGCCGGCCAGCACGTCGCTCGCCGTGGAACGGTCGGTGAATCCGGAGGGAAGCGCGTGCTGGGGTGTCGTTGTCATTGATCAAGCGTACGTCTGTTCTGGGAGGCTAGATTCGGGGGATGCACCTCTTCTTCCGCACGGTCTGGTACCAGTGGCGCGCCCGGTCGAGGCGTCGCGTGGGAACGTTCGACGTCGCCTCCACGCCCTTTCGCGTGCTGCCCACCGACCTCGACGTCTTCAAGCACATGAACAACGGGGTCTACCTCTCGATCCTCGATTTGGGGCGGCTCGACATGCTCGTGCGCAGCGGAATCTGGTCGATCGTCAATCGGCGCGGCTGGTACCCCGTCGTCGTCGCCGAGACGATCAGCTTTCGCAAGTCGCTGACCCTCTGGCAACGTTTCGACGTGGAGTCTCGCGTGCTCGGGTTCGACGAGAAGGCGGTCTACGTCGAACAGCGCTTCACGGTCGACGGCGAGATCTACGCGCACGCTTTCATCCGCGGGCGCTTCCTCAAGCGCGCCGGCGGCATCGTTCCGATGCCCGAGCTTCTGGATGCCGTGGGCCCGATTCCCGAGACCGTCACGGTTCCGGAATGGCTGCACGAGTGGGGCCAGACCACGGCGCTGCCCGCGACGAAGGCGCCCGCACCCAGCGAGTGGTGACGCTCGGATCAACAGGTGCCGGCTGTCCGCAAGGGGGACAGTCACGGAGAAGGGTCTCGCCACTATCCTGGGTGGCACATTGCATGTGCTTCGCCAGGGGAGAACGGGGAGAACTATGAGCGCGATTCCAGGAGTCGATCCGACTGTGCCGCCGAGTGGCACCGGCTGTGTGGAGTGTCTCGACACCGACGATCAGTGGTGGTTCCACCTGCGCCGCTGCGTGCAATGCGGGCACGTCGGCTGCTGCGACAGCTCGCCGAACCAGCACGCGTCGAAGCACGGAGCCGCGACGGGCCACCCGATCATTCAGAGCTTCGAGCCCGGCGAGGACTGGGTGTGGAGCTTCGAGACCAACGAGTACTACGACGGGGCTCCGAAGCTCGCCGCTCCCGACAGCCACCCGCTCGATCAGCCCGTTCCCGGGCCGGCGGGGCGTGTACCCGCCGACTGGCAGGAATTGTTGAACCAGTAGAACGGTTCATGATCTCGATACGGCCGCGGGCGGCCTACTCGATCGACGCGTAGGGAGGGCCACATGCAGGACTCGGTTGTCGCGATCATCTGGATCGTGTCCTTCGTGGTCGTGACCGTCGCGGTCAGCGGGCTGACGAAGCGCATCGGCTGGTCTGCTCCCGTGTCGCTCGTGCTGGTCGGGGCTGTGGCCTCGTTCATCCCCGGCGTTCCGCATCTCGAGATCGAACCCGATCTGATCCTCTACGGACTGCTGCCCCCGCTGCTCTTCGCGGCGGCCATCCGCACGTCGTTCGTCGACGTTCGCGCCCGGCGCGACGGCATCCTGCTTCTGTCGGTGGGCCTCGTCGCGTTCACCGTGGTGGTCGTGGGCTTCGCCGCGTGGCTCGTCATTCCGGCGATCTCGCTGGCCGCCGCGTTCGCATTCGGCGCGGTGGTCGCGCCGACGGATGCCGTGGCCGTGACGGCCGTGGCCGGTCGCCTGGGCCTGCCCCGGCGACTCGTGACCGTGCTCGAGGGCGAGAGCCTGCTGAACGACGCCACCGCCCTGGTCGCCCTCAACGCGGCCATCCTCGCGATGGTCAGCATCATCAATCCGTGGATGGTCGCAGCCGACTTCGTGATCGCCGTGGTCGTGGGGGTCGCGGTCGGACTCGGCGTCGGGTGGGTGCTCTCGAAGATCCGGCAGCAGCTGCGTGCGCCCGTGCTCGACACGAGCCTGTCGCTGGTCACGCCCTATCTCGCGTTCATTCCGGCGCAGCTGTTCCACGGCTCCGGCGTTCTGGCCGTCGTCGTCGCCGGCCTCTTCCTCGGATACCGGTCACCGGTCATCCAGACGGCCGAGGCGCGCATCGCCGAGTCGATCAACTGGCGCACGATCCAGTTCCTGCTCGAGAACGCCGTCTTCCTGCTCATGGGCCTCGCCCTGGCCGAGATCTTCGACGGCGTCGTCGACTCGGGCCCGGGCTTCTGGACGACGGTCGGCATCTCCGCGATCATCCTGCTCGCGCTCGTGGTGTCTCGCGTGGTGTGGATGCTCATCACCACCTCGGTGTACCGGTTCGGCCCCCAGTGGTTGCGCGGCCGGGGCTGGAGTTGGCGCACCGGTATCGCGGTGTCGTTCGCGGGCATCCGGGGAGTGGTGACGCTCGCGGCCGCCTTCCTTCTGCCCGAAGAGACGCCGAATCGGGAGTTTTTGCAGTTCTTGGCGTTCGTCGTCGTGGCCGGAACCCTGGTCGAGGGGCTGGCGCTGCCGTGGATCATCCGCAAACTCCGGCTGCCCCCGCCCGATGTCGAACAGGAGCGCGGTGAGACGCAGCGGCTCATGGCGGAGGCGCAGACCGCGGGACTCGACCTCCTCGAGCAGCAGGAGCTCGACGGAGTGGAGCCCGGCGTCGTGGAGCGGCTGCGCACGAACGCGCGATTCCTCGCGGAGGCGCTCGAGAACCCACCTGAGGCCGATCGCGAGACCCGCCCCGCGTCGTACAACAGGCTGCGTCGCATGATGGTGCAGGCCGAACGGCAGGCTGTGCTCGACGCCCGATCCGAGGGTCGCTACCAGGAGCGCGCGGTCAAGACGACCCTCGCGTTCATCGACGCAGAGGAGTCCGCGCTCGACATGCACAAGCCGCCGAAGCCGGGCGAGAACCTCACCTAGTCGCCTGCGCCGCCGCATCCGCGCCTGTTCGGTCTATCCGCGCCAGGTCGACCGGCAGCGGATGCGCCGAACCGGCGCGGATGTCCGCTGGCTCAGCGGCGCAACAGTTCGGAGCGGGCGGCCGCAGCGCCGTGCACCTCGAGCTGCCAGTCGGGGCGAGGGAAGTGCTCGCGATCGAGGCGAAGTTTCTGCATCGTGTTGGGCTCACCGGGCCGGGGCTCGACGACGGTCTGCCCATCTTCGACATAGCCCAGTCGACGCGAGACCCCGAGCGATGCCTCGTTCCAGGTGGCCGCGCTCGATTCGGCGCGCTCGACATCGAGATGGTCGAAGGCGAAGAGCAGGATGGCGGCCCGCATCTCCTTGCCGAACCCCTGTCCCTGCGCAGACCGGGTGAGCCACGACCCAGACGAGACGGCCTTCGTGCGGGCCAGGTTCTCGGCGCGCAGATCCTGCATTCCGATGACGCGGCCCTCGTGCAGAACGACGAAGTCGAGGGTCCAGGTGCCGGGCTGCACCGTCGTGCGCAGGTGCCAGTGGTACTTCGCGAAGTCACGGGCGAGCTGCTCGGGCTCTGCATCGGTCCAGGGCGCGTCGAACGGCATGCGCTCGGGCGGATGAATGCCCGCAAGCACCGCCTCGACGACGGCCGGGAGATCGTCGTCGCGCATCAGACGCAGCTCGAGCCGTGGCGAGCGCAGGCGAAGAGCGAAGAGGGGCCACACGTCATCGAGAGTCAACATGGTGCCTCAGAGTACCCGGATGCCGTCAGGCGGCGGCGCGACGGCGTCGAATGCGCCGGATGACAAGCCACACGACGACTCCCACGATCGCCGCATACACCGCGTAGTTGAGGTAGTCGCTGTACTTCTCGATGATCTCGTATTGGGTTCCGAGTGCTGCCCCGAGGCCGATGAGCAGCCCGTTCCAGATCGCGCTCCCCGCAACGGTGAAGAGAGTGAACGTCAACAGGTGCATGCGCTCGGCTCCCGCCGGCAGCGAGATGAGGCTGCGCACCCCGGGAATGAACCGGCCGAAGAAGACCGCGGACTTGCCGTGCCGCGAGAACCACGACGCGGCCTTCTCGAAGTCCTGCTTGTCGACCAGGGGCAGCTTCGAGAGCCACCCGATCGCGCGGTCCATTCCGAGTTTCGCGCCGAGCCAGTAGAGGATCAGCGAGCCCGCGTAAGCGCCGAGGGTGCTGGTGATGACCACGAGCACGATGTTGAGTTCGCCCCGCTGAGACAGGAAGCCGGCCAGCGGCAGGATGACCTCGCTCGGAATCGGAGGGAAGACCGTCTCGAGCAGGGTGAACAGTCCCACGCCCCACTCGCCGATGCCTTCCATCAGGGTGAGTGCGAAGCCGGCGAGCCCGCCGAGCTCGGTGGGGTTGCCTGCTGTCCGAATCATCCCTTCAAGGGTGGCATGCCTCGCAAAGACATTCCTCCCAAGGGCCTGGGAACCCTCGACGCTCTCAGTTCGAGATCATCGCGATGCGCACTGTGACCCGCGCAGGCGACGGTGCCCCCTCGAGCAGACCGACGATCTGCTCGTGCGCGGCACGCCCTGTCTCGTGCGCCGGACACCGTTCATTGACGCCGATCACGGCCGTGACGCTGATGCCTTCCTCGTCCGTCTCGACGGTGACGAGGGGAGCCTTCTCCACAGAGAGGGCGGCCGCGCCGACCTCGCTTGCGACGGTCTCGACGAGAGGCGCGCTCGCATAGATCTCGGTGATGCCGTCGATGGCCCGGAGAACCGTCTCGATCTCGTCTGCGAGAAGACTCGCGGGGGAATCGGTCATGCGGGTCCTCTGCTTCAGGCACGGGGCGGAAGCCCTCGGCAGTTCGGCATGCAGCTTTTTCTCAGCATTTCGGCACGATCTGGCGTGACGAATCGCCGTCGGCATGCGTCTTACCGGTAAGAGTCCCACACGCGGATTTCTTCGCCGAAGTCTTGACATCGGTCGTCAGCATCATTTCGATGCTCCGGACGATGCTCGAGCGAACACAGAAAGACAGGAACGAATCATGAGCGCAGCAGACAAGATCCAGAACGCCGCCGAAGACCTCAAGGGCAAGGCCAAAGAGGCGCTCGGAAACCTCACCAACGACGACAGCAAGGTCGCCGAGGGCAAGGCCGATCAGGCCAAGGCCGACGCGAAGAAGGCCGGCGAGAACGTGAAAGACGCGTTCAAGCACTAAGCACTCCCCGCCGACCCCGGCCCACGAGGCCGGGGTCGGCCCGCCCCGCGGCATCCCCTCGCACTTCGATTCCACACGTGAAAGGCCACAGACACAGAACGTGAATACACTCATCCACTCCCAGGCCCACCGCTGATGGGCAAGCTCATCTACGGCAACTCGGGCGCTGAGATGGTCCTCGACGATCGGCCGCTCAACCACATTCGCGTGGTCATCCTCGCGAAACTCCGACGAGGCGAGAGCTTCGCCCTCTCATGGGAGAACGATCGCGGCCACCACATGATGTGGCTGCACCCCGCGATCCCTCTCTTCTTCAGCTTCTCCGGTAAGCGGCATCCTTCGCTCAACCGGGCCTGGATCGATGCGCTGATGCGCACGGCGAACTCGCCCAACGGGCTCGAGGTCGTGGCAGAACCAGCCGAGCTCGAGCGATGAGACACCGCCCGCGCAGCGTTTGGTTCGCCCTCGGCACGGGCGTGATCGTCACTGTCATCGTCGCGGCGGTCGTGCTCGTCCCCGTCATCGGGCTCGTCACCTCCGCGGCGGCCGCAGCTCCCCTCGTCGACTTCCCGGTCGGCGGCATGATCGCGACCGTCGTCGGCGGCTACGCGCTGGCAGCCGGATTCCTGGCGCTGATTCTGCGGATCCGTCGGGGTGCGCTCGCCTGGATCTGCTCCGTCGCCGCTGTCATCGCGGCCGTCATCGTATCCATCTACCCCTTGGCCGCCAGCGCCATCGCCGTGGCGAACCAGGCGGGCGAGACGATCCCGACCGTCGTCGAATGGGTCGGCCGCCTGCAGCAGTTGCTGCCCTGAGAAAAGCGGCCCGAAAAAAAGTTTTCACGATTCGCGTGACGAATCCGTCGCTACCGACGACCTATCCATGAAGCACAACGAAGCCCCGGAAGGATCCGGGCATCACAACCCGAAGGAGATCATCATGGCCAGCACCACTCCCGCCACCCCCGCCTCTGTCGCTCCCGCAGGCGTCTCGACCTCATCGACCAGCCTCGGCAAGACCACCATCAACGACTCCGTCGTCGCGAAGGTCGCCGGCATAGCAGCTCGCGAATCGCGTGGCGTGTTCGCCCTCGGTGGCGGAGCCGCCCGCGCCTTCGGTGCCATCCGCGAGGCCGTTGCCGGTGCGGACCAGAGCCAGGGCATCAGCGTCGAGGTCGGCGAGACGCAGGTCGCCGTCGACGTGACCATCGTCGCCGAGTACCCGGCGCCGCTGCAGGATGTCTCGGACGGTGTTCGCGCCAACGTCATCAAGGCGGTCGAATCGATCGTGGGCATGGAGGTCACCGAGGTCAACGTGACCGTGAACGACGTGCACCTTCCTTCGGACGACAACTCCGACGAGGCTGAGGCGCGAGTCCAGTGACCGCCTCGGCAACCCGCACGGGCATCCTGATCGGCGCGGTCCTGGCGCTCACCGGTGTCGCCTTCGGCTTCTGGGCGTTCTTCTTCGTGGCCGTGGCCATGTCCATCGGAGCCCTCATCGGCCGCATCGTCGACGGCAAGCTCGACGTGTCGGGCCTCGTAGACGCGTTCCGCGGAAAGCGATCCTCCTCATGAGTGCCGCCGCGACGACTCCGGCCGGCGCGGCACAGCGCGGTCGCACCCGCATCACGTCGAAAGCTCTGAACCGCGTCGTGTCGGCCGTCACGGCAGACGCGCTCGGAGTCGACTCGAACCACGTGGGGGTCGACCTCGCCGACCGCGACGGACTCCTCGCCCTGACGGTGACGACCCCCATCCGAGTCGTATCGCTCGACCGGATCCAGTCCGACAGCTCGGTCGTGAACCGCTCCGGTGGAACGATTCTCGACCGCGCCGCGCGCGCCCAGGGCGACATCCGGGAGCGGGTGACGACCCTCACCGGCTCGCAGATCGCGCAGGTGATCGTGAAGGTCTCCGGCGTCTCCATCCAGCCAGAAGAGAGAGTGAAATGAGCTCCAGCACGAAGGCTCTCTACGCCCGCATCGGGCGGCGCGAGACCCACTCCTCGCGGTCGATGCTCGCCATCGTCCTCGCGATCATCCTGATCGTGGTCTTCGCCTGGGTGGGAACCGAGGTCGTGATCGCGTTGCTCGGGCTGCCCGCGCTGCTCGTCGCGCCATCCGACATGTTCGCGTCGGCCGTCGGCCTCGCGGAGCAACCCGCGGCGCTCGTGGCGATCGCCGGAATCGTCGCGGCGGTGGTCGGGCTCGTCCTGATCGTCATGTCGCTCTCTCCGGGTCGCCGCGCTCGGCACCTGCTCGACACCGAGCGGTCGGTGACCGTCGTCGACAACGAGGTGATCGCATCCGCCCTCGCCCGCCACGCGTCGTACGCAGGCAACGTCGACCCCGACAACGCGACCGTGTCGGTGTCTCACCGCAATGGCGTCGTCGACCTCACGCCGGCATCGGGCATCCCCGCGGATCGCGAGGCCGTGACCCGCGCCGTGTCCGAGCAGCTCGACTCCTACGGGCTGCGACCCACGGTTCGCGCTCGAGTGCGCATCGCTGAGAAAGGCAAGGTCGGAGCATGACCAGCACCAATCGTTTCGCAAACAGGCTTCTGATCTTCGTCTGCGGCCTCGTACTGTTCGCCGTGGGTAGCGCGGCTGCCGCCGCTGTACTCGTGCCCGGCATCCGGGATGTCTGGAAGGACACCGGCGCGCAGGTCACCGACCAGACCGGGTCGCTGCTGGAGCAGACGCGACTCGCTGGCCTCGAGGTCAGCTGGATCCTCATCGCCGTCGTCGCGCTGCTCGTCATCGCGATCGTCGTTCTCATCGTGTTCATCGCCCGTCACGGGCACGGACACACGTCACGGGCCGTCACCGACTCCAGCGGAGAACACGGAACCACGATCGTCGAGTCCTCTGTGGCCGAGCAGGCCCTGCAGGATGCGCTCGACGGCCACTCCGAGTTCGTCGCGTCGCACGTCTCGACCTACGCGGTGCGTCGCACGCCCGTGCTCAAGGTGTCGATCACCTGCCGCCGTGGAGTGTCGCCGAAAGACGCCGCAGCCATCGTCGAGTCGAAACTGCTCGCACTCGATGGGCTGCTGGGGCGCGAACTGCCCGCGCTGATCCAGGTCAGCGGCGGATTCCGAGCCCGGGTCGGCAAGACGACCCGCCTTCAGTAGAAACGTCTAGAGAGAGAAGAAGCACATGCCGAAACCCATTGTGTGGCTCGTCGTCATCGCCGTCGGAACGACCGCGTACGTCGTCGGAGCCAAGGCCGGACACGGCCGCTACGCCGAGATCAGCGAGACGGCGAAGGCCTTCTGGAACGATCCCGCCGTGAAGAAGGCCCGCGCACGCGCGCAGAAGAAGACGCAGAAGGCGGCCAAGAAGGCCGTGAAGAAGATCACCAAGTAGGTCAAAGCGCCGAGCGAGCTTTCGTGCCCGAATACCTCCATTCGCGATACCCGTACGCGAACAATTGGAGGTATTCGGGCACAGTCATGTGTGCGCAGCGCAGCGCAGCGCCGAGCGAGCAGTCGAGTGTCAAGCCTCGCCGTCGACGTAGACCCACTCGCCCGCCACACGGGTGAACGTGCTGACCTCGTGCTGCACGCCCGAGGTCCGGCCCTCCGGCGCATCCACCCGGTACTTCGCGCGGAATTCCACGACTCCGTCGCGGTCGCGCTCCGAGCCGCGCTCCGTGCGCACGATCTCGAGCCACAGCCAGCGGGTGTCGGAGTCGATCTCGATCGACGCGGGTCGGGTATCCGGATGCCACGACCGCAGCAGGTAGGCAGGGTCGCCCACCGCGAAGGCCGAGAAGCGTGACCGCATCAGTCTCTCGGCCGTCGGTGCGCTCGCGGCCCCGCTGTGCAGCGGTCCGCAGCACTCGCCGTAGCTCAGGCCGGAGCCGCAGGGGCAACGCGCGTCGGGATCCACGCATTCATTATGGGTGAGACCGAACGCGTCAGTGGAACTGCGGAATGATCAGGTACAGCCCGTAGAGCACAGCAGCCACGCACACGGCCAGGCAGGCGAATGCCCCGACCGTCGCGCCGAGGGGGCGGGAACCTCGGGCCGTCGACACGATCGAGCCGTCGGCTCCGGTATCGTCTGTCGATCCGACGGCGAGCAGGCGCAGCCCGAGAGCGTAGAACGAGACGATGACGACGGCTGCGGCGAAAGCCACGGCGAACACGATGCCGAAGGCGGCCCAGTCGACTCCGAGGAACTTGTCCGATGTCATGGGTCAGGCCTTTCCGGTGGTGGCAGGTGTGGCTTCACGCGAGGCGGGATCTTCTTCGTCGATGTCGTTCACGTTGTCATGGGTCACGGGGTGGCGGCGGGCGAGGAACACGAACCCCAGGCCCCCGGCCAGTGCGAGGACAGCGACGATGATGAGTCCGACCGTGCTCGTGCTGGCGATCCACGCGGCGAGGCCGCCCACGAGCGCCGCCGCCGGAAGGGTGAAGAGCCAGGCCATGGCAATGCGGCCGACGACGCCCCAGTGCACCGTCGCGAGCCTCTTTCCGAGCCCGGAACCGACGACGGCGCCCGACGTGACCTGCGTGGTCGAGAGGGCGAAGCCGAGGTGCGACGAGATCAGGATGGTGGCGGCCGAGCTGGTCTCCGCTGCGAAACCCTGAGCGGGCTGCACGTCGGTGATGCGCTTGCCGACCGTGCGCATGATGCGCCATCCACCGAGGTAGGTGCCCAATGCGATGGCCAGACCGCAGGATGCCACGACCCAGAATTGCGGGCCCGTTCCGGCTCCCTGGTAACCGGCGGCGATGAGCGTGAGGGTGATGACCCCCATCGTCTTCTGCGCGTCGTTCGTGCCGTGGGCGAGCGAGACGAGCGAGGCGGAGATCGTCTGACCGTGGCGGAATCCGGCGTCTGCGCCGCGGGATCGGGCCTGCTTCGTGATCATGTAGGCGGCGTAGGTGGCGACCAGCGCCACGAGACCCGCGACGAGGGGCGAGAAGAGAGCGGGCAGCACGACCTTCGACAGAACCACGGCGAAGTCGACGGAGCCGAAGCCAGCACCGATGATCGCGGCGCCGATGAGCCCGCCGAAGAGGGCGTGCGTGGAGCTGGAAGGGAGGCCGAGGTACCAGGTGCCGAGGTTCCAGAGCACGGCGCCGACGAGCCCGGCGAAGATCATCGTGGGCGTGATCTGCACGCCGCCGTCACCCTCCTTGATGATGCCCTGCGAGATCGTCTTCGCGACCTCGGTCGAGAGGAAGGCGCCGACCAGGTTGAGCACGGCCGAGATGGTGACCGCGACCTTCGGCTTGAGGGCGCCCGTGGCCACGGAGGTCGCCATGGCGTTGGCCGTGTCGTGGAACCCGTTCGTGAAATCGAACACGAGGGCGATGTTCACGACGAGCAGAACGGTGATGAGCACATCCACGTGTGTCGTCCCTTCAGATCGGGCACTGCGGTGATGAGAGGCGGTTCGATCGGCGATCGCGGGCGACGGTACGCCGCATCGGTTAAATCGGAATGAACGGCTCAGGGCGGATGCGACCCCCGCAGTTAACCTCTGCGGAGCACGCTTGCAGGCATGTCGATGTCAGAGCCACTCGAACCGCAGATCGAACGCCACCCCGCAGCCCGAGACGAGGATCTCGACCTGCACGACGGTCCGGTGGACGGCCCGGACACGTTGCCGGGAAACGGCGCCGTCGACGACGAAGGCACGCTCCAGGAACACGAGTCCGCAGAGGACATTCCGTTCCGTCGTCCGACGCCGGGCGAACACCTCACCGTTGAGCAGCTCGAAGACGAACTCGACGACTGACTCGGCGTAGAGCCGATCAGCGCAGCGCTGCCGGCACCAGGTCGCGACGCTGCCAGCGGATGGAGATGCTGCGCCTGAAGTCGGCGCGGCCGAACCCCTGCTCGAGTTCAGCGACCACGGCAGCCATCGATGCGGCCAGCCCGGCCTCATCGGGCGCGACGACGTTCAGTGTGAGCGACCGACCCTCCTGCCGAACCAGCACGCGTCCCGCATCCGGAATCGACACGATGAAGCCGTGCGCATCCACGGGCATGCGCCGGTACCGAGCCAATCGGTCGGTGAAGATCGACAGGGCGTACGGGGAATCGAGCGCGGTGAGGGTCGCCGTTGACGTCTGCATGGGGTCACAGTGACAGGCGCCGGTGACGCCGCAGTGAACGGCTTGTGACGAAACGCCTTCACGCGTCGATGCGGCGATTGTCTGAGCCTCGGGTTAGCCTGCCGTCACCATGACTCTCGAAGCGGCCCCCACGGCATCCGATGTCGTCGCCACCGCGCCTGTGCAGACGGTCTACGCGCCGACGCACGAGGTCGACGTAGCGCGCACCATGGGCGTGCACAGTAGGGGCACGGGTGACCCGACCTGTCGGGCGACTGGCGAGGGGTTCTGGCGCACCGTGCGAACGCCCATCGGCCCTGCGACTCTGCTTCTGCGTCAACGCAGGCACGGCATCGAGGCATTCGCCTGGGGCGGCGGCGCGCACTGGGTGATCGAACGGGTTCCCGCCCTTCTCGGCGCAGACGACGACTGGTCCGAGCTGTCACTGCACACCCATCCGGCGCTCGCGGAGGTGCGGCGGCGCAACCCGGGCATGCGGCTCAGCCGCTCGGGACTCATGATGGAGGCCCTCGTACCCGCGATCATTGAGCAGAAGGTCACCACGCTCGAGGCGCACCGGGCCTGGTACAAGCTCATCCGAATCCACGGAGACGTCGCGCCGGGTCCGGCCCCCGCTGGCATGCACGTCGCACCGCACGCCGACATCTGGCGCGGGGTTCCGTCGTGGCAGTGGCATCGTGCCGGTGTCGACCCTCGTCGCAGCCGCACGGTGGTGTCGGCGTGCCAGATCGCCACCGCCCTCGAGCGGGCGGCGACGGTGGATGCGGAGACGGCCGCGAAACGGCTGCAGACACTGCCGGGTATCGGCCGGTGGACGGCCGCGGAGACGACGCAGCGCACCCACGGTGATGCCGACGCGGTCAGCGTGGGCGACTATCACCTCGCCGCTCACGTCGGCTATGCGCTGACCGGCTCACCCGTCGACGACGACGGCATGCTCGAGTTGCTCGAACCGTGGCGCGGACACCGACAACGCATCGTGCGCCTCATTCTGGCCAGCGGCTTCGCCAAGCCCCGGCATGGCGCGCGAATGACGATCCAGGATCACCGGTCGCACTGACCCGGTGAGTCGGTTTGCCAGGTCGGAGCTGCGGCGCTCGGGCGGTGAGCATAGTTGCGGGCTGCGCTCCGCCTCCGGCCGTTGTGGGCACGCACGTCATATCCTCGAAGAGTGACCTCTGCGAACCCGAACTCGCCCGACTTCGAGGCCGATCCGAGCCTTACGCCCGCCGATCTTGCGGCGCAGGCCGTGGCGCTCGTGCGTCGCTGGCTCGACGAGTCGAAAGACGTGGCTCCCGACCCGTCGGCCGAGCGTCTCGCCGGGGTGCTCGAAGACCCCGACGGCCTCGCATTCACCGTGGGCTTCGTCGACGGCGTCGCCCGGCCCGAAGACACTGCGGTCGCCGCCAAGAACCTGCAGGCTCTGGGGAGTCGGGTGCCCGCCTTTCTGCCGTGGTACCTGCGCAGCGCCGTCGTCGCCGGCGGAGTCTTCGGCGAGGTCGTTCCCGGCGTCGTCGTGCCGGCCGCTCGCAAGGTCCTGCGGCAGATGGTCGGACACCTCGTGGTCGACGCGACTCCGGCAAAGCTCGGGCCGGCCATCGCGAAACTGCGCTCCGACGGATCGCGGCTCAACCTCAATCTGCTCGGAGAGGCCGTCCTCGGCTCGGCCGAGGCACGGCGTCGCCTCGAGGGAACCGAGAAGCTGCTGGCCCGACCCGACGTCGACTACGTCTCGGTCAAGGTGTCGGCTGTCGCGAGCGACCTCTCTATGTGGGCGTTCGACGAGACCGTCGAGCGCGTGGCCGAGACCCTGCTGCCGCTGTACCGGATCGCGTTGCCTCAGAACAAGTTCATCAACCTCGACATGGAGGAGTACCGCGACCTCGACCTGACCCTCGCGGTGTTCATGCGAATTCTCGACCGCGAAGAACTGCTCGGCTACACGGGCGGCATTGTGCTGCAGGCCTATCTGCCGGATGCGCTGGGCGCGATGCAGCGCCTGCAGAGCTGGGCGGCCGCGCGTCGTTCGCGTGGCGGGGCCCCCATCAAGGTGCGCGTCGTCAAGGGCGCCAATCTCGCCATGGAACACGTCGATGCGGCCATCCACGGGTGGCCGCTCGCAACCTACGACACCAAGCGCGAGACAGACACGAACTACAAGCGCGTGCTCGAGTGGGCGTTGACGCCCGAGCGCACCGATGCCGTGCGCATCGGGGTCGCCGGTCACAACCTGTTCGACATCGCGCTCGCCTGGCTGCTGGCCAAGAACCGTGGTGTGACCGAGAGCATCGACTTCGAGATGCTGCTCGGCATGGCGACGGCCCAGGCTGATGCGGTTCGCCGCGAGGTCGGCCAGCTGCTGCTGTACACGCCCGTCGTGCATCCCAAAGAGTTCGATGTCGCGATCAGCTACCTCGTGCGCCGCCTCGAAGAGAATGCGAGCGACGAGAACTTCATGTCGAGCGTCTTCGACCTCGCAGCGAGCGACACGGCCTTCGAACACGAGAAGAACCGGTTCTTGACCTCGGTCGATTCCCTGGGCGACGACGTGCCGAGCCGCCGCCGCACCCAGGATCGCGGTGATCTCTCTGAACTGGTGCGCGCCACCGGGTTCGAGAACACGGCAGACACCGACCCGTCGCTGGCTGCGAATCGCAGCTGGGGTCGGCGCATCCTGAGCCTCGTCGGGCCGAGCAACCGCATCGGTATCGAGACGATCGAGGTGGCCAGGGTCACCGACTCCGCCGTTCTGGATGACATCATCCAGTCGGTGCGCGATGCGGGAGCCCGCTGGGGCATGCAGACCGGAGTCGAGCGAGCGGCCGTTCTGCGGCGTGCAGCGCTGGCGCTGGAGGGCAACCGCGACCGACTCATCGAGGTCATGGCCACGGAGACCGGCAAGACCATCGCCGAGGGCGACCCCGAGGTGAGCGAGGCGATCGACTTCGCCAACTACTACGCGGCCCGCGCCGAGGAGCTCGACCGCGTCGACGGTGCCGTGTTCGTGCCGTCGGCGCTCACGGTCGTGACGCCGCCCTGGAACTTCCCCGTCGCGATCCCCGCCGGCTCGGTGCTCTCTGCGCTGGCGGCCGGGAGCGGCGTGATCATCAAGCCCGCGCCGCAGGCGCGACGCTCGGCCGCAGTGCTCGTCGAGTCCCTGTGGGAGTCCGGCATCCCACGCGAGCTCCTCGCGCTTGTCGACATCGACGAGGGCGACCTGTCTCGACAGCTGATCGCCCACGAGAGCGTCGACCGGGTCATCCTCACCGGTGCCTACGAGACCGCGAAGCTCTTCCGCTCGTGGCGCCGCGATCTCTCCCTCCTCGCGGAGACGAGCGGCAAGAACGCCATCGTCGTCACCCCGGCCGCCGACCTCGACCTCGCGGTTGCCGACATCGTGAAGAGCGCCTTCGGTCACGCGGGCCAGAAGTGCTCGGCCGCGTCGCTCGTGATCCTCGTCGGTTCCGTGGCTCGGTCCGAGCGCTTTCACCGACAGCTCGTGGATGCGGTGTCGTCGCTGCGGGTCGGCTACGCATCCGACCCGCTCACCGAGATGGGTCCGCTGATCGAGCCCGCCGACGGAAAGCTGCTCGAGGCCTTGAGCGCTCTCGGCGGCGGTGAGAAGTGGCTGGTCGAACCCGTGCGGCGCAGTTCCGACGGGCGACTCTGGACCCCGGGCGTGCGCGAGGGCGTGCTGCCGGGCTCCGCGTTCCACACCACGGAGTACTTCGGCCCCGTTCTCGGCATCATGCATGCGTCGACGCTGGAGCAGGCCGTCGAGTTCCAGAACGGCACGGACTACGGGCTGACAGCGGGGCTGCACTCCCTCGACGCGGCCGAGATCGAGCAGTGGCTGGCCACCGTCGAGGCCGGCAACCTCTATGTGAACCGAGGCATCACCGGCGCGATCGTGCAGCGGCAGCCCTTCGGCGGATGGAAGCGTTCGGCGGTGGGTGCTGGCGCCAAGGCCGGGGGGCCGAACTATCTGGTGCACCTGGGCTCATGGATGACCGAAGAGGGCACGCCGAGTCAGGGCCTCAGCAACGCGGGGCTCGACGGACGCGTCGGCGCGCTGCTCGACTCCGCACAGGCGGGCCTCGACTGGAACCACTTCGACATCGCCCGCCGTGGAGCAAAGAGCGACGCGGTCGCCTGGTCGGACTCGTTCGCTCCCGTCGACCGCTCGGGTCTCGGAGTGGAGCGCAATGTGCTGCGCTACCGCCCGGTTCCGGTCACGGTGCGCTTGTCGGAAGACGGCGAGCGGCACGAGCTGCTCCGCGTGCTCTCGGCGGCCACGCTCGCGCGCTCGAAGGTCACCCTCTCGTCGGCGCACAAGCTTCCACGGCCGATGCGCGCCCTGCTCAAGGAGTGGGCCGTGCGCGTCACCATCGAGACCGACGAGGCGTGGCTCGCGCGAGTCGCCGCGGAAGGGGTCTCGACCCCGCGCATCCGGCTCATCGGGGGCTCGGCCACGCAGCTCGCCGACGCGCTGGGCGACGAACCGGATGTCGCGGTGTACGCCGGTGAGGTCACCCGCGCCGGCCGCATCGAGCTGCTTCCCTTCGTGCGCGAGCAGGCGGTGAGCATCACGAACCACCGCTTCGGCAACCCGAGCGCGCTCACCGACGGACTGCTGTAGCTGCCGCCGGCCTGCTGCGGCTGCGCGGGGCTGAGGTGACGATTCGGGTGCGCCGGCACCGCTGAGGTGACGATTGCACTCGCCCGAAGTGTCATCTCGTCGCTGCGACACCTGGTGTTCACCTCGGTGCCCTAGCGTTCGCGCGTGATGTCATCCCGCCTCGAACGGCGCCTCGGTCTGGGCGACGCCGTCTTCATCGGTCTCGGGTCGATGATCGGCGCGGGAGTCTTCGCCGCATTCCAGCCTGCAGCGCAGATCGCCGGGGCCGGGATGCTCGTGGGTCTGGTCGTGGCGGCGATCGTCGCGTTCTGCAACGCGTCGTCGTCAGCGCAGTTGGCGGCGCAGTATCCGTCGGCCGGGGGAAGCTACGTCTACGGCCGCGAGGAGCTCGGACCGCGTTGGGGCTTCGCCGCCGGCTGGAGCTTTCTCATCGGCAAGACCGCCAGCTCGGCCGCCATGGCCATGGTGTTCGCGGCCTACGCCGTCCCCTCCGAGTGGGCTCGACCGGTCGCGGTCGCCGTGGTCGTCGTGCTCGTCACGGTGAACCTCTTCGGCATCACCCGCACCGCGCTGCTCACGAAGGTGATCGTGATTCCGGTGCTGGCCCTGCTCGCGGTGGTCATCGCATCCGGAGTGATCGGCGGAAGCTGGGCGATTGTGCCCGAATCCCTCCAATCGTGGTTCGGCGGGGGCGGGGAATGGAGGCTTTCGGGCACAGTTCCTGCGCACGCCGAGGTGGAAAGCGCGATCGGCGGTCCACTCGCCGTTCTGCAGTCGGCTGGGCTGCTGTTCTTCGCCTTCGCGGGGTACGCGCGCATCGCCACCCTCGGAGAAGAGGTGCGCGACCCGGCCAAGAACATTCCTCGGGCTATCGGCATCGCCTTCGCGGTCGTGGTGGTGGTCTACGCCGCGGTCGGCGTGACCGCGCTCGGGGCGCTCGGCGCATCCGGTCTTGCGGCCACCGACAACCCGCTCGTCGACGTCGTGACGACCAATGGATGGGCGTGGGCCGCGCCGTTGGTGCGAATCGGGGCCGCTCTCGCCTCGCTCGGCGCGCTGCTGGCGCTCATCGCCGGGCTCGGCCGCACGGCCTTCGCGATGGCGCGCGAGGGAGATCTGCCGCGTTGGTTCAGCGCGGTGCATGCGCGTTACAAGACGCCCTATCGCGCGGAGCTCGTGGTGGGTGCCGTGGTCGTGGTGCTGGTGCTCGTCGCGGATCTGCGCGGAGTGATCGGGTTCTCGTCGTTCGGTGTGCTGCTGTACTACTTCGTCGCGAACCTGGCCGCGTTTCGGCAGGCCCGGGCGTTTCGGCGATATCCGCGTGCGGTGAGCGTGCTGGGGGCGCTCGGCTGCGCGGTGCTCGTGATCACGCTGCCGCTGCCCGCGGTCGTGACGGGAGCACTCGTCGTCATCGCGGGCTTCGTGTTGCGCGAAGTGCGCACGCGCACGCCGCGACTGAACTAGCGACGGCTACTGCGCCCGAACGAGCCTCGTGCCCTCGCGCCGCACTCGGTTCTCGGAGAGAGCCAGCGCGAGCCCGCGTTCGATCCACGTGCGCGTCTGCTCCGTGAGTCTCGAGTAGCCCAGCACCGAGGCGGTCTCGCGCAGCAGCTCGTCGGAGTCGATGGACAGCGATTCGGCGAGCAGAAGTTCGATCGCGTTCGCGATCTCCTGCGGGCTCACGTCGGTGACGGGTCGAACAGCGCTCGACGAGGTGCGACGTGCACCCCGCCAACTCGACGAGTCGAGGCTCTCCGGCCACACGAAGTCATCGGGGGCGACCGCGAACTCCTTGCGCACGATCTGCTGCAACAGGGCGCGCTTCGCATCGCCGACCCGGGTGTAGTCGAAGCGGTGGGCGATCGTGCCGATCAGGCGGTCGAGCGGGATCGGCCCCTCGGCCTCGAGGATGTCTGCCGCCATCGACCGGATGACAGGCTCGGAGTCGATGTTGTCGAGCGCGGACTGCGGATGGATCGCGCTGTCGTCTGCGGCCTCGAACACGGGCAGCTCGCGCGCGAGCGTCGACGTCGACACGGCGGTCGGGAACGCCTTCTCGGCCGCAGCGTCTGCAGCAGCCCGATCGGCCGCCTTGCCGGCGTCGCGCACGGCCTGGGCCGCATCCGCGTCGGGCAGTCGCGCACTGGCGGGGTGGTCGACAGCGACGACGATGCGAGCGATGAGGGCGCTCCGGTCACGGATCCACGCGGGCAACCAGGCCCGGATCACGGCCGGCCACGACATCACGTCGACGAGCAGGTTCGGCGCGCCGTCGCGGTCGCTGACCGTTGCCCGCGAGGCCCAACCGGGCCCGTCGACCATCACGGCGACAGCCCACGACGTGTTGCCTGGTCGGCGCACGGCGAGATCGACGGTGAACGACGACAGCCCGAGGCCGGTCTCGACCTCGAGGCCGCGATCGCGGAGGGCGGTGGCGATCTCGTCGACGAATCGCCCGTGGTTGCCGGTCACCGCATCCTGTGCTCCGCCCCGACCTCCGCCGGGAAGCGCGCCGACACTGCGGGTCGCGGCGAAGGTCAGATACGCCTTGAGGTCGGCGATGCCCTGAGCGCGCGAGCGGGTGAGTTGGATGTCGGCCGCGTCGAACGAGCTGAACAGCACGACCTGCCGCTTGGCGCGCGTCACGGCCACGTTGAGCCGGCGCTCGCCTCCGGGCAGATTGAGCGGCCCGAAGTTCAGAGGCAGCGTGCCCGTGTCGGGGTCTTTCGAGAAGTCCAACGAGAACAGGATCGTGTCGCGCTCGTCGCCCTGCACGTTCTCGAGGTTCTTCACGAAGAGCTCCGATCCCGGGGCCGCGAGCAGCGCCTTCTGGATGACCGGGTCGGTGCTGTCTTCGAGCTTGTCGAGAATCAGGTCGCGCTGCTGCACGTTGAAGCAGACCACCCCGATCGATTCGCGCATCGTGGCGGGGGCGCGCAGGCGCGAGACGATCTCGTCGACGATGGCCTGCGCCTCGACCTCGTTCGTGCGCGTGCGTCCGCGGTCGAAGACGCCGTCGACGCGGCGCCAGCTGAGACCGGTGGCGGTCGAGCCGGCCGGGGTCGCCTTCGCACCCGCACTGCTGGGCGACGGGAGGCTCACGAGCTTGTTGCCGTAGTACGCGGCGTTCGAGAACGCGATGAGGCTCTCGTCTTGACTGCGGTAGTGCCAGTTCAGCCAGAGCTGCGGCAGCCCCGACTCCACCGACTCGGTGAGGATCGACTCGAGGTCTTCGACGACCAACGGCTGATCGCGGTCGGGGGCGGGTGTGCCGGGACCCGTCGCATCCACCTGCATGATGCGCGTGGGCGGCATCTGCTTCGAGTCGCCGACCACGATCACGGCCTTGCCGCGGCCCATCGCGCCGATGGCCTGCGGAACCCTGATCTGCGAGGCCTCATCGAAGATCACCAGGTCGAACTCGATGCTGTCGGGATCGAGGAAGTGCGCCACCGAGCCGGGGCTCATGAGGAACACCGGCACGATCGAAGTGAGCGCTCGCGGGTAGCGGCGAGCCACCTCGCGGAAAGCGAGGCCACCGCGCTTGCGCTCGATCTGGCGAGCGAGCTCTGCCACCTCGCCGCGCAACTCATCGGCGTCGAAGGGTCGGGCGGCGAGCAGCTCGGAGGCGAGCTCGCTGCGCAGCTGCTCTCGCACCAGGGCACCCTGGTCTCGGTACGCCGAGACGCTTCGGTCCTGGGCGTCGCCATCGAAGCTGTCGAGCTGGGTCGCCGCCAGTCGCTCGTCGAGCGACGCCGTGGCGAGCCCCCGCAGAAGGGCCTCGGATGCGTCGGCCGCCTCGATCTGGCCCGTCGCCAACTGTGTGCTGAAGCCTGCGAGACCCAGTTCGCGCAGGTGCTCGAGCTGGCGCCGCGTCTCAGCGAAGCGCTGAAGCTGCAGCAGTCCGGTGGCGCGCACGTCGATGAGCCAGGCGACCTCGTCGGTGGCCCAGGCAGAGACCCAGTCGCGGCCGTGAGCCCACTGCCGAACCGTCAGACCGGTGGCCCCGACGGCGGCGAGCCAGCGGTTCCAGCTGGCGTCGATGTCGCGAACGATCGCGCCGTCGCGCACCGCGGCGTCGGCCTCGCCGGCGTCGCGCGCGTTCGAGATCCAGCCCCAGGCGCGCGGAGTGCGCTTCGCCAGCCAGACCGATCCGAGTGAGGTGCGCACAGCCGTGTCGAGCACGTTCTTCGCGTCGGGCGCGTAGGGCTGCCAGCCGGTCGGGAGGACGAGTCCCGCCAGAGCGGCCGCCTGGCGCTGGAGCTCCTGCGCATCCGATCGTGCGGCCTGAAGCCCGACGAGCAGCGGCGTGACCGCCTTGCCGCTCGGCTCGAACCCGGCGCGCAGCAGTGGCCGCAGACCCGCGCGGATCGAGCGGCGACGCAGCTCGGGCACGAACCAGGCGGCGTCGAGAGTGCCAGACCGCTCGGCCCACTCGTCGAGCTTGGGCGCCTCGATCGCCGCGGCAGACGCATTCGCGAGCACCGTGGCGTGACGCTCGAGGTAGTCGACGAGCCCGGCGCGCAGGGCATCGGATGCCTCGCGCCAGCTCGATCGGTCGATGGTCGCGAGCGCGTCGGTGGCCGGCAGCAGGCCGCGCGACCGGGCCTCGAGCAGGCGGGATGCGACGGGCAGCTCGGTCGCCGGGCGAAGGTCTCCGAGGGCGAGGCGAGCCTCGGACGAGAGTTCATCGAGACGGGGGCGAACGGCTGCGAGATCACGCAGAGAGTCGGTGACCGGAGCAACCTGCAGCTGGGCCGGATCGGTCGCCCCGGCGATGAGCCATGGGTGGCCCGGGCGCAGCCCGAAGCGCTGCGCGGCGTCGCGGAAGTCGCGGGTGAGAATCGTGGGGCTCTCGTCGGGGGTCGTCGTGAGCCAGTTCGCGGGCACGGCCGCCGTGGGCCCTTCGCCGAGCGTCGCCAGTGCGTCGTATGCCGACCAGACCGTGTAGCCGAGGGCGTTGGGCGAATGCACGCGCGCCGGATGCCGGTCGAGCTCGGCGATCGCCGAACGCAACCGTGTGTCGGCCAGCGCCCACGCGTGCGGATCGGTCGGCACCCGCAGGCGCAACGACTCGCGCAGCTGCTCGCGGATCGTGTTCATCGACTGCTTCGCACCGTGCAGTTCGAGGCTGAACGTACCGAGGCCGATCGCGTCGAGGCGCCTCTTCACGACCTCGAGGGCGGCCTGCTTCTCGGCGACGAACAGCACCGTCTTGCCCTCGGTGAGCGCGTGCGCGATGAGGTTCGTGATGGTCTGCGACTTGCCGGTGCCCGGAGGGCCTTCGAGAACGAACGACTGGCCGCTCGTGGCGCGCACGACGGCGGCCATCTGCGAGCCGTCGGCCGCGATCGGCAGTCTCAGAGCGGCCTCATCGATCTCGGGCCGGGCGTTGCCGGCCGGCTCGACGAAGGTCTCGCCGGGTCGTTCGACCAGGTGCCTGACCACGGGGTTCGAGAGCAGAGAGCGCCAATTGCGCTCGAGATCCTTCCAGATCTGAAAGGTCGAGAACCGCAGGATGGCGAGGCTCACCGACTCCTCGAGTCGGTAGGGCAGCTCGGCTTCCGCGAGCTGGCGGCGGATTCCGTCGAAGACCGCCTCGATCGCGATTCCCGAGTCGTCGATGGCAGGTTCGCGCAGCTCGGAGAGGTCGAGCCCCTGCGTGGTCTCGAACCACTGCAGCAGACACAGGTTGGGAGTGGCCAGATCGTCGCCCTCGGCGGCGAGGAAGTAGGGGGTGAACGACAGGCCGCCGGTGAGCCGGACCGGCATGAGGAACAGGGGAGCGCGCGCCTCGCGCCCATCCGGTCGTGTGTGAATCAGCGTGCCGAGCGTGAGGTACAGGTAATTGCTGCCCGTCTCCTGCTCGAGGGATTCGGCCTCGCGCTTCATGGCCCGCAGCTGCTTGCGGTGCTTCTCATCGTCGACCTGGGAGAAGAGCGTGCGCGAGGTGCGGAAGACGGCGCTCAGCTCGTCGTGCGCGAGCGGCGTGTGCGAGTCGATGCCGTCGACCCGCTTGCGGCCGGATGCGTCGAGGCCGCTCGAGAGGCGCAGCTTGCGGCCCGCGTGCACGGCGTCGTCGATCGAGGGGAGCAGGCCCGGCGGCACGACGAGGTCGAGCACCTTCTGGGTGCGCGGCATGTTGAGCAGCGGATTGCGCAGGGTGAGGTCGAGCAGGTCGCGCTTCCAGTTGCGTACCCGCGCGGGGGAGTCGTCGTTGCGCTCGAGGCGGCTGAGCACGACGGCGTCTTCGGGATCGATGGGGGCGTCGACGGGGGATGCGCCTGGGGACGCGTCGGTAAGGGGAGCGTCTTCGACCGGGGCTTCTTCGAGAGGAGCGTCTTTGAGGGGAGCGTCGCCCGTCGGTTCGTCACCGTCGATCATCGGTGCTGCGTGTCTCGGTGCGCGCCTGACTGGCTCGCCGGTGTTGTTCTCCATGGTGCGTATCTCCCCTTGCATCCAGTGTCGCCGCTGGTGTGCGTGGGGCGTATGTGCCGAGCCGTGCTCGGAGAAATCGGGCGGCCGAATCGAACGATCCCGGACTCATCTACGCGCGTCGACTACTCCTCCACAGGTTGCCTGTTTTGGCACTTATCCACAGCCATATCTCCTGATCAAGCGTTGTTTATGGGTTTCGACCCGGTGTCGGTGGCTGCTGTTTGACTTCTCGTATGACATCAACGATCCCGCTTCTCGAGCCAGACTCGTATGTGGTCGCACTCGAGGAGGTCGCCGCCCTCGACGCGCAGATAGCCCGGCTGTCTGCGGCCAGGGCCAGACGCGTCACCGACGCGAGAAACCACCTGCACCGGCAGGCACCGTCCGACACATCAACGGGTGGGCCGGTCTGGTCGACGGCCCGTGTCGAGAGGGTCGAGTTGTTCACCGAACTCGCCCAGTTCACTCGCCGCACCGAGTACCGGGCCGCGACCCTGATCGACACCAGTACCGCTCTCGTGGATCGCCTCCCTGCCACGCTCTCGGCAGTGGCTGCCGGTGTCGTGTCGTGGGAGCACGCCGAGGTCATCGCAAAAAACGCCGACGGCCTCGAGGGCGACGCATTGGTGTCGTACGACGCCCGGCTCGCAGCGCTGGCGGCGGAGGTGAACCCGAAGCAGCTCGACCGCAAGGCGAGAGCGCAGGTTGAGCTCTCCCAACCGTCCACCGCGGTGGAACGGGCCGAGAAGGCTGCGGCCACCCGGCGTATCTATGTCGATCCGGGGGCGGATGGCATGGCGTATTTGACCCTGTTCGCACCAGCGCCCGAGATCCACGCGATCGCAGATCGGGCGGCACGGTTGGCTGCTGGGCTTAGGGCGGGTGGCGACCCGCGCAGCATGGGACACCTGAAACTCGATGTCCTGTGCGATCTGATGCTCAACGGTGAGACCTCGATCCCCGGAGCCACCCGCGGCATTCGGGGACGGGTTCACGTGATGGTTCCGGCGATGACCCTGCTCGGTGTTGGGCAGGAGGCTGCGATCCTCCGCGGCTACGGTCCGATCGACCCAGCGACCGCGGCGCAGTTGACGGCGGAGGCGACCTCCTGGAGGCGCATCCTCACCGACCCCGTCACGGGACGCATCCTGACAAACGACCCCAGGGACTACCGGCCGACCGCACGCATGATCGACCACGCAAGGCTGGTGCACCCGACGTGTGTGTTCCCGGGGTGCACGGTTCCGTCGGAGCGAGCCGACATCGATCACACCGAAGATCATGCTTTGGGTGGTCACACGACTCCCGAGAACCTGGCCCCGCTAAGTCAGGAGCATCACAAGGTGAAGCACCACACGAGGTGGCAGATCACACAAAACGGAGACGACACCCTCACCGCCACATCACCAGCGGGCTACCGATACACGGTCAGTCCCGAAGGCAAGATGCGACCTGCGCCGCAAGAACTCCTCGATCGCACCGCGGCCACGACGGCCACGACCGCCAATACCGAAGTCGCCACCCCCATCGCCGCACTGGTCGAGATCGCTGCAGCGAGCCCGACGACAGTGATGGGGGGAGGACCTAACGGACTGCCCCTTCTAGCAACTGCGTCCTTCGACAACTGCCCCTTCTAGAGCGGGCTTTGGTCAGGCGATCTAGAGCCGGCGTTGGTCAGGCGATCATGAACTCACTCGGGTCGAGGGCTCGCTCGGTCACCCTGACGTCGCCGATGTTGCCGACGAAGACCTGATCGAGCTTGCCCCCGTAGTTGTAGCCGCCGAGCAGCCAGGGCTGGCCGACCACCGCGAGACCGCTGTTCTTCGTCGACGGGTTTCGCGCTACGGGGCATCCGTCGACGAACATCGTCGTGTGCTTGCCGTTGTTGACGACCGCGACGTGCCACCACGACGCGAGGGGCAGCTCGTGACCCCAGTTCGTGAGCGACCCGTCCTGGCTGGCGGGGTAGACGCACCATTGCAGTTCTCTATCGCTGGAGAGACTCAAGGTGACCGAGGGCTCCTGCGGATCGCCGCTGCTGGAGTGCGCCTTGCCCGCCTCCCCGGCAGACGACGACTGAGACAGAAGGGCGCAGAACCCGTTCGCGCTGCCGTCGAATGTGGTGGGCAGAAACAGAAACGCCTCGACCGTATAGCCGCTGAGGAACTGGTTGCTGTTCAGCGGTGCCTGGTCGACGGTCTTCAGATAGTCGCCTCCGGGGCGACCGCCGGTGAGCGATAGGCTGCCGGCTCCCGGCTGGTCGGGATGATGAGCATCCGACCAGAGAAGGGCGCCAGCCACCGCGCCGGGCCGATTGGCGACGACGAGATCGTTGCCGTTTCCGCTCAGATCGGCGATGCGCGTAGAGCCGCTGACGTTCGCACCATTCGGCTGCCCGTCGAACCGCCAGTACGCGGTGGTGCCGGAGACGAGCATGCTCTGCGCGGAGCGTGCTGGGCGCACGGGCACCGGTGCGAACCCCGAGAACCGTTCGGCGAAATCGATCTGCATGGTGAATCGGTCGATGTCGCCGCTCAGACGCGTCTCCTGCTCGGCGAGCTCGTTCGGTGTCTTCAGTCCACCGTCGATCAGGAAGGGCGAGAGTGTCTCGACGTCGATCACATTGCGCTCCGTGTCGAAGTGGTAGAGCCTGATCATCGCCGCGCCGCCGTAGTAGCGGTTCTGGTAGTTCGTGAGGTGCAGGTCGACGGCGTGACCGGCCGAGTTGACCGCCGTCGTGCGACCCGGTCCCCAGTAGTGGCCGTTGAGGGTCAAGAAGATCTGGTCGTGGCTCGAGACGAACGAGTCCCAGAGCCCCTGCCCATACGCGTCGAACGTCGCAGAGCCGTCGGCGGCCGAGTCGACGAGGGTGTGCGAGGTGAGGATGACGGGGGATCCGGGGTGCGCCGCCAGCACGGAATGCGCCCAGGCGAGCCCGCCGGCGCTGGTTCGCCAGTCGAGCGCGAGCACGAGCCAATCGCGGCCCGCCGCCGTGAAGACATGGGCCGTGTTGTAGCCATCGGGCGACGCGTCGACGAAGCTGTCAGAGCCGCTGAACCGAGACGGTCCGAACACGTCGAGGTAGGCCGTCTGTCCTCGCTGATCGTCGGTCGACGCGTCGATGTCGTGATTGCCTGCCAGAACGCTGTAGGCCGCACCCGCGTTGTCGAAGAGAGCGAATTCAGCGCCGGCGGCGGCCATCTCCGCAGCTGCCCCGTTCTGGGTGAGGTCGCCGAGATGCGCGAGGAAGACGATGTTCTGGCGTTTCTGCTCGGAGAGGACGTAGTGCAGCGATGCCCGCAGAGGCTTCGGATCGATCGACGCGCCGTCGAACATGTACTGGGTATCGGGCATCACAGCGACGGTGAAACGCGGCGAGGGGAGGTCGGGCGACCACTTCTTCGCAGAGGTCGGGGGCGAGGCGAGCGACGGAGCCGACGATGCCCCGGCCAGGAGCGAGTCGGCTACCAAAGGTGATGCCGCGGCGGGCCCCGCAGACCCCATACCGGCTGCGGCGAGGGCTCCCACGGCTCCGCCGGCGGCGAGGAATCCGCGGCGGGAGAGGCCGGGACGGTCGTGATCTTCGATGTGTTCGGGCACGGCGTCGAGTTTTCTCTGCTTCTCACCTCGGCGATCGACGGCACGGTGAATGAGCGCTGAACAGCAGATGGCGATGGCCGAAAAGAAAGGAGATGCCGAGTAAGTCCAGGGCTGGTTCCCAGCCTGTGGGTCACGACGAAGGGGGTGCCGCGAGTCCCAGTCGGGGGTAGAGCTCGGTGAAGGCATAGGGGAGCCCGCCTCGCAGGGCTGTCACCACATGGTCGGCGCCCGGCACCACGTAGTTCTTGGTCGTGAAACCGGCCGCTTCGGCCAGGGCGGCGTTGTTGGCAGCGAACTGCGTGTACTCCGGGTCGTTCTCGCCCGCGGTGAAGATCGCCACGTGCGACGTAAATTTTCCTGCGTTCTTCTGGAGCCAGGCCGCGGGCTTGGCGGCTGCGAAGGCGCCCGCGTCTCCGCCGTATCCGTCGGCGATGGCTGCCGCCTCGTTCTCGTCTCCGGGCCACTCGTTGCCCGAGATGTCCACGAGGTTCCCCCAGATCTCCGGATACTTGCTCGCCCAGGTGAACGCGCAGGAGCCGCCGTTCGAGTACCCCGCGATCGTCCAGTACTGAGGGTCTTGCAGGATGTTCAGCCTGCTCTTCGCGTAGGCGACGATGTCTTTGTTGAAATAGGTGTCGACGCCGCCATATCTGGCCGAGTCGGCGCACACCGGGTCGGTGTCGGGGTTTCCGAGTTGATCGGCGATGATCACGATAGGAGCGAGACCCTTGTTCTTCGCCGCCACCTCGTCGAGTGCCGCGGCGATGAAGTCCGGCTGAGGGTTGCCGGGCTGGCCCATCATCATGACCACCAGGGGAAGCGCGGGCGGGTTCGCGACCTGAGCTGCCGGTGGGAGGTAGATCGAGGCCTCGCGGGGCACGAACGCGCTGCTCGACGAGATCGCATCGGCGCCGGTCAGCAGGCCGGTCTTTCCCGTGGCAGGCATGTCGGACGGAGGATCCCAACCCGCGTACAGCGGTGTTGAGGTGACGGGAGCCGTGCCCGTGGGGGCGGGCTGGGGGCGGCTGAGCCCGTCGATCGCGTTCCCGGTAGAGACACCGAGGGCAGATCCGATCGTGCGGTTGATCCCGAATCCGGCATTCACGCCGAGGGCGGCCGAAAGTAGTCCGAGAACGATCAGGGCCACGGCGGCGACTTTTCGCTTGCGCGACGACCTCACCATGCTCGCGATGGCGAGCCCGATGGCCGCGAACAGCGCGGCGATCCAGGGTGCGGTCGGGGTGGGCAACGGCACGCCGACGACCCCGGAGGCGTCGACGATGGCGACGAGGGTCAGCCCCAGCACGGCGCCGACCAGCATGCTGACGGAGGCTACGACCAGCCATCGACGGGTGGGGCGACGGGTGGGTCGCCGGGCGGGTCGTCGGAGGACGAGGAGAACGGCGCCCACAGCGGAGACTGTCCAGATCGCAAAGGGAAGCGGGCCATCGACGATGTCGATGTCGTAGAACCAATGCAGCACGGTGCGCCTCCTGGGACACCATCTCATGTCTGCCGATGCCGTTTGGGGTGTGGGTCGGGCAGTCTCGCGAAAGACCGAGCGAGTTGGCAGGCTGATCTCAGCCGAGCGTCGTGCCTTCGGCGCTTGAATCGTCCTGTGGCCTCGACACGACTCAGATCAAGATTCCTGCAGTCCCTTCGCAGACGACCTCTTCTGTTGGCGTTCTGGTCGGCATTGTTCCTGGTGGCCTCGATCTGGATCTGCAATGAGCACGGCTGGAACCCGCTCGAAGACATCGGCACAGTCCGCCATGGGCCCCTGTGGATCATCATGATCGGGTTGCCCCTGTGGGCTTTCGGCGTCGTACTCGGCGTCGGCCGAGCGGTATCCGGGTTTCGTGAGCGTCGGCGGGTGACGAGCGCTGCGGGCGTGGGGCCGAGCGCGGACCCTGGCGTGCGCGACGAACAGGTGTAGTCGTGGTCGAGATTCGTGCCGTTGGATTCGATCTGGACGGCACGCTGTTCGACCATCGAGGTTCGGCGATCGTCGGCGTCGATCGTTTTCTCGAGTCGCTCGGAGTCGAGCCGACGGAGCATGCCCGCGCGCTGTGGTTCGCCGCCGAAGACGAACAGATCGAACGATGGCGATTGCGTCGGATCAACTTTAAGGAGCAGCGTCGCGAGAGACTGCGAACGGTGCTGCCGGCACTGGGAGTACCGGCTCCCTCCGAGGTGGCGGAACTCGACGCGCTCTTCGAGCGCTATATGGCCGGCTACAGGGCCGCCTGGCGCGCCTTTCCAGACAGTGTCGAACTCGTGCGGCGCGTGAAGGCCACCGGGCGCCGGATGGGGTTGTTGACGAACGGGGCAGAGGAACAGCAGCTCGACAAGCTGCGCGTCACGGGACTGCTCGAGGTCTTCGACCACATCTGCATCTCCGAGCGCATCGGCATGCAGAAACCCGATCCGCAGGCCTTTCGTCTGCTAGCGGCAGGGCTGGGTGTCGACCCTGGCGAATGTCTATTCGTCGGAGACAACCCGCTGCACGACATCGACGGCGCGCGCGCCGTGGGCATGACCGCCCTGCTGGTCGACCGTTACGGCGCACACAGTGAAGGCATTGCCGGAGCCGTTATAGCCCGGTTGGCCTGACGGCAGACACGGACCGCCCGAAGCAGCGCGACTGGGGACCTCCGATATACGAGCCGAAAAGGGGAATGGTCTCGTACCCCTCGCGCTCGTAGAAACGGATGGCGTCGGGTTGCTGAGTTCCCGTCTCCAAGACGACCCGACGTGCTCCCAATTCGGCGGCCGCGGTCTCCAAAGCTCTCAACAGAGCGGTTGCCACTCCCGTGCCTCGCGCATGCGGTGCTACGTACATCCGTTTTATCTCAACGGAGTGCGCTCCGACGATCGTCTCGTCGAGTGGGCGCAAACCGCCGCAGGCGATGGCGCGGCCGGAGGGATCTGTGGCGAGGAGGAACACTGGAACATCGTCGGCGGACGGAGGGGTTCCTGGCTCGTGGTCGCTGCTTCCGTATCGCGCGTCGAGCTCTCGGCGTTGTTCGCGCCTCAGCCGATCGGCATCGGGGTGGTCATAGGCGACGGGGGAAATATTCCAGTTCACGAAGATCCTTTCGGTGACAACCGTTACGGTAACAGATGTTACGCTTGAAAGATGCCCCGTGTTCGAGATGATGAAGCGATCCGTCGGCGCCTGTCTGAAGCTGTCTTCCTCACGCTCGCCGACCGCGGACCGACCGGGTTGACGCTCAGGGCTGTGGCAGAGCGAGCGGGATGCTCGACCGGTCTTGTTCTGCACACCTTCCGCGATAAGCGTGAGCTCCTCTTGCACGCGCGCGACGTTCTGCACGAGCGCACACGGGTGCGCTCCGATGCGCTCGAGAGCGAAGCTCCCGATGTGGCGACCGCATTGCGCGAAGTTGTCTTCCAGGCGCTCCCGAGTGACTCCGAGAAGCTCGCCGAAGCCAGGGTGTGGATCGGCTTCCTCGCGGCGGCGCTGAGCGACCCGGTTCTGGCCGAGCGTCACGCGCTGCACAGCCGGGCATTTGCGACGCGTCTGGTTCGGCTGCTCGAGGCGTCAGGCGTCGCAGATGAGGCGACTGCTCGTGAGGAGGCGTCGACATTGGCGGCCGCCGTCGAAGGCGTGTCGACCCTCGCGGCAGGAGACCCCGAGCGCTGGCCCGCGAGTCGTCAGCGTCGCGCACTCGAACTGGTGCTGGCCGCCACCGCGACCCCACGCCCGCTAGCGTAGGAGCGTGCGCGAGCTGACCCCCGAAGACGACGAGCCCGTGGGTCGCACGCCCGGCGGGCGCCAGCTCGGCCCCGCACCCACCATCCACGATGTGGCGGCGGCCGCGGGTGTCTCGAAGTCTGTCGTCTCGAGGGCCCTGTCGGGCGCTCCGGGGGTGGCAGCGCGCACGGTGGCGAAGGTGAAGACGGCGGCCGACGCGCTCGGCTATGTGGCCAACGCGAACGCCCGCGGCATGTCGGCTCATCGCACCCATACGCTGGGCGTCTTCGTGCGGGATGCCGCGACGCCGTTCTATGGCCACCTCCTGACGGCGTTCCAGGAACAGGCGTCGGCCAGGGGGTACCGCGCGGTCACCGCAACCGGTTCCGGCACTTTTCCGATCGAGGAGGAGCGGCGGGCCCTCGAGACGCTCGTCTCGCTGCGTGTCGAGGGGCTCATCGTCTGCAGCGGCGCTCTGCCCGTCGAGGACATCATTCCTTTCGCTCGCCGGATCCCGACCGTGATCGCGGGTCGACCGGAGGCCGACCCCTCGGTGAGCAGCGTCTACTGCGACGAGGTCGGCGGCGGTCGAGGGCTGGCGGAGCGAGTGGCGATCCTCGGTCACCGCCGCGTGGCCGTGATGACGCACACAGCCGAATCGTCGATCACTCAGTCGGCGCGCACGATGGCGATGGTGGAGCGCCTGCGTGAAGCGGATGTCGAGGTTCTCGCCTTTCGTTGCGAGGACTTCGGCGGAGACGTCGAGCGTGCTGATTCGATCGTGCAGGCGATAGTGGCTGCCGGTGGCGTGACCGCGGTGATGGCTCCGAGCGATTCGTGGGCGATCTCGGTTCTCGAATCCCTGCGCCGCATGGGCCTCAGTGCTCCCGCTGACATCTCGGTGACGGGGTACGACGGCGTGCGCCCCTTCACGACCAGCCTCCTCGGCATCACCTCGTGGCGACAGCCGCTGAGTCTCATAGGGCGACTCTCCGTCGATGATGTCGTCGATCAGATCGAGGGCGTTGCCGAGGGTGCGCGTCATCGCTCGATCGCGGGCGAGCTGATCGAAGGCCGGACGGCGGCGGCGGTCTAGCCCTCGTCATCGTTCGTTCACCCAGTGGACGTCTGCGCGTTCCTCTCATCAGTGATGGCTGTGCGCAGAATAGGGAACGTTCCCTATCCCGAACGATACCCACCAGAAAGCGAGATCGTGTGAACGACCACATCGCCCACAAGCTGCCCCGTGACGACAGCGACCCGTTCCGTTACGGCATCTATCTGCGACCCGACCCCAAGACGTGCCGTGCGGTGACCGTCATCACCGATCAATTGCGCGCGCAGTACGGTCTTCTCTCGGCGGGCGCGTTTCCCCCGCACGCGACCCTCGTCGGTAGCCAGCCCTTCGGCTTCAACGAGAACGAGGTGGTCGCGGCCGTGACCGCGCTGCTCGCGAATCGCGAGGCGTTCGAGGTGCACAATGCGGGCATCCGAGCCCCTGGAATCGGTTATGTATACGACGTGAGCCAGAACGCCGACGGCACCGAGAACGAGGCGCTGGTGAGCCTCGCTCGTGACATCGAGGCCGCGGTGGAGCCGTTCCGGCGCCCCATGAACAACCCGTTGCCCAATGACTTCGTGCCCGAGCTGTTTCGTGGGCACCTCTCGCTGGCCTCGCACGACCTCTACGAGAGGCCCGACCTGCGCGACGAGGTCGGCGAGTTCATTAGAGAACTCGAGGTGCCGGTGCCGAGCGGATTCGCGGGGCGCTCGGTTGTGATGTACCGCACGGCGAGCCCTGACTGGTCGGGCCGTTGGTGGAAGACGATGACGTGGGAGCACGTGCACAGCTGGCAGCTGACCAGCGCGTGACCGTGTGATCGCCTGACCCAGGGGCCGGATGCCGTGAGCCCGGCCGCCCTCGCGGCGGCCGGCGGCATCCGGTCTCGCTAGGCCGCCGGGAACCAGTGCGCCGACAGCTCGCGTACCCGCGTGATGAGGGCGGTGTGGTCTCCACCGGCTCCCATCGCCACGTAGTCCAGGCTGTTCTGCGGTCTGTCGACCGCGACGCCCTCGCGGAAGCCGGCGTAGCTGCCGCCCGCGCGACGCAGGATATACGCCCCGGCCGCGACATCCCACGGGCTCGTGTCGAAGCCCATCGTCGCGTCCGACCAGCCCGCGGCGACGTGCACCAGGTTCAGTGCCCCGCTGCCGGTGCTGTGGTGGTGCTGATAGCCGGCGGTGATCTGCGCGAGCAGCTCGAAGGCCGCGTCGCCGAGCAGATCGACATCGTGCTGGTTCGGAAAGCTGGTGAGCAGCGTCGAGCGGTCGTCGGGGGCCGAGGCTGAACGCAAGGGGGTGCCGTCGAGGGTGGCCTCGTCGGCGCCGGCGGAGAAGAGATGGTCGGCCATCGGGTCGAGCACGACTCCTGCGACCACCTCGCCGTCGACTTCTGCGGCGATCGAGATGCACCAGTACGCCAGGCCGCGGGCGAAGTTGGCGGTGCCGTCGATGGGATCGATGATCCAGCGCAGCCTCGCCTCGCCAGAGCTGCCGGTCTCTTCGCCGAGGATCTGCGACCCCGGGGCGCCGCTCTGCAGCACCTCGCTGATGACGCGCTCCGCCTCGCGGTCGTGTTCGGTCACTACATCGTGCGCGTCGCGCTTGAACGAGATGTCCATGTCGGAGCGGAAGGCCGCGCGGAGGGCCGGTGCGGCCGTGCGGGCAGCGGTTTCGGCGAGGGCGGCAAGCTCATTCGGGTTGTCGATCATGTCGGGGGTCACAGTGCTCCTATTCGGGTTGATAGGGATTGATTCAGGCCTTCCTTAACGCCGAGTGAACGCTCGGCGACCGGATACTCGCGCCGCTTGACCGTGCATCCGGAGGTGTCGGAGAGTTGACCCGTCCCAAAAAGGGAACGTTCCCTATTATCCGAGAGGATGCTGAATGTCGGCCTCGATCACCGCAGAACGGCGCGTCGCCGTGGGCAACCGCCGCGTGCCGTCGGCGCAGTCCTGGCTCCGCTCCGACCGACGCGTCGGAGTCGCGCTCCTCGTACCCGCCTTCGCCGTTTTCGCGGTCTTCGTGTTCTACCCGCTCGGCAAGGTCATCTGGCTCAGCACGCAGGGAACAGACATCTTCGGTCAGGCGGCGGGCTTCGTGGGCGCGAAGAACTTCGTCACGATCTTCACCGACCCGCAGTTCGGCGCGACGATGCTGCGCACGGGGGCATTCTGCCTGGCCGTGGTGGCCGGACGGATCGTGCTCGGGTTGCTCATCACCATCCCGCTCACCACGAAGCTGCGCGGAATCCCGGTGTTCCGGGCGCTGCTCACGTCGCCCATGGTCGTCAGCGTCTCGGCGGCATCCGTCGCCTTCGCGGCCATGCTTGCGCCGGGCAACGGCCTCGTGAACTCCGTGATCACGCGTTTCGGCGGCTCCGACATCCCCTTCCTCACCAGCACGCAGTGGGCCTTCGCCAGCGTGATCGTCGTCACCGTGTGGGGCTCGATCGGGTTCACCGTGCTGCTCCTGCTCGGCGCTTTCGGTGCCATCGACCACGACGTCATCGAGGCGGCGCACCTCGACGGGGCAGGGCCTCTTCGAACCCTCTGGTCGATCTCGCTGCCGCTCGTGACCCCCACGCTGTTCTTCATCGTGGTGACCGGAGCCGTCGAGGCGCTCACGACCTTCGGTCAGATCCAGATCCTCACCGGAGGAGGACCCGCGAATTCCACTACGACGCTCGTCTACAACATCTATCAGTCGGCGTTCGGGGCGGGCAGCGCCAACTTCGGCCTGGCCGCGGCACTCGGAGTCGTGCTCTTTCTGCTGGTACTCGCTTTGTCGCTCGTGCAGTTCGGCGTTCTCGAGAAGCGAGTGAACTACTGATGCGTCAGCCCACAAGACGATCCTCGACGCGCGCCCGGATACGCGGCGCCCTGCTCTACGGCTGGCTGGTCGCTGCGGTCATCGTGGTGTGCTTCCCGCTCTACTACATCTTCGAGGGCGCGCTGACCCCCACGGCCTGGCTCGATCAGGGGCTGGAGGGGCTCCTGCCCGTCCACCTCACCCTCGACAACGTGATTCGCGCCACCCAGGTCATTCCGCTCGGGAGGCAGTTCGGCAACAGCCTGGTGGTGACGATCTGCCAGACCGTCCTGCAGGTCGCCATCGGCATCGCCACGGCGTACGCTCTCGTCTTCTGTCGGCTGCGCGGCACGCGGGCGCTGTTTCTGGTGCTCCTGTCGAGCATGATGATCCCCGCCGAGACGACCCTTATCGCCAACTACCTCACGATCTCGTCATGGCACCTCATCGACACCGTGCCCGCCGTGTTCCTTCCCTTCGTGGCCTCTGCTCTCAGCATCTTCCTGTTCCGGCAGGCGTTCCTCAGCTTTCCGGGCGAGCTGCGTGACGCCGCGCTGCTCGACGGAGCCGGACATTTCCGCTTCATCCGGTCGATGCTGTTGCCGGTTGTTCGGCCGACCCTCATCTCGGTGACGCTGGTCAGCGCGACGGCCGCCTGGAACGGTTTCTTCTGGCCCCTTCTCGTGACCAACTCTCCCGATAACAGAACCGTGCAGGTAGGCATCGCTCAGCTGTCGAACGCCGAGGCCACCGACGTCGGCGTCGTGCTGGCCGGCGCCGCCATGGTCACCCTCCCCGTGCTCATCGTCGTGCTCCTCGCACAGCGATTCCTCGCCGGCGGCATCACCGCCGGCGCCCTCAAATAGAACCCGATCACCGAATCGAACCCGAACAGAAAGAACCCGACTATGTCCTTTCGTACACGCGCGCTCATCGCCGCAGTCACCGGCAGCGCGCTGCTTCTCGCCCTGTCCGGATGCGCGGCAGCCGGATCCGACGCCGACTCGGCCACCGCATCCGGCCCCGTGACCGTCACGTTCTGGCACGCGATGACGGGCCCCGCTGCCACGGAGCTCGACACTCTCGTGTCGCAGTTCAACGAGAAGGAGGCCGGCAAGATCACGGTCGACGCCTCGTTCCAGGGCACCTACGCCGACGTGCAGACCAAGTACACCGCCGCGGTGCAGTCGGGATCGACGCCCGACGTGCTCATGATGAACGACATCTCAACGGGATTCATGGTCGACTCGAAGAAGACCACGCCCCTGTCGACGTTCACCGACAAGGACTCGTCGTTCGACGCCGACAGCTTTCCCCCGATCGTCAGCTCGTACTACGCGTCGGCATCCGGCGGCCTGGCGGCCATGCCGTTCTCTGTATCGCAGCCGGTGCTGTACCTGAACCGATCCCTGGTGACGCAGGCCGGGCTCGATCCCGACACTCCGCCGACGACCGTGGCCGAGGTTGCAGACTGGGCAGAGAAGATCCACGCGTCGACGGGCGCGTACGGCATGACCATGAACATGAGCGACTCGTGGATGATCGAGGAGATGTCGGCATCCGGCGGTGAGAACTTCTGCACCCCCGAGAACGGCCGAGGCTCCGACAAGGTGACGGGGCTCGACCTGACCTCGCCCACCCAGGTGACCTTCATGCGTCAGCTGCAGAAGCTGTTCGTCGACGGAACCGCGCTCAACCCCGGAACCGATAACAGTGCCATGACGTCGGCGTTCGCCAGCGACAAGGTGGGCATGATGATCACCTCCTCGGGCGCGTACACGACCGCCGACCCGAGCAAGACGGCCTCGAAGGTCGCCGCCTTCCCCAAGACCTCCGACTCGAAGGATGCCGGCGTCGTGATCGGCGGCAACGCCCTATGGATCTCCGGAGACGGTCACTCCGAGGCTCAGCAGAAGGCCGCCTACGAGTTCCTCACCTATCTGCACTCCGCCGATGTGCAGGCCGAGTGGGCCAGCGCGACGGGCTATCTCGCATCCAACACGGCGGTCGCCGACACCACGGTCGGCAAGCAGTCCCTGTCCGATCCGAACGTGGCCGCCATGGCCGATCAGCTGGCGAACACGCCCGCCAGTCAGGCCGCAGCCGGATGCCGCACGGGCGCCTTTCCCACGGTGCGCGCCACGGTCATCGGCGCGTTCAATCAGATCGTCGAGGGCGCCGACGTCACGTCGTCGATGAAGGGCGCGGAGTCGAAGGCCGCGGATCAGATCGCGGCGTACAACACGGCCGCGGGCTGAGTTGTCGGCGGGCACCGCTCACGGTCGCCCGACGATGTCAAGGCGGGGCCTCGTCGGCGGCTGGCTTCGTACCCTCGAAGCATGAAGCACATCATGTACGCGGAGAAGACACTGATGATCGGCGACGAAGCGGCCGACCTGGCCATCGAATACGCGGCGGTGCTCGCAAATCACAGCAAGGCCGACACGGTCAAGCTGAACGCGTTCGATGCCGACGGAGACACCGTCGTAGCCACGCTGCTGCTGAACTCGGGAACCAACATCATCGCCGCCACATCGCACAACAGCCTGGAGGCCCCAGACAATTCGGAGGCGATCGCCTACATCCGCGAAAAGATGCTCGCGTTGAACTCCGCCCGCTTCGCCATGCCCAGGGGGAGCGCAGCAGACGACGCGGTCGACATCGACATGGATCTCGAGGGCTTCGAGAAGTAGCGTTCTGCGCCGCCGTTCGGTCAGCGAAGGCTCAGGGCTGTCCTCGCCAGTTCAAGGGCGTCGGCTTCCGTGATGCCCAGTGAGCGGGTCTTCGCCGCGTATTCCGCGGCCGCCTGCTGGGCCGCGCGACGGGCCGCGTCACCCTGCGCCGAGACGAGAGTGCCTCCCCTTCCGTGGGTCTCGACGATCCCGTCGGCCTCGAGTTCTTTGTAGGCCCGGGCGACCGTGTTCGCTGCGAGCCCGAGCTGCTCGGCGAGCGTGCGCACCGGCGGCAGCCGGAAGCCCGCGGGCAAGTCACCCGAGGTGACCAGGTCGAGAACGCGCGCCCGCAGCTGCTCGAACGGGGGCGCCGAGCCCTCGGCATCCACCGACCAGGCGCCGGGAAAACTCGTGTCAGGCATCGGACGCCTCGGTCGGTGCAGGTCGGGGTGACTGCTCTGCCAGCGAGTCGAGCAGCGCCTTGGGCACGATGAGGCGTTCGAGGTCGCCGAAGGGAACGGTGCCCTCGTTGCCAGCGGGCCCTGCATCGGCGCTCGCATTCAGCTGACGAACCTGCGTGTGCAGATTCTGCATCTTGAGGTCGAGACGGTTCGCGGTGGCCGCGGCGTCTTTGAGTTCGTCGAGCAGCGTCACCGGAACCTCGCGGTTGTACTTGTAATAGATCTTGTGCTCGAGGCTCGCCCAGAAGTCCATGGCGATGGTGCGGATCTGGATCTCGACGGGTACCTGCTCGACCCTGTCCGACATGAAGACGGGAATCGAGACGATGAGATGCAGGCTCGTGTAGCCGTTGGCCTTGGGGGCGGCCACGTAGTCGCGCTCGGTGATCACCGTGAGGTCGACCTGGCGCGCGAGCATGTCGCGGATCTTATAGATGTCGCTCAGAAAACTGCAGGTGATGCGGATCCCGGCGATGTCGTGGATGTTCTCGCGGATCACGGCGGTGTCGATCTCGAGACTCTTGCGCTGGGCCTTCTCGAGGATGGACTCGGGCGACTTCAGCCTCGAATTGACGTGCTCGATCGGGTTGTAGTCGTGCACGTGGTTGAACTCTTCGCGCAGGATGTTGATCTTCGTCATGACCTCGTCGATGGCGAATTTGTACGACATCATGAAGCGCGTGAACTCGGCCCGGAGATCGATCTCGGGCGGATTATTGGGGGCGTGCACGAGTCGAAGTCTGCCAGTGCTACCTGCGGATCAGGTTCGAGAGCACGATGGCGCTGCGCGTGTGGTCGACGTTGGGCGCGATGCGCACCTTCTCGAGGGCGAGCTCGAGGCTCGGGATGTCGCGCGAGCGCATGTGCACGATGGCGTCGGCGCTGCCCGTGACGGTTCCCGCATCGACCACCTCGGGCACAGACGACAGGATGCGCTTGAGCTCGGCGGGCGCGACGGTTCCGCGGCAGAACAGCTCGACGTACGCCTCGGTCACCGTGCCGTCGAGGGTGGGATCGAGTTGAATCGTGAAGCCGCGGATGATGCCGCTGCCCACGAGCCTGTCGATGCGCCGCTTGACCGCCGAGGCCGACAGCCCGATGACCTGGCCGATGTCGCCGTAGCCCGAGCGGGAATTGAGCTTGAGCAGGTCGAGAATCTTGTAGTCCAGCGCGTCCATACAGCGAGGATACGCGGAATTGTTGCAGCGGCTGGCACTTGGCGCATGAGTTCGGCGTCGAAAGATCGTCACGCGCGGATTGCCGCATGCAAGACTGGTCGAAGGCGTGCCCGGCTGTGCAACAGGCCTGGGCCACTGGACTCAGTCCGCCTCCCGTGACAATCCTCGGAGGAACTCCCCATGACGTCCACTCTCGAAACCTCAGACCAGGCTCAGGCTCCCGCTCGCGTCGCCACCAAGCGGCACTACCTCATGTGCCGCCCCGACCACTTCACGGTGGCCTACCGCATCAATCCGTGGATGGATCCGGCGATCCCCACCGACACGTCGCTGGCCGTCACGCAGTGGAACACGCTCTACGAGACCTACCTGTCGCTCGGCCACACCGTCGAGCTGATCGACCAGATCCCCGGGTTGCCCGACATGGTCTACACCGCCAACGGCGGGTTCATCATCGACAACGTCGCCTACGGTGCGCTCTTCACACACCCCGAGCGCCAGCCCGAGGGCCCTGCGTTCATGGAGTGGTTCCGCGACCACGGCTACGAGGTCGCCGAGCCGCAGAACACCAACGAGGGCGAGGGCGACTTCCTGCTCGTCGGCGACGTGATCCTCGCGGGCACCGGATTCCGCAGCGCCTCGAACAGCCACGAGGAACTCGGAGAGATCTACGGCCGCGAGGTCGTGACGCTGAACCTCGTCGACCCGCGTTTCTACCACCTCGACACCGCGATCTCGGTGCTCGACCCGCTCACGGGCGACACCTCGGCGAACATCGCCTACCTGCCCAGCGCCTTCGACACGGCCAGCCGTCTCGAGCTCGAGAAGCGGTTCCCCGACGCGATCCTGGTCAGCGAAGAAGACGGTGCGATTCTGGGCCTCAACTCGATCTCCGACGGCTACAACGTGGTCATCGCGAACCGTGCCCTGGGCTTCGAGAAGCAGCTGCGCGAGCGCGGCTACAACCCCATCAAGGTCGACCTGTCCGAGTTGCTGCTCGGCGGCGGCGGGGTCAAGTGCTGCACGCTGGAACTCCGATGAGCACCGTGGCCCTCGAGCTCTCGGCCAGCCAGGCGGCGGCCATCCGGCTCGTCGAGGAGCACGCCGCGCACAACTACCACCCGCTTCAGGTCGTCGTCGAGTCGGGTGACGGAGCCTGGGTCACCGACATCGACGGGCGACGCTACCTCGACTGTCTCGCCGCGTATTCGGCCGTCAACTTCGGGCACTCGAACCCGGTGCTCATCGATGCGGCGAAGGCGCAGCTCGACCGCATCACGCTCACGTCGCGCGCGTTCCACTCCGACCGACTCGGCCCGTTCGTCACCGCGCTCGCCGAGCTCGCGGGCAAAGACATGGTGCTGCCGATGAACACCGGCGCCGAGGCGGTGGAGTCGGGCATCAAGGTGGCCCGAGCCTGGGGTTATCGGGTCAAGGGCGTCGCGCCCGAGCAGGCCAACATCGTGGTCATGGACGGCAACTTCCACGGCCGCACGATCTCGATCATCAGCTTCTCCGATGACCAGACGGCTCGCGAGGGCTTCGGCCCGTTCACGCCCGGCTTCCGCAGTGTCGCCTACGGCGATGTGGATGCCGTGGCGAACGCCATCGACGAGAACACGGTCGCCGTGCTGGTCGAGCCGATCCAGGGCGAGGCGGGAATCGTCGCTCCGCCCGCGTCGTATCTGCCCGCTCTGCGTGAACTGTGCACGGCGCAGAACGTGCTGATGATCGCGGATGAGATCCAGTCCGGGCTCGGACGCACGGGAGCCACGTTCGCGTGCGACCTCGTGGGCGTCGTGCCCGACCTCTACCTGCTGGGCAAGGCGCTGGGCGGCGGAATCGTTCCCGTGTCTGCTGTCGTGGGCAACGCCGACATCCTGGGCGTGCTGAACCCCGGCGAGCACGGGTCGACCTTCGGCGGCAACCCGCTGGCCGCCGCCGTCGGACACGCCGTCGTCGACCTGCTCGCCACCGGCGAGTACCAGGCCCGCGCGGCCGAACTCGGCGCGCATCTGCACTCGCGGCTGCTGTCGCTCGTGGGTCGCGGCGTCGTCGAGGTGCGCGGCGCCGGCCTGTGGGCGGGTATCGACATCGACCCCGCGCTGGCATCGGGTCGCGAGGTCTGTGAGGCACTCCTCGCCCGCGGCATCCTGGCGAAAGACACGCACGGATCGACCATTCGCCTCGCCCCGCCGATCGTGATCTCGAAAGAAGATCTCGACTGGCTGGTCGACGAGCTCGCCCTCACGCTGGAGTCGTTCGCCGCGTAGCCCTCGCTCTCCGAGCCGCGCAGCGAAGCTTCTGTGCCCGAATCCCGCCATTCCCCTGTCATCGCGGCGACGGAATGGAGGTATTCGGGCACGAACGCCGCAGCCAGACGCGTCGCTATCCGACGGGCGCTGTGCTCTCGGTGGGTGCCGGCGCCTCCGCCCCCGGCGCGTAGACGCTCTTCGCGAACGATTCGAAGGCGCTCGCGTCGTCGAGGGGTCCGGTGTAGGCCTTGCCGTTCACGAGCACGAGCGGCGCGGTCGTGAGGGTCGGCACGTCGGAATTCGGAACCGACGCGCGGGCCCGGCCCGTGGCATCCGCGACCCAGTCGCCGAAGCCGCCCGAGGTGATGCAGTCTGCGACCGAGGTGTCGTTCTCGCCCGCCTTCTGCACGAGTGCGACGAGCTGCGCATCGGTCAGTCCCGACGCTCCGGCGGTCGGCTGGGCAGCAGCGAGCGCACTGTTGATGGCGGGAACGCTGTCGGGTGAGGCATCGGCCACGCACGCCACGGCGTTCGCCGCGCGCGTGGAGTAGTTCTGGTTCACCGAGTCGTCGAGTGCCACGGGGTGCAGCTCGAGCGTCGCATTGCCCGAGGTCACCCACGACAACAGCGTGCTGCCGTTCGTGGTCTCGAACGTGGCTGAATCTGCGCTGCCGTAGTCGACGTACGCGACCAGGTGCAGCCTGCCGTCGCTCGCGTCGAGCGGGTTCGTCTCGGGAGCCTCTTTCGACTCGAGAGCCACTGTCGTGGCTGCGGTGACCGTCTTGCCGTTGCCCGAGAACAGGATGCCGTCGCTGGCCATGTTCAACGGTCCGAGGGCGGGTACCGGCTGCAGCGCCGAGACGATGGTGACGGTGCCGACCGACAGCACGGCGACACCCGCGACTCCGAGGCCGGCTCGCCACGCGATGCGTCGACGCCGTCGTCGTCGCGCTACCTCTTCGCGTTCGAGTCGGGCGAGTTCACGCACGAGGGCGCGGCGATCCTTCTTGCCGAGTCCGCTGAAGTGCGTCTTGTCGGCTCTCATCAGCTGGTCTCCTCGGGGTGCAGAACGAACGCACCGACACTAGTGAGCGCAGCTTCGCTGGCTCTTCGATGTTGCCCAGAAAAGACTGAAGATCAGCCGAGCGCGGCAGAATGGGGCCATGGCCTTCGAGAGCTTTCCTCTGCGCCGCGCCCACGAGCATCCACTCGAGCCGATGCCTCGCGGGGCGTGGCCCGCGACCCTCGCCCCCGTGACGCAGCTACTCGACGACGGCATCGACTTCGCCCCGGTCACCGTGTTCGTGGGCGAGAACGGGTCGGGCAAGTCGACTCTCGTCGAGGCGATCGCCCAGGCCTACGGGCTGTCACCCGAGGGCGGGTCGGTGAATGCCATGCACTCCACGAGAACGAGCGAGTCGACGCTCTGGCAGCACCTGCAACTCGTGCGCAACGCGGGGGCTAGCAAACGCGGATATTTTCTGCGGGCCGAGACCATGCACGGCTTCTACACGTACCTCGAGCAGAATCCCGGCGGCAGCGAACCCAACTTCCATGAGATGTCGCATGGCGAGTCTTTTCTCGAGCTCGTCGTCGATCGGTTCCGCGGCCCGGGCCTCTGGGTGCTCGACGAGCCGGAATCCGCGCTCTCGTTCTCGGGCTGCCTGGCCTTGATCGGCGTGCTCAAAGACCTCGTGGCTACGGGCAAGTCTCAGGTGATCCTCTCGACTCACTCGCCGGTGCTGGCCGCGTTCCCGGGCGCCGCCATCCATGAGGTCGGCGAGTGGGGCCTCCGCCGCTCCGAGTGGTCAGAGCTCGACCTGGTGCGCAATCTCTCGCTCTTTCTGGATGCCCCTGGCCGGTTCCTGAGGCACATCTAGTAGCGACGGCTCCGCCCCCGCGATCAGAGCGGAACGGTGAGGAGAGGGCGCAGATAGCGGCGGGTCTCCTCGGCCATGTCGACGGAGGCCCTGTCGAGCAGCCACTGCACCTGAAGGCCGTCCATCAGCGCCACCAGTGAGCGCGCCGCGCTGGCCGGGTCGACTCCGGGGGCCAGCTGGCCGGCGGCGCGGGCGCTCTCGAATGACTCCGTCGTGAGTGCGACCACCGACCGGTAGCGAGTGACGAAGTAGCTGTGCGCGGGGTGGCCGGGCGAGGTGGCCTCGGCCGAGAGCATGCAGTGCAGTTCGACGAGCCCCGGCACTCCCGCGTTGTACTCGACGACCTTCACGAGGCCGCGGAGGTGTCCCACCCCGTCTGCGCTGTCGAGATTCGAGATGTCGCGAGACTTGTCGTCGCGCAGCTCGAGCACACCCGCGAGCAGCTCGTTCTTGTTCGAGAAATGGTGCAGTAGACCGGCCTGGCTGATGCCCACCCGTTCGGCGATCTCGCGGATCGAGCCGCTGCGGAAGCCGTTCGCCGAGAAGACCTCGATGCCAGCCTCGAGGATCTCGCGCCGTCGGGCAGCGGTCTTGGCGTAGGAGCCCCGTGGCTTTCCGCTAACCGTCATGGGGGCGACTCTACCGGTGGCGACAGTCGCGCAGTTAAAAACCTAGTAACCATTCGCTTTTCGTGTTAGCGTCGCTCAGACGTAGCCCAATGATGAGTTTCTTCGTGGGCAGTCCTCGTCGTTCGACAGAAAGCAACTTGAGACATGACCGACCGCATCCAGGCCTCCACCGATCCGCGACTGCTCGAGCTGCTCGCGAAGCTCAGCCTCGAAGAGAAGGTGCTGCTCCTCACCGGGCACGACTTCTGGGCCACCTGGCCGCTCGATAAGATCGGCCTGCGGCGCATCCTCGTCTCCGACGGCCCCTCCGGTGTTCGCGGCGAGGTGTGGGACGAGCGCAGCCCGTCGCTGAACCTGCCGTCGGCCACGGCGCTCGGCTCCTCATGGGATGCGGCCATCGCCCGCCGCTACGGCAACGTCGCCGCCGTCGAGGCTCGCCGCAAGGGCGTCGACGTGGTTCTCGGCCCAACGATCAACCTGCACCGCTCGCCGCTCGGAGGCCGCCACTTCGAGGCGTTCAGCGAAGACCCCGTGCTCACGGCCGACCTCGCCGCGGCCTATGTGGAGGGTCTGCAGGAGAACGGCGTCGGCGCGACGCCCAAGCACTACATCGCGAATGACTTCGAGACCGACCGTTTCACCGTCGACGTGAAGGTGGCCGATCGACCCCTGCGCGAGCTGTATCTGCTCGCCTTCGAGAAGGCGATCACCGAGGCACATGCCTGGTTGGTCATGTCATCGTACAACTCGGTCAACGGGGCCACCGTCACCGAGAACGAGCTGCTCGAGACCCCCCTCAACTCCGAGTGGGGATTCGACGGGGTGGTCATCAGCGACTGGACCGCGGTGCGCGACGTGAACAGCGCCCGCTTCTCGCAAGACCTCGTGATGCCCGGCCCCGTCGGTCCGTGGGGCGACGCTCTCGTTGCCGCCGTACGCGCGGGCGAGGTCGAGGAGTCTGTGGTCGACCGCAAGGTGCTGCGACTGCTCGCGCTCGCCGCCCGGGTCGGCGCGCTCGACGGCTTCGATGCCGTCGTGCCCGAGCCCGTGGTCGTCGAAAACGGAGCCGCCTTCGCCCGCACAGCCGAGGTCGAGGGCGCGGTGCTCGTGCGCAACGAGAACGCCGAGCTGCCCTGGAACGCGTCGTCGCTGACCTCCGTCGCCGTGATCGGGCACAACGCGCGTTTTGCCCGCACCCAGGGCGGAGGAAGTGCCACCGTACTCCCCGAGAAGGTCGTCACCCCGCTCGACGGGCTCCGCTCGGCGCTGCCCGATGCAACAGTGAGCTATTCCGTCGGAGCGGTCGTGCAGGAGGGCATCGCCGAGCTTCCCCTCGACCGCATCACCAACCCGACCACCGGCGAATCCGGCGCGCACGTGCGCTTTCTCGACGCATCCGGCGCCTCGATCTTCGACGAAGACCGACGCGCCACCGCGCTCGTCTGGTTCGGCGGCGACGCTCCGATCGCGCAGGCGTCGATGCTCGAGTTCACCACGCGCTACACGCCGGATGCGACGGGCGAGATTCTGCTCGGTTTCGCGGGCGCCGGCAACGGCCGGGTGATCGTGAACGGCGAGCTGTTGCACGAGGAGAACGTCCTCACCGAGGGCACCGACCTCGGCGCGGCCTTCCTGTCTCCGCCCTCGAGTTCTGTGGCTGTCCCCGTCGTCGAGGGCGAGCCGATCGACGTGACCGTCGAGTACGACATCGCGCAGGGCGGGGCCCTTGCCGGGGCTCTGAGTATCACGATCGGCATCGAACCGGATCGCTCGAACCCCCAGCAGCTCATCGCCGACGCCGTCGAGGCGGCACGGGCGGCCGACGTGGCCGTGGTCGTCGTCGGAACGAACTCCCGCGTCGAGTCGGAGGGCTACGACCGCGAGTCGCTCGCGCTCCCCGGCCGGCAAGACGAACTCGTGCGCGCGGTCGCGGCGGTGAACCCGCGCACCGTCGTGGTGGTCAACTCCGGATCGCCCGTGCTTCTCCCGTGGCGCAACGAGGTCTCGGCGGTGCTGCTGAGCTGGTTCGGCGGCCAGGAGTACGGCGACGCGGTCGCCGACATCCTGCTCGGGCTGGCCGAGCCGGGCGGCCGCTTGCCCACCACCTGGCCGATCGAGCAGGCCGACGTACCCGTGATCGACGTGACCCCCCAGAACGGAGTGGTGTCGTACGACGAGGGCATCCACATCGGGTATCGGGCCTGGCTGAAGGCCGGAACCGAGCCCGCCTATGCGTTCGGCCACGGGCTCGGCTACACGACGTGGAGCGTCGACGACCTCGCGCTCGACAGCTCGACGATCTCAGAGGGCAGCACCGTCTCTGCAGCCGTCCAGGTCACGAACACGGGCTCGCGCCGGGGCAAGCAGGTCGTGCAGGTCTACGCGTCGCGCGCGGACTCGTCGATCGACCGTCCGGTGCGCTGGCTCGTCGGTTTCGCCGCCGTTCGCGTCGAGCCCGGCGAGAGAGCCTCCGTCACCATCCCGGTGTCTGCTCGCGCCTTCGCCGACTGGGGTGTGAATGCGCAGGGTGAGCCGGGGTGGCACTACGAGCAGGGCGCGTTCGAACTGCACGCCGGAACCAGCGTCTCAGACCTGCACCTCAGCACGACGATCGAGGTGAGCGAGGGAGTTTTCTGACGCCGATCAGCTCCAGGCGCGCGCGGCGCGGGCCGCCCAGTACTGCTCGGCGGGCTGTGCCAGCTCGGCGAGGCGCTCCTCGTCGAGCGACGGCGGACGCGCATCCAGATTCTGCTTGAGCTGCTTGCGCGTCACGGCGCCGGTCAGCACGATGTCGGCCCACGGATGCGCCACGGCCGCGCCGATGGCGAGTGCGTCGAGGCGCTGCCCGTCTTCGGTGGCGAGGGCCGCGGCGGCCGTCTCGTCTCCCCTCGACGTCAGTCGACCGTTGGCCAGCACCTCTTTGACGACCACGAGCCACTTCGCGTCGTTCGCCGCCGCGAGGGCGTCGCCGACAGAGGGCTCGAGCAGATTCCACGTCGACTGCACGGCTGAGAAGGGGGAGTCGGCCAGCCCGAGCGCGCGCTCGATCACGGCGGCCTGATCGGCTCCGCTAGTCGAGAAGCCCACGCGCACGCCGCTGTCGCGAAGCGCGCGCAGGCGATCGAGCAGTGCAGAGTCGTCGAGGGCGGGGCTGTCTGAGGTCAGTGAGTGCACGAGGTAGACATCGGGTTCGGAGCCGAGCGCCTCGAGGGTTTCGGCCCACTGCTTGTCGAACATCGCGAGCGAGTGCTCCTTGCGCTCCTGCTGTGGCGCGTCGAGCCGCCAGTCGCCGATGTACTCGTAGCCCCACTTCGAGCCGATGGTCAGCTCGTCGCGATGCCCCGGATGCTCGGCGAGCCACGATCCGAGGAACTGCTCGGCGAGTCCGTACGAGCGGGCGGCGTCGATGTACCGGATGCCCAGCCACCACGCGGCGTCGAGCAGCTTGTGGGCCCGGGCTCGCATCGCATCCACGCTTCGATCGGCACCCGCGCCGAGATCCTTCTCGCGGCCTGCGGTGATGTACGCGGGGCGCCCGATCGCGGCGAGTCCGAGTCCCAGGCGTGAGGCGATGCTGCTTTCGATCTCGATGTCATCCACGATTCGAGCCTACGCGCAGGTGCTCAGCGGATGCCCGCAGCGCACGGCTCAGCCGCGGCGGTCGAGGTGCTCGCGGGTCAGGGCGTCCATCTCGTCGTCGCTCAGCGCGTCCATCTTCGTGGCATCGCGGCGGTCGAGCCGCGACCAGCGCACGAACAGCAGAATCAGAATCGGCACGTCGGCGATCTCGGCGATGAACCAGAGCAGGTCGCCCGCGAGGTGCTGATCGTGCAGCGGATTCGGCCACCAGCCGGGCAGCACCTGAGACGCGACGGCGCCTACCCCGCTGGCAATCCCGGGGCCGACGCCATCCAGAATGCCGTCGTTCAGACGCATCAGCACGCCCGGGATCGCGTCGAGAACCAGCTCGACGAAGGCCAGCAGAAACTCGGCCGTGATGAACAGAGTGCTGCGCGCCGCAGAATTCTCGACGAGGGGCAGCGCGAAGAGCAGGCCGATGGCGGGCACGAGGATGCCGATGGCCGGCTCGGCGATCGGGCTCAGCCTGAGCACGCCGGCCAGCGGGGTGAGGAACACGCAGAAGGCGAGGGCGGCGAACAGGGTGGCGAATGCGGCGTTGCCGGTGACGCGCACGATCCACGACGACAGCACGCGTTCGAGCCGGGCGGAGCCTTGCGGCCCGAGCGAGCGTCGCGCCAGTTCGACGGGGCGGCCCAGCACCATCAGCGCGGGTACGACGAACAGGAGAAGCGCGATGCGGGTGGTGAAGGCGAGTCTGAGCTCTTCGCTGTAGGTGCCGAGAAACCCGAACGAGACCACGGCCCACGAGCCGAGACCGGCGACCACGAAGAAGACGGTTCGCGAGACCGGCCAGCGGCCGCCGCCGCGATGGATGCGCGAGACGCCGATCGCGTACAGTGCGGCGCTGGCGAGTATCGCCACGAGGGCGACGGGGTCGAGCGACCACGAACCGAGCAGGATGTCGAGGGGAGGCGTCGGCGTGCCTTTCAGAGCGAAGGTGCGTGAGGTGAGGCCGGGAACGAATCGGATACTACTCGGCTGCGCTGGGGGTGGCCCCTAAGCTGGGGCCACCACACTTCACCGCACGAGAAGGACACTCCCCATGCGCTCGACTCTTTTCAGCCAGGAGAACAACGAGGTCGAATCCGACGCTCTGATGGCGTTGCAGAACCCCTACATGCTGCGCTCCTGCGTGAGCCCGGGTCGCGACATCATCACCCGCAAGGGGGCGATGGTCGCCTATCAGGGCAACGTCGAGTTCAAGCACGAGGGTGCACGGGATGCCGGCGCCCTGTTGCGCAAGATGGTCTCGTCAGACGACCAGCCCCTGATGCGCGTCTACGGCCACGGCGACGTCTTCTTCGCGCACCACAGCGCGAACATCCACCTGATCCAGCTCGAGGGCGAGGGCGTCACGATCAACGGAACCTCGCTGTTGGCGTTCCAGGCCGATCTGGGTTACGAGCTCACCCGCCTCAAGGGTGCGAGCATGCTGGCCGGCGGTTTCTGGAACACCACCGTGCACGGCCACGGTCACCTGGCGGTCGCCACGCAGGGCACCCCGATGATTCTCGACTGCTCACAGCAGCCCACCTTCACCGACATCAACGCCACCGTCGCGTGGAGCGCCAACCTGCAGCCGACGGTGAAGTCGTCGCTGAGTGCGGGCGCGTTCATCGGCCGCGGATCGGGCGAGGCGTTCCAGTACGCGTTCCACGGACCGGGCTGGGTCATCATTCAGCCCTCGGAGTTCACGGGCGCGACCACCGCCACGGCGTAGTCACACCAAGGGTGCTGGGCGGAACGGGCGGAAGAAGTCGCGCAGCTCCTGCGCGTAGAGCTCGGGCTCCTCGAACGCTGCGAAGTGCCCGCCGCGCGGGGGCTCGCTGACGTGCACCGTGTTCGCCGTGCGATCGAGCCACTCGCGCGCCGGGTGCAGGAGGTCGCCGGGGAACAGGGCGAAGCCCGACGGCACCTCGACGCGGCGGGCGAGCTGCGCCGGCGGGATCGCGGCGTTCGCGTTGTACATGCGCATCGACGAGCCGATGGTGCCGGTGAACCAGTACATGCTCACGAGGGTCAGGATCTCGTCTTTCGTGTAGCTGCTCTCGAGATCTCCCTGGCAGTCGCTCCAGGAGCGCAGCTTCTCCACGATCCACGCGGCGAGGCCGGCGGGGGAGTCGGTGAGCCCGACGGCCTCGGTCTGCGGCTTCGTGCGGTGCATCGCCGCGTACGCGCCCTCGCTCAGATTCCAGGCCGTGGCCTCGTCGACGAAGCTGTGCTCGTTCGGCGTGAGTTCGAGACCCGGGAGGGCCACGGGGATTCCCGCGTCGGTGCGATGCACCGCAAGCACCCTCTCGGGAAAATCGAGTGCGAGATAGCGGCTCACGTGGCTGCCGATGTCGCCACCGGCGGCGCCGAAGCGGTCGTAACCCAGCGCATCCATCAGTTGGGCCCAGAGGCCGGCGACATCGATCGAGTTCAGCGGCGCGCCCACAGGTCTGTGTGAGTAGCCGAAGCCCGGCATGTCGGGCACCACGACGTCGAACGCATCGGCGGGGTCGGCCCCGTGCGCGCCGGGATCGGTGAGCAGCGGGATCACCTTGGAGTAGCGCCAGAACGAGTCGGGCCAGCCGTGGCTGAGGATCAGCGGCATCACCGACGAGGTCGAGCCGGCGGCGCCGACGCCCCGCACGTGAGCGAAGTGGATGTCGAGGCCGCCGAGCTCCACCCGAAAGCGGGGGATGCGCGCGAGGGCCGCCTCCTGCGCCGGCCAGTCGAACTCCTCGGCCCAGTACTCGACGAGCTCGCGCAGATAGTCGACGTCGGTGCCGAGCGACCATCCCGCGTCTTCGGGAGCGTCGGGCCATCGGGTCGCACGCAGGCGCGCCCGCAGATCGGCGAGCTCGTCGGCCGTCACCTGTGCGCTGAAGGGCGTGGGGGAAGGGGGCATGCGCGTCAGGCTACTCCGTGGTCGTTCCCTCCGTCGACCGACGGCGAGCGCGCTGTCAAGTCCTCAAAATGCCCGCGCACCCGTTCTACATTCGAGCAGATGCAGAAGCTTCGCAGCGTAGACAGTGCCCTCTCTTTTCTCGCCGACGGCTACCTCCTCGGAACCCGTCGCTTCGACGCCGTGCAGACCGACGCGTTCCGCACGCGGCTGCTCGGCGTGCCCGTGGTGGTGATGCGGGGCTCGGATGCCTGCCGCTTCTTCTACGAGCAGGGCCGCTTCACGAGGTCGGCGGCCCTCCCGCCGTCGATCACTCACCTGCTGCAAGACGTGGGCAGCGTTCAGACCCTCGAGGGCGCCGATCACCGTGACCGAAAGCACCTCTTCGTCGATGCGCTGATGTCGCGTGAGGCCCTCGACGGCCTCGCAGACGCGGTCGAAGACGAATGGATGTCCGCCGCCGCGGACTGGGCGCACCGCGATCGTGTCTCCCTGAGCGCCGAGATTCCGAAGATCCTGTCGCGCGCGATCCTGTCGTGGTCGGGCATCGCAGCCACGCCCGTGGGAGCCGACAAGCGCGCGAGCGAGTTCGTGTCGATGATCGAGAATGCGGCCCGCATCGGTCCGCCGAACTGGGCGGCTCGAGCGCGCCGCCGCCGCACCGAGAAGTGGGCGGGCAGCCTCGTCGTCGTTGCCCGCGCAGACCCTGCGGCGAACGAGGGCACCGTGCTCGGCGCGGTGGCTTCGAAGACCTCCCGCACGGGGGCGCCTCTGCCGGTCGTTGTCGCGGCCGTCGAACTGATCAACGTGCTGCGACCCTTCGTCGCGATCTCCCGTTTTCTCCTCTTCGCCGTGCTCGGGTTGCGCCGCCGCCCAGACCTCGCCGAGGCCTTCCGGTCGGGCGATGAGTCACTGCTCGAGGACTTCGCGCAGGAGGTGCGCCGGTTCTATCCGTTCTTTCCCGTGATCGCCGGTCGCTCGAGCCGAGCGCTCGAGTTCGACGGGCATCCGATCGCCGCGGGCTCGCTGGTGATGCTCGATCTCTACGGCACCGACCATGACAAGAGCTACTGGGGCGACCCCGAGGTCTTTCGGCCGGAGCGGTTCGCCGAGAAGGGCGTCGATCCCAACCATCTGATCGCGCAAGGCGGCGGCACCTACCTCGACGATCATCGCTGCCCTGGCGAGCCGCTCACCGTACGGGTGATCATGCGCGTCGTGCAGATTCTGACGCAGCGCATGAGCTACGAGCTTCCCTCGCAAGATCTGAGAGTGAGTCTGCGCACGTTCCCGGCCATGCCGGAGAGCGGTGTGCTGCTCTCCGGCGTGGCCGTGCGCGCGTGAGTCAGTCGACCTTCGTCGAGAAGGCCGCGTCGAACGATGCCGTGGGTCGGTCCCACAGCAGCGAGCGCACGAAGGCGAGAGCCTCGGGCGCGCCGCGGAGACGATCCATCCCGGCGTCCTCCCACTCGACCGAGATCGGGCCCGTGTAGCCGATGTAGCCGAGAGCTCGGAACGCGTCCTCCCACGGCACATCGCCGTGCCCTGTCGACACGAAGTCCCAGCCGCGACGCGGGTCGGCCCACGGCAGGTGCGACCCCAGAATTCCCGCGCGCCCCGAGTTGGCGTTGCGCATGCGGGTGTCCTTGCAGTCGACGTGATAGATCAGCTCGGCGAACTCGGTGATGAACTCGACCGGGTTGATGCCCTGCCAGACCATGTGGCTCGGATCCCAGTTGAGACCGAATGACGTGCGGTGGTCGATGGCCTCGAGGGCGCGAACGGTCGACCAGTAGTCATAGGCGATCTCCGACGGGTGCACCTCGTGGGCGAAGCGCACGCCCTCGCCGTCGAACACGTCGAGAATCGGGTTCCACCGGTCGGCGAAGTCCTGGTAGCCGGCGTCGATGACGTCTTGGCCCACGGGCGGGAACATCGCCACGTACTGCCAGATGCTCGAGCCGGTGAAGCCCACGACGGTGTCGACGCCGAGCTTGCGTGCCGTGATCGCCGTCTTCTTCATCTCTTCGGCGGCGCGCTGTCGCACGCCCTCGCCGTCTCCATCGCCCCACACCTTGGCCGACACCATGTCTTTGTGGCGGAAGTCGATGGGGTTGTCGCAGACCGCCTGCCCCTTGAGGTGGTTCGAGATGGCGTAGACCTTGAGGTTGTTCTTCTCGAGGATGTCGAGGCGGGACTGCACGTAGGCGTCGTCTTCGGCGGCACGCCACGGGTCGAGGTGGTCTCCCCAGCAGGCGATCTCGAGGCCGTCATAGCCCCACTCGCCGGCGAGTCGGGCCACCTCCTCGAAGGGCAGGTCCGCCCATTGGCCGGTGAACAGGGTTACGGGGTGCGTCATTGCTTCTCCTTGTGTGTTCGGTTTTTTCGGTCGTGCGGGTCGGTTAGATCGTGATGGATGCGCCGCCTGCGGCGGCAGACTCCTCGACCGCGGCGAGAACCTTCTGAACCCGCAGGCCGTCGGCGAACGACGGCTGCGACTCGGTGTCGTCGCGGATGGAGGTGAGGAATTCGGCGAACTGGTGCACGAAGGTGTGCTCCCAGCCGATGATGTGTCCGTCGGGCCACCAGTGCTCGACGTACGGATGCCCGGCCTCGGTCACGAGGATGCGCCGGAAGCCCTGCTCTCCGGCTGCGTCGGAACCGTCGAAGAAGCGCAGCTCGTTGAGATTCTCGAGGTCGAACGTCAGGCTGCCCCGCTCTCCGTAGATCTCGAGGGTGAGCCCGTTCTTGGCGCCGAGCGCGAAGCGCGAGACCTCGAGCTGCAGGAGGCCGCCGCCGGAGAGCCGGCCCGTCGCCCACGCGGCGTCATCCACGGTCACGTCTTCGAGCTCGACGTCGGCCGAGCCGCCGACCGCCGAGGAGCCGCCGATCGCGCCGTCGCCGCTGTCGCCCGCGGGGCGCCGTGCCACGAAGGTGTGCACACCGCCCGTGAGGCTGTCGATGTTCTCTCGGGTGAGGTGCAGAACGAGGTCGGTGGCGTGCGAGCCGAGGTCTCCGAGGGCGCCCGAACCGGCCTCGTCACGACGCAGTCGCCAGCTCATGGGCGAGTCGGGGTCGCTCAGCCAGTCCTGCAGGTAGCTGATGCGCACGTGTCGGATCGGACCGACGCGGCCGTCGTCGATGAGCTTCTTGGCCAGAGCGATCGCGGGTACGCGCCTGTAGTTGAAGTTGACGATCGCGTGCTGGCCGTTCGCGCGAGCCTTCTCGAACGCGGCCTCCATCTCGGCGGCCTCGTCGACCGTGTTGGCGAGCGGCTTCTCGACGATCACATGCTTGCCCGCGGCGAGTGCGGCGAGCACGATCTCGCGGTGCAGGATGCCGGGGGTGCAGACATCGACGATGTGCACGTCATCGCGCTCCAAGACCGCGCGCCAGTCGGTGGCGCTGTCTTTCCAGCCGAACCTGCGAGCGGCGGCGGCGACCTTCGTGGCGTCGCGGCCGACGAGCACCGTCTGCTCGATCTCGGGTACATCGAAGTACGCTCCGACATTCCGCCAGGCACCCGAGTGAGCCTTTCCCATGAACGCGTAACCGATGACGGCGACGCCGAGGGGTGTGGGGGGAGGGGTGCTCACGACTGCTCCATTCGCTTCCTCGCGGTGTGATGGGAATGAATCTATTCTGCTCTGTCGGCGGCGCTACCTAGAATTCTGCAGGGCGGCCGGGTGGTTCGCCCCGCTCACGAGAGGCACGTTATGGCGCGCAAGACAGGCACGCAAGCACCCCGATTAGATGCGATCAGGCTCGTCGATCTCGCCGCGGGCGATCCCGAGACGCTCGAACCGCATGACGTCTACGAGGGTCTGCGCTTCGATGGTGTCGACCTCGCCGGTCGCGATCTGGCGGGCATCCAGTTCAGAGAATGCTCATTCGACGACGTGCAGGCGCACGATGCGGCGTTGCGCGGAGCGACCTTCGCCGACGTCGAGATCACCCGCCTCAACGCGCCCATCTTCTCGGCGCCGAGGGCAGAGCTGCGCTCGGTGGCGATCGACGGCTCCCGTCTCGGGTCGGCCGAGCTCTACGAGTCGTCGCTCTCGTCGGTGCACATCTCGTCGACGAAGCTGGGCTTCGTGAATCTGTCGGGGGCGACACTGCTCGACGTGCTGTTCACCGGCTGCTCGATCGACGAGCTCGACCTCGGCAGCGCCAAGCTCAACCGTGTGGCGTTCGTCGACTGCACGATCGGGGTGCTGAGCCTCAATCACGCCACCCTGACGAACGTCGACCTGCGCCGTGCCGAACTCTCGCGCCTCGACGGCTTCACCGCCTTGGCCGGCGCGACGCTCACGAGCGGCCAGGTCGCCGACCTCGCGTCGTCGTTCGCCGAGCACCTGGGAATCCGCGTCGAGGACTGACGCCGTTCGACAGGCTCGGCAGGCGTTTGCGCGGACCGAGCGTCAGATGGATGCCGCCGGGTCCTGGTCGGCTGATCCGCCTGCGGGGCCGGCGGCCGGGGGCGTTGCCGGTGCGTCGACCGAACCCGCCGCATCCGCTCGCCGTTCGACGACCAGCGTGACCTGCGAGACGACCGCGGCGAACGACCGCGGCGATGGCGCCGATCGCGAGCAGAACCGGCGCGATGGCGACCGTGAGCGCGAGGCCGACGAGGCCCGCGTTGACCGGGATCTCGAGAAGAGCGCTGCCGTCTTCGCGCTTTAGGATGATGCGGCGAACGTTGCCCTCGTGGATGAGATTCTTGACCGTCTCGACCAGCTTGTCGCCGGCAACCTCGAACTGTTCGAAAGTGGATTTCTTGTCGCTCATGTCGATGCGTCCTGTCTGACGGTGATGCTCGTTCGACGATCCGGTTCGGAGCGCCTCCTTCTCATTCTTGCCCGGACGCTCCGAACGCGCATCAGTCTGGGGTACCTATGCCACCCGAGACCTAGACCTCAGTACCATTGGCGCGGCGCGGGAAGTCATCCTTAGGCAGGATTCGCTTTGAGTGCCGACGCGTGAAGCTGAAGTCATGACCTCGACGCAGATCCTCGCCCGCCGCCCCATCAACGATTCGAACGGGCAGCTCACGTGGCTCTCGCCCGAGGCGAAGCTCTGGGTGGCGTCGCGCGACGGCGACTTCGCGGGGTTCGTCGAGTTCACCGATGGTCACTACAGCGTGACGGATGCGCGCGGCGCGACCATCGCATCCTGCGGCACCCTCAGCCAGGCCCAGGACGTGGTCGAATTGTCGATGCGACGCGCGTCGGCCCTTCGAACGCTCGCGTATGTCGCCGCCGGCACGGGGGCCGTCGCCGTGAGCGCGCTGGCCGTCGGATTGGGCATGATCAACCTGGGCTGAACGGCGCCCGTGTCACTGGGCGGCCTACTGCACTCCTGAGCAATACCGCCGATTCCTGCACCAGGTTCCGACCTTCGAGCGCATGCTCGTCGAAGACGGCATCATTCTGATCAAGTACTGGTTCTCGGTCTCGATCACGAAGTGGGAGGACTATTCCCGCGCGAAGGATGCGATGTTCGAGGCGACCGACCCCGCCTACGCGCCATGGTGGACCATTGGGAGCGACGACGAGCGCGCATCCAGAATCAACACCATCAGCCACTTGCTGTCGCAGGTCCCGTACGAGTCGCGTGACCTTGACGACGTCACGATCCCCCTTCGTGGGCGCTGCTCCTCCTGAAGAAGGAACGCCGAATCAGAAGGCGACTACGCGTCGGCGGGCGTCGCCTCGACCTTCTCCTCGGCGGTCTTCGTGATCGCGGGGCGGGATGCGCCGGGCTTGCGTGCCGGAGCCTTGCGCGAGGCGGCCTTCTCGGCCACGGCGGCCGTTTGAGCGGAGACCGCACGCGGAACGAGACGCTGCAGTTGCGTGACATGCGCGGGCGTCAGCTCGTCGATCGACGCGACCTCGAGCAGCTTCATCGTGCGCACGATCTGCTCCGACAGGATCGAGATCGTGCGGTCGACACCCGCGCGCCCTCCGGCCATGAGTCCGTAGAGGTAGGCGCGGCCGATCAGCGCGAACTTGGCACCGAGAGCGATCGAAGCCACGATGTCGGCGCCGTCCATGATGCCCGTGTCGACCATGACCTCGACGTCGCCGCCGACCTCGCGGGCTACGTCGGGAAGCAGGTGGAAGGGAATAGGAGCGCGGTCGAGCTGGCGGCCTCCGTGGTTCGACAGCAGGATTCCGTCGACGCCGAGGTCGGCGAGGCGCTTCGAGTCAGCGAGGTTCTGCACTCCCTTGACCACGATCTTGCCCGGCCACATGCCGCGGATGGTCTCGAGGTCGGCGAAGTCGATGGAGGGATCCATCGCCGAGTCGATCAGCTCCCCGACCGTGCCGCCGGTCGACGACAGCGAGGCGAACTCCAGCGGGGGAGTCGTGAGGAAGTCGTACCACCACCATGGCCGGGGGATCGCGTTGATGATGGTGCCGGCAGTGAGCTGCGGGGGAATCGAGAAGCCGTTGCGCTTGTCGCGCAGACGCGCGCCCGCCACGGGAGTGTCGACCGTGAACATCAGGGTGTCGAAGCCCGCCGCCTTGGCCCGCTCGACGAGGCCGTACGAGATCTCGCGATCACGCATCACATAGAGCTGGAACCAGTTGCGCCCGTTCGGGTTCGCCGCCTTGACCGATTCGATCGACGACGTGCCGAGCGTCGAGAGAGTGAACGGGATGCCCGCGGCTCCGGCGGCGCCCGCACCCGCGATCTCGCCCTCGGTCTGCATGAGCCTGGTGAAGCCGGTGGGAGCGATACCGAACGGCATGGCCGACGTTCCACCCAGGATCTGTGTGGTCGTGTCGAGCTTCGACACGTCGCGCAGGATCGAGGGGTGGAACTCGATGTCGCGGAAGGCCTGACGGGCGCGACCCAGCGAGATCTCGCCCTCGGCCGATCCGTCGGTGTAGTCGAACGCTGCCTTCGGAGTGCGCCGCTTGGCGATGGTGCGCAGGTCGTCGATGGTCAGCGCGCCCTGCAGCCGACGCTTCTTGCCGTCGAGCTCGAGTTTCTTGAACTGCATCAGCGGCCGCAACTCTTTGGGATTCGGAAAACGGCGTTCAACCATGGAGTGTCCTCTGTTCGGATGCGGCGATGAAGTTCGTCTCGGTGTAGTACCCGGTGATGTGCGCGGTCACCCGCGTGCGGGCGAGCTCGGCGTCGCCGGCCTCGATGGCCGACACGATCGCCCGATGTTCGCCCCGTAGGCGGCCGGATGTCTCGGCCCACGACGGCAGGTTCGGCGCGCCGGCGAGAACATAGCTCTCGATCGAACTGCGCAGGCCCGCCATCATCGAGGCGATCACGGCGTTGCCCGAGAGCTCGGCGAGCGCGAGGTGGAAAGCCGCGTCGAGCGCGAGGAACTCTGCCCCGGACACCGGGCCATCGGCATCCATCGCATCGAGCAACTGCGCGGCGACGCCGAGATCGAGAGGGGCGGAGTCGGCGGTGTCGCGGGCAACCAGCTCTGCGAGCTCGGTGACCACGGCGGACTCGAGCACGAGTCTGGTCTTCACGACGTCGCGCACATCGAATCCCTGGGCCGCGACCTGCAGGCGCATCAGAGACGACATGCCACCGGATGGGCGGGCGACGATGATGGCGCCGGACTGCGGGCCCGATCCCGTCTGGGTGCGGATGAGTCCGAGAACCTCGAGTACGCGCAGCGCCTCTCGCACCGATGAGCGGCCGACTCCGAGTTCGCTCGAGAGAGTGCGCTCGGCAGGGAGGTGGTCGCCTGGAACGAGGCGCCCCGCGAGCAGATCGCCTTCGATGTGCTGGAGGACGACCTCCCACGCACGGCGGGAGTCGATGGGTGCCGACGCATCGATGTCGCTCACGTCGCTCCTTTGCTCGCCGGATGCCTGTGGTCAGGCCGTGTGGTCAGACCACAGTTTACGACGGCTGTGTATCCGTGTCCAGACGCACCGAATATTCAGACGGCGGGGCTAGCGTGGGCATCCCCATCTTCGAGAAAAGGACTCTCATGAGCGCGAACCCCTACGACAGCCTTCCTGTTCTTCCCTCGTTCGAGGTGACGTCGAGCGATGTGCGACAGGGCGAGAGGCTCTCCGACCCACAGCTGGGTGAGTCGGCCGGCGGCGCAGACGTGTCGCCTCAGCTCAGCTGGTCGGGCGCACCCGAGGCGACCAAGAGCTATGTCGTGACGGTCTACGACCCCGACGCGCCCACGGCATCCGGATTCTGGCACTGGGCCGTGTTCAACATTCCGGCCGATGTGACGAGCCTCGCCGCGGGCGCGGGAACGCCGGGCAGCAGCATGCTGCCCGAGGGCGCTGTGACCCTGCCCAACGACGCCGGAGTCGCTGGCTTCGTCGGCGCGACGCCCCCTCCCGGACACGGCGACCACCAGTACTACTTCGTTGTGCACGCGGTCGACGTCGAGAAGCTCGATATTCCCGAAGACGCGACGCCCGCCATGCTGGGCTTCAATCTGTTCTTCCACGGCATCGGTCGTGCGGTGATCAGCGCTCCGTACGGGGTCAGCGAGTAGCGCCCGGTGACCACCGAGGCGGGTGGACTCGAGTGGCCACGCGTAGGAGGCTGGAAGCATGATGAATGAGAAAACAGCCCAGCCGCGGTCGCGAAAAACCGCCGCCCGCGCATCGACCGGCCTGGCTCTCGTGACACTCGTAGCCGCATTGGTGGCGGGCTGCGCGACCACCGCAGACGCAGGCTCGACCGCTGCAGCACCCTCGCCATCATCGAGTGGAAGTGCCGCGGAGACGCCGACACCGACACCGTCTCCTGACGCATGCGGCCCGGCCACCGGCCAGGAGGCCGCAGCTGCCGGCATCGCAGCGCTCCCTGCTCCGGCCGGTCTCGAGAGTTCGCGCTGGGATGCCGCCAACGCCGACTACAGCGGATACGACCCGTGCGCTCCGCTGTCGTGGTCGCTCGTGACGCTGGAGAACGCCACGGGCAGCAGCCCCACCGCGATCCTCCTGTTCCACGATGGTGCATACCTCGGCACGGCGACCGAGCAGGCTTACGGCTTCACGCCCGCGGTCGAGCGCACGGCCGACGATGCGATCAGTGTGACCTATCGCTTCACGCAGGGCATGGAGTCGAACGCCGAGGCCTCCGGCCGCGCGGTCGCGACCTACACGTGGAACGCTACGACCGACTCCGTCGAGATGGCGGGCGAGCTTCCGCCAGCGGAGTAAGTCGAACCCGCTCACCAGGGATCTGCGGCGCGCTGTTTCGCCGCCGGTCTCGGCGTTCGGTGTGGGTCGATCCACGCGGGCGAGATGATGTGCGGTTTGCCGCGGATCATCGTGAGTTGCCATGCCGACGTGTGGATCGTCGAGTGGTGAAACGCGCAGAGCAGAGCCATATTGTCGACGTCGGTTGCGCCGGCTGCGAAGTCTGTGCCGACCCAGGGAATGACGTGATGGGCCTGGCATCGAGAGGGCGGATGCTGGCACCCGGGGAAAACGCAGCCGCCGTCGCGGGCCGCCAGTGCTCGGCGCTGTTTGCGCGTGGCGATGCGTCGCGTCTTGCCGTGGTTCAGGATCTCGCCGTCGGCACCGAAGAGGCTCACGATCGTGTTGCCCGTGCACTGCAGCATCGCCACAGTGCTTGAGGTGATCGGTTCGGAGCTGCCGTCGATCCAGCCGACTCCTCGACCTAATTCGAGGTCTCGCGCCGTGACATGAACGTTGACTGTGGGCGGCGCGCCGTTGAGCAGTGATGCCGATGGTGACCCTGCGCCCATCTCGATGAGAGTCATCACGGCGTCGAGGAGTTTCTGCTCGTAACTGCGTTCTTCGGGCGGTGTTGCCGCAGAAACCTCCGCTTGGTCGATGCCGTCGCTTGCCGGCACCTCGGGATCGGCCGTGCGAGGGCTCATGATCGAGTCGACCGCCGTCAGGAATACTCCGAGTTGCAGTGGTGGAAGTGCATATCGACCGCGGGCCATGCCATCGGAGCCGACTCGTGGATGGCTGAACCCGCGCAACTGCTGTTTCGCCTCATCGCGTGGCTCGGCACCGTCGGGGTCGAGATTCTCTCGGATGCGTATGGCCAGTCGAGTGATGTCGTCGACCGTGTAGAGCCTCACGGGCGACGTCTCAAGGGCGGAGTCGGCGAGGGGGAGCGACACCGTCGCGGCGTCGACGAGGTATTGCTCGGCCTCGTCGAGCCTCGTGTTGAATGTGGTACCGGCGGCCACCTCGGAGAGTGTGCGGCAGATAACCGCTGCCGTGTCGGCGCCGATTCGGCCGGCGAAAAAGGCACGTTCTACCACCGGGAACCGGCTGGGGCAGGAGAGACCGGTGTTGGAGAGGTGGGATCGAATCTGCCGACCGAGTTGCACCCGTGATGAGGCCGTTCGTTCAGAGACGTTCGCGCTGGCGGCCAGGAGTTTCTTGGCCGTGGGAAAGGAATTTCGATAAGCCAGTCCGTCGGCTCCGAGTTCGCGCCGGGACTCGGCGTCGACTTCAGCGGCAACCCAGATGCGCGCGGCATCGGCAACGACACCCACCCGCTCCCACGCACTCGCCATCTCGAGCAGCTCGTCTGTGGCGGGGCTGCGCCGGTCGGCTTCGAAGAGCTCGCGAAGACGGTCGACGATGTTGTCGATGGTCGCGGTCTCGAGGTCCATAAGAGAAGTCAAACACCGACCACCGACATCGACTTGCCGATCGATTTAACCGCTTCATCAGGGATTTATCCTGTGGATAACTCAGTGAGCAGCCACCGTGTGGAGGAGCAATGCAACGAGCTCAATACCGCCACGGGCGCGTGAGGAACAGCACGAGCATGCCCGCCAGGGTGAGCAGCATGATGGAGCAGACGACGAGGCCGACGATAGCCAGGGGGAGTCCCGGAGTCGTCCCCCGGGCGCGTCGTACTCCGGCTATCCCAGCAAAGAGTCCAAGGAGAGCGCACACCCACGCGGCGATGGTGAATCCGAAGACGAAGACAGGAATGGACGCAACTCCGGCGGCGAGGGAGACTACGGCCGAGGTGATGTTCGGCTTCGATCGTCGCTGGGCAGGGGGAGATTGCGTCATGGCCACAGAGTAGGGGGTCAGGGGCGCAAACGCGCCACTCCGACGTGCGCCCGAACTGGTCCGCAATGTGTCGCGGATTGCTGTTCCGAGCTGAAACGCCCGCGACCGCCTAGTATGGCGCGCGTGCTGATCCGCGATGGCTTCCCCGGTCAGAGGTTGCGCGTGCTCCCGAGGCCGCGGGTCGTCGAGGCGCTTGCCGAGCCGATCACGGATCGGCTGTTGGTGACGGATGCCGGGCACTTTCCGCACGCGGCGGCCCACGGCCGGTCACGCCCTCGCGGCGCCGACGAGGTCGTCGTCATCCTCTGCACCGATGGAACGGGGCATGTCGAACTCCAAGGGCAGAGATTCGGTGTCTCACCCGGTGACGTCGTCGTGATTCCCGCCGGGATTCCGCACAGATATCGCGCCGACCCGCTCGACCCCTGGACGATCTGGTGGATGCACGTCGTCGGTCTCGACAGCGACGCGTTCGTCGCGGCGATCGCCGGCTCGTCGGCGGATTGCTCGCCGGTGATGCCGGCCCACGATCCCTACGCCGTGCGAGGCGCGCTCGAGCACGTCTTGGTGTCTCTCGAGCGCGACGATACAGTCGCCAGTCTCCGCTCCGCATCCGGTGCCGCTTGGGGTGTGCTCGCGCAACTCGCGGCCGACCGCGCTCGCGGAACCTCCGAGGCGGGCGACCCGATTCTCGCCGTGCAGGACTATCTGCGCGAGAACCTCGACAGCACCGCGAGTGTGGCGGAGCTCGCCACGATGGCGGGGTTCAGCGACTCGCACTTCTCGGCACGGTTCCGGCAGGCGTCGGGAACCAGCGTGGTCGAGTATCGCAAGCGTCTTCGGAGTGCGCGTGCGCGTGAGCTGCTGATCACGACGAACGCGTCGGTCGCCGAGATCGCCAATGCGGTGGGCTACGACGACCCCTTCTACTTCTCGCGTCACTTCCGCGCGATCAACGGCGCGAGCCCCAGTCAGTACCGGGCGGCGTTCCAGGATCGCTGACGCGCATCGGGCGATCCCCACGATGCAAGACGACACGAGTCAGAGAATCGTCTAGGTGATTGCGTCGATTTGTGCTCAATCCACGGGCGACCCCAGTCATATCGTTTAGGTGCGGCACGACCGTCGGCATGGCCGACCCGCTTCCGCCAGCACCGCACAGGTCACCCTCCGGCTCCGTTGCCGGCCAGTCAAAGAAGATGAGGAAATCACGGATGAACAGTCACACAGCAACGCGCTCGTGGAAGCGGATTGCGCTAGTCGGGGCCGCCGCCGCCGTGCTGGCCCTCACCGCATGCACCTCGGGCATGGAATCGAGCGACACGTCGACGGGCGCAGCCGCGGGCCCGAAAGACGGACCGCTCACCATCGCCTTCCTTCAGAAGCAGGGCGACCAGCAGTACTTCATCGACGAGGCGAACGGAGCGAAGGAGGCGGCGAAGGCCGATGGCGACATCAGCATCAACGTCGTCGACCTCGGCACCGATTCGAACAAGGCGATCTCCGAGGTCGAGGCCGCCATCGCACAGAAGGTCGATGGCATCATCATCGTCGTACCCGACCAGCAGATCGGCCCGCAGGTCATGCAGCTCGCCAAAGAGGCGGGCATCCCGATCATGGCTGCAGACGACACGATCGAGGACGCATCCGGCACAGCCGCTCCGTTCTCGGGCTTCGACGGCACGTCGATGGGCGAGAAGGTCGGCGCCGAAGCGGCCCGTCTCTACACGGAGGCAGGCTGGACGGCAGCAGACACCCGCATCCTCTCGGCCTACAAAGAAGACCTCTCCGTCTGCACCCAGCGCGTCGACGGCGCGGCCAGCGCCTTCGCCGAAGCGGTCGCCGACGGTCCCGAGATCATCGACATCGGAACCGACAACTCGGCCACGGATGCTCAGGACAAGGCGGGTGCCGTGATCACGGCCAACGCCGGCGTGAAGAACTGGGTGGTCTGGGGTTGCAACGACGAGAGTGAGACGGGTGTCGTCACGGCCCTGCAGAACTCGGGCGTCTCGCCCAACAACATCGTCGGAGTCGGCCTCGGTGCATACCTGACCTGCAAGGACTGGAACGCCGGACAGGAGACGGGCAACAAGTCCGCGCTGTTCATCTCGGGTGTCGAGGTCGGCAAGGCCGCGGCGACGTCGATGATCGATCTGCTGCGCAACGGAACTGCCCTGCCCCCGGTCTCGATCGCCAACACCGAGATCGTGGACGCCACGAACTGGGAAGCCAAGGGCGTCGTCTGCACCTAGCAGCGAATCGAGGCGAGGGCGCCGCACACTCTGTCGCCCTCGCCTCGGATCGCCGCCCATTCGGCCAGCAACAACAAAGGACATGCAATGACGCACGAACCCATCGCTCTCCGCGCGACAGGCATCACCAAGAGCTTCGGCCCCGTTCGCGCTCTGCGAGGAGTCGAACTCGAGCTGCGCAGCGGCGAGGTCACGGCCCTGATGGGTGAGAACGGCGCCGGCAAGTCGACGCTGCTCAAGATCCTGAACGGCGACTTCCGGCCAGACGACGGTGTTCTCAGCATCGACGGCGTACCCACCGTCTTCGGCGATCCGGCCGACTCTCGCGCCGCCGGCCTGCGGGTCATCGCGCAGGAGCCGGAGATCATCGCCGCGGTCTCGGTGGCCGAGAACATCTTCGTGGGCAGTCTCGGGTCTGTCGCGTACAACCGCAAGGCGCTGCTTCGGCGCACGCGCGACGAACTCAAGCGCTGGGGTTTCGACCGCACGATCCGGGCGGAAGCGCTCGGTTCCGAGCTCTCGCCCGCCCAACGGCAGATCGTCGAGATCATGCGCGCGGTCGTGAGCAAACCCCGGATCATCTGCTTCGACGAGCCCACCTCCTCGCTGGGCGACGACGAGGTCACACTCTTGTTCGCTCTCATCCGCCAGCTGCAGGCCGAGGGCATCGCGGTCGCCTACGTATCGCACCGCATGGGCGAGATCTTCAAGCTCGCCGACCGCATCACCGTACTTCGCGACGGTTCCTTCGTGGGCACGCAACTCGTCGCCGAGACGAATCACGACGAGCTGGTGCGCATGATGGTGGGCCGCGACCTCAGCCAGTTCTTCCACCGCGAGCCCGCACCCCTCGGCAAGACCGTTCTCGAGCTACGGAACGTGGGCAACCAATACGTCGACGGCATCGACCTCACGGTCAGAGCCGGCGAGGTCGTCGGCGTCGCCGGACTCGTGGGTGCAGGGCGCAGCGAGTTGATGAAGACGATCGCCGGCGACTATCAGGTCGCGACCGGCGAGATCGTGGTCGACGACCACGTCTGGCGAATCCGGCAACCCGCCGACAGCATCCGGGCCGGCATCGGCTTCGCCCCAGAAGAACGCAAGGCCGAGGCCCTGCTGCTGCAGCGGTCGGTACGCGACAATGCGGCACTCGTGGTGCTCCGCTCCCTGTCTCGCTGGATCTTCGTGAGCAGCCGGGCCGAACGCGCCCTCGCCAAGACCTACATTGATCGACTGCGCATCCGCACGCCCTCAGCCGAACAGATGGTGGGCAACCTCTCGGGTGGCAACCAGCAGAAGGTCGTGCTTGCCCGATGGCTCGCCACGACACCCAAGGTGCTCCTTCTCGACGAGCCCACTCGAGGCATCGACGTCGGAGCCAAATCCGAGATCTACGCGATCATCGACGAGCTCGCCCACCAGGGCGTGGCCGTGATCGTCGTCTCGAGCGAGCTCCCGGAAGTGCTCGGAGTATCGGACCGCATCTACGTGATGGCGGCCGGTCGCATCTCCGGTGAGCTCACTCGTTCCGAAGCGAGCGAAGAACGCATTCTGGCCCTTGCGATGGACGAGGACGTCGCCGCATGAACACCGTCAGCCGAAAGGACACCCCCGTGCTCTCTGCACAGACCGACACCCGACCACCCGCCCCGAAAGAGCCGGAGGTCGAACGCGTCTCCGCGTTCAGACGTGTCATCACGACCGTCGGCGTGCAGAACATCTCGCTCATCTTCGCCATCGTGCTGGTGGTCGCCATCATCGGCATTCAGAACCCGCTCTTCTTCACCGTGCCCAACCTCAAGGTCATCGGCACGGCGATCGCGATCGTCGGGTTGCTCGCGGTGGTGCAGACCATCGTGATCATCCTGGGTGCGCTCGACATCTCGGTGGGATCGATAGCGGGCCTCGCCTCGGTGACGTCGGCCATGATCTTCACATCGACGTCGTCGGCGGCGATGGGCGTTCTCGGAGCCGTCGCGATCGGCGTGGTCTGTGGGCTCGTCAACGGGTGCATCATCGTGTTCGGCCGGGTCAACCCAGTGATCGCCACGCTCGCCACGTTGGCCGCATTCAAGGGAATCGCCCAGCTCATCTCCGATGGTCGGGCGCAGGGCTACACCGGGGCAGACCCCTTCTTCGTCTTCCTCGCCCGGGGAACGCTGCTGGGCGTGCCGACGCTGATCCTCGTGCTCGTCTTGGTGGCCGTGCTCGCGCACGTCGTGCTGCGGTACACCACGATCGGTCGCAACATCTACGCCGTCGGAGGCAACAACATCGCGTCGCGACTCGGCGGCATCAACATCAACCGGTACATCATCGGCGTGTACATGGTGACGGGTGCGGTCGCTGCGATCGCCGGAATCCTGATCACGGCCCGCACGGGTTCGGGCCAGCCGATCTCGGGCTCCGAGGGCCTCGAGCTGCAGGCGATCACTGCCGCAGCTCTCGGAGGCGCCGCGCTCAAGGGCGGCAAGGGCGCGATCGCGGGCACCATCCTCGCCGTCATCCTGCTGGGCGTTCTCACGAACGGCATGACACTCCTCGGCGTCAACACCTTCTGGCAGAACGTCGCGCAGGGCACCCTGCTCGTCGTGGCAGTGGTCATCCAGCAGCTGCGATCGGGCGAGCGACGCATCGGAATCCCCGGCTGATCCAGCGGCGTCTGAACCGCACCCCCAACCGCATCACCTCCGACTGCCGACATCGAATGAGGCGCACGAAATGACCGTCGAAACGACCATGCCCGCGGGCTCCGATCCGTCGCCCGAGTACCCGGGAGCGAAGATCGTCCTCCCCGAGGCGCCGAATGCGCTGCGGCCCGAACTCGAGGCGGGCCGGCCCATCGCGTGGAGCGAGCCCCTCAGCATCCGCACGTACGAGACCGACGAACCCAGCGCGTACCCCATGTACCTCGACCGGAGGGTCTATCAGGGCTCGAGCGGCAAGGTCTATCCGATCCCATTCACCGAGCACGTCTCCGATGAGGCGCACGATCGGCAGTGGCAGGCCGTTCACCTCGAGAACGAGTACGTGAGACTCGTCGTCTTGCCAGAACTCGGCGGGCGCATCCACATCGGGTACGACAAGACCACCGGCTACGACTTCTTCTACCGCAACAACGTGATCAAGCCTGCTCTGGTCGGTCTGGCCGGCCCCTGGGTATCGGGCGGCGTGGAATTCAACTGGCCGCAACACCACCGGCCGGCCACGTACCTCCCCGTCGAAACGACGATCGAGTACGGCGACGACGGATCCGTGACCGTCTGGTGCGCCGACCACGACCCGTTCACCCGGATGGTCGGGCAGCACGGGGTCCGGCTCCGGCCGGGCAGCAGCGTCGTCGAGTTGGCGGTACGGCTGCACAACCGAACGAGCGAACGCCAGACCTTCCTCTGGTGGGCGAACGTCGCGGCGCGAGTGAACGACGACTACCAGTCGTTCTTCCCCGACGACGTGCGCTACGTCGCCGATCACGCCCGTCGGGCTCTCACCGCTTTTCCGGCGGCGGACCGCCCCTACTACGGCGTCGACTACGCCGCGCTCGCCGAGGCAGAACCGGGTGCCGATCGCATCGACTTCTACCGCAACATCCCCGTGCCGACCTCCTACATGATCGTCGACTCGCAGCAGGACTTCTTCGGCGGCTACGACCACGCGGCAGGCGCGGGCTTCGTGCACTGGGCGGAACGGCGGCTCTCGCCCGGCAAGAAGCAGTGGACGTGGGGCAACGCAGCCTTCGGTCATGCGTGGGATGCGCAGCTCACCGACGACGACGGCCCGTACGTCGAGCTCATGGCCGGTGTGTTCACCGACAACCAGCCCGATTTCAGCTGGCTCCTGCCCGGCGAGACGAAGGTCTTCACCCAGTACTGGTACCCGCTTCCCGCGATCGGGGCGGCTCACCAGGCGACACCGGATGCCGCGGTGCACGTCGAGCGAGGCGCCCGGCCCTCGGCCAGTTTCGCCGTCACGTCGCCGCAGGAAGGCGCGACGCTTCGGGTGAGCGACGGAGAGTCGATCACGGCATCGAGAATCGCAGACCTCGCGCCCGGCACACCGGCGGTGATCGACTTCGATGCTCTGACCGATTCCACGGTGGTCGAACTCCTCGACGCATCGGGGCGGTCGCTCGTGCGGTGGTCGCAGACCGTCGTCGCCGACGAGGAGCCGTGGGTCGCCGACGAACCGCTCCCGCCATCCGAGATCGAGACCGTCGAAGAGCTCTATCTCACAGGTCTGCACCTGAGTCAGTTCCGGCATCCCACACGCTCACCGCTCGACTACTGGAACGCAGCACTCGAGCGCGATGACGGCGACGTGCGCACGAACCTGGCGCTCGCCGATCTCGAGTACCGAGCCGGCCAGTACTCGAGCGCACTCGAGCGGGTCGACGTGGCGTTGGCCCGGTTGACCCGTCGCAATGCGAACCCGCAAGACACCGAGGCGTTCTACCTCGCCGGCCTGATCTCGCAGAGGCTCGGCCGTGTCGCCGAGGCCGAGGCGTACTTCGGCAAGGCCGGCTGGGACGGCACCTGGGCTGCGGGCGCCGGATATGAGCTCGCTGCGTCGCTCTCGCGTCGTGGTCGTAACCGCGCAGCGCTTCGCGTACTGGATTCGTTGCGGTCGGTCGCGGCCCACGACAGTCGCCGTTGTGTGCTCGAAGCCATCGTTCTGCGCCGCGTCGGCGACACCGCGCACGCGGACTCTCTGCTGCGTGAGCAGCAAGTGCTCGAGCCGGTGAATCCGACCATCCGCACGCTTCTCGGAGGGGCCAATCTCACCGACCCCGGTCTCGCCTTCGACGTGGCTCTCGAACTGAGAGCCGCCGGCGACGTCGCCGGAGCACTCTCCGTTCTCGACCGTGTCGCCGCCTTGCCGGCCACAGCCGCGGGCAATCTGGTTCCGCTGGCTCACTACGTGGCGGCCGGGCTACTCGAAGAGAGCGGTCTGGCCGCCGATGCCGCCGAGCAGCGCAGACGGGCCAGACAGAGCGACCTGACCCGAGCGTTCCCCTACGGCCTCGATGCCCATGACGCGCTGGTCGCGTCGCTCCGGGTCGAGCCAGCGGATGCGACGGCCCGGTTCCTCCTCGGAATGCTGCTGTTCGCACACGGCCGGCGAGAGGATGCCCTCGACGAGTGGGAGTCCGCGATCGAACTGGGGCTGCAGCATCCGGTGCTGTTGCGCAACGCCGGCCTCGCCGCCTACAACGTCGCGCACGACGACGAGACGGCCTGGCGTCGCTACGAACAGGCGGTCGAGCTCGCCCCGCAGGACGCGCGGCTCCTCTTCGAGCAGGATCAACTGGCCGCCCGGCTCGGTCACCCCGCCGAGGAGAGGCTCGCCCGACTTCGAGCGCACCCCGATCTGGTGCTCAGTCGAGACGACTTCACAATCGAGTATGTCGGTCTGCTCGTGGCGGGCGGACTCGCCGGAGAGGCACTGGAGATCCTGCGCTCGCGCGAATTCCATCCGTGGGAGGGCGGCGAGGGCCAGGCCATCCGCGCCTGGGACTCGACGATCGCGGCGCTCGGCCTCGAACAGACAGAGCCACCCGCCAGCCTGGGCGAGGTGCGTGCCGAGTATCAGGCACCCCAGGCCGTTCGGGAAGACGGCGTGACCGACTACTTCGCGACCAGCCATCCCGAGCTGCTGCTCTTCGCGCGGGAGTAGTAGGCCAGCTCGTCGATCGTCTCGATCGGTCGCCGCTTAGGGAGAGGTCCGTTTCGCACTGGCAGGGTGCTGGTGGTGCGGGAGGGCGGCCGAGACGAGGTGCTCGACCGTCGGGGGCGAGGCGGAGAGCCTGCGTGCCGCCTCGACGATCTCGGTGTCGTAGCCGGTCGTGCGGTTGTGGTGCTGGCTGAGATGCTCCTGCCACGAGCCGACGTGGAATGCCTCGACGAGGAAGCCGGGACGCTCGCGGTCGTCGTAGACATCCCACGATCGGGCTCCCGTGCGGCGCCTGCTCTGTTCGAGCGTGCGCATCGCGGCGAGGAATGCCGCCCGATCGCGATCGGCTATCTCGTAGCGCACGATGACGAGCGTGGCACCGGCCGGGTCGAGTTCGTGATTGACGGCCGGAGCCGTGGGCGCAGCCGCGGCTGCAGCCGCCTCGTCGGGACTCGCGTCGTCATCGCCAGGCAGCGGCGTAGCCACCGGCGGAATGTCGGTGATGGGCATCGGCAACAAAGCACGGCTCTTGTCGGCGGTGGGGTGCAGCGGCCAGATGAGCAGCATGGCAGCGCCGATGACCACCAGGATTCCCGCGACGGCCATAGTGTGCGCGGTACCGAAGACACCACCGAGTGCACCGATGATCGCGGCGCCGAAGGCCGTTCCCCCGAAGAGCACGAGTTGATAAACCGAGAGTCCGCGGGTGCGCACCCAGCCTGGTAGGAAGGCTTGAACGGTGCCGTTCAGGGTGGCGATCACGCCGATCCACGACAGGCCCACCAACACGAGCACCGGGAGGGTGATCCAGAGCGTCTGCGACAGCGCCGTCGCCGCGATTCCGGTGCCGTACGCGGCACTCGTCGCGATGATGAGCCGGTTGGTGCCCAGGGCTGCCCGCGCTTTGGGAATGATGAACGCGCCGCCGATGGATCCGACTCCGAGGGCGGCCAGCAGGATTCCGTAACCGTTGGAGTCGAGCGCGAGCCGACTGCTGGCGAGCACGGGCAGAAGAGCCCAGAGCGCGTTGGCGGGCATGATGAAGATGAGCAGCTGAAAGTAGATGCGACGAACGACGGCGGCGTGCAACACATATCGCAGGCCGGCTCGGGTCGCCGACATGAACGGCTCCCGGTCTGCGGTCGGCGGCGTGTAGCCCTTGAACAGGATCAGCACGAGAAGCAGTCCGGCGAAGCTCAGGGCATTGAGGGCGAAGACGAAGGGGATGCCCCACGAGCCGATCACGACGCCGGCGATCGCTGGTCCGATGGCTCGGGCGACGTTGACGCCGATCGACGAGAGAGATGCCGCATCCCCCACGAGAGGCTTCGGTACGACACCGGGGACGAACGCCTGGTACGCGGGTAGTTGGACGGCCGAGGCGACTCCGAGCGCGAAGGTGAAGGCCAGCAGCAACGTCGGCGTCATGGCTCCGACGGCCGTGAGAACGGCGAGCCCCGCGGCTACCAGCGCCTGAGCCGACTGCACGCCGATGAGCAGATGCCGCTTGTTCGCGAACTCGCCGAGCACCCCGGCCGGGATGCCGAACAACAGCACGGGCGCGGCGGAGGCCGTCGAGACCAGCGCGATGATGGCGGGCGAGGCGTGGTCCTCGACGAGGAACCATTGGGCGCCGACCGTCTGCATCCAGCCGCCGATATTGCTGACGACGTCGGCGATCCACAGCCACCGGAAGATCGTGACCGCGAGCGGTGCCAGCGGCCCCGTCGGTGTGGATACGGCTGGCGCGACGCTCATCCCGCGGGCCCGGGTGCCACCGTCGTCGCTTCGATCTCTTCGCGGACGCAGAAGAGGTTGCCGAACGGGTCGATGAGCTGGCAGAGCCTCTCGCCGGTGAACACGGTCTTCGGCCCACGATGCACGACGGCGCCGTGACTCGTCCACTCCGCGACGAACGCGTCGACGCTGTCGACGGTCCAGTAGGCGGCGACCCCGGAAGGGCCGGAGCTGTCGTAGTCGTCGGCGCGATGGATGGTCAGGCGAACCCCGTTGACGAGGAAGGTCACCAGTTGACTGGCCTCTACGGCAGGCTTTGCGCCGAGCCGTTCCGAGTACCAGGGCACGGCCTTCTCGAAGTCATCGACGAAGTAGAAGACGTTTCCGACTCCGCTCAGCGAGCTGCTCATCGCAGTGCGTCTGCGAGGAACGCGAGCGAACCGTGCAGGGCCTGCGGCAGGTAGCCCTCGGCATGATGGGTTCCAGGAACCAGCTGCAGCGTGCTGGCGACCCCGGCCGACGACAGGGCGTTCTGCAGCCCGGCGGCATCCGACACCGGCACGAACTCGGCGAGCGAATTGGCCAGGTACACGGGCCCGGTCTTGCTGGTCACCCGCGCCGTGGTGGATGCCCCGGCCAGGGCCGAGCGGTCGCCGCCGACTTCCTGAAGGATCACCCAACGGAGGAAGGCGTCGTCGCGGCCCGTCTGGTTGATGTCGGCGCTGCGCATGGCGTCGAGATCCTGCGTCGTCGGCTCGGCGGCCGTCGCGTCGGTCGCCGCGATGATGCCCGCCAGGTCGAAGATCCCTGACCAGCTCACGGCGGGGCATCCGGTCTCTATCGCGGCCTCGACCACCAGGTTGCCGCCCGCCGAGCCGCCGAAGAACGCCACGCGTCCGCGATCGAAAGCGTGCTCAGAGGCGCGCGCCCACTCGGCGGCCGCGAGGACATCCTCGCGGCCCGCAGGAAAGACGTTGTCGGGTGCGAGTCGATAGTTGGGAACGAAAACCAGGTAGCCGGCCTCGACGAGGAGCGACGCCAGCACCTTCTCCTTGCTCTTGTTGCCGCGAAACCATCCGCCGCCGTGCACGAGGATGATCGCCGCGCGAGTCGCGTCATCCGTTCGCTCGGCGTCTTCGTAGATGTCGAGCAGATGCATCGGGTCTGAATCCGTGCCGTAGGGAACATCGAGTGTGATGAGGGGAGCGGCCATGAGCGTCCTTCTTTCGGCGGATCAGTACTGCGTTTCTTACGGGCCGGGTTGGAACGCCTCGACACTATGACGAAGAAAAGAAAGCAGGCTAGTACTGCTGGGATCAGGAACGCGCGCTCATTTAATGCGACGGCCCGGCCGCGCCGAAGTCGGCGGGCGGCACCGCCACCGCGGTGGAGCGAAAAGCTACTTGAGAACCGAGCGCCGGGCCGAGACCAGCAGCACCACTCCGTAGCCGAAGGCCCATCCACCGACCCAGGTGAAGGCATGCAGCCAGCTGGGGCCGCCGTTCATATCCCAGATCAGTCCGCCCGCGAGAAACGCGATGCCCATGACCATGAGGGTCACGGCGATGCTGCGGAGTGTGTTGGTCGAGAGTCTCAGACCTGTTTCGTTGCGCATGACTTCCCCCGTCTACGATTCGAATCTGGTCACGATCATAGAAGACGCTCGCAGAAGACGCTCGGCACAGAACGGGTGGCCCAAGGCAGCATGATTGTGAGATGACGTGGCGACAGTGACTCACCCGGCTGGGCAAGCCGCTGGTTGCTTCTCTCGCCCGTGTCGTGCGGGGAGACGCTGAGGGCGGAGCGCTCGCGCCCGAGCCGCTCGATTCGGTTGAGCGTCGGGCTGAAGCGGCCGACGAGGCCGCGGACGCCGAGATCGTCCGGAGAATCGACGCCGGCAAATCGGCAGTTCCGACGTGGGGGATCCCACCGTCGCAGATTCCTCCCCGAGTGGAGCTGCTGCGCGGGCGCTCATCGATCGAACTCAGAACGGGAGCCCTAGGCGCGGCTAAGCGAGTGCTTGTGGGTTACGCGATCGTGGTGACGTTCTCGTTTCTCACGGGCGATGACAAGCTCTTGGTCGCCCTCTTCGCGGTGGTCGCTCTCATTGCGGGCGCCGTGGTATTCGTCAGAGCCCGGGGCGACTGGATCACGCGTTCGCGGCAGGAGCATGCGGCAGGCTATACGGTCTGGCGTGAGGGAGAAGTGCGAAGACCGCAGGTGGATCCCGAGACGGGCTTCGAGATCCGCCCGGCCGGGGCACCACAACTCACGAAGCACGAAGAGGCCGAGGCTCTCACGCGCGTGCGCGACATCGCCCGCCACCTCGAGAGGCGGCGCTGGAGGAAGTAGCGCCGCTGGCCTTCTTTACCTAGTGTCCGACGGGCATCGCGTCGTGCGCACCCTCGGACTGCGCGGGCGCCTTCACGAAGAAGGAGATCACGATCGCGGCGAGCGAGATGAACGCTCCGTACATGATGGCCGCGTGGATGCCGCCGGCCGTGTCGACAGCACTCGGGGTGCTGCCACCCGACAGTGCGATCGCCTGGGCTGACATGACCGAGACGAACAGCGCGGTTCCCGCCGCTCCGGCGAGCTGCTGCACTGTGCCGACGACCGCGCTGCCGTGGGAGTAGAGCTTCGGCGTCAGTGAGGCGAGTCCGGCGGTGAACAGCGGCGTGAAGAGCAGCGCGAGGCCCAGGCTCATGGTGACGTGGGCGGCGAGCACCCAGCCCCAGGCGGTGGCGGCGGTGAACAGGGTCATGCCCCAGAAGGCCGCGCTCACGATGATGGAGCCGGGGATCAGCAGCACGCGCGGGCCGAAACGGTCGTAGATGCGACCGACGAACGGCGCCAGAACGCCCATCAGCAGTCCGCCGGGAAGCAGTAGAAGTCCGGTGGAGAGCGTGTTGAGCCCGAGAACGTTCTGCGTGTACAGCGGCAGGATGATGAGCGTGCCGAAGAGGGCCATCATGCTGATCGCGAGCATGGCGATGGCCACCGAGAACGTCGACGAGCGGAAGACGCGGAGGTCGAGCAGCGCCTTCTCGCGGCGGGCGAGCATGACCTGGCGAAGAATGAACGCGGCCAGCGCGACGACGCCGACGGCCAGCGGCAGCCAGCCGGGCATCGCGCCCTCAGCGCTTTCGCCGCCGAGGGAGCTCAGACCGTAGACGAGACCGCCGAAGGCGAACGCGGAGAGGATCACCGAGAAGACGTCGATGGGAGCCTTGCGCGGCTCGGTCACGTTGGGGATCTTGAGGAAGCCGAGCACCAGCGAACCGATGGCGATGGGCAGAACGATCCAGAACATCCAACGCCAGTCGAGAACGCTGAGGATGAGGCCCGAGATCGTGGGGCCGATGGCGGGCGCGACCGAGATGACGATCGAGATGTTGCCCATGGTGCGGCCGCGGGTGGCCGGCGGCACGAGGTTGAGCACCGTGGTCATGAGCAGCGGCATCATGATGGCCGTTCCGCTGGCCTGGATGACACGGCCCGCGAGCAGGATCTCGAAGCCGGGCGCCATCGCCGAGATGAACGTGCCCGCGCTGAAGAGCGCCATGGCGGCGAGGAAGACCGGGCGCGTGTTGAACCTCTGCAGCAGGAAGCCGGTGATCGGAATGACCACGGCCATCGTGAGCATGAACGCGGTCGTCAGCCACTGGGCCGCCTCTGCGGCGATGTCGAGGTCTTTCATGAGAACGGGCAGGGCCACGCTCATGATCGTCTCGTTGAGAATCACGACGAACGCCGAGACGAGCAGCAGCGAGATGACGAGGCGGTTGCGCCCGGCCAGTGCGGGGTCGGATGCCCACGGCGACGCGGGTGCGTCGTTCTGGGCGGGGGCCGGCACGGAGTCCGTGGGTGGGGCGAGGCGATCAGTCACGAGAACTCCAGGGCTGAGAAGAGAAGAAAAGGGAAGCGCCAGCGATGGCTCACGGAATTCGCTTCGTCGGGAGAACCTGTGACCACTCTGCTCTATTCCCCCGACACCCGAAAGAGTCGTGGCGCCGAACCGGGGCGAACAAGCTTGCACAGTGGCCCAGCCGCGATACTGGGGCTATGACTGAGGCCGATACTGCCGCGTTTCCGCCTCTCGTCGTAGGAACCGACCCCGAGGGTGTGAAGAGGGCCTTTCGCATCCCGCTCTCCTTCTCATTGGGGCTGGCCGCGTTCTCAGCTGTCGCTGCCGTATGTGCCGGTGCACTCATGGGGGCCTCGTCCGGCTTCGGCTCGGGGATACTGTCGGGCCTTCCTTTTCTGATCATCGCCGTTTATCAGGGCTACTCTGCGGTGCGTGTGACGGCCAATGCGACGGAGCGGGCAGCGGCCGGCCCGGTGCTCACGCTGGACTCGACGGGCCTGACGTCCAACACGCCCCAGGGGATGCTCGCACTTCCGTGGGAGGCGATCTCCGCGGTCGAAGCCAAACATCGCGGCCGCCACATCATCGCGACTTTTCGTGTCTTCGAGGGCGTGAAGCGTGACAGCCCCGGAGTGCAGACGACGATCAGCCCGAAGATCTTCCGCTACCTGGGGAAGCGAGGTTTCAGAATCGGCAGCGCGGGCATCGACGTGCCGATGCAGACGATCCTCGACGCGACGGCGGCATTCACGGGTGGGCGGCTCGTCGCGCGCTGACAACACCGTGCACGGCAGCGTCGGCGATGCCGCCCGGCGGGCGCGCAGCACGGCTCGCCGAGATGGGCAAGGGGGCTGACCAAGCGTCGAGGATGGGACGAGGCTGGGATTCATGAACGACGACACCCAGACTCCTGACACGTCCTCCGATGCACCCCGCGACGAGAAGCTCGCCGAACTCATCAAAGAAGTCGACGAGGATCCCGGCACCGAGGGAGCGTCCGAGATGTCCGACAGGCTGCGCGATCAGACAGAGCAGTCCGAGTCTGACTCCGAGGAGCCGGGCGACCTGGTGGACTAAACGGGCCTCACAAAGAGGCCGCGCCCGGCGCGCGAGCGCTACTCGCCCGTGAAGATCAGCCTGTCGAGGTAGTCGTTGCGAAACGCGCCGGTCGGGTCCCACTCCGCGGCCAGAGCCCGGAACTCGGGAAGCCGCGGGTACAGGCGCTCGAGAGTGGCGGCATCCACCGTGTTGAGTTTGCCCCAGTGCGGTCGCGCGTCGAAGGGTGCGAGCGCCTCCTCGATCTGCGGCAGCAGGGCCTTCACGGCCTTGGGCTCGTTCTTCCAGGTGAAGTGGATGATCAGCGAGTCACGCTGATAGGCCATGCTCAGCCAGAGGTCGTCGGCGGCTGCCGTGCGCAGCTCGGTGATCATGAGGTGCGGCGCGATCTTCGGGCCGAGGGCGCGCAGTGCCCGAATGGCGTCAGCGCCCTGCGCGCGAGGAACGAAGTACTCGGTCTGGATCTCGTCGCCGGCTGACGGAACGCGGTCGAGCCTGAAGTGCGGAAGCCGCTCGAGCCACGGCCCGGGCTTGCCGCCCTGCTCGTTGAGATTGTCGTCCGACGTCTCCCAGAGGGCGCCCGCCGACACGATGTCGCGCTTGGCTCCCCGCCATTCGTCGACGACCTCGGTGCCGGCATCCATGCGCGTCTTCACCCAGAAATTGGCGATCGTCTCCTCGACCCAGTCGGTGAACACGCTCACGCTGTAGCCCAGGCTGGTGACGCCGTCGAGGTCGTCGAGCAGAACGTCCCAGGGCAGGCCGCGGTAGACATCCTGCCGAACCTGAAAAGACGGCTGGATGTCGAGGGTCACCCGAACGACGACGCCGAACGCCCCGAGTCCCACGACGAGACCGTCGAAGCCCGGCTCGCCGCGACGCACGGTGCGGCGCTCTCCATCGGAGATGACGATCTCGAGGGCGGATACGGCGGTCGAGAGCACACCGTTGCCGTTGCCCGAACCGTGCGTGCCGGTGGCGATGGCGCCCGCGATAGAGATGTGCGGAAGCGAGCCCATATTGTGCAGCGCCCAGCCGCGGTCTTCGAGGAATCGGGCGAGGATGCCGTAGCGCGTTCCGCCGCCGACGGTCACCGTGCGGGCCTCCTCGTCGAGCACGAAGTCGGGCTCGATGCCGGTCACCGTCACGAGCAGGGCGTCGGTGTCGGCGATGTCGCTGAAGGAGTGCCGTGTGCCGAGGGCCCGGATGCGCTCCGCGCCGGCGACGAGCGAGGAGACCTCATCGATCGTGGTCGCGTCGATGATGTCGGCAGCGCTGTACTCGAGCGTTCCCGCCCAGTTCAGCTCGGAGTCGTGGCTCACGGGGGTCCTTCTGTGTCGATGGTCTCGTCACCCGATGCGGCGACGCAGCTCGCGGCCGACGCATCCGGTGAGATGGCAGAAGCCGGCTCATCGTCGACAGCCACCGTTGTAGCGTACGCGGCGTCGCGGCAGCGTGGCACACGTTTTCGCACGTCGTTAGCATGAGCTGGGTCCACCACCTGGTGCTTCTCAGCGCCGTCGAGATCGAGGAGTCATCCGTGCCGACATACGAGGTCACCTGCGCGGCGGGCACGATCGTCGGCCTCACCGACGGGCGGGAGGCGCGCTTCCTCGGCATTCCGTTCGCCGAGGCCCCCACCGGCTCCCGACGCTTCGCCGCTCCCATGCCGCGCCCCGTTTTCGACGAGCCGTTCTCGGCATCCGCATTCGGTGCGACGCCGCAGCGCGGCCAGCCGTACCCGGTCACGACGATCCCCGAACCCTCTATTCCGGGAGACGACACGCTCACGCTCAACGTCTTCGCTCCGCATGACGCGATCGAACGCGAACCTGCTCCTGTGCTCGTCTGGATCCACGGCGGCGGCTACACCGCTGGATCCGCCGCGAGCCCTTGGTACGGCTGTGCGCCCCTGGTCGGCGATGGCATCGTGTTCGTGTCGTTGTCGTACAGGCTGGGCGTCGACGGCTTCGCCGCGTTGGATGGCCAGGCCGATCGCGGTGTCGCCGATTGGATGTTGGCCCTCACGTGGGTGCGCGACAATATCGCCGCGTTCGGCGGAGACCCTGATCGGGTGACCGTTGCCGGGCAGTCTGCTGGGGGAGGCGCTGTGCTTGCTCTGTTGGCCAGTCCTCAGGCTCAGCCGCTCTTCCATCGGGCCATTGCGGTCTCACCCATCGACATCTCGATTCCCCTCGTCGAGGCGACTCGACACTCTGCCAGGCTCGCGGAGTCGCTGGGCGTCGAGCCGACTGCGGATGGCTTCGGCTCGATAGACCCGGATGCGTTGCAGGACGCGGTGATTCACTGGGGTGAACGGCACCCGGAGGCCGAAGACTTGTCCCTGGCACCGGTGAGCGGCGGCGAGCTGTTGCCGCTGTCCATTCGTGACGGACTCGCGGTGAACGGGCTCGACAAGCCCCTTCTCATCGGCTCGACCGCCGACGAGTTCGACAGCCCCGGTGCCGATGGCACGGCCAAGCCGACCGCCTTTCCCCGGGAGACCGACACGCTCTTCAGAGCCACGGTTCTGCGCACGGCACGCGCTCGGGCATCCGCCGACGTCGGCACCTGGCTCTATTCGTTCGACTGGGAGTCGCCGATCCTCGGCGGCGCCGCCCACTGCATCGACCTGCCGTTCTTCTTCGACATCTTCGGGGCAGAGGGGGTGGAAGCGGTTCTCGGAAGTGAGCCGCCCACCGCTCTGGCCGACCGGATGCACCGAGAATTCGTCGCCTTCGTCACAGGAGCGGAGCCCTCGTGGCCCGCCGCCCGAGGAGCGCAGGGGGATCCCACGTTGGTCTTCGGCGTCGACTCGACGGTGTCGACTCGCCTGGTCGAGGGCGCCTACGACCAGGTGCTGCCGCTTCTGTAGCGTGAGCCGCGCTCGGGCGCGCGGGCATGCGGGCATCCGCGCCTTTTGGGGTTATCCGCTCCCGGCCGAACCGGGGCGGATGCGCCGAACGGGCGCGGATGCTCCCGCGCAAGGGCCCTCGCCGCTACAGGGTGCGCAGCGTCGGGTCCCACGACTCTGGGAGGACGGGGCTCGCAGGCGCCGTGCTCTCGACGCGCACGAAACTGCCCGCCTCCGAGGACTCCTCCATCGCGGTCATCACGTCGAGCACGTGGTAGCCCAGCTCGGCCGGCAGCAGATCTGCGCCACCCGAACGGATGGCCCTGGCCATCTCCAGCACAGCCGATCCGCGGCCGCCGGCGAATCCGGTCTCGGGCAGCTCGATGCTCTCGTCGCCCCGTACCAGCGTGCTCACGCCCTCGAACGTGTTCGGATCGGGCAGCACGAGGGTTCCGGTCTCGCCGGTGATCTCGACGAGCCCCGAGCGCCGCAGCGGTGAATCGAAGCTGAAGATGCTCTGCGACGATTCGCCGCCCTCGAAACGGGCGAGTGCGCTCATCTGGGTCGACACGGTCACGGGAAGCTCGGTGCCGGCGCGCGGACCCGATCCGATGACCCGCACGTCGCGGGCCCGCGAGCCGATGGCGGCCACCTCGCGGAACGATCCGAAGACGCACGCGAGCGTCGTGAGGTAGTACGGCCCCATGTCGAACAGCGGCCCTGCGCCGGGCACGAAGAAGAAGTCGGGGTTCGGATGCCACGACTCGGGGCCTGGGCCCTGGAACGCGGTCATCGCCGTGAGCGGTCGACCGATGTCGCCGCGCGCGATCGCACGAAGCGCGCTCTGCACGCCCGGTCCGAGAATGGTGTCGGGCGCGACGCCGATGCGAAGACCGGATGCCGCGGCCTGGTCGAGCAGGGCCTGGCCACTCTCGCGGTCGAGACTGATCGGCTTCTCGCTCCACACGTGCTTGCCGGCACTGAGCGCCGCGGAGGAGAGTTCGGCGTGCACGGCCGGGATCGTGAGGTTGATCACGATCTCGACGTCATCGTCTTCAAGTACCTCGTTAGCGCGTCCGGAACGCGGCACGCCGTATTTGTCGGCCTGCTGCGCGGCGCGTGCGACATCCAGATCACCGATCATCACGACGCGCACGTCGGGAAAGGTGATGAGGTTCGAGAGGTACTGGTCGCTGATCGCGCCCGCGCCGATGATGCCGATGCCCACGGGGCCGGAGCCGGTGGGCGTGGCAGTGCCGATTGGACTGTATGGGGCTGTGCTCATCAGCGGAGACCCCTCTCGACGAGGAACTGCCTGCCTTCGGCGATGCCCTCGAAGATGTCTCCCGCGTAGGTGTCGAACTCGACGACCGCGAATTCGAGCTCGGGAACGGCGTCGAGTCCGGCGGCGAGCGGAACCACTCCCTGGCCCGCGGGAAGCTGGCCCGAGAGGTGTTCGGGCTGCTCTCCCGAGATGTGTCCGGCGGGCACCTGATTGGGCAGGTCACCGGTGAGCGAGCCGTCTTTCACGTGGATGAACTTGACCCTGTCGGCGTTGCGGCGCAGAAACTCGACGACGTCTTCGCCGCCCGCGGCCACCCAGTAGGCGTCGACCTCGAGCACGACCCGCGGGTCGAGCAGGCTCGCGAAGTGGTCGAGGCCGGTGACGCCCTCGACGCGGTTTCGGATCTCGCCGTCGTGGTTGTGATAGCCGACGCGCAGGCCGCGGGCGGCGGCGGGCTCGACGGCGGAGTTGAGGCGGTCTGCCAGGCGGGCGATCGCGTCGGGGCTCTCCCAGAGGGTCGGCGGGGTGAACGATTCGATCACCGTGTGCACGCCCAGCTTCTCGGCCAGGGCGAAGGATGCCTCGAGCTCGCCGGTCGCGAGGGGCACGTGGGTGCTCGGTGCGGCCAGACCGTGCTTCGCCAGCCCGGCGGCGTACGCGTCGCCGAACTCTTGCAGTCCGTAGAGCTCGACCGCGGTGAAACCGATGTCGGCGATCCGCCCGAGCGTCGCATCCGGATCGGCGCTGAGCGCCTCGCGAACCGTATATAGCTGGAGCGAAATGGTCGCGGTCATGCGTCTCCTCGGTGAGTCGTGCGGGTGTTCGACAAGCCTAGTTGTGGCGGTCGGATGCGCATACATTCGTGCGGTGAGATCGGCTCGATCCGACTGTGGGTCGAGGCGGGAACCCAAGCACATCACTTGCCCGAAAACACGGGCAGAACCGCGACTGCCCCCAACGCCGGCGAGCGGATCGAGCGGATGCCCGACCTGGGTATCCGGTGCGTATATCCGCCGCCGAACCCGACCCGCGGCATCCGAAACACACCGGCAACACCGCCACACTAGGCTCAGGGCATGGTCGACCTGTTCGCCGGATACGGCGCCACACTCAAGCCTCGCTCCTCGCGCGGATCCGCGAGCGCCTGGGACGAAATGTTCCCCGAACCGAGTTCTCTGGCACCCGTCGAAGCCCGCGCCGCCTATAAAGACGTGTACCAGGCACTGGCCCGCATGACGCAGGAGGAACTGCGCGGGCGCACCGACGCGCTGGCCAGTTCGTACCTCGCTCAGGGCGTCACCTTCGACTTCGCCGGTGAAGAACGGCCCTTTCCGCTCGACGCCGTTCCGCGGGTCATCGAGCAGAAGGAATGGCTGAACGTCGAGGCCGGAATCAAGCAGCGGGTCAGGGCGCTCGAGGCCTTTCTCGCCGACATCTACGGCCCACAGCACGCGGTGCGTGACGGCGTCATTCCCGCGGCGCTGATCAGCTCGTCGAGCCACTTCCACCGTCAGGCCGCGGGTATCGTCTCGGCCAACAACGTGCGTATCCAGGTGTCGGGAATCGACCTGATCCGCGACGAGAAGGGCGCCTGGCGAGTGCTCGAAGACAACGTTCGCGTGCCGAGCGGCGTCAGCTACGTCATCTCCAATCGCCGCGTCATGGCGCAGACGCTGCCCGAACTGTTCGTCAGTATGCGCGTGCGCCCGGTCGGCGACTACCCCAACAAGCTCCTGCAGGCCCTCCGCGCTTCGGCCCCCGCCGGAGTAGACGACCCCAACGTGGTCGTGCTCACCCCCGGCGTCTACAACTCGGCCTACTTCGAGCACACCCTGCTGGCCCGACTCATGGGCGTCGAGCTCGTCGAGGGCCGCGACCTCTTCTGCTCGGGTGGCAGGGTCTGGATGCGCACCACGGCCGGTCCGATGCGCGTCGACGTGATCTATCGCCGGGTCGACGACGAGTATCTCGACCCGCTGCAGTTCCGCGCCGACAGCCAGCTGGGCTCGCCCGGCATCATGATGGCGGCACGACTCGGAAACGTGACGATCGCCAACGCGGTCGGCAACGGCGTCGCCGACGACAAGCTCGTCTACACCTACCTGCCCGACCTCATCAAGTACTACCTGGGCGAGACCGCGATCATCCCGAACGTCGACACCTGGCGCCTCGAAGACCCGGCCTCGCTCGAGGAGGTGCTCGACCGCCTCGACGAACTCGTCGTGAAGCCGGTCGATGGCTCGGGCGGCAAGGGTCTCGTCGTCGGCCCCGCCGCATCCAAGACCGAGCTCGAGACGCTGCGCAAGCGGCTGCTCACAGACCCGCGCGGATGGATCGCGCAGCCGGTCGTTCAGCTCTCGACGATCCCCACGCTGGTCGAAGACGGGATGCGGCCGCGCCACGCGGATCTGCGTCCGTTCGCCGTCAACGACGGCAGCGACGTCTGGGTTCTGCCCGGCGGGCTCACGCGCGTGGCGCTTCCCGAGGGCGAGCTCGTCGTGAACTCGAGCCAGGGCGGCGGATCGAAGGACACCTGGGTCATCGGACTCGAGCCCGACTTCTTCCACGAGTCGTCGGCGCGCAACATCCAGGGGCTGGTTGCCGATCAGGCGGCGAACACGCAGTCGATTCCGATCGTCGGCAAGCACGCGGTCGATCACTCGCCCCAGGACAAGCCGCAGAACGACCAACAGCAGCAACAGCAGCAGGCGCGGTGGAGCCCGGGGCATCCGCCTCTACCGGCGGCGCATCTCGAGGGGCGCGACGAACGGAACGAGGGGGCAGACGAATGCTGAGCCGCATCGCCGAGAGCCTCTTCTGGATCGGGCGCTACATCGAGCGCAGCGACGGCACCGCCCGCATCCTCGATGTGCACCTGCAGCTGCTCCTCGAAGACCCGTGGATCGAGGAAGACCTCGCCTGCCGATCGCTTCTCGCCCTCATGGGCAGCGAGGTGCCCGGCCCCGAGCGGGAGCTGACGCGCCAGGACGTGCTCGCGACACTCGCGGTAGACCGCACGCATCCCGCATCCATCGCCTATTCGCTGGGCGCGGCCCGCGAGAACGCCCGCCGGGCGCGCGAGATCGTGTCGACCGAGCTGTGGGAGTGCCTCAACACGACCCGCGCCAAGATGCCGCGCAAGGTCGCAGCCGAGAAGACCCACGAGTTCTTCGGCTGGGTGCGCGAGCGCGCCGCGCTCGCGGTGGGCATCGTCGAGGCGGGAACCAGCCGCGACGAGGCCTGGCACTTCTTCAACCTCGGCCGTTCGCTCGAGCAGGCCGACATGACGGCCCGGCTGCTGGCGACGAGAAGCCTCACCGAGGCATCCGGCCCGAGCTGGACGACCATTCTGCGATCGTGCGGCGCCTACGAGACGTATCTGCGCACCTATCGGGGCGTGCCCTCGGCGCGCAACGCGGCCGAGTTCCTGCTGCTCGACCGACTGTTTCCCCGCTCGATCATCTTCTCGGTGTCGCGGGCAGAAGAGTCGCTGAGGGCGATCGAACCGCGCAACGATCGCGTGGGCGTCACCGACAACGCTCAGCGTTTGCTCGGTCAGATCCGCAGCCAGCTCGAGTACCGGCCCATCATGGACATCCTCCACGAGCTGCCCAAGCACATGGACAGCGTGCAGGACGCCACGTCGACTGCGTCGGAGGCTATTCGCATGCGCTACTTCCCCACCAACGCGGCTCCTTCCTGGACGGGAGAGAACACATGAACCGGCTCCGCATCCGGCACGTCACCGGATACCGCTACGAGGGCGAGGTGGCGGCGTCGTACAACGAGGCGCGCATGCTGCCCGTCTCGTCGGGCGATCAGTTCGTGCTCTTCTCGAATCTCGAGATCGCGCCCGTGTCGAGCAACCACAACTACCTCGACTACTGGGGAACCCGGGTGTCGAGCTTCGAGGTGCTGACCCCGCATAAAGAGCTGTCGCTCACCGCCAACAGCCTCGTCGAGGTGCGCCCCCGCGCGCACAAGCCGCACGCCGTCGGCTGGGAGGCGCTGGCCGATGCCTCGGCGAAGGCCACCGCGTTCGTCGAGCACTCCAAGCAGACCCGCCTCACCGACCCCGCCGACGACATCGTCGAGCTGGCCGGCGAGATCGCGTCGCGCTACGAGAGCCCGTGCGAGGCCGCCCTCGAGATCTGCTCGGCGATCGGCGATCAGATGCAGTACGTGCAGGGTGTCACGCACGTGCATTCCACGGCGAAGGACTCCTGGGCCGACAAGCGCGGAGTCTGCCAGGACATCGCGCACATCGCCCTCGGTGCGCTGCGCTCCGTCGGAATCCCCGCGCGCTACGTGTCGGGCTACCTGCACCCGAAGCCCAACGCCGAGATCGGCGAGACGGTCGCGGGGGAGTCGCACGCCTGGGTCGAGTGGTACTGCGGAGAGTGGCGGGGCTTCGACCCCACGAACTCCATCGACATCGGCGACCGCCACGTCACGGTGGGCCGCGGTCGCGACTACAACGACGTGGCTCCGCTGCGCGGCGTCTACGCCGGCCCCTTCGGCTCGAGCCTCTTCGTCACCGTGGAGATCACCCGAGAGAGCTGAGCCGGTGCACAATGAACGGGTGCCCCAGTTTCTCAGCGACCACGGCGTCGCCATCAGCTATTCCGCATGGCCGATCGATCGCCCCCGGGGCGTCGTGCAGATCGTGCACGGCCTCGGCGAGCACTCGGGCAGGTACGGCGAACTCGCGGGCCGGCTGAACGCATCCGGATATGCCGTCTACGCGCACGACTTGCGCGGCCACGGCGAGACCGCCCGGCTGCCCGGGGGCGAGACGCAGCCCGGCCAGCGCATGGGGCCCGACGGCGTGCGCACGGCCGAGGCAGACATCCTGCGATTCACCCGGTTGCTGCGCGACGAGGTTCCGGGAGTTCCGCTCTTCGCCCTCGGCCACAGCCTCGGTTCGCTGCTGCTGCAGCGGGTCGTCAACACGCGATCGACGGCGTTCGACGGCGTCGTGCTCACGGGCACGGCGTTGCGGATGCCGGGGTCGCTGGACGGCGGCGACCTGACGCGGCGTCACCGCCCGGGCCGCGGCCAGGGAACGGGCTTCGAGTGGCTCAGCCGCGATGTGGCGATGCAGGCGGCCGCGGCGGGCGACCCGTTCATGTTCGAGGCGAAGGCGCTGAAGGAGCTCGGAGTGCGCGACGGCCTGCTGCTGTTCGGACTGCCGGGCCGGGAGATGCGCCGAGACCTGCCCGTGCTCATCATGGGTGGAAGCGACGACACCTTGGGCGGCACCGCCAGCATGCGCCGGCTCGCGCGCGCCTTCACACGGCGGTCGAAGCTGACCGATGTCGAGGTCGTGGTCTTTCCGGATGCCCGCCACGAGGTCTTCAACGAGACGAACCGTGCGGCGGTGGCCGACCGCCTCGTCGATTGGCTCGAGCACCGCACCCGCTGATTGCAGCGGCGTAGGCTGGCTGCATGCATGGTGAGTACAAGGTCCCCGGTGGAAAACTCGTGGTCGTCGACCTCGACCAGGTCGATGGTCGCATCGCGAACTTCCGGCTGGCGGGTGACTTCTTTCTCGAGCCCGACGACGCGCTTCCCCTGATCAACGCCGCCATCGAGGGTCTGGCGGTCGAGTCCGATGCCGCGACCATCGCCGCCGCGGTGAAGGCAGCGCTGCCCGAGGGCGCGCAGCTTCTGGGCTTCTCGCCCGAGGCCGTTGCGGTCGCCGTGCGACGCTCCCTCGCCAAGGCCACCGGATGGCGCGACTACGACTGGCAGGTCATCCACTCGAAGGCCGTCCCGCCGGTCGAGCAGATGGCTCTCGACGAGGTGCTCGCGATCGAGGTCGGCGAGGGCCGTCGCCAGCCCACCATGCGCATCTGGGAGTGGGAGTCGCCCGCCGTGGTGATCGGCAGCTTCCAGTCGTTGAAGAACGAGGTCGACCTCGAGAACGCCGAGAAGTACGGCTTCGACGTGGTTCGGCGCATCTCGGGAGGCGGCGCCATGTTCATGGAGGCCGGCTCCGTGATCACCTACTCCATCTACGTTCCTGCTGCCCTGGTCTCGGGCATGACGTTCGCCGACTCCTACGCCTTTCTCGACGAGTGGGTCATCATCGCGCTCAAGGCGCTCGGAATCGATGCGCACTACGCGCCGCTCAACGACATCACGAGCCCCACGGGCAAGATCGGCGGGGCCGCGCAGAAGCGACTCGGCAACGGCGCCGTCGTGCACCACGTGACCATGAGCTACGACATGGACGGCGAGAAGATGGTGCAGGTTCTGCGCATCGGCCGCGAGAAGATGAGCGACAAGGGCACGAAGTCGGCTGCGAAGAGGGTCGACCCGCTGCGCAGTCAGACGGGCCTGTCACGCGCCGAGATCATCGACAAGATGATCGCGACCTTCACGGGCCTCTACGGAGCGACGCCCGGCGACATCACCGACGAGGAGTACGCGAAAGCCGAAGAGCTCGTGCGCACCAAGTTCAGCACGCCCGAGTGGATTGCCCGCGTTCCCTAGGGCTCAGCGCGTGGTGAGCGGCTGGTACTCGTCGTGATTGTCGATGTAGCTCGCCACGAACGGGCATGCGGGGATCACGCGCTCTGTGCCCTGGGCGATCTGGTCGAGCATGCCCTGAACGAGCACGCTGCCGAGACCTCCGTGCTGCTTGCTGGGATCGATCTCGGTGTGCGTGATGGCGATCGCGTCGCCCCGCATCTCGTAGTCGGCGAGGCCGACCTGTTCGCCGTCGATCCAGAGGGTGTAGCGGCGGGCATCGGGCTCATGGCGCACTTCGCGGCTCTGCATTCAACGAACGATACGCCTCGTCAAGACCTGCCACAATTGCAGGATGCCCGATCATCCGACAGACCCGGCGTCTGACCAGGGAGTCAGCCGGATCATCCAGGGTGACAATCTTCCGGTCCTCGCCGGCCTCGCCGATGAGGCGTTCACACTGATCTATCTCGACCCGCCGTTCAACACGGGCCGCGTGCAGAAGCGGCAGTCGACGACATCCGTTCGCACGCAGGCCGGAGTCGGCTCGGTCACAGGGTTCAAGGGTCGCAGCTACGAGCGCATCAAGGGTGACCTGCTCGCCTATGACGACGTCTTCGAGAACTACTGGGAGTTCATCGAACCCCGCCTGATCGAGGCCTGGCGCCTGCTCGCCCCCGACGGAACGCTGTATCTGCACCTCGACTACCGCGAAGCCCACTACGCCAAAGTGCTGCTCGACGCGCTGTTCGGGCGAGAGTCGTTTCTCAACGAGATCATCTGGGCCTACGACTACGGGGCCAAGTCGAAGAGCCGCTGGCCGGCGAAGCACGACACGATCCTCGTCTACGTGAAAGACCCGGCGGGCTACTACTTCGATTCGTCGTCGGTCGACCGCGAGCCGTATATGGCGCCCGGTCTCGTCACGCCCGAGAAGGTCGAGCGCGGCAAGCTGCCCACCGACGTGTGGTGGCACACGATCGTGTCGCCCACCGGCCGCGAGAAGACGGGCTATCCCAGCCAGAAGCCCGAGGGCATCCTGCGTCGCATCATTCAGGCGTCGAGCCGTGAGGGCGACTGGGTGCTCGACTTCTTCGCGGGCAGCGGCACGACCGGGGCCGTCGCTCAGGCGCTCGGTCGACGATTCGTGCTCGTCGACCAGAACCCCGAGGCGATCCAGGTGATGCGAGACCGCATGCCCGACGTGCCCCTGCACGACGCCTGAACGCATCCGCGCCCGTCCGGTGCATCCGCCACCGGTCGAGAGGCAGCGGATGCGCCGAACGGGCGCGAACAGAGTCGAGCGCGGCGGCCCTAGTGAACGGGCATCGGCACGGCGTCGGCCTGCGCGGCCGGTGCGACAGGGTGCGCGGAGAGCGACAGCCCCTGGCCGCGTCGACGGAACAGCAGCGCGGAGACGACTGCACCGAGTGCGAAGAAGCCGGCACCCCACCAGTACGCGGTCGCGTAGCTCGCGATGGCGGCGTTGGCGGCCACCGCCGCGGTGACGGGCGCGTTTGCCGTGAGGTAATCGGCGGCGGCCGTGGCTGCCAGAGTGTTGAGCAGCGCGACGCCGATCGATCCTCCGACCTGCTGGCTCGTGTTCACCATGGCCGATGCGACGCCGGCGAACTCGCGGTCGACGCCGAGCGTTGCGGTCTGCATCGATGCGGGCATGATCGTGCCCATTCCGAAGCCCATGACCATCAGGGCGGGAAGCACGTTGGCGGCGTAGCTGCTGTCGAGGTCGAGGCGGGTGAGCAGGAGCATGCCGATCATAGCCAGGACCATTCCGGTCGGAACCATGATCTTCGGGCCGAACCGCGGCACGAAGATGTTCGTCGACAGCTGCGCGGCGAGCACGAGCATGCCGATCATCGGCAGGAAGGCGAGGCCCGTCTGGATCGGTGAGAAGGTCAGCGACGTCTGCAGGTAGTAGGTGACGAAGAGGAAGATGCCGAACATGCCGGCTCCCGCGATGAGTACCGAGGCGTATGCCGCGCCGCGGTTGCGATCGAGCACGATCTTGAGCGGTAGCAGGGGGTGGGCGGCCCTGCGCTGCCAGAGCACGAAGGCGACGAGGAGAACCGCAGCGCCCGCGAGCATGCCCCACGTGAGCGGCGAATCCCAGCCGTCGGTCTCGGCGTTGGCGAAGCCGTAGACCAGGCCGAAGAGGCCGCCGGAGATGAGGACGGTGCCCGGGATGTCGAGCTTCGGTCGCGGACCGGTGCGCTTGGACTCCGACACGTAGATGACGGCGCCGATCACACCGATGATCGCGATGAAGACGTTGATGTAGAGGTTCCAGCGCCAGTCGAAGCGCTCCGTGAGGAATCCGCCGAGGAGCAGTCCGACAGCACCGCCGGCTCCGGCGATTGCACCGAAGATGCCGAAGGCGCGGGCCCGCTCCTTGGGGATGGTGAAGGTGGTGGTGAGTACCGCGAGGGCGGTCGGGGCGAGCAAGGCGCCGAAGACACCCTGCAAGGCGCGCGCCGCGACGAGTGTGCCGAAGCTGTCGGCCGCGCCTCCCAGCGCCGAGGCCACGGCGAATCCGATGAGTCCGATGATGAAGGTGCGCTTGCGGCCAATGAGGTCGGAGAGGCGGCCGCCGAGAAGGAGCAGGCTGCCGAAGGCGAGGGAGTAGGCGGTCACGACCCACTGGCGGTCGCCGTCACTGAATCCGAGATCGGTCTGGGCGGCGGGGAGGGCGATGTTGACCACGGTCGAGTCGAGCACGACCATGAGCTGGGCGAGGGCGACGACGGTGAGCGTCAGCCAGCGGCGTTGGGAGACCTTCGCGGCGTCGGCGACGTCCGAGGGTGATGAGGTGATCTGGGTCATGGGGAAAGCATATACGGAACTGTCGAGTTCCGGATAGACACAGTTCCGGATTTGTTCAGTTCCGGATCTTCGCGGTTCTCTAATTGATACACTGGACACATCAGCGATCGCCAGACGACATGAGGAGACGGCCGCAATGACGCAGCTCGACGCCAGTCAGAACATCACCGACGACGCCCCGAAACTCGGCCGTCGGCGAGACCCGGCCAAAGACCAGCAGATTCTGGATGCCGCCGTCGAGGTGCTCGCGGAGACGGGCTTCGACGGCATGACGATCGATATGGTCGCCGCCCGAGCCGGAGCGGGCAAGGCCACGGTGTACCGCCGATGGGCGTCGAAGAACGAGCTCGTGCTCGACGCGGTCGCGTGCCTCAAGAAGAGCGACCTCGACGCGCTTCAGATCCCCGACACGGGATCGTTGCGCGGAGACCTGGTGGCGATGATCCGCCCGCCGACGATCGATGACGCCGAGCGCAAGCTCAAGGTCATGGCCGGCCTCGCGTCGATGCTCTCCTCCGCTCCCGAGCTCGCCGATGCCGCCAACGAGGCCATCGTCGAGCCGCGTGCTCGCATCAATCGCATGCTCCTGAATCGCGCCATCGACAGAGGCGAGATCGCCGCCGATATCGACATCCAACTCGTCTCGTCGATCTCGCCCTCGATGGTGGCCTATCGCTCGCTCATTCAGCGCCGACCAGTCGACCGCGACTTCCTGATCTCGGTGATCGACGGGGTGATCCTGCCCGCGGTGGGCCTGCCCCGCGGCTCGTCGAGCTAGAGCGTCGTCGACTCTCTGATCACCAGGCTCGTCGGCATGATGCTGGCGCGCTCGATCTGCTCTCTGGCGATCAGGCGGACGAGGGCCGCGGCCATGCCCGCCCCGAGCTCCGACGACGGCTGATGCACCGTGGTGAGGGTCGGGCTCAGCGCTGTTCCGAGAGGATCGTCGTCGAACCCGGCCACAGCGATGTCACCAGGAATCGACAGTCCACGCTCGCGCAGTACCGGATAGGCGCCGGCAGCCATCTGGTCGTTCGCGAAGAACACCGCGTCTATCGACGGGTCGCGCTCCAGTAGCCGCGCCATCGCATCCGCACCCGACGCGGGCGAGAACCCGCCGACCTCGACCAGGTCGTCGGCGAGACCCGCGGCATCCACGGCCTCGCGCCACCCGCGCAGGCGATCGACGCCCGGCGGCATGTCCTGGGGGCCTGCGACCGTGGCGATGCGCGTGCGACCGAGCGAGATGAGGTGCTCGGTGGCCGAGCGGGCGGCGGCCACGTTGTCGACGTCGACGAAGTAGCTGTCGTCGAGTTCGGGGGTGAGGGGGCGGCCGCCGAAGACGATCGGCAGCTTCTGGCCGAGGCGCGTGTACGAATGGTCGCCGGAGTGGTGCGACACCACGAGGGCACCGTCGACGTTGCCTCCGAGCAGGTAGCGCCGGGTCTTGTCGCTCGAGCTCTCCGACGCGATGAGCAGGTTCAGCGTGTAGTCGGTGTCGTTGAGGTACACGGCGACACCCTGGATGACGGCGGCGAAGAAGGGGTCGCTGAACACGATCGACGTCTGCTCGGGAACGATGAGCGCGATCACATTCGTGCGCCGACTCGCCAGCGAGCGTGCCGCCCTATTGGGCACGTAGTTGAGCTTCTCGATGGCGGCGTTCACGACGGCTGTCACCTGCGGGGTCACCGCGCTCGATCCGTTCACAACGCGAGAGACGGTGGCCCTGGAGACCCCGGCCTCGTGCGCGACCATCTCGAGTGTGGGCGCCTGCGGGATCGCCTGCTCGGCCGCCGGATCCTCGGAGTGATCGATCGACATTGGCGCTGCCCTTCTGCTGCGAGGACACCAGTCTAGAAGCGCGACTGGCGACTGCCGTGATCGACGACGCGCTAGCATCCGGATCATGAGTGATTCCGCTTCGACCACCGATTCCGTTGATGTGACCGGACGAGGCGATACGGGGCTGGTCCGGCCGGTGATCCGCACCAATGTGCTTGCGATCGTCTCGTTCGTCGCTGCGTTCGTCGTACCCGTGGCCGCGATTATCACCGGCTTTCTCTCGCTGTCGCAGATTCGACGCACGGGGGAGGAAGGTTCAGGTTTGGCGAAGGCTGGCATCATTGTCGGCTTCGTTTTTTCCGCGGGTGTGGCGGCATTCTTCGTCGTCTGGCTCTCTCTTTTCGTGACGCTACTCAACGGCGGCACAGTCAACTGAAAGCGGGTGGCCGTGTTGAGATGCGGGATATGGCCGCTTCGAAGCCGCGGGATGCGGCCATACTCCGCACCTCAGTGGCCTTTCCCGCCGCGGCCGCGCCTCTTACGCTCGGAGAATGACCGAATCGATTCCGCCCACCTCCGTTCGTCAACTCCGACTCGTGGTCGAGGCTGACGATTACGATGCGGCTGTCGCCTTCTATCGCGATGCGCTCGGTCTCACGGAGCAGGCCGCCTACGAGGGTGAGGGCGACGCGAAGGTGATGATCCTGAATGCCGGGCTCGCGACCCTCGAGATCGCCAACCCTGCCCAAGTGCGAATGATCGACGGGGTCGAGGCCGAGGGAAAGCCGAGCGCGCGGATCCGGATCGCCTTCGAGGTCGACGACTCGCCATCCGTGACCAACGATCTCGTCGAAGCGGGTGCTGAGCTGATCGCCGAGCCGCGTGAGACCCCTTGGCGGTCGGTCAACTCGCGGCTCGACGCGCCCGCTGGCCTGCAACTGACGGTGTTCCAAGAGCTCGACTCGCTCGAGTCGCGGGAGGTCAGCCCCGGGTTCACGACCGGCGACTAACTGGCAGCTTGCCCGTGGCGCACCACCGAGTTGTCTGAATCCGCTGCCTCAGGGCGCGATGAGGGGGCAGATGCGGCAAACCGGACGCGCAGAGCGGATGCGCGTGGCGCCCCGCCCGCGCGGTTATTCCGCCGCGGGCCGTCCCGCAAACACCGCAGCGAACGCGCGGCCGGAGTCCTTGATCGTGCGCTCCTGCGTGTCGTAGTCGACGCGCACGATGCCGAATCGCTTGTCGTAACCCCAGGCCCATTCGAAGTTGTCGAGCAGCGACCACACGAAGTACCCACGAACATCCGCGCCCTCGGCGATGGCCTCGGCCACGGCCGCCACGTGCGCCAGGATGAACGCCGCCCGCTCGGGGTCGTGCACCGCGCCGTCTGGTGACACGACGTCGTCGTAGGCCGCGCCGTTCTCGGTCATGTAGAGCGGCGGCAGGTTCGGGTACTCGTGGCCGAGGCGCACGAGCAGGTGGCGCAACCCGTCGGGGTGCACCTCCCAGTCCATGGCGGTGCGGGGCAGGCCGCGGCTCGGGAAGGTCAGGAACTCGCTGCCGACGAACGGCGACGACAGCGGTCGCCCGTTCTCGACGAGGTGGGGATCGATGGCCCCGGCTTCCAACGGATGTCCACTGACGACGTCGTCGTGATAGTGGTTGATGCCGAGAAAGTCGATGGGTGCCGAGATGATGTCGAGGTCGCCGTCGTGCACGATCTCAGACAGCTGGATGCCGACGGCCGCCAGATCGTCGGTTACATCGGCGGGGTAGGCGCCGCGCAGGACGGGGTCGAGGAAGATGCGGTTCATCATGCCGTCGAGGCGGCGCGCGGCATCGAGGTCGACGGGGTCAGCGGCATCGGCGGGGATGGCGTTGGTCAGGTTGTACGTGACGCCCAGGTTCTGTGCACCGAGTTCGCGCAGTCGGTTCACGGCCAGACCGTGTGCGAGGTGGTGATGGTGCACGGCCTGGATCGCGGCGAGGGGTTCGCGGCGACCGGGCGCGTGCACGCCGGCTCCGTAGCCGAGAAGCGCCGAGCAGAACGGCTCGTTGAACGTGGTCCAGTGCTCGACGCGGTCGCCGAGAACCGCGTAGACGCCCTCGGCGTAGTCGCGGAAACGGTAGGCGGTGTCGCGGCTGGCCCAGCCGCCCTGCTCCTCGACGGCCTGCGGCAGATCCCAGTGGTACAGGGTGAGCCAGGGCAGGATGTCTGCGTCGAGCAGGTCGTCGACCAGGCGCGAGTAGAAGTCGAGCCCGGTGCGGTTGAACTCTCGGTCGCCCGGCTTGATGCGCGACCAGCTCGTGGAGAAGCGGTACGAGTCGAGGCCCAGCTCTTTCATGATCGCCACGTCGCCCGCGAAGCGGTGGTAGTGGTCGACCGCGACCTCGGGGGTGTCGCCGTTGATGATCGCGTTGGGAACGCGTGCGAACGCATCCCACACGGAGTCTTCTTTGCCGCCCTCGTGGGCCGCCCCTTCGATCTGAGCGGCGGCCGTGGCCGAGCCCCAGATGAAGCCGGGAGGAAAGGACGAGAACGTGGGTGTGTCGAGCGACATGGTGGTGACGGGCTCCTCAGTTGCGACGAGAGAGCGCTCTCTCGGCATTCTCACCACGGTAGGCGACCGCTCCGACAGGTGTCAAACCTGCCGGAGCGGTCAGCGAGCCCTACGGCTTGGGCTTCTGGGCAGGGATGCTGCCGGTCGCGGGTTCGACGAGGGCCCCGAAGGTCTCGGCCGCGCGTGTGGAGCCGAGCTGCAGCTGCAGTTCGCCCTCGGAATCGGCGCGCACGCCATCGGCCTTCGCTGCGGCCGCAGCCTCGGCATCGTCGTTGGCCTCCTGCAGGGCCGACTTCTGCCGCAGGGGAGTGGCCTTGAGGAACCAGCTGAGCAGGAAGGCGATGAGCACGACGCTGAGGCTGATCCAGAATCCCGTGACCATGGCGGTCGAGAAGCCTTCGAGGAACGGTCGAGCCAGACGCGGGTCGATGACGTTCAGGAACGAGGTGTCGCCGTTGAGGGCGCTGCTCAGGGTGTTCGGCTGTCCGGACTGCGCGAGTTGCATCTGCGTCAGCACGTCGACGTTGGCCTGGTTCGCCAGCACCTTCGGGTCTTGACCGGCGGCCGCGATGCCGGCCACGACATCCGGGGTCTTGAACGCATCTTGAATGGCGCCGGGGGCGCGCGAGAACACGACGGAGAAGATCACGGCGGTGCCGAGCGTTCCACCGATCTGACGGAAGAAGGTCGCGGCGCTCGTGGCCACACCGATGTCGCGAGGTCCGACCGAGTTCTGGCTGGCGATCGTGAGCGTCTGCATCAGCTGGCCGAGGCCGAGGCCGAGCATGAGCATTCCGCCCATGACGAAGACGACGCCGCTGGTCGCGGTGGCGAACGTGAGGTAGAAGAAGGCGGCCGACATCAGGAACGTTCCGACGATCGGGAAGACCTTGTACTTGCCCGTTCGGGCGATGATCTGACCCGAGACGATCGACGCGATCATCAGGCCGACGACCATCGGGATCATCAGCAGGCCGGACTCGGTCGGTGTGGCCCCGTTGACGATCTGCAGGTAGAGGGGGATCGTCAGCATGCCGCCGAACATTCCGAAGCCCACCAGAGTTCCGATGATGCTGGCCATCGAGAAGGTCGGTGACGAGAACAGCGAGAGCGGAATGAGGGCGTTGCTGCCCATGCGGCGTTCGGTGATGATGAACGCCACGATGCCGACGACGCCGATCACGTAGCAGGCGAGTGCGCCCGCGGAGCCCCAGCCCCAGTCGCGGCCGTTCTCGGCCACGAGCAGCAGAGGCGCGATGCCCATGACGATGAACGCGGCGCCCCACCAGTCGATGCGGGCATCGCGACGGGTGTGCGGAATGTGCAGGAAGCTGACCACCAGGATCATCGCGATCGCGGCGACGGGCAGGTTGAGCAGGAAGATCCAGCGCCATCCGGTGATGAAGAAGATCTCGGGGGTGCCCGAGATCAGTCCGCCGAGCAGCGGGCCGAGCACGCTCGAGACGCCGAACACGGCAAGGAAGTAGCCCTGGTACTTCGCCCGCTCGCGAGGAGCGAGGATGTCGCCCATCACCGTGAGGGCAAGCGACATCAGGCCACCCGCGCCGAGACCCTGGATCGCGCGGAATCCGGCGAGCTCGATCATCGACGTCGAGATGCCGGCGAGGAGCGAGCCGAGGATGAAGATCGAGATGGCGATGATGTAGAGCGGGCGGCGACCGAAGATGTCGCTGAGCTTGCCGTAAATCGGGGTGGCGATGGTGGAGACCACGAGGTACGCGGTGGTGACCCACGCCTGCTGGTCTTGCCCCTTGAGGTCGTCGCCGATGGTGCGCATCGACGTGCCCACGATCGACTGGTCGAGGGCGGCGAGGAACATGCCCGCCATGAGGCCGAAGATGATGAACTGGATCTGTCGTGGCGACAGCTGGCCACCGGATTCGGCGGCGGCCCGTGCACGATCGGCGCCGGACTTCTTCGAGCTTCGAGAAGCGCTCGGTATGGAGGTCATGAGATTCCTGACGAAGAGAGAAGGGTAAACGGGGAGGAGAAAATCGCACGCCAGAAAATTGCGCAGAGTGCAAAGTTACACCGGGTGAAACGGCTTCTCAACCGCACTGTGTAGCAACCTCCACGAAAAGAACAGACCGCGCCCGTATTGTGGGACGGTGACTGAGCTGAGACCGCGACGCGAACTGCGTCGCCGCGAACCCTCTCGTCGCTCGAAGACTCGCGTGATCGCAGCCGGGCTCGCCGCCATCGTGCTGGTCATCGTCGGCGAAACCGCCCTGTGGAGCGCGACCGCACAGCGGAACGCGCCCGACGCATCCGTCGCCGCGGATGCGCTGCCGAACGATGGCGCGGCGCCCGCGCAGATCACGATCCCCGCTCCCATCCAGACCGCGGTGCCTCTCGCCGTCCCCGCCGAGCCGGCTCCTGCCGCCGCCGCTCCGACCGGCTTCGACAAGTCGGCCCGGTCGATCGACGACCCCACGAGCATCTGGTTCGTCGTCAACAAGACGCGCCCGATTCCCGACGCGGCGAACTACGTTCCGCCCGACCTGGTCTCGCTGCGATCGGACATTCCGAACCCCAACGGGTTCCCGCTGCGGCAGGAGGCGGCCGACGCGCTCGCCGTTATGGTCGACGCCGCGTCTGCTGAGACCGGGCAGCAGCTCGTGGCCCAGAGCGGGTATCGCTCGTACGGCATCCAGGTGAACGCCTACAACCGTTATGTCGGCCAGCTCGGCACGGCGGGCGCAGACCTCACCAGCGCACGCCCCGGGTTCAGCGAGCACCAGACCGGCATGGCCATCGACCTTCTGGCGACGGGCAGCGGCTGCTCCCTCGACGGCCCCTGCTTCGGAGACACGACCGCGGGCCAGTGGCTCGCCGCCAACGCCTATCGCTTCGGCTTCCTGCTGAGCTATCCGGCAGACAAGACGGCCGTCACCGGCTACGAATACGAGCCGTGGCACTTCCGTTATATCGGAGTGGACCTCTCTACCGAGATGCACAACGAGGGCGTCACGACCCTCGAGGAGTTCTTCGGCCTGCCCGCCGCGCCCGGCTACCTTGACTAGGCCCGCCGCCGCCGCACGCCCCCAGGGCATTCTCGACAGGCCGTACCGCCTGGTGAGCATAGGCGCGTGCGCCTTGATCGTGATCGCGGCATTCGAACAGCTCGCCGTCACCACGATCATGCCCGCCATCGCGCGCGATCTGGATGGGCTGGCCCTGTATGCCCTGGCTTTCGCGGGCCCTCTGGCTTCGGGTGTGATCGGCATGGTGCTGGCCGGCGACTGGTCCGACAGGCGAGGCCCGGTGAAGGCGCTCTACGCATCGGTCGCGCTGTTCGCCCTGGGACTCGTGATCGCCGGCACCGCGTCGTCGATGCCGCTCTTCCTCGCCGGACGCCTCGTGCAGGGTCTCGGGGGCGGCGCGATGACCGTGGCGCTCTACGTGATCGTCGCGAAGATCTATCCGCCCCGTCTGCAGCCCAAGATCTTCGGGGCCTTCGCGGCGGCGTGGGTCGTTCCCGCTCTGGTCGGCCCGTTCATCGCGGGCGTGGTCGGGCAGTATCTGGGGTGGCGCTGGGTTTTCCTCGGCGTCGTTGTGCTCGTACTGCCGGCGATGGCCATGGTGCTGCCCGGTATGCGCAGCATGGCGCCACACGACCGGCTCGAGTCGGATGGCCGGAGCAGCACCGCGCGGGCACTCTGGGCCGTGCTGCTGGCCGTCGCCATCCTGGGTCTGAATATCGCGGCCGATCTGGATGGCGTGGCCCGCTGGGTGCTGGCGGTCGGCGGCTTGGCCGTCGCGCTCGTGGCCCTCCGGCCGCTGCTGCCCGCGGCCAGTCTGCGCCTGCGCCGAGGGCTGCCGAGCGTCATCGCGCTGCGCGGTCTGCTGGCCGGCGCATTCATGAGCGCCGAGGTATATCTTCCGTACGTGCTCACCGAGCGCTTCGGGCTGACGGCGGCGCTCGCCGGACTCGCGCTGAGCTTCTCGGGGGTCGCGTGGGGTTCCTCGTCGCTGGCGCAGGGACGGCTCGGCGAGCGGGTGTCGCACCGCACCGCCATCCGGGTCGGCATACTCGGGGCAACCATCGCGATCGGCATCGTGGTGCTCGTGACCGCGCTCGAGCTGCCCGCCTGGGTCATCATCGCCGGCTGGTTCCTCGGGGGAGCGGGCATGGGCTTCGCGTATCCGCGCATCACGGTGCTGACGTTCGACTACTCGGCGCCCGACGAGCAGGGTTTCAACTCGTCGGCGCTCGCTATCGCCGACTCGGGCGGATCGGCCATCGCGCTCGCGCTGGGCGCTGTCGCGTTCTCCGTCGCGGGCGATCCAGGAAGCCAGCCGTCGTTCGTCGCGACCTTCGCCTTCTCGCTGCTGGTCGGCATCCTGGCCCTGCTGGTGAGCGCGCGGGTCTCGCAGCGCGCAACCGGCTTAACGGCTTAACACAGCACACCTCACGGCGTAACCCTTTAGGGGGCGTCCAGAAACCTGTGTTCGAATAGTCGAACCCGATTTTGCGCTCGTTTTTGCTCCTCATGCGCCCCTGAAGATTTCTCTGGAGGACATCATCATTCGCCGCACGCGCACCACCCGTTCTGTTCTTGCTTCCCTGTTCGTGGCGGCCTTCGCGCTCACCGGCTGCGCGGCGGTCGAAGAGGCTCACACCGAGGGGTCCGAGCAGTCCAAGAAGACCGACGCCACGCGCATCGACACGATCTCGCCGGCATCCGGCTCTCTTCTCGGCGGCGAGACGATCACGTTCACGGGCGAGGGGCTCGACGACGTGTCGAGTGTGGTTTTCGGGGGAGTGGCCGCCACGTCTGTCACGGCGGTGGCCCACAATCAGCTTCAGGTCGTGGCTCCCGCGGCTCTCGATTACGCCGTGGGCGCGGTGAGCGTGACCGCCGCGAGCGAAGAGGGCGAGGTCATCGCGAGCGCGGCGAACTACGACTATCAGGTCGTCACCCCGGTCGACGCGCAGATGCAGTACGCCTTCGCTCATTGGCAGGACTACAACGACGAGGTCTGGGGCACCTTCCCCGACAACGACTGCGGCAACTTCGTGAACCAGACGCTGATCGCACGCGGCTGGGTGCAGACCGACGAGTGGTACAGCGAATGGAACACCACCGGCGACTTCAGCGACAGCTGGGCGCGCGGCCCCGCCATGGATGCGTTCTTCGCCTCGCAGACAGACAGGGCGACGCGGCTCTCTCTCGAGCAGCGCGACCAGGCCAAGGTCGGCGACGTGGTCATGTTCGACTGGGATCCAGCGAACGAGAACGGCGTCGACCACACGATGCTCGTCTCGAAGGTCGACGCGGCCACGGGTGCGATCAGCATGGTGGGGCACACCATCGACGCCCAGTACCGCGACCTCGATCAGGCCATCACGATCGAGAACCCTGGCGCGACCGCCTGGTTCTACAGCATCGCGTAGCGCGCGCTACTCGGCGAGGGCCTCGTCGACGATCGCCTTGGCCTCTTTCTGCACCTGGCGCAGGTGCTCTTCACCCAAGAAGCTCTCGGCGTAGATCTTGTACACGTCTTCGGTACCACTGGGGCGGGCCGCGAACCATGCGTTCTCGGTCACGACCTTCACTCCGCCGATCGCCGCACCGTTGCCGGGCGCGTGGCTGAGCTTGGCGATGATCGCCTCTCCGGCCACCTCGGTGGCGGTGATCGCATCGCCGTCAAGTTTGCCGAGCCGGGCCTTCTGCGCCTTCGTGGCCGCGGCATCCACTCGCTCGTAGGCGGGCGAACCGAACCTCTCGGTGAGCTCGGCGTACAGAACGCTGGGCGTCTTGCCGGTAACCGCGAGGATCTCGGCCGCGAGCAGGCACAAGATGATGCCGTCTTTATCGGTGGTCCAGACGGTGCCGTCGAAGCGCAGGAAGCTCGCGCCGGCGCTCTCCTCGCCGCCGAAGGCAACGGTTCCGTCGACCAGCCCGGGCACGAACCACTTGAAGCCGACGGGAACCTCGAGCAGTGTGCGGTCGAGCTCGGTGGCGACGCGGTCGATCATGCTCGACGACACGAGGGTCTTGCCGATCGCGGCGTCGGGCTTCCAATCGGCGCGATTCGCGTAGAGGTACTGGATGGCGACGGCCAGGTAGTGGTTGGGGTTCATGAGGCCGCCATCCGGGGTCACGATGCCGTGCCGGTCGGCGTCGGCGTCATTGCCGGTGAGGAGGTCGTAGTCGTGCTGATGGGCGAGAACCGAGGCCATGGCGCTGGGCGACGACGGATCCATGCGGATCTTGCCGTCCCAGTCGAGGGTCATGAAGCCCCACTGCGGGTCGACGACCGGGTTCACGACGGTGAGGTCGATTCCGTAGCGCTCGCGGATGGCCTGCCAGTAGTAGACGCTGGCGCCGCCCAGGGGGTCGGCGCCGATGCGGATGCCCGACTTCTTGATGGCCTCCATGTCGATGATGGTGCCGAGGTCGTTGACGTAGTTGTTCATGAAGTCGTAGGTCTCGACCGCGCTGGGCTCGGCACGCTTCACGCCGCGCAGGCCGTCGGCGAGCAGTTCATTGGCGCGGTTCGCGATCCAGCCCGTGGCGTCGCTGTCGGCGGGGCCTCCGTGAGGCGGGTTGTATTTGAATCCGCCATCTGCGGGCGGGTTGTGGCTCGGCGTGACGACGATGCCGTCGGCCTGCGGCTCATCCGGATGCGCCAGGTTGTACGCGATGATCGCGTGGCTCACGGCGGGGGTCGGGGTGAAGCTGTCGAACTCGTCGACGAGCACCCGAACCTCGTTGCCGACGAGCACTTCGAGCGCCGTGGTCTGTGCGGGGCGGCTGAGCGCGTGTGTGTCGATGCCGATGAAGAGGGGGCCGGTGATGCCCTGGCCGGCGCGGTACTCGACGATGGCCTGCGTCGTGGCGGCGATGTGGTCTTCGTTGAAAGCCGTGTTCAGTGACGAGCCGCGGTGCCCGCTCGTGCCGAACACCACTTTCTGGTCGGCGATCGTGACATCGGGCTTCAGGTCGTAATAGGCGCGAACGAGCGCCTCGACATCGACGAGGTCTTCGGGGAGGGCAACGGTGCCGGCGCGGTTTTCCATGCCTCCCAGTCTGGCACTCCGACACCGCTCACAGGAGGTGCCGCTCGTATTCAGGAGAAACGTGCTCGCCGCGTGCGAAAACCGCGATATCGGCCTGTTTTTCCTGAGTACGAGCGCGGTGCAGGGCTACTCGACAGCGTGCGGCAGCTTTTTCGCGAGGTGGAAGTCAGCGTAAGAAGAACTCGAGAAGGGGTCGACCGTCTCGTAGCCGAGCCGTTGGTACAGCCGGTGAGCTTCGACCAGATCACCGCGCACCGTCAGCCTCAGGGCGCGCACGCCGCGGCTGGCGCTGATCGACTCGAGTTCCTTGATCAGAGTGCGACCTGCGCCACGGCCCCGGGCAGTCTTGTCGATGAAGATCCGGGTGAGTTCGCCGACGCCCGTTTCGATGAAGCGAACCCCGCCGCACCCGACCACCCGCACGCCGTCCTGAACCACGAGCAGAAAGCCGCTGTCGCCGCGAAGGTCGTCGCTCGGCTCGTCGAGCATGGCCCGCTCGATCTCGGCATCCGTCGCGGGACGGCCCCAGTACCGGCCGACGATGTCGGCGTAGAAGCGCCTCACGACCGCTCGGCCTTCTGCAGATCGAGGGTCGACGAGCTCTGTCGTGAGCGCATCTCCGCTGCGTCCAGTAGTCACGGGCCCTCTCCCTGTTGGCGGTAGGCGTTTTCGCGCCCGCGCCACTCTACAAAATCGCCGCGCCCTTCCCTGATGGTCCGCGTGCCGCCCTATTCAGGAGAAACGTGCCCGCCGCGTGCGAAAACCGCAGTTTCGGCCGGTTCTTCCTGAACTGGAGCGCCGTGCGCGAGAACTGCAGGCGCCACGGAGAAATCGCGGCGTCCAATAGGCTCTGAGCCATGTCCGACGCACCGCAGAACGCCGCCGCCACCGAGAGCTACAGCTACCTGGGCCCCCGGGGCACGTTCACCGAGGCGGCGCTCGCTCAGGTTCCGGATGCCCGGGGCAAGATCTGGCGCAGCGTCAACAATGTGGGTGAGGCCCTCGACGACGTCGTCACCGGGCGCAGCGTCGCGGCGATGATCGCGATCGAGAACTCGATCGAGGGCGGGGTGAACGCCACTCAAGACGCCCTGGCGAACATCCCGAATCTGCGCATCGTGGGCGAGTACCTCGTGAAGGTGCAGTTCGTCCTCGTGGCCAGGCCGGGAACGACGCTCGCCGATGTGAAGGTCGTGAACGCGCATCCGGTGGCCTATACGCAGTGCCACCACTGGCTCGACGCCAATCTGCCGAGCCACGGACACATCCCGGCGACGTCGAACGTGGCGGCGGCCGCCTCGCTCTTCGAGAACGACCTGGCCGACGCGGCCGTCGCTCCTCCCGGCATCGTCGACCACTACGACCTCGACGTGCTCGCCGAGAACATCGGTGACAACGACAATGCGGTCACCCGCTTCGTTCTGGTGAGCAAGACCACGGCGATTCCTCCGCGCACCGGGGCCGACAAAACGAGTCTCATCGTCGAACTGCCCGACGACCGCGCGGGTGCCCTGCTCGAATTGCTCGAGCAGTTCTCGACCCGCGGCGTGAACATGAGCCTGCTCGAATCGCGGCCGATCGGCGACGCTCTCGGTCGCTATCGTTTCGTGATCGACGCCGACGGGCACATCCTCGACGAACGCGTCGCCGACTCCCTGCTCGGCGTGCGCCGCTTCAGCCCGAAGGTGATCTTCCTCGGCTCCTACCCGCGAGCCGACAAGGCGCCCATCGAATACATCCCCCGCTACGACGACGACGTGTTCATCGAGGCGCGCGACTGGCTGCGGGCGGTCATCTCGGGCGAGCCCGACGCCTCGTAACCGGGGGCTTGTCCGGCGGCACGAGACAGCCGCGCGCCGACCTCGATCAGAGCGTCGGCGAGGTTCACCGAGCGGTCGCCATCCTCGATCACATCGAACTCGATTCCGCACAGCCCGACGTAGAGGGCGAATTCGCGGGCCGAGTTCGCGCCCGCCACGAGCTCGCAGCTGTTCTCGTCGATCGGCGTGACCTGTGCGGTGGCCGCTCCGAATCGAGTCGAGACCTCGGCAGCCGAGGCATGCATCCGAACACGAAAATGACACGGATAGGGGGCGACCGAGATGCTCCGCGTGGTCAGCTCGCGTACCGTGTCGACGGGCACCTCGAGCGCCTCGAACTGTTCCGCCAGCGGCAGCCGGGGTGTCAGCCGATCGAGGCGAAGGGTGCGCCAGGCTTCGCGCTGGGCATCCCACGCGACCACGTACCACCGCCTGCCCGTGTGCACGATACGGTGCGGCTCGATGGTGCGTCGCACCTCTGTGCCGTCGTGTCTCGTGTAGTCGATTCGCACGCTGCGAGACTCGCGGATCGCGCGCGCGAGAGTGAGGACCGTGTCGAGGTCGACGGGTTCGGACAGTCCACCGAGGGGAATGATGGCCTGACCCACCTCGGTGATGCGCCCGCGGGTCTCCGACGACAGCGACTGCTCGAGCTTCACGAGGGCGCGCGCCGCCGCATCCTCGATGCCGGTCACGGCGGTACTCGCCGCGGCGCGCAGGCCCACCGCGATCGCGACGGCCTCGTCGGCCGACAGCACGAGCGGCGGGATGGCCGCTCCCGCACCGAGTCGGTAGCCGCCGCCGACCCCGGGCACCGCGTCGACGCCGTAGCCCAACCCGCGCAGGTCGTCGATGTCTCGTCGAAGTGTCCGCGCACTCACCTGGAGGCGGCCCTGCAGCTCGGCTCCGCTCCAGTGTCGGCGGGCCTGCAACAAGCCCAGCAGTTCGAGGGTGCGTGCGGACGTTCGAGGCATTCTTTATCTTCTCGGCAAATGAGGCCATATTGTGGCCGCATCGAGATCCACGCTGGGGTCATGACTCGATCCGACTCCACTGACGTCCTCCCTTTTCGCATCTCTATTCCGCTCGACGACCTCACAGATCTCAGAAGTCGACTGCGTTCGACGCGCTTCGCAGCCGACCTGCCCGATGAACGTCTGCCGGGCGGCTCGTGGAGCACGGGCGTGCCCGCTTCGACACTTCGTCGCCTCGTCTCCGAGTGGCAGAGGTTCGACTGGCCCGCATTCGAGACCCGGGTGAACGAGGTGCCGCAGTTCACGACGAGCATCGACGGACAGGTCATCCACTTCGTGCACGTCCGCTCGGCCGAACCGAACGCGGTTCCCTTGCTCTTGACGCACGGCTGGCCAGGGTCCTTCCTGGAGTTCCTCGACATCATCGGGCCGCTGACGGACCCGGTCGCGCACGGAGGTGACGCAGCCGACGCCTTCGACGTCGTCGTCCCCTCGCTTCCCGGGTTCGGGTTCTCGACGCCGCTGTCCTCGGCAGGCTGGACCACCCGCCGCATCGCCGAGACGTGGGTCGAGTTGATGACTCGACTCGGCTACGAACGATTCGCCACGCAGGGCGGCGACATCGGTGCTCTGATCGCGTCGGAGATCGGCCGGGTGGCACCCGATCGAACCCTCGGCGTTCACATCAACGGCGCCTCGGCATTCGTCTCGCGACTCGACGATGAGGCGGCATCGACGTTGACAGAGCTCGAGCGAGACCGGATGCGACGGGTCGCCGAGTTCATGCGCCACGAGTTCGGCTACATCGCCCTGCAGTCGACCCGCCCGGGACTCGTCGGCACCCTGCTCACCGACTCCCCGGTGGCGCAGCTTGCCTGGATCGTCGACAAATTCCAGGCGTGGACCCACCCGACCGATGCTCCTGCCGACGAGGTCGTCGGGCTCGACATTCTGCTCGCCAACGCGTCGCTCTACTGGTTCACGGCGAGTTCCGGTTCGTCCGCCTACGTCGGCTACGCCCAGAACTCCGGATGGGGAGAGGTTCCTGCCATCTCCGGCGTGCCGACCGGGGTCATCTGCTTTGCGCACGATATCGGCATCCGACGCTTCGTCGAAGCATCCAACTCGGTCGTGCGCTGGACGGACATCACCGACCGTGGCGGCCACTTCGCCGCGCTCGAGGAGCCGGCCATGCTGGTCGACGACATCCGAGAGTTCTTGCGACCCCTGCGCCCTCGGGCCTGACAGCTAAGCGGGCACCTTTACGCGCAGCGCGCCGGGCTCGACCCAGCTGTGCACGGCGGTGACTTCGCCGAACTCGTCGCCGTCGAGCTGGAACTCCTCCGGCTCGGCGACGACGAGTTGCAGGTCTTTGCCGGTGCGGTAGGTCACCGAGCGCACGTCGCGAGACAGGTCGATGATCTTGCGCCCGGCCGCCGATTTGCGTAGCACGCCGTTCTCCCAGGCGATCTTGTTCCACACCTTGAGCCAGCCGAATGGGCCTTCGGGGCGCAACGCCATGATGTCGAGCACGCCGTCGTCGAGCCTGGCATCCGGAATGAGGAGCACGCCGCCGGGGAGGACCCCGCAGTTGCCGACCATCACTGTGTGCGCCGACGTCGACTTCCAGGGGGCGCCGTCGATCGAGAAGCGGAACTTCACGGGGCGCAGCTCGGGCAGCGAGCGGCCGACGCCGTCGACGTAGGCCAGCCAGCCGACGGCCTTCTTGAGCTTCGAGTTGGTGTTCGCGATCATCTTGGCGTCGAGCCCCAGGCCCGCCATGACCAGAAAGACGTGTTCCTGCACCTCGCCGTCGGCCCGCGTGATGGCGGCCAGCCCCAGGTCGATCACCCGGTCTTTGCCGGTGAAGATGATGCCGAGCGCCCTCTCGGTGTGCGGAACGCCCATGTTGAGATTGCGGGCCAGCAGGTTGCCTGTGCCGCTCGGAAGCAGGCCGAGCGCCGCGCCGGTCTTGCGCAATCCCTCTGCGACGGCCCTGACCGTGCCGTCTCCGCCCGCGGCGATCACCACGGTCGCGCCCTGTTCGACCGCCTGCCGGGTGAGGCTCTGTCCGGCCTCGTCGACGGTGGTCTCGAACCAGAGGGTCTTCTCGAACCCGGCCGTGCTGGCGGCCCGGTTGACCTCGGCCCGCAGCTTCGTGACATCCACTTTGATCGGGTTGTACACGACAGCGGCCCGCTGGGGCTCTGCGGGTTCTTCGATTGTGGCCACGAGTGTAAAGCTACCGCGTTGTTCATCAACGGCCATCCGGGCGCGGGTGCGGCAAAAGGTAGGCTTGAGCGGTGATCGATCCCGTACTCTTGCGCGAAAATCCCGATGTCCTCCGCCAATCGCAGGCGGCGAGGGGCGACTCCGTCGACCTGGTCGACGCGGCACTGTCGGCCGATGCCGCCCGCCGCGCCGCGATCGGCGAGTTCGAGAACCTGCGAGCGAGCCAGAACGCCTTCGGCAAGAAGGTCGCGCAGGCAGCCAAAGACGAGAAGAAGGCCCTGGTCGCCGAGGCGCAGTCGCTGGCCGCCGAGGTCAAGGCCGCGAGTCAGCGGGCGACGGATGCCGAGGCTGAGTTCACGACGATCGTCCGGCAGATCGCCAACCCCATCATCGACGGCGTGCCCGTCGGCGGCGAAGACGACTTCGTGACGCTGCGGGAGGTCGGCGAGCGCCCCTCGTTCGACTTCGCTCCCAAAGACCACGTCGAGCTCGGCGAGAGCCTGGGTATCTTCGATCTGGCGCGCGGTGCCAAGGTCTCGGGCGCCCGCTTCTACTACCTCACCGGAATCGGCGCTCGCCTCGAGCTCGCTCTGATGACGCTTGCCCTCGATCGGGCCGAGAAGAACGACTTCGTTCCCCTGATCGTTCCCACGCTCGTACGCCCGGAGATCATGGCCGGAACCGGATTCCTCGGCGAGCACTCCGACGAGATCTACTACCTTCCCGCCGACGACCTCTATCTCACCGGCACGAGTGAGGTGGCGCTCGCGGGGTTCCATTCCGACGAGATCCTCGACCTCGAGGGCGGCTCGAAGCGCTACGCCGGCTGGTCGACGTGCTACCGACGCGAGGCGGGGTCGGGCGGAAAAGACACCCGCGGCATCCTGCGCGTGCACCAGTTCAACAAGCTCGAGATGTTCAGCTACGTGCTGCCCGAGAACGCCGAGAACGAGCACCTCGCGCTGGTCTCGTTCCAGGAGCAGATGATGCAGGATCTGGGGCTCAGCTACCGGGTCATCGACACGGCCGCGGGCGACCTCGGCTCGTCGGCGGCGCGCAAGTACGACATCGAGGCGTGGATCCCCACCCAGGATGCGTACCGCGAGCTCACGTCGACCTCGAACTGCACGACCTACCAGGCCCGCCGCCTCGACACCCGTTACCGCACCGAGAGCGGCAAGACGGCACCGGTCGCGACGTTGAACGGCACCCTGGCGACCACCCGCTGGATCGTCGCCATTCTCGAGACCCATCAGCAGGCAGACGGATCGGTGATCGTGCCCGAGGTGCTTCGCCCGTATCTCAACGGAGTCGAGAGGATCGAGCCGAAGTGACCGACGACCGCTGGTTGTTGGCCCTCGACATCGACGGCACGATCATCTACGAAGACGGCACCCTGACCGACGCTGTGCGGGACGAGGTCGCTCGTGTGTCGGCTCTCGGCCACGAGATCATGCTGGCGACCGGTCGCTCGGTGGCGTCGACGCTGCCTATGCTCGACCAGCTGTCGATCACGCCGGAGTACGTGGTGTGCTCCAATGGCGCGATCACGCTCAAGCGCGACGAGACGGCTCCGGTCGGATACCGCCGCGAGTTCGTCGAGACGTTCGATCCCGGGCCCGTGCTCACGCAGATCAAGGCTCATCTCGCCGAGGCGAGTTTCGCCGTCGAAGACGAAGAGGGCAATTTCTGCTACTACGGCACGTTCCCCGTGACGGCTGCCGACGTCGGTAGCCGAGCGGTGCCGTTCGAGCAGCTGCTCACCATCGAAGCCACCCGGGTCGTCGTGATCTCGCCCGATCACGACATGGAGGACTTTCTCTCTCTGGTCGAGCGCATGGGCCTGCACAAGGTGAGCTACGCCATCGGCTGGACCGCCTGGCTCGACATCGCGCCCGACGGCGTGAACAAGGCAACAGGCCTCGAGCGGGTGCGCGAGCTTCTGGATGTTCCGCGAGACCGGGTCTTCGCGATCGGCGACGGGCGAAACGACGTCGACATGCTCACCTGGGCAGGCGAACACGGCCGCGGCGTCGCGATGGGCCAGGCGCCCGAAGACGTGCTGGCCGTGGCCAGCGAGGTGACGGCATCCGTGCACGACGACGGCCTGGCCGTCGCCCTTCGTACGTTCTTGTAGGAACTGCCTGACCCACCGACGGATGCGGTTCGGTTAGAATCGTGGCTTGTCTGGTTCTGCCGGGCAAGGAGGGCTGTCCGAGCGGCCGATGGAGCCAGTCTTGAAAACTGGTGGGCAGAAATGTCTCTAGGGTTCGAATCCCTAGCCCTCCGCCATTCCACCCCGATGACCATGGTCGATCCGAGACCATGTGCATGAAAGGACCGAGTGAGGGCAGATTCATCGCGTCGACGCACGCCCTCGTCTCGACCCACCGCCATTCGCCATGGTCGGCAGCGCACATCGACCGCGATCGCCTCGTTCTTCAGGGTCGTCGGTCTCGCGCTGGCCGTGTTTCTCGTCAGCGGGGTCTCGATTGCTGCGATCGCCACCTGGGACGTGCGCAACGATCTCACCGTCGTCGCCCTCGAGGGTGACAAGACCGACGCGGCACCGCCCAACATCGCGGCCATCGACGGAGGGGTGAATCTGCTGCTCGTCGGCAGCGACAGTCGCGTGGGTCAAGGCGAGGCCTACGGCGACGAGACCTCGAACCTGAACGACGTGACGATGCTCCTGCACATCTCGCAGGATCACTCGAGCGCCTCGGTCATCAGCTTTCCGCGCGACCTCGTCGTGTCGATCCCCGAATGCCCCGATGGCGAGGGCGGCACGAGCGATGCGATGTCGGCGCAGCCCATCAACGTCACCCTGCTCTACGGCGGCCTGCCGTGCACCGTGCTCACGGTCGAGAAGCTCACCGGGCTCGAGATCCCCTTCGCCGCCGAGGTGCAGTTCAACGGCGTGATCGAGATGTCGAACGCTGTCGGCGGCGTGCCCGTGTGCGTGGCGTCGCCCATCGACGACGAGTGGACGAACACCCATCTGCCCGCGGGTACGCACCAGCTGCAGGGTGTGGATGCGCTGCAGTACCTGAGATCCAGACACGGCGTCGGCGACGGCGGCGACCTGGGTCGCATCAGCTCGCAGCAGGTCTTCTTGTCGTCGCTCGTGCGCACCATCAAGAGCTCGGACACGCTCACCGACGTCACCAAGCTCTACGGTCTGGCCAAGGCGGCCGCGAGCAACATGCAGATCTCGACGAGCTTGAGCTCGCCCGACACCATGGTGTCGATCGCCCTCGCCCTCAAAGACATCCCGCTCGAGGACATCGGGTTCTACGCCTATCCGGGGTCGACGGGTGGCTCGGGCGTGTACGCCGGAAAGGTGCAACCCAACGCCGCCGATGCCGAGGCTATGTTCGCCGCCATCCGGGCCGATCAGCCGATCGTCGCGGAGGCGGGCAACACCGGCGTGGGAGCCGAGGTCGATCCGAATGCCCTGCCCCCGGCATCCGGCACCACCGCCGACCCGGGCTCGGCCGCGACCGTGCTGCCGAACAGCATCACCGGCCAATCGGCCGCCGAATACACCTGCACCAAGGGCTTCGACTACTGAGCTATAGGCCGGAAGTAGAGATTCGGCCGAGGTCGGCTATGATTGCTGAGGCGCAAGCCAAGGAGACGTCGCATAGTCCGGCCTAGTGCACCACCCTGCTAAGGTGGAGTGGGGGAAACCCCACCGAGGGTTCAAATCCCTCCGTCTCCGCACTACGTTTTCATCACTCGGTGAAACCCGCTCGGCTGTTCTGGCCAAGCGGGTTTTTGTGTATCCACGGCCAGCAGCGCACAGAGGCAGGGTGTGGGCTAGGCGACCTCGAGCCGATGCCACGTCGCCCAGTAGACCAGCGCTGCAGCGGTCGAGAAGGCGCCTGCCAATACCTGCGTGGCCAGGAATGCGTTGTGATCGCCCGAACCGCCGGAGATCTCCTGGTTGATCGACACCCAGACCAGAAGCGCTCCCAGCCCCAGAGAGAGGGTTCCCAGAACCGCTGTCACGACGACGTAGACGACCCGTCCGCCGTACCGACGCGCGACAACGACGCGCACGAGCCGTCGACGGTGCAGCCAGAAGGCCGCGATGCTGCCGAGGATCACCGCGATGAGATCAGCACCGACGGTGTCTGACAATCGGTGCCAGTGCGCGGTGACGGTGTACTGCCCGATGCTGGTCGCCCACGTCATGACGACGAACATCGCCCAGCCGCGCCACCGGTAGGGCACGACGAGAAACACCGCCACCATCGTGGTCATCGCGATGGCCGTGTGTCCGCTCGGAAAGCTGTTCTGAACGAGATCGACGGGTGCCTCAACGAGATCCGGGCGCGGCAGAATCCAGCGCTTCAGCGCCTCCGTACCCCCGGCGCCAGCGAGGACGACGGCGAGGGCGATGACTGTTGTGCGTGCCTGACGCCTGAGCAGGCCGATCACCGCTATCGCGGCGAGGGCAGCAGCCAGTGACCAGATCTGAATCGCCGCCAGGGCATCCAGAGCCTGCGCCTGTTCCTCGGGCGAGGCCCGGTCGGAGCCCGTCAGTGCCGAGTTCTCCCAGTGCTGTCCCCACGGTGTGAGCACGGCGACGATGTAGACGCCGAGCAGGAGCACGACCGCAACGACGGCCGTGACGAACCATCGACGGGCCGGGCGACCGGCGACGACGGGCGTCGAGCGTGCATCACCGGAGCGGGGATGTGCCTCCCCGCGGCCCCGAGAACGCGATGACGTCATGCCCATGCACATTAGCCGGTGTCGGACGCGTGTGGTGCCTCCGGTTTCTGCGCAGCACGATCGCACCGGCGGCGAGCAGAGCGACGGCGAAGCCGATGAGCAGATCGCGCTGCGTCGCATCCTCGCCCGTCGCCGCGAGAGTGGCAGAGCCATTCGTGCCGCCTGCCGCGGGGGCGGCCGGATCGGAGATCGCGCTCGGGGGAGCGACGGAGGCATCCGCGACCTGCCCCGTGATGCAGCGGCGCACCTCGCTCACGTCGTAGAAGAGGGAGCCGGGGGCGATCGGTGTGCAGCTAGAGCGGAAGGCGATCTCGCGCTCGTTGTAGAGCATGCGCACGATGGCGCGACCGCTGGCGTCTCGAAAGACGTCCCACTGCACGTTCGCCGCCATGGGGGTGACTGTCTCGCCGCGCCAGGCGTTCGTGGCGTATGAATACGGCGCATCCGGTGTCACGGGCTGGGTCGAGCCGGGCAGGCCGATCAGCGCCGCGAACGGGATGATCGTCTCGGCGTGGGCGAAGCGGAAGGTCGCCGCCGTGGTGGAGCCGGCGAGCCGCGCGTCGATCGAGTCGAGAAAATCGGTGAGCAGGGGCGTAGCCATCTTGTAGGTGATGTCGCTTCCCGCGAAGGCGGGGCCCTTGCCGTAGAAGTCGTCGGAGTCGAGCAGGTACGCGAACCACTCGGCGTCTGCACCGGCGAAGTAGCGGTCGAAGTCGACCTGCACCTCCTCGGCCATGTCGGGCGCGATGATGTAGAGGTTGTAGAGCATCATTGCCGCGTCGACCTCGTTGTCGACGGTCGTCTTGCCGTCGCCGCCGTCCACGAAGTGGTAGGCGCCGGCCGCGAGCCGGTCGACGAACGCGGGTGTGTATAGCCGCTCGAGCACCTCACGCGAGGCCTCGTGGCTGCGGGGCTGGTCGTAGATGGCGTCGACCGCGTCGCTGACCTTCGCGCTTTCGGCGTACTCCTGGTAGTCGGCGTTGATGTCTTCTTTGTGAAAGTAGAGGGTGTCGGGGCGCTTCGCGATGGCGGCGGGCAGGTGGGAGGCGATCAGCGGGTCGGCCTGCTCCATGCCCTTCTCGAATGCCTTGCCGGATGCCGTGGCCCTGGCCTCGCCCGAGCTCTCGACGGCTACGGTGTCCGTTCCGGCATCGATGCCCGCGAACAGCGTGGGGAGCCGCTCGACGACCCTGCTGCCGATGCCGCGGTGCTGGGTCGCGCCCTGGCCGGTGAGGTTGCCGTAGCCGAGCTTCTGGTTCGCGGCCGTCAGCTTCTGCACTTCGGGGCCGAGGGTGCTGCCCAGCTCGGTGAGAGCGCCCTCCGAACGAGCCTGCTCCCAGACCTGTGTGGTCAGCGAGTCGTACTTGAAGCTCGACAGCGCTCGCGATCCGTGGCGGGCCACCGACTCCGTGTAGACGGGCACGAATCCGACCGGTGGCGCCTGCAGCTCGGCGGGTGTCTGCTGCGGCACGTAGGGCGTCTTGCTGCTGTAGTACGTGCGGTCCGATGCGGGGTCGGTGCCCGTGTCGGTACCGGATGCCGCCAAGGCGGGTGCCGCCGAACCCGCAAGCACCAGGACGAGTGTGCTCGCGGCGACGAGGAGTGTGCGGGATCGAGCTCGGGAGCTCGCGGAGAAGGGGGTCTTGGTCAGCATCGGAATCCTGTGCGGGAAGGTCGCGCACGCAGGGGTAAGCAGGTGGCGCGAGACGGGTGGTCGCGTTCACGACAGGCGAAGGCTATGTCGCCCACGTGACCGGCCGCTGTCGTAGACGTGAACACACGGTGTCGGTGCGCCCGGTGTGTGCTGAGAGCCGCGATGTCAGGCTTCGGCCAGGACAGCCCCCGAAAATGAACTGCCCGCGAGGAGCGGCCCCACCGTCGACGGCATCGCCTCGACGCGAAGCAGACAGGGAGCGTTCGTGAACGAACCGGAATCGCCGTCGACTGAGATTATCGCCAGCATCCAGAGTCCCGATGGAAGCCGGTTCGAGGTGCGTCGCGTCGTGCTTCCCAGCGGCACGTCGACCGGATGGCACTATCACGACGGCTGGCAGACGGGCTTTCTGGTGCGCGGCGCCATCAGCCACTCGACCGCGGATCGCGACAGCATCTTCGAGATCGCGACGCCGCTCGTCGAGAAGCCCGACATCGCCCACATCGCGAACAGCACGGGCGACGCCGAGGCCGAGCTTCTCTTCTTGTCGCACATCCCGGCAGGCTCCGAGGCTGCCGTGCCGTGCCCGGCCCCGGGCGAGAAGGCTTCAGCGGCCACTCCCCAGTCGGGCGCTTCGTCGGTCGCCGTGCCGCTCGGTAAGCCCGTCTTCGCGCAGGCCTTCCGCTACACCGCGATGTACGGGCCCAAACCCTTTCCCGAGGCTCTGCTCATCTACCTCGACAACGGCGCATACAAGATCCTCTCTCCGGGTGAGGAGCACTACGGAAGCTACGTCTCGGCCACTCCGCTCGGCGACGGCATGCCTCCCCAGCACGTCTCATTCCTGTCGTGGCCGTCGGATGACTGGGACCGCAATGTGGCGTCGCACACGCTGACCTTCAACGTCGACACGGGTGCCTACATCCAGACCCTCGTCCTTCCCGGCGACCCGGTGCCGCACGCCCAGGCGGGCTACGCGCTGCCGATCGACGACCCGACGCTGATCGACATGGGCGCCTCATGGGAGCGGGTGCGCGTGAGCTACGCCGAGGCGTTCGAGCGCCTCATCGAGGCGGAACGAGCCCGCGCGACGCCGCGGTAGGCCTCGTCAGGCACCGAGCGCGGCGCGAACCGCGCTCGCGGATCGGGTGAGCCGCTCGGCCACGGCCGCCGCCTCGTGACCGTTCGGCAGGTATACCGCGGCGATCGCGGCGGGTGCGCGCCCACGGATCGACAGGGGAACCGCCACGGCGTGCAGGCTCGAGATGACCTCGTTCTGGCTCTCCGCCCAGCGTCTCGTGGCGGCCTCGCGCACCTCGGTGGCCAGCGCCTCGTCGACTCCCGTCGGCCAGTCCCGTTCGGGCAGCTGGGCGAGTATGGCCTTGCCCGGCGCTCCGACGGTGACCGGATGCCGCGTGCCTGGCCGCTGAGCGACCGTCGCCACCGCGTGTCGCGGCTCGATGCTCGTGAGCGTCACACACTCGTCGCGGTCGAGCACGACGAGGAAGCACGTCATGCCGAGATCGTTCGCGGCTGCCGTGAGTTCGGGTAGGGCCTCGGCCTGCAGATCGTGCGCGACGCCGGCGGCCAGGGCGGCCAGACGCGCACCGAGCTGCAGTCGGCCCGACGTCTCTCGCACCACGAGACCGTGCGCTTCGAGCGTTCGGATGAGCCGGTAGGCCACCGAGCGATGCACCTCGAGGGCTGCGGCGATGTCGTCAATGCTCTGCGGGCGGCGGGCATCGGCCAGTAATTCCAGGATGCGGATTCCGCGATCAAGGGTCTGCGAGACCGAGCCGGCCGCGGAGTCGAGGGTGCTCATGCTGCTCCCGGGATCGAGATGATTGCGTCGGCACGAGTGTCGCGCTACGCTCCAGCGAACGATAATCGAACACTGCGTTCGATTATAGAACGAACCCATCCGGCGGAACAAGGCCGGCGATGGCCCGGTCAATGAAGACGGAGCAGCATCTCATGCAATTCCACCACCATGGTTACGTATCCGGCGATCCCCGCATCGCGCCCGCTGCCGGTGTAGGGCTGAATCGACCGAGCGAGCTGCCAGACCAGGTCGACGTGCTGATCGTCGGATCGGGGCCCGCGGGCATGATCCTCGCCGCTCAGCTCGCGCAGTTCCCCGACATCGACGCCCGCATCGTCGAGCGCCGGCCCGAGCGGCTGGCCATCGGCCAGGCCGACGGCATCCAGGCCCGCAGTGTCGAGACCTTTCAGGCCTTCGGTTTCGCCGACCGGATCACCGCCGAGGCCTACCAGATCAGCGAGATGACCTTCTGGTCGCCCGACCCCACTGACCCGAGCCGCATCCATCGCTCGGCCCGCGCGGTCGACGACGCGACCGGGGTAAGCGAGTTTCCCCACCTCATCGTGAATCAGGCCCGTGTGCTCGACTACTTCGCCGAGGTGGCACGCAACGCGCCGGCCCGCATGGACATCGACTACGGCTTCGAGTTCGTGACGCTTGTGGTCGACGACGAGGCCGAGTATCCGGTGCTGGTCACCCTTCGTGAGACCGCGGGCGAGCGCGCCGGGCAGACGAGGCAGGTGCGCGCCAAGTACGTGGTCGGATGCGATGGCGCCCGCAGCGGTGTGCGCGAGGCGATCGGCCGCAAGCTCGTGGGCGCCTCGGCCGCGCACGCGTGGGCCGTGATGGACACGCTGGCCGTCACCGACTTTCCCGACATCCGCACCAAGTGCGCGATCCAATCGCAGTCGGGCAGCATCCTGCACATCCCCCGCGAGGGTGGGCACCTCTTTCGTATGTACGTCGACCTCGGCGAGGTGGCCGCGGGCGACAACGGCGCGGTGCGCACAACCACGGTCGAGACGGCGATCGAGAAGGCGAACTCCATCCTGCATCCGTACACGCTCGATGTGAAAGACGTGGCCTGGTACAGCGTCTACGAGGTCGGCCACCGGCTCACCGACAAGTTCGACGAGGTGCCCGAGGGCGACGATCGCAGCCCGCACGTCTTCATCACGGGTGACGCCTGCCACACCCACAGCGCGAAGGCCGGGCAGGGCATGAACGTCTCGATGCAGGACGGCTTCAATCTCGGCTGGAAGCTCGCGCACGTACTGACCGGCCGCGCGTCGGAGGAGCTGTTGAAGACGTACTCCGAAGAGAGGCAGGTCATCGCGAAGAACCTGATCGACTTCGACAAGGAGTGGTCGACGCTGATGGCCAAGAAGCCGGAGGAGTTCGAGAACCCCGAAGAGCTCGCCGAGTTCTACGTTCGCACGATCGAATTCCCGGCCGGCTTCATGACCCAGTACGAGCCGTCGATGCTGATCGGCGACTCCGCGCACCAGGGCCTGGCCGAGGGCTTTCCCCTCGGTAAGCGCTTCAAGTCCGCCCCGGTCGTTCGCGTGGCCGACGGAAACCCCCTTCACCTCGGGCACCACGCCCAGGCCGATGGCCGATGGAGGCTGTACGCCTTTCCGGCCGCACAGGCGGATGGCGGTCGCGAAACCCTGGCCGCGTGGGCCGAGTGGCTGGAGCGTGCACCGGAGTCACCCCTCGTTCGACACGTCGCACCCGGCGTCGAGTTCGATGGCGTCTTCGACGTGAAGGTCGTGTACCCCGAGGCCCACGTCGACGTCGACATCGCCGCGGTGCCGACGGTGTTCCTGCCGCGGACCGGACCGTTTGGCCTGATCGACTACGAGAAGGTCTACGCGGCCGCGCCGGAGCGCAGCATCTTCGCCGAGCGGGGTATCTCTGCATCAGAGGGGTGTGTCGTGGTGGTTCGCCCCGATCAGTACGTGGCCCACGTGCTGCCGCTCACGGCTCGCGACGAGCTCTCGAAGTTCTTCGCGGGCGCGATGCTCCCGGTCTCGAGTCAGTAGCTGGCGCGGTTCTCGTCTGGCTCCGCCGAGACATACTTCGCCGCCAAGCCCTCCGAGGCGCGTGCGAGCAGCGCGACATCGGCGCCGACCAGAATGAATGACGCACCGGCAGACAGGTAGCGACGCGCGAGCGGCTCGGCGAAGGCGTTGACGCCCGCCGGCACCCCGGCCGCGACGGCTGCAGCGATGCAGCGCTCGACTGCGGCGATGACATCCGGGTGATCTTGCTGGCCGAGCACGCCCATCGAGGCGGCGAGGTCGGAGGGGCCCAGGAAGATGCCGGCGATGCCGTCGACAGCGAGGATCGAATCGATGTTCTCGACGGCCGCGACCGACTCGATCTGAACGATCACCGAGATGCGCGACGCGGCGGTGGCGAGGTAGTCGTCGGTGCGGTTCCAGCGCGAGGCGCGAGCAAGGGCCGATCCCACGCCCCGGATGCCGCGGGGCGGGTAGTGCACGCTGCGCACGGCGAGGTCGGCGAGCTCCGCCGTGTCGACCATGGGAACGAGCAGCGTCTGGGCGCCGATGTCGAGGTACTGCTTGATGATCACCGGATCGAGCACCGGCGGTCGCACGACCGGAAGGATCGGGTAGCCGTGTACGGCCTGCAGCTGGGCGAGCAGGGATTCGAGGCTGTTCGGCGTGTGCTCGGCGTCGATGAGCAGCCAGTCCAGTCCAGACCCCGCGCACAGCTCGGCGATCAGCGGGCTGCCGCTGCAGACCCACATGCCGGCGAGCGGCCGGCTGTGGGAGCCGAGGGCGGCGGCGAAGCCGGCATCCGGATCTATGGGGCTCACTGGAATCGGCATGTCACCACCCCGAGCGGGCCATAGTCGGCGAACACCGAGTCGCCTGCGTACACCCACATCGGGCGAGTGAACGAGCCGGCGAGGATGAGCTCGCCCGCCTTGAGGGTGTCGCCGTGCGGGTGAATCTTGTTGGCGAGCCAGGCCACGCCGTTGGCGGGGTTGTTGAGTACGCCGCCCGCGAGTCCGGTCTCTTCGATGCCCTCGTTGCGATAGAGCATGGCGCCCGCCCAGCGCAGATCGATTTCGTCGGGGCGCACCGGGCGACCGCCGACGACCATCACGCCCATGGCGGCGTTGTCGCTGATGGTGTCGACGATCGTGCGGCCCTCCATCTCGATGCGCGAGTCGAGGATCTCGAGCGCGGGCACGACGTATTCGGTGGCCGCGAGTACGTCGAACAGCGAGCAGTCTGGGCCGGTGAGATCGGCCTTCAGGCGGAACGCGAGCTCGACCTCGACCCGCGGATGCGAGTACACGCCCCAGTCGAGAACCGTGCCGCTCTCGAGCACCATGTCGTCGAAGATGAGTCCGTAGTCGGGCTCGGTGATGCCGGTGGCCGCCTGCATGGCCTTCGAGGTGAGGCCGATCTTATGGCCGACGAGGCATCGGCCTGCTGCCTCGTTGCGCGAACGCCAGAGCGACTGCACGGCATACGAATCCTCGATGGTCATGTCGGGGTAGCGGGCGGTCAGCCGCGGAACGGGAGTGCGGGTGCGTGCCGCCTCAACCAATTCGTCGGCGATCGCAGCGATCGTCGTGTCGTCGAGCATGACATTCTCGTCTCTTCTCGATCCTCGCGCGGGCCGCTTCTTATGCTGGCACGACCACGAGGGTTTGCATCGTTGATCTTATCGTATACGATCCTTCCATGACGTACGAAGAAGTCCCGTCCGAGGCGCTCGTGACCCCCTACGACTCCACCGGAGCTCAGCGCCCCGGCAAGGTCATCGCGCTGCACCTCAACTACCCGAGCCGTATCGCGCAACGCGGACGCACGCCGGCGCAGCCCTCCTACTTCGTCAAGCCCAGCACCTCCGTGGCCTCGAGCGGCGTCATCGAGCGCCCCGCCGGCACCGAGCTGCTCGCCTTCGAGGGAGAGATCGCCCTGGTGATCGGCACGAGCGCTCGCGGCGTGACGCAGACCGATGCCTGGGCGCACGTCGCCGCCGTCACCGCGGCCAACGATTTCGGCGTCTACGACCTGCGCTACGCCGACAAGGGATCGAACCTCCGCTCCAAGGGCGGCGACGGGTTCACCCCGCTCGGCCCGAACCTCATCGACGCACGATCCGTCGATCCCGCCGCCCTGCGCATCCGCACCTGGGTCGACGGCGAGCTCGTGCAGAGCGACACGACAGCCGAACTCGTGTTTCCGCTCGCCCAGCTGGTGGCCGATCTCTCGCAACTCATCACCCTCGAGCCCGGCGACGTGATCCTCTCGGGCACCCCGGCCGGGTCGAGCGTCGTCGTGCCCGGGCAGACCGTCGAGGTCGAGGTCGATGCACCGGATGCGCCGGGCGCGCCGAGCACAGGACATCTCGTGACGCGGGTGGTGCAGGGCGACTCCGAGCCGGGAGCCTTCGGCGCCGGCCCGAAGATCGACGATCTGCAGCGCGCCGAAGCGTGGGGCAGCCCGGAGGAGGCGGGGCTCGAACCGGCGTGGCAGCTCACCGAGGAGCGACGCGCCAAGCTCGCCTCGGTGGCCACCGCGACGCTGAGCTCGCAGTTGCGCAAGAAGGGCTTCGACGACGTCTCCATCGACGGTGTGCTGCCGCTGCACCCGGAAGAGAAGATGATCGGGCGCGCCCGCACCCTGCGCTTCATCCCCGCCCGACCCGATCTGTTCGCCAGCCACGGCGGCGGCTACAACGCGCAGAAGCGCGCGTTCGACGGGCTGAACCCCGGCGACGTGCTCGTCATCGAGGCGCGCGGAGAAGCCGGCACGGGAACGGTCGGCGACATCCTGGCCCTGCGCGCCCAGGTGCGTGGCGCCGCCGGAATCGTGACCGACGGCGGCATCCGCGACATCGCCGCGGTCGCCGCTCTCGGCATCCCGGCGTATTCGCAGGGCGCGCATCCGGCTGTTCTCGGTCGACGGCATGTTCCGTGGGACGTCGACGTGACCATCGCCTGCGGCGGCGCCGCGGTGCAGCCGGGCGATGTGATCGTGGGCGACGGCGACGGCGTGCTGGTCATTCCGCCGCAGCTCGTCGACGAGGTCGTCGAAGCCGCCATCGAGCAGGAGCGCGAAGAGGAGTACATCGCCGAGCAGGTCGCGGCCGGCGAGCCGGTCGACGGCCTCTACCCGATGAACGCCGCGTGGAAGAAGAAGTACGCCGATGCGAAGGGCGAGAGCCGTGCCGAGTGAACCTGCGAACGGCGAGATCGTGACCGAGAGCAAGTCCGAACTCGCGTACCGCTTCATCAAGGAGCGCATCGAGAACGGAAACTACACTCCCGGGTTCCGGCTCGTGCTCGGCCAGATCGCCAAGCAGCTCGAGGTGAGCGTGGTGCCGGTACGCGAGGCGATCCGCCGCCTCGAGGCCGAGGGTGCGGTGACGTTCGAGCGCAATGTCGGAGCCCAGGTGGCGATGGTCGACGAGCGCGAATACTTCTACACGATGGAGACGCTGAGCCTCGTCGAGGGCAGGGCCACCGCTCTGTCGGCCCCGTTCGTCACCGCGCTCGACCTGATCGAGGCGCGCGACATCAACGCGGCGATGCGCGACTGTCTCGACCACTTCGACCCTCATCGCTTCACCGAGCTCAATCGGCAGTTCCACGCGGTGATCTTCGAGCACTGCCCCAATCCGCACATCCTCGACCTCGTGCACCGCGGCTGGAAGCGCCTCGCCGTGCTGCGCGACTCGATCTTCGGCTTCGTGCCCGGCCGGGCGCAGGAGTCGGTCGACGAGCACGAGCGTCTGCTGCAGCTGATAGAGAGTGGTGCCGATCCGCTCGAGATCGAGCTCGCCGCCCGTGCCCACCGAACCGGAACGCTCGACGCGCTCCTCAACCACCAAGCGAATCAAGGACGATGACCATGACGACAGAGACAGCAGGCGCCCAGCCGGCCACGCCGACACAGCACATTCCGGATGGCCTGCCCGAGCGCATCCAGCATTTCATCGGCGGCCAGTTCGTCGACAGCGTCGGCGGCGAGACCTTCGACGTGCTCGACCCGGTGACGAACGAGAATTACGTCACCGCCGCCGCCGGGCAGAAGGCCGACATCGACCTCGCCGTCGCGGCCGCCCGCACGGCCTTCGACGAGGGCCCCTGGCCCCGGATGCTGCCGCGCGCACGATCGCGCGTGCTCAACAAGATCGCCGACATCGTCGAGTCGCGGGATGCCCGGCTCGCCGAGTTGGAATCGTTCGACTCGGGCCTCCCGATCACACAGGCCCTCGGCCAGGCGCAGCGTGCCGCCGAGAACTTCCGTTTCTTCGCCGACTTGATCGTCGCTCAGTCCGACGACACCTACAAGGTGCCGGGTCGGCAGCTGAACTACGTGAATCGCAAGCCGAAGGGTGTCGCCGGGCTCATCACGCCGTGGAACACGCCCTTTATGCTCGAGAGCTGGAAACTGGCACCGGCACTCGCCTCCGGCTGCACGGTCGTGCTGAAGCCCGCCGAGTTCACGCCTCTGTCTGCGAGCCTGTGGGCTGACATCTTCCGTGAGGCCGGTGTTCCCGATGGGGTGTTCAACCTCGTCAACGGACTCGGCGAAGAGGCGGGAGACGCGCTCGTCAAGCACACGGACGTGCAGCTGATCTCGTTCACGGGCGAGAGCTCGACGGGGCAGCTGATCTTCGCGAACTGCGCGCCGACGCTCAAGGGCATGTCGATGGAGCTCGGCGGAAAGTCGCCGGCCGTCATCTTCGCCGACGCCGACCTCGATGCCGCGCTCGACTCGACCCTCTTCGGCGTGTTCTCGCTGAACGGAGAGCGCTGCACCGCAGGCTCGCGCATCCTCGTCGAGCGCAGCGTCTACGACGACTTCGTGGCGCGATTCGCCGAGCGCGCGAAGAACATCGTGGTGGGCGATCCGCACGATCCGAAGACCGAGGTGGGGGCGCTCGTGCACCCCGAGCACTTCGCGAAGGTCATGAGCTACGTCGAGATCGGCAAGGACGAGGGTCGCTTGGTCGCGGGTGGTGGGCGCCCCGAGCACCTGCCCACGGGCAACTACGTGCAGCCCACGGTCTTCGTCGATGTGAAGCCGGATGCGCGCATCTTTCAAGAGGAGATCTTCGGCCCCGTCGTCGCGATCACCCCGTTCGACACCGAGGAAGAGGCGCTCGAGCTCGCCAACGGCGTCAAGTACGGCCTGGCCGCGTACATCTGGACCTCGAATCTCGAGCGGGCACACGTGTTCGCCCAGGCCGTCGACTCGGGCATGGTGTGGCTCAACTCTCATAACGTGCGCGACCTGCGCACCCCGTTCGGCGGGGTGAAGGCTTCGGGACTCGGCCACGAGGGCGGCTACCGCTCGCTCGACTTCTACTCCGACCAGCAGGCCGTGCACATCACTCTCGGCGACGTTCACACCGCGCGCTTCGGTGCGAACAGCCCCGCCTCCCACTGACCTCACCACTCCTTTCACGAAAGACGATTCAATGACGAATTCCACACCGGTTCCCACGCCCACCGAACTCACTCCGCCCGACATCCTGCGCTGCGCCTACATGGAGATCGTGGTGACCGACCTGGCGCGGTCGCGCGAGTTCTATGTCGACATCCTGGGTCTCGTCGTCACAGAAGAGGACGAGAATGCGATCTACCTGCGCAGTCTCGAGGAGTTCATTCACCACAACCTCGTGCTGCGCAAAGGCCCGATCGCGGCCGTCGCCGCCTTCAGCTACCGGGTGCGCACGCCTGAAGACGTCGACCGTGCCGAGGCCTGGTATCAGGCCCTCGGATGCCGCACCGAGCGCAAGCGCGACGGTTTCGTCAACGGCATCGGCGACTCGGTGAGGGTCACCGATCCGCTCGGCTTTCCGTACGAGTTCTTCTACTCGGTCGAGCACGTGGAGCGCCTCGCCTGGCGCTACGACCTCTACGGCCCCGGCGCCCTCGTTCGCCTCGACCACTTCAACCAGGTCACCCCCGACGTGCCGCGTGGGCGCAAGTACCTCGAAGACCTCGGCTTCAGGGTCACCGAAGACATCCAAGACGAAGACGGCGTGACCTACGCGGCCTGGCTGCGTCGCAAAGACACCGTGCACGACACCGCCCTCACCGGCGGCGACGGCCCACGGATGCACCACATCGCGTTCTCGACGCACGAGAAGCACAACATCCTCTACATCTGCGACAAGCTCGGGGCGCTGCGCAAGAGCGACGTGATCGAGCGCGGGCCCGGCCGTCATGGCGTCTCGAACGCGTTCTACCTCTACATCACCGACCCGGATGGCCACCGGGTCGAGATCTACACGCAGGACTACTACACGGGCGATCCCGACAATCCGGTCGTGACCTGGGACGTGCACGACAACCAGCGTCGCGACTGGTGGGGAAATGCGGTGGTGCCGAGCTGGTACACCGAGGCATCCCTCGTGCTCGATCTCGACGGCAACCCTCAGCCAGTGGTCGCCCGCACCGATGCAAGCGAGATGGCGGTGACCGTGGGTGCGGACGGGTTCTCGTACACCCGCAAAGACGACACCGTCGAGGGCTTCAAGCTCGGCAACACGCTGTGAGCCTCGTGGCCACCGAGAAGAGTCGGATGGGCCGCGCTTGATCAGCTGAGGGCGACGTTCACGAGCGTTGCTGTCGGGCTCTATGGCGCCTGACGGCGTCTCGGCTTCCGCACCGGGGTGAGCAGTACCGCTGAGTGCCGTTGCGGGACACGTCGACGACCACGTTCGTGCACGGGTTCGCAGCGCAACGCCCGAGGCGTGTCATTCCGCGAGTGGTCAGGTGAAGAGCGGTGCCGACCATGAAGACTGCTTGCAGGACGCGCGGAAGGTCGTTGTCGACCTCGCGATAGTGCAGGTGCCACCCCTCGCCGTTGTGGTCGGTCAAGCGGGGGTACGCCGAGGCGATGGCCATCTGCTCGTTGAGGATCGCCGCCCGAACGTCTGGCGTGGCCGCATCGACGACGGTCAGCCAGGTGTCCAGCACAGAGCGGCAACGGGCGTGGTCCTGCGGCTGTTCGGGAAAAGGCATCGTCATGCCGTACTCCCGGGTTCGTTCGATGACCCCCGCTCGGCTGCTCGGCCAGTCATTCGCGAGCGACTGTGCGAGGAGAACGGCGTACTCTCCGTAAGGGTTGAGATGCATAAAGGCATTACATCATGGTGTGCATATGACCTTTACTGCACTGGCTCCGCCCATCTCTGCGGCAGCAGCCGTCGCCATGATCCTGACGGCCCTGACGATGGTTCTCATCCCCGGCCCGAACATGATCTACCTCGCGTCGCGCAGCGTCAGCCAGGGGCGTCGGGCCGGCCTGATCTCGTTGGCAGGAACGGGCCTGGGTTTCATCGTCTACATGCTGATGGCGAACCTGGGGCTGGCGGTCGTCTTCGTCTCCCTTCCGTTGCTGTTCATCGGGCTCAAGGCGGCGGGCGTCGTCTATCTCGCATACCTGGCCTGGCAAGCCCTGCGGCCCACGGGTCGCGGGGTCTTCGAGGTCCGCGATCTGCCGCGCGACAGCGGCGGCCGCCTCTTTCGCATGGGCCTGATCACCAATCTGCTCAACCCCAAAGTCGCGATCATGTACCTGACCGTCATTCCGCAGTTCATCGATCCTCAACGCGGTCACCCCCTCCTGCAGGGACTCGCCCTCGGTCTGCTGCAGATCGTCGTCAGCCTCACCGTGAACGCGCTCATCGTCATCGCTGCGGGATCCATCGCGAGCTTCCTCGCGCGGCGACCCCGCTGGGCGATCTGGCAACGACGCACGACCGGGGTGCTGCTCGGCGCTGTCGCGCTGCTCCTGGCCTTCGACGTGCCGGAGAGCGCGCACGTGTGACGCCAGATCTAGAAGGGGCAGTCCGTGAACTCCTCCTCTGGTTCGGCGTGCGGGTCGAGTTCTTAGAAGGGGCAGTCGGCTAGGTCGTCTTGCGGTTCTGTTCCGTTTGCAGCCGCGTTCCTTGCTGCGGTTGCTGCGATGAGTTGTTTCGGTGCGGGTTTCATCCTGCCCTCCGGCTGAATAACGTATCGGTAGCCCGCTGGCGACGTGGCGGTGAGGGTATCGTCACCGTTCTGCACGATCTGCCACCTCGTGTGGTGCTTCACCTTGTGATGGCCCTGGCTCAGCGGCGCGAGGTTCTCTGGAACAGTGTTGCCTCCGTAAGCATGGTCTTCTGTATGGTCGACATCCGCCTGTTCCGACGGAACAGTGCACCCCGGAAACACACACGTCGGATGCACCAACCGGGCNAACTCGGTCCCGAATTCTGTTGAGCCTGCTTGAGGAGCCTGGCTACTCAGCGGGGCGAGATTCTCGGGAATAGTGTTGCCTCCGTAAGCATGGTCTTCTGTATGGTCGACATCCGCCTGTTCCGACGGAACAGTGCACCCCGGAAACACACACGTCGGATGCACCAACCGGGCGTGGTCGATCATGCGTGCTGTCGGCCGGTAGTCGCGGGGATCGGTCGTGAGGATTCGTCCGGTGACGGGGTCGGTGAGGATGCGCCTCCAGGAGGTTGCCTCCGCCGTCAACTGCGCCGCCGTGGCTGGGTCGATCGGACCATAACCGCGGAGGATCGCGGCCTCCTCACCAACACCGAGCACTGTCATCNGAGGTTGCCTCCGCCGTCAACTGCGCCGCCGTGGCTGGGTCGATCGGACCATAACCGCGGAGGATCGCGGCCTCCTCACCAACACCGAGCACTGTCATCGCCGGAACCATGATGTGCACCCGCCCCCGAACTCCTCGGGTGGCTCCGGGGATGGAGGTCTCTCCGTTGAGCATCAGATCGGTGAGCACATCGAGTTTCAGGTGCCCCATGCTGCGCGGGTCACCACCCGCCCGGAGCCCGGCCGCGAGCCGCGCCGCCCGATCGGCGATCGCGTGCACCTCCGGCGCCGGCGCGAACAGCGTCAAATACGCCATGCCATCGGCTCCGGGATCGACATAGATGCGGCGGGTGGCCGCTGCTTTCTCGGCCCGTTCGACCGCGGTGGACGGTTGGGAGAGCTCGACCTGCGCTCTCGCCTTGCGGTCGAGCTGNGACATAGATGCGGCGGGTGGCCGCTGCTTTCTCGGCCCGTTCGACCGCGGTGGACGGTTGGGAGAGCTCGACCTGCGCTCTCGCCTTGCGGTCGAGCTGTTTCGGGTTCACCTGAGCCGCCAGCGCCGCGAGCCGAGCGTCATACGACACCAACGCATCTCCTTCGAGGCCGTCGGAATGCTTTGCGATGACCTCGGCGTGCTCCCACGACAACGCACCCGCAGTGACTGCAGCCAGCGTTGCGGGCAGCAGGTCGACCAGCGCGGTACTGGTGTCGACGAGCGTCGCGGCCCGGTACTCAGTGCGACGAGTGAGCTGCGCCAGTTCAGTGAAAAGCTCGACCCTTTCGACCCGGGCCGTGGACCACACCGGACCGCCCGTAGAGCGATCAGACGGTGCTTGCTTGTGCAGGTGGTTTCTCGCGTCGGTGACGCGTCTGGCCCTGGCCGCAGACAGTCGGGCTATCTGCTGATCAAGGGCGGCGACCTCCTCGAGCGCGACCACATACGGGTCGGGCTCGAGAAGCGGGATCGTTGATGTCATACGAGAAGTCAAACAGCAGCCACCGACACTGGGTGGACTCCCGCATTCACTGCTTGATCAGGGGATATCGTTGTGGATAACTTCCGAAAGACGTGCCCTGTGGAGGAGAAGCTGTGGAGGAAGCGCCAGCCGTCAGCGCTGCCACTTCGGGCGGTGCTCGAACACGAAGCGGTAGTAGTCCCTGAGGGTCAACTCGCTCGCGGCCGCCTCGTCGAGCAGCACCGTCGCATCCGGATGCAGCTGCAGCGCCGAACCCGGGCACATGCTCGTGAGCGGACCCTCGACGGCCCGGGCGATCGCCGAGGCCTTCTTCTCTCCTGTTGCGACGAGCAGAACCTGTCGCGCGTCGAGGATCGTGCCGAGCCCCTGCGTCATGCAGTGCAGGGGTACCTCGTCGGGCGACGAGAAAAAACGCGCGTTGTCGCTGCGCGTCCCGGGGGTGAGGGTCTTGATGCGGGTGCGACTCGCGAACGACGAGGTCGGCTCGTTGAAGCCGATGTGCCCCGAGCCGCCGATGCCGAGGAGCTGCAGATCGATGCCGCCGGCATCCCGGATCGCCGTCTCGTACGTCGTCGCGGCCGCGGCCGGATCGTCGGCGAACCCGTCGGGAACGTGCACCCTGTTCGGATCCAGCCGCAGTCGGGTCGTGACCTCGCGGTCGATCACCGAGTGGTAGCTCTCGGGGTGGGAGTACGGCAGCCCGACATACTCGTCGAGGGCGAAGGCGGAGATGCCGGCCAGCTCGGGAATCCACCGCCGCTCGAGCGCCTCGTAGACGGGCAGCGGCGACGAACCGGTGGCCACGCCGAGAACGTAGCTCGGGCGCTCGGCGACGCCGCGCAGAATCACGTCGGCCGCGTAGTCGCCGATCGCGGCCGCGCTGGGAAGAATGATGACCTGCATGCTGCCCCCTACGTGATGTTCGCGACGTCTGCGACGGCGATCGTGCGACCGGTGCGCGCCGACTCCTGTGCCGCCAAGACGATGTCGAGTGTACGCAGCCCCACATTGCCGTCGGGCTGGGGTTGTGCACCCGTGACGACCGCGTCGATGAAGGTCGAGAGCAGTGCCTCGTCGAAGTTCGGGCCGTAGGGCGCTTCGATCGGCAGGCCGGTCGCCGTGTCGAGGCCACGTGCGCGCGGGCCGAAGAAGTCGACGGCCACGGTTCCGGATGTGCCGGCCACGGTCACGGAGACGCCGCCCCAGGTGGGCGCCGAGTCGGGCTGGCTCCAGGAGCAGTCGATGGCGGCGATCATGCCGTTGTCGTAGCTGATGGTCACAAGACCGGCCGTCTCGGCACGGGCCCGCTCGGCGTGCAGCTTCTGGTTGGTGACGGCGGTCACCGACACCGGAGTCGCACCCATCAGCGCCTCCAGCAGGTCGGCGATGTGCACGACGTGATCGACGAGAGCGCCGCCGCCAGACAGCGCCGGGTCGGTGAACCAGGCGCGCTCGCTGGGCAGCTTGCCGTTGTTGCTGCCGCGAACAGAGAAGACCTGGCCCAGCTGGCCGGCATCGTACTCGGCCTTCAGGCGAGAGAAGGTGCTGGCGAAGCGCACGGGAAACGCGACCATCAGGATGACGCCTGCGGCGTCTGCCGCTTCGAGCATGGCCACGCCGTCTGCGTGGCTCGTGGCCAGCGGCTTCTCGCACAGGATGTGCGCTCCGGCCTTGGCCGCGCGCTCGACGTCGGCCCGGTGGCGGGCGTTCTCGCTGGTGATGATCACCGCATCCGGTTGCCATGCCATGAGTTCGTCGTAGCTGTCGACGTAGTCGACGCCCAGGTGCTCGGCGAAGGCACGACCGCGCAGCTCTGCAGGGGGATGCTCGCCGGGGTCGGAGGTGAGCAGGCTCACCGAAGGGGTGCTCTTCAGCAGCTCGATGTAGCCGCGAGCGTGGGTGTGCGCGAACGACATGACGGCGATCTTCAAGGGGCGATCGGGTGTGCGCATCGTCTTCTACTTTCCGGTGGCCTGGACGGAGGGGGACACGGGGGAGTCGATGTCGACGGGCTGCCCCGTCTCGAGCGAGAGCAGAGCGGCATTGGCCAGGCGAACGGCCTCGGCTCCCTCGGAGGCGCACACCCGCGGCACGCCGCCGCCGCCGAAGGCGTCGGTGAACTCGCGCAGCTCGGCGAAGTAGGGGTTCTCGGCCGGGTCGACCTCGGGCAGAAGACCGCTCGGCCCGTCGACGCTGGCGAGGTGCGAGATGTAGTTGCGTTCCGCGGCAGACGAGTGGGCCAGCGAGCCTTCGGTTCCGGTCACCGAGTACTCCGTGGTGAACGGCAGGTGAGACGGACCCCAGATTCCGGCGATGTGGCTGATGGCGCCTGAGGCGTGCGTGAGCAGAACATGCGCCGCCTCGACCGGCACCGTCGCATCCCCGGCCCGTGACGAGACCGCGGAGACCCGCGTCACGGGGCCGGCGACCCACCGGGCGATGTCGATGTCGTGGATCATCTGGTCCATGATGATGCCGCCCGACAGCGCTCGATCGGCGAACCAGGGCGTGCGGGTGGGGAAGGCGCCGGATCGCGAGAAGCGCAGCACGGCGAGATCGCCGAGACGGCCGGACGCGACGGCCTCTTTCAGCAGCACGTACTCCGGAAAGAACCGCACGACGTGGGCGGGAAACAGCATGAGTCCGAGATCGTCGGCCAGCCTCGCCAGCTCGTCGACCTCGGCGTCGGTCCGTGCCAGCGGCTTCTCGCTGATCACGTGCTTTCCGGCCTCGAGCGCGCGCTTCACCAGGGCGTGGTGAGTGAACGTCGGAGTGGCCACATCGACGAAGTCCACGGCCTCCAGCAGTTCGTCGAGCGTGTCGACGACGGTTCCACCGCATTGGGCGACCAGCTCGGGCGCGCCCGCCTCGGAGTAGACGTAGACGTCGGCACCGAGCGTGAGCAGATGCGGCAGGTGGGAATTGCTGATGCCACCGGCACCGATGAGGCCGATTCGAAGCGGAGTGTGTGTCATGGCTGTCTTTCCGTCGGAGGAGAGGTGGGCGGGTGAAGAGCTGGTGGGCACAGGGTCATCGCCTTCGGGCGATGACGTCGCGGATGCGGGGCAGGTGGATGCCTCTGGCCGCCATCACCGCGCGGGTGCGGCGGCGTTCGCGCAGCAGGGCGATGATGCCGATCGCCCAGATCGGGAACTGCACGAGGAACGCGACCTTGAACGCGGCGAGGGAATAGGTGGCGGGAGTTCCCGCGCCCTGCACATCCATCGCTATGCCGATGAAGAGGATCGCGATCACGCTGGCGAGGAAACCGCCGCCGTTGACGATTCCGGTGGCGGTGCCGAGGCGCTGCGCGGGGTTGTGGGCGCGGGTGAGATCGAACGCGATCATCGAGCCCGGGCCACCGGCGCACAGAGCGGCGGCGAGCGCGAAGATCACGGGCAGGGGAGCGGCCCCCGGCCAGAGGATGACCACGGCCCAGAGCGCGGCCTGGGCCCCGACGACGGCAAGCACGATCCACGATCGACGCAGTGGATGCCGGGCGGACGCCGCGCCGACAAGCGGGCCCAACACGAGTCCGACCAGCACATAGAAGGTGAAGATCAGCGACGCGAGCTGCACCGAGAGTCCGAGCCCCTCGATGAGGAACGGGTAGCCCCACAGCAGCGCGAACGCATTTCCCGCGAACGGTGTGGAGAAATGCGACCAGAACGCGAGCCGCGTGCCCGGGTGTTTCCAGGCATCCACAAAGCCCTGGCGCAGATCGCGGCGAGACGTGACGACGGTGATCGCGCCCGTCTTCTCGGGTTCGTTGCGCACCACGGCGAAGGTCAGGATGCCGGCCAGCGCACCGACGGCGGCGAGCGAGACGAAGGCGGTGGGCCAGTTCGTGGCGTGCAGCAGGGCGGCCAGCGGAATGACCGAGACGATCTGGCCGAACTGCCCGAGCAGCCCCGTGAGCTGAATGACAATGGGGGCGCGCTTGACCGGGAACCAGGCCGCGATCACGCGCAGGATGCTGGGGAAGATCGCGGCGTCGCCGGCGCCCAGCAGAACGCGGGCGGCTATGGCGATGTGCACGTCGGGCGTGAGGGCCATCACGAGTTGTCCGGATGCCATGACCAGCATTCCCACGGTCATCACGCGACGCGAGCCGAATCTGTCGAGCAGGAGGCCGACGGGGATCTGCATGGCTCCGTAGACGAGCAGTTGCAGCACGGCGAAGAGTGCGAGCGTCGACGCGTCGGCGTCGAATCGTGCCGATGCTTCGGTGCCCACCGCGGAGAGCGAGGTGCGGTTGACGATGGAGACGATGTAGGCCAGAACGCCGGCTCCCCAGATGAGCATCAGCCTCCGGTCGAGCGAGCTGCCGGCGAGAACGGGCTTAGGCATCGGCTGCTCCCTGTGGGGCCGAGCTCAACGAACGGAGAGTCTGCCGGGCGAAGCCCGCATCCGGAACCCGGTCTGCCCAGCCGAGGATCGCCGCGCCGATCAGGCCGCCCAGCGCTCCGAGCGCCGACTGCTCGATGCGCGGGGTCGAGCGCCAGCCGAGGCGGGCGGAGACGGCCTCGTGGAGCGGGTCGATCAGGGTGTCGCCCGCCGCCGAGACGCCCCCGCCGATCACGATCACGGCCGGATCGAGCACGGCGGTGATGCCGGCGAGCCCGATGGCGAGGGCATCGACGGCGTCTGCCCACACACGCGCGGCCACCGGGTCGGTGTCGAGAACGGATGCGATTTCCTGGGTCGACGAGGCGGTCGTTCCGCCGCGCTCGAGGTATCGCTCGAGGATCGTCGTTCCCGACGCGTAGGCCTCGATGCAGCCATGCTGGCCGCACGTGCAGAGGGCGCCATTCGGCACGACCTGCATGTGACCGAGCTCGCCGGCGGCGCCCGTGGCTCCCTCGACGAGAACCCCGCCGGTGACGACGGCCGACGAGACTCCGGTGCCGATGGGCACGATGAGGGCGTTGTCGTACGCGGGGTCGTAGCTCGCGCTGGCCTCAGTGCCGGATGCGCCGGCTCCGTGCGCCACTCGCTCGGCGAGCGCGGCCGTTCGGGCGTCGTGGCCGACATAGACGGCGACCTGGAACTCGGCCTCGAGCAGGCCGCGCAACGGAAAAGCATCCCATCCGAGATTCGCGGCGAAACGCACGGTGCCCGAGGCGGGGTCGACCAGCCCCGGCGTGGCGATGCCGATGCCCGCTGTCGTGTAACCGGCCGCCGCGGCCTCGTCGACGAGCTGGCGCGCGATCGCGACCACGCTCGCGTATGCGTCGCGTTCGGCGTCGAAGGTCGAGGTTGTCTGCCGTGCGAGCACCGTGCCCGCGGCGTCGACGGCCGCGCCTTTGACGGTGGTGCCGCCGATGTCGATAGCGATGACGACGTCGAGGGCCGAGTGGTGCGGGTGGATCACGGAGGTACTCGCTGTTCTAGGACGCAGGTTCGGGTGGAGGTGATGCCGAGAGGATCAGGCGGTCTGCGCCGTGGTGTCGGAGGGTGCGGTGTCGGGGGTGTCGTCGAGTTCTCGGACGAGCTGTTCGATGCGGGCCGGGGCCAGCACCTCTTCGAGAACGAGGTGTGCGGCACCCCGAACGCCGGCGTCGCCCGGGCTGCGGGCGGCGCGCACGTCGAGGTCGTTGCCGACCAGGGGCAGGCAGCGCTGAAAGAGCTCGGCTCTGATGGCGGCGACCAGCGGCGCCGACGCGGACATGGCACCGCCGAGGATCACGTCGCGGGGATTGAAGAAGTTGACGATCGAGGCGAGGACGCCACCGATCGAGGTGCCGGCGCTGCGCAGGATGTCGACGACCTGAGCGTCGCCCCCGCGGCCGAGCTCGACGACGTCTGCAGCGGTCTGCACGCTGTAGCCCAGTTGCGAGAGCCGGGACACGATCGCGCCGCCGCTCGCGACGGATTCGAGGCAGTTCGGGGTGCCGCAGACGCACGAGATCGTCGATGTTCCCTGCACGGCGGTATGGCTGATCTCGCCGGCCGCGCCGCCGGCTCCGCGATGCAGACGGCCGTCGGAGATGATGCCGCAGCCGATGCGGGTGCCGAGCTTGACGGCCAGAAGCTGGTCGCTGCTGTGGTCTCCCATGGTCTGCTCGGCCAGGGCGATGAGGTTCGCGTCGTTCTCGACGAGCACCGGAATGCTGGTGAACTCGGCGAACAGTCCGGGCAGATCGGCGTTGTGCCAGCTGGGCATGAACGAGGGCAGCACGACGCGGCCGCTCGGATATTCGATGGGTGCGGGGAGACCGATCGCCACGCCGCGCAGGTGCGCCTCATCGAGGTCATGGGCGACGATCAGGTTCTGCAGGGCTGCCCACAGCGCCTCGGCGGCCGGGGCTGGGCCGTCTTCGATCGCCACGGGGACGTCTTCTATGGCGAGCATGCGCCCGCCGAGGTCGGCGATGCCGACCTGCACGTGGTGGGCACCGACATCCATCGCCCCGACGAACCCGGCGGTGGTCGCGACCTCGAGCGCGCGCGCTCGCCGGCCGCCGCGAGACTGTTCGTCGCCGGCCTCGCTGATGAGGCCGAGTCGGATGAGGGAGTCGATGCGGAGTGAGATCGTGGAGGGTGCCATACCGATCTGACGAGCGAGAGCCGAGCGTGAGGTGGCCGCGCCCGAACGGATCAGGCGAAAGATGTCGCCCACCGAACCCGGGGCGTATTCCGACTCTCGGAAAATCTCTGCGCGTGTCATACACTCACCATATAGGGCGAAAATCGAACGAAGTAGTTCGAATCAGAATGTACTTACAGTGGCAATCAAACGGTAACCCGCACGAAACATACGAACCATAGCTTGTATGGCAGGCACCCGATCCACCTTTTTCGCTCGACCATCCCGATCACCCTTCCCCATCACTCAGTTCGCCCCAGCAAGTCGAGGAGTCAGTATGAATGGCAAGAAACGTTCCTGGACAGGAGTCATCGCCGTATCCGTCGCGGTAGCACTGTCGCTCACCGCCTGTGCTCCCGGAGCGGGGTCGGCTCCCGCGGAGTCGAGCGGCCCGGTGTCGAAAGACGTCGCCGGCGCTGGCGACGTGACCCTCACCGTGTGGGACCAGAACACCGACGAGGGCATCACCGACGCACAGGAGAAGCTCAACGCGGCGTTCTCGGCGAAGTACCCGAACGTGAAGATCGACAGGGTGACCCAGTCGTTCGCCGATCTCAAGACGACTCTCAAACTCGCGCTCTCGGGCGACAACCCGCCCGACGTGGTTCAGGCGAACCAGGGGTACCCCGACATGGGAGCGTTCGTCGAAGGCGGTCTCATCCGCTCGCTGAACGACTACGACGGCCTCTACGACTGGAGCTCGTACTACCCGGAGTCTCTGCTGAAGATCAACTCCTTCAGTGCCGACGGCAAGACCTGGCAGGGCGACAACCTCTTCGGTATCTCGCAGACCGGAGAGGTGGTGGGCATCTACTACAACAAGAAGATCCTGAGCCAGCTCGGCGTCGAAGCCCCCACCTCGCTCGACGATCTCGAGAAGAGCATGGCCGCCTCGAAGGCCGCAGGCATCCTGCCCATGGCCTACGGAGACATCGAGAAGAGCCCCGGCATCCACCTGTTCGGAGTCGTGCAGGCGGCGATCGCCGGATCCGACGCGGTGAACGAGCTCGTCACCGGTGCGGGCGGCGCGTGGACGGACGACGCGACGGTCGAAGCGGCGAAGACCATCCAGGACTGGTCGAGCAAGGGCTACATCACCGAGGGCGCCAACGGTGTGTCTCGCGATGACGCCCTCGCCCAGTTCGAGGCCGGTCAGGCTGCCTTCTATATCGTCGGCACCTGGAAGCAGGCCGCGATCTCGGAGGCGATGGGCGACGACGCCGGCTTCACCACACTCACTCCGAAGGGCGCCGATTCTCCGGTGACCACGGGTGGTGAGGGTCTCGCGTGGGCCGTCACGACGGGCTCGAAGAACCCGGATGTCGCTGCCGCCTACATCGACTTCATCAACAACGCCGAAGCGGCCAAGACCTTCATCGACGAGAACAGCCTGCCCTCCGTGATTCCGGCGGACTACACGCCGAAGCCGGGTCTCGAGACGGATGTGTTCGACACCTACGGCTCGGTCACCTCGTCGGGCGGACTGGTCCCGTACCTCGACTACTCCACGCCCACGTTCTACGACACGCTCACCAGTGCGGTGCAACAGCTGACCGACAAGCAGGTGACGCCGCAAGCCTTCACGGAGATCCTCCAGAAGGACTACTCCGGCTTCGTGGGAAGCAAGTAAGGACTCCGAATGACCGTCACCACTCGGCTTCGCTCGGGTGAGACGCGAACGACGGGTGCGGCGCCGAGCCGCACCCGTCGGCGCCGGATCGCCTCGCTCAAGGCGTTCCTCTACGTCGCCCCTGCGCTCGCGTTCTCGCTGATCTTTCTCATCGTGCCCACTCTGCAGACAGCGTGGTACTCGCTCTACGACTGGAACGGTCTGAGTGTCGCCACGTGGGCCGGGGTGCAGAACTACATCGACATCGTTCAAGACGAGCAGCTGCGCGACTCGTTCCTGCACGTGGGCGTGCTCGTGGTGTTCTACTCGTTCCTGCCGATCGCCATCGCCCTGCTGCTGACGATGGTCATCTCGCGGGCTCATGCCCTTCGCGGCATGTCCTTCTTTCGCACCGTGCTCTTCCTTCCCCAGGTCATCGCGTCGGTGGTCATCGCCACGACCTGGCTCTCGATCTACTCGCCCAATGGACTGCTCAATACGCTGCTGCGGGCGATCGGGCTCGACTCGCTCACCCACGTGTGGCTCGGCGATTTCAACACCGCACTGGTATCGGTCGGCTTCGTCGGTACCTGGCTCAACGTCGGCCTCTGTCTCGTTCTCTTTCTGAGCGGGGTCGGCAACGTGCAGCCCGAACTGTTCGAGGCCGCTCGCCTCGACGGCGCGAGCGGCCTGCAGGAGTTCTTCGGAATCACGCTGCCCGCGCTGCGCGGCCAGATCACGGTGGCGCTCACCCTCACCGTGGTGTCGTCGCTGAAGACCTTCGACCTCGTCTACATCACCACCCGCGGTGGGCCGGGAAACAGCACCTCCGTTCCCGCATTCGAGGCCTACAACCGCGCGTTCAACTCGGGCCAGGTCGGATCCGCCGCGAGTGTCGCGGTCGTGCTGACCATCGGCATCCTGTTGATCACCGCCCTGATCGGACGCCTGCAGCCGAAGGACACCGAATGAAGCTCTCGCTCGGCGAAAAGCTCGTCACCTACCTCGTTCTCGTCATCTTCGCGGCGTTCGCGCTGGTGCCGCTGCTCGGTGTCGTCATCACCGCGGTCAGCCCGTCGAGCTCCACGAGCGGCTTCCGCATGCCGGAGTCGATCGAGCTCGGCAACTTCGTGGAAGCCTGGGATCGCGGTCACTTCGCGCAGTACATCATGTCGAGCGTCATCGTCACGATCACGGTGATCGTGGTCACCACCGTGCTCAGTGTGATGGCCGGATTCGCGTTCGCGCGGCTCAAATTCTTCGGCTCGAACATCGTGTTCTTCGTGTTGCTCGCCGGTCTGCTGCTGCCGGCCGAGGCGTTCATCATTCCGCTGTACTTCAACCTGCGTTCAGCGCATGTCACCGACAGCTACTGGGCGCTCATCCTGCCGCAGATCGCGCAGTCGCTCGCCTTCGGCATCTTCTGGATGCGAAACCAGTTCATGTCGTTCCCCGGCGAGGTGATCGAGGCGGCGCGGCTCGACGGAGCCACCGATCTGCGCACCCTGTGGCAGATCATCGTTCCCCCGTCGATTCCATCGATCATGACTATGTGCCTGCTCGTGGCCATGTGGACCTGGAACGAGTTCCTGATCCCCCTCGTGATGGTGACGCAGGACAACTTGCGCACCGCGCCCCTGGGCCTCGCCTTCTTCCAGGGTCAGCATGCGACCGACTACTCTCTGCTCGCGGCAGCAGGCATCATCATCGCGGCGCCCATCGTCGTGCTGTACTTCTTTCTGCAGAAGCGCTTCATCAGCGGCATGCTCGACGGCATCTCGAGTCGATGACCCCCAAGACGACGACACCCAAGACGACGACACCCAAGGAGGCGGCGCCCGCCGTGACGCACGACACCCCCGACCTCGCCGGTCTGACCGATCTGTTCGATCTTCTCGCCATCGACGACGCCGATCGCGCCGACTGCACCCGTCTGCTTCAGAGCGATGGCGACGAGGAGCAGGTCGCGCTCGTGGTGGCGGCACTGAGGCGCAGCTTCGGCAGCTTCAATCAGATTCCGCTCGACGAGCCCACGCAGGATCCCCTGGTCTGGCTCAAGGCGTTCTTCACGCTGACTCCGCGAGTGGTGGCCTGGAGCCGACGCCACGACATCCCCGATCGGGTGATTCGCGACACTCTGGCCGATGTCGGACGGCACATCGCCATCAGTCGTCGAGTCACGGGGGAGTTCGGCCTGCAGACCTGGCGCTGGCTGACCCACCACTTCACCGTGCGCATCTTCGCCCTGGGCCGGCTGCAATTCGCCCTGCAGCGAGCAACGCACACGATCGAGGTCGAGGGCGTGATCGCCGCGGGTGACTGGGTGTTGGCCGTTCACATTCCGGAGTCCGGGCCGCTGCTGCCGAGCCTCGTCGACGAGAGCTTGGCCGCGGCCAAGCAGTTCTTCGCAGAGCACTTTCCGCAGTATCCGGTGTCTGTCGTCACCTGCGATTCATGGATGCTCGACCCGTTTCTGCTCGACCGCGTCGCGCCCGAGAGCAACGTGGGATCGTTCGTGCGCCGCTTCACGCCGATCGGTCACTCGAGCGACGGCCACACCGACGCGCTGTACTTCGTGTTCCGCACCCGAGACCTGAGCCGCCTCGACGAACTGCCGCGCGACACCTCGCTGCAGCGCGCCGTTCTCGAGCGCTTCGAGCTCGGCGAGACGTGGCAAGTGGCGTGGGGGTATCTGCGGCTGCGACGCGTGCTTTTTCGGCTGCGTCAACGAGGCGCCGTGAGGCGTGCTAGGATTTCATCTGGTCTTGACCTGCGCCCTTAGCTCAGCTGGATAGAGCGTCTGACTACGGATCAGAAGGCCAGGGGTTCGAATCCCTTAGGGCGCACAGCATGATCAGCCCCCGACTCGCGAGAGTCGGGGGCTTTTTTCTTGCCCTCGAGTGCTCGAATTCAGGAAAAACCGGCACGCCGAGTGCGAACTCGGCCGGTTTGGGGCGGTTCTCCTGAATACAGGCGAGCGGCGTGCGACTGAGTCGGGAGTCGAAGTCTCATCGCGCCGCGTACTAGCGTCGAGTAGATGTTCTACAACGACTGGTTCCCGATCCCCTACATCGCGTTCATGGTCGCACTCTTCATCGGTGCCATCGTTCTCGTGGTCATCCTCGCGCGCTTGATGCTGGCGGCGACGGCCGCACTCCAGAGCTACCGGCGCGTGCAAGAACTCAAGATCGAGTTGCTTATCGCGGATGGGACCGACGAACCGAAGCTCTGACCGGGAGCGCTCCGCGGGTCAGGCCTTGCCGCCGGGAGGGCCGACCATCAGCAGCGTCGCCATGATGACGACGAGGGCCACGAGAAGGCCGCCCGCCAACGGGACGGGCCGCTGAATCGCCCAGCGGAACGCGCGATCGAGCGGGCGCGCGTCTCGGGGGTCGCTTGTCGCCTCCGTGCGCCATCCGCCCTCGAGGTTGCCGCGGCGGGCCAGCCAACGCTCCATCGGGATCGTGGCGTAGGGCACGACGGCGGATGCGACGGCCAGCGTCGCGAGGCCGAGGTGCCACCGCTGGTTCACGGCCACGACGCCGGCCTGCAGCGCGTACGCGATGAAGATCAGTCCGTGGATGAACCCCGCGATCGACACCGGCCAGTCGCCGACTCCGACCGCGTACTTCAGGATCATGCCGATGATCAACAGTGTCCACGTGATGGTTTCGAGCAGGGCGAAGACGCGGAAGAGTCTCTCGGGCGTAAAACTGCGAGCGGAGGCCATGCATCCAGTCTCTCGCATGGGCATCCGCGCCTTCTGGGAGCATCCGCGCCAGGCCGAGCAGGCGCGGATGCGCCGAAGCGGCGCGGATGCAGCCGCGCAAGCCCGTAGCGTGGAGGTATGGCACAGCTTCCCCGCGCCATGCGGCCCTTCGCGACCGGGCAGTACCGGCTGCTCTTCGGCGCGCTCACACTGTCGTTGTTCGGCGGCGGCATGTGGCTGGTGGCCCTCGTATGGCAAGTCATCGAGCTCGGCGGGGGCCCGCTGCAGCTGTCGATCACCGCGACCGCCACGAGCATCGGCATGGTGGGCGCCACTCTCATCGGGGGAGTCGTCGCAGACCGCGTGCCGCAGCGACTCATCCTGGTCGGCATCGAGGCGGTCAAGCTGGTGAGTATGGCCGGCGTCGCCGCGCTCGCGCTCACCGGATCTCTCGAGCTCTGGCATCTCGTCGTCGCGGCCGCTCTCCTCGGCATCGGCGAGGGGTTCTTCTACCCGGCGTATTCCGCGATCCTGCCTGCGCTTCTCCCCGCCGACGACCTGCTCGCGGCGAACGGAATCGAGGGAGTGCTTCGCCCCGCCGCGATGCAGGCGGCCGGTCCCGCCCTCGCTGCCGGCCTCATCGCGCTCGGCGGTCCTCCTCTTGCGTTCACGGTGATCGTGGTCGTGCACGTGCTGGCGCTCGCCGGACTCAGCCTGATGCGCAGCGTGCCCGTCGTGCGCGACCGCTCGGCCGACTCCGCGCATCCGATCGTCTCTGTCTATCGCGACATGCGGGAGGGCGTCGTCTACATGGTGCGCACGCCGTGGCTGCTCGCGACCCTGCTGTTCGCGTTCGGCTGGGTGCTCGTGATGCTCGGGCCCATCGAGGTGCTTCTTCCGTTCGCGGTGCGCGACCAGACCGGGGGAGGCGCCGGATCGTTCGCGTTCGTGCTCGCCGCCTTCGGTGTCGGCGGCGCCATCGGATCGATCTTCGTCGCCTCTCGACGACTGCCGCGCCGCTACCTCACGGTGATGCTGCTCGCGTGGGGCGTCGGCTCGGTTCCGCTCGCGGTCATCGGGTTCACGAGTGAGCTCTGGGTGATGGCGGTCGCCGTCTTCATCGTGGGATTCACGGGCTCTGCCGGCCAGGTGATCTGGGGAACGCTCCTGCAGCGCCGTGTTCCGCGTCACCTGCTCGGCCGGGTCTCGAGCCTCGACTTCTTCGTCTCGCTGGCGCTCATGCCGGTGTCCATGGCGCTCGCAGGCCCGGTCGGCGAGGCGGTGGGCCTTATGCCCACGTTCCTCGTCGCGGCCATCGTGCCCGTCTTCTTCGCGGTCGCCGCTCTGCTCATCGCCCGCATGCCGCGCGACGAGATCGCGCATCCCTTGGATGCGACGGCGCCCGTCGACGAGGTCGGCTGACGCCGGTCGCGGGCCGGCCGCTACGTGGGTCGGCTCCGCCGAAGGTTTCGACGCCCGTCTAGTGGAGTCGGCGTACCGCTCCAGTAGCGTTCACGTGTGACCGATCCTGTCGACGGGGTGCCACTCGCCGCATCCCAAGCCATCCTGAATCCGCTGAGCGATTCCGCGATCTTTCTCGTGCTGACGGTGGCGCCGGGCAACGAGCAGCTGGTGCACGACGCCCTCGGAGACATCTCGGGTCTCGCGCGCTCCGTGGGCTTCCGTGTGCCCGATGGCGTGCTCACGTGCATCACCTCGATCGGCTCGGATGCCTGGTCGCGGCTCTTCGACGGGCCGCGCCCGAAGGAGCTGCACGTTCTGCCCGAGTTCCACGGAGCGGTGCACTCGTCGGTCACGACGCCCGGCGACATCCTCTTCCATATCCGCGCCAAGGGCATGGATCTCTGCTTCGAGCTGGCGAGCCTTCTCGTCGAACGATTCGGAGGGTACTCCGCCGTCGTCGACGAGGTGCACGGATTCAAGTACTTCGAGGAACGCGACCTGCTCGGCTTCGTCGACGGCACGGAGAATCCGACCGGCGCCCTGGCCGTGCAGAACGTGATCGTCCGCGACGACGTGCCCCAGTTCGTGGGAGGAAGCTACGTGGTCGTGCAGAAGTACCTGCACAACCTCACGGCCTGGAACACCCTCACCGTCGAGCAGCAGGAGCAGGCGATCGGCCGGGGCAAGGCCGACAACGTCGAGCAGGCCGAAGAGAAGAAGGCCCCGAACGCCCACACGGTCTTGACCGTGCTGACGGATGCCGATGGCAACGAACTCAAGATCGTGCGCGACAACATGCCGTTCGGCACGATCGGCGAGGCCGAGTTCGGCACGTACTTCATCGGCTACGCGAAGACTCCTGCGGTCACCGAGCGCATGGTGAAGAACATGTTCGTCGGCGATCCGGAGGGAAACTACGACCGCATCCTCGACTTCTCGACGGCGGTCACGGGCTCGTTGTACTTCACGCCCACGGGCGATTTCCTCGACGACCCGCCGCCGCTCCCGAGCTGAGCGCCGCGGGCACGAGCGTGTGTCGAGTGCGTGGTTCGGTGCTTTCACACTGAGCACTGCCACTCTGGAACCCCGACGCGCCAGCGCCGCGGAAGAGAAGGGTGCCGACATGGCTGATAAGAAGACGAAGAAGTCCACCTCGAAGGCGACGAAGAAGTCGAACGAGAAGACCCCGTCGAAGGCTGCGAAGAACATCGAGAAGAAGCTCGAGAAGGCCGCACGCGAGGCGATTGCCGCCGCGGAGACCGCAGTGAAGAAGGCGCGCAAGGCCGCGAGCGAGCGCTCGAAGGAGCTGCGCAAGCAGGCCGAGAAGGTCGGCCGCGACCTCGAGAACGTCGTGAAGGATGCCGCGCCCGCGGCGAAGAAGCCCGAGGCGAAGAAGCCTGAGGCGAAGAAGCCCGAGGCGAAGAAGCCCGCCGCCGAGAAACCCGCCGCCGCGAAGAAGCAGGGTGCGAAGAAGGTGGCCGCGCCGCCCATCGCATCCGCGCCGCCGGCGACCAAGCGCGGTCTCGACCTGCCGAAGGCATCCGCCCCCACATCGGCGCCGAAGACCGCGGCGACAGCCCCGACCAAGCCGCCGACCCTCGTCGAGCTTCGCGCTCAGGCGAAGGCCAAGGGAATCGTCGGTTACTCGCGGATGAGCCGCGCCATTCTGGTCGAGAGGCTCAAGGGCTGACACCCCGATAGCAATTCAGGAGGAGCGCGTCGCCGTGGCCACTGTGGCGACGGAGACGCGCTCCTCCTGAATTAGTCGCGACTAGGCGCGGCGACGACGAAGAGCGACGTGACCGAACCCCGCCCCGAGCACGAGCAGCGCAAGGGCCGCGAACAGCGCCGGTGAGGCGTCCGTTCCGGTGGCTGCGAGGCGGCCCGATGCGGCGCCGCCAGCGCCCCCGGCGCCTCCGCTCGGAACCCCTGCTCCGGGATCGCTCGGTGTACCCGGGGTTCCCGGGTCGACCGGCGCGTCTTCCCGCAGAGCCAAGCCGACGACCACCGGATCGTGGTCGCTCGAGCGGTAGGGGTCGGCCCGATACAGGTCGAGCGCGTTGTAGTTGTAGCGGCTGTACTCGAGGGCGATCGACTCGACCGAGTTGATGTTCCAGATGTCTGTACCCGTCACATCCGCCGCGGCCGCGCTCGACGCGAACACGTGGTCGAGCGAACCGACAGCGCCCTCGAACGCGTAGCTCTTCTTGCCCGTCGCCTCGCCGATATCGGTGTACCCGGCCGCGAGGATCACGTCGATCGGATCCTCCTTCTCGTAGGCGTTGAAGTCGCCGCTCAGCAGCACCCGGTCGATGCCCGTCTCGGCCTTGCGGTCGGCGGCGAAGGTCACGAGAGCGTTGGCCTGGCGCACGCGCGATGCGTTCGACCCGCTCTGCCCGTCGTTCTGGTTCGCGTCGTCGCCCGTGCCCGAACTCTTCGACTTGAAGTGGTTCACGATCACCATGAACTGGCTGTCGTCGCCTCCATCGGCGAGTGCGAACACCTGCGACAGAGGGTCGCGCGCGTTCACGAAGGCCGGGTCGTCGAGGATCACCGAGGGGCCGACGGTCGTGATGACGGCCGGCTTGTAGATGAAGGCCGTACGGATCACGTCTTCGTCCGCGGGGATGGCGGAGGGCGAGGGGACGAATGCCCAGGTGTCGGCGCCGGCCGCGGCGTTGAGGGCTGCGGTCAGCTGGGCGAGGGCGGCGTCGCGTGCCTCTCCGAAGCGTGCCGAGTTCTCGATCTCCTCGAGAGAGACGACGTCGGCGTCGAGTGCATTGATGGCCGAGACGATCTTGGCCTGCTGCCTGTCGAGGTCCTCCTGCTCGGCCGCGCCACGAGCGTCACAGCCCCTGTTCACGGTGACGGGGTCGCCCTCTCGGTCCGTGTAGAACGAGCATCCGGTGAGCTCGTCGCCCGTGGTCGAGAAGTAGTTGAGGACGTTGAACGAGGCGACGGCGGCGTCGCCGCCGACCGCGGCGGGGGCGGGCGTGCGCGTGTTCTCGAACGTCGCCGGCTGCACCTCGGCGGCGTTCACGGCCGTCAACTGCTGAGTCGGCTGAAGGCTCCAAGCCTCGAAGCGGTAGTCCAGCACGACCGGGCGGGTGAAGGTCACGCCCGCGCCGATGCGCACCGGGGCCTCGACCGTCAGATACGGAAGCGGAGTCGAGCTGTTCGCGGAGCTCGAGAAGTCTGTGCTCGATCCGTCGTCGAGAGTCACCTTCGCGGCCTCGTTGGCGGCCAGGAGCGCCCTGTACTCGGCGCTGCCGGGCTCCGTCACCGACGTCGGCGTCACGAGCGGCTCGCTGCCCGCCGTGAGCACGACGGATCCGTAGAAGTTCGTGTCGTAGTTGTCGGTCACCGTGTAGTCGCCGACGGGGGCGATCAGCATGCTCTCGAGAGACTCGCGCTGGGCGGCGTCCGTGGGAACGGCGATGGTGGCGGGGGCGGGCGGCGTCGCCGCCTCGGCCAGCACGGTCAGCCCACCGGATGCGACGGTCACCTCGGTCAGGCCCTGATACTCCGACACGGCGCCGGTGACCTCGACGTACGCGCCGACGGTCGCCTGCTGAACCGTGGCCGATGAGAAGACGAAGACGGCATCGGATGCCGCGTGTGAGGCGAGGTCGAGCGCTCCTCCGGTGCCCGGGGTCTGGATCACGTAACCGTTCAGGCCACCCGTGGGGTAGCTCGCGGTCACGACTCCGCGGGTGACGACCCTCTGTCCTGCCAGCGGGCTCGTGTCGGTCGTGCCCTGGATCTCGGCGATCGAGGCCGGAGTCGGCGGCCCGGATGGCTCCTCCGGCTCTGGATCCTGCCCGCCGGTGCTGTTCTCCGGAGTCGGCGCGACGGCGGAGAAGTCGACGGAGTTCACGTCGCTGTCGGTGGTGCTCGAGCGGGTCAGCGAGGTGGTCACGGAGGGCGCTGCCGCGGGGGTGCCCTCGAAGGTGTTCGACGTGCCGTAGCCCAGAAGATCGACGACTGCCGGGTTGTTGACGAGGGAGCCCGTGGCGGGCGCCGACAGGGCGGTGGTCTGGTTCGCGAGGAAGAGTGTTCCTCCTCCACCCGCGAAGGAGAACGACAGAGTGGCGTCGGGTGTCGGCAGCGCCTCTCCGTTGGCGGCGTTGCTCGTGCCCTGAATGAGGTAGTGCCCGCCGGCCGGGATGGTTCCCGACAGCGGAAGGACTCCGGTCGGGTTCGCCGCCGCCGTGGCGGAGCGGTACTGCAGCGACATCGTGCTCAGGTCGACAGCGGCGTCGGTGGGGTTGTAGAGCTCGACGTACTTGTTGAGGTAGCTCGCGCCGGCGGAGCCGCCGTTCACGTACGCCTCGTTGATGATGACGCCCGCGCTGGCGGCGAGCGCGGGCACGGCGATCACGGGGCTGGCGGCGAGTGCTGTTCCCACGACGACGGCGAGGCCGATCGTGGTTCGCGCATGGATCATGCGGGGCATGGAGATCCCTTGTTCAGATGATGGGTGGTATCCATCTATCCAAGGGACAGCGAGCGACGCGCGAGAGACGAGCGTGTAAACAACAGGTTTAAAGTACCCCCATCAAGGGGGTGTTGGGCGAGTCCTGCCTGGCTGTGCTAGACGCCGCGGAAGGTTCTAGACGTGGCCGCGGGGCGGGTTGGTCGACCCGTTCGGCTCCTCGGAGAAGATGAGTCCCTGGCCGCTGTTCGCGGACGAGGTCAGGATCTCGAGCCATTCGCGGTTCAGCGTGGGCATCTTGCCGCCGAAGAACTTGAAGTACAGGGGGATCGACTTGTCGAGCCAGATGCTGGACCGGCCGTCGCCGATGGCCGGGTCGTCTTTCCATGAGAAGAAGAAGCTCTCACCACGGCGCAGCTTGGAGCCGATCACGATCTGCAGGTGCGTCAGCGCCCGGTCGTCGAACTCGATCTCGATATCGGAGTCACCGTATAGCAACTTTCCCATGATGTCCCCTCGTGCCTTACTGCGCCGCTGCGCGCGATGATCCTCCCACATTAGGCGAGACACGAGCTGAATCATTATTCGACGCGAAGAGTTCCAGTGCGTCATCAAGGCTGCGAGCTGTATGGGATGCGACGCCGCCGTTCAAAAGCGTCACCTCGAAGAGGGTGCCGCGTGCCTCAATGAACCCGAGCAGCGATGCGGCGTCGTGCGGTGAGACGCGAGGATCGGACACTCGCCACTCTGTAGGAGACAGTCTCACAAGCGAGATCGCCGGTTGAGTCGGCGCGGCTGTGCTGTGTGCGATCACGCTATTCCTGCTCTTTCTTCGCTTCTCTCACGAAGGACGCGAACCGAAGCTCTCACCAGTCTCGGCGAGAGCCCCGATTCGCGGCAGGGCTAGATATCCCTCGAGGAGCGTGAATCACTTCCGGAGCCGGCTCCCAGCTTCGGGCGACGCAGGACGAACAGCGTCACGCCCACCGCGACCGCGACGGCGGCGAGTGCACCGCCGCCCCATGCCGCGACCGAGAGGAACTCGTCGTTCGAGGTAGCCGCCACAGAGGTGTCGGCGCCGTCGGAAGAAGACGGCGCAGACGCATCGTCGACCGCCGTCGGACAGACGGGCGCGGTCGCGGAGCCGGAGGAGGCGGGCTGGCCCGCATCCGGCTGCCAGGTGAACGAGAACTGGTTCGAGACCGGATGCCCGTCGGTCGAGACGACCCGCCAGAGCACGGTGTAGTCGCCCGACGGACCGAGCGCTGCTGCTGTCGAGATCGAGGGTCCCGAGACGGTCACGCATCCATCGCCGTAGAACTTGCCGTCAGGGCCCTGCACCTCGAGGGCTCCTGCCGACCCGGTGTTGCCGCCGCCGAAGTCAAGCAGCACGTCGTTGGTCGTGATCACGAAGTCGCTCGGCAGCGTGGTGAGCACGGAACCCGCCTCCGGGGTCGACGACACGAGATAGTTGTGCGCCGACGCGGCCGGAACCTGACCGATCGCGCCGACGGTGAGCGCGCCCGTGCCGAGCAGCGCGAGTGCGCCGATCGCCACGGTCGCGCCACTCGACAGTCGCGGAAGAGGGATGCGCATGCGCCTAGGCCGCCCGCGAGCGTCGCGTGGCCACGACGGCGATGACGACGCCGACGGCTCCCACGACGAGTCCGCCGATGCCGAGAACGCGTGCCAGCACGTCATCCGACGAGCCGGAGGCGGCACTCGAAGCCGAACCCGACGCATCCGACGAAGCGGAGGCGGCGTTCATCGGGTCGCCATCGGCCTCGGTCGCCACGGCATCGGTCACCGTGATGCTGGGCGCCGGATGCTCGACCGAGTCCTCGTCGGCGCCGTCGGCCGGGATCTCGTTCCAGTTCGTCGACCCGGTCTCGCAGGTCTGCAGAACGGGGAAGTCGAGGGTCGTGCCTGCTGCATCGGCGGGGAGCTGCAGCGACAGAGCGAAGGTGTCGCGGTATCCATCGGCCAGCGGCGTCTTGGCGGTGTACACGACCTGACCGACACGCTCCGTCGCGGTTGCGCCGTGAGCATTCGTCGCGGGCGTGGCCAGCGGGGTCATGGTCTTCGACACGTCCCAGTTGGGGTTGACCGTGGGGGTCACCGATGCGATCGACTCGGGAACGTCGATGGTGATCGACGTGGTGGCCGACCCGTCGCATCCGTGCGGAACGGCGAACGTCAGCACGGTGTACGACCCGGCTGCCGTGGCGGCGGGCGTGACGCTCACGTGAGCGCTGGCCGACAGCGGAACGGCGACGGCCATCAGCAGTCCGAGGCCGAGGCCGGTCGAGGCGAGGGTGAGCGAGGTGGATTTCTTCATGGTGGGTCCTTGAGAAGAGTGCGGAGGGGCGCGTCGAACGCGCGGCTGCTCCGGCGAGGTGGATGCGCGGGGTGCGCGAAAAAGTCTCGGTACGCGGGCGGGTGCCGGTCCGAGCGAGGTGAGGGGTCAGGCGAAGAGCGGAGGACCGCGGTGCCAGAGGGATGCGCGCAGCACCTCGAGCGCGGCCGGTGCGTCGATGCGGTGTACCCGACCCACGCGGATCGCGCGGGGCACGAAGGTGGGAGCGGGGAGAAGGAGTGCCACGAGACGGCTCGAGCGCAGCACCGCGGCGGCCAGGAGGCCACGCACGGCGCGTTCACCCCAGACGATCGCGGCGAAGGTCGCTACCGCGGCGAACACGTGACCGGCGACCATGGCGATGTCGACGGTCACCGCCAGAGCACTGGATGCGCCGGGGCCGGCGGGTGCGAACATCGCGGCCATGTCGTGGCCGCTGTGAGCAGGCCGCGCGGTTGTGGCCGTCTGCGCCGCGGGCGTGGCGATGAGGCTGAAGAGAGTGTGGAAGAAGACCTGGCTCACGGCGACCGAGGCGCCGATGCGCCAGTACGAGAGGCCGCGTCCGGCGAGGGCCACGCAGATCATGGTCGAGAAGGCGATGGCCAACGAGACCGCCGCAATGCTCGGGGCCGTTCCGCCGGCGATGGCGTGCGAGAAGGCGGCGACGAAGGTGGAGAAGACGGCGGCGAGGCTGCCGCGAGCGACGCGTGTCCAGCGTGTGCTCATCGTGCTCCTCGTCTTGCGATCGCCCTCAAGTCTATTCGGCTCTTCCTCTCTCGAAATCCGCTCCCCGCTAGTCTGTTCAGCAGGATTGTGACGAGTGTTAGGAACCTCCGTGAGTCTTCCCCCGTATCCGACCGGCCCCGAGCGGGGCGGCGCAGAAGGTCGACCGCCGGTTCCCCCCATGCCACAGCAGCACGCCCCGCAACCGTCCTATCCGCCGCAGCCCACCCAGCAGTTTCCGTCACATGCGCCGCAGCCCAACGCATCCGGGTCGCCGAAGCCGGCGCGCACGCGCGGAATCACCTGGTGGCAGGGACTGATGGTCGGGGTCGCCGCACTGCTGGCGATCGCACTCCCCGTCTCGGGCGGCGTCTACTACATGGCAAACGCCCGGCTCATCGCCGACCGCCAGTCGGTGGCCGACTACACCCCGAGTGACAACATCGCGTCGCTGGTCGAGCGTGCTGATCTGAACGATGTCGGCACCTTCATCTTCTACACGAGTCATCCCGAGCTGAATACGGCCAACGAGTTCAACACGGCCTGCGGAATCCGCCCGGAGCAGTTCCTTCTCGGCTGTTACACGGGCGAGACGATCCATCTCTACGACGTCACCGAAGAGCGCCTCGACGGACTGCGCGAGGTCACCGCGGCGCACGAGATGCTGCACGCGGCGTTCGACCGCCTCGACACGGCGTCGCAGGATCACCTGGGCGACCTTCTCGAGAAGGCCTACGAGGAGCACGGCGACGACCCTGAGCTCGCCGAGCGCATGGATGCCTACGCCGTGTCGCAGCCGGGCACCCGCATCACCGAGCTCCATTCGATCATCGGCACCGAGTTCGCCGATCTCGACCCGGAGCTCGAGACCTATTACAAGCGCTACTTCAACGACCGCAGCGTCGTCGTCGACCTGCACGCCTCGTACATGAAGGTGTTCAGCGACCTCGAGCAGCAGACGACCGACCTGTCGAACCAGATTCTGGCGCTGGCAGACGAGATCGAGTCGGACACCGCGACGTTCAATGCCGATCAGACGCAGCTGAACACCGACATCGATGCCTTCATCGCCAAGAACCAGGCGTATGGCTACTCGGGCGACCCGGCCGGATTCGACGCCGACAAGGCGGCGCTCATCGCCCGCGACTCCGAGCTCGAGACGCGCAGGACGGCCATCAACGACAAGACCACGCGACTCGGAGACCTTCAGCAGCAGCTCCGAGACCTCGACGCCGATGCGCAGGCGCTGAACCGCAGCATCGACTCGACGATCGTGCCGGGCGAGGGAATCTAGCTAGTCGCCCGAGGCGCCCGGCTCGCCCAACGCGCGATCCTTCGAGATCGAGGCGTAGGCATCCAGCGCGGCCTTGCGCGACTCTTTGAGGTCGACGAGCGGCGGCGGGTAGGTCTCGTCGTCGATGTCGGGCACGAAGCGCCGGATGTACTCGCGGTGCGGGTCGAATTTGGAAGCCTGCAATTCGGGATTGAACACGCGGAAGTACGGTGCCGCGTCGACCCCTGAGCCCGCCACCCACTGCCAGTTCACCGCGTTGGCCGCGGGGTCTGCGTCGACCAGGGTGTCCCAGAACCACCTCTCGCCCTCGCGCCAGTCGATGCGCAGGTTCTTCACGAGGAACGAGGCCACCACCATGCGCACCCGGTTGTGCATGATGCCGGTCTGCCACAGGTCGCGCATGCCCGCGTCGACGAGCGGTATGCCCGTGCGACCCATCTGCCACGCCTCCATCACGACGTCGGTCGGCTCGGCCCACGGGAAGTCGTCGAAGGCGGGCCGCATATTGGCGTGCGTGATCTGCGGCCAGTGGAACAGCAGGTGGTACGAGAACTCGCGCCACACGAGTTGGCGCAGAAACGCGCTCGCCCCCTCGGCGGCTCGGGCGCCCTCCGAGGTGCGCCTGTCGAGCGAGGCGACGAACGAGCGGGTCTCGTGCCACACCTGGAACGGGCTGATCTCGCCCCAGCGCAGATACGGCGAGAGACCGGATGTCGCGTCCTGCGCCGGCAGGTCCTGCTCGGCCACGTACGACGACAGTTCGTCGGCCAGAAATGCGCGCAGCCTCTCGAGTGCGGTCTTCTCTCCCGGAGTCCACGCCTCGCGCAGTCCGCCCGCCCAGTCGGGCGTGGTGGGCAGCAGCGCCCAGTCGCCCAGATCGTCACCGGTCACGCCGGTGAAGGCCGACACGTCGTCGTCGACGGGCAGCGGATGCCGTGGCTCGGGTTGGGCGAGGCACGACCGGTAGAACGGGGTGAAGACGCGATAGGGGGCGCCCTGCCCGGTGAGCACGGTCCAGGGTTCGAACATCAGCGCAGCCTGAGAGCTTCGCGCCTCGATGCCCGCAGCCCGGAGCGACGACTTGATGCCGGCATCCACCGTGCGTTCGGCCTCGCCGTAACGACGGTTCCAGAAGACGGCGGCGGCACCCGTCTCGCCGACGACGGCGTCGATCACGTCGGCGGCGGCGCCACGTCGAAGCGTCAGTTCGAGGCCGAGGTCGCGCAGCGACGAGGCGAGGGTCTCGAGGCTGTGGTGCAGCCACCAGCGGGCCGCGCCGCCCAGCGGCCTGAGCCCTGGGCTGGCGTCATCCAGAATGTAGAGGCACACGATGGGCTCGCCGCGTTGGGCGGCCTCGTGCAGGGCGGGGTTGTCTGCAACCCTCAGATCGTCGCGAAACCAAACGACGCTGGGCGCGCTCATTTGGCGGTGACGCTTGCGTAGAGCTTGCCGGTGAGGCGGGCCAACTCCGTGAGCTCCTCGGGCGAGAGTGCGGCATTCATACGACTGGTGATCGATCGGCCGTGGATGCGGGCGGCGTCGCGGAACAGGGCGAAGCCGGCGTCGGTGAGAGCGACAAGGGTTCCCCGTCCGTCGTTCGGATCGGTGAGCTTGGTCACGAGACCGCGGGCCGAGAGCCGGTCGACGAGGCGGGAGATGCTGGGTTGGGTGAGCAGCACGTTCTCGTTCAGTTCGCGGATGCGCAGGGTGCGGTTCTCGCTGCGGGTGAGGGTGAAGAGAACGTCGTATTCGTTCAGAGAGATGACGTCAGAGGGGAACTCCGAAGCGATCTGCCGCATCACGGCGACCTGGGTGCGGAAAAGGGATTCCCACGCGTCGACGGGGGAGGCTGGCTTGGTCATGGAGATCCTCTCGTGGCTCCACATTAGGGCGGCCACCGGGTAATCCCCGAAACAGGCGAGGCGGGTTGACATCCCCGCGGGAGCGACGCGTTCGCAGACAGACAGAAAGCCCGTCGTAGAGGCTAACGACGGGCTTTCTTCCCTTGCACCAAGAGTGTCCTGCAATCACATTCCGCGTTACCTGCCACAGCAAACAACTAACGCTCTAGAACCATATAACGGTTGAGTAACGGAGCGCTAGTTACCAAAACGTTATTTTACTGGGAGTTGGCTGTGAGCCCCTGTTCGGGGGTGACTGCTCTGCGCGGGCGAAGTCGTCTGCGTTTTCATCGCGCGCCCGCCAGACTGGTGCACATGACGTCCACGGCCGACATCCTCGCTTACGACCTCGACCGACTCCGCAGACGAGTGCTTCCGGATACCGCCGGCGAAGTAGACGACAGCATTCCGCAGTTGGCCGACGCGGATCCCGACCTCTGCGGCATCGCTCTCGTCACGGTAAACGGCGAGGTCAGGGCGAGCGTCGATGCCGACGTGCCGTTCAGCATCCAGTCGGCGGTGAAGCCGTTTCTCTTCGCGCTCGCTCTGCACGACACCGACCGTGCGGCCCTCGGGCGTATCGGGATCGAGCCCACGGGTGAGGCCTTCGATGCGATCAAGCTCGAGACCGGCACCGGGCGTCCGCCGAATCCGATGGTGAACGCGGGCGCGATCGTCACCAGTTCACTGGTCGAGGGCGATGGAGTAGACGGACGCATCGCTCGAATCATCGCGGGCCTGTCGGCGTTCGCCGGACGGACTCTCGACATCGATGACGACGTGGCCCGCAGCGAGCACCTCCTCGGCGACCGTAACCACGCCCTGGCGCACCTCATGCGCTCCGAAGGCACCCTCAATGTGGAGGCCGATGACGCCATCGCCGTCTACGCGAGTGCGTGCGCCGTGCTGGTCGACGCGGAGGCGCTGGCCACGATGGGTGCGACGCTGGCCGCGGGAGGAGTGAATCCCCGCTCGGGCGAGCGCGTCGTCTCGCGCGACGTGGCGCGCGACGTCATCTCCGTGATGGCGACCTGTGGCGTGTACGACGGCTCTGGCCGGTGGATGCGGGAGGTCGGGGTGCCCGCCAAGTCGAGCGTCTCGGGAGCCATCGTGCTCTCCGTTCCCGGGGTTCTCGGAGCAGCGGTCGTGAGCCCACCCCTCGATGAGCGCGGTACCAGTGTGCGGGGCCACCGCGCCAGCGATGCACTGAGCGCGGACCTCGGCCTGCACGTCTTCGACGTGTGACGGGCAGGCTTCGGAGCTGCGCTCTCGGTCGGTGAGGGCTATGGGTAGTTCTGCCCATGGCTGTCTGGACCCCGTGCCCCTACTGTGGATCGAACCGGTGGTCAGTGCACGCCGCGCAAAAGGGGGAGTCGTTCATGGCCGGATTCGTAGGCGCCGATGTGGCCGAACTCCGCGCGTTCGCGAAACTCGTCGACACCGCCAGCCGCCAGCTCGACGATACGGCGATCGGCCTGACGGCGACGTTGACCGGCACGCCATGGCTCGGTCCAGACGGCTCGGAGTTCACGTCTCGGTGGAACTCGCAGCATAAGCCGGTGCTCACCCGGGCCAGCGGAAGTCTGCAGGGTCTCGTCGCCATCCTCGTGAAGAACGCCGACGATCAGCAGGCCACGAGCTCTGATGCGGGAGGAGGGGCCGGCGGTGCGCACGGATCCGGCGGAGAGAGAGCTGGCGGACACTCGGGAGAGCTGGGTGGCAAGTCGGTCGACGACCTCAGCGACATGTCAGCCGACAAGTTGCGCGATCTGGCTGAGAAGTACAGCAAGGATCCCGATGCCGCTCACGCGTGGTGGGAATCGCTGACGCCTGCCGAGCAGGCCCGGCTCATCAAGGATGCGCCCGAGCTCGTCGGAGGCCTCGATGGAGTGCCGGCGCTCGACCGCGTCGATGCGAATGCGAACATCGCGGGTGACCAGATCGATGCGAACGATGCCCGCATCAAGGAGATCGAGCGGGAGTTGGCCGACCCGTCGAGCATTGCTCTCAGCTCTATCTCGGCGGCCAACGACACCCAGGCCCTGCTCAACGAGCTGAAGGCGCTGCAGAGCGAGAACAAGTACCTGCAAGAGGCCGTCGACGGCGATGTCCAGCTCTACACCTACGACAAGGACGCCGACCGAATCGTCGAGATGATCGGCAACCCCGAGACGGCCACCCAGCAGCTGACCTGGATACCGGGAACGGCCACCACGATGGAGTCGTTCTACGGCCATGGCGTGCAGGGGCTCTCGGAGGTCTTGGCTGGACGCGTGCCCGACACTGTCGCCTTCGTCATGAAAGATGGAACCTACCCGCAGTGGGATCTCGCTCGTCCACCGTCGGACACCTCGCTCGCCGGTGATCTCGGCGCGACCCAGGCGCAGTTCCAATCCGGGCTCGAAGCATCCGGATTCGCATCGATGCCGAACACGGCCGTCGGTCACTCGGCAGGGCTCGCCATCCTCACTGCTAGCGAGACGGCGGGTGCGCACTACACGAATGTGGTGTCGTTGTCGGGCATCGGAATGGCCGGGGGATGGGAACCAGACAAGGGCACCGGCTACTACGACTACACGTCGGGAGGCGACGCCATCCTGCCCGTTCGAGGAGTCAACGGACTCCTGCCATCGGATATCGACTTCGGTGGCTCGATTCTCGATCCGTCGGTCTCGATAACTTTCGAGAGGGCTGGCTTCCCGCTCACTCCGAGCGAAGAGAACGGCTTCTCCGTGCTCGACTCGGGTATCGATTACGCGATACCCCCACTCTTCGGCCTCTTCCCTGTGCCGAGCCTCGTCATGGAATCGGTGGATCACCATAGTCTGATCGCCTCGTCGGATACGAGTGCGGAAGTCAGGAACGGTCTGATCAACTTGCTCACAGGCAAGAGGCCAACTGGATCGTGAAGTTGGGAATCAGAATGATGCTGGCGACCCTTGCGGTCGCCATGACAGTGACAGGATGTGGTGTGGTGAACAATGCGCAACCGACCGAATTGACGTTCGCCGAGGCGAAGGCGGGAGCGTTGTCGCTCGTGGATGAGATGGAGCAGATGCTGCCGTCTGAGGCGATCATCGCTTCAAGTGATAACGGAGTGCGCGTCGCGTGCGGTAACGACGCGGCTCAGTTCGATGGCATCAGAACCGTTTCTGTCGGAGCGGAGTTCGATCGTGCCGTATGGCTCGACGACGCTGCGGCCGAATTTGAGAAGAGGCGTGGCTGGACTGTGCAGAAGAATGTCAGAGCGGATGACTCGTCAAATGCGACATCGGCCCTCGCGGTCATATCCGCCGACGGCTACTACCTGCGGTTGGACGAATTTGCCACAACGTCTGCGGGCGGGCCCGTGATGGTCCTGTCCGCATCGAGCCCATGTGTGAGGGTTTGATTCCTCGGTCTTCAGTCGTACTGGGGCGGGCGATCTCCGCGTGCCTCGATCGCCTCGACGATCACCGAGAGCACCCGGCGCATGTACGGCGCCCAGAACAGCCCCACGATGGCGCGAACGATCGGCGCCCGGCCTGGCAGCGGAAAGAAGCGGTACTGCCAGCGGATGTTCGTGGTCGCCGATTCGGAGCGCGGGCTCGAGCCGCCCGGGCCACCTGAGGCGTCGGAGCCGCCGGAGCCTGCGGGCGTGAACGTCCACTCCGCGCGACCGCCGCTCACGAGGCGTCCGAGGATGCCGGTGAACTGGCTCAGATCGTAGGCGAAGAACGCCCCCGCCTCGCTGTGCGTGATCGTTTCGATGACGGTGCTGTCATCGGAGAGGCGAAGTGTTCGCGTGGAACCCACGATGTCCCAGGTCTCGGGCTGCCCGACGACACCGACCACGGCGGGCAGGGGCCCAAAGCGCGGGTAGAACTCGGTGGGAGGCGTCTGCGTCGCGACGCCCCAGCTGCGATGGGCCACGGCACCCGCGACGAGGTCAGTGGTGAAGCCGATAGCGCGGCGCGGTCGTGTCGTCATGGGTGTGCTCCGATCGATTGGGTCTCCGACACCACAAGCCTCACGACGTCGTCGAGCGCTTGTGTGCGGGCGAATGTCGCGCGCTGCCGGTCTGATGAATTGCCTCGCGCCAGGGTGTCCTGCGTCAGCGTCTGCACGTCGTCGTAGTCTCCCAGCTCCTCGAGGGCCGGGCGCACCAGGGCGATCAACTCGCTCACGGCATCCGCCGCGGGGATCGGTTGGGGGCGCGGGCCCGCGCTGAGCAGCTCTGCCGACAGCCCCGTGCGGGATGCCTGCCAGAGGGCGGCTCGCTGCACGGGGGCGCGGCGGGCGCGGAAGGGGAGACCCTTCTCGAGATCGATCTCCGCCGCTCTTACGATGCCCCGGAACAGGCCCGCGATGAGCACAGCATCGTCGACCCGGGGGATCGCATCACAGACGCGCAGTTCGAGCGTCGGCACGTGAGCGGAGGGGCGCACATCGAAGTAGGCCATGCCGCTGTCGGCGATGACCCCGGTGTCGATCAGCTCGGCGATGAGTTCATCGTATTCGGCCGCCGACTCGAGCGGGCCCGTGTCTCCGGCGCTCGGCCAGCGTTGCCAGACCAGGCTCCTGACGCTCGCGTACCCCGTGTCGTGACCGTTCCAGAACGGCGAGCTCGCCGACAGGGCGAGAAGTACGGGAAGGTGCTCGGCCACACGTTGCGCGAGTCGCACGGCGAGGTCGCGGTCGGAGACGCCGACGTGCACCTGGAAGCCGCAGATCAACTGCTCGTCGACGAGAAGCCGGTACTTCTCCTGCATGGCGCCGAAGCGCTGCGACGGGGTGAGTTCGAAGTCGGAGATCTCGGAGCGCGGCGCGGTACCGACCGCAGCGATTCCCACACCGAGCGGACCCGCGACATCCATCACGCCGCGGCGCAGCCGCACGAGTTCGTCGCGCAGTTCGCTCAGCGTTCGCACCACGCGGCTGTTGGTCTCCACGGTGGTGCGCTGCAGCTCGGCGGCGTAGCTCTCGCTCGGCAGCGTCGTCAACAGCTGCGGGGCCGAAGCCGAGAGGCGCGACGAGTCGAGATCGATGAGGTGAAGCTCTTCTTCTGCGCCTAGCGTCAGTTCCGCGCCCATGGGCACAACCTACTGGCGGTGACCGCGCAAAGCGAGAGCATGTCCCGGGCGGCGCGACCTGCTAGGAGAGCCGACGCCTCAGTCCGCGTAGATCAGCGGCAGTCGATCTGACCACGGGGCGGCCTGCTCCAGCTGCGCGGCGACGGCGAGGAGAAGGTCTTCGCGACCGGGTGCCGCCACGAGTTGCACGCCGATGGGAAGTCCTTCGCGACTCTGCGCGAGCGGGATGCTGATGGCCGGGTTGCCGCTGATGTTGAACGCAGACACGAACGGGCTGACCTCGAGCAGCCGCTGCAACCACTGGCGCACCGTGCAGTCGGGGTCGTCGTAGTCGAGCGCGCCGATCGCAAGAGGCAGCACCGCCATCGTCGGGGTGAGGAGGAGATCGTGGTGCGAGAAGAAGTCGGCTACGGCGCGGGTGACCCTGTTCTGGGCGGCGAGAGCGCGCTCGACGTCGACGACGCCCGCAGACGCCGTCTCTCTGAGAACCCGACGAGACACGGCCTCGAGCAGTGCCTCGTCGGGCTGGTGCGGCAGGCTCAGGATGGCTGCGCCCGACGAGTAGACGGCGAGCATCTCCGCCTCGAGCAGGTCCGACGTGGCGAGGGTGGGGCCGCCCTCGTCGAGCTCGTGCCCGATCCACTCGAGCAGCTCTCCGCACATCACGGTCGCCCGCGTGATCTGCGGGTCGGTGAAGGAGCCGGGTGCAGTTGCAGTCGTCACGCCGATGCGCAGCCGTCCCGGGTCGGTCGTCGGTGCGTCGACGAAGCGCGACAGCGGGGTCGGCATGGAGTACTTCTCGCCGGGGGCATGGGGCGACACGCAGTCGAGGAGCAGCGCGCTGTCGCGCACGGTGCGGCTGACGGCGAACTCGACGGTCAGCCCGAAACCGGCCTCGCCGACGAGGGGGCCGCTCGGCGTTCGACCCCGGCTCGGTTTCAGCCCCACCAGTCCGCACGAGGAGGCGGGAATTCTGATGGAGCCGCCCGCGTCGTTCGCGTGTGCGAGGGGAACGGCGCCGGCGGCGACCAGCGCGGCCGCTCCTCCGCTCGACCCGCCGACGCCGCGGTCGAGGTTCCACGGATTGCGGGTGGCGCCATAGCGCTTCGACTCCGTGGCGAAGCTCAGGCCGTACTCCGGTGCAGTCGTCTGAGCGAGGGTCACCAGACCCGCCTCTCGGAACCTGACCATGATCGTCGAGTCGACAGGCGACCTCGCTGCGGTGATGCTGCGGCTGCCGAGCGAGAACGGCACGCCGGATGCGACGGGTCCCGAATCCTTGATGGCGAACGGCACGCCGGCGAGGGCGGCAGACGGATCCGCGTGCAGAGCCGGCTCGAACGCGGGCGCGGCGAGGGCGTTCAGCTCCGAGTCCACCACAGCGATGCACTCTCGGGCGACGGCCTCGACCTCGGAGGCGGTGACCTGGCCGGTCACAAGCAGCTCCCGCAGGGCGGTGGCGTCGAGCGCCGAGTATTCGGAGGTCTTCAGAACGGCGCTCGCGGCTTAGAAGAGGTCGGGCGACGGCGTCGACGTGTGCTGCACAGACACGTCGGCGTGGCGATCGAAGCGGTAGCCCGCGCCGCGGACCGTGCGCACGATGTCTTCGTAGTCGCCCAGCTTGGCGCGGAGGCGCCGCACGTGCACGTCGATGGTGCGCTCGTTCGGAATGTCGCTGTCGTCGGCCGACCAGAGCGAGGCGATCAGTTCGGCGCGGTCGATGGTCTTGCCCTCGCGAAGCACGAGGTACTGCAGCAGCTCGAACTCCTTGTACGTGAGGTTCGCTGCGGTGTTGTCGAGCAGCACGCGCTTGCGGGACAGGTCGATCACGACGCCGTCACGGGCGCGGTCTTCGTCTTCGGGGGTGTGGCGGTGCTTCGCGAGCGCCGCAGGATCCTGCAGCGCGAGGCGCACGACGTCGACGTCGCGTCCGCCGGCGCCGCGAGGGGCCAGGGCGACGGCAGCATAGGTCTCGGAGGAGGGGGACAGCTGGGCTGCGAGAGCCCGCAGCTGGGCGACGATCTCCGAGAGATCGGTGCCGTCGGCTGCGGCCTTGTCTTCGTCGATTCCGACGTAGAGCACGAAGCCGCGAGCCTCGGTGCCGGTGGGCACGGCGCGCAGATGAGCCGACGTCGACTCGGGAGCGAACTGCTCCGAGCGGGTAATCGGGGTGACGGAGGCGGCGGGGCGGGTGTCGAGGTGTGCAAGAGACATGAGAGAAGTCCTTCGATGATGTGCCCTCAGGGCTCCGGCCGGATTCGGCGACGAAGCGGATGCCCCAGGGCGGGTTGTGCGAATGGTGCGGCGCAAAGGCCGGAGACCGCAGACGGTTCTAGAGAGTCAGAACCAGGCGGGGGGAACGGAGGTCTCGTTCACGAAAGAGAGAAGCAGACCTCAGAACCGAGCGAACCTGATTGTCAGGCGCAGTGTCTGGATTAGGCACACATTCGGCAACACATGACAGCGCTGCTGGGCATCATCATGCCAGCAGTCCCCAGTGCCTCAAAGGAGGTAAGGGCGAGCGCGTTGTCAGTCATGAACGAAAGCTAAGCGGAATGTGACTCCGCGTGTCAAGTTATTTCTTGCTCGCGAGGTCGATCGTGACCTCGCGAGGGGTCAGACGAGGCCGTAGAGGCGGTCGCCGGCGTCTCCGAGGCCCGGAACGATGTAGCCCTTCTCGTTGAGTCGCTCGTCGAGCGCTCCGAGAACGAGGTGCACCTCGCGACCCTCCACCGCCTTCTCGAGCGCCGCGACGCCCTCGGGTGCCCCGAGCAGGCAGATGGCGGTCACGTCGACGGCTCCGCGCTCGAAGAGGAACTCGATGGCTGCGCTCAGCGATCCGCCGGTGGCGAGCATCGGGTCGAGCACGAAGCACTGGCGGTCGCTGAGGTCGTCGGGCAGGCGCTCCGCGTAGGTCGTGGGCTCGAACGTCTCTTCGTCGCGCACCATGCCGAGAAAGCCGACCTCGGCGCTCGGAACGAGCTTCATCATGCCTTCGAGCATGCCGAGGCCCGCGCGAAGAATGGGAACGATCAGGGGGCGAGGCTCCGAGATGGCCAGACCCTGGGTCTCGGCGACCGGCGTCTGGATGGTGACGACCTCGGTGCGCACCTCGCGGGTGGCCTCGTAGGCGAGCAGAGTCACGAGCTCTTCGGTGAGCGCCCGGAACGTCGGTGACGGCGTCGACTTCTCTCGCAGCACGGTGAGCTTGTGCGTGATGAGCGGGTGGTCGGCAACGTGTACTCGCATAGGCTCAATCTACTGGAGCGGAAGGGGACCGACGGAATGTCCGATCGATCGCACCCCGCGCATCCATGGCCTGCCGCCTACGGCGAGCGGATGCGCGAGCTTCTCGCAGACGCCCGGCTCGCCGAGGCGTCGGGCGATGTGCCCGTGGCGGCCATGGTTCTGGATGCCTCGGGCCGGGTCATCGGACGCGGCCGTAACGAGCGCGAACTGCTTCACGACCCCACCGCCCACGCCGAGGTGCTGGCGCTGCGCGAGGCCGCAGCGGCGACGGGGGACTGGCGTCTCGAGGGCTGCACGCTGATCGTCACCCTCGAACCGTGCGTCATGTGCGCCGGGGCGATCCTCGGCGCTCGCGTTCCCACCGTGGTGTTCGGCGCGTGGGACGAGAAGGCGGGCGCGGTCGGGTCGGTCTACGACGTTCTGCGCGATGTGCGGCTGAATCACCGCGTCGAGGTGTGGGCCGGCGTCGAGGCCGACGCCTGCTCGTCAGCGCTGACCGCGTTCTTCCGCAGTCGGTTCTGACACGTCGTCAGGCGGGCGGCGCCAGAGTCGTGCCGGGCTCGATGCGGCAGTCGAGCAGCACCTGGTGACCATGCTGGCCTGGTTCCGACAGCATCGACACGGCAAGGCGGCCCATCTCTCGCCTCGGCAATTCGAAGCCGGCGTATTCCTCGGGTGAGTCGGGGGAGCCCGACAGTGTCACGAGCGAGAAGGCAGACGGCACAGACAGGCCCTGCCGGGCGAGAGCGGCGACCAGCTGCTGAACCTGCTCGTGCTGCTCGACGAACACCACTGTCGATCCCGACGCGCGGATGGCGCTGAGCCACTCCTCGGGCTCGCCTGTCGGAGCGAGATGGGTGCCGTCGGGCCCCGCCTTCGCGTCGAACCCCTTCGCGCGGTCGACGTACGACTCGACACCGGCCCCGTAGCCCAGATAGAAGAAACGTCGGTGGCCGAGCGACCGGGCCTGCTCGACCAACGCTCCGACCGCCTGCTCGTAGTTGGCCGCGACGTAGGGGATCGGCCCGCCCGCGTCATCGCGACGACCGATCGATACGAAGGGAAAGCCGCTGCCAGACAGGAAGCGCAGCTCTTCGGGAGGCATGTGCTGGCCGAGCAGGATGCAGCAGTCGGCGAGCCGTAGCCTCGTCGCCCCCGCGCTCAGGCCGAGGTTGCGCCCGGCGGCGCGCCCGCTGGTGAGCAGCAGCAGATCGTGGTCGAGGCGCTGCGCCTCCTCTTCGATTCCGGCGAGGAACGGGTAGAAGAAGTCCTCGCGATCGTGGGGGAACAACGCCTCGTAGGTGTAGACGCCGATCATGCGATTGCCCATCTGCTTGAGCCGTCGCGCGATCGGGTCGGCGACGTAGCCCGTCTCTTGGATGATGCGCAGCACTCTGGCTCTGGTGGCCTCGGGGACGCGCGTCAGATTCTCGTCGCGTTCGTTCAAAACGAAGGAGACGACCGTCTGGCTCACCCCGGCGAGCTTGGCGATGTCCTTCTGAGTGATGCGTGGATTCATTGCGGGCTCTTCCGTGAACCGTTGGGATCCCTATCGGATTCCAGTGCTAATAGGTATTACTTCTTGACGATCGTAGTCGGGTGGCGCATGCTCCGTATAGATACCCCCGCCATAGAAGCCGCACTGTAAGGATTCCACCATGTCAAAGAAGACAGAGAGTCAGAACGACGAGCCGATCAGCTCGGAGAACCGGTCCGACGAGAAGGGCACGGGGCGACGCCTGTTCCTCACCGGCGCTGCAATAGCTGCGGCGGGAGTCGTCACGGCGGTCGGCCCGGCGCGGATCGCCGCAGCGGCGGGAATGACGGCGTCGTCGGCGAGCGGCGCCGCATCCGGTGTTGTCGCTGCGCCGCCGGGCCCGAAGCCGCCGAAGCAACTGACCGTGAACGAGAAGCCCATCTCGCCGCTCGACCCCGAGTTCCACTACGACCGCACGCCGGGCGCCGACAACACCGCCGCCGTTCAGGCGGCCATCTCGAAGGCGATGACCGCCCCCGGTGGCGAAGTCTCTCTGCCGGCCGGCGAGATCTATGTCACGGCACTCGCGGTCGACTACCGCAATTCGCCGACCCAACCGGTGAACGGACTGCCCTACGGCTATGCGGGGCCCAAGATCACGGGAGCAGGCATGCGGCAGACCAAGATCATTCAGATCGCAGGCTCGACAGCCGACATCTTCACGGTCTGCGGGCAAGTCGACTCGAATGCGGGGCCCGCCAACAACAACAAGGCCACCGGCGTGACGATCGCCGACTTGGAACTGACAGGAACACCGGGAGGCGGAAACGGCCTCTACCTGCGCTCGCTCGTGAACTGCGAGTTCCGCAACATCTGGATGCAGAAGACGGGCAAGTCGGGCATCTTCAGAGAACGTGCGACCTTCGTGGGTGGGGTGAACGACGAGTACTCCTACGCGAACTCGTTCAACAAGATCAAGATCGTGTCTCCCGGCGGATGGGGCGTGCAGGACTCCGGCATCGCCTCGATCGGGGGCTCCATGACGAACGTCGAGGCGATCAGCCCTGGACTGGGCGGCTTCTTGCTCGCACCCACGAACATGACGCTGCTCGACTGCCAGGCGATCGGCGGCACAGTGGGCCTCCGATCGGTTCGCAACCAGACCCTGCGTTCGGTCAACTCGGGGCTCACCCTCCTGAACTTCCGCTCCGAGGGATCGCGCGAGGGCTACGAGATTCTGGTCGAGGCCGGTATCAGCCACATGATCGTGAACCCCAACTTCTTTCCGACCTCGGGCGCGCACTGCCTGGGGGTCGGTCTCGGAGACGAGAATTCGGACAACTACGTGCGCAACCTCACCGTGGTCGGCGGGTACTTCGGAGTCATCAGCAAGTTCGGCGACCAGAAGGCCATGGTGCTGGGCCCCAATTCACGGAACACCCGGTTCGTCAACCCGACCATCGAACTCGGCGGCGGGGAGGCTGCTCGAACCGAGGAATCCCTCATCTCCGACGGCGGATATCGCACATCGTTCGATCTGCCCGGATACACGTCGATGACCCCTCAGGGTTACACCACTCAGAACCGCTTCGCGGATTCCATTCCGACCCCCGCGGCCGACCAGGTCAACGAGGGCTGGGAGAAGAACGGCTCGACCTGGCAGAAGGTCGCGGTGTTCCCCGACGGGCGCCGCGTCGTCATCGCCTCGTAGCCGAGCACCGGCGGCAGACGCCACAGAACCCCACACGAGAAAGCACACACCCGACATGCACTTCAGCACCACCCAGATCCAGCAGCGCGTCGAGCGTTTCCGACAGGAGCGGATCCTGCCGGCCCTGCACCTCAGCACGACTCCGCTCTCCATCAGCATGTGGGAGGTGCCCGACGAACCGGTGCCGTTCGCCGAGATGCGCGCCCACCTCGACGAGTTCGAGGCGTTCGACGTGGGGCGTCTCTGGGGTCGACCCTGGGGAACGGTCTGGTTCCGCGTCACGGGAGAGGTGCCCGCCTCCTGGGCCGACGTGTCCGACGGTTCTGCCGAGCTGGTCGTCGACCTCGGATACACGGGGGCGCAATCGGGCTTCGAGGCGGAGGGGACCGTCTACACGCTCGACGGGCGCATCGTGAAGGCTGTCGAGCCGTTCAACAAGTCCGTTCCGCTTGCCACGGGCACCACGACCGTCGACCTCCTGATCGAGGCGGCGTCGAACCCGAACGTCACCGGCGACTGGTCGTTCGCGCCGACTCCGTACGGCGACAAGGCCACGGCGGGCCGCGACGCCATCTACCGCCTCGCCAGGCTCGAGCTCGGACTTCTCGACCAGACGGTCTGGGAGCTGGAGCAGGATCTGCGCACCCTCGTGGGGCTCGCGGCCCAACTGCCCGAGACATCCCAGCGCCAGGCCGAGATCATGGTGGCCCTCGACCGGGCGATCGACGCGCTCGACCCCGAGGACGTGCGCGGAACCGCTCACGTTGCCCGCGACATCCTGGCGGTCGCCCTGGCGAAGCCCGCGTCGGCGAGCGCGCATCACCTGCACGCCGTGGGCCACGCTCACATCGACTCCGCCTGGCTGTGGCCGACCCGCGAGACCGTGCGCAAGGTGGCGCGGACCTTCTCGAACGTCTGCGACCTCATCGACGAGAACCCCGACTTCGTGTTCGCGGCGTCTTCGGCGCAACAGTACGCGTGGCTGAAGGAGTTCTATCCCGAACTGTTCGAACGCGTGCGCGAGCGGGTCGCTTCGGGCAACTTCGTGCCCGTCGGGGGCATGTGGGTCGAGTCCGACACGAACCTGCCCGGCGGCGAGGCGCTCGCCCGGCAGTTCGTCGAGGGCAAGGCCTTCTTCCTCGAGGAGTTCGGCGTCGACACCGAAGAGGTGTGGCTGCCCGACTCGTTCGGCTATTCGGCCGCTCTGCCGCAGATCGCCATAGCCGCGGGTGCGCGGTGGTTCCTGACCCAGAAGATCTCGTGGAACGAGACGAACGTCATGCCGCATCACACCTTCCACTGGGAGGGAATCGACGGCAGCCAGATCTTCACGCATTTTCCACCCGTCGACCTCTACAACTCCGACCTGTCGGGTGAAGACCTCGCCAGGGCCGAGCGGCAGTACGCCGAGAAGGGTCGCGGCACCACATCGCTGGTGCCGTTCGGCTACGGTGACGGCGGCGGAGGCCCCACCCGCGAGATGATCGCCGCGGCCAAGCGAGCCGAGAGCCTCGAGGGCTCGCCCACCGTCGAGCTCTCGAGCCCACGTCGTTTCTTCGAGGCCGCCGAGGCCGAATACCCGCAGCCGCCGGTGTGGAGCGGCGAGCTCTACCTCGAATTCCACCGCGGCACCTACACCTCGCAGGCGCGCACCAAGCGGGGCAACCGCCGCAGCGAGCATCTGCTGCGCGAGGCCGAGCTGTGGGCGACCGCGGCCAACGTGCGCGCCGGGGCCGAGTATCCGGTCGAGGCCCTGCAGCAGGCCTGGCACACCGTTCTGCTGCAGCAGTTCCACGATGTGCTGCCGGGGACGTCGATCGCGTGGGTGCACCAGGAGGCCGAGCGGAACTACGCGCAGATCGCCGAGGTGCTAGAGCAGATCATCCGCTCGTCTGTCGAGGCGCTGGCGGGTGAGGGCGACCATGAGCTGACCCTGAACGCCTCGCCGTTCGCCGTCGACGGGATCCCGGCGCTCGCCGGGGGCGTTCTCGCGCCTCCGTCGGGGTCGACGGTGACTCGCCCCGAGGGCGACGGCTGGGTGCTCGAGAACGGCGTCGTGCGGGTCGAGGTGAACGCCAACGGGTTGATCACGTCGCTGCGCGATCTGCGCATCGACCGAGAGCTCGTGCCCGCGGGCTCCGTCGCGAACCTGCTGCAGCTTCATCGTGACACCCCGAACAAGTGGGACGCGTGGGACATCGACGACCACTACCGGCGCAACACTGTCGAGCTCACCGAGGTCGAGTCGATCGAGGCGGGAGAGGGGTCTCTCCGGATTGCACGATCCTTCGGCTCGTCCACGATCGTGCAGACTCTGGTTCTGGCTCCCGGATCCTCGACCGTCGACATCGAGAACGTCATCGATTGGCACGAGCGACAGAAGCTGCTGAAGCTGGCCTTTCCGCTCGACCTGCACACGGACCGGGCAGCCTCGGAGATCCAGTTCGGCCACGTCTACCGGCCCACTCACGCGAATACCTCCTGGGATGTCGCACGCTTCGAGACCTCGGCCCATCGCTGGGTGCACGTGGGCGAGCGAGACTACGGTGTCGTGATCGCCAACGACTCCACCTACGGCCACGACATCGGTCGTACGCGCCCCAGCGGCGACACGGGACGACGGGCATCGGCGACCACCATCCGGCTCTCGCTGCTGCGCGCGCCCACGTTCCCCGATCCGGCTGCAGACCAGGGCACCCACACCCTGAACGTCTCCGTGGGTCTCGGCGCAGACATCCGGGCAGCGGTCGAGGCCGGATACCGCAGGAACCTGCCGCTGCGCACGTTCTCGGGCGTCAGCGGGGCTCCCCTCGAGCCGCTCGTCGTCGTCGCCGACCAGGCCGTGGTGGTCGAGGCCGTCAAGCTGGCTCGCGACGGCAGCGGAGACGTGATCGTGCGGCTGTACGAGTCCACGGGGTCACGAGCACGGACGAGTGTGACCGCGGGGTTCGACGTGGCGGGTATCTCAGAGACCGATCTCCTGGAGCGCGTGCTGCCCACCGATGCTCTCGTCGAGACCGAGGGTGCAACGGCTCACATCGAACTGCGACCCTTCCAACTGCTCACTCTGCGCTTCGCGCGGGCGTGAGTGTCGGCCGCGCGGCTCCCTTGGGCTGCGCGGCCGGCACCGCTTGACCCTGACGTGACGTCAGGCTTTAGCGTGGCCGCATGACGATCACCGTTCTCGACACCTCAGCTGGCATGCGGGCCGTTCTCTCAGCCGACCCATCTCAGCGCCCAGAGGCGCTGCGTCGGATGCTCGCCCCGACGAAGGGCATGTTCCGCTACTTCTCCGACGAGGTCGACCTCGCGGCGATGCACGCCATGAGTCTGGGTTTCCCTATCGACCGGCACCTGGAGGAGTCGAGTCGTGCCCTGGCTCGCCTCGACGAGGCTGATGCCTGGACCCGAATCGAGACGTCTTTGGCCGAGGCGGTACGAGTGCAGACCGCGGCGCTTCCCGCCATCGTCGTGCCGGACATCACGGTTCTGCTCGTGCTCGGCGACCCGGGCGACGATTACTTCATGGGCCCCGCACGCGGCTTCACCGGAAACGGCAGCATGACGGGATTCATCGCCCTCACCGTGTGGCCGACAGACGAGAACCTGGGCAGGCTGGAGGCTGCGGCCGCTCACGAGCTGCAGCACAATCTTCGGTACGCACCCGGAGGCGTGGTCTGGAATCCGGCATCCGTCATGGTGGGGGAGCAGATCGTCTCGGAGGGCCTGGCAGACGCGTTCGCCCGGGAATTGTTCGGCGACATCGGCTACACGCCTATGGGTGCGGCGCATCTGCACGACGACGACGTCTTCGACAAGGTGGTCTCGGGCTTGCGGGTAGACGGCATGCAGAACTTCACGGCCTGGGTGCACGGAGACGAGGCGGCTCGCCGGTTCGGCGCAGAGCCGATGGGCGTTCCGACCGGAGCGGGCTACGCGGTCGGGAATCGCTTGGTCGACGCCTTCTTGCAGAGCACGGGCATGTCGGCGTCGCAGGCCCTTCACGTCGACAGTCACGAGGTCATCGACGTGGCCCTTCGAGCGTTGCGCTAGGCCGGGCTCAGATCCACTGTGCCGAGCTCGGGTCGACCCCCTTGGCCGTCGCGTTCGCATCGATGATGCGTGTGAGCCACTCGGCGAGCCCGGGCTCGATGTCGTCGTAGAAGGCGGTGAATCCGGCTTCCGTCACGTAGCGGCGCGCGATGAGGACGTGCATCGAGTGCGTGCAGTGGAAGTGCTCGCTCTGAGCGGCGCGATGACGCTCGGCGAGGGCGTTCGCCTCCGCCGTTCCCGGCTCGACGTGTGAGCGCATCGCGCCAGCCAGGTCGGCGTGCAACGCGTCTGTCGCCGACGCCATCGACCGCCACTCGTCGGATGTCCTCTGGCTGCTGCGCTCGACGTACTCCGCCCACTGCGCGGATCCGTCCCACCGGTCCCGCGCCTGCTGCGTCCACGAGGGGTCCCAGGCCGGACCGAAGATCTCGGACTGCTCCTGCTCGGTGAGGGCGAGGCCCCCCTCGTGGGCGTCGAGCAATCTGTCGAGGTCTCCGGCGAGCCGTTGCAGGTCGGTGATCTTGTCGCCCAGTTTGCGACGCACCTCGGCCAATTCGTGTCGTCTCGACTGCCAATCGTGTCGAGCAGCGCGGGGATGGCCGCCAACTCGATGCCGAGCTCTCGGAACAGCATCACCCTGCGCAGGTAGGCGATATCGGCGGGGCTGTAGGCCCGGTATCCACCGGCAGTGCGTCCGGACGGCGACGCAACGCCGAGTGCATCCCAGTGGTGCAGCGTGCGCACACTCACGCCGAGCCGTCGGGCGACAGCGCCCACGAGTTCGGGTCCATCCGGGTCGTGCGCGCGCATGCGACCAGCCTTGCAGACGCCGATCGTCGACGGGTTCTTTTCTCAGCGTGCGTTTCGTGCGCGGAACAGCACGGCTCCGAAAACGGCGAGCACGGCGGCACCCAGCCATCCGGTGATCGAGCCGAGACCGGGCGCGACAAACAGCACGACCGTGCCGAGAACGATCAGCACTCCGGCCAGCACCCCGAACACCCTCAGCCCGTACAGCGAGATGAACACGAGATAGTGAGCGCCCACGATGATGAGCGATGCCGCGAAGAAGAGAGCCGGTTCGTACGCACCCAGCACGATCGCGACGAGCAGGCCGAACGGAACCGTGAATGCGGACTGCATGGCGAGGGCGACCGATGGGTGGCCCTTCGGCAAGGTCGCCGGCCCTCCCATGAGCTTCAGCACGAGTGTGGTCAGCGGAAAGATGAGCATGCCGCCGACGAAGAGCACGACCATGGCCGCGCTCGGAGAGACCCAGATGAAGACCGCGTTCGCCAAGGCCCAGATGACGGCCGAGATGAGGGGACCGGGAAAGCCCGCGCGATAGACGCGTCGAACATCGGCCTGAGCTCGAGACACGTTCATGAGTTCCTTGGCCTAACGAGCGATTGTGGGGAGAGGCGGGCTGCGGGAGCGCTGATCAGCCCCGCAGTACCTCGGCGAAGATCTCGAGCGCCTGGGCGCGGTCTTCGATCGCGCCGCCCTCGTGGCCGTTGTAGGGCCACACCTGAATGTGCTTCGGCCCCGCGTAGTCGTTGTACGACGCGAACACCGTCGACGGCGGGCAGATCGCGTCCATGAGGGCCACCGAATACCACGCGGGTGCCGACGCGCGGCGGGCGAAGTTCACGCCGTCGAAATAGGCCAGGGTCTGCGTGACCGCATCGACCTGATCGCGCTGCGTCGCCAGGTAGTTCGCGATCTCGGCATACGGGTTCTCGTTCGTGATGGTCGTCGCCCGCACGATGTCGGAGAGGAACGGAACAGAGGCCACGGCCGCCGCGATGTCGTCGCGGAGGCCCGCCACAGCGAGCGACAACGCCCCGCCCTGGCTGCCGCCGACGACCCCGATACGCGTGGCATCGACGAACGGCAGTTGCGCCACAGCGTCGACGGCGAGCACGGCGTCGGTGATCAGCCGACGAAAGTAGTAGCTGTCGCGGTGGCCGATGCCCTTGGTCATCACCCCGGGGAATGCGGGTGGCGAGCCGTGCGGGTCTGCGGTCGCGCCCGCCGCCTGAAGCCGACCCGAGCCCTGCCCTCGCGAATCCATGACGAGATGCGCGAAGCCGGCCGACGCGTAGGCGAGGTGCGCGATCGGGTTGCCGCGACCGCCGCCGTAACCCAGGTACTCGACGACGGCCGGCATCGGATGCGCTGGGTCGGCGCCCACGGGCACGATCAGCCAAGCGCGCACGGGCTCGCCGCCGAAGCCCGAGAACTGCACGTCGTGCACGTCGACGCTCGAGAGCGGTGTCGCGAGCGCGGTGAAGACCGCGGGCTGAGCCGCCTGGCGCGACGCGGCGATCGTCTCAGACCAGAACTCGTCGAAGTCGGCAGGGGCGACGACGGCGCTGCGGAAGGTGCGCAGCGCCGCCTCGGGCATATCGGTGAACATGACTCGATCCTGTCAGCCCTTGAGACCGGAGTGGGCCAGGCCCTCCACGAACTGTCTCTGCGCGATGAGGAAGACGACCAACACCGGAACGACCGTCATCGTGGCCGCGGCCAACTGGGTGTCCCACATCTCTCCGCCGTAGGCATCGGTGAACCTGGTCAGCGCCTGCGGCAGCGTGAACAGCTCGGGGCTCGTGAGATACACCGTGGGTTCCAGGTACATGTTCCACGATCCGAGGAACGTGAGGATGGCGACGGCCGAGAGTGCGGGTTTGGCCAGCGGCATGCAGATGCGCCACCAGATCGCCACACGACCCAGGCCGTCGAGGCGTGCGGCCTCTTCGAGCTCGACCGGCAACGAGATGAAGAACTGCCGCATGATGAAGGTTCCGAGCACAGCGGGAGCACCGATTGCGGGCACCAGGATGAGCGGCAGGTGGGTGTTGATCATGCCCAGGTACTTGAAGATCTGGAACAGCGGGATGATCGTCACCTCGCTCGGCACCAGCAGGCCCGTGAGCACGATCAGGAACAGCACGTTCTTGCCGGGAAAGCGGATGCGCGCGAACGCGTATCCGGCCAGGCTGGAGACCAGCATCGCGACCACGGTGACGATCGCCGCGATATAGAGGCTGTTCAGGTACTGCTGCGCGAACGGCTGGAATGTGAACGCGTCGACGTAGGCCGCCGTGGTGGGGTTCTCGGCGAACAGGGTCGGCGGCGACGCGAAGATCTCGTTCAACGGCTTGAACGACGACGTGATCATCCACAGGGTCGGCACCGCGAATGGGATGGCCATCACGATCAGCGAGGCGATGAGCAGCACCGACCTGAGACGCGAACGCACGCGACGAGGCTTGCGGATGCCGTTGGCCGCCGGGGCCTGTGTAGCCGTGACGGGTCTGGTCAGGACGTCAGTCTTCATAGAACACCCACTTGCGTCTCAGCTGCCACTGCACGATGGTGAGCACCAGCACAAAGCTCAGCAGCATCAGCGCCAGCGTGGAGCCGTAGCCGATGTCGTTGAATTGGAAAGCCTGCTGGAACACGTAGTAGACCAGCACGGTCGTCGAGAGTTCCGGTCCGCCCTCCGTGAGCACGGCCACCTGCGCGAAGGCCTGCAGTGATCCCACGATGGTGATGACCGAGGTCAACAGGAGCGTGGGGGAGATCAGCGGCAGCGTGATGCTGAAGAAGATCTTGCGAGGGGTGGCGCCGTCGATGCGGGCAGCCTCGTAGAGGTCGCCGGGCACGCCCTGCAGAGCAGACAGGAACAGGATCATGTTGACCCCGACGCTGCGGATGACCTGCGTGACGATGACGGCGATCATCGCGGTGGGGCCGGTCTGCAGCCAGTTGGGTCCACTCACCCCCACGAGCGCGAGCAGGTTGTTGATCGCGCCGTTGTCTTGGAGGAGGAAGCCCCAGACCAGGGTCCAGGCGACGACCGAGATGACGACCGGCGAGAAGAACAGCGTGCGGAACAGGGCGCCGCCCTTGATACGCCGATTCAGCAGCACGGCCAAGCCGAGACCGACGGCCAGGTTGAGCACGACGACACCCACGCTGAAGATGGCCGTCGCACCGAGCACGCTGCCCAGCTTGGGGTCGGCGAGGGCCGCGCTGTAGTTCTCTCCGCCGACGAAGCTCAGCTTGCCCGTGAAGATGTTCCACTTGTTGAGGCTGAACCAGATGCCTAGCCCCACGGGGATCAGCACGAACGCGACGATCCCGATGAACTGGGGAAGGATGAACAGGTAGCCCGCGAGAGTGTCGCGGCGCTTCATATTCCAGAACGACCGCTTCTTCGCCGTTGCCCCGGGGGGCGCAGCCGGCGACGTGGGGGGCGCCACCGGCTGCGAGATGGTGGAGGTCATGAGGTCACTCGGCCGTCAACAGGGGCTTGAGCGCACCGCACATGTCGGTCAGAACCTCTTTCACGTCGGCGTCAGGCGTCCACATGCGGTCGAGCACCGTCTTTCCGGTCTGCGCGATCTCGGCCGGACCTGTGTGCACGGGCGGCGAGACGGCCTCGGGAAGCTCATCGACGACCACGCGGGTCAGCTGCTCCTCGGAGAGTTTCGTGTTCACAGCGGCCAGCTTCTCGCCGGTCAGGAGCGACTCGCGGGGCGGCGGGAAGAACTGGGCCAGCTTGGCCGAGTTCGTCGGGTTCGTCAGGAACGAGAGGAAGTCCACGGCCTCCTGCGGGTGCTTGCTCGACTGAAGCACGCCCATGCCTGCCTGGCCGAGAACGGAGTAGTCGCCTGCGGGGCCTGCGGGCAGTGGGTAGATGTCGAAGTCGAACGACCCGTCGAGCAGCGACGCCCGTGACACCTGCGCGGTGGTGAAGGCGGCGTCACCGGCGAAGAAGTCCGCCGTCACACCAGGACCGGGCATCGACTTGTCGACATAGACGGCGTCGTGCAGGAACTGGAACGCGTCCACCATCTCCGGCGTGTCCATCGTGCACGTGTCGCCCTTGTCGTTCCAGGCTTCTGCGCCCCATCCGGTCCACACCGCGGGAAGGGTGAGCCACGATGAGAAGTTGAAGTCGCGGATGACGAAGCCGGCCTTGCCGGTCTGCGCGTTCACCGCCGCCCCCATCTTCGAGACGTTCTCCCACGTGAGATCGGCGGGATCGACCGTCTGGCCGGCCTCGGCCAGCAGCGTCTTGTTCACGTACAGGGCGAACGGCGAGTTCGAGAACGGATAGGCGTAGAGCTCTCCGTCTTGAGAGAACGACTTCGCCACGCTCGGCAGGATGTCGTCGTAGTCGTACCCCTTGGTCGCCTTGAACGGCTCGGTCAGCGGCACCATGGCATCCGACACGATCAGGTCTTTCGCGATGTCGCCGACCCAGGCCATGTCAGGTGCGTTGCCGCCGGCGACCTGCGTCGTGAGGGTGGTGTTGTAGTCGGCGAACGGCAGTGACTCGAACGTGATCGACTTGATCTCGGGGTGGGTCGTCTTGTACTCGTCGGCGACCGAGTTGAACAGCGCCAGCTGGTTCGCGTCAGACGTCCAGACCGACATGCGCAACTCGACGCTTCCGGGCGGGGCGGAGGTGGGTGCCGCGTCGGGCGCCCCTCCCGAGCACGCGGATACGAGCAGTGCGCTCGCCGCGATCGTGGCGACGGCCGCCAGCTTCCTTGCTGATTTCATTGCCTCTCTCATTTCTCTTAGTAGCCCAGGATTTCGGGCCAGTGGATCTCGATTCCGGACGCTTCGAGCCGCGCCTGGAACTGCTCGGTCAGGGCGTCGTCGGCCCAGACGTCTCTCGGTGTGTGCCCGGTCTCGAGGCAGAACGCCGCCAACTCACCCGCGGACTCGCCGATGTTCCACTCGACCGGGTGCAGTCGATACGCGCCGTTGGTGATGTGGGTCGTGCCGATGTTCTTCGACGCGGCCAGCAGATTGATCGTCTCCCGGGGGATCAAGGCTCCCAGGGGGATCTCGAAGGGGCTGCATTCGACATCGATGTAGTTGTCGCCGCCGACCGACGGGTGCAGGTCGATACGGTACATGCCGACGCCCACCGACTTGTCGAAGCGGGCCGGTCCGTCGCTTCCTCGAGCGGCGACGCTGATGTCTTGCTCGACGATCGTCGTCAGGGCTTTGATGCGGCGGGATTCGCGGATATACGGTGCCTGGGCCAGGCCGTCGGCCGTTCCCAGAACGTCGCCGCGCAGCCTGAGTCCGGGCCAGCCGAACCCGCCATCCGGTCTCGGTGCCTCGGTCTGAAGCCAGTAGAAGTACGACAGTGCGAGCTGGCGGGCGCCCTCGAGATGACGCGCGACGTCGTCGTTGTCGAGGATGGACTCGTCGAGGTAATCGAGCATCGGCCAGTTGGCGATCACGATGTCGCTCTCGTAGCTGCCTTCGGTGAACGTGGAGCGTGCGGCGATGCGGCGGAACATCCACAGATCGGTGTCTCCGCCCGACAGGCTCTGATCGGCGTCGCGGCCCTCGACGAGCGGCGGGTTGACGAACATGGTGCGCAGCTCGGGCGTGAGGGTGCGTGGGTTCGGGGCGGTGAACGACAGCAGCCTGTCGCCCCAGAACGTCGGTTCGTAGCTGTGCCAGTAGTCATAGTCGGCTGGGCGGTCGATGGTGTTGTCGCCCGGCGCGACGTCGAATGCGAAGCACCACGTGACGGCCTGCACATTGCGCGGGTCTGCGGTGTCGGGAGCGCTCGGTTCGCCGTACTCCGCGTTCGACTCGGAGCCGGTCACGTAGTCGGTCGACGAGAGCGGAAGCAGCGCTCCTGTCTCGGTGGCGTCGAGCACGTACGGTGCCGACACCGAGACCTCGTGTCCGTTCTCGATATTGCGCAGCAGCACGCTCGAGACGACGTGTTCGTGGCGCTCTACGGCAACGGGAACGTAGGGCTGCAGCACCTGCAACCGCCCGCTCGAACGGTAGGGCGCCAACATCTGATCGATGACGGCGACGGCGACGCGGGGCTCGTGGCAGAGCTTGCTCACAAGACCCGCACCCGGGTTCAGCCAAGCGTTGTCGCGAGCCTCGGGGGTGAGCGGGTAGAAGTCGCGGTAGTACTGCCTGATTCCCTCACGCAGGGCTCGATACGAGGAGGTGACCCCGAACTGCTCGACCCACTTGTGCTCGTCGGGCGGCACGGCCTGCGAGGTGAGCTGTCCGCCGAGCCAGGAGAACTCGTCGCTGAGCAGAACCGTGCGTCCCGAACGCAGCACGGCGAGGGCCGCGGCCACTCCGCCGAGGCCGCCCCCGATCACGGCGACGTCGACCTCGATCGACAGGGCCTTCACGCTCGCACCCGGTCGCGGCGGGCTTCGGCCGACCGCGCGGAGGAGGTGCTGTAGTTCGGCTCCATCGTTCTGCTCCCTTGCAGGTAATTCGTATTGTGTCTGGGACTTGCCCGGTACCCCAGTGACTCTACGATGCGTTTGCACGAAGAGAAAGCTTTCGCGCGGGTAATCTTCATTGCCTCGTCGAAGAGGGTGTTCAGAGACCGATCAGCCTCGGGCGCGCGAGCTAGATGAGGACAAAATCCTGCCTCGAGCGGACGGCACAAGCCGATTCGCGGCACACGCTGCGCCGAGTGGGACTCGACGCGAATATGTCCTCGGTTAGAGGTCGGTCGTCGCGTCCGCGACGCTCGGCGCGTAGACGTCGGGCTCCAGGTAGATCACACGAGCGATGGGTACTGCCTCGCGAATGCGCGCCTCGACGGCGTTGATGGCCAGAGCGATATCGGTGAGCGTGGTGGCCGCGGGCAGCGTAATCTTGGCGCCGACGAGCATCTCGTCCGGGCCGAGATACATCGTCTTCAGGTGCACGAGGTGCTCGACCTCGGGGCTCGACGTGATGGCGTTCTCGATCTTCGAGAGGTCTTCATCGGTGGCGCCCTCGCCGACCAGCAGACTCTTGGTCTCGATGCCCAGGATCACGGCGACGAGCACGAGCAGGGCACCGATGAACACGGTTCCGATGCCGTCCCACACGCCATTGCCGGTGAGAACGGTCAGGCCGACTCCGGCGAAGGCGAAGACGAGTCCGAGCAGGGCAGCCGTGTCTTCGAGCAGTACCACGGGCAGCTCCGGCGCCTTCGCCCGGCGGATGAACTGCAGCCAGCTGAGCGTGCCACGCGTGGGGTTCGACTCGCCGATCGCCGTGCGCAGAGAGAACCCCTCGAGGCCGATGGCAATGACGAGCACCAGCATCGGCAGCCACCACACCTCGAGCGGGTGCGGATTGTTGATCTTCTCGATGCCTTCGTACAGAGCGAACACGCCACCCACAGAGAACAGGATGATCGACACGACGAAGGCGTAGACGTAGCGCTCGCGGCCGTAGCCGAAGGGATGCGCGCGGTCGGCCTGCTTGCGCGACTTGCGGCCGCCGAGCAGCAACAGCAGCTGATTGCCCGAGTCGGCGGCAGAGTGCACGCTCTCGGCGAGCATCGACGACGACCCAGAGAACAGGAAGGCGATGAATTTGGTGAGAGCGATGCCGAGATTGGCTGCCAGCGCGGCGAAGATCGCCTTGCTGCCTCCGGATGTGCTCATGAGTCTGTCCTCTACGCGCTGTACCTGCACAGGTGGCGGCTTACCCGTCGATCCCCAATCCTAGGATGGACCCGTGACCGACACTGCCCCCGTCTCCCTGCCCGCCATCGCCATCCTCGGCGCCGGATCGATGGGTCGTGCCATTCTCTCCGGACTGCTCGCACCGACCGTCGACGTGTCCGGCGGCATCCGCGTGACGAATCGCTCGGCCGCCCGCGCCGCGGAGTTCGACGACGTCGAGGCGGTCTCGGCCTGGGCGACCGACGACGATCCCGAGGCGAATCGCCGGGCTGTCGCCGGCGCATCCATCGTTCTGGTGGCGGTCAAACCGCCCATGGTGCCGGCCCTGCTCGACGAGATCGCGGATGCGCTGGAGCCCGGCGCGATCGTCGTGAGCGTGGCGGCGGGCGTGACCGTCGCGACTTTCGAGCAGCGTCTGCCGGAGGCTGTGGCCGTGCTGCGGTCGATGCCCAACACCCCCGCGATCGTCGGCAGCGCCGTGACCGGGCTCTCGGCCGGCACCCGGTCGACGGCCGATCAGCTCGCGCTCGTCAGGCGGGTGTTCGAGACGGTCGGCGAGGTCGTCGTCGTTCCCGAAGACAAGCTGGATGCGTTGTCGACGATCTCGGGGTCGGGCCCGGCGTACGTCTTCTTTCTGATCGAGCAGCTCACCGCGGTGGCCGTGCAGAAGGGGTTCACCCCGGAGGAGGCCGCCGTTCTGGTGAACGGCACGTTCCTGGGGGCATCGCAGTTGCTGGCGGCGTCGGAGTCGACCCCTGCAGAGCTGCGTCGACAGGTGACGAGCCCCAAGGGAACGACCGAGCGCGCCGTCGCGGTGCTGCAAGACGGGGGAGTCGACGAGCTGTTCGCCCGGGCGACGGATGCGGCGCTCGCTCGCGCTCGGGAGCTCGCCGCCGGCTGAGCGTTCGCTCCCTGAGCCAGCAGATGGGCAACCCCCTGTGCTGTGTCGGGGCGCAGCGATAGCGTTTCAGAGTGAACCTTCTCTCTCTGTGGCCGATCAGTCTGATCGTGCGGCATCGCGAAACAGCGGCGGCGCGCATCGACCTCACGATTCCGGTGAACTCGGCGTTCTGGCGCGCGCGCCAGAAGAAGGCGGGCGAGCTGCTCTACGTGGTCATCGGAGATTCAGCGGCGCAGGGAATCGGGGCGTCGAAGCCGTACCGCGGTTACGTCCAGGTCGTGGCGAACCACTTCGCCGCAGAGACGGGGCGCTCTGTGCGGATCGTCAATCTCAGCGTCGCGGGCGCCCGGCTTCGAGAGGCTCTCGCCATCCAGATGCCGAAGCTGGCCAAGCTGCTGCGCGATGTCTCGCCCGATCTGCTGACCGTGTCGATCGGTGCCAACGACATCAACTCGTTCGAGAAAGAGCGCTTCGCCCGCGAGCTCGAAGAGCTGTACTCACAACTGCCCTCGACCGCGATCGTCGCCGATCTGCCCTGCTTCCATATCCCACAGCGTGAGCGGCTCGTGGCCGTCGCCAATCGCATCGTGAGGGCGACCGCCGAGCGCCATGGCCTCACCGTCGCGCCGCTCTACGAGGTGACCAAGCGGCAGGGAATCGTGAAGGCGGTCTATCAGTCGGCGGCCGACCTGTTCCACCCGAACGACCGCGGCTACCGGGTCTGGGCCTCGGCGTTCTTGCCTGATGTCGCTTCGCGGGCCCGAAGCATCCGGGCCCGCGAGGCTGCATCGCCGACTCAGTAGCCGTTGGAGTCGGGCACGAAGGTCGCCTTGTCGCCGTCGATCTTCACGTCGCCGCTCACCCGGATAGTCGTCTTGTTCGAGCCGTCACGCTCGCCGCCCGAGGTGTACTTGTAGGTGACCGAGGCGGATCCGGTCTTGGTGGTCGTCACGCTCATAGTGCCGTCGTAGCTGATTCTGATCTCGTATTCGGGAGCCTCGGTCAGACTCCACACCACGTTGGTGGGGTTGCCGTACGAGTAGTACAGATCGTTCGGGCAGTTGTCAGGCTCGAGCGATGTCGACGCGATGCACTCTGCGAGGTAGGCGTCCACCTGCTTGCTGATCTCCTCTGTCAGGCCCGGCGTGGCCTCGGGCTCGAGCGCGACCGGGTTCGTGCTGCCGAGGACGCTGCCGGCCATGATTGTGCCGGAGACCGGTTCCGCGGTCAGCCATCTGCTCGACTTGGAGATGCTGAAGTCGTAGCGTCCCGGGAACGCGATCAGGCTCAGCCCTTCACCGCGCTGCTCGTCGCTGAGTTCGATCGGCACGCCGTTGACCTCGACCTGGTCGAGCGACTCGTCGATGTACACCGGCAGGGTGGACTGTTCGGGGCGGTCGAGCTTCCAGTCGTCGAAGAAGAGCCACTGCTTGCCGCGGGACTCGACGGTGAACTGCATGGTGGCCTTGCTACCGTCTTGATCGACCTCGGCGGTCACGTTCGCGGTGTCGCCCGAGGTGGTCACCGACGTGATGTCGTATGACGTGATGCGGCCGGCCGCGGCGCGGAAGATCTCGTCGTCGAGCAGGAGGCGCTCAGAGTTCGGGGCGTCGACGTCGCTCAACTGGAGCGCACGCGAAGCGTCGCCCTCGACGAGTGCATCGAGGTACTCCGACACCTTCGCCTGCGGGGCGTTGACCACGCCGTTGGCGATCGAGAGCCCCACCGACGCGAGTACCGCGACGACGATCACGCTGCCAGCCACGATGGAGCCGACCACGATGCGCTTCTTGGTGCGCGGATCTAGCGGGTTGGTGGGCGGGGTCGTCACCGCGGGTGAGGCAGTGGTCGCGGGTGCCGAGGTTGCCGCGTTCGGGTCGGTGACGACCGGCTCCCCGACCTCGGGAGCGCCCGCGAACGGCGCGACGGACACGTGGGGCCGAGCGAGAGACGCGGGCGGAGTGGAGCTCACGAAACGCAGCGCCACGCGGTTGAGGCGAGCGACGAAGCCGGCGGGCAGGACTCCGAGTACGTATCCCGCGACGTACCGAGAGACCACCTCGACGAGGGCCCCGAGCGCGGCGAAGAGCAGGAACGTGTAGGCCGCAGGGCCGACCGTCAGTGACCCCGAGACGAACCCGCCCACGGATCCGCTTGCCGCGACCGAACCGAACAACGAGATGAGCAGACCGACCAGAGCGAAGGCGCCGACGCTCGAAGCCCAGGCCGCCACGGGAGCCATGGGTCGCGAGGCCCGGAGGACTCGCAGGAGCGTGCCCGCAACGGCGATCAAGACGATGACGAGCACGACATCGACGACGACGACCCAGGGGTCCGCCGAGCCGATCCAGATCGAGCTCGGTGTGCCGGTTCCGATGGCCTGCATCAGGGTGCCGCCGGCCGAGAGCTGGCCGAAATGCATGACCGCAAGCGCGTCGACCGCGGCCGTCGGCAGCCAGAGCGGCGCGCTCAACAGGGCGCGCGGACCAGATTGCACGGTGACCCCGATGATGAGTGCGATGCCGACGACGAGCGAAGCGGCGACGGCGTAACCGAGGGCGATCCAGAGCGCTGAGCTGAGCGCAGCGGGAAGGCGAAGGCCGACACCGAACGGCTTCGCCTCGCGTCGGGCACCGGGTGTGCTCGCGCGACCGATCACAGCACTGAGCGTCATGATCACGAGTGCGCCCGCGAAGAGGCTGACGGATGCTGTGGTGACCGAGAACATCGCGCCCTCGGACGAGTAGGCGATCGAACCGATCAGCGCGAGCACGGTGATCAGGACGGAGTAGCTCAGGCCCTGGGTCAGCGCGGTGATCCAGCGTACGGACGCAGTGTCACTCGGTACTCGCCGTTCGGCAACGTGAGACGTGACGGCAAGAGATCCGGCCTGCACCAGGAGGAAGAGCAGCGGTACGACGAAGACGAAGACCGAGCCGCTGACGGACAATCCCATGGCGCCGGCAGAGACCGATCCCGTGATCGTTCCGAAGAGCCCGGCACCCAGCAGCTGCAGGGGAAGTGCGGCCACCAACGACCATGGCCGAGACTCGTCGATCGAGAGAACGGTGAGGATCGTCGCCAGGAGTCCGAGCACGTAGCCGACCACCAGCGTGGTGGCCACGGGCAGAAACATCGGCAACAGGCGCTGCGGCCCGAATGCTCGGGCAAAGACGGATGGCGGCCCCGCGGGTGGCGGTGTCGCAGCGGCCGGTTGCGGCTGCGCCGGGGCGGCCGGTTGCGGGGTGTTCGGATCGCCTGCGGGCGCGGTTGCTTCGTCGGTCACTGGAATTCCCTCGAGTCGGCCTGAATTCGGCGTGGGATTTTCCCCACACCTTGTCTAGCACTCGGGGGCACCCGTATGAGGGTGTTCGGTGTCCGCATTTATGCCGACACCGGTAGCGAGATTTCGCTACTCGAGGGCCGAGAACTTCTCGATGTCGCTCGAGGTGCCGGAGACGATGATGATGTCGTGGTCGGTCACGACCGTCTTCTCTGTGGCGTAGGTGAAGGGCTTGCCGGGCGACTTCACTCCGACGACGGTGATGTTGTGGCGCGAGCGAACGCCCGACTCGGTGAGGTTCTTTCCGCGGATGGGCCTCGGCGGGAACATCTTGACGAGAGCGAAGTCGTCGTCGAACTCGATGAAGTCGAGCATCCGTCCCGACACGAGGTGGGCGACCCGCTCGCCGGCCTCGGCCTCCGGGTAGATCACGTGGTTAGCGCCGATGCGCTCGAGGATCTTGCCGTGCGATTTCGAGATGGCCTTGGCCCAGATCTGCGGAACCTTGAGATCGACGAGGTTGGCGGTGATGAGCACGCTCGCCTCGATCGACGAACCGACGGCGACGACGGCGATCGAGAACTCGCCCGCGCCGATCTGCCGTAGCGCGTCGATGTTGCGCGCATCCGCCTGCACCGTGTGGGTGATGCGCTCGGACCACTTCTGAACGAGCGTGTCGTTGTCATCGATGGCCAGGACCTCGCGGCCGAGGCGGTCGAGCTGGCCGGCCGTCGCGGCGCCGAAGCGACCGAGGCCGATCACGAGGACAGGAGCGTCGTGCTTGATGCGATCAACCAACGATGGGCCTCTCTTCGGGTCGTCTGAACAGCTGCCGGCGCTGGCTCGCTGCGAGGGCTGCGGCGAGAGTCACTGTACCAACGCGACCCATGAACATCGTCGCGGCCAGCACGTAGATGCCCGAGTCGGGCAGGGATGCCGTGAGTCCGGTCGTGAGCCCCGAGGTCGCGAACGCGGAGATCACGTCGAAGAGCACGAAGTCGAGCGGTGCCTTGGTGATCTGCAAAATGACGATGGTGGAGATGGCCACGGTGGTGGCGCCCCACAGCACGACGCTCACGCCGAGTCGGAGGACGTCACCCGGGATGCGGCGCCCGAAGGCCTCCATCGACTCGTTTCCGCGGGCCTCCGCGAAGGCGGCGAGAAACAATACGGCGAGTGTGGTGACCTTGATGCCACCGGCCGTCGACGCGGAACCGCCGCCGATGAACATCAGCATGTCGGTGACGAGCAGGCTCGATCCGTTGAGGTCGCTGATGGCAACCGTCGAGAAACCACCCGACCTCGTCATCACCGACAGGAAGAGCGACTGGAAGATGGTGTCGCCCGCGTTGAGGTCGCCGTAGGTCTTCGGGTTGTCGAACTCGAGCACGATGTAGAGCACGGCACCGGCGACGATGAGGATGAGCGAGGTCACGAGCGTGAGCTTCACGTGCAGTGACCAGCGCTTCGGCTTCTTGATGTTGCGCGAGAGCACGTAGATGATCGGGAATCCGATGCTTCCCATGAAGACGCCCAGCATCAGGATGCTGAGGAACCAGTAGTCGTTCTCGAACGGGGTGAGGCCTTCGGCGTTAGGCGAGAAGCCGGTGTTCGTGAAGGCCATGGCCGAGTAGTAGAAGCTGTCGGTGATCGCCGGGGCGAGGGCGACGCCGTCGATGAGCATGCGGGGGATGAGAAGAAGCGCGATCACGAGCTGGATCACGAGGGAGCTCACCGCGACGGTGGCCAGCAGCCCGCCGATCTCGCCGAGCCGCACGGCCTGGCCTTCCGACACGGCGCCGTGGCGCATCCGCATGGGGTTGGTGTCGCCGGCGGCCATGAGTCGGCTCTTGAGGCCGAGTTTGCGCGACACGGCGAGGCCGAGGATCGACGCCAGCGTGAGAACGCCCAGCGCACCGATCTGCACGCCGATAAAGATGAAGATGTGGCCCACGACCGACCAGTGCGTGGCCATGTCGACGGTCGAGAGCCCCGTGACGCAGATCACCGAGACGGCGGTGAAGAGCGCGTCGGCGATCGGCGTGACCGAGCCTTTCGCCTGCGAGATCGGCAACGAGAAGAGCACGGTGAAGATCAGGATCATCGCCGTGAAGATCAGAATCGCGAAGCGCGACGGCGACTGCTCGGAGAACTCGTCGATCATGTCGCGGATGCGGCCGATCGGTGTGCGCCTGGCGTAGACGGAGCGCCGCGTGGGTGCGGGTATGCGCATCGAGCGTCCTTCGTCGACAAGGCCGACTGCTGCTCGGTCGGCCGAATGAATTCCAGTCATGGTACTCCGGCGAAGCATCCGGGCGGCGCGCCAGCCCCCAGGCTAAGAAGCAATCTCGCCTCGACTGACTACCCTGGTGCCATGGCCGACATCTTCTCCGTGATCGCTGACCCGACGAGACGCCACCTGCTCGAGCTTCTGCTCGAGCGCTACACGGCAGCTGGTTCCGCCGAGGCCGCGCCGCACGCGGGGGAGTCGAGCGTCTCCGAACTGGTTCACGCACTCGACCTGAGCCAGCCCACCGTGTCGAAGCACCTCAAGGTTCTGCGCGACGCCGGCCTCGTCGCCGTTCGCGAAGAGGGGCAGCACCGGTACTACAAGCTCGACGCATCGCCGCTCGAAGAGGTCGAGGACTGGGCCATCCCGTTTCTCTCGGCCGACTTCGATGGCTCCCTCAAAGACGACGACGCCGAGTGGGCAGACACAGCCGTGGGCGGCCACACGCCGGATGCCGCGGGCTCGGCCTCGGAATTCGCCCGCAACGTCGGGCGCACGGTCGCGACCTCGAGCCACCAGGCGCGAGCCGTGGTCGAAGATCTGCAGGCCAACGCGACCAAGCTCGTATCGCGACTGCGCAAATAGGGGCGAACACCCGGTTGCCCCGCATCCGGTGCACGCCCTAGAGTTGCGAATCATCACGGAGTCTCGTTCGTCACTCGCGTGATTCGTCGCAGTGCCCGTAGAGAAGTTCGTATAGAGGAGAGACGCCATGGCCGGCTCAGACCTGCCCGATGTGCGCTTTCTGACCGTGGCCGAGGTCGCCGACATGATGCGCGTGTCGAAGATGACCGTCTACCGCATGGTGCACTCGGGCGAGATGCCCGCGATCCGTTTCGGCCGCAGCTTCCGCGTGCCCGAGACCGCGGTGGCCGAGGCCCTCACGCAGCACGCGGCCGACACGGCGTAGCCCAGCGGCGGTTCCTGCCGCCCGCCGCTTGCCTCCCGCCGCATCCGCGCCTACTGGGCGCATCCGCTCCTGCTCGTCCAGGCGCGGATACCCCGAACAGGCGCGGATACTCAGCGATGCCAGCGGCGGTGCGGATTTACGATGGGCAGTCCATCACGCAGGAGGCGCGCTCGCAGCTTCGGAATGCTGATGCAGATCGGCCAGTCCCAGCGCGTGACCTTTCTGGGCAGCGCCTTGAACCTGTCCTCACGGATCTTCTCTTCGTAGATCACGTCGCCCGCATTGCGCCCGCGGAGGTATTCCGGCTTGAAGTACTTGACCTTTCCGTCCACTTCTCCGAGGTGGTCGAAGCCCTCGAAGTCGTAATCCGGTTCGCCGATGAAACCGTCGACGTCGAAGAACGGGGTTTGCAGGCGAGGCTGGGGAAAACCCGCCAGGTACATGTTCACGCGTCCCGCGGATTCGGCCGGAGAGTCCGCGAGGTGCGTAGCGAACTCGAGAATGCGCAGCGATCGTGCATGGGCCTTCAACGGCTTCGCGGCTTCCCACTCCGCGAGTAGTCGCTCCTTCGTGAGATGGCCGGGCCGCTTGCGGTGGAGCGCGTATTCGGCGCTGGCTACACCGGACATCGCCGAACTCACCGTGGCCAGATCGATGATCGTTCGAACGAACGATGTCACGAGCAGTCCGTCGACCTCGACGACATCGACCGACGCCATCTCGGTGACGTGGGCGATGATGCCGTCTTTCGAGCGTCCGCCCGATGTGCGATCGATCACTCGATGCACCTCGGCCGGCCAGCGCCCGATGATCGGGATGCCCCAGATCGCCGCTGCGGACCAGTGAGAAAGCACCGGGCGCTCGCGTCGCGTCTCGGCAACACCTCGCACGCGCAGCAGATAACGGTCGAGGTCATTGAGGTCGGCCCAGTCGGCGGCAGACGCATAGACACCCCGCCGAAGCCGCACGGCACGCCCCGATGTCTTCGCCCGCGCAAGCGCGTGCCGGTCACCTCCCACCCTCTCGAACTCGCGGATGAGCACAGGCCGTGGCGTGTTTTCGGTAGTCATGCACGACAGCGTGCGGCACCGTGATCTCTCCGACCCATTCTCATCCGCACATTGTGCACAGCTCGCGTGCGACGTTCGAGGGGAGGAGTGGTCGGCGCGCACGTCCGCGCCGGTTCGGCGCATCCGCTACCGGCCGACCAGGCGCGGATGCCCCCAACAGGCGCGGATGCGAGCGCGGCGGCTAGAGCGTGGCCAGCGCCTCTTCGAGGACCGTCGCCGCGTCGTCGATCAGTTCGTCGCTGATGACGACCGACGGCATGATGCGCAGCACCGAGTCCCAGCTGCCCGCATCCAGCACGATCACGCCGTGCGTGGTGGCGTACTTCAGGATGGCGGTCAGGGCCTCGGGGTTGGGCTCGCGCGTGCCGGGCTTGACGAGCTCGACGCCGAACATGGCACCCTTGCCGCGCACCTCGCCGACCACGTCGAACCTCTCGGCCCAGTCGCCGATGCGCGCCCTGAGCGACGCCTCGACCCGCTGCGCCTCGGCCAGCAGGCCCTCGCGCTCGATGATGTCGAACACTTCGAGGGCGGCCGCGGTCGAGACCGGGTTGCCGCCGAACGTGCCGCCGATGCCGCCGGGCTGCACGGCATCCATGATCTCTGCGCGACCCGTGACCGCGGCGAGAGGGAACCCGCCCGCGATGCCCTTGGCCGTGGTGATGAGGTCGGGGATCACGCCGTCGTGGTGCTCGATCGAGTACCAGGCTCCGGTGCGGGCGATGCCGGCCTGGATCTCGTCGGCGACGAAGACGATGCCGTTCTCGCGGCAGAACTCGGCGATGCGGGCGAAGTACCCGGGTGCCGGAATGACCACGCCGCCGTCGCCTTGGATCGGCTCCACGAAGAACGCGGCGATCTCGGACGCGCCGATGTGGGTCGTGATGTAGTCGATGGTCTTCTCAGCGGCCTCAGGTCCGGAGAGCCCGTCGCGGAACGGGTAGCTCGTGGGAACGCTGTAGACCTCGCCGGGGAACGGCCCCATGCCGGCGCGCTCGGGCCAGGGGCGGTAGGTCATGGCCATGGTGAGGTTCGTTCGGCCGTGGAACGCGTGGTCGAGGCTCACGATCGCCCGGCGCCCGGTGAACTTGCGGGCGATCTTCACCGCGTTCTCCACCGCTTCGGCGCCCGAATTCACGAGGATCGAGTGCTTCTCAAAGTCGCCAGGAGTGATCTCCGCCAGCTTCTCGGCCACCCGCACGTAGTTCTCGTAGGGGGTGACGGTGAACAGGGTGTGGGTCAGCTTGCCGGCCTGCGCGGCGGCGGCTGCGGCGACATCCGGATGCGCGTGGCCGATCGTGGTGACACCGATTCCGCACCCGAGATCGATCAGCTGGTTGCCGTCGACGTCGACGAGGATCGCTCCGGCACCGCGGTCCATGTAGATGTTCGCCAGGGTGCCGGCGCCGCGCGAGACGGAGCGCTCCCGCCGCTCCTGCAGGGCGACCGAATTGGGCCCGGGCAGTTCTGTGACGAGCGAGCGCTGTTGGGGAATGTCGAAGTCGCGAACCATGGCTTCAGCCTATGCGCTGGTCGGGCGCATTAGTCGTTCAGCGTTCGGCCTTGTAGACTGCTCCGAGGCAAAATTCTCTTCCGCTGCGATCTGCGCAGCGAAGCTCAAAATCGTGAGGTCCCTGTGGGTTCAGTAATCAAGAAGCGTCGCAAGCGTATGGCGAAGAAGAAGCACCGCAAGCTGCTTCGCAAGACACGTCACCAGCGCCGCAACAAGAAGTAGCATCTCGTGCAGCGCTCATAGCGCTGCCGATGTAGCACCAGCGCCAGGCCTGAGGTCTGGCGCTTTTGCTGTGCCCGCGCGCCTTGGCGGCCGCATCCGCGCCGATCGGGCGCATCCGCTGCTGGTCGATCGGGCGCGGATGCGCCCAACCGGCGCGGACGCCGGATCAGCGAGCTCGGCGGGCCTCTCGGCGTACGCGCTTGCGTGCATCTTTGATGCTCGACGGGTTCAACCGCATCACCGGCCAGTCGTGCTTGGTGGCGTGGGCGAGCAGCGCGTGGTCGGGGTTCACCACGACCGGATGGCCGACGAACGACAGCAACGGAATGTCGTTGCTCGAGTCGGAGTAGGCCCAGCATTCGGTGGGGTCGACGCCGGCTCCGTTCGCGAGGGCGATCGACGCGTCGGCTTTGTCTTGCGCGTGCATGACGGGGCCCTCGAGCACGCCCGTGTAGACGCCGTCTTTCGACTCGAAGCGGGTTCCCAGTGCGCCGGTCAAGCCGAGTCGGCTCGCGAAGACGTCGGCGACCTCGCTGGCTGTGGCAGAGACGATCCAGACCTGGTGCCCCATCGCGAGGTGCTCTTTGGTGAGCGCCACGGTCTCGGGCCACAGTCGCTGGCTGATGCGGCGATCGAAGATGTCCTCGCTCAATGAGCGGATCTCGGCCTGAGTCTTGCCCGCGATGAGAAGCAGCGCCTTCTCTTTAATGTCGCTGAGGTGGCCCATGTTCTCGCCGACCTTGATGAAGTGTCGCTGCTGCCAGAAGAAGCGCCAGATGTCGCGGGGCGAGAGCATGCCGCGTCGCCACGCGCCGATGGCCACATGCCAGATGCTCGCGCCGCGCAGGAGCGTGTTGTCGACGTCGAAGAACGCGATGACAGGGCGGTCTCCGGCGGGCGATTCGCGGCCGCCGCCAGACGGGAGTTCGGTATTCGGCATGGGTTCTCCATGGTACTCACCCGGGCTGCGCGACAGCGCCGGGGGCTAGGGTGAATGAGTGCCCGCCATCCAGCTCACCCTGCTCTCGAAGCCGGGCTGCCATCTCTGCGATGATGCCCGACAGGTCGTGGCAGACGTACTGGCGACGATCCCGCAGCGCGACAGTTCTGCCTCGGTGGACTTCGACGAGAAGTCGATCCTCGACGACCCGGAGCTCTTCGATGAATACGTCGAGGAGATTCCCGTGGTGCTGATCAACGGGCGCGTGCACACCATCTGGCGCGTCGACCCGGCGCGCCTCACGAACGCTCTCACCACCGAACTCGAGGAGTCCGCATGATCCGTCACGTCGTCGCATGGAAGCTCGCCGCAGAAGACGACGAGGGCAAGGTGGCCGCTGCCGCCTCCATCCAGGCCGCCCTCGCCCCGCTTCCCGCGATCATCCCCGAGATCAAGAGCTTCTCGATCGGACCCAACGTGGCGTACGCCGATCAGAACTGGGACATCTGCCTCGTCGCCGACTACGACGATCTCGATGGGCTGGAGACGTACCAGGTGCACCCCGAGCACCTGAAGGCCGTCGACGTCGTCAGGCCGCTCGTCTCGGCGCGGGCGAGCGTCGACTTCGAACTCTGATGACCGCGACGGCGCAGCTCGAGACGCCGAGGCTCATCCTTCGCCGCTGGCGCTCGTCCGACCGTGAGCCTTACGCGGCGATGAACGCCGACCCCGAGGTGATGCGCTACTTTCCCGCTGTGCTCGATCGCGAGAGGAGCGACCTCTCGGCCGAACGGATCGACGCGGGCTTCGATCTGCACGGCCACGGGCGCTGGGCCATGGAACGTCGTGACACCGGCGAGTTCATCGGCTTCACGGGCGTCGGGCCGATGCCCGAGGGTGTGCCCGGTTCTGACGGCATGGAGATCGGCTGGCGGGTCGCCCGCGCGCACTGGCGGCAGGGTTTCGCCCTCGAGGCGGCGACCGCCGCGCTGGATGCCGCGTTCGCGCCGGACGCTGCTCCGGCGCTTCAGGAGGTCAACTCCATCACGGCGGTCATCAACGAGCCGTCGCGCGGCGTAATGCGCCGTCTCGGCATGCGCCATGTCGACGATTTCGCGCATCCGGTCGTGCCCGAGGGGTCGCCCATCAGGGCGCACGTGCGTTACGTGCTCACGCGCGACGAATGGATGCGGTCGCGCCCGACCTCGTGACGGTGTTGCCTGCCGCGTGAAGCGGTCAGGACGCCTCGGAGCGCCGCGACGCCTCGCGTTCGCGAATGAAGTCTGCGGCGGTGAGGCCGTGCACGCGCTTGGAGTACATCGACGCGTTCAAGCCTTCGACGAAGAAGCCCGGGTCTGCGTTGAGCGCAGTCGCGAGCCGCACCAGTGTCTCGACGTTGGGGTGCACCTGGCCGCGTTCGATCTTGCCGACGCTGGTCCAATGCATCTCTGACAGCGAGGCGAGGTCTTCAAGAGTGAGACCCAGCTTGAGACGCTGTTCGCGCACTCGTTCGCCGAGAATCGCGGCGGCATCCGAGTGCGTTTTGGTCACGCGTCATGATGTCGCGCATAAGAGAAGCGAGGCCAGAGCGTCGACGCTCAATGCGTTTGTGCCCTGCCAGGACTCGAGTCTCGGCAGGGACTCGGCGTCAGCGTGCGGCGTACTCGCGCGTGGGCTGGCGGCGGTAGCCGTCGGTGGCGACGGCGCGCACGGTTGCGGCGATGCCGGCGACCGAGATGGTGGCGAAGATGGACGATACGACGATGGCGATAAGCATGAGTTGTGAACCTTTCTTGTGATAAGTCTCAACTTCTCAACGCAGAAGCACAACTAACTATTTCTTGCACCGAGAAGTAGTTTGCCTACTTTGTTGGGCTTCTCTGTAAGCGCATCATGCGGCTATCAGCTTTTCCCCGACCGAGGCTCCGTAAACTGGACTCCGTGGTAGCCAGCCAGATCCATCTCGTGCGTCACGGCGAGGTCTTCAATCCCCAACGTGTGCTCTACGGGCGACTCCCGGGATTCGGTCTCTCCGATCTCGGGCACGAGATGGCGCGCTCCGCCGCGGCCGAGCTCGTCGAGAGGCGCCGCAGTGTCAGTGCCCTCTACGCATCTCCCCTGCAGCGCACGCAGGAGTCGGCCCAACCGATCTCGCAGGCGTTCGAGCTGCCGATCATCACCGATCCGCGCATCATCGAGCCCACGAACCGCTTCGAGGGGCTGAATATGCGCGGCCGCAGCTCCGCGCTCAAGAGCCCACGCACCTGGCCGTGGCTCCGCAACCCCACCATCCCCACGTGGGGCGAACCGTACGCTTCGATCAAGATCCGGATGCTGGCCGCCATGAGTGACGCCTACAACTCCGTCGAGTCGGGAGACGTCGTGCTCGTGAGCCATCAACTCCCCATCTGGACGACACATCTCGCGGTCGCCGCGAAACCCCTCTTCCACGATCCGCGCCGCCGCCGATGCGAGCTCTCGAGCATCACGAGCTTCGAGCGCGTGGGCAACCGCTGGGTCGAGTCGGGGTACGTCGATCCAGCCGCCGATCTTGCCGAGAACGCGACCGACGTGGGTGCCGTATGACCGGCATCCGGATGCGCCGCGCTGCCAAAGCGGGGGTCGCGGGTCTCGTCGTGGCCGGTGCCCTGCTGCTGGCGGGATGTTCGAACGATCCCCTCGCAGACCAGTACCTCTCGGGCGACAGCAAGAACTACATCGCCGGCGACGGCACGGTCACCGAGATCGAGCCCGAGTCGCGACAGCAGGCCGTCGACTTCAGCGGCACCACGGCCGAGGGCTCCACGGTGAGCCAGGCCGACTACTCGGGCGAGGTTGTCGTGCTCAACTTCTGGTACGCCAGTTGCGCGCCGTGCCGGGTCGAGGCCCCCGACCTCGCGAAGCTCAGTGCGAAGTACGACGGACAGGGCGCGAGCTTCCTCGGGGTCAACGTGCGCGACCAGGCGCCCCAGGCCATCAGCTTCGAGAAGAACTACGGCATCGAGTACCCCTCTGTGATCGACACAGACGGCGCGCTGCAGCTCGCGTTCAGCGGAGAGGTGTCGCCGAATGCGGTGCCGACCACCCTCGTCATCGACAAGCAGGGCCGGGTCGCCGCTCGCATCCTCGGCCAGGTGAGTGAGCCGTCGATTCTCGACACGCTCATTCGCGACACCATCGCCGAGTCGAGCTAGCACCGGTGAACAATCCCTTCGCGGAGGCGGTGCTCTCCGGGCAGTTGCTGCTCGCCCTGCCGATCGCCTTGCTGGCCGGTCTGGTGTCGTTCGCATCACCGTGCGTTCTTCCGCTCGTGCCGGGCTACCTCGGCTACATAGGCGGCTTCGCCTCGGCTCCGGATGCGACGGGTCGCGCGCGCGGCCGCGGCCGGCTACTCCTCGGCGTGGCTCTGTTCGTGCTCGGTTTCTCGCTGGTCTTCGTGGCCTACGGAGCGGCATTCGGCGCGGTCGGCGCCTGGCTCACCACCTGGCAGGACCTGATCACTCGCATTCTCGGCGTCGTCGTCATCGTGCTGGGCCTGGTCTTCATCGGCCAGTTCACCTTCATGCAGCGCACCTTCAAGCCGTCGTGGGCTCCCGCAACCGGGCTGGCCGGTGCGCCGTTGCTCGGCATCGTCTTCGGGCTCGGCTGGACTCCCTGCATCGGCCCGACCCTCTCTGCCATCGCCGCGCTCAGCCTCAACGGAGCCTCCCCGTGGCGGGGTGCCCTGCTCGGCCTGGTGTACTGCATCGGCCTCGGCATCCCCTTCTTTCTCGTCGCCCTCGGCTTCAACTGGGTCACCGGATCGGTCGCATTCCTCAAACGGCATATTCGCGCCGTCAACATCATCGGTGGAGCGCTGCTCATCGCCGTCGGTCTACTGATGGTCTCGGGAATCTGGACCATCGTCATGAACAACCTGCAGGGGGTGATGTTCTCCTTTGTCTCGCCCGTCTGATCATTACGATTCCCCGAGCCCGGCGCCCGAGTCCGCACGAGGCGGCGGCTCGGCATCCATCACCCAGCCCAAGCTGGGCGTGGTCGGCTGGCTACGCTGGTTCTGGCGTCAGCTCTCGAGCATGCGCACCGCGCTGTTCCTGCTGCTGCTGCTCGCGCTGGCGGCTGTGCCCGGCTCGCTCGTGCCGCAGCGCTCCAGTGACCCGAACGGCGTCACGCAGTACTTCGTCGACAACCCCACGCTGGCGCCGATCCTCGACAGCGTGCAGATGTTCTCTGTCTATAGCTCTGTGTGGTTCTCGAGCATATATCTGCTGCTGTTCATCTCCTTGGTCGGCTGCGTCATTCCGCGCACCAAGCACCACTTCGACGCGCTGCGCTCTGCCCCGCCGAAGACGCCCGCCCGGCTCGAGCGGCTCGGTGGGTTCATCACCCGACAGGCCGAGGGCGACTCCGCCGCGATCCTCGAGTCGGCGCGGACGGTCCTCAAGAAGTCCGGTTACCGGGTGCGTCTGTTCCAGGATGCGCGCTCCACGTCGGTCTCGGCCGAGCGCGGATACGCTCGCGAGACCGGCAACCTGGTGTTCCACACGGCCCTCGTCGGCATCCTCGTCACCGTGGGAATCGGCGGTGGCTTCGGCTACGCCGGACAGCGCGTCGTGGTCGAGGGACAGACATTCGTGAACACGCTGCTGGCCTTCGACTCGTTCAACCCGGGCAGGTTCTTCTCCGACGACACGCTCTCGCCGTTCACGCTGCGGCTCGACGAGTTCGACGCCACCTACGAGACCAAGAACCTCAATGCGTTCGGGCAGCCGATCGACTACACGGCGCACGTGACGACCGCCGAAAACGGCACGGAATCGGACGGCGAGGTCAAGGTCAACAGCCCGCTGAAGATCGGCGGCTCAGACGTCTATCTGCTCGGAAACGGCTATGCGCCGACCCTCACCGTGAAGAACGCTCAGGGCGACGTCGTCTTCACCGACTCGGTTCCGTTCCTGCCGCAAGACGCCAACCTCACCTCTCTGGGTGTCATCAAGATCACCGACGGGCTGCCCGAGCAGCTGGGAATGATCGGCTTCTTCTATCCGACGCAGGACGTGGGCTCGAACGGCGCCTACTTCTCGTCGTTCCCCGAGGCCGAATATCCGGTCGTCACCCTCAATGTCTACGAGGGTGACCTCGGTCTCGACAAGGGTGTGCCGACATCCGTCTACTCGCTCGCGACCGACAAGATGACCCAGCTCACCGGCGGCAAGACCGGTGTGGACTCGATCGAGCTCAAGCCCGGCGAGACGGCGCAGCTGCCGAACGGCATGGGCACGGTCACGCTCGACGGGATCAAGCGCTTCGCGTCGTTCGACATCCACCGCGACCCGACGCAGGCCTGGGTTCTCGTGTTCGCCATCCTGGTGCTGGGCGGCCTGCTCACCTCACTGTTCATCCCGAGGCGCCGCGTGTGGGTCAAACTCATCGAGAACGCCGACGGTGCGGGCGTGACTCTCGAGTACGCGGGACTGGCCCGAGGTGACGACCCTCGACTCGACGACGCCGTGGCCGAAATAGCCGACAAACACATCAAGAGCCTTCCGACGCCCGCCGGCAAGCCGACAACCACAAACCCCGGCGCGAACACGCCAGACGACGCTTAGGATTACCCCCGTGACCGAAACGCTCGAACAGTACTCGATTCTCCTCGTCTATTCGGCGATGGCGATCTACGCGCTCGCGTTCATCTCCTTCGCGCTCGACCTCGCGCGTCGCTCATCGCAGATGAAGGCCGCGGCGGCTGTTGCTGTCGCGCCTGAGCTGGTGGGCGCTTCGGTCTCGGGTGCGGGTTCCGCGTATGGCACCCCGGCAAGTGATGCGCCCGTCGACGGCGCGGTGGCCACGAAGCGCTCGGCGAGCCTGCGCATCGGCGTCTCGCTCACCATTCTCGGATTCCTGCTGCAGCTCGTCGGCGTCGTCCTCCGCGGCATCGCCGCCGGACGCGTGCCGTGGGCCAACATGTACGAGTTCTCGATCACGGGAACGCTGCTGATCATGGCCGTCTTCCTCGTCGTGCTGACTCGCCAGGACCTGCGCTTTCTCGGAACGTTCATCACCGGCCTCGTGCTGATTCTGCTGGGCGTCTCGACGGTCAACTACTACGTGGCTGTCGTTCCGCTGCCGCCCGCGCTCGAGTCCGCGTGGCTCGTCATCCACGTCTTCGTGGCCAGCCTGGGCACCGCGTTCTTCGCCCTCGGCGGCGCACTCTCCGGCATCCAGCTGTTGCAGAACCGTCGTGAGGCGTCGCCGAAGTCGCGCTTCCTCAACTTCCGTCTGCTCGACACGCTGCCCGACTCGGTGCGCCTCGAGAATCTGGCCTACCGCATCAACATCGTCGGCTTCGTGTTCTGGACCTTCACCCTCATCGCCGGTGCCGTCTGGGCCGAGCGGGCCTGGGGTCGCTACTGGGGCTGGGACACCAAAGAGGTGTGGACCTTCATCATCTGGGTCATCTACGCGGGCTACATCCACGCTCGGGCGACGAAGGGCTGGCGTGGATCGCGTTCAGCGTGGCTGGCACTCATCGGCTTCGCGGCCGTGCTGTTCAACTTCGGCGTCGTGAACGTGTTCTTCAAGGGTCTGCACGCCTACTCGGGTCTGTAGGCCGCGCGGTCGAGTACGAATGAGGCTCCGAAGAGTCCCAGGGCGAGGAACGTAGCCGCCAACATCCCGGGCTGCACGACGAGCGCGGCGACCATGAGCACGCCTCCCGCGATGTAGAGAACGAGCCGAGGCCGCGGCCCCCGTACCGCGAAGAGAACGAGTACGACCGCCGCGAACGCGCCCATCAGAATCGTGACCACGAGCATCGGGCCCGACCAGAAGTCCCGCGGCTGCCCTGTCACGCGGAGTCGGTCGATCGACTGGACTGCGATGACACTGATGTACGCCATGGGCGCGAGTGCGAGCAGGCCGACGAGCCGCGGCCGAAGCGTTGATGGAATCCACGCGGACATGGCGACGATCGCCAACGCTGAAACAAGCGTCCACACGAGGATGGCCGTTGCGACGGGAACGATGTAGCCGATGCCGTCGGCACACATGAACGTGCCCGGCGCGGACTCGCCCACATCGGAGTACTCGCAGTAGAGATGCACGCCGTCCCGAAGGAAGGAAACAAGCGGGAGTGCTCCGACGATCACGGAGAGAACGAGCGCCACGCAGACGACGGGCGCTGCCCACGCGCGACCGGGAACTCGTGTCATGCCCGCTCTGACAGCGAGTCGTAGCAGCGGCTGATTCGCGCTCGCCACCAGGCGTCGCGCTCGGGCGACGCCGCGTGCTGCGTGAGTCGTTCCTCGTCGAGGTCGACGCGCCCCACATCGATGAAGCCGCCGACGGCGCGCAGAGGCCGTGCCGTCACATCCGCCGCCAGCAATGACGCGGTGCCGAGGCCGCAGTCGAAGTCGAGCGAGGGGATGCTGGCGGCCAGCCATGCGCCCATCGACAAGCCCACAGACGTGTCGAGTGCGCTCGACACCACCACGGGCAGACCTGCCTCACGAACGATGTCGAGCGCCGAGTGGATGCCGCCCAGCGGTTGTGCCTTGATGACGAGCAGGTCGGCGGCGCCCGCACGCGCCACCGCCAGCGGGTCGTCGGCTCGGCGCACGCTCTCGTCGGCCGCGATCGGGATGTCCCAGTCGTGCAGGCGCTCGCGCAGCTCCGCGAGCTCGTCGATCGTCGCGCACGGCTGCTCGACGTACTCGAGATCGAATTCCGCCAGCGAATGGATGGCGTGCTCGGCCTCGTCGACGTTCCAGCCGCCGTTGGCATCGACCCGGATGCGCCCTTCTGCGCCGAGCTCCCGGCGAACGGCGCGCACGCGAGCGACGTCGTCGGCGAGCACCTGCCCGGCCTCGGCGACCTTCACCTTCGCGGTGCGGCATCCGTCGTACAGGGCGAGCACCTCGGGCACGCGTGACGCATCCACCGCGGGAACAGTGGCGTTCACGCGGATGCGGTCGCGCAACGGCGAGGGTTGCGTGCGCCACCCGAAGTCGATGGCGGCGGCGAGCCAGGTCGCGGCCTCGTCGTCTCCGTATTCGACGAAGGGAGAGAACTCCGTGGATCCCTCGGGCCCGCGGAAGACCACGGCCTCACGGGTGTCGATGCGGCGGAACCGGGTCGCCAGCGGAAGAGAGACGACGTGCGCGACGGCGAGCAGGTCGGCGAGGGGAGGGAGTTCGGGAGAGGCCATCTCCCCATTCTGCTCTGTGGCTCAGAACAGGGAGGGCGGGGCGGTGTCTTCGGCCAGGATGGCCTCGACCGGGGCAGATGCGGCGGCGCCCGGCCATCCCGGACCGCTCGGCACAGCGGTGCGGTTCTGGAATGCGGTGGATGCCGCGCGGGCGCGAGCGTCGGCCGCCTCGTTCATGGGGTGGTTCGCGTGGCCCTTGACCCACTCGAAGGTCACGACCCGGCCCTGTAGCGCCTCGTCGAGCTGCTTGATGATCTCCACGTTCAGCACCGGCTTGCCGTCGGCTTTGCGCCAGCCCTTGCGCTTCCAGCCCGCGAGCCACTCGGTGCACGCCTTGATGGCGTACTGGCTGTCGCACAGGATGTGCAGGGGCTCAGACTCGTTCTCGGTCGCGCGCAGCAACTCGAGGACCGCGGTGAGTTCTCCGATGTTGTTCGTGGCGCGCGGCCATCCGCCTGCCGCCCAGCGCTCGTCGTCGACGTACCAGGCCCAGCCTGCGGGGCCGGGATTGCCGAGGGCTGAGCCGTCTGCGGAAGCGACGATCGTCACGGGTGAACTCCTTCTGGCGCACGAAGCGGGAATGCGCACTATCGAGGGTAGGCGACTCCGACTGACACACTGGACAGATGGACGGAGACGACGAAGCGGTCACCAAGAAGGTCGTCCGTCGATCGAGACCCGCCAAGCCCAAACGGTCGGGCCCCGCAGTGTCTGCCCCGCCGTCGGGCCCGCCGGTGTACGGAACGCCGCCGGGCACGGATCCCGCACTGCCGGTCTACGGCAGCCGCGATTCGGCGAAGCCGGTCGAGCCCGCGCGGCACGATTTCGATCCCCGTGCCGAGGAGAAAGCCGCCGCGGCCGAGGCGGCCGCTGCCGCGCGCCGGGCGGCGGCCGCCGCGCGCGAGGCCAAGGCGGCTGAAGCAGCCCGGGCCGCCAAGGACCGTGCGACGAAGCGCGCGGCTGAGAAGGCCGCGAAGAAGCAGGCGGCGAGGGCCGCCTACGCCGCGAAGAAGGAGCGCACGGCTCGGATAGCGGAGGAGACCCGGTGGGCGCGATTCGAACGCAATGGCCAGAGGGGAACCTACCGCTATGAGCGTGCACGGCAGCGCAGGCTCAGACGGAGGCCACCGAAGCCACCGAGGCCACGGGTATCCGGTGTCGCCCGACCTGCAGAGCGCGCTCGGAAGTCGGCAACCGTGCGGAATCTGCTGGTCGCAACTCTGCTGATTGCGGCAGCGATCTTCATTCCGATCATCGTGACCAACAGCTCTTCGTCATCATCGACGGTGTCAGACGGGGTCGATTGGACGGGCTACCCGGGTCAACGTGCCGGTGACGCCCAGAGTACTCTCGCCGCCCCGAGCAAGGAACAGGTGGTTGCCGAGAACACGGCTCTCCTCGCCGAGCTGCGGGCCGCCGTCGATGACGAAGTCACCGTCTCGTGGCTAGAACACGGCTCCACAATCGACCGGCCGCTCGAGAACGCGTGGGGTGCCCCGAGCCTTCTGAGGGATTCGCAGTCGCCCCGCTGGTATGCGACAGAGCCGGTCTCCGGCCAGAAGCTCAAGCAGCGACTGGTCGACCGTGTGAGCGAGGTGCTCTCCGATCACGGATTCCAGGATGTACGGCTCATGAACGATCCCGCCACGACGTTCTACTCTCCGAAATCGATCGAGCGGTTGTACGGCGGCTCGAAGCTCGACACTCAAGTCGTGTGGGAGCTCAAGGCCTCGAGCGTCGAAGACGCGTATGTCGATGTCACCGTCACCATCACCGACTTCTCGAAGGACAAGGCCGGCGAATTCGCCGCGGATGCCGAAGCAGACGCGGAGCACCTCGACCTGCCCGTGAGCTCGATAGCGATGACGCTCACGAGCCATGCGCTTCTCGCCGCCTCCGATGCACCCGAGTTTCGCGAAAGGGCGGCCCCCTTCGAAGACAAAAAGCCGCCGAGGCGGTAACAGAGCGATTCCGGCTGGCACACTGGTCGCATGCACGACGACGCGGAGGGCGGCATCCCCGACTACGGCACGCCTGGAGGCACGCCGCCTCGCATGGGCGGGCCGGCCTACGGCTCGGCGCGGCCCGCTCGAACGGTGTCGGATGCGCCGGCCCCGGCGGTCGAGACCGGGCCGGGCGACGACGACGAAGGCGGCTTGGCAGGGTTCCTGGATGCCGTTCAAGACCGCGCCCAGGCGGTGCTCTCCGATCTCGGCATCGGCCCGGACGACGACCTGCCCACGGTCGCCGACGGGGTGGACTGGTCGCTGTACCCCGGAACGAGGGCGGGCGACGCCGACTTCGCTCTCGCCGCCCTCTCGCAGGAGGAGACGATCGAGCGCAACGAGGCTTTCCTGGCACGACTGCGCGAGGCCATCACCCCGCGCTTCGGATTGAGCTGGGGGCTGTTCGGAGAGATCCCGCGCATCGACCCCGAGGTCAACGACTGGGGAGGCGACAGCCTGCTCGAGACCTGCACCACCGGCACCTGGCGCTCCACGGCGAAGCTCACGAACCCTCTCGTCAAGATGCAGCTCGTCGATCTGGTCAGGGGAATGCTCGGGGCCGCGGGCTTTCACGACGTGACTCTGCGCAACGACCCGGCCCACGCATCCGGGGCCGCGGCACTCGCCGCCCTCGAGCACGAGTTCGGCGGTATGACCCTGCGGGATCAGGTGGTGTGGTCGCTGGTCGCCCGCGAGTCGGTGCACTCGGACAGCGTGTTCGAGCTCATGATCATCGAGCTGAAGCACGATCGCACCGGCCGCTTCCTCGAAGCGGCACAGGCGAGGGCCGAGCTTCGCGGCGGGCCGATGAGCTCGGTCGACCTCGAGATCGTCAGTCGCGGAACTCTGCCCGCCGAGCTCGAAGACGAGTTCCGCGACAGGGCCCGCCGCTACGACGACCGCGAACCACCCGAGCTCTGACCTCGCATCGGGCAGAGGCTGGCAGACTGGCAGCATGTCTGAAACGCCGTTCGTCTCTGAGATCTTCGATGCATCCGAGTGGGCCACCGCGCCCGGGGCGAGCGCCCTGACCGACATCACCTACCACCACTCGAACGACGGGCGCGTGGCGCGCATCGCCTTCAACCGTCCCGAGGTGCGCAACGCCTTCCGACCGCACACCGTCGACGAGCTCTATCGTGCCCTCGACGACGCGCGGCAGAATCCGCGTATCGGCGTCGTGCTGCTCACGGGAAACGGACCGAGCCCGAAAGACGGCGGCTGGGCCTTCTGCTCGGGCGGCGACCAGCGCATCCGGGGCCGCGACGGCTATCAGTACGCCGACGGCACGGCGCCCGACGGGCCGCTCGCCGGTGCCGCGACCGGGCGCCTGCACATCCTCGAGGTGCAGCGACTCATCCGCACGATGCCCAAGGTCGTGATCGCGGTCGTTCCCGGTTGGGCCGCCGGTGGCGGACACTCGCTGCACGTGGTCTGCGACCTGTCGATCGCCAGCGCCGAGCATGGCAAGTTCAAACAGACGGATGCCGATGTCGGCTCGTTCGACGCCGGTTACGGCAGCGCGTACTTCGCACGCCAGATCGGGCAGAAGTTCGCGCGCGAGGTCTTCTTTCTCGCCCGGGAGTACTCCGCCGAGCGAGCGTACGAGATGGGCGCGGTGAATGCCGTTGTTCCGCATGCGGAACTCGAACGCGAGGCGCTGGACTGGGCGCGCACGATCCTCACCAAGTCGCCCACGGCCATCCGCATGCTGAAGTTCGCGTTCAACGCGGTCGACGACGGCCTGATGGGGCAGCAGGTCTTCGCGGGCGAGGCCACACGGCTGGCCTACGGAACCGACGAGGCCGTCGAGGGCCGCGACTCGTTCCTCGAGAAGCGCGAGCCCGACTGGTCGCCGTTCCCGTACCACTACTGAGGCCGTACCACTTCTGAGGGGTTGCTGGGAAAGAATTGCGCGCAATTGAGTTGTGCGCAATGCTTTTGGAATGACCGCATCGACGACAGCCTCTGCAGCGCCGCAGCCCTTCGTGATCGATGAACTCGTCTGCTTCGCCCTCTACAACGCGTCGCACGCGATCACCCAGACCTACCGCTCGGTTCTGGCGCCCTGGGGGCTGACCTACCCCCAGTACCTCGTGTTCGTCGTTCTCTGGAACGAGGGAGCGATGTCGCTGCGAGACCTCGGAGCCAGGCTCGAGCTCGACTCCGGCACCCTCTCGCCGCTCACGAAGCGCATGGAGGAGGCGGGCTACCTCGAGCGCTCGCGCGCGTCCGGCGACGCGAGGGTGGTGACGATCGGCCTTACCGACAAGGGCGAGCGGATGCGCGAGGAGCTCTCGGCCGTTCCGGGCTGCGTCTCCGGCGCGATGAACCTCGACCGCTCCGCCGCCACGCAGCTGCGAGGCATGCTGCACCAGCTGGCCGACGACACGCGTTCATTCGACGCCGCGTCGTCAGGCCCCACCCAGACCACCGGCGCACCCGACGCCGGTCGATGAAAGGAAACCCCATGGAGATTCTCTACACGGCAGAAGCGCTCTCGACCGGCGAAGGCCGCAACGGCCACGTGCGCACCAGCGACGGACAGGTCGACCTCGACCTCGCCATCCCCAAGGAGATGGGCGGATCGGGTAACGGAGCCAACCCCGAGGACCTGTTCGCAGCCGGTTACGCGGCCTGCTTCCACTCCGCTCTGCAGAGCGTCGCCCGCGCCCGCAAGGTGAAGATCTCCGACTCCAGCGTCGGCGGCCGCGTTCACATCGGACCGAACGGCGAAGGCGGATTCCAGCTCGCCGTTCTGCTCGAGGTCGTCCTTCCGGGTCTCGAGCTCGGTCAGGCCCAGGAGCTCGCCGACGCCGCGCACCAGGTCTGCCCGTACTCCAACGCGACCCGCGGCAACATCGACGTTCAGATCGTCGTCGAAGAGGGCTAGTCTCCTCGGATTCTCCGCGCCGAGCGCGGGTGTTCTCGCCGACAGCGGTGGCTCAGCCACGGCACCGCACGAGGACGCCCGCGCTCTCCGCTTTCACTCCGCTTCAGCCTCGCTTCAGCGCCCGTCGGGCAGACTGGGCGCATGCGCGTGCTGGTTGTCGAAGACGAGAAACGCCTCGCCGAGGGGCTGAAACGCGGACTGGAGGCCGAGGGCTTCGCCGTCGACGTCGCCTCGACCGGCACCGACGGCCTCTGGCTCGCCACCGAGAACGACTACTCGGTGATTCTGCTCGACATCATGCTGCCCGGAATGAGCGGGTACCGCGTGTGCGAGCGTCTGCGCGCCGATCAGAACTGGACTCCGGTACTGATGCTCACCGCGAAAGACGGTGAGTGGGATCAGGTCGAGGCGCTCGACACCGGCGCCGACGACTATCTCACCAAGCCGTTCTCGTTCGCGATCCTGCTCGCGCGCATCCGGGCCCTCATCAGGCGCGGCCAGAGTGAGCGGCCTGCCGTTCTCGAGGCCGGCGACATCCGCGTCGATCCCTCAACGAGACAGGTTCGCCGCGGCGAGACCGTGGTCGACGTGACCGCTCGGGAGTTCGCCGTGCTCGAGTACCTGATGCGTCGCAAGGGCGACGTGGTGTCGAAGCGCGACATCATCGACAACGTCTGGGACGACGACTTCGATGGCGAGCAGAACATCGTGGAGGTCTACGTGGGGCATCTGCGCAACAAGCTCGATCGCCCTTTCGGCCGCAACGCCATCGAGACCCTCCGCGGCGCGGGCTACCGGCTGGCATCCCATGGCGGCTGAACAGGCGGCCCGCCGCCGTCGTCTGTCGCTGCGCTGGAGGATCGTGCTCGTGGCGACCGCGGTGGTCGCGGCGGCCCTCGTCGTCGGATCCGCCGCATTCGTCGGGGTTCTGCGCGAGTCGCTCGTCTCCGGCGTGCAGCTGAGCGCCGAGCGGGATGCCGCAGAGCTCGTCGGCCAGGTCGAGACGACCGGGGTCGCGGCCGTCGACACCGATATCGACGACGATGACGGACGGGTCGTTCAAGTCGTCTCGGCCGGGGGCACGCTGCTCGCGTCGACGGACAATGCCGACGACGCACCGCTGATCGCAGTGCCTCAGCTGCGCCACCGCGCGTCGCCCGTGACCGACGACGTGGCCGGCTCTCCGACTCCCTCGCCGAGCGACGACGACTCCGATGACCCGTCGGACGACTCGTCCGACGGCGATTCCGACGACGATGCGAGCGACGCTCCAGGCGAGACCGCCGCCCCCGGCTCTACCTCTGATGACACGGCCTCACCGACGGCGCCTCCTGTGCTGATCGATGACTCGGCGACTCGATCCGTCACCTCCGACGACGGCGACCCGTACGTGGCGGTCGGACGCACGGCGACGGAGGGCGGCTCCGGCCGCGACCTCTGGGTCGTCGCCGCGCGCAGCCTCGCGCCCGTCGACGGCACCATCGGCACCGTTCTGAGCCTCCTCGCGGTCGCCCTGCCGGTTCTGCTCGTCGTGCTGGCCCTCACCATCTGGTTCGTCGTGGGCAGGGCGCTCCGCCCCGTCGATCGCATGCGCCGGCAGGTCGACGAGGTCACGGCGTCGAGCCTCGACCAGCGCGTCGCCGACCCCGGAACGGACGACGAGGTCGGACGCCTCGCCCACACGATGAACCGCATGCTGCAGCGCCTCGACGACTCCCGCCGCTCGCAGAATCGCTTCATCTCGGATGCGTCGCACGAGCTCAAGTCGCCTCTCGCGTCGCTGCGCCAGTACGCCGAGGTCGCCCGTGCGCACCCGGATCGCATCTCGCCCGACGAGTTGTCGACCGCGGTGCTCGACGAGGGAGCCAGGCTCGAGAGCCTGGTGCAGGGGATGCTCGTTCTGGCGCGGGCAGACGAGCGCGCGCTCGCGAGGCCGACGGCCCTCGTCGATCTCGACGACATCCTCTTCGCCGAGGCCCGGCGCCTGCGGGACTCGACGTCGCTGACCATCGACTCGAGCGGCGTCGCCGCGGCACAGCTGCGGGGCGACGCGGGTCTGCTCGCGCAGCTGGTGCGCAATCTGGTCGACAACGCGGTGCGCCACGCCCGCTCGTCGGTGGGACTGGCTGTGCGCACGAACGACGCGGATGGCACGGTCGTTCTCGTCGTCGACGACGACGGCCAGGGCGTTCCCGAGGCAGACCGACAGAGGGTCTTCGAGCGCTTCGTGCGCCTCGACGAGGCTCGTGCCAGAGACGGCGGCGGCAGCGGGCTAGGACTCGCCATCGTGCGCGAGATAGCCGCGGCCCACGGCGGCGAGGTCACCGCGTCGACGGCCGAAAGCGGGGGAGCGCGCTTCGTCGTCACCATGCCGGTCGACTGAACGGCTTGCTGAAGAAGGCTTCAGGATGCTTCAGGACTGCTTCAGCGCCCCTCGGACACAGTGGTCTCACCACCACAAACCAGGAGGCACATCATGCAGAAGAAGACCATGTGGATCACGGCCGCAGCCGTCGGAGCCGTTCTCGTTCTGGGCGGAGCAGGAGTCGCCGTCGCATCGAGCGACGCGTTCGACAACGACGACGACCGCGCCGTCAGCAGCTCGTCGGGCACCGGCTCGAACGATCGCTCGGTGACAGGGCAGGACATCGACGACGACCGCGACGTCGACGACAGCGGCGACGTCAACGACATCGATGACACCGACGTTCCCGCGACCGCCGAGGAGCGCTCGGCCGCAGAGGCCGCCGCACTCGACGAGGTCGGGCAGGGAAAGGCGAACGAGTTCGACACCGGCGACGCCGGCGACACCTACGCCTACAAGGTGGAGGTCGTGAAGGACGACGGCACCAGCGTCGAGGTCGAACTCGACGACGACCTGACCGTGCTGCGCGTCGACAACGACTGACGCTGCTTCGCGGTCAGTTGGGGATGGCGCAGGTCGCCTGTTGCGCCGTCTGCCCCGTCACTCCATCGAGTACGACGGAGTCAACCCCGGCAGGCGCCTCCGGTTCCGTCGAATCAGGAGCTGAGGGCTCCTCTGCAGGAACTGCCGGGTCGACGGGCGCGGTCACGCTCGGATCTGCGACCGTCCCGATCCCCTGGGAGTCCGCGCCCAGAGTGAAGGGCTGGTCTGACGCGATCAGTGCGAATAGCTCGTCGGCCTGGTCGGAGAGCGGCACGACCTTGCCGGGGTAGTTGGAGTCACCGGTCGATCCCGGGTACTGCACGAACACGATGTTGTCGAGGTCGATGGTGCGCAGCGCCTGGGCCATCGAGATCATCGTGTCGGCGCTCGTGAGGGTGCTCGACAGTCGAACGTTCGTGGCCACGACGTTCGCCAGCGAATAGAGCTTGCTCAGATCGCTCAGCGTCTCGTCGCTCTTGATTTTGCGCATCAGTGACGACAGGTACTGCTGTTGCGATGAGATGCGTCCGAGATCGCTGCCATCACCCACTCCGTGCCGGGAGCGAAGAAAGCCGAGCGCCGAGGCCCCCGAGATCTCGGAGTATCCGGCGGGCAATGCGAGGGGAATCCAGGGGTCGTCGAACGAATCGGTGAGGCAGATCGTGACGCCGCCGATCGCATCCGTCATCTGCACGACGGCGTCGAATGAGACCTGCCCGGCGTAGGGCACGTTCAGACCGGTGAGCTGCTCGACAGTGCGCACGACGCAGGCCAGACCGCCTCGGCCCATGGCGATGTTGATCGGTTCTCCATACGCCTCCGGATACTCGGCTCCGTCTGGGCCGGTGCACGTGGGATGGTCGACGATGAGATCTCGGGGGAAGCTGACTGCCACGGCGTTGGAATGATCGGCCGACACATGCAGCATGAGATTGACGTCGTTGAGCGTGCTTCCGCGCTCGCCGTACGCGTCGCCTTGTTCGGAGTCGTTGTCGACGCCCACGATGAGGATGTTGAACGCGCCCGAGTACTCGCCGATCGACGGAGGTGCCTGCTCGTCGTCGTCGAGGATCTCGATCGAGTTCGCCTCGACCTTCTTCGCGAGGCTGAAGCCGGCGATGGCGGCCACCGACGTTGCACCGACAAGAGCCACCGCGAGCGTCATGCCGACGACAATCAGGATCGACAGCACGGGACGACCTCCGTGGCGGCGCGCATGGCGAGGGTTCGTGTTCGTGGGGGGCATTCGGCTCTTTCTACTGGTGGAGGATGACGTTCCCTCGGAACGCTCCCGATACGAACGGGCAATGTTACGGCACATGATCGAAGCGATTCCGGCCAGACGTTACCCACCGGAAACACGCGCTCCCGTAGGGTGAACGAATGACACGCCCGCTCGACATCGTGGTTGCGAATGATCCCATGGCCGTGCTTCAGCGCCTGCGCGAAGCCCTGTCGCAGGGCGGCGCGGCCATCCTGCCCCGGCTCGAAGAGCATCTCGCGCCCGACGCGCGGCCCCAGCCGCGGCACGCCGCCCCCGCACCGGGCGAGACGCCCGCCGTGCTCGATAACCCCGTTCCCGACGAGGTCGCCAAGAATGTCGCCCTCGTCATCGAGACGTCCGGCTCCTCGGGTGCGCCCAAGCGCGTGGCGCTGTCGACCGGAGCCCTGCTCGCCAGCGCAGCCTCCGTCGAGAGCGAACTCGGCGGCAACGGTCAGTGGCTGCTGTCGCTTCCCACCCACTACATCGCCGGCGTGCAGGTGCTCGTGCGCTCCATCGTCGCCGGAACGACGCCGGTCGTGCAGCCCTCCGGCCACTTCTCGGCCAGGGTCTTCGCCTCGCTCGTCGACGAGATGGATGCGCCGCTGCGGTTCGCCTCCTTGGTTCCGGCCCAGCTCGCCCGGGTCATCGACGCGGGAGAGGCCGATGCGGGCATCCGACAGCAGCTTCGTCGCCTCGACGCGATCCTCGTGGGCGGCCAGGCGTTGCCGGCCGCTCTCTTCGAGCGTGCCGTCGAACTCGGTCTCACCGTTCGACGCACCTACGGCTCCTCCGAGACGGCGGGCGGATGCGTGTACGACGGCATTCCGCTCAGCCAGGTTCAGGCGCGGGTGAGCGCGGGCGAACTCGAACTGTCGGGCCCGATGCTGGCCGAGGGCTACCTCGGCGACCCGGAGCTCACCGACCGCAAGTTCCGAACCGAGAACGGCCGTCGCTGGTACCGCACGGCAGATTCCGGCGACGTCGTCGACGGGGTCGTGCGTGTCTCCGGCCGCATCGACAACGTCATCATCTCCGGCGGCATCAAGGTGTCGCTCGACCGGGTCGAGCGCGTCGTCCAGTCTCTCGAGGGCTTCCGCGGCGCCGTCGTCGTTCCCCAGCCGAGTGCCGAATGGGGACAGGTGTCGGTGGTCGTCACCGACGGTGTTGTGGATGCCGACAGCCTGCAGCGCGTGCGCGACGCCGTGATCGCGGGGCCGGGCCGCGCGGCTGCGCCCGTGCGCATCGTGACCGTCGAGGCCATGCCGACCCTCGCATCCGGAAAGCCCGATCGGCTCAGCCTCGCCCGAACCCTGGCGTCGGCCGAGCCCTCTGCCGGCTGATCAGGAGGTGCGGAGTTTCTCGACCGCACTCGCGCGCAGCACCCGGAGCCGCGTGTAGTACGCGGCGAGGCTCGAGACGAGCACCGCGGCGATCACGATGGAGATCGACGACCCGAGCAGCACGGCGAGGGTGCCTTCATCGGCCACCTCTTCCTGGCCGGCGAAGGCGAGCTCGTTCATCAGCAGCGAGACGGTGAAGCCGACGCCGCCCAAGGCTCCGGCCGCGAGCAGTCCGTGGAGGGTGAGGTGGGGCCGCTTCTCGCGGGGCCCGACGAAGCTCGAGAGCCATCCGCCGAGGCTGATGCCGATGATCTTGCCCACGGGCAGGGCGACGAGGATGCCCCAGAAGGGCGCGGCAAGCTCGCTCGGTGCGACCTGCGGAATGGCGACAAGCGCCGCCGAGAAAGCGAACAGCGGAAGGATCGCTCCGTTCGTCACGGGTTCGAGCACGTGCCGAACGCGCATGGCCGGCAGCCGCACCATGGCCAGGCCGAGCGCAACGCCCGCGATGGTGGCGTGCACGCCGGAGAGATAGGTGAGCGACCAGGTGGCCACGGCCACGAGCCCCATGAGGATGCCGACGGGAACCCGGTAACGCCCGCCGAGGCTGCGGCTGAGCAGCCAGAAGAGCGCGACCCCGACGGCGGCGAGGCCGATGAACAGCAGATTGGGGTCGGCCGTGAAGAACACGGCGATGATGAGGATCGCCACGATGTCGTCGAGGATCGCCAGCGCCAGGATGAAGATGCGCAGGCGCGACGGGATGCCCTTTCCGAACACCGCGAGCACGCCCAGAGCGAAGGCGATATCGGTGGCGGTGGGGATGGGCCATCCGCCCTCGTAGCCGGAACCGGCCGTGATGGCCACATAGATCAGGGCGGGCACGATCACACCGCCGAGCGCGGCGATGGCCGGGCGCACGGCCTTCGACACGCTGTTCAGCTGACCGACGGCGAACTCGTTCTTCAGCTCGACGGCGACCACGAAGAAGAAGATCGCGAGCAGGCCGTCGCTGATCCAGTGACCCACAGAGAGATCGAGCGGTGTGCCGGGGATGGCGAGGTGCGCGTCTTGCAGACCCATGAGGGCCGGGCCCACGGGCGTGTTCGCGAGGATGAGGCCGACGGCAGCGGCCACGAGGAGGAAGAGGGCGGCGACGCGCTCGGATCGAATGAAGCTCATGTGGTGTCCTTCGTGCCTCCGTGTCGGAGGGGTCGAGAAGCGGAATGAAACGATCCCCTGATCGCTTGCCGACCAGACTTCCCGGCGCACCAGCATCCATTCTACGTCGAGCCCTACAATCATCGGGTGCCTACGAGTAAGAAGTCGCCCCGCAAGAAGTCTCCGTCGAGGAACGCCCGTCGAGTGAAGTCCACCGGGCATCCGGCCGGGCCTCGCGTCGCGCCCAACCGCCCCACGAAGGTCACGGCACGCGACTGGATAGCGGGCGCGCGGCTGCGCACTCTTCCCCTGGCGATCGCACCGGTCGCCCTCGGAACCGGTGCCGCCACGATCCTCGGATCGGTGCACGACAAGTGGCCTCTCGTCGTGCTCTGCCTGGCCGTCTCGCTGCTGCTGCAGATCGGCGTGAACTACGCGAACGACTACTCCGACGGCATCCGGGGCACCGACGCCCACCGTGTCGGCCCCGCGCGCCTGACCGGCTCGGGTGCGGTACGACCGAAGCTGGTGCTGACCGTCGCGCTGGTCTTCTTCGGTCTCGCGGCGGCTGCCGGTCTCGCCATCGTGATCATCACCCAGATCTGGTGGCTCCTCGCGGTGGGCGCCGTGGCCATCGTGGCGGCCTGGTTCTACACCGGCGGCAAGCGTCCGTATGGATACGCGGGGCTCGGCGAGCTCTTCGTGTTCGTCTTCTTCGGACTGGTCGCCACCCTCGGCACGCTGTGGGTTCTGGCCCGTGACCTCAGCGTCGAGGGTCTTCTCGTCGCCGTGGCGATCGGGTTCATCTCTTGCGCCGTCCTGATGGTGAACAACATCCGCGACATTCCGCAGGACCGCATCGCCAAGAAGAAGACGCTCGCGGTTCGGGTCGGCGACCGGGCGGCGCGCATCCTGTACTGCGTTTTCATGCTGATTCCCTTCCTCGTGGTGGGATTCCTGACGCTGCTGTTCCCGCTCGCGATCCTCGTGCTCTTCGCGCTGCTCATCGCGATTCCGGCGTCGCTGATCGTGCTCACCGCGAAGACGCCGAAGGAGCTGATCCTGGCGCTGCAGCTCACCAGCCTTACCGGGCTCGTCTACGGGTTGGGCCTGGCGGCCGCGATCGCGTTCTAGCCGAAGCGCTGATCGAGTAGCCGAGCGAGCAGCGCGGAGGGGCAGCGGCGCGAGGCGAGTGCCGCAGCGCCTAGAGTCGAGGGATGGCTGACTACTCGCGACCGAACACTTCTGCAGGCTGGGATGTCGGCGTTCGACAGACGGTTCTGGGCAGCCGCAAGGCCGTCTGGGCGTTCCTCGTGGGCGAGGGCCTGCCGCTCTGGCTGGGCAAGACCACGAAGCTCCCGCTGGTCAAGGGTGCTGCCTACGAGACCGACGATGACATCACCGGCCGGGTTCTCAGCGTGCAGCCCGGAGTGGACCTGCGCGTGAGCTGGCGACCGGGCGAATGGAATCACGATTCCACTCTGCAGTTGAGCCTCAAAGAAGCCGATGGCGCGACGACCATCTCGTTCCACCAGCAGAAGCTCACGAGTCGCGACGAGCGCAAGATGATGCTCGGGCGCTGGAAGGGTGTCGCCAGCGACCTCGAGAAGGCGCTGAAGCGCCAGGCCAAATAAGCAGAGGCCTTCAGCCTCGCAGCCGAGGGGGCTACGCCTGCTTGTCGCCGGCCCGGCCGTCGCCGGCCGTCCCGTCGACGGCTGCGTCTTCGACGTCTTCATCGTCGCCCGCCGCAGACGACTGGGAGCGCTTGGTGCTGGCGCGCGCCTCGTAGAGGCTCCGCGCCGCTTCCTCGCGAGGTTTGCGCAGGAAGATGAACGAGATGCAGAGCGAGATGACCGCGGCGAGCAGTGCTGAGATCCACGCGGGCACACCGCCAGGCGACAAGAGAAGCAGCAGAAGCGCGAGGATGACGGCGAACAGCCCGATGCGGATGAGCGAGAAGAGCAGCCAGGTGCGTCGAGGATTCACGGCACTCAGTGTATGCGCTGCTCCTCTGGCAACCCCCGGGCAAACGTACGGTTACCGCGCCTATCATTGACGCATGGCCCGCTTGCTGTTCGTCCTCGGTATCGTCGCCGTGACGTTCATGATCTATTCGATCGTCGACGCCGCCCTTCGGCCTGTCCGCCTCATTCGAGGTCTTCCCAAATGGGCATGGCTGCTCATCATCATCGTGATCCCGATCATCGGTGGTGTTCTCTGGTTCGTCATCGGCCGCGGTCGAGAGCAGAAGTCGGCTGTCTACCGAACGCTGGGCCCTGACGACGACCCCGACTTCCTCGGTAAGCTCGGCTACACGACGCCGCGCGACCCGGCAGCAGACGCTCGCACCGACGAACAGATCCGCGACCTCGAGAAGCGTCTCGCAGAGCAGGCGGGCGACAACCCGACGGACGACCCGACGTCGGGGCGCAGAGGAAAGCCCGGCCCGGCCTAGTGAGTCCGGCAACGGACTTCTCCGTCGCCCTCCTCACGCACCTTGCGGCCAGGGGGCTTCGCCATGTCGTGCTCACGCCGGGGTCGCGTTCTCAGGCCCTCGCTCTGGCGGCCGCTGAACTCGATCACCGCGGCATCCTGACTCTCACCGTTCGCATCGATGAGCGCTCGGCAGCCTTCACCGCCCTCGGCATCGCCCGCGAGACCGGGCTGCCCGTAGCCGTCGTCACGACGTCGGGCACGGCCGTCGGCAACCTCGTTCCCGCTGTTATGGAGGCGCACCACAGCGGCGTGCCCCTCATCGTGATCTCTGCCGACAGGCCCGCTCCGTTGCGAGGCACAGGGGCGAACCAGACCACCTGGCAGCCCGGCATCTTCGCCGCGTTCGTGAGGCTCGAGCTCGACGTGGAGCCGCCATCCGCTGCCGCAGACGAGCCGGTCGACGAGGTGCTCGGGCTGACGCCCGACGCGGCGGCACTCGCGGCCCGGTCGATGGATGCCGCGCTCGGCGGAGCGGGCATGCCCGGCCCCGTGCACCTCAACCTGCAGTTCCGCGAGCCTCTCTCGGGTGCATTCCCCGAGATCGAGGTGCCGGATCTCGGTGACCCGGGCCCGTCGCATCCGGCACCCGCCCACGCGCTGGAGCCCGGACCGCGCACCATCGTCGTCGCGGGCGACGGCGCGGGCGCCGAGGCCGAAGAACTCGCCCATGCGGGTGGCTGGCCACTGATCGCCGAGGTCTCGAGCGGCGCGCGCTTCGGACCGAACCTGATCGTCGCCTATCGCTCCCTGCTCTCGAGCGAGCTGGCCGCGCATGTCGAACGCGTGATCGTCTTCGGCCATCCGACTCTCAGCCGCGAGGTGCCCGCCCTGCTCGCGCGAGAAGACGTGCAGATCGTGGTCGTGGCATCGGGCGGCGAGCGCATCACGCCCGGTCACGACGGCCGGATGCTGGTGGACCGGGTCGAGGCGAGTGCCGAGGCCATCGCCGCGAGTCGAGAACCGGATGCCCGTGCCTGGCTCGGTCGCTGGGTGATGGCGAGCAGACACCAGCTCGAACTAGACGACCCGGAGCTGCCCGCCCCCGACGTCGAAGCTCCGCGCTCGGGTGATCTCGGTCGTCGTCGTGAGTACGCGAAGGCCGAGCTCGCCGCCGCTCGCGCGTCGATCTCGAGGCCGATCCTCGCGCTCTCTGTGTGGCGAGCGACGTGGCCGCACGACAGGCTCGTGCTCGGTGCATCGCGACTGATCCGCGAGGTCGACAAGATCGTGCCTGGCAAGAAGATCACGGTGCACGCCAATCGTGGCCTGGCCGGCATCGACGGAACGGTGTCGACCGCCGTCGGGGTGGCGCTCGCCAGCCAGACCGATGCGAAGGGCGGAATCACCCGCGTACTGCTCGGCGATCTCACACTGCTGCACGACGTGGGCGGCCTGCTGATCGGCGACGGCGAGAGACGCCCGAGGGTTCAGCTCATCGTCGCGAACGACGGGGGTGGCACGATCTTTGACTCCCTCGAGGTCGCGGCGACGGCAGACCCGGATGCCTTTGCCCGCGTGATGCGCACGCCCCAGTCGGTCTCGGTCGAGCAGCTCGCCGCGGCATACGGCTGGAGCTACACGAGGGTCTCTACGCGTGCCGAGCTCGATCGCGCGCTCACCAGCCCGGAAGGGCCGCTGAGCATCGTCGAGGTTCCGTTCGGCGACGCCAACGAAGACTGACCCGTCGCACTCCGCTTAGTGTTGGGGGATGGTCGTGACCCGTCGTGCGAATGCTGATGACTATGAACGCGTTCTGGGGTGGGTGCCCGACGCCGACGCTCTGTATCTGTTCGCCGGTCCGAGCCTCGTCTGGCCGCCGTCGGCGGCGCAATTCGCGGAGATCGCTCAGCGATCCGGTTTCAGTGCCTGGATGGTCGGGGACGACGAACACCCGGCCGCATGGGGACATTTCGACCTCACGATGCAAGACGATTCTGCGCGATTGGGACGGGTGATCATCGATCCCCGGTATCGGGGCCGGGGCCTGGGACGCGCTCTCACCCAGGCGGCGATCGAGAAGGCTCGTGCCCTCGGCGCGAGTGACGTTCGCTTGGCCGTCGTTTCAGACAACGAACCGGCCGTGAAGGCCTACCGGCGAGCCGGGTTCGAGGAGATCGTCGATCCCGAGCGTTCCCAGTTCACGGCAATGAGGTACGCCATCTCTGATGGCCCGTACCCTCAGCGCGTTCAGCACGGCGGCCGAAACGGCGAAACCGCCTAAACAGCTCGCGGGATTGCTAGATTGCCCTCGTGACGAAACTCCGGGTGCACAATCTCGCCGTCTCGATCGACGGCTTCGCCACGGGCGAGAGTCGAACGTTCGAGGCTCCGTTCGGTCATGCCGGGCATCGGCTCATGCAGTGGTTCATGCCGACGCACACCTTCGTGAGCAAGACGGGCCACGGCGACGAAGCGGTCGGCGCCGGCACTCGGGGTGTCGACGACGCGTTCGCGGCCGCCACCCACGTGGGTATCGGCGCCGAGATCATGGGCCGCGGCAAGTTCGGGCCGCAGGAAGGACCGTGGGAGGACGAGTCGTGGCGCGGCTGGTGGGGCGAGGAGCCACCGTTCCACTCGCCGGTCGTCGTGCTCACGCATCACGCGCGCCCCGACATCTCCGTCGGCGAGACGACGTTCCTGTTCCGCGATGCCTCGCCCCGTGACGCCCTCGAACTCGCGACGGAGGTGGCCGGCGGTCTCGACGTGCGCCTGGGTGGCGGACCCACGATCGTGCGCGAGTTCCTCGAAGCCGACCTCGTGGATCTCCTGCACATCGTCGTCGTGCCCATCGTGCTCGGCCGGGGCGTTCGACTGTGGGACGGCCTCGAGCACCTCGAGGATCGCTTCGACGTCGAGACGACGGCCTCGCCGTCGGGCGTGGTGCACTACGTCTTCACTCGCAAACAGTAAGGGAACGACCATGGCCAAGAACGACGACACCTTCTTCTCGGGCAGCGCCCGCGATCTTCTCGCGGCGCGCGCGGGCTTCGTGCTCGCCGACGTCGATCCGGCCAGCACCCCGGGCGTGACCGCGTCGAAGAAAGAGGGTGAGAAGGCCCTGGCCGCCGGAGCACCCACTCTCGACGATCTGCAGATCAGGCTGCACGCCAACAGCCTGTCGGGTGACAACCGCAGCGTCTTGCTGGTTCTCCAGGCAATGGATTCCGCGGGCAAGGGCGGCATCGTCAGTCACGTGATCGGCACGGTCGACCCCGAGGGTGTGTCGCACACCTCGTTCAAGAAGCCGACGCCCGAAGAACTCAGCCACGACTTTCTCTGGCGCATCCGCAATGCACTGCCGAAGGCCGGGCAAATCGGTGTGTTCGACCGTTCTCACTACGAAGACGTGCTCATCGCGCGGGTGCGCAATCTCGCCACCCCCGATGTGATCGAGCACCGCTACGAGCTCATCAACGAGTTCGAGCGTCAGGTCACCGAGTCGGGCACCAGCATCGTCAAGGTCATGCTGCACATCAGCTCCGACGAGCAGAAGGAGCGACTGGGCGCGAGGCTCGAGCGCGAAGACAAGTACTGGAAGTACAACCCGGGAGACGTCGACGAGCGCCTGCTCTGGCCCGCCTATCAAGAGGCGTACCAGCTGGCGATCCAGAACACGTCGACCGAGATCGCCCCCTGGTTCGTCGTACCCGCCAATCACAAGTGGTACGCCAGGGCCGCGGTGCAGCAGATTCTCATCGAGACGATGTCGGCGTTCGGCCAGGGCTGGCCTCCGGCCGACTACGACATCGAGGTCGAGAAGGCGCGGCTGGCTGCCAGCTAAGGCTCGCCCTGCCCGACGCTCGATCCGTTCTGGCCGACGTGCACGTCGGCGCCGTCCCAGAACGCACTTATCGAGGTCGATCCCACGCTGGAGATGACCGCACCCGACTCCGCGAAGACCTCGGGGGTGACGCACTCGGCGACGGCTTTGGTCGTGCCGGACTCGTGCACGACCAGGCAGAGATCGGCATTGTCGCCCTTCGCCACGTAGACCTTCCATCCCGGCATCGCCGTCGAGACGAGCCGGGTGGTCGACCCATCGACATACGACGGCAGGTACGAGTCCACCCGATCGCGGTCGGTCTGCGTCTCGTCGAACCACGAGCCCGCCGGCCCCGTGGCCGCGCCGGCATCGAGCGGCGTGCTCGACCGCAGGGGTGGCGCGAGCAGCAACGCGGCGCCCAGCGCGATCACGCCCATGACGGCGAGTGCGACCAGCACCCGAATACTGCGAGACCGGATGCGATGGGCTCGGCGCTCGCGGGCATCCGCCGCATCGAGGGCGGCCCGTTCCAGAGCCTGCCGCTCGGCAGCCTCGAGGAGATCGAGCTCGCGCAGCCTGCGTGCCGCCTCGGCGGCGCGGGACTCGTCTTCGCTCGATGCCGTGCGTCCGAAGGCGACACGCGCCAGCGCCTCGCGCTCAGAGAACGAAGACGGCGGCACGACGCACGCTCCTAGCCGAACGCCTCGACGATGGGCCGGAACTTCATCTTCGTCTCGATGAGTTCTCGGTCCGGATCGGATCCGGCCACGATGCCCGCACCCGCGTAGGCCGTGATGTCGCCGTTCTCGGCGATCTGGGCGCAGCGCAACGCCACGGCCCACTCGCCGTCGCCATCCGCCCCGACCCACCCGACGGGCCCGGCGTAGCGGCCCCGGTCGAACGGCTCGAGTTCGTCGATGACAGACAGCGCGGTCGCCGTCGGCGCACCGGCGACGGCCGCCGTCGGGTGCAGCGCGGCGATCAGATCGAGCGAGGTCGAGCCGTCGGAGAGGATGCCTTCGGCGTCGCTCGCCAGGTGCCACAGGTTGGGCAGCTTGAGGGTGAACGGAATCTCCGAGGTGATGAGCGTGCGCGTGTGCGGCTGCAGAGACTGCACGACGCTGGCGACGGCGAAGCGGTGCTCGTCGAGGTCTTTCGAGCTCGTGGCGAGCGAGATGGCGGCGTCGTGGTCGGCCTCGGCGTCGCGACCGCGCGAGATCGTGCCGGCGAGCACTCGGGCGCTGACCGTTCCGTGGTCGACACGCACGAGAGTCTCGGGGCTCGACCCGATGAGGCCGTCGACCGCGAAGGTCCAGCAGTCGGGGTAGCCCAGGGCGAGGTCGGTGAGGGTGCGTCGCAGATCGGCTTCGGCGGGCAGGTGCCCCACGAGGTCGCGGGCGAGCACCACCTTGTTCAGCTCTCCGGCAGCGATGCGTGAGACGGCGGACTCGACGGAGGCGCGGTAGTCGTCGGGCTTCACCTGCCCCGGCAGCAGCGAGAGTCGGTACTCGGCGCCGAGCGGTCGGGTGGTGGGCATCGGCAGAGGAGGGGCGAGCGGAGCGCCCGAGTCGGACACGGCCGTGATGCGGGTGATCCAGTAGACGCCAGCGCGCTTGCCGATGACGATCTCGGGAACGATGAGGGTGGAGATGAGTGCCGAGGTGGCCGAGAACGCAAAGGCGCCGAAGGCGACGAGCCCGGTGCCGGGCGACTGCAGCGGATCGGTCACCTGGGCGAGCCGGGCGACTTCTCGCCAGGTCTCGCACGCATCGACGAAGCGGTTCTCACCCGAAAACTCGAGTCGCAGCGCAACACCCGCGCCGGCCATCCCCTCACCCTTGCGCATCCAGAGCAGCGGGTGCCGCGAGTCGAGCAGTGGCACCAGAAGTCGGATGTCATCGACGCGGGTGGTCTCGACGACCAGCCGGGGCAGAGTTCGTGACGTTTCGCTCACTGGTTCAGCCTAGTTCCGCTAGCCGCGCCTAGGGTCGAGGTGTGAACCGTACCGACCGTCTCTATGCACTTGTGGAGGAACTTCGCACGGTCGCGCCCCGCCCGAGGAGCGCTCGCTGGCTCGCAGAGCGGTTCGAGGTCAGTTCTCGAACCATCGAGCGAGACCTGGCGGCCTTGCAGCAGAGCGGGGTGCCGATCTGGGCCGAACCGGGGCGCACCGGCGGCTACTGCCTCGATGTGTCGCACACGCTTGCTCCGCTCGGCCTCACGGTCGACGAGACCCTCGCGGTCACGATCTCGCTCGAGATGCTCGCGACGAGCCCCTTCCGTGATGCCGCGACGTCGGCGCTCCGCAAGGTGGTGGCCGTCATGAACGACCGCCGCCTCGCGAAGACGGTGGAGTTGGCAGAGCGAGTGCATCTTCTGACGGACGGCCCCGTGGCCGAGACCCCCGTGGAGTTCGTGGATGCGCTGCGCACGGGGCACGTGCTGCGCATCGGGTACGCCGACAAGGCGGGCGCGCGCACAACTCGCGATGTCGAGCCGATGGGGTTCGTCGCGCGCGGTCAGTACTGGTACCTCGTCGCCTGGTGCCGTGATCGGCAGGGCACTCGGGCGTTTAGAGGCGACCGGATCGTGAGCGCGGCGCCGACCGGCGAGATTCCTGAGCGGCGTGCCCTTCGTGCCGAAGACCTCGATATCGCATTCGGCGAACTGCGCACCATCACAACGACGGAAAAGAATCGCTAAACACCGACAGGACGGTGTCGTCGCCCCGCGTCACGATGGATGCGTCGGGCCGAGTGGTCCGACGGAAAGGCAGAAATGACTCTCGCATCCATCCGCATCATCACAGACGATGTCGATCGTCTCGTCGCGTTCTACGAGACGGTCACGGGCATGGCTCCGGCCAGGCCCGCGCCCGTGTTCGCCGAGTTTCGAACCGAGAACGGCACTCTCGCCGTAGCAAGCACGGCGACCGTGGCCATGCTGGGCGACAGAGCACCGAGGCCCGGGAGCAACGACTCCCTGATCATCGAGTTCATGGTCGCCGACGTCGACGCGGAGTTCGACCGCCTCCAGAACTCGCTCGACGACGTCGTGCTCGTGCCGACCACCATGCCCTGGGGCAATCGCTCGACCTTGTTCCGAGATCCAGACGGCAACCTCGTGAATCTGTTCTCCAGACCCGTTCCGTGATCCGCGCGGTCGACTTTTCGGGATGCGCTATCCCCAGCCGTCATGCGGGCTACGCAACTACACTGGGAGCGTGAATAAGGCAGACCTTACTAAAAAGCCCCAAGCGGTCTCAGCGATGTTCGACCAGGTCTCCACGCACTACGACCGCACGAACGCGGTGCTCTCGGTGGGCAACGACCAGCTGTGGCGCGCGGCCACGGTGCGGGCCGTCGACCCTCGACCCGGCGACCGCATCCTCGACCTTGCGGCCGGAACGGGCACGTCGAGCGCCGCGCTCGCCGCGAAGGGCGCCCACGTCGTGGCCGCCGACTTCTCGCCCGGCATGATCGAGGTCGGCAAGCGACAGCAGGCCGGCAACCGCAACGTCGAGTTCGTGCAGGCCGACGGCATGAACCTGCCTTTCGCCGACGACGAGTTCGATGCCGTCACGATCTCGTTCGGTCTGCGCAACATCGTCGACCCCCACGTCGCGCTCACAGAGCTCTACCGGGTCACCAAGCCCGGTGGCCGCATCGTCATCTGCGAGTTCTCGAAGCCCCCCGCCAAGCTCGTGCGCACCGGCTACTTCACCTACCTCAACAAGGTCATGCCCACCCTCGTGAAGCTCGCCTCGTCGAACGCCGAGGCCTACGACTACCTCGGTGACTCGATCAAGGCCTGGCCCGACCAGAAGACCCTGGCCGAATGGATGCGCGTGGCCGGGTTCTCGAGGGTCGCGTACAAGAACCTCAGCCTCGGTATCGTCGCCCTGCATCGGGGCATCAAGCCCCGCACGGGTCAGTAGGCTGAACTCGTGACCCCGAAAACACCCGTTGCCGGCACAAGTGTGCCCGCAGGCAAGGCACGGCGCACCCAGAGCCTCTCATCGTCGCTCAATCTGCACGACCGCCTCTTCTCGACGAGTCGCGACCGCGAGGTCGCGCGCGCCGTCGACAACGGCATCGAGCGCCTCGAGGCGCGGCTGTTCGCCGAGGTCAAATTCAGCGACGAGCTCGCCGACGTGGCGGCGCGCTACCTGCTCGAAGCCGGTGGCAAGCGGGTGCGACCCATCCTGGCGATGCTCACGGCCCAGCTCGGCGACGGCGTGACCGACGAGGTCATCATGGCCGGGGCATCCATCGAGCTCACCCACCTCGCCTCGCTCTACCACGACGACGTCATGGACTCCGCTCCCGTGCGACGCGGCGTGCCGACGGCCCAGAACGTGTGGGGCAACTCCATCGCGATCCTCGTCGGAGACCTGCTCTTCGCCCGCGCGTCGAAGCTGCTCTCCATCCTGGGCGAGCGCGCCATCCAGCTGCAGGCCGACACGTTCGAGCGCCTGTGCCTGGGCCAGCTGCGCGAGACGATCGGCCCCAAAGACAACGAGAACCCCATCGAGCACTACCTGCAGGTGCTGAGCGACAAGACCGGGTCGCTCATCGCCGCCTCCGCTCAGATGGGCGTGATCTTCTCGAACGCTCCCGTCGAGTACGAGCAGCCCGTGATCGAGTTCGGCGAGAAGATCGGTGTCGCCTTCCAGCTCATCGACGACGTGCTCGACATGTCGCCGCCCGCCGCGAGCGACGCGAAGAGCCAGCCCACGGGTAAGAAGGCCGGCACCGATGTGCGTGCGGGCGTCGTCACCCTGCCCGTTCTCTATCTGCGCAAGCGGGCCAAGCGCAACGCCGAGGCCGCAGCGCTGCTGAAGCGCATCGACGCGATCGCCACGGCGAAGCCGGGCGCTCCGGTCGACGAGGCCGCCGTCGATGCCGTGATCGCCGAGCTGCGCGCGCATCCGGTGACCAAGGCCACGATCGACGAGGCGCACGGCTGGGCCCGTGGCGCCGTCGATGCCCTCGCTCCTCTTCCAGACGGAACCGTCAAGAAGACCCTCACCCGATTCGCCGACACTGTGGTGGATCGCACAAATTAAGGAAACACCTCCCTCCATGACCACGTTGCGACTGGCCATCGTCGGAGCCGGCCCTGCCGGCATCTACGCTGCCGACCTTCTGATCAAGGCCGAACGTCACTTCGACGTCTCGATCGACCTCTTCGAGCACCTTCCCGCTCCCTACGGACTCGTGCGTTACGGCGTCGCCCCCGATCACCCGCGCATCAAGGGCATCATCACCGCTCTGCGCGAGGTGCTCGATCGCGGAGACATCCGCTTCTTCGGCAACGTGCGCTACGGCGTCGACGTGACCCTCGACGACCTCAAGAAGCACTACAACGCCGTGATCTTCGCCACGGGCGCCATCACCGACGCTCCGCTCGCGATCCCGGGCATCGAGCTCGAGGGCTCCTACGGCGCCGCCGACTTCGTGAGCTGGTTCGACGGCCACCCGGATGTTCCGCGCACCTGGCCGCTCGAGGCCCAGTCGGTCGCCGTGATCGGCAACGGCAACGTCGCGCTCGACGTGTCGCGCATCCTGGCCAAGCACGCCGACGACCTGCTGCCCACCGAGATCCCCGACAACGTCTACGAGATCCTCAAGTCGTCGCCCGTCACCGACGTGCACGTCTTCGGCCGTCGCGGCCCCGCTCAGGTGAAGTTCACGCCGCTCGAGCTGCGCGAGCTCGGCGAGATGCGCGATGTCGACATGATCGTCTACGACGAGGACTTCGAGCTCGACGAGGCGTCGAAGGCCGCGATCGCCAGCAACAAGCAGGTGTTCGTCATCAACAAGGTGCTCAACCAGTGGCGCGAGCGCCCCGTGGGCGAGGCCTCGCGTCGCCTGCACCTGCACTTCTACGCGAAGCCGCTCGAGATCACATCGGATGCCGATGGCCGGGTCGCATCGATCCGTTACGAGCGCACGCGACCCGATGGCGCGGGAAGCGTCGAGGGCACGGGTGAGATCCGCGAGATCGAGATCCAGGCCATCTACCGGGCCGTGGGGTACTTCGGATCGCCGCTCACCGACATCCCGTTCGATGAGCGTCACGGCGTGATTCCCAATCACGAGGGGCAGGCGCTCGCAGACGACAACTCCGTGATTCCAGGCGTCTACGCCACGGGGTGGATCAAGCGTGGGCCGGTCGGCCTCATCGGTCACACCAAGTCAGACGCCATGGAGACCATCCAGCACGTGGTGAACGACCAGGCGAGCTGGTGGGCGCCGTCGCAGCCCGACGAGCAGAGCATCGTCGATCTGCTCACCTCGCGGGGCATCGATTTCACGACCATCGACGGCTGGCACCAGCTCGACCAGCACGAGCTCGCGCTCGGCGAGGCCGAGGGGCGTCTGCGCAAGAAGGTCGTGCCGCGCGACGAGATGATCCGGGTCTCCAACGCCTGACGCCTGATCGTTATCGGCCGCGCCGAACTTGTGACGTAGCATGAGGTCAGTGAGTTCTCCGAGGCGGAGGTAGTGACGTGACTGAACTGGCTCCTGCGCCCAGCGTGGCCGAGGCCTCTACTGTCGCGCCCGAAACGGCCCAGACGCCTGCGTCGGCCGCCTCGCCCAAGACGACCCGATGGGTTCTTCCCGAGACTAAGAAGAAGAAGAAGCGTCACCTCGGCCTCTGGATCGGCGTTCCGGCGGTCGTTGCCGTGGCTGCTCTCGTGGCCGCGTCGCTCGTCTTGATCGCCCCGGGAACGACCGTGGCCGGTGTGAATGTCGGCGGCATGACCGTCGGCGCCGCATCCGATGCCGTGAGTCAGCGACTCGCCAACACCTCGATCGTCATCACGGGGGCCGACGGCGACCCGATCGTTCGCGGAGCACAACTCGGGGCCAGCGTCGTAAGCGCGCCCAAGAGCGCGACCACCGAGCTCACGGGCAGTGACCTCGGGGCGTCTGTCGACGCCAAGACGCTCGCAGAGAAGGCGCACGCGGAGAGTCCGTTCTGGAACGTGACCGCGTGGAACGCGAAGACCTCTGTCGCCCCGACCGTCGAGATCGACGAGAAGACGGCCACGGCCGAGCTGCAGAAGGTGGCTCCCAGTCTCTTCGTCGAGCCGACGAACGCGACCCTCCAGTTCGACGCGGCGACCGCCACCTACACGGTGACGCCTGCCGTCGACGGAACCGGTGTCGACCTCGATTCGTTCCGCGACGCGCTGCAGAACGCGCTCGTCTCGGGCGAGTCCAGCGTCGAGGTCGCGGCGGAGTCCACGGTGCTTCCGGCGTCCGCGTCGACCGAGGCCGTGACCGCGACGGCCACGCAGCTGAACACGATCCTCGACACCGCGGGCTTCTACGTGGGCGAGGAGCGCACCGTTCCCGTCGATCGAGCCGTGGTGGCATCGTGGATCACACTGTCGACGAACGATGACGGCACCTACAGCTACACGGCAGACAAGGCGGCCATTCAGAAGGTCGTCGACACCCTGCCGGCAGCCGTGAACCGTGATGCGGTCAACGGTACGGAGATCACCGACACCGACGGTGCCACTCTCGACACCGTCACCGCGGGCGTCGACGGCCGCGCGCTGGGCGACACCAGTGGAGTGGCTGCGGCCTTCGCGACACAGCTGGCCGCGGGCAAGCCCGCGCTCGAACTGCCCGTCACCGTCACTCCCGCGCAGGTCACCAAGACGTCGCGCAACATCGTCGTCAACCTCAGCGAGCAGCGCACGTACCTGTTCGAGAACGGTCAGGTCATCGACAGCTTCCTGATCTCGTCGGGTACTGCCGGGCACGACTCCCACACGGGCAGCTTCCGGATCACGGCGAAGCTGACCTCGCAGAACATGGGCAACCCCGACCTGACGAAGGCGCCCAACTACTACACGCAGAACGTTCCCGACGTCATGTACTACAACGGTGACGAGGCCCTCCATGGCGCCTACTGGCACAACAACTTCGGCAACGTCATGAGTCACGGCTGCATCAACATGCCGCTCGACAAGGCCGCCAACGTCTTCGACTGGGCTCCGATGGGAACCGAAGTCACCGTCACCTACTGACGATTCGCCCGCCCGTTCTCAGAGAGCGGCTCGGGCCGACTGTCATACTTAGGTAATGCTTACCTTCACCCGGCCCGCGACGAGGATCCTGGGTTTCATCGCCCTGCTCGTCGTGGTGCTTCTCGCGGTGGGGGCGAGCCTCCTTCTCGGCAGCCGTTCGATCGACGTGGCCGCCGTGCTCGATGCCGTGTTTTCGCGCGGCACGAAGGGGGTCGAGCAGATGGTGGTGCTCGACCTGCGCGTTCCCCGCACGGTCATCGGGCTTGTGGCGGGGGCGGCTCTCGGACTCGCGGGCGCTCTGATGCAGGGCCTGACGCGAAACCCGCTCGCCGACCCCGGTCTCCTCGGGGTGAACGCCGGGGCCTCGCTCGCGGTCGTCACGGCCATCGCCTTCTTCGGCGTCACCGCTCCGTCGGGCTATATCTGGTTCTCGTTCGGGGGAGCCGCCCTGGCTGCAACGCTGGTGTATGCGGTGGCCTCGGGCCGCACGGGCCCATCCCCGCTCAGCCTGACCCTCGCGGGCGCAGCCACGACGGCCGTGCTCACGTCATTCATCACGCTGATCCTGCTGCGCGATCTCGACACCCTCGCGCAGTACCGGTTCTGGTCTGTCGGCTCGCTGGTGGGCAGAGACGTGTCTACGGTCGCCACCCTGGCGCCGTTCCTGGTCGTGGGGGCGGCGACCGCGCTGCTGCTCGGGCGCAGCCTCAACTCGCTCGCGCTCGGAGACGATGTCGCTCGAGGGCTCGGCCAGCGGGTGGGACTCACCCGCATCGTCGCGGGCGTCGCCATCATCTTCCTCTGCGGCTCGGCGACGTCGCTGGCGGGGCCGCTCGTCTTCGTCGGACTCGTCGTGCCGCACATCGTGCGTCGCTTCGTGGGCGCCGACTATCGCTGGATTCTGCTCTGGTCGATGCCTCTCGGGGCCGCGCTGCTCGTCATCGCCGACACCATCGGACGCCTCATCTCCCCGCCCTCCGAGGTCGAGGCCGGCATCGTGGTCGCGCTCATCGGTGCACCGGTGCTGATCGCCCTCGTCCGCGGAAACAAGGCGGTGACCCGATGAGCGTGCTGAATCACGGCCGCCCGCCGGCCGACGATCTCGCGCTGGTGGCCGTCGCGCGCCGGGCCGGGCGCATCCGGACTTTCGTCATCGCCGCCGTGCTGCTTGCTGCGCTCGCCGCCCTCGCCGTCGTCGCGCTGATGCTCGGCGACCGTGTTGTCGCGCCGGGCGACGTCTTCACCACGCTGCTGGGCGGGGGCAGCGGTGGCGACCGCTTCGTCATCCTCGGCCTGCGGGTGCCACGGCTCCTCCTCGGGCTCATGGTGGGCGCGGCGTTCGGGCTGTCGGGCGCGGTCTTCCAGAGTCTGCTCGGCAACCCGTTGGCGAGCCCCGACATCATCGGCATCTCGCAGGGCGCGAGCGCGGCGGCAGTCGCTGCCATCCTGCTGGCCGGCTGGAGCGGCCTTGCCGTCTCGTTCGCCGCGTTCGGTGGCGCCGTGCTGGTGGCGGGGCTCATCACGGTGCTCGCGGCCCGGCACGGAGTGGCCGGCTCTCGGTTCGTGCTCGTCGGCATCGCTCTCGCCTTTCTCGCCCAGGCGGTGATCGGGTACATGCTGACCCGGGCGGACGTGCGCGACGCTCAGTCCGCCCTGGTCTGGTTGGTCGGCAGCCTCGGAACTGTCACCTCGGAGGAGCTGACGAGCACGGCCGTCGGTCTTGTCGTGCTCGGTGTGGCGCTCGCCGCGGTGTCGCCCCGGCTGCGGATGCTGCAGCTCGGCGACGAGGCCGCCGCCGGTCTCGGCGTGCGCGTCACCCCGGCGCGACTCGTCATCACCCTGATCGCGGTGGGGCTGGCGGCTGTCGCCACGGCTGCCGCGGGGCCCGTGGTGTTCGTCGCCTTCGTGTCTGCGCCCATCGCGCGTCGGCTCCTCGGCGGAACCGGGCCCGCCCTCGTCGTCAGCGCGCTCGTCGGGGCGCTCGTCGTCACGGGCTCCGATCTGATCGCCCAGCACGCCGTCTCGAATCTCCAGGTGCCGGTGGGCATCGTGACGGGGATCGTGGGCGCCCCGGTTCTGCTACTTCTGCTGGCCTGCAGCAACCGATCGAGAGGAACAGCATGACGTCTCATGAATTGCGAGCGGATGGTCTTGCTCTCGGCTACGACGGGCGTCGCGTCGTCGAGGGCCTCGACGCCGTCATCCCCGACGGGCGCGTGACCGTGATCGTGGGCCCGAACGCCTGCGGCAAGTCGACGCTGCTGCGCTCGTTCGCGCGGCTGCTGCGCCCGGAGGCGGGCGTCGTGACGCTCGACGGAACGGACGTGCACCGCTACCCCAGCAAGCAGCTCGCGACCGTGCTCGGTCTGCTTCCTCAGCAGCCCATCGCCCCCGACGGCATCACCGTGGCCGACCTGGTGGGTCGCGGACGGTTTCCTCGTCAGGGCCTGTTCCGGCAGTGGACGGCCGAGGATTCGGCGGCCGTCGCCGAGGCGCTGCGATCGACCGACACGGTGGATCTGGCCGACCGGCGCATCGACGAACTGTCGGGAGGTCAGCGGCAGCGGGTGTGGATCGCCATGGCCTTGGCGCAGCAGACCGACATCCTGCTGCTCGACGAGCCCACGACCTTCCTCGACGTGACTCACCAGATCGAGGTGCTCGACCTGCTGCACGAGCTCAACCGCGAGCGGGGGACCACGGTGGTGATGGTGCTGCACGACCTCAATCTGGCTGCCCGCTACGCCGACCACCTCGTCGTGATGTCGGCCGGCACGATCGTGGCGGAGGGCGCACCGGGTGACGTGATCTCGGTCGACACCGTGGGCACCGCTTTCGGGCTCGAGGCCATGATCATCGACGACCCGATCAGCCACTCGCCCATGGTCATACCGATGGGGCGGTTTCACCAGGGGCTGTGAGTGGCGCGAGGGGGCCAGGTCAGCTTAGGCTTACCTAATAACCCCGAACCCTCGCATCACTATTGGAGATCTCCCCTTGCCCCGAAGAATGAAACTCGCCGCGCTCGCAGCGACGACTCTCACCGCAGCGCTGCTGCTGGCCGGCTGCAGCACCGCCGCCTCCGACTCCTCGACCGACTCCGCGTCGGCCGGAGGCGCGACCATCGAGCACGCGTTCGGTGAGACGACGGTGCCGGCCAACCCGAAGAACGTGGTGACGCTCGGCTGGGGCAGCACCGACGCATCCATCGCCCTCGGCGTGATCCCCAAGGCCATTCCGTTCGACTCCTACGCGGGCGACGAAGACGGCGTGCTGCCCTGGGTGAAAGACGCGATCGAGAAGGATGGCGCCGCCATGCCGACGATCCTCCCCGACTCGCCCGACGAACCGCCGTACGAGGCGATCGCCGCCGCAGACCCCGACGTCATTCTGGCCGTCTACTCGGGCATCACCGACGAGCAGTACAAGAAGCTCTCGGAGATCGCACCGACCGTCGCGTACCCCGATCAGGCGTGGAGCACGCCGTGGCGCGACGTCGTCACCACCGTGGGCACCGCCCTCGGCAAGAGCGACGAGGCCAAGACGGTTCTCTCGGACATCGACGCGCAGATCGCGCAGAAGGCATCCGAGCACCCCGAGTTCAAGGGCAAGACCCTCGCCGCCGTGGCCGACAGCTCGGGCACGTTCTACGTCTACAAGAAGAACGATCCTCGCGTGGGCTTCATGTTCGACCTCGGCTTCACGAACGCACCAGCGGTCGACGAGCTGTCGAATGGCGACGGCACGTTCTTCTACACACTCAGCTACGAGCAGCTCGACAAGCTGCAGGCCGATGTCGTGCTGAACTACGCGACCACGCAGCCTGAGGCCGACACGTTCACCAGCTCGCCTCAGACCTCGGTGATCCCGGCCGTCGCTGCCGGGCACGCCGCGCAGCTGGTGGGGGCGCAGAACATCTCCGCCGTCTCGCCGCCTACCGCGCTGTCACTGCCGTGGGGCCTCGACAACCTCGTCGACACCCTGGCCGCCGCCACCAAGTAGGCGTCGGCACGAACGCAATTCAGGAGGAGAGGCTCACCGTCGCCACAGTGGCGTTGGCGAGTCTCCCCTCCTGAATTCGTTACGGCGTCAGCGTGCGAATGGTCCGCGCAGTGCGGCCCACTGCAGCAGCATGATCGTCTTCGCGTCGATGATGTCGACTCCGATGCGATCGAGCGCCTCGTCGAAGTCGATCTCGAGCAGCTCGATCTCTTCGCCCTCGTCGGCGAGCCCGCCACCGGCATCCGCTCGGGTATCGGGCGAGTAGGGCGCGGCGAAGAAGAAGAGCTTCTCGGTGACCGAGCCGGGGCTCATGTACGCCTCGAAGACCGGGCTCACCTCGCCGATCTCGTGGCCTGTCTCTTCGCGCGCCTCGCGCCGGATGGCGGTGAGCGGGTCGTCGTCATCGAGCAGGCCCGCGGCCGCCTCGATGAGATTGCCATCTGGATGCCCGTTCACGTAGGCCGGGTAGCGGAACTGACGGGTCAGCAGCACCGTGCGCTGCTCGACGGAGTAGAGCAGGATCGTCGCTCCGTTGCCCCGATCGTAGGTCTCTCGATACTGCGTCTCCCACACACCGTCGGCTCGCTGATACTCGAGCGTGTTGGCGCGGAACACGTGCCAGTTCGACGAGAGCAGGCGCACGTCTGCGACGCGCACGCGGGGATTGCCGCTCAGGTCGCGGCCCGTCTGGTCGAGACCGATGCGACCCCGAGCGTCAGGAACATCGACGCCGGGAACTCCCGCGGGCTGCTGGGCGGTGGCCGGCGTGCCGGCATCCATCACCATCTAGCCGCCGATCAGCGGAAGTTGATGAACTGCAGGGCCACGTCGAGATCGGCGCCCTTGAGCAGCGCCATGGTGGCCTGCAGGTCGTCGCGGCTTTTCGACGAAACGCGCAGCTCGTCGCCCTGGATCTGGCTCTTGACGCCCTTGGGGGCCTCGTCTCGGATGAGCTTCGAGATCTTCTTGGCGGCCTCTTGCTCGATGCCGTTCTTCATGGATGCCTCGAGTCGGTACTCCTTGCCGGACGCGTAGGGCTCGCCCACGTCGAGGCTGCGCAGCGAGATGCCGCGCTTGATGAGCTTGGCCTCGAACACCTCGAGGATCGCCTTCACGCGCTCGGCGGAGTTGGCCTTCATCAGAACCTTCTCGCCGCTCCACTCGATGGAAGCGCCGATGTTCTTGAAGTCGTAGCGCTGCTCCACCTCTTTGTGCGCCTGATTGAGGGCGTTGTCCGCCTCCATCTTGTCGACCTTGCTGACTACGTCGAAGCTTGAATCTGCCATGCGCACCAGTTTAGCTTCGCCGTGTCGGCGCCGTGTCAGACCCCATCCGTACACTTGAGGCCGTGCGTCGTTCCCGTCTCCTTGCTCCTGTCCTCGCGGTCGCGTTCGCCCTCGTCGGGTGCACGACGTCGCCCGAGTCCAGCGAATCCGAGACGGCCGAGGCTCCGGCCAAGGCCACGCCAGAGGCGGCCATCGCTCCGGTCGTCGACCCCTGGTCGGGCCTGCCGACCCTGGTCGATGCCGACTGGGCGGCGCGCGCGGCCGCGGCCACGGGCATCCCTGATCGCGCCATGCTGGCCTACGGTGGCGCCGCTGTCTATGTGGCCAACCAGAACCCCGGCTGCAACCTCGGGTGGAACACCCTGGCGGGCATCGGCGAGATGGAGAGCCACCACGGCACCATCGACGGCTCGTCGATCGGCGCCGACGGCCTCGTCACCCCTCCCATTCTCGGAATCGCCCTCGACGGCGCGACGACCAATGCGATTCCCGACAGCGACCAGGGCGCCATCGACGGCGACGCCGAGTGGGATCGCGCGGTCGGCCCGCTGCAGTTCATCCCCGACAGCTGGCGCAACTGGGGTGCAGACGGGTCGGGCGACGGAGAGGTCGATCCGCAGAACTTCGACGACGCCGTGCTGGCCACCGCCAACTACCTCTGCCACGCGGGCGGAGACCTCTCGGTGGCCGACAACTGGCGCATGGCCATCGCGGCATACAACGACGCCGCGCCCTATGCGGTGGGCGTCTCGGAGTACGCCATCCGCTATTCGAACGACCTCGCGACGGGCTGATTTCGCCGACGGCGTGAAGGCGGGTAATGTGTACACGCGCCTTCGGTTGTGTGTCTCACGTGGTCGGGTGCGCCCTGGCAAGTTACCCAAGCGGCCAAAGGGATCTGACTGTAAATCAGCCGTCTTAGACTTCGGGGGTTCGAATCCCTCACTTGCCACCAGAAAAGCCCTGCGAATCATACGATTCGCGGGGCTTTCTTCGTTGCCGCTGCTGTCGCTGCGGATCCGCCCGATGATTGTGCCCGTTTACCTCCAACTGTGCGGCCGCGCACCGACGGAATGGAGGTAAACGGGCACAGTCATGCGCGTAGGGATGCACCCCCGACGAGGGCCGCGTGCGCAAGATCCGCCAGTCGATGATCGTGCCCCTCCTCGTGAGCCGTGATCGTGATCATGGCATCGCGGGCATCATCGACGATCACGTACTGGCCATACCGGCCGTCGAGCCTCCACGAGTCGCCGGGCCCTGCCCAGGTGGCGATGCCGTAGCGCTCGAAGGGCGGTGCGCCGCCCGTGGACACCCAGTCGCCATGCAGCGCGTCGATCCGTTCGGCAGACACGAGGCTCTGTCCGTTCCAACTGCCCCGATCGCGAAGCAGCCGCCCGATCCGGGCCAGCTCCGAGGTTCGCAGGTAGAGGCCGCTGCCGCCGAGGATCCAGCCGAGGGGGCAGCGGTGCCACTGCGGATTGTGAATGCCCAGCGGCTCGAAGAGACGTGGCATCAGCCAGTCGCGCACGTCGCCGACGATCGAGCCCAGCATCCGCATGGCCAGGTAGGTGCTCGCATCCGAGTACTGGAAGACGCGACCGGCGCCGCGTGTGGGCCTGCCGATCATCTCGAGGGCGAGGTCGGGCCAGACGACCTCGTCGTCGCCGAACCATTCGAAGTCGATGCCGCTCGTCATGGAGAGGAGCTGGCCGAGGGTCACGTCGTGTGTGCCCTCTCCCAGCTGGCCACCCGCGAAGACCTCGCCGACACTGGTGTCGAACGAGATGACGCCCTCATCGGCGGCCATACTTGCCGCGAGGGCGCAGACACCCTTCGACACCGAGTAGAGGTTCTCGCGGTCGTCGCTGCGCCAGCGGTGGTGAGCCTCGTTGTCGGCGACGAGTACGTGCACGCCATAGGCGCCGAGATGGTGGGCATCGATGGATGCGACGAGGGTGTCGAGAACGGAGGCTGCGGCGGTCACGACACCAGTATGCGACCGTGCGCGGGCGCACCGCCGATTGTTGGCAGACTGGACGCGTGAACTCACTTGTGCCGGCCGCGCCCCGCGCGCAGAAGATCATGTCCTCCGATGGGCTGCAGTTAGCCACCTACGAGTTCGGAGATGCAGACGCGCCGACCGTTCTCGCGGTGCACGGCTTCGCCTCGAGCGCACTCGTCAACTGGCATGCCACGGGGTGGACCCGCGACCTCACCCGCGCGGGCTATCGGGTAATCGCCCTCGACCAGCGAGGGCACGGTGAGAGCGACAAGCCCCACGACCCCTCCGCCTATTCGATGGAACAGCTCGTCTCCGATCTGGTCGTGGTGATGGACACCTATCTCATCGACGAGGCCGTCTACGCCGGGTACTCGCTGGGCGCGCGGGTCGGCTGGCAGGCGGCGCTCGATCTTTCCGGGCGCATCACCCGCGCGGTTCTCGGCGGAATCCCCGACGGCCAGCCGCTGACCCGTCTGCGCACCGACGAGGCCAGGGCGTTCATCGAGACCGGCGCCGAGGTCGAGGATCGGATCACCCGCGCCTACGTGACCATGGCCTCCGCCATTCCGGGCAACGATCTCGAGGCGCTGATGAGCCTCGTCGACGGCATGCGCGACGGCATCCAGCCCGACCCGGCGCATCCGCCCCTGCAGCCCGTGCTGTTCGCGACCGGCAGCGACGATTCGATCCTCGAGCGCTCGAAGGGCCTGGCCGAGGCCACGCCGAACGGGGTCTTCTACGAGATCCCCGGTCGCAACCACTTCAACGCGCCCACGTCGCGCCACTTCCGCACCGCGGCGATCGAGTTCCTGCGCGCCTGAGCGCCGCCAGCCCCAGCGCTACGCCACGGCACTAGACCACGGGCAACCGCACCAGGTCGTGAGCCGGGATCGTCACCGTGTCGTCGCCGACGGTGACCGTGGCCTCGGCGCGTCCGAAGTTCAGCACCCAGCGCATTCCGGCGCGCTCGACCACCTCGATGTCGGGGTTCGAGCCGTCGAGCAGGGGGCGCACGCCCGCGCGACCCAGCGCATCCAGAAGCAGTTCGTACACGGTGGCCGTATCGGGCCGGGTCGCCACGTACCAGGCCGTGCCCGCGGCCCTGCCCGGCGCATCCGACCCGCTCGCCGGACCACCCGCCGAGCGCCTCGTGATCGCGGGTGACCCCGCCGCGAGCCCATCGGTGAACGTCGCCAGCACCTCGGAGTCGTCGGCGCGCAAAAGCTCGGTCCAGACAGCGGCCGGGCGCACCTCGTCGCCGAACCGGATGCCCGTGGTCGGCACGGGCGCGGTTCCCGTGGCGCGCAGGTCGGGCCCGGCGAGGGGCGCGAACTCCTCGACCCGCACTCCCAGCGCCGCCTGCAGCGGGCCGAGGTAGCCGCCCTGCTGCACGTGCAGGTTCTCGTCGAGGATGCCGGTCTGGTAGCCCACGATCAGCTGCCCTCCGCGGGCGGGAACCGCGGCCAACGTCTCGAGCGCCGCGCGGGGCACGGCGAAGAGAGCCGGCGCGATGACGAGCGAGTATCCGTCGACAGAAGCGCCCGCCTCGACGAAGTCGACCGTCACACCGAGCGCCCGCAGCGACCAGTGCCACGACATGATCTCGTCGAGATAGACGAGCTGCGCGGGCGAGGCCGGCTGCTCGAGCGCGTTCCACGAATCCCAGTCGAAGACGATCGCGACAGAACTCGGGACCCGCGATCCCACGACGTCGACCAGGGTCGTCAGCTCGGCGCCGAGAGCCGTCACCTCGCGGAAGATGCGCGTGTCCTCTCCGGCGTGCGGCACCATCGCGGCGTGGAACTTCTCGGCCCCCGCGACGGACTGCCGCCACTGGAAGTACAGGATGCCGTCCGCGCCACGGGCGACGGACTGCATCGAGTAGAGCCGGTTCTCGCCCGGCAGCTTCGGGGCGTTGCGGGTACGCCAATTCACCGCGCCCGTCGTCTGCTCCATGAGCATCCACGGCTGGCCGCCGCGCAGCGAGCGCATGAGGTCGCGGGTCATCGCGGCGAACGCGGGAGAGAGCGGGTCTGCGGGGTCGGGGTACGAGTCGTCCGAGACGAAGTCGACCTCCTTCGCCCACTTCCAGTAGTCGACCGGTTTGAAGAAGCCCATGAAGTTGGTGGTCACGGGGATGTCGGGAGTGACCTCGCGCAGAACGGCCAGCTCGGCGCGGTAGCACTCGAGCAGCGCGTCCGAAGAGAAGCGGTGCCAGTCGAGCAGCTGTGTGGGATTCGGGAACGTGGGCATGGCGCGTGGCGGCTGCACCTCGCTGAACTTCGAGTAGTGCTGCGACCAGAACGCGGTGCCCCACGCGTGGTTCAGCGCCTCGATGCTGCCGTACTTCGCCTCGAGCCACACCCTGAACGCCGCGGCCGACTCGTCGTCGAACGACTGCGCCACGTGGCATCCGTATTCGTTGTTGATGTGCCAGGCCGCGACGGCCGGATGCGCGCCGTAACGCTCGGCCATGGCCCGCACGAGGCGGGTCGCGTACTCGCGGTACACGCGGGAGCTCGGGCTGTACTGCTGCCGGCTGCCGACGTCGAGGCGCACACCCTCGGCGGTGACCGGCAGGATCTCGGGATGCGCGGCGCTGAGCCACGGCGGGGGAGAGGCGGTCGCGGTCGCGAGGTCGACGCGGACTCCGCCCGCGTGGAGACCGTCGATCACCCGGTCGAGCCAGGCGAAGTCGAACTCCCCGTCGCGCGGCTCGAGCTTGGCCCACGAGAACACGCCGACCGTCGCGATCGTGACGCCGGCCTTCTGCATGAGCCGCACGTCGTCGGCCCAGACCTCCTCCGGCCACTGCTCCGGGTTGTAGTCGCCGCCGAACCATACGGGCGCGTTGTTGCCGATCATCCTCTTACTGCTCCTGTTCCGCTGCCGGTGCTCGCAACGACCCTAGCGGGGGCGCCCGTTCACGTGAATATTCGGGCGAGTTCTGTGGATCAGGCTGCTGTGACAGGCTGGAGTCATGACCATCGCTGCGAACAACGATCTGCTCGACATCGCCCGCCGAATCGGCCTCGAAGCGGGCGCGCTCGCGGCCCGCCGTCGCGCCGAGGGTGTCGAGGTCGCGGCGACGAAGTCCTCGATCGTCGACGTGGTCACCCTCGCCGACCGGGAGGTCGAGAGCTACATTCGCAGCGCGATCGCCGACGTACGACCGGACGACGGCTTTCTGGGCGAGGAGTCCACCGGCTCGACGGGCGGTTCCGGACTGACGTGGATCGTCGATCCCATCGACGGAACGGTCAACTATCTGTACGGCATTCCTCAGTACGCGGTGAGTATCGCCGTCGTCGAGGGCGGCGCCGACCCCCAGCAGTGGAACACCCTCGCCGGCTGCGTCGTGAACCCGGCCACGGGAGAGGTCTTCACGGCCTCGCAAGCAGGTGGGGCCTACCTCGGCGCCCAGCAGCTTCAGGTCAACTCCGACGTCTCGCTCGAGCAGGCGCTTCTGAGCACGGGCTTCTCGTACAGCGCCGAGACACGCGTGCGCCAGGGTCAGGTGCTGGCCGGCATCATCGGCCGCGTCCGCGACATTCGCCGTGCCGGCTCTGCGGCTCTCGACCTCTGCTGGGTCGCGGCGGGGCGCCTCGACGTCTACGCCGAGCGGGGTCTGAATCCGTGGGATCACGCCGCGGGTGCCCTTGTCGTTCGAGAGGCGGGCGGCCGGGTCAGCGGCTTCGACGGCGACGCCGAGAGCGCCCGGTTCCTGCTGGCCACCGACGAGTCGCTCGCTGTCGAGCTCGAGCCGATCCTGCGCGAGCTGTACGCATCCGCCGGCCTCATCTGACAGTCGGAGACCGTCAGTGTGCGCCGAAAGTTTTTCGTTTTGCGGAAATTTTCAGACTAGGCGGTTAGCCTCGACAGTCGCGTCTTTGACTGGCGTGAGACATACAGAACGCACTTTGCTCTAAAACCCGAACTGACATTGGAACTCCTGCACCTTGGCTCGTCACAACCCCCGTCCAGATGACCTCTCGTCTGCGACCGACGGTTCGACCCCCAAGGCCCACGACGTTCCCCAGTCCCGAAGGTCACGGCGCCAGGCGGCATCCAGCGATGCCCTCAGCACCGAGGTTCCTCTCGCAGCGCCCGTGGCCGCTGCGGCGACTCCGGATGCGCGACCGGTCGCTGCCCCTCAGACCCGCAGGGCGGCTCGAGCCGCCGGCGTGGCCGCCCCCGTCATCCTCACCGAAGAGCAGGAGCGCGCGGCCGAACGCGCCGCGTTCGAAAACACTGTTCGTCCCCGCGGGCGTCGCGCTGCCGCGTCGACCGACGAGCTCGCCTCCGCTGTCGCGTTCGCAACGACCGAGCCGCAACTGGTCGCGGTCGGCGTAGCCGAGTCGGTCACGCCGGTGTCTGCCGTCGATGTCACCCTCGACGGCTCCGGAGTCTCGGCAGACTCGCCTGTCGACGTGAGCGTTCCCGTCGTCGACTCTTCGGCTGAGGCCTCCGTCGACATCGCCGCCGCCGACGTGCTCGGCGAAGTGGCACCCGCGCCCTCGACTCGCGTGCCGGGCCGCCGCGCCGTCTCCGGCCGGTCCGACGACGAGAACACTCCTCCGCGGGTGAAGGTCGGTCGCCGCGCGGCCAGCGCGCCCGCCGAACGCTCCCGCGTGAGTTCGCCGAAGTCGGCGGCCGACGCATCCGGCAACGGCTCTGGCGAGGCGGCCATCCCGCAGCAGCGACGACGTCGCCCCTCGACCAAGACGATCGCCAAGAAGAGCTTCGGCATGTTCGCGTTCCTGATCGCCGGCGGAATCGCCGTGGCCACGTCGCTTCCCGCCGAGGCGTACTTCGCCGCGACGCCGAACGCGTCGATCTCGCAGAGCGTGCAGGTGCAGGCCGAGCAGAACACGACCCGCGACACGACGAAGCAGCAGGCCAGAACCGCGACAGAGGCCGCCGCGGCGCAGGTCAACCGCGACTCCTACACGGTCACGAGCGTGCCCAAGGTGTCGATGACCGGTTTCAGCACGGCCGACACCTTCTCGAACGACACGAGTGGCAGCATCCAGTGGCCGTTCCCGACCGGCGTGCCGATCAGCGACGGCTTCGGCTACCGCTCATCACCCGGTGGTATCGGAAGCACGAACCACCAGGGCATCGACTTCAACCCCGGAATGGGCGCCCCTATTCAGGTGATCGCCGACGGCACCGTGCGGCTCTCGCAGAAGAGCGATGCGGGCGGCTACGGCTGCTACGTGATCGTCGACCACAACGTCAACGGCATGAAGTTCGCGAGCCTCTACGGCCACATGCAGTGCAACTCGGTCGCGATGAGCAAGGGCGAAGACGTGAAGGTCGGCCAGCAGGTCGGCAACGTGGGCAGCACCGGAACCTCGACGGGTGCGCACCTGCACTTCGAGATCCACGATGCGAGCGACAAGCCCATTGACCCCATGCCCTGGCTGAACCAGTACGCCAACTAGCCGCCGGATACGCCGACTCGGGATGCGCCGACTCGGCGGAAAAACACCGATAGCCGAGGCGGAGAGTGCATCTTCGCCGGATGGATCTGTTCCCTCGAACTCACTCGTCGCAAAAGCACCCAAGAGCGGATTCTTGGGTGCTTTTTCGACGTGTCGATGCTGGGACCGCGGTGCCCCCGAGGGCTAGTTCGCGAGCCAGACCGTGGTGTCGACGGGTAGTACAGCTTCGGCGACGGACTCCGACGCGAGCAGCACTTCGCCCTCCGGCAGCTCGACCGGCACCGAACCGATGTTCGCGATCACGGTCACGGCTCCGTTCGAGAATGCGATCACGTCGTCGCCGTAACCGGGTAGCCACTCGATCAGGCCCGTGCCCAGTTTGTGCTGTGCGCGCAGCGACAGCGCGAGCTTGTAGAGCTCGAGGGTCGATCCGGGCACGCCCGTCTGGCTGTCGCGGGAGTAGGAATCCCAATCGCTCGGCTGTGGCAGCCAGCTCGCGGCCGTGGGGCCGAAGCCGTAGCTCGGCCGGCCGGCCTCCCAGGGAATCGGCACGCGGCATCCGTCGCGCCCGTAGCGCTCACCTTTGGTGCGGAACCAGGTGGGGTCTTGTCGCGCGTCGTCGGGCAGATGGATGGCCTCCGGCAGGCCGAGCTCCTCGCCCTGGTAGACGTAGGAGCTGCCGGGGAGGGCGAGCATCAGGGCCGTGGCGGCGCGGGCGCGACGCAGACCGAGTGCGGTGTCGGGCAGCCCCGGGGTCTTCGGCCCGATGCCGTCACCCTGCAGGTTGTCCGCTCCGAGAGCCAGGCGGCTGGCGTGGCGCACCACGTCGTGATTCGAGAGCACCCAGGTGGAGGGGGCGCCGACGGTTCCGAAGGCGTGGATCGACGTGTCGATCACCGCGCGCAGCTGCGGGGCGTTCCACGATGCCTCGAGGTAGGTGAAGTTGAAGGCCTGCTGCATCTCGTCGGGGCGCACCCAGCGGGCGAGCTTGGTGAGCGGCTCGACCCAGGCCTCGGCGCAGAGGACGCGATCGCCCTCGTACTCGTCGAGCACCTCGTGCCAGGCGCGGTAGATCTCGTGCACGCCGTCCTGTGCCCAATAGGGCGGTGTGGGCGGGTCGTCCGAGTCGATCCCGGGCTCGAGGGGCGAGGCTCCGCCGCCCATGCTGCCGGCGTCTGCGGGAGGCGTGTAGTCGGGAAGCCCGGCCTCTTTGATCAGGCCGTGCGCGACATCCACTCGGAAGCCGTCGACGCCGCGGTCGAGCCAGAAGCGCAGAACGCCGATCATCTGCTCGCGCACCCACGGGTTCTGCCAGTTCAGGTCGGGCTGGCTCACGTCGAAGATGTGCAAGTACCACTGGCCGGGGGTGCCATCGGGGTTGGTCGTGCGCTCCCACATGGGGCCGCCGAACACCGACTGCCAGTTGTTGGGCGCGATCTCGCCGTTCTCGCCGAGGCCGTCGCGGAACATGTAACGGTCGCGCTCCGGGCTGCCTTCCGGAGCGGCGAGGGCGGCCTTGAACCACTCGTGCTCCCACGAGGTGTGGTTGGGAACGAGGTCGACGATGACCTTGAGCCCGAGTTCGTGTGCGCGAGCGAGCATGGCGTCGAAGTCGGAGAGGGTGCCGAAGAGCGGATCGACGTCGACGTAGTTCGCCACGTCGTAGCCGGCGTCGTGCTGGGGAGAGGTGTAGAACGGCGAGAGCCAGATCGCGTCGACCCCGAGGTCTGCGAGCGAGTCGAGGCGGCTCGTGATGCCGGGCAGGTCGCCGATGCCGTCGCCGTCACTGTCAGCGAATGAGCGCGGGTAGATCTGATAGATCACGGCGGAGCGCCACCACTCGGTGCCGCTGCCGATCGCGAGCAGCGAGCTGTGCGAGGCGGATTCAGGCGCGCCGGAGGCGTCGGTGAGTTCGACTGTCATGCGCAACACTCTAGTCTCGAATCGTTTCGATCCCAGACGGCGGTTCAGGCTGGCCCGTTTGTGATGCTATTCTCTACAGGTGCCAAATCGCACGGCTTATCAGTCGTGCGCAGGTTACGCCCCCTTAGCTCATTGGTAGAGCACTTCCTTGGTAAGGAAGAGGTAGTGGGTCCGATTCCCACAGGGGGCTCCGTCCTCCACAGGCGGCAGCGCGAGCTGCTTGCCGAACGGACGGCGCCCGGCGGGGTAGCTCAGGTGGTTAGAGCACACGGCTCATAATCGTGGTGTCGCGGGTTCGAGTCCCGCTCCCGCTACGAAAGCCCCGAGATCTCGCCATCTCGGGGCTTTTTTCGTGCCTGTGGCGTGCAGTGCTCGCGGCCGTGCAGCGGTTACCCTCAGAGGGTGGACACCTCGACAGCGCACCCGGAGCGCGAGCGGATTCTGAACGTGCCGAACACGATCACGTTCGCCCGTCTCATCCTGTTCATGCCGCTGTTCGTGCTTCTCGTGCTGCTGTGGCACGAGAACTTCTGGGCGTTCATCGTTCTCGTCGCGCTCGGCGCCACGGACTGGATCGACGGCTTCGCAGCGCGCAAGCTCGGCCAGGTGACGCACTTCGGCGCCGTACTCGACCCCGTGGCCGACCGTGCCAGCCAGGTGGTGGTGTGCCTCACCCTGGTCATCAGCGGAATTCTGCCCCTCTGGATCCTCATCGCCATCGCGGTGACCGACCTCGTTCTGGGCCTGATCATCGTTGCGTACAAGCGCCAGGGTTCGATGACGATCACATACATCTCGAAGATCCGCACCACGTTCCTGATGCTCGGCCTTCCGTTGCTGCTGCTCGGCCATGCCGACTTCCCCGGCCACGAGGTGCTCGCCGTCGTCGCCTTCTACGGCGTGGTCGTCGGATGCCTGCTGCACGTCTTCGTCGGCGCCCAGTACGCGCTGATCGTCATCCGCGAGGGCCGCGAGGGCCGCGCCGGCGGCGCTGGAGGCGGACATCCGCGCCCGTCCGGCGCATCCGCTCCCGGTCGTCCAGACGCGGATGCACCGAACCGGCGCGGATAGCGACAGCGCGAGTGCCCGTACTTCCCGTCGAGAGCCTGACCGATCCGAGGCTCAGCGACTACGCCCACCTCACCGACGTCGCCCTCAAGAAGGCTCGCGGCTCCGAGCACGGCCTCTATCTCGCTGAGTCGTTGCTCGTGTTCGAGCGAGCACTGCGCGCTGGCCACGTGCCCCGCTCGGTCCTGGCGCTCGGAACCTCGACCGACGAGGCCCAGGCCGCCCTCGCCGAGTACGGCTTCTCCGACGTGCCGATCTTCACCGGCCCGGGCGAGCTCCTCGCCGAGCTCACCGGCTACATTCTGCACCGCGGACTCATCGCCTCGATGAATCGCCCGGCGCTCGCGAACCCGGCGGAGCTCATCCGGAACGCCCGTCGTGTCGTCGTTCTCGAGAATGTGGTCGACCCTACGAATGTGGGCGCGATCTTCCGCTCGGCGGGCGCGATCGGCGCCGATGCGGTTCTCGTCACGCCGCGGTGCTCCGACCCGTTCTACCGCCGCGCGATCCGGGTGAGCATGGGCACGGTGCTGCAGGTTCCCTGGACGCGCGTCGGCGAGTGGCCGGAGACGCGCGAACTGCTCGTCGGCACCGGTTTCCACGTCGCCGCGCTGGCTCTGACCCCGGATGCCGTCAGCCTGCGAGACTTCCAGGCTCGCCTTCCCGAGAAGCTCGCCCTGGTGCTGGGCGCGGAGGGCGAGGGCCTGACGCCCGAGGCGATAGCGGCATCCGACACCGTGGTGCAGATTCCGATGAAGCACGGAATCGACTCGCTGAACGTGGCAGCGGCCAGCGCCGTCGCGATGTGGGCGGTCTCGGGCTGACCTCGGTACGGCCGCTGGCGGCCTACGCGATCACTGCAGGAGTAATTACTCCGACAGGGTGACGACTCCGAGCCCCGAGTCGGCCTTCTTCACGGCGTCCCACGCGCTCGACTGCGTGCACGCCACCCCGACCGACACGAAGACTCCCGCCTCGCCGAACGCGCGCACGGCCAGGTAGTTGCCGTTCGATGCGCCCCAGAGCAGGTCGACGAACTCGACCTTGGCCGACGAGAAGCCGCCGGTGAACGTGTGCTTGGCGAAGGCGTCGTCGGCGATCGGCTGCGTGCGCAGCGCCGAGGCCACCTCACGCGAGGTCGCCTCGTCGTCGTCGCCGGCGGCGACATCGACGGAGTCGAGAGACGACTGCCAGATGCGCAGCTTGCATCCGGTCGATTCGCTGACGTAGCTCATCGTGTCGGCGTCGCTCGGGGCATCCGCATCGACGACCCAGTCGGTGCCCTCCGGCGGGCGGAAGGTGAGGGCCGCGAGGCTGCCGGAGGGCAACGTGTACGTCGAGCCGAAGGTGAGGTCGCTGTAGTCGACGTCGTCGGGTGACGCGCCGGATGGCGACGGCTCGGGCGCCGGGCCGGCCTCATCGCCGCCCCGCATGACCCCGGTCGCCAGCGCGAAGACCATCACGGCAGCCGCTATCGACACGAGCAGCCCGAGAGCGCCGCCGATTCCGAGCACGAGGAACAGGGTGCGGTTCGAGCGCGACCGCGGTTTCGGGGCTGGGGGGGTGCTCATCGGTGATCAGTCTAGGCAGCCGCAGAGCACACCCGGCCGGGGCGTTCGTACAATGGACGGGTGCCAGTGAACCCCGAACTCGTCGGACGCGTCTTCGCCCCGACCTCTCCCTATCTCGTCGGCCGTGAGAAGGTGCGCGAATTCTCCGCGGCCGTCTTCGCCACGAGCCCGCTCAACACCGACGTCGAAGCGGCTCGAGCGGCCGGCTACGCCGACGTCGTCGCCCCGCCCACATTCGCGGTGGTGGTGCAGGAGCACACGTTGAAGCAGCTGCTGAGCGAGCCGGATGCCGGCATCGACTTCTCGCGCGTCGTTCACGGCGACCAGCGCTTCACTTTCACCCGCCCGATCGTGGCCGGCGACGAGCTCACCGCGACCCTGAGCGTCGCGAGCATCAAGTCGCTGGGCGGCCACTCGATGGTCACCGCCGAGTCGAGAATCGTCGACGCGACGGGCGCGCACGTCGTGACCGCAACATCCACCCTCGTCGTCAGGGGAGACGAATGACCGCCGGAATCACCCTCATGCCCGACGAGCTGACTGCGGGCGACGTCGTCGCGGGTGGCCACTTCGCGCTGAGCCGCGACTCGCTCGTGCGCTACGCCGGAGCAAGCGGCGACTTCAACGCCATCCACTATCGCGACGACGTCGCGGCATCCGTGGGCCTGCCCGGCGTTCTCGCGCACGGCATGCTGACGATGGGCCTCGCCGTGCAGCCGGTCGTCGACTGGATCGGCGACCCCGGGCGTGTGCTCGACTACCAGGTGCGCTTCACCCGCCCGGTGCTCGTCGACCCCGTCGAGGGAGCTGAACTGATCGTCAGCGCGAAGGTCGGCAAGATCGACGCCGACGCAGGAACCGCGCGCATCGACCTGACGGTCACCTACAACGGCGACACGGTTCTCGGCAAGGCGCAGGCCGTCGTCTCTCTGGCGCCCTCCGCATCCGTATGAGCGGGCGGCACGGGCGGCCGGAACCGCACGCCGAGGGGCAGTCGAACGGCTCGGTCGAGGCCGCGGATGTTCCGCTCGGCCCCCTGACGACGCTGAAGGTCGGCGGCCCCGCGGCCCGCATCATCGAGCCGCAGGGTGAGCCCGAGTTGTTGCAGAGCGTGCTCGGGGTGTGGGATTCGGGTGACGACTGGTTCGTGCTCGGCGGTGGCTCCAACGTCGTCATCTCCGACGAAGGCTTCGACGGCACGGTCGTGCGCGTCGCGACCAGAGGAGTGGCGCGCATCGTCGCGCCGAGCGGCACCGTTCGGCTGCGCGTGCAGGCCGGCGAACCGTGGGAAGACCTCGTCGCCTACACGGTGGAACAGGGCTGGTCGGGGCTCGAGGCGCTCTCGGGCATCCCCGGATCGACCGGCGCATCGCCCATTCAGAACATCGGCGCCTACGGGCAGGAGGCCGGCGACTCGATCGTCTCTGTGGACTTCCTCGACTACGGCACCGGCCGCGTCGAGCGCATCGCCCGCGATGAGCTCGAACTCGGCTACCGCACCAGCGTGTTCAAGAAGGGTCGGCGCGGAGTCGTGCTCTCGGTCACGTTCTCGCTGACCGACTCCGACGACTCCGCAGAGCCACTCGGACCGCTCGCTCTCGGCAACCCGATCGCGTACCCGCAGCTGGCCGCCGCTCTCGGCGTCGCCGTGGGTGACCGGGTGGCCCTCGGCGCCGTGCGCTCGGCCGTTCTGTCGCTGCGCTCGTCGAAGGGCATGGTTCTCGACGCCGCGGATCCCGATTCCGTGAGTGCCGGCTCGTTCTTCACGAACCCGATCGTCTCTGAGAACTTCGCCCGTGGGCTGCCGTCGGATGCACCCCGCTGGCTCGTCGAGGCCGAGCCGGCCCCGGTCGTGGTGCCATTGCCCGACCCCGCATCCGGTCTCGTGGTCGATCTGTCGGGTCCGCTCGGCGGAGCCGCATCGGCGTCCGCCTCGACGGAACCGCAGGTCAAGCTGAGCGCCGCGTGGTTGATCGAACGCACGGGCATCGGCAAGGGCTTCTCGCTGCCGGGATCCCGCGCGGCGATCTCCTCGAAGCACACGCTCGCGATCGTGAACACCGGCGGCGCCGCAGCCGCCGATATCGCGGAACTGTCGCGGTACATCCAGAATCGCGTGTCGGCGGAGTTCGGCGTCGTGCTGCAGCCGGAGCCCGTCTTCGTCTAGCGCACTGTCTTCGTCTAGCGCACTGTGACGTTATTGCGTCGGAGCATGCGCTAGCCTCGGCGGGTGGTTCGAAATAGTCGTGGGGTGCGCCCCCTGGTGGTGGCGGTGCTCCTGGGTGGTGTCCTCGGTGTGTCGGGCTGTACCCCGTCAGATGCGCCGGATGCTGCGGCGTCGAGCCAGGCGGCGACTTCGAGGCTGTCGACGGAGCAGGCGCAGCGGCTCGCGATCTTTCGCTTCAACAACTTCGACAGCGGTGTGCGTGCGGTGACGTTCAGTATCGCGGGGCAGCAGCCGGTCACGTTCTCGGGCTGGGTCGACTACGCGGCGGCGGCGGGCTACGGCTTCGCGTCGACCACGGTGAATGGCGCGGCCGACACCGGCCTGCTGCGCTTCACGCCGCAGACGCTCGGCTATCAGCCGACGACGCTCGATGAGGCGCCACTGCCCGTACCCGCCGACGGCTGGACGGACAGCCCCCTCGACCCGTCGGCGACGAGCCTCTCGAACGTCGTCTCGGTGCTGCTGAGTCTCGGCAACGACAGGCCCGACAACCCCCAGCTTCTGCAGCAGACGGATGCCCTCTGGTTGCGTTCCGACGACATCGACGGCGTGCCGGTCGACGTCTTCGCCGGCCCCACGTCGGATGCCCCGGCTACGGCGCCGCCGAGCGACGCGGCGTCGACGATCCGCTATTGGATCGACGAGACCGGCCACCTGCTGAAGGCGGAGATCCCGGTTGCCGGAGAGGCCGACGCCTGGACGAGCGTGGAGTTCTCCGACGCCGATGCGGGCGTCAGCCTGGCTGTTCCCACGCCTTGACCGGAGCCTCGCGTCGGGCGGTGAGAGATGTCAATGGTGAGCACTGCCCATGCCCTCGGCTCGGCCCGTTTACGGCTGACTGCTAGGGTTTTCACACCAAGCACCCCCCAAAAAGGAGTACCTCCCAATGCGAATTTCGCGCACCAAGACCACCTCGCTGATCGGCGCGCTCGCCATCACCGGACTTCTGCTGACCGGCTGCGCCGGCGGACAGAGCAAGGCCGACGCCTGCAAGGTTCTCGAGACGGGTCTCACCGACCTGCAGAGCGAGCTGACCAGCAGCCTCTCCGACGCCGCGACCGACCCCGAGGGTGCGGCGAAGGCCCTTCAGACGGTCTCTGACAAGTTCTCCGACAACGTGTCGAAGGTCTCGAACGACGAGGTCAAAGACGTTGCCGATGACGCAGACGAGGCTCTGAGCTCGCTCGTCAGCGAGTTCAAGACGTTCTCGGTCGACCCGGCATCTGCCGACACCGAGGCCCTGACCGAGGCCTCGACCGACGTTCAGGACACCTTCATGGCGCTCTCGAAGGTCTGCAACTAGCACGATCGACGAAGCGGGCCCGGGGTGCAGCACCCCGGGCCCGCTTCTCTTTTTAAGACGCCGGATACCCGTCGTTGGGCCCACACAGCGACTCGCGACGTAACGTGAGACATCGTCACGTTGCAACCGCTCTCAGAAATGTCTAACTTGAGCTAATAGGCAGAGGCCGACAGGGATGTGGGGATCTGGTCCGGGGGGACCGGTCGGCCTCTGCCACGCTTTCCTCGATACGAGGGGCTGCGAAAGTTTAGACGACGACCGCGTTCAGCACCTCGTCGAGCAGCAGCGATGCGTCTTCGTCGCTGACCCGGCGCGCGAGTGCCAGCTCTGAGATGAGCACCTGTCGAGCCTTGAGCAGCAGTCGCTTCTCGCCGGCCGAGACGCCCTGAGCCTGCTCGCGACGCCACAGGTCGCGAACGACCTCGGCGACACGGTGCACGCTGCCCGAGGCCATCTTCTCCTGGTTCGCCTTGTAGCGACGCGACCAGTTGCCGGGCTCCTCGACGAAGTCGTTCTGCAGAACGGCGAAGACCTCGTCGACACCGGCGGCGTCGATCACGTCACGCACTCCGACGAGTTCGACGTTGTCGATCGGAAGCTTGATGATGAGATCGCTCGTGTGCACCCGCAGCGTCATGTAGCGCTTGTCTTCGCCCTTGACCTTCTTGGTCTCGAGTTCCGTGATGGTGACCGCTCCGTGGTGCGGGTAGACGAGGGTCTCTCCAATATCGAATTTCACGGCTGGGCTTCTCTTTTCTATGTGACGTGGTGTGTGGAGGTGAGATCTGAGGTGAGCGCTGACCGGAGGTCAGACTCGAGGAGTCAGGTGAGCCAGGAGGGCAGCAGGTCGATGAGTTGGTCGACCAGCTCGTCTTCGCTGATGTCGTGGTGATCGGCTACCCAGGCGCTGAGCAGGCTCACGGTGCCGCCGGCGACGTAGGTCGCGGCAAGACGCGCCCGGATGGCGGAGGCCCCGGAGGCGGGCGCGTCGAACGACGCCAGCACCTGCTCGGCGTATGCCGCGATCACCTCGTCGAACGCTCGTCGAGAGAGTGGGAGGCCGAGAGCGTGAGAGTAGAGCGACTCCCGTTGGGCGAAGTGCTGCACGAGACGGGTGTAGCTCTCGCGAAGGCTGGCTGCGGAGTCGGGCTCATCCGGGTTTGGCGCGGCGACGCTGGCGAGCTCCTGCCGAAGCAGAGCGACCGCGAGGTCGTCGAGGCTCGAGAAGTGCGCGTAGAACGAGCTGCGGCTGATCTTCGCCTCGCGCACGATGTCGCTGACAGAGATGTCGCCGGAATCGGCGGAGTGGAGCCGTGCGACCGCGGCCAGGATTCCCTGCCGGGTGCGTGCCGCTCTCGGGTCGGCCGGAGCCTCGGAGGAAGATCGAAAACTGTCGGGCATTACAGCACTCCGAACAGTTGACATCAGGGCAGTCTATCACGATTTCTCGGACACCTGTCCGAGAAGAATGAGAGATACTTAGTTCGCCTAGCAACCTCGCCGTAGAATCAATGCATGGAATCGGCGGAGGTGCGTGCTTCGGGCTATTGGTATGGCGACGATACCGAGCTGAAGACCGGTGTCGATGCGCTCAATGCCCTCCGCCGCTACCGGGTGGCAGAGATGGCGATGCGCCGTCGAACTCGCGCAGCGCTGCGTCTGAATGAGACCGACATCACGGCGCTTCGCTTCGTGGTGAATGCCGAGCGCGATTCGCGGGCGGTGAGTCCGAAAGACCTAGCCGGCCACCTCGGCATCTCGTCGGCATCCACGACCGTGCTCGTCGACCGATTGGTCGCGAGCGGGCATCTGAGCCGCACCAAGCATCCGAGCGACGGACGCGCCGTGGTGCTGGTCGCAACGCCCATGACCCATTCCGACATGGGCGAGGTGTTCGGCGACATGCATCACCGCATGATGGCCGTCGCGCGGAGCCTCGACCCGGCCGAGGCCACGGTCATCACCGCCTTTCTCGAGCGAATGAGCGATGCGGTGTCGCAGTCGGATAAATAGCTAGATAAACTAACTAGGTGGGAAAACTCATCTACGGCCCGACCGGCCTCGAAATCGACATCGACGATCGTGTGCTCGCGCACATGCGCGTCGTGGTCAACGCCAAATTCCGACGGGGAGAATCCTTCCTCTTCAACTGGGAGCACAACTCCGACGAAGGCAACGGGCGCAGCTCCATTTGGATGCATCCGACGATTCCCCTGCACATCCGTTTCTACGGCAACCGCCAGCCACCCGTGAACCGCGCGTGGATCGAGGCGCTCATGGTGACGGCGAACAGCGCCAACGGAATGGTTCTGATCGCTGAGCCCGGCGGAACGAGTCCGCAGACCTAGTCCGCGTCATTCCCCGCGGTCGTTCGCGGCCGCCAGGGCATCCATCACCTGAGTGGCCACGACCCGACCCGCTCGATTCGCGCCGATCGTGCTCGCCTGCGGCCCGAACCCCGCCAAAAACACGTGCGGATCGCGCAGCGACCTGCCCTTCTCGACGGCTACCCCGCCTCCTGTCTCGCGCAGATGGAGCGGTGCGAGGTGGGCAAGTTCTGCCCGAAATCCCGTCGCCCAGATGATCGCATCGGCGTGCTGGAACGAGCCGTCGGCCCAGCGCACCCCGTCTATCTCGATCGACGCGAACATCGGCCGGTCCACGAGAACGCCGCGCTCGCGGCCGGCGACGTTGCGAGCGCTCGCGGGCAGCCCGGTGCCGCTCGACACGCTTGGAATCGGCAATCCCGCGCGGGCCGCCGCATCGGCACGCTCGACGGCGGCGACCTTGGAATGCTCGTCCATGGTGAACTCCACGGGCCTGCGTGTGACCCAGGTGGTCGAGGCGGCGACGCCCTCGAGCTCGAGCAGGAACCCCACGGCGGAGGTTCCCCCACCGACCACCACGACGTCGAGGCCCGCGAGGTCGCTCGCCGCCCTATAGTCGGGGGTCGAGAGTTGGATGCCCGCGAAGGCGCCGGCCCCCGGATACGACGGGAGGAACGGCCGCGCCCAGGTTCCGCTGGCGTTCACGATGACCTCGGCGCGAACGGGGCCGAGATCGGTCTGCACCTCGTAGCGCCCATCGGGCATCTTCGACACGCCGGTGACCTCGACGGGGCGCACGACTCCGAGGGCGAAGTGCTCTTCGTAGCGCCCGTAGTAGTCGCTCACCACCTCGCGCGCCGGCAGCGATTGATCTGCGGTCGAGAAGCTGATTCCGAGTTCGGACATGCCCGGAAGATCGTCGACCTTGTGCGCGGTGTCGAGGCGCAGCGATTCCCAGCGGAACTGCCAGGCGCCTCCGGCGTGCGGTCCGCGGTCGAGGACGACGAAGTCCCGGCCGGCGACGAGCCCGAGGCGGCGCAGGTGGAAGGCGACGGAGAGCCCTGCCTGGCCGGCGCCGATGATGACGACGCGGGTGTCTCGGAGGAGTGCTGTGCTCACGTGCGCCTCAACCGCTTGAGCGAGGGATTTATTGCCGACCGCCGCGCTCCAATTTAGGAAAACCGCCCCGATTATGCGGTTTTCGTACGCGGCACCGTCGATTCTCCTGAAAACGGGCGTTCCGCTGTCGGAGGCTCGGGGCTAGCTTGGACGCATGTGTGGACGATTTGTGGTGGCCAGGGCCTCGGCAGACCTGCTCTCCGGCCTGATGCACGACCTGCCCGACCTCGAAGACAACTACAACGTGGCCCCGACCGATGATGTGGCGGTCGTTCGGCAGCGCAAGGAGCATCCCCGTGAGCTCGACGCGGTGCGTTGGGGCTTCGTGCCCGGCTGGTACCCCGACCTCACGAAGCGGCCCCAGCCGATCAACGCGCGTATCGAGACGGTCGCGACCTCGGGCATGTACCGGCGGGCATTCCAGACGCAGCGCTGTATCGTTCCGGCGGCGGGCTACTACGAGTGGACGATCCTGCCGGACGGCTCGAAGCAGCCGCACTTCATCCATGCGCCCGGGCAGGCGCTGGCCATGGCCGGCATCGTCTCGGCCTGGCGCGACAAGACGAAGCCCGACGACGACCCCGATCGGTGGGTGATCTCGATGGCCATCATCACCCGAGACGCGCACGTCGCGCCCGGCGAGGTGCACGACCGCATGCCGGCGTTTCTCACCCCGAACGGTTACGACGACTGGCTGGGCGCCGACCTCGATGCCGACGCGCTTCTGCACCTGCTCGACGCAGAATCGGTCGAGGTGGCGCACGAGCTCGAGCACTACGAGGTGTCGAAGCAGGTCAACAGCGTGCGCAACAACGGCCCCGAGTTGATCGAGCCGCTGGCCTAGGCCGCGAGGGCTTAGGCGCAGAAGTCGTCGATGGTGCGCTCGAGCACCTTCGCGACCGTCTCGACCGATGCCAGGTCGACCCATTCGCTGGCCGCGTGTGCTCCGCCCCCGGTCACTCCGAAGAGCACAGCGGGGATGCCGGCCTCGGCCAGCAGGGCGCAATCGGTCCAGAAGGGCTCGCCCCGCAGAACGGGCGGCTTGCCGGTGACGGCCTCGACGTTCGCAAGCACACTCCGCACGACGGCCGACGAACGGTCGGCCTCGAACGGCGGCTCGGTGAGTCCCGGCACGATGCGGTACGTGAACCCCGGATGCTCGGCCGACACCGCGACCAGGAGTGCGTCGATCTCGCCGACGATCGTGTCGAGATCCTGCCCGGGCAGCGTGCGCCACTCGATGCCGATGGTGCACTCGGCCGGGTAGCTCGACATCTCGACGCCGCCGCGCACGAGAGACGCGTGCACGTTGGCCGCGCCGAGAAACGGATGCTCGGGCCGGGTCGTGAGCTCGTGCGCCAGGTCGCCGAGACGGGCGAGAAAGCGGCCCGCCTGAACGATCGCGTCGCGGCCGAGGTCGGGGCGGGAGCCGTGGGCGGCACGGCCCGTGATGACGACGTCGAGCCACACGAGACCGCGGTGTGCGAGGGTGACCTCGCCGTCGCTCGGTTCGACGACGATGGCGCCGTCTGCGGTGAACTGCTTCAGCACCTCGACGGTGCCGGCGCTCTCGAACTCCTCGTCGGCGACGAGGGCGAGCACGATATCGCCGCGGTGCGGTCGCTCTGCGGCTGCGGCAGCGGCTACCATCATGGCGGCGATTCCCGACTTCATGTCGTAGCTGCCGCGACCGAACATCGAGCCGTCGCGGATCACCGGGGCGAGGCCGTCGCCGTCGTAGCTGTCGAGCGAGACGGTGTCGATGTGCCCGTTGAGCATCAGCGACCGGCCTCCGCCCGACCCGCGCCAGGTCGCCACGATCGACGGACGACCGGGCGTTGCCTCGAGTCGTGCGATGTCGCATCCATGGGGCGCCAGCCATTCGGTGATGAAGTCGGCGACGGCCGCCTCTCCGCGGCCCGTGCTGCCGAGGTCGGGATTCGACGAATCGATCTCGACGAGTCGCCGCAGAAGCGAGATGAGTTGGGACTCGTCGGTGTCTGCAGTGCTCTGCCCTGGGCTGTCGACGATCTCGCTCATGACTCCATTGTCTCGCGACGGCGGCTGTGCCGTGGAACGGGTTGCCGCGAAGGTGCGAGCAGCCGTCATGCCGCCTCGACACGACCCTCAGGCCCTCGATGCAACGAGATATCGAACGATGAGACACGCGTGTCGATAAATCCTCAGCTATCGGATGTATCCTGCTCGTATGTCCGTCGTTTCGACCACCGATGAGCGCGCCCTGGTGCGCCGTCTTCTCGCCGACCGTTCGGTCGCGGGCGCAGAAGATTTCGGTCGCTTCGTCAACGACCGCCGCTACTTCGATACCTCCTCGTTCGATTCCAAGGCGGCCACGCCCGTGCTGATCGACGTTCTGCCCCGGCTCTCCGATCCCGGAGTCATCGAGACCGTCGCCCTGCACCTCAAGAACCCCGCGGCGCGGCCGGTGGCGTTCGAGGCGCTGCACGCGTCGTTCGTCGAGTGGGGTGCGGTTCGACGCGGACGCGTCGGATGGCAACTCGGCGAGGCGCTCGTGAACGCGGCGCCGCTGAGCGCAGCGTCTGTGATTCTCGCTATCGCCGCAGACACGGGCTACGGCATGAATCGGCAGCAGGTCGTGCTCGGACTGCCGCGCTTCCGTCGCGCCCCCGAGACCGAGCGCGTGTTACGCGAGCTCGTGCACGACGTCGACGTCGCGCAGCAGGCCATGTACGCACTGCGTCGCGTGGTGGGGCCCCAGCTGACCGTCGAGGCTCTCGAAGACGTGCGCCGCGCGCACCCCGACTCGACGCTGGAGCGCATGGCCCGCCACGAGGTGCGCAAGATCAGCCGCACCCTACGCCGTCACGACACGGCGGCCGCCGCCGGCGCGGTTCCCGCCGCCGAAGCCGTCTCCGAACTCGACGCGATCCCGGCCTGAGCCGCCGACCGGGCACGGCCCTCGAGGTCAGGGAGCCAGCGACGGGGTCGACCTGATTCCGAAGCTGTGCTTCAGAGCGCTCTTCGCGGCGTACCAGCCGGCGAGTCCGTGCACGCCGGGGCCGGGGGGCGTCGACGACGAGCAGAGGTAGATTCCCGACGCCGGAGTGCGCCAGGGGTCGAACGAGAGCACGGGTCGGCGCACCAGCTGGGCCAGGGTGGCGGCGCCGGCTGCGATGTCGCCACCGATGTAGTTCGGGTTGTAGTTCTCCATGTCGCGCGCGGTCATGCTCGCCGAGCCGAGGATGAGGTCGCGGAACCCCGGAGCGAAGCGCTCCATCTGCGTGATGATGGGCTCGGTCTGATCGATCGACGAGTCCTTCGGAACGTGCGTGTACGCCCAGAGCACGTGCTTTCCCTCGGGCGCGCGCGTCGAGTCGAAGCTCGACGGCTGCGCGACGAGCACGTAGGGATTCGAGGTGTGCCGCCCCGAAGCGACCTCGGCCTCGGACGCGGCGATCTCGGCGCGAGTTCCACCGACGTGCACGGTGCCCGCCTTGTGCAGCTCGGCGTTCGTCCAGGGCACAGGTCCCGACAGGGCGAAGTCGACCTTGGCCACGCCGTTGCCGTAGCTGAACTCGCGCAGCGCCTTCGTGTAGAGCGTGGGCAGGCGTCGGCCCGCGATGTCGGCCACCGCGCGCGGTGTCGTGTCGAAGAGCACGGCCGTCGACGACGGCAGCTGATCGAGCGACCGGATGCCGGCATCCGTCTCGATCTGCCCGCCGTGCGCCACGAGATCGTCGGCCATCGCGTCCACGATCGCCTGGCTGCCGCCGACCGGCACGGGCCAGCCGCGACCGTGCGCGTAGCTGCCGAGGCTCAGCGCGGCTGCCGCGGTGACCGGACTGGGCATGGGCCGGATGGCGTGGGCCGCGACGCCGGCCAGCATGGCGGGCGCGACATCGCCCTGGAAACGGGCGTTCCAGGTGGGCAGGCCCTGCTCGAGCACCCGCAGGCCGAAGAGTGCGGCCGTGATGGGCTGACGCGGAGCCATGAGCAGATTGGAGCCCGCGAGCCGTGCCACCTGGTCGGCGCGCTGCACGAGCGGCGCCATCAGCGAGTGGAACGCGGCGCCGTCGCGGCCGAGCGCTGCGACCGTGCGGGCGAGGTCGTGGTACGCGATTCCGGCGCGTCCGCCGTCGAGCGGATGCCCGTACGACACCTCGGGAAGTACCAGCTCGATGCGCTGCTGCAAGCCGAAGCGCTGGAAGAATCCCGAGGCCAGGGCCATGGGATGAACGGCGGAGCAGACGTCGTGCAGAAAGCCGGGAAGCGTCAGCTCTTTCGTGCGAGCGCCCCCGCCGATCGTCGAGTTCTTCTCGTAGACCCGCACCGATAGCCCGGCACGGGCCAGGGTCACGGCCGCGGCAAGACCGTTGGGCCCGGAGCCGACGACGACCGCATCCACTTCGCTCATGCGGCCCAGCCTACGACCGACGCAAGCGGGAGACCACAGCGGTGACCGCAACGACGGCGCCGCCCACGGCCGCACCTCCGAGGCCGATCGCAGCCGCGGCCATCGTCTTGCGGTGGCCGATCGCCCAGGTCGCCGGGCTTCCGTTTCGCGCGTCGCTGCCGAAGATTCCGCGCGCGCCCTTGTCGCCCGACGCGGGCTCGTAGAGGTTGTTGGGCAGCATCGCCTCGACCTTCTCGGGAGCCTGCTGCCCGTCGTAGCCGACCTTCGCCAGGTAGTTGTCGAGCCAGCCCGCGACGAAGCGGTTGCCCAGCACGGTCTTGATGGTGGGCTCGCCCACCCAGGTGCGGCGGCGCGGGTGATCCGCGACGTCGGCCACGGCCTTGGCCCCGACCTCCGGCTGGTAGATCGGTGGCACGGGCTGCGGGTGGTGAGGCAACTGTGACTTGACCCAGTTGAACTGGATCGTATTGAGCGCGGGCATGTCGACGGTCGAGATGCGCACCGGGCTCTTGGCATGGATGAGCTCGGTGGTGACCGACTCGGTGAAGCCCTTCACGGCGTGCTTCGCTCCGCAGTAGGCCGCCTGCAGGGGGATGCCCCGGTGCGCCAGCGCGGATCCGATCTGGATCACGTGACCGCGCTCGCGGGGGACCATGCGCGAGAGTGCCGCGCGGGTTCCGTTGACGAAGCCGAAGTAGTTCACCTGCGTCGCGCGCTCGAAGTCGGCGGGCTCGGTGGTGAGAAAGTCGCCGAAGACGCCGACCATCGCGTCGTTGACCCACAGCTCGATGGGGCCGAGTTCGGTCTCCACGCGGTCGGCCGCAGATTCGACGGCGTCGCGATCCGCGACATCCGTGCTGATGCCGAGGGCACGACCCCCGCGGATGGTGACATCGGAGACGGCACCGGCGAGACCGTCTTCGCCGCGCGCGAGCACGGCCACATCCCAACCTCGATCGGCGAGTTCCCTCACGATGGCACGGCCGAGTCCGGCGGTTCCTCCGGTGACGACGGCTACTCCACGGGTCATGACAGTCCTTTGCTCTTCAGATGGGCAGGCCGATACCAGCCGCCTCACTCGAGTCTGTGCCCACCCGGTGCGCCCCGTCGCCCCGTCGACAGGATTCGATGCATGGCGTATGGGGGACTGCTGGCCTGATCAGTAGGCGAGGTCGGCGCCGGCGAGTCGAGCCGTCACGTCGCCGATGAGACCCTCCCGGCGCGGGTCGAGAGCGAGCAGCTCTTTGCCGTCGGCGAGCTGGGCCAGGTCGACCCAGATGGCCGAGGGGCTGTGCGTCGACCAGAAGTAGTACACGCGATTGGTCACGTCGCTGGCCGCGTGCCACCACGTGGGATACACGCCTCCGTCGTTGTAGGGCGCACCCGGCGGAACCGCCGCGTTCTGCGTGATGCGGAACACCCCCGCGATCGTCTCCGTGACGTTCGCCGGCTCCGGCAGGTAGTGCCTGAAGTAGCTCGCGCGCACGAAGCGGTCGAGCGAGGTGATGTCGCCCGGGGGAGTGAGGTCTCCGCCGAACGGCGCGTAGCGGGCGAGATTCGCGAGCTGCTCGTCGTAGCCGGGGGAGTTCGCCATGACCGTGTACTCGGCACCGTGGTGCACGACCAGCTCGCCGTCGATGGGCTCGATGATCGCCGAGTCTCCCGAAGGATCTTCGAGGGCGAGGTGCGCGCCCATGTACTGCCCCCTGATCGGCGGAGCGATGATGCGCACGTCGTCGAGGTGCTCGAGAACCTCGGCGACGGTGGCGAAGTGGTCGAGTACGTACTGCACCCACATCGCGATGACGATCGTCGGGGCGTCGGTTGCTGTGGGTGGCTTGATGTCGTCGAGAAAGAGCGCGTGCGCCGCGAGGCCCTTCTCGTTCATGCCGTCCGACGTGCCGATGTTCCACATGCTGAGCCCGACGCTCGAGTAGAGCGATCGCCACCGGGCGGCATCCGGCTGCGGCCCGCCCGAACGCTCGAGGCCCCGCGGATAGAACCAGAGCTCGGGCTCGTCGCTGACCTCCCAGTCCATGCACCGCGAGGTGACCTTGGCGATCGGGTTGTCATTCCAGAAGACACGGGTGCACATGCGCCGACACTACTGCTCGTGGGCCGCAACCCCTAGACCCCCGTTCGTGGATGCCGGATGCTGGTGAGTCATGTCGACAAACGTGAGACTCATGGACTGTTCCCCCGAGGACGTCTTCGCCGTACTCGCCGACGGATGGCTGTTTCCGACGTGGGTGGTGGGATCGTCGCGCATGCGCGAGGTCGAGAAGGCGTGGCCTGCGGAGGGTTCGCATCTGCACCACTCGTTCGGATCGTGGCCCGCGGTGCTGGATGACGAGACCACGATGCACGAGTGGGATCCGCCCCGGCACATGCTGATCGTCGCGAAGGGTTGGCCGATCGGCGAGGCGTCGGTGCAGATCGACGTGAAGCCGCGGGGCAACGGATGCGTGGTGCGCATCATCGAGAAGGCCGTCGCCGGGCCGGGAAAGTACATTCCGCCGGCGCTGCTCGACATCGGACTCTACGTGCGCAACATCGAGACGCTGCGCCGCCTGGCGTACATCGCCGAGGGAAAGGCCGACGGCAAGTAGCTGCGCTGTCGCTCCCTGGGCACGTCTCTGCCTGGGCTTGTCGGAGGGCTTCCGGCGCCACATGGATGTTCACCGAATGGGGGCTATCCCTCGGCGCTCAGCCGGTGCAGCATCGGGTTCATGACCGCAGAAACGCCATGGACACGCATCGCGGGCTTCGGGTTGCTTGCACTGGCGGTCGTGCTCTTCGGCGTCGGCCTCGTGGTCTACGTCACCGGTTTCGAGGTCGCGGCCCTCGGCATGATGGCTGGCTTCGCGGTAAGCACGCTGGCGCTGGGACTCCTCGCGGTACCTTCGGCGAAGCGCTGATACCTGCGCCCGGTGGGCGCCTGTTCCATCTGACAAGGGCTTGACCGGCTGCGGCCGCAAGCGGATCGTGGGGGACGACTACCCATCGAAAGGCTCAATCATGCTGAAAGACCACCCCGTCGACGTTGTGCTTCTCTCGAAAGATCTGGATGCCTCGCGCGAGTTCTACGAGAAGCGCCTCGGCCTCGACGTGATCGAGGCCACAGACACCGCCATCACCTATGCCTCGGGAAACACCCGGCTCAAGGTCACGGCATCGACCGTCGGCACGAAAGACGAGCAGACCCAGGCGGAGTGGCGGGTTCTCGACCTGCGCGCCGAGCTCGAGGAGCTGAAGCACCGCGGCGTCGAGCCCGAGAACTACGACACCGACGAGCTGAAGACGGTCGATGGCATCGCCGATCAGGGGGATGCCTGGGTGGCCTACCTGATCGACCCCGACGGCAACGCGCTCGGCATAGGCCAAGCCAAGTAGGTGTGCCGCACCGTTCCACGGGGGCGTGCGACGGTACGGCACACAAAAGTCATTCGGAGCGGCGCCGCTCTTGGACTGTTCGCTCGCAACCCTAAAATCACCCCTGTCGCTCGTGGGAGTTTGCTGTTAGTTTTTCTGTGTATCGATGGGGGCGTCGGTACTCCTCTCAGACCGACTGCATTCCGTCATCGTTGACCACGTCTGCTGTTCGGTCTCCTTGAAGCGCGCTTGATCGCGCCCAACCATCAGGAGAACCACACAATGACGTCACTTCTCAAGCGCACCTTCGCGGTGCTGGGTGTTGCAGCCCTGACCGCCACGGGGGTTGCACTCTCAGCGGCACCAGCCCAGGCTCTTCCCGGCTCCGTCGTCTTCGAAGACGGCAACTGCGGCATCAGCACGGGCGAAGGAACGGTCGACGGGTTGGCCTTCACCGTGTCCAACGCCACCACGACCGACGAGAGCCTCACCTATGAGGTCGTCATCAACTTCGACACGGTCGATCAGACCATCACTCTCGCACCGGGCGAATCGCAGCGCACCGTACTCGAGCTTCCCGAAGACGAGAACACCACCGTGCAGGTGCGCGGCAACGGAGGCTTCTTCGCCGGCAATCTGGCGTCGGTCGACTGCGTCGGCAACTACAGCCCAGACGTAACCGGCAGCATCCAGTCGTCGTGTCTGCTCGACACCGGCGGCGTGATCGGCGAGATCCCTGGCGTGCTGCTGACCGCAGACAACTCGACGGGTGAGACGGTCACCGAGTACTACTTCACCGTCGGCGACGTGTCGCTCGAGGGCGGCCAGCTCGATCCGGGCGAGGTGCGCCAGCGATCGACCACCCTCGATGAAGACACCCCGACTCACGTAGAGGTCGGTTCGGTCGACGAAGAGGGCGACTACCGCGTGCTCGCCGAGGCTGACATCACACTGAACTGCATCGCCGATACTCCTGTCATCACCTCGCCCACCGAGGGCCAGATCCTCACCGGTTCTCCGACGACGATCACCGGAACCGGCACCACGGGAGACGTGGTGACACTCGGTGTGTACGACCGCGCCGTGTTCGAGAACGAGTCGGCGGGTGCGGGAGACGCCGCGCGCGCCATTCCAGTGACCGTGCCTACCGAGTCGGGCGAGGGATACCTGATCTTCACGACGACGGTCGACGCCAACGGGGAGTTCGCCGTCGAGACACCGCTTGCCGTCGGAGACTATGTCGTGCTCGCCATCGCTGGTCGCGCCGCGAGTGCCGACTCGGATGCGTCGATCTCCGGCCTCAGCAATGTCGTGATGTTCTCCGTCGCCGCGGCTCCGGTCGTTCCGGTCGCCCCCGCCGTTCCTGCCGGAACTGCCGGGGGTAAGGCACTGGCTGCCACGGGCTTCGCGCCGGTGCTGCCGATCTCGATCGCTTGCGGACTGCTGCTTGCGGGTGCCGCTGCGTTCCTGATGCGCCGCCGCTCGGCGACGCAGGGCGAGTAGCTCCAGGCTGCACGCCTGAGTCTCAGTAGTCCCCGCTGTGGACAGAAGGTACCGGCTCACCGGTATCGATTGTCCGCAGTGGGGACTTCTGCACTCATCCGAGGGCTACGAGGGTGTAGATCGCGAGGCGGATGGGCTCGTCACGGCGGCAATGATCGCCAGCACGCCGATGAAGATGGGCACTGATGCCGCCACCACGCTGAACAGCGAGGTTGCCCAGAGCGCCGGGCCGTTCACCGAGTTGCCCGCGTTGATGAGGCCGAACTGGAACACGACCCAGCCGGCCGCCTGTGCGAGCACCGCCCACAACGGTCCCCATCTCCACAGGCTCGAGAAAAGCGGCGATCTCGCGATCTGAACGACGAGAATGAATCCCAGCGCCAGCCGGGCGAAGCCGACGACCGACGCAACCCACGCCTGATTCCAGGCGGACCCACCCGACTCGGGTAGGAGGTTTACGACGCTGGTCACGATCGTCAGCGCTGCGAGGAGCATCGCCGTCACGGCGCCGAGTACGTGGCCACCGAAGATATTGCGCCGAACTCCGCCACCGAAGGCGAAGAGCATCAGGGCGGCAGCAACAAGCAGGGCGCTGATGACGCCCTGCCCCCGTGCGAATGAGGGGAGCGCGAATTGAATGATGGCCGAGGCGATCAACGCGATGCCGCCCCACAGCCATGCGCGGCTTCTGATGTCAGTCATAGTCGAACCTCCTTGTGGTCGGCTGCAGTAGATATCAGCGAGAGGGTCATGCTCGCCGAGTGATCACCGCATGCACCTCGTCGCCCACGTCCTTGCCGAGAGCTTTGCGAACCTTGGCGCTCAACGACACCATGTGACCGTTCGCACCGGTGGGCATTGCCCCGACGTTCTCGAGGGCAATCCCGTCGATCGTCGCGTCGACGCGAACGCTCCGGCCGGTTCCGAAGAGCTCCACCGAGTCGGGAATCTCGATGCAACTCCAGGTCTCGCCCTTGACGTCGACGCCGATCTTCGCGTCGAACTCCACCTTGCTCGCCTCATTGGTAGCCATACTTCACACTATCGAGACGATCAAGTTGGGGCGCGAGCGGTTGGGCCTCGACGGTCGTAATATCGAGCTCACAGCCCAACGACGGGAGGCCCCATGCGCCGCGTGACCTATTCGATGAGTGTGTCTCTCGACGGCTTCGTGCAGGGGCCCGATGGTGATTTCGACTGGCCAGGTCTCAGCGACGAGGTGTTCGATGTCGCGCTCGACGAGATCCGCGAGGTCGGGGTGCATCTCATGGGCAGGCGCCTCTATGAGGCGATGCTCTACTGGGAGACGGTCGACCACTCCGCGCTCGCGGCCCCGGTGCAGCAGTGGCTCGAGCTCTGGAATGCGCTGCCGAAGGTGGTCTTCTCGAGCTCACTCTCCTCGGTGCGAGGCAACGCGCGCCTAGCCGACTCTGAGCTCGTCGACGAAATCGCGCGACTCCGCGCCGAACCGGGCGAGGGCGATATCGCCGTCGGCGGTGCAGCTCTTGCTGCCCAGGCCGCCACTCTCGGCCTGATCGATGAATACCACATGCGGGTCTATCCCGTTCTGGTCGGGGGAGGGCTGCCGTTCTTCGCCCGCGACGAGCAGCGCGTAGACCTCGAACTGCTCGAGACCCGCTCGTTCGATTCGGGAGTCGCCTACCTGCGCTACCGAGTGCGCCGGTGAGCATTCGACTCTTTGTCGCGAGTCGGTCTGCCGCTGCGCCGTAAACGAAGATGGAGGCATGAGCCCTCAGATCGAACGGCCGAAATGGTTTCGCCAGGTGCAGGAAAGGAAAATCTTCCTCGGCATCCTGAAGTACGGCCGGCCGATGCTCTTCGAGGTCTTCGCTGAGCCCGGACCTGTCGTGACCGTCGGACTCGATGACCTGCGGCCGACTCTCGGTGTCTCCAGAGACGCCGAGCGCGACTTTCAGGAGGCCGACATGCTGGCGTCGCGCGCATTCACAGAGGGCCGCTTCGATGACTGGGTTCAGTGGCCCTATGGAGGCGTCGTCACCGGAACGCCGCCGTTCGACTGACCAGCACGTCTAGCCGCGTCGGGCCTCCCGGAATCTGCGACCTGGAGTCGCGCTCGCTCGAGTGTGCACTTTGGGTCGGTGATGAGGCCGACGACCGACCGAAATTGCACACTCGGGTGGGCTCGTCTCTGCGACCTGGAGTCGCGCTCGCTCGACTGTGCAGTTCTGGTCGGTGACGAGCGCTGTCACCGACCAGAACTGCACACTCGGCGGCGAACCCTAGTTCAGCGCGGGCACGATGTGCTTCACGATCGTCTCGAGCAGGTGGGCGTTGTAGTCGACGCCCAACTGGTTCGGAATCGTGACGAGCACCGTGTCGGCGTCGCGCACGGCGGCGTCGTCGAGCAGCTCCTTCACGATCGCGTCGGGCTCGCCCACGTAGCTCTTGCCGAAGCGCGCGATGCCGTTGTCGAGGTAGCCCACCTGGTCTTCGCGGTCACGGCTCATGTCGCCGAAGTAGGCGCGGTCCTGATCCGTGGTGATGGGCAGGATGCTGCGGCTCACCGACACGCGCGGCTCGCGTTCCCAGCCGGCGTCCTTCCAGGCCGCGCGGTAGAGCGCGATCTGTTCGGCCTGCAGGTCCCCGAAGGGCACCCCGGTGTCTTCCGAGAGCAGCGTCGAGCTCATCAGGTTCATGCCCTGCTCTGCCGTCGAGACGGCGGTGGCGCGTGTGCCCGAACCCCACCAGATGCGGTCGGCCAGGCCGGGCGACTGGGGCAGGATGCCGAGGGGCTGGCTCACGCCCGTCATCTGCGGGTTGCTCATGGCGACTCCCGCATCGGTGATGGCCGCGCGGAACAGCTCGGTGTGCGCACGGGCCAGATCGGCATCCGTCGTGCCGTCTTGCGGAACGAAGCCGAACGACTCGGAGCCGCGGAGCGCCGTCTCGGGTGATCCCCGGCTGACGCCGAGCTGCAGTCTGCCGCCCGAGATGAGGTCGGCGGTCGCTGCCTCCTCGGCCATGTAGAGCGGGTTCTCGTAACGCATGTCGATCACGCCGGTGCCGAGTTCGATCTTCGAGGTGCGGGCCGCCATGGCCGAGAGCAGGGGGAAGGGCGAGGCGAACTGCCGCGCGAAGTGGTGAACGCGCATGTAGGCGCCGTCGACGCCGATCTCTTCTGCTGCGACCGCCAGCTCGATCATCTGCAGGTGTGCGTCGGCGGCGGTGCGCGTCAGCGACCCGGGGATGGGCTGCCAGTGGCCGAACGAGAGGAACCCGATTTTCTTCATGTCGATGTAAACGCATGAAACGACGGGCCTATTCCCCGGCGCTTCGACAGGCTCAGCGAACGAACGCACTGATTAAGACGACGTAAACAATGAAAGGCACAGCCGCAACCGATCCAAATCCCAGCCCGCGACGAATAGTCTGTCGTCTAGCAGAACTGCGAGAGGACCATCCGGAATGCGCGTTTTGAGTTACAACCTGCGGAACAACAGCGCCAGTGGCGAACTCGCCGCCCTGACTGATGACTTCGATGTAGACATCTTCTGCGTGCAAGAGGCCGACACGGCGTCGCTGCCGTCGACCATGGGGCACCTGACCATGTCGCACGCCACCACAGAGAACCGCCTGGGCCTCGCGCTCTACTACCGCGCCGAGCGCTTCTCGGTCGAAGACAGCACCACGTTCACGCTCAAGAAGTCCATGCACGACCGGGTGATGTCGCCCGGAACCCAGCGCCTCCTCGGCGCCCGACTTCTCGATCGCCAGACCGACCGCTCTTTCGTCGCCGCATCGTTCCACGCCGCGCCGCTCACGGCATCCAATTCTCTGCGTCGAACCCAGATCACCGCGGCCCACGAAGAACTGCAGCGCATCGGTGTCGACATTCCGATCCTGATGGTCGGCGACTTCAACTACCCGCTGTTCCAGAACAAGCTGCGCGCCGGAATCAAGGACTCGGGCTACGAGCTGTCGCTCAGTGACAGCGTCACCTACCTGCGCTACAAGTGGGTGCGCGGTCACTTCGACTTCGTCACCTCGAACGGCTTCCGCATCGACGAGGTCAAGACCCTTCCGCAGGGCGACTCCGACCACCTGCCGATTCTGGTGAAGGCGGAGTACGACATGGCCGAGGTCGTCGGCGACTAGCCGCAGACCGACAATTCGGCCGTGAGCGACTCTTCCGTCGAGCCGCGCCGCCCGCCGAGCTCCCGCTCTGCTGCCCGCCAGGCGTCGCAGCGCGCGGCGTGGGGGCCGTTCTGGCGCACTGTCGTGATCGCTGCGCTGATCGCGCTCTGGCCGGCGCTCGCCACAGGCCTGCACACCGGATTCACCGCTACGGGGGAGCGGACCCTGGTCGTGGGAGCGGCCCCGACCGTTTCGACGCCGTCCCCCTCCGCCACCCCGGCCGCTCCTCAGCCGGTCGTCCCGCTCTCGGTGCTCAGCGACTCGCACGCCTACTTCGCCGCATCGTGGTGGCGGCAGACCGTCGAGGCGAACGCCATCAGCGGGGTCTCGATGGGGGCCTTCGCGTCGCAACCCGGCGCGGTGGCCGACACCATCGCATCCGGTCTCGACGAGGCGGCGGCCGGAGCCCAGGGCGGCTACGTGCTCGTGCAGGCCGGAACCAACGACCTGCTTGCCGGAAGCTCGCCCACCCGGGCCGCGTCAGACATCCAGGCCCTGTGGGCGGGCGTGCGCGACCGGGGATCGACCCCGATCGCCGTTCTCGTACCGCCGTCGAGCCAGGTAGGCGGCGAGGTGATCGAACTCAATCGCCTGCTGGCCGCGGCCGCCCGGCAGGCCGGCATCGCGGTTCTGGATGTCTACACCCCGGTCGCCGACACCGGTGGCCGGTGGCAGACGGGCACCTCAGACGACGGCAAGCACGCGAATCTGACCGGCGCCACCCGGCAGGCGAACGAGGTGCTCGCGCAGCTACCCGGAATCCTGGCCGGTCGCGTCGGCCAACTGGCGGAGCTGCCGTAGTCCGCTCCGTGAGCCTGTCGCAGGGTGTCCGCTCCGGTTCGGCGCATGCGCTGCCGGACGACCGGGCGCAGATAGACCGAACAGGCGCGGATATGCGAGGTGGCGGCGCCAGCTCAGCCCTGCTGCGACTCGGTGAAGTCGCGCCTGATCGCCGCGAGGGCGCCCGGCGACAACTCGAAGCCGATCGGATGCCCCGGGTTCACCACGATGCCCACCTCGTCGGCGACGCTGGCCACGAAGCGTCCTCCGGTGAGGGCCACCGTGTGCGGGGCGATCTCGAGATAGTCGGCCGGAACCCGCGCCAGGTCGGTGAAGAGCGGCAGCATCGGCGCGCCGCCCACGGTGCTGAGCACGAGGGGGCTGAACCCCTCGGCGGCGTCGCCGGATGTCTCGGTGCGGCTCAGCGCGAAGACGGGCGTCGTGAGGAACGCCGAGATGAAGACCGTCTGACGCACCTCGCCCCGGATGCCGTCAAGAAGCGACTGCTCGAGCTCGTTGTGCACGGGGTCCGCCGCGAGACGGACATCGAAGTCGGGGTCGCCGGAGGCACTGGAATCTGTCACCTCTCCAGCCTATCGACGGCGCCGAACCTCGTAGTCGGGGCTAGGCGGCCTTGCGACGCGCCACGGTCACGGCGGCGCCGCCGACGAGAAGCAGCACGGCGAGTGCGAGCCCTCCAGAGACGAGTCCGCCGTCGAGGCCGGTGTTCGCCAGGGCGGGCTTCGGCGTCACCGCCGCGGGTCCGGATGCGACGGGCGGGGTCGGCGGCGTCGGTACGACGATCGGGGCCGGGAACGCGGCGTCGAGAGCGGTGCTCACCGAGTCGGTGAGGAACGTGGCGCCCAGGGTGTTCGGGTGCAGCGTTCCTGGCTGCAGGCCGCCGTCTCCGAGGAGGACGCCGTTGACGTAGGCGGTTCCATCGGTCACGCAGGCGTCGTGGCCGAAGCTCGAGGCGAACGACGGAACGTAGGTGAAGCCCGCCGTCTGGGTAGCGCTCTGGATGGCAGCATCCAGTTTGACCTCGACGGAGTGCAGGTACGCCGTGTCGACCGTGGTGAACGGGAAGGTGTTGGGAGCGCTGCCGAGCGTGGTGAAGCAGCCGGCCGCCGGAATGGTGGCGGGGAAGATGCTGGGGTAGCCGACCACGAACACCTTGGCGTTGGGGGCCGCGGCAGCGATGGCGGCGTACGTGCTGGCCAAGGACGGAGCGACCTGAGCGGAGATCTTCAGGGCGAGCCGGTCTACGCCGTCGGCGGCGTAGCCCGCGTTGCAGTTGGGCAGGAATACGCCATCCTGAGTGGGGAAGAGCAACGGGCCGTCGGCGGTCTGCGCCAGGCACGTCTGGATCACGTCGGTGAACCCGAGGTCGTTTCCGCCGATCGTGAGCGTCACGACATCGGTGTCGGCGCTGAGCGCGGCGATCTGAGGAGAGATGTTGCCGAACTGGCTATCGACGGTGATGTCGCCGGTCTCGGCGCCGGAGCACGTGACGTCGGTGAGGTTCAGTCCGTAGGCGGTGGCCACCTGGTGAGGAAAGTTGACTGCACTCTGGCCGCACTCGGGGGTGGGCAGTCCGGTCGACGGCGTGAGCCCCAGGCCCGCCGAATAGGAGTCGCCGAGCGCCACGTAGTCGAGACCCGCGGTCACCTCGGGAACACCCGGGGCAGGAGCTGCGGAGGCGACCGAAGCCGTGAGCACCGAGCCCGTGACGAGTGCGCCGGCGACGACGGCGGCGCCGATGAAGCGAGCGGTGAAGAAGCGGGCGCGAGAGCGCGTGGCAGTGGTGTGTGACGTCATAGTGGAAACCCCCTGCGCACATACTACGGGTTGTCACGCTGTCTCTACGCACTCTTTCTGCGGGCACTACCGACCCTCGCTACCGGGCGCGTACTGGCCAGCTACCGGCGCCGAACCTGCCCGCTACCGCCCCGTTGCCGGCACTACTCGACTCCGCCCGCGCGACTACGTGAAGAGCCCATTCGAGCCCCATCGTGAGTTCCTCTCATGTCATCGTTCAACCCTCAGAGGCCACAACAGGGGCGGCTTCATCACATTGGGGAGATCAGTCATGTCACAGACATCAGAGTTCGACGCACCGGAGTCTCCGGTCACACCGTCACTCACGAAGCGTTCCAGGAAGCAGAAGGCTTTCGCCGTTCTCGCGGCCGGTCTCGTGCTGGGCGTCGGAGCCACGGTCACACTGGCCGTGTGGAACGACTCGGAATGGGTCGTCGGTGGAACGGCCGGAGCGAACGGAGACCCCGGCACGCCGGGTGTCGGGACCAGCGCCTTCGAGGTGCAGCAGAACACGTCGTCGCCGTTCGCGGCCGACGAGTGGATCGACGAGGAGGGCAACCCCGGCGGATCGCTCACCTTCACCCCGGGCGCACTCAGCCTCACCCCGGGTGACTCGGTCTACGCCCCGGTGTCGCTCAGCACGGCAGACGGTTCGGTGGCAGCACCGAGCGTGCGCCTGAGCGGAGCGGTCAGCGCAACCGACATTCCCACCGTCGACCCCGACGCACTGCTCGCGGGTGCTCTGCAGCTTCGTGTCGTCGTCGCCACCACCGCACGGGATGCGGCTCCGGCTGCGTGCACAGACGCCGCGTTCGGAGCGACCGCGACGTATGTCGTCGGAAGTGCCACGACCTCGGCAGCACTCAGCACGGCCGGCACCACGGTCAACGCTCTGACGGCAGACTCGGGCAACCAGCTCAACTACTGCTTCGAGATCTCGCTGCCGGATGACGCGGCCGACACCCTCCAGGGTCGAACAGTCGCTCCCGCCTGGCAGTTCGTCTCGGCCTCCGAGCTCGACTAACCGGCACCACCCTCGAGGCTGACGAGCGGAAGGCGAATCGATGAGCCGAGTCGCCGAGATCCGCGGGACCCACCGTGAACATCCCCATGCACACGGTGGGTCTCGTCGCCCGAGACGGCTCGCGACCGTCGTCACGCGAATCCGGGATGCGGCGCTGGCGCTTGCCGGGCTGGCCGGTCTCGCCGCCATCGCCTGGGGAATCGCGACACTGTTCTTCGGATTCTCACTCGTGACCTTCGCCACCGGATCCATGGCCCCGACGATCCCGACGGGCTCACTGGCTCTGGTTCGAGAGGTCCCGGCATCCGAGCTCGAGGTCGGGCAGGTCGTCACCCTTCAACGAGGAGGGGAACGCCTGCCGATCACCCACCGCATCATCGGCATCGAGCCCGACCCGAACGTGCCGACCGGTCGCATCGTCTCGATGCAGGGCGACGCCAACACGATCCCCGATCTCTTTCCGTATCACGTGAAGACGGGAAAGGTCATTCTCGGTTCCGTCGCCGGAGGACAGGCCGTCAGCGACGCGATCGGAAGCCCGATCACTCTGGTCGCCGTGACTCTCGGGGCCGGCGCCCTCGTCTTATGGGCCTTCTGGCCCCGCACCCAGACATCCCGCACCACCGAACCACAAAGAGGTGAGAGACGCCATGCGCGTTCAACCCGCATCCGCCAGACGCCGAGCCGCGACAGCGCTCGCCATGGTCTTCGCCGTACTGCTCATGGTGGCGGGCATCGCGCTCGTCTCAGCCCGGGCATCCGCGGCTCTCACTCTGCCGGGTGATCCCGACCCGCAACCCGGCGCCCCCGGCTACTTGAACCTCAGCGAGTCACCCGATCCGCTCGAGTTCACCGACATGAGCCCCGGCGATGTCGCCTTCGGAGAAATCGAGGTGAGTCTCGAGAACGCTCCAACAGCTCGCCTCGCCCTCGAGATGTACTCCGGCGGAGAGCTGATGGCTCACCCCAATGGGGTGTCGATGGACATCGGGTTCTGCGACATACCGTGGACGGGCATGCCGGCAGAGCCGGTCTCATTCGATCCGCCAGACCCCGTCTGCCCCGACAACCCGCAGGCGATCATGTCTGTCGACCCGGGCGCGGAAATCGGGGGCGAGGTGCGGTTCGACCTCGGCACGCTCGAGGCGGGCAGCCCGCGCTACATCCTCGTCGAGGTGCGGATGCCGGATGTCTCGGCCAGCGGCGATGAGAGCCTCATGGGGCTCGAGGGCGACTTCGCCTTCAACGTTCTCGCCGAGGGTGACGACGCAGCGGCCACGAATCCCACGACACCCGGCACGCAACCGCCTGGCTCGCAGACGCCGGGCAGTGCAGGAGCGGGTGGCAGAGGTGGCCTCGCCAACACCGGACTCGATGCGCTCGCGGTTGTGCTCATCGGTTCCGGCGCCATCGCGCTCGGCATGATCGTGCGCTACCGCCGAACCCTCACCCCCCGAAGGAGCGAGTCATGACCCCGCGCAGCACCACCCGCCGCACCCTCTCTCGCCCGACGACGCGCCGCCTCATCGGCGCTCTCGCCGGGGTGGTCGCCATCACCGTCGGGGTGGGCACCTCGATTCAGGCCGCACCGACGGATGCCGCGTGGCTCGACGCCGAGTGGGATTCGGCGACCGTGGGCACGCTCGATTGCGGCCCCGACGGTTCGCCGTTCACCACGCGGGCGTCGGGCAAGCTGCTGGGCGGAAGCCTGGCCGACATCAACCTCGACGACCTCGCCGAGCTCGACGGCATCAGCGGAGTGAACGACGCATCCGGTGTCTCGATCGCGCCGCCGCCGCCGCAGTCGAACTCGCTGGGTGAGAACGCCTACGCGAATCCGCTCACGGTCACGGCTCTCGACGCTCTGCAGGTCAGCCTCGGCGACCTCCTCCTGCTTCCGCTCAACGCCGACCTCGGTGTCGACAACAGCTACGTGCAGGTCAACGCGGATGGAACCTCGACGGGTGCGACCGGCGCGGTGAGCAACAGCGGAGCCATCCAGACCACGGCGAGCCAACCGGGCCCGAACCCGCCCACCTTCGCCACTCTGCAGTTGAGCGAGATCGTGCAGTCGGCACTCGGGCAGGATCTGAGCGCGCAGATCGCCGGCCTCGCCGACGCCTCGCTCGAGGTGGGCGCCGTGGCGTCGAGCGCGACTCTCGACGCGTGTGCTGCCAGCTGGACGGGTTCGATCCTCTCGTCGCTGCAGCGCCAGTACGCGGTGGCCGGGGTCGACCTGAACCTGACCTCGCCGACGGTCGGCACCTTCGTCACCGGAACCACGGGAGTCATCAACGGACTCGACGGCAGGGTGGAAGGCCTCGCGGGCAACGCCGGAGTGCTGAATACTCTGGCGAGCGGCCTGACCACCTCGCTCACCGCGCTGCTGGGCACTCTCGGTCTGGGCCTCGGATCGGTTTCGATCAGTCAGCTCTCGGTGAATCTCGATCTGACCGCCGTGAACGCCCTGCTCGACGACACCATCTCCGACGACGCGGGCATCGTGTCGATCGACCTGGCGACGGGGCAGATCGGGGTCGATCTCGACGGACTGCTCGGGGCGGCGTACGGAACGAACGGGATCAACGGGCTCGATCCCAACACGCAGCTGCTGATCAACGACGCCGTCATCAACGCGCTCACCGCCGCGACGACGCAGGCTCTCAGCAACTACGTCGACGACCTGAACAGCGCCATTCAGGCCTCGCTCGCCGCTCTGACGGTGTCGGGCAAGGTCGTCGTGAACGTGCTGCAGGGCACGGTGCCCGCGGTGGCGTCGATCACGCTGACGATTCCGCAGGTCTCGCTCAACACGCTCCTGAACGGATCGCCGGCCGTGACCTCGTCGATCGCCCTCGCGGGCGGCGAAGCGTGCGGTGGTCTTGCAGCAGCCGCTCTCTGCCTGCTGCTCAACTCGCTCACGGGCGGTTTGACCAGCAACGTGGCCAAGGCCCTGGGCACCGCCCTCAACGCGGCGCTCTTCACAGGCCCCACGAGCGTGGTGTCGACGACGAGTGCGGCGCTCCTCGCGCTCACCGCGCCCGTGATCACCCTCGTGGCCAACGCCACGCGGGGCCTCTTCGGAGAGGACGCCCTGCTGTCGCTGACCGCGAACGCACAGAACAGCCCCGACCCGGCGAACGCGAACCCCGAGCCGGCCTGGTCGGTTCCGGGCCCGGATGCGGCGACGCGGTCGACGGGGCAGTATGACGTGGCCGCGTTGCGGCTCACCGCGGTGGGCACCACGGTGCAGCTCGACCTGGCCCGGTCGTCGGTGGGAACCAGCGCCCCTCGCTAGGAACCCGCGATGACTGTGCCCGAATACCTCCATTGCGTCGAGGCCCCCCTCGACACATGGAGGTATTCGGGCACAAACACGACCCCCTGCCCGCGAGCTGCGTCGATAAGCGAACATAGAGGAATGACCTCGAGTGAAGTGCGGCGCGTGGCGAGAGCCCTCTACGAGTTGCCGCCCGCCGAGTTCACCGCCGCCCGCAATCAGGCCGCGCGCGACGCGTCGCAGCGATCGGATGCCGCGGCGATCAAGCGCTTGCCCCGGGCGCAGGCCCCGGCGTGGGCGGTCAGCGCGCTGGTGCGAGAAGACGCGGCGCTCTTCGACGAGCTGCTCGAGCTCGGCGAGCGGTTGCGCGAGGCGCAGGACGACCGCGATCCGGTGGCCCTGCGCTCGCTCGGGGCCGAGCGGCAGAAGGCGTTGTCTCGCGCATCCGGTCGCACGCGCGAACTCGCCGACGCGGCCGGCGTCACCCTCAGCGGCTCGGCGATGATCGAGGTCTCGCAGACCCTGCAGGCGGCGATGACAGACCCGGATGCCGCCGCGCTCGTGCGCGACGGGCTTCTGGTGCGCGGGCTCGCGGTCACGGGGTGGGAGCCGGTGCGGCTCGACGGCGCGGCCGCGTTGCCGCCCGAAGGAGTCTCGGCGGGGCGACGCACCCGGGCGGCGCGACCGAAGGTATCCGCGGCAGACCCCGAGGCGAGCGAACGGGAACGGAAGGCCGCCGAGGACGCGGCCTGGAGTGCGCTCGATGACGTGACCACCGCGCATCAGTCGGTGGCAGACCTGGCGAACGACCTGGCCGACCTCGCTGGCCGGCGCGCCGAGCTCGAGACGGAGCGCACCGATATAGAGGAGCAGCTGCGCGGCGTGGAGTCGGATCTGGCGCGCGTCTATCACGACATCCAGGTGGGCGAGCGAGACAGAAAGGCAGCCGAGCGCGCCGAGGTGCAGGCCAAGAAGAGGGCCAAGCAGGCGCAGGACCGCCTCGACCGCCTGGGCTGACCCGTTCCCTTAATGCCGGCCGCACACTCCGAAGGGGTGAAAACAGGGGTGAAAAATGCTCAACCTCCTAGTAATGAGCTCCGGTAGTCCATAGCTTTGTATCGAGAGAGCGCCGGTTCACCCCCCAAGAGAGCCGGCGCTCCTCTTTTGTCTACTGGCACCGTGCTCGAGCCCCTCAGTGGCGGGCGCCGGCCACCGGCTCTCGGCCGCGAGCCACCGCATGCAGAGCCCCGCGAGCAACGAGCCCAGCCCGCCCACGGCGAGGTCGCCGATGGTGTCGTCGTAGCCCACGTAGATGGCCGAGTCGATGTAGGTGTGGCCGGCCCACTCGCCCATCTCCCACAGCACGCCCGCGGAGAGTCCGAATGCGGTCGTCAGCACCGCCGAGCGAATGGCCGAAGCCGTTCCCGGTGCGACGTCGGCCACGATGCCGACGCGTGCGGCCACCACGAAGATCAGCCCGGCGAGCACCCCGTTCGCGGCGAAGTGGATGACCACATCGAGCCAGTCGATCGACGTGTAGAGCTCGAAGACGCCACTCCAGGCGGCCACCAGCAGGGTGCCGCCGATGGCGATATCGAAGCCGGGGCGCACGCCGAGAAAGCGGGGCACGAGCATGCCGAGCAACGTGAGCGCGAACACGGCCACCTCGACGAAACCCCAGCCGATGCCGCCCGCGATCACGCTCAGAACCCCGAGAACGCGCAGCGCGTCGGCCGCGATCTCGTCCGCGCCGCTCGGCCGCCGAAGAAAGGTGTCGGTGATCACCTTCGAAGACTACCCAGCGGCGGCGTCACCCGCGGGGGACTTGCGCGGCCGCAGCAGCACCTGCACGGGCTCGTGATCGGATGCGGCTGCGCCGTCGAAACGCGAGGTATTGATGGCCGCCTCGCGCACCTGCAGCTCGGGGCTCACGAGGATCCAGTCGATGCGCTTGGTGCCGGTCTTGGGAGAGCGGTAGTTCGAGAACGTTCCCCACGGGGCGGTGAGCCGAACGCCCGCCGCGGTCCAGGCATCCACGAGGGGGCCGTCGACGCCGGCGATCGCGTCGAACGGAACCGTACCGACATCGGTGTTCATGTCGCCCATCACGATGATCGGCTCGTCGCTCGATGCGGCGAGGGCGGCGAGCTGTTGTGCCGAGCGCAGTCGAGCGCGCCTGGAGATGTGGTCGAAGTGCGTGCTCACCACGCGAAGGGGTTCGTTCGTCTTCACGTCGATGAAGCGGGCGACCACGGCCACGCGCGGAATGAGGTTGCCCCAGGAGCGCGACCCCGCGACATCCGGTGTCTCTGACAGGGCGATCTGCTGCCAGCTCTCGAGATGCAGCCGACGTGAGTCGAAGAAGAGCGGGCATCCCTCGCCCGTACCGTCGGCGTTGCGGCCGTAGCCGATGCGGCGATAGTGCGGGCCAAGCACCGCCGAGATGAAGAGGGCCTGGTCGGGCAGGGCCTCCTGGGTGGCGAGCACGGTGGGGCGCTCGCGGGAGATGAGCTGACGCAGCAGGGGCTGGCGCCTCGACCACAGATCGGGGCTGCCGGGCGCGTTCTGCCGCATACGACGCCGGATGTTGTAGGTCATCACATGCAGGTCGGGTGCGTGGGCCGGGCCGAAGATCGGGGCGTCAGTCATGGGGCCAGCGTAGGCCGCGCTGCATGTCGTGTGCTGCATGAGCCGCGCGTCAAGGGGGTGTCTGCCGATAGGCCGGGCGACGTAACGTCGTGAACGTACGGACAAGCTGATAACGCAATTCAAGGAGTTACTCTTATGCCCCAGATCATCGAGACCGTCGACGTTTCTGTTCCCGTCTCCGTCGCCTACAACCAGTGGACGCAGTTCGAGGAGTTCCCGAAGTTTCTCGACGAGGTCGAGTCCATCCAGCAGGTGACTGACACCCTCACCGAGTGGAAGGTGAGCGTCGGCGGAGTCGAGCGCACCTTCGAGGCGAACATCACCGAGCAGCACCCCGACGAGCGCGTCGCCTGGAACAGCACCGGCGGCGAGGTCGACCACGCCGGCGTCGTGACGTTCCACAAGCTCGCCGACACCGAGACCCGTGTGACTGTTCAGCTCGACTGGGAGCCCAAGGGCCTGCTCGAGAAGCTCGGTTCCGCAGTGGGCGTCGGCGGCCACGCAGTGAAGAAAGACCTGAAGAACTTCAAGGAGTACATCGAGTCGGAGCAGCACCCCGACGGCGCATGGCGCGGCGAGGTGCAGGCGTAATTCACGCCTGATTCCGATCGAATTCAGCTCGACTTTACAAAGAGCTGAGAAATCCTTATGTTTGGAGAAGTAGAAGGCGTTGGTTCACCCCCTACGCTGAATGGGCGCCTTCTACTTTTCACTTCTTTTCTCACAGCTCGGATGCCATGACTGCCCCTGTGCCCGCCCGCGATCACGCCAACATGACTGTTGCTGAACGCGAGTTCACCTTCGACGCTCTGCTCGCCGAGTTCGGCGAGGAAGAAAACGACGTCGAGGGCGGTGCGGCCCCAGTCGACGAGACCCCGAAGGTCGCGGCTCCCGCGCTTCTGCCCGCCGAGGCTCCGGCCAAGCGTGCCGAGCCGACGCCGAGTCGCCGGGCTCCGGATGCTGCCGCCGAGAACGCCGCGCCGGCAACACGCTCCGCAGCCAAGGCGACTACCGAGCCCCGCGCGGCGTCGCCCGTCGCGAAGTCACCCGCTCAGTCCTCCTTCGCGAAGAAGGCCCGCGCAGCGCGGCGCTCGCTCACAATGCCGTCTCCCGATGTACTCAAGCTCGGCGGCCTCGTCGTCGTTGCCGGCATCAGCCTCACCCTGGTATTCGTCGCGCTCTCACGCTGAGCAATCCGTACGGTAGAGGCATGAAGTTCGCCTCCGTGAAACGCCTGCTGTTGGTCGCCGCCATCGTCGCCGTGTTGGTCGGGTCGGTGGCTGCGGTGTACTTTGCCGCGCAACCCATCTCTTTCGCCTGGGTCGCCCGCGCCCCGCTCTCGGGTGAGGTGTTCGACCCCAACAGCTCGCATCTCATCGCGGCTCCGACGATCTACGCGATCGCGGTCGTGGTGCTCGGCCTGATGGCCGCCGCGTTCTGGGCAGGCCTGACGCTGGGCGAGCGCCGCTCGAAGCGATAACTGCCCGCAACTCCGGCCAGATAGAGACCTCTGACCCTGTAGGACACCGGCCGTTCACGGATTGTCTCCCTTAAAGTTCCCTGAGAAACGACCTTGAAATCATAGATTCGAGGAGTTTTGTTCGTTCATCTCTGGGGTTTCCACGTTGCTTCGCTCACGCTTGTTCGCTCTGCCCATCTTCGCCTCGGCTCTCGCCGCGGCCCTCATCGGATCGAGTGCGGTTCCCGCCTTCGCGGCTCCGCCGGCGGCAGAGGTGATCGTCACCGAGATCGCGCCTGACAACACCGGTGTCGACTCGTTCGAGTACGTCGAGGTCGTGAACACCTCGGCGAGCGACATCACGGTCGGCGCAGGCGGACTGTCGCTCGCCTACACCTACGTCGATTCCGACGACCGCACCAGAGACGTTCCGTTCACCGCTCCCGCCGGTACGATGCTGCCCGCCGGCACCCCTGTCGTGCTGTGGCTCAACTACACCTCGGGCTCCGTCGACACGACGAAGTACACGACGGCAGACTTCCGCGCCTACTGGGCGGGCGTCACGGGCACGACGCCGGATGCCTACGCCGTCGTTCCCGTCACCGGCCAGGCCGGTATGGCCAACGCTGGCGGCCGCGGAATCCGCGTTGTCGGCGCCGACGGCACGGCGATCTCGTGGTCGTTCTACCCGGCCGGCTCGGTCGCCGTCGACCGCGTCGCCCAGTTCTCGCGCCCCGCCGACTCCACGCAGCGCAGCATGACGCTCGCCGCGTCGACCGCCGTTCCGAGCCCCGGAGTCGTCGACCCCGCCGTGCTGCTGCCGCCCGCGCCGACCGACCCGGAACCGACACCCACGACGTCGCCCGAGCCCACGACATCCCCGGCACCCACCACGGAGCCGACGACCGAACCCACCACGCAACCGACGACGGCCCCCACCACCGAACCCACCACCCCTGCCGACCCGGCACCGGCCCCCGACCCCGCACTCGTTGCCTCGCCGCTGCAGATCACCGAGCTGCTGCCCGACTCCACCAACGTGGGCAGCGCCGATGGCTACGAGTTCATCGAGGTCTACAACTCGAGCGATAGCCCGATCGACTGGTCTGACTACAGCCTGCGCTACCTCTACCCGGTCACCGACCAGACCAACTCGTCGACCGCCCTGTGGCCGAGCACGCCCCGCGACGTCGTCATTCCGTCGGGCGGCAAGCTCGTGCTCTGGGTGAAGAACCCGTCGAACAGCGCGCTCGGCCTCGCCGACTTCAACGCGCACTTCAACACGACGCTCACGCAGAACCAGCTCGTCGACGTGGTCTCGGCTGGCATGGCCAACGGCTCGGCCCGCGGCATGCAGATCGTGACGAACACCGGCTTCGCCCTCAACCGCGCGTACTACAACATGGTCTCCACGGTCGATGACGTCGATGCCGAGCAGGGCATCCAGTACGGCTTCGACGCCGCCGACATCACCAAGCAGACCCTGCTGCGCAAGGCGCCGGCCACTCCCGGCTCGGTCACCGCAGACCAGGTTCCGGCCGGCCTCGTAGTGGTTCCGGTGGATGCGCAGGCGTCCGTGGTCGTCGACAACACGGGCGACACCGTCGACCCGGCGGTCGATTTTCCGATCGACTTCACCATCACCGACGACCGCCAGGTGCGCACCGTGCGCCTCACGGTGAGCAACGATGTCGATCAGACGCCGATGGTCGTCGACCTGCTCGGCCAGCGCGTCGACCCGGCCGACACCGATCCCAATGACCCGCTCTCGCGCTACGCGTACGAGATCCCCGGCGTCGACCTCTACGGCAAGGCGTGGCTCGAGTACTCGGTCGAGGTGCGCGACGGAACCAACACCGTCACCACCGAGACCCGCCGCATCACGGTGACGCAGGGCAACACCGACCCGGTGCGCCTCAACGTGACCGAGGGCCAGTGGCTCAACAAGACGACCCGCGTCGCGGCGTCTGCGAGCACCCCGCCCGGCGCATCCCTCGACATCGATGGAGCGGCCGTCGCCGACACCACCCGGTCGCTCGAGCGCGAGCCCTACTTCGCCTTCGAGGCCGGGGGAGTGAACACCTTCTTCCGCAACGGCGTGCTCATCGGTACCGACATTCTCACCATCTTCGACGAGGGCATCTTCGAGGGAACCGAGACGATCACGACCGCCGTACCGCTGAGCTACGTCACCGCGGGCCAGCCGCTCACGCTCAGCGTGTGGGCCGGCACGAAGGCGGCTCCCGAGCTCAGCGTCGAGAACAACGACGACTTCACGATCCAGAACCTCAGGCTCGTGCTTCCGGATGGGCGGGCACTGCGCCCCGCCGGCTACGACGACCCCGCGCGCGTTCTGCAGATGGGCGACTCCGCCGGCAAGCTCGACTTCTACGACGCGGTGTTCACGATTCCCGACGACGCGTTCGGTTCGGTGGCGCACCAGTGGGACACGACCACGGTCGCCGACGGCGCACACGTGATCGGCGCATCCGCCGGCGACCAGCGCGTCGAGCGCACGGTCAACGTCGACAACACCGCCCCCGCGGTCACCACCAACATGGTCGCCGAGAGCGAGTATCGCGGCGAGTTCGTGATGACCGGCGAGGCCACGGATGCCGGATCGGGCGTGAGCGCGTTCGTCGCGACCCTCGATGGCCAGGCCGTGAAGCTGCCGTATCGAGCATCCAGCGTCGATCTGGCCGGAGGCCGGCACACCCTCGCGCTGAAGGGCACCGACAACGTCGGCAACGTGACCGACACGTCTGTGGTCTTCACGACACCGGTGGAGCAGCCGTCGGGCATCACCGTTCTGCCCGAAGAGGGCGCCGAGGTGCTCGAGGGCAAGGCCGAGCTGAAGGCCCGCGTCGACGACCCGAGCGGTGACACGCTCGCCGTGGAGTTCTCGCGAGGCTACGAGCTCGACGCCGCGAACGGCGGAGTCTCGAGCCGCGTGGGCACCACCGAGGTGTCGACCGAGGTCGATGCCGATCCGGCCGCCGCCCGTGCGCTCAGCGCAGACGAGGTGTCGGCGCTGGGCGGAGTGGACGGTCTTGACACCGAGATCAGTTCTGACACGGCGCTGCCGTACCAGGTCTTCGACGTGGCGATTCCGGCCGACGCCGGAGCCGACTACCAGACGAAGCTCACCTGGACAGGCTCGGCGAACACGGGTGCCAAGGTGCTCATGTACGTGCGCAACGTGACGACCGGCGTGTGGGAGGAGATCGACCGGCACGTGACCGTCGACTCCGACGACGTGGAGTTCGGACTCATCGCCACCGTCACCGCCGCGGACCACACCGCGAACGGAGCGATGCAGGTGCTGGTGCAGCACTCGGAGGGCTTCTCGGGTGCACCGCGCTCGACGCGAGACACCCCGATCACCCCGCTGAACGCATCCGACACCCCGCGCAGCGACTACGACTTCACCCTCGGGTGGGAATCGGACACGCAGTACTACAACGCCGACCCGAACAACTACAAGCACCAGGAGGCGATCCACAACTTCTTTTTGACGCAGCGCGACAACCTCAACCTGCAGTACGTGACGCACACCGGTGACATCGTCGACAACAGCCTGATCAACGACCAGTGGGTGCGGGCCGACGCGGCGTACGACAAGTTGGATGCCGCGGGTCTGCCCTACGGCGTGCTGGCGGGCAACCACGATGTGAACCAGATGACGAACGACTACACGCAGTACAGCCAGTGGTTCGGGCAGCAGCGGTTCGAGTCGAACCCCTGGTACGGCGGCAGTCACCTCGACAACCGCGGTCACTATGACCTGATCAGCGCGGGCGGCATCGACTTCATTCAGCTCTACATGGGCTGGGCTCCGGGCGACGCCGAGATCGCGTGGATGAACGCGACGCTCGCGCAATACCCCGAGCGCAAGGCGATCATCAATCTGCACGAGTACATGCTCACCACGGGTGGACTCGGTCCGGTGCCGCAGCGCATCTACGACGAGGTCATCGCCACGAACCCGAACGTCATGATGGTGATGTCTGGTCACTATCACGACGCCTTCACGCGCTACGACCAGTTCGACGACAATGCAGATGGTGTGCCGGACCGCACGGTCACTCAGATGCTGTTCGACTACCAGGGCCTGGCAGAGGGCGGCCTCGGCTACCTGCGCCTGATGCAGTTCGACAACGTGGGTCAGAAGATGACGGTGCGCACCTACTCGCCGTCGCTCGACGACTACGACTCCGAAGACCCGTCTCTCGAGCAGGAGCACCAGGAGTTCGTGGTGCCCTACGCGACCTTGGGCATCCAGCCGAAGACCAAGACGCTGCGCACCAACGCGTTCACGGCCGAGGTGCAGACCACGCAGACGATCGGCTCGGTCACGGGCGTCGCCAGCGGAACCGAGGCCACCATGGCCTGGCCGACCGCGCCGCTCGGCGAGGTGGGCTGGTACGTGAAGGTCAGCGATCCGTTCGGAGCGCAGTTCACGTCGGGTGTGAGCACGTTCCGGGTTGTGGCGGCCGAGGTTCCGACGGAGCCGACCGACCCCGGCACGCCGAGTGATCCGAGTGACCCGACTCAGCCCGGTGCTCCGGATGCCGGTGGGCAGCCGGGCGCGGCCGCGCCGGCTGGTTCTGGTTCGGGTTCGTCTTCGCCTGAGACGCTGGCCGCGACGGGTGCAGACCCGCGGGTCGGCCTGTGGATGGCGCTGGCTCTGCTGCTGGCCGGCCTGGCCGGCGCGCGGGTGGCCTGGCGACGCCGAACGGCGCGCCCGTCCTCGCCGGTCGAGTAGGCCGCCTGGTTCTGCGCTGGTCGAGTAGACCGCCCGCGGCCGTATCGAGACCCACACCACAGTGCCCCGCCCGGTAGCATCACCGGGCGGGGCGCTGCCTCGTGCTTACTCGAGCTGTCAAGACCGAACTTCGCCCCGTCTCCTTCTCTCTAGCCTCGAATCATCGCCACTATCGGCGACTGGAGAGAGGCAAGAGCACATGCGCGCAGCACACACGGCCTTCGACAACGACGTAGTGCTCTCGGAGCTGAAAGAGTCGGGTCGCCTCAACTCCCTGGCCATCTCCGCGACGGCGAGCGGCGGGGTGGCGGCGTTGGCTCTCGTGCTTGGCGTCGTTCTGGTGACCGCGGGCGCCTGATCCATCGCGCTCGGTTGAGACGCCGGGTCTCGTCCGCAGCGTCGAATTGCTCCTCGTTTGATTGCGGTCGACCGAGCGATCCGAGAGCATCGGGTGATGACGAAACGCGCTGCGGGCAACGCTCTGAGATGGGCATCCGTCGCGGTCGTCTGTCTTCTCGGAGGCGTAGCCGTTGTGGGGTTCGCCATGGCGGGAGACGAGATCTCGCGGGCGACGCCGCCCACGCCGCACATCTCGCAGGCTCAGCTCGTCGCCGACTTCGCGAACTGCATGGGGGCGAAGGGCTGGCCGATGGAGGTCGATCTCGAGGAGGGTAGCGCCTCGACGACGATGATGCTCATGGGGGACGCCGGAGATTCCTTCGCCGCTGATTCCGATGCGTGCAGCGCTGAGGGTGACCAGTTCGCCTACGGCGACTACACGCGCGACGAGCGCATGGGCATCTATAAGACGGTTCTCGAGTCGCGCGACTGCCTCATCGATCTGGGCTACGAGATGCGGCAGCCTCCGGGCTTCGAGGCGTACGACGGGAGCGGCGCGTACTGGACGCCGTTCGAAGACGTGCCCCATCGCGAGCTGCACACGGCTGAGAAGAGCTGCCCGCAGCCGTACTTCTAGACGGTGGCGGCCTGAGCGCGACGCTACCGAACGAGGGGGTGCCTGGAACGTGTTCGGATCTGCAGGTCTGGTTCCCACTCAACGTGAGAGAATTCGTTCTCGAGCCGGCCATGGTTCCGAAGCTCATCATCTGAAAAACCGGGGGTAAGAGATGTCTGGTATCGCAAGCCGAGTAATGCGCGAGACACGGGTGGCGAGGGCTCTGGCCGCGTTTCGTCTGAATGGCGTCTCGCACGGTCTCCGTCCTGTTATGGAACACCGTGCGCCTGTTTTCCAGAATGAGGGCACCATTCACTTCGGTGACAGGGCGGAATTCTCAGGTGCCGAGGCGAGGTCATTCATCAGGGCAATCGGAGGCGCCGTCATTGAGGTGGGCAATCGTTCGTACATGAACTCCGGAGTGACGCTAACCGCTGTGGAAAGAATAGTCATTGGTGATGACGTAAAACTCGGTAGTTTCGTAGCAATTTCCGATTACGGCTCACACGAATTATTCGCCGGCTCGGGCATCGTTCGGGCTCCTGTGGTGATCGGAAACAACGTCTGGATTGGCCGTGGGTCCTTCGTAATGCCAGGCGTGACCATTGGAGATAATTCCGTTATCGGGGCGGGGTCCGTCGTCACAAAAGATATTCCTGCAAACAGTGTCGCCTTCGGTTCACCCGCTCGTGTGACCAAGACCTTGCCGGAAACGAGCGCCCCGAGACGGTAGTTCTGTTATCGATCTACCTTTCGAGCACCTAGAACGGCATCTTTAGCCCATGCCGCGAGAGATCGGGGTAGCTTAATCGCTGCCGAAACCCGTCGCTCAGCGGGAAGTGCTGAGTCAGTGGATAGTTTGAAGTTGAAGTAGATACGCTCCATCGAGCGCTTCTTCGAGCGGGCTCGAGTCAGATTGTCGCTGTGTTCTCTCCACAGCCCAATAGCGCTTTCCTCGTGCACAACAGGGCCTGCAGCCGCAACCTTGTACCCGATCCACGCGTCGTACATTCCGCCGACCACCGCCGGGATCGAAATCTGCTTCAGGACGCTTGCGCGGAACAAAGTGCAGGGTCCAGCAGGAATGCTCGGGTTGGCCTCAGCGACGCTGAACCAGTCGAGGATGAGGCCGACCGGATAGTTCGTACACCGCCAATCTCGCCACACTTCGATCGTTCGCGTCTCGTCAAACGTTCCGTGTTCGTTTGCCACCCGAGCCCGAGCGAATACGGCCACCGCTGCCGGCTCCCGATCGAGAACAGGTACAAGATTACGCAGAACGTCGGGAGTCCACAGGTCGTCGTGATTGAGGATGGAGATGTACGGGGCACGCGCGAGTTGAATGCCCTTCGAGTGGTTAAGTGCGGGCCGAAGTGGTGTCAGGTTCGATACATAGACGAACCTGCCGTCGTGGAGATCCTCGACAAGCTGACGGCAGTCTGGGTCGTTGGCGTCATCCAGCACAAGGACCTCAAAGTTGCCGTATGACTGAGCGGTAATACTGGCCAGCGTCTCGCGAAGATACTCGCCCTTATACGTTGCGACCAATACGGATACAGCTGGATTTTCCCCCATGCGCGGAGTCTAACCGTGCATGGACGCGGGGTTGGTTATCTTCGGGCTAACGCGTGCTGACCGACCGAACTCTCATCAACGAAGCAGGTAGTCGCTTGGCTCTTCAAAGCGAGGCAAGCACGAGCGTGCCGTTGAACACGATGTGCGCGACGATCGATCCACCGATCCTTCCCGAGATCCCGGCAATCGTTGCCGCAGTCAGGCCAAATACGAAGGCGGACGCGCCCAGGATGAGTGCTGCAGTCGGATTTGACGCCTGGGTGAGATGGAGCAGAGCGAACAAGAGCGCGCTGATCAAGATCGCTACGACCGTCGCTGTCCGTGGGCCGAGCAGACCAGTGCCGGCTTGCTGAACAGCGCGTTGCATGAGCCCTCGAAAGAACAGCTCCTCGATGAACGGGGCGATGAGCACCGGAGCCAGAATTGTTCCGAACAGCCACCACGCGTCGTAGACCGTGTCGCCGAACGTAACGCCGAGTCCCACCATCCGTCCGGTCAAGGCAATCTCGATAATGCCGGCGACGGACCTGGCGAGAAGTCCTGCCCCTACTCCGAAGAACAGGTCAAGCCAGGTGATTCGAAGCCCGATGTCGCGAGCGAGGGAACCCGTTCCCCGCAAATAGCAAGCGACTAATACCGCCCCCAGGAACGGTGCCCAGACAACGGCATAACTTAGTAGAAGCACAACATGGGGGTCGTAGTAGATCGCTCCCCGCAGCCAAGCAATCAGCAAGGTGATAAAAACAAAGGCGGCAACAAAGCCCACCGCGCTCTCCAGCACTCCCCACCGCGCTCGCGGTGTCTCCCCCTGAGGCACTGTCACGTGACCAAGGTACCGGATGCTCGATTGCAACCAGATTGGCGGGTGCGGTCTACAAAAATCGCCGGTTAGGCTGGAACCCTCTTATAGCCGGGGGATTTCATGGCCAACAAACCGACGCGCAGACGGCCGAACAGCGGAAGGCTGGGGCGCACCGCTGACTACGTGGCGCTGGGCATCATCGCCGCCGCCGCACTGGTTCTGGCGGCGCTTGCTTTGTCTGGAGTTTCGCTGCGCCCAGGGATCAACCCCGACCCTACGTCGAGGCCGGCCCCGACGTCGTTTGGTCTAGCAACACCAAGTCCGACCGTTGCGCCCACGACCGCAGCGCTTGCTTCGGTAACTCTGTTGGGTGATCAGAATGCCCTAGCCCCAGACTCGTGGTGGAGCCGATCAGTCGCCGCATCCTCGGTGTCAGGGGTAACGGCGGCTCCCGTGCTCGGCTCGACCACCATTCCGGAGTCGCCGCTGACGGTAGCGGAGGTGCAACAGACCGTTGATGCAACGACCACCCTTACGGGTTATGTCATCGTGCAGGCCGGGTCAACTGATGTCGCAGAAGGCGCCTTGCCCAGAACAGTTGCATCGAGTGTCGAGAACCTTTGGAAGGCCGTGGCCATTCGTGGGGCGACTCCCATCATCGCCCTCGTGCCACCGTCCGACGACCAGGCCGAGAGTGTCGTGGCGCTCAACGATCTGCTTCAGACCGCTGCTGCCACGGCTGGCTACCCCGTCCTCGATCTGAATACACCAGTTGCGGCGCCGAACGGTACTTGGGCCGCGGGGCTATCCTCCGACGGGGTCGTTGCGAATGAACAGGGTTCACAGATTTTGGCCGAGGCTGTTGCGGTTCAACTGCCGTCATTGGTGCAAAAAAAGTAATCCCCTGGTAACGCACCACGCGTTATTCTGAGCAGGACAACTGGGGGAGTTGATCATGAACGACGTGTATCTCGAATCTGTAACCGGCACAATGGCATTCATCATGCTTGGCAGCGGTTCGCTACAACCAAGAAGGATCGCGACGGTCTACCTCATGACGGACGGCTGGCACGCGAAAAGCGCCACCCTGCACACGCGACACGCGTGGACTGGGCCGTTTGCATCACCGAGTGATGCTCTCGCCAGCTTCGTGCTGCCGATCAACGCTTAAGAATCGACGACAACTGACGGGCTGGGCATGAAGACGATAGACGACGTCTTCGAGCCTTCTCGCAACAGTCTCAACGCGATCCGTCTACTCCTTGCCACTGCTGTCATCATGAGCCATTCGTGGCTTGTGAACGGCCGTGGTGTGCCGCCCATGCTTAACGGCACTGACCCTGGGTTGGTGGCGGTGGCGGGGTTTTTCTGTATCTCCGGCTACTTGGTCACCTCAAGTCGACTCCGCTCAAGATCACTCGTCGGCTATCTGTGGCGCAGATTCTTGCGAATTTATCCCGCGTTCGTGGTGGCGCTCATCGTGGTGGCGCTTGTGTTCGCGCCGCTTTCAACGCTGGTCGATCCGAGGAATTCGGTGGACTGGGAAAGCGCCGTTACCTACGTGCTCTCCAACCTGGGTCTGTTCGTGCAGCAGACCACCATCGATCACACTCTCGTCGACAATGCTTTTCCATTTGTGTGGAACATCCCCTTGTGGACTCTCTTCTACGAGGCTCTCTGCTACGTGCTCATCGGCCTGCTGGTCTCGCTCATACCTGAGCGCTTACTCGGGGCGTCTTTGGTCGTGCTACTCGTCTTGTCAACCACGGTCTCGGTGACGTTTCGACTCTGGCCAGGGACGTTCCCCGCTCCGGTGCTTGATAACTTCGCAAGTCTTTCCAGTTTCTTCTTGGCCGGATCATTGCTCTATCGGTATAGAGAGAAGGTTCCTGCGTCAGTCATCGTCGCTACGCTTCTCGTCGCGCTCGCGGTCGTGCTGGCCGTCGCTGGTCTCTTCAAGCCCCTCGCGGCGGTGCCCATTGCTTACGCCATGATCTACCTTGGTAGTCGCCTGCCGCGGTCTTTCACTCGCATCGGACGTCGTAATGACATTTCCTATGGCATGTACGTTTATGGCTTCCCCGTGCAGCAGATCATAATCTTGGTCCTCGGCGGCGCCACTCTTCCGATCTGGCTCTTTGCGATCGCTTCGGTCACCTTGACTGTGCCTTTCGCCTGGCTCAGCTGGCTCGCGGTTGAGCGGCCGGCGCTAAGGCTCCAACGGTATATATCAAGATCGGGTGCTCGAAAACAAGTTGCCCCCTAATTGGGCGCATGCTTTGCTGTGTTCGTCAGCACGTAACGACTAACATCGGTCGTGGGGCAGCGTCGTCGGTCGGTCACAACCACGATGCTCGTTGCGCGGCAAACTTCGACTGATCTCCACGTGCTCTAAGCGACCATGAGCGTAACGGAGATGGCGAAGTGAAAGACGAAATTCCGCCCCGCATTACAAGGTTATTCGGCAGCGATAAGGCTCGCCCTCGAGTAAAACGCGTCTATGACGCCGCGTCTGGTTGGGCCCGCGCTCAGGGATCGCCCGTTGCCACCTGGGTCACGATCAACCAACTCCTCAGTCAAGGTCGAACGTCGGCTGAGATTCGCTGGCGGTTCGAAACTCACACGTTGTCGATCCTCGACCTGAAGAGGGCCGATGGCGCACTGCAGGATCGCGGGGTAGTGGGGGTGGGCCCGCGCCGACGAAGGGGGACTGAGAAGTGAAGAACAGATCACATTAATTCTGTGTAACAGGATGAAACGGGGACGCCTACCGAACTGTGGCACGATGACGGTGGGGGTTTTTGGCCGCCGTGCTGTATCGACCTGAGGGGAAGGCCGCCGACGTGGAGCTTCGCGACTACGTACGTGTTCTGCAGAAGAGTTGGATTCTGATTGCGGTACTTCTCTTTGTTGGCATTGGCGCGGCAGCCGGCTTCTCGATTCTGCAGACGCCGAAATACAGTTCTTCGGCAAAGGTGTTCGTTTCGACGTCCGGTGGGTCTACCGCTTCAGACCTACAGCAGGGGAATACCTTCACCCAGCAGCGCGTGAAGACCTACGCCGATCTCACGACCACGCCCATCGTGCTCTTGCCGGTGATTGCCGAACTCGGTCTTGACATCAGTAGTGGTGAACTCGCGTCGCAGGTCACGGCTTCTGCGCCGCTCAACACCACTCTTATCGAGATAGCGGTTACCAACGTCGACCCCGCGCTCGCGTCTCAGATCGCGACAGCTGTATCGGAAAGCCTTTCTCAGGTAGTAGAGAAAATCGAGACTCCTGCAAACTCAGGATCCGAGACATCGCCCGTCAAACTGACTTTGGTGCAGCATGCCGAAGTTCCCCAGGTTCCAGTCAGTCCCAACATTCCTCTGAACATCGGCCTTGGCGGCTTGGTTGGCTTGGCCCTTGGTATTGCCATTGCGGTATTGCGTGAGGCTTCAGACAACCGTATTCGCAACGAACGTGATGTCGAGGCGATCACAGATGTTCCGATCCTGGGCGGAATCGTCTTCGATCCGAAGGCAGCAGAACGCCCACTCATCGTCCACGACGATCCTCGTAGTCCCCGTGCGGAGTCGTTTCGCACGCTGCGAACGAATCTCCAGTACCTAGATGTTGGGCGGGAGAATCGATCGTTTGTCATCACATCTTCTATTCAGAGTGAGGGTAAGAGCACGTCTGCGGTCAATCTCGCGATCGCTCTGGCCGATGCTGGTTCACGGGTGCTTTTGGTCGACGCGGACCTGCGCCGTCCCAAGATCCACGAGTACCTGGGACTCGAGGGAGCAGTCGGACTGACCGATTTGCTGATTGGGCGCGCCGAGCCGGAAGACGTCATCCAGCCATGGGGCCAGCGCGATCTGTTCGTGCTTCCGGCTGGAACCATTCCGCCGAATCCGAGCGAGCTGCTCGGGTCGGATGCGCTACTTAAGTTGATCAGTGAATTCAACCGAGCCTTCGACGTTGTTCTCTTCGACTCGGCTCCATTGCTGCCCGTTACCGATGCAGCGATCTTGGCTCGAACGGTGGGTGGAACAATCGTGGTGTGTGCTGCCGGGCGGACCCATAAGAATCAGCTCAAGGGGGCTTTCACTGCTCTTGCGAATGTCGATGCGCCCGTATCGGGAGTGGTTTTGACGATGCTCCCGACAAAGGGTCCCGACGCCTACGGTCAGGGTCGATATGGGTACGGGTATACATACGGCGACGCTTCATTGCCCGGCGAGATGGCCTCAAAGTAAACGAGCAACGTCAACAGGAGTGCCGTCATGGTCCAATCGGATGCCGAAGGCGACTTTTTCGACGTGCTATTCGTGTGCACGGGGAACATCTGTCGCTCGCCTTTGGCCGAGCAATTGTTTCGGTCACAGACACGCTCGATGTCTGATCTCGTCAGCACGCGCAGCGCGGGAACTCACGCGCTAACAGGCAGGCCCATGACGTCTGAGGCGGCCTTCTTATCGCAGGCTCTCGGCGGTGATCCTTCTGATCATATGGCGAGGGACTTGACGACGGAAGGAGTCCAACGAGCTGACCTTATCCTTGTCGCTGCGCGTGAACACCGGGCAGCTGTCGTTTCTCTTGTTCCTAGAGCGTCCCGCAAAACATTCACGCTGCGTGAGTTTCAGCGTTTGCTCGAGACGCATGCCGAACGTACGCCGAGGGCGCAGGCCTGTCCCAGGAAGCGAAACCGAGAAGGGTTAGGTGGCTTCATCGCCGACGTCTCGTCTATGAGAGGGCTCTCACGTGTAGTCAGGAGACCCGGAGACGACGACATAGTTGATCCCTATCGTCGATCTTTCGAAACCTATGAAGAAGCCGGCCAACTCATTCTTTCGGCAGTCACCGAAGTAAGTCGGAATCTTCAGGCGGCAACCGGCTTGGCTCCTGTTCCCATTCACAACGAAACGTTGCGTAATAGTAATCTCGCAACTAGGCCAACGCGTTTCCGCTCAAATCACGCGGGAGAACAATGATTGGGCAAAAGGTCCGAGGTCGCCTAGGTTTGGGCGCCTTACGAACGACCGGTGACTGGCGCAGGCGATACGCCTACGGCCTCGTCGTCACTGACTTTCTTGTGCTCGTCTGGGTTATCTTCGGCACACAGATTGCATGGTTCGGGCTCACGAGCTCTGATGTCGAAATCAGCGGGCGCTTCAACGATTTTGGGCTGACTTATTCGACCATGTCTGTACTGGTAGTTGTTGCGTGGATGTTGCTGCTGGGCATCTTTGGAACGCGAAGCTACAGGGTTCTCGGTACCGGAACCCAGGAATATCGACTCATCGCTGATTCGAGCGTTCGTCTTTTCGGCATTGTTGCAATTGTCGCATTTCTCTTCAAGATTGATTTTGCTCGCGGCTACATTCTGATCGCGTTCCCTCTGGGCGTTTTGGTGTTGCTGTTTTCACGGTGGATGTGGCGACAGTGGCTAAGCGTGCAGCGAGCTCGCGGAGAATACTCATCCCGAGTTCTTCTCGTGGGCTCCGAGGCGTCGACGACGTACCTGGCGAAAGAGCTGGCGCGCTCGCCGTCAGCAGGATACTTTGTCGTCGGAGCGTGCATCCCGGACGGGTCGGTAGCTGGCTACCTGCAAGACACGTCGATTCCCGTGTTTGTCAGCATCGACCGGCTCTCTGAAGCGATGGAGAACACGCAGGCCGACACCGTGGTAATTGCGAGCAGTGAAAGTCTTTCTGCCGAAAAAATTCGTCAGATCAGTTGGGGTCTTGAGCCGGGGCGACAACACCTTGTTGTTGCCCCGAGCTTGACAGACATCGGAGGGCCACGAATTCACACAAGGCCCGTAGCCGGTCTGCCTCTGATCCACGTCGAGACCCCGCGATACACGGGATCCAAACAATTCACCAAACGAGCTTTCGACGTCGTCGCGGCTCTGCTTCTTATTCTTGCTCTGTCGCCGCTGTTGGTGACGATTATCCTGAGTGTCAGGCTGAGTTCATCCGGGCCGATTTTCTTCCGTCAGGAACGGATCGGCATTAACGGTTCCCGATTCTTCATGCTTAAGTTCAGATCGATGGTGACCAATGCAGAAGACATGCTTGACCAGCTTCGTGCCCAGCAGCGCGACAAGGGGAACTCGATTCTGTTCAAAATGGAGAACGATCCTCGAGTGACGCCGATCGGCCGAATCCTCCGCAGATTCTCGCTAGACGAGTTGCCGCAGCTTTTCAACGTGCTCAGGGGAACCATGTCGCTCGTGGGCCCTCGCCCGCCCCTCGAACGTGAAGTAGATCAGTATGACCCGCATGTGCACCGACGTTTTCTGGTTAAGCCCGGCATCACCGGTCTGTGGCAGGTTAGTGGTCGATCGAATCTCTCATGGGAGGACACCGTGCGCTTGGACCTGTACTACGTAGAGAACTGGTCCATTACGGGGGACATTCATATCTTGTGGCGCACGGCGAAGGCTGTCATCGCTCGCGACGGCGCCTACTAAGAGACATAGGTTGAGCGATGCGACCAAGACGACGGGCAATGTCGAGTGGCGCAATGAGCTCGCAACATGGACGTTATTTGGAGCCGCTACGATTGCGACAACACTCTGGGGGGATTTGTTATCTATGAAGCATCCGACCGCCGGACGACCGGTCAGCTGACGGGCCTATCAACACCTCGCCCCGTCTCTGCCTAAACGAACATACGTCGCACTACCAATTCATTGATAAGGAATTTCATGCCTCGCGCCCTCATTTCAGGAATCACCGGCCAGGACGGCCTCTATCTTGCAGAACTGCTCCTGAGTAAGGGGTACGACGTGTACGGCCTCATGCGAGGTCAAAACAACCCAAAGCGAGAACTAGTCGAGACCACTGTTCCCGGCGTGAAGATTTTGACTGGCGACCTCACCGATCTGTCGAGTCTCCTTCGAGCACTGGAGTCGTCTAGGCCCGATGAGTTCTACAACCTGGGGGCGATCTCTTTTGTTGCTTACTCGTGGGAGAACGCACATCTCACCTCGGAGGTGACGGGAATGGGCGTGTTGAATGCTCTCGAGGCGGTGAGGCTCTATTCGCACGACGATCCGAAAAAGGTCCGGTTCTACCAGGCCTCGAGTTCGGAAATGTTTGGAAAAGTTCAGACCGTTCCACAGAATGAAGACACGCTACTGTGGCCAAGATCGCCGTACGGTGTCGCGAAGGTCTACGGGCACTACATGACCATCAACTATCGTGAGTCGTACGGCATGCACGCGTCATCCGGAATTCTCTTCAACCATGAGTCTCCTCGTCGCGGACCGGAATTCGTCACCCGCAAGGTGACCCAGGCGGTTGCTCGCATTTCACTGGGGCTTCAGCAGGACCTCACTCTCGGAAACCTCGATGCTCGCCGCGACTGGGGATTCGCTGGCGACTACGTCGACGCCATGTGGCGAATGCTCCAGCAAGATGAGGCCGATGATTACGTCATCTCGACCAACGAGACGCATGAGATCCGCGAGCTTCTGCAACTTGCCTTCAAAGCGGTAAATATCGACGACTGGGTGCCCTATGTGAAGCAGGATCCCCGTTTCATGCGCCCAGCCGAGGTCGATCTGCTGATCGGCGATTCAACAAAAGCCAGATCTGTGCTCGGATGGGAGCCGAAGGTCGACTTCCCAGCACTCGTCACCATGATGGTGGAGAACGATGTTGCAGAGCAGAAGCGGCTAGCGAGGATTTAGCAACTATGACGACAGCTCTGATTACCGGAATATCCGGCCAGGACGGATCGTATTTGGTGGAATCGCTTCTCGCCCGGGGCTACCGTGTCGAGGGAGTCGTGCGGTCACTAGCCGAGGCGGACCTGCCGATGACCATCGATCCGGCTGTGAGGCTTCACCAGGCCGATATTGCTACTCCCGCGTCCCTGGATCGCATCGTCTCGGAGGTGCAACCAGATGAAATATACAGCCTCGCGGCTGTGAGCTCGGTTTTCCGATCGTGGCAGGAACCGGTTTACACGGCTGAGGTCAACGCCCTGCCGGTCGCGCAGCTTCTTGAGTCTGCGTGGCAGTTGCAGCAGCGTACCGGCAAAGAGGTCCGACTCGTTCAAGCATCGAGCGCGGAGCTTTTTGGTCAGGCCGTCGAATCGCCGCAGAACGAGTCGACACCTATAAATCCGGCCTCTCCCTACGGTGCAGCGAAGGCGTACGCGCACCACATGGTCGGTGTGTACCGCCAACGAGGCCTATTCGCAAGCAGCTGTATCTTGTACAACCATGAGTCGCCGCGTCGGCCTGAGACATTCGTGACACGAAAGATCACGTCGAGTGCGGCTCGTATTGTGAATGGTTTACAAGATCGCCTGGAGCTCGGAAGTCTCGATTCCCGGCGTGACTGGGGATGGGCGCCCGACTTCGCGGAAGCACTACGTCTTGCTGGGTCGGCCCCCGAGCCAAATGATTTTGTTGTCGCGACGGGTGAAACTCACTCAATTCAGGAATTTGTGGAGCGAGCCTTCGCCCGCGCTGGTATTTCCGACTGGCGATCAGTTGTATCGATCGACACCTCATTTACGCGGCCTGTTGACCCACTCGAACAGGTTGGTGACTCGGAGCGAGCGCGCAGGGTCCTGGGCTGGACCGCGACAAAAACGTTCGAGGGTATCGTCGACGCTATGGTCGACCACGACCTAGCTCTCGTTCGCGAGACTCGGGGAACTGCCTAAAAGCGGGGCGGAAGCTATTCCCGCAGATGCGCCAAAAGCAGCTGCGCAATCTTCCTGTGGCCCTGTTCGTTGGGATGAAATCCGTCAGCTAGGTAGTCGGACTTGCGGTCGAGGATGCCAACGAGGGAGATTGTTTGAGCGCCTATTCTGAGTCCGACCTTTTCATAATTTTCTTCAGACGTCCGCGCCCCTGGGAAAAATCGTTCGTCGATCTCGGGTGGCCCAAGCAAAATGACTCGAGTACCTCGAGAATGTAACTCGTCGACGAGTTCGATCAGAGCGGCCTCATATTCTGCGATCGGCACCATCACGTGTGCCCCACCTAGAAGAATTAAGACGTTGCGTAGACGCCAACGTAGTCCGGATTCGATTTTCTGAAATATCCGCTTTCGTCGCGATTGCGAGAAGTACGGACGAGCGTCCATCCAACCCGTACGTCTCCATCGCTTCGGCACACGCCTGAGCATTTGAGGCGTTGGCCTTGGTATTGCCTCGGTTATACCGTGCGCAATGATGGCCGTGTCAGCTGAAACGCGCGAACTCTTAAGCATCTCCAAAGACTCTGTGACCGGCACTGCTGGCCCTGTGAAATCGTGGAATTCCGCTCCAAGTCGGGTCGCCACGATTCGCCCATATGAATTTCCGTGAGCACCCATGCCGTTGGCGATTGAGTCGCCGAAGAGGGCGAACGATGCTGTCATTGTCGTAGCTCATTTCTGCGCCGGAACAGGGCCCGTGCTGCTAGTCGGACTGCCCCGAAGAAGACAACACAAATCGCCATCTGAATGCCGCCAAGAATTCCGAAAGAGTAGAAGGCCCATGCGGATAGTCCCATGGACAAGAGACCCAGCGCTGACGCGATGGCCAGAGCTCGAGGATCCTCCGCCGCTGAATCCATATATACACGGAGTTGCCATTGATCGTTCAAGAATTGCGACACAACGAGGATTGCAGTGACGAAGGGGAGGTTGTGATAACCGTTCCCGAAGAGTGCCTCACCAAAAAATACGACCACTAGTAGAACTGGGATAGCGACCACCATGGAGAGAATCGCGCCGTAGACGGTGCGCTGTCGCATTAGAGCATGGGCATTTACCGTGGTCTCGGACTTCGCGAAACGAGAATATGTCACATGGTTCAGGGCCTGCGTCAACCCACCGGAAGCGCTTGCACACGTTACAGCCACGGCGTACATGCCCAGAACTGCAGCGGGGCTCAGCGCGGTGAGCAGAAGCTGGTCAAGCCGCCCCCCGACGCTATCAAATGCCGCCGTGAACCAGAGCCTGAGGCTGAAGTTCCACGGAACGGGTTCGCGTCTCGCCCTATGTATGGCTGGAATCGCGTACGCGCATCCGATCACCGTCGAGAGTACGTTGCCTAAGAAAGTTATCGAGAACGCCACCTCCAAGGTGAGCGTGCCCGTCAAGAACGCCACTATGTAAGCCAGGGAAGGTAGTACGAGTGTAGCGATCCGCACGAAGTTGAATGGCCACAGTCGGCCCTGGACGAGAACAAGCTCGATACCGATCTGGCTAACACCCGACAGGATGAGCACGAGCGCGCCGATCCGTATGCCGATCGCAATTCGCTCGTCACCATTGGAAATAAGATCTGCTGTGAAGATGGCAAGGATGGCGCTGGCTGGCCCCAAAAGGGCAACAAGAATTACGCCGACCCCAGAGATGGTCGAGTGCTTCTTCTGCTGGATTGCTAGCCCCCTGGGGAGCCCCAAGAACGCGACCCAAGACAAGATCTGGGTTGATACGAAGGCGCCAGCGAGAACGCCTCGCCCATCCGGTCCGAGCGTGCGAGCGAGCAGCGGCGCTGACACCAGACTCAAGCCCATCCCTGCGTAAGTTACGAACGCCGTTTGAAAAACTCGAGCGACGGACGGTCTTCTGCCGTCAAAAAACGACAAGAAAAAGTTCTTCACTTATTCAGACGTTCATAGACATCCAGAAGTCGCTCGACTGCGGCTTCGGATAGGAGATGGTTGACCACGGCATATGCGCCATCGGCCTCGCCGGCTGCGAGTGCACCTGTTCCGCTAACTCGCTTCTCGAGTTCGCTTGTAAGTTCTGATTCAGCGATAAGGCTGATCGGGGGTGCAGAGCGGACAGCGTTGTAGATGTACGAGCTGCCCGGGTTGTCGGTCACGATGGCATAGGTGTGCAGCGCCATCGCTTCGTAGAGCGGAATGCCGAAGCCCTCGTATTCGGACGGTGCCATCAAGACCCACGACGAAGCGACGGCCTCTCTCACCGCTTCGTCTGAGGCTCCGGAGAGGTGCCTGGTGTCGGCGGGCCAATTCGCTTGGTCACCCGCGGGTCCGATCACCGTGAGGGTGATGGGCAGGCCTGTCGTAGCGCGTGCCTCCCGCACAGCTTTCGCAACGAGCCAACCCCGCTTGCGACCATGGAACGACCCGATGAAGACAACGGAAGGGCCGTCGGTTTTCCCTACACCGGCAGCCGGCGGAACCGCGGTGACGGGGGGCATGAGAATGTCGCAACGAAAGGTCTCGAACGAGTCAGGACCGATCGCGATGCGGAATGCTGCCCGAGCCCTGGAGCGCGCTTCGGTAAGGGCAAGAATGTAGTGGTTGATGCTGCGCAGGCCTTTCGACGCCCGTGCTTCTGCCAACGACGAGCCCAAGAAGGTTCTCACGATCGGGGCTCCGTTCTTCGACAGGGCCCAGTCGTCACCGAACGCGTGAATCACGTCGGCCTTTAACGAGGCGATCAAGCGGCGAAGCCGGAGCGGGGTGAGGTAGTACCGGCCGATGCGTCCCGTGGCACGAGGAACATAGACCATCGTCGCACCCTCGAGCGACGTGCCGCCGGCGAGCGTCACAACAGTGAGATCAACCGTCTCTTTCAGCTCATCGGCGATTCTGAACGCGTAGCGGCCAACACCGCCGACATGGCCCGCATGAGGCCACTCGAGACTCAGTAGCACCACCTTCACCATCTCAGCGCACCTCCTCATACAGCGCGAGATGTCTCTGCGCGATGACGTTCCAGGCGAATGTTTCGGCATGGGCGCGACATTCGTGCGCCGACGGCACTCGGCCCGACAGGGCCTGAACGATGCGATCGGCCAGGGCCTCCACGGAGCCCCGTGGCACGATGAGGGACTCATCCAACCCTCGCACGGCATCGGGAAGACCGCCGCAATCCGTCACGATCGGCGCGCGGCCGGTCGCCAGCGACTCGAGTGCGATGAGGCCGAAACCCTCGAGCGCCAGGCTGGGTACCGCCGTTATTGACGCTGACTTGTATTCCTGACGCAGCGTCTCGTCGTCGAGACGGCCGAGAAAGGTGATCTTCGCCGGGCTCGCCGCCGCCATGGCCCGCAATTCTTGCTCGAAAGTTCCGGAGCCGACGATACGCAACTCGGCGCCCGGAATGTGCTTGACTACATCGGCCCAGGCCTTGATGAGCACGTCGATGCCCATGCGCTTCTCCAGCCGCCGAACGCAGAGAACACGCGGGGCGGCACCTGGGTTCGTCATCTCTTCGCTGAATTCGAAGTCGTCGATGTCGACCCCGGGCGGAATAATGTGAATCTTGTCGGCGCTCACGCCGTAGTCGTTGGCGAGGATCTCTTTGAACGGCCGGGAGAGTACAACGAAGGCGTCGGCGTGCTTGTACGCGCTTCGTTCCACTGCGGTCTTGGCGCGTGTCACAAGCTTGTTGGCCCCGGCGACCGCGCTTTCTGCTGCCCAGGGGCCCTGAAAATGAACCACCATGCCCGCGACGGGACTCTTCTTCGGAGGCCTCGGCGTCCCGTACAACGAGAAGTGCTTGTCAACGATGTCGAGCCCCGCGGCTTCGGGAGCTCTGCGGGAGGCGAGCACGCGCGAGACGGTGCTGCCGCCGGTCGGCCCCCACGACGTGCCCCCGGCTGCTGGGTCACCGAATGCAGCCCCAGACACCTGCACGCCAGGCGTCGCCGCCATGGCGAGGTAGAGCCCTTCGAAATAGCGATTGAGTCCGCCCTGGCGGCTCGAAAACCACTCAGAACCGGTCATATGAATTTTCACTGTAGGTGCTCACTTCTCGTCATTTCGCGTCCTCGTGAGGGCGTTCGGGTTTTCGTGACTGCGTCACTTCTTCGAAGAACGCCCGATGCAACTCGGCGACCTCTGTGTCGGAGAGCAGACCCGGCGTACGCCGTGCTCCGTCTTCGAGCTCGCGTCTGATCGACACGTTTTCGGCTTCGCGAAGGCTGGCGATCAAAGACTCTTCGTCACCCATCTCGAAGAGCAGACCCGACTCGCCGTGCCTGATCCACTCGCTGGGGCCTCCCACGGACGTGGCGATGACAGTTTTACTGGCACTCAGATACTGCAAAATGTTCTGCCCAAGTGGTTCGGGCCTCGTCGACGCCTGAACACACACGTCGAGCGTGTCGATAAGCGCGGGCACGTCGTCGACATGGCCGAGAAACTGCACCTGGCCTTCTATGCCGAGTTGCTTCGCGAGATCTTGCAGCTCAGCGAGAAAACGCTCGTGCCCGAAGGCTGCGTCTCCGGCTAGAAGAAGTTGCACGTCGCGGCCTGCATAGACCCCGGCGAACGCCCGCAGCAGCAGGTCCTGGCCCTTCCACGGGTCCAATCGAGCGATCATGCCTACCCTGGCGACGACATCGTTCGACGGCGATGTGCGTCCGGTTGCCTCGATACCGGCGGCGCTGGGGATGATGACGTGTCGCGTCTTGACCGAGATGAATGGGGCGGCTGAGGCGAGCGTCGATTGCGAATTCGCGATGACGCCCGCGGCGCGAGGGAGAGCGATGCGGGTGAACAGGGCGTAGCCGATCGAGCCCAGGCTCGGCTTGTCGACCAGGTCGCGAAGGTGTAGGACCAGAGGTTTGCGGCTGCCCACGGTCGCAATCGCCGCGTACACGGCTGCCCTCGACGTGTTCGTGTGAATGACATCTGCTCCTGCAAATGCGGGGCTGCGCCGGATGCTGACGGCCTGCCCGAGTGCGGCGATGGCGAACCGAGCAATGGCTACGATCGAGCGGCTGCTGCTGGCGCCGAACCGTTGCCGCGGGCCGATCGTTTCGACCTTCACGTTCGGCAAGCCGGTGAGCGTGCCGTAGACGTTGAAGTCCCCGGATTCAGCCGGGGGTAATCCCAACGTCGCCGTCCACGTTGCTTTTTTCAGCACTCTCATCAGTGCATACTCCGCGCCGCCACGGGCCTGCGTGTGGTCGAGGTGCAGCACCCGAGGCGACGGGCCCCCGCCTCTCATGAACCCACCCATGCGCGGATCTCTTTCGCGAACGAAGAGCGGTCGAAGTCCCAGGCACGGCTGACGCAGGCGGCCGAATCCATCGTTACGACCGTTTGCGCGGCTTCCCGCAGTTCGGCCGGGCTGAAGCCCTCGAGCAGAACTCCGGTTGTGCCGTGTTGCACCGTCTCGGAGGCTCCCCCGATCGCGCTCGCGACCACCGGCGTTCCTGTCGCCATAGCCTCGACGGGCATGATGCCGAAGTCTTCGATCGGGGGAAACATGTAGAAGAGCGAACGAATGTAGAGGGCCCTGAGTAGCGCATGGGAGGGATGCTTGACGAATGTCACTCGGCCGGGGTGTTCAGACGCCTTGTGCTGTAGGTCGCCGAGCGAGGGGCCGTCGCCAGCGAGAACCACGTCGAGGTCGGCCGCGATGCCCATGTCAATCACGAGATCGAGGCGCTTGTAGGGAATGAAGCGAGATGCGCCGAGCACGAAGGTGTCTGGAAGCGAATCGAGAATCTTCTGATCGCGCTCGCTCAGCTCGTCACTCGGTGAGATGAACCCTTCGACGTCGACCGGAGGGTAGATGACCGTGCTGTCTCGGCCCCAGCTCTCCTTGATCCGGCCGCGAACGAAGTTGCTGATGGCGGCGATGGCGTGAGGCTCTTGCGCTCGCCTACGATCGATCGCCTTGAGTGGCACCGACGCGGCGCGGACGGCTAACGACGCGCCTCGCCTGTCCAGCTCGGGATTCCAGATGTACCTCGCCGGCGTGTAGGCGTAGACGTACTTTGCTGCCGATCGAGCGGGACCTGAGAAGCGTGCATGATGCGCAAACAGGTGTGAGCTGCACAGAATCCACTCGGCGTCACTCTTGCCTAGATGTCGCCAGGTAACGGGCATCAAGGGCACGGCAATTCCCTTGTGATTTCGAAGAGGCGTGCGTGACATCCACGTTTCGGAAACCCTGTCCGAAGTGAATCGCTCGGGAGCGGCATTCCAGAGAGCCTTGATCGGCGCATCCGGAAAAATCGCGGCGAGTTCTTCAACGACCTTCTCGGCACCCCCGTGAGGTTCGAGCCATTCGTGCACGATCACACCAGTCAAAACCATTCCCCCCGAATGTAGTGCTGATTCCCCTTCGCCGGACGGTTTGAACTACGACCTTTGAGCATGCGGCGCTGCATCCATGGAGACCGTGGGACGTCGAACCCTCGGCTAATTGACGCCCAGCTTACGGTACTTGGCCGAACGCGCCGCGTGCTCTTGATTAGCATGATGGGGATCTGCAGGCGGCGCTGGTCGTGTCTGTCTTGCCAAGAAATAGGCCTTGGCCGTCGATGCGAAGGCGAGCCCGATGATGATGCCGAACGTCGCGAGAAAGACATTGCCTGACACGCTTGCCACCACAATGAAAATGGAACTAAGCGACGCGGTCTCAGCGCGTCGTGCCCCAAGGTTCTTGAGCGAGATGAACAACATCACGACGCACAGGATGGTTATCAGAACGCCGGAGATGTAGCCGTACTGCATGATCGTGTCGCCGATCAAGCTGTCTGCCCGAGCCCCTGACGGATTTCCGATGACGTATTTCGCGGGGCTGAAGAAATACTGCAAAATACCCAACCGAGCCTGGAACGAGTCATCGGTGCTGGAATCGAAATCGGTGTACCGGTCGGCCGACAGAATGGTCGAGCTGCCGTCGAGGGCGTTCAGAATTCGGACCAGCACGAACCCCACGAGAACCACCAGGATGACTGGGATGAAGCGGCCGAATCCCTTACCCCGGATGAGGGCCAGGACGACTGCGCAGAGGGCGACGGCAATGAGGGCGGTTCGGACTCCCGAAAGAATGAGCGGAACAGTCAGGCTCGCCGCGCATCCGAACCAGAGGACCCTCGCAACCAGTTTTGATGTGACGGTCGCTTTGGCAAGCGCGACGACGCTCGCAAGCCCGACGAAGAGCGCGTAGGGCCCGGGTGACTCCGAGGCGCCGAAGACGCGCACCTCGAGTGGGTTCGGGGCTCCGATGCTATTGAGGTCCGAGGCGATCATCCACGACTTGTCCCATTCGGGGAGGAAGAAGAACTGGTACACCCCATAGAGGCCGACCAGGATCCCGAGTATAGGAATGACGCGATCCGCGGTGTGCCAGACATCCGGAACCCTGCCGTCGATGACAAGTGGGATCAAAAGAAGGGGCACCACGATGGCCCCTGCCGCGTAGAGAGGCGCGATTGCCGTGACAGTCCGGATGACCAGAGTGAAGGCCACGGCCACTGCGAATGCGATGACCAGACGATTCACCCAGCTGGTGCGATTGTGCTTCTCGTGTTCGTGAAAAAAGCGAATCAAGAGAACTGAAATCACGAGAATGAGCGGAACGAGCACCAGGGGATCGGAATCGACACGACCACCACTGACCAGTCTCCGAACCAACGAGATGAGGGGCACGAGCACGACGGCGAAAATGAGCACGCGACGAACGTTGTACATGCACAGCGCACTCAGAACGATCAGGGCCGAGAGGGTGATCTGCACGTCCAATCGGGATGCAGCGACTCCGGCCACAGCCCCCAGTGCAACCAGAGCGCACAGCGCCATGACGTTGCGCATCACGCTCTTCCCCATAGCGTCAACTTACAGGGGCTCGTCGCCAATCAGGCAATCATGAATGGCGTGCGGTACCGTCTAGTGAATGAAGCGGGGGTGGCATTGAGCCATCGCGTCATGACCGCATGCAGCCCTGGGGGAGGGAACTCGTGGCTACACCTCTGACTCCGAGCGTCACTGTGGCGATCGCCAGCGTGGGTCGTCCAGACGACTTGAAACAGTGCATCGCCGCCCTGCGGCTGCAGACCGATACGCCGGATGCCATCGTCGTCGTCGCGCAGAGCTCCGATACGGCAACCCAGGCGGTTGCAGCAGAGGCGGCACTGCGCACGATCATCGTCACTGAGCCGGGCCTCGCTCTCGCACTGGAGACGGCGATCCGTTCTACGGCGACCGATGTGATCGCGTTCGTAGACGACGACGCTCGAGCTTTGCCCGACTGGGTCGGTCGCATCCGGCAGGCCTATGTATCCGACCCGAACCTCGGACTTTTTGGAGGGCGAGACAACGTCGATGGTGACCGCAGTTCGGGCGGTGCCGACCTGGCGGTCGGGCGCTTGACGAGAGGCAAGATCGCAGGCAACCATCACCTGGGCAAGGGTGTCTTCCGGGTGGCCGAGCACGTCAAAGGCGCAAACATGAGCATGCGTGTAGCGCCGGCTCGGCGAGTGCCGCTGGGCCGGCTCGTCGCGGGCACCGGCGCACAGTCTCGCAATGAGTTCGTTCTGAGTCTCGGGATCACCAGCCAGGGGTATGGCGCCGCTTACGATCCGCGCCTGCAGGTCGACCACTTTCCGGCTAAGCGGGCGACGGGCGACGAACGCACTAGTTATACGCGGGAGCGCATTCTCGTTCAACGGCACAACGAGGCGCTCGCCTTGTCTCTTTACTCGTCGAGATCGCAGACGGTTGCCTTCGTTCTGCGTGCCCTGCTCGTCGGCGATCAGAAATGCTGCGGCCTCACGGTTGCGATAATCAAGATCGTGCGAGGAGAAAAGTCAGTGCTGTCAAAGCTCGGGGGAACATGGAGAGGCGTCTTCTCGGGACTCCGGGCGGCGTCGCGCAACCGATCAAGCCAATACGAGGATGCCGCGGGTGAGTAACTCAGGAGAAGAGCCGCTGCTTGACCGGCACGCAACAACTGATGAACGGCGGCGTCGGCCTAGGCGCACGAAGTCACGCCGAAAGGTTCTCGGTGTCGTTCTCGGCGTCGTCGCCCTGCTCGTCGTAGCCGTGGCCGCGTGGGTAGGCGTTCGCGGCTACCAGGCGAAGGGCGAGCTGGAGGCCGCCATCCCTCTGGTGACTCAGCTAAAGACTCAGGTCACGTCGGGGGACTCTGCCGGAGCGATCGATTCGATGAACAGGCTCACGCAGCACGCGCAGTCTGCCGCCGATCTGACGAGCGATCCGGTCTGGCGCGCGACGGAGTTGCTTCCGTGGGTCGGTAGCAACCTCACCGTAATGCGCGAGCTCTCCTCGACCGTGAATGACGTCTCGCGCTACGGCATCCAGCCGCTGACGGGGCTCGCTGGTTCCATCGGCCTCTCTGACTTCAAGCCCGTCGACGGACGGGTTGATCTGCAACCGCTGCTCGACGCGCAGGGAGTTCTGGCGGATTCATCTGCGGCCGTCGGCAATGCCGTGGCACGAGTCGACGCGCTCGATGGCGACGGCGTCATTCAACCGCTGGCGGATGCGCGATTGCAGCTTCTCGATAAACTCACCGAGGCATCGGGCGAGCTAACCATCCTGAGCAAAGCGGCCGTGCTCCTGCCCGCCATGCTTGGCGCCGACGGTCCGCGTAACTATCTACTGCTCTTCCAGAACAACGCGGAGCTTCGTTCGACCGGAGGCATCCCGGGCGCCCTTGCGCTCGTCAATACCGATGCTGGCTCCATCAAGCTGAGCCAGCAGACATCCGGCAGCAGCTTCCGGCAGTTTCCTGAACCCGTGATCGAGTTGCCGCTCGACACAAAGTCGCTTTACGGCGACAACACTGCCGAGTTCATGCAAGACGTGAATTTCACACCCAACTTCGCGCTGTCAGGTCAGATCGCCAGGGAGATGTGGAACAGGAAGTTCGGCCTACAGGTGGATGGGGTTATCTCGCTCGATCCGGTCGCCCTGTCGTATCTGCTGAAGGCGACGGGCCCCATCGCCCTCCCCAGCGGCGATCAGCTCACGAGCGAGAACGCAGTAAAGCTGCTGCTGCAGGACGTTTATGCGAAGTACGAGCAGCCGCCCGAGCAGGACGCCTTCTTCGCATCGGCGGCCGCGGCCGTCTTCGACAAAGTCGCGAGCGGCAACATTGACCCCGCTGCGCTGGTGTCCGCGCTGGGGCAAGCCGGCGACGAGAACCGCGTGCTGGTGTGGAGCGCGAACGATGAAGACCAGCAAGTTTTGGCAGGCACGACGCTGGCCGGAGGGCTGCCGAAAAGCTCCGAGACTGAGCAGCGTTTCGGCGTGTACTTCAACGACAGCACCACCGCCAAGATGGACCCCTATCTGCAGGTGAACATCGAAGCGGGTCAGGCTGTTTGCCGGAACGACGGTTTGCCGCTGAACTCGGTGCGCGTCACACTCACCAACACGGCGCCAGCGGACGCTGCCACATCGCTCCCCGACTACGTCACGGGCGGTGGGGAGTTTGGCATACCTCCAGGCAATATCCGCACGAACATAGCCGCATACGGAGCCGAAGGCCTCTACAACTTGGGACTCACTCGAGATGGGGCGGCGTTTCCATATCAACCATCTACAGAACTGGGATATGGTGTTTCGAAGGTGGAGATAGAACTCGCGCCGGGAGATAGTACGGTGCTTGACTTCCAATTCTTAGGTGACACGCCGCAAACCAAGGCCGTTTCGGTGCAACATACCCCCTTTGTTTACGCTTTAGAAACAAAGGCCCTCGAAGTCGACTGTCAAAATGCCTTACAGTAGAAGAGTCTCAACTGAGGCATGACTGGTGTGGGGGCGTTCACTTTGCCCCAGCGCAAACTATTGGGGGAAGTTCTCATGTTCAAAAAGGCTCTTGCGATCGGCGCTCTCGCCGTTCTCGCTATCTTCTCGGTTCCGACCGCGGCTAACGCTGCCTCGTACGGCGACGGCGGTGACAACGGAGCGACCGTAGTTGTGGCTCCCGGAGCGCCCGTAACGTTTTCCTTCGGCGGCTTTCAGCCCGGAGAGCCGACCGTTGCCTCGGCTCCTGACGCCGTCACTCTGAGCGCGCTCAAGGTTGTCGTTACCGCCAGCAAGCCGGCAGGTCCCAACGGAACCGTCAGCTACACCGCGTCTGCAACTCAGCCGGGCAGCTACACGATCACCGTCTCTAGCGCCAGCAATGTCGCCACCGGAACACTCACCGTCGTGCCGACCGACGCAGCTGGTTCAGGTTCAGGTTCTGGGTCTGGTTCCAACGGCGCGCTGCCGAACACGGGCTTCGAGACTCCGATGTTGATCGTCTGGGGCGCCGGTGGTGCACTCGTTCTGGGCATCGCACTCGTCTTCGTGCTGAGCGTCGTTCGCCGCAACAAGAGCGCAGCCTAATAGCTATACGTCGCAACTAACGTTGCCCGTCCCTCACGGGATTTACGTCGAAAGGCCCCAAGCAAAGCTTGGGGCCTTTTGCGTTTGAGGGCGTCAGGCGCGGTTGGTCGATGCGGAGGATGTCGAGCTAGCGAAGGTCGGAGGCTCGCGAAAGAGGTGGCTCGGCGTCGCGACGTCGAACAACGGCTCCGAGCCCAAGGCCCACGGCGAGGGCCAACGAGATCCATGCGGCAGCGATGACGATGACCGAGGCGGCGATGGCAGAAAGTTCCATGAGGAGGAGCTTATGGCGCAGCCTTGTGTAAATCGAGTATTTCTCGCTTAACTACGAAACGTCGTGTATTGTGCGGTCTCGATACGGCCGCGGGTGGCCTACTCGACCAGCGCTGCGTTACGGTCGACCCAGCCCGACGTACGTCCAGCCGGCAGCGCGCCAGGCCGTCGCATCCAGTGTGTTGCGGCCGTCGATGATCGTCGGCGTCTTGACCAGCGGCAGGGCCCACGTCGGGTCCATGTAGCGGAACTCGTCCCACTCCGTCACCAGCACGACCAGGTCGGCATCCTGCAGGGCCGCAGCCGGATCGGCCTCGTAGGTGAGCTGCGGGTGCACGCGGCTGGCCGTGTGGATGGCTTCGGGGTCGGTGGCCACCACGTTGGCCCCACGGCCCTTCAACTGCACGGCCACGTCGAGCGCGGGGCTGTCGCGGATGTCGTCGGAGTGCGGCTTGAAGGCTAGGCCCAGAACGGCGATCTTCTTGCCGTGCACCGAACCGCCGAGCGCCTCGACCGCGAGGTCGACCACGCGCTGGCGACGGCGCAGGTTGATGGCGTCGACCTCTTTGAGAAACGCGACGCTCTCGCCGCGGCCCAGCTCCTCCGCGCGAGCGGTGAACGCCCGAATGTCTTTCGGCAGGCATCCGCCGCCGAAGCCCACGCCGGCCTTCAAGAACTTCCAGCCGATGCGGTCGTCGAGGCCGATCGCGGTCGACAGCTGGGTCACGTCGGCTCCGGTGACCTCGGCGATCTCGGCCATCGCGTTGATGAACGAGATCTTCGTGGCGAGAAACGCGTTGGCCGAGACCTTCACGAGCTCGGCGGTCGCATAGTCGGTGACCACCAGCGGGGTGTCTTTGCTCAGCGCCGACTCGTAGACGCCGTCGAGCAAGGCCTTGGATGCCTCGGCCTGGGCGGCCTCGGGCGGCAAACCGTAGACGAGACGGTCGGGCGAGATGGTGTCTTGCACGGCGAAGCCCTCGCGCAAGAATTCCGGGTTCCAGGCGAGCATGGCTCCGGAGCCGCTCGCGGCGACCTTCGCGGCCAGGTCGGCAGCGGTGCCGACGGGCACTGTCGACTTGCCGACCACCAGGTCGCCATCCGAGAGATAGGGAAGCAGGCCCTCGAGGGCGGCGTTCACGTACGTGAGGTCGGCGGCGTAGCTGCCCCGCTTCTGCGGGGTTCCCACGGCGATGAAGTGCACCTGCGAGCCGGCTGCATCCGCAAGATCAGTCGAGAAGCGCAGACGGCCCGTGGCGGTGGCAGAGGTGAGGATCTCGGGGAGGCCCGGCTCGAAGAACGGCGCCTTTCCGGCTGCCAGCGCCTCGATCTTGGCCTGGTCGATGTCGATGCCGATAACCTCGTGGCCCAACTCGGCCATCGATGCGGCGTGAACCGCGCCCAGATAGCCGCAGCCGATTACAGAGAGCTTCATTTTCTGCCTTCCCCCGATGTGGCAAATTGAGGCACTCCGTCGTGCTTTTGCATGCCTCATTCCTACCAGAGTTCGGGGGCAGCAAGCCCTACGCCGTCTCGCCCCGCGGCATCGTGTGGGGCCTCCACGCCAGCTTGCGCTCAGACAGCGAGCGGATCAGGGGCGCCGTGTCGAGGTCGACGGGCTCGTGGGAAGAGTCGGAGACGTCGAGCGGTTCGCCCGGAGACAGCACCAACTCGACGACGTGCTCGCCGGTCTCGGCGATCGCCGGAACATCGATCTTTACGACACGGCCTCGCCGCTGTGCGGCCTGCGAAAAGTTCGTGATCGCCTGCGCGACGTCGTCTGTGGTGATGAAGGTCTTGCCTTGGCAATCAACGCGCTTCATAGGTCTCGTCTCCCTCGACTTGTCCACTTTCGAGCGTGGCGCACGCGCAGGCCCTCCCCGAGGGCTTGACTTTACTGGCCATGCGCGCGAAAGTTCGACAAGTCGAAGCCAGGTTGACTACGTGCGGGCAGATGCGTCGACTCAGGCGCTGGGAATCAGGCCGTCGCGGCGATAGCGGTCGAACAGCGCCGTGAACGAGTCCACCGTGCGGTGATGGGTGTGAAAGCCCGCGAGGCGACTCTTGCTGATGTCGGTCACCACCTCGATGTCGCGCCCGAGGTCGGCATCGGTGTGCCACCACGACGCGAGGCGGGTGAGGTCGGGCTCAACCAGCGCGTGCTTTTGGGCGAGCTCCGCCCATATGCTCTCCATGCCGATCATCTGCTGCTCGAGCGGTCGCGGTGCCGTGTCGAAGCCCTCGGGCTCGACGCCGAAGTAGGCGGCGAGCTGCGGCCACATCCAGCGCCAGCGAAAGACGTCGCCGTTCACCACGTTGAAGGCCTCGTTCGCGCCGCTCGGAGTCGTGGCGGCCCACACCATCTGCTCGGCGAGCACGGTGGAATCGGTCATGTCGGTGAGACCGTTCCACTGCGTCTCGCTGCCCGGAAAGATGAACGGGAGGCCGAGGTGCTTGCAGATCGAGGCGTAGGTGGCGAGGGTGAGCCCCATGTTCATGAGGTTGCCGACGGCGTGACCGATCACCGTGTGCGAGCGGTGCACCGACCACGTGAACGTCTGTCGCTCGGCGGCCGCGAACAGCTCGTCTTCCTGCGCGTAGTAGAAGTTGGGGGTGTCGAGGCGCGGCTCCTCTTCATGAAACGGAGTGTCGGGCATCTCGCCCTGCGCATAGGCGTCGAACGGGCCGAGGTAGTGCTTGAGGCCGGTCACGAGCGACGCGTGCACTACGGGCGACGAGTCGAGGGCGGCCAGAAGATCGCGCACCATGCCGCCGTTCACCGCGATGTTCTCTTCTTCGGTGGCCTGTCGCGCCCAGGCAGAGAAGAAGACGTGACTGATGCCCTGGCCCTCGAGGGCCGAGCGCAGGCTCTCGGGCGACCGCAGGTCGGCAGAGATCCATCGCACCCCGGCGACCGGCCGGCCCTCGCGACGGGCCAACGCGAGCACTCGCCATCCATCGCCCGCCAATCGGTCGACCAGGGCCGAGCCGGTAATGCCGGATGCGCCCACGACGAGCGCGACCCGGTCGGGCGAGGGCGACGCGACGTCGCTCTCGGCGAGAGAAAGAGGAGCGGGGGAGGAGGTGTTGCTGTCAGAAGTCATCGCTCTCGGAAACCGGCTCGCGCGCGGTGATATTCCGACATCCGTCGTTTTGGCACGTGAACAGAGGGTGTGCACCCCCGCGCCGGGGTGACCCGGGCGCTCGTTGCCGATAGGCTCGCTGCGCGCGACCGAACGCGTGCGGCGAGAGAAAGCACAGGTATTACCGATGGCCGAAGCGACAGAACTGCGTCTGACAGAGACCGCGATTCCCGGACTCGTCATTCTCGATCTGCCGGTGCACGGTGACAATCGCGGCTGGTTCAAAGAGAACTGGCAACGCGAGAAGATGCTGGCGCTCGGCCTGCCCGACTTCGGACCGGTGCAGAACAACATCTCGTTCAACGGCAAGACCGGAACGACCCGCGGCATCCACGCCGAGCCCTGGGACAAGTACGTGTCTGTGGCCACCGGCCGCATCTTCGGAGCGTGGGTCGACCTGCGTGAGGGCGACACCTTCGGAGCTGTCGTCACCGTCGAGCTCGATGCCGGTCGCGCCGTCTACGTGCCGCGTGGAGTGGGCAACTCGTACCAGACTCTCGAAGAGGACACGGCCTACACCTACCTGGTCAACGACCACTGGAGCCCGGCCGCCTCGTACACGTTCCTCAACCTCGCCGACGAGACCGCGAACATCCAGTGGCCCATCGCGCTCGACGACGTCGAGATCAGCGCGAAAGACCAGGCCCACCCGCGTCTCGGCGACGTCGTGCCCATGAAGGGCGCGCGCACGCTCGTGCTCGGCGCCGGCGGACAGCTCGGCCTCGCCCTGCGCGCCGAGTTCCCCGACGCGGAGTACGTCTCGCGCGCCGACTTCGATGTGGCCGACCCGGCCAGCTACACCTCGCGGCACTGGGGCGACTACGACACCATCATCAACGCCGCCGCGTACACCAAGGTCGACGAGGCAGAGACGGCCACAGGCCGACCGGATGCGTGGGCCGCGAACGTCTCGGCCGTCGCGTTGCTCGCATCGGTCGCCACCGCCAACCGCCTCACCCTCGTGCATGTCTCGAGCGACTACGTCTTCGACGGAACCGCCGCCGAGCACCCCGAAGACGAGGCGTTCTCGCCGCTGGGCGTCTACGGCCAGACCAAGGCCGCGGCCGACGCTCTGGTGTCGACCGTTCCCAAGCACTACATCGTGCGCACCAGCTGGGTCATCGGCGAGGGCAACAACTTCGTGCGCACCATGGGGTCGCTCGCCTCGCGTGGAGTGGCTCCGAGCGTCGTAAACGATCAGATCGGGCGCCTGACCTTCACGACCGACCTGGCCGCCGGCATCCGGCACCTGCTGTCGTCGGGTGCTGACTTCGGCACGTACAACCTCACGAACGAGGGCGAGCCGCTCTCGTGGGCGGCCATCGCCGCGCGCGTCTACGAGCTCACGGGTCACTCCGCCTCTGACGTGACCGGGGTCTCGACCGAGGAGTACTTCGCGGGCAAGTCCGTGGCCCCGCGGCCGCTCGGCAGCGTTCTGCCGCTGGGCAAACTGGCGGCCACCGGGTTCGTTCCCCGCGACGGCGACGAGGCATTGAAGCAGTATCTCGGGGCGTAGCGCGACGCGTGATCGGTGCCCCGCGGCAATCGCCGTGAAACATGTCTTCGTTAGCCTCGAGGCATGAACAGCGCGCGCACTCGTCGATGGGCCTGGCGTGCTCTCGGCGTGATCGCGGTCGCGGTCGTGGCGATCACGTTCTGGCCGACGCCCGTAGACAAGCCGTTTCACAGTGCGCTCGTGCGGCTGCTATATATGCTGCACCGACATGGCTTGCCCGAGTGGGTCACCTACTCGGTCGTGGAGTCGGCATCGAACGTCGTGATGTTCGTTCCGCTCGGCGCGCTGATCGCCCTGCTGGCCTGGCCCTCGCTGTGGTGGATCTCGGGCGTTCTCGGGTTCTTAGCGTCACTCACCATCGAACTCTCCCAGGCCCTGTTGCTGCCACAGCGGTTTGCGTCGGCCGGTGATGTGGCCGCGAACACCGCGGGAGCACTGCTCGGTGGCGCTGCTATATGCATTTTGCGTTATGTACAGCTCGGGCGCGAGCGGCGTTAATCAATCCCTTGGGCTGGCAATTCTCTACCCAAAGACCGTGCATCCGTGGCCCGATCCGTGGATCGCTGCCCACGCCCCCTAGAGTGAGAGCAAGTCACCCCTAGAACCTGGTTGTCTTGCTGCCCTGCGAGGGCCCGATGGCCGAGAGGGGCCTTGTGACCGACACAGTCAAACCGCGCATTACATTCACCAAGACGAAGCCGGGTGGTGCGCGCACCAGCCCGACCAGCGAGTACTCTTCGCTGCTCAACACCGTTCGCGATGCCGGCCTTCTTCGCCGCCGCAAGGGTTTCTACTACGCCATGTTCGGTGTGCTGCTCGCAGCGCTCGGCGGCGTGGGCGTCGGAGTCGTTCTGCTGGGCGATTCCTGGTTCCAGCTGCTGATGGCTGCCGCGCTCGGCATCATCTTCACGCAGTTCGCCTTCCTCGCTCACGAGGCCTCGCACCGCCAGGTGTTCACCTCGGGCAAGGCCAACGACATCGCGGGCCGCACGCTCGCCAACCTCTTCGTCGGCATCAGCTACTCGTGGTGGATGACGAAGCACTCGCGTCACCACGCCAACCCGAACGTGCTCGGCAAAGACCCCGACATCGAGCGCGACTTCGTGTCGTTCACGCCCGAAGACGCGGCCAAGTCGCGCGGCCTCTACGCCTGGGCCACCAAGCGCCAGGGATATTTCTTCTTCCCGATCCTGATGCTCGAGGGTCTCAACCTTCACATCCACGGCTTCCGCACCGTCTTCGGCAAGGGCAAGGTCGACAAGCGCTGGCTCGAGATCGTGATGCTCACCACGCGCATCTCGGCCTACGTGCTCGTCATCTTCCTGCTGCTCGAGCCCGGAATGGCGTTCGCCTTCATCGGTGTTCAGCTGGCCGTCTTCGGTGTTTACATGGGCGCGTCCTTCGCTCCCAACCACAAGGGAATGCCGACTCTGCCGCACGACAGCAAGGTCGACTTCCTGCGTCGTCAGGTGCTGACCTCGCGCAACATCCGCGGCGGCTTCGTCATGGACACGTTCATGGGCGGTCTCAACTACCAGGTCGAGCACCACCTCTTTCCGAACATGGCGCGCCCCAACCTCAAAAAGGCTCAGGCCATCGCGAAGGAATACTGCGAGAAGCACGACATCCTTTACACCGAGACCGGTCTGCGTCAGTCGTACGGCATCGTGATCCGCTACCTCAACCGTGTGGGTCTCTCGGCCGGCGGAGATCCCTTCGACTGCCCGGCAGCGCAGGCGTTCGGGCGCTAGTCGCTCGGCAGCAGCAGCCGCTGCTGCTGGTGCTGCCGTAGCTACTGCTGCTGGTGCTGCCGTAGCTACTGCTGCTTTGCCGCCGCCGCCGCCGCCGCTGCTTCTGCTGCTTCTGCCGCTGTAATTCAGGAAAAACCGTTCTCCTCGTGCGTTTTCGCACGGCGAGAGGCGGTTTTTCCTGTTTTAGAGCGCCGCGGCCATAAGTGCTCTCTTCGCCGAACGCGGGAGAGGATCGTCTCGAGGGTCTCCGGCCAGTCGAACATGACCATCTCGTAGGTGAGTCGCATGGGCAGATAGCCGAGCCTGATGAGCGTGCGGTCGCGAAGGCGGTCCGCGTAATAGCGTTCCTGGCCGGTGTGGAACTTCTTGCTGTCGCACTCCAGAACGAAGCGGTCGCCGATGATCAAATCGACGTATCCGACCTCGGAGATTCGCACCTGAACAGAGACGCGAAGGCCGAGGGCTCGAAGCCGTAGCCGAACGAGGGTCTCGGTGCCTGACTGGCTTCGCGCGTCGGCGCGGCTGAATGCGCGAACGTAGCGTCGGGGGAGGCGCGCGAATGCCGACTCGAGCTGACGCAGGGTGAGGAGGCCTTGGTTCAAGGCGGAGTCGATGACAACGACGGCATACTCCTCGGGCTGGCACTGCACCGTATCGATCAGTGCGTCGATCACCGACGCGACGCCGTCGCGCGGTGAGTCCCGGTGCGTGCGCCAGTGCAGGCAGACGCGCTTCGAGACCGAGCTTCCTTGCGGCTGCAGTGGAGCTGTCCTGCCTGGCCGCGATGGCTGGGATACACCGCCTCGCAACCTGCTGGCGTTGGTCGGAACGGCGACATGGAGCGTGGAGTCGGGCGGTGACCAGAGTCCGATCACTTCGGCCGCAGAGAGCGACGTGGCCACGCCGCCCACGGTGACGGCGCGCATTGCGAGGGGCGCCGCACCGGGCGTTGCGTACCACCCTCGTCGCAGACGAAGCAGCTCTCCACGGGTAACTGCACGGGCTATCGAGTGATGCGTCATGCCGAAGGCGAGGAGTTCTTTTCGAGCGACGATGTGGCCGCGGGGTCTGTTCATGCGAATGATGGTTGCCGCCACGCAGACGCGTCGGGGGCCTGTGAGGCGGATCTGTGGAGCGATTAACGTGATCGGCTGCGGTGGCGGAGGGGAGCGCGCGCTCTTATTCAGGGAGAGCCAGGGAGCGGCGTGCGAAAAGGTCGGTTTCGGCGCGTTCTTCCTGAATTGGAGCGGAGGCGGCGGGTGGAGCGTCGGCTGAGAGAAGTACTCATCCGTGTCAGCTGCCTGCGTGATGTAGTGCCGTCGTGCCGAGGTGTTCGGCGGCGGGCCGCGCTCGAATTCAGGAAAAACTGGTGCGTCGAGGGCGAAAAGCGCGGTTTGGGCGCGCTTTTCCTGAATACGGGCGGCGGCGGCATCGGGCGAGTGCAGGACAACCGCCGAACCGCGCCCAGCGCCACCTACCGAGGCCGGCGCGCCACCTACCGAAGCCCGCGCACCACCTACCGAGGCCCAGCGCTACCTACCGAAGCCCGCGCGCACCGCCTACCGAAGCCCGCGCACCACCTCCGCTGCAACATCCACAGCGCCTCGCGGCAGCTGCCTGTCACGCCGATGTCGACTCGTTTGCCGACGCTGCCATCGACGCGAGGGCACCGCAGGGGTGAACGGGTGTGCATAATAAGTAGGCGCTCACCCTTTGTGAACGTGAACAACGATGAGGTTTGAACGCGTGGCAAAGGATCCCGAGCCGGTGGCGAAGAAGTCACGGGCCCCGAGCATGCACGATGTGGCGCGCCTCGCCGGGGTCTCGCATCAGACCGTCTCGCGCGTCATCAACGACCTGCCGAACATCCGTGAAGAGACCAAGCAGCGGGTGCTCGACTCCATGGAGCAGCTGCAGTACCGGCCCAACCGGGCCGCGCGTGCGCTGGTCACGTCTCGCTCCCGCACCATCGGCATCCTGTCTGCCTCGCGCACGATGTACGGCCCCGCCGCCAGTATTCAAGCCATCGAGGATGCGGCCAGTGCGGCCGGATACTCGGTCACGACGGCCAGCATCAGCGGCTACGAGTCCACCTCGATCGTGCGCGCCATCGACCGCCTGCTCGACCAGGCGATCGAGGGTCTGGTCGTGATCGCGCCGCAGCGCCGGGTGTTCGACACCCTTGCGGGCATGTCGTTGCGCTTGCCGATCGTCACGCTGCAATCCACGGGCACCGAGAACGACAAGTCGCTGTCGGTCGATCAGATCACGGGGGCGCGCCTGGCGACCCGCCACCTCATCGAGCTTGGGCACAGGTACATTTACCACCTCGCCGGTCCACAGGACTGGATCGAGGCCGAGGCCCGCATGACAGGCTTTCTCGACGAGATGAACGCGCAAGATATGCCGACGACGGCACCTATCTTGGGCGACTGGACAGCCGAGTTCGGCTACTTCGCGGGGCGCGAGCTGCTGCGCATGCGCGACTTCACGGCGATCTTCGCGGCGAACGACCAGATGGCGCTGGGGCTCATGCATGCGATCCGCGACGGCGGCCTCGAGGTGCCGCGAGACGTCAGCATCGTCGGCTTCGATGACATTCCTGATTCGGCACACTTCTGGCCCCCGCTCACCACCGTGCGGCAGGACTTCGCCGAGCTCGGCCGGCGCTGCATGGCGTTGCTGTTAGGCGGGCTCGAGGCGGGCGAGGAATATTCAGGAAGCATTCTTCCGACCCTCGTCGTGCGCGGTTCATCGGCTGCACCGTCGTCTGGATAACGATCGTGACACGCCGAACAATCGAGGTTGACAGGGTGATCATGTACGGGTCTAGTATGAACACGCGTTGTGAACGTTCACAAGGATTGTGGTCGCAACAACGCACCAGAGCAGACAAGGGAGTCGTCGATATGGCCAGCAGCATTCGCAGCGCAGCTCATCCGCCTTCTCTCTAGTTCTCACCCCTATGCCGCGCAAGGCTCCCTGCCCTGCACGGCGAACGAATCGGTCTTCGGGACGAGGCCGAATCGCGCACCACTGCAGACAACGACGTCCACTGCACATTCGAAAGGAATTCACACAGTGAAAATCAAAACCCTCCTCGCCGGCGTCGCCGCCGGCGCGATGATCATCGGCCTCTCGGCCTGCTCCTCCGGCTCAGGCGGCGGAGAAGGCGGCGGAGACGGCGGCCTCATCGGCGTCGCGATGCCCACCAAGTCGAGCGAGCGCTGGATCCAGGACGGCAACGCCGTGAAGTCGCAGCTCGAAGACGCCGGCTACACCGTCGACCTGCAGTACGCAGAGGACGACATCCCCACCCAGGTCTCGCAGATCGAGAACATGATCACCAAGGGCGCCAAGGCCCTGATCGTCGCTTCGATCGACGGCACCACGCTCACCAGCGTGCTGCAGGACGCCAAGGACGCCGACATCCCCGTCATCGCCTATGACCGCCTGATCCGCGACACCGAGAACGTCGACTACTACGCGTCGTTCGACAACTTCAAGGTCGGCCAGCAGCAGGCATGGTCGATGCTGAACGGCCTCGGTCTGACCGAGCTCGACGGCACCGAGATCGCCGGCGCACCCGCCGGTCCGTTCAACATCGAGCTGTTCGCCGGTTCTCCCGACGACAACAACGCCACGTTCTTCTTCGAAGGCGCGATGGACGTTCTGCAGCCCTACATCGACAAGAAGACCCTCGTCGTCGGCAGTGGCCAGACCAGCTTCGAGCAGGTCGCAACCCTCCGCTGGGACGGCGAAGCTGCCCAGAGCCGCATGGAGGACATCCTGACCTCCACGTACTCCGACGGATCCAAGAAGGTCAACGGTGTTCTGTCGCCCTACGACGGCATCTCGCGTGGAATCATCTCGGCTCTGACCGACGCCGGCTACACCGTGGGCGCCGAATGGCCCACGATCTCCGGCCAGGACGCCGAGCTCGACAGCGTCAAGGCGATCAACGGCGGCGAGCAGTACGCCACGATCTTCAAGGACACCCGCAAGCTCGCCACGGTCGCGGTCGACATGGCCACCGCCATCCTCAAGGGTGACAAGCCCGAGGTCAACAACACCGAGGACTACGACAACGGCAAGAAGGTCGTTCCGTCCTTCCTGCTCGACTCGCAGATCGTTGTGAAAGACAACATCAAGGAGGTCCTGGTCGACTCCGGTTACTGGACCGAAGACGAGATCAAGGGCTAACACCTAAAGATCCCGGATGCTCCGGGCGCGTGACCTTCACGGGTCGCGCGCCCGGCGCATCCAGTCTCTCGTCGCCATCACGGCGACGTAAATCACCCCACGAACAACCAGCAAGGAAGCAGAATCGCGATGACGGACAAGGTCGACGCTCCGCTCAACATCCTCGAGATGAGGGGAATCACCAAGACGTTCCCCGGCGTCAAGGCGCTGCAAGATGTGACCATCGAGGTCGGCCGTGGCCAGGTCCACGCCATCTGCGGTGAGAACGGCGCCGGCAAGTCGACGCTGATGAAGGTGCTCTCGGGTGTCTACCCGTTCGGCACCTACGAGGGCGACATCGTCTTCGAGAACAAGACCGTCGAGTTCAAAGACATCCGCGATTCCGAGGCCGAAGGCATCGTGATCATCCACCAGGAACTGGCGCTCAGCCCGTACCTGTCGATCGCGGAGAACATCTTCCTCAACAACGAACAGCGCGGCGGCCTCGGGCTGATCGACTGGAACAAGACCAACGCCGAGGCGGCAAAGCTGCTCGCCCGCGTGGGTCTGCGCGAGAACCCGACGACCAAGATCATGGACATCGGTGTCGGTAAGCAGCAGCTCGTAGAGATCGCCAAGGCCCTCTCGAAGCGCGTGAAGCTGCTCATTCTCGACGAGCCCACCGCGGCCCTCAACGACGAAGACAGCGACCACCTGCTGAACCTGATCCTGCACCTCAAGGAGCAGGGCATCACGGCCATCATCATCAGCCACAAGCTGAACGAGATCAAGAAGGTCGCCGACGCGGTCACGGTCATCCGCGACGGCAAGACGATCGAGACGATCAAGAAGAGCGACGTCACCGAAGAGCGCATCATCAAAGACATGGTGGGTCGCGACCTCGAGAACCGCTACCCCGATCACACGCCGCACATCGGCGACGAGATCCTGCGCGTCGAGGACTGGACCGCCCACCACCCGCAGGACGTGAGCCGCGTGGTCGTCGACAACGTCAACATCAACGTGCGCCGCGGCGAGATCGTCGGCATCGCCGGACTCATGGGCGCAGGGCGCACCGAGTTCGCGATGAGCCTGTTCGGCCGCAGCTACGGATCGAAGATCTCTGGTCGCGTGTTCAAGAACGGCGTCGAGATCAAGACCCGCACGGTGTCCGAGGCCATCGCGAACGGACTGGCCTACGCCACCGAAGACCGCAAGACCTACGGCCTCAACCTCATCGACGACATCAAGCGCAACATCTCGATGGCGGCGCTGAAGAAGCTCGAGAAGCTGGGCCTCGTCAACGACGGCCAGGAGTGGACCGTCGCCAACGAGTACCGCAAGAGCATGAACATCAAGTCGCCGACCGTGCTGGCGAAGACCGGCAAGCTGTCGGGCGGAAACCAGCAGAAGGTCGTTCTTTCGAAGTGGATCTACTCCGACCCCGACGTGCTGATCCTCGACGAGCCCACCCGCGGAATCGACGTCGGCGCCAAGTACGAGATCTACAGCATCATCAACAAGCTGGCGGCCGAGGGCAAGGGTGTAATCGTGATCTCGAGCGAGCTGCCAGAGCTGCTCGGAATCTGCGACCGCATCTACGCCCTCTCTGAGGGCCGCATCACTGGCGAACTGCCGATCGAAGAAGCGAGCCCCGAGGCTCTGCTCAAACTCATGACCATGGAAAAGGCCCGCTAGCGCTCGCGCTGGTGGATATAGGAGCACAACGACATGTCTAACCTCGAGACCAAGCCCGCCGACGGCGTCGCGGCCGGCAGCCAGGTGAATCCCGTGGAGAACAGGTTCACCAACAGGTTCAGCCACATCCTCGCCGACCTGGGCAAGAACGGCATCTTCATCGCCCTGATCCTGGTGGTGGTGCTGTTCAGCGTCCTCACCAACGGCATCCTGCTGCGTCCGCAGAATATCTCGAACCTGATCGTGCAGAACGGGTACATCCTCGTTCTCGCGATCGGAATGGTGATGGTCATCATCGCCGGCCACATCGACCTCTCCGTCGGATCGGTGGCCGCATTCGTCGGCGCCGTGTCTGGTGTGTTCGCGGTGCAATGGGGACTTCCCTGGTGGCTGTCGATCGTGCTCTCGCTGCTGGTCGGTGCCCTCGTGGGTGTCTGGCAGGGATTCTGGATCGCCTTCGTAGGCATACCCGCGTTCATCGTGACGCTCGCGGGCATGCTCATATTCCGCGGTCTCGCCCTCGTCGTCCTCGGCAACGCCAACATCGGTTCGTTCCCCACCGAGTACCGCGCTCTCGGTAACGGCTTCCTCAGCAACGTCTTCGGTGAACTCGAACTCGACCCGCTCACCCTCGGTGTCGCGGCCATCGCCGTGATCGCGCTGTTCGTGCAGCAGTTCCGCACCCGCAAGGGCCGCGCCAGCTACGGCCAGGCCGTCGAGCCGATCGTCTGGTTCATCGCCAAGCTCGTGCTCATCACCGTCGCCATCGGCTTCTTCGCATACGCGCTGGCCAGCTACAAGGGCATCCCGATCACCCTGATCGTTCTCGCCGTACTGGTTCTCGTCTACGGCATCGTGATGAACCGCTCGGTCTTCGGCCGCCACATCTACGCCATCGGTGGAAACCTGCACGCGGCGGAGCTCTCGGGCATCAAGACCCGCAACGTCACCTTCTGGCTGTTCGTCAACATGGGATTCCTCGCCGCACTCGCCGGCCTCATCTTCACCGCGCGACTCAACCTCGCAGGCCCCAAGGCCGGTGACGGCTTCGAGCTCGAGGCCATCTCCGCCGCCTTCATCGGTGGAGCCGCGGTTCAGGGTGGTGTCGGAACGATCGGTGGCGCCATCATCGGTGGTCTGATCATCGGTGTTCTGAACAACGGTATGTCGATCATGGGTATCGGCATCGAGTGGCAGCAGGCGGTCAAGGGCCTCGTGCTGTTGTTCGCCGTCGCCTTCGACGTCTACAACAAGCGTCGCTCCGGAGGCCGCTGATCTCCGAAGAGCTCAGCCCGAGCCCGGGCGAGATCCACGTCGTACTCGGCGTGGACTCGCCCGGGCTCGACGCCGTTCTGACGCGGGTCGCGGGGGCCGTCGCGTTCGCGCACGTGCGCCGGGTGTCGTCGCTGACGGCCACCCTCGATCTGGCTGACAACGTCTTTCTCGGCATCGAGCCGAAGCGTCGCTTCTTCGGGCTGCCCGGCATCGTCGACCGCGCCGCGATGCGCACGCAGGCCACCGCGCTGCTGCGCAAGGTCGATGTCTACTCGCCGCTTCCCACGCTCGCGTCTCGACTCGACGACGCCTCGCGCGTTCTCGTCGAAGCGGCCAGGGCGCTCGCCCATGGTGCCACCGTGCTCGCGTTCACCGAGCCCACGGCGGGGCTGACCGACGCGGGCGCCGAGCGGGTCGTGCGGGTGCTGCGCCGTCTCGCCAACGACGGAATCGCCGTGGTCGTCGCATCCCAGCGCCCGAGCTTCGCGCTCGAGATCGGCGACACGGTGTCGGTGCTGTCGGCCGGTTCCGTCGCGGTGGTGCTGCGGCCCGATGACAGCCGGCTGGATGCCCGTGGCCGGCTCCTCGAGGCGATGGCCGGCGGCGGCGGCGCGGCTGACGCGCGCCCGGCAGGCGCGGATGCGGCCGGCGCGGATGCGGCGGGCGCGACGGGCCCCGCGGTGCGCGACGCGGCGGCGGAGTCGCCATCCGGAGCCGTGATCGAGATCATCGACTGGAGCACCGACGACGAGTTCGACCGCGAGACCCCCGTGGTCATGGGCGCCTCGCTGAGCGCCGCGGCCGGCGAGATCGTCGGACTGGCCGGGCTCGAGGGCTCGGGGCGTAACGAGCTGCTGCTGAGCGTGTTCGGGCGCACGGCGGGAACGATTCCCTCGGGGACGGTATTCATCGACGGGCTCCCCGTCGACACGAGCACCACGATGGCCGCGATCGAGCACGGCATCTTCGCGATCGTGACCGTGCAGCCGAAGTACCGGGTGCGCATCGTCGGGGGCATCTCGGCTCCGGCGACGCCGTCGATGCTGCCCGCGCTCGTGAAGGCCGGAGTGGTGACGCGCGACGACGAGACGAGGTCGACGCCCGGCGCGCGTGCCCTCGACGCCGTGCGTCTGCGCGGGCGCGACGACGAGTGGGTGCGCATCCGCAGCCTGCTCGAGCTGTTTCCCGAGTCGCAGCACCGCGTGCTGCTGCTCGTCGAGCCGACGCGTGAGCTCGACGCTGAGCAGCGCGCCGAGGTGTGGCGGCTGCTGCGGGTGATCTCCGAGGCGGGCAAGGCCGTGATCGTGGCCTCGGCCGACCTCGACGAGCTGCGGGCGATCAGTGACCGCGTCGTGGCGATGGCCGGAGGACGCGTGGTGGGCGAAGTGGGGCGCGGAGCGTCGACGCTCGAACTGCTGACGCTGGTGGCGCCGCTCTGATTCAGGAGAAGCGGGCCGAAAGCGACGTCCTCGTACGCAGCAGAGCGGTTCTGCCTGAGTTGTGGCGCGCGGCTACGAGCGAGGATCGGCGGCCGGGCTGCCATTCACGCTCAGCACGCGCCAGGCGCCGTCTACCCACTCGATCTCGTTGATCGCCGCGTTGTGGATGTGCGGAATCTCCTCGCCGAGGATCTCGGAGAGCACGAAGCGGATGATCGTGCCGTGGCAGACCGCGGCGACCGTCGCATCCGGCCCGTCGAGAGGCAGCCGCGTGTCGCGGATCTCGGCGATGGCGCGCATGCCTCGGGCGGTGACGGCCTCGCGAGGCTCGATGTCGGGGAAGGCGGCGTCGGGCTCGTCGGGGATCTGCTCGGTGGGGACAGCGCCCTCGAGGCTGGCGTAGTCGCGCTCGATGAGGTCGTCGTAGGTGGCGCCCAGGTCGATGTCGAGGATCTCGGCGATGATGCGCGCGGTCTCTCGGGCACGCATCAGCGGAGACGAGACGATCGCCGAGAGGCCCTGGTCGGCGAGCACGGCGGCGGTCTCCACGGCCTGTGCCCGCCCGGTGTCGTTCAACGGAATGTCGCTGGAGCCCTGCAGGCGACCGTCGCGGTTCCAGTCGGTCTGGCCGTGGCGAATGAGTTCGATGCGCATGGAGGAAGGGCTTTCGTCGAGAGTGGGGGAGGGGCGCTCTCGAAGACAGGTCGAGGCCCCGCAGTCAATCGTAGAACGCCGCCCGCGGATGCGCCGTCGGGGGCCGGATCTTGCACATGTGTTCGGGCCGTCGATCCGCGGTATCGCGCAGCACGAGGCATGGTCTTGCGTGTTCACTTTGGCCTGCGACAATGCAGCCATGACGAAGAAGATCACCACGGCGCTGGCCGAACTCATCAAGGCGTTGGGCAAGCACGCAGAGATCGCTGCGACCCCCGATGCCTCGGTCTCGAAGACCGAGCGGGCGACCGTTCGTGTTCAGAAGGCGGCGACCGCCTACCTCTCTGCGCTGCCCGCCAAGAAGCGCATGGCGAACCCGTTCATCGGTGTCGTCGACGACCGCATCGACGACGATCTGCGCGCAACGCTCGAAGCAGAGCGGGCCACGATGTCGAAGAGCGAGAAGAAGGGCAAGTAGCCCTTCGCAGCCGGGCTTATGTGCCCGAATACCTCCATTCCGTCGCCCGAACGGACGCAGAATGGAGGTATTCGGGCACAAGCTCCGCGCGGCTACGCCGTGAAGAGCTTCTGCAGACGCTCGATGCCCTCGGCGAGGGGCTCGTCGCCCAGCGCGTACGACAGACGCAGGAACCCGCTCGGGCCGAAGGCCTCACCGGGAACGGCTGCCACCTCGGCCTGATCGAGGATCAGATCGGCGAGCTCGAGAGAGGTCGTCGGCGTTACTCCTCCCCAGGAGCGGCCGAGCAGACCGGTGACATCGGGGTACACGTAGAACGCGCCCTCGGGAGTGGGGCAGACGATGCCGTCGATGGCGTTGAGGCCCGCGACGATCGCCTTGCGACGGCGGTCGAACGCCAGCCGCATCTCTTCCACCGCGTCCTGCGGACCGGTGAGCGCCTCGAGGGCAGCGCGCTGCGAGATGTTCGACACGTTGCTCGACAGGTGCGACTGCAGGTTCGCGGCACCCTTGATGGCGTCTGCCGGGCCGACCATCCAGCCGACCCGCCATCCGGTCATGGCATACGTCTTGGCGACGCCGTTGACCAGGATCGTGCGGTCGGCCAGCGCGGGCACGGCCTCGACGATCGAGACGGCACGCACGCCGTCGTAGGTGAGGTTCTGGTAGATCTCGTCGGTGATGACCCAGAGCCCGTTGGCCTCGGCCCATTCGCCGATGGCGCGGGTCTGCTCCTCTGAGTACACGGCGCCGGTCGGGTTCGACGGCGACACGAACAGCAGCACCTTGGTGCGCTCGGTGCGCGCGGCCTCGAGCTGCTCGACGGTGACCAGGTAGTTCTGCTCGCTGCCCGCGAAGACGTCGACGGGAACGCCGCCGGCGAGGCGGATGGCCTCGGGGTAGGTGGTCCAGTAGGGAGTGGGCAGCAGCACCTCGTCGCCCGGATCGAGCAGCGTGGCGAAGCTCTGGTAGACCGCCTGCTTGCCGCCGTTGGTGACGATGACCTGGGACGCCGAGACCTCGAGGCCCGAGTCGCGCAGCGTCTTCGCCGCGATCGCCTCGCGCAGGTCGGGCAGACCGACCGCCGGCGTGTACTTGTAGTTCTTGGGATCGAGCACCGCGCGCGACGCCGCCTCGACGATGTGAGCGGGTGTCGCGAAGTCGGGCTCACCCGCGGCGTAGCTGATGACGGGGCGGCCCTGGGCCTGCAACGCCTTCGCCTTGCTGTCGACCTTGAGAGTCGCCGATTCGGCGATGGATGCGATGCGGTGCGAGATGCGGGTGGGTTCGGTCACGAGAGCCAAGCCTAGCGGGAGGGCCTGTGATTCGACCGGAGAGTTTAGGGCTTCGGCGCGTGTTTTCGCACCGGGTCTGCCACAGATAGTCCGGATCTTTCCGTCGCCCATACCCTTGACGGTATGAGCGAAAATCAGCCCGACGCATCCGACAGCCAGAAGCCCGTCGCCGCCGTCGTCTACAACCCGATCAAGGTCGATGTCGACGCCCTTCGCGCCTCTGTAGAGCGGCACGAGGGCCCGAACGGGTGGGGCGAGACGCTCTGGTTCGAGACGAGCGTCGAAGACCCGGGTCAGGGCGTGACGAAAGACGCCCTGGATGCCGGTGCCTCGATGGTTCTCGCGGCCGGCGGTGACGGAACGGTGCGCTCGGTCGCCGAGGCCGTGCACGGCAGCAAGGCATCGCTCGCTCTGCTTCCGAGCGGAACGGGCAACCTGCTCGCCCGCAACCTCGATCTGACGCTGAACGACCTCGACCACGCGGTCGAGACGGCGTTCGCCGGCGACGACCGTGCCATCGACGTGGGACTCATCCAGGTGCGGCGCGAGGACTCCTCGGTCGAGAAGTTCGCCTTCGTCGTCATGGCCGGTCTCGGCATCGACGCCACCATGATCGCGAACACTGACGACGACCTCAAGAAGAAGGTCGGCTGGCTCGCCTATGTGAGCGCCATCGCGAAGGCCCTGCGCGACAAGAACGAGCTGCGCATGCGCTACAACCTCGACAAGCAGGGCAACCACTCGGTTCGCGCCCACACGATCATCATCGGCAACTGCGGATCGTTGCCGGCGAACATCCTGCTGCTGCCGGAGGCCGCCGTCGACGACGGACTCTTCGACATCGTGATGCTGCGCCCGAAGGGCGTCGGGGGCTGGATCCAGATCATCGTGAAGATCATCTGGGAGAACGGCGTTCTGCGTCGCACGGCCGCGGGTCGTCGCCTCGCCGGACTGTCGAAAGAAGTGCGCGCCCTGAACTACGTGAAGGGCAAGGAGCTCGTCGTGAAGCTCGACCGCGCCCACGACATCGAGCTCGACGGCGACAGCTTCGGCACGGCCATCGCGTTCCGCACCTGGGTCGACGCCGGGGCGCTGCGCGTGCGCATCCCCGCCGAGGTCACCCTCGAGGAGCAGCAGCCCGAAGACGAGCCCGAAGAGGCCCGCCTGCCCGGCGAGCGCATCGATGAGGGCGCCGACGTCGAGGAGGACCTCTTCGCGGAGTCGGGCGACGACGCCAGCGTCGAATCGGGTGGCGGGTCGTCATCGAACTGAGCATCTCGGTCGTCGTTCCCGTCAAAGACGACGGCGAGCTTCTGAGGCGCTGCCTCGGTGCGCTCGCGAAGCAGACGCGTCGGCCCGACGAGATCGTGGTCGTCGACAACGGGTCGAGCGACCACAGCGCGCAGGTGGCGAGGGATGCCGGCGCCCGGGTCGTCTTCGTCGAGGGCGGCGGAATCCCCGCGGCCAGCGCCGCCGGTTACGACGCCGCCGGCTTCGACGTCATCGCGCGGTTGGATGCGGATTGCCTGCCTGAGCCCGCATGGCTCGAGCGGGTCGAGACGGCGCTCGTCGCGCATCCGGATGCCGTGGCCGTCACCGGCGGCGCGCACTTCATCGACGGGCCGAAGCCGCTGCGCGGGATGCTGGCCGCGTTCTATCTGGGGGCGTACTTCGGCACGGTGTACCTGGCGCTCGGGCACATGCCGCTGTTCGGCTCGAACTTCGCCCTGCGCCGTGACGCCTGGGTCGCGGTGAGCGACGCCGTGCACCGAGGTGACTCCTTCGTTCACGACGACATGGATCTGTCGCTGCACATCGGGCCGAGGCGGCGCATCCGCTACGTGCGGGGCCTCGGCATGGGAATCTCGATGCGGCCGCTCTTCGACGCCAGCGGATTCGCCACGCGCATCAGACGGGGCTTCCACTCGTTGACCATCCACTGGCCGCACGACTTTCCGTGGCTGCGCTGGGCGCGCCGGCTCGGTCGTCAGGCCGGCTCCGTCGTCAGCTCAGACGGGTCGCGTAGCTGATCGTCTGCTCGAGAAAGCGCCGGGCGTAGCGGGTGAAGGCGGCCGCCTCGTCGGCGGGCCAGTCGGCCAGCAACTCCGCCATCATGTCGTCGCCGGCGTCGTACAGATCCTGCGCCGCGGCGACGCCCTCGGCGGTGAGCGCGATGGTGTGGGCCCGGCGGTCGTTCGCGTCGACCTCTCGGCGAACGAGATCGGATGCCGTCAGCTTCACGAGGGCCTTGCTGATCGTCGGGGCGCCGGTCACCAGCAGCTGGGCCAGCGCAGAGGAGCGGAGCGGGCCGCGCCGGGCGAGAGTCCAGAGGATGCGCACCTCGATCGCCCCGAAGTCGCGCCGACGGGAGTGAGCGATGCCCGATTGGAACCGCGGCGAATCCCACACCCCCTGCAGGTCGGCCAGGATCGCGACCAGTTCGGAGCGGTACTGCAGGGGAGCGACGCCGTCACCCGCGGATTCGGTAGCGGCCATGGAGTACACGCTAGTCGACCGATATAGTTTCTAATGGAAACTGTTTTTGTCGAGATCAAGGGAGATTTCATGGTTCGCACATACGTCGTCACCGGGGCAGCATCGGGCATCGGTCAGGCCACGGCCGCGCTGTTGGCCGAGCGGGGCGAGAGGGTCATCGGGGTCGACCTCAAGAACTCCGACGTCAACGTCGACCTCACCACCGACGAGGGTCGCCGCACGCTCGTCTCGGAGGTCGAACGCATCAGCGGAGGGTCGATCGACGGTGTGCTCGGCATCGCCGGACTCGCGGCCGAGATTCCCGCCACCGTCGGCGTGAACTTCTTCGGCATGGTCGCCACGCTCGAGGGGTTGAGGCCCCTGCTCGCCACGTCCGATGCGCCCCGAGCCGTGGGCATCGCATCGATGGCCAGCCTGCATCCCGTCGACGACGAGCTGGTCGCGGCCATGGAGGCGGGCGACGAGGCTGCGGCGCTCGCGCGTGCGGAGGCCGTCGCCGCGGGTGGAACGGGCGGCACGATCTACGCGTCGACCAAGAAGGCCTTCGCGCAGTGGATCCGTCGGGCCGCGACCACACCCGACTGGGCCGGAGCCGGCATCCCGTTGAACGCCATCGCGCCCGGAGTCATCGTGACCCCGATGACGGCCCCACTGCTCGAGACCGAGGAGGGGCGCGAGCAGATCCGACAGGGCGTGCCGATGCCGCTGAACGGATTCGCCGACGCCATCGTGCCTGCGCGTCTCTTGGCCTGGCTCGTGAGCGAAGAGAACTCGCACCTCTGCGGCCAGGTCGTGTTCGTCGACGGCGGCAGCGACGCGGTCATCAGGGGCGACTCCACCTGGTGATCCGCGTTCCCTGAGCCTGTCGAGGCGTTCCCTGAGCCTGTCGAAGGGGCTTAGGCAGGCTCAGGGGCGAGACCTACAGGGTCGGGATGAGCTCGTCGAGGAACGCCGCGGTGTCGTGCCAGCCCTCGACCGCGTGGCATTCGACGCCGAGTGCCTTCACCGGGTAGTCGTTGCCGTCGGGGTCGAGGCGGTCGCCCACGAAGAGCATGTCGTCGAGGGGAATGCCGGTGAGCTCGGCGAGCCGGGTCATTCCGTAGGCCTTGTCGATGCCCTGACGGGTGATGTCGACCGAGGTCGAGCCGCCGCTGCGCACCTCGAGGTCGGGCAGTAGTGCCTGCGCGGCCTCACGGAGCGTGTTCTTCTTCACGCCGTCGGCGTCCCAGGCGGACTTCGCCGACACGGGCGCACCCTGGCCGAGCGCCGAGAAGGTGATCTGCGATCCGCGATCCTCGAGAATCGGTCCCCAGGTCTCGGACTCCCAGTAGCCGAGTCGTCGGGCCTCGCCCTCGACGGCCGCCAGTGCGCGGTGCTTCTCGTCGTCGGTGAGGTTCTGCGCGTAGACCTGGTTCCAGACGCCGCCCTCGAAGCGGTAGTACTGGGTGCCGCAGGTGGGCATCAGATGCAGTCGAGCGAGGGCCTCGGGGCTCGCATCGGTGAGCTTGTCGATCACCTGAGCCGTGAACTGCCCGTACTGGCCGCCCGAGATGATGCACACGTCGACCCGGTCGAGCAGCGTCACGAGGAGGTCCGCCATGCGCGGGTCGATGGCCGTTTTCGAGGGGGCGAGCGTGTCGTCGAGGTCGAAGGCGACGAGGCGGGGAGTCGAGGTCATGGCTGTCCGTTCTGCACCGATCGCGGAAGTCGCGGGGCGCGTCGATTCTAGAGGGGCAGAGCGATGGTGAAACTCGGCCGCGGGTCCGGGGCACCGGGCGCCGCGTCGTGCACGGTCACCGTGACGTCGCGATAGTCCCGGATGCGCGGCAGGCCACGCGTGGTCTCGCTCTCGTGCGAGCCCACCACGACGGTGCGCATGCCCGCCGCGAGACCGGCCGCGATGCCGGCCTCGGCATCCTCGAAGACGATCGCGTCTGCTGGGTCGATGCCGAGCAGCTCGGCCGCCAGGAGGTAGCAGTCGGGCGCGGGCTTGCCGCGCTCGACGTCGGCGGCCGTCACGACGACGTTCGGCGCGGGCACGTCGGCGATCTCGAGCCGCCGAAGGGCGAGCGCGCGCCGGGCCGAGGTGACGAGAGCGATGGATGCCGCGGGCAGGCTCTCGACGAATGCGCGGGCACCCGGAATGGGAACGATGCCGTCGACGGCCGCGAGCTCGAGGTCGAAGAGCCGGTCGGCGCCCGCCACCACGTCGAAGCCGGTCGGACCGTGCCGCAGCATCGTGTCTTCGGCCCGCACGCCATGGCCGGTGGCGATGATCGCCCGCGCATCCATGCCGTTCTCGGCCGCAAAGGCCGTCCAGACCTGCTCGACGACCGCGGTGGAATCGACGAGCGTGCCGTCCATGTCGAACAGCACGGCTCGAGCGGTGAGGCTCGTGATGCCGACGTCTCCTGTCGTGGAGGCGGTCGTCACCTACTGTCCCTGGAGCTGGTACTTCGCTTCGGTCTCGGCCTTCTGCGGCTTCCACCAGTTCTCGTTGTCGCGGTACCAGGCCACGGTCGACGCGAGGCCGGACTCGAAGTCGGAGTACTGCGGAACCCAGCCGAGCTGGGTGCGCAGCTTGGTGGAGTCGATCGCGTAGCGCAGGTCGTGGCCGGGGCGGTCGATCACGTGGTCGTAGGCATCGGCGGGCTGGCCGAGCGTCTCGAGGATCAGCTCGACGACCTGCTTGTTGTTCTTCTCGCCATCGGCGCCGATGAGGTAGGTCTCGCCGATCTCGCCCTTGTCGATGATCGTGAGAACGGCCGAGGAGTGGTCGTTGGCGTGGATCCAGTCGCGCACGTTCTCGCCTGCGCCGTAGAGCTTGGGGCGTTCGCCGGTGAGCACGTTCGTGATCTGGCGGGGAATGAACTTCTCGACGTGCTGGTACGGGCCGTAGTTGTTCGAGCAGTTCGAGATCGTGGCACGCAGGCCGAAGGAGCGCACCCAGGCGCGCACCAGCAGGTCGCTGCCGGCCTTGGTAGAGGAGTACGGGCTCGACGGGTTGTACGGGGTCTGCTCGGTGAAGCGCTCGGGGTCGTCGAGCTCGAGGTCGCCGTAGACCTCGTCGGTCGAGATGTGGTGGAAGCGCACGTCGTGCTTGCGGGCCGCCTCGATGAGGGTGAACGTGCCGATGATGTTCGTGTCGAGGAACGGGCGCGGGTCGTGCAGGGAGTTGTCGTTGTGGCTTTCTGCCGCGTAGTGCACGACGACGTCGGCGTCTTTGACGAGGCCGTCGACAAGTTCGGCGTCGGCGATGTCGCCCTTGACGAAGGTGAAGCGCTCGGGATCGAGCCCGTCGAGCGAGGCCAGGTTGCCGGCGTAGGTGAGGTTGTCGAGCACCGTCACGTGGTCGTCGGTGTTCTCGAGCACGTAATGCACGAAGTTCGAACCGATGAAACCGGCCCCACCGGTAACGAGAAGCTTGCGCACTGAGATCTCCTGAAGTCGACGAAAAGATTTCCCCCATAGTAACCGGGGCCGTGAAGGCCGGTCTGGGCGCTGGCTTTACTCTCGTTCTGCTCTCGCCTACACTTGGTCGAGGTAGTTGAAGTCTGCCAAGCTTTTTTATGCCCTTTTTGGGTCTCGAAGGGTTTGGCGGGTGACGATTCCCGGGCTTTTCAGCCCGAAGGGTGGTGGCTCAATTGGTAGAGCAGCGGTCTCCAAAACCGCAGGTTGCAGGTTCGAGTCCTGTCCGCCCTGCTGATCGAATCCGGTAGCTCTCTCAGATCGTGTGAGAGGCAACGGACGAGATTGGGCCGGATGGCCGAATTGTGAAGGGTAACTACTTACGTGGCACGCAAAGTAATCGACGAACCGAGTGAAGAAGTCGTCGAGAGCGCCAAAAAAGAACGGGCTGCTCGCCGCAACCCGTTCGCCCGTATCGTGCTCTTCATCAAGCAGGTCTTCCAAGAGCTCAAGAAGGTCGTCACCCCGACGCGCAAAGAGCTGCTGAGCTACACCGCAGTCGTTCTCGTCTTCGTCATCATCATGATGGCGCTGGTGTCGGGTCTCGACGCAGTGTTCGCGTGGCTTGCGCTGATGGTCTTCGGAAACCCGGTCTAGTCAACTGAAGCGGGCACACATGTTCTGTCAGAACCGGTGCAGCCCGAGCAGTCGTAACGGGCTGGTCATCCGCAGAGCGGTGAGCCAAGACATCGTGCGCAGAGCGCAATAACCAACGAATTGGAACGGATTTACGTGGCAGAGTCACAGCGCGACGACGTCGAGAACGTCGCAGCCGAAGAGAAGTCAGCCGAGACCACGGCGGCGCGCGAAACGCCCGCCGACCTCGACGCACTCCTCGAGGCGATCGATGCGAATCCCGACCCCGAGGCCGACGCCCTCGTCGATGACGCCCTCGACATCAGCGATCCCGAAGAAGCCGCAGCGGCCATCGACGTGCTCGACGACCCCGACGCCGCGACGGTGCTCGACGAAGATGGCGACGACATCGCCACGGCCGTCGCCGAAGCCGAGGCAGAGGCCGACGTGAGCGATGCGGCCGAGCAGCCCGAGGCATCCGGCACCGAAGCCGACGACACCGAGACGCTCGGCGCAATCGCCCCGGAGTCAGAGGTCGACGTCTCAGAGGTCGAGCTCGACCCCGATGGCCAGCCCGTTGTCGCCGACGTCGACCCCTACGAGGCGTTCCGCAAAGAGCTGCGCACCCTGCCGGGCAAGTGGTACGTCATCCACTCGTACGCCGGCTTCGAGAAGCGCGTGAAGCAGAACATCGAGAGCCGCAAGTCCTCGATGGGCATGGAGGACTTCGTCTTCCAGGTCGAGGTTCCGATGGAAGACGTCGTCGAGATCAAGAACGGCCAGCGCAAGCTCGTCACTCGCGTTCGTATCCCCGGCTACGTGCTCGTACGCATGTTCCTCAACGAAGACAGCTGGTCTGTCGTGCGTCACACGCCCGGTGTCACCGGCTTCGTGGGCAACTCGCACAACCCCACGCCGCTGCGTTTCGAAGAGGCTTTCTCGATGCTGCAGTCGCTCGTCGTCGTAGCCGATGTTCCCGTTGCCAAGGCTGCGGGCGGCAAGGGCGGCAAGGCCGTCTCCCGCTCGATTCCGGCCGAGGTCGACTTCGAGATCGGCGAGACCATCACGATCAAGGAAGGCTCGTTCGCGGGTCTGCCCGGATCGATCAGCGAGATCAAGCCCGAGAGCGGCAAGCTCACGGTTCTCGTCTCGCTGTTCGAGCGCGAGACCCCGGTCGAGCTCAGCTTCGACCAGGTCACCAAGCTCTAACGCTCTTCACTTCATCGAGCCCATCGTTCATTCGATGGGCTCGATGGCGTTAACGGCCTGGATCGCGTATGCTTACAGGGTTGTCCTCATACCGGCGCGCCTTCTGGCGTGCTGACGAAGTCGGCCACAAACCGCGTTCACCGAACGGCGGGAGAGTTCGCCAATCAGGGTGGACTCGACACAGATAAGGAAGAGAAAAATGGCACCGAAGAAGAAGGTTACCGGTCTGATCAAGCTTCAGATCAAGGCCGGCGCCGCCAACCCCGCACCGCCCATCGGGCCTGCGCTGGGACAGCACGGCGTCAACATCATGGAGTTCTGCAAGCAGTACAACGCAGCCACCGAGGCTCAGCGCGGAAACGTCATCCCCGTCGAGATCACCGTGTACGAAGACCGTTCGTTCACGTTCATCCTGAAGACCCCCCCGGCAGCAGAGCTCATCAAGAAGGCCGCCGGAGTCGCCAAGGGTTCGGGAACGCCGCACACCGTCAAGGTTGCGAAGCTCACCCAGGCTCAGGTCCGCGAGATCGCCGAGACCAAGATGGCCGACCTCAACGCGAACGACATCGCCGCCGCGTCGAAGATCATCGCCGGCACCGCCCGCTCCATGGGCATCACGGTCGAGGCCTAACTCCTCACCGCTTCACAGCACGACGTGGGAGAGCCAGCCAGGCTCACGTAAACCACACTCTTCAGATTCAGGAGAATCAGTTATGGCAAAGAATTCCAAGGCCTACAAGGCGGCGGCAGCAAAGATCGAAGAGGGCAAGGTCTACTCGCCCACCGAGGCAATGGCTCTCGCTCGCGAGACCGGCTCGGCCAAGTTCGACAGCACCGTCGAGGTCGCTCTCAAGCTCGGCGTCGACCCCCGCAAGGCAGACCAGATGGTCCGCGGCACCGTGATTCTTCCTCACGGCACCGGTAAGACCGCCCGCGTCATCGTCTTCGCGACCGGTCCCGCCGCCGAAGCCGCCATCGCGGCCGGCGCCGACGAGGTCGGTGGCGACGAGCTCATCGAGAAGGTGGCCGCTGGCTACACGAACTTCGACTCGGCAGTCTCGACCCCCGAGCTCATGGGTAAGGTCGGACGCCTCGGTAAGGTCCTCGGCCCCCGTGGTCTCATGCCCAACCCGAAGACCGGCACCGTGACGCCCGACGTCGCCAAGGCCGTCAACGAGATCAAGGGTGGAAAGATCGAGTTCCGCGTCGACAAGCACTCCAACGTGCACTTCGTCGCCGGCAAGGCTTCGTTCACCGAAGACCAGCTCACCGAGAACGTGAAGGCCGCCCTCGAAGAGGTCGTCCGCTTGAAGCCGTCCTCCTCCAAGGGCCGCTACATCCACAAGGGCACGGTCTCCACGACGTTCGGCCCGGGCATCCCGCTCGACGTCAACGCCATCTAGGCTCAGCTTCACCCGAAAGGGCCGCTCTCGCATCGCGAGGGCGGCCCTTTCTGCGTGCCGCCCGCCGCCTCGCGGGACTGCCCCGACCTCGAAATGGCAGTTTCAGCGAGGTGTGGTGGTCGACGTGCCACGTGGCGTCAACGCAACTGGCAACTCGCAGAGCTCCGCCACAGCTTCCGAGGGCGAGCAGCTCTCCACACGTGGCCCTCTGCCGAGTTGCTGGGGTGGCTGCACCTGACACCGTCAGAACATGTCCAGACCGTCACCCCTTCCAGAAGAGTTCGACTCGGGGGTCTTCACTACTCGAGAAGCGCTGTCGCGCGGTGTCGGCCCGTCGAGATTGCGGGCTCGCGACATCGCTCACCCGTTTCGCGGGGTCAACCTCGTCTCCGCGCGGCAGCCGACTTTCGTGCAGCGTTGCCGCGCGCTGATGGAGGTCCTCCCGCCCGGGTCGTTCATCAGCCACGAATCAGCCGCGCGTCTCTTCGACTTTCCCATTCGCTACAGAGACGAGCGCAGCATCCACGTCACGGTGCCCCCACCCCATCGGGCGCCCCGCCGTCGTCACGTCGTTGGTCACCGTCGCACTGTGATCGGCGACGAATGGATGCGGTCGGCCGGGTTCGCGCACAGCACCGCGTGCCGCGCGTGGCTGGAACTCGCGGGTTCGTCCCTGGCTCTCGACGAGGCCATCGTCGTCGGCGACTACCTCGTGAGACCCAGGGAGACTCGGAGGGGACACCGGCCGCTCGCTACCCTCGACGAACTGCGAACGGCAGCGGAACGTTCGATCGATCGCCGAAGCGCCCGTGTGGTCTCGGCCGCTCTCGAGCAGATCCGGGAGCGGGTCGATTCGCCGAAGGAGACTCAGCTGCGGCTTCTCCTGCTTCGGGCCGGATGTCCCGATCTCATCGTGAACGAGCCCTTACGAGATGAGTGGGGTCGCGTCGTCGTGCAACCCGACCTTCGCATTCGTGGCTTCAGGATCACGCTCGACTACGAGGGCGACCATCATCGAACGCAACGCCGTCAGTGGATGCGTGATGTGCGGCGGTTCCGCCAGTTGGCGGGAGCCGAGATCGTCGGTCTTCGTGTCATCGCCGACGACCTGGAGCCACCGGGCGTCTACGAGTTCCTCGACGACGTTCAGGGTGAACTCGACCGACAGGGCTGGACGGGACGACTCCGCTATCGATCCAGATGACGGGGCGGTGCGGTACGCGCCTGCGATGTGACGGTTCAGGTCAACGGAAGTGGCAACTCGGAGCTCACGAGTGCACGGAAGCGGCAACTCGCACCTGGCGAACGCTCCGAAGGGAGCATGGCGCCGACGAGGGCGGCGGCGGGCACTCGGGCGGGCAGCGGTATTCTGGGCCGATGGTTCTCTCTGTGCGGCGTGCTGTCGCTTCCGACAGCGGCGCGCTCGCCACGCTGGCCGCTGCAACCTTTCCGCTCGCGTGTCCTCCGCACACCACCGACGAGGCGAAGGCCGCGTTCATCGCCGCCCATCTCAGCCCGACGAGTTTCGACGGCTACCTCGCCGACCCGGCCCGTGACATCCTGATCGCCGAGGTCGAGGGCGAGGCGGTGGGCTACACGATGCTCGTGTTCGCCGAGCCGTCCGACCCCGATGTGGCCACGGCGCTGACCGTGAGACCCTCCATCGAACTCAGCAAGTTCTACGTTCTTGCGGGGCATCACGGGCAAGGCATCGCCTCCGCTCTCATGGACGCGACGATCGCGACGGCGCACGAGCGGGGAGCGGCCGCCGTGTGGCTCGGCGTGAATGAGGAGAACGCCCGCGCGAATCGCTTCTACGAGAAGAACGACTTCGCCAAGGTCGGCACGAAGCGGTTTCTCGTGGGCGAGAAGTACGAAGACGACTTCGTGCGGGAGCGCGTGCTCTAACTGCCCGTCGACAGCCTCCGGGAGCAGGCGATCAGGCTGCAGTCTCAAGCGCGGATTCGCGCACGGCGGGCGTCTCGCCGCGTAGTTCCGTGCCGCGCCCAGCGGGCAGGAACAGCGCGATCACGGCGGCGAGGGCCAGTGCGGCGGCACCGACGAACACGGCCGGAACCGCGGCATCCACATACCCGGTCGGCGTGAGTTGGCCGCCGGCACCGGTGAAGACGGCGGTCAGCACGGCGATGCCGAGAGCGACACCGATCTCGCGCAGCGTGGAGTTCGTTCCCGATGCCTTGGCGTGATCGGCGGGAGCCATGTTCACCAGCACGGCCGTCGAGCTCGGGGCGAACACCAGGCCCATGCCGAGCCCCGCGAAGATGAAGCCGGGCAGCATGGCCGGATACGTCGCATCCGGGGCCATGGTGGAGGCGAGCCAGCCGATGCCGATGGCGAGCGAGGCGAGGCCGGTGACGATCAGGATGCGCGTGCCCACCCGAGGCGCGATGAATCCGGCGAGCGGCGCCACCACCATGGGAGCCATCGTCCAGGGCATGGTGAGCACGCCCGCTTCGAGGGGTGAGCGGCCCTGCACGATCTGCAGGAACTGGATGAGGATGAACACCGCGCCGAAGGCACCGAAGCTGAAGATGAGCCCCACGGCGTTCGCGATCGAGAAGCTGCGGTCTCGAAAGAGGCGCAGGGGAAGCAGCGGAGCGGCCACTCGGGACTCCCGCACGAGGAAGAGGGCCATCAGCGCGGCGCCGCCAATGAGGGCGACGAGCACCTCTGCGCTCGCCCAGCCGGCGTCATTGCCGCGCACGATTCCATAGACGATGCCGAGGATTCCCACGCCGGCGAGGACCACTCCCCAGATGTCCGCACCCACCCGGGCGCCGAAGGAGTTCGGCAGTGCGGCGATGGCGAGAGGCACCGAGAGGATGCCCAGAGGAACGTTGAGCCAGAAGATGGCCTGCCAGTTCCAGCCCTCGACGACTGCACCGCCGATCAGGGGGCCGAGGGCGACACCGAGCCCGGAGATGCCTCCCCAGATGCCGATCGCGAGGGGACGCATGCGTGTGGAGACGGAGCCGACGAGGAGGGTGAGCGACAGCGGCATGATGGCGGCGGAGCCGGCACCCTGCACGGCTCGGGCGAGCACGAGCATCCACGGCTCGGTGCTGAGCGCGGCAGCTCCGCTCGAGAGGGTGAAGAGCACGATGCCGCCGACGAACACGTTTCGGCGCCCGAAGCGGTCGCCCAGGCTGACGAAGAGCAGCATCAGGGCGGCGAAGGTCAGGGTGTAGGCGTTGGTGATCCACTGCAGATCGGTGACGCCCGCTCCGAGTTCCTCGTGGATGACGGGTAGCGCGCTGGTCACGACCAGGTTGTCGAGGGTGGCCATGAAGACCGGCACCGACGCGGCGACGAGCGCGAGCCAGACTGGAATGCGGCGGGCGACGGTCATGAGTTCTCCATAGGATCTAAGTTAGTAATCAACTAATAACCAAGAGGCTAAGGTATCGGCTGATACCATGTCAAGCGTGACCACCGAAGCCCCGTCCGAGCGCCCCATTCGCGAACGCATGCCGGCCGCCGAGCGGCGAGAGCTGATTCTGGGCCACGCCAGCGCCGTCTTCGGTCGCACCGGCTACGCAGGCACCACGACCGAGCAGATCGCCCAGGCCGCCGGCATCAGCCAGCCCTACGTCGTGCGCATGTTCGGTACGAAAGAGAAGCTGTTCGTCGAGGTCATCGAACGCGCGCTCGCGAAGCTCATCCTGGCCTTCCGAGAGATCATCCGTCAGCGCGACGAGGGGGAGATCGCCGCAGACGAGCTCGGCGCGAGGCTGGGGCAGGCCTACGTCGATCTGATCGAAGACCGGGGAATCCTGATGTCTCTGATGCAGGGCTTCATCCAGGGCCACGACGACGTGATCGGACGGCACGCACGCGCCGGGTTCCTGGAGATCTACCGGCTGCTGCGCGACGAGGCCGGGATTCCCGCAGACCAGGTGCGCAGCTTTCTCGCCGACGGCATGTTGATCAACACACTCCTGGCCATCGGACTGCCCGACAACTTCGAGGGTGACGAAGCGGCGACGGAGCTGATGAACCTCTCGTTCGGAGCCAAGCTCGACACCGTTCTCTGCGCCGCGAGCGACAACCAGGCACGCGACAAGCAGGCACGGCCTCTCTAGGCGACGAGCTCGAACAGAACTCGGCCCGACTCGATGACGGCCTCGACCAGGCGCACCCGCACCCGTTCGCCGGGCGTCAGGCTGCCCGTGCACTCCGCGTCGACGGCCGGGTCGATGATCTGAACCACGCCCCGATCCTGCTTGGCCGAGATGACCGACGCCTCGAAGACCTCTCCGATGCGATCAGAGAGGATCGCAGCCTCGACCGCTGCGATCGATCGGTTGTCGAGCTGCGATGCACGCGAATCGGATGCCGCCATGATCTTGGGCAGGGAGGCCAGGGCGTCGCGGGCCCACGGCGGCGGCGCCTCACCCGCGCACAGTGCCTCGCAGACGACGAGGGTGAAGCGGTCGACCAGGCGGCGAAGGGGCGCGGTGGTGTGGGCGTAGGGCGCCCCGACCGCGGCTTGCGAGACCTGCTCGGGCACCTCGCCGTCGAAGGCCGTGTAGCCGGCTCCTCGGAACAGGGAGCCAGCAGCATGGGTGATGGCGAGTTGAAGGGGATCGTTCGAGTCGAGCGATGCGAGATATTCCCCGTAGGGCATAGAGGCGGGCCACGGGTGGCCGAGCGCCTCGGTGCGCAATCTGAACCGCTCGATCGTGTCGGGGTCGGGGGCGGGCATCGTTCTCAGAATGCCGACCCGGCCGGCGATCATGATGCGCGCCGCCTCCATGCCGGTGAGCAGCGAGATCTGAGCGTTCCACTCCTCGACCGGAAGCGACGAGCGCCGCTCGAGCGCGTAGTGGCCTTCGCTCGAGAAGACGATCTGCTCGGGTCGAGACAGGCTCGCACCGCCGCGCTGGCGTTCGAGCACACGCCGGGCGGGGCCCACCTCGGCGAGCAGCGCCAGGGTCTCGTCGGCGCTCGCCGCATCCGGGCCCTCACTCGAATCGATCTCGCTCTGCGCCTCGACGTACGACAGCTGGCGAACGCTGCGGATGCGCGCACGCGACAGCTCCGTCGACAGCACGGCGCCGTCAGCGCCGAGCGAGAACTGCCACACGAATGCGCCACGCACCTGGTCGGGCAGCAGCGACGCGGCGTTCTCGCTGATGATCGTGGGGTGAAGCGGGATGCGCCCGTCGGGCGCGTAGAACGTCTGGCCGCGGCGTCTCGCCTCGTCGTCGATCTCGCCGAGCGGCTCGACGAACGCGGGAACGTCGGCGATCGCGTAGCGCACGAGATAGCCGTCGCCCAGCCGCTCGATGTGCACGGCCTGATCGAGGTCGGTCGAGCCCTCGGGGTCGATCGTGATGAACGGAACATCCGTGAGATCGGCCTCGGGCAGCGGGCTCGCCTCGACGACGCGCTGAGCCTCCGCCTCGACGGATGCCGGAAAGTCGTCGGGCAGGTCGAGCTCGGCGCGGATGGCCGCGATCGCCGTGGCGAGACGGTCGTCGGTGGTTGTCGTCAGCCGGAGCGAGGATCGGGTCACGCGCCCCAGCGTACGCGGCACGTGCGACATGCCGGGCAGACGGGGCGGCCGGGGGTCAGGGAACTTCGAGCACGATCTTTCCGCGTGTGTGGCCTCGTTCGAGATGCGTGTGCGCCTCCGAGGCCTCGTCGAGCGGGTAGATCTCGGAGACGTGCACATGCAGATCGCCGGAGTCGATGAGCCTCGAGATGATGGCCAGGCAGGCCGCGTCTGGTGACACGGAATACCCGCTCCACCGAACACCGGCCTCCTCCGCCTCTGCAGCGAGCCCGGGATGCCCGCCGGTCGGAACCGAGATGATCAGCCCGCCGTGACGGAGCGTCGCCAGCGAGCGCGTTCCGGTGTTGTCGCGAACGTTGCCGATGAGGTCGATCACCACGTCGACATCCGACACCCGATCTTCGAAGCGCGTCGTCGAGTAGTCGATGACCTCTTCGGCACCGAGTTCGCGCAGCCAGCTCACGTTGTTGCTCGATGTCGTCGCGATCACGCGGGCGCCGAAGTATGCGGCCAACTGCACCGCCAGGTGGCCGACGCCGCCCGCCCCCGCGTGGATGAGCATCCGCTGCCCTTCGTGAGCCTTCGCCAGGTCGACGACGAGCCCCCACGCCGTGAGTGCCGCGGTCGGTACGGCGGCGGCCTCGATGGGAGTGAGTCGACGCGGCTTGCGGGCGACCTGCAGGGTCGGAACGGTCACGTACTCCGCGTACGACCCGAAGGTGCGCGGCGCGGCACTGACGCCGTAGACCTCGTCGCCCGGTTTCAACGGATGCCCGTCGTACGGGCTCTCGACGACGATTCCGCAGAAGTCGCGACCGATGACGGTCGGATAGAACGGGATGGCGACGGACACGCCTGCGCCCGAACGGGTCTTCGCATCGATCGGGTTGATGCCGGCCGCGGACACCTTGATCAGCACCTCGGAACCGACCCGGGCCGGCGTGGGCACCTCCGCCACGTGCAGAACCGACGGGTCTCCCGGCTCGTCGAACACGACCGCCCTCATCAGCGCGGGCGGTGACGACGGGGGAGCGCTGACGAGGTGCGGGGTGATCGAGTTGCTCTCGTGCGGCGTCATCGCTGGCCTTTCATCGACGGGGTCTGGGCATCCCGTGAGGGATTCTCGACGAGGCATATGCTGCCTGCCGAGCGTGAGGGTCGTTCGGGCTTCCCGCAGGCTCCAGTCAATCGCTCGAATGATTCACCGGTGTTACGACGGTGTTCCTTGGAAGCAAACAAACGAGACCGCGGGTACCATTCGCATATCGTGTCTTTCCGCCTTTCTCGCGCAGTGTCGCCCCGAGTGGCTCGCCCGCTGCTCGCTGTGGCGGCGGTGGCGGTGCTCGTCGGCCTCGTGCTGCTCTGGGGTGCACGCATCGCGGCGAATCGCTTTGTCTACGTGAGCGAACTCGGGGCAGACGGGGAGCCGACCGCCTGGGCGTTCCGCTGGTCGCTGCTGCTCATCGCCGTCGCCGCCCTCATCGTGGCCGCGGAGGCGACGCCCCTGCGCTCGCGCGTGCGCATCCTCGCCCTCATCACGCCCTCGGTCTCTCTGCTGATCGCCGGGGCCGCGTTCGCTCTCGCGTCGCAGATCACCTGCACCAGCGGGTGTCCGCTGCCGGTGGGTGCCTCGTTCACCTGGCAGGACTTCACCCACACGGTGATCGCCGTGCTCGGCTTCGCGGCGGCGTGCGTCGCCATGCTGCAGGTGGCGACGGCACGCGACCACCCGAGGCTCGCTCGCCTCTCGATGGTGTCGGCCGTCGTGGTGGCCGTGGTCGCCGGAACCGGCGGCATCCTGTCTCTCGCCCGATTCATGCAGCACCTGGGTGGCCTGCTCGAGTTCGCCGCGACCACCGTCGCCCTGCTGTGGCTGGCGATCCTCGCGGTCGCGCTACTCGCGGCCCTGCCGACAGGCGCGTCTGCGACGGCCGAGCGTGCGAGCCCGGTCAGCGGCCGGGTTGGATGAGCGCGAGTAGTCGGTCGGCCAGGTTCACGAGACGCGCGATCTCGTTCTCGTCGCGATCGACCCAGCGGCTCTGCGGCTCGGGGTCGACGGGCATGAAGTTGTCGTGCTGTTCCCACACCACGATGGTGCGCTCGGCGCCGAGCACGTACTGCTGCCACCACACCTGGCGCAGGTAGTGGCGCGGAATCGAGCGCCAGGCCTTGTTCGTGGTCTTGATCTCGGCCAGCTCGATCGTTCCGTGCTTGGTCACAGCGACGCCGTCGGGAGTCGCCAGATGGCGCTTCTCTCCCTCGGCGTGGAAGAGCGATGAGCTGGGCAGGACTCCGAACATCGCCCGCACGTAGCGCGCGATGTGCGGCTCGCGGTCTTTGCCGTGGTCGGTGAAGATGTTGCCGCCGAAGCCGGTGCCGTTGATCTTGTCGTAGGCCACCGATTCGAGGTTCTGGGGGCCGGTGAGGCGGGCCACGTCGGTGGCGGTGACGCCGCGGCTGCGTGCTCTCAGCCATTCGACACGGTTCGTGCCGTCTGCGACGAGTCGATCGAGATGCGCGGGTCGGGCCGGCCGCTGCTCCTCTTCCCAGGGGAACGAGAGCATGGGCTGAAGAGTCACCTGCCTATTCTCGCTCACGACCGGTGACAGACTGGGGTGACGCGCTCGGTTTGACCATCGATGCCGAGCGCTCGCCTCACAACACGGGAGTTTTGAATGCGTATTGCACTGACCGGCGGTTCTGGAAAGCTCGGCAGCGTGGTGCTGCCGTACCTGCGAGAGCAGGGTCACACCGTCACCAACTTCGATGTCGTCGGCGAGCGGGGCTCCGGTTTCGTGCGCCTCGACCTGACCAACTACGGCGATGTCGTGGATGCGTTCCACAGCGTCGACGACGGACCCGACGGTTTCGACGCCATCGTGCACCTCGCCGCGATCCCGGCCCCGGGCATCCGGAGCGATGTGGTGACGTTCGAGAACAACATGCTCGGCACCTACCACGTGTTCAAGGCGGCCGAGCGGGCCGGAATCACGAACATCGTCTACGCCTCGAGCGAGACCGTGCTGGGGCTGCCCTTCGATGCTCCGCCGCCCTACATCCCGGTCGACGAGGAGTACGCGGCGCGGCCCGAGAGCACCTACTCGCTCGTGAAGCACCTCGAGGAGACGATGGCGATCGAGCTCACCCGCTGGAACCCCGAGCTGAAGATCGTGGCACTGCGCTTCTCGAACGTCATGCACGAGTCCGACTACGCCGAGTTCCCGTCGTTCGACGCCGACGCGCTTCTTCGCAAGTGGAACCTCTGGGGCTACATCGACGCCCGCGACGGAGCTCAGGCCGTTCTCAAGGCCCTTGAGTGGCAGCACACGGGCTTCGACCGCTTCATCATCGCCTCGCCCGACACGGTGATGAGCCGCCCGAACTCCGAGCTGGTCGCCGAGGTCTTCCCCGGAGTGGAGACCCGGGGAGACCTCGACAACACCAACACGCTGCTGTCGATCGACAAGGCCCGACGCCTGCTCGGCTACGACCCGAAGCACAGCTGGCGCGACTGAGCCCTACAGCTCTTTCACTGTTCCGTTCGTGAGGTGCAGCCGACGCTCGGCACGCTTCGCGACCGTGGAGTCGTGCGTGACGACGACGAGCGTCAGCTTCGTGTGGCGCCAGATGCCCTCGAGCAGATCCATGATCTCATCGCGGGTCTGCTCGTCGAGGCTTCCTGTGGGCTCGTCGGCCAGCAGCACCTCGGGGTCCTTGACGATCGCCCGGGCGATCGCGACACGTTGCTGCTGACCGCCCGACAGCTCGGCGGGCAGGTGTCGCATGCGCTCGCCGAGCCCCACCGACTCGAGCGCGGCGGATGCCCGCGACGCGCGCTCGCCGTTGGAGAGTCCGAGGGGGGCGAGCGCCGTCTCGACGTTCTCGCGGGCTGAGAGGGTAGGGATCAGATTGAAGCCCTGGAACACGAAGCCGATCTCCTTCGCCCTGATGTGCGCCAGTCGGGTGTCGCCGAGCTTCGACAGTGTTGAGTCACCGAGCACCACCGCGCCCGAGGTGGGTCGATCGAGCGCGCCGAGCATTTGCAGCAGGGTGGACTTGCCGCCGCCGGTCGGGCCCTGAATGGCGACCATCTGGCCGCGGGGGATGGTGAGTGTCACGTCCTTGAGGGCGGTGATGGTGTGCTTCGACGTGCTGTAGCTCTTCGTGACGTTCGTGAGTTGGTACATGGGTCGCTCCTTGGGGGCTTATGAGGGTGGATGCGCGAGGGGGGTGGATGGGTCAGGCGGCGGCGCGAAGCGCTTCGGCCGGGCGCAGGCGTGAGGCCCGCCATCCGCCGATCGCGCCGGCGAGCAGCCCGCCGACCACGGCGAGCGTGACGGCGATGAGGATCACCGACACCGTGATGGGGGCGTTCAGCACGACATCGGAGGTGGCGGCGGTCTGCGCCGCCTGTCCGAAGCCGCCTGCGCCGGGGCCGCCGGCTCCGTCGCCCGGACCGACGCGCGCGCCTGCAACCTGCGTCGCCGCGGTTGCGCTCAGCGTCGGCGCGATGATGTTGATGACCAGCACGCCGACGAGTCCGACCACGATGCCCACGACGCCGCCGATAAGGCCCTGCACGAGCGATTCCCCGGCGACCTGGCCGACGATGCGCCGGTTGCTCCACCCGATCGCTTTCAGCGTCCCGAACTCGCGGGTTCGCCGAGTGACGCCCGAGATGGTGAACAGGATAGCGATGAGGAAGGCCGCGGCGAGCACGACGATCGACAGCCAGGTGCCCAGGTTGCCGATGAGGGTGGAGGCCGTCGACAAGGAGCCCGACACGCTCGAGGCGAGGTCAGACTGGGTGCTGACGGTGTTGTCGGGCAGTGCCGTCTCGAGCGATGTCTTGAGCGATGCGATGCCGTCGGCCGAGGCGGCCTGCACGTAGATGCTCGAGATCATGCCGCTCTCGCCGCTCAGTTTCTGGGCGACATCCAGAGGGATGTAGACGTTCGACGCGGTCGCAGCGTCGCCACTCGACGACGCGACCAGTCCGACGATCTCGAACGATGTGCCGCCGATGTCGATCGTGCCGCCGACCGTCAGATCCGAGGTCGTCGCATACGCACTGTCGAGCACCGCCACGTTCGCGCCCGAGTCGTCGGATGCGAGGGTACGGCCGTCGGTGAGCGTCACGGCCGAGAGCGGCCCGACCGCCGACGCCGCCGGGTCGAGACCCAGCACCGTGAACGAATCGACGTTGAACGAGGAGCCGCCCGCGCCATCCGGCCCGCCCGTCGGTGCTGCACCCGCTGCCGCGTCGCCCGGAGTGCCGCCCGCCTGCCCCGCCTGCATCTGGCTGAAGTCGGGCAGTTCGCCGTCGAAGGTGGTGTTGGTGAGTGACAGCACGCCGGCGGCCTCCGAGACGCCGCTCTGCGCGGTGACCGCGTTGAGCGCGGACGTGTCGAACGTCGACGTGCCCATGCCCGCGGCCAGACGCGAGGTTGCGACGGCTGTCGTGCCGTCGGTCGTCGCGCCGGCGTCAGCGCCGAAGTCGAAGCGCTGGCCGGGGCCTTCTGCCCCGTCTGCGCCCGGAGCTGAGGCCGCCTTCGAGATGGTGATGTCGGTGCCGACACCGTAGACGCTGCCCAGAACCGAGGCCTGGGCGTCTTTCACCCCGGCGGCGACGGAGTTGACGATGATGACGAGGGCGATGGCGAGGGCCATTCCCACGGCGATGATGATGCTCTGCTTTCGCCTGTTGACGAGTTCTCGTCGAAGGTAGGTGATGAACATGGTGCTCCTTGAGAGACGGTGAATGCGGTGTTCCGCGGTCACAAGCTAGGGACGCCACCCGGGCGATACGTATGGCGAGGCTATGAATGGCGTATGAGCGTGCGGACGTCGCGAGTGCACAGCGTCCTGCAGCCCCGTTCATAGGAATCGCATAGGAACGGCGTCGATAGTGGACCCGTGACCGACACCTTCGATTCCGCATCCCGCCCCAAGATCACCCGGGCCGACGGCTCGCCCGTTCGCGCTCTCGTCGTCGACGACGAGGCCACTCTCACCGATCTGCTGCAGATGGCGCTGCGCTACGAGGGGTGGGAGGTCAGGACCGCCGGAGACGGCCAGACGGCGCTGCGCACCGCCCGCGAGTTCAAGCCCGACGTCGTCGTTCTCGACATCATGCTTCCCGATATCGACGGTCTGGCCGTGCTGCAACGCCTGCGCGCCGATGGGCAGGAGACTCCGGTGCTCTTCCTCACGGCGAAGGATGCGCTCGACGATCGCATCGCCGGGCTGACCGCGGGCGGCGACGACTACGTCACCAAGCCGTTCAGCCTCGATGAACTGGTGGCGCGCCTGCGCGGGCTCATCCGTCGGTCGACTCTGACCCTCACCGACGCCTTCGACCCGGAGGTCGTGATCGGCGATCTGGTGCTCAACGAAGACAGCCATGAGGTGCACCGAGGCGGTGTGCCCATCGAACTCACGGCAACGGAGTTCGAGCTGCTGCGGTTTCTCATGCGCAATCCGCGACGGGTGCTGTCGAAAGCCCAGATCCTTGACCGGGTGTGGAGCTACGACTTCGGCGGGCGCTCGAGCGTCGTCGAGATCTACATCTCGTACCTGCGCAAGAAGGTGGATGCCGGACGGCCGCCGATGATCCACACCGTTCGCGGTGCCGGCTACATCCTCAAGTCGGCCTGAGAGTCGACCGCGCCGTGCGTTCCATGACCCTGCGCAATCGCCTCATTCTGAGCGTGCTCGCCCTCATCGCCCTCGTCGGGCTCATCATCGGCGTCGTCTCGTCTCTCGCCCTGAACGGCTTTCTCGTCGACCGCCTCGACGGCCAGTTGCAGACGGCCACCAACAGGTCACTCATGTCGATCGACGGTCCCAGGCCGGAGCCCGGGACGGACTCCGACTCGACCGGAGGCGGCTCGTCGGGTGCGCCCGCCTTCGTGGGCGGGCCGGGGCAGGCCGCTGGAACCCTCGGCGGATTCACCCGAGCGGGCGTCGTCGACAGGGCCGCGATCGTCGACACGGTGGGGGAGCTGCAGCAGCTCTCGAGCGAGCAACTCGAGATCCTCTCGTCGCTTGTCGTCACCGACAATCCGCAGACCGTGAGTCTCGGCGGATCGCTCGGCGACTATCGGGTCGCCTTCGATCAGTCTCCGAGCGGCGACGGCATCATCGTCGGGCTGCCGCTCTCCGAGGTCACGGCCACCGTCACGCAGCTCATCGTCGTGATCGTGATCGTGACCCTGATCGGTCTCCTGATCGCCGCTCTTCTCGGAACCGCGCTCATCCGGCTCGCCCTGCGCCCGCTCGATCGCGTGGTGGCAACGGCGACGCGCGTCACGCGCCTTCAACTCGACCGAGGTGATGTCGCGCTCGCCGAGCGGGTTCCGGATGCCGATACCGATCCGCGCACCGAGGTCGGCAGGGTGGGTGCCTCGCTCAACAAGATGCTCGGCCACGTGGCTTCGGCCCTCGCCTCGCGACAGGCGAGTGAGAACAAAGTGCGCAGATTCGTTGCCGACGCCAGCCACGAGCTGCGCACGCCCCTCGCCTCGATCCGCGGATACGCCGAGCTCACCCGTCGGGGCGATTTCGATCTGCCCGCCGACGTCACTCACTCGCTCGGCCGCATCGAGTCGGAGGCCACGCGGATGACGAGTCTGGTCGAAGACCTGCTTCTGCTCGCCCGACTCGACGAGGGCCCGCCCATCGAGAAGGCTCCTGTCGACCTCACGCGCGTGCTCGTGGATGCTGTCAGCGACGCCCACGTCGCAGGTCCCGATCACGAGTGGGTACTCGACCTGCCCGAGGAGCCGCTCGAGGTTGCGGGAGACGCGCCCCGCCTCTACCAGGTGGTGTCGAATCTGCTCGCGAACGCCCGAGTGCACACGCCCGCGGGTACCGAGGTGACCGTGTCTCTCTCCTCCGATGTCGACGCATGCGGAACCCCGAGCGCGGTCGTCACCGTCTCGGACACCGGCCCAGGGATCGACCCGGTGCTCGTCGACTCGCTCTTCGAACGCTTCGTGCGCGGCGATGCCTCTCGGTTCCGCCAGGCCGGCTCGACCTCGACGGGGTTGGGCCTCGCGATCGTGCGGGCCGTGGTCGACGCGCACGGCGGCAGTGTCGATGTCGCGTCACGGCCTGGCGAGACGGAGTTCCGCATCTCCGTCCCGCTGCTGGTCGACGACGCACCGATCCGCTGACGTGCCGCATCGAACGAGAATGGTGGCATGACCTTCTTGACCTTGCAGACGCACCAGCGTGCCGAGGTGCGCGTGCACGATCTCGACGCGGGCGAGACCACGGTCGTGTTCAGCTCGACGGAGCGTTTCGTCGAGGCGCCGAACTGGCATCCGGGCGGCGAGTGGCTCGTGCTCAACGTCGAGGGCGGCCTCGTGCGGCTGCGCGCGGATGGGACGTCTCCGCTGCAGACCATCGCGGTGCCGGAGCCGCTCGTGCTGAACAACGACCACGTCATCTCGCCCGACGGCGAGCACCTGCTGGTCTCGGCGAGAGACGGTCAGCTCTATCGCATCCCGTGGCGGGGAGGTGTCGCGAGCCGCATCACGGAGCGGCGCGACCCGGCGCTGCGCTTCAAGTACTACCTGCACGGGGTCTCGCGCGACGGTCAGACGCTGGCCGCCATCGGGGGCGGCCTCGACGCATCCGGCACGTGGGTGACCAACGTCTACACGCTGCCCGCGGCGGGCGGGCCGCACACGCAACTCACCGACGACGCCTTCGCCGACGACGGCTGCGACTTCTCGGCCGACGGCGAGGCCATCTGGTTCAACTCGGAGCGCGCGGGAGAGTACCCGGGACACGCCCAGCTGTTCCGCATGGGCATCGACGGCAGCGGTCTGCAGCGCATGACACACGACGACCGGGTCAACTGGTTTCCGCATCCGTCGCCCGACGGCCGACACGTGCTCTACCTCAGCTACCCCGCGGGTACGACGGGCCATCCGCCGAATCTCGACGTCGAACTGAGGCTGATCGATCTCTCGTCGCGAGACGACAGACTGATCGACTCATTTCTGGGTGGGCAGGGCACGACGAACGTGCCGGGTTGGTCTCCGGATGGCCGCCGCGTCGCCTACGTCGCTTATCCGATGACGCAGGCGCTCGCGGAAGGCCGGGGCGGCGATCACCGGTAGGAGCTCACTGCGCCGATGAAGCCGAGGAACAGCGCTCCGAAGAAGAGCAGTGCCGCGAGGGTGTAGCCGGCGAGGCCGATGTAGCCGAGAACGAGGCCGGCGATCGTGATGCCACGTCCCTCATCGCCCGTGCGCTTGATCTGTGCCAGGGCGATGTGCCCGGTGACCACGGGCACGATCGCGAAGCCGAGCACGCCGAGCACCAGGGTGACGATGCCCAGCACGTTCGTGGGGCGAACGGGCGGGTAGTCGTAGTGGGGTGAGGCGGGAGCGGTGGCCTGCGGCGCGGCGGGCTGCGCCGGTGGCTGCTGCGAGGCAAACGTTTCGGAGGCGGGCAGCTGCGAGATCGGCAGCTGAACGGTGGTGTTGGCATCGGTGTCGGGAACGTTCGGGGTGTCTGGGGTGAGTGTCGAAGTTGTCATGCTTCAACGCTACGAACGAGGCGCGATCCGGGCATCCGACCGGGGATGTGTCTGGGTAGTACCACGGCATGATTCCGCCGCGCACTTGCATGGCTCCCGCGCATGACGTAGGGTGAACGAAGCCAAAGACCGCCGGTTATCGCCGTGCCCGCATTCGATTCGTTCGAACGCAGACGCAGTGATCGAAGGTTCACGTCCGTGAAGACCTGCGCAGGAATACGTTAGTAAACGCACACTCGTGTGCATTCGCTCCGGCCTCCTGCGCCGGAGCTTTTTTTGTGGGGTGCGCCTGGGGCTACCGGCATTGAAACCACAAGGAGCGCCATGGCGAACAAGGAAGCCTCGGTTGCCGAACTCACGGAACTTTTCCAGAGCTCGACCGCCGTTCTGCTGACCGAGTACCGCGGTCTCACGGTCGCCCAGCTTAAGACGCTGCGCGGCACCCTCCGTGAGCACGCTAGCTACGCCGTGGTAAAGAACACGCTGACCAAGATTGCGGCCAACAACGCCGGCATCTCGTCGTTCGACGACGAACTCGCCGGCCCGTCCGCCATCGCTTTCGTTCACGGTGACCCTGTCGCCGTCGCGAAGTCCCTGCGCGACTTTGCCAAGGCAAACCCTCTTCTCGTTGTGAAGGGCGGTTACTTCGACGGTAACCCCCTGACCGCCGAAGAGGTCTCGAAGCTCGCCGACCTCGAATCCCGGGAGGTGCTGCTTGCGAAGCTCGCAGGCGCCTTCAAGGCCTCGCTGTTCGGTGCCGCATACCTCTTCAACGCACCGCTGTCGAAGGCCGTTCGCACGGTCGATGCGCTGCGCGAGAAGCAGTCAAGTAACTAATTCCGTTTCACAAGTTCGTTCCCTGAGCTTGTCGAAGGGGAAAATCACAAGGAGAAAATCATGGCAAAGCTGTCAACTGCAGAGCTGCTCGACGCGTTCAAGGAGCTCACGCTCATTGAGCTGAGCGAGTTCGTCAAGGCGTTCGAGGAGACCTTCGAGGTCACCGCTGCTGCCCCCGTCGCGGTCGCCGCGGCCGGTGGCGCTGCCGCCGCCGTCGAAGAGGTCGAGGAGAAGGATTCCTTCGACGTCGTCCTCGAGTCGGCTGGCGAGAAGAAGATCCAGGTCATCAAGGAGGTGCGCGCCCTCACGAGCCTCGGTCTCGGAGAGGCGAAGGCACTCGTTGACGGAGCTCCCAAGGCTGTCCTCGAGGGCGCCAACAAGGAGACCGCCGAGAAGGCCAAGGCTCAGCTCGAAGAGGCTGGCGCAACCGTCACCCTCAAGTAGTCTGCGCTCCGGCTTCGGAGCACACTACTGAATCAGAAGGCCCCCGCACCGAACGTGCGGGGGCCTTCTGTGTACTCAGGCGGGGTGTGTACCCTTGAAGTTCAGCGACGAGAGGAGTCGTCATGGCCACGGTGTACGACGACGTTCCCCCACGCGTGCACGACGCCCCGCCCGCCCGCGATCGCAGGGCCAGGCCGAACCTCCGCGCATCCGGTGCCCGTGTGGTCGGCACGGTCAAAGCCGCGGCCCCGCCCGTGGCTCGTGGAGCCGCCCAGCTCGGGGTTCTGACCGCTCACCTCATCGCCACCGGCGCCATCCTGTCGGTGGCGGCCACGATTCTGCTGCTGTCGACGGGCTATGCGTCCGACGGGGTCGGCGCATTCCTCCTGTGCCTGCTCGCCGCCGTCGTGGTCTCCGCGATCTCCACCGTCTTCGTCGTCGTCGCGGGGCTTCCGCTGCGTGTCAGCCGCAGGGCGCGGCACTGGTGGATCCGCAACAGCGAGCTCGCCTTCGTCGGCGCGGTGGTCGGCGCCGGGCTCCTCATCGCATCGGCCGTTCTCGGCGGCGGGGGAGCGCCGAACGGCTGGTTGCTCGTACCCGGGTGGCTGTTGTTCGCCTTCTCTCTCGCGCACACCTGGTGGCCGGATCGCTGGCGCCCATCACGTCTCCGTACCCCGAAGCCCGATCCTCGGGTGCGCGTCGTCGGCCACGAGCGTGGCGATCGACGTCGTCGTGCCCGCGCGTCGTTCGACGAATTCCTCGCATCGTCGGGTCGGGCGTTCCGAGGTGAGCGCGACTGACCGTCGACGCCCGAGCTCGGCCCTCGGTCAGCGCGGGGAGCCCGCGCGCGGGGCAGACGTGCTGGAGCGCATCACGAGCTGCGCGGGCACCGTCGTGTGGATGTTCGGCGGCGTCCAGCCGGCCGTCTCGAGTTGACGGATCACCAGGTCGACCGCCTGCTCGCCCTGCTTGGCGGGGTTCTGCGCGATCGAGGTGAGCCCGAACAGCTCGGCGAGCGGATGGTTGTCGATGCCGATCACCGACAGGTCGTCGGGAACCGAGATGCCCAGCTCACGGGCGGCGAGGATGACGCCGATCGCCACCTCGTCGGCTGCGGCGAAGATGGCGGTGGGCCGGCGCCGCGGATCGCCGAGGATCTGCTTGCCCGCGGCGTAACCGCCCGGGATGTCGAAGTGGGTCGCGACGTAGGACTCGTCGCTGAACGGGAGACCCGCGGCCGCCAGGGCATCCATGAACCCCTGCAGGCGCTTGGAATGCACGTGGAAGTCCATCAGCTCCGCCGCATCGCCGCCCACGTGCATGATGTTGGTGTGGCCGAGGGCGATGAGGTGCTCTGTCGCCAATCGGGCCGCTGCGATGTCGTCGATGCTGAGGGTGGGGATGCCCGCGAGCGGGCCGCCGATGCCCGCGATGGGCTTGCCGAGGCCGAGCAGGCTGGATGCCTCGTCTGGTGAGATCTCGAGGGTCACGGCGATGATCGCGTCGACCCGCTTGCGCACCAGGAAGTACTCGAAGACCCTGCTTCGGGCCTCGATGTCTTTGGTGAGGTTGTAGAGCATGAGGTCGTAGCCGCGCTCGATCAGGGCGCGCTCGACGCCCTCGATGATGCTGCCGAAGAACCACTGGTTGATCACCGGGATGATCACGCCCACGTTGTTTGTTCGCCCCGTGACGAGACTCGAGGCATTCGACGAGACCACGTAGCCGAGCTCGCTGGCCGCGATCGCCACCTTGTCGCGGGTGATCGACGAGACATAGCCGCGTCCGCTCAGAGCGCGCGAGACCGTGGCCTTCGACACTCCCGCTCGAATCGCGACGTCTTCGATACCCGACATTCCTGGCTGACCCCCTCGTCTGCAATCGGTTCCACAAATGTAACGTCCCCGTCACATTCCCGAGCACAACAATAGCGTCGGCACCCGGATGAGGCTGAACTCTGAGAGCGCTCTCGGTATCGAATCGTTACGGAATTTTCTTACGTCGCTCGCAGGGTTGTGATTCCATGGAACTCATGGAAAGGTTTTCCTACATGCCCTCCCCGCGTCCTGTTCGCGTGGCTGGGCGGTCCTAGTCCGGTCACTCAACCGGCAGGCAGATCGGCCGTCCTGACGATCTGTTCTCGACTCAATGAGGAGGAGAAATGCGGGTTTCCCTGCATCGCCGTATCGCAGCACCTATCGCCATCGCCACCATCGTCGGACTCGCCCTTGTCGGCTGTGCCGAAGAGAGCGGCACCGACTCCGGTTCGACCGAGGGTCAGACCGTCAAGATCTCCGGTGGTATCACCGGCACCGAGGCCGACGCCCTGAACAAGAGCTTCGACGCATTCACCAAAGACACCGGCATCAAGGTCGAGTACACGGGTGACAAGAGCTTCGAAGGCAACATTGTCACGAAGGTGACCGGTGGCTCCGCCCCCGACATCGCCATCGTTCCCCAGCCAGGTCTGCTCAAGACCCTCGTCGAGACCGGTGAGGTCAAGGAGGCCGGAGAAGAGACGAGCGCCAACGTCGACAAGAACTGGTCGCCCGACTGGAAGAAGTACGGCACGTTCGACGACAAGTTCTACGCGGCCCCGATGCTCGCGAGCATCAAGGGCTACGTCTGGTACTCGCCGGCGCAGTTCAAGGAGTGGGGCGTCACCGTGCCCACCACATGGGACGAGACGCTCGCCCTGACCAAGACCATCCAGGAGAAGACGGGCAAGGCGCCCTGGTGTGCCGGCTTCGCGTCTGACGCTGCTTCGGGCTGGCCCGGAACCGACTGGATCGAGGACCTCGTCCTCCGCCAGTCCGGCCCCGACGTCTACGACAGCTGGGTCGCGGGAGACACCAAGTTCACCGACCCCGACATCAAGAAGGCCTTCGACTCCGTCGGAGAGATCCTCCTCAACCCGAACTACGTGAACGCGGGTTACGGCGATGTCAAGAGCATCAACTCCACCGCATTCGGTGACGTTGCCGCCAAGGTCGCCGACGGCAGCTGCGCGCTGACCCACCAGGCGTCGTTCCTCTCGAGCAACTTCCTCGACGTCAAGACCGCTGCGGGCGCCACGCCCACCGTCGCTCCCGACGGTGATGTCTACGGCTTCGTGCTTCCGGGCATCGAGGCCGGCTCGGCCAACATCGAGGTCGGCGGCGAGTTCGTCACGCCGTTCACCGACTCCGAGGCTGTCAAGAAGGTCACCGCTTACATGGCCACCCCCGAGTTCGCCGACGCTCGCGTCAGCCTCGGTGGCGTCATCTCGGCCAACCTGAACGCCGACCCCTCGAAGGCATCCAGCCCGCTGCTGCAGGACGCCATGAAGCTCCTCCAGGACTCCAACACGACCGTTCGATTCGATGGCTCTGACCTGATGCCCTCGACCGTCGGCTCCGGTTCGTTCTGGAAGGGCATGGTCAGCTGGATCGATGGCAAGGACACCGACACGGTGCTCAGCGACATCCAGGCTGGTTACGAGAACTAACGCATGACCACCTGCCGGGCAGACCTGCCCGGCGCCCGTGGGGGCCGCTCGTACAACGGGGCGGCCCCCACTCTCGGCCCTACCGACCGAAAGGTCGATGCGCCCATTCTTTAAGCGCTACTGTTGGCCAATCCAAGAGTCCACCGTTGTACTCGAAAGGGTATTCATGTCCGACACACGAACGAAGACGCCTCCGGTGTCAGCAGTACCACCGGAGCCACATGAATCGCCGAGGCGGCAGCCGTCGGCGCGCACGACCAAGCTGGTCGTCGCGGGAGCCGCGGTCGTCCTGGCCGTCGTCTTCGTCCTGCTGATCACGAGTCCGCCGAACGACGAGGCCAAGCCCGTCTCTCTCGGGTTCTCGCTGAACAGCCTCTTCCGGTGGATGGGAAACCTGAACCCTCTCGCTCAGATTCCGATCATCATCGTGATCTTCGGTCTCGTCATCGCGCTCATCCTCGTTCTCATCGAGTACGCGCCGCGAGCGGGCAACTTCTACTTCTGGCTGCGTCTCGCCGCGTGCTTCGTCATCCCGGTACTGGCGCTGATGCTCCTGCGCCCCTACCAGAACGCGCTCATCTGGGTTCTGGTCATCGCGCTCGTCGTGGGCGCCCTGCTGTTCTTCGCCGACTACCGGTCGCGACAGGGCGCGGGCTACCTCTTCCAGCTCGTCACGTTCATGGCCCCCGCGGCGCTGCTGCTCGCGCTCGGACTCATCTACCCGACCGTGGCCACGATCTACCAGTCGTTCTTCGACAAGACCACGACCGAGTTCGTCGGCCTCGAGAACTACTTCTGGGTCTTCACCAATCCCGAGGGATTCTGGTCTGTCGTCAACACCCTCATCTGGGTGCTCGTGGCCCCCGTCTTCTCGACGATGATCGGTCTCGCCTACGCGGTGTTCATCGACAAGGCTCGCGGCGAGAAGTACCTCAAGTCGCTGGTGTTCATGCCCATGGCCATCTCGTTCGTCGGCGCCGGAATCATCTGGAAGTTCATCTACGACAACCGCCAGGGCGAGCAGGTCGGTCTGCTGAACGCGATCGTCACGGCCTTCGGCGGACAGCCGGTCTCGTGGCTCGACGCGCAGCCCCTCATCAACACCCTGCTCCTGCTCGTGGTCTTCATCTGGACGCAGACCGGATTCGCCATGGTGATCCTGTCGGCGGCTATCAAGGGCGTTCCCACCGAGCAGATGGAGGCCGCCGAGCTCGACGGCACCAACGCCTGGCAGCGCTTCCGCAACGTCACGGTTCCCGGCATCCGCTCGTCGCTGATCGTCGTTCTGACGACCATCGCCATCGGCTCGCTCAAGGTGTACGACATCGTCGCCGTCATGACCGGTGGCCGCGCCAATACGACTGTCCTCGGCTTCGAGATGGTCAACCAGCAGCAGCGCTTCCAGAGCTACGGGCACTCGGCGGCGCTCGCCGTCGTACTGTTCCTGTTCGTGCTGCCGCTGATCATCTACAACGCCAACCAGATGCGGAAGCAGAGGGAGATCCGATGACCACCGACACTCTCGTCGACAACAGGTCGAAGCGTCAGGTCGCTCGGGCCACCCAGAAGAGCGAGAAGATGGCGCAGAAGCGCCTCACCTCGAAGGGCGCCACGATCGCCGCGATCATCATCGCCGTGATCTGGACCATCCCCACCTTCGGCCTCTTCGTCACCTCCTTCCGCCCCGGATCAGACACGCAGTCCTCCGGGTGGTGGACGGTCTTCGTGAACCCCTCGTTCACGCTCGACAACTATTCGCAGGCTCTGAACTCCGGCGGAACGGCGCTCACGCTCGGCCAGTCGTTCATCAACTCGCTGGGCATCACGATTCCGGCGACCGTGTTCCCCCTCGTCATCGCCTCGCTCGCGGCATACGCCTTCGCGTGGATCGATTTCAAGTTCAAGAACATCGTGTTCGTCGGTGTGTTCGCCCTGCAGATCGTGCCCATCCAGATGGCGCTCGTGCCGCTGCTCAGCCTCTTCTCGAAGGGCCTCACCGTCAACGGCGTGGGCATCTTCCCGGGATTCGAGCTGCGTGACGCCGAGCACAGCTTCGCGACGGTCTGGATCGCCCACGCGATCTTCGCCCTGCCGCTGGCCATCTTCATGCTGCACAACTTCATCTCGGAGATTCCGGGAGAGGTGATCGAGGCCGCTCGTGTCGACGGAGCCGGACACGGACAGATCTTCTTCCGTATCGTGCTGCCGCTGGCCACGCCGGCGATCGCGTCGTTCGCCATCTTCCAGTTCCTCTGGGTCTGGAACGACCTGCTCGTGGCGACGATCTTCGCGCCGTCGACATCGCTGCCGCTCACCCAGACGCTCAACTCGCTGTCGGGCACCTGGGGCAACCAGTGGTTCCTGCAGTCCGCCGGTGCGTTCATCTCGATCATCGTGCCGCTCGTCGTGTTCTTCTCGCTGCAGCGCTTCTTCGTTCGAGGCCTGCTCGCCGGAGCCACGAAGGGCTAGTGACGCGCAATGCAGGCCCTTCGACGGGCTCAGGGAGCGAACCGTTCCCCGAGCCCGCCGGAGGGCCTCGTGCGTTGAACCGCGGGTAGGTTGAGCAGATGAGTATGCGAGGTGGCGGCGGCCACAGAGGCGGCGTGAGCGCCGGAGATGTCGGTCTGCAGAAAGAGCTCAACAAGAGCGCTCCGAAGATCGACCACCTCCTCAGCCGCATCCTCTCGCTCTTCTCGCCATACCGCCGGCCCATCATCGGCACCATCGTGCTCGTGCTGCTCGGGGCCGGCCTCACGGTGATCCCGCCGCTGCTCACGCAGCGGGCCTTCGACGACGGGCTGTTCCCGTCTGCAGGCCCAGGGGCCGACACGGGAGACGCTGGCTCGATCATCCAGGGCCCCAACCTGCCGGTGCTGATCGAGATCGTCGTTCTGATGATCGTGATCTACATCGTCTCGAGCCTTCTTAGCGTCTGGCAGACCTATCTCACCGCCAAGGTCGGCAACAGCGTCATGGGCGCGCTCCGCGTTCGACTCTTCACGCACCTCGAGGCGATGGAGCTGAGCTTCTTCACCAAGACGAAGACGGGTGTCATCCAGTCGCGCCTGCAGAACGACGTGGGCGGCGTGGCCAGCGTGCTGACCAACACCATCTCGTCGATTCTCGGCAACACCGTCACGCTCATCGCCGCCGTCGTGGCCATGCTGCTGCTGAACTGGCAGCTCACGATCGTGGCCCTGGTGCTGATGCCCATCCTGGTTCTCGCGCAGCGACGGGTAGGTCAAGTGCGGGCCCGCATCGCCACGAAGACCCAGGAATCGCTCTCGGACATGACGGCGATCACGCAGGAGACCCTGAGCGTGTCGGGCATCCTGCTCTCGAAGAGCTTCAACCGGCAGCAGACCGAGATCGGTCGCTACGCCGACGAGAACGCCACCCAGGTGCGACTGCAGGTGAGCCAGCAGATGAGCGGCCAGTGGTTCTTCGCGATGGTCAACATCTTCCTGTCGGCGATCCCCGCCATCGTGTACCTCGTGGCCGGATGGCTGCTGGTCGGCGGTTCTCCCGACATCACCGCGGGCACCATCGTTGCGTTCACGACCGTGCAGGCCCGGCTCCTGTTCCCCCTGCTCGGACTCATGCGCGTGGCGCTCGACCTGCAGACCTCGAGCGCGTTGTTCGCCCGCATCTTCGAGTATCTCGATCTGAAGCCGGCCATCTCGGATGCGCCCGATGCGCGGGCGGTCGACACGGCTCACCTCGGCCGCATCGAGTTCGACGACGTCGTCTTTCGCTACCCGGATGCCGAGGACGACTCTCGCCCGACGCTGAACGGGGTGTCGTTCGTGATCGAGCCCGGCCAGTTCGCGGCCTTCGTCGGTCCGTCGGGTGCGGGCAAGACCACGGTGTCGTATCTGGTGCCGCGCTTCTACGAGGCGACCGACGGCACGGTTCGCTTCGCGGGCACGGACGTGCGCGACCTCAGCCAGGACTCCCTGGTGGCGAACCTCGGAATCGTGAGCCAGGAGACCTATCTCTTTCACGCGACGATCGCCGACAACCTGCGCTACGCGAAGCCGGATGCCACGCAGGCCGAAATCGAAGAAGCCGCGCGTCAGGCGAACATCCACGACCGCGTCATGAGCTTCCCCGCCGGGTACGACACCGTGGTGGGGGAGCGGGGCTATCGCCTCTCCGGCGGAGAGAAGCAGCGCATCGCCATCGCCCGGGTGCTGCTGAAAGACCCCGCTGTGCTCATTCTCGACGAGGCCACGAGCGCCCTCGACACCATCTCGGAACGGGTCGTGCAGGCGGCGCTCGACACGGCATCCCGCGGCCGCACGACCATCGCGATCGCCCACCGGCTCTCGACGGTGCTGTCGGCCGACGTCATCTTCGTGATCGACAACGGCGAGGTCGTCGAGCGCGGAACGCACGCCGAGCTGATCGACGCCGACGGGGTCTACTCGACGCTCTACTCGCAGCAGCACGAAACGACGTAGATCAGCTCGCGCGCGGGCCTGTTCACCGGGTGGCGGTGATAGTTTCGTGAGGTGAAATACGCGAATACGGTCATCGATCTGGTGGGCAACACGCCCCTCGTCAAGCTCAACAGCGTCACCGAGGGCATCCGGGCCACGGTGCTGGCGAAGGTCGAGTATCTGAACCCCGGTGGTTCGTCGAAAGACCGCATCGCGACGCGCATCATCGACGCAGCTGAGCGCGAGGGAAAGCTGAAGCCCGGCGGCACGATCGTCGAACCGACCTCGGGCAACACCGGCGTCGGCCTCGCTCTCGTGGCCCAGCAGCGCGGCTATCGCTGCGTCTTCGTGCTTCCCGACAAGGTCGGCGAAGACAAGCGCAACGTGCTCACCGCCTACGGGGCCGAGATCGTGGTCACGCCCACGTCGGTGGCGCCCGAAGACCCCAACTCCTATTACTCGGTCTCCGATCGTCTCGCTCGCGAGATTCCGGGCGCCTTCAAGCCGAACCAGTACTCCAACCCGAACGGGCCGCTCAGCCACTACGAGACCACCGGCCCCGAGATCTGGGCCGACACCGAGGGCAAGATCACGCACTTCGTCGCGGGCGTCGGCACCGGCGGCACCATCTCGGGTGTCGGCCGCTACCTCAAAGAGGTGTCGGGTGGCGAGGTCACGATCATCGGCGCCGACCCCGAGGGATCGGTCTACTCCGGCGGCACCGGCCGCCCCTACCTCGTCGAGGGAGTGGGAGAGGACTTCTGGCCCGAGGCCTACGACGCGAGCGTGGTCGACGAGATCATCGCGGCGAGCGACGCCGAGTCGTTCGCTCTGACCCGCCGGCTGGCGCGCGAAGAGGGCCTTCTCGTCGGAGGATCGTCCGGGCTCGCCGTGGCCGCCGCTCTGAAGGCTGCCGCCAAGCTCGGGCCCGACGACGTCGTGGTGGTACTCCTTCCCGACGGGGGCCGCGGCTACCTCGGCAAGATCTTCAACGACAAGTGGATGCGAAGCTACGGTTTCGCAGACGCCACCGACGAGGCCACGGTGGGCGACATCCTGAAGGCCAAGACCGGCGGGCTTCCCGCGCTCGTGCACGCGCACCCGAGCGACACCGTGCGCGACGCCATCCAGATCATGACGAGCTACGGCGTCTCTCAGCTGCCGGTGCTCTCGGCGGAGCCGCCCGTGGTGATGGGCGAGGTCACCGGTTCGCTCAACGAGCAGAGCCTGCTCGAAGAGGTGTTCTCCGGCCGGGCCTCCATGACCGACCATGTCGGGGCCTTTGCCAGCGATCCTCTGCCGCTCATCGGCATCCACGAGTCTGTCGCCTCGGCGCGACGCTTTCTCGGCGAAGCCGGCGCCCTGCTGGTGACCGACGACGGCAAGCCCGTGGCCGTGATCACCCGGCACGACCTGCTCACCTTCCTGAGCGAATAGTTCCGCCATCGAATAAGCCGCCCGCGCGAATATTCCGCGGCCCACTCGACTTGAAAGTAGACATGCCCCAGAAAAAGCAGCAGTTCGAGACCGTCGCCGTTCACGCCGGACAGGAGTTCGACCCGACGACCGGCGCGATCATCCCCCCGATCTACCAGACGTCGACCTTCGTGCAAGACGGCATCGGCGGTTTTCGGGGAGGCTACGAGTACGCGCGAGGCGGCAACCCCACCCGGTCGTCGCTCGAGACCCTGCTCGCCGCCCTCGAGGGAGCGAAGCACGGGTTGTCGTTCTCGTCGGGCCTCGCCGCCGAAGACGCTCTGCTGCGCGCCGTGCTCGAACCCGGTGACCACGTGGTGCTGGGCAACGACGTCTACGGCGGTACGCACCGGCTGATCAACCGCGTCTTCGGTCGCTGGGGCGTCGAGAACGACACCGTCGAGATGATGAACCTGCAGGCCGTCGCCAAGGCGGTCATTCCGGGCAAGACGAAGATCCTCTGGCTCGAGACCCCGTCGAACCCTATGATGAAGATCAGCGACGTCGCCGAGCTGGCAGAGATCGGCCACGCCGCCGGGGCACTCGTGGTCGTCGACAACACGTTCGCGTCGCCCTATCTGCAGCAGCCCCTCGCTCTCGGCGCCGATGTCGTCGTGCACTCGACCACCAAGTACCTGGGCGGCCACTCCGACGTTCTCGGCGGCGGACTCGTGCTCGACGACGACGAACTGCACGAGAAGGTGCGCTTTCAGCAGTTCGCGGCCGGCGCGGTATCGGGCCCGATGGATGCCTGGCTCACGGTTCGAGGAATCAAGACTCTCGCCGTGCGCATGGAGCGCCACAGCGACAACGCCCAGAAGATCGCGGAATACCTCGTGGGCCACCCCGCCATCGAGACGGTGTTCTACCCGGGGCTCGAATCGCACCCCGGCCACGAACTCGCGAAGCGGCAGATGCGCCGCCCGGGAGGCATGCTCTCTCTCGCCTTCAAGGCAGGACCGAAGGCCGCCCGCAAGTTCGCCGAGTCGACGAAGCTCTTCTCGCTCGCCGAATCGCTCGGCGGGGTCGAGTCGCTCGTGGGCTACCCCACCGAGATGACGCACGCCTCGGTCAAGGGAACGGCGCTCGAGGTGCCCGAGAACCTCATCCGTCTGTCGGTCGGCATCGAGAATGCAGACGACCTGCTCGCCGACATCGAACAGGCCCTGCCCAAGAAGTAGCGACCTGGCAACCCCCGGGTCTGCCTCCTGAGCGCGACATAGCGTGGGGGCATGAATTCATCTGACATCTCCTGGAACGACGAAGCCCGCGCGAAGATCCTCGAAGACAGCGATCGCGTTCTGCGCGAAGCCGTACTCGAACTGGCGAAGACATCGGAGGGGCGCTCGGCGGACGAGGTCTACGCAGATCTCTTCTCGGCGCTGAAGGACAAGTTCATCGACTTCGAACCCGGTCCTGACATCCGCACCTACGCCGACGCGATCGTGGCGGGCGAGTTCTCGGGCGAATGAGATGATCGTCGCGCATCACCCCGTGCCCTAGGGTCAGGTATGAGCGAAACGACATCCACGCCCGGCCTGCTGCGCCTCGGTGTGATGGCCACGTCACGCAAGGCCGACGAACGGCGCCTCCCTCTTCACCCCGCACACCTCGAGCGCATCGACGACGCTGTACGGGCGAACATGATTCTGGAGCGCGGCTACGGCCTGCGCTTCGGCATCCACGACTCCGAACTCGAACCGCTGGTCGGGTCGATGGCGACACGCGAAGAGATCATCGAGCGCTCCGACGTGGTGCTGCTGCCCAAGCCACAGGCCTCCGACCTCGCAGAACTGCGCGACGGGCAGGTTCTGTGGGGGTGGCCGCACTGCGTGCAGGATCGTGAGATCACGCAGCTCGCCATCGACAAGCGGCTGACCCTCATCGCGTGGGAGGCCATGAACCACTGGCAGGCCGAAGGCGGCTTCGGTCTGCACGTCTTCCACAAGAACAACGAGCTCGCCGGCTACTGCTCCGTCATCCACGCGCTGCAGCTGTGCGGCTCGACGGGTGACTACGGACGTCGGCTCACGGCGGTGGTGATCGGATTCGGTGCGACCGCGCGCGGGGCCGTCACCGCCCTCAACGCCCACGGCATCCACGATGTGCGGGTGCTGACCAACCGGGGGATAGCGGCCGTGGGATCGCCCATCCCGTCGGTCGACATCATCCAGTTCGAGCACAACGACTCTGCTCCGTTCGAGAGCACGGTGAACACAGACGACGGGCCGGTGCTGCTGGCGCCTTTCTTGGCCGAGAACGACATCGTGGTCAACTGCACCCTGCAGGATCCGAACGCGCCGCTCACGTATCTGCGCACCGAAGACCTGAGCATGTTCCGCGGGGGCAGCCTCATCGTCGATGTGTCGGTCGACGAGGGCATGGGCTTCGAGTGGGCGAGAGCCACGACGTTCGCCGATCCGATGTTCACGGTCGGCGACTCGACGAACTATTACGCCGTCGATCACAGCCCGTCGCTGCTCTGGAACTCGACCACCTGGGAGATCAGTGAGGCGCTGATGCCCTTCCTCCGCACGGTGATGGAGGGATCGTCGTCATGGGCCGAGTCGGAGACGATCCGGCGTGCCATCGAGATCGAGGGAGGCCTCGTGCGCAACGAGGCGATCCTCGAATTCCAGAAACGTTCAACCGAATACCCCTACGCGGCGGTGCAGCCATAACCTAACGTCGACGATGAGACCGGGGTGCGACGCGCGTGGTCCCCCGGGTGGATGTGCTGCTTCCCTCGCCTTTTCTAGGGTGGAGCCACACCCCCGACATCATCTCGAAAGGCGTCATGGAACAGCTCACCGATCTGCTCGTGGGAGCCGTGTCGTCGCCCTGGGTTCTTGTCGTCGTCTTCGCGGTCTGCATGCTGGACGCGTTCTTCCCGCCCGTTCCCAGCGACATCGTTCTCGTCGCCGCGGTGGCCGTCGCCGTCGCAGGATCGCCGGGGCTGCTCGTTCCGCTCGTGCTGGTCGCGGCGGTGGGGGCGATCGTCGGCGACAACATCGTGTTCGAGATCGGCCGCCGGGTGGGCACTACGAGATACAGATGGATGCGCAGCCGCCCGATGCGTGCGGCCGTGGCGGGCGCGTCGACGCAGCTGCGGGTGCGGCCGGCGAGCCTCATCATCACGGGCAGGTACATTCCCGTGGGCCGCATCGCGGTGAACCTCACGGCGGGCAGCGTCGGCCTCTCGCGTCGCACGTTCGTTCCGCTCAGCGTCGTGGCCGGCGTCTCGTGGTCGCTGTACATGTTCGTCGTCGCACTCGTCGCCTCGACGTGGATCCAGAACAATCCGCTCCTCTCGGCGCTGATCGCGGCCGTCTCGGCCGTTCTGCTGGGACTCCTCGTAGACCGGATGATGGCTCGCGCCGCCAGGCGTTCGGCTCGATCGGCCGCGACGAAACAGGATGCGCGAGCGCTCGAGGCGGCCGGTCTGCCGACGGCGCCCTCTGGCGATCAGGCTGTCGGAGATTTCGTTGTCAGCACCCCGTTGTAGCGTGGGCGCATGACCGACTCCCGCATCGCCCCGTACGGAACCTGGACCTCGCCGATCAGCGCCGAATCCCTCGCGAGTTCGGGCCATCCGGTCGGCGGCGGAGCCTACGCCGGCGACGAGGTCTGGTGGCAGGAACTGCGGCCCACAGAGGGCGGACGCCTCTCGATTCGTCGCGCCGGTGCAGACGGCGAACCGATCGACGTGCTGCCCGCTCCCTTCAACGCCCGCACCCGAGTGCACGAATATGGCGGGGGAGCGTGGACCGTGACCGGTCTCGCCGACGGGCCGGCTGTTCTCGTCTTCGCGAACTTCGACGATCAGCGCGTCTACCGGCTCGATGTCGACACGGTCGACGCCGTTCCGCACGCGCTGACGCCCGAGGGGCTCGGAATGCGGTTCGCGGAGTTGCAGCAGCGCGGCGCCGAGATCATCGCGGTTCGCGAGACGCACGGCGAGGCCGGCCTCTCCCGCGACATCGTCGCGATACCGCTCGACGGCAGCGCGGCGCACGACGCCGGGCGCATCCGTTCGATCGTCTCGGGCTCGCACTTCGTCGCGTCGCCGCGCATCTCTCCCGACGGCACGAAGCTCGCCTGGATCGCTTGGGAGCACCCCCAGATGCCGTGGGACGGCACGGAGTTGAGGGTCGGCCAGCTCGACGAGGGCGGGCAGGTGCGCGAGTGGCGCACCCTGGCGGGCAGCACCACCGAGTCGGTGCTGCAGCCGGAGTGGCGCGGCGACGACGCCCTCTTCGTGATCAGCGACCGCACCGGCTGGTGGAACCTCTACCTCGTCGAGCTCGCAGACGCCGAGCTGCGCCCCCTGCACGCGGCGGAGTTCGACTTCGGCGGCGCGCTCTGGATGCTGGGCACGACCTGGTACTCGGTGCTCGATGACGACCGCTTGCTCACGGTGCGCACCTTCGGCACAGACCAGGCCGCGATCCTCGATGTGCCGACGGGCGAGCTCACCGAGCTGCCTCTCGAGATCGACTCCCTCTCGTTCGGCGCCCGTCGCGGAGATCGCGTCCTCGTCACGGGCGGCAGCGCCGTTCTGGCGTCGGGGCTTCGAGAACTCGACCTGCAGACTCTCGCGCTCCGAGACATCCGACTCTCTGTTGATAACAAGCTGACTGTCGACGACCTGCCCGACACGGCGTATCTGCCGACGGCCGTCGCCCGCACCTTCGGAACCGACGAGCGGCCGGTGCACACCTTCGTGTACGAGCCGGCGAACCCCGACTTCGCGGCTCCCGATGGCGAGCGGCCGCCCTTCGTGGCCTTCGTGCACGGGGGCCCGACGAGTCGCACCGTGCCCGCGGTGAACCCCGCGATCGCCTACTTCACGTCGCGGGGAATCGGCGTCGTCGACATCAACTACGGCGGATCCACCGGCTACGGGCGCGCGTACCGCGACCGCCTGCGCGGGCAGTGGGGCATCGTGGATGTCGACGACACGGTCGCCGCGGTACGCGGGCTTGCTGAGGCGGGCATCGCCGACGGCGACCGCCTGGCGATCCGCGGTGGCTCAGCCGGCGGGTGGACAGTGCTGGCCTCGCTGACGCAATCCGACGTCTTCGCCTGCGGCGCCTCCTACTTCGGGGTGGCCGAGCTCACCCTGTTCGCGGCCGAGACGCACGACTTCGAGTCGCGCTACCTCGACGGGCTGGTCGGTCCACTGCCCGAGGCGGCAGACCTGTACGAGCAGAGAGCGCCACTGAACAACGTCGATGGGCTGTCGTGCCCGGTGCTGCTGCTGCAGGGCCTCGACGACGAGATCGTTCCTCCCTCGCAGGCCGAGCGCTTCAGAGACGCGCTCGAGGCGAAGGGCCTGAGGCACGCGTACCTCGCCTACGAGGGCGAGTCGCACGGCTTCCGGCGCGCATCCACCATCATCTCGGCCACCGAGGCCGAGCTGTCGTTCTACGGGCAGGTCATGGGCTTCGTTCCGGTCGACGTTCCCGTGCTGCAGATCGAGGGCTGAGGCAGGCCCGTACGTAACGTGAGGTCATGCTGCGCTCGATCGATCGACGCTGTCGTAGCCTGCTAGGGCAGTGCGCAAACGAAGCCTCGCGTCCCGATCGGGGACACGCCTGCGACATCGCCATCCGTGGAGTCGCGCCATCGCGGCTTCCCCATTCGAGGAGCACACCGCCATGGTCACCATCACGAACGCTCGCCTCAGCGGCGCATACATCGTTCTCTCCGGCACGGAGTCCTGTCGATGACGAACGTCGCCTTCTCGATCGAAACCACTCGTTTCGACGAGGACTACAGCCCCCTGGCCTCCACCCGCATCACGACCAACTTCGCCAACCTCGCTCGCGGAGAGAGTCGGCTGCAGAATCTGCGCAGTACGTTCACGATGATCGACGATCGTTTCAACGGACTCGTTCGCGGTGACGACGAAGACGGCGGGCGATACTCGGTCGAGCTCGACATTATCTCTGTGAGCGTCGATATCGACGGCGGAGCACTCCGCGACGCGGTGCCGCTGATCGAGGTGCTGCAGACCACCGTCGTCGACCGCCGCTCCGGTGAACGCGTCGAGGGCATCGTGGGCAACAACTTCTCGTCGTACGTGCGGGACTACGACTTCAGCATCGTGCTGCCCGCCCACGCCGCGAAGCCCTCGGCCGAGGGGCTGCCGCAGGGGTTCGGCGAGCTGCACGGCAATCTGTTCAAGAGCTTTCTGCACTCCGATGCCTACGCTGAGCGGTTCGGCAAGCCGCCCGTCATCTGCCTGAGCGTCTCGAGTAGCAAGACCTACTCGCGCACCGAGAACCAGCATCCGATTCTGGGTGTCGAATACCGCCAGAGCGAGTACTCGTTGACCGACGCCTACTTCGAGAAGATGGGCTTGGGGGTGCGCTTCTTCATGCCGCCGAACGGCGTGGCCCCTCTGGCCTTCTACCACCTGGGCGATCTGCAGAACGACTACACCGACCTCGAACTGGCGGCGACGATCAGCACGATGGAGACCTTCCAGAAGATCTACCGTCCGGAGATCTACAACGCCCACTCCGCAGCCGGGGCGAGCTATCAGCCGAGTCTCACGAACCCCAGCTTCTCGACGACGGCGATCGTCTACGACCGAGAGGAGCGCAGTCGGCTGGCGCTCGAGCAGGGCCGATTCGCCGAGGAGCACTTCATGAAGCCCTACAAGACCATCCTCGAGAGCTGGTCGACCGACGCCGCTCGCCATCACGCCGATCTGAAGGGAGCACGGTCGTGAACACGCTTCTCCCCACGACGACCGCTGGAAGCCTGCCGAAGCCCTCGTGGCTCGCCCAACCCGAGACGCTCTGGTCTCCGTGGAAGCTGAGCGGTGACGAGCTGGTGGAGGGTACGCACGATGCGCTGCGCCTGTCGCTGGAGGATCAGCGGCAGTCGGGCATCGACATCGTCAGCGACGGCGAGCAGACCCGGCAGCACTTCGTCACCACCTTCATCGAGCACCTCGGCGGAGTGGATTTCGAGAAGCGCGAGACGGTGAGGATCCGCGATCGCTACGACGCCTCCGTTCCGACCGTCGTCGGGGCCGTCACCCGCGACAAGCCGGTGTTCGTCGACGACGCTCGATTCCTTCGAGAGCAGACCGATCAGCCCATCAAGTGGGCGCTACCCGGCCCCATGACCATGGTCGACACCCTCTACGACGCTCATTACAAGAGCCGCGAGAAGCTGGCGTGGGAGTTCGCCACGATCCTCAACCAGGAGGCCAGGGAGTTGCAGGCCGCGGGGGTCGACATCATCCAGTTCGACGAGCCCGCATTCAACGTCTTCTTCGACGAGGTGAACGACTGGGGCGTCGCGGTTCTCGAGAAAGCCATCGAGGGGCTCACCTGCGAGACCGCGGTGCACGTCTGCTACGGCTACGGCATCAAGGCCAACACCGACTGGAAGGAGACCCTGGGCGCGGAGTGGCGTGAATACGAGGGGATCTTCCCCAAGATCCAGGCCTCCGACATCGACATCGTCTCGCTCGAGTGCCACAACTCCCACGTGCCGATGGATCTCATCGAGCTCATCCGCGGCAAGAAGGTGATGGTCGGGGCCATCGACGTGGCGTCATCCACCATCGAGACGCCCGAAGAAGTCGCCAGCACCCTGCAGCGGGCGCTTCAGTTCGTCGATGCCGACAAGCTCTACCCCTCGACGAACTGCGGCATGGCGCCCCTGCCTCGAAGCGTCGCCCGCGCGAAGCTCGGGGCTCTGGGCGCGGGCGCGGCCCTGCTGCGGGGCGAGCTCTCGGCGTAGCCGCGCGCCGTCGGGGCTAGACCGCGGCCCTGTCTCGGGTGCAGGCTGGGGGCAGAGGGGCGGTGGATCATGACGATCGACGAGAAGGCGAGTGACTCCGAGCAGTCGCAGCCGTCAGAGCTCAAGCGGGTCATGGGCCCCAAGCTGCTCCTCCTCTTCATCGTCGGAGACATCCTCGGCACCGGCATCTATGCCCTGACCGGACAGGTGGCGGCCGAGGTCGGGGGAGCGGCCTGGCTCCCCTTCCTCGTCGCCTTCGGCGTGGCCCTGCTGACCGCATGCTCCTACCTCGAGCTGGTGGGCAAGTATCCTCAGGCCGCCGGAGCGGCGCTCTACGTGCACAAGGCCTTCGGCATCCATTTCGCGACGTTCATCGTGTGCTTCACCGTGATGTGCTCGGGGCTCACCTCAGCCTCCGCCGCATCCGGCGCGTTCGCGAGCAACTTCGCCACCGGCTTCGGCCTTGACAGCACGAACCCCGGCATCCTGCTGGTCGTCGCGTTGCTCTTCATGCTGCTGATCATGGCCGTGAATCTGCGGGGCGTGGCCGAGAGCGTCGGGCTCAACGTGGTGCTCACGCTGGTCGAGCTGTCCGGGCTGCTGCTCGTGATCCTCATCGGATGCTTCGCCATCTTCGGCGGCAACGCCGACTTCTCGCGGGTGGTCGCGTTCGACACTCCGGAGGACAAGAGCATCTTCCTGGCGATCAGCACCGCGACATCGCTGGCGTTCTTCGCGATGGTCGGTTTCGAGGATTCGGTCAACATGGTCGAAGAGGTGAAGAACCCGAGCCGCATCTTTCCGAGGGCACTGCTGTCGGGGCTCACCATCACGGCGATCGTCTATGTGACCGTGGCGATCATCGCCGTCGCCGTGGTTCCCGTCGGCGAGCTGGCCGGCAACGACACCCCGCTGGTCACCGTCGTGCAGACCGCGGCCCCCGACTTTCCCATCTCGGCGCTGATTCCGTTCATCTCGCTGTTCGCCGTGGGCAACAGTGCCCTGATCAACATGATGATGGCGAGCAGGCTGCTCTACGGCATGAGCAAGAGGGGTGTGCTTCCCTCGTTCCTGTCGAAGGTGCACAGCAAGCGGCAGACTCCGTTCGCGGCGATCCTCTTCACCACGGGCATCGCACTCGCGCTCACCGCGTACGTTTCGATAGACCCGAAGAACCCGCTCGTCATCCTCCTCGGCGGCACGACCTCGCTCCTGCTGCTCGCCGTCTTCGCTCTGGTCAACGTGAGCGTGCTCGTGCTGCGGCGCGAGAAAGTCGACCACGAGCACTTCACCGCGCCCACCGCGCTCCCCGTGCTCGGCGTGATCGTGTGCATCTACCTGGTGCTGCCGTGGTCGTCGGGCAGACCCGTCGAGCAGTACGAGATCGCCGGGGTTCTACTCGGTGTCGGAGTCGTTCTGTGGGCTATCGGTCGCCTTGTGAAGTCGCGGTCGAGGACACCCGACGCGACACGCCGAGGGCGCTGAACGCCGCATCTTTTTTGGAAAGTTTTTCGTACGCCGAGTTATCCACAACGGATGAGATCAACCGTGGATTCCAGGCATTTTTCTTGTGGACAAACGGTTGATAACCATGTGCACTCCTTGTGGAGAATTACACGGGTGTAACACTTCATCTAGTGGCACTCGAAGAGACCCATCCCTATATGTAGTATTGAACTCCCGGCACGGTGACGGGGCCCAACGGTCCGATATTCACCTCGCCAGCACTGAAACCAATACAGAACAGTCCACCCACCTTCTTCGTCTGAAAGGCGCATTTCCATGGCAATCACGGTTTACACGAAGCCCTCCTGCGTGCAGTGCACGGCCACCTACCGTGCCCTCGAGAACAAGGGCCTCGAGTACGAGATCTTCGACGTGTCGGTCGACGAGAAGGCCCTGGCCGCCGTCAAGGAGCTGGGCTACCTGCAGGCGCCCGTCGTCATCACCGACAACGACCACTGGTCGGGATTCCGCCCCGACAAGATCGATGAGCTGGCCCGTCTCGCCGGCTAGTCACCCCGTGTCACTCGCAGCGGTGGTCGACACGATCCCCACCCTGTCGAACCTGGTCTACTTCTCGTCGGTGTCGGGCAACACCCACCGTTTCATCGAGAAGCTCGGGATGCCAGCCGATCGCATCCCACTGCACAAGTGGCAGCCGAGACTGATGGCCACCGAACCCTACGTCCTCGTGCTCCCCACCTATGGTGGGGGCACCGAGGGTGGGGCGGTTCCCAAGCAGGTGATCTCGTTTCTCAACGTCGAGAACAACCGATCCCTCATCCGCGGAGTGATCTCCGCCGGCAACACCAACTTCGGTGAAGCCTTCTGCAAAGCGGGAGACATCGTCTCCCGCAAGTGCGCAGTTCCCCACCTCTACAGATTCGAAGTATTCGGAACCCCGGACGACGTCACCGCCGTCCACGAAGGATTGGAAGCGTTTTGGACGTCCCCGCAGCAACAGCAGTAGAGCACAACCGCATCGAGACCCCGGGTCAGGTGCAGATGGATTACCACTCGCTGAACGCGATGCTGAACCTCTACGGCCCGAACGGCGAGATCCAGTTCGACAAAGACAAAGAGGCCGCCAGGGAGTTCTTCCTGCAGCACGTCAACCAGAACACGGTCTTCTTCCACTCGCTGCGCGAGCGCCTCGACTACCTCGTCGAGAAGGAGTACTACGAGGCCGCGACCATCGAGCAGTACTCGTTCGAGTTCATCACCAAGCTCAACGACCTCGCCTACTCCAAGAAGTTCCGCTTCGACACCTTCCTCGGCGCGTTCAAGTACTACACCTCGTACACGCTGAAGACGTTCGACGGAAAGCGCTACCTCGAGCGCTTCGAGGACCGCGTCGTGATGACGGCCCTCGGCCTTGCCGGCGGCAACGAGCAGCTCGCGATCAACCTCGTCAACGAGATCCTCGGCGGCCGCTTCCAGCCGGCGACCCCCACGTTCCTCAACACGGGCAAGGCCCAGCGCGGCGAGCTCGTCTCGTGCTTCCTTCTTCGCATCGAAGACAACATGGAGTCCATCTCCCGCGCAATCAACTCCAGCCTCCAGCTCTCGAAGCGCGGCGGCGGCGTGGCCCTGCTGCTGTCGAACATCCGTGAGTCGGGTGCGCCGATCAAGCAGATCGAGAACCAGTCCTCGGGAATCATCCCCGTGATGAAGCTGCTCGAAGACTCCTTCAGCTACGCCAACCAGCTCGGTGCCCGTCAGGGTGCCGGTGCCGTGTACCTGCACGCCCACCACCCCGACATCATGCGCTTCCTCGACACCAAGCGCGAGAACGCCGACGAGAAGATCCGCATCAAGACGCTCTCCCTCGGCGTCGTGGTTCCCGACATCACCTTCGAGCTCGCCAAGAAGGGAGAAGACATGTACCTCTTCTCTCCCTACGACGTGGAGCGTGTCTACGGTGTGCCCTTCGGTGACATCTCGGTGAGCGAGAAGTACCACGAGATGGTCGACGACTCGCGCATCAAGAAGACCAAGATCAAGGCCCGCGACTTCTTCCAGACGATCGCCGAGATCCAGTTCGAGTCGGGTTACCCCTACATCATGTTCGAAGACACCGTGAATGCGGCGAACCCCATCAAGGGCCGCATCAACATGTCGAACCTGTGCTCCGAGATCCTGCAGGTCAACACCCCGACCACGTACAACGAAGATCTGTCGTACGACACGATCGGCAAAGACATCTCGTGCAACCTCGGCTCGATGAACATCGCGCTGGCCATGGATGCGCCCGACTTCGGCCTCACGGTCGAGACGGCGATCCGCGGGCTCTCCGCGGTCTCCGACATGAGCCACATCACGTCGGTGCGCTCCATCGAAGACGGCAACGACAAGTCGCACGCCATCGGCCTCGGCCAGATGAACCTGCACGGTTACCTCGCCCGTGAGCGCATCTTCTACGGCTCCGAAGAGGGCATCGACTTCACGAACATCTACTTCTATACGGTGCTGTTCCACGCGCTGCGCGCCTCGAACGCCATCGCGATCGAGCGCGGCGTCAAGTTCGAGGGCTTCGAGGACTCGACCTACGCGTCGGGCGCGTTCTTCGACAAGTACACCGACGCCGAGTGGGTGCCCGCCACCGACCGCGTTCGCGAGCTCTTCGACACGGCCGGGGTGCACATCCCGACGCAGGCCGACTGGGACCAGCTGAAGGCATCCGTCATGGAGCACGGCATCTACAACCAGAACCTGCAGGCCGTGCCGCCCACCGGCTCGATCTCGTACATCAACAACTCCACCGCATCGATCCACCCGATCGCGGCGAAGATCGAGATCCGCAAGGAAGGCAAGCTGGGCCGCGTGTATTTCCCGGCTCCGTTCATGACGAACGACAACCTGGAGTACTACCAGGACTCGTACGAGATCGGCGCCGAGAAGATCATCGACACTTACGCCGCGGCAACGCAGCACGTCGACCAGGGCCTCTCGCTGACGCTGTTCTTCAAAGACACGGCGACCACCCGCGACATCAACAAGGCGCAGATCTACGCGTGGCGCAAGGGCATCAAGACGATCTACTACATCCGTCTTCGCCAGATGGCCCTCGAGGGCACCGAGATCGAAGGCTGCGTGAGCTGCGCGCTCTAGCGCAGGACGCATCCTCTGCTTCGACAAGCTCAGTCAACGAAAGAAAATAAGGTCATGGTCGAGAAGCTCAAGCTCGTGTCGCACGTCAATGCGATCAACTGGAACAAGATCCAGGACGACAAAGACGTCGAGGTGTGGAACCGACTCGTCAACAACTTCTGGTTGCCCGAGAAGATCCCGCTCTCGAACGACGTGCAGTCGTGGAACACGTTGACGCCCGCAGAGCAGCAGCTCACCATGCGCGTGTTCACCGGGCTCACCCTGCTCGACACCATCCAGGGCACGGTGGGTGCGGTCAGCCTCATCCCCGACGCGATCACGCCTCACGAGGAGGCCGTGTACACGAACATCGCGTTCATGGAGAGCGTGCACGCCAAGAGCTACTCGTCGATCTTCTCGACCCTGTCGAACACCAAAGACATCGACGAGGCGTTCCGTTGGTCGACCGAGAACGAGAACCTTCAGAAGAAGGCCTCGATCGTCATGGACTACTACACCGGTGACGACCCTCTGAAGCGCAAGGTCGCCTCGACGCTGCTCGAGTCGTTCCTGTTCTACTCGGGCTTCTACCTGCCCATGTACTGGTCGAGCCGCGCCAAGCTCACCAACACGGCAGACATGATCCGCCTCATCATCCGCGACGAGGCCGTGCACGGCTACTACATCGGCTACAAGTTCCAGCGTGGACTCGAGACGGTGAGCCAGGAGCGTCGCGACGAGATCAAGGACTACACCTTCTCGCTGCTCTACGAGCTCTACGACAACGAGGTGCAGTACACGCAAGACCTCTACGACGAGGTCGGTCTCACCGAAGACGTCAAGAAGTTCCTGCACTACAACGCCAACAAGGCGCTCATGAACCTCGGCTACGAGGCCATGTTCCCGAAGACGGTCACCGACGTGAACCCGGCGATCCTGTCGGCGCTCTCGCCGAACGCCGACGAGAACCACGACTTCTTCTCGGGGTCGGGCTCGTCGTACGTCATCGGCAAGGCTGTTGTCACCGAAGACGAGGACTGGGACTTCTAGGTCCGACGCGTGGTCGTCTCGTTCGAGTGCGTGACGCGCTCGACCAAGACCGAGCCCGAGATGTTCGATCTAGCGAGAAGCATCGACAGTCACACCCGGTCACAGGCCGCCTCAGGCGAGAAGGCCGTGGCCGGGGTGACTGACGGACTCATCGGTCTGGGGCAAGACGTCACGTGGAGCGCACGGCACTTCGGCATCGTCTTCAGGCTGACGAGCACCGTGACCGAATTCGATGCTCCCCACCGTTTCGTCGACGAGCAGACCCGGGGCCCGTTCGCGAGCTTTCGGCACGAGCACCGTTTCGAGCCGGCAGAAGGGGGCTCGGTCATGATCGATCGCCTTGAGTTCGCGGCGCCGTTCGGGCCTCTGGGTCGCATTGTCGAGAGGGTGGCGCTCGCCCCCTATCTGCGACGCCTCATCGAAGAGCGCGGCAGGTTTCTCGCCGCGTCGTGAGCACAGAATGCGACGAACGCGGGTGTTCCCGCCCAGCGCTGTGGACGAACCACCGCGGCAGGCGGGAACACCCGCGTTCGTTATAGAGCAGATGGCCTAGACGATGGCGGCGCGCAGCTCGGCAGCGGCGGCTCCCACGTCGGAGGCGCTGTAGATCGCGCTTCCGGCGACGGCGACCTGGGCGCCCGACTCCTGAACCGCGGCGATGGTCGAGGCGTTGATGCCGCCGGCGACCGAGAACGGCACACCGGATGCCTTGCCGTCGTCGAGCAGGGTCGAGAACGTGAAGCCCTCCTCGGCCTGCTCGTCGAGGCCCGCGTGCATCTCGACGAACTCGGCGCCCAGGGCGACGACCTGCTTCGCGCGCTCGGGCTTGTTCGCGACGCCGATCAGGTCGACGACGATGCCCTTGCCGTGCTTCTTCGCAGCCTTCACCGCGCCGACGATGGTGCTGTCACCGGCAGTGCCCAGCACGGTCACGAGGTCGGCTCCCGCGGCGAACGCGATGTCGGCCTCGAGCTCTCCGGCATCCATCGTCTTGAGGTCGGCGAAGACGATCTTGTCGGGGTGAGCGGCCTTGATGGCCGTGACGGCCGACAGACCGGCGCTCTTGATGAGCGGGGTGCCGAGCTCGAGGATGTCGACGTGCGGCGCGGCCGCGGCGGCCAGCTCGAGGGCGGCTTCGGTGGTGGTGGTGTCCATGGCGAACTGCAGCTTCATTGTGTTCCTTCGGGTTGCGGATGGGAGGGGAAAGTCTGAAAAGGGGCGTGCGGTCATTCGAGGTTCGCGTGCCGGGGCCACAGCTCGTCGGCGGTGCGGCCCGAGCGCTGCCACAGGGTGTGGAAGAGGGCGTCGCCGACCAGCACGACCGTCTGCTCGAAGAGGCCGCCGGCGTACTGGGCGGATGCCGTCATCGACCTGTCGAGTTTGGCTGCGGCGGGCACGACGAGGGTCGCTGACGCGAGCTCGGCGAGGGGAGAGTCGGTGGCGGTCGTGATGAGCGCGACGCGGGCCTTCGCCTCGACCGCGGTGCGGGCCGCCCGCACGATGCTCTCGGTCCTTCCCGAGCCGCTGGCGGTGAGCAGCACGTCACCCTCGGCGATCGCCGGCGTGGTGGTCTCTCCGACGACGTGCACGTCGAGGCCGAGGTGCATCAGCCGCATGGCGGTCATGCGCAGGGCGAGACCCGAGCGGCCGGCGCCGTGAACGAAGACCCTGCGGGCCCGCGCGATCTCATCGACCAGCGCATCGGCGGGGGAGGCATCGGCGTGAGCGTCGTCGCCGGAGGTGAGTCGCTCGACGACCGATTTCAACTCGTCGGCGATCAGGAGCAGGGAGCGGTCGAACCGTGGCACGTCTGAACTCATGACTCCAGTCTTGGCCGGTCGGCATCACGCTGCGCCCGCCCGTGCGGCCGGTTCTGCCTATACCGATGGGTAGGTGCGGCGGGGCCCGGGTAGGGTGGCGTGATGACTGATCCCGATCACTCCGACGATGTCTCCTCTGCGTCGAGCAGGCGCTGGCGAGCCGAGCAGGCTCGTCTCTCCTCCGAGCAGACCGATCAGCACGCCGTGGCACTCGAATCGGTACTCGCCGTCCTGAGGTCGACGCGGCTCGACGACCGCGCATCCCGCGCCATGGCGATCGAGGTGGCGGCATCCGCCCTGGTGGGTCTGCGCACCGCGAGCGACGAGCGGTGGAGCGCCCAACTGGAGCCGGTGGTGGGCGCGTTCGCCCGGCTGCGCAGCGATCTGAGGCCGCTCGTGCGCTTCGGCGACCTCGACGTGCAGTTCGTCGAGCCGCCGTCGACCGGCCGAGCTCTTCCCGGCGAGGTCGCGCACGCGGCCCGCGCGATCGTGCGCAGCGCCGTGCTGGCCCTCGTCGATGCGGGCGAGAGTCGCAAGGTGCGCATCCAGTGGGACTGCGACGGCCTGAATCTGCTCATCGGCATCCGCGACGACGGGGCAGGCGAGCTCACGCCGCACGACGATTCGCTCCGGCCGATCGCCGAACGCGTCACCGCGCTGAACGGTGGCCTCGACGTGACCGCGACGCCCGGATGGGGATCGTCGGTCGAGATCACGCTCCCGCTGGATCCCCCTGCCGCACCCGAGCCCCTCGCCGACGTCGTCTCGTTCTCACCCCGCGAGCGGGAGGTGTTGAAGCTCGTGGCGTCGGGAGCTCAGAACCGTGCGATCGCCGAGCAGCTGGGCGTCAGCGCCAACACCGTGAAGTTCCACGTGTCGAACGTGCTGCGCAAGGCCGGCGTGCGCACGCGCGGCGAGCTCGTCGCGCTGAGCCGCACGACGCCGTAACGCCGTCAGCCCGCTGCGATGTCGGGCCGGGCCTCGGCCAGCAGCGCCCGCGCCGCCATGCCGATCACGGCACTGTAGGTCGGGTAGGCGAAGCGCACGTTGGCCAGCGTCGACACGTCGACCCCGGCCGCCATCGCCGTGGTCACCGACTGGATGACCTCGATCGCGTTCTCGCCCACAGCGTGCGCGCCGAGGATCAACTCGCGTCGAGGGTCGGCGATGAGCTTCAAGAAGCCGGTCTCCCTGTCGTCGATCACCGCGCGGTCGACGGCCGAGAACTGCACCGTCGCGACCACGCAGGTGATGTCGCGGCCGCGGGCCTGTTCTTCGGTGAGGCCCACTCCCGCGTAGTCGGGGTCGGTGAATCCGCCGGCCGGCAGCAGGTGGTGCGGGGTGCGTCGGTTCGCGCCCAGCACGGCGTTCTCGGCCGCGGCCTCGCCTTCGAACTGCGCGGCCTGCACGAGCATGTCGCGACCGTTCGCGTCGCCGACCGCGAAAATGTGCGGTACGACCGTGCGGAAGTACGCGTCGGCGGGGATGGCCGAGCGCACGACCTCGACGCCCGCCTTCTCGAGACCGAGGTCCTCGACGTCTGCCGGCCATCCGGTCGCCATGATGACGGCGTCGAAGTCGGCCGAGTGCGCCTCGCCCGCATCTCGCCACGACAGGGTGATGCTGCCATCGGAGGCTCGGGCCAGGCCGTCGACGCCCTCGATTCCGGTGCGAACGTCGATTCCCTGCGAGACGAAGGCGGCGGACACGGCCTCGGACACCGACGGATCGGAGGGCATGAGCACTCGTGGCGCGAGGTCGAGGACGGTGACCTCGGAGCCGAACGAGCTGAACACCGTGACCAGTTGGGCACCGGTGTTGCCCGCTCCGATCACGGCGACGCGACGGGGGAGCGACGGCAGGTCGAGGACGTGCTCGGGAACGGTGGCGAGCTCTGCTCCGGGAATCGGCAGCCGCCTCGAGTGGCCGCCGACGCAGACGAGGATCGACGAGGCGGTGATGCGGCGTCCGCTGTCGAGCACGAGGGTCGAGTCGTCGGCGAAGCGCGCGCGCCCCTCGTGAATGAGATGGATGCCCGCCTCGGCGAATCGTTCGGCCTCGCGTTTGATCGAGCGCACCCGATCGACGCGCTCGCGCACCCGCGCCACCGTGGTCGTCCAGTCGATCGTGGGAGCGGCGACCTCGACGCCGTACACGTCGGCGTTCCGGGTCTCCCTGATCAGGCGGGCCGTCTTGGCCAGCACCCGGGTCGGAACGCAGCCCGTGTTCACGCACGTGCCGCCGACTCGCGCCGCCTCGAGAACGACGACGCTCGCGCCGAGTTCGGCGGCCCGGAGTGCCGCTGCCGTTCCTGCGGGGCCCGCGCCGATGACGGCCACGTCGTAGTGATCCAAGAAGTCGCTCATGGGGCGAGGGTAGCGCGGCCCGGGGCGCGGCGGACAGGGGGTGGGAAACGCCCGCGCACATGCTTCGACGCAAGGGGTGCGCCGCGAAGCGAATGCGAGCGTATGATTCTCAAGTCGTCCGCACCCGGGCTTCGTTCGTGCGATCTGTTCGCGCGGCTGGTTTTGATTCTGAAAGGCCCGTTCGTGGCTGAAACTGTCCGGGGCGACAACCCCTCTTCCTCCTCCTCTCCGTCTGCCGCCCCCGTCGTCTCGCGTCGGGCATGGCAGGCTCTCATCGTTCTGCTCGCCGGCATGTTCATGGCGCTGCTCGACACCACGATCGTCAACGTGGCCCTGCCCACGATCCGCACGACGCTCGACGCCAGCGAGGGCACGCTCTCGTGGATCATCTCCGGCTACGCACTCGCGTTCGGTCTCGCGCTGATCCCGGCCGGCCGGGTCGGCGACCGCATCGGGCACAAGTGGGTCTTCTTCACAGGACTCGCCCTGTTCACGATCGCCAGCCTCTTCTGCGGCCTCGCTCAAGACGACGTGCAGCTGGTCATCGCCCGCGTCGTGCAGGGCCTCGCGGGAGGAATGTTTGTTCCCGCAGTCACCGCGTTCATCCAGCTCCTCTTCCCCGGCCGCGTGCGCGGCAAGGCGTTCGCCATCATGGGCGCTGTCATCGGGGTTTCGTCCGCCCTCGGCCCGATCATCGGCGGCCTGCTCATCCAAGCCTTCGGCGAGACCGACGGATGGCGGCTCGTCTTCTGGGTCAACCTGCCCATCGGCATCGCGACGCTCTTCGCGGCGGCCATCCTGCTGCCCAAGCAGAGCGACGAGGAGGCGAGCCGCGCCGACCGTTCGGGCCTCGACTGGATCGGGCTCGTGCTGGTATCGGCGAGCCTCATCGCGTTGCTGGTTCCGCTGATCGAGGGCCAGGACACGGGTTGGCCCCTCTGGACGATCCTGTCGCTCATCGGGGGCGCCCTGCTCATGGTCGCGTTCGGTGCGTGGGAGGTGGCGTATGCCAAGCGCGGCCGCAGTCCGCTCGTGCCGCCGCGCCTGTTCTCGCACCCCGCTTTCACCGGCGGTGTCATCCTCGCCCTGGTCTACTTCGCCGCCTTCACCAGCATCTTCTTCACGATCTCGATCCTCTGGCAGTCCGGCCTCGGCCACACGGCTCTGGAGTCGGGCATCGTGTCGATTCCGTTCGCGATCGGAAGCATCGTGGGCAGCTCGCAGAGCAACAGGCTCACCCAGCGCCTGGGCCGCACCGTGCTCATCATCGGCACCCTGCTGGTCGTCGTCGGTCTGGCCTGGCTGTGGCTCGTGCTGCTGCTCACCAACGCTGCCGACCTCACCAACTGGCTGCTCATCGCGCCGCTGCTGATCGCCGGACTCGGCAACGGACTCTTCATCGCCCCGAACGCGCAGTTCATCGTGGCGACCGTCGACCCGCGCGAGGCCGGAGCCGCCAGCGGCGTGATCGGCGCCGTGCAGCGCATCGGAAGCGCCGTCGGCATCGCGGTGATCGGTAGCGTGTTCTTCGGCAGTCTGGTGATCGGCGGCAAGACGGCGGATGCCGTGGCCACCGGATTCACGGACGCTGCGGCCGCCGCGATGGTCGTCTCGCTCGGCTTCGCCGTGCTGGCGTTCCTGCTGGTCTTCGCGCTTCCGCGCCGCACCAACACGGGCCACTGACCCGCTTGCGCCGGCCGTAACCGCGCCCATTCGGCGCATCCGCTGCTAGACGGCCGGGCGCGGATGCACCGATAGGGCGCGGACGCGTCAGGCGGAGCGGGCCTCGTCGTACGTGGCGCGCGACGTGCCGATCTCGAGCGCGGATGCCTCGAGCAGGTCGGCGAGGGCGCGCAGGTTCTCGGCGACCAGCGCTCCGAGAGCAGTGAGGGAGTACTCCACGCGGGGCGGGATCGTGGAGTGCACCTCGCGGGTCACCATTCCGTCGCGCTCGAGGGCCTGCAGGGTCTGAGAGAGCATCTTCTCGCTGACTCCCTCGACCTTGCGGCGCAGCGCATTGAAGCGGAAGTCGCCCTCGCCGAGCGCCAGAAGGGCGAGACTCGACCACTTGGTCGACACGTCTTCCAGGGCGGCGCGCGACATGCAGGCACGCGCGAAGACAGACGTGACGAGCTCGTTGCTCGGAGTTTCCTGATCTGTCATATCTTCATCGTAGCGTGTGCTGCGCATTCGTGGGTACTGTGTAATAGTTAGTGCTACACGAACGAAAGCCCGCTACAAAGGAGAAATCATGACCACATACGCCGTCACCGGAGCCTCAGGACTGCTCGGGCATCTCGCCGTCACCGGCCTCATCGAGTCGGGAGTCGCCGCGAGCGACATCGTCGCCCTGGTGCGCACCCCCTCGAAGGTCGCCGATCTCTCCGAGCAGGGCGTTCAGGTGCGCGCCGCCGACTACTCCGCTCCCGAGACGCTCGCCGCCGCCCTCGCCGGCGTCGACACCCTTCTGCTCGTCTCCGGCAGCGAGGTCGGCCAGCGCGTCGCGCAGCACAGCAACGTGATCGACGCGGCGAAGAACGCCGGAGTCTCTCGTATCGTCTACACGAGCGTGATGCGCGCCGACACCACCGAACTCGTGCTGGCCCCCGAGCACAAGGCGACCGAAGAGGCGCTGCGGGCATCCGGTATCGCGTTCACCCTTCTGCGCAACGGCTGGTACATCGAGAACTTCGTAGCCCAGCTCGACCAGTACCGCGCGACCGGCGAGATCGTGGGAGCCTCAGGCGACGGCCTCGTCTCCGGCGCGACGCGAGCCGACTTCGCCGCGGCTGCCGTTGCGGCGCTCGTGCAGCCGGGCCACGAGAACGCGGTCTACGAGCTGGGCGGCGCCCCCGCCTACACGATGACCGACCTCGCGGCGGCTCTGTCGTCGGCGCTCGGCACGACCATCGTGTACCGCGACATGGCGCCCGACGAGTACGCCGCGATGCTCGAGAGCGTCGGACTCGACGCGGGAACGGCCGGCTTCGTCACCGCTCTCGAGGTCGCGACGAGCCGTGGCGACCTGTACACCGAGTCCCGCGATCTGCAGCACCTGCTGGGACGCGAGAGCACTCCCCTTGCCGAGGGTGTCGCAGCCGCGGTCAAGTAGGACTGACTCGATCGCCGGTGTTTCCGCCGGGCGCCGTGGCCCGGCCACGACGCCCGGCGGGAACACCCGCGCCCGGGGTGCTGGAGTCAAGGAGGGCAACCTCCAGCTTGTGAGGAACTAAACTCTCCTCTGGACGATCGCTCAGTTTGCGAGCCGCACCCCACGAACACAACTCGATAGGAACCTCCGTTGGACGGAAACGCTACGACGACTCACCGCAATGTCGCACTTCTGTCGGTCGCAACCACCATGGCGACCCGAATCACGACATCCGAAGAGATCGATCGTCGCCTCGCTCCCGCGCTCAAGCGGCTGAAGCTGCCCACCGGGCTGCTGCAGCGCGTGGCTGGCGTGCACGAGCGCCGCAACTGGGGCGAAGGCCAGACCTTCGACGACGCCGCCATCGAGGCCGGCAAGAAGGCGCTCGCCGAGGCGGGCATCCGCCCCGACCAGGTGGGCCTGCTCATCAACACCTCGGTGACCCGCAAGCACCTCGAGCCCTCCGTCGCCGTGCGCATCCACCACGGTCTGGGCCTGCCCAGCTCGGCCACCAACTTCGACATCGCCAACGCCTGCCTCGGCTTCGTGAACGGCATGGCTCTGGCGGGCCAGCTCATCGACGCCGGCCAGATCGACTACGCCGTGATCATCGACGGCGAAGACGCCGACGAGATCCAGGTCAACACCATCGAGCGCCTGGGCCGCGAGGGCATCAAGCGCAAAGACTTCATGAGCGAGTTCGCGAGCCTCACGCTGGGCTCGGGCGCCGCGGCCGCAGTGATCGGTCGCGCCGATCTGCACCCCGAAGGCCACCGCATGCTCGGCGGCATCACCCGCGCCGCGACCCAGTTCAACGACCTCTGCGTCGGCAGCGTCGACGGCATGTTCACCGATGCGAAGGCGCTGCTGAAGGGCGGAATGGAGCTCGTGGTCAGCGCCTGGAAGGACGCCAAGCGTCAGTGGAGCTGGTCGAACATGGACCGCTACATCATGCATCAGGTCTCGTCGGTGCACACCAACGCCATCGTCAAGGCGGCGAACCTCGACGCCACCCGGGTGCCCGTGACGTTCCCCCTGCTCGGCAACGTCGGCCCCGCGTCGATTCCGATCACGCTCGCTCAAGAATCCTCGAAGCTCGCGCGCGGCAACCGCGTCTTGCTCATGGGGGTCGGCTCGGGCCTCAACACCTCCATGATGGAGATCGCCTGGTGAGTCACGGCTCCTCCCGCCTGCCCCGGTCGGCGGGTCGCACCGCTCCCGCGTCGCTTCCCCCGGCAGGTCTGCCGGGCATGGATGCGCGATTCTCGCGCCTGGTCGAGGTCGTCGACGGCGAGTCCGGTCACCCGGTCACCTGGCATCTGCTCGACAACGCGGCGGTGCTCGACGAGCTCGGCGTGACGCCGGTGGGCACGATGCTGTGCGTGCACGGCAACCCGACGTGGTCCTACCTCTGGCGCGAGCTCGTCGGTGCCGCGACGGATGCCGCAGCCATCGCCGCCGAGACCGGCTCCGGCGAGGTGTGGCGGGTCATCGCCGTCGATCAGCTCGAGATGGGCTTCTCCGAGCGCACCGGCATCGAGCGAGGGCTCGAGCAACGCGTCTCCGACCTCTCCGCTCTCACCGAGACGCTCGAGCTCTCCGGCCCCGTGGTCACCGTCGGCCATGACTGGGGCGGAGTCGTCTCGATGGGCTGGGCCGTCGACCACCCCGACGAGCTCTCCGGCGTCGTGCTGCTGAACACGGCCATCCACCAGCCCGAGGATCGCGCTATTCCGTGGCCGCTGCGTCTCACGCTGCAGCGCGGCATGCTGGGGCGGGCGACCGTGGCCACGCCCGGGTTCCTCGAGACCACGCTGGCGCTCGCGCATCCGTCGCTCGAGTCAGACGTGAAGAACGGGTACCGCGCCCCCTATCGCTCGGCCGACCGGCGGGGCGGCATCGGCGCCTTCGTAGCCGACATCCCCGTCGACGAGCAGCACCGATCGTGGAACGAGCTCGAGCGCATCGCAGCCGGTGTGCGCGAGCTCGGCGTTCCCTCGCTCATGCTGTGGGGCCCCCGAGACCCCATCTTCTCCGACACGTATCTCGACGATCTCGCCGAGCGCATGCCGCAGGCCGACATCCACAGGTTCGAGGGCGCCGGGCACATGATCGCCGAAGACGTGGACTACGCGCCCGTCGTGCTCGACTGGCTGGCTAGTCGTTCCCTGAGCTCGTCGAAGGGATCTGACCCCATCGATGAGCGGCCCTTCGACAAGCTCAGGGAGCGAGACGCCTCGGCGACGCCCCTCTGGAGCGTGCTCGACGAGCGGCGCGACAGCACCGACGTCGCCCTCGTCGACATGAAGCCGCGGCGAGACGTCTCGTGGAAGCTCCTCTCCAAACGGGTGCGTCAGCTCGCCGCCGGCCTCGTTCGAGTGGGCGTGAAGCCCGGCGATCGCGTCTCCCTCCTCATTCCGCCGAGCGCCGACCTGACCGCGGTGCTCTACGCGTGCCTGCGCATCGGAGCGGTCGTCGTCGTCGCAGATGCGGGACTCGGCCTTCCCGGCCTGACCCGCGCCGTGCGCGGGGCCCGCCCCGACCACGTGATCGGCGCCCTCCCGGGGCTCACGGTCGCCCGCGCCTTCTCGTGGCCCGGACAGAAGATCTCCACCACCATGCTTCCGCGGTCCAGCGCCCTGGCGCTCGGCGTTCGACACTCCCTGTCCGAGCTCGCCCGGCTGGGCGCCGACGAATCTCTGCCCGAGCCGCCCTCGGCATCCGCGGTCGCCGCCGTTCTATTCACCTCGGGATCGACGGGGCCCGCCAAGGGCGTCGTCTACACGCACGCCCAGCTCGAGGCGGTGCGCGACGCCCTGTCGTTGCAGTACGACATCGGCGTCGGAACGGGTCTCGTGGCGGGATTCGCCCCCTTCGCCCTGCTCGGACCCGCCCTCGGTGCCCGCTCGGTCACCCCCGACATGAATGTCACCTCGCCGCGCACCCTCACCGCGAAGGCCACGGCCGAGGCCGCGGCGGCGGTGGATGCATCGGTCGTCTTTCTCTCGCCCGCGGCGCTCGCGAACGTGGTCGCGACAGCGGATGCCCTGAACGCCGCCGACACCGCGGCGCTCGCGGGCGTGAAGACGTTCCTCTCGGCGGGTGCTCCCGTGCCCGAGGCCCTTCTCGCCGCCGCCGGCCGACTGATGCCGAACGCGACCCCGCACACCCCCTACGGCATGACCGAGGGCCTGCTCATGACGGACATCACGCTGGAGGGCATCCGCGCCGCTGCAGAGGATGCCGCCGCTCTGGCCGACGGCGGGCACGCCGGCGGAGTGTGCGTGGGAGCGCCCGCCGGGTCGGTGCGCGTGCGCATCGCAGGGCTCGACGAGCGCGGCATGCCGACCGCCGAGCCGAGCGAGCGGCCGGGAATCACAGGCGAGATCGTTCTCTCTGCTCCGCACTTGAAGCAGTCGTACGACCGGCTCTGGGCAACGAACCGCATCGCCGACGCCGACTCGATCTCGGACGAGTCCGACGTTCCCGCCGAACGATGGCACCGCACCGGAGACGTCGGCCACCTCGACGCCGAGGGCAGGCTCTGGGTCGAGGGTCGGCTTCCGCACGTCATCGTCACGGCAGGCGGAGTCGTCACCCCCGTCGGGCCCGAGCAGAAGATCGAATCGGTGCTCGGCGTCGGCAGAGTGGCGCTCGCGGGCATCGGACCTCGCGGAACCCAGCAGCTCGTCGTCGTGCTCGAGACCGACCCTCCGGCCCGCCGCCCCGCCCTCGCCGACCCCGAGCTGGGCGCCGCCGTGCGCCACGCCGCAGGGCTCGATATCGCGGCGGTGCTGGTGGTGCCTGTGCTGCCCACCGACATCCGGCACAACTCGAAGATCGACCGCTCTGCTCTCGCGCGCTGGGCCGAGGGTGTGCTCGCAGGCGGAAAACTGAGCGCGCCGTGAGGGTTCTCGTCACGGGAGCCAGCGGCTTTCTCGGAGGAGCCGTCGCCCGCGAGATCGCGGCGGCCGGTCATGAGGTGCGCACGTTCCAGCGGCGGCCATCCGGTGTCGTGGGAGTCGACGACGCGCTCGGCTCGCTGACGTCGCGCGCCGATGTCGCGCGCGCCGTCGAGGGTGTGGATGCCGTGGTGCACCTCGCCGCGAAGGTCTCGCTGGCGGGCGATCCGGCGGAGTTCGCGGCCGTGAACGTCGAGGGAACCCGAACGCTGATCGCGGCGATGCGCGACGCGGGAGTCGGCCGTCTCGTGTTCGTGTCGTCGCCGTCGGTGGCGCACGCCGGGGCATCCATCGTCGGCGACGACGCGCAACCCGCCGACCCGCAGAACGCGCGCGGCGAGTACGCCCGCACGAAGGCGCTCGCCGAACAGCTGGCCTTGCGTGCCGACTCGGAGTCGTTGCGGGTGGTCGCGGTACGCCCGCATCTGGTGTGGGGCCCGGGAGACACGCAGCTGATCGAGCGCATCGTGGAGCGGGCGCGGGCGAGGCGGCTTCCGCTGCTCGATCGCGGCGCCGCATTGATCGACACGACGTACATCGACAACGCGGCCTCCGCGATCGCTGCCGCCCTCTGGCGCGTCGACGAGGTGCACGGCAACGCCTACGTGATCACCAACGGCGAGCCGCGACCGGTTGCCGAGCTGCTGGCCGGCATCTGCGCGGCCGCCGGAGTCCCCGCACCCGCGTGGAGGGTTCCTGCCGGCGTCGCGCGCGCCGCTGGCTCAGCTATCGAGGCCGTCTGGCGCGTCAAGCCGGGAGCGGACGAGCCGCCCATGACGCGTTTTCTTGCGGAGCAGCTGTCGACCGCGCACTGGTTCGACCAGCGCCGCACGCGCGCCGAGCTGCAGTGGCAGCCGGCGGTGAGCCTCGACGAGGGCCTGCGACGCCTGGCAGAGCACTACGGCACGCCGTTCTCGTCTCCCGCTCCCTGAGCCTCTCGAAGGGTTGTTCCAGGCTCGTCTCGACGAGCTCGACGAACGGGGCCGGTAATCTCGAGGGATGCGTTTACTGCTGATCCGACATGGCCAGACTCCCTCGAACGTCATCGGGGCCCTCGACACCGCGATCCCCGGTCCGGGGCTCACCGAGCTCGGTCTCGAGCAGGCCGACGCCGTTCCCGCGGCGCTCTCCGCAGAGCCGATCGGGGCGATCTTCGCGTCGACGCAGCTGCGCGCGCAGCTCACCGCTGCTCCTCTCGCCGAGGACCGCGGCCTGACGGTCGAGATCCGCTCGGGCCTCCGCGAGGTGGATGCCGGGGAGCTCGAGATGCGCAACGACGACGAGGCCGTGCGGATCTACATGGAGACCGTCATCGCGTGGGCCGACGGCGACGTCGACCGCCGGATGCCCGGGGCCGAGTCGGGCGCCGAGGTGTACGCCCGCTACGACGAGGTGATCGCGGAGGCCGTCGCCACCGGATTGCCCTGCGTGGCCGTCGTGTCGCACGGAGCCATTATCCGCTCCTGGGTCGGAGCCCGAGCCGAGAACGTGAGCGCCGACTTCTCGGCCGAACACTCACTGAGTAACACCGGAGTCGTCGTCCTCGAAGGCAGCCCGGACTCGGGCTGGCGCGCGCTCACCTGGATGGGCCAGGCCATCGGAGGCCCGGCGCTCGACGACGCCGCCCACGCCGGTCCCGCATCCGAGACACGCTGATCATGAGTCTCGCAACCGAACTCTCACCCGACGTCGTCGCGCGCCTCAGCTCATGGTTCGACGACACCGATCTGGTGAGCCCGTCACTCAGCTACGCCGTGTTCGACCGGCATGGCGTGCTGTTCCACCACGGGGTCGGCGAGTTCCAACTCGACGGCCGCGCTCCCGGTGAGGAGACGATCTACCGCATCGCCTCGATGTCGAAGAGCTTCTGCATCGCTGCCGTGCTCGTGCTGCGCGATCGCGGTCTGCTGTCGCTCGACGACCGCGTCGCCGAGCTCGTGCCGCAGTTCCGCGACCCGGTCGATGCTGCCGGTGTCGTTCAACCCGTGACGGTGCGGATGCTCATGAGCAACTCCTCGGGGCTGCCGGAGGACAACGGCTGGGCCGACCACGAGCTCGCCCTCTCGCGCGAGGACTTCTTGGCGGTCGTCGACGCGGGGCTAGGCTTCGCCGGCCTGCCGGGCGTGGGCTTCCAGTACTCCAACGTGGGTTTCTGGCTGCTCGGCGTGATCGTCGAAGACCTTGCGGGTCAGGGGTTCGAACAGTTCGCGCGCGAAACGTTCCTCGAGCCGCTCGGGCTGACGAGCACGGGATACAAGCCCGCCGACTTCGCGGGCGACGGCGAGCCCGGCGATGGCATCGCGCACGGCTACACGAGCTTCGACAAGGGCGCGAGCTGGGTCTCTCGTCCCGTCGTCGGCGGCGGCATCGGGGCCTGTGCCGCGAGCATGTTCAGCACCCCGCCCGACATCGCGCGGTGGAGTGGCTGGCTCTCGAGCGCCTTCGACGCCACCAACACCGACGACGCCATCCTTAGCAGAGCGTCGCGCCGCGAAATGCAACGCATCCACACCGTCGCGCCGGGCGCGGCCGACCGCACAGCGTCACCCACCCTCGAGGCGCAGGGGTACGGGCTCGGGTTGTACGTCGAGCACGACGTGCGGTTCGGCCGCTTCGCTCAGCACTCAGGCGGGTTGCCGGGTTGGTCGTCGAACATGCGCTGGCACCTGGAGTCGGGGCTCGGCGCGGTGGTCTTCGGTAACACGAACGGACTCAAGCTGTCGGTCGCCGCAGCAGACATGCTGCGGCTCGTTCTCGACTCCGTCGACGAGCCCGCGCGGCGCATCGAGCTGTGGCCGGCGACCGTGGCGGCGGCCCGCGCCGTCGATGCCGTCGTTCTCGGTTCCGGGCGCATCCTCGACGCGGCCGATGCATCAACCGTGTTCAGCCCGAATCTGCTCGGCGACGTGCCGGCCGAGGTGCGCGATGCGCGTATCGCTGCTGCCGTCGCCGAGGTCGGCGGGGTCGTGGATGCCGCGGCCGCGCCGCCGCTCGACGCCCGGCTCACCTGGTCGGTCGCCCCCGCCCACGTCGCCTGGACGATTCCCGGTCGCACGGGCGAGCTGGAGTGCCGCATCGAGATCACGCCGACCATTCCGTCGATGCTGCAGCGCTTCGACGTGGCGGTGCGCACGCCGACGACGCCGCTCTCGGCGGTGCTGCGCCACTACCGGCCTGTTGTCGACGTGTAGGTTCGTCGCATGGTGACCTCACCGTTGAACGAATACGAGAACAAGCCCAGAGCGCGGCCGGCGCGCGCGCTCACCGTCGTCGGGCTGATCCTGACGGTACTGGGAGTGTTCGGTCTGCTCGGCGGAGCCTACCTGGGGTTCGGCGCCGGGTTTCAGCTTGCGCCGCCCGTTTCATTCGGCACGGTGATGACGGTCGACGTGTCACGCGGAGACCACGCCGTCTATGTCACGCCCAACGAGCGGTGGAGCGACATCTCGTGCACCGGCGACCTCGACGGCGAAGAGTTCGGACTCAGGCCCAGCATGATTCAGCAGGGGCTGCTTCTGCCCGAGCGGTGGGACTCGCAGGGCAGCTTCGGGGCCGACACGGCGGGTGCCCTCCGGATCTCCTGTGACGGCCCCGTCTCAGATGCCCGGTTCACGGTGGGACCGGTGGTGACCTTCTTGGATGTCGTCGGAGCCGTGGCGGTCGGTGCGCTAGGGCTCGTCGTCTTGGCCGGCGGTCTGGTGCTGGTGATCCTCGCGCGCCGACGAGCCCGCGCCTGACGAGAGCGGTCACCTGCGGGGGTCGCGCGCGCTGAACGCAGTGCAAGTCCCTTTGTTACACCGTCGTTTCGTGACCCGTTCGGGGTGTCCGTAGCGTGGACAGCTGCTCCACAAAAGCACCTGCTCCACGAAAGGAAGCACCATGTCCCTCTCCAAGAAGATCCTGGCCGCAGCAGCCGCTCTTCCCCTCATCGCAGCCCTCGCGGGGTGCGCCGGATCCGCAGGCGACGCCGAGAAGGGCACTGCCGACAACCCCGTGAAGCTCGGCGTCGTCGGCGCCAGCGACCCCTACTGGGAGATCTACAAGAAGGCGGCGGCAGACGAGGGCATCTCGGTCGACATCGTCGACTTCACCGAGTACCCCCAGCCCAACCCCGCTCTCTCCGAGGGCGAGATCGACCTCAACCAGTTCCAGCACATCGTCTACCTCGGCCAGTACAACGAAGCCTCGGGTGAAGACCTCGTGCCCGTCGGTGCCACCGCCATCTACCCGCTCGCTCTGTACTCCACGAAGTACGACTCGGTGAAAGACATCGAGAAGGGCGATACCGTCGCGATTCCGAACGACGAGTCGAACCTGTCGCGTGCGCTGCTCGTGCTGCAGTCAGCCGGCCTGGTCGAGCTGAAAGACGGCGGCAGCATCTTCTCGACGGTCGACGACGTCGACACCGAGAAGTCGACGGTGAAGGTCACGACGCTCGAGGCATCGCTCACGGCCACCTCGCTTCCCGACGTGGCCGCCGCCATCATCAACAACGACTTCGTGGCGGATGCCGGGCTCACCTTCGACGACGCGATCGCCCAGGACGACCCGGCCGACGCCAACGCTCTGCCCTACGTGAACATCTTCGCCGCGCGTGCGGAAGACAAGGACAACGAGACCTTCAAGAAACTCGTGTCGATCTACCAGGACACCAAGACGGTCACCGACGCGGTTCAGGAGAACTCGGGCGGGACGGCCGTGTTCGTGAAGACTCCCGTCTCCGACCTGCAGTCGTCGCTCGACAAGGTGCAGGCAGACATCAAGGCCAAGGGCTGATCGGCTCGATGCCTCTCATCAGTCTGCGCGACGTCACCAAGTCCTATCCGCCCTCCCGGCGTGGCGGTGACGTCGTGCACGCCGTCGACGGCCTCACTCTCGACATCGAGGCGGGCGACATCTACGGCATCATCGGCTATTCCGGAGCGGGCAAGAGCACCCTCGTGCGGCTCATCAACGCTCTGGAACACGCGACCAGCGGCAGCATCCTGGTCGACGGCGATGAGGTGACCCGTATGAAAGAGCGCGAGCTGCGCCGCCTGCGCCTCGGCATCGGCATGATCTTCCAGCAGTTCAACCTCTTCACCTCTAAGACCGTCGCGGGCAATGTCGCGTACCCGCTGGAGGTCGCGAAGACGCCCCGCCGCGACATCGCCCCGCGGGTGGCCGAGCTGCTCGACTTCGTCGGTCTCTCCGACAAGGCGCGCAACTACCCCGAGCAGCTGTCGGGTGGGCAGAAGCAGCGGGTCGGCATCGCTCGGGCCCTCGCGACGAGCCCCCGCATCCTGCTCGCCGACGAGGCGACCAGCGCGCTCGACCCCGAGACCACGCACGAGGTGCTCGAGCTGCTGAAGCGGGTGAACACCGAGTTCGGCGTCACGATCGTGGTCATCACCCACGAGATGGATGTCATCCAGACGTTGGCCACCAAGGTCGCGGTCATGGATGGCGGGCGCATCGTGGAACAGGGCGACGTGTTCGACGTCTTCTCGAAGCCCACGGAGGCGTCGTCGCAGCGGTTCGTGTCGACGGTGGTGCGCGGCGTGCCGTCCGCCACCGAACTCACGGCGCTCCGGCAGCGGCATCCGGGTCGCATCGTGACACTGTCGTTCCGCGACGGCAATACGTCGCAGGGCGCCGTGTTCTCCGACCTCGCCCGGGCCGGCGTCGCATTCGATCTGATCTACGGCGGCATCAACGACATCCGGGGCCGTGTCTTCGGCCATCTCACCCTCGCGCTGACGGGCGACGCCGATGCTGTCGATCGCGCACTCGCCACGATCGCGACCAAGGTCGACGCCACGGAGGCACCGAGCCATGGATGACCTGATTCCCCTGCTGCCCAAGCTCTGGCAAGCCAGCTACGAGACCCTCTACATCGTGGGCCTCAGCCTGATCTTCGGCGGCCTCGGCGGACTGCTCCTCGGCCTCGGTCTATACACGACCCGGTCGAACAGCCTCTTCTCGAACAGGCCTGTCTTCGGCGTGCTCAACGTGCTGGTCAACGTGTTCCGCCCGATTCCGTTCATCATCTTCCTCGCCGCGGCTCAGCCCCTCGCGCGTTTCGTCACGGGCACCGGAATCGGCAACACGGCGATCATCTTCACTCTGTCGCTGGCGGCCGCATTCGGCATCAGCCGCATCGTCGAGCAGAACCTGCTCACCGTGCAGCCCGGAGTGATCGAGGCCGCGAGGTCGGTCGGAGCGAGCCGGAGCCGCATCATGCTGACACTGCTGATTCCCGAGGCGCTCGGCCCGCTGATTCTCGGGTACACGTTCATCGTGGTGGCGCTCGTCGACATGTCGGCGGTGGCCGGCTACGTCGGAGGTGGCGGCCTCGGCACGTTCGCGATCCAGTACGGGTACCGGCAGTTCCATCCCGTGGTGACCTGGGCCGCCGTGCTCGTGATCATCGTGATCGTGCAGCTGGTGCAGTTCTTGGGCAACTACCTCGCGCGCAAGGCACTGCGCCGCTGACGACGCGGTGCGGGAGGTCGCATGGTGACACTTCGGGTCAACCGAACTGTCACCACGCGGCCTCTGTCGCGCGCAAAGTGTCACCTCGCTCCTGGGCCAGCTCGGCAAGGCGACTCAGGATGGCGCGAGCGACCTTGTCGTTCTCTCGGAAGGAGATCGCGTTCGTGCGCGGGCGCGAGAACGCCCCGACGAACGGGGAGTTCGTGTACGGCCCGATCGCGTACTGGCGTGACGAGTGCTCCCCGCCCGCGCCGAGAATCCTGGTGTCGAGCTGCCGCACCGACAACCTGCCCGTGCTGGCCGAGAAGGCCCCATCGGTGACGACCTCCTCGAGTCCGGCGCCGCTCGTGACCAGCGACCTCAGCAACTCGTTGTCGCTGCGCGAGATCGCGGTCGCGGGCAGCCGCGCATCCACCAGGGCGCTCGCGGTGACGGTGACCGGCGTCGTTGCGCTGCCGGCGCGGAAGATCCCCTCCTCTTCGTCGGCCTGCACCCAGACTCCTGCTCCGAGGAACTTGACGATGCCCGCCTCCGAGAGCGCGACGAGCTCCTCGAGCCGATGTGCCGGAGGGCCGCTCGCGATGAAGCTGAAGTAGCCGAGCCACCAGCCGTGGATGTCGCGCACACGCGACTGCGCGGTCCACTTGGGGGAGTCGATGAGGTCAGAGAGGGTGAAGAGGCTGGTGAGCAGAGCCACGAAGAGTCCGAGCGTGGCGCTGTGCTCTGGGCGTGTGCGCAAAGCGAGATCGGTGCGGATGTAGTCGCGCACGAGCTCCTGAAGCTCTTCCGGGTCCGCGACCAGCGCGCCCCCCAGTGGCCGATCGAGCTCGGGCAAAAAGAGTCTGTCGTCGGAGTACGAGACGCTACCCTCGACCAGGTCGACGAAGGCCTGCGCGTCGCGCGCGATGAGGTCGTCGTCGTCGGCGAGCTCGTCGCGCGAGGGGATCGCGTGGCCTCGCGGAGCGCTGTCGTGGAGCTCGGTGTGTGGCGAGGCGAGCAGCAGGGCGCGCGGATCGAGCCGGTCGAAGGCGTACGTGAACGAGTCCCAACTGGATTCGACCCGGTCGGGGTGCCCGGTGAAGAGCTCGCGGTAGTAGCCCCACAGCATGTCCTTGGCGATCAGCGGCCATACGTCGACGCTGAGGTCGAGCGAGGGGCGAGTGTCTTCGAGCGCGCGTGCGATCGCCGGAGTGAAGTACCGTGCCGCAGGCCGCTCGCCCACAAGCGTCGACGAGATCTTCGAGTGATAGGGAACGCCACGGCGCGAGCCGAAGTACAACCGCGGCTCGAGGCCGGATGCGGTGTAGCGCAGCACCCCGTCGTCGCCGCGGTCGAAGCGGCCGCCCCGGCCCTCGGTCAGCAGCACCGTGAGGTCGACCGCCGCCAGGCCCATGCCCCGCACGATGACCCGCTGGCCGGGCACGATCGGCCGGGTGTCGGCATCCGCGGTGAATGCCGGTGGCAGGTAGAACAGCTCACGGCGGCGCGCGAAGGCGATGAGGTCGGCGTGCTCGGGCTCGGCGTCGGCGCCGGTGTGACCGAGCGAGTACAGCACGACATCGGCGGCGATCGAGACGCCGTCGTCGAGCAGGATGCGCTGGGTCGGCCCGTCGTCAACGGTCTCGACCGCGGATGCCCGGTGCACGACCACCGTGACGGTCTCGGGGAGGAGGCCCACGGCATCCGCGAAGAACCAGCTGAGGTAGAGGCTCTGCAGGCGTCTCGTCGGAAAGCTGGCGGGCGCGAGGTTCTCGATCTCCTGGCGCAGGCGCGCATCGACCCGGGGGATCGCGATCTCGCCAGCGCTCACGAGTCGAGCCCACTCGATAAGCGACGGTCCGGGGCGCACGGGGCCGTCGATGGTCGAGGACTCGTCGGTGAACATCGTCACGTCGGCCGCCATCGAGTTGAGCTTTAGCAGGGGCGACTGGTCGAAGCGCCAGATGCGCCCGGGGCCCGCCGGATGCGGGTCGATCACGTGGATGCGGATGCGTGCGTCGGATCGCCACAGCTTGGGCAGATTCGCCGCAATCCGTTCGAGAACGCCGGCTCCGCGGGGGCCACCGCCGATGAGGGCGATCCGGAACTCGGGCGGGTCGATGAGGGAGGTGGGCGCGTGCGACATGACACAACCGTCGACGTTTCGTCCATCGAAATCGAGGTTTGTGACCCCCTGTGACGACGTGACGAATTGTGAACGAATCTGCTTGGCCCGCGTGCACGGCCCGACCTAACGTCTCACCAACGCGACACGGCCCGTGTCGAGACGCAAGACGTAAGGAGGCAGATATGCCCATCGAATTTCTCGGCATCGCCGGGCTCAACGACGGCGGCGAGACCCAGGCCCGCTCGGGTGCGAGTTTCGACAAGGACTACACGCTGCGGTTCGCCCGAGCCCACGAAGACCACGGCTGGGATCGGATCCTCTTCGCCTACCACTCGGGCTCGCCCGACCCGGCGACCGCGGCGGCCTTCATCGCGTCGAAGCTTGACCACCTCAAGATTCTGCTGGCGCACCGGCCGAACGTGTCGTACCCCACCTACGCAGCGAAGGTCTTCGCGACCCTCGACCAGATCAGCGACGGGCGCCTCAACGTGCACGTGATCACGGGCGGCTCGACGGCAGACCAGGCGGCGGAGGGCGACTTCCTTACCAAGGACGAGCGCTACGCCCGCACCGGCGAGTACATCCAGATCGTGAAGAAGGCGTGGACCAGCCGCGAGCCCTTCAGCTTCGACGGTGCGCACTACCGCTTCGAGAACTTCGTCAGCGACATCTGGCCCGCGCAGCAGCCTCGTCCGCAGATCTCGTTCGGCGGATCGAGCGAGGCGGCCTACCGGATCGGCGCTGCCGACGCCGATATCTACGCGTTGTGGGGCGAGCCGCTGGCGAACACCGCCGAGCAGATCGAGCGCATCACTGTGGAGGCGCACGCTGCGGGACGCGCAGAGCGCCCCCGCATCCAGGTCGCCTTCCGCCCGATCCTCGGCGCCACCGAGGAGCTGGCGTGGAAGAAGGCCGAGGAGATCCTCGGAAAGATCGAGGCGCGGCAGGCGCAGGCAGCTCCCTCGTCGTTCGTCGGAGAGCTGAGGAACCCCGAGAACGCCGGCTCGCAGAGGCTGCTGTCGATCGCGAACCAGGGCGACCGCTTCGACCGGGCTCTGTGGACGAGGCCGGCCGCGGCATCCGGTGGGCGTGGCAACTCGAACGCCCTCGTCGGCACGCCGGAGACTGTGGCCGCTGCCCTGCTCGACTACATCGATCTGGGCGTCGACATCATCTCGGCCCGCGGCTACGACTTCGTGAACGACACCGTCGACTTCGGTCGCTACGTCATTCCGCTCGTGCGCGACGAGGTCGCGAAGCGCGACGCGGCGGCGGCAGCCGCGTCATCGAAGGCGTCACAGTCGGCATCGACCAGGGCGGAGGCATCCCGTGACGCTGCTTGACCAGACACCGCGGGGTACCGACAGGTTCGTCTACGTCTCGGCCGACGACCCCGCGGCCCAACCGCTGCTGCGGGAGCTCGAACAGGAGTACGACGCGCGTTATGGAGAGTTCTTCGGCGAGAAGGCGTCGGCCGAGATCCGCCGCTATCCGGCGTCGGCGTTCTCGCCCGACGAGGGCGGTGCGTTTGTGCTGCTCCTACGCGATGGCGTCGCCATAGCCGGAGGAGCATATAAGAGATTCGACGAGCACACGGCGGAGCTGAAGCGCATCTGGACTTCGTCGTCGCATCGGCGGCAGGGACTCGCCCGACGCGTGGTGAAAGAGCTCGAGGAGGAGGCCGTGCGTCGCGGATACACAAGGGCGTACCTCACGACAGGTCCGCGCCAGCCCGAGGCGAAACACCTCTACTTCCAGACCGGCTACACGCCGCTGTTCGACACCGCGCTCGATCCCGAGGAGGTGATCGTGCACGGGTTCGCCAAGAGCCTGGATGGCGCGCCCCTCGACGTGGTCGGCATCACGGCGGCGCATGACGCCAGTCTCGGTCTGCGCCGGTCGAGTAGCGGTCGCGAGGAACGAGCACCGCGTATCGAGACCACATCCGATGGTCTCGATACGGCCGCGGGCGGCCTACTCGACCAGCGCAGCAGTGTGAAAGTGGTACCCACACGACACTGGTGGCGGTGGGTGCTGAGCGCATTCGTCGCGTTCGTGGTGCTGCAGTTCGCCTGGTCGCTCGTCACGAACAAGCAATACGAGTGGAACGTGTTCGCCGAGTACTTCTTCTCGCAGTCGGTGCTGAACAGCCTCGGCGTGACCCTGGGACTCACTGTCGTGTCCGTCATCGGCGGGTTCGTCCTGGGGGCCGTGCTGGCGAATTTCAGGCTCTCGAAGTCACCGCTGCTGAGCGGGGCGGCTTACGTCTACATCTGGTTCTTCCGCTCGGTGCCGCTGCTCGTGCAGATCCTCGTCTGGTACAACCTGGGCTACCTCTACCCGACGTTGGGCCTCGGAACCCCGTTCACGACCGACTTCTGGCTCGTCGAGTTCTCGACCACCACGCTGATCACGGCATTCGCCGCGGCAACCATCGGACTCACGCTGCATCAGGCCGCGTATTTCGCCGAGATCATTCGCGGCGGCATCCTGTCTGTCGACCAGGGACAGCTCGAGGCATCCGCGGCTCTCGGCCTGCCGCGGCGGGTGCGCTTCTTCCGCATCATCCTGCCGCAGGCCGCCCGCGCCATCCTGCCCAACTTCTTCAACGAGGTCATCGGCCTCGTGAAGGGCACCTCCGTGGTCTTCGTGGTGGCGCTGCCCGAGCTCTTCTACACCGTGCAGGTGATTTACAACCGCAACCAGCGGGTCATCCCGATGCTGCTGGTGGCCGTGGTCTGGTACGCGATCATCACCACGGTGCTCTCGATCATCCAGTTCTACGTCGAGCGGCACTACGCCCGCGGAGCGCATCGCGAGCTTCCGCCGACGCCCGTGCAGCGTGCGACGGGCTGGGTGAAACAGCAGTGGGCACGCCTCGGCGACGAGACCGCAGACGACCCGCTCGCGGCAGAGAAGAACCGACGACACGACATCGTTCTGGGAAGTGGATCATGAGCACCCCGACATTCATCCGTTCGTTCGACGAGCAGGCGATTCCCCTCCCCGCGAAGCCGGTTCGCGCCACCGTCGGACTGGTCGAGATCACCGACGTCTCGAAGAGCTACGGCGCCGTGCGGGTGCTGCGCGACGTATCGCTGACGGTGCAGCCCGGCGAGGTCATCGCTCTGATCGGCCCGTCGGGATCGGGCAAATCCACGCTGCTGCGCACCATCAACCACCTCGAGACCGTCGACGCCGGATCGGTCACCGTCGACGGGCAGTACATCGGCTACGAGCTCCGCTCCGGCAGGCTGCACGAGCTCCCCGAGAAGAACGTCCTCGAGCGTCGCACGCAGATCGGCATCGTCTTCCAGAACTTCAATCTCTTCCCGCATCTGACCGCTCTCGAGAATGTCGTCGAGGCGCCCGTCGCCCTGAAGCGAGCGAGCAAGGCCGAGGCCCGCGAGCAGGCGAAGGCCCTGCTCGCGAGGGTGGGGCTCGCAGACAAAGAGCACCACTACCCGCGGCAGCTTTCCGGCGGTCAGCAGCAACGCGTGGCGATCGCGAGAGCGCTCGCGTTGAACCCGAAGGTGCTGCTGTTCGACGAGCCGACCAGCGCGCTCGACCCCGAGCTCGTCGGAGAGGTGCTCGACGTCATCCGGGAGCTCTCGAAGAGCGGCACCACGCTCATCATCGTGACGCACGAGATCGGGTTCGCTCGCGAGGTCGCCGACCGCGTCGTCTTTCTCGAACAGGGCGAGATCCTCGAAGAGGGAACGCCCGGCCAGGTCCTGTCGAGGCCGCGTCATGCGCGCACCAAGGACTTCCTCCGCAAGGTGCTCTGAGCGCCAGCGCCCAGCATCGCCGCACTATTCCTACCGCACCACAACAGCATCCAAGAGAGGCAACACCATCATGGCCATCAACAAGAAACAGATCGGGGCTATCGTCGGCGCAGTCGTCGTCGTCGCCCTCGCCGGAGGCGGCATCGCCCTCGCGGCCAACGCGAACAGCACGAGCTCCGCCGACGGCACACCCGCCGGCTCGACCGAGCAGCAGGTCGCGGCGGCCACCTCGTTCGACCTCACAACCAAGAACGCGGCCGACCGGCCCAGTATCGACCCCGTCGCCGACGCGGTCGCATCCCTCAAAGCCAGCGGCTTCCAGCCGATCGAAGCCGGCAAGCTCACCGTCGCCCAGACCGTGAAGAGCGGCGCCCCGCCTCTGGTCTTCGCGGCATCCGACGACAACAGCACGCCGCTCGGAAGCGAGGCCGACTTCGCGGCTCTCGTCGCAGACGGCCTGGGTCTCGAGTACAACCCGGTCTCGGTCGACTGGGCGGACTGGCCGCTCGGAATCCAGTCGGGCAAGTACGACATCATCCTCAACAACGTCACCGTCACCGAAGAGCGCAAAGAGCTCTACGACTTCGCCAGCTACCGCGTCGATCTGCTCGGCTTCTATGTGAAGGCCGACAGCGACATCGCCTCGATCAAGAGCGCCGACGACATCTCGGGGCTGACGATCATCGTGGGATCGGGGACCAACCAGGAGAAGATCCTGCTCTCCTGGAATGAGGAGCTCACCGCGGCGGGCAAGAAGCCGGCCGAGCTCGTCTACTACGACGACAACGCCGCCGCGAACCTCGCCATCCAGTCAGGGCGAGCCGACGCGTACTTCTACCCGAACGCGAGCGGCGCCTACGCCGCGGCCTCGACAGGCGACACCAAACAGGTGGGCACCGTGAGTGGCGGATGGCCGCAGACGGCCGACATCGCTGCGGCGACGAAGAAGGGCAACGGCCTCATCGACGCCGTGGGAATCGTCATCAACGCCACGATCGAGGGTGGCCAGTACCAGGAGGTGCTCGACCGCTGGGGGCTCGACAGCGAATCGATTCCCACGAGCCAGATCAACCCGCCCGGGCTGCCGAAGACCGACTAGCGCGCTCGGCGATTGTGCCCGAATACCGCCATTCCGCGTCCGTCCCGGCGCACGAATGGAGGTATTCGGGCACAGTCAGTTCGGGGACGGCGCTACAGGTCGAGCCCGAAGGCGTAGATGTCGACGAATCTGCCCGGCTCCACCTCGATGCGCTCCTCGCGCTCAGGCAGGCGCGCGAAGCCGAGCCGCGTGTACAGCCTCTGCGCGGGGAGCATCATGCTGCCGGTGTTCATCACCACGCGCTTCACACCCCGGATGCGGCCGAGGCCGACCACGTGCGACACGAGCGCTTCGCCGATTCCGCGCCCCCGGGCATCCGGGGCCACGGCCAGCAGCCGGAAGTCGAGCTCGTCGCCCTGTGCGACCGGCGAGATGCGCGCGCCGGGCCGGGGCGTCCAGACGGTGCCGAGGATGGCGCCGGTCGCCGTGTCCTCAGCGACCCACACCTCGTCGGACCTGGCGCGGCCATGCACATCGGCCAGGGACCGCACGTAGCTCTCGGAGAGGTCGTAGTCGTTCGTGTAGGCGTCGACCGTGAGGCGGGCGACAGCCTCGAGCTCGTGGGATCGCACGAGCCGGATGCGCACGGGTGCGACGTTCTCGAGCGGGTAGCGGTAGACCTGGGGAGTGCCGATTCCGGTCTCGGTGCCGAGTTCGCGCGCGACGACCCGCTCGAAGCCGGCGCGGAGGTAGTTGCGCTGCGCCGTGTGGTTGAGCGGTCCCGTGTCGAGCACGAGGGCGGGCGCGCCCCAGCTCGCGGCGAGCTCGATGGATGCCTGCACGAGCGCCTGCGCGACGCCGCGACCGCGGGCGGGCGGGTCGACGGCCACGAGGCGCAGCTCTGCCTCGCCGTCGCGAGCCTGGCGCGAGATGGGGTTCTCGGCGCGGGTGACCGTCGCGGTGCCGAGGAGTTTCTCTGTGCCCTCGTCGACGGCCACGAGCAAGCCTCCATCGGCGGCGCGGGCACCCGCATCGCGCTCGAGCGTCGCCCGCTCGGGGCTGCGTGGCAGGTGAGCGTAGGGACCGGTGGCGAAGCCGAGCTCGGTGAGCTCGCCCACGGCGTCGTACTCGTCGGGTCGCGCCAGGCGAACGGTGAAAGCGGCGGCGGCCGGGTCAGATGCCGGTGCGGCGGCCGGGTCGGATGCGGTGTCAGCGGGGGAGTCGAGCGGTTCGAGCATAGATCGAGCGTACGCGGCGCCCGTATTCAGGAGAAACCGGCCGCGTCGGCGCTGTTCGCGCTCGACGGGCCGGTTCCTCCTGAGCCCGGTAGGTGAGAGCTCCCCGCATGTGCGGGGCGCAGGCTTGCAAACCGCGCGTCGGCGAACTAGCGTCGCGCAGAGCCGGTGAAAAACCTGCACTCGGTGAACAGAACGGGGCCGAAAATGGCGACAATTGTTCAGTATTCACGTCTCGGAGGACCGGACGTTCTCGAGGTCGTCGAGGTTCCTCTTCCCTCTGTGACCGACGGCCACGTGCTCGTCGAGATCCAGGCCATCGGGGTGAATCCCATCGACTCGAAACTGCGCTCCGGGTTCCGAGCGTCGGCCCCGCTCGATGGCCCGCGCGGCGTCGGTGCGGATGCCTCCGGCGTCATTCTCGAGGTCGGTTCCGGCGTCGAGGGCTGGGCCTCGGGCGACGAGGTCATCATCCAGGGCGCCACCGGCGCGTACGCCAGCCACCTCGTGGTCGCGCCCTCGAACCTCACTCGCAAGCCGTCCGTCTGGACCTGGTCGCAGGCTGCGGCCGTGGGCATTCCGGTCTCGACCGCCTATCAGGCGCTGCGGTCGCTGGGCGTCACCAAGGGAACCCGACTCCTGATCCACGGTGGAACGGGCGGCGTGGGACAGGCGGCCGTGCAGTTCGCCGTGGCGTGGGGAGCCCGCGTGTTCGCGACCGCGAGCCCCGCGAACCACGAGCGGTTGGTCGAACTCGGCGCCGTTCCGTTGAGCTACGGAGAAGGGCTCGTCGAGCGCGTGCGCGAGGCCTCGCCGGAGGGCATCGACGTGGTGCTCGACGGGGCCGGAACAGAAGAGGCCCTCCAGGCATCCTTCGAGCTGGTCGACGACCGCTCGCGCATCGGCACCATCGTGGTCGGAGGCCGAGCCGCCGAGCTGGGTATCCGGGCGTGGATGGGCGGAAGCCCGGTGCCACTCACCGACGAGGAGGTCCGGCTACGGGCCGAGGGCGTTCCCGCCGCGATCGAGCTTGCCGCTCAGGGCAGGTTCGACGTGGAAGTCTCGGAGCGTTTTCCACTGGCCCGCGCCGCTGACGCCCAGCGCCTCAGCGAAGAGGGCCACACCCGCGGAAAGATCGTCCTGATCCCCTGACCGACGTGAATCCGGTTGAACGTCTGGTGTGCGAGACCGACGTCACGTCCGAGACCCAGGAAGTCCTCGTTCAATGGTGCAACTGGCATCTCGAGGCCCCGCGGCCTGGGGCGGGCCAAGCCTCTTCGGGAATGGGCGGAGATCCGTTCAACAGACCTCATATACGGCTCGGATGCACTGTTCTCCGTCCGTTCGTCGGCAAACGGGAGGAGATTTCGAAGATCGACGCCGTATGTGCGTTGGATGCGCGCAATTCCTCCCGTTTGCATGCGTCGTGGTCCTAGAGGTCAGCGGGCCGCGGCCAGCGAGAACAAGGCGGGCGCCGACGCCACGTCCTCGACGAGATCGGCCAGAATGCGGCCGATCGACGGGGTGAACTTGAACCCGTGGCCCGAGAACCCCGCGCCGATCACCAGAGGCCCCGCCGAATCGACGACGAAGTTCGAGTCGGGGCTCGTCGTGTACGTGCAGCTGATCTCCACGAACGATTCCGCGTCGACCCCCGGCAGCCACTCCCGGGCGTAGCGCTGAAGCGCCGCCAACTGGGCCGGCTCCGCGACGAACGTGCGCGCATCCGGATCGACCACCGCGCCCGTGCCGTGCCATCCGGCCTTCACGCCCTGGCCAGGCGTGAACATGCCGTACACGGGCGAGTACCAGTAGTCGTACGACGGGTCGAGAGGGCTGGGCGCGTGGTTGAACCCCGGCCATGCGATCGACGAGTCGCGCACCGCGAAGTGGGCCGGCTGCTCCTGAGTGACGACGAGTCGCGGCAGGGCGACCGTCGAGCCGAGGAGCTTCTGCGTCCACGCTCCGAGCGTCACGACCACTCGCCTCGCGTCGATCGTCTCGCGAGAACCCGCGGGCTCGCCGCTCACCGCGTCGAGCGGCTGCACCTCGACCAGCACCGAATCGGGTGACACGACCCGGATGGCGACGACCCGAGAATGATGCCGCACCACGGCGCCGCGCGCGGCCGCGGCCCGCTGCAGGGCCGACACCGCGGCATCCGCATTGAGCCTGCCGGCCTGCGGGGTGAACAGCACACGGGTATCGAAGCGGATGCCCGGCCAGCGTTCGCCGGCCTCCTCCGGGGTGAGGAACGACGCGTCGAATCCGTAGGCCGGCAAGGCCGATGCCACCGCGTCGAAGGCCGGATTCGCACCGTGGCTGGCGAGCCCGACCTGATCGAGAACGGCCGTGCCCGACTCGGCCTCGAGCTCGCGCCACAGTGGCAGCGCCTCGCGCAGCAGCGACAGGTAGGTGTCGTCGCCGTAGCTGAGGTTGAAGTTGCGCGACGCCCCGTGCGACGCGCCCTGGGTGTGCCCGGGGCCGAAGCGCTCGAGCAGCGTCACCTCGCGGCCCCGGCGGGCGAGCTGCCAGGCGGCGGCGGAACCCATGGCTCCACCGCCGACCACGACGACGTCTGCTCGCGTGACCACTAGGCCGAGACCAACCCTGCGCCAGCCGACGTCGAGGCCGATCGCGCAGGCACGGCCGGCAGTCCGAGTGTCTCGTGCAGCGTCGCGCCCTCGTCGTAGTCGGTGCGGTACACGCCGCGCTCCTGCAGCTCGGGAATCACCCGGTCGACGAACTCGTCGAGTCCGGTCGGGTTGGTGTTGCCCACGATGACGAAGCCGTCCGAGGCATCCTCCTGCACGTGCCGGTTGATCGTCTCCGCGACGACGGTCGGTGTGCCCACGAAGGTGTGCTTCGCGGCGAACGAGATCACGAGGTCGCGTATCGACCAGCCCGATGCCTCTGCCTGTTCGCGCCAGGCGTTCACCGTCGCGACCGGGTCGGTGTGCACGTGGGCCCGGCCCTTCGCGCCGCCCTCCGCCGTGACGACGGGATCGATCGAGGGCAGCGGGCCCTCGACGTCGTAGCCCGAGAGGTCGGTGTTCCACACCTGCTCGAGAAACGAGATGGCGGTCTGCGGGCTCACCTGCAGCCTCGAGATCTCACGCGACCGCTCCAGCGCCTCGGCGTGCGTATCTCCGAGTATGAAAGTGGCTGCGGGCAGGATCTTGAGCGAATCGCGGAGGCGCCCCACGGCATCCAGTCGCCCCTTCACATCGTCGTAGAACGCGCGCCCGGCCTCGAAATCGGCGTGCCTCGAGAAGATCACGTCGGCAGAGCTCGTCGCGAAATCGCGGCCGTCAGGCGAATCGCCGGCCTGCACGATCACCGGATGCCGCTGCGGGCTGGGCGGTAGCGTCGCGTAGCCGGTCACATCGAACTGCGGGCCGTGATGGTCGACGAGCCCGAGGCCAGAGGTGCGCACGAACTCGCCGGATGCCTTGTCTGCCACGATCGCGTCGTCGGCCCAGCTGTCCCATAGCTGCGACGAGACGTCGAAGAACTCCTGCGCCCTCGTGTAGCGATCGGCGAGGTCGAGAAATTTTCCGCGGCGAAAGTTCGCACCGTGGAACGCATCCGAGGTGGTCACGATGTTCCAGCCCGCGCGCCCTCCGCTGAGGTGGTCGAGAGTGGAGAGCTGCCGCGCGAGTTCGTAGGGCTCGTTGAACGTCGAGCTCAGGGTTCCGACCAGCCCGATGTTCGACGTCACGCCGGCGAGCGCGGCGAGGATCGCGAGCGTGTTCGGGCGACCGACCACGTCGAGGTCGTGGATGAGTCCGCGCGTCTCGCGCAGCCGCAGCCCCTCGGCGAGGAACAGGAAGTCGAACTTGCCGCGCTCGGCGTTCTGCGCGAAGTGGCGGAACGACGAGAAGGCGATCTGGCTCCGCGAACGCTCGTCGCTCCAGACCGTGGTGTTGTTCACGCCGGGAAAGTGGGCGGCGAGGTGGATCTGCTTCGTGGGCTTCGACGAGGAGGTGGTCATCGGCTGGCGCTCTCGATCAGGTCGGCGGTCTCGGGGCGGGCGGTCGCGTAGCGGTTCTCCGCAGGAGCGAACCCCAGGCGCTCGCGCAGAGTGGTCGGAGACTGCGGTCGCCGGAGCACCCCCGTCTCGTGCAGCACGGGCACGACACTCCGGGTGATGCGCTCGAGATCGAGCGGCAGGCGCGCGGGCCGCAGCCGCACTCCAGAGAGGCCGACCTGCTGCCAGCGCAGCAGCTGCGCCGCGACGTTCTCGGCCGTGTCGGCGAGAATCACGGCGTCGGATGCGTAGGGCGAGCCGTGCAGCTCGTCGAGCGTCGCGAGGGCTGCCGCGGCCGCCTCGCGCGTCTCCTCGATGAGCACCACGGCCTCGCCCCAGACGCGCAGCGGCTCGTCGACGCGACGATCGACCGCCAGCTCTGCGTCGCCCAGTTCGCCCAGAATCTGCTCGAGGTGCTCGTCGGAGTGCGGAGTGACGCCCACGATGTCGGCCTGTGCGACGGCGAGTTCGTAGGGCACCTTTTGGTGGGCCAACACGTACACGAGCGGCTGACCCTGTGGCGAGCGAGGCACGATCGATGGCCCCTTCACACTGAAGCTCTCGCCCTCGAAGTCGACGTAGTGCAGGCGCTCGCGGTCGATGAAGCGGCCCGTCGCGACATCGCGGATCACCGCGTCGTCCTCCCAGCTGTCCCAGAGCCGACGGGCGACCTCGATCGCGTCGGCCGCCTCGCGGAACAGCTCTCGGATGAGCGCGGTCTGCTTCTCGTCCGTGCCGGCGGCGGCGCGAACCGGGTCGAGCGCGGAAACTACGCGCCGACCGACGTGGGCGGCCTCGTGGGAGCGGCCCGACACCTGCACCCGCCATCCGGCCCAGCCCTCTGAGACATGGTCGAGGGTCTGGATGCCCGTGGCGGTGTGGAACGGTTCGGTGTGCGTGGTGGTCACGGTCGGCACGACGCCGATGCCGGGCACCTGCGCCGCGATGGTGTTGGCGAGCAGCAGCGCGTCGAGCCGGCCGCGCACCTCGTCGCCGCGCAGCTCGAACGCGCCATAGCCCGTCGTCTGCAGGCCGAAGGAGTCCTCGATGGTCACGAGGTCGATGCCACCGGCCTGAGCCTCGACCACGAGCGAGAGCCAGTAGTCTGCGTCGAACAGGGCCGCGGGGCGCGCGGCGTCGAGGCGCCAGGCGGCGGGATGCCAGCCCGCCCCGTCGAGGGCGATGCCGAGGTGGAAGGGTGTGCGGCTCATCGCGGTGCTCCTTCGGATTCCGAGCTCGGATGCAGGGGAGTCTTCTCGCCGGCCTCCACTCCGATGGGCAGCCGGTTCTCGGCGGGAGGCAGCGGGCAGGTGGCGAACTCGGTGTAGGCGCACGGAAGATTCGTCGCCCGGTTGAAGTCGATCGTCACCCGACCGGAGGCATCCGGCGCGGCGATCTGCAGCGAGCGGTTGGCGGCATACGTCGTGACCCCGCTCGTGGCGTCGGTGAACAGCACGAACAGGGAGCCGGGCGCCTGCCCGTTGAACGCGGTGAGCGAGAAGGTCTCGCCTCGCAGCTCGAACTCGACGACTCCGGGGGAGTCGTAGACGTGCTCGAGGCCCTCTGCCACGGAGCCGACGGTCACCGGCTTCGGCTCGTCGAAGGGCACGAAGACGCCCTCGACCCTCCAGCGCGCGCTCGGCGGGTAGACCGGGGTGCCCGTGTAGTCGACGAGCGTCGGATGCGACGGGTGCCGCGGGCGCAGAATGTCGGCTCCTCCGCGTCTGGCGACTTCGAACTGTGCGTCTCCGGCGCTCACGGTGACTCCGCCGCGCTCGGGGATGACGCCGAAGGCGTGCCGGCCGGTGGCCTTCTCTCCGTCGATCACGAGCTCTTCGCCCTCGGCCAGGGTGACCACGGGTCCGGCGTCCGACGTCGACCACTCGCCCGGGGCGTCCCGGTATCTCGTCGGGTTCTCGTCGAGCCAGTTGAGGCTCGTGACCGCGAGGAATCCGTGCGGGTCTGCCCGGTTCGTCTCGTGGGCGTCGTGCCACGCCTGCCATTCGGCGGCGAAGGCGGTGTCATCGACGGCTGCTTCAGATTCTGACTGCACTGTGCTCATGCCCACACGCTACGAACCGGGACCGATCATTGCGGGCATCTCTCGACACACGACGTCACGCACGCAACGCGAGGTAACGCAGCTTGACGCCGCCTGAAAGGCGCTGCCGGGCGACAATGCGTCAGATCACCCAGTTCGGCGCGATCTCGGGTGTCACCGGTGCTTCGCGAGCGGGCTTCGTGAGATGCAGGTGGCCTCTCAGGGTCTTCGCGTCGTAACCCTCGTTCACGAGGCCGCGGCGGATCAGCTCGGGCACGACGAGGTGGGCGAAGGCGTCGAACTGCTCGTGCAGAAATGCGCTCTGCACCGCGAACCCGTCGGTGGCGCCCGCGCGGAACCAGCGCTCGAGGTGGTCCGCGATGTCCGTGGGCGATCCCACGACGATGGGCGCCGGCACGGCCTGAGCCACGATGAGGTGTCGGAAGGTCACGGGCCGCGCGCCCCCGACCGTGCGACCAGCGCGCGACTCCGCGACCTCGAGCAGGCGCTGACCGACCGCGTTGAACCTCTCGGCCGTCGCGATCGAGACGGCCTCATCGACGGAGCGCTCGAGAAGCGGAAGGCCTACAGAGCGCAGGAGCGCCGCCGCGGACCGGTTCGGAGGGAGGGGAGGCGATGGAGCCCGGCGCGCTTCGCCGTCGTCGAGCGGCACGAGCTCGACGAGCTGGTCGTAGAGCGCGAACGCCGCCTCTCGGGTCTCGCCGACGATGGGCAGGATGGGCGTGATGATCGTGACGTCGCCGGGCGCGCGGCCGGCCGCGACCGCGCGCTGCTGGGCCTGTCGGTGGAACTCGACGGCGTCGCCGAGGCTCGACGGAGCGACCACGTGGATGTCCGCGTGCTGGGCGGCGAACTCGCGGGCGCGCGTCGAGACACCCGCGTGCACCACCGGAATCTGGCCCTGTACCGGGCGCAGCGCGTTGAGCGGGCCCGCGACGCTGAAGCGCCGACCCTGATGATCGATCGGGTCGACCCGCGAGTGATCCACCAGAGTTCCGCGCCTGGCGTCGGCGAGCACCGCGTCGTCGTCCCAGCTGTCCCAGAGGCCGCGCAGCACCCGCACGAACTCGACCCCGGTCTCGAAACGGTTGTCGTCGGAGCCCCCGGCATCCGTTCTGCCGAAATTGGCGCTCGCCCTCGGGTCGGTGCCGACGGTGAGGTTGAGGCCGAAGCGACCGCCCGAGAGCCGGTCGATGGATGCCGCGGCCCGGGCGATCGCGTACGGCTCGGAATGCGCGGTGTTGGCCGTGGCGATCAGGCCGATGTGGTTGGTGACGGCGGCGAGATAGGCCGCCGAGCTGAACGGATCGATGCGGGCGAGCAGTGACGGCTCTGTGTATTCGAGGTCTGAGCTCGACGAGAGCCAGTCGCCGAGAAAGAGGAAGTCGAGCCCCGCCTTCTCTGCGGTGCGTGCCAGCCGCTTGAGCGCGGCCGGATCGTTCGCCGGATTCTTGTGGGCGCCCGGATAGCGCCAGCCCGACGGGAACGCACCGAGTGTGCGCACCATCGCCCCGAGAACCAGGTGTCCATCGCGTTCTAGGGTGCGCACGGGCGTGGGGGTGGTCATGCGACGACGATAGGCGCGCGCTCCGACGAAGCCGAGCGGCGATGACACATGACGTAAAGCAGAGGCGGGCAGCGCGGCGCAGTCCGTACGATCGCTGCATGACTCACGCCTTCGACCGCATCACCCGTGCCGAGCTGAGCATCCCGTCGAGCCGCAAGTGGAGCCTGCACCCCGGAACCATCGGAGCGTGGGTGGCCGAGATGGACTTCGGAACCGCGCCGCAGGTGACCCGCGCTCTGCACCAGGCCATCGACGACGGCAACCTGGGCTACCTGGCGCCGGCCACCTCGCACGAGATGGGCAAGGCGACCGCGGCCTGGCATCGCGATGAGTACGGGTGGGACTTTCCGTGGCAGAACGTGCACGCCGTCTCCGACGTGATGGCGGCGCTCGAAGTCGCCATCACCAAGTTCTCTCCGGCCGGCACGGGCGTCATCATCCCGACCCCGGCATACATGCCGTTCCTCAGCTTCGTTCCCACCCTCGGCCGGGAAGTCTTCGAGGTTCCCGGAGTGACCGATGCCCGAACCGGTCGCTGGCAGCACGACCTCGCCGGCATCGAGGCGGCGTTCCACGCGGGGGCGCGCACGCTCATCCTCTGCAACCCGCAGAATCCCACCGGAACGGTGCTGACGCGCGACGAACTCGAGGCGATCGCGGCCATCGTCGACCGGCACAACGGTCGGGTCTTCGCCGATGAGATCCACGCGCCGCTGTGCTACGAGGGCGTCACCCACATTCCCTACGCGTCGCTGAGCGAGACCACGGCGAGGCACACGATCACGTCGACCTCGGCATCCAAGGCCTGGAACCTGCCCGGCCTCAAGACCGCGCAGCTGATCACCTCCAACACGGCCGACGAAGAGCTCTACCAGACCTTCGGATTCGCGGTCATGCATGGGGCGGCGACCCCGGGCGTCATCGCCGCGACCGTAGCCTACACCGAGGGTCGCGAGTGGCTCACCGAGGTCGTCGACTACCTCGACGGCAATCGGCGCCTGCTCAAAGAACTCCTCGCCGAGCACCTGCCCGAGGTGCGCTACACGATTCCGGATGCGACGTACATCGCCTGGCTCGACTGCTCCGATCTCGAGATCCCGGGGTCTGTCGCGGAGTTCTTTCGGACGCAGGCCGGGGTTACCGTGACCGACGGTGCGCTCTGCGGTCGCGGGTACGAGGGATACGCCCGCATCATCTTCGCCATGCCGAGGCCGATCCTCGAGCAGGCAGTCATCGAGATGGCGGCGGCCGTTCGCCGATGTCTCAGCCCTGCCCTCAAAGAAAGCAGCCTCCTGTGACCGACGCCACCCAGTCCTCCGATGTCGCGCAGCCCGAGTACGACTGGCAGGGGTACGCCTTCGACACCCGCCAGGTGCACGCCGGCGAGTACGAGGACCTGAACGCAGGAGCCCGCGTCTCGCCCATCGCGATGACCGCCGGCTACCGCTTCGACTCGTTCGACGACGCCCGCAACCGGTTCTCAGGAGACGCGGACGGGCTCATCTACTCGCGTCAACGCAACCCGTCGGGTGCCGTGGCCGAGAGGCGCATCGCCTCGCTCGAGCAAGGCTCGGAGGCGATCGTGGTCTCGTCGGGTCAGGCGGCCATCACGTCGGCCCTGCTCGCGCTCGCGGAGAACGGCGAACGCATCGTGTCGACAGCGAGCATCTACAGCGGAACGCGGGTGCTCTTCGGGCGCAGCTTCGCCCGATTCGGGGTCTCCGTCGACTACGTCTGGAACACGGCCGACGATGACGAGTGGGATCGGATCATCCAGCCGAACACGAAGGCGATCTTCACCGAGACCATTCCGAATCCTAAGAACGACATCGTCGACATCGAGCAGGTCGCCCGGGTGGCCGCCCGGCACGGCATCCCGTTGGTCGTCGACAACACGATCGCGTCGCCCTATGTCATCCGGCCCATCGAATACGGCGCCGCGGTCGTCGTGCACTCGTCGACGAAGTTCCTCTCGGGTCACGGCGCCGGCCTCTCGGGTGCGATCGTCGATGGCGGCACCTTCGACTGGGCCGCGTCCGAGCGGCGCTATCCGCTGCTGACCGAGCCGCAGGGCTCCGCTGCACTGTCGCTGCTGGAGCGCTACGGCCGCACCGGCTACGCGCGCCTCGCCCGCGAGGCTGTGGTCAACGACATCGGGCCGGCGCTGTCGCCGTTCAACTCGTTCCTGCTGCACCAGGGCATCGAGACCCTGTCGCTGCGCATGGAACGGCACCTCGACAGCTCGGTGGCCGTCGCGCGGTGGCTCGAGCAGCACCCGAAGGTCGAGAGCGTCGACTTCGCCGGGCTCGAATCGAATCCCGCGCACGAGCTGGCTCAGCGGCTGTACGGCGGTCGCACCGGATCGGTCTTCGCCGTGACCGTGCGCGGGGGAGCGGCCGGCGCCCGGGCCTTCCTCGACGGACTGCGCGTGATCAGCCGCATGACGAACATCGGCGATGTGAGGTCGATGGCCCTGCACCCTGCGACCACGACGCACATCTCGTTCAGCGAGGAGTTGCGCGAGCGGCTCGGCATCGGCCAGGGCCTGGTCAGGCTGTCGATCGGCATCGAGGACGTGAACGATCTCATCGCCGACCTCGACCAGGCTCTCGGCCGCGTCGCCTGATCAGGAGTACATGAGCGATCCCGGGGTGGTGAGCTTCTCGCCGGTCTCGAGGTAGGTCTTGAGGCCGGAGAGGATCATCGGCCAGCCGCCGTAGAGCTGATCGTTGGCGCCGTCGCGCAACTCGTCATGGGTGACGACGAGCCGACAGGAGTCTCCGAACTGCTCGATCTCCCACGTGATGCGCGTGGTGCCCTCGGCCTCGACCTCGTCGCTCCACCGGGCGTGCATCGATTGCACCAGTCTGCGCGGAGGGTCGACGACCAGGTTCACCCCGTCTCCCAGTGGGGCGTTCGCGTGGGGGCTGGTCTGCACGTAGCTCGACCCCTCGGTGAAGTCCGACTCGATGCGGTTGCCGAAGCTGTAGACGCTGCGGATCTGCGTATCGGTGATCGCCTGCCAGAGGCGCTCGGGAGTGGTGCGGATGTAGATCTCGAATACTTTCTCCATGGTTCTCTCCAGTTCTGTCTTGAGGTCGCTGAGCGCAGTGACCCAGGGTTCCGCGTACTTGCTCGTCCACCGGTCGTGCACGAGCCGGATGGGCACGGGGTTGAGGAAGTGCAGCTTCTCGCGGCCTCGTCGTCGAGTGATCACGAGTCCCGCCTCCTCCAGAATGCCCAGGTGCTTCATGACGCCGAAGCGGCTCATGTCGAATCGCGCTTCGAGCGCGCCCAGCGACTGGCCGTCGTCGAGAAAGAGCGCATCGAGGATCGCTCTGCGCGTAGGGTCGGCCAGGGCCCGGAACACCTCATCCATAGGCCGACGTTATGTGACTCTTTGGTCACCTGTCAAGGCTCGATCCAGCACCCCGGGCTGTCTCGGCGCCCCTAGCGCGGGTGGCGCCGGGCGCTGAGGGCGGCGATGGCATCGGCTCTGTTCGTCACGCCGAGTTTGCGATAGAGCGACCTGAGCTGAGACTTGACGGTGTTGGGCGAGACCACCAGAGCCGCCGCGATGTCGGAGGCCGACGCCAGGCGCACCAGTTGCTCGGCGACCGCCTCCTCGCGAGAGGTCAGGGGAATGCGCGTCGGGGCGATGGGGATGAGCGACGGCGCGGCCTCGAGGGCGGAAGCGACTCCGCTCAGTTCGTTCAGCATCGCCCGCTGATGCTGTTCGGGGATGAGCGCGAACGCGAGGCCCTGGTGGTTGTGTCGCAGAAAGGTCACGGCTCGGAGGGTGGCCGCGGATCCTTCGGCGCGTCCGGTCGCGACGAGGGCGGCCGCGCGCAGAACCAGAACTTCGGCTTCGACACGCGGAGTCTGGTCGTCTGCTGGGGAGGTGCGCTCGAGCAGCTCGAGGGTCGCATCGGGGTTGCCTCGCGCCAGCGAGATCCGCGCCAGGGCCACGGTGTCTCGTCGGCCGCGCTTGCCCTGTACCGAGAGTGCCTGCTCGGCGGCATCCGCGTCGCCCGCCGCCAGATACAGCAGTGATCGCGTCGCCCGCAGCCGGGCCGCGGTGAAGGGGCCGAGAGCCGACCGATTCAGATGCGTGTCGACCTCGCGCTCGAAGTCGAGCAGGGCACGATCGATGTCGCCGCGGAACAGCGCGATGAGTGCATCCAGGTGCGCGAGGATCGGCCAGTGCTCGATGGTGGGCCGGTGCTTGTCGAGCGACCGCACGTGGGTGTGCGCGGTCTCGTCATCGAAGCGTTCCAGAGCGACGAAGGCCCGCGCGATCTGCGAGAAGCTCCCCGCGTAACCGGTGGTCCAGCCGTCGGGCCACGTCCGTCGCTCGCCCTCTGCTGCCCGCTCCTCGGCGGTCACGAGGTCGCCCGTGATGGCGGCGGCGCCGGCTTCGAGCGCCAGCCCCTCGAGACCCGCGGGGAGGTTCTCGGCCTCGCCGATCGACGCGCTCCGGCGGAAGCAGTCCATGGCCTTGTCCATGCGGCCGTTGTAGAAGAAGCTCGTGCCGATGTGGGTGAAGAGCACGGGCACCAGCCGACCGAGCAGCGCTCGATCTTCCAGACTCATGACGGTGAGCGTCTCGTAGGCGGCCTCCGCGGCCGTCAGCGATGCCTCGAACGAGCCGAGGACTCTCAGCGAGGCGCTCTCGATTGTGCGAAAGAGCGCCCTGTCGGGAGGATCGGCCCGATCGCCCTGAATGCGCGAGGAGGCGATAGCCAGGCCGAACAGCTCGATCGCCCGGAGCCGGTGCTGCTTTCGCGCGTTGAAGATGAGCGCGAGCAGCATCGCGAGCAGCGGGTACTGCCTGAGCGCGAGCAGGGGTGTCTTCGCAAAGAGCTCGACGACCTGCGTCGGATGGTTGCGGAGCAGGAGAAAGGACGAGTCCCGCACGAACGTCGATGCGAGGGTGAGGTCTCGTGCGTGCACCGCGAACTCGAGCGCCTCGTAGGGGCGACCGTGATCGTGCGACCACTGCGCCACCTGACGACGCAGCCCTCTGAGCGAGCCTCGATCGGCACGGATCAACTCCTGCTGGAACGACTCGCGAAGCAGTGGCGTCAGGGTGAAGACCCTGTCCCTGGCGTCTCCGTGCCACAGTCCCAGCCCGTCTTGCTCTGCGCGGGCGAGAAGGCGAGCAGCGTCGGGCGAACCCGACAGATCGTGCGCCAGCGACTCGGTGAGCACGTCGGCGATCGAGATCGCCAGCAGAAACGAGCGGTACTCGTCGTCGGCCGGGGCGGATTCGGACGAGCCCGCGTTGGCCCACAGATAGCTCTCGTAGGTGTCGACGGCGCGCGCGACGCGCGCGGCGGCACCGGATGCCTGGGGTGCGGCCGCCGCTACGGCCCGCGTGAGCAGGGGCGAGCCACCCCAGCGCAGCACCTCGTCGACAAGCTCTTCGGACTCGTCGGGACCGAGGGCGGCACGGGCTTCGTCACGGGAGAACGCGAGCTCGCGCCACCCGATCACGCCGCGCTCGGCGGCGAGGACCGGCCCCGATGCATCGACGACGGCGATGCGCCGAGCCGACAGCACGAGGCGCAGACGGGGCACGCGAGGAAGGACCGCCAGGAGAGAGGCGAGCGCCTCGGCGCTCAGCAGATCCGCGCGATCGACGACCAGCGCGACGTCGTCGCCCAGCGCCTGCAGTCCGCGCCGCAGCAGAGACCACTCGTCGGTGCCGCCGACCAGCGCCGCGTCCGCCATGCGCAGGGGGTTCGTGTCGAGCAGCATTCCGGCCGCCGACAGCTCGGCGGCGACGAGCGACACCGCGGCCGGGCCGGAGGTGTCGGCCGATTCCAGCTGCACCCAGATGCCGCGCTGCGGGGTGTTCGCGGCCCATTCGGCCAGAAGCGATGTCTTTCCCGCTCCGGCCGGGCCGTGCACGATCACGAGGGGTGCGGCGGATTCGATGATGGAGACGAGTCCGGGTCGCGCGACGAGGTTCGGCGGAAGCCGGGGAGCGCCCCAGACGGTCACGAGCCACCCCGCCCGCGGTAACGCCGACGGATGCCGGCCCTCGACAGAGCCCGTTCGATGCGCACGGCGACGACCGCGAGCAGCAGAACCGAGAGCATCCGCCCGATGAAGGTGAAGACGACGACCCACACCGACATCACCGCGGGGTCGATGACGAGCAGAGAGATGGCGAAGAGCACGAGGGCCAGCGCCCCGGCGGCGAGGTACCAGATCGGCTCCCGCGCCCGCACGTAGAAGCGGCCGGCCAGCAGAACGAGTTCGGCGGTCAAGGCGGGCAGGCCGAGGGCGATCACGATCAAGAAACCGAGCGCGGTGAAGGGCAGTGCCAGGAGGCTCGCGATGAGGGCCGTGAGCAGCAGGGAGCCCGGCGCCCGGATCCAGCGCGCGGCCGCGAGGGGAACGAGCGACGAGACCGAGCCGATCACCGAGTAGGCGATGGGTGAGGCGAGCGCGACCGACGAGGTGAGCGGGCTCATCGCCACGATGATCACGGCCGTGACCGCGCCGAATGCCGCGCACTGCAACAGCATCGACGTGCTCCACGCCGACATCGTTCTGGGTGCGCCCCCGGTCTTCGTCACGTCAGGAGAGCGGGGTCGATCGGCACGAATCCGAAAAGTCCCATAACGTCATGATGCCTCATTAAACACCTGTTGCCACATCTCTGTCGCCACGCCTCGGCCCGACCGCGAGACGGGTCGACGTGCGCTCGCGGCCAGCCGGTATCCTGGCGACACAGCCTGAGACAGGAGTCCGCGTGAGCCAGCTGAGCCAGCCCCCCGCCTTCTCGTACCCGAATCAGCGTGTCGTCCGACCTCCGCTGTCGAACGACGAGCGCAAGCGGGCGTTCCTGGCCGGAGCGATCTCGAACACGGTCTTGACCGCCGGACTCGGCATCGTCTCGGCGGCCGGTTTCGTCATCCTGTTCGGCGTCATCTGGCAATTCGTTCTTGTCCTGGTCAGATCGTCCGGTTCGGCGGGACCCAAGTTCGACAACAGAGGGCCGGTCGAGTCGGTCCTCGAGTGGCTCGGCTACGATCCTGCCGACGCCTGGATCTTCTGGGTCGTGATCGTGGTCGTCCTGGTCGCGGGCGGCTTCGTCACCTGGGCCGGAATCTGGATCGGCAAAGCCATCTTCGCGGAATCCGGTGCGGCCAGGCCGTGGGGCGTCACCTGGAGCGCGACGGGCATCCTGCTCGGACTCGGGCTCATCTCGTCGTCGGTGATCTCGCCGGTCGCCGGTCCGCTCTTCTCGATCATGTTCGGCGCCCTCGCCGCGAGCGGAACGCCGACCGATGAGGGCATGGCCAGTGCGGGCGTGGTCGTCGCCGTCTCGATCATCGGAGCGATCGTCTCGGTCGCCTTCTATGCCGTTGCCGGCTCTCTCGTGTGGTGGTGGATGGCGCACGCCCTGCGCAGGGCCGCGTGACCCAGCCGCAGGCATCCGGGCGGGCCCCCAGCATCCGCGATGTCGCCCGTCTTGCGGGGGTATCGCACCAGACGGTGTCGCGTGTGCTGAACGCCCACCCGAGCATCCGGCCCGAGACCCGCGAGCGTGTGCTCGCCGTCATGGGCGAACTGAACTACCGCCCCAATCGGGCCGCACGGGCGCTCGTGACCTCGCGTTCGGCGACCCTCGGGGTGCTCTCGGCGTCGAGCGCCCAGTACGGGCCGGCCTCGAGCATCCGTGCCATCGAGCGCGCGGCCCGCGCCGAGGGCTACTTCGTGAACACGGTCAACGTCGACGGCTCCGACGTCGGCGAGATCGAGGCCGCGCTCACCCACCTGCTCGACCTCGGAATCGAGGGGCTCGTCGTGATCGCGCCGCAGGTGAGGGTCTTCGACGCGCTGGTGTCGCTCGGGCTCGACCTGCCCTTCGTCACGATGCAGTCCACGGGTCGACAGGGTGACCATGCGCTCTCGGTCGACCAGATCACGGGCGCGAGGCGCGCGACGAGGCATCTGATCGACCTCGGGCACACGCGCATCCAGCATCTGGCTGGTCCCTTGGACTGGATCGAGGCGGAGGCGCGCATCGTGGGATTCCACGCGGAACTCGAGGCCGCGGGGCTGCCCCGGGTCGAGCCGCTCGTCGGCGACTGGACCCCGGAATCCGGCTACGCCGCCGGGCAGACGATCGCCCGCGATGGCGGACCGACGGCCGTGTTCTCCTCCAACGACCAGATGGCCCTCGGCCTGCTGCACGCGCTGCGCGACGCGGGGCTGGATGTTCCGGGTGACGTCAGCGTCGTCGGTTTCGACGACATTCCCGAGGCCGCGCACTTCTGGCCACCGCTCACGACGGTGCGGCAGGACTTCGACGAGTTCGGGCGGCGCTGCATCGGCCTGCTGCTCGCCGCGATCCGCAGTGCCCCCGCAGAGGAGCGCGCCCTCGTGCCCGATCTGATCGTGCGGTCGTCGACGGCCTCGCCCCGCTCGCGCTGAGCATCCGCGCCTCTTCGGGGCATCCGCCCCCGGTCGTCCAGGCGCGGATGCACCGGGTCGGCGCGGACGCCGCGCTTGACATTCCGAGGCAGCGCTCGGGTAACATGAACACGGCAATGTGAACGGTCACATTCGCCGGATCCACCGCGTGAGAACGAACGAAGGAGTTCCCCCGATGAGTACTGCCGACACGAACGACGACGAACGCTACGTCGTCGGCATCGACTACGGAACCCTCTCCGGTCGTGCCGTCGTCGTGCGCGTCAGCGATGGCGCCGAACTGGGCAGCGGTGTTCTCGAATACCCGCACGCGGTCATGGATCGCACCCTCGCGGCATCCGGTGCCGCCCTGCCGCCCGAGTGGGCCCTGCAGGTGCCGAGCGACTACGTCGACGTGCTGAAGCACACGGTTCCCGCGGCCCTTGCCGAGGCGGGCATCGACCCGTCGAAGGTCATCGGAGTGGGCACCGACTTCACCGCCTGCACGATGGTTCCGACGATCGCAGACGGCACGCCGCTCAACGAGCTGCCCGAATACGCCGACCGTCCGCACGCGTACGTGAAGCTCTGGAAGCACCACGCGGCGCAGCCCCAGGCCGACCGCATCAACCGGGTGGCCGAGGAGCGCGGCGAGTCCTGGCTTCCCCGCTATGGCGGACTCATCTCGAGCGAGTGGGAGTTCGCCAAGGGCCTGCAGCTGCTCGAAGAAGACCCCGAGCTGTACAACCGCATGGACCACTGGGTCGAGGCCGCCGACTGGATCGTCTGGCAGCTGACCGGTGAGTACGTGCGCAACGCCTGCACCGCCGGTTACAAGGGAATCTGGCAGGACGGCGAGTACCCGTCGTCCGACTTCCTCGCCGCGCTGAATCCCGACTTCGCCGACTTCGCCACCAGCAAGGTCGAGCACCGCATCGGCCAGCTCGGGGATGCCGCGGGTCGGCTCTCCGCCGAAGCCGCAGCATGGACGGGCCTGCCGGAGGGCATCGCCGTGGCCGTCGGCAACGTCGACGCCCACGTGACCGCTCCCGCCGCGCGCGCCGTCAAGCCGGGACAGATGGTCGCCATCATGGGCACGTCGACCTGCCACGTCATGAACTCCGACATCCTCAAAGAGGTACCCGGAATGTGCGGCGTCGTCGACGGCGGCATCGTCTCGGGCCTCTACGGCTACGAGGCCGGCCAGTCCGGCGTCGGCGACATCTTCGCGTGGTACGTCGAGAACCAGGTTCCCGCCCACTATCGCGAGGCGGCCGATGCGCGCGGCATCAGCATCCACCAGTATCTGACCGAGCTGAGCGAGCACCAGCCGGTCGGCGGCCACGGGCTGCTCGCCCTCGACTGGAACAACGGCAACCGCTCCGTTCTCGTCGACACCGAGCTCTCCGGGCTGCTCGTCGGGCAGACGCTCGCGACCCGCGCAGAAGAGATCTACCGCGCCCTGCTCGAGTCGACCGCCTTCGGAACGCGCAAGATCATCGAGACGTTCAACGAGTCGGGTGTCGAGGTGACCGAGTTCATCGCGGCCGGCGGCCTGATCAAGAACGCGTTCCTCATGCAGACGTACAGCGACATCCTGCGCATGCCGATCTCTGTGCTCGCGAGCACGCAGGGCCCCGCGCTCGGTTCCGCGATCCACGCGGCGGTCGCGGCCGGCGCGTACCCCGACGTGCTCGCCGCCAGCGAGGCCATGGGCCGCCTCGATGTGGCCGTCTACGTGCCGAAGGAGGCCAACGCAGATGCCTACGACGCGCTCTACGCCGACTACTCCGAGCTGCACGACTACTTCGGTCGCGGCGCCAACGATGTGATGAAGCGGCTCAAGACCGCACGAAAGAAGGCCCTCGCGTGAGCGACTCAGTGATCGACTTCTCGCCCGAGATCCAGGATGCGATCGCGCGCGTTCGCGGCGACGTCGCGCGGCTGCACGGCGAGCTGGTGCGCTACGGCCTCGTGATCTGGACCGGCGGAAACATCTCCGGCCGCGTTCCGGGTGCCGACCTGTTCGTGATCAAGCCGTCCGGCGTCGACTACGACGAGCTCACGCCCGAGAACATGATCCTCTGCGATCTCGACGGCACCGTCATCCCGGGCACACCCGGTTCCGAGCGCTCGCCCTCCAGCGACACGGCCGCGCACGCCTACGTGTACCGGCACATGCCCGAGGTCGGGGGAGTGGTGCACACGCACTCCACCTACGCGGTCGCCTGGGCTGCCCGCGCCGAGCCGATCCCGTGCGTCATCACGGCCATGGCAGACGAATTCGGCGGAGAGATCCCGATCGGCCCGTTCGCGATCATCGGCGACGACTCGATCGGACGCGGCATCGTCGAGACGCTCAAGGGCCACCGCTCGCGCGCCGTGCTCATGAAGAGTCACGGACCGTTCACGATCGGCAAAGACGCCCGCGACGCCGTCAAGGCGGCCGTCATGGTCGAAGACGTCGCCCGCACCGTGCACATCTCCCGCCAGCTCGGCGCACCGGTCGAGATTCCCGAGCCCGCGATCGACTCGCTCTTCGACCGCTACCAGAACGTCTACGGACAGAACCCCGAAGGATCCCTCGCATGAGCACACTCCGCACCTCTCTCGACGACTACGAGATCTGGTTCCTCACCGGCAGCCAGGGACTCTACGGAGAAGAGACCCTCCGCCAGGTAGCCGAGCAGTCGAAGACGATCGCCGACACCCTCGAGGCGTCCACGGGCATCCCGGTGCGCATCGTGTGGAAGCCGGTTCTGACCGACTCCGACGCGATCCGTCGCATGGCCCTCGAGGTCAACGCGAACGACAAGGTCATCGGCGTCACCGCCTGGATGCACACCTTCTCGCCCGCGAAGATGTGGATCACGGGTCTCGACCTGCTGCGCAAGCCTTTGCTGCACCTCCACACGCAGGCGAACGTCGAGCTGCCCTGGGGCGAGATCGACTTCGACTTCATGAACCTCAACCAGGCTGCCCACGGCGACCGAGAGTTCGGCTACATCCAGGCTCGCCTCGGCGTCGCCCGCAAGACGGTCGTCGGCCACGTCACCGACCCGAGCGTGCAGAAGCAGATCTCCGACTGGAGCCGCGCGGCTGCCGGCTGGGCTGCCACTCATGAGATGAAGCTCGCCCGTTTCGGCGACAACATGCGCTACGTCGCGGTCACCGAGGGCGACAAGACCGAGGCCGAGCTGCGGTTCGGCGTTCAGGTCAACACCTGGGGCGTCAACGAGCTGGTCGAGGCCGTGGATGCGCAGAGCGACGCCGATGTCGACGCTCTCGTGGCGGAGTACGAAGAGCTCTACGACGTCGTGCCCGAACTGCGCAAGGGCGGCGAGCGTCACGAGTCGCTGCGCGACGGCGCTCGCATCGAGCTGGGCCTGCGCTCCTTCCTCGAGGCCGGCGGATTCTCGGCATTCACGACGAGCTTCGAAGACCTCGGCGGCCTCAAGCAGCTGCCGGGCCTCGCGGTTCAGCGCCTCATGGCCGAAGGCTACGGCTTCGGTGCCGAGGGCGACTGGAAGACGGCCGTACTCGTGCGCGCAGCCAACGTGATGGGCGCGGGCCTGCCCGGCGGCGCCAGCCTCATGGAGGACTATACCTACGACATGACTCCCGGCGCGGAGCTCATCCTGGGCGCCCACATGCTCGAGGTCAGCCCGGCGCTTACGACCACGAAGCCCACGCTCGAGATCCACGCGCTCGGCATCGGTGGAAAAGACGACCCGGTGCGCCTGGTCTTCACCGCCGACTCCGGCCCCGCCGTCGTCGTCGCACTCTCCGACATGCGCGACCGCTTCCGGCTCGTCGCCAACGTGGTCGAGGTCGTCCAGCCCACCGCTCCGCTGCCGAAGCTTCCCGTCGGCCGCGCCGTGTGGAAGCCCGAGCCCAACTTCCAGACCTCGGCCGCAGCCTGGCTGACGGCCGGTGCGGCGCACCACACGGTCATGTCGACCGCGCTGGGGCTCGAGGTGTTCCAGGACTTCGCCGAGATCGCGAAGACCGAGCTGCTCGTCATCGACGAGAACACCGAGCTGCGCGAGTTCGCGAAAGAGGTGCGCTGGAACGCGGCGTACTACCGCCTGGCGCAGGCGATCTAGCGCCCGCTGACACACGAAGCGACGGATGCTGCCGGTCACCCGGCAGCATCCGTCGCGGTCGTTAAGAGGGCCGGCTCAGACCGCGTGAGCCGCGTACTGCTCCCGGATGATCGGGCGGTAGTCGGGAGCCGGCGTCGCGACCGTGGCGACCTTCCACGATGGACGCGTGCCCGTGAGGGCCCAGGCGGCCTGGGTCGCGGCGCCGTCGGCCACGTATTCGCCGGGCGTCGGGATGCTCACGGGCAGCTCGAAGACCTGGGCGACGATCGCCTGCACGGCCGGGTTCAGGGCGGCTCCGCCGATGATGAGCAGTCTCTCCGCCTGCACGCCGAGAGCGGTGACCGCCGCGACGCCGTCGGCCAGACCGCAGAGTAGACCCTCGATCGCGGCGCGTGCGAGTCCTTCGCGCGTGGTCGACGCGAGCGTCATGCCGAAGAGAGTGGCGGTGGCGTCGGGCAGATTGGGAGTGCGTTCGCCCTCGAAGTACGGCTGCAGCACGAGTCCTTGAGAGCCGGGCTCCGCGGCGAGGGCGAGGGTGCCGAGTTCGTCGTGGGTGACGCCGAGAAGCCGCGCCGTCGCATCCAGGATGCGCGCGGCATTGAGGGTGGCGACCAGCGGCAGCGACAGGCCGCTCGCGTCGGCGAAGCCGGCGACGGTGCCCGTGGTGTCGTTGATGGGGGTCTCGGTCACGGCGAAGACCGTGCCGCTCGTGCCGATCGAGACGACCACGTCGCCGGCGCGTGCGCCGAGTCCGAGTGCGGCTCCCGCGTTGTCGCCGGCGCCCGCGCCGAGAACGACGCCCGACGGAGTCGTTCCGGGCGACTCAGCGGGGCCGAGGACGCGGGGGAGGATGCAGTCGTGGCCCAGGGCTGCCACGAGGAGTTCCCGGTCGTATTCGCCTGAGACCGAGTCGAAGTAGCCCGTTCCGCTGGCATCGGAGCGGTCGGTGGTGAGCTCGGAGAGCACCGGGCCGAGCGGGCTCGTGTCGTCGCCGGCGGGGCCGAAGCCGCGAAGGCGCCAGGTCAGCCAGTCGTGGGGGAGGGCCACAGCGGCGACGCGCTCGGCGTTCTGCGGCTCGGCATCGCGCAGCCAGCGGAGCTTGGTGATGGTGAACGATGCCACGGGAACGCTCCCCGTGCGTCGCGCCAGCTCTGCCGCTCCGAACTCCGCGATCAGTGCGGTGGCGGCGGGCGCCGAGCGCGTGTCGTTCCAGAGCAGGGCGTCGCGGATGACCCGGCCGTCGGCATCCAGAGCGACCATGCCGTGCTGCTGGCCGCCCACGGCCAGCGCCGCCACGTCGTCGAGGCCTCCGGCCGCGGTGAGCGCCTGGCGCAGGGCCTGCCACCAGGCTGCCGGGTCGACCTCGGTGCCCTCCGGATGCGGCGCGCGGCCCATTCTCTTGAGCGCACCGGTCTCGGCGTCACGGATGACGACCTTGCAGCTCTGGGTGGACGAGTCGACGCCGGCGACGAGGGGCATGATGGCTGATTCCTTAAGGATGAAAACGGGTCGTTCCCTGAGCTTGTCGAAGGGGCCCTTCGACAAGCTCAGGGAACGTATAGGGGTGGCCGCGGGGGATACGGCTCAGGGTCTGCCGCGTCTTCGGGCTGCCGCCTTTCGCGCGCTAACGCGGCGACGCACCGGCGTCGCCGCGTTACCGCGCGCCAAGCAGGTGCTCGAGTGCGAGCTGCTGCAGACGCACGAAGCCGAAGCCCTTGCCGTTGAAGTACGCGTCGGCGTCGAACTCTTCGTAGGCGCTGCGGTCGGCGAGCAGGTCGTCGTAGCTCTCGCCGTCGCCGAGCGTGTTCTGCGACAGCTCGAGAACGCGCGACGCGGCAAGCTGCTCCTGCACCTCGGGGTCGGCGCGGAACGCGGCCGCGCGCTCCTTGAGCAGCAGGTAGGTGCGCATGTTCGCGGCGGCGGAATCCCAGACACCGGTGATGTCTTCGGTGCGCGAGGGCTTGTAGTCGAAGTGACGCGGGCCGTCATAGGCGGGTCCGCCGTTCGGGCCGCCGTTCTCGAGCAGGTCGACGAGAGCGAACGCGTTCTGCAGGTCGCCGTGACCGAACACGAGGTCCTGGTCGTACTTGATGCCCCGCTGGCCGTTGAGATCGATGTGGTAGAGCTTGCCCTGGTAGAGGGCCTGGGCGATGCCGGCGGCGAAGTTCAGCCCGGCCATCTGCTCGTGACCGACCTCGGGGTTCACTCCCACGAGTTCGGGGCGTTCGAGCGTGTTGATGAACGCGAGAGCGTGGCCGAGGGTCGGCAGCAGGATGTCGCCGCGCGGTTCGTTCGGCTTGGGCTCGATCGCGAAGCGGATGTCGTAGCCCTTGTCGGTGACGTAGTCGCCGAGCATGTTGACTGCCTCGCGGTAGCGCTCGAGGGCCTGGCGGATGTCTTTGGCCGAGTCGTACTCGGCGCCCTCGCGGCCGCCCCACATGACGAACGTCTTCGCACCGAGCTCGGCGGCGAGGTCGATGTTGCGCAGCACCTTGCGTAGGGCGAAGCGGCGAACAGCGCGGTCGTTCGAGGTGAAGCCGCCGTCTTTGAACACGGGGGCGGAGAACAGGTTGGTGGTGACCATCGGAACGATCACGCCGGTGTCGGCCAGCGCCTGCTTGAGGCGGTCGATCTGCGTCTGGCGCTCGGCGTCGGTGGAACCGAAGGCGAACAGGTCGTCGTCGTGGAACGTCAGGCCGTAGGCGCCGAGCTCGTTGAGCTTGTGCACGGCCTCGACCACGTCGAGGGGGGCCCGGGTGGGGCCGCCGAATGGATCGGCCCCGTTGTAGCCGATGGTCCAGAGGCCGAAGGAGAACTTGTCATCGCGTGTGGGCTCGAGAGCCATGGTGGATACCCGTCTTTCAACGTCGTTGGTGAATTGTTGCTGTCGAAAACATATCAGTTTCGATCCCCGTGGGCCAGATGCGCGGCGGTCGTTTTCTCCGAGATCGAATTGTTATCTCCGCAAACTAATACGCCGCGGCGCTGATTTTCGGGCGTGTGAACGGTCACATCGAGACGCGCCGACGTCGCTTCCAGATCGGCATCGAGGTTTTGCGTAGACGCACGCCGAGATCGTGGGATATGTTCGCTCCGTCAACAAAGGTCGTGAAAACGACCGGGGCTATCACAGCGATGCCCCGTTACGAGGGAGTAATTGTCGACAGGCAGTCTTCCTCCGCGTCTGACGCCGGCCCCCATCGATCGGGCCGGACCCTGGCAGCATTCAGAGAGGAAAGCACCATGACCACGAAACCCACGAGACGGCTCCTGGCCGTTCTCGCCACTTCAGCGGTGGCTCTGTCACTCGCCGCATGTGCGAGCAGCCCCGCGACGACCGACGGCGCATCCGGAGATGCGATCAAGGATTGCAACGTCGGTATCTCGATGCCCACGCGTTCGCTCGAGCGCTGGATCAACGACGGCGAGCAGCTGCAGAAGGCCCTCGAGGGCGCTGGTTGCACCGTCGACCTCCAGTACGCCGACAACAAGACCGACCAGCAGATCAGCCAGATCCAGAACCAGGTCGCCGGCGGCTCGAAGATCCTCGTGATCGCGGCCATCGACGGCAAGGTCCTCGCTCCCGTGCTCGACGAGGCGAAGAAGCAGGACGCCACCGTCATCGCGTACGACCGCCTGATCAACGGCACCGACAACGTCGACTACTACGCCACCTTCGACAACTACAAGGTCGGCACCCTGCAGGGCCAGTACATCGAAGAGCAGCTCGGCCTCAAGGACGGCAAGGGCCCGTTCAACCTCGAGCCCTTCGCCGGCAGCCCCGACGACAACAACGCCAAGTTCTTCTTCTCCGGTGCGTGGGATGTTCTGCAGCCGTATGTGGAGAAGGGCCAGCTGGTCGTCCCCAGCGGCAAGGCGCCGAAGAGCGATGACGACTGGGCCTCGATCGGTATCCAGGGCTGGGCGAGCGACAAGGCCCAGGCCGAGATGGATAACCGTCTGTCGTCGTTCTACACCGGTGACCAGAAGGTCAACGTCGTCCTCTCCCCGAACGACAGCCTGGCCATCGGCATCGAGGCTTCGCTGAAGTCGGCAGGCTACACGCCCGGCGACGCGTACCCGATCATCACCGGACAGGACGCCGACAAGGCCAACGTCAAGGCGATCCTCGACGGCGAGCAGTCGATGACCGTGTGGAAGGACACCCGCGCCCTCGGCGACCGCGTCTTCCAGATGATCAAGTCGATCGCAGCCGGCGAAGAGGTCGAGGTCAACGACACCGAGACGTACGACAACGGCAACAAGGTCGTTCCCTCGTACCTGCTCGACCCCGAGGTCGTCGTCAAGGACGACGTGCAGACGAAGCTGATCGACTCCGGCTTCCTCAAGGCGTCCGACGTCGGACTCTAAAGTTCCACCCGGTCGGCCCCGCCACGATGGCGGGGCCGACCTTCTCCGTCGGCGTGGAGCCGACGATCTCAGACAGATGTGAAAAGGAGGGAGCCCGATGAGCATCCAGGACAGCGTGAGCGACAGCGTGCAGCAGCACGACGTGATTCTGCGCATGAACGACATCGTCAAGGACTTCAGTGGAGTGAAGGCGCTCGACGGTGTCTCGATCACCGTGCGGCGAGGCGAGGTCCACGCGATCTGCGGCGAGAACGGCGCGGGCAAGTCGACCCTGATGAAGGTGCTCTCCGGGGTGTATCCCGCGGGCAGCTTCGGCGGGTCGATCGAATTCGAGGGCCACGAGGTGGCCTTCAGAAGCATCAACGACAGTGAGCACGAGGGCATCGTGATCATCCACCAGGAGCTCGCGCTGAGCCCCTACCTGTCGATCGCCGAGAACATCTTTCTCGGCAACGAACTCTCGAGCCGGGGAGTCATCGACTGGAACAAGACCAACCGCGAGGCAGCCCTCCTCTTGGCCCGCGTGGGCCTCGACGAGAACCCCGCCACCAAGATCCTCGAACTCGGCGTCGGCAAGCAGCAGCTTGTGGAGATCGCGAAGGCGCTGTCGAAGCGGGTGAAGCTGCTCATCCTCGATGAGCCCACCGCGGCCCTCAACGACGAGGACTCGGCCCACCTGCTCAGCCTGATCGATCACCTGCGCATGCAGGGCATCACCTGCATCATCATCAGCCACAAGCTGAAGGAGATCAAGAGGATCGCAGACACCGTCACGGTGATCCGAGACGGCAGGACGATCGAGACCATCCCGATGGACGGGCCCGACGCGACCGAGGCGCGCATCATCCGCGCCATGGTCGGCCGCGATCTCAACAGCCTGTTCCCGCCCCGTGACTCCAACATCGGAGACGAGGTACTGCGCGTCGAAGACTGGACCGTGTACCACCCGGTCGACACCTCGCGGGTGGTGGTCGACGGCGCATCGTTCACCGTGCGGGCCGGCGAGATCGTGGGATTCGCGGGTCTTATGGGCGCCGGTCGCACCGAGCTGGCCATGAGCATCTTCGGCCGCTCCTACGGAACCAACATCTCGGGGCGCATCTTCAAGAACGGCGTCGAGATCCAGAACCGCACCGTCGACGAGGCGATCCACAACGGATTCGCCTACGCCACGGAAGACCGCAAGAAGTACGGTCTCAACCTGATCGGCGACATCCAGGTGAATGTGTCGGCCGCGGCCCTCGCCAAACTCGCGAAGGCCGGCGTCGTCGACTCCCACCGTGAGTACAAGGTGGCCGACTCCTACCGCGAGAAGATGAACATCAAGGCGCCCAGCGTCGCCTCCATCACCGGCAAGCTGTCGGGCGGGAATCAGCAGAAGGTCGTGCTGTCGAAGTGGATCTTCGCAGGCCCCGACGTGCTGATTCTCGACGAACCCACGCGAGGCATCGACGTGGGAGCGAAGTACGAGATCTACGGCATCATCAACGAGCTCGCCGCGCAGGGCAAAGCCGTTGTCGTGATCTCGAGCGAACTGCCCGAGCTGCTCGGACTCGCCGACCGTATCTATGCGATCTCGGAGGGAAAACTCACTGGTGAGGTCTCCCGCGAGAACGCGTCCCAGGAAACCCTCATGCACTACATGACCGCGGGAAAGGACTGACCCCGATGAGCACGACAACCCCCACCCTCACACCCCCGGTGCCCGGAAAACGGCGCATACCCAAGCTCTCCATCAACTTCAGGCAGTACGGCATCCTGGCGGCCCTCGCGGTCATCGTCATCCTCTTCCAGATCATGACGAACGGCCGCCTCCTGTTGCCCGGCAACGTGAACAACCTGATCCAGCAGAACGCCTACGTTCTGATCCTCGCCATCGGCATGGTGATCGTGATCATCGCCGGCCACATCGACCTATCGGTCGGCTCGGTGGTGGCCATGGTCGGAGCGGTCTCCGCCATCAGCATGAACTCCTGGGGCTTCCCGTGGTGGGCCGCCGTGATCCTGGCTCTGGTCGTGGGAGGTGTGGTTGGCGCCTGGCAGGGATTCTGGGTCGCCTACGTCGGCATACCCGCGTTCATCGTGACGCTCGCGGGCATGCTCATCTTCCGTGGCCTCACACTCGTGCTGCTCACCGGCGGAACGATCAGCGGTCTCCCCGCCGAGTTCACCGCGATCGGCGCGGGATGGCTTCCCGCATGGCTCGGCGAGGTCGCCGGCCGCGACGTGCTCACCCTCGTTCTCGGCGCCTTGACCGTGGTCGTGCTGCTGGCTCAGGGTCTGCGCTCGCGGGCCACGCTGCGCAAGCTCGACCTGCCTCGCGAGCCCATGGTGTCGTTCTGGATCAAGAACGGCATCGCGGCGGTCGCCATCCTCGCGTTCACCTGGCTGCTCTCCGACTACAGCGGAACCCCGATCATCCTGATCATCCTCGCCGTCCTGATCCTGCTCTACACCTTCCTGCTCAACCGCTCGGTGTTCGGCCGTCACGTCTACGCCATGGGCGGCAACCTGTTCGCCGCCGTCATGAGCGGTGTCAAGACGAAGCGGGTCAACTTCTTGATCTTCGTGAACATGGGCATTCTCGCCGGCCTCGCCGGCGTCGTCTCGACCGCCCGTGCCGGCGGTGCCGTCGCGTCGGCCGGTCAGAACTACGAGCTGGATGCGATCGCGGCCGTCTTCATCGGAGGCGCGGCCGTTCAGGGTGGCGTGGGTACCGTGGTGGGTGCCGTCATCGGTGGTCTCGTGATGGGCGTTCTCAACATGGGACTGTCTATCCTGTCGGTCGATGCCGCGTGGCAGATGGCCATCAAGGGCTTCGTTCTGCTGTTGGCCGTCGCATTCGATATCTTCAACAAGCGGCGCGCAGGCGGACGCTGATCCGGAGCCCGCATATCGAGACCACGAGGGGAGAGTGAGGTCGGATGAGTACGGCATCACTCGCCCTCGGTAGCAGGGGCGGCTCGAGCAACGACCAGCTCAGGCGCTACAACCTGTCGATGGTCATGACGCTCATCCATCACTCGGGCGGCTGCTCGAGGGCGGAGATCACGCGGCGCATGGGGTTGAACCGCTCCACGGTCGGGGCACTCGTCGCCGAGCTGGTCGAGCTCGGGCTCGCCTTCGAGGGCGAGCCCGAGTCGGTCTCCGGCCGGGTCGGTCGCCCCAGCGTGCAGGTCTTTCCGAATCCGGCCATCGTGGCGCTCGCCGTCTACCCCGACGTCGATGCCATCACCGTCTGCATCGTCGGGCTCGGCGGCGAGGTGATCCGTCGCATCCGATACGACACCGTTCGGGTGCCTACGGTGCACGAGACGGTCAACGTCGTCAAGGCGATCGTCGACGGGATGCGCGGCGAGATCGAGTCGAGCTTCAGGGTCGCCGGCGTGGGTGTCGCCGTTCCCGGGCTGGTGAACTCCAAAGACGGGCGGGTGCTCATCGCCCCGCACCTCGGATGGCGGGACGCCTCTCTCGCCGCGGCGCTCGCAAAGGCGCTGGACTACCCGGTGTTCGCCGGCAACGACGCGAGCCTCGGCGCCATCGCCGAGAGTCTGTTCGGCATCGCCCGCGGCATGGACGATCTCGTCTACCTCAACGGCAGCGCGAGCGGCATTGGAGGGGGACTCATCATCGGCGGCTCTCCGCTGCGTGGCACGAGCGGCTACGCGGGCGAGCTCGGCCACACCCTGGTGAACAACATGGGTTCGCGCTGCCACTGCGGCCGCACCGGATGCCTCGAGACAGAGGTGAGCCTCAGCCGGCTCCTCGCCGTGCTCAAGCTTCCCCGGGCCGATCAGGATGAGCTCGAGATCGCGCTCGGTGTCTCCCGCGACCCGAAGGTCATGCGCGAGGTACAACGGCAGATCGACATGCTCTCCGAGGCCATCTCGAACTTCGTGAACATGTTCGATCCCGAGATCGTGATCCTCGGCGGGTTCCTCGCGTCGCTCCTCAGCGTCGGGCGCGAAAGACTGGCGGATGCCGTTCGGCTGCGTTCCATGAGCAGCATGGGTCACAGCGTGGTCATCGAGAAGGCCAGCCTGCGCTCGCGCATCATCATGGTCGGCGCGGCGGAACTCGCCTTCGCGGGTCTGCTCGACGACCCCGCCGGCTTCGCCCGCGGCGACGCCGGGCGGGTCGGTCAGCCGCGCGGGTGAGTCAGAATAGACGAGACAGCAGCGCCCTGCCGCGGTCGGCGAGGGGGAGCACGTGAGCGTCGAGCAGCCCGCCCCGCTTAGCCGGGTCGGCAACAGCAATGACCAGGCGCGGCGGCACAATCTCTCGACCGTCCTGACCCTGCTGCACCACAGCGGGTCGCGCACCCGTGCCGAGCTCACCCGCGCAACGGGCCTGAACCGCTCCACGATCGCCGCGCTGGTGGGCGAGCTCGGCGACCTCGGGCTGGTCTACGAGACGCAGCAGACCGACCCGGGCACGGTCGGCAGGCCCAGCCCCTTCGTCCACCTCACCGACCGCCTCCTCGCCGTGGCGGTCAACCCCGACCTCGACGCCGTCACCATCGGCCTCGTGCAATTGGGCGGTCGGGTGCTCGCCCGCGTTCGCCACGAGACCACGCGGGCGCCGGGTATCGACGAGACGGTGGCGATCGTGCGACGAGAGGTCTCGAGCCTCGTCGCTGGCCTTGCCGACGACCAGGTCATCGTGGGCGTGGGCATCGCGGTGCCCGGTCTGGTGCGCAGCTCCGACGGTGTCGTCACCCTCGCGCCGCACCTGCTCTGGAACGACCAGCCCCTCGCGGAGCCGGTCGCCGAGGCCCTGGGCATCCCGGCCTTCGCGGCGAACGACGCCCAGCTCGGACTGGTCGCTGAGAGTTTGTTCGGGGCGGGCCGCGGCGTGGAGGACATCGTCTACCTCAACGGGTCGACGTCGGGCATCGGCGGCAGCGTGCTGGTGGCGGGCAACGCTTTGCGAGGCGCGCAAGGCTATGCCGGCGAGCTCGGCCACACGCTCGTGAACAGTGACGGGGTCACCTGTTTCTGCGGAAAGAGCGGATGCCTCGAGACAGAGGTCAGCCTCGCCCGGCTCCTCGATGTGCTCGGCACCGCGCCGGTCGACGGTGACGAGTTCGACCGGATGCTCGTGGCCGCCGCCGACGACACCGTGCGCCACGAGATCGACCGCCAGCTCGACGTGCTCGGCACGGCGTTGGGCAACTTCGTGTCGATCTTCAACCCGTCGTCGATCATCCTCGGCGGCTTCCTGGGATCGCTGTACGCCGCGAACCCCGAGCGACTGCAAGCCGGGATCCGCCGGGCGTCGTTCGGCTCGCTCGGCGACGGCGTCACGCTCGAGCGCGCCCAGCTGCGCACCCGCCTTCTGATGGTCGGAGCGGCCGAGCTCGCCTTCGCGCCCGTGCTCGCCGACCCCGCCGGGGCTCTCGGATAGCAGCTCACCGACTAACGTGGCGATCATGACCGCGCCGTCGACGATCGTGTTCGCACCGGACTCCTTCAAGGGCTCGCTGACGGCGCGACAAGCGGCAGCCGCGATGGCTCGAGGGTGGGCCTCTGTTCGCCCGCTCGACACGCTGGTGCTGAAGCCGATGGCTGACGGCGGCGAGGGTACGCTCGACGCCGTCGAGGCCGCGGTGCCGGGGGCGACTCGAATGCCCGTGCGGGTGGCGGGGCCCAGAGACCTCGCCGTCGACGCGAGTTGGCTTCTGCTCGCCGACGGCACGGGGGTGGTCGAGCTGGCGAGCACCAGCGGGCTCACGCTGCTGGGCGCGCTCCGCCCCGACGACGCCCATTCCCGCGGGTTCGGTCAGGCGATCGTCGCCGCGCTCGATGACGGGGTGCGAAGGCTCGTGCTCGCCATCGGCGGCAGCTCGTCGACCGATGGCGGAGCCGGGGTTCTCGACGCGCTCGGCGCCCGGTTTCTGGATGCCGCGGGTCGGCCCGTGCGCGCGGGCAACCGCGGGCTGCACGACCTGGCTTCGGCGGACCTCCGGTCGATGAGGCCTCTGCCGCCCGACGGGGTCGAGGTGCTGTGCGACGTGACGAACCCCCTGCTCGGCGCGACCGGCGCGGCCGCGATATACGGACCGCAGAAGGGGGCCTCGACCGAGACGTCGACGCGTACGCTCGAGCGCGGTCTGGCGACGTTCGCTCGAGTTCTGGATCGAGACGCGGTCGGTTCCGGGCGTGCGGGTGTCGACCCGTCGCATCCGGGTGCGGGAGCGGCAGGGGGAGTGGGATTCGGTCTTCTCGCGTGGGGCGCGGCGCTCGTTGCGGGTTCGACCGGAATAGCCGAGATGAGCGGGCTCGCCGCCGCGGTCGCGTCATGCCACGCCGTCGTCACGGGCGAGGGCAGCTTCGATTCTCAGTCGGCATCCGGCAAGGTCGTATCGGCCGTACTGGCCGCGGCCGCCCCGAGTGCGACGGAGGTCAGCCTGATCGCCGGCCTCATCTCGGCGTCGACAGAGCAGTTCGTCGATGCAGTGTCGCTCGCCGCGCTCGCGGGCTCCGCCGAGAGTGCGCAGGCGGAGGCGGAGCGGTGGGCCGAGGTCGCGAGTGCCGCCCTGGCCGAGCGCTTCCAAGGCCGCTGAGGGGCCATCCCAGAACGAGATGCAGAGAATCCGAATCGGAAGTCGAATCGATTCGGTAAGGTAGTTGCCATTCGTCCACTGCACCGACGTGCGCAAGGAAACCTGTGACCACCGACTCCATCACCGTCGTCCACCCGGGCGATGCACTGTCGCGCCGCCAGCGCCTCGTCTACGTTCTGCTGCTCGGCGGGCTCACGGCGCTGGGCCCCCTGACGATCGACCTCTACCTGCCGGCGTTCCCCATTCTCGAGCAAGACCTCGGGGTCTCGGCGGGTGCGATTCAACTGACGCTCACCGGCACCACGATCGGATTCGCCCTCGGTCAACTCGTCGTCGGCCCGTGGAGCGACAAGGTCGGGCGACGCATTCCCCTGATCGTCGCGACCCTGCTGCACATCGCGGCCTGCGTCGGGGCCGCGGTTGCTCCGGAGATCGTGACGCTCGGCATCTTCCGTGTTCTGCAGGGTGCGGGCGCCGCGGCCGGCGGAGTCGTCGCGATGGCGATGGTGCGCGACCTGTTCGGAGGTCGCCCGCTGGTGCGCATGCTGTCGCGGCTGGCTCTCATCACCACCCTCGCGCCGCTGCTCGCTCCGCTCATCGGGTCGCAGATGCTGCGCTTCACCGACTGGCGGGGAATCTTCTGGGCCCTCGCCATCTACGGGGTACTCGTCGTGGTCGCGGTCTGGCTGTGGATCGTCGAGACGCTGCCCAAGGAGCGCCCGCACGACGCCGGCCACTCGACCCTGCGCCAGCGCTATCGATCGGTGCTCACCGACCGCATCTTCATCGGCGTCGCGCTGATCGGCGGCATGACGTTCGCGGGTCTCTTCACCTACCTCTCGGCCTCGTCGTTCCTCTTCCAGCTCGTCTACGAGCTCGATCCCCAGCAGTACGGTCTGCTGTTCGCGGTCAACTCGATCGGCATCGCTGCGGGCACGCAGATCTCGGCGCGGCTCACGAAGTACGTGGCTCCACAGTGGATTCTGGCGGGCACGACCACGATGATGCTGCTCTGCGCCATCGCCATCGTGGTCCTCGATTCGGCCGGCGCGGGGCTGATCGGAATCCTCATCCCGCTCTGGTTCTTCATCGCGTCGTGCGGCTTCGGCTTCCCGTGCGTGCAGGTTCTCGCACTCGACCGGCACGGTCACGAAGCGGGCACGGCGGCGTCGCTCCTCGGCGCCGTGAACTTCGGTCTCGCCGGGCTCATCTCTCCGATCGTCGGCTTTCTCGGCATCACCAGCGCCGTACCCATGGGAGCCGTGATGGCGGTCACGGCGGCCGTGGCCGTGGTGTCGCTCTGGGTGATCGTGCGTCCGTCGACAGTGCCCGCGCTGGGGCGCTGACGTCGATCGCAAGCCCTGCGCGCGTTTTCGACGCAACCGGTACGGTCGGGGAATGACGAACGACCCTCCCGGCGCGAGCGCGCAGCCGAGCACCGACCAGAAGACCCGCAAGGTGCAGAGGTTCTGGCCACTTGTCAGTGCCTTCGCCGTTCTGGTCGTGGCGGTGCTGATCGGTGCGCTCGTGATGCTGCGCGGCGCCGGCAACCCCCTCGGCTTCGACACCGAGTGGATGGACGAGATCCTCGAGCACCGTTCGCCGGTGTGGGAGATCCCGTCGCTGGCGATGAACTACCTCGGGGGCGGCGTCATCGGCGTGTTCATCGTTCCGATCGCCATCATCGCGGCGCTCTGTCTCTTTCGCAGGTTCTGGGCCGCGCTGTATTTCACGGCGGCCACGGTGCTGTCCGCCGGTCTCGTCCAACTGCTGAAGAGCCTCTTCGGCAGGGCCAGGCCCGAGGAGATCCTGGTGCACGCCGACTTCGGTTCATTTCCATCCGGCCATGTCGCCAATGCGACGACCATGGCCGTGGTTCTCGCGATCATCCTGCGCCGCAGCTGGATCTGGGTCGCCGGCGTCGTCTACGTGATCCTCATGCTCCTGAGCCGCACCTATCTCGGCGCGCACTGGCTGAGCGACACCTTCGGGGGTCTGCTGCTCGGCGTCGGTGTGGCCGTGATCGTGTGGGCCCCCATGGCGAACAGATTGTTCCGAGAGAACGAGCGGCGACACCGCTTCGTGCTCGCCCGTGGCCGATAGTGGGAGTTTCTGCAACGTTGTAGTCTCAAGCCGTGGCCATAACCCTGCATGACGTAGCCCGACTGGCGGGTGTGTCGATCAAGACCGTCTCGAACGTCATCAACGACTACCCGCACATCCGGCCGGCCACGAGAACGAAGGTCGAGGCGGCGATCGACGAGCTCGGCTATCAGCCCAATCTCTCGGCGCGCAGCCTTCGCTCCGGCAGATCCGGAGTGATCAGCCTGCTCATCCCCGACCTGCGCAACGCCTACTTCGCCGAGCTCGCCGATGCGGTCATGAGGGCCGCGCGGGCCAAAGGCCTGTCCGTGATCATCGAGCAGATGCCGGGGGGCAAGAAGGAAGAGCTCGAGATCCTGCGCGGGCCGCGCATGCAGCTCGTCGACGGAATCCTGTACAGCGTGCTCGCGCTCGGCGAAGAAGACGCGCATCACCTCGACGGCACGATGCCGATGGTGCTGCTCGGCGACCGCATCTTCAATGGTCCGAAAGACCACGTGACGATGCAGAACATCGAGGGCTCCCGGGCGGCGACCGACCACCTGCTGTCTCTGGGGCGCCGACGCGTCGCCGCGCTCGGGGCGCATCCCGGCGAGGTGGTCGGCTCGGCCGGCCTCAGGCTCGACGGCTACAGGCAGGCCCTCGCGGAACACAGCGTGGAGTACGACCCCTCGTTGGTGATTCCGGTCATCAGTTGGCACCGTCAAGACGGGGCCGAGGCTATGCGGGCCTTTCTCGCCGAGGGCGTCGTCTTCGACGGCCTCGTGGGCTTCAACGACTCCATGGCGCTGGGTGCGATGCGCGTGATGCAGGAGGCTGGCCTGCGGATTCCCGGCGACGTCGCCGTGATCGGCTTCGACGATATCGATGAGACCCGATACTCGATCCCTTCGCTCTCGACGATCGATCCGTCGAAGGATCAGATTGCCGAGACCGCTGTCGCTCTGCTGCTCGAGCGCATCGAGAATCCCGATTCGGATGCTCCCGCCCGGGATCTGGCGACCGAGTTCCGCGTGGTGCAACGCGAGTCGAGCGCCGACTGACAGGCCGCTGAGTGCCACGTGCGCGTCGCCGGGACGCCCGATAGATGCGTTCTGTGTCGATTGAGCGACGCACAGAATCCCGCTCTTGACACCCATCCGAGTGCAGTGCAGAATCACTTTTACAACGTTTACTTTACAACGTTGTAAATGACAGAAATTCGATGTGGTGGCACCCGCCATGATCGATTGCTCGAATCAAGGAGGATTCGTTGATGGTCACATGCCGCACCCTGTGGGCAGGCTCTCTCGCCGAACACTCCCACCCCTCTCCTGCCTCAGCGCGTGCTTCGCTGCGCTAGGGAGACGACGCACCCCACCGAACTCGCGACAGCATCGTCGCGGTTCTTCTTTCGAAGGGAACCATTCACAGTGAAGACCAAATCACTTCTGGCCGTGGTGAGCGCTGGCGCTCTCCTGGTCACTCTCGCCGGCTGCTCGCCCGATGTCAGTGCGGGAGGAGGCAGCACCGACTCCGCCGGCGGGGACGCGGGCTCGTGCAGCAACACGATCGTCAACAAAGACGCCCCCCAGGTGTCTGTCTGGGCGTGGTACCCGAACATCAACACGGTCGTAGACATGTTCAACAAGTCGCACGACGATGTGCAGGTCTGCTGGTCGAATGCGGGCCAGGGTGCCGATGAATACGCCAAGTTCTCCACCGCGATCGCCGCCGGCACGGGTGCCCCCGACGTCGTCATGCTCGAGGCCGAGGTCGTACCCGGCTTCATCCTGCAGGATGCCCTCGTCGACCTGAGCGAGCACGGCGCCGACGATGTGAAGGCCAACTTCAGCGCCGGAGCCTGGAAGGACGTCTCGAGCGGCGACTCGGTCTACGCCATTCCGGTCGACGGCGGCCCCATGGCCATGATCTACCGTGCCGATATCTTCACCAAGTACGGCATCGCGGTTCCCACGACGTGGGACGAATACGCCGCTGCAGCGCAGCAGCTGAAAGACGCGGGTGGCCCGTTCATGGGTGACTTCGGCAGCAACGTGCCCGCCTGGTTCACGGCTCTGATGACGCAGAACGGTCAGACGGCCTGGGACTACGAGTCGGCCGACCCCCAGAAGATCGGCATCGATCTGAACGACGACGGCAGCAAGAAGGTCGCCGACTACTGGCAGGACCTCGTGAAGAAGGGCCTCGTCGACACGAAGGACCAGTTCAACACCGACTACATCGGCGGTCTGGCGAATGGCTCGTACGCCACGTACGTCTCGGCGGCGTGGGCTCCCGGATACCTGACGGGTGCCGGAGCCTCGACCGAGGGAGACGGTGCCGACTGGAAGGCGGCCCCGCTTCCCCAGTGGGACCCGGCGAATCCCGTCTCCGTGAACTGGGGCGGATCGACGTTCGCGGTCACCACGCAGGCCAAGGACAAAGATCTCGCTGCGACCGTCGCCAAGGAGCTGTACGCATCCGACGAGGAACTGCAGGACGGCGTCGACACCCAGACGATCTTCCCGCTCAACCAGAAGATGCTCGCCTCTGACGCATTCGCCGACACCCCCGTCAAGTTCTTCAACGGCCAGACGGCCAACAAAGACGTCTACATCCCGGCGGAGAACGCGTACGAGGGCTACACCTACAGCCCATTCACGACGTACTACTACTCGGAGCTGACCAAGTCGATGGTCTCGATCATCGACGGCAGCAAGTCTGGATCGGAGTCACTCGATGATCTGCAGAAGACGATGACCGATTACGCCAAGGCCCAGGGCTTCACCGTCAAGTAACGCAGCTCCACCCCTGAGACCGGCTCAGGGAACACTCGTTCCCTGAGCCGTCGAAGGGCACCCACCCGAGACCTCGCCCCCAGTCGATAGAAGGACTGACATGACCAACCCCGCCGCCGTGCTCAGAGCACCGTCCCGGCGCCGCAATCTGCGTCGCCCCTGGATTGGCTGGCTTTTCATCGCTCCCTTCGGAGTGATCTTCCTCGTCTTCCTCGTAGCGCCCCTCGTCTACGCGTTCTACCTCAGCCTCTTCTCCAAGGGTCTCGCCACCGGAACGACCTTCTCCGGGGCGGGCAACTACGTCAAGGCGTTCACCGATCCCGAGTTCCTCTCCGGCATCTGGTTCGTGATCCGCTTCGCGGTCATCCTCATCCCTATCCAGATGGCCGTCTCTCTGGCGGCGGCGCTCGTGCTCGACGCACTCACCACGCGGCTCTCGCGCTTCGCACGACTCGCCATCTTCGTGCCCTACGCCATCCCGGCCGTGGTCGGCACCCTCATGTGGGGCTTTCTCTACAGCCCGACCTTCGGGCCGCTCACCGACCTCTTCAAGGTGGTCAATCAGAGCGCACCCGAGATCCTGAGTTCGGGAAACATCTTCGGCGGGCTCCTCAACATCGTCGTCTGGCAGTGGGCCGGCTACTACATGATCATCATCTACGCGGCGCTGCGAGGCATCGACCCCAGCATCTACGAGGCCGCGCGTATCGACGGTGCTGGTCCCCGTCAGATCGCCTTCCGCATCAAGGTGCCCATGATCTCGAGCGCCATGGCGCTGATTCTCGTCTTCGCCCTCATCGGCACCCTGCAGTTCTTCACGGAGCCGCAGGTGCTGAGGCCGATCTCGAACGGCTCGATCACGTCGAGCTTCACTCCCAACATCTACGCGTTCGATCTCGCCTTCCGCTTCTCGCAGTTCAACTACGCGTCGACCATCTCGTTCTCGCTCGGCATCGTGGTCTTCATCGCGGTGTACATCTTCTTATTCGCCAGCCGCAAGCGCCGGGGAGGACTGTCATGACGACCATCACCAGAATTCCCACGGCGAAGAAGAGGCCGAACATCACGGCGCACGTGTTCCTCGTGGCCCTGATCATCTACTTCCTGCTTCCGCTGTGGTGGCTGTTCGTGGCCAGCACCAAAGATCCGCAGGGACTGTTCACGGGCACGGGCGGCGCCCTGTGGTTCGACAAGAACTTCAACCTGTTGGCCAACATTCAGGAGCTCATCACCTACAAGGGCGGCATCTACTTCCGCTGGCTGGGCAACTCGGCTCTCTACTCCCTGCTCGGTGGTGTGGGCGCGACGATTCTGGCGGTTCTCGCGGGCTACGGCTTCGCCAAGTTCCCGTTCAAGGGGCGAGACTTCTCGTTCGCCGTCTTGCTCGGCTCGGTGATGGTGCCGCTCACCGCGCTGGTGATCCCGACGTTCATGCTGATGTCGCAGCTGCACCTCACGAACACGATCTGGGCGGTCATCCTGCCGTCGTTGCTCAGCCCGTTCGGTGTGTACCTGATGCGGGTCTACGCGGCAGACGCCGTTCCCGACGAACTGCTCGACGCGGCTCGCGTCGACGGTTCGGGAGAGCTGCGCACCTTCCTCACGGTCGCGCTGCCGCTGATGCGACCCGCCGTCGTCACCGTGCTGCTGCTCTCGGTCGTCGGAACGTGGAACAACTACTTCCTCCCGCTGGCCGTTCTCAGCGACCAGAACCTCTACCCCGTCACCGTCGGGCTGGGCGGCTGGCAGGCGCTCGCCGCATCCAACAACGGCGGCGGAACGTCGCTCTACACGCTCATCGTGGTCGGGTCGCTCATCTCGATCATCCCGCTGGTGATCGCCTTCCTCTCGCTGCAGAAGTACTGGCAGGGCGGTCTCTCGCTCGGCGCTCTCAAGTAATCGCTGCTCGCTCAACACCCATCCTTCTCCACCCCTTCTACTCGGGAGACACCCATGGTCACCGCACGCCTCATCCTCGATCCCCACTTCGCCGTCGGTGCGATCAACCGTCGCATCTTCGGCTCGTTCGTCGAGCACCTCGGACGCTGCGTCTACGACGGCATCTACGAACCCGGCCACTCCACGGCTGACGCCGAGGGCTTTCGCGGCGATGTCATCGATCTGGTGAAGGAGCTCGGCACCACCACGATCCGGTACCCCGGCGGAAACTTCGTCTCGGGATTCAAGTGGGAGGACAGCGTCGGGCCGCGAGAAGACCGGCCGCGCCGCCTCGACCTCGCCTGGCACTCGACCGAGACCAATGAGATCGGACTGCACGAGTTCTCGTCGTGGCTCGCGAAGGTCGACAGCGAACTCATGCTCGCCATCAACCTGGGCACGCGCGGCGTCGAAGAGGCCCTCGACCTGGTCGAGTACACGAACATCCGCTCGGGCTCGACGCTGAGCGACCAGCGCATCGCCAACGGTCAGGTCGAGCCGTTCGGCGTCACGATGTGGTGCCTCGGCAACGAGATGGATGGCCCGTGGCAGCTCGGTCATCGCAGCGCCGAGGACTACGGCAAGATCGCGAGCCAGACGGCGAAGGCTCTGCGCCAGCTCGACGAGCGCCTCGAACTCGTCGTGTGCGGATCGTCGAGCGCCCAGATGCCCACCTTCGGATCGTGGGAGCGCACCGTGCTGCAGCACACCTACGACGACGTCGACTACATCTCGTGCCACGCCTACTACGAGGAGCGCGGGGGAGACCTCACGAGTTTCCTGGCCTCCGGCGTCAACATGGATCACTTCATCGAGTCGGTCGTGGCCACGGCCGACAGCGTCAAGGCCGAGCTGCGTTCGTCGAAGCAGATCAACATCTCGTTCGACGAGTGGAACGTCTGGTACATCGACCGCTACCAGCAGGTCGACCGGATCACCGATATCGAGGAGTGGCCGGTCGCACCGCGGCTGCTCGAGGACGTGTACTCCGTGGCCGACGCCGTCGTCTTCGGCAGCCTGCTCATCTCGCTGCTCAAGCACGCGGATCGCGTGCAATCCGCGTCTCTCGCACAGCTCGTCAACGTGATCGCCCCGATCATGACCGAGCCGGGAGGCGACTCGTGGCGCCAGACCACGTTCTTCCCCTTCGCCGTCACCTCGCGCCTCGCGCGGGGCACGGTTCTCGAGGTGCGACTCGAGAGCGACACGCACGAGACCAAGGAGTACGGCACCGTCGCCACCGTCGACGCTGTCGCCACGGTCGATGCCGAAGCGGGAACCGCCGCCGTCTTCCTCGTGAATCGCAGCGAGACCGAGGAGGCCACGGTCACGATCGACGTCGCCGCCCTGGGAGATCTGGGCCTGCTCGAGGCGTCGACGCTCGCCGACGACGACGTCTACGCGGCGAACACTCTCGCCGACCAGAATCGCGTCGGGCTCAGCCCCAACACGTCGGCCGTAATCGTCGACGGCGTCGTCACGATCACCCTGCCCGCCGTCTCGTGGAGCGCGGTGAGCCTGGGGTAGCGTTCACCCATGAGAATTCTCCTGGTCGGTGCCGGCGGCGTCGGTGACGCCATTGCCAAGATCGCAGCGCGGCGGTCGTTCTTCGAGCAGATCGTGGTGACCGATTACGACCTCTCGCGCGCCCAGCGCACCGTCGACTGGATCGCGTCGAAGCACGGCAGCGAGGTCGCTGGCCGATTCGCGGTCGACGCGATCGACGCATCCGACCCCGACAACGTCGCAGACGTCGCTCGCAAGCACGGCGTCAGCCACGTGATGAATGCCGTCGAGCCCAAGTTCGTGCCCACGATCTTCGCGGGCGCGCTCGCCGCGGGTGCCGACTATCTCGACATGGCGATGAGCCTGTCGGAGCCGCACCCCACCGACCCCCACTCCGAGACCGGCGTCAAGCTCGGCGACGACCAGTTCGCTCAGGCGGCCGACTGGGAGACCGCCGGACGACTCGCGCTCGTCGGAATCGGCGTGGAACCAGGACTCAGCGATGTGTTCGCCCGCTACGCCGCCGACCACCTCTTCTCGGAGATCGACGAGCTCGGCACCCGTGACGGCGCCAACCTCGTGGTGCGCGACGAGGCCGGCAACGAGATCTTCGCCCCGAGCTTCTCGATCTGGACCACGATCGAGGAGTGCCTGAACCCTCCCGTCGTCTGGGAGAAGGAGCGCGGCTGGTTCACCACGCCCCCGTTCTCCGAGCCCGAGATCTTCACCTTTCCCGAGGGCATCGGCGACGTCGAGTGCGTCAACGTCGAGCACGAAGAGGTTCTGCTCATGCCCCGCTGGGTCGACGCCAAGCGCGTGACCTTCAAGTACGGGCTGGGCAACGAGTTCATCGGCATTCTCAAGACCTTGCATCAACTCGGTCTCGACTCCACCGTGCCCGTGCGGGTGCGCTCGTCGGGCGGCCCTGTCGAGGTCGCGCCCCGCGACGTCGTCGCTGCCGGTCTTCCCGACCCGGCGACTCTCGGCCCGCGCATGTCGGGCAAGACGTGTGCCGGACTCTGGGTCACGGGCACCGGCGTCGATGGTCGCCCCCGCGAGGTCTACCTCTACCACGTGGCCGACAACGAGTGGACGATGCGCGAGTACGAGGCCCAGTGCGTGGTGTGGCAGACCGCGCTGAACCCCGTGATCGCACTCGAGCTGCTAAGTACCGGCGTCTGGTCGGGTGTCGGCGTTCTGGGCCCGGAGGCATTCGAGGCCCGCGCGTATCTCGAGCTGATGCGGGCTCCCGAGTCTGAAGGCGGCTACGGGCAGGCGTGGGGCCTCGAAGACCGACTCGCTCCTCTCATCTCGTGAGCGGGTTGCGCGCATGAAGGTCGAGCGCGTCACCCTGCATCGCCTTGCCATGCCCCTCGTCAGGCCCTTCGAGACGAGCTTCGGAACGCAGACCGATCGCGACGTGCTCCTCGTGCACCTCGTCACCTCGGACGGAGTCGAGGGGTGGGGCGAGTGCGTGGCGGGAGCCGACCCCGTGTATTCGAGCGAGTACGTGTCGGGGTGCGAACACCTCATCGAGAACTACCTGGCGCCCGCGATTCTGGCCGAACCCGACATCACGGCCGAGACGTTGGATGCGCGGCTGCGCTTCGTGGTCGGCCACCGCATGGCGAAGGCCGCCGTCGAGGCGGCCGTTCTGGATGCCCAGCTGCGCGCATCCGGCATCTCATTCGGGCGTTACCTCGGCGCCGTGCGCGAGGAGGTCGACTGCGGGGTGTCGGTGGGCATCGCGCCGACTCTCGACGAGCTGCTCGACGAGGTCTCGGGCTACGTGGCTGAGGGGTATCGACGCATCAAGCTGAAGATCAGGCCGGGATGGGACCTGGAGCCCGTGGCCGCCGTGCGCGCCCTGCTCGGAGACGACGCCCTGCTGCAGGTCGACGCGAACACGGCCTACACGCCGGACGACATCGACCACCTGCGCGAACTCGATCAGTTCGGCCTGCTGCTCATCGAGCAGCCCTTCGTCGAAGACGACATCGCGGGCCACGCCGTTCTCGCGGCCGCCATCGACACCCCGATCTGCCTCGACGAGTCGATCACGTCGGCCGCCATCGCACGCGATGCGATCGAGCGGGATGCGACATCCATCGTCAATGTGAAGCCGGGCAGGGTCGGGGGATACCTCGAATCCGTGCGCATCCACGACGTGTGCGTGGAGCGCGACGTGCCCGCCTGGGTCGGCGGCATGCTCGAGACGGGGTTGGGCAGAGCTTCCAACGTCGCTCTCGCCGCGCTGCCCGGATTCACGCTTCCCGGAGACACCTCGGCATCCCGCCGCTACTACGCGGAAGACCTGACGGAGCCCTTCGAGCTGGTCGACGGGCGGCTCAGGGTTCCCACCGGGCCGGGAACGGGCGTGGCCGTGCGACAGGAGCTCGTCGCCGAGTGGGCCACCCGTCCGCCGCTACTCCTCCGCTGATCCAGCTTCGTTTCGTTATGTTCGCCGCCGAGTTGCCGGAATCTGCCGCCTCATCACAGGTCGAGGCGGCGAAAACGGGCAACTCGATTACGACCGAGCACGAATCGAGGCCGCCAACTCGGCGATGAACTCGTCGGGCGCCGCGAGATCGTCGGCGGTGTAGCGCTTCGCGTCCCAACCGATGGCCTTCAGCCTTCTGAAACGAGCGATGTCCCGACGCCACTGCCTCTTATCGGTGCGGTGATGGTCGCCCTCGTAGTCCATCGAGATCTTCAGCTCGGGGTACGCGAGGTCGACGCGGGCCACGAAGACGCCCCTCTCATCGAACACGTTGTAGTTGGTGACGGGGGCGGGGAGCCCCGCCAGAATGATGATGACTCGCTGCCACGACTCCATCGGCGATTCGCTGCCGTCGTCGAGCATCGGAAGTGCCTGCCGGAGAAGTCTGGCGCCCCGCCCGGCGCCGTAGTCGTCGACGGCGCGAGCGAGCCGGTCGAGGTGCGTCAGCGGGAGGGCGCGGTGGATGAGGCGGTCACCGACTGCGACGAGCGGTGCGAGGGAGAGAACAGCACCGAGATCGCACCAGGTGCGTTCGGGCGTGGTCACGCCGAATCCGAAGCGGGTATCGACATCGTCGGCCGACAGGGTGGCCTGATGCCCGATCACCCCGTGACGGTGGGGCGCGCGCCGACCGCGAGGCACCGACACGTGGAGGGGTGAATCCTGAAGATCGAGCGGCATGGGTAGACGGTGCAAGGTCGCGGCGGTCGCGTGGCTGAAAGTAGCCTCGGGCGGAAGAGCCTGTGTCAGAGCGCGGCACCGCTCCTCGAACAGCATCGCCGGCGGAAGACCGTCCTCCCACCCGGAAAGGAGGCGAATGCCATGAAACGGCGTCGTCAGGTCGCGGGCTCGCAGGCGTCTGGGGCTGACACCATTGGCCCTCGCCTCGGCGACCGTGAACGCGCGGGGTGGAAACACGATTCGTTTCGGAGTGATCGGACTCACCCGCTCACTACGCCCAGCCCACAGAATCCCTGCAGAAGTTGTCCACAGCGCCGTCGAGTTGCCTGAATCTGTCGCCTCATCGCAGGTCGAGGCGGCTGAATCGGGCAACTCGATTCGGCGCTCCGGGGTCGCGCTGCCTCGGTAGAGTTTGCTCATGACGAACGCCGACGGTTCTGTTCTGGATGCTGCTGCCGCACTCGCACAGGCGAGGGCTGCGGCCGAGGCCGCTCAGGCTGCGGCGGATGCGGCCCAGGCCGCGCTCGATGAGGCGACACGGCGGGCTGCGGCCGCCGAGACCGCGGCCGCGCCAGTCGAGCCCGCGCCCGCGCAACCCGCCTCCTCGAGCCAGCCCATCGCATCCGGCCCGCTGAGCGACGCGGCGGTCGAGTCGGTTCGCTCGGGCTACGACTTCGCCGGCGAGGCGCTGCAGATGGGTGCGTTGGTCAACGGCGAGGCGCGCGCCGACGTGCAGGTGCGCATTCCGCTCAGCATGATCGCGCGGCACGGGCTCGTCGCCGGAGCAACCGGAACCGGCAAGACGAAGACGCTGCAGGGCCTCGCGGAGCAGCTGTCCGCCGCGGGCGTTCCCGTGTTCGCGGCCGACATCAAAGGCGACCTCTCGGGGCTTGCCACGGCCGGCGCATCCAGCGACAAGCTCGCCGAGCGAACGCGGGGAATCGGGCAGGATTGGCAGCCGACCGCATTTCCCACCGAGTACTTCACGCTCGGCGGCCTCGGCACCGGAGTGCCGATCCGGGCCACGATCACGAGCTTCGGCCCGCTGCTGCTGTCGAAGGTCCTCGGTCTGAACGAGACGCAGGAGTCGAGCCTGGGGTTGGTGTTCCACTACGCCGACGCGCAGGGGCTGCCGCTCATCGACATCTCCGATCTGCGCTCGGTTCTGAGCTACCTGCAGAGCGACGAGGGCAAGGCGGAACTGAAGGAGCTGGGCGGTCTCTCGTCCGCGACCGTCGGCGTCATCCTGCGCGAGCTCATCACCTTCGCCGATCAGGGCGCCGACGTCTTCTTCGGCGAACCCGAGATCGACACGGCCGACTTCCTGCGGCTCGCGGCCGATGGTCGCGGCATCGTCAGCCTGCTCGAGGTTCCGGGCGTGCAAGACAAGCCCGCCCTGTTCTCGACCTTTCTCATGTGGCTGCTCGCCGACCTCATGAACGACCTCCCCGAGGTCGGAGACCTCGACAAGCCCAAACTCGTGTTCTTCTTCGACGAGGCGCACCTGCTGTTCTCGGGCGCATCGAAGGACTTCCTCGCGGCCATCACGCAGACCGTGCGACTCATCCGATCAAAGGGTGTGGGCATCTTCTTCGTCACCCAGACACCGAAGGACGTGCCGGGGGATGTGCTCGCGCAGCTGGGCTCCCGCGTGCAGCACCAGCTCCGGGCCCACACTCCCGACGATGCCAAGGCTCTGAGGCAGACCGTGCAGACCTATCCGGTCAGCGAGTACGACCTGGGCGAGGTGCTGCAGAGTCTGGCTATCGGCGAGGCGATCGTCACCGTGATGAACGAGAAGGGCGCCCCGACTCCCGTCGCATGGACACGGATGCGCGCACCCCAGGGATCGATGGATCCGACCCCGGCAGTGGACATGCAGGCCACGGTACAGTCGTCGCCGCTGCTGGCCCGCTACGGGGCCGCGGTCGACCCGGACTCGGCGAAGGAGATGCTGGCACGCCGTCTCGATGCCGCATCCGCCGCCGCCGCGCAGAAGGATGCCGCCGAGGCCGCAGCCGAGCAGGCGGCGAAGAGCGAGAAGGAGCGGCTGGCCGCGCAGAAGAAGATCGACGCCGAATACGACCGCCTCGCCAGGCAGAGCCAACCACGCCGCGCGCCACGCACATCCTCGTCTCGCCGGTCGTCGAAGACTCCGATCGAGCAGGTTCTCGGATCGTCGGTGACGAAGACGATCCTCACCGAGGTGATGCGGGGCATCTTCGGCAACGCCCGTCGACGCTGACCTGTCCACGCTCTAGGATCGGCTCATGATCGAAGTCGCTCCCGTCATCGTCCCGTTCGAGATCACCGGCTGGGAACAGGAGCCGTATGGCGACGAGGGCGAGCGCAACGAACTCGCTCAGGTGACGGTGACCAAGGTCTTCACCGGAGACATCGAGGGGCAGAGCGTCGCACGGCTGCTGATGGCGGGCAATCCGGCGGGTGCCGGCTACGTCGCATCCGAACTGTTCACCGGTCAGGTCGGCGCTCGATCAGGATCGTTCGTCGTGCAGCACGGTGGACTGGTCGACGGCGATGATGCGCATTCCTTCGGCAGCATCGTGCCCGGCTCGGGAACAGGAGAGCTGGTCGGCGTCAGAGGTGAGGCGATCTACGCGAACAACGAGGAAGGGCACACGCTCACGCTGACCCTGCGCTTCGTCGCGGAGTCGGCCTAGCGCACCACGAGCGTCTCGGGTGACATCAGAAGGATGAGCACCAGCGAGAGCGCCGCGATCGTGCCGGCCGCAACAGCACCGCCGAGCCACGGCCAGCGCTCGAACCAGTAGAGGATCTTCGAGTAATCACGCCGCAGCTCGGCCCGCGTCAACGGCTCTTCGATTCGTCTGACGGGAACATCGAACGCCGAGGCCATGGCCTCGATGCTGTCGGTAGACCAGAACTGGCCCCGCATGCGGAGAAGAGCCTCGCCCGTGGTGTCGAGAAGGAACAGCTGGGGAACCGTCTCGAGCGACTGGCCGCGATAGGCGGTGATGATGAGCACGCTCTCGATGCGCTTGCTCGCGACCCGGTTCGTCGTGAAGAAGCCCCGCTCCGAGACGCAATCGTGGGCGATGCGGATCGACACCCTCGAGAGGAGGAACGACGCGGTCGCGTAGACCGCGGTCACGACGAGGAGGGCGACGAAGACCCGCGGCCACGTGCCTCGCGGAATGGAGAACCAGAAGACGGCAGCGAAGACGGGAATGAGGAGGGCGGCCGTGACGAGGCGCGTCTGCCCGTGCAATTGTGCGATCGGACGAAGAATGCGATCGGTGCGCGACGAGGGATTCGGTATCACAGTGACCTCGATCCTTCGATGCACAGACGGGAATCGACACCCCCGACTGTGTCCATCGTAAATCGCGGTCCACGGCAACGGACAGCCGCATTAATGAGGACACGCCTTACGGCATGACGCTCGTCAGCTGGAGGAGGGCGAGTCGCTTGAACCGATCAGCTCGACGGCGACGTCGGCGAGGCGCTCGATCAGTTCGTCGGAGGCGGGCGTGTGCAGCACGAGTTCGCTGAAGTACACCGGACCGACGAGCTCGGCGAACTGCTCGGTCGTCAGAGGTCCCACCAGCTCGCGCAGTTGCTCGAGGCGCTTGTCACTCATGTCGTCCATCGACGCCACGGCCTTGTCTTCCTGGGTCGCGTGGTGAATCAACGATGTCAGGGCGACCTTTGTGATCGGCTCGTGGATTCCGTCGCGGACGCTCGTGAGGAAGTGCACGACCCTCTCGCGGTTCGACAGGCCCTCCGGATCGAATCCGTCGGTGCCCGACGCGAGACTGACGGCCTCGCTGATGACCTGCTCGATCGTTCCCCAGTGCACGTAGAGGGTGCGGCGCGAGACCTCGGCCTCTTTAGCGAGGCTGCTCAGAGTGATGGTCTCGCCGTTGCGCTCGGACAGCATGCGGCGTGTGGTCTCGAGCACGTGCAAACGGGTTCTTTTGATTCGAGGATCGGTCACGAAAATAATGATAGACGGTACGTATTCTTTGCAGCATGCTCTTGACGGCACAGGCCGGGGCCTGTAGGTATCTTCCAAGGTTTCGCATTAGCGTCGATCGGGTCCCAAGGGAAGATCGATCAACTCCAGGGCGAGAATTTCACCTCATGAATCACCCTGTACGTGCCATTCCCGGCATCGGGAACGTCGCACGGGCAACATCCGGAACTGAAAATCGTCGCCGGGTCACTGTTTTTTATAATACAGATCGTCTATAACGCGAAGGAGTCATCATGACAGCCATAGGTTCATCGGATCTGACCGTGTTTCCCCTCGCCCTGGGTGGCAACACCTTTGGGTGGACGAGCGACGAGGGGTCGTCCCGCGATGTGCTCGATGCTTTCGTGTCGGGCGGCGGCGACCTCATCGACACGGCCGACAGCTACTCGGCCTGGGTTCCGGGCGGCTCGGGCGGCGAGTCGGAGTCGATCATCGGCCGGTGGATGGCGGACCGCGGCAATCGGTCCGACGTCGTCATCGCGACCAAGGTCAGCCAGCACCCCGAGTTCCGCGGACTCTCCGCCACGAACGTCGCGGCGGCCGCCGACGCGAGCCTCGCTCGCCTGGGCACCGACTACATCGATCTGTACTACGCCCACTTCGACGACGAGAACACCCCGCTCGAAGAGACGGTCGCCGCGTTCGACGCGCTGGTCACCGCAGGCAAGGTCCGCTACATCGGCATCTCCAACTTCTCCGCCGAGCGTGTGTCGGAGTGGGTGGGCATCGCCAGGCGCAACGGATTCGCGGCGCCGGTCGCGCTTCAGCCGCACTACAACCTCGTGCACCGATCAGACTTCGAGAAGCACCTCGCACCCGTGGCCGAGCGTGCGGAGTTAGGAGTGCTGCCGTATTTCGGTCTGGCCGCCGGGTTCCTCACCGGCAAGTACCGCACCACCGCCGATCTCGGTCAGAGCAATCGCGGTGCCGGTGCGAAGGACTACCTGACCGACGAGGGCCTCGGCGTGGTCTCGGCTCTGGCGACCATCGCGGATGCGCGGGGTGTGGCGATCGCGAGCGTCGCGTTGGCCTGGTTGCTGGCTCGACCCACCGTGGTCGCGCCCATCGCGAGCGCCCGAACGCTGGCGCAGCTGCCCGATCTGCTCGAAGGGGCACGTCTCGAGCTGACGGGCTCGGAGATCGCCCTTCTCGACGAGGCGTCGGCGGGCTTCTAGGCCTGAACGGCCGGGGCTGCGGCCGGGTGGGCCTTTCCCGACACCCGGCGCACCTCGAGGCGCAGTTCGAGCTCGCTCATGACCATGGCGGCGAGATCGCCGAGCGTCTCGAGATCGCGCGCGCTCGCCTCACGCGGTTCGAAATCGAGAACGCACAGGGTGCCGAGATTGTGCCCGTCGCGAGTGGTCAGCGGAACCCCGGCGTAGAACCGGAGTCCGAATTCTCCTGCCACGAGGGGGTTCGCCATTGCTCGCGGGTCGAATGTGGCGTCATCCACCACCCACGGCTCGCCTCCGAGGATCGCGGAGGCGCAGAGTCCCGCGTCCCGACCGACCTCGGAGATGTCGAGCCCGTGATGCGATTTGAACCAGACGCGGTCGAAGTCGACGATGCTGACGATGGCCACCGGCGCATCGAACAGGCGGGCGGCCAGCGCGGTGATGCGGTCGAACGCCCCGTCGGGCGGGGTGTCGAGCACGTCGTAGCGTCTGACTGCCGCGAGCCGGGTCGCCTCGTCGCTCGGCAAGACGCCCGCGTCGGGGGCGCTGTGCCGACCCGAGTCCGTGAGGAAGGCGCGACGGAAGAACAGGATGATGTCGCCCAGCGCCGGCCTGTCAGCGATGGTGCGTGACGTCATGCTCGTGAGGAGGATCCGCCAATCGACGGGCAAGTCGTCGGGAACCTCGGGATCGTCGATGAGGCGTGCCATCGCCGCCTGGAGTTTCGGCCCGGTGAACGAGGGTGCCCCGCTGAGGCATTCGAGCAGAACGAGTCCCAATGAGTACACGTCGCTGGCCGGCCCGAGTGCTTCTCCCCGTGCCTGCTCCGGGCTGAGGTACGCGGCGGTGCCGGTGGCCGAGCCTTGGCTGGCGGGCAACCCGTTTCGTGACTGTGCGATGCCGAAGTCGGCGAGCTTGGCACGCGTGCGCACGCCGTGGCTCGTGTACTCCGCCAACAGGATGTTGGCGGGTTTCACGTCGCGGTGCACGACCCCGTGGTGATGGGCGTACTCGAGCCCTTCGGCGAGGTCGTAGGCCAGCTGGGCAACCTGGCGTCGGCCCATCGGCCCCTCGTCGAGCGCCTGCTTGAGGTTCTTGCCCTTCACGAGTTCCATCACGAGGAAGCGGCGCGGATTCGCGGCGTCGGTGCGATCGATTCCCGCGTCGTGAAGCGTGACGAGGCTCGGATGATTCAGGCTGGCGAGCACGGCCAGTTCGTGATGTTGGCGGGCGAGCTCCTCGGTATTCGCGGGGGCCGGTTCGAAGAGTTTCACGGCCACGTCTCTGCCGAGCAATTGATCGTGGGCACGGTAGACCGAGGCCATGCCGCCTTTGCCGACGAACGAATCGATGCGATACCGGTTGTGCAGCACGGAGTACGGATGGCGTGATGCCGTTTCGCTCATCGTGCAGCCCCCATCCCCGTGGATGCCGTTCACCCCTCTATGCGATCGTAGGTGCGGATCCGACGGAACCTCACCAATGACAGCGGGGGTTGACGAGCGATATACACCCGTGCTGCAGCGGGCGCAACCGCTTTCTCTGCACATCGTGCATCCCGCCGGGGGTGCCGCGCAAGGACAAAACTCCTATTTGTTTGCGAGGATTGTCTGATGCCCGAAAATATCGAACTCGACATCCAGCATGTCGCATGGTCAGACCCGCGCGCGATCGCACTCCGTGACGTTATGGATGCGGAGATGGAGTTGCGGTACGGCCTGTCGAGTCCGGCCGACGCCGAGCTCTCAGAGGCGATTCATCGTGCGCTCGCGGTCGACGAGTCGACCGTCGTCGACACGGTGCTGCTCGTCGACGACGGTGTGCCCGTCGCCCACGCCGGCCTGCGGATGCTGCAGACGGATTCGGGCTCGGAGTGGGAGGTCAAGAGGGTCATCGTCGATGGCACACGACGCGGACGAGGTCTTGGCCGTGCGTTGATGAGCGAGATCATCGACATCGCTCGGCGTGGGGGCGCGGAGCGTCTCATCCTTCAGGCTGGTGACCGACAGCCGGAGGCCGTGGGTCTCTATTCCACGCTCGGTTTCACGCCGATTCCGGTCTACGCGCCGTACGCGGAGTCCATGCCGCAATCGCTGTGTTTCGAGTTGATTCTTCGCTGACCCGACCCGCGCTCTTCGGTACTCTGGCGGCACACACAGTGTGAGGAGCGATCGTGGACACGAAGACCGGCCCGGATGATCTGGATGCCGACCCGAACGACGGCCGCCGCGAGACGGTGACCGAGAGGCTCGACCGCAACTGGGACGAGATCCTCCAGGAGCTCCGCGTCATCCAGACCGGAACGCAGATCCTCACCGGATTTCTTCTCGCCGCCGTCTTTCAGAGCAGGTTCAGCGACCTCGACGACTATCAGAAGGGCGTCTACGCCTCGTTGGTCGTCGTCACCATTCTCACGACCGTGATGGGGCTCGCGCCGGTGAGCCTGCACCGCATCCTCTTTCGACAGCACGCGAAGGCGACGATCGTCGGCGCCACGGATCGCTTTCTCCAGGTGACCATGGCCGGTGTCGCCATCACTCTGGCCGGAACGGCGATGCTCATCTTCGATTTCGTGTTCGGCCGGGCAGGCGGCATCGTTGCCGGGGTCGGGGTGCTGCTCGTGGTCACGCTGCTATGGGTGGTCGTGCCTCGTCGTCTGCGTTCGCGTGTCTCTGCCACCGCTGGCGTCGGCGTGGAGGGCCCTCGTCCGAGCGCTCAGCCCGAGGAGACTGGCGACGGGATCTCGACCTCGAAGGCGCGACGCGAGTAGCGTCGCCCGTTGATCTGCAGTTCGATCAGGTGGGTGCCCGGGTAATGGACCCGGGTGGTCATCTGATGGATGGCGTGCCTCTTGCGCAGGCCGACGGTCTCGCCCGGCTGCAGGTCTTTCGCGCTGAGCTTGAACACCTTCTCCGCCAGCGCGCCGGAATTCTTCACGTACGAGACGACGTAGTCGATCGCGAGTCTCGTGGCGGCATCGCCCTCGTTGGTGACGGTGAGCGAGAAGTCGAGTGACCCCGGCAGAGTCACCGTCTCGTCGGCGAGCGCTATCGGCGAGACCCGCAGCGTGGCATCCGAGAAGCCCATCAGCGCCAACGCGGCGGGGTCGGCTTTCTTGATCAGAGTCCGGAGACCGTGCCGAACGACCCATGCCGTGTTCGCGTCGGGTTCGGCGAGCCAGCGCCCAGCCGTCTGCGCGACCAGCGCCGGGCTCTGTCGGCTGAGGTCGTTCAGATGATTGGCGACCGAGCGTCGCACATACTCACTCGGATCCGTCCGGAGTGCATCGAGGATCGGCACCGCCTTCTCGGGTGACGAGGTGAGAGAGGCGACGCGCACCGCCCACGGCAAAAACGGACGAGTGCCTTCGGACGCGAGGCGTCGCACGTGCTCGTCGGGGCTGCGCGTCCAGGGCAGGATGTTCGCCAACGCGCGATCGAGATCCGCGGCCAGAAAGCGCCGGATGGCGAACTCCGCGGTGAGCCGCGGAGTCAGTTCGGCCAGCAGCCGGAGTCCGTCATCGAAGCGCACGAGAGCCTGGTGCGAGTCGCTGGAGAAGCCGCGAAGTGCCGCGGTCGTGACCGCCTCCGTCACGGGCCAGATCATCCAGCCGGTGAACGCGGGCAGACGCAGCGCCCGTCGCACTGCCGTGGAGAGCTCGTCATAGCTCGACTCGTCGCTCAGCATGGCCTCGGCCACGAGATCGCTTCGTGCTCGCAACTGCAGGCCGTCGACGCGCTCGGCAGACTCTTCGACGGCGTCCCAGGTGCGGGTGCCGTCTGCCTCGCGAAGGAGCCCGGCCAAGCTCAGAACCGTGCTTCTATCGATCAACTCGTTCATCGCGCCCATGGCGTCACGCTACAAGGATCGACGCCGATATCGGCAAAACCGGCGCTCGTCTCGCTCCAGGTCGGCGACGTCGGGTGGAAGCGCTACAGCTGGGTCAACAGTCGGGCGCGAGCGGCGTCGTATTCGTTGGCGCTGATGGTGCCGGCCGCGCGCAACTGCTCGATCTTCTCGAGCCGCGCCTCGACGCTGGGCTGCGAACTCAGGGCGTCGCTGTCGAGCAGCTTCGTGGCGATGTCGGTCTGCAGCGTGAGCGGGTTGTGCCCAGCCCGGCGAGCCCGCGAGGCATTTGCGATCACACTGACGATCACAAAGACGAAGACCAGGGCGATGATGCCGCCGACGATCCAGAAGATGATCGGCATGAAGTCGGGGGTCGTGCTTCCAGGCATGGTGCTTCCCTTCTCTCGATCAGCCCATCCTGCCCGGGATCAGCCCCGAATGGGGGTCATGCGGAGGAAGTTCGGAGGTGCGTCAGGCATCGATGATCGCGATGAAGCGCGTGCCGATGCCGTCGATCTCACTGCGCTTGAGGCCCTCGGCCGGCAACGGAATGTCGCCGATGCTGTGGTGATCGCAGGTGAGGTAGGTGAACTCCGGCCACCATTTCTTCGGGCGAACCGATTCCTCGAAGCCGCAGACATCGCAGCGAAGCTGCACCCAGACGGCCTTCTTGCCCGTGCGGTTGGCCCGCGACTGTGCCAGCCACGGCGGGGGATTGTCGTTCATCTCCGCGAGCTCGGTCTCGGAGATCTTGGCGGCGATGCCGTGTCTGCGTGCCATCTCCATCGAGATGTCGAGGCGGAGGGCGGCTTCTCGTCGAGTGATCATCGTGGTCAACGATAGTTCGTCCCGTCAGGGCATCCGTTGGATTAAGCTCGCAGGGTGCCCACACTTCAGACGCCCTACGAAGACCTGCTGCGCCATGTGCTCGAGACGGGGGCTGCGAAGTCCGACCGCACGGGAACGGGAACGACGAGTGTTTTCGGCGCGCAACTCCGCTTCGATCTCAGCGAGGGCTTTCCGCTCATCACCACCAAGCGGGTGCACTTCAAGTCGATCGCCTACGAGCTGCTCTGGTTCCTGCGTGGTGAGAGCAACGTGGGCTGGCTGCGCGAGAACGGCGTCACGATCTGGGACGAGTGGGCCGACGCCGACGGTGAGCTCGGCCCGGTCTACGGCGTGCAGTGGCGCTCATGGCCCACTCCGTCGGGCGGGCACGTCGACCAGATCTCCCAGGTCATCGAGACGCTGAAGTCCGACCCCGACTCGCGGCGCATCATCGTCTCGGCATGGAACGTCGCCGAGATCCCCGAGATGGCGCTGGCCCCCTGCCACGCCCTCTTCCAGTTCTACGTCGCCGACGGCAAGCTGTCCTGCCAGCTGTACCAGCGCAGCGCCGACCTGTTCCTCGGTGTGCCGTTCAACATCGCGAGCTACGCGCTGCTGACCCACATGGTCGCCCAGCAGGCCGGCCTCGAGGTCGGCGACTTCGTCTGGACGGGCGGCGACTGCCACATCTACGACAACCACGTCGAGCAGGTCACCGAGCAGCTCACCCGCGAGCCGTACGCGTTGCCGAAACTGCGCATCACGCGCACACCCGACAGCATCTTCGACTACCGCTACGACGATTTCGAGATCGTCGACTACGTGCACCACCCGGCCATCAAGGCGCCCGTCGCCGTATGAGCGTGGCGCTCATCTGGGCCGAGGCCCGCGGCGGAGTCATCGGCGACGGCGGCACGATTCCCTGGCACCTGCCAGAAGACCTCGCGCACTTCAAAGAGGTGACGCTGGGAGGCACGGTCGTGATGGGCCGCCGCACGTGGGAGTCCCTACCTGAGCGGTTCCGACCCCTCCCCGGGCGGCGCAATGTCGTGCTGACCCGCGATCGCGACTTCACCGCCGACGGCGCCGATGTCGCGCATTCGCTCGACGAGATTCTGGATGCCGGTGGTTCCGACAACACATCGGCCCCGGTCTGGGTCATCGGCGGCGGTGAGATCTACTCGCAGGCCCTGCCCCGAGCATCCCGTCTCGAGGTGACCGAGGTCGACCTCGAGGTGGCCGGAGACACCCGGGCGCCCGCCGTCGACCCCGCCGTTTGGAGCCCTGCCGAGGCGACGGACTGGCTCGAGTCACGCACGGGCATCCGCTACCGCTTCGTGAGCTACGACCGCCGCCGTTAGCGCCCTCCGCTGGAGCCGCACTCTGCGTCATCTCACCGAGCTAACACGTTCAGCTGTGATGGTGAGGTGGCGCATCTGGCGAGTGTGCCCGGGTGAGAAGCCGCCGTCTGCGTCATCTCACCGCTGAGGGTCTTCGTCGCGGGTCGTGCGGTGCCAGTCGTCTTCGAGCATCCGGGGCCGTGCGACCACTCGGCCCGCGACGGCGATGACGACGAGGGTGAGCAGCAGGAAGGCGAGGGGTGCGGTCCAGCCGCCAGAGAGCTCGTGCAAAACGCCGACGAGCAGCGGTCCCAGTGCCCCGAGCGCGTAGCCCACGCCCTGTGTGAATCCGCTGAGCGCGACGGTCCCCTCCGGCGTGCGGCTTCGGAGCCCCACCAGAACGAGCACGAGAGGGAACGTCAGCGGCCCGGCGCCGACGAGAGCCACCCAGATCCAGGGGAGCGCGGCCGGAGCGAAGAGCAGCCCGAGATATCCGGCCGCGAAGCAGACGAAGCCGAGCGCGATCAGCGGCGCGACCGATCGCATCCGGCTCGCGAGAACGGGCACGGCGAGCGAGAACGGAATGCCCATGCCGGCGTAGAGCGAGAGCAGAACGCCGGCCTGCGCGGGGGAGACGCCGGCGAGGTCGGTGAGCAGCTCGGGAAGCCAGGCGAAGGCAGCGTAGACGTTGAGGCTCGTCGTGCCGAAGAGCAGGCCCATCGACCAGGCCAGCGGTGAGCGCCAGACACGCCCGGCCACCGCCGGTGAGATCTCCGGCAGAAGGCCGGCGTCCGAGGGCGATCCGGATGCCGCGGGCCCGGCCGCCGCCGTGGCCGCCCGCGTCGCCGCGGCAGTCGCCCGGCGGTCGCGCATCCAGAGCATGAGCCAGGGAATGATCGCCACCGCGGCCAGCGCTGCCCACATCGAGACGCTGAGACGCCACCCGAGCGAATCGGCGATAGGCACGGCGACGAGCGGTGGGATCAGGCTGAACAGCGCCATGATCGTGACGTACAGCGAGGTGAGCGTGCCGATCGATGTCGGGAAGTACTTCTTGACGATGGGCGGAAGGACGACGTTCGCGACGCCCATTCCCGCGAAGGTGAGCACGCTCGCGAGGGCGAGGACGGCGTAGTTCGGCGCGAGACCACGCGCGAGGTGCCCGATCAGGATGGCGCCGAGCGCCGCGATGAGCAGCGTCTCGAGGCGCAGGTGCCTCTTGAGCGCGGGCGCGAGCAGCCCGAAGACCGCGAAGCAGAGAGGGGGGGAGGGTTCCCAAGAGCCCCACGCCCACGCTGTCGACGGGAACGTCGACGCTGATCTGGGAGAAGATCGGCGACAGCGCGGCTACGGCGGTGCGCAGATTGACGGCGACGAGCACGATGCCGACGAGAGCGAGCGCTCGGCCACCGGCTCGGGCAGAGGCGGCCGACGCCCGGCGCGGAAGATCTGGGCTGGTCGACACCGGCCAAGTCTAGGGGGATGGCAATATCCGATCTTTCCCTAGGGTGTGTATATGACCGTTCCCTCTGGTGAGCCCTCGGCTACTCCGTCTTTGCGTTCCCTGCTCACCGACAAGATGGGAGCGCTGGCCATTCGCAGTGGCCAGATCATCATCGTTCTGGCATTGGCCGTGATCGTGGTGTTCGCACTCGTGCAGCTGAAGCTCGTGGTGATTCCCGTGCTGATCGCACTCATCATCGCGGCGGCGGCATCTCCCGTCATGCGGTTCCTCAAGAAGCGCGGCATGTCGGCGATTCTCGCGACCTGGCTCACCCTGCTCGCGGGCATTCTGGTGATCGGCGGCCTCGTCACGCTCATCGTCTTCGCCGTGCGCGGCCAGTGGGACACATTGGCGTCGTCGGCCAAGGACGGCCTCGATCAGCTGCAGAACTTCATCACGAACGGCCCCATTCCCGTCGATGAATCGCAGATCGAGTCGGCCAAGCAGGCGCTCATCGATTTCGCGACGAGCAGCCAGGCCGGATCGGGTGCCCTCGCCGGCGCATCCGTCGTCGGTGAACTGGCCACGGGCGCGGCGCTGGCCGTCGTCATCCTGTTCTTCTTCCTCAAAGACGGCCCGACGATCTGGGCGTTCTTCCTGCGGCCTTTCCGAGGCCACCGCAAGGCCCGTGGCGAGCGGATCGGTGCCACCGCGGTGCGCGTTCTCGGCGGCTATGTTCGCGGAACGGCCATCATCGCCTTTGTCGATGCGGCCGGCATCGGCATCGGCCTCGCTATCCTCGGGGTTCCCCTCGCGCTGCCGCTCGCGGTGATCGTGTTCGTCACCGCCTTCATCCCGATCGTTGGTGCGACCGCCGCGGGAATCCTCGCCGCCCTGGTCGCTCTCGTGGCGAACGGACCCGTGGTCGCCCTCATCGTGGTCCTCATCGTCGTGGTCGTCAATCAGCTCGAGGGCAACTTCCTCCAGCCCGTGGTCATGGCGCAGTCGCTGAAGCTGCACCCCCTCGTGATCCTGGTCGCCCTCACCGCCGGCACGATCCTCGGTGGCATCACCGGTGCCGTGCTGGCCGTTCCGATCGCCGCCGTCGGATGGGCCATCGTCAAGACCTGGAACGACGACGCGCCGCGCACCCCAGCCCCGGCCGTTAGGCAGCCCGAAAAGCCGTGAATCGCGGATTCTGAGCCGTGAGCGGGAAGGCGGCCTGGCATTCTTGAAGCCTCAACGGCGAGCAGCGTATTGCTTGTTCGTCGTGAAAGGTCTCCCATCGCATGGCCCTCTGGTCTGTCTTCTTCGTCGCGCTCGGAGTCTCGGCCGACGCGTTCGCTGTCGCGCTCGGCAAGGGCCTGCACATGCGTCGCTTCAATCTGCGCAACGCGCTCATCATCGCCGCCGCGTTCGGGCTGTTTCAGGGCGTCATGCCCGTCATCGGATGGTTTCTCGGCACGCAGTTCGCGTCGTACATCACGGGGATCGACCACTGGGTCGCCTTCGTTCTCCTCGGACTGATCGGCGGAAAGATGCTGTGGGAGGCGTTCTCGAACCCGGAGGACACCGAGATCGACGACAGGCTGAAGCTCAGGGAGCTTCTGGTGCTCTCGGTGGCCACGAGTGTCGACGCGCTCGCGGTGGGCTTGTCGTTCGCCTTCCTGGCGATCTCGATCACCGAGACGGCGGTGCTCATCGCCGCGACGACCTTCGTTCTCACCTTCGCCGGAATCGTGATCGGCCACCGGGCGGGAGTGAAGTTCCGCCGCCCGGCGGAGATAGCCGGCGGGCTCATCCTGATCATCATCGGCACCCGGATCCTGCTCGACCACCTCGGGATTCTCTGATCGCCGAAGATCCGGATGAGTGTCGCGATTCCTCAGTTGTTCGGATAGATGATTCGCACTTGCCCTTCGAACTCGCGTCCACGAATCTCCTGCGGGGTGAGACGGACATACATATATCCTGCTGCGGCCACCCACATCGGCGGGTGATGATCACTGGGCGACGATTCTGGAATGTCGGGGCCCAGGACGACTGCTGGTCCTTTCAGGACGACGCTCCAGCCGCCGTGCGTCAGCCGCTCGTCAACTTCGAAAACCACGGGAGCTCCCGTAGTCAGGCTCTCGTATTTGGTTCCATGCGCCGTTCTGAACACGATCGTGTGCCCGTCAGCGATGTAGTTGACGGGGAAGATCTCCGGCTTGTTGTCGATGATCAGTCCGAGTCGTCCGATGTTCGAACCGGCCAGCCGTTCCCAGCAGTGGTCGACGGATAGCTCGGTAACGGTCCCTTGTGGTGACCATTCTTGGAAGTCTTTGGCGAGCATGACCATGTCAGACCAGCCAACGGTTCTTCTGCACGAGCGGGAGGCTTTTCCATGTTCGTCCGAGGCCCCACGTGTCTCCCGCCGAGAGCGCTGCGACGGTGATCAGAGCGAGGGCATAGATGATGTGGTAATCGACCAGGGGATTGGTGGACTCGGCATCGGCCCCGAACGGCCACTCAGCGAGGTACATAAAGAGCATGATGACCGTGCCCGCGACGGCGCTGATGCGCAGGCCTATTCCGAGCATGACGGCGACGCCGATGGCAAGCATTCCGAGCATGAACAGCACGTCGGTCGTGGGGCTCGCGATCGCCGCGAAGAACGGTTTCAGCGGGCCCACGACGGCAGGACTGTTGAGAAACCCCTGACTCGGTGTGCCCCCATTGATCCATGCCCGTTCGGTGGGTGTGGAGAATCCCAGTCCTAAGAGTTTGTCGATGAAGGCCCAGAGAAAGATGAATCCTGTCGCCAGGCGCAGGGTCGCGAGCACGCGCCTGCCGGTGGTCGAGCTGACCGCGTTTGCCTTAGTCAGGTCTCGATGAGCAGCGTCGTGCCGGGGATGGACGGTGGGCTGGACAGTTTGTGCGGTCATGGTGAATCTCGTTTCTGTTGACGTGAATGGATCGGAGCGGCTCTCGATGAAGCGCGTGGTGTTACGGCATCAACGGTCGTCGTCGTCGTGCATGATGAGCACCGGGCAGTGTGCGTGCGCGGCGCAGGCCATGCTGACGGAGCCGAGCAGGAGCCCGGCGAAGCCGCCGTGCCCGCGACAGCCGACGATGAGCATCTCTGCGCCTCTGCTTTCGTCGATCAGGATCTCGGCTGGATTGCCTTGCCGGATCGTCGGTATGAACCACGTCGGCGTGTTGCCTTCGAACGTGGTCGATACCGCTGCGGCCATCATCTGCTGGGAGTCCGATTCGGGCGACCAGTTCGCCAGGCCGTAGTTGCCATAGATGCTCGGCAGGCTCCACTCACTCGGCAGGCTCCAGGCGATGACGCCCTGGACGGTTGCGTTCATGGCGGTCGCTATCTTGACTGCTCGGCTAAGCGCGCCGAGCGAGGCAGCAGACCCGTCGAGGCCGACAACGATTCGAGTTGTTCTGGGATGAACAGGCGGGCGTGAGCCGGCATCGAATTCGATCGATCTGTTGTAGTCATCCGTCGCGACCCCGGTGCCATCGACTCCGAACCGAGACGCCCGTCCGTCGACGTCTTGGTCCCCCCTTTCGGCGGTGCCCTGGCTCGAGGGGGGAGTCTGTGAGGTGGTCATGAGGCCAGATTCGCACCTCGCACGGTGGACCGACAGGGTCTTTGGTCCTCTGCTTGTGGACCGGGTTTTATCCAGAAGTCGAGACTCGGCCCGCTCGACGGCGGCACGCGACCTGATTGATTTCTACAGCTTGTCGTCGGTGGTGCGGATACCCGTTGGGTGAGATTCGAGATGAAGAATCGCGGCCTGGGTGCGGCGCTGCAGTCCCAGCTTGCTGAGTAATCCAGACACATAATTCTTGACGGTCTTTTCAGCGAGTGAGAGTTCGACCCCGATCTCTCTGTTCGTCATCCCATCCGCGATGAGTGTCAGGATTTGCCTCTCCCGTGCGGTCAAGGAGTCGAGTCGGGCGTCACCGGGCGGCGCCACGATGATTCGCTCCACCACCTTTCGCGTCAGGACCGGGTCGAGAAGCTGTTGGCCCGCCGCGACCTTCCGCAGGGTCTCAACGAGGCCACTTCCGCGCACATCTTTGAGTACATAGCCTGCCGCCCCGGCGAGGACAGCCGCGTCGATGGCTCCATCATCGTCATACGCCGTCAAGATGAGGCACTGAAGAGAAGGGTTTTCCGATCGCACGTTCCGGCACACGTCGATGCCGCTGCCATCGGGCAACCTCACGTCGAGAAGAACCACGTCTGGTTGTGTCGCCCTGATGCGTGACTCCGCCTGGCTGACAGTGCCGGCTTCGCCGATTACCGCGATGTCTTCTTCGAGTTCGAGGAGGCCGGCTATGCCTCGGCGGACGAGTTCGTGGTCATCTACGAGAAAAACGCGGATCATGACAGGCGAGCTTTCGGGATGTCTCTCGACACCGAGTAGGGCACACGCCACCGTACGGTCGTGCCCGTATCGTCGGACACGAACTCGGCTGTGCCTCCGCGAAGCTGCGCTCGCTTCTCAAGATTCGCCAGCCCGCTTCGCCTCCCGGTTTCGGATGCTCCCGTTCCGTCGTCGGTGACTTCGAGAAGGATGTAGCCGTCCAGAGCCGCCAATGACACGGACGTGTGTTCCGCAGCTGCATGTTTCGCCGTATTGGTTAAGGCCTCACGCGCAACGGCGATCACATCACCCGCGAGGCTTCCGGTGACGAGTAAGTCGACCGGTCCGGAGAAACTGACGTAGGGGGTGCTTCGCAGGCTGGGAGCCAGTTCGTTCACAACATCGATGATGGAGTGCCGGATTGTGTCCTGCGACTTCGTAGAGGGAGCCGAGAGTGCGAAGATCACGGTTCGAATCTGCGAGATCGTGGCATCGAGGTTTCCAACAGACTGAACAATCCGGTCCTCCAGGTGGCGGTCTCCGATGCGTCCGGCGATGCTCTGCAATTCAAGGCCCGTCCCGAAGATCTCTTGGATCACATGGTCGTGCAGATCACGGGCGATTCGTCCGCGATCCTCGAGCAGTAACAATCGCTGCCGGTCGGCGCGCGCCTTACCCAGCTGCATAGAGACGCTGGCCTGGCCGGCGAAATCGGCAGCCATCTCGAGGTCGGCAGTCGAGAACAGTGCACCCCCTTGGGCACGTGCAAGAAACAGGACTCCCTCTGCCTGTCCTGCGGAGATCAGGGGCACCGCCATAACGGGGCCCAGAATCACGCCACCGGGAAGAGGAGTGTTGCTGTCATCCAGCAGACGCGGTTGCCGGCCCTCGATCACCGACCCGGAAATCGAACTCGCAACCGCGACACGGGCACCCTGGAGATCGTCATCACTGAGTCCCAGCGCGGTCTGAATGACGAGCGTCTCTGATACGTCCGTTGGGAGAAGTACGCACACCAGGTCGGCGCCCGAGAGTCCCAGCACACGGTTGACGATGAGCGACATCGAATCTTCCCGTTCGCCGGACAGCAGCGCCGCCGTGATCTCTGCAGACGCGGCAGACCAGGCCTGGCGTCGCTTCGTCTCGGCGAAAAGACGAGCGTTCTCAATCGCGATACCGGCTGTTGCGGCCAACGCCGTGACAAGTCGTTCGTCTTCACCACTGAAGTGGCCCGTGGCCTGATTGGTGAGGTAGAGATTGCCGTAGACCTCGTCGCGCACCCGTACCGGCACCCCCAGAAAGCTGTCCATGGGGGGATGACCGTGAGGAAATCCCGACGACCGCGACTCGTCGGCGATCTTGTTGAGACGAATCGGCGCGGGATCATCGATGAGCGCTCCCAGAAGTCCGCGACCCTCAGGGAGATGCCCAATCTTCTCCACGTCTCCCTCGCCCATTCCGACGTGGATGAATTGATCGAGACCCCCGAAGGGTGCGACGACGCCAAGGGCGCCGTACTGGGCGCCGACGAGTTCGACAGCCGCTTCGACGATTCGTCGGAGAACCACCGGGAGGTCGAGTTGCTCGACGACAGCCTGGTTCGCCTTGAGAAGCGCGCGGAGGCGACTCTCCGTCGTGAGACCGTCGTGTGCTTTTTCGACGAGATCGTCGAGGGCGATGTCGATATCACCGCGCTGCTTGTCGGGAAAGGTCAACGAGTCGTCGTCGGTCATCGGTGAAACACCTCGGATCATGTCGCGCCAAGCCCGTACGGTGCAGAGCCCGGCTTTCACAGGGTACGCCCCGGGACCGCGTGCATTCACGGTTGGGACCTTCGACTCTGCCAGGAGCGCGATCCCAGTGCCACGATTCAGGCATGAGTCCCACCGCACACAATGTGAACATGCACGCCGGGCAGTCGATCGTCGTCGGCGTCGACGGGTCGTCACCGAGCCGATCCGCCATCCGTTGGAGCATGCACAGAGCTGCGCTGACTGGTGCCAGTGTGGTTCTCGCCCACATCGTCGAAGACGTGATGACCGCGCCGCCGGCGCACATGTCCGCCGAGATCACCGAGACCGAACACGCGTTCCTGCAGGCGGAAGTCGACTTTGCTCACCTCATCGAGCACGGGGTGTCGGTCTCCTCATCGCTACTCCAAGGCGATCCTCTCGAACAACTCGCCGCGGCGTCGGAACACATGGTCATGCTCGCGATCGGCACTCATAAAACCGGGTTCGTGCAGGGCCGAATCTTCGGATCCAAGTTCATCCAACTCGCGGCGCGGGCATCTAGCCCCGTCGCGTTCATTCCCAACGTCTCTACGCGACGTCGAGGAGGAATCGTCGTGGGAGTCTCCGATGCGGCAGCAGAGCACGAGACGATCTGTTTCGCCGCCGCCGAGGCTGCTCGAACCGGTCACGAACTCACGATCGTGCACTGCTGGGATATGTCTCGGAAGCCTGCTGCGCTGGCTCACGACAGGCAAGAGGAGAGGGCGCGGTTCGGGGCACTGTTCTCAGATGCGGTCCTCGCGGAGGCCCAGACCATCGCAATGAAGGCCCAGCCACAGATTCTCGTGCGCACCAGAAGCGTGCGCCGGCCAGCCGCCGAGGGTCTGATCGACGCTTCGGCCGCGGCATCCCTTCTCGTCATCGGTCGCTCCCATCGCAATGTGAGCCTGCCCGGAACAGTGGGATCCATCGCTCACGATGTCCTCCTGAACCTCAACGGCGCCACGGTCGTCATCCACGACACACTGCCCATGCGGCGGCGTGCCTTTTCACACCGAACGCAAGGGATCGCCACGGCGTGGTTACTCTGCTCTGACAGGTGAGGACCTTGTGCCCTACCGTGCCCCCGACGATCAGCGCACTGTTAGTTCATGACTACACCAGCACAACACCAGGCTTTGATCGTCGTCGGCGTCGACGGCTCCGCTGCTTCCATCGTGGCCTTACGGCACGCAAAATATCTCGCCGAGAAGCAGGACGCCCAGCTCAAGGCGGTTTCCGTGTGGACCACACCGATCGCATACACCCCCTTCGTTCTCGCGTGGTCGCCCGGCGAGTACGCCGAGTCGCAGCTTGTGGAAGCGTCGCACACCGTTTTTGGGCCTGACCTGCCGGGCTGGTACGAGCGGCGCGTCATCGAGGGATCCGCTGCACGCGACCTCGTCAAAGAAAGCAGATCGGCAGATCTGCTCATCGTTGGCAGCCGTGGTCACGGTGGATTCGCGGGACTCGTTCTGGGATCCGTCAGCGCCCAGTGCGCGGCCCATGCCCACTGCCCGGTCATGATTATTCGCGACAGCCATACCGTGGCCGATGATCAAGGCGATGCCCCAATCATCGTCGGCCACGACGGATCGCAGAATGCCGACGACGCCCTCGAGTGGGCACTGACCACGGCCGAAATCCTGTCATCTCCTGTGACAGTCGTCCGTACGTGGAACTTCGACCGCATTCCCCCTCAGTTCAGCGAAGAATTCGGCTACGTCTCTTCGTTCGAAGAGGTCACTGGACGCGTGCAGCGAGACCTCATCGCCGAAACACTCGACCAGATCAGTACGCACCCAACCGTCGAGGTCAGCCTGGTCGCATCGCTCGCACAGCCGGCCGAGGCTCTGATCACGGCGTCGACGGGCGCCCGGATGACCGTGGTCGGGTCGCGTGGACACGGCGGTTTTGCCGGCCTGGTGCTGGGCTCCGTCAGCGCGGAATGCGCCGCGCACGCACACAGCCCTGTCGTGATTGTTCCGCGACGCGATTCGGCCAACCCCACCCCGTGACCCGACTTTCACCAAGCTCACACGCGTCGCCCTATTCCCGCACGGGCGACGAGATGCTCGATGAGCTTTCCACCGACCGCACAGGTTTGTCCGTCGATGAGGCGGCCCGTCGTCTCGTCGTGGATGGTCCCAACGAGCTGCCTCAGGCGCGCCCCTCCAATCCCGTCCTGACCTTTCTGAGGCAGTTCCACGACATCCTCATCTACGTTCTTCTCGCGTCCGCGGTCATCACCTTCTTGATCGGCGACTGGATCGACGCGATCGTGATTCTCGCCGTGACCGTCATCAACGCCATCGTCGGCCTGATTCAAAACGGTCGCACCCAGAAAGCGCTCGACGGAATCCGAGCCATGCTGTCGCTCACCGCCAAGACCAGACGGGCGGAAGAATGGACGAACATCAACGCCACCGACCTCGTGGCCGGCGACATCGTGCGCGTCGAACCGGGCGACAAGGTACCCGCCGACGCTCGAATTCTTCAGGCGAATCTTCTCCGCATCGATGAATCAGCCCTCACGGGCGAGTCGCTTCCCGCGGACAAAGACGCCGCTTCCGTCGATGCCGACAGCGGAGTCGGCGATCGGCACGACATGCTGTTCTCCGGTACCCACGTGACGGCGGGCGACGGAACCGCTGTCGTTACCGCGACAGGGCTCGACACAGAAATCGGGCGAATCCACTCGCTCGTCAACGCCACACGAAACACCGCCACACCCATTACCCGTCAGCTGAACTCCTTCAGCAAACGCATCTCGGTTCTGATTCTGGTCGTCGCCGCCGTCATGTTGTTGGTCGGGTGGCTCCTGCACGGAAGCAGCCTCGGTCAACTGGTTCCGGCGACGATCGGATTCGCCGTCGCCGCTATCCCAGAGGGTCTTCCCGCCCTGGTCACGATCACCCTTGCTCTCGGAGTGCGCCAGATGGCCTCCCGCAGGGCCATCGTGCGCACACTCAGTTCCGTCGAGACCCTGGGCTCGGTGACAACGATCTGTACAGACAAGACCGGCACACTCACCCGCAACGAGATGACCGTTCGCACGGCCGTGACCCCGGCTGCGCGCTACGACGTCGAGGGAACCGGATACGCGCCGAAGGGTGCGATCGTCAATTCCGATGGCAACGACTCGACGGATCGGTCAGATCTCGATGCGCTCGTCGAAGCGTTCGCCCTCTGCAACGACGCGCACCTCACCTCCACCGGCGAAGACTGGCAGGTCGTCGGAGACCCCACCGAAGGTGCGCTCCGGGCACTGGCCGCAAAGGCCGGCTTCGACGGCGCATCGTACTCGCGTCATGCTGTGCTTCCCTTCTCCGCCGAAGCCAAGTTCATGGCGATCACGTCTCACAAGGCCGGTGGCGACACGCGAATTCTGCTCAAGGGAGCACCGCGGGTCGTGCTCGACCGCTGCAGCCACGAGCTCGGGGCAGGCGGAGTAAAGCGCCCGATCGACAGGCCCGAGTGGGAACGAATCGTAAACGACCTCAGCGCCACAGGCCTCCGGGTACTGGCCGCAGCGCGCTCCGATACCGTCACCGATTCCGAGCAACTCAGCGCCGACGACTGCGAGTCGGGACTCGTCTTTCTCGGAGTGGCGGGCATCCTCGACCCCCCGAGAGCCGAGGCCGTCGCCGCAATCGAAACCATGCATACCGCCGGCATCCGCGTGAAGATGATCACCGGCGACCACCCCGGCACCGCGCTGGCGATCGCGATGGAGATGCGAATCGCCCAAGAAGGTTCCCGGGTGCTCACGGGCGATGTCGTGCACCGGATGACCGACGAGGAGCTCGCCGAGGCCGCACCCGACGTCGACGTGTACGCGCGGACAAGCCCGGAGCACAAGCTCCGAATCGTCACGGCCCTGCAATCGCGAGGCCAGGTCGTGGCCATGACCGGCGACGGCGTCAACGACGCCCCCGCCCTTCGCCGCGCCGATATCGGTGTGGCCATGGGCATCAAGGGCACCGAGACCACAAAAGAGGCCGCCGACATCGTGCTGGCCGACGACAACTTCGCCACGATCGGACGAGCTGTCGAAGAAGGGCGTCGCATCCGCGACAACCTCCAGAAGTCGATCCTGTTTCTACTTCCCACCACCTCTGCCCAGGCGCTCGTTCTTCTGCTTGCCGTAGTCATCGGATTCACGCTGCCCTTGCAGGCCACACAGATCCTCTGGGTCAACCTGATCACGGCCGTCACTCTGTCTTTGGCACTCGCGACCGAACCGGCCGAACCGGGCATCATGCAGAGACCGCCTACACGGTTCAGTAGGGGGATTCTCGATCGCAGCTACTTCGCACGAATCGTCTGGGTCACGGCCCTGATCACGACCGCGACGATCGGTGTGTTCTTCTACGAAGAATCCATCGGGTCGAGCAGCGCCGAAGCCCAGACCACCGCGGTCACCATGCTGACCCTCGCGCAGCTCGCGTTCCTCTTCAGCTGCCGTTTCTTGCGCGCATCCAGCCTCCGGCTCGCCACCCTGCGAGGTAACAGGGCGATCTACGTCTCGGGCGGCATCCTGCTTCTGCTGCAGTTCGGATTCGTCTATGCCCCGTTCATGCACCCGTGGTTTCATTCGGCGCCGCTCGGTATCCGCGAGTGGGCCTACACGTCGGCGATCGCCGTGCTCATCTTCGTTCTCACCGAGGCGGGCAAGGGTGCCGAGCGGGTGCACATGCGCCGCTCGATGCGTCGATTGACACAGTCGAAGGTATGGCGATGATGGACACCGGCCGCTCGAACCACTCGTATGCTCATCTGAACGAACCGCACCAGACAGGAATCGCGCAACGCTTGAACTGGCTGCGCGCCGGGGTGCTTGGCGCCAACGACGGGATCGTGTCTGTCGCCGCCATCGTCGTCGGTGTCGCCGGGGCCACGGCCGATTCTGGCCCCATCCTGACGGCTGGTGTCGCCGGCCTGGTCGGGGGCGCCATCTCAATGGCTTTGGGCGAGTACGTCTCGGTGAGCAGCCAGAGCGACAGCGAGCATGCGCTGATCCAGAAGGAACGCGATGAGCTTCGAGACATGCCCGCTCAGGAGCTTGAAGAGCTCACCTCGCTGTACCGCGCGAAGGGACTCAGCGAGCCCACCGCGCGCCGCGTCGCCGAGGAGCTCACGCACCACGACGCCCTCGCTGCTCACCTCTCGGCTGAGCTCAACATCGACGAGGGCGACGTCGTCAGCCCATGGCACGCCGCCGGGGCCTCGGCGGTCGCGTTCACGATCGGCGCCATCCTGCCCATGCTCGCCATCCTGCTCCCGCCTGCAGATTGGAGGGTCCCGGTTACGTTCGTCGCCGTCCTCGTGGCCTTGGCGATCACGGGTGCGATTTCGGCACACATCGGAGGCAGCTCGAGGACACGAGCAACTGTGAGGGTGGTGACCGGTGGAGCCCTTGCGTTAGCAGCCACCTACGGTGTGGGCGCACTGCTCGGCGCCTCTGGGCTCGCGTAGAACGACGTCGGCACCAGATTTTTCGCCGCACAGGGTCTCGACCACTGCTCAAGCTCCGTCGAGGCGGGCGGCGACGTCTGCGGGGAACCCGCCGGTCGAGACAGGGCTCCAGCGGGTGGGCGTGATGCGCAGCAGCGACTTGTTCTGCAGCGCCATGGCGGCGCGGTACTCCGGCCAGTCGGGGTGCTCTCCCGAGATGCTCCGGTAGTAGTCGACGAGCGCGTCTGCGGCCTCCGGCATGTGCAGCACTTCGGCATCGCCGTCTACCTGGATCCACGCGTCGTTCCAGTCGTCGGAGAGCACCAGCACCGAGACCTCCGAGCGCCGCTCGGTATTGCGCGTTTTCGCGCGACCGGGATACGTCGAGATCACAATGCGCCCCTCGTCGTCGACGCCGCCCGAGACCGGGGACATCTGGGGTCGGCCGTCGGCGCGCGTCGTGGCGACGAGCATCCGGTGTCGGGGGCGTACGAACTCGAGCATGCCCTGGCGGTCGACGGAGGTATTGGTGGAGATCGTTCGTGCCATGCGCCCAGGCTATGCGCTGTCGGCCGCGGCGCGCTCGCGGAAGGCGATCATGTTCACCCGGTTGCCGCAGCGCACGCTGCAGAACCTCTTCGATCCGTTGCGCGAGAGGTCGGCGAAGATCCCCTCGCAATCGGGGGCTCCGCACGTGCGCAGGCGGGTCATCTCATCGCTGCGGATCACGTCGACGAAGGCCAGCGACGCCTCGCTGAGAATGCGCTCGGCGAGTGGCTCGTCGTCTTCAGACGCGTGCAGATGCCAGTCGAGTGCATCGTGACGAACGAGCTGGGGGAGCGCCCGGGTCTGCCTCAGCATGGCGTTGACCTCGACCGCGGCCGCGTCGCGGTCGAGGCTCCAGACGTGTCTGAGCTGCGTGCGCACTCGATGCACCTCGGCGAGTTCGCGCTCGTCGCGGTCGAAGCGGCCCGTGTAGCCGTTCGCGTCGAGAAGCTCGGTGAGCTGAGCGGGCGTGCCGACCTCGTCGGCGCCGCTCCGTGAGGCGCCGGCGACCGTATTTGCGAGGGTGACGATGAAGCCGAGAATGTCTTCGGTGTCAGGGGCAAAATGCAAATTGACTCCTTACTCATTCTGAGACTAGCGTCTGGATCAGAGCATCTCAACGGCAGGGTGAAAGGGAATCGCATGCAACGGTCGTCGACCTCGGCAGGTCTGGTCATCGCCGTCATCGCCGCGGCCACGTTCGGCACCTCTGGCGCCCTCGTGAAGCCCCTGCTCGAATCCGGTTGGAGCCCCGCAGCGGCGGTCACCGTACGCGCGCTGGTCGGCGGCGTCGTGCTGGCGCCCGTCGCCATCCTGACCCTGCGCGGCCGATGGTCGGCGCTGTGGCGCTCGCGGGGCCGGGTGCTCGCCATGGCGCTCATCGGTGTCGCGGGAACCCAGCTTCTCTACTTCGCCGCCATCCAGCGCATCCCCGTGGGCACGGGCATCCTCATCGAGTACATGGCGCCGCTGCTGCTCGTCGCCTTCGCCTGGGCGCGCACCCGCCGGATGCCCAAGGCCGTCGTTCTCATAGGCTCGGTCGTCGCGCTCGTCGGCCTGGTCATGGTCGTGTCTCCGGGCGGCACCGCGAGTCTCGATGTGCTCGGGTTGGCGCTCGCCGTCGCAGCAATGGTGGGATGCGCCGTTTACTACGTCGTCGCGGCGCGACCCGACGACGGGCTCCCGCCGGTCGCCCTCGCGGCTGCAGGCCTCGTGATCGGTGGCCTCGCACTGGGCGCCGTCGGCCTCACGGGTCTCGTTCCGTTCACCGTCACGTTCGACGACGTCGCTTTCTTCGGCTCGGCGGCGCCATGGTGGCTCCCATTGCTGCTCGTCGGGGTCGTCTCGACCGCGGTCGCCTACGCGACGAGCATCACCGCCACCCAGATGCTCGGGTCGAGACTCGCCTCGTTCGTCGGCCTGCTCGAGGTGGTGGCGGCCACGTTCTACGCCTGGCTGCTGCTCGGAGAGCAGCTGACTCTGCCCCAACTTCTCGGTGGCGCCCTGATCCTGGTGGGCATCGGCTTCGTGCGCAGTGAGAAGACGGATGCTCCGATCGAACCGGCCTCGGTAGATCGCGATCCGGAGGCGCCGGCCCGCGCAGTGACACCTCCTGGGCGAAGCGGGTAGTGTCCACTGCAGACCAGCAGCGACGAGGAGTATCACGATGGCACAGCTCAGCATCACCAGGACATTCGACGCGACTCCCCAGGCCGTCTTCGACGCGTGGACCGATCCCGAGAAGTTCGCGGTGTGGTTCGGCACCGACGGTGTGGACGTGCCCTCCGATACGCTGTCGATGGATGTCCGCCCGGGCGGTTCGTGGAGCGCGGTCATGAAGCTGCCTGACGACACGTCGATCAGCTGGGTCGGCGAATACCTCGAGGTGGATGCTCCCAATCAACTCGTCATGACCATCACAGATAATCCCGCTCTCGACGCGCGCGGCGTGATCACGGTCGATCTCACGCCGGTCGGCGACGGCACCGAGATGACCATGACGCAGGAGTCTCCGGGCTTCGATGAGGGTCAGCTCGAGCAGACCGTGATCGGCTACAACGCGTTCTTCGACGTGATGGGCACCCTGGTCGCCGAGAGCGAGTAGTGGCGGCGCCGCGCATCCGCGAGGCCTGCGACCTCGTCGACGAGGCGCTGCAGTACGAGTCATCGTGGCGTCGTGCCGAAGAGCACCGCGCGATGTTCGGCGAAGGCACCGCCTACTACGGCGCATCCGTCGGGGCGATCCGAGCGACCCTCCGCGACACCCTGCGCCGCTTTCCCGATCTCACGCACGACGAGATCACGGCCCTGAGCTCCCTGCTCTGGGAGGTCGACGTCTACGAGCGGCGGCTCGCCGCGGTGATTCTGCTTCAGAGCCATCTCGACGTGCTCGTCGTGACTGATCTGACGAGGCTCGAGGGTTTCCTCCGATCGAGTGGTGTCGACGAGCTCGGTCTCGCACTCGCTCGCGACGTGATCCGTCCGCTCCTCCACTCGCTTGCAGACCGGGATCGTTCGCGCGCCGACACCGTGATCGCCCGGTGGACAGAGAGCGAGGATCTCCTCCTCCGCCGGGCCGCTCAGACCGCAGCCTACGATTCCTGAGTGTTTGCCGACCCCGGAACATCCAACGAGTCACGCTGGTTCTACCTCATAACCGCGGCAGCCAGCCGCGCACACACAAGGAGACAACAGTGTCAGCCCAGTACCTCAAGAGCCCCGAGGCGATAGCCCGTCTCACGCGACAGCAGCGCCGCGTCACCCAGGACGATGCAACAGAGCCCGCCTTCCGAAACGAGTTCTGGGACAAGAAAGACGCCGGCCTGTACGTCGACGTCGTTTCGGGAGAGCCGCTGTTCGCGTCGACCGACAAGTACGACAGCAGATCGGGCTGGCCGAGCTTCACCGTTCCGGTCGATCCCGACAACATCGTCATCAAGACCGACAAGGCCTTCGGAATGGTGCGCACCGAGGTGCGCTCCGCTCATGGCGACAGCCACCTCGGCCACGTCTTCGACGACGGCCCGACCGAGGCCGGGGGACTGCGCTACTGCATCAACTCCGCGTCGCTTCGTTTCGTCGCAGAGGCAGACCTCGAGAAGGAGGGCTACGGTGATTACCGCAGCCTGTTCACCACATCCACACCCACCGCATCCACAAGCACCGAGGAGATCTCACGATGACCACGACCACTGAAACCGCCATTCTGGCCGGCGGATGCTTCTGGGGCGTCCAGGATTTGATCCGCAAGCGCGCGGGAGTCATCTCCACACGCACCGGGTACTCCGGCGGAGACACCCCCAACGCCACCTACCGCAATCACGGCTCGCATGCGGAGGCCCTCGAGATCGTGTTCGATCCGTCGCAGATCAGCTTCCGCGATCTGCTCGAGTTCTTCTTCCAGATCCACGACCCGTCGACCAAGAACCGACAGGGCAATGACGTGGGCGAGAGCTACCGTTCGGCCATCTTCTACACGTCTGACGAGCAGAAGCAGGTCGCACTCGACACGATCGCCGATGTCGACGCATCCGGCCTGTGGCCCGCGAAGGTCGTCACCGAGGTCGAGCCGGCCGGCGACTTCTGGGAGGCCGAGGAAGAGCACCAGGATTACCTGGAGAAGTACCCCAACGGGTACACGTGCCACTACGTGCGACCCGGATGGAAGCTTCCCCGCAGGGAGCAGTCGGTCGCCTAACGACTGACTCTCGGCAGCATATCGGCCGGGTTCATCGCGATCTTCTTCGCGGTGAGCCCGGCTTCTCTGTTCTGCGCCGCAGGGCCTTGGTGACGAACCCGTCGACGGCGAGAAGCAGAAGAGCCCATGGCCCGATAGACGGGACGAGGATGGCGAGACCGAGGGCGACGGCGAGCGCGATAGCCGCGACGACCCCACCGGTCAGTCGTGCCGTGCCTCTGCTCTCGGAGGTCTGCAGAGACGGGGTGCGCGTGACGTGCCATTGCATCGCCAACGCGGCCAGACAGGTGACGAGCATGTTGCCGATGTAGAGACCCGTGGTGGCCGGGTCGCTGCTGTTGGATGTGCCGATCAGGCTCGTCGTGAAGGGCAGCAGAACGATGGACACCATCCACACGGCGTTGACCCAGAACAGCGGTGGGTCGAACGTGACGAGGTTGCGCATGATGTCGTGGTGGTTGAGCCAGAATCGGCAGATCACGAAGAAGCCCAGCAGCACCAGCAGAATCTGACCGCCGCTCTCGGCGATGATGTCGCCCAGTGTGGGCGAGTCTCCTCGAGTGGCGTTCTCGGCGAGGGGCAATACGAGCAGGGTCGCGGCGATCGCGACGACCGCGTCGCTGAACGTGACGAGGCGTGCGAGGTCGCCGGGAGTCTGCTCAGCCAGGACGATTCTCCGTCACCGATGAGGGGCCGCGCGGTTCGATCGACATGACCAGAACTGTAGCGCGGGTGTGATCAGTATTCGAGTTCGAAGTCCGGGTACACCGTGGAGTCGCCAGACACCGCGGTGATCGGTCGGTGCAGCGAAGCGATGCGCTCGCGCAGTTCGGCGATCTTCGCCGAGTCGTCGAGCGCCTCGGCCGTCTGCGTTGCGGGCGTGCAGTAGATCTGCGTGGTCGGTCCCAGCAGGATGTTCGATTCGTCGATCTGACCGTTCACCAGGATCGGCACGGTGATGAGGTCAGACCTCCCCATTCGTGCCAACGCCAGGGCGTAATCGAATACTGCCGTGCAGACCTCGCGGCCGACGACAAGGGTTCCGCCCCCATAGTGAAGCTCTCTCATTAGACTACTTTCGTTCGCGCATTGCTTCGGGTGCAATGGGGTTGCACGTGGTGCGACCCATGGCTAAGGTCAGCCTAAATCGTCCGATCCGTGAAGATCCTGTCGGAGCCACGCGGCCATCTCAGCGTCGTGAGCGGCGTGCGCGACGGCGTTCACGCCATCCCATCGCCCGGTAGGCGGCTTCCTCACGCTCCCGTTCCTCCGCGTACTGCCGATATCGCGCATCCCGTCGCTCACGCCAACGCTGCACCTCGGCATCGACATCGCGCGGAACGGTCACGACGGGCGGCCCACCCTGCAACTGGCGACGCGCCTCGATGATGCGCGCGTTGAAGTCGGTCAGCATGCTTCGGACCGCCTCCTCCGAGGGTGCGGCGTCGAGTCGGTCGTCGAGCTGGGCGTCCTCGGTGCGCAGGGTCAGCGCGGGCGGTCCCAGGCCGGTGAGGCGTTCGCGTTCGATCTTCTGCCTGATCCACCAGTTCGGGTCGTAGGCGTTCTGCAGGCCGGAGAGCGGTTTTCCCGCCCCGGGCAGGTTGTCGAAATCGCCCCGCCGCATGGCCTGTTGGATCGAGATCTCGACGATCTGCGCCCGTTGCTCCATCGTCGGCTGGCCGGCATCGCTCGCATCGTCGCGTTCGTTCTCCGGGGTCAACTTGTCGACCTGGTAGCGAGCGACATTCAGCCGCGAATCACGAGGTTCCGTGGGACTGCCCATGCCTCAAGCCTAAGTTCGCCGCGGCGAGCAGTGACCCCCCAGGCGGCGAATTCCTACTCGGTCGCGGCGGGCAGCGACTTCTCGATGACCTCGAGGATGGCGGGGTCGTCGGGCTCGGTGCGAGGGCTGAAGCGGTGCACCGCGCCGTCGGGGGTCACGATGAACTTCTCGAAGTTCCAGCTGATGCGGCCGGTCTTGCCGTTGACATCGGGCGTCTTGGTGAGTTCTTTGTAGAGCGGATGCGCGTTGCGGCCGTTGACTCTGATCTTCTCGAAGATCGGGAAGGTGACTCCCCATGTCATCGAGCAGTATTCCTGGATCGCCTCGTCGGTGGAGAGCTCTTGCAGGAACTGGTTGCTCGGGAAGCCGAGCACCGTGAAGCCCTTGTCGCCGTAGGTCTTCTGCAGCGTCTCGAGCTTCTCGTACTGCGGCGCGAGGCCGCAGCGGCTCGCCACGTTGACGATCAACCTGACCCCGTCGAACGCACCCAGCGTCGTCTCTTCGCCGGTCGTCGTGGTGATGGGAATATCGTCGAGGTTCATACGCCGAAGTCTACGATCGACGGGTGTGAATCACTCGGGAACCGCCGCGTCAAGTCCCAGCTGGTGGACGCCTCCGACGAACTACCGTTGCAGTCAGTTGGCGGCGTCGTTGCGCGGGACGAGCCTCACGTTCGATGAGGTCGCGCAGCGCCGCTGCCACGCCACTCGTATGAGCACGAGGCTCAGGTCATATCGCCCGTGGCGGGAACCTCGCCCGTCGGTCGGTAGCGCAGCAGGAGTGTCCCGTCTGGCGAGATCGTCGAGGACGAGACCGGTTCTAGCCGCACGGCCGGGCCGTCGGCCGGAAAGAGGCGTCTGCCCGAGCCGAGGACGATCGGGTAGACCCAGAGGTTCAGCTGATCGAAGAGCGAGTCCGCGACGAGGGTGCGAGCGAAGTCGACGCTGCCGATCACATGGATCTCTCGATGGCGATCGCGCAAGATCTCGATCTCGGATGCGATGTCGGGCCCGAGCAGGTGCGAATCGTTCCACGTCAGGGCAGGCTCCGAGCGTGAAGCGACGTACTTGGGAATGGCATCGAACGCCGCAGCGATCTCGTTGTCGGCGCCACCGGGGCTGTCGAGCTGCTTCGGCCAATACGCGGCGAAGATCTCGTAGGTGCGTCGACCCAGCAGAAGGGCGTCCATGCGCCGGATGCCGTCGATCACCTGTTCGCCGACGGCCGGATCGGTCAGCGGTGCCTGCCAACCGCCGAAGGCGAACCGGCCGGACGGGTCTTCATCGGGCCCGCCCGGCGCCTGCATCACGCCATCGAGCGTGCTGAACAGATCGATCTCGATGCGTCCGGCCATGGCGTCGTTCCCCTGCGCTCGCGAGGGCTACTTGCGCAGCTCGAGGTACTTCGCGATGAGCGACTTGCTCGACGAGTCCTGACTCTCGAGGGCGGCGGCATCGCCGGCGACCGCGGGCGTGATCTGCAGCGCGAGCTGCTTGCCGAGCTCGACGCCCCACTGATCGAACGAGTCGATGCCCCAGACGGTTCCCTCGACGAACACGATGTGCTCGTACAGCGCGATGAGCTGGCCCACGACGCTCGGCGTCAGCGCGGGAGCGAGGATCGATGTCGTCGGCTTGTTTCCCGCGAACTCGCGAGCGGGGACGACGGACTCCTTCGTACCCTCGGCGCGCACCTCGTCGGCGGTCTTGCCGAAGGCGAGGGCCTTCGTCTGCGCGAAGAAGTTGGCCATGAACAGCGTGTGCACGTCTTGGCCGGGCTCGACGCCGGCGCCATCGCCCGTGGCGTCTTTCAACGGATGCGCCGGGTTGGCCACCGCGATGAAATCGGCGGGGATGAGACGGGTGCCCTGGTGGATGAGCTGGTAGAACGCGTGCTGACCGTTCGTTCCCGGTTCGCCCCAGAAGATTTCTCCGGTATCGCTGGTGACGGGCGAGCCGTCCCAGCGGACGCTCTTGCCGTTCGACTCCATCGTGAGCTGCTGCAGGTAGGCGGCGAAGCGGTGCAGATACTGGGCGTACGGAAGAACCGCGTGGCTCTGCGCGCCGAGGAAGTTCGTGTACCAGACGTTGAGCAGGCCCATCAGAACCGGCACGTTGCTTTCGAGTTCGGTGGTGCGCATGTGCTCGTCGACAGCGTGGAATCCGGCGAGGAACTCGCGCCAGTTGTCTGGCCCGATAGCGATCACGACGGAGGTGCCGATGGCGGAGTCGACCGAGTACCGGCCGCCCACCCAGTCCCAGAACCCGAACGCGTTCTGAGGGTCGATACCGAACGCCTCGACCTTGTCGAGGGCTGTCGACACCGCGACGAAGTGCTTGGCGACGGCGCCCTTGCGCGCTTCGTCGGTGTCGTCGAGAACTCCGGCGGCGCTCAGCTCGGCCCACAGCCATTCGCGAGCGAGTCGGGCATTCGTGAGCGTCTCGAGGGTGCCGAAGGTCTTCGATGCGACGATGAAGAGCGTCGTCTCAGGATCGAGGCCGACCGTCTTCTCGTAGACGTCGTTGGGGTCGATGTTCGAGACGAAGCGTGCCTCGATGCCGGCCTGCACGTAGGGCTTCAACGCCTCGTAGACCATGACGGGGCCCAGATCGGAGCCGCCGATACCGATGTTGACGACGGTCTCGATGCGCTTGCCGGTGACGCCGGTCCACTCGCCTGCGCGGACCTTGTCGGCGAACGCGTAGACCTTGTCGAGAGTCGCGTGCACATCGGCGTCGATGTCCTGGCCGTCGACGACGAAGCCCTTCGGGGGAACAAGGCCCTCCCCGTCTTTCGGGCGACGGAGGGCGGTGTGCAGCACCGCGCGGTCTTCGGTGACGTTGATGTGTTCGCCCGCGATCATGGCGTCGTAGCGACCCGAGACGTCGACGTCTTTCGCCAGCTGGAGCAGATGCGCCAGGATCTCTTCGGTCACGAGCCCCTTGGAGAGGTCGACGGTCAGATCTGCCGCCTGGAAGGTGTAGCGCTCGGCTCGGCTTGAATCGTCGGCGAACCATCCGCGAAGGTCGGGGGAGAAGCCATCGGCGATGGCAGCGAGCTTCTTCCAGGCCTCGGTGGTGGTGGGATCGACGGGAGCAGATTCGGTCAAGGGGGTCTCCAGAGTGCCGGCGGCGCGCAGCCCGCGACTCTCGCTGCGGTGCGAGGCGGGCCATCGACAAGCCTATTCCTGTGCGGCCGACCTCGCGACGTCTGCTTGACGCGTCTGCATCCGACGCGTATGCCGTCCGAATTGAGAGTCCCTCGCTTTGGGGGTATGGACGCGCCAATCTCGGCTCACGGGTGGTCCGAATCATGCATACACATATTGTTCGACACCTGGAGTCACGATGCTCGCCACCATTGCCACGACCCGCAGACCCAATGCGGATGACGCGGTGTTCCAGCAGATCGTGCACCGCCACTCGGCGATGCTGCGCTCGGTCGCACGCCGCACGCTGGGCGGCACTGCAGACGTCGACGACGTCGTGCAGGAGGCTTTTCTCGCCGCCTGGACACACGCGGAGAGTGTCATCGAGAGCGAGAGGATCGCCGGGTGGCTCGTGACGACGGTGCGTCGGCGCAGCTACGACCGACTTCGTTCCGCGACGTCACGACGGCGTGCCGACCTCGACGACGATGTCCTCGTGCCCGACCTCGATGATCCGGCGAATGTGGCTCACTGCCGCTCCCTCGCAGCCGAGGCCAGGCGGATCCTCGAGTCGATGCCCGAGCTGCAGCGTCGATGCTGGCAACTCAGGCAACTCGATCACTGGGGCTACACCGAGATCGCCGGCGAGCTGATGATCCCCGTCACGACCGTGCGCGGACTTTTGGTGCGAGCGCGTGCCCGCTTGGCCCGGGATCTGGCGGACTGGCGCTGACCGGCTAGCCCTGCTCCGCGACCTCCCGAAGGGGAACGGGCTGGGGCCGCTCGACCGTGCTCGCGATCGCGATGGTCTCTCGTCGCGTACTGGAGAGCTGAATGGCATCCATGATCTCGAGCACGTGCAGCGCGAGTCTGCCCGACGCGCGGTGTGGCAGGTCACGCTCGATCGCCTCGGCGAGGTCGGCGAGGCCGATGCCGCGGCCCGTGGCGATGTAGCCGGCGGAGTCGGGGAGGTGCTCCCACTCCCGGGTCTCCTGGGAGGCGAACTCCACTGGCTCGGAGAACTGATTCGGATCGGGAACGGCGAGGGTGCCCGCCGTGCCGTAGACCTCGAACAGCGGAGAACGGGTCTTCCAGATCTCGAAGCTGACGGTGACGGTCGACGAGACCCCTCCGGCGTGCTCCAGCAGTGCCGTCACGTGGGTGTCGACCGAGACGGGGATCTCGGTGCCCTCCAGCGCGCCCGAGCCGACCGTGCGCATCCGGTTCGAACGGCTGGTCAGGCCGCTGACCCGTACGACCGGTCCGAAGAAGTGAACGAGCGAGGTGAGGTAGTACGGGCCCATGTCGAGCAGGGGTCCGCCGCCCTCCTGGTAGTAGAAGGCCGGGGCCGGATGCCACGCTTCGTGGCCGGGTGACGACCAGAAGACCTGTGCGGCGATCGGCTCGCCGATCAGCCCCGAGTCGATGGCGCGACGGGCTGTCTGGATGCCTGTGCCGAGGACCGTGTCGGGCGCGCTGCCGAATCTGAGACCGAGTTCTTCGGCGAGATCGAGCATGGGTGCCGCCTCCGCTGCGTTCAACCCCAGAGGCTTCTCTGCGAAGACGTGCTTGCCGGCGTGAAGGGCGCGGGTTCCGATCTCGACGTGGGCGGCCGGAATGGTGAGGTTCAAGACGGCATCGACCTCGGCGTCGTCGAGAAGTTCGTCGACCGTCAACGCGCGCACGCCGTGTTGTTCGGCGATCTCTCGGGCCCTGACCTCGTTGAGGTCGGCGACGGCCACGAGGCGGAGGCTAGGGAAGCTGGGGAGGTTCGCGAGGTACTGCTCGCTGATCTTTCCGACGCCGATGATGCCGACGGTCAGCGGGATGCCCACAGGAGGCCCCTTTCGATGATGGTCTTGACGTTGGGATCCTGCAGGATCTCCACCCGGTGGCCCGGCGTGGAGACGAAGATGCGCCCGGCGCCCCAGTTTCTGGTCCAGATGGCGGGCGACGTGATGGGCCGATTCCAGGGATCCCACTCCCGCGCGGCCTGCGTGGTGGTGGCCAGCACGTCGTTGTAGTCGTCGTGCAGAACCCAGTACTGCTCGGTCACCAGTTCGAAGTCTCCGATGCCGGCGGTGATCGGGTGAGTCGCCGCGGCCGCGGTCATCTCGATCGTGTGGGGAACGTAGTTGTCGGATTGCTCACCCGTGCGTTCGCTCGGGTGCTTGCCGGGGTGCGAGGCGAACTGACCGCCGACCATTTGGAGGTAGTCAGAGTTGTTGCGGTAGGAGTCCGCGATTCCGCCGTGCCAGCCAGCGAAGCCCGTGCCGGCTTCGACCGCGGCTCGCAGCCCCTCGAACTCGGCCGCCTCGATCGACGACATGGTGTTCGACTGCACGATGAGGTCGACGCCCGACAGGTACGAGGCGTCGGTATAGACGGCCGGAGACTCCTCGACCCGCACCTCGAAGCCGTTCGCTTCGAGAAAAGGAAGGAACAACTCGGTGGCCTCGACGGGCTGGTGTCCATCCCATCCTCCGCGCACCACGAGCGCTCTCTTCTCCGGAGCGGTCTGTTGTGTGTCAGTCATCATCGTCCTTGAGGTGCTGGGTCGCGCGCGGTGGAGGCGAGCAGAAGTTGCGCAAATTAAGTTCGTGTTCGCGTCGTTCGGCATCTATTCTCACTCAGGCTGGTGACCGAGACAAGCCCTTCGCTGAGTGTATATCGCCCAAAAACTTGCGCAACTTCTGTAGAGTCGTGTCATGCCGACACCGATCGACCCGCCGCGCGCACCGACCCTCGCGCAGATCGCCGCGCTCGCGGGGATCAGCGTGCCCACCGTCTCGAAAGTGCTGAACGGGGGAACCGATGTATCGGAGGCGACGCGCCGCCGCGTGATGGCTTCCGCTCAGGAGCTGGGATACAGACGCAAGACGCGAGCCCGAGTCGGCGACGAGAGACGACCGGCAGTTCCGCTCATCGATGTCGTCGTCAAGCACGTCGAAGGCAGCTGGATCAGTCGGGTCCTGGAGGGTGTCGAGGCCGCGGCCGCCGCCGACGGGATCGATGTCGTCCTCACCGTCGCCCGTTCCGACGACGACTGGATGCGCCGCCTGCTGAGAAGACCGTCGCTGGGGGCGATCATCGTTCTCGTCGACACGACCGCGGCCCAGCTGAACATGCTGACTACCGGGAACATCCCCGTCGTGGTCATCGACCCGATCAGCCGGCCCCCCGCAGACGTCGGCAGCATCGGGGCGACGAACTGGGATGGCGGGCGCCTGGCCGCGGAGCACCTCCTCGAGCTGGGGCACACACGGATCGGGGTCGTCGGGGGCCGGCGCACAGAGCTGTCGAGCAGTGCGCGAATCGACGGCTTCATCACGGCACTCCGGGAGCAGGGGGTCACTATTCCCGAGGAGTGGCTCGCCTATGGCGACTGGGATCGGGAGCAGGCACACCGTATTGCTTCAGCAATGCTCTCGTCGGGCGAGACGACGCCTTCGGCCATCTTCGCCTGCTCCGACTTCATGGCGCTGGGCGTCTACGACGCGGCCCGTGATGCCGCTCTGTCGATACCCAAAGAGGTGAGCGTGGTCGGCTTCGACGATATCCAGGAGTCCGCGTGGGCGACGCCGCCCATGACGACCGTTCAGCAGCCGATCGTCGAGATGGGCGCCGCGGCCTTCCGGATGCTCCGCGAAACCGATCGCGCCGCCGCATCCCGGCCATCGAACGGCTCGGCCATCCGCATGGAACTCGAAACGCGATTGATCACGCGCCTGTCTACGGCGCGGTCAGGCTAGCGTCGTCGACGTCCACCCGCGTGTGGCGCTCTTCGGCTTCGCGGGCGAAGGTGAGGTAGCAACTCGCCGTCCACGTGTACGCGCGGTCGCGCAGGCCCTCACCGGTCAGAGCGTCGAAGTTCTCGGCGAAGCCTGACCTCTCGCAGAGACGTCGGAAGCGATCGCTGATGAGATCGGCGAGGGCGGTCTGGCCGCCTCTTCGCAGACCGTCTTCGATGATCGCCGTCGACGGCGCCCAGATCGGCCCGCGCCAGTAGCCGTCCGCCTCGTACTCGTCGCTGTCGACCAGCTGAGTCGCTGGGCCGAAGTCGGTGACATGCTCGGAGATTCGCTCCGACAGCCCCTTGATGATGTTCTCGGGCAGGTGCGCGGCGGCCACGATCGGCAGCGTGTTGAGGAGCGAACTCGTCTTGCTCAGACGACCACTCACCGGCGCCCTCGCCACGAAGGCATCGCCGGTCCAGAGGTCGAGGAGGGCGCTGTGTACCGCATTCGCCTCATCGGCCCAAGAGGCGGCCTCGCTGTCGCGACCCAGTTCGTTCGCCAGCTCGGCGAGCACCTCGAGCTGCACCAGCAGGAAGGCCGCGAGATCGGGAGCTTCGATCACTCGGTCGTGGTCGAAGGTCGTCGAGTTGTCCCATCCACTGTCGTTGCCGTGCTGGTAATGCGGCAGCACGTGGCCGGCGACCCGTCGGCGATCGAGCCAGAACCGAGTCCAGCGCACGAGCGAGTCGTAGATGTCGGTGAGGGCCCGCAGCTCCAGGGGGGCCTCGAGGGTGGCTCGGATCTTACGGAAGGCCCACCCGTGGATGGGCGGCTTGACGAAGTTGTAGAGCACCTCCGAGTGGGTGACGGAGTCGGGGAGTGCGCCGCTCGTGTCCTGAAAATCGAAGACGATCGAGAACTGGTCGAGCGCTTCCCGGGGGAGTCCGGGTGCGAGCGCAAGAGCATTGAAGCAGTGATCCCAGCTCCACACCTTGTCCATCCAGTGCTTCGACATGAAGATCGACTCCCGCTCGAGGAAGCCGCTCGGAGAGACGGTCGCCGACCACAGTACGTAGCAGGCCGCCGAGACGCCGGGCGTGCGCTCGCTCCGCCACGACGCGATGCTCTCGACGTAGTGATCGAACTCCGCGGCAACCGCTGCTGCGGCGTCGTCGAATGAACCGGGCGCCCGGTACGGCGCTCGAGCCGCGTCGAACTCCTCGATGGCGATCTCCCACTCGTCACCGGTCGTGTCTACCGAACGCTCACCGGCGCCCAGCGCCTCGGACCCGGTGATCGACAGGGCGCCGGAGAGGGCGGTGATGCGGTAGCGCCGGCCCGTCTCGTAGGAGGTGAAGACGGCCGCCTCGTCGATCGGATCGGTGAAGAGGTAGGTGCCGGTGAAGGGGGTCAACTCCGGTGTCGCGTCGGCGATCCTCAGCTGCGCCGACCGTCCGCGCACCCTCAGCACGCTGTCGTTCTCGAAGACCGCCTCGACCTCGCCGTCGGGCGTCGACCAGCGCAGTGTCGTGGGTGTCGCATCCACGACCGCGTCGACGGGGCGGCCGTGCTGCAGCGGCTCGAAGACGAAGATGGCGTGCATGCCGGTCTGGTGCGAGACCAGGTGCAGCTTGTCGCGCACGGTATGCAGCGCCACCACGGGCGAGATATCGAGCCACGATCCCCTGCGGCTGAAGGGGATCTCGCGGATGTCGAAGGGTGCAGACGAGGGCGCTGTCACGGGTGTTCTCCTAGGTGGTGGCTGGCAGGTGTGGGCCGCGGGCCTTGTCAGCTTGTCACGGGGATGAAGATGCGCATGGTGGCCGGGCCACGCTCTGCCCATCGGTGGTACGGCACGAGCGTGAGCTCGATGGGCCTCGGGTCTGAGGAGACGGGCTTGGTCGTGCCGAACGGCAGGATGCCGGAGTCGGTCGTGGCCGCGGCGACGCCGTGCACCCGTGCGCCGTCGGCGTGGGCCGATAGTGTGGAATCCGGGTCGAGTTGCACCTCTTCGATGTGCGTGCCCGAGGGCAGATCCACCGATTCGAGGCACAGCACCAGCGGGCCCCGCTCCACGGCCACCGTGCCCCGAACGGCGTCGATGCGGGAGTCGGGCCAGGTCAGACGCGGAGCGAGCGGCAGCTCGAGCACGACCTCGTCATCCGGTTCGAACGAACGCCGGATGTCGGCCCAGCCGGGCGCGACAGGGGTCGCGTCTTCGCCGTTGAGACTCAGCGTGGCGTCGTCTGCCCAGCCTGGGATGCGCAGGCGCAGGCGCGACTCGGACTCGGGCGCGGCGACGACGCGAACACGCACGGTCGACTCATCGGGATAGCGGGTCTCGACCTGCAGCACGAATCCTCCGACACGGATCGCGCCGGCCGCGTACTGCAGCACCGAGACGCCCTCGTCGTCGGCAGACGCGACGTACGCCCCCAGCGACGCCACGGTGCGGGCGACGTTGGTGGGGCAGCACGAGACGTCGAACCACGGTGCCCGCATACCGCCTTCCGCCCTGTTGTTGACTCCGTCGCTCGCGCTCGCACCAGGCTCGCGCAGCTGCAGCGAATTGGCGTAGAAGAAAGACCGGCCGTCTTCGCTCGGCGAGGTGGCCACGACGTTGAAGAGGGTGCGCTCGATGAGGTCCGGGTAGCGGACGTCGCCCGTAGCCAGATACAACCGCCAGGCGAGCATGACCGAGGCGACGCCCGCGCAGGTCTCGCAGTAGGCGCGATCGGCCGGCAGCTCCCAGTCGTCGCCGAAACCCTCGTCCTGATGCCGTGAGCCCATGCCGCCCGTCAGATAGGTGCGGCGGGCGACCGTGTTCTTCCACTGCGCGGTGACCGCGTCGGCCAGGCCGTGATCGCCGGTGTCGACGGCCACATCGAAGGCGCCGGCCGAGAGGTAGAGGGCTCTGACCGCGTGCCCGCGAAGGACGGTGGCCTCTCGCACCGGAACGTCGTCCTGGAAATACTCCGCCGAGAGAAGCGGGCGCACCGGGAGCGTGCCGTGGCCGCGTCGCTCGATGAACAGGCGTGCCTGCTCGAGATAGCGACGCTCGCCGAATGCGCGCCCCGCCTCGACGAGCGCCACCTCGATTTCGGGGTGACCGCAGATATCAGCGCGGCCGTTCGCCCCGAATTCCTCACAGACCTGGTCGGCCGCGCGGCGCGCGATCTGCACGAGACGGTCGTCGTACCCCGTGCGCAACCGCGCGACGCCCGCCTGCAGCAGATGGCCCGTGTTGTACAGTTCGTGACCCATCGCAAGGTCGGAATAGCGTGGTGGCAGGCCCGGATGCCCGTGAGCCGTGTTCAGATAGCCGTCGTCGTCTTGGGCCGCGCCGATTCTGTCGACCAACGCCTCGAAGGCTGCTGCCAACGTCTCGTCGGGGCGCCTGCCAAGCTCCCACGCCATGGCCTCCAGGAGCTTGTAGATCTCCGAATCGGAGAACTGCCAGCCGGGTCGTTCGGTCGTGGTCTCGCCTCGGGCGACGCGATCGAAGTTCTCGATCCAGCCCAGGCGCTCCATCCAGTCGAGGCAATGAGTCAGCGTGGCGGCGGCATTCACGCTCTGCCGGCTGCCCCAGAAACCCGACGGGTCGAGACTCACCTCGGCGACGCCGACGCCCTGGTGGACGGAGTCGGCAGGCACGACCGGAGCTGACATCCGCATCGTGCGGGCGACCTGCTGTGGTGCAGTGGATATGGTCACGAGTTCAGTCCTTCACTGCGCCGGCGGTCACGCCCGCCGCGACGTAGCGCTGGGCCACGACGAGCAGAATCGCGGCTGGGATGGAGGCGACGACGGCGGTGGCCATGATGGCGTTCCACTGCGTGGTGTTGTTGCCGATGTACGAGTAGATGCCGAGGGTCACCGGTTTCAGCGCCGAATTGCGCGCGAGCGTCGAGGCGAACACGAAGTCCGACCATGCCCACAGGAACGCGAACAGGGCCACCGTGATCGCGGAGTTGCGACTCAGCGGCATCACGACCGAGGTGAAGGTGCGCCAGGCGTTCGCGCCGTCTATGCGAGCCGCCTGCAGCAATTCGCGCGGCAGGCCGCTCATGAATGCCGTGAACAGAAGCACGCCGAACGGCACAGCGACCGTCGAGTCGGCGAGGATCAGCCCCCACACGCTGTTGAGCATGCCGAGCCGCACGTAGATCGCATAGAAACCCATGGCCATGACCACGCCGGGAATCATCTGCGCGACCAGAAGCACGAAGTTGAGGGTGCGGCCTCCGCGCAGATTCAACAGTGAGATCGCGTACGCGGCCGGAGCCGCGATGACGACCGTCAGCGCCACGGTGCCCAGGCCGATGAGGAGGCTCGTGCCGAGGTTCGGGAGCTGCTGACGCAGCACCTCGGCGTAACCGTCGAGGGTCGGGTCGAGGGGGAAGACGTGAGGAGGGCTGAGCCGGAGGTCGGCGGTCTTCGTGAACGACACGTTGACCATCCAGTAGACCGGGAACAGCATCAGGGCGGTGAAGACGACTCCGAGAGCGGTCTTCCACCAGGGGCGGCGGGCGGTCATGATTGCTCCTGACGTCGCTGCATTCTCAGGTAGATGAACCCGAAGATGAGCGCGATGACGATGAGGATGTTGCCGACGGCGGCAGCGGGGGAGAGATCGGGCTGGCCGGTACCGAAAGCTTCTCGGTACGACCAGATCGCGAGTGTCGTGGTGGAGTTCGCGGGGCCTCCACTCGTCATGATCCAGATGATGTCGACCACCTTCAGCGTGTAGACGAGGCCGAGCAGCAGCGTGATCGCCGAGACGGGGCGAAGCAGAGGAAAGGTGATGCTCCAGAACTGGCGCCACGGTCCTGCTCCGTCGAGCGCAGCGGCCTCGTAGAGGTCGGCCGAGATGTTCTGCAGGCCCGAGTAGAGGATGACGAGGTTGAACGGAATGCCCAGCCAGATGTTGGCGATGACCACCGCGAGCAGCGACGTATCGGGTGAGGTGAGCCAGTTGATCTGGCCGATTCCGAAAGCCTGCAAGAACGAGTTGACGATGCCATTGTCGCTGTTCAGCATCCAGGCCCAGGCCGAGCCCGAGACGATCAGCGGCAGCAGCCACGGCACCAGGAACAGGGCTCTGAGAAGCCCGCTCAGACGGAAGTTGCCGCGGAAGAACACCGCCAGGGCGAGGCCGAAGACGTACTGGAAGATCAGCGATCCGAAGACGAACACCACCGTGTTCCAGGCCGCCTGACCGAACAGGGGCGACGAGATGACGTCGATGTAGTTCTTCAGACCGACGAATTCGGCATTGCCCTGAACGAAGGCGCGCACGGTGTAGTCGTGGATGCTGAGGTCGATACTGCGGATCAGCGGGTACGCGTAGAACGCGAGCAGGTAGACGAGCAGCGGGGCCGCGAAAGCGGCGGCGACCCATCGAGAGCCGTCGAGCCCGCCGCGCTTGCGCCGCTCGGGGCGTGGGGTGTCGAGCCCGGGGCTTGGGGCCGGCCGCACAGCCGGCGCCGCATTGATCGTCATCATGTGTCCTTCGTCGGGGATTCCGGGGGCAGGCCAAGAGCCCGCCCCCGGCGATGGATTACTTGCCTTCGGTTGCCGAGGCGGCTGCCTTCTGAGCAGCTTCCAGTGCGTCCTTCGGCGAGGAGGCTCCCGAGAGTGAGCTCTGCACTGCCGTCCACAGCTGCTCGGAGATCAGCGGGTAGTTCGTGCCCAGGTTGTCGCTGGTGCGACCCTTCGCGGCCTTGACGGCCGACACCCAGGTGTCGAGTTCCGGGTGCTGTTCGAGCAGCTGGTCCTGGCCGTCAGTTGTCGGCGGGATGTAGTACGCGAAGGTGTTCGCCGTCTCGACGAAGCCCTCGGGAGTCGTCATGCAGTCGACGATCTTCTTCGTGGTCTCGTACCGGGCAGTGTCCTTCTGCACCGGAGCGGTGATGAACTCGCCTCCGGTCGGAGCAGGAGCGATGCCGGAGTCGACGGCGGGCAGCTCGATCACGCCGGTCTTGAAGGGCTGCTCGGCGGCGCTGTTGACCTGCCAGGTGCCGTTCTCGGCAAAGGCGAAGTCACCGGTGAGGAACTCCTCCCAGCTGGTGTTCTGCGAGTTGCCGATCACCGACTGCGGTGCGTAGCCCTTGTTGACCCAGTCCGTCCACAGCGTCAGAGCGCTGACGGCTTCGGGCGAATCGAGCTTCGTCAGATCCGCTCCGGCGCCCCAGAACCAGGGCAGGAACTGGAAGGAACCTTCTTCGGTATTGATCCCCGCGAAGGTGATGCCCTTCTTGCCCGCGGCGGTCACCTTCGAGAGCGCGTCGGTCAACGACGCCCAGCTCGTGATGCTTGCCGGGTCGACCCCGGCAGCGGTCAAGATGTCGGCGTTGTAGTACAGCGCGAGAGTGTTGGCGCCGACCGGTACGCCGTAGTCCGCGCTGTCGAGCTCGCCCGCGGCCAGGAGGTTGGCGTCGACCTTCGAGGTGTCCAATCCGAGCTCGTCGGTCGTGGTCAGCATGCCGGTGTCGGCGAGAGTGGAGACGGCGGGGTTGTCGAGCAGGATCACGTCGGGCGAGGTGCCCTCCTGGGCCGACAGCAGGGCCTGGTTCGTCAACGACGTGGTGTCGTAGGCGGTGCGCTGAATGGTGACTCCGGCGTCCGTTCCGCATGCTTGCACGCGCTTGGCCCAGTCGGAGCCCTCCTCGTGCTGGGGGTACGGATCCCACCAGGTGTAGGTTCCTCCGGCCGCGTCGGTCGACCCGGCGTCGCCCGAGCTCGAGCAGCCCGCGAGGGCTCCGAGTGCGACGACGGTGACCGCGATGGCGAGCGGCTTTCGCAGCGTGGTGCTCAACATGTGTTCCTCCTTGAACGTGTCCGGCATACCGGACCTCTTGGTGTGTTTTTCAGTGACGGGTCGGCGGTACCGCGGTACTGCCGCGATCATCGATCCGTGGTGTGATCAGATCGACGATCGGTGACACCGCATCGGACGTGCTTTCGATGCGGGAGACGAGGCGTTCGACAGCACGACGACCGAGTTCATCTGCCGCGCTGTCGATGGCTGTGTAGGGAAGCGAGAAGGTGCGCGCGAAGTCGTCTGAGTAGCGGCCGATGACCGAGATGTCTGCCGGGGCAGACAGCCCTCGCGACTGCAGCACGCTCGGGAGGGCCGCCGCGGCAGCCTCATTGTTCAGCAGTAGGCCTGTGGCGCTCGGATGGGCGTCGAGCAGTCGCGCGAGCTCCAACCCGATCTGCGGTTGGCTGGAGGGGGCGAAGTGGTGATGCAGTTCGACACCGAGCTCTCGAGCCCGATCCTGCGCCGCATTGGCGAGGCGCGACACATAGGCGCCGCCACGCTCGAGCACGTGCTCGGGCTGAGAGACCAGAATCATGGTGCGGTGGCCCAGCTCGTGCAGTGTCTCCACCATGAGGCGACCCGCCGCCACGAAGTCGAGGTCGAACACGTCGATGCCGCTCGGGTCTCCCGGCAGCCCGACCAGCGACCCGGGTTGCGCGGCTGCACGGAGGATGCCGAGGCGGTCGTCGTTCTCGGCGACGTTCAGCAGGATGAAGCCGTCGACCATGCGCGAATCGGAGATGCGCCGCAGGGCCGAGACGCCGTCTTCGTCGGTCAGCAGCAGCGTGTCGTACCCGCGCTCGCGGGCCCGGTTGGTGACGCCGAGGATGTACTGCAGCATGGCCGGCGCGAACTCGTCTTCGAGGAACCGGGCCAGTAGACCGATGACCTTCGTCTGCGATGTGGCGAGGGCTCGAGCGCCGGCATTCGGGGTGTAGTCGAGGCTGAGAACCGCCTGTTCGACCTTCTGGCGCACCTCTGCGGAGATGGATCGCTTGCCCGACAGTGCGTACGACGCTGTGCTGCGCGATACGCCTGCGACGCGGGCTACGTCTCCGATTGTTGCCATGAGGTCTCCATTGACTATGTTTCGAACCGGTTCGACTCGAACCGGTTCGACGATAACAGAGTCATCGGCGATCTTGCAAGGAGAGTCGCGAAAGAGACTGTCCTGCGGCTACGAACCGCGAGGGCCGGATCGGCTCGGCTCAGGCGTCGAGAGCCGTATCGCTTGCGCTGGCGTCTGGGAATCCCGTGGATTCCCGCGCGACGATACTGAAGCCCGCCTTGATGGTTCTCGCGGGCATCCGGTCGCCCTTCTCCTGGATGCGCTCGACCAGCAGATCGACGGCCGTTTCGGCGATCTCGAGGCGGCCGGGATCCACCGTGGTCAGTGAGGGCGACGAGAAGCGCCCTTCGTCGATGTTGTCGAATCCGATGACCGCGACGTCGTCGGGAACGCGAAGCCCTGCCTCGCCGAGTGCCCGGAGTGCGCCGAGGGCGAGCGTGTCGTTCAGGGCGAAGACCGCGTCGAACTCCACCCCGCTCCGCCGCAGCAAGCGGATCGCGGCCGCCCCGCTCTCGCGGCCCCAGTGGGCCTCTCGCACGATCAGCTGACCGTCGTGCGGGATGTTCGCGTCGTCGAGCGCCCGGAGGTAGCCCTGCTCGCGGAGGCTCGCCGAGCTGGCGTTGTCCTCCGACTCGACGGGGGCGCCGATCAACGCGATCCGGGTTCTACCGAGACTCAGGAGATGCTCGACCGCGGCGCGCGACGAGGAGCTGTTGTGCATAGTGACGTGATCGGTGGGGCCGCCGAAGATGCGTTCGCCGAGCAGGACGACCGGCCCCCGGGTGGCGAGCAGATCGACGTCTTTCTGGCCGAGCTGAGCGGGGCTGAAGAGCAACCCGTCGATGAAGCGCAGTTCGCCGCCCGAGAGGGCTTCGATCTCGAGTTCGCGATCGCCGTTTGTCTGCTCGATCACGACGCGCAACCCTCGTCGGGCGGCGGCCCGGATGACCGAGTCCGCGAGTTCTGCGAAGTAGTTCTCGCGAAGCGACGGCACGGCGAGGGCGATGACGCTTGTCTTGCCCGACCGGAGCCCCCGGGCGGAGAGGTTGGGGCGGTAGCCGAGTTCGTCGATGAGCTGTCGAATTCTGGCCCGCGTCTCCGGACCGACTTTGGGATTGTCGTTCAACACATTGGAGACGGTCTTGATCGAGACACCGGCCGCGCGGGCGACGTCGTGAATGGTGGGAACGGTACTCACGCCGGATGCCTCCCGCTCTGCGGCAACGCCGAGTGGGCCGCTCGTAAACCATAGCTTCCGCTACTCGACAGAGAGATGTCGGCTCGTCCTTGACGTTCGCAGATCGCCCTCCTACTATCTAGGTACAACGATGTACCTGCACGGTGTTGTGCACGATTTCTCACGAGGTCGAGCGCACTCTGATGCCCTTCCCGACGGAGACTTCATGCTGCAAGCCCACCTCGACCTCGATCCGGCCTCGTTCGTCGGCCCCGTCAACCGCCGTCTCTTCGGCTCCTTCGTCGAGCATCTGGGGCGATGCGTCTACGACGGAATCTACGAGCCGGGCCACCCGACGGCGAACAGAGACGGCTTTCGTCAAGACGTCGTCGATCTCGTCCGTGAACTCGGGGTGTCGACGGTTCGGTACCCCGGCGGCAACTTCGTCTCGGGCTACCGATGGGAGGACGGCGTCGGGCCTCGTGAATCGAGGCCGAGCCGGCTTGACCTCGCCTGGCACTCGACCGAGAGCAACGAGATCGGCCTCGACGAATTCGCTCGCTGGCTCGACCTGGTCGGGAGCGAGCTGATGTACGCGGTGAACCTCGGCACCCGGGGAGTCCAGGAGGCGCTCGACGTTCTGGAGTACGCCAACATCCGCTCCGGAACCGCACTGTCGAACCAGCGCATCGCCAACGGATCTCCCGAACCCCACGGCATCCGGATCTGGTGTCTCGGAAACGAGATGGACGGCCCCTGGCAGTTGGGGCATTCGACGGCGATCGAGTACGCGCAGCTGGCCGCCAAGACGGCTCGCGCCATGCGTCAGGTCGACGCGACGCTCGAGCTCGTGGTCTGCGGCAGCTCGGGCGCGGGGATGCCGACATTCGGCGAGTGGGAGCGGATCGTTCTCGAGAAGACCTACGACGAGGTCGACTACATCTCGTGCCACGCGTACTACGAACCGGTGAACGGCGACGTCGCGAGTTTTCTCGCCTCCGCCGTCGACATGGACAGGTTCATCGACTCCGTGGTCGCCACCGCCGACCATGTGAAGGCGCTGCGACGCAGCGAGAAGACGATGAACGTCTCGTTCGACGAATGGAACGTCTGGTATCAGTCGCGCTACAACGACGTCGAGAAGATCACCGATGCCGAGGCGTGGCCCCAGGCGCCCAGCCTGCTCGAAGACTCCTACACGGTCATGGACGCCGTCGTGTTCGGGGGACTCCTGATCTCTCTCCTCCGTCACGCCGATCGCGTGGCGGCCGCGAGCCTCGCCCAACTCGTGAACGTGATCGCACCGATCATGACCGAGCCGGGCGGGCCGGCCTGGCGACAGACCACGTTCTACCCCTTCGCCATCACCTCTCGACTGGCGAAGGGAGATGCTCTTCGAGTCAGGCTCGATTCGCCCACCACACCCACGGATGCTTTCGGCGACGTACAGATGGTCGACGCGGTCGCGACCCACGACGAAGCGTCGGGCGCCACGTCGGTGTTCCTCGTCAACCGCAGTCTGAGCGAGACCGTGACGGTGCAGATCGACGTTGATCGGCTCGGCGTCGGAAGCCTCGACAGCGTGGAGAGCCTCTTCGACGACGACGTTCACGCCGCGAACACGCTCTCGCACCCCGACCGCGTGATTCCCCAGACGAACACCACCGCGCGACTGCACGACGGCAGGGTCAGCATCAGCCTGCCGCCCGTCTCGTGGACCGCGCTCGCCATGCACTGAGCGCATCACACACCCAACAAAAAGGAGTATGCAGTGAAAAAGAGAATTCTTGCCGCCGCGGTCGCGACGGTCGCCACTCTGGTCGCTCTCACCGGATGCACGGGGAGCAGCGACGCTCCCTCCAGCGCCGGCGTTCCCACCGACAAACCGATCACGCTGAAGGTCTGGAGCTGGGACGGCACAGTGAAAGAGGCCGTGCCCGGCTTCGAGAAGCTCTACCCGAACATCACCGTCGATGTCATCAATGCGGGATCGTCGACCGACGAATACACAGCTCTCGACAACGCGATCCAGGCGGGATCGGGCGTGCCCGACATCGCCATGTTCGAATACTTCTCCCTGCCGCTCTTCGCGATCCCCGGCAAGCTCACCGATCTCTCCCAGTTCGGAGCAGAGGACATCGCTTCCGACTACGTCGATGCAGCGTGGGGCAACGTCACGATCGACGGCAAGCCCTACGCCCTCCCGTCGGACTACGGCCCTGCGGCCCTGTTCTACAACCAGGCCGTCCTCGCCGAGGCCGGAGTGACGGCGCCGCCCGCCACCTGGGACGAGTTCTACGAGGCTGCCAAGAAGGTTCGCGCGTTGGGCGGGGATCACTACATCACCAACGATTCGGCAGACATCTTCCTGCTGCTGTCGTTGATCTGGGAAGGCGGCGGACGGCCCTTCACCGTCGACGGTTCGAACGTGACGATCGACTTCACCGACGCCGGAACCACCCGCGCGGTCGAGTACTGGCAGAAAATGCTCGACGAAGACCTGGTCAACACCAAGGTCAGCGGATGGTCTGACGACTGGAACCGCGGCCTGAACGAGGGCACCATCGCCACGCAGATCATCGGCAGCTGGTTCACCTCGACCCTGCCCGAGCGTGCTCCGGATGCCGCGGGCGACTTCCGCATCGCGCCGCTTCCCCAGTGGGAGGCCGGTGAGGCGTCGGGCTCGGAGAACGGCGGAAGCGCGATGGCGATTCCGGCCGATGCGAAGAACAAGGAGGCCGCCTACGCCTTCCTCGAGTACTTCACGCATGGCGACGGGCTGCAGCCGCGAATCGATGCGGGCGCCTTCGTGCCCAAGCTCTCGAACCTCGACGACGAGGAGTTCCTCGCCACGACGAACGAGTTCTTCGGCGACCAGAAGTACAACGAGGTGTTGGCCGAGTCCTCGAAGAACGTGGCCACGGGCTGGCAGTACCCGCCGTTCTTCGGATGGGCGCGCACCAGCTACGAAGACGTCTCGGCGCCGCTGTACAACAGCGGCAAGGGCACGCTCGCCGATGTGCTGGAGACCTGGAAGCAGCGCAGCATCGAGTACGGCAACGAACAGGGCTTCACGGTCGAGTAGATGTCGTCGACCACAACGAACGCCCTCAGGGTTCGCACACGCCCCAAGGTCGGCCTGCTCTTCATCGCGCCCTTCGCCGTGCTGTTCCTCTTCGTCCTCATCATTCCGATCGGCTATTCGGCCTACATCAGCCTGTTCCAGAACAAGCTCATCGGCGGAAACGCCTTCGTCGGCCTCGACAACTACATCAAGCTGTTCAACGATCCCCAGTTCTACGACGGTGCGATCCGAGTCGTGGTCTTCACGGCGATCCAGGTGCCGATCATGCTTCTCAGCGCGATCGCTCTGGCCCTCGCCATCGACTCGCTTCGACTGCACGGCACCAAGTTCTTCCGGGTCATCGTCTTCCTGCCGTACGCGATTCCCGCGATCGTGTCCACGCTCATGTGGGGCTTCATGCTCGGCATCCGCTACGGCCTCATCGGCAGCCTGAACGAGGCCGCCGGCACGTCGTTCGATCCGTTCGCACCCGAGACGACGATGATCTCGATCGGTGTCATGGTCACGTGGGGCTTCACCGGCTACAACATGCTGATCTTCTACGCGGCGCTGCGAGCGGTTCCGCGCGAGTTGTACGAGGCCGCCGCGATCGACGGCGCGAACGAGTTCCACATCGTGCGCTACATCAAGCTCCCGGCGCTTCGAGGCTCTCTGGTCGTCACCGTCATCTTCTCGATCATCGGAACGTTCCAGCTGTTCAACGAGCCCAATATCCTGGCGACCCTCGTCTCGAACAGCGGCATCACCTCGTACTACACGCCGAATCTGTACGCCTACAACCTCGCGTTCACGGGTTCGCAACAGGGGTACGCCGCGGCCTTGGCCATCGTCATGGCGCTCTTCACCATCGCCATCGCGTACGTCGTGCAGATCAAGGGAATGAAGAATGTCCTCAACAAGTAGCACTCTCGCCCGTCCGAAGAAGCTCTACACGCTCTCGAACCCGCGCAAGAGCACGACGCTCACCCTGCTGACCGGGCTCTTCGCCCTGTACTGCCTGCTTCCGATGGTCTGGCTCGTGATCAACGCCACCAAGTCGCAGCAGGATTTCGTCTCGTCGTTCGGACTCGCCTTCGGCGATGGTTTCGCGTTGTGGGACAACGTGGTGCAGGTCTTCACCTTTCAAGAGGGCATCTTCGCTCGTTGGCTGCTGAACACCGTGCTCTACGTCGTGGTGGGCGCGCTCGTCTCGACGTTCCTCGCGGCCCTGGGTGGCTACGCTCTCGCCAAGCACGACTTCATCGGCAAGCGGGTCTTCCTCCTCGTCGTGCTGGGCTCCATCTCCGTGCCGGGCATCGCGCTCGCGATCCCGCAGTTCCTGCTGTTCGCGCAGCTCGGCATCACGAACACCCCGTGGGCCATCCTCATCCCATCGTTCATCAACCCCTTCGGGCTGTATCTCATGTGGGTGTTCACGGCTCAGGCGGTGCCCGACGGCCTCATCGAGGCCGCACGCATCGACGGCGCGGGAGAGTTCCGGATCTTCAGGCAGATCGCCTTTCCCCTGCTCGCACCGGCCACCGTCACCGTGCTGCTCTTCTCGTTCGTCTCGATCTGGAACAACTACTTCCTGCCGCTGATCATGCTCAAGGATCCGGCCTGGTATCCGCTCACCATCGGCATCAACCAGTGGAACAAGCTCGGTTCGACCGCCGGAAACGGAGAGTTGATTCAGAATCTGGTCATCACTGCGTCGCTGCTGACGATCATTCCGCTGGTCATCGCGTTCCTGAGTCTTCAGCGGTATTGGCAGTCCGGCCTTGCGCTGGGCGCGATCAAAGACTGATGATGCACAACACGCACCGCAATCGATCACGACGAGGTCACCGATGAGTCTCTCCCGAGCCGACTGGCCCATCGCCGCCAGCATGCTGCCGTTCTCGGCCGTCGCCCCGAGCGGCGTGCCGGTGCAGGACGCCGAACCCGAGGAGTGGGCACGAGTGCTCGACGAGGTGGCCGACGCGGGGTTCACCTGTGTCGACTTCACCGACAACTGGGTCAAGGTCGGCGACCTGTCTGCCGAGCGCCTCGAGGATCTCGCCGAGGCGTCCCAGAGGGCGGGGCTCCGACCCGCCTCGATCTCGGCGATCAGGCGCAGCGTCATCGATGCAGAGAACGGCGCAGAGAACCTCGCGTACAGCCATCGCACGCTCGAGGCGGCCGCGCGACTGGGCATCGAGGTCGTGTCGTTCGGCCTGCATCAGACGCTCACCGCCGAGCAGCGCGAGCAGCTCTGGTTCTGGACCGTCGAGGGCCATCGCGACGACCCCGACGACGTCGACGCGTGGGAGCTCGCGGTGTCGAGGCTTCGAGAGCTCGGCCGTCACGCCGAGGAGCTCGGATTACTCGTCTCTCTGGAACTCTACGAAGACACCTACCTCGGATCGGCGGATTCGTCGGTGCGCCTCGTGGAGGAGATCGGCCTCGCGAACGTCGGTCTGAATCCCGACATCGGAAACCTGATCCGACTGCATCGTCCGGTGGAGTCGTGGGAGGAACTCGTGGCCAAGACCGTGCCCTACGCGAACTTCTGGCACGTCAAGAACTACGCCCGAGACGAAGACAGGGCTAAGGAACAGTATTTCGCGGTGCCGGCGCCGATGGAGTCCGGGCTCATCAACTATCGAGCCGCGATCGCATCGGCGATAGCGGCGGGGTTCCAGGGCATCCTATGCACCGAGAATTACGGCGGAGACGGGCTGAGCGTGTGCGCGGCGAACCGCGACTATCTGCTCAGGCATGCGCTGCCCAAGACGGCCGACTACACGCTGGGCACCAGCCGCGTGCGGCAGGGCTCGTTGAGCGTGCCGGCCAGCGCGCCCTCGAGGCCTTCGGCTTACTGAATAACGAGCGAGTACAGAAAGTGAGATGCAATGACGCGTCTATTCAATGATCCCGACAACTTCACGGCGGAGGCGCTCACAGGCTTCGCCCGGGTGCATGCCGACGAGGTGGAGCTCGTCGAAGGTGGAGTCGTGCGGCGCGGGCGCCCTGACTCGTCGCGGGTCGCGCTCGTGATCGGCGGTGGGTCGGGCCACTACCCGGCGTTTGCGGGCCTCGTCGGCCCCGGGCTCGCCGCCGCCGCCGTGTGCGGGCAGGTGTTCACATCGCCCTCGGCCGGGCAGGCCTACAGAGTGGCGGCCGCCGTCGATTCGGGCGCGGGAGTTCTCTTCAGCTTCGGCAACTACGCGGGAGACGTGCTGCATTTCGCCGCGGCCGAAGAGAGACTGCGCGCCGAGGGGCGGGATGTGCGCACGGTTCTCGTGACCGACGACATCGCGAGCGCCTCACCCGACGAGATGGAGAAGCGTCGCGGCATCGCCGGCGACTTCGCGGTCTTCAAGGTCGCCGGAGCGGCGGCGGAGCGCGGACTGTCGCTAGACGACGTGGAGCGCCTCGCCCGCGAGACCAACCGCCGCACACGCAGCCTCGGCGTCGCCTTCAGCGGCTGCACGTTTCCGGGGGTCGAGGAGCCGCTCTTCACGGTTCCCGAGGGGCAGTTGTCGATCGGCCTCGGCATCCATGGCGAACCCGGCATCGACGAGGTGCCGATGATGCGTGCCGCGGAACTCGCGAAACTCCTCGTTGCCCGACTGCTCGACGACGCTCGTGACGACCGCGGCGACCGGGCGGCCGTACTGGTCAACGGCCTCGGCACGGTGAAATACGAAGAACTCTTTGTGCTGTATTCGGGCGTCGCCGATGAACTGGAGGCTGCCGGCATCACCATCGTCGAGCCGGAGTGCGGCGAACTCGTCACGAGCCTCGACATGGCCGGTGTGTCGGTAACACTCGTCTGGCTCGACGACGAGATCGAGAGTCTGTGGCGTGATCCGGCCTCGTCGCCCGCCTACCGCAAGGGCTCTGCTCCGTCGGTGGCGGTCACCTCCGAGTCCTCCTCGGCTGCGCCCGCGTCGCGAGGGGAGCCGCAGGTCGACGCCGCCGCCGAGCGTGAGGAGGTCTCGGAGATATCCGCGGCCCGAGCCGCCCTCGCGCTGCGCCTGATGGTCGCCGTGCAGGAGACGCTGCACGAGAACCGTGACGACCTCGGCCGCATCGACGCGATCGCCGGCGACGGCGATCACGGCGTCGGCATGGTTCATGGCATCGACGCGGCCGTGCGTATCGCCCGCGACTCTCCCGATATCGGCATCCGGGAGCTGCTGACGAACGCGGGCGAGGCCTGGAGCGATGAGGCCGGCGGAACATCCGGTGCACTCTGGGGTGCCGCGCTTCGAGCCATGGGCGACGCGGCGGAGGGGAATCCTGACTCCGACGCCGAGGCTGCCGTCGACGCGGCACGCGCTGCACGCGACAGCATCCAGCACCTGGGCAAGGCTCAACCGGGCGACAAGACCATGATCGACGCCCTGGTGCCCTACGTCGAGACGCTCTCCTCCGAGCTGGCTGCGGGAGCGCCGCTCGGCGCGGCACTCCGGGCGGCGGCCTCCGCCGCAACGCAGGCGGCCGTCGAGACCGCCCGTCTGCGGCCGGCACTCGGCCGCGCGCGCCCCCTCGCCGAGAAGAGCCTCGGGCATCCGGATGCCGGCGCCACCTCGCTCGCTCTGATAGCCGAACGAGTCGCCACGGAGCTGGCATGACTGCATCGAGCCGCGAACGGCAGCACGAAACACGAGGAGAGACATCATGATCAGAACCGTCGCCGTCATCGGCTCCGGATACATGGGCGGAGGGATCGCCCAGGTGCTGGCCCTCGCCGGCGCCTCGGTACGTCTGGCCGACATCTCAGAGGAGATCGCCGCGAGGAATCTCGCGCGCATCATCTCCGAGGCGGCGCAATTCGAGGCGGAGGGCCTGTTTCCCGACGGGGCCGCCGCCACCATCGAACGAAATGTCGTCGCAGCGGAGTCGATCGAGGCCGCGGTCGGCGGAGTCGACTTCGTCGAAGAGGCCGTGCCCGAGATCCTAGCGGTCAAGCACGAGACGCTCGCGCGGATCAGCGCGGCCGCCGACGCCACGACGATCATCGGCAGCAACACATCGACGATCTCGATCAACGCTCTCGCCGAGGCCGTGGTCGCTCCCGAGCGCTTCGTCGGCATCCACTTCTCGAACCCCGCGCCGTTCATCCCCGGAGTCGAGTTGATTCCGCACGAACTGACGGACGCCTCGATTCTGCCGCCGGTCGAAGAGCTGCTCGAGGCCGCCGGAAAGTCGAGTGCGCGCATCACCGATTCCACCGGATTCGTGCTCAACCGCCTGCAGTACGCCCTCTTTCACGAGGCGACCCAACTCGTCGAGGAGGGCGTGGCGACGCCAGAGGACATCGACACCATCGTGCGCACGACCTTCGGATTCCGACTGCCCTTCTTCGGGCCGTTTCTCATCGCCGACATGGCAGGACTCGACGTGTACTCGTTCTGCTACACCTCGCTGCAGACTCGCTTCGACGAGCGGTTCGCGACACCGAAGATCCTGAGCGACCTGGTCGACGCCGGCAGGCTGGGAACGAAGACCGGTGGCGGCTTTATCGACATCGCGGCCGACAGGACACCCGAGCTCGTCGCGTACCGAAACAGGGCCTACGTGAAGATGCAGCAATTGCTCGACGAACTCGGCCCTGCCCCGACCGCCTGAACGAGATCCGACGCTCGACGCGAGAGAGCGCGCGATCGATGTGCTCGATCGGTTAGGATAGTCAGGTTCGTACGAACAGAGGTGGCGTACTCAAGCGGCCGAAGAGGCACGCTTGGAAAGCGTGTATAGGGCAACCTATCGAGAGTTCGAATCTCTCCGCCACCGCCAATACCCCTGATCGAAGCAGTAAATGCCTCGATCAGGGGTTTGTGCGTTCGGGGGTCTTCTCGGGCGAGAGGGCGTCAGTAACGCGCCATCGTGAGCGCCTCGGCGACGGGGTCGTCGCCCTCGATCGCCTCGAACTGCGCGTGCAGGCCGACGCCGTCGACCAGGCTGCAGAACACGAGGGCGGCCACATCGGCGCGGGGGATCGACCCGCGGCCCGTGCTCTCGGCGAGGTGCACCAGGCCGGTTCCGGGATCGTCGGTCAGGGCACCCGGCCTGATGATCGTCCAGTCGAGGTCGCGCTGGCGCACGGCCGAATCGGCCTCGCTCTTCGCACGCAGGTAGACCTGGAAGACGTCGTCGGAGTCCGGCTCGAACGAGTCCGCAGACATGGCCGAGATCATCACGTAACGACGGATACCGGCGAGCACGGCCGCATCGGCGAGCAGCACGGCCGCATCCCGGTCGACGGTGAGCTTGCGATCCGCTCCCGAATCGGGGCCGGCGCCGGCCGCGAACACCACGGCATCCACCCCGGCGAGATCGGCGGCGAGCGTCTCGGCCGACACCTGCTCGAGGTCGAGAACGACGGGGATGCCGCCGGCCACGAGCAGATCGGCCGCGTGGTCGGGGTTACGGATGAGGCCGACGGCTTCATGGCCGGCATCGCTGAGGAGTTTCTGGAGGATCAGGGCGATCTTGCCGTGACCGCCCGCAATTGCAATACGCATGCGTCAAGTACACCTCAGGTCGCGTTGAGCACACAACCTCGCGTAAAGTGGTTGACGGCTCCCCGCGTGGCGCCATCCAGGCCAACTCCCCCAGGACGGAAACGTAGCAAGGGTAACCGGGCTCTGGCGGGTGCGCGGGGGGTCTTTTCTTTTGTGCCAGTACTACTGGGGCCCGAGACGGCGACTACTGGAATGTCGGCCTCTCTCTGCTGGACATCACGCATTCGTGGTGTCCGCCGCTCTTTCTCGTTCCACCATGTCGGAATCAGGCCGTTCGTTACGGCAACCGATCCGGGGGACTCGAGGGGCACCGACATGAGCACATCAATCAGCGAGCGCGAGAAGACAGAGCACACGAGAAAGCGTGCGGGGATCGTTCGAGCCATACTCGCGGGTGGGCTCGTGCTCGGAGTCGGGGCCGCGGTCACCCTCGCGGCGTGGAACGACTCGGAGTTCGCCACCGGCGCCTTCGGGGCCGGTTCGTTCAACCTCGAGGGACAGGAGACGATCGCAGCCGGGTTCAGCGACCACGAGACAGCACCCGGTGCGCCGCTCGCGTTCGTCGTCGAGCCGCTCAACCTCGCTCCGGAGGATGTCGTGTACGCGCCGTTCGCGGTGCGCCTCGATGCCGACACCACGGCCGACGCCGTCATCACCCTCAGCAGCACGGGTGCGGGACCCAACGTGGCCAATCTCACGTACGAGGTGTTGACGACCACAGACTTCGAGTGCGACGCCGACACGACGGGCGACGTGCTGGTCGCGGCCGGCGCCGTGCCGACGACCGCGGGTGCCGCGACATTCAGCCTGGCCGAGGGCGCCGGCGCCGTCGCGGGAGCTCCGGTCAACCTCTGCCTCATCGTGACCGCGGGCGCCGGCCTCATCGAGGGAGCCGACGCGACGGTGACCTGGCAGTTCGCCGCCGAGTCGGTCTCGGACAACGACTGAGCATGACGCGCCGCTCACACGCGCGCCGGGCTGAGGATCGTCGTCGACGCTTCGCGCGCATCAGGGCGATCCTGGCCGGCGGGCTCGTGCTCGGCGTGGGAGGTTCGCTGACCATGGCGGCCTGGGCCGACAGCGAATTCGGCCAGGCTACGTTCACGGCTAGCCGTTTCGACACCGAATCGTCGATCAACTCCGGCACGAGCTGGGCGGATTCCACAGCCGCCGCTCCGCTGAGCTTCGCGTTCCCGGCGGGAGGGATGTCTCCGACCACGGTCAAGTACGCACCCTTCTGGGTACGCACCAAGGCGCTGTCGCTCGATGGCACGCTCGCTCTGCAGCCCCCCACGAACGGCAACGCGGCGCTCGCGGGTGCCATGCGCTACCGCGTGGTGCGCTATCCCGTCGGGGCGACGTGTGGTGCGGCTCTGTTCCAGGCAGGAGCGAATCCTGCCCCGACGTCGTTCATCGTAGGTACCGCGGGGGCCGCGGGATCGACAGCCACGAGCGTGGCCCTCACCAGCGCGGTCGCCCTGCCGACCACATCGGTCGCCGCCAATCAGGGGGCGGCGACTCAGTTCTGCTTCGAGGTGTCGATGAACTCCGACGCGGCGAACGAACTGCAGGGCCAGAGCGTGACGGCCGTCTGGGAAGTCAAGGCGAGCTCGAGCTCATGACCGCGACTCTGACGACAATTCAGGACGAGGGCGAGGCCGACGCGAACGAGCGGACAGCGTCGCCCACGCGCCGGCGTGGGGCGGTGCGTGAAGTGCTTCTGAACATCGCGGCCGTGCTGGGCGCTGTCTGTATCGCGCTCACTCTCGCCGCGCTCATCTTCGACATCACGCTCATCATGTTCAAGACCGGCTCGATGTCGCCCACCATCCCCGCCGGCTCGCTTGCCATCGTGCGCGAGATCCCGGCATCCGAGGCCCGCGTCGGTGACGTCGTGACCGTCGATCGGCCCGGCCAGCTGCCGGTCACGCACCGGGTGGTCGCCGCGGAGCCGGGCGCCGACGGGCAGAGCGTCTTGACGCTGCGCGGAGATGCCAACCCCGTCGACGATCCCGCCCCGTACACCGTGTCGACCGTGCGCCTGGTCATGGCATCGATTCCCGGGCTCGCCGTCGCCGTCGTGGCGATGTCGAACCCGCTCGCGCTCGGTGCCGTCACCGTCGCGGTCGCGTCGTTCATCACCTGGTACTTCTGGCCGCGTTCCGCACGGCGTGGACGACGAGCGCGAGGCCGGCACGGGGCACGCTCGTTCGGAGGGAGCGTCGCCTGATGCGCCGCGGCAGCCGAATCGTGGCTCTGATGCTGGGCGTGACTCTCGTCGCGGGGTGGGGCGCGAGTCACCTCGAGCACACGGAGGCGGCGTGGAGCGACCGCGAGACGGCCAATGCCACTCTGGTCGCTATGACCATTCCGAAGCCCGTCGTTCAGAGCTGCGTGCTTACGAGCGGTCTTCTCGGCGCGAACCCGGTGGTCACCGTGAAATGGAACTTCCCCGCCGGAACCGGCTACGTGGTGCCCGCGAACGTCGCCTACGGGGTCTCGGAAGGCGCAGTGTTGTCGAACGTCACGGTGGCGCTTCTCGGCCAAGGAGTAACCACCAGCGGGCCAGCTGCCGGAACCTACACCACTACGTTCAGCGGATCCCTGCTGGGGGGTCTTCTGGGAGGCAGCTACGGCCTGTACTTGCAGACCGCCGACGGGACCGGATGGCGGTCCGCATGGTCGGGATCGACCGCCTCCATGGGTCTGCTCGGAGCCAATCCCACCTGCAGCCCGAACCCGGTCTAATTTGGTCTGCACGTCCTCCCGATGTGGACTTCCTCCCCAGAGAATGACAGGGCGAGCGAATAGGGTTAGGAGCGCCTAAGCAACCACGAGTTCGAAGGATCCTAAGTGTCGAGAAGCATCTACGTCGCCTCAGCCGAAGGCCACTCCGGAAAGTCCACGATCGCTCTGGGCGTGCTCGACACGCTGTGCCATTCGCTGCAGAGAGTCGGAGTCTTCCGACCGATCGCCCGTTCCGTGGCCGAGCGCGACTACGTGCTCGAGATGCTGCTGGCGCACGACGGGGTCGAGCTGAGCTACGAGCAGACCATCGGTGTCACCTACGACGACGTGCACAACGACCCGGATGCCGCCCTGTCGCTCATCGTCGAGCGCTACAAGGCGGTCGAGCGCGAGTGCGACGCGGTGGTCATCCTCGGCTCCGACTACACCGACGTCGGCAGCCCCTCCGAACTCTCGTTCAATGCGCGCGTCGCGGCGAACCTCGGTGCCCCCGTTCTGCTGGTGCTCGGAGGCCGTAAGGGCCAGGGATCGTCCGAGACGCTCGGCTACTCCGAATCGCGAACGCCCGACGACATGCGCCAGCTCACCGAGCTCGCCCAGGTCGAGCTCAAACTGGCGCACGCCACCCTGCTCGGCATCGTGTCGAACCGCGCCGATCCCGAACGGCTCGACGAGATCCGGGATGCGATCGGTTCCGCCATCGACGGCCCCGCATCCGTTCCCATCTGGGCCATTCCCGAAGACCGGGTGCTTGTCGCTCCCACCATGCAGCACCTCGTGGAGGCCACCGCCGGCTCGCTGCTCTCCGGTGACCCGAGCCTTCTCAACAGAGAGGCGCTGGGTGTGGTCGTCGCCGGGATGTCGATGGTCAACGTGCTTCCGCGCCTCACCGAGAGCGCCGTCGTCGTGATACCCGCCGACCGCTCGGAGGTGCTGCTCGCGGTTCTCATGGCCAACGCCTCGGGCACGTTCCCGTCGCTCAGCGGCATCATCCTGAACGGCGGATTCGAGCTGCCCGAGCCGATCACGCGGCTGATATCTGGTCTCGACTCGACCCTGCCGATCGTGACGACCGACCTCGGAACCTACGACACGGCGCTGCGCATCACGTCGACTCGGGGGCGCCTGGCCGCGGATTCCCAGCGCAAGTACGACAGCGCCCTGGCTCTGTTCGAGCAGCACGTCGACGGCGCGAAGCTGCTCGAGCTGCTCGACGTGAGCTCGTCGACCGTGGTCACACCGCTCATGTTCGAGTACGGGCTCATCGATCAGGCCCGCCACGTTCGCCGTCACATCGTGCTGCCCGAGGGTGACGACGACCGCGTTCTGAAGGCCGCGAGCACCGTTCTCGCCCGGGGCATCGCCGAGCTCACCATCGTGGGGGACGAAGACGAGGTGCGCACGAGGGCAGCGGGGCTGGGTCTCGATCTCGAGGGCGCCCACATCGTGAGTGTGTTCGACGAGCAGTACCGCCAGCCGTTCGCCGAGGAGTACGCCCGACTGCGCGCGCACAAGGGGATCACCGTCGAGCAGGCGCGCGACACTGTCACCGACGTGTCGTACTTCGGCACCATGATGGTGAAGCTGGGCCTCGCCGACGGCATGGTCTCGGGAGCGGCCCACACCACGGCACACACCATCCGCCCTGCGTTCGAGGTCATCAAGACCCAGCCCGGCGTATCCGTGGTCTCGAGCGTGTTTCTCATGGCGCTCGCCGACCGGGTGCTGGTCTACGGAGACTGCGCCGTCATCCCCGATCCCACGGCCGAGCAGTTGGCCGACATCGCCATCTCGTCGAGCGCAACGGCGACCCAGTTCGGTGTCGACCCGCGCATCGCGATGCTCTCCTACTCGACCGGAACATCGGGCTCGGGCGCGGAGGTCGAGAAGGTGCGCGCGGCGACCGGCTTCGTGCGGGAACGCCGACCGGATCTGCTCGTGGAAGGGCCCATCCAATACGATGCCGCAGCGGATGCCGCAGTGGCGGCCACGAAGATGCCCGAGAGCCAGGTGGCGGGTCGCGCCACGGTCTTCATCTTCCCCGACCTCAACACGGGCAACAACACCTACAAGGCGGTGCAGCGCAGCGCCGGGGCCGTCGCCATCGGCCCCGTCCTGCAGGGACTCAACAAGCCCATCAACGATCTCTCGCGCGGCGCACTCGTGGCCGACATCGTGAACACCATCGCCATCACGGCGATCCAGGCGGCGGCGCAGCCCGTCGAAGCCGTCGCAACCGAAGGAGCATCCGCATGAGCGCGATCCTCGTGGTGAACTCTGGTTCGTCGTCGTTCAAGTACCAGCTCATCGAGATGACGACCGAGGAGGTGCTGGCCTCCGGCCTCGTCGAGCGCATCGGCGACGAGACCGGGCACTCCAAGCACAGCAACGCGCAGGGGACGAGCGAGCTCGACCTCCCCATCCGCGATCACTCGCAGGGTTTCCAGGTGATGCTCGATGCGTTCCGGGCGAACGGACCGTCGCTCGACGAGCATCCGCCCGTCGCCGTCGGCCACCGCGTCGTGCACGGGGGAAAGCGGTTCTTCGAGGCGACGATCGTCACCGACCTCGTGAAGATCAATATCGAAGACCTCGCCGACCTCGCTCCGCTGCACAACCCGGCGAACCTGCAAGGTATCGACGCGGCGCAGAAGGCGTTTCCCGACGTGCCCCACGTCGCCGTCTTCGACACCGCATTCCACTCCACGCTCTCGCCTGCCGCGTACACCTACGCGATCGACAAGGCCCTCGCCGATCAACACCGCATCCGGCGCTACGGCTTTCACGGAACCTCGCACAAGTTCGTCTCCGAGGCGGCGGCGGAGTTTCTCGGCCGCCCGCTCGACGACACGAAGACGATCGTGCTGCACCTCGGCAACGGCGCATCGGCCTGCGCCGTCTCCGATGGCAAGTCGGTGGAGACGTCGATGGGTATGACCCCGCTCGAGGGCCTCGTCATGGGCACGCGCTCGGGCGATCTCGATCCCGCCGTGCTGTTCCACCTGCACCGCAAGACGGGCCAGACCTTCGACGATCTCGACACCCTGCTCAATCGCGGCAGCGGCATCCTGGGTCTGTCGGGCCACGGCGACATGCGTGACATGATCGCGGCGGCGAAGTCGGGCGACGCCGATGCGAAGCCCGCTCTCGACGTCTACCTGCACCGCCTCAAGCAGTACGTGGGCGCCTACGCGGCGCACCTGGGGCGGCTCGATGCGATCGTCTTCACCGCAGGGGTGGGCGAGAACACGCCACTCATCCGTGCGGGCGCGCTGGAAGGCCTCGGCATCCTGGGCATCGAGATCGACGAGGAGCGCAACGCCTCGCCCGAGCGCGGTGCACGACTGATCTCGACGGATGCGTCGCGCGTGGCCGTGCTCGTGATCCCCACCAACGAGGAGTTGGAGATCGCGCGGCAGACGCTTGCCGTGATCTGACAGTCGCTCGCCGTGATCTGACGATCACACCGACGGCGGCCGCGTCATCCTCGCACGATCGACTTCAGCTGCGACCGGGGTATGGCACCGAGCTTCGCTCGTGCCTGCAGGATGTGCGACTCCACGGTACGCACGCTCAGATAGAGACGTGCGGCAATCTGGGCGTTGGTGAGTCCGTCGGCGGCGAGCGTGACCACCTCGAGCTCACGAGGAGTGAGCGCGGCGAGCCTTCGGGCTTCGAGTTCGTCCGTCGTGTGGGGGGTCGGGTCGTGCTGCTCTGAGGCTTCCTCGACCGGCTGCAGATCGGGGAGGCGGACACGAAGCGCGGCCGCTCGCGCGAGCGCCGCGTCGCGACGCCCGTCAGCTCCGGAGTCCGCGTGGATCGTCGCGGCAGTGGTGAACGAGAACACCGCCTCCCACCAGAACTCCAGTTCAGCCAACTCGGTGCCGATGCGTTCGAGCTCGTCGGCATCACCGCCGGCCGACGCGCGCAGGTGACCCTCGAGGAGTCGTGTCGATTCCCACATCTGCTGCTCGGGGAGCCTCTCGATGTCCGAGACCAGCCGCGCGGGATCCTCTCCGAGGGCAGCCGCGACGTGCAGCGGTCGCACGGCGAAGAAACGGGAGTCGGACCGGGCGTCTGCGATCGCTCGGCACACGGCCGCCGATCCGGCCAGGTCGCCGTCGAGGGCCTTCATCCGCGCACTGAGGTGGCTGGAGTACTGGGCGAGCCAGGGGGTGCTCTCCCGGATGATGGGGGAGATCTCGCGTTCCACGAGGAGTGCATCGTCGTAGCGGTGGAGGAGGGCCAACGCATTCGACCGGAGGATCTGCATCCAGGTCGTCCACTTGGTCTGGGTGCTGTACCCCACACGCTCGAGGGCTCTGGACAGCTCGTTCTCCGCTAGCTCTGCCTGTCCCTGCTCCAGGGCGAGGTGACCCGAGGCGAGGTTGGCCAGAGCCATGCCGAATTCGTCGGACGAATCGACGGTCCGCAGGGCGAACGACTCCAGTTCGCGCGCAAGACCGGCGCGGTCGTGACCGATGGCCCCGCGAACCAGAGCGGCCTGCATGACGAACTCGGTGATGACCCCGCTGCGGTCGCCGCGTTTGATGCCGCTGCACGCGGCGAAGGCCGGCGCGACCCTCGACCAGCCGAGGCTCAGAACGCGTTCGAATTTCGACGTCTCCCCGCGGTAGACGTAGCAGGGCATCAACTCGGTGATGGCTCGCAGAACGAATGGCGCCGACGAATCACGACCGTCGACGATGCGCTCCATCTCGTCGACGCCCTCGGCGTAGGAGCTGAACATCATGCGCGAGCGCGCCCTCGAGAACGCCGTCCATTCGTCGAGAACGGAGTCGACAGTGCCCCACGACCGGGCCTCCGCCTCGAGTCGATCAAGCCGCTCGGCCGACGTGCCCTGCCTGCCGAGGACCTGCATCCACCACGAGAGATAGAGGGCATCCTCCTTCGGATCGCCGTGCGGAACTCGGACGCGCTCGATGACGTCGACCGCCTCCTGGAACTTGCCCTGCCTCACCAGACAGCGTGAGAGCTGCTCGACCCCGTTGAGAGTCGGCTCGAAGCTGAGGGAACGATGAGCGAACATCCGGGCGGAGCCCGGCATCCCGTTTTCATTCGCGTGGCGTGCGGCACGCGCCATGAGGTCGGCGGCCTTGGCCGGTGACATGTCGTCGAGCGGATCGTGACTCGGATCGTTCAGCAGGTATTCGGCGACGAAGGCGCATTCCGCACCGGAGAGTTCGACGCCGGCCGCCGCGTCCTTGAGAAGCGCCAGTTCGACGACGTGGCGCGCCTCGAGCGGGTTCTCGCCCGCCTGGATGGCGAGAGCCGCCCGAGCGTAGAGCGAGCGGCCGACGACGCAGTCCGGGGTGCCGTGGTCATAGCTGACGAGGCCTCGGCGCAAGAGAGATCTGAGCGCCGTGCTGCCCACGAGTCTCGCCGCCCTCGCAAAGGGGGTCGACCCCAGCCGGGCGAGGGTCACGAGCGCGTACTCCTCTTCGGAACTCAGACCCTGCAGCAGAGGGCGAACGAAGTCGATGATGCGCGGAGACATGTACGACGGCCCCAGCAGCATGTTCTGCTGGCGAGCCGAGTAGGTTCCGCGGTACAACTCCTCGCGTGTCAACTCCTCGAGCAGTCGCGGGTTGCCTTCAGCGAGCAGCACGATGCGCGCCCTCGTGACGACGTCGACACGGTTCGGGCCGGCGATCGTCTCGACGATTGTGACGGCCTCGTCGTAGCCGACGCCGCTCAGGTCGACGCGCGGGATGCCTCTCTCCGTCCAGAGGAGCGTCAACTCGCGGCGGCTCTGCTCCGTGTCCGCCGCGGTGCAGGAGGAGACGCCGGAGTCGAGGGTGATGAGAACACTGCTGTCTGGAGCGGCCGCGAGATCGGCGAGCCGGCGGATGTCATCGATCCCGAGAAGGTGCGCGTCCTCGATGATCAGCAAGCCCGCATGCGTGTTCATGTGATCGAGCAGCTGGTCAGCGCGCAGACGTGCGCACGTCACCGTCTCGACCGTGCGGCCTCGCGCTCCGACTGCCGCTGCGCATGCACGGGCAGCCCAGCTCTTGCCCATGCCGGCGGGGGCGGCCACGATGACCGAGCCACCCTCGAGGACGATCGCCGAGGCCTGGGCTATTTCGGCCTCGCGGTGCTCGCCGACCGACTCGGCGAACGTGCGCAACTCGGATTTGTAGGCCACATATCTGTGGTCCGCCCTCCGGCTCATGTGTGCACCCCCATGCATGATCCCCTACGACCCGTTTTTGTTTTATTGAGCCTACGTCGAGAAAGATCTCAGAGTCTCGGTACCGACTACTGAGTTGTGAGACACGGTGTCCCAGTAGTGGGCGCCTCAGTAGTGCGTCCGCGGGTCGAGGCCTCGTCAGTCGGCGATGAGGCGCTTTCCGTAACTGACGGCCGCATCTTCGGTGTATCCGAGGTGCTCGTAGAACGCGCGCACCTCTGCGTTGTCGCTCCGGATCTGAAGATTGACTTTCGGGCAGCCGAGTTCGACGAGCAGCCGCTCGGCCTCCTCCATCATGCGGCGGCCGTAGTCGAGACCTCGCGCCCCCGGGGAGACGGCGAGGTAGTTGACCCACCCGCGGTGACCGTCGTATCCCACCATGGCCGCCGCGATGACGGCACCGTCGGTCTCGCCGACGAGAAAGAGCTCGGGCTGCACCGTGAGCTTGCGCTCGATGTCTTTTCGGGGGTCGTTCCAGGGTCGAACGAGCCCGGCGACGCGCCAGAGTTCGATGACGGCGTCGGTGTCGGCGGGGTCGAATGGGCGTATTTTCATTCCACCATCCTGCCGGGTGGCGGCCCTGCCCACAGGCACCGGATGCGACGGGCACGGTGTCGGTGGCGACCGTTACGATTGCTGCATGGTCACCGCCCTCTACCGCCGCTATCGACCTGAGGCGTTCGCCGAGATGATCGGCCAGTCGCAGGTGACCGATCCGCTCATGACGGCGCTCCGCACCAACAGGGTCAACCACGCCTATCTCTTCTCTGGTCCCCGCGGCTGCGGCAAGACCACCTCGGCGCGCATCCTCGCTCGCTGCCTCAACTGCGCAGAGGGTCCGACAGACACCCCGTGCGGCGTGTGCCCCAGCTGCGTCGAACTCGGCCGCGACGGCGGGGGTTCGCTCGATGTGGTCGAGATCGATGCCGCGAGCCACAACGGCGTCGACGACGCACGCGACATCCGTGAGCGGGCCGTCTTCGCCCCCGCGCGCGACCGCTTCAAGATCTTCATCCTCGACGAGGCGCACATGGTCACGCCGCAGGGCTTCAACGCGCTGCTCAAGATCGTCGAAGAGCCGCCGGAACACGTCAAGTTCATCTTCGCCACCACCGAGCCCGACAAGGTCATCGGCACCATCCGCTCGCGCACGCATCACTACCCCTTCCGGCTCGTGCCGCCCGCTCAACTGCTCGAGTACGTGCAGCAGTTGTGCGACAGCGAGGGCATGCAGGTCGCGCCGGGTGTGCTGCCGCTCGTCGTGCGCGCCGGTGGCGGTTCGCCCCGCGACACGCTGTCGCTCCTCGACCAGCTCATGGCGGGCTCCGAGAACAACACCGTCGAGTACGAGCGCGCCGTTGCGCTGCTCGGCTACACCCACTCCGCTCTTCTGGGCGAGGTGATCGACGCCATCGGTGTGCGTGACGCGGCGGCGGCTTTCGGCGCGGTCGACCGCGTCATCCAGACAGGCCAAGACCCGCGCCGCTTCGTCGAAGACCTGCTCGAGCGCCTGCGCGACATCATCATCGTCAGTGCCACGACCAGCATCGAGGCCGCCGGGGCGGTCTTGCGAGGCGTTCCCACCGACGAACTGCAGGCCATGCACCACCAGGCGCAGCAGTTCGGCCACGCCGAACTCTCGCGAACGGCCGACATCGTCAACGCAGCTCTCACCGAGATGACCGGTGCCACCAGCCCGCGTCTTCATCTCGAGTTGATGGTGGCCCGCGTTCTCGTTCCCGCCAGCGACGACACCGAGCGCGGGTCTCTTGCCCGTATCGAGCGCCTCGAGCGTCGCGTCGGCGTCGAGACGACCGATGCTCCGCGTGCCGCCGCGGCCCCGGCTGCAACCGCGCCCGTGTCATCCCCTCCTGCCGCTGCAGCGATCGGTCGGCAGGCCGAGCCGGCGCCGCAGGTCGCCAGAGAGCCCGTCGCGCAGCTCACCCCGGAGCCCATGTCCGCCCCGGCCTCGTCCGCTCCCGAGCCCGTCGCTGCCCCCGCAGCTGAGGCCAGAGAGACAGCCCCGGCGCCGTCGGCATCGCCAGCTACCAGCTCGACCCCCACGCCCGCCGAGCCCGAGCCTCCGGTGCGTGCCGCCGTTCCGGCCGGGCCCGTCAGCCTGCAGCAGGTTCGCGACACGTGGCCCGAAATTCTCGAGGCGGTGCAGAAGACCAAGCGCAGTGCATGGCTCGTCGTGTTCACCGCCACAGTGCGCGCGTTCGAGAACGATGTGCTCACCCTCGCGTTCCCCAGCGAGAACGACGTCAACCAGTTCAAGCAGCAGCAGGCCCCGGGCCAGGGCGTCAGCGAGATCCTGCGCCAGGCGATCCTCGATCTGCTCGGTGTGCGCGTCAAGTACATCGCCCGCGTCGAGCACCCCGGCGCTGCTGCCGCACCCCAGGGCAACGCGGCTCGGTCGCCGGAGCCCACGCCTGCGCGTCCACCCGCATCCGAGCCGGCGGCTCGCCCGACGGCGACACGTTCCGAGGCGCCGAGCGCGCCGCAGCAGCCCGCCGAGGTCACCAGCTCCTGGGCCGTCGTCGCCATCCCGCAATCCGATCCCGCGCTCGACCCGGCGGCCGAGCCGGTGCCCGAAGAAGACCGCGAGCCCGAGCCCGACTTCGCAGAGCCCGCGTTCAGGCCGACGCAGGCCGCCGCAGCATCCGCCCCGAGGCAGGCACCCGTGCCGGCGTCGTCATCGGCTTCCACGCCATCATCGGCGCAAGCGTCCGAGTCGCCATCTGTTCCCACGTTCACCCGGGGTCGTCCAGAGACGCCTCCGGCCCGTCCTGCCCCCGTCGCGACGACCGACTCCGGCCGTCAGCGCTACGGCGAGGCCGTCGTGCGTGAGATCCTGGGCGCCAATTTCATCGAGGAGCAGCCCGTTGCTCCTCGCAACCCGCAGAGAAGCGACGGCTAAGTGTACGAAGGCATCGTCCAAGAGCTCATCGACGAGTTGGGCAGGCTTCCGGGCATCGGTCCCAAGTCGGCGCAGCGCATCGCATTCCACATTCTCCAGACAGAGTCGTTCGACGTCTCCCGTCTTGCCGAGGTCCTCATCGAAGTGCGCGACAAGGTGCATTTCTGCTCGATCTGCGGAAACGTCTCGGAGCAGGAGACCTGCTCCATCTGCCGCGATCCTCGGCGCCAGCAAACCGTTATCTGCGTGGTCGAAGAGGCCAAAGACGTCGTCGCCATCGAGCGCACACGAGAGTTCAGAGGGCTCTATCACGTGCTCGGCGGTGCCATCAGCCCCATCGACGGCATCGGTCCCGATAATCTGCGCATCCGCGAACTCATGCAGCGCCTGGCCGACGTCAACATCACCGAGGTCATCATCGCCACCGACCCCAATCTCGAGGGCGAGGCGACGGCCACGTATCTCTCCCGCTTGCTGAACACGCTGCAGATCCGGGTCACCCGCCTCGCATCCGGGCTCCCGGTCGGAGGCGATCTCGAGTACGCCGACGAAGTCACCCTCGGCCGTGCCTTCGAGGGGCGTCGGCTCGTCGAGAGCTGATCGTGCACATCGCGGTCAGCGCGGCCGCCGGCACCGACGCAGACGAGGCTGTGACGCTCACCGAGCTCGACGAGGCGGGCAGGCTCCTCGGCCAGCCCGAAACGGTGTCGCGCGACGAGTTCGCGCGCGCTGTGGCACAGCGCGAAGAGCAATCGCCGCGCTGGGTCTGGGACGACACGCGACGCTGGTACCCGGGGTTGCTCGACGCGGGTGTCGAGGTCGAACGCTGCATCGACCTGCGCCTGTGCCACACCATTCTGCGCAACGCGGCGGCGACCGCGGAGTCTGAGCTCGCCCTCGCGCCGGCCTCGTCGTGGGACGCGCCGAGCAGCTGGGCCGAGCATGGCGAGACCGACACGCTCTTCGACCTCGGCGTGCAACGCGGGCGCGACGACGCCGCGGGCGCCGACCCCGTCGAGGAGTTCCGCCTGCAGCGCGCGGCCGTCGCCGGCACCGCCGATCCCAATCGCCTATCGCTGCTGCTCGCGGCCGAATCGGCCGGCAGCCTCATAGCGATCGAGATGCAGTTCGCCGGTCTGCCTTGGAACGCGTCCCGGCACAACGAGTTGCTCGTCGAGCTGTTGGGAGAGCGCCCGCCTGCCGGGCAGCGGCCGGCCCGCATGCACGAGTTGCTCCTCGAGATCCGCGCTGCCATCGACGATCCGACGGCGAACCCCGATTCACCCGTCGAGCTGGTCAAGTCGCTCCGTCGCGCGGGAGTCGATGTCTCGAGTACGAACCGCTGGGAACTCGCGCGCCACGAGCATCCGGTCATCGAACCCCTGCTGGCGTACAAGAAGCTGTCACGACTGCTCACGGCCAACGGCTGGAACTGGATCGACACGTGGGTCGAGGGCGGCCGGTTCCGCCCTGTCTACGTGCCCGGCGGAGTCGTCACCGGCCGCTGGGCGGCCGACGGCGGGGGAGCGCTTCAACTGCCCCACCAGGTTCGCGGCGCCGTCATCGCAGACCCGGGGTGGATGTTCGTGGTCGCCGATGCCGCGCAACTCGAGCCGCGCATCCTCACGGCCATGTCGGGCGATCGAGCGATGGCCCTCGCTGGGCGTGATCGCGACCTCTACGACGGCATCGTCGCATCCGGCGCTGTCGAGACGAGGGCCGCGGCCAAGGTCGGAATGCTCGGCGCGATGTACGGCGCGACGACGGGTGAGAGCGGTCGTATGCTGCCGAGGCTCGCGCGCTCCTACCCCAGCGCCATCCGGTTCGTCGAGGAGGCGGCACGGTTGGGCGAAAGCGGAGCCGTGGTGTCGACCCACCTGGGGCGCACATCTCCCCACCCCTCGCCCGAATGGCGGGAGCTGCAGGACGACGCGCGTCAGGAAGGCGCGAGCGAGGCTGTTCAGGCCCGCGCGAAGACCGCGAGGCGCAGCTGGGGCCGCTTCACGCGCAACTTCGTCGTACAGGGCACGGCCGCCGAGTGGGCACTCGCCTGGATGGCGGGGCTTCGGCGCAGGCTGGCTCTGTCAGGCGCGCAGGCCGCCCTTCGCCAACGACCCCACCTCGTCTTCTTTCTGCACGACGAGATCGTGGTGCACGCGCCCGCCGACCAGGCTGAGGCGGTGGCACGTGAGGTGCGCGAGTCGGCGGCCGAGGCCGGGCGGCTTCTGTTCGGATCGGCGCCGGTGCAGTTTCCGGTGAGTGTCGCGATCGTCGGCAGCTACGACGAGGCCAAGGGCTGACCCCTGTCGACCGCTAAGATTGCTCGCTGAACCCATCCAGCGCCATTTCAGGAGTGTTTACGTGAGCTTGATCGTGCAGAAGTACGGCGGATCATCGGTTTCCGATGCCGAGAGCATCAAGCGCGTCGCCAAGCGCATCGTCGAGACGCGCAAGGCGGGCAACGATGTCGTCGTGGCCGTCTCTGCCATGGGCGACACGACCGACGAGCTGCTCGATCTGGCTCACGCGGTCACGCCGATGCCGGCACCGCGCGAGCTCGACATGCTGCTGAGCGCGGGGGAGCGCATCTCGATGGCGCTCCTCGCTATGGCCATCAAGAGCCTGGGCCACGAGGCGCGCTCGTTCACCGGCAGCCAGGCCGGCATGATCACGGATGCCCGGCACGGCTCCGCGCGCATCGTCGACGTCACCCCGGTGCGGCTCCGCGAGGCGCTCGACGAGGGAGCGATTGCGATCGTCGCCGGCTTCCAGGGATTCAACCGCGACACCAAAGACATCACGACGCTCGGCCGGGGTGGCTCCGATACCACCGCCGTGGCGTTGGCCGCGGCGCTCAATGCCGACGTGTGCGAGATCTACACCGATGTCGACGGCATCTTCACCGCGGACCCCCGCGTGGTTCCCAAGGCGAAGAAGATCGACCGCATCACGAGCGAAGAGATGCTCGAGCTGGCCGCCAACGGTGCGAAGGTGCTCTACATCCGAGCGGTCGAATACGCCCGTCGGCACGGCGTCACCCTTCATGTGCGCTCGTCGTTCAACAACAACGAGGGCACCATCGTCTACAACCCAACGGAGACCCCGCAAGAGGGCCTCCCCACAGAGAGCGAGAATGCCGTGGAAGAGCCACTCATCGCCGGAGTCGCGACAGACCTGGGCGAAGCTAAGATCACCGTCGTTGGAGTCCCCGACATTCCGGGCAAGGCGGCGCAGATCTTCAACCTCGTCGCGAAGACGGGCGCGAACATCGACATGATCGTGCAGAACGTGTCGGCGGCGTCGACGGGTCTCACCGACATCTCGTTCACTCTGCCGAAGACCGAGGGCCAGACGGTTCTCACCGCCCTGCGCGCCGATCAGAGCGATGTGGGCTTCGTCGGCCTGCAGTACGATGACCAGATCGGCAAGCTCGCCCTCGTCGGTGCGGGCATGCGAACGAACGCCGGAGTCTCGGCGCGCCTGTTCACCGCGCTCTACGAGGCAGGGATCAATATCGAGATGATCTCGACGAGCGAGATCCGCATCTCGGTCGTGACGCGCGCCGACACCATCAATGATGCGCTCCGCGTCGTTCACACCGCTTTCGGTCTCGACGGAGACACCGAGGCCGTTGTGCACGGCGGAACGGGTCGCTGACCCGACGACGCCCTTCTCCCACTGACAGCAAACGGGCCGCCTCCCCGAAGGGAGACGGCCCGTTTGCCGTTGGAGGGTGCTTCGGCTACTCGGCGGTGCGGCGGCGTGCCACGACCGTGATGCCGAACGCGGCGATACCGGCGAGCAGCAATCCGAGACCGGAGGTGAGGAACAGCGGCGAGTCATCGAGACCCGTCGCGGCCAGGGACTTCGGGGTGGGTGCTGCCGGAGTCACCACAGCGGGGGCGTTCGGGTCGATGACCGAGATGTTCGCCTCACGCGTGGTCGTGCCGTCGGTGACGACGACGACGTAGACGCCGGCGGGGAGGACGCCCGACGAGATGGTGAAGTAGACGTTCTCCACCGTGAAGGCGCCGAGAGCGTCGGTGACGATCGGGCCGTCGGCGGAGGAGAAGCCGAACTCGGTTCCATCGGGAGCGCGGAAGCTGAGCGTGATCGGCGTGTTAGCCGCGAAGTCGGTGCCCGTGACCGTGAAGCCCTTGTCGGCGTTCGCCGCGTCGGCCTGGCTGATCGTGCTGGGCACGATCGTGACCTTCGCGTCGAGAGGAACGGCCGGCAGCGCGAACTGGTAGGTGTCGCCGAAGAGCGAGAACGAGCTGACGACAGCAGCCGTTCCGGCGGTCGTCAGAACGCCGGCGCCGAGCACATCGAAGTCGCCGAGCGCTGCGTCGAGCTGCGCGACGGTGAGGGTCGCCGTGCCGGCGGGGTAATTGGTTGCGTCGTCTCCGACGATCGCACTCGTCGTCGTCCAGGTGTCGAGGCTGCCGGCGACCGTCGGATAAAGCGTCGTGTAGCCGGTGCGCGTGCCTGGCTCGTTGAAGAGAGGAATCTGCAGGAAGACGTCGTCGCCGGTCTTCGAGACAGAAGCCCCATCGATGACCTCGGAGAAGCTGCCGGCGAGGCGGGCCGCGTCGTAGCCCTTGAGGATCTGGGAGATGCCCGAGATGTGCAGGCCATCGGCCTCGACCGTCTGCGCGTCGGCGGGTGCTGTTGCGTAGCCCTGGTGCCACTCGTCGTAGTTGTAGGCGGGGTCGGCAGGATCGGAGACCTCGGCCGGGAAGGCCTGTCCCTGCGGGACGAGAATCGTCGCTGCGGAGGCCGTGCCACCGACGAGGAGAGCCGAGCCGGCCACGAGTGCGGTGGCGGCCGTGATGGCCGCGCCGCGGAGGAGGGTGCTGCTGGATTTCACGGTGGTACTCATTTCTGCTCAGGTACCGCCAGAGCGACGGTGCTCGAAACCTTGGGATTAGCTGAGCATAGGCACGCCTTTCAGTAAATAACCAGTCCCTGCGCTAAAAAATGTCGCGATTGAGAGATCCTGGCATTGCATGCGGAGCCACGTCCCGCCGTCTGCATGCCTTGGTATCATTGGGCAACGTGGCATCGGGCCGCGTTATGCGCGCGTGAACCGCCCCTCCTACTGGGGGTGCCACGCGGCTGAGATATCTCAAGGACGTGTTGTGGCTGCACAGGCATTGAACGTTGGCGTTGTCGGAGCGACCGGACAGGTGGGCACCGTCATGCGCCGCCTGCTCGAGGAACGCGACTTTCCGATTGCGAGCATCCGCTTCTTCGCCACCGCGCGTTCGGCGGGAACGACACTCGAGTTCCGCGGCGAGCAGATCGTGGTCGAAGACACCGAGACCGCAGACCCCACGGGTCTCGACATCGCGCTCTTCTCGGCCGGAGCGACCGGCTCCCGTGCTCAGGCGCCGCGCTTCGCCGCCGCCGGTGTTCTCGTGATCGACAACTCCAGCGCCTGGCGCATGGATCCCGACGTTCCGCTGGTCGTGAGCGAGGTCAACCCGCACGCGATCGCCGACGCGCGCAAGGGCATCATCGCCAATCCGAACTGCACCACGATGGCGGCCATGCCCGTGTTGAAGGTGCTGCATGCCGAGGCCGGTCTGACGCGACTCATCGTCTCGACCTACCAGGCGGTATCGGGCAGCGGCCTCAAGGGTGCCGAAGAGCTGGCGGGCCAGGCGCGGGCCGCCGTCGCCGACCCCGACCTCCTGCAGCTCGTGCACCGCGGAGACGCGGTCTCGATGCCCGCTCCCCAGACCTACGTGCGGCCGATCGCGTTCGACGTCATCCCGCTCGCCGGCTCGATCGTCGACGACGGCCTCAATGAGACCGATGAAGAGAAGAAGCTGCGCAACGAGAGTCGCAAGATCCTCGAGCTGCCCGACCTGCTCGTGAGCGGCACGTGCGTTCGCGTTCCCGTGTTCACCGGCCACTCGCTCTCGATCAATGCCGAGTTCGCCGAGGCGCTGAGCCCGGAGCGTGCCACCGAACTCCTGTCGGCCGCTCCCGGCGTCGAGCTCTCCGATGTTCCGACGCCCCTGCAGGCCGCCGGCAACGACCCCAGCTACGTCGGTCGCATCCGTGCCGACGAGGGCGCCCCTGCAGGTCGCGGCCTCGCGCTCTTCATCAGTAACGACAACCTCCGCAAGGGTGCCGCCCTCAACGCCGTGCAGATCGCCGAGTACATCGCCGCGGATCGCTCGGTCGCCGTCTCCGTCTAGGGGTTCGCCGAGCCGCGCGCATCCGCTGCCGGGTGGATGCGCGCGCGGGCGCGCCTTGAGACAATGTTCGTATGAGCATTCCGGACTATTCGGGCAACCCCTCGTATCGCCTCAGCACGGCCGAGCGTGACCGCGCGGTCACCGAGCTGCGCCAGCACGTCGCCGAGGGGCGGCTGACAGAGGCCGAGTTCGCGGAGCGGAGCAAGGCTGCGCGCAACGCCGTGACGCGGGGCGACCTGGCGCCGTTGTTCGACGACCTTCCGGCGACCACCTTCCCTGCGTCGGTCGGTGAGGCGCCTCGGTCGGCGACGGTGCCGGAGCCAGTACCGGCACCAGCGCCGACGACTCCGGCTGCGCCCGCATCCGCACCGACGGCATATGCCGACCCACGTCCCACCGACGACATCCCGGTCTATGGTGCGCCCGAGGTTGAGCGTGTGGCGCCTCAGGCCATGACCCCGGCTTTCCAGCACCCGGCCGCGAGGGCGACCGAAGGCTGGAAGGATCCGCAGGCGAAGGAGCCGAGCCGTGTTGCGGCCACCGTGATGGCCATCGTGCCGTTCGTCTCGCTCGCCCTCTTCTTCGTCACCGGTAGTGGGTTCGGCTGGAGCTACAGCTGGCTGTGGTTCACGCTGATCCCGATCACCGGAATCATCGTCTACGGCCCGAACGGCAAGCCGGACCGCAAGCGCAAGCGCTAGCCGTCTGCGCCGGTTCCGACCGTGGGGATGCCGAGGATCGTGCGCACCTCGTTGTCGGTGAGGGCCCGCCACGGTGAGGCGTCCTGGTTGCTGCCGGATGCCTGCGGGCTGTCGCCCTGCGTCCACCACTTCGCCTCGTACGCTGCACCGTCGAACATCACGAAGTTGCCCTTCGTGTAGATGCTCGTGCCCTGCCACTCCGGGTAGGTCCCGGCTGGCAGCTCGGGAATCGGAACGGGCGTCTCGCCGGGAAGGACCGGTCCCACGAGCTCCCACGGCGTCTCGGATGCCTGAAGCACGGGGTTGTCGGGGATGTCGCCCTGGGTCCAGTACTTGGCGGTGTACACCTGGCGGTGCCAGACGACCTTCGTGTCTTTCGCGTACGCGGAGTCGGCGTCCCAGATCTGATACGGGCTCGTCTTCGCGTCGTCCGTGAGGTCTTCCGTGCTGGTCGGCACGGACGTGGTGACGGCTCCGGCGGCCGAGTCCGGCGAACCGGTCAGCGTGTCGCCGAGGAGTGCGGCGAACGAGAGATCGCCCTGGGCGACGCCGCTGCACGAGTCGCTCACCCGTGTGACGTCGGGGTAGTTCGAGCCGCAGGTGGTGTCGCGGTTGAGTGACCACAGCGATACGCGGGCGACGCCGTTCTTTATAGCGAAGGCGTTCAGTCCCTTGGCGTCATCGAGGGTGAAGATCTCGCCCGCCACGTCGTTCTGGCCGATCATCGGCGTGAGGCCGATCTTGTTCCATAGTTCGACGGGGCCGAGCGAGATACCCTGGCGGTCGTAGAGCGTGCGCAACTGGCTGTGCGTGGCGTTGGCGGCGTCGGTCGAGGCGTCGAGCATCGACTGCCCCTTCTCGCGGCTGCCGCCGAAGTCCATCGTCATCAGGTTGACCCCGGCCAGGTCGACACCGGCGTCGAGCATCCGGGTCACCTCGTCCGTACCATCCGTCGTGAGCCCCGACGGTGCGACGGGAAGGGTGAGCCACACGGCCAGGGGCGAGCTGGTGCCGGCCCGATCCTTCTGGATGCTCGCGATCGCGGCGGCGCGCCGTTCACCGGAGGCGGCGTCGGAGAGGTTGGTTCCCTCGATGTCGAGATCAATCGTGCTCAGGGAGTATCGGTCGATGACCGACTCGTAGGCCTTCTTCAGATCGTCGGGGTCGGTGCAGCCGGTCGACAGCTCGTCGTTGAGGAGGCCGCCGAACGACACGATCACGTCGCCGCCCTGCTGGTCGCGACGCGCGATGCGCCGGTCGAGGTCGAGGGCCTGATCGGCCTCGTCCATCGAGTAGTAGGTGCCCCACGAGGGGCTGCAGGGGTCGGTCTTGGATGCGACGACGAACGACAGCACGACGTTCGCGCCGGCCGAGTTGGCCGGGTTCTCGAACGCGAAGCTCGGCGTCGCCGTGACATCGACGTAGCCGGCCGTCCAGGCCTTCGTGGTCACGCTCGTCGCGTCTTGAAACCATCTCCAGCCCTGGAAGCCGGAGAAGACGAGTCCTGCAATGAGGAGGAAGACGCCGGACAACCGCACTATCGACAAGCGGCGCCCGGGAAAACGTGTAGACAAGAGTTCCCCTAAAAGTTGATCGGTACTCACTTTCGCACAAAAACGTGAGAGACTGTCAACTTTGTAGGGTATTGAGTACTTTTCTGGGGAGATTTGTCATGGGCGACGGAACGAAGAGCCGGCGACGGCAGTGGGGTTCTGAGCGACGCAGCGAGCCGCTGTCGATCGTTCACCCCAAGCCGAGCAAGCGCATGGTCACGACGGGCCGTCTCGCCATCGTCGCGACCGTCGGATTCTGGCTCGTCTACGTCATCACGACCGTCTTCCGCGAGCTGGTGAACAATCCGGGAGCCGGCTTCCGATTCACCGTCGAGGCCGTGAGCTACCTCATCGTCGTCACGATCCTCACGTTCTCCGCCTTGATGTACCTGCTCGCGCGACAGGGTGCGCTGTACCGGTTCCGCAGCCACGTTCGTGTGCCTCGCGGTGAGCTCGACCGGCACTTCGCCGAGTACACCGACGGCATCACGGTGCTGGTTCCGAGCTACGCCGAAGAGACCAACGTGGTGCGAGCCACTCTGTGGTCCGCCGCTCTGCAGGAGTTCCCCGACCTGCGGATCGTGCTGTTGCTCGACGACCCGCCCCACCCCACCGACCCGGAGAAGGCCGAGACGCTCGATGCGACCCGAGCACTCGCCGCACAGATCGAGGCGGCGCTGAGGATCCCGAGCGAGCGCTTCCTCGCCTCCGTCGACGCGTTGACGGAGAGGTTCGCCGACGGCGACGCGGTGACGCGTGACGACGTGCAAAGGCTCGTCGACGACTACGTCGCTGCAGCCGAGTGGCTCGAGGCGATGGCCGATACCGAACAGGTCGGTGATCACGTCGACGAGTTCTTCGTCGACCAGATCGTGATGGGCCTCGCTCGCGAGCTGAGGCTCACGATCGTCGCGCTCGGAGGCTCCCTCGATCAGTACTCGTACCCCGACTCGGATCGCCTGATCACCCTCGCGCTCCGTCTGTCTCGCATCTTCACCGCCAAACTGGACTACTTCGAGCGCAAGAAGTTCGCCTCGCTGTCGCACGAGGCCAACAAGGCGATGAACCTCAACTCGTACATCGGTCTGATGGGCCGCGCCTGGTCGACGGAAGAGACCGTCGACGGTGTCGTCCTCCGAGAGGCCGAGGACGGCGTTGCGGGAGACCTGGTCATCCCCGACACCACCTACCTGCTCACGCTCGATGCGGACTCGCTCCTGCTGCGCGACTACTGCGTGCGTCTCGTCTACCTCCTTGAGCAGCCCGAGAACGCTCGGGTGGCCGTGACGCAGACGCCGTACTCTGCGTTCCGCGGAGCCCCGACGCGGATCGAACGCGTCGCCGGTGCGACGACCGACCTGCAGCACATCCTCCATCAGGGCATGACGTACTACAACGCCACGTTCTGGGTGGGTGCGAACGCGGTCATCCGCAAGCGCGCTCTCGAAGACATCGTCGAGGTCGAGGTCGTCGCCGGCTTCGAGGTGAAGACCTTCATCCAAGACCGCACGGTCATCGAGGACACCGAGTCGAGCATCGACCTCGGAACCCACGGGTGGACTCTCGTGAACTACCCCGAGCGCCTCAGCTACAGCGCCACCCCTCCGGACTTCGGCTCGCTCATCGTGCAGCGTCGTCGCTGGGCGAACGGTGGACTGCTCATCCTTCCCAAGTTCTGGGATCAGCTCAGAGAGCGACGGTTCAACCGCGAACGTGTTCTGCTCAGCGAGATCCTGCTGCGCAGCAACTACATGGCATCGATCGCCTGGGCGAGCTTCGGCCTGTTGTTCCTGCTCGCGTACCCGTATGACAGTCGGCTCCTGAGCCCCTTCGTGTTCCTCGCCGCGCTGCCGTACTTCATCGCGATGGGCAGCGATCTGCGTTCGGCCGGACACCGCTTCAGCGACATCTTCCGCATCTACGGGTTCAACCTCGTGCTGCTCCCCGTCAACCTCGCCGGAGTCTTCAAGTCGTTCCAGCAGATGATCACCGGCGAGAAGATCCCGTTCGTGCGAACCCCGAAGGTGAAGAACCGCACGGCGGCACCGGCGCTCTACGTCATCACCCCCTACGTGATCGTGCTGTTCTCGCTCTTCACGCTCTATCGCGACATCGTCCTGCAGAACTGGGGCAACGCCCTGTTCGCGGCGTTCAACGCCGTCATGGCTGCGGGAGCGATCCGCGCCTACATCGGTCTCTGGAACTCGGCGGTCGATGTCTGGCTCGGATTCCTGAACTTCCTCTATGTCGACCGCAAGAAGAAGAAGGAACCCCAGCGTTCGCTCGTCGATCCGGATGCGCCGGTCGATTGGCAGACGATCCTGTACCACGGCGACCGTCGCCTGGGCCGTGACCTCCGCCAGTCGAAAGACCGTCGGCGAAGAATCGGCATCCGCAGCAGCTCCCCTCGGAGCCGGGTCAACTCAGGCAGCGCAATCCAGAACGCCGACCACTCCGAATAACCGCCATGACCCTGCGACGACCGACGATTCTGATCGTCGCGCTCGTCGCGCTGGCGGTCGTGATCGGAGGAGCAGTTGTGCACGCCTACCTGGGACCCCGGGCCGCGAGCGAGGCCGGTTCTCCGGCGGATACGGGTATCCCCGGTGCGCCCGTGGTGGCCTTCTACGGTGACTCCTACACCTTGGGAACCGGGGCGAGCGACCCGAGCAAGCGCTGGTCGAGCATCATCGCCGCAGAGCGAGGGTGGAACGAGTTCAACCCGAGCGTGAACGGTCTGGGGTTCGTGAACAACCGCGACCGGTTGTCGGCTGGAGACGATCTCGTCGACGCCGTCATCGCATCCGAGCCGGACATTCTGTTCGTGACAATGGGCCTCAACGACAACTTCTCGATGCCCGCGAGGTCGGACGAGGTGCACGCCGCCATCGTCGCCGACTTCACCAAACTCCGACGAGCCCTGCCCGAGACGCGCATCATCGTGGTCGAGCCGTTCTGGTACACCGACGAGCGACCGCAGAGCCTCACGACGATCAGCGAATGGGTCGCCGCTGAGGCGCGGGCTATCGGTGCCGAGAGCATCGAGGGTGCCTCCCATTGGATCGAAGGGCACCCGGAGTGGATGGCGGACGACGGGCTTCACCCGAACGACGAGGGGTACGCCGAGATGGCTCGACGTATGGACGAGGAGCTGGATCGACGTGGCCTGTAAACGCGCGAGACACACCCGGCGCACCCGTCGTCGAGCGAGTAGTGTGAGGTGACCGTGCGCCTCTGGGGGGAGTCTGCTTGTGCGCAAAAGCCTATTCAGGGGGAGAACGTGGAAGTGCAATCGACGGTGCGATCATGCAGAGTCGGAATTGTCGATGACCACGAGCTTCTCCTCGACGGTCTCACCATGTACATGCGCAGCAACGCGTCCGATCTCGATGTCGTCATCAGCGTCACGGGCTGGTTCGAGATGATCCGGCACCCCGCGTTCGCTCCTGACGTCGTGGTGATGGATCTGCAGTTGCAAGAACCGATCTCCATCGAGACGCGGGTCAGAACCTGCCTCGCGGCGGGTGCCCTCGTGGTGGTGGTCAGCGCGATCGACACCGATGAGATCCGTGAACGCTCGCTCGCGGCGGGCGCGTCGGCCTTCGTATCGAAGTCCTCGCCCGCAGATTCGGTCGTCGACGCGGTACGCACGGCCTGGTCGGATAGGCAGGGTGAAGCAGCCTTCGTCGACGTCGAGCTCGAGACCCTGCGTCTCTACGCCGACGGTCTAACCCCGGTCGATATCGGGCTGCAACTGGGCATACCGTTCGAGGTCGTCAAGAACAATCTGGCGCGCATCCGCGACCACTACGCGGCGACCGGACGCCCGACCCGATCCAAGCAGGATCTCATCCGTCGAGCGGCGGAAGACGGGCTCGTGTCCTGACCGCCCTGTCGCTCGGTACGGACGCCGAGGGTGTCTTCACCAGCCGCGCCCTCAGCCATGCGAGCGTCTGGTTGTCGTCGATCCTGCTCGCCGCCGTATCCGCGATCGTCTGCGTGCTGTCCATCCGCGCTCCTGTCGACGAGGGCGAGGTGGGAATCGCTCGTGCGATCGTGCCGGTTCTGTCGCTCGCGGTCTTGGGCGGAGGTGCATATGTCCTTCAGCGACGACACGGTGCGCTCGAGACCGTCGTCGCCCTTCTGGTCGTATGCTGCGCCGGGTTCGCGTACTCCTTGAGTGTGGATTCCCTCCTCGCCATGAGCCAGAAGTCCGACAGCGTGGTGCTCAGCCTCCCCGTGGTTGCTGCCACGGTGTCCGGCGTGGGCCGGCGCTCGCTCGCATCCTGCCTCGCCGTGTGCGGGCTGTCGTACGCCGTCACATCGAGCGCCTCTATTCTCGGCACGGCGATCGGCCACCGCGAGATCGTCGTCGACTTCACTGCGCTGGGCTCGCTCATCGCCGTGAGCGCCCTCTTGATCGTTCTGTGGTTGGCCCGTCGCAACGCGGTGCAAGAGGCGCCCGCCCTCGATCGAGCCGCGCGGGAGCAGCAGAGCATCGACGAGGAGGCCCGCCTCCTGGGACACGCGTCGAGCCTCCTGCATGACACGGTCCTGGGTGATCTGCATGCCATCGCCATGCTCCCGCAGGGTCCGATTCCCGACAGCCACCTCGCGGTGATCCGCCGAGATCTCGATCTTCTCTCTCGTAGCGACGAGCTTCTCCGCGCCCCGGGGAGTGCTTCCATTCCCGGGCTGATCGAAACGACGAGCGAGAGCGCGCTGGCAGGCGCGCTCGCCAGGGTCGGGGCACGGGGCCTTCGCGTGATCGTGTCGGGTGACGTCGACGAACTCGACACGCTCGATCCCGCGGCCGAGGAGGCGATCGTAGCCGCCATTGAGCAGTGTCTCGTCAACGTGGTCGTGCACGCGGGGGTGTCTCTGGCAGAGCTCGCCATCGTCAGCTCCGGCGACGATGTCACGGCGACCGTCGCCGACGGCGGCCGCGGTTTCAGCGCAGCCGCGACGCCTGCCGACAGGCTCGGCCTGAGGCTCTCTGTGCACGACCGGATGCTGGGGGTCGGCGGATCCGCCACGGTCTGGTCGACACCGGGGGCGGGCACCTCGGTGCTTCTCTCCGTGCCGAAGGGCGTCGCATGACGTCGTCTACGAGGTCGACGCGGCCGACGGCTGCCGAGCTCGATCCGGTCTCACGCGTCACGGCGCGTATGTTCGTCATCGCCATGGGCGCGGTCAGCGTGGCTCTGTCGGTTGCGCTGTCTCTCACAACGACGGGACGAGAGCAGATCTCTCTGCCGGTCGTGGGTGTCCTCGCCCAACTCGTGCTCGCTGCGTCATACGTGTACCTCGTCCGCGCAGCAGATCCGTTCGGCCCTGCCGTCTCACGCGCGAGATTCCAGACATTCCTGGCCGGGGTGATGCTGGCGAGCGTGCTTGATTCCCTCAGCCAGTTGGGCTCCAACACCTTCATCCGAGACGACTGGGGAGCGGTCTGCCTGGGCCTGGCGTTGCTTCTCGCCGGCCCCTATCGACGCTCCAAGGAGATCGTCTGGTTCACGGTGCAGGCTGTCGCCCTGACGTTCGCGCTGGCCTTCCTGCAGAACCTGAGCTCTGCGACGACGACGACCCTGAGCATCCTCGCGCTGGTCGCCGCCACCCCGAGTATCGCCATCGGTCTCGGCGCCGCGGCATATGCGCGCAGTCTCGTCGCGAGTCTCGAGAAGGCGCGAGACGAGGCGCGGGTGGAGCGCGTGCGACACGAGAGCGGGGTGGCTCTGCGACTCGCCGAGACAGACGCGATGGGGGAGCTCGGCGCGCTGCGTCGTGACGTGCTGCCTTTCCTCACGCGACTGGCCGAATCGAAGACCCTCCAATCGGGGGATGCAGTCAGGGCCACCGAACTCGCCTCCGAGTTGCGCCGGGCCATCGTCGATCGCATCTCCCGCGGAACGCTTGCCGACGTGGTCGATCGCTACAGCGACGACGACGGGGTGGCCACGCATCTCGACGAGCGCCAGATCTCGGCCCTGCGGGCCCTCATCGGCGCGATAGGCGATCAATACGGCGCCTCGGCAGGGCAGACGCTGACGCTCGAGCGACGGGGGCCGGATGCCTGGGGCCGGATCGAGTTCACCCGCCCCGCGGGTGCATCGGCCCCGACCGCATTGGCTCCCTTTCTGCGCATGGTGCGCCTCGTCTTCGATGAGGCAGACGCCCGCACTGTCGACGGTGCGCTGGTCGTGACCTTCCGCTTCGACTCCCCAGAGGATCAGGCGGCCGTATCATGGGAGATGTGAGCGCAGCAGGCAAACCCGTAGACGTCGTTCTGATCGGTGGCGGCATCATGAGCGCCACCCTCGGCACCTTCCTTTCTATCCTCCAGCCCGACTGGACGATCAGGATCTTCGAGCGGCTGGGGGATGTGGCCGGCGAGAGCTCCAACCCCTGGAACAACGCGGGAACCGGTCATGCCGCTCTGTGTGAGCTCAACTACATGCCCGAGCAGCCCGACGGCACCGTCGAGGCGTCGAAGGCGATCGCCATCAACGAGCAGTTCCAGGTGAGCCGGCAGTTCTGGTCGTTCCTCGTCGAGAACGGCGACATCCCCGACCCGTCGACCTTCATCAATTCCGCGCCGCACATGACGTTCGTGCGTGGCGAGAAGAACGTCGAATATCTGCGCAAGCGCTACGAGGTGCTGCGCGACGAGCCGCTGTTCGAGGGCATCGAGTACTCCGAAGACCCCGCGATCATCTACGAGTGGGCTCCGACCCTGATGAGGGGTCGAAAGAAAGACGAGGCGGTGGCGGCCACCCGCATCACCGCGGGAACGGATGTCGACTTCGGAGCGCTGTCGCGTCATCTCTTCGACTTTCTCACCAGCCGCGGTGCGAGCCTCAAGACCGAGCACTCGGTGTCGAACCTCCGCCGTCAGAAAGACGGCACCTGGAATGTCTCTGTCAAAGAACTCGTCGGATCGACCCCGACGACGGTCAACGCTCGCTTCGTCTTCGTCGGCGCGGGCGGTGGGGCGCTGCATCTGCTCCAGAAGTCGGGCATCCCCGAGATCCGCGGCTTCGGCGGGTTCCCGATCAGCGGGCAGTTCTACCGAACCGACAACCCGGCCGTCGTGGCGGAGCACCGAGCGAAGGTCTACGGCAAGGCCGCCGTAGGAGCACCGCCGATGAGCGTGCCGCACCTCGACACACGGGTCGTCGACGGAGAGGCATCGCTGCTCTTCGGCCCTTACGCAGGGTTCAGCCCCAAGTTCCTGAAAGAGGGCTCGTGGCTCGACCTGCCCGGATCCATCCGTGCGCACAACCTCGGCCCGATGCTCGCGGTGGCCCGCGACAACATCGACCTCATGAAGTACCTCGTCGGCGAGCTGGTCGCCGGCAAGAAGAAGAAGTTCGCGGCCCTTCAAGAGTTCATGCCCACGGCCAACCCCAAGGACTGGTACCTCATCACGGCGGGCCAGCGGGTACAGGTCATGAAGAAAGACGCGAAGCGCGGGGGAGTGCTTCAGTTCGGCACAGAGGTCATCGCGTCGGCCGACGGGTCGATAGCGGGCCTGCTCGGGGCGTCTCCCGGAGCATCCACAGCCGTTCCCATCATGCTCGACGTCCTCGAGCGCTGTTTTCCCGACGACTACATGCGCTGGGTTCCTCAGATCCGCTCGATGATCCCCTCGTTCGGTACTCGATTGACCGACTCGCCGGCGACGGCCCGAAAGGTGCTGAAAAGCACCGCGCAGGCACTGCACCTCGCTTCCTGAGGGGTAGGGCGCCCCGACCGAGGAGACCTGGGTTGATGGTCAATCGCTTCAAGCTGTCCATGTTCGACCGTGTCTTCGTCGCGCCGTTCGTGGCCCTCGCGGTCGTGACAGTCGTCTATGCATTCGTCGGCGCAGCCTTCAGCCCTCCACGTTCGTGGACGGTCGAACTGGTGACCGTCTTGGGCTGCATGATGTGCGCGCACTTGAGGATCCCCTCGGGACGAATCAGCGGCCTTCCCATGCTCGGCGTGGCTGTGGCACTGCTCTCTGTTCCTCGGCCGCAGTCCGAGTACCTTCTGACGGTCGCCATCTGGGTCGTGGGCGTTCTCGTATCGCAGCTGATCGTGCTGCGCAGCGTCTCCGTCGCTCTCTACGTCGCCGGGGTCAGCGCGGTCACGGGGCTCGCCTTCGTCGTGGTGCACAACGAGTTGACGCGGCTCGGGGTCTGGACGCTCGTGGCATACACCCTGGCGAGTGCGGCCTACTTCGTCTTCGCCCTGTTCCTCGAGTTCATCAGGGGCCACGGCAGGTGGAGCTTGAACCAGACTTTCGGGATCTCGGCGCTGAGCCCCATGAGGGTGATCGGGGTCGTGCTCCTCGTCGCGGTCGTCTCGACCGGAATGACTGCTCTCGACGCCCAGTTGATCCCCTGGCTCGAGGGCGACCCCGATGCGCGGCTGACCCCGTTCGTGCTCCTGCTCGTGGCCACGTTCTTCTTCATGATCGCCCAACGCTCCCGCTTCCGGCGCGTTCACCAGTTGCTCACCGGCGTCGTCACGGCGGCTGTCGATCTTCCGTGGGCCACGGAGGTGGGCTTGCGCAAGGCGCTCGAACTGCGGGCGAAGATGGTGCTGCAGGCCAGCGACACCCTTGTGCGCAAAGATCCACCGGCAGCGGGCGAGATCGGCTCGCGGGTGCGCCTCGAGTCGGGCCTCGACGAATACATCGTCGCGTCGCGACGTCTCGGTGCCCTGCCGCTGGGCGGCGAGGAGCAGCAGGCCCTGACCGCGCTCGCCCATATGGCCAGCGAGACCGTGCGCATCCAGAACGACGTCGACAAGCTCGAGCGTCTCGCGAACAGCGACCCGCTGACGGGCCTGCCGAACTACGGCGCGTTCCAGACGGCACTGGTCGATGCCAACGAGAACCGGTCGTATCACTCCGGCATCGCGGTTCTGTTCATCGACCTCGACAACTTCAAGAAGCTCAACGACTCTCGAGGGCACCACACGGGCGACGAGCTCCTGAAGGTCGTCGCCGCCCGGCTGCGCGGGTCAGTGGGTGTGCGCGACTTCGTGTCGCGCATCGGCGGTGACGAATTCGTCGTCATTCTCACGGAGCTGCAGACCGTGGCGCAGAGCAAGGAGCTCGCCGATGCCATCATCGGAGAGATCGGCAAGCCCCTGACCCTCGACGGGCAAGAGTTCCGGCCGGTCGTGAGCGCGGGGCTCGCCTTCTCGGGTCATCGGGAGATCGACGCCCAGCTGCTGGTGGTCGACGCCGACCGCAGCATGCTGCAGGTCAAGAGATCCCGGCGCCAGGGCGGGCCGGCAGAGGGCAGCAGCGTCAGCATCGCCTCCCACCGGTCGACACGCACGAACGACATCGTCGCGCGGGCGATCACCGAAGACCGGCTCACGCTTGCATTCCAGCCCATCGTGAGCATCGACCAGGGCCGCATCTGGGCGTTCGAGGCGCTCGTCCGTTACATCGACCCCGAACTCGGCCCCATCTCGCCCTCGTCTCTCGTCGCGCGAGCCAAGAGCCTCGGACTGATGGACGAATTGACGAGACAGATCGTCGTCAAGGCCATGGACGCCGCAGAGAAGTTCTATTCGGTCGAACCGAGCATCGCGTGCATGACGGTCAACCTCGAGCTGGGCCAGATCAGCGAGGATCACCTGGGGCCGTTCATCCGCGAAGTGGCCCGATCGCATCCGAACGTCTCGATGTGCATCGAACTCAACGAGAGGTCGCTGCGCTCGGTGACCGACGATCTGCGACGAGAAGCAGAGATCATGCAGGACGCCGGGGTGATCATCGCTCTCGACGACTACGGTTCCGATGACTCGTCGGTCGGCGCTCTGGTGCGATTCCCGATGGACATCCTGAAGATCGACAAGAGCCTGATCGACGACCTCGGTGACGTGAGGCAGCGCGAGGTGATCAAGGCGCTGCAGAGCTTCGGTGACAACCTCGACTACACGATGATCGTCGAAGGTATCGAGAGCCCCGACATGGTCGACGTGATGGTCGAGCTCGGTGTGAGGAGCGCCCAGGGGTACTACTTCGGGCGCCCGCAGTCGTTCCGGCAGACGATGGACCGAATCCGCAAGTTCGGAACAGCGGCGGTGGTGTCATGACGGACGCGGCGTCCGCGCGCACGATCGCCCTGCTCGATGACCATATTCTCATCGTCGATGGGCTGGCCCAGTGGATCGAGAGCAATGCGCCCGACTTCACCGTGGTCGCGGTCTCGGGATCCTGGGAAGCCCTCATCGCTCACGAGTCCTTTCCTCCGGACGTCGTGCTCATGGCGCGGGTCATGGAGTCGACGACGACATTGCGTCAGCGCATCCGCATCTGCTCGGATGCCGGTGCGCGGGTCGTCGTCATGAGCACCGAGGGTGGGCCGGAGGCCGAGGCCGACACGTTGGAGGCCGGAGCGGACGCCTTCGTGCCCAAGTCCCGGCCAGCCGAGGCGCTGCTCGACGCAGCACGGCGGGTGCTCGGCGACGAGGAAGCCGGCAAGGATTGTCCATCGGCACCACCGCCGCCTCCGCCGACGGCCCTCGACGAGTGGCAGCGCCGTGTGCTCCGCCTCTACGCCACCGGGCAGAGCACCGTCGACATCGCGCTCATCGAGGGGGTTCGTTTCGAACGTGTTCGCGGGGCACTGAAGCAGATCAGGGCCATGTACGAGACGCAGGGGCGCGTCGTCGCGACGCGAGACGACCTCTTGAGGCGTGCCGCCGAAGACGGATACCTGTCGGACTGAGCGATCAGTAGGCCTGCGGGTCTTCGGCGGAGGACGGGGTCACATCGACGCCGCCGCTCAGGCGAGCGATGGCCTCGTGAGGTTCGTAGTCTGGGTCTGGTTCGACGAAGGCGTCGACCACACCCATGAACGCCAGAGAAGCCAACGACCACGGTTCGACCACGTCGTTGAAGGGGATCTCGAGCGGGCGTTCGACCAGGGAGGGAACCGACGCGCGGATGAGACCGAGTCCCTCGATGACCGACGCGGCGGCGACGACGAACGGCTGCCAGTCGCCACCGAAATGGGGCTTCAGGCGGTAGCCCACCGTGGGCAGCACATTGCGATAGAACATCTCCATCGTCTCGACGAACGACATCTCGCTCGCCCGCAGAGCATCGAGGGTGCGCTGGCGGCTCTCGGCCTCGGGGAAAGACAGGATGGTCGCCGACAGCCCGGCGTAGGTGCGCCAGGCGCCCGTTGCCGTCACCGCACCGAAGTTGTATTCGGCCGCTGTGCGGATGACGTCGACCAGAACCTGTCGCCGGCCGTTCGGAGAGAGCAGATCGTCGGTTCGAGAACTCAAGTACTGCCAGGTCGACAACAGCGTCTCTGTGTCGGCGCGGTCGTCTCGGGCCTTCTCTGCCACGGTGAGGAACACGTCGTCGAGCATCTGGTGATACGTCGGCCAGATGTCGTCGAGCTCTGAGCGGGTGGCGCCCGCCTCGAGAAGGAGGGCGTCGAGCACTGCATCGTCTATGCCCACCGTGAGGCCGGTCGTCTCGATATGCGACATCGCTGCGGCGAGTATCGCCTGCCGCGTTGCAGACTGTCGATCCGGATCAACGGCACCCGATGCCCAAAACCCCTTGCCGGCCACGTTGGTCCTGCTTCCCTCGATTCACATGACATTCTACGCAGTTTGCGCGTAACGAGGAGTGCTCATATGCTCAGATCAGCCAGAGCGTTCTGCACCCCACGGGAGCGGCCCCGGGGCGAGCCCGAGGTGATGTACGACGTCGTCGTGCTGTATGTGGGAGCGTGTTGTGGCACTGAGTGTATTGCGTTGGTTTTCTCTGGTCGCGGGTGACCATGTCGCGCATTGACCGCACCGTCTCGAACCACGAGGTCATTCCGGTCGTGCCGACGTCGAGGGTGTTCGAGTCGAATCCCGAGTCGCGTCTGAGCGCCGGCATTCTCGCTGTCGACGGTCGGGCCGTGCCGGGCCTCGAGGCCGAGTACGCCGCTCACTTCCAGCTCCGTCGCCGCGTCTACGTCGATCAGACGGCGCAGCTGGCCGCCGACGAGCTCGACGAGGACGGCACCGATAGAGATCAGGACGATGCGCGCTCGGTGACATTCGCCGTCTTCGAGCAGGCGGATGCCGGCGTGCGCATCGTCGGGGTGTCGCGACTCATCGTGAGGGGCGATCGTCCGTTGCCGGTCGAAGAGTTCTGCCCCGACGCGTTCGCGGCCATCCCCCTCAGCGGCAACGCCGTTGAGGTATCGCGCGTGATCGCGCGGCACGAGAAGGCCGCCTTGCAGGATCTCGTCCAGTGGCAGCTGTTCGCACTGATGCTGGCCTACATCCCGCCGCACGGACTCGGCAGGACCTTCGCCATCATCGAGCCCTGGCTCGAACGGCACCTGCGCGGAATCATCGCGCTGGAGCGCATCGGCGACGTACGCTACGTCGCGCATTATCTCGACTACAACGTGCCCATTGAGATCGACATCCCCGAGTCGACGGTGTGCGTCGACGCTCGCAACGATTCCTTCATCGCCGCATTCCAGGCTGCGGATCCGGGGCTGGCGTATTTCGGACGAGCGCCGCGGCGCTCCTCGGAGCCTGAGAGGGTCGACGCATGAAGACGATCTCTTCGCCCGAGTTCTCTCGAAACTACGGTTTCTGGAGCGAGGCCGAGCAGAGCGCCTTGATCGCCAGCCGGGTCGCCATCGGAGGCGTCGGCGGAGATGGTTTTCAGCTCGGGGTGAAGCTCGCGCGCATGGGGGTGGGGTCTTTCAGCGTCGCCGATCCCGAGGTGTTCGAGAGCGAGAACGTGAACCGCGTGGAGGGAGCCAAGACTTCCAGCATCGGGCGGGCCAAGGTCGACATCTTCCGCGAGACGGTGCTCGACATCAATCCGGGGGCGACCGTGGATGTCTGGCGAGAGGGTGTGACCCGCGAGAACACGAAGGAGTTCATGCGCGGAGCTCACCTGGTCTTCGACGAGTCCGAACTCACGCGGCCCGAGATCGGCACCATGATCGCCCGACAGGCTCGGCTTCAGGGAATCCCCGACGTTTTGGTCATGAACGTGGGATTCGCCGCCCAGGTCATGTCGTTCGCGCCCCGGAGCGCCTGGACCTTCGAGCGGTTCATGGGCTTGTCCGCCACGGAGGACCTCGATCAGATCAGCGAGCGGAGTGTCGATCTGAGTCGGTGCCTCCCTTATATTCCGCCGTACACCGATCTGCGCAGCCTCATCACGTTGCAAGAAGACGAGACCGGTGACGTCTCGCTGCCATCGATCTCCGTGGGTGTCGACCTCGCATCGGCGATCGGTTCGGTTCAGGCGTTCCTTCACCTCACCCGCTCGGTGTCGTCGAGCAGGCGCAGACAGCCTGTCTGGGCGCCGCGGATGGCCTACATCGACGCATACGCCCTCACGGCCAGAGTCGTGAAGGCGTCGAAAGCCACTCACGTGCGTCATCTCGCGATCGCGGCGCTTCGGCAGAAAATGGGGCGCAACCCTCTCGCCTCGTACACTCCGGCCGACATGCAGAAGCGATCCGCGTCGTGAGCGCTTACGCCTGAGCTTGACGCGCATTCGAATGTATGTTCGACTGTCGGAATGCGGTGGAGTAGTCAGGCGATAGCAGCGACCGAACCGTCGGCGTTGCCCGGGCTGGCGAAGCTCAACAACCTCGTGCGCTCGGTGCAAACCCCCGAATTCGCAGGGGTCACGTTCCACGAGATCCTCGCCAAGTCGGCTCTCAACAAGATTCCCGGCGAGAGCAAGGCCATTCCCCATGGTTGGACCATCAACCCCTACCGAGGCTGCAGCCACGCGTGTGTCTACTGTTTCGCACGGCCGACCCACACGTATCTCGACCTCGATGCGGGGGCTGATTTCGACGCGCAACTCATCGTCAAGCTCAACGTCGCAGAGGTGCTCGAGAAAGAGCTTCGTCGTCCGTCGTGGCAGCGCAGCCCGGTGGCTCTGGGCACGAATACAGACCCGTATCAACGCGCCGAGGGTCGATACCGACTGATGCCCGGCATCATCTCGGCCCTCGCCCGGTCGCAGACGCCGTTCTCGATCCTCACGAAGGGCACTCTCATCCGGCGCGACCTGCCGCTTCTCGTCGAGGCGAGTTCGTCGGTGCCCGTCGACCTGGCCATGTCGATCGCGATCTACGACGACGAACTGCAGCAGTCGATCGAACCGGGCACGCCCTCCACCAAGGCTCGCCTCGCGACGGTGACGGCCGTACGAGACGCGGGGCTCGAGTGCAGTGTCTTCCTGATGCCGATCCTGCCCTATCTCACCGACACGAAGGCGCATCTCGACGAGGCTCTGCGTCAGGTCAAAGCCGCGGGAGCGACCACGGTGCTCTACACGGCGCTACACCTGCGTCCGGGGGTGAAGACCTGGTTCTTCGAATGGTTGCAATCCGCGCATCCCGAACTCGTCGAGCAGTACGGGCGCATGTATTACGGGGCGAACAGCTACGCGCCGAAAGACTACAGAAAGTGGTTGGCGGCGCGCATCCAGCCCCTCATTCGTGCGCACGGCCTGCAGCGGGGCATCGAAGATGCCGCATCCGGAGGAATTCGCAGCTCGGCCATCAGGCCGAACGATCCCTACACGAAACGGGGGCCGTCGCCGTCGCCGGGGTCGATCATCCCAGAGGAGATCACCGAGGGTCAGCCCACGCTATTCTGACCATCGAAGCGCGTCCCCGGCCACGTCGGGCGCGGGGTCGGCACGATGCGCGAGCAACTACCCTGGGATGCGTGGCAAAACTCTACTTCCGCTTCGGGGCGATGAACAGCGGCAAGAGCACGGCGATGCTCCAGGCGGCCTACAACTACGAGGAGCGCCATCAGAACGTGCTGATCGCCAAGCCCTCGGTCGATACCAAGGGCGACACGCGCATCGTCTCTCGACTCGGGGTCACTCGCGCGGTCGACTTTCTCGTGACGCCGTCGTCCCATCTCCGCGCCGACTTCATCGAGCGCCGCGATCTGTCCATCGCCACAGGGTCGGGCCCGATCTCGTGTCTTCTGATCGACGAGGCGCAGTTCCTCTCGCCCGAGCAGGTCGACGACGCTCTGCGTATCGCGATCCTCGACGATGTGCCGGTGTTGGCCTACGGCATCCGCACAGACTTTCAGACGTCGGCGTTTCCGGGGAGTGCGCGGCTCATGGAGATCGCGCACAGCCTCGAAGAGCTCAAGACCATCTGCAGGTGCGGGCGCAAGGCCATCTTCAACTCGCGCAAGATCGACGACGTGTTCGTCTTCGATGGCGCCCAGGTCGCGATCGACGGCGAGCACGTGACCTACGAGTCGCTGTGTGGCGTCTGCTATCTTGACGAGAGCGGCGGCGTGCTCGGAGGCGCCTCCTAGGCCGAGCGCGTCGGCAGAAGTCGGCTGAGCGCCGGCGCGAGGTACTTGGCCATCTCCGCGTGACCGACGTCTGTCGGGTGCACCCCGTCTGAACCCACCTGGCCGGCCGGTCCGGCGATCAACCACTTGTCGGTGATCGTATCCACGAAGGCGTTGCCGTCTTGCAGGGCCGCATCGCGTACGGCGTTTCGTGCCGTCGTGATGCCCTTCGGCGTTGGTGTCTCGCCCCACGGTGAGGCGACTGCGAGGACGACCGCCGCCGGGGCTTGATCGTGGATGCGGGCATAGGTCTCAGCGGCACCGGCTCGGATCTCGGCCGCGGTGTTGTCGGCGTCATCGTCGCTGCCCAATACGACCACGACGGACGCGTTCTTCGGGACCTTCTTGGCGAGGGAGAGGAAGGTGCGAGAGTCGGTGCCGGCCGAGGCATAGCCTGAGCCGTCCGCGGTCAGGGTCATGTAGGGAAAGCCGAGCTTGGCCGAAAGCAATGACGGGTAGCGGGCGATGCCGCCGGTATCCATCGCCGATCCGCCGGTGAACGAGTTGCCGATGAAGACGACCAAGGGCCGCTCGCCCACGGTCTTCTCGACGGCTGCCGCGGGCTGCGCCGAGGCGAACACCCCGCCGAACAGGAGAACGGTCACGGAGGCCACAGCGGTCAGGAGAGTCACGATGCCGTTCCGTCGCGGACTGCGGCGAGCGAGTGTGTTCACTCTCGAAACCTAGCGGAGTAAGCCGAGTGTCGACTCGGAGCGTGACTACTTCGTGATCTGTACATTCCGTAAACGAAAAAGACTCCCTCTCGTGTGAGAGGGAGTCTTTTCGTGGTCGGGGTAACAGGATTTGAACCTGCGACCTCGTCGTCCCGAACGACGCGCGCTACCAAGCTGCGCCATACCCCGATCAGCCCGAAGGCCTCAATCATCCTAGCCGATTTCGCCGGGTGCCGCGTGCACCGGTCAGCGAGAGGCAGTGAGCGTCAGCAGCGTCGCCTCGGGCAGGCACGCGAAACGGAACGGAGCATAGATCGATGTGCCGAGACCGGCGGAGACGTTGAGGTAGGCCGCGCGAAGCCCGTGTCGCCAGACGCTCAAGCCCTTGACCTGGTCTCTCGGAATGTCGCAATTGGTGATGAGGGCGCCGAATCCGGGCACGCACACCTGGCCGCCGTGCGTGTGGCCGGCGAAGATCACGTCGGCGCCGTGCGTCACGAAGGAGTTGAGTACACGCTGATACGGCGCGTGAGATACGCCGATCGTGAGGTCGGCCGAGTAGTCGTCGTCTTCGTCCTCCCGCAGTTCGTCGAGTGCCCCCGGAATGCGGTCGAGTCGGTCGTAGTGACGGTGCGGGTCGTCGACGCCGAAGAACTCGATGCGCGTGCCGTTGACGACCAGATTGGTGGCGCGGTTGTTGAGGTTCTGCCACCCCAGGTCGCCGAACGTGTTCTCGAGCCTCTTCGTGTCGAGCCTGGTCGGGTCGCGATGCATCTTCGACGGCCCCATGAAGTAGCGCAGAGGGCTCTTGAACGTCGGTGCAAAATAGTCGTTCGAGCCGTTGACGAAGACGCCGGGAACTCCTCTGAACGGCTCGAGCGATTGCGCGATCGCGTCGTAGGAGTCGGCGTGACCGAGGTTGTCACCCGTGTCGACGACCAGATCGGGTTCCAGAAGCGCGAGTCGCCTCACCCACTCCTGCTTGTCGTGCTGCCACGGAGCCATATGCAGATCAGAGATGTGCAAGACCCGGATGTCCGCCGCACCGGCAGGGAGCACGGGGGCGGAGACGCGGCGAAGGGTGAAGAGGCGGCGCTCCACAAGGGAGCCCCACCCGAAGGCAGCAGCTCCGGCCGCCACGGTCAGCCCGAGGGCTGTCGCGGCGGCCGTCGCCTGACGGGACAATGCCACCTCGTCGCTACTTCTTCTTACAACCGATGATGTACACGCCCTGGCTGGCGGGGTTGGCAAAACTGCCTACCGCGGGTTCTGTGCCGATCGGTTTCTGCTCGTTACACCCGTCGCCGGTCACCTGGTACTTGGTACCCGCGAACTTCCAGCCGGCGGGCCCGAGCTTGTTCGCCGCTTCGCCGATGCTGTTCGATCCGGAGATGACGTCGGGGACGCTCTTCAGCGCTCCGTTGCTCGTGTAGACGGTGACCGTCGCGCCCTTCGTGGCGTTCTCGCCACCCGCGGGAACGCTGCCCGCGGCGGTTCCGGCGGGCGCCTCGTTGTCGGTCGCGCCGCCGTCCTGGAAGGTGAAGCCGGCGGCCTCGACCAGCGACTGCGCCTCGGCGATGGTCTTTCCCTGCACCGAGGGCACGGCGACCTGCGGCGTGCTGGTCAGCGAGCTGTTCGGGGTGGGGAACGCGTCTCCGCCGTACTTGGCGTTGGCGGCTCCCATGTACTGGCTCCACGTGCTGAAGCGCATGTCGGCGACGTTCCCGTAGTCAGGAACACTGGTGTAGCGCACCGAGACATCACCCACGATGTTGCCCACCCAGATGGCCGTGGCCAGTTTCGTGGATGCGCCGGCGAACCACACGTGCTTCTCACCGTCGGTGGTACCCGTCTTACCGATGAGGGGGATACCGTCGCCCGGTCGCGCTGCTCCACCGGTTCCGCCGTTCACGACCGCGGCCATCGCGACGTCCATCGCGGCGGCGACGTTCGGGTCGACGACCTGGTTGCAGGTGGTCGCGGGCACGGGGATCTCGGCGCCCGTGCCGTCGACGATGCGCTCGATCGCCTTGGGCTGGCAGAAGAGGCCGTTGGCCGCGATGCCGGCGTAGGCGGCGGCCACGGTGAGCGGGGCGACCTCGTTCGTGCCGAGCACGCTCGAGACGTTCTGCTGCATGGGCGTGCCGTCGGCGCGGTGCATACCGAACGACTCCGCCGTCTCGGTGATGTCGCACATGTCGAGCTTCTGCGCCATACCGATGTAGGCGTTGTTGACCGACGAGGCGGTCGCGGAGACGATGTTCATCGAGCCTGGATTCGCTGCGCCGTCGTTGGCCGACTTATAGGTGCCGCCGCCCGCGCCCTGGCAGCGGTTCTTGAACGTCGCGAGGTTGAAGGTGCGCACGCTTCCGTTGACCTGTTCGTTGAGCGAGTGCCCGGTCTTGAGCCAATCTGCCAGCGTGAAGACCTTGTACGTCGATCCCGAGGGGAATCCGGTCGAGCCGCCGTAGGCGTAGTCGGTGCTGAAGTTGACCGAGGTCTCGTTCGGCTGGGTTGTCTCGGGGTCGTCGTTGAACGTCTTGTTCTGCACCATCGCCAGGATCTTCCCGGTTCCCGGCTCGACGGTGACCATCGAGGAGCCGAGGTTCAGCTGCTCCGGGTTCTGCGGAACGTTCTCGTTCATCGACGTGATGGCCGCGGTCTGCAGATCGAGGTCGAGCGTGGTGAAGATCTGGTAGCCGCCCGTGCGGAACTTCTGCCAGCGAGACTCGGCACTGTCGCCGAAGGCGGCGTCGTTCTTGACGATGTACGACACGTAGTCGCAGAAGTAGCCCGCGCCGATGTTCTCGTTCGCCGTCTTGCAGCCGGTCGACGGCTGCACGATGTTCGGCGTGACCGGAGTCGCTTTGGCCTCGTCGAACTGCGCCTTCGTGATCTTGTGCTCTTTGAGCATGGCCGGAAGGATGTTGACGTCGCGACGAGCCTGGTTCTCGGTGATCTTCTCCGGGGCATCGGGCTGGTCGATGCGCAAGCCGTTGGGTTCGTTGACCATGGCGACGAGGCTGGTCGCCTGCGCCAGCGTCACGTCTTTCGCGGACACGCCGTAGTAGTACTGCGCTGCCGCTTCGATGCCGTAGACGGTGCCGCCGAAGTTGGAGATGTTCAGGTAGCCCAGAAGGATCTGATCCTTCGTGAACTCCTTCTCGAGGCCGATGGCCAGCTTCATCTCTTTGAGCTTGCGGTCGACCGTGGTCTTCGTGGCGTCTTCGAAGGCCTTGTCGCGCTCGGCCTTGTCTTGGATCTCCTCGGTCTTCTGAATGAGGATGTTGCGCACGTACTGCATCGAGATCGTCGACGCACCGGGGCCGTCTCCGCCGGCTGCGCTCTGTGCGGCGGCACGAGCGGCCGACACGATGTCGACTCCACCGTGCGTGTAGAAGCGCGGGTCCTCGACAGACACCACAGCGTCCTTCACGAAGGGCGAGATCTGGTCCCACCCGACCTCTTCGCGGTTCTGGTCGAAGACCGACGCGAGAAGAACGGGGTTGCCGTCGCTGCCCGTGGCGTAGATCTCGGACTTCTGAGCGAGCACATCGGGGCGGATGTTCGAGGGCAGGTTCTCGAACATGCCGATGGAGTTGTTGGCGGCGATTCCGGTGACTGCGAGCGCGGGGGCGACCATGGCCGTCACGAGGACGCCGGCAATGGCGCTCATCCCCACGAGTCCAAGGATCGCTCCGATGACGCCGCTAACCTTAGATTTCTGGGCAGACATATGCTCGAGAGTAATCGATGATGCTGGCAAATGCCCAGAAAGGAACGCGGATGCCCACTTGGGAGTACGTCACAACACCGCTCATGATCCACAACACCACGGGGATCCTCAACACCTGGGGCGCGAAGGGCTGGGAACTCGTGCAGATCGTCACGGGCCCCGAGGGTGGGCTCGTCGCCTACCTCAAGCGCCCGGTAGCATCGGCGGGCGAGGCCTCCTGATGAGCGCGATCGCTGCGCGCCTCGCCGAACTCGGTGTCAGCATCCCCACGGTCGTGCCCCCGGTCGCGGCCTACATTCCCGCCGTGGTCTCGGGTAACCTCGTGTTCACCGCGGGCCAGCTTCCGTTCGTCGACGGCAGCCTCGAGTACACCGGCAAGGTCGGAGACGGCCACGAGCTTGTCTCGCCGTCGATCGCCAAGTCGCTCGCCCGGACATCCATTCTGAACGCGCTCGCCGCGGTCGAGAACGTGATCGGCTCGCTCGATCGTGTGACGCGGGTCGTCAAAGTGACCGGTTTCGTCGCATCCGACCCGTCGTTCACGGGGCAGCCCGGCGTGATCAATGGCGCATCCGAGTTTCTCGGCGAGCTGTTCGGCGACCGCGGCATCCACGCGCGTTCGGCCGTGGGCGTCGCCGCCCTCCCACTCGACGCTCCCGTCGAGATCGAGGTGATCGTCGAGTTCGCCTAGGCGCCTCGACCGATCACTTCAGCTTGTCGGTGATGATCTGCATCACCTGCGTGTCGGCGAGGGTCGTGGTGTCTCCGACCTCACGGCCCTCGGCCACATCTTTGAGAAGGCGTCGCATGATCTTGCCCGAACGCGTCTTGGGCAGTTCGGCGACGAGGAACACGGTGCGGGGCTTGGCGATCGCGCCGATCTGCTCGGCGACGTGGGCGCGAAGCAGAGCGGATGCCTCCTCGGCGGTCGCGACGTCGGCCTGGCTCGTGCGCACGATCACGAACGCGACCACCGCCTGACCCGTCGCCTCGTCTTCGGCCCCCACCACGGCGGCCTCGGCGACCAGGGGATGCGACACCAGCGCCGACTCGATCTCCGCCGTCGAGAGCCGGTGGCCCGAGACGTTCATCACGTCGTCGACACGGCCGAGCAGCCAGAGGTCGCCATCGCGATCCCATCGTGCGCCGTCGCCGGCGAAGTATTTGTCGCCGAACTTGTCCCAGTACGTCTCCTTGTAGCGCTCCGGGTCGCCCCAGATTCCGCGGAGCATCGACGGCCACGGTTCGCTCACCACCAGCAGGCCGCCCGAGTCGAGCCCGACGTCGTGCCCGTCGTCGTCGAGAACCTCGATCTGGATGCCGGGAATGGCGACCTGCGCCGAGCCCGGCTTGAGCGTGGTCACCCCGGGTAGCGCGGAGACCATGATCGCTCCGGTCTCTGTCTGCCACCACGTGTCGACGATCGGCGTCTCACCGCCGCCGATCACATCGCGGTACCAGATCCACGCCTCGGGGTTGATCGGCTCGCCCACCGAGCCGAGCAGGCGCAGACTCGTCAGATCGAACTGCTGGGGTATCTGCCGGCCGGCCTTCATGAACGAGCGGATGGCCGTGGGCGCGGTGTAGAAGATGCTCACGCCGTATTTCTGAATGATCTCCCACCAGCGCCCAGCGTGAGGTGAGTCGGGTGTCCCCTCGTAGAGCACCTGGGTCGCTCCGTTGGCCAGTGGGCCATAGACGACGTAGCTGTGTCCGGTGATCCAGCCGACGTCGGCGGTGCACCAGTACACGTCCGTCTCGGGTCGAAGGTCGAAGACCGACTTGTGCGTGAACGCCGCCTGCGTGAGGTAGCCGCCGGAGGTGTGCAGGATCCCCTTCGGCTTTCCCGTGGTTCCCGAGGTGTAGAGGATGAAGAGCGGGTTCTCGGCCGCAAAGGGCTTCGCCACGTGCTCGTCGTCGACGGCCACCATCTCGTCGTGCCACCAGAGGTCTCGGCCTTCCACCCACTCCACGTCGTTGCCACCGCGCCTGACGACGAGCACGTGCGAGACGGTGCTGTCGCCGTCTGCCGCCAGTGCGGCATCCACAGCCTGCTTCAGCGGGAACACCGAGCCCTTGCGGTACCCGCCGTCGGCCGTGATCACCAGCTTGGCGCTCGCATCGTCGATGCGGCTGCGCAGGCTCTCGGCGCTGAATCCGCCGAACACCACCGAGTGCACGGCGCCGATGCGCGCGACGGCCAGCATCGAGATGACAGCCTCCGGAATCATGGGCAGGTAGATCGCCACGCGGTCGCCCTGGCGAATGCCGAGGCTGGTCAGCAGATTGGCCGCGCGCTTCACCTCGCTGGTGAGCTCGGCGTAGCTGTAGCTGCGAGAGTCTCCCGGCTCGCCCTCCCAGTGCAGGGCGATGCGGTCGCCGTTGCCGGCGAGCACGTGGCGGTCGAGGCAGTTGTAGGCCACATTGAGGGCACCGTCGTCGAACCACTTCGCGAAGGGAGGGTTCGTCCAGTCGAGGGTGCGGGTGAACGGCGTGTGCCAGTGCAGCAGCTCGCGCGCACGATCGGCCCAGAACTGCAGGCGGTCGTTTTTTGCCGCTTCGTAGAGGTCTGCGCCCGCGACGGAGTTCGCAGCGAACTGCTCGGTGGGCGGAAAGCGGCGTGCCTCATGGAGAAGGTTGTCGATGCGATTGCTCATGAGTTTCAGTGCGCTCCTTTGCGACGGCTGGTGCAAGCTTAGCCAGCCTTCGGCGGGGCGGAAGGAGGGTGATGTTGCATCGCGTTGCCCCCGCAGAATGGGACTCCGCCGGGGGCCGCTGAGAAAAAGCTGAGGGAAGTTGCGGTTGTGTTTCCGGCGAGTAAACTCGATCCCACTGGAACTCGTTTCCAGATGCAGCGCACTAACGGATTCCCCCAATCCAGCGTTGCTACGGCGGCACCTTTTCCCCCCATTAGGTGCCGCCCCTTCTTTTTTAACCGGCAGTGTCGCGGGCTTCGGCAGGAGTCGACTCTTCTCCTCCCCAGGGGGTGTTCGGGCGAACCGTCCACAGTCTTGCGGCCGCACCGCCACGCCGCCCTCGGAGCTTCTACGGTCGTGGACATGGCAAGCAGACAGCTCACGGACGACAGGCCCGGCGAGGCAGCGCGCGAGCGCGAACCCTTCGTCGCAGCTCCCGTGCTGAGCGCGCCTCCAGCCGTGCCCGCGCCGCCGTCCCCCACCGCCGGCGCGGGCACGCATCCCTCCTCGACACAGCGGTCCTCGCCCGTGCCGCGCAGCCGCGCCGGCGCATCCGACTTCGGGCCGCTGGCCGGGTACGTGAGCGACCCCGACGTCACCGACGTCTTCGTGAATGGCCCCGACGATCTGTGGATAGACCGGGGTACCGGACTCGTACGGCAGCCGGGGTGGTCGTGTCCCAGCGAGGTCAAGCTCAGAGAGCTCGCCGTCGCGATCGTCGCTCGCGGCGGGCGGCACATCGACGAGGCCACGCCCTGTGCCGATGTGCGGCTCCACGACGGCATCCGCGTGCACGTGGCCCTGCCTCCGATCGCGCCGAGGGGAACGCTCCTGTCCATCCGCATCCCGCCGCTCGACCGACCGCGCCTCGACTCGCTCGCGGCATCCGGGCTGTTCGGCGAGGGTGCAGAGTCGCAAGGTGCCCGCACGTTCATCGACGAGGCCGTGCGCAGCCGTGCGAATCTGCTCATCACGGGCGCTGGCGGCAGCGGCAAGACGACTTTCCTCTCCGCGCTCCTGGCGGCCGCCGATCGAGCCGATCGCATCATCGCGGTCGAAGACGTCGCCGAGCTCCGCGTGGAGCATCCCCACTTCATCGCGCTCGAGACCCGCCAGCCGAACCTCGAGGGGGCGGGCGGCGTCGGGCTCGATCGGCTCTTGCGGGAGGCGCTGCGAATGCGGCCCGACCGGCTCGTTCTGGGCGAGTGCCGGGGTGGCGAGATCCGCGAACTGCTGTCGGCCCTCAACACCGGTCACGATGGCGGCGCGGGAACGCTGCACGCGAACTCCCTCGACGATGTTCCGGCGCGCCTCGAGGCGCTCGGCTCGCTCGCCGCGATGAGCCCAGAGACGGTGGCGCGGCAGGCGGTGAGCGCCATCGGGCTCGTGCTCCATCTCGAACGCCGCGGCTCACGCCGGGTTCTGGATGCCGTGGGCCGGTTCGGCATCGACGCCGCCGGGCGGCTGCGGGTCGAGGCGATCGAGTGAGGGCGGCAGATGCTCTGTCCGTCGAGGCCGTCGCATCGGTGGTGCAACGGCTCGCGGTGATGCTCGGTGCCGGTGTGGCGCCCACGAATGCGTGGAGCTATCTGCGCGACGCGGGCGACCCGTCAGACCAGATCGTCGGTGCCGTCGCCCGATCTGTCGCCGCCGGCGGCTCGATTCCCGAGGCGATCATGAGTGCGGCGTCGTCCACCGAGGCAGCGCAGGCCGGTTCCGCGTGGCGAGCGGTCGCCGCGTCGTGGTTCGTCGCCAACGAGAGCGGGGCTCCCCTTGCGTCGAGCCTGCGTGAGACCGCCGACACCCTTCGTCAACTCGGGCAGCTGCATCGTGACGTCGATGCCGCCCTCGCTGGCCCTCGATCCACAGCGCGATTCGTCGGCGTGATGCCCGTGCTCGGGCTGCTGTTCGGAGCCCTTCTGGGCTTCGACACGATCGGCGTGCTGTTCGGCACCCCTCTGGGCGTCGGCTGCCTCGTCGCCGGAGCGCTGCTGACGGTGGCTGCCGCGCGGTGGACATCCAGGCTCGTGGCCCGAGCGAGACCGGCCGAATCGTCACCGGGCCTGACCGCCCAACTGGTGGCCATCGGGCTCGCGGGCGGGGGATCGCTGGCACGGGCCCGCGACCTCGCAACCGAGGCGCTGACTCGGCACGATCTCGGCGAGTCAGACGATGCCCATCGCATCGACCGGGTGCTCGAACTGTCCCGCGCGGCGGGGGTTCCGGCGGCCGAGCTGCTGCAGAGCGAGGCCAGGCAGATCGGTCGCGAGGCGACGAGCCGAGCACAGTCGCGCGCGGCGGCTCTCGGCACCACACTCATGATTCCCCTCGGTGTCTGCGTGCTCCCAGCATTCATGCTGCTCGGCGTCGCTCCGATGATGATCGCCATCTTCTCCTCCACCGTGGTCGAACTCTCGTGAGCCCGCACAGATCGATCCCGGTCGCCTAAGTCGCCGACCTCCGCGGCGAGGCTGGAGCCCCCCACCCCACTCGTGCCGAAACCGAAAGAGAGCGAGCAATGATGAGCGACCAGAACACGACCTTCCCGCTACCGGCGAGGCCGACCGAGACTCACGGGCGCGCCATGCGTGCGCTCGCCGACGACGAGGGAGCCGCGACGGCCGAGTATGTCGTCGCCACCATGGCGGCGGTGAGTCTGGCCGGCGTCCTCGTCATGCTGCTGCGCGGCGATGCGGTCAAGCAGATCCTCATGGATCTCGTGCGCACAGCGCTGAGCGTCGCCGGATAGGCGAGGCAGCGCGATGCAGCAGATCCGGGGGCGCATGCTCGGCATGTTCCCTGTCTTCCGTGCCCTCCGTGCCGACGGCGGCAGCGTCACCATGGAGTTCGTCACCGTGCTGCCGGCAGTCCTCGTCATCGTCGCGGCCGTGCTCGGAGGGTTTCAGCTCATCGTGCAACAGATGCGGGTCGCCGATGCGGCGTCATCGGCGGCCCGACTGCTCGGCCGCGGCGACGACTCGGGTGCAACCGAAACGGTCGCGAAGCTCCTCGGCGATGGCGCGGTTCTCACGTCGAGCGTCGACGGGCGATTCGTCTGCGCGACGGTCACCGTGGCGGCGGCGGCCGGCCCGTTCGCGCTCGCAGCGATTCCGGTGTCGTCGAGTACCTGCGCGTTGGGAGGCGGACAATGACTCTCCGTCGACGACTCGCCGGTGACCACGGTGCGGGAGGAACGCTGGCGCTGATGGTCGCCGCCGGAACGCTGACCTTCTCCCTGCTCGCCCTGTCGCTCTTCTCCGTGATGCCCGCCAAGGCCAGGGCGAATGCCGCAGCGGATTCGGCCGCGATCGCCGCGGCCGAATCGGCGTCGGCGCGGTCGGCTGACGAGTCGTGCGCCGTCGCGGCCGAGGCCGCGATGCTCAACAAGACCACACTGCTGAGCTGCGATGTGGTGGGCGGTGAAGCGACCGTCACCGTCGGGCAGGAGATCCTCGCGACGACGTTCTCCGTCACAGCCAGGGCGGCGGTTCCTCGGCCGGCTCCCCACGCGTCGGGGGTGAACGGAGCGATTCCGCTCGAAGACCTCGTGGTCATCTCGTATCCGGGCGTCCGTGCCGATCCGCCCGTCTACCTGCGCCCCGATGCGGCATCCGCACTTCTGCAGATGCTCGACGCATATCACGCGCAGACAGGCGACTACCTTCCTGTCGACGAGGGCTATCGCGATCTCGCCGGTCAGCAGCGGGTCTTCAACGAGTACGGATGGCCCCGTGCGGCCATTCCCGGCACCTCGAACCACGGGCTGGCCATCGCCATCGACTTCGTCAATCCACCCGTCGTGCGGGGAGCCTCACCGCATGCCTGGCTCGTCGAGAACGCTGCGCAGTTCGGGTTCGAACCGCTCACAGATCCCGACGAGCCGTGGCACTGGGATTACGCGGGGTGATACTCCGCCCGTCAGCCCAGCCGCGACTCGATGAAGCGGTAGTCGACGGCCGACGGCAGCCGGGCATTGTCGCCCTCGCCGTTGTACTCCACACCGCTGCCGCGCAGATAGACGTAGCGTTTCGTCGTTCCCGCCGGGATCTCGAGTTGCGCCAATGGTTCACCCGCCTGGGTGAACTCCGTTCGAACGGTGCGTCCTTCGAGTGGCCCGTCCGTGAGTTTGGCGGTGTAACTTCCGAATTCTGTCGTTGTCATTTCGCATCCTCTCCTTTGAGGTCGCTTTCCATCTTCCTCACCCGGGCGATATGCGCAAGGGGTCACCGCCGCTTGCCCGCCGCTTAGGCAATTAGGCAATGAGGGTAAAGAGGTGTGTATGGTGTGGCAGATGGGCCATCAGTGCCCGTCGAACCCCGTCGAAGACGCTTACCCGAGATTATCGTGAGTGGTTCGATTCTCTTTATTCCTGCTGAGGAGCACAGTGCCAGGCCCGAAAAAGCTCGTGATCGTCGAGTCACCGACCAAGGTCAAGTCCATCGCCCAGTACCTCGGCGACGGTTTCGAGGTGCAGGCATCTGTCGGTCACATCCGCGACCTCATCGAGCCCAAGAACCTTCCTGCCGAGCTCAAGACCGGGTCGCTCGGCAAGTTCTCGGTCGACGTCGAAAAGGGCTTTGCGCCGTACTACGTGGTGAGCGACGCCAAGAAGAAGACGGTCGCCGAACTGAAGAAAGCCCTGGCCGGCGCCAGCGAGCTCTATCTCGCAACTGATGAGGACCGCGAGGGAGAAGCCATCGCGTGGCACCTGCTCGAGGTGCTGAAGCCCAAGGTTCCAGTGCACCGCATGGTGTTCCACGAGATCACCCGCGAGGCCATCGAGAAGGCGCGCGACAACACCCGCCAGATCGACGGCGCACTCGTCGATGCTCAAGAGACCCGGCGCATTCTCGACCGTCTCTACGGCTACGAGGTCTCGCCGGTGCTCTGGCGCAAGATCGGTCCCGGCCTCTCCGCCGGTCGGGTACAGTCCGCTGCGACCAGGCTCGTCGTCGAGCGCGAGCGCGAGCGACTCGCGTTCACGGCCGCCGGCTACTGGGATCTGACCGCACACCTCTCTCCTGAGCTCGACGAGCTGTCGAAGTCCGAGGGGTTCGAGTCGCGACTGGCGCGCATCAACGGAGAACGCGTCGCCTCAGGCCGCGACTTCGACGAGAACGGCAAGCTCAAGTCGAAGGCCACGGCCCTCGACGAGGCCGGAGCGAAGGCGCTCGCCGCGGCGCTGGCCGCCCCCGGTGTGAACATCGTCGTCTCGTCTGTCGACTCCAAGCCCTATACCCGTCGACCGGCCGCGCCGTTCACCACGTCGACGCTGCAGCAGGAGGCCTCGCGCAAGCTCCGGTTCTCGGCACGGCAGACGATGAGCGTCGCCCAGTCGCTGTACGAGAACGGGTACATCACCTATATGCGGACCGACTCCCCGTCGCTGTCGCAGCAGGCGCTCAACGCAGCCCGGTCGCAGGCCAAGTCGCTGTACGGAGCGGAGACCGTTCCCGACAAGCCACGCCTCTACGCCGGAAAGAGCAAGAACGCCCAGGAAGCCCACGAGGCTATCCGCCCCGCCGGTGAGACGTTCCGCACCCCGACGCAGCTGGCGTCCACCCTCCGCGGCAACGACTTCAAGCTCTACGACCTGATCTGGAAGCGCACCGTCGCATCGCAGATGGCCGACGCGAAAGGTGTGACGGCATCCGTCACCATCGCTGCCGGGCCGACGGGCGTCGAGGGAATGACCGAGCCGGCGCTCGCCGAGTTCACTGCGAGCGGCACCGTCATCACCTTCCGCGGCTTCCTTCACGCCTACGAAGAGGGCCAGGACGAGGACCGCAACGGCCCCGCCGAGCCCGCCGAGGCAAAGCTCCCGCCGTTGACAGAGGGCCAGTCGCTTCGAGCCGTGTCCGTCGATGCGGCGGGTCACGAGACCTCGCCGCCGCCCCGCTACACAGAAGCGAGCCTGGTGAAGACGCTCGACGAGCTCGGCATCGGCCGCCCGTCGACCTACGCGTCGATCATCTCGACCATCATCGACCGAGGTTATGTCTCGCCCCGCGGCCAGGCGCTCGTACCCAGCTGGATCGCGTTCTCGGTCGTGCGGCTTCTCGAGGACTACTTCGGCGACCTGGTGAACTACGACTTCACCGCGACGCTCGAGAACGACCTCGACCGCATCGCCGGGGGAGAGGAAGACCGCGTCGACTGGCTGAACGGGTTCTACTTCGGCAACGAGGGTCACCGTGGCTTGCGTAATGTCATCGACAACCTCGGCGACATCGACGCACGCACGGTCAACTCCGTGGTCATCGCGTCGGACATCACGCTTCGCATCGGCAAGTACGGCCCCTATCTCGAGGTGCGCGAAGAAGGCGCGGCAGACGATGCCGTGCCACGCAGGGTCAATATTCCTGCCGATCTCGCCCCCGACGAGCTGACCGAAGAGAAAGCCCGCGAGCTCATCGACGCTCCTGTGGTCGTCGACCGGGTCATCGGTGTGAACCCCGAGACAGGTAAGAACGTCGTCGCGAAAGACGGCAGATTCGGGCCGTACGTCACCGAGGTCGATCCTGAGCCCGAGACGCCCGCCGAGGTGGCCGCAGCAGAACCGGCGCCGGCCGTCGTCGCGGATGGAACGACCAAGAAGGCGCCCGCTCGCAAGCCCGCAGCGAAGAAGAGCACGGCTCCCAAGCCGCGCACGGCGTCTCTGTTCAAGTCGATGGACCTGGCGACGATCGACATCGAGACGGCCCTCCGTCTCCTCGACCTCCCCCGCGTCGTCGGCGACGACCCGGAATCGGGTGAGCCGATCACCGCGCAGAACGGCAAGTTCGGCCCGTACCTCAAGAAGGGCACCGACACCCGCTCGATCACCAGCGAAGATCTGATCTTCGAGATCGACCTGCCGGGCGCACTCGAACTGTTCGCACAGCCGAAGTACGGGGCGCGGCGCGCCTCGTCTGCGCTCAAGGAGTTCGAGGCCGACCCCGAGAGCGGCAAGCCCATCCGCATCAAGGACGGCCGTTTCGGCGCTTACGTCACCGACGGTGTGACGAACGCGACCATTCCGAAGGGGGAGACCGTCGAGGAGGTCGACTTCGAGCGAGCCGTGCAGCTTCTGGCGGACAAGCGCGCGAAGGGGCCGGCTGTCCCGCGCAAGACGGCAGCCAAGAAAGCGCCGGCCAAGAAGGCTCCTGCGAAGAAGCCTGCGGCCAAGAAGCCTGCGGTGAAGAAGGCCCCCGTCGCGAAGGCCTCTGCCGCTGGAGACGAGTCGGCGACGGCCAAGAAGCCTGCCGTGCGCAAGACGACGGCTGCGAAGAAGCCCGCCGCGACGAAATCCGCTCCCACGACGTGACCGCACGCGGACTCTTCATCACCCTCGAGGGCGGCGACGGCTCGGGCAAATCCACCCAGGCCGCGCTCCTCGAGCAGTGGCTCGACCATCAGCACCGAACGGTGCTGCGCACCCGGGAGCCGGGCGGAACGGACTTCGGCACGGAGGTGAGGGAGATCGTGCTGCACAGTCGCGGGCACATCAGCCCACGGGCCGAGGCGCTTCTCTACGCGGCAGACCGGGCGCATCACATCAGCACGAAGGTGCGACCGGCACTCGAGCGCGGTGAGATCGTCATCCAGGACAGGTACCTCGACTCCTCGGTCGCCTACCAGGGAGCGGGTCGTGTACTCGACTCGCACGAGATCAGGAGCCTGTCGCTCTGGGCGGCCGAGGGCCTGCTGCCCGACCTCACGATCCTGCTGGATCTCGACGAAGTCGAGGCACGCACGCGGCTCGACGGATCGCGCACACGGTTCGATCGACTCGAGAACGAGAAGAGCGAGTTCCACGCCAGAGTTCGCGCCGCCTTCCTCGCGCTTGCGAGAGCCGAGCCCGAGCGATTCCTCGTTCTCGACGCGTCGCAGCCCCCCGAGACGCTCGCCGCGCAGATCCGCGCCGCCGTGGAGCCGCTTCTCGCCGTCGAGTCGTCGGGGACGGACGCGCCCTGAGGTCGCTGTCACCGGCTCCAGGTAGGTTGTCTCTATGACCGTGTGGAACGACTTGACCGGCCAGGACGATGCGATCGCCATTTTCCGCGCCGCGGCAGACCCCGCGAACTCGGGCGATTCGATGACGCACTCCTGGCTCATCACCGGTCCTCCCGGATCGGGGCGTTCCAATCTGGCGTATGCATTCGCGGCCGCTCTGCTCAGCAGGCAGGGAGCCGACGGCGACCCGGCCACCACGCGCCAGGTCGAGGCTCGCACCCATCCCGACCTGGCGGTGCTCACCACCGAGCGGGTCATCATCTCGATCGACGAGGTACGCAAACTCGTCTCGAGTTCTCAGTTCTCGCCGTCGGTCGGGCGCTACCGGGTGATGGTCATCGAAGATGCCGACCGCATGGTCGAGCGCACCAGCAACGTGCTGCTGAAGGCCCTCGAAGAACCGCCGGAGCGCACGGTGTGGATCCTCTGTGCGCCCAGCGAGGCCGATCTCATCCCGACCATCCGCTCGCGTGTCCGGTCGGTCCGCCTCCGGGTGCCTCGCGTCGACGAGGTCGCCGCGCTCATCGAACGGCGCGACAACGTCGATCCGCAGGTTGCCGAGCGAGCTGCTCGAGAGGCGCAGAGCCACATCGGCATGGCGCACCGCCTCGCCACGAACGACGAGGCGCGCGCCCGTCGCGACGAGACGCTGAGTCTCGCCCTGGGCATCCAGAACGTGCCGCAGGCCGTCGTCGCGGCCGCGCGCCTGATGGAGATCGCCGGCGACGACGCGAAGGCGATCACTCTCGAGCGCGATGCGGAGGAGCGTGAGAGCACGCTGCGTTCCATGGGCGTCGAGTCTGGGCAGGCCGTGCCACCCGCGCTCCGTTCGCAGATCAAGACGCTCGAAGACGATCAGAAGCGCCGTGCCACCCGAAGTCTCCGCGACGGGCTCGACCGCATCCTCGTCGATCTCATGTCGCTCTATCGAGACATCCTCCTCGTGCAGCTGGGTTCTGGGCTGCCCACCATCAACTCCGCCATCCAGCAGCGTCTCGACGAGGTCGCCGCAGGCAGCGACCCCGCAGACACCCTTGCGGTGCTCGACGCGCTCGCCGTCGCGCGTCGGCGGATCGCCGCCAACGTCGCACCTGCCCTCGCCCTCGAGGCCGCTCTCATCACCGCAACCCGCCAACGAAGGACAACTCCGTGACCGCCACCACTCCGCGCCGCAGGCGACGGTTCGCCTCCCTCGCCGTGGCCGCTCTCGCGGTCACCGTTCTCGTGTCCGGCTGCTCGACGTGGTTCGTCGACCGCAGCTCGTCCGGTGGCAGCGACAGGCCCGTGGCCGAGTCGACCCCGTCGGCCGAAGACGTCGATGCAGATCTGCGCCCGTTCTACGATCAGGTGCTCACCTGGACGGACTGCGGCGACGGCCTGCAGTGCGCTGAGGCGAAGGCCCCGCTCGATTGGAAGGACCCCTCCGCGTCGGACGTCTCCCTGGCGCTCGTGAAGCATCCTGCCAGTGGCCCGGGCGCACGCCTCGGCTCGCTGCTCGTCAACCCGGGAGGACCCGGAGGCTCCGGCTACGACTTCGTCAAAGACAGCCTCGACTTCGCGGTCAGCGATGCGTTGCAGGCTCAGTACGACGTGGTCGGTTTCGACCCGCGCGGCGTCGGTCGCTCGTCGGCGGTCAGCTGCCTCACCGACAAAGAGATGGATGCGTACCTCTACGACATCCTTCCCGGCGCGCGCGGCTCCCAGGAGTGGCTCGACGCCTACACGGCCTCGGCGGCACAGTTCGCTACCTCGTGCGAGAAGAACAGCGCCGATCTGCTGGGGCACGTCGACACGGTCAGCGCGGCACGCGATCTCGACCTGCTGCGCGCCACTCTCGGCGACAGCAAGCTCAACTACCTCGGATACTCGTACGGAACCTTCCTGGGATCGACCTACGCCGACCTGTACCCGCAGAAGGTGGGCCGGCTCGTTCTCGACGGCGCCCTCGACCCGACGTCGAGCAACTTCGACGTGAGCGTCGGTCAGGCCGTCGGCTTCGAGAACGCGTTGAAGGCCTATCTCACCGACTGCCTCACGAAGTCGTCGTGCCCCTTCGAAGGCAGCGTCGACGACGGAATGGCGAGAATCGGCGAGCTGATCGGGCAGGTCGACGCCAGCCCGATCAGGGCATCTGACGGGCGTGAACTGGGATCGTCGACCATGCTGACGGCCATCATCTACCCGCTCTACAACGCCCAGAACTGGGACTATCTGAGCGACATGTTCTCAGATGTCCTCGCGGGCAACGCCGACTACGCCATGCAGTTCGCGGACGGCTACAACGGCCGCGGCGCCGACGGCACGTACGCCGACAACTCGACAGAGGCCTTCATGGCGATCAACTGCCTCGACTACGCCTACACGAACGACCCGGCCACCGTGCAGAAGCAGAATGCCGATCTCGTCGCGGCCGCCCCGACCGTCGGCCCGTGGTGGAGCTACGGCGACATCTCGTGCGACGCCTGGCCTGACAAGACGACGCGCACGCCCCACGCCGTTACGGCACAGGGGGCAGCGCCGATTCTGGTCGTCGGCACCACAGGCGACCCGGCGACGCCGTACGCGTGGGCAGAGAGCCTCGCCGGCCAGCTGTCGAGCGGTCAGCTGATCACGTTCGTCGGAGAGGGACACACGGCCTACGGCACGTCGAGCTGCGTCAAGCAGCTCGTCGACGCGTACTTCCTCGAGGGAACCGTGCCCGCCTCCGATCCGCGGTGCACGAGCTGACGATGAGCTCTGCAGTCCTAGACGAGGGCGTCGGCCTCCGTGAGCGCAAGCGGCGTGCCACGAGCCGCAGCATTCAATTCACGGTGCTCGAGCTGGCGGCAGAGAGAGGTCTCGAGCAGGTGACGGTCGACGAGATCAGCCGCATCGCTAACATCTCTCCCCGCACCTTCTTCAACTACTTCCCCTCGAAAGAGGCCGCGATGGTGGGCGAGAACCCCCTCGCGGTGCAGTCCGAGCTCATCGAGGCCTTCGTCACGCACGACTCCGACCGCGACACATTCGACGGTCTGCTCGAGCTGATGCAGCAGATGGCCCTCCTCGGCACCGGCGATCGAGAGCTGCATCAGCTCCGCCGCCAGGTTCTGCGTGACTACCCCGAGCTGTTCGTCCTGAAGATCTCGGGCATGCGCGGGTTCGAAGCCGCGCTGGCCGACGCGATCGAGCGCCGCCTGATCAAGCAGCACGCGGCATCCGATTCGGTGGATGCCGGGGGTTCGTTCGAAGCGCGGGCTCGGCTCACGGCCCTGGTCGCCATGGCGGCCATGCGGCACGCCTTCACCCTGTGGGCCGACGGAGAAGACGACGAGTCGCTCGCCGAGAAGCTCGTCGAGTCGTTCGCCCTGCTGAGGCAGGTGCTCTGAAGAGTGTCAGCGAAGCCTGCCAACATCGGCTAGGATTTGTTGCTGTGCCATTCGCGGTGAAATGCGGTGGCCAGGCCGCCTTAGCTCAGTCGGTAGAGCGATTCACTCGTAATGAATAGGTCATCAGTTCGATTCTGATAGGCGGCCCCACCAAGAGAAAGCCCGGATGATCCGGGCTTTCTTTCGTTGGGTGTCCGACTTCGAAGGAGAATCGTGTCCACTCCATTGCGCTGGGGCATCCTCGGCACCGGCGGGATCGCCGAGATGTTCGTCACCGACCTGCGGGCCACGGGCATAGACATCGCCGCCGTCGGTTCTCGCAGCCAGGCGTCGGCAGACGTGTTCGGTGCCCGCTTCGACATCGCAGCCCGGCATCCGTCGTACGAGGCTCTGGTCGCCGACCCCGACGTGGATGCGATCTACGTGGCCACGCCGCATCCAATGCACGCCGAGAACGCTCTCCTCGCCATCGCCGCCGGAAAGCACGTGCTGATCGAGAAGCCCTTCACGCTGAACGCCGACGAAGCGGCCCAGGTCAGAGAGGCGGCGCGCAACGCGGGCGTCGTCGTGCTCGAGGCGATGTGGACCCGGTTTCTGCCGGCGATGGTGCGTATCCGCGAGATCATCGCTGCCGGAACGCTCGGCGAGGTGCGCACGCTCATCGCCGACCACGACCAGTTGCTGCCGTCCGATCCGCAGCACCGCATCAACAATCCCGAGCTCGGCGGGGGAGCTCTGCTCGACCTCGGCGTCTACCCCGTGTCGTTCGCGGTCGATCTGTTCGGCGCACCGACCTCGGTGACAGCGAAGGGTGACAAGACGGCGACGGGGGTCGACCGACAGGTCGCGCTGATTCTCGAGCACGATGGCGGCGCGATCTCGGTTCTGCACACCGCGCTCGACACGCAGGGCGCGAACACCGCCACCATCGTGGGCACCGAGGCACGCATCGAGATCGACTCCGTCTGGTACACCCAGACGAGCTTCACCGTCTACGCGGGCACGAGCGGAGAGGTGCTCGAGCGCTACGAAGAAGACGTGGTCTCCCGCGGCATGCAGTACCAGGCGTGGGAGCTCGAACGCGTCGTCCGAGACGGCCGCGGCGAGAGCGACCTCCTTCCCGTCGACGAGAGCGTCGCGGTCATGGCCGTGCTCGACGAGGCCCGGCGCCAGGTCGGTGTCGTCTACCCCGGCGAATAAGACCCACCGACGAGGCTTTCGCGGGCCGGGTTAGCATGGAGCGATGTCCGAGACGCCTGCACCGAAGCCGCGGCCCGCGACGCTCAGCGGGCTCGTACGACGCGCCCGAGCGCATCCGCGTGTTTTCGCCGCGACTGCCGCGGCCGCCGCACTGATCGTTCTCGGTGGCGGGGGACTCGTGGCCGGGGCCGCCGTCGGCACGCCGGACTCGGATGTCGTCGCCCGCGTCTCGACGCTGTCGACGGCGAGCGCATCGCCGACGCCGACCCCGACTCCCACGCCGACCCCTGCGGCGCGCGCCGTTCCCGCCGCTGTTCCCCCGGCTCAGCCTGTGCGCACCTGCTCCATCGCCGAGGCCGCATCCGACTCGCGTCTCGGCACCTTCTCCGGCAGCGTACGCAACGCCACGACCGGCGAGATCCTCTACGACCATGGCGGCGCCACCTTCTCCCGAACGGCGAGCGTGATGAAGGTCCTCACGAGCGCCGCAGCGCTTGCCGTACTCGGCCCCGACTACCGGGCGACCACAACGGTCGTCGCCGGTGCTCAGCCTGGCCAGGTCGTGCTGGTGGGCGGGGGAGACATCACCCTGGCCAGCGGCTCCTCCAACATCTATCCCGGCGCCGCCAGCATGCTCGACCTGGCCGCGCAGGTGAACTCGTCTCTCGGGGGAGTCCCCGTCACGTCGATCGTTCTCGACTCGTCGGCGTTCGCCGGAGATGCGTGGCAGCCCTCGTGGAACCGCAAGGAGTTGTTCGACGGCTGGTCGAGCGAGGTGACCGCACTGCAGGTCGATGGCGACCGCGCCGACCCGTCGAGCAGTCAATCGGCTCGCAGCGAAGACCCGATCGGTCGGGCGGGCGCGGCATTCGCGAGTGCGTTGGGTGCGACGGGTGCGCCGATCAGTCAGGGCGTGGCTCCGGCGGGCGCGGCGACGCTCGGTCAGGTGCAGTCGGCGCCGGTGTCGACCATGGTGCAAGACGCCCTCCTCCGCTCCGACAACACCGAGGCCGAGATGTTGGCGCGCCTCACCGCGATCGCGCAGGGCTCGGGCAACACGTTCTCGGCGCTGGGCGCATCCACCCCGTCGGCCCTCGCGAGTTACGGTCTCGATACGGCGGGGCTCGTGATCGTCGACGGGTCCGGCCTGTCTGACGACAACGGTGTCTCCCCGAACTTCCTCACCGCGCTGTTCGCCAAGATCGCTGCGCGCGAAGGCAACCTCGGCATCATCGCCGACGGCCTGCCTGTGGCGGGTGAGAGCGGCACGCTCGGCGGCCGATTCACCGGCTCGAATTCGGATGCCGCGGGCCACGTGATCGCGAAGACCGGCTGGATCGACACGGGCTACACCCTGTCCGGCATCATCAATGCCGCCGACGGCTCCGTGCTCACCTTCGCTTTCTTCGCCCTCGATAATGTCTCGGACAGTTCGAAGCAGGCTCTCGACACCATCACCGCCGCCGCCTATCGTTGCGGAAACAACCTGTCGAATCAGTGACGTTCGTGCTCTAGGATCGATTAGTAAGCCGGCTGACTAATTCGACCGGCGACATCGACTCGACGCCAATCACGTCGACGGGCAAGAGAGAGTGAGACGGCATGGGCCGCGCGCTGTTCATCGTGGACGTTCAGAACGACTTCACCGAGGGCGGGGCCCTGGGCGTCGAGGGCGGGCGGGCCGTGGCGGCCGGCATCTCCGCGCTGCTGGCCGGGCATCGCGGTGCCTACGACCTGGTCGTCGCTTCGCGCGATTGGCACGACGCAGACAACGACAACGGCGGGCACTTCGCCCGCGACGAGGCTCCGGACTTCGTCGACACCTGGCCCGTGCACTGCGTCGCCGGTACGTTCGGCGCGGAGTACAACGACGAACTCACGACCCGGTCGATCGACGTGCACATTCGCAAGGGCCAGGGAAAGCCCGCCTACTCGATCTTCGAGGGAACGGTGGAGAAGGGCGGCTCCGTCGCCGAGCTCCTCGACGCGCGCGGTATCACCGCCATCGACATCGCCGGTCTCGCGACCGACTACTGCGTGCGGGCCTCCGCACTAGACGCTTTGCAGAACGGGCGCGAGGTGCGGGTCATCACCGATCTCGTCGCCGGCGTCGCCCCCGAATCGAGCCGCGAGGCGCTCGCCGAGGTGGCTCGCGCCGGCGCCGACCTGGTGCGCTCCGACCAGATCGAAGGCTAGAGATGCGCGTTCCACGGTGGCTGAGAGTCCTCCTGCCCGCCGTGCTGATTCTCGTGTGGCTGACCGCCGCGGCCATCGGCGGCCCGTATTTCGGCCGCATCGACGAGGTGTCGAGCAACGACCAGACCACGTACTTGCCCGCCAGCGCTGATGCCACCCGGGTCAGCGCCCTGCAGAAGCAATTCACCGACTCCGACGCCATCCCCGCGATCGTCGTGTTCCGCACCGACGACGGAGCCGCGCTCACCGACCAGCAGCGTGCCGAGATCCAGACCCAGGTCGAGGGGCTCTCGACGGTCGGCGGGGTCACCGACGACATCTCGCCGGCGATCGCGTCGCAAGACCAGCAGGCGGTCGAGGTGTTCGTGCCCATCGATGCGTCGGGCGAGGTGCGCGACACGGTCGACTCGATGCGTTCGTACCTGCTTCGAGAGGGCTCCGTCGAGGGGGTGACGGGTTTCGTCACAGGGCCCGCCGGCTTCACGGCCGACATCGGAGACGCCTTCGCGGGCATCGACGGCATTCTTCTCCTGACCGCTCTGGGCGCCGTCTTCGTGATCCTGTTCATCGTGTATCGGTCACCGCTGCTTCCGTTCCTGGTGCTCGGAACGTCGCTCTTCGCTCTGACGACGAGCCTGCTCACCGTCTGGTGGCTCGCGAAGGCCGGGGTCTTCACGCTGAACGGGCAGGTGCAGGGCATCCTGTTCATCCTCGTGATCGGCGCCGCCACCGACTACTCGCTGCTCTACGTCTCGCGCTACAAAGAGGCCCTGCGCACGCACGAGAAACGCTGGGATGCGACGTGGGCGGCCCTGCGGGTATCCCTCGAGCCGATCGTCGCCTCGGGAGGCACGGTGATCGCCGGACTCCTGTGCCTGCTCTTCTCCGACCTCAACTCGAACAAGGCCCTCGGGCCGGTGTCCGCCGTCGGAGTGGCCTTCAGCGTGCTCGCCTCGCTGACCCTGCTGCCCGCTTTGCTGCTCGCCTGCGGACGCGCGTCGTTCTGGCCGCTGCGGCCCAAGTACGCGGGGCCGGATGGGGCGACCGTGCGCGTCGACGCCGAGCCCGCCCGTCACGGTTTCGCGGAGCACAAGACAGCACACGGCGCGCCGAAGGGCTTCTGGCCGCGGCTGGAGTCCTTCATCTCCTGGCGGCCCCGCACGATCTGGATCGTGACCACGGTGGTGCTTCTCGCCGCCGGAACGGGAGTCCTGCAGCTGCAGGCGAACGGTGTCCCCCAGAGCGATCTGATCCTCGGCCAGTCCGAGGCGCGAGACGGACAGATCGCCTTGGGAGAGCACTTCCCCGGTGGGTCCGGGAGCCCCGCGCTGATCGTCGCGCCCGAGGCCGATCTCGGCGATGTCGCATCCACCGTGCTGTCGACCGACGGGGTGACCTCGCTCACGGTGACGAGCGCGAACTCTCCCTCGGGGTCTGCGAATGTCGACAGCGACGGCGCGCTCTCCGCGCCGGGCGGCGCTCAGACGCTCATCGCAGTCCAACCCACCGTCGTCGAGGGCCAGGTACTGCTGCAGGCCACCCTGTCCGACGCCGCAGACTCGGATGCCGCCAAGGACACGGTGCGCGCGTTGCGCTCGGCTCTGGCCGACGGCTCGACCGGGGCGCTGGTCGGAGGGGTGACCGCCACGGCCATCGATTCCGACACGGCAGGTCTGCACGATCGCAACACGATCATCCCGATCGTCCTGGTCGTCATCCTGTTCATCCTCATGCTGCTCCTGCGCTCGATTCTGGCGCCCGTCCTGCTGATCCTTAGCGTGGTCGTGTCGTTCGCCGCGGCGCTCGGTGTCTCCGCGCTGGTCTTCAATCACCTCTTCCAGTTCCCCGGGGCCGATCCCTCGGTGCCCCTCTACGGCTTCGTCTTCCTCGTCGCCCTCGGCATCGACTACAACATCTTCTTGATGACGCGTGTGCGAGAGGAATCGATCACGCATGGCACGCGTCGCGGCATCCTGCGCGGCCTGACAGTGACCGGTGGCGTCATCACATCGGCGGGAATCGTGTTGGCGGCGACCTTCTCGGCGCTGGGGGTCATTCCGGTTCTCTTCCTGGCTCAGATCGCCTTCATCGTGGCGTTCGGCGTGCTGCTCGACACCCTCCTCGTGAGGTCGCTCCTGGTTCCCGCGTTGGCATACGATCTGGGCCGGGTCGTCTGGTGGCCGAGTAAACTGGCGAAGGCGCCCGAGGGCGTCGCCACGCCATCTCGTTAGCGCTCAGCAGTACGGAGAACCATGACAACGACGTCCGAATCCACGCTTCTCGAATCGGTGCCGAACCAGCTCTACATCGGTGGGCGTTGGATCGACGCCGAGGGCGGACGCACCATCGAGGTCGATGACCCGGCCACGGGTCGTTCCATCCGCACCATCGCCGATGCGAGCCCGGCCGACGGCATCCGCGCTCTGGATGCCGCTGTCGCGGCCCAGGCCGACTGGGCGGCGACCGCGCCGCGCGTACGCGGCGAGATCCTGCGCCGGGCATTCGACATGCTCCAGGAGCGCAAGGCCGAGTTCGCGTTGCTGATGACCCTCGAGATGGGCAAGCCTCTTGCCGAGGCGGCCGGCGAGGTCGCGTACGGCGGCGAGTTCCTGCGCTGGTTCAGCGAAGAGGCGGTGCGCATCTCGGGCCGCTACGGCCAGAACCCCGAGGGAACGGGCACGATGGTCGTCTCGCAGCGCCCCGTGGGACCGTGCTTCCTGATCACCCCGTGGAACTTCCCTCTGGCCATGGCCACGCGCAAGATCGCGCCCGCGCTCGCGGCCGGCTGCACCGTGGTCGTCAAGCCTGCCGAGCTCACCCCGCTGACGACGCTGTTCTTCGCCAAGCTGCTCGAAGACGCCGGCCTGCCCGCCGGAGTGCTCAACGTGATCACGACGTCGGCGTCGGGTGCGGTCTCCGAGCCGATCATCTCCGATCCCCGCCTTCGCAAGCTCAGCTTCACCGGCTCGACGGGGGTCGGCCAGAAGCTCATCGCCCAGTCGGCAGCGAACGTGCTGCGCACGTCGATGGAGCTGGGCGGCAATGCGCCCTTCGTCGTGTTCGACGACGCAGATCTCGACAAGGCCGTCGACGGCGCGATGCTCGCCAAATTCCGCAACATCGGTCAGGCGTGCACCGCCGCGAATCGATTCATCGTGCACGAGGCGGTCGCCGACGAGTTCGCACGGCGCATCGCCGAGCGGGTGAAGGGGCTGTCGATCGGCCGCGGCACCGAGCAGGGCGTCGACATCGGCCCGTTGATCAACGACAAGGCGGTCGACAAGGCCGACGGCCTGGTGCAAGACGCCGTGTCGCGAGGTGCGCGTGTGGTCACGGGCGGCAAGCGCGTCGACGGCCCGGGCAGCTTCTACGAGCCCACCGTCGTATCCGGTGTCGTCGCCGGCAGCGAGATTCTGCGTGAGGAGATCTTCGGACCCGTCGTGTCGATCGTGACGTTCGCAAACGAAGACGAGGGCGTGCGCCTCGCGAACGACACGCAATACGGGCTGGTGAGCTATGTGTTCACCGCAGACCTCGCGCGCGGTCAGCGCATGATCGAGCGTCTCGAGACCGGCATGATGGGCCTCAACGTCGGTGTGGTGTCGAATGCCGCAGCGCCGTTCGGCGGCGTCAAGCAGTCTGGGCTCGGACGCGAGGGCGGCCTGGAGGGAATCCACGAGTACCTGTCGACCAAGTACACGCTCATCCCGAACTCGTAGAGGAGGACAGATTGCTTGGGCAGAACAGTCCGGGCGATTCAGGGAGCTGCGAAGCGGCCGTATCGTGAACCAGTCACACCAGCAACTGGTGCTTCGCGAGGTCCTTGTAGAGAGGCGTCGACACCACGAGCTCCGAGTGCGTTCCCACGCCGACGACGCGGCCGTGCTCGAGCACCACGATCTGGTCTGAGTCGACGACCGTCGAGAGGCGGTGCGCGATCACGATGAGCGTGCGGTTCTCAGCGACGGCGTCGATGGCCTCGCGCAGCATCTGCTCGTTCAGGCCGTCGAGGCTCGACGTCGACTCGTCGAGCAGCAGGATGGGCGGGGCCGCGAGCAGGGCTCGGGCGATGGCGAGCCGCTGGCGTTCGCCGCCCGAGAGCATCACACCGTCTTCTCCGACGGCCGCGTCGAGCCCGGCGTCGTTGCGGTCGAGCACCTCTCCGAGGTTCACCGCGTGCAGCACCTCGATGCACTGCGCGTCGCTCGCATCGGGCGAGGCGAGCAGCAGGTTCTGCCGGATGGTTCCGGCGAGTACGGGCGCGTCCTGCTCCACGTAGCCGATCTGCGACCTCAGCGTCTCGCGATCGATCGCCTTGAGGTCGATGCCTCCGAGGCGAACGGTTCCCGATGTGGGGTCGTAGAACCGCTCGATGAGCGCGAGCATGGTGCTCTTGCCCGCTCCCGAGGGGCCGACGAGAGCCGTGCGCTGGCCCTGGCGCGCGGCGAAACTCACGCCGTGCAGAACACCGGATGCCATCGGTCCGCCGGCCGGAACGTCGGCGTCCGCGACGGGCGTGCCGGCGTAGGCGAAGTGCACGTCGTCGAACTCGAGTGCGATGCCGTCGACGGGGATAGACGGAGCAGCGCTCCGCGCGATGTCAGCGTCGAACTGCGTCTCGACCGGCAGTTCGATGATCTCCTGGATGCGGCCGAGAGCGCCGAGCGCCTGGTTCACCGAGTTGAGAGCACCGAAGGCCTGGCCCAGCGGCATGATCATCATGAAGAGGAAGAGGATGAACGAGATCAGGTTGGCGATGGTGATGGAGCCGTCGGCCACACGGAATCCTCCGACGCCGAGGACGACGAGGAGTGAGACCTGCAGCGCGATTCCCGCGATCGGAACGACGAGGGCCGAGATCTTCGCGACCCGCACGCCCATGTCGAACGCACCGCGCGCATCCACCTCGATCGCGGCGATCTCGCGATCGGTGGCATTCGATGCACGCACGGTGCGGATCGCTCCGAGGGATCGCTCGACGGAGGCGGCGAGGTCGCCCACCTTCTCTTGCTGCTTGCGGCTCGCGGTGCGCACGCGGCCCGAGATGAGCACGACGGTGACGACAGACACCGCGATCACGGCGACGGTGAGGCCGAGAAGAACCGGGTCGATGATGAGCATGGCGATGAGCGCGCCGAAGAACACGAGCGAACCGCCGATGGCATCGACGAGCCCCTGGGTGATGACGGCGTACAGCAGCGTGGTGTCGCTGCCCACTCGGCTCACGAGGTCGCCGGTGCGGCGCACATCGAACTCGCGGATCGGCAGGCGCAGCATGCGACGCACCAGCTGGCGACGGGCCGACAGCACGACCGCCGTGCCCGTTCGTTGCAGCAGGTAGTGCTGGAATCCGCTGATGAGCCCGGACACGACGACGAGCACCACGAGTGCTGTGACGAGCGTGCCGAGCGGGTCGCCCGCCTGCACCACCGTGATGACCTGGCTCACGAGCAGGGGCTGGGCCAGGCTTGCCGCGGCGCCGAGAATGCTGAGCACGATGACGACGGCGAGGATCGGCCGGTGCTCTGCGAGATAGGGCAGAAGCTGGCTGAAGCGTGCGCGAGGGCCATCGTCGGGTTTCGGCGATCGGCCCATCCTGCGGCGTGGTTGCGTACTCGTGCTCATTCGAAACTCTCTGATGCGTGAAACGGGGCGGTCGAACCCGCGCGACACCGACGGACTCGGTCGCGCGGCTCCCTAGTAATTGTGCACCGCGCGTGGTGCGCGCGAGGTCACCGCGGGCTGACGACGAGCGACGAACCGTCGACTGTCTGCGGCGGAGTCGAGGCCGGGGGAGCGAGGAGAAGGGCGGCGAGCGTCAGGCCGCCGAGACCGGATGCGACGAGCCAGGCGCGAACGGCCCGGTGCGGCTCGGCGCCGCGCCACGACCCGGCGTGGTGCCACGGCGTGCCCGGATGAATCGACATGGTCGAACCATACGCCGCGAGCCTGCGAACCGCCGGATAGATCGGCGGCTCGCAGGCTCGTGGATGCGTGCGGTGACGGGGCCTAGGAGACGTTCGCCTCGTAGTCGACGTCTTTCGTCTCCTTGCTCAGGATCAGGGCGACGAGTGTGATGACGGCCATGACGCTGAGGTAGAGGCCGACCAGCCAGGTGCTGCCGTCGGCCGCGGTCCACAGGGCCACGGCGATGAACGGAGCCACGGCGGCGCCGAGGATGCTGGCGACGTTGTAGCTGATCGCAGAACCGGTGTAGCGCACGTTGGTCGGGAAGAGCTCGGGCAGGACCGATCCCATGGGACCGAAAGTGAGCCCCATCAGTGTGAAGCCGATGATGAGCAGAGCCATCACACCAACGAATCCACCTCCGAAGAGCGGAACGAAAAGCAGGCCGAAGACGATGATTGCCACGGTCACCCAGATGAGCGTCTTGCGACGCCCGTACTTCTCGGCGAGAGGACCCGCGACCAGGGTGAAGATTCCGAAGAAGACGACGCCGACGATCAGCATGATGAGGAAGTCGTTGCGCGGGTAACCGAGTCCGGCCACGAACGTGTCGGCCGAGAACGCCTTTCCGGCCTTCTCCGCAGCCGCCTTGCCCGCCTCGACCGTCGAGGGCGTGGTTCCGAAGGTGAGGGTGAACGTGGTCATCAGGTAGAAGAGCACGTACGTCGCGAGCATGATGAACGTGCCGAGAATGAGCGGCTGCCAGCTCGTCTTGAAGACGCGCGCCAGGGGGAGTTTCGCGACCTCGCCCTTTTCGACGACCTTCTGGAAGGCCGGCGTCTCGATGAGCTTGAAGCGCACGTAGAGGCCGACCGCCACCAGCAGCGCGCTGCCGAGGAACGGGATGCGCCAGCCCCACGAGGCGAAGTCCTCCGGGCTCAGGCCGAGCGAGAGCCACAGGAAGACGCCGTTGGCCACGATGAATCCGATAGGGGCGCCCAGCTGCGGGAACGTGCCGTAGATGGCCCGCTTGCCCTTGGGCGCGTTCTCGGTCGCCAGCAGGGCCGCGCCGCTCCACTCGCCACCGAGGCCGAGGCCCTGGCAGAAACGCAGAACGACCAGGAAGGTCGGGGCGAGCACGATCCAGCCGTCGACACTCGCGGTGGGCAGGCATCCGATCAGCACGGTCGCGATGCCCATGGTGAGCAGCGATGCCACGAGCGTGCCCTTGCGTCCGATCCTGTCGCCGAAGTGGCCGAAGATGATCGAGCCGATCGGGCGGGCGACGAACGCCGCACCGAACGCGGCGAAGGAGCTCAGCAGCGCGGTGGTGTCGTCGGCGTTCGGAAAGAAGAGCTTCGGAAAGACGAGAACGGCTGCGGTGGCGTAGACGTAGAAGTCGTAGAACTCGATCGAGGTGCCGATGAGGCTGGCGAGGACGACGCGCGAGCGGGGATTGGTCTTGGGCGCGGGCGCGGTTGCGGCCGGGGCTGCGGATGACATGGCGGGCTTTCGGTGAATGCGTCGAGGCTCGACGAGAGGGAGGGCATCGGGGTGCTGCTCGACAAGACCGGCGTTGTTCGTCGCGTCTCGGGAGGCGCCATCGATGCGAAAAATGGTGGCGCGGGTTCCGCGCCTCCACCATTTTAGGGCGTGTCTCGGCAGAAAGAGGCCGCAATCGCGGGGCTCAGCGCCGATCGGACTCTCTCGGCGGCAGTGATCGGCTCGCCTAGGATTGTGCCGGGCACGCCACGGAGGCTGCTCAGGATGGATGGACAATGCCCCGCGTCTACGTCGTCGGCTCGCTCAACATCGACTCGGTGGTCGAGGTGGAGCGGCATCCACTGCCCGGAGAGACGTTGATGGGCGGCGATGTGGCCACCTTCTTCGGGGGCAAGGGTGCCAACCAGGCGGTCGCGGCGGCTGCTGCCGGAGCCGAGGTCTTTTTCATCGGGCGGGTCGGCGACGACTCCGGCGGGCACGATTACATCGCCCGGCTCACTGAGCGCGGAATCGATGCCGCAGGGGTCACAGTGACGCCCGGCTCCACCACCGGCCACGCGATGATCGCTTTGGATGCCCGGGCCGAGAACACCATCATCGTGTCGCCGGGGGCGAACGCGAGACTCGCCCTGGCCGATCTGGGGCCGCTCGAGGCCATGCAGCCGGGCGATGTGCTGCTCGCGCCCCTGGAATCCGGTCTCGACGTCATCGCCGAGGCCGCGAGGATCGCCCGATCGCGCGGCGCTCGCGTCGTGCTCAACCTGGCGCCCTTCGCCGAGCTTCCAGCCGAGGTCCTCGCTTTCGCCGACCCCGTGGTCGTCAACGAGCACGAGGCTCAGCAGCTCGATCAGTCCGGGGTGACACCGCCGTCTCTGCTGGTGACTCTCGGCGCCGCCGGCTCGCGCTGGGGCTCGATCGAGGTACAGGCGGCCCGGGTCGAGCACGTCGTCGACACCACGGGTGCGGGAGACAGCTACTGCGGCACGCTCGCCGCCGGCCTGGCCGCTGGCATGGATGCGCACGCCGCCATGCAGGCCGCTAGCGACGCGGCGGGTCGCGCCGTCTCCTGGGTCGGCGCACAGCAGGACTGACCGGCCGGATCGACCGGAGACCCCGCCCGAGGCCTCAGCGGCGCAACTTCATGATCGTCTGAATGGCGCGCGCCGTCGCGATCGCCGCCTCTGCAGCCTCGGCGCCCTTGTCTTCTTTCGAGTCGGGCAGGCCGGCGCGGTCGAGCCCCTGCTGCTCGTCGTCGAGAGTGAGAACGCCGAAACCGACAGGCTTTCCCGTCTGGATGCTGACGTGCGTGAGGCCGGAGGTCGCGGCATCCGACACGTATTCGAAGTGCGGCGTACCACCACGGATGATGACGCCGAGAGCCACCACCGCGTCTGCTCCGGCCTCGAGCGCGGCCTTGGCCACGACGGGCAGCTCGAAGCTGCCCGGTACACGGATCTCCGTGACCTCGGCGCCCGCGGCATCGAGTACGCGGTGCGCGCCCGCGAGCAGACCGTTCGTGATGGTCTCGTGCCACATACCGGCCACGATCGTGACCTTGAGGCCGGTGCCGTCGGTGTTCAAAGTGGGGGATCCTGCACCGCTCATGATGAGGGCCTTTCGTCGGGGGTGGTGGGGTTCAGAGGGGTATCGGTGACCCAGGCGGGAATGACATGGCCCATGCGGGCGGCCTTGGCCGAGAGGTAGCCGGTGTTGGCGGCGTCGACGCCGACGATGAGGGGCACGCGTTCCGAGACGGTCACCCCATGCTCCTCGAGCTGGCTGACCTTGTCGGGATTGTTCGTGAGCAGTCGAACCGATCGCACTCCGAGGTCTTCGAGGATCGCGACGGCTGCGCCGTAGTCGCGGGCATCGGCCGGAAGACCGAGCGCGAGGTTCGCATCGAGCGTGTCGAGTCCATCCTCCTGAAGCCGATACGCCCGCAGCTTGTTGAGGAGCCCGATGCCGCGTCCCTCGTGGCCGCGAAGGTAGATGACCGCTCCGCCGGTGGTGTGCACCTGATCCAGAGCCTCCTGCAGTTGCGGGCCGCACTCGCACTTCAACGAGCCGAACGCCTCGCCCGTGAGGCATTCGGAGTGGATGCGCACGACGGCGGACTCGGCCGTCGGGTCACCCGATACGAGGGCCAGATGCTCGTAACCCGTGGAGGTGTCGTGGTAGGCCCGGATGCGGAAGTCGCCGTGCACGGTGGGAACCGTGGTCTCGACCTCGAAGGTGACGCGAAGGGGTTCTGCGGCGGCCTCGGGAGCCGTGACGATGGCCTCGGGCTCCGTGCCGACGAGCCGCGCCGCGGCATCCACCCCGTCGAGGTAATCGATCAGCGCGGCGATCGTCGTGACCGGCAGCCCGGCCTCGGCGCCCAGCGCGAGCAGCCCGGGGAGCCGCATCATCTCTCCGTCGTCGGCGACGATCTCACCGATGACGCCCACTGGAGTGAGGCCCGCGAGCGTGAGCAGATCGATGGTGGCCTCCGTGTGGCCCGGGCGCACTCGGACGCCGCCGGGCACGGAGCGTACCGGCAGGACGTGGCCCGGGCGGATGAAGCTCTGCGGCGTCGACTCCGGGTCGGCGAGGCGACGGAAGGTCTCTGCTCTGTCGGATGCGCTGATTCCGGTGGTGATGCCGGACGACGCGTCGACGGTCACGGTGTAGTCGGTGCGCAGCGAATCCTGATTGCGTTCGACCATGCCCGGAAGGCCGAGTCGGTCGCTCGTCTCCCGGGTCATGGGCGCGCACAGGAACCCGGAGGTGTGCCGCACCATCCACGCGATCCACTCGGGGCTCGCGAGTTCGGCCGCGAGGATCGCGTCGCCCTCGTTCTCGCGATTCTCAGCATCGGCGACGATAACGGGCCGCCCGGAGCGCAGCGCATCGAGCACCTCCGCCATCGGAGAGAGGGGAGTGACCAGGGGCGACAGCGCGGTGCTCATGACCGTGATCCCATCGCCAGGAGACGTTCCACGTGTCGCGCGAGGATGTCCGTCTCGATGTTCACCCGATCGCCGACCGCGAGGGCCCCGAGGGTCGTGGCCGTCAGCGTCTCGGGAATCAGGGAGACCTCGAACCATTCGCCCGCGTCGTCGCGGCCGATGCTCGACACGGTCAGCGAGACTCCAGAGACCGCGATCGACCCCTTGTCGACGACGAGGCGAGCGAGGTCGTCGGCGAGGCGGAAGCGCAGTACGCTCCATGCTTCGCCGGGAGATACCGAGATGACGGTCGCCGTGCCGTCGATGTGCCCCTGCACGATGTGGCCGCCGAGCCTGTCGCCCACCAGAGCAGCGCGCTCGAGGTTGACCTCGGCCCCCGGGGTGAGCGAAGCGATGGTCGACATGGTCAAGGTCTGGGCCATCACGTCGGCGGTGAAGGTGTCCTCGTTCCGATCCACGACGGTCAGGCACACCCCGCTCACAGAGATGGAGTCGCCGTGCCGGGCATCCGACACCGATAGGGGGCCGCGAACGGTCAGCCGAAGCGCGTCGTGCGACGGAACGACCTCGACGACGGTTCCGCGCTCTTCGATGATTCCGGTGAACATGTCAGTCGTCTTCTTTCGTCGTGGGCAGGGTGTTCGGAGAGAGGGGCCGGGCGACGAGAAGCACGTCGTCGCCGAGCAGCTCGATGTGATCGAAGTGCATGCGCGTCTGCTCTGAGATGGTGCGCACGCCGAGATCGGTGATCGCGGTCAGCGGCCCGCCCAGCAGGGTGGGGGCGATATAGACCAGCACGTCGTCGGCTAGTCCGGCGGCAAGGAATGCGCTCGCCAGGGCCGGGCCTCCTTCGACGAAGACGTGGCGTATGTCGCGCTCGGCGAGCATCTGCAGCAGGCCCCGTAGATCGCGGCTCGGATACTCGATCACGCCCGCCGGATGCGCGAGGACGCGCGAGTCGCGCGGCACGGACCGGCGGCCCACGATCACGGGAATCGGCTGCTCGGACAGCTCTTTGCCGTCGGGATCCCGCGCCGTGAGAGAGGGATCGTCGGAGAACACGGTGCCGGTGCCCACGGCGATGGCGCCGGCTTCGGCGCGGCGGCGATGCACGTCGGCCCGAGCGGACGCACCGGTGATCCATCGACTGGTGCCGTCGGCGGCAGCGGCGCGACCGTCGAGGCTGGACGCCCACTTGACGGTGACGAAGGGGGTGCCGCGTCGCATCGCGATGAGCCACGGCCGGATGTTCGCCTCGGCCTCGTCGGCGAGAAGTCCGGTCTCGACGTCGATGCCGGCCGATCGAAGTCGGTCGCCACCGCCCGACGACGAGGCGCCCGGATCGGCCACCGCGTAGACGACGCGGCCGACTCCGGCGTCGATGAGGGCCTCGCTGCACGGCCCTGTGGCGCCCGTGTGATTGCACGGCTCGAGCGTGACGACGGCCGTGGCTCCGACGGCGAGTGATCGATCCGCCAGGTCGTCGAGCGCTGCGACCTCGGCGTGCGCCGTGCCTCGACCTCGGTGCCAGCCCTCGGCGATGAGGCGACCCGCGGCATCCAGAATCACGCAGCCGACGCGCGGATTCGCGCCGTTTGCCGGCCCACGCCGCGACAGATCGATGGCGCGACGCATCGCGTCGGCCTCGTGTCTCTGGCTGGTCATCCGGTCTCCGTCTGGTCGACGTGTTCCGGGGCCCCGTCGGTCGACGAGTTCGCATGATGCAGCCGCGCGAGGGCGCGGAACTGCGGTGCGCGTGCATCCTCTCATCCGGACTTTGGAGGCGAAGAATCTCGCCTCGTTACCGTCGGTCCCGGAGTTTCACCAGGTCAACCGAAGAGTGTTCGCTCTCGAGATGAGAACGCGTCGTCTGCGGCTCGCGGACTATAACCGCCGGTTCGGAATTCCACCGACCCCGGAGCACGTAGTGCAAAAGCTTGACCTGCCTTGCGGCGAGGTCACTTACTACTTATACCCCCAACGCCGGGGCGTCGCGAATATTCCATGTCGCTGCGTGACGAGCCGAAGCGGTCGGCGAGGCCCCACGACGTGACTTTGAGGAGGGCCTCGACGACGATCGCAGAGCTCATCTTCGACGCGCCCTCGACCCGCTCGACGAAGGTGATGGGAAACTCGCGCACGTCTCCACCCGTCTTCTCGATGAGCCAAGCCATCTCGATCTGAAAGCAGTAGCCCTGGCTGGCGACGCTGTCGAAGTCGATCTTTCTCAGCGTGTCTACGCGGAATCCGCGGAAACCGGAGGTGATGTCGTGCAGCTTCGAGCGGAGCAGGATGCGGGCGTACACCGTGCCTCCGCGTGAGATCAGGCGCCGATACAGGGGCCAATTGCGGGTCTTGCCTCCCGGAATCCAGCGGGCGCCGATCGAGAGGTCGGCGCCGCGTTCGAGCTGCGCGATCATCAGGGGGAGCTCTTCGGGCTGGTGCGAGCCGTCGGCGTCCATCTCGATGATGAAGTCGACGTCGTGATCCTCGGCCCAGCGGAATCCCGCGATGTACGCGGCACCCAGACCGTTCTTCTCTGAGCGGTGCATCACGCTCACGCGGTCGTCACGGGCGGCGATGTCGTCGGCGAGACGCCCGGTGCCGTCGGGGCTGTTGTCATCGACGACGAGGATGCGTGTGGTCGGCACGGCGCGCAACGTGCGCTCGATCGCCTCGGGCAGGGTGCGCAGCTCGTTGTACGTCGGGATGACGACAAGGGTGGATGACATGGGGTGCCTCTCTGACAAAACCGTACGGCAGCCGATCGCGGCTGGAGCAGTGGTCACTCTAGGGGGCCGTACCGCCGAGATAGCTGGGCGTTGCCTGGTGTTCTGTTGAGTGTGCCGAGACGGAGCGCACGGGAGGTGTCGCGCAAGTGGACTCTGTGTGAACGCAAAGTCAAGCCTGGGCCGGTTCCCAGTATTGATGGGGCGGTCGTTGCTAGCCTCGATGGAGCTCGACAGCGCTGTTGAACCACCCAATACTCCTTTTTGCGTTTGGAACATTCATGGCTTCGATCGACCTGCTCGGCTTCGTGCCTCCGCGCTACCGCAAACTCGTGCTCGAACTCGTGCAGTTCGGCATGGTCGGCGGAGTCGGCTTCGTCGTCCAGGTCTCCGTGTTCAACGCCCTGCGCTCGACCGTCTTCTCTCCCACCGTGATTCACGCGGGCCCGATCCTCGCGATGCTGGTGTCTACTCTTCTCGCCATCGTCGTCAACTGGCTCGGCAACCGATACTGGACGTTCCGCTCGAAGCGGCAGACGAAGATCGTGCGCGAGAGCGTGGAGTTCTTCGCCGTGAGCGTCGTCGGCATGATGATCGGCCTCGGATGCCTGTGGTTCTCGCACTACGTGCTCGGATTCCGCAGCGTGCTGGCGGACAACATCTCGGGCAACGTCATCGGCCTCGTGCTCGGAGCCGCATTCCGCTTCGTTCTCTACCGCTTCTGGGTCTTCAACGCGTCGCGTTCGCTCGACACCGTCTCGGTCACGGCTCCTATCGCCGTGGTCTCGGATACCGCGACTCGTTCCTCCTGATCCGCTGACGCGCCGCGCTCCGGCGGGCGTGTCGACCGCTCTCTCCTGTCATATCTCTCTGCGCTGATCGCGCGCCTCACATCACGCTTGGTAACGGTGGCACACCGGTTGACCAATTCCGGTGTACAGTGAAGCCGTTCGACCGCAGATGCTTTCACAGGAGATGGCAGACATGACCGCACGGCTTGAGGCAAAGACCGCACTCGTCACAGGTGCCGGATCGGGTATCGGTCGAAGCGTCGCTGAGAGTTTCGCCCGCGAGGGCGCCCGAGTGGCGTTCTCTGATCGAGACCTGGCCGCTGCGGAGTCGGCCGCCGCGGCGTGGCCGACCGCGATCGCCATCGAACTCGACATCTCCGACGAGCGGAGCGTCTCCGACGCGTTCGAGCGGCTCGACGCCGACGGCTTCGCCCCCGATGTGGTCGTCGCCAACGCGGGGGTGCAGCTCTTCGGGCACGATGCGAAGATCGCAGACCTCGACCTCGACGTGTGGAAGCGCACGATCGAGATCAATCTGACGGGCACGTTCCTCACGGTGAAGCACGCCGTACGCTCGATGCTCGGCCGAGGAGGGTCGATCGTCCTCACCGGAAGCCCGACGGGTCTCAACGGAGAGGGTCAAGACTTCACCGCGTACAGCTCCTCGAAAGCGGGTATCCACGGTCTCGGGCGCACCGTCGCCGCCGCGTACGCGTCAGAGGGAATCCGAGTCAACACCGTCGTTCCCGGCTACACCGAGACGCCTCTGGTGACGGCCATCTCCGGCGATGCTGAGGCGCGCGCGGCGATCGTCTCCCGTATTCCCTTGGGGCGCGCGGGGCAGGCATCCGATGTCGAGGGCATCATGATCTACCTCGCCAGCGACGAGTCGAGTTTTGCCACGGGCGCGTTGTTCCGCGTCGACGGCGGCATGACGACGCTGTAGAAATCGAACAGACAGACGCGGCCGATGATGTCCAGCGCTCCTCCTCACGATCTGCTCCGCCACGACGAGCAGACGACCTCCGTCGTGCGCCGCGGCCCGTGGACGATCGAGCTCCGCGCCGGCGAGCTAGACGACATCCGACACGGGGGTCTTCTCGTACTTCGCAGCGTCCGCGCCGTCGTGCGGGATGAGAACTGGCGCACCGTGCCATCCATCGTCGAGCGTGTCCACGGCGCCGACTTGGATGCCGGTCTGCTCGTCATCGAGGCACGCACGCACGACGAGCGGGTCGAGCTCAGCTGGCGACTCGAGGTCACTTTCGTCGGCGACGAGTTGAGCATCGCGTACCGTGCTGAGGCGCAGAGCGATTTTCTTCGAAACCGGCTGGGTCTGATCGTGTTGCACTCGCCCGAACTGGCGGGCACGGGGCTCGAGGTGCGGCATGCGTCCGGCGGTGTGACGTCGACCGTCTTCCCCGGCGAGATCTCTCCGCACCAGCCGGCCGTCGATGTGCGCGGCCTCGACTGGGTCGTGGCGGCTGACGGCGGCAGCACGAGGTGTGCCCTCGACTTCTCGGGCGACGTGTTCGAGATGGAAGACCAGCGCAACTGGACCGATGCGTCGTACAAGACCTATTCCACCCCCCTCTCCCTCCCGTTCCCCGTCGCCGTTCGATCGGGCGAGGTCGTGGAACAGGCCGTCGTACTTCGTTGCGCATCGCGCGGCTCGGTGACGGCGACGCATGACGAGAGAAACGCCTCCGAACTCGTCATCGGTGACATCGTGCGAGAAGTGACCGTGCCCGCTCTCACGACGACAGCCTCCACGGCGGCCTCCGCTGAGTCTGACGAAGGCCGGGTACAGGCGACCTGGGCACGAATCCTTCTCGTCGAGCTCGATCCGTCGTGGAGCGCGTGGCAGGCGGCTCTCGCCCGGGCGATCGCGGATGCGGCGGGTCGCCCCCTCGACGTTCGTCTGGTCGCCGACAGTGTCGATGAGGCAGGGCCTATTCTCGATGCGCTCGCGGAGCACCCGGCGCCCGAGATAGCCCGTATCGCCCTGTTCAACCGACGAGAGCATTGTGCAGACCCCGAGACAGCCCGGTCGCTCTTGACCGCGCTCGACGAGCGCGGGCTCGACATCCAGGTGATCGCGGGTACAAGAGCCCATTTCACCGAACTCAATCGATCGATCGACCGGCTCGACGCGTGGCGCGGGCCTCTGACCTTCAGCATCACGCCGTTCATGCACGACACGTCCGGCCACCAGCTGGTGGAGTCGATCGCGATGCAACGCGAGGTCGCGGAGAACGCCCGTCGACTCGCGGGACACCGCCCCCTGCATATCGGCCCGATCACCCTGGGCGCCCGCTTCAATGCCGTCGCGACGACTCCGAGATCGGTACCCACCGGGCACGATCTCAGCCGAGGATACGCGGCCGCGCAAGTGCCCGGTGCGACCGAGGAGAGAAGCGGAGCAGCCTCGCTCGGGGCCTGGCTGCTCGCCAGCTTTTCGGCTCTGGTCGGGCCGAGGGTGCTCTCCGTGTCGTACCTGGAGGAGTGGGGTCCGCGTTCGCCCGCGCACGAATCGGCGATCCAGGTGCTCTCCTGGCTGTCGGAACTCGAGGGCCAGCCCGTCCGATCGGTGCACGCGCCCGGGCTCGCGGCGTTCGCGGCGGGTCGCGGCGGCGTGTCATCAGCCGCCGTTCTCGTCGGCAACCTCAGTCCACGATCCCGCGACTTCCGTCTTCCTGGCAGCGCCGTGCCCATCGTCATCGGTCCCGGCGAGGTCCGGCGTTTCACGGGGCTCACCGGCGGCCACGGCTATGCCGCCGAACCCGGCTGAGACCGGTCGATCCACCCCACCTTCCTCTTTCACCCTCTGCAAAGGAGCAGCACCAGATGGCATCCGATACCCGGCCCCGTTCACCGATCAGGCCCTGGCACGTCCAGGTCGTGGTCCTCATCGTGGTCGTCGTGGCCGTGTTCTTCAACGTCAAGGTCGTGAGCATCGCCGATGCGACCGCGGCCAGTCCCGATGCGTTCGACCCGGCCTCGTTCGCCGTCGAGAACTACGAGACCGAGATCGTGCCGCAGATCGAGAAGGAGGCTGTGCCGCTGGCGACACTTCTCACAGACCTGGCCGGCGGTGCCGACGAGGCCGACTTCGGCAACAGCTCGGGAACTGCGAGCTCGTACAGCTTTCCCGTGACCTTCAGCGGTGTGGCAGGAACGCCCGCCGGGGGAGTGGTGCCCATCGCCGTCGACGGTGTGCCCGCCGACGTCACGGTGCAGCTGCAAGTCGGTCCTGCTCTGAATGGCACGGCGCTGCGCGACGTCACGGGGACGATCTCGTTCGACCAGTTCACCAATCAACTCGAGTACCAGAAGGTCGGCACCGAGCTCAACAACCAGGTCAAGGCGACGGTCCTCGACTCGCTCGACGTCGCATCCCTAGCGGGCAAGACGGTGACCGTCACGGGTGCGTACACCCGGGTCAATCCGGCCCTGGTCTCCGTTGTTCCGGTGAAGCTCGAGGTGTCACCGTGACCCCCGCATCCACCGGACCGGCTGCTTCGTCGACAACCGCATCCGACGTGGTGATGAGCGCTCGCGGCATCACCAAGGTCTATGGCGTCACCCGCGCCCTGAAGGGCGTCGACTTCGACATCCGCCGAGGCAAGGTCACGGTGCTCTTCGGCGAGAACGGCGCCGGCAAGTCGACCCTGATGAAGATCCTGTCGGGCGTCGAGACCCCCACCGACGGCGTGCTCGAACTCGACGGCGAGGCTATCGCCCTTGCGAACACGGTGGACGCCTCGCGTCGAGGAATCGCGATCATCCACCAGGAGTTGAGCCTGTGCCCGAATCTCAGCGTGCGCGACAACATCTTCATGGGGCGCGAGGTCACGCGCCGAGGCGTGGTCGACTTCGGTGCCGAGGCGGCCACGACCCGCGCCTTGCTCGAGAGGCTCGAGGAGGACCTCAGCCCGAAGACCCTCGTCGCCGATCTGCGGCTCGGCCAGCAGCAGGTCGTGGAGATCGCTCGAGCGATCGCCGGCGACGCCCGCGTGCTGATCATGGATGAGCCCACATCGGCCCTGTCCGGCAGCGAGGTGGAGGTCCTGTTCCGCGTCATCCACGAGCTCACCGAGGCCGGCGTCGCGATCGTCTACATCTCGCATCACCTCGAAGAAGCGCTGGAGATCGCCGACTACGCCGTGGTGTTCCGCGACGGCGAACTCGTGGCCACGGCCGACGCATCCGATATCGACCTCAACTGGATCATCTCGAACATGGTCGGTCGGCAGGCCGAAGACCTGTCGCCCGATCTGCTCGAGGAGTTCGGTGAGCCGGTGCTCGAGCTCGACGAGGTGACCATCGTCGACCCGAGCAACCCGGGCCGGCTGGCCGTCGACAGGCTCTCGCTCACCGTGCGGAAGGGCGAAATCGTCTGCCTCTACGGCCTCATGGGGGCCGGTCGTACCGAGCTGCTCGAGGCTCTTGCAGGCCGGCTGCCGGTGCAGAGCGGGCGCATCACGGTGAAGGGCATCGACATTCGAGACCAGAGCATCGCCGAGCGCATCGCCCTCGGCATGGCCCTGGTTCCCGAAGACCGCCAGCGCGACGGGCTCGTGCAGACGATGTCGGTCGGCGACAACATCTCGTTGGCGAGCATCCTCTCGTTCGTGAAAGGTCTGTGGATGGCGAAGGCCCCCGAGAAGGCGGCCGTCGCAGAGCAGTTCGGCGACGTGAGGGTGAAGGCGGCCGGCCCGACCGCCGCGATCACCTCGCTGTCGGGAGGAAACCAGCAGAAGGTCGTTATCGGCAAGGTGCTGATGACCAATCCCGACGTCCTGCTGCTCGACGAGCCGAGCCGGGGTATCGACGTGGGCGCCAAGGCCGAGATCTTCGGCCTGATGGCGAGAGAGGCCCGTCGCGGGCTCGGAGTGCTCTATGCGACCAGCGAGGTCGGCGAGGCTCTCGGCGCATCCAACCGCATCATCGTGATGTCGAAGGGCCGTATCGTGCGCGACTTCGACCCGCGTAGCTCGACCCGCGAAGAGGTCATGGTGGCCTCTGGCGAGGCAACCGACGAGGTGGTCGCCGATGCGCTCACCGACGAAAAGAATTCACTCGACGATCTGACTGGAGAGGGCCGATGACGTCCACCACCACACCCGCCCGCTCGCCCCGAGAGAAGCGCCCGTCGCGCTTCTCCCGCTCGAACATCGACGTGCTGTCGATCATCCTCGAGGGTCGCGCTTTCATCGCCCTGATCGTGCTGATCATCATCTTCTCGCTGCTCAGCGACGTCTTCCTGTCGCCGGGCAACCTGATCACGATGACCAAGCACGTGGCGTACAACGCGATCCTCGCGATCGGCATGCTCTTCGTCATCTTGAAGGGCGGAATCGACCTGTCGGTGGGCTCGACCGTCGGCCTCTCCGGAGTCATCGCGGGTGTGCTGTTGCACGGACTGCAGATCGATTCGTTCGACGTGGTGCTCTACCCCGCCGTGTGGGTCGTCGTTCTCTGCTCGGTCGCCATCGGCACACTGGTCGGCTTCATCAACGGCCTGCTCGTGACGCGGTTCAACGTCGCGCCCTTCATCGCCACGCTGGGCATGCTCTACGTCGCCCGAGGTGCAGCGTTGCTCATCTCGAACGGGAGCACCTACCCGAAGCTCGCCGGTAAGCCCGAACTCGGAAACCAGGGCTTCCTCGCGATCGGTGGCGGCAACATCCTGGGCATCCCCAACGCGATCTGGATTCTGATCGTGATCGTCGCCATCTCGGTGTTCGTGATTCGCAAGACGCCGTTCGGGCGCTGGCTCTACGCGACGGGCGGCAACGAGCGGGCGGCCGAGCTCGCGGGCGTTCCGGTCAAGAAGGTCAAGCTCTGGGTGTACATGGTGTCTGGCTTCTGTGCCGCGATCGTGGGAATCATCATCTCGTCCGAACTCACGAGTGCGGCGCCTCAGACGGGAGAGTCTTTCGAGCTCAACGCGATCGCGGCCGTCGTCATCGGAGGAGCGGCGCTGACCGGCGGCCGGGGAAACGTGCAGGGAACCCTCATCGGAGCCTTCGTCATCGGATTCCTGTCGGACGGACTCGTCCTCGTCGGAGTGTCGACCTTCTGGCAGATGCTCATCAAGGGTGCGGTCATCATCCTCGCCGTGATGCTCGATCAGGCCCAGCAGCGCATCAAGCGCAACAAGAACGCGGAGCTGGCGGCCGCGAACAAGACCAAGGATTCCGAACCGGTTCTGTCTCGAACCTGAACGGATGCAGCACCCGCTGACGATGACGCCCGCGGGAACTTTGAGAACGAAAGGACACTTTCATGAAACTGAATCGCACACTGACAGCAGCAGCAGTCGCGACCCTGTCTGTCTTTGCACTCGCCGCATGTTCGAGCGGATCCACGTCGAGCACCGACAGTGCCGGATCGGGCGACAGCAAGGCCGGTGGCCTGATTGCCATCATCACGCCCGCGACGGAGAACCCGTTCTTCAAGGCCGAGGCCGATGCCGCCAAGGCGGAGGCGGAGAGCCTCGGGTACAAGACATCCGTTGCCAGCCACGACGACGACCCGAACAAGCAGAGCGAACTGATCGACACGGCCATCAGCCAGAAGGCCGCTGCGATCATCCTCGACAATGCCGGCGCGGATGCGTCGATCGGCCCGATCCAGAAGGCCTCGGATGCCGGCATCCCGGTCTTCCTGATCGACCGCGAGATCAACGAGACGGGCATCGCCAAGGCGCAGATCGTGGCGAACAACGCCCAGGGCGCAGCCGCGGTCGCCGAGGACTTCGTCACGGCACTCAACGGCACGGGTTCGTACATCGAGCTCACCGGAAAAGAGTCGGACACGAACGCCGGTGTGCGCTCGGAGGCCTACGCCAGCGTGATCTCCCAGTATCCCGACCTCAAGCGCGTCGCGGTCGAGACGGCGAACTGGAGCCAGGACGAGGCCTTCACCAAGATGGAGACCCTGCTGCAGAACAATCCGGGCGTCAACGGCGTGATCGCGGGCAACGACACGATGGCGCTCGGAGCCGTCGCGGCGCTCGAGCAGGCGGGTCTTCTGGCGAACGTCACGGTGGCCGGTTTCGACGGCAGCCCGGATGCCGCTCAGGCCATCAAAGACGGCAAGATGCTCGCCACGGGCCTCCAGCCCGCCGTGCTCATCTCGCAGCTCGCGGTGCAGCAGGCCGACAAGTTCATCACGACCGGCGAGACCGGCGAAGACGAGAAGCAGTCGATCGACTGCGTCGTCGTGAACAAGGCGAACGTCGACTCGTACACGCTCTTCGCGATCGAGTAGACGACCTCACCGACCAGCAGGATTCGCGGGAGTCGGGGTGGAGCGGGATGTTCTTCCGCTCACCTCGATTCCCGCTCTGCGTCGGCCGGTCCCCGTGCGCGTCAGGTGGGGAAGATGACGCCCTTGGTCAGGATGAAACACGCGTAGGGCTGGTCCTCCAGCGTCTGCACGACGGCGAAGACCTCTTTCGCCCGGTCGTAGAAATCGAGTCGCGGGACGATCTCGTATTCGAGGGCTGAGGCGTGGTCACGCTGGGCGAGCTCGAGCACGGCCTCCTGGATGGGCGTGACGATGATCGGGTCGTCGTCGACCTCCATTCTGGCGAGCGGCTTGTCGAGAAAGGTGTCGAGAGGCAGCACGCTGAGGATGGCCGAGGCCGCCCGTTCCATCGATACCTCGCCCAGCCAGACCAGAGGCTTGCCGGCGGCATGGGCGGGATAGTTGCGATCGACGACGAGGAGCTGGTCGCCGTGTCCCATGTCGTCGAGGATCTTCAGCAGGTCGCCATTGAGCAGTGGATCGATTCCCTTGAGCATGCGTCCATTATCGCGGCCCTGTCAGCGCAATAGGCTGGAGAGGTGACCAGACCACGTTCGGCGGAGACTCCCGGACGAGGCGTGTTCGCCCGCCGCATGGTGGAGGCGGGACTCGCTCCGGCACGGTACGCGCGGGTGCTGCAGTCAGACGACAGGGCGCCTCTGCTGCAGATCGTGAAGACGGCGGTCGCGGCCTCCCTCGCCTGGATCGTCTGCCTGGCCATCCTGCCGGAGCAGGTGCCCGTTTTCGGTGCCATCGCCGCGATCATCGTCGTTCAACCGAGCGTGAACCAGTCGTTCGCCAAAGCTCTCGAACGAACCGTCGGAGTGATCGTCGGGGTCATCATCGCGTACCTCGTGGAGCTGGCCTTCGGTCCGTCGACGTGGATCGTCTTGCTCGCCATCATCCTCGCCCTTCTGACCGGCTGGGCGCTCCGCTTGAGTCAGTCGACGACCGTGCAACTGCCGATCAGCGCGATGCTCGTGCTCTCGATCGGCTCACAGACCCCGGGCTACGCGGCGGGTCGCATCGTCGAGACCGCTCTGGGAGCCATCGTCGCCGTCGTGATCAATCTCGTGATCGTGCCGCCGGTGAGGCTCCAGCCGGCCCACGACGCCGTGGCTGCCCTCGGACGGGAGACTGCCGCGTGTCTCGACGGCCTCGCCCGACTTCTCGTCGAACCCTCGACCGCTGCCGACCGCAACCGCGCTCTCGTCGAGGTGCGGCTGCTCGCGCCGATGCTGACCAAGGCCCGAGCGGCCGTCACGGGTGCCGAGGAGAGCTTGCGGTTCAACCCTCGCAGACGCGCCAACTCCGACGCGTTGGAGCTCGATGACGATCTGCTCGCCATGCTGGGCGTCATTGTGGGCCGGGTGCCGGGCATGGTGCGCGGCCTCGCCGACAACTACGACGAGTCACTGCACAGCGAGAGCACCGTCGCCGGGCTCGCCGACGAGATGAGAAAGGCTGCTCACGACCTGCGGCTCGTGATGCAGGAGTCCGACCTCCAGACCGTCGAGCCCTTGCCGCGCACGGCAGAGCTGCCCGCCTTGACGGCACCGTTCCAGGTCGTCACCCCGAGCCCGACGCACTGGATTCTCATCGGCTCGCTCATCGAGGATCTGCGCCGAGTACACGAGGTCGTCGTCGAGGCCGGGCAGAGCGTGCGGCGCTGACGGCGCCGCACGCTCTCTGTCAGCTCGATCGCGGCAGGAACCCGACCTTGTCGTACACGTCGGCGAGTGTGGCCGAGGCCACCTCGTTCGCCCGGTCGGCATTCGCGGCGAGGATGCGGTCGAGCTCGGCGGGATCGGCCAGCAGCTCGAGGGTGCGCTCTCGAACCGGTCCGAGAGTCGAATCGACGACCTCGACCAGCGCCTTCTTCAGATCTCCGTACCCGCGACCCGCGAACTCCGCCTCGAGGGTGGCGATCGGAACGTCACCCAGCACCGAGAAGATCGTCAGCAGATTGGCGACCCCGGGCTTCGCGTCACGGTCGAAGACGATCTCGCCGTCGGCATCCGTCACCGCACGCATGATCTTCTTCGCCGTGGTCTTGGCGTCATCGAGCAACCACACGATGCCCGCCGGTGACTCCGACGACTTCGACATCTTCGACTGAGGATTCTGCAGATCGAAGATCTTGGCCGTCTCTTTGAGGATGTAGGGCTCCGGGATGCGGAAGGTCTCGCCGAAGCGCGAGTTGAAGCGCGTCGCGAGATCGCGGGTCAGCTCGATGTGCTGGCGCTGGTCCTCGCCGACGGGCACCTCGGCGGCCTGGTACAGCAGGATGTCGCCGGCCTGCAGGATCGGGTACGTGAAGAGGCCGACCGACGCCGCGTCGGATCCCTGTTTCGCCGCCTTGTCTTTGAACTGCGTCATACGGCCCGCCTCGCCGAAGCCCGTGAGCGTGTTGAGCACCCACGCGAGCTGGGCATGAGCGGGAACCTGCGACTGCACGAACAGCGTCGATTTCGACGGATCGATGCCGGCGGCGATGTACTGCGCTGCGGTGAGACGCGTGTTCTCGCGCAATGTCGTGGGGTCTTGGGGCACGGTGATGGCGTGCAGGTCTGCGATGAAGAAGAACGCGTCGTGCGTCTCCTGCAACGTCTTCCAGCTCATCAGCGCGCCGATGTAGTTGCCGAGGTGGAGCGATGCGGCCGAGGGCTGCATGCCGGAGAGGAGACGGGGTTTGCTGGTCATGGTCGATGCGTTCCTGAGCTTAGTGTTCGTTCCCCGAGCCTTTCTGGAGGCCGGGACCTAGATCGAGTAGTCGACGACCACCGGAGCGTGGTCGCTCCAGCGTTCGGCGTAGCTTGCAGCGCGGTCGACGGTGTAGTCGGTGACCTTCGCTGCCAATTCTGGGGTGGCGAGCTGGTAGTCGATACGCCAACCGGTGTTGTTGTCGAAAGCCTGTCCACGAGCAGACCACCAGGTGTACGGCCCCTCGACCTCGCCTGCCGCATGGCGCCCGATGTCGACGAAACCGAAGCCCGCACCCGCGTTGTAGTCGGGGTCGCCCTCGGAGCCGAGGAAGCGGTCGAAGTAGGCACGCTCTTCCGGCAGGAAGCCGGCGCGCTTCACGTTGCCCTTCCAGTTCTTGATGTCGAGGGTGCGGTGCCCGACGTTGAGGTCGCCGACGACCACCGAGAGGGGATTATGCTCCATCAGCCGGGGGAGCCGCTCGACCATGGCGTCGAGGAACTTGTACTTCTCGACCTGCTTGGGAGTTCCCGCCTCGCCGGAGTGCACGTACGTCGACACCACCGTGACGACCTTGCCACCCACCTCGTAGTCGGCCTCGAGCCACCGGCCGGCGCTGTCGAAGTCGTCGGCGCCCAGGGTTACCCGGTGGATAGAAGCCTTGTTGCGGCTGGCGAGTGCCACTCCGGCTCGGCCTTTGGCCGTGGCCGCGTCGTGCAGGATGTCCCACTCGTCTCCGAGCAGATTCTCGAGGTCGCTCGTTGCCGCCCGCACCTCTTGCAGAGCGAGGATGTCGACCTCACGCTTGTCGAGCCAGGCTCCCATGCCGTTGCGGAATGCGGCCCGCACCCCGTTGACGTTGACAGAGGCGATGCGGAGGGACGTGCCGGTTTTCGTCGAAGACATTGCCTCAGTTTAGCGAGGAGGAGGGGTCTCGTTCTTCAACCGCGACTCCTCGCGGACGGCGTTCTTCAGACGTCGAGAGATGCCTCGGCGGCGCAGGCCGCGAGCATCCCGGAGCTCGTCTTCGAGACGCGCCCGCTCGGCCGCGGCGATCACCACTCGGGCCTCCGCCTGTTTCACCTGCGCCTCCGCGTCGAGCTGTTCGGGCGAGAGTCCGCGCACGTCGAGGCCCACGTCGGTGACTCCGACGGAGATCCACGCGGCCGTGATGAGTATGACCTGGCAGATGAGGTTGAAGAAGATCAACAGACCGGCGATCACGGCGAACGAGGCGATGAGGGGGTTGTTGCTCGCCCCTCCGAGCAGCAGACCACCGAGTGCCTTCAGCAGGCCCAGCGCCGCAGCCCCGATGAGCGCTCCGCTGATCACGCGTCGGAAGGGAATCTTGATACCGGTCAGCACCCGGTAGAAGACGAGCAGCACCAGGGTGTCCAGTGCGAACGCGATCAGCAGCCCGACGATGCGTGCCACGACCACCGCGAAGCCCGAGGTGTTGTCGACCCCGATCAGGTCGAAGGCGAGACCGATGAGCGTGGTGCTGCCGATGCTGATGCCGGCCGAGACGACGAGCACGATACCGAACCCGATGGCGAGTCCGGCATCCTTCAGTTTGAGGAGTAGAAAGAACGTCGTGTCGGGGCCGACCGAGAAGATGCGCCGGATGGCGTCGCGCGCGGACGCGAGCCACCCGAGGGCCGTGAACGCGAGTCCGACGAGGGCAATGGCGCCCGACCAGCTGAGGGCGGGTGTGTTCAGCAGGGCATCCGCGTCGACGGCGCCGCCTTCTCCGATGAGGCCCGGAACCGCGCTGCCGATGAGCGTGATCAACTCCTCGAGCAGCGGTCTGTTCGAGGCGAGCACGAGCCCGGCGATCGAGAACCCGGCCCAGAGAGCGGCGAACACTGCGAACAGGGCCTGATACGACATGCCGGCCGCCATCAGCGGTCCGCCGTTCGACGCGTAGTGCTGGAACACCCGGACGGGCTTGAGCTTCATCACCCTCTGCACGAGGGCGGGGATGCCGGTGGCCGGTTTGTCGGAGTCGTCGCTGCTGTTGGTCACCCCCCAACCCTACGCAGGAGTCGGGATTGTCCCTGCCCGCTTGACGCGCGCCCGTGTCGCCCGAGCGAGGCGCCGAGTGTGCGAAAACGGCCCGTGCGTCTTCACGCAGCGGGCCGTTTCTGCACACTCGGGAGAGCAGCGGAGCGATGTGGGGATAACTTTCGCGGGCGCGCGACGACATCGGCATCATCGAGGCATGACTCGACGGCGCGATCTACCCGATGGGCTCGACGGGCGAGCCTTCTCGGTGCGTGCAGCCCTCGATCTCGGAGTCTCCCCGGGCCGGCTCAGACGACAGGATCTGACCGCCCCTTTCCACGGAGTCCGGGTTTCGGCCGCAGACCACGACGCCGGCGATGTCTGGTTGCGGTGTCGCGCGTACGCGGTGCGCATGCCGCCCGGCCAGTTGTTCTCCCACATCACCGCCGCCGCGCTGCACGGAATACCGCTGCCTCGCCGATTCGACACCGCACCACTGCATGTATCGACGTTCTCGCCAGCGCAGAGCCCGCGGGTGGTGGGCATCGTGGGACATCGGCTCAAGCCGGGCACCGTCGAGCCTGCGTCGCTGCGGCGACTACGCGTCGTATCGATCCTCGACGCGTGGTGCCAATGCGCGACGCTGCTCTCGATTGACGAGCTCGTCATTGCAGGTGACCATCTCGTCGGCGGCAGGTATCCGCAGAAGACGACAGGTCAGCTGCGGCGAGCCGTCGACTCTCGACGAGGAGTTCGAGGCTCCCGCTCGCTGGTGGCTGCACTCGAGTTGGTGCGGCCAGGTTCGGAGTCGCCCAGGGAGACCGAGCTTCGTCTGCTTCTGATCCGCGGAGGTCTGCCGCAGCCGGAACTGAACATCGACGTATTCGGAAAGAACGGCAGATTCATCGGCAGAGGCGACCTCGTCTACCGCCGTCACAAGGTGCTCGTCGAATACGACGGCTCACAGCATGCCGATGACCGCCGCCAATTCCACAGAGATGTAAACCGTCTAGAAGAGCTCTCCGATAACGACTGGAGAGTGGTTCGAGTCCTCAAGGAGCACATGAATGCCGACCGTGCCGACATAGTGACTCGGGTCCGGAACGCCCTCCTTGCCAAGGGTTGGCGTCAATGACGGGTGTCGAGTGTGCAGAGACGGCCCGTGCGTCTTCACGCAACGGGCCGTTTCTGCACACTCAGGAGAGCAGTCGCTAGGGCTTGCCCCGCATGATCGCCTGCTTGACCTCGGCGATGGCCTGGGTCACCTGGATTCCGCGCGGGCATGCCTCGGAGCAGTTGAAGGTGGTGCGGCAGCGCCACACGCCCTCTTTGTCGTTGAGGATGTCGAGACGCACGTTGGCGCCCTCATCGCGGCTGTCGAAGATGAAGCGGTGAGCGTTGACGATGGCGGCCGGGCCGAAGTACTGGCCGTCGGTCCAGAAGACCGGGCAGCTCGACGTGCACGCGGCGCAGAGGATGCACTTCGTGGTGTCGTCGAAGCGTGCGCGCTCCGTCGCCGACTGCAGGCGCTCCTTCTCGGGCTTCGACGAAGCGATGAGGAACGGCTGCACCTCGCGGAACGACGCGAAGAACGGCTCCATGTCTACGACGAGGTCCTTCTCGAGCGGCAGGCCCTTGATGGCCTCCACGTAGATGGGCTTCGTGATGTCGAGGTCTTTGATGAGCGTCTTGCAGGCCAGGCGGTTGCGGCCGTTGATACGCATGGCATCCGACCCGCAGATGCCGTGCGCGCACGAGCGACGGAACGTGAGTGAACCGTCCTGCTCCCACTTGATCTTGTGCAGGGCATCGAGCACGCGATCGGTGGGGTACATCTCGACATCGAAGTTCTGCCACGTGGGCTCGTCGTCGGTGTCGGGGTTGAACCGACGGATGATGAGCGTGACGGTGAAGGTGGGGATGACGTCGTCAGCGGGTGCCGGCGGAGAATCCAGGGTTGCTGTACTCATTAGTACTTCCTCTCCATGGGCTGGTAACGGGTCACGACGACCGGCTTCCAGTCGAGTCTGATGTGGTCTCCTGCGTCGGCCGACATGGGGTCGCCCGAGAGATAGGCCATCGTGTGCTGCATGTGGTTCGCGTCGTCGCGGGTCGGGAAGTCCTCGCGCATGTGAGCGCCGCGGCTCTCCTTGCGGTTGCGCGCCGAGTACACGACCACCTCGGCCAGGTCGAGCAGGAAGCCCAGCTCGACGGCCTCGAGCAGGTCGGTGTTGAACCGCTTGCCCTTGTCTTGAACGAGGATGTTCTTGTAGCGCTCACGCAGGTTGTGGATGACCTCGGTCACCTCGGTGAGGCTCTCCTCGGTTCTGAAGACCTGGGCGTTGCGGTCCATCGACTCCTGCAGCTCGCGCCGGATGACCGCGATGCGCTCCGTGCCGTTCGAGTTGCGGGCGTTCTCGATGAGCTCGCGCACGCCGGCCGCCGGGTCGTCGGGCAGTTCGACCCACGGCGCGGTCTGCACGTACTCGGCCGCCGCGTTGCCGGCGCGCTTGCCGAAGACGTTGATGTCGAGCAGCGAGTTCGTACCCAGTCGGTTGGAGCCGTGCACCGAGACGCAGGCGCACTCGCCGGCCGCGTACAGGCCGGGAACGACGGTGGTGTTGTCTGAGAGAACCTCTGCCTGGACGTTGGTGGGGATTCCGCCCATCGCGTAGTGCGCGGTGGGAAGGACGGGGACCGGCTCGGTGTACGGCTCGACTCCGAGGTAGGTGCGAGCGAACTCGGTGATGTCGGGCAGCTTGGCGTCGATGACCGCGGGGTCGAGGTGGGTGATGTCGAGGTAGACGTAGTCCTTGTGCGGACCAGCGCCTCGTCCCTCACGGATCTCGAGCGCCATGCAGCGGGCGACGATGTCGCGAGGCGCGAGGTCCTTGATCGTGGGCGCGTAGCGCTCCATAAAACGCTCGCCCTCGCTGTTGCGAAGGATCGCGCCCTCGCCGCGGGCCGCTTCGGAGAGCAGGATGCCCAGGCCGGCCAGGCCGGTCGGGTGGAACTGGAAGAACTCCATGTCCTCGAGCGGCAGACCCTTACGCCAGATGATTCCGACGCCGTCGCCGGTGAGGGTGTGCGCGTTGGACGTGGTCTTGTAGATCTTGCCGAATCCACCGGTTGCGAAGATCACGGCCTTCGACTGGAAGACGTGGATCTCGCCCGTGGCGAGTTCGAAGGCCACGACACCGGCCGGCTGCTGTCCGCCGAATCCGTCGCTGACCATCACGAGGTCGAGCACGTAGTACTCGTTGAAGAAGTTGATACCGAACTTGACGCAGTTCTGATAGAGCGTCTGCAGGATCATGTGACCCGTGCGGTCGGCGGCGTAGCAGGCACGGCGAACGGGCGCCTTGCCGTGATCGCGGGTGTGGCCACCGAAGCGTCGCTGGTCGATCTTGCCCTCGGGCGTGCGGTTGAACGGCAGGCCCATGTTCTCGAGGTCGATGACCGCGTCGATGGCCTCCTTGGCCAGGATCTCCGCGGCATCCTGGTCGACGAGGTAGTCGCCGCCCTTGACGGTGTCGAAGGTGTGCCACTCCCAGCTGTCTTCCTCGACGTTCGCGAGGGCGGCTGCCATGCCGCCCTGCGCCGCACCGGTGTGGCTGCGGGTCGGGTAGAGCTTCGAGATGACTGCCGTCTTCGCCTTGGGGCCGGCCTCGATGGCCGCCCTCATGCCGGCGCCGCCGGCGCCCACGATGACGATGTCGAACTGGTGGTAGTGAACTCCGTCTACGACGGATCCGTCTGCGTACTCGGTCATATCAGGTGCCGTCAGCTCGCCGAGCAGAACGAGGCGAGGAGGTCGGCGGGTGCGCCGGCGGGGCAGGGGTCGAACGTGAAGATCACAAGAGTTCCGAGCGTTATGAGGACGATGACTGAGAAGAGCAGGGCGCCCTTGAGGATGCCCCGGGTGGTGCGGTGAGATGCGTAGTCGTTGACGAGGGTGCGCATGCCGTTCGCGCCGTGGATCATGGCGAGCCACAGCATCAGGCAGTCCCACACCTGCCAGAACGGGTTCGACCACTTGCCGCCGACGAAGGCGAAGTCGATGGCCTTGATGCCATCGCCGAGAACGAGGTTCACGATGAGGTGGCCGAAGATGAGCACGACCAGCACGAGGCCGGAGGCGCGCATGTACATCCAGCCCCACTTCTCCCAGTTGATGCCGCGCGATCGCGGTGCACGGGAGTACGGACTGCGGGGGGCTTCGATCGTCGTGGCCATCAGTGACCCACCTCGCTGAAGACGTTGATGAGATGGCGGGGAACGAATCCGGCCATGGTGACGACCCAGAGTCCGATGACCACGTAGAACATCACCTTCTGGTACTTCGGACCCTTGGTCCAGAAGTCGATGAGGATGATGCGGATGCCGTTGTAGGCGTGGAACGCGATGGCGCCGACGAGAGCGGTCTCGCCGAGCCCCATGATCGGGTTCTTGTAGGTGCTCATCACGGCGTTGTACGCCTCGGGCGCGACACGCACCAGCGCGGTGTCGAGGATGTGCACCAGCAGGAAGAAGAAGATGGCGATACCGGTGATGCGGTGCAGCACCCACGACCACATTCCCTCGCGGCCGCGGTACAGAGTGCCCTGGGGCCTCTTACCTGTGGGCGCAAGGGAACCCGGCGCTTGGGTTCCTGTCTCGGTTCTGGACACGAACAACCCTCCTTGGTTGAGAAAGCCCTGATCTCGCGGTGGAGATCATCGGTGGAGATGGCTCGTCGCGGTCGTGCCGGTCTTCTCGTGCAGGTTCATCAGGATCGGGCGAAGGCGAAGATGGTCTTCAGTTTATAAGTTCTGACTGGCCATGCTTGTTAGGTATCCCTAAGCAACGAGGGCGCTTACACTGCCTCGACGACGGGAACGGGCCGACGAGCGGCGATCACGTGCCTGTAGTGCCCGAGCAGTTCCGTGCAGACGGAGTTCCAGGTGGTTGCACGCACGGCGCGTCGTCCCGACTCTCCCATGCGAAGGCGCAGGTCTCTCGATATGACGAGATCCTCGACGAGCGTGCGCATGCTCGAGTCACCGCTCCGGGCGTCGGGATCGAAGAGGTATCCGTCCGCGCCGTCGTGCACGAGGTCGACGGGCCCTCCGGCACGGGGTGCCACGACCGGAAGACCGGCCGCGTGCGCCTCCTGGATCGTCTGGCCGAACGTCTCCTCTGTTCCCGTGTGCACGAACACGTCGAAGCTCGCATACGCGACGGCGAGGCGTTGCCCGCCCATCCTGCCCAGCCAGGCCACGGGCATCCCGCGCAGCAGCCGGCCGACGGATGGCGTCGACGGCCCGTCTCCGACGATGGCCAGTGAGATCCCGTCGATTCCGCGGAGCTCATCGAAGCGCTCGAGCTGCTTCTCCGGAGCGACGCGGCCGACATAGCCGAGCACGACCTCTCCGTTCGGAGACAGACGCGTGTGCAGGTCGACGGCATCCGGATGCGTGCGCAACCGCGGGTGGTATCGCTCGGTGTCGACGCCCCGGCCCCACCGCGCCAGGCGGGTGACGCCCGCGGCGACGAGGTCGCGCTCCGAGCTCGATGAGGGAACGAGGGTGAGGTCGGCGGCCTCGTGGATCCACCGGACGAAGCGCCAGGCCAGAGCCGCGGCCTTGCCGAGATGATTGCGTTTGGCGTACCCCGCGACATCCGTCTGGAAGATCGCCACGCTCGGCACGCCGATGCGGTTCGCGGCCGAGATGGCCTGCGCCCCGAGCAGGAACGGGGAGGCGGCGTGCAGCACGTCGGGCGCGAAGGCCGACAGCACACGCTGCACCTGGGGATTCGGGAGTCCGACCGGGAACTGCCGATAGGCGACCGCAGGAACCGCGTGCACGGCGAACCCTCGGTAGCTCGACGGCGTGTTCCGCGCTGCAGGTGCGATCAGAATCGCCTCGTGCCCCGAGTCCGCAAGGAAGTCGAGCACCTTGCAGACGCTGTTCGTGACTCCGTTGACTGTGGGCAGAAAGCTCTCCGTGACGACGGCGACTCTCATGGGCTGCTCCCGTCGGCCCGGGGATGCACCGGGCACGCTTCGAACGCTACGAGCGGCGGGTGGCGCAGGGGTTAATAGACGGTGGCGGCGAGGTGAGCATCCGTTCAATCGCCACGACGCTCGGATGGGTATGGTGGGGCCATGGCTGAGAACTCTGCGATGGACCGTTTCTACAGTGTCATTCCGGCCGGAGGCATCGGCTCGAGACTCTGGCCGCTCTCCCGCGCGGACGCGCCGAAGTTCCTGCACGACCTGAGCGGATCGGGACGCAGCCTGCTGCGCGACACCTGGGAGCGCCTCGCCCCCATCTCCGGCGAGCAGCGGGTGATGGTCGTCACGGGGCGAGCCCACCGTGCCGCCGTCGAGCAGCAGATCCCCGAGCTCGCCGACATCAACGTGGTGCTCGAGAGCGAGCCGCGCGAGTCGTCCGCCGCCATCGGACTGGCCGCCGCGATCCTCGAGCACCGTGAGCCGGGCGTCATCATCGGCTCGTTCGCCGCCGACCACGTGATCACCCAGACCGAGGCCTTCCGCGACACCGTCGTGCAGGCCGTGAACGCCGCCGACGCCGGCTACATCGTGACCATCGGCATCACTCCGACCGAGCCGTCTGTCGGTTTCGGCTACATCCTGACCGGCGATGCCCTCGACCTGCCTGGCGCCTCGACCGCGATGGTCGCGAAGCGCTTCGTAGAGAAGCCCGACCTCGAGACGGCCAAGAAGTACTTGAAGAGCAAGAAGTACCTGTGGAACGGCGGCATGTTCATCGCGCGTGCCGACAAGCTGCTCGAGCAGCTCGGCAAGGCCGAACCCGAACTGCTCGCGGGTCTGCTCGAGCTGGCCGATGCGTGGGACACCCCTCGCCGCGGCGCCGTGGTCGACCAGGTCTGGCCCAAGCTCAAGAAGATCGCCATCGACTACACGGTGGCCGAGCCCGCTGCCCTCGACGGCACGCTCGCGGTCGTGCCCGGCGACTTCAGCTGGGACGACGTCGGAGACTTCGCCTCCATCGCCAAACTGCACTCCACCGGTCGCGGTTCCGAGCTCGCCATCCTGGGCAAGAACGCACGCGTGCTCTCCGACTCGTCGAGCGGTGTCGTGGTCTCGCAGAGCGGCCGCGTGATCAGCCTCATCGGCGTCAAGGACATCGTGGTCGTCGATACCCCGGATGCGCTGCTCGTCACCACCAGCGAGCACGCTCAGCGGGTCAAGTCGGTCGTCGACGCTCTCCGCCTCGGCGGTTCGGGCGACGTTCTCTGACCTCATGCTCGGGCCACCGAGCCACTAGTGTCTTCTGCATGTCGACCTCATCTGTTCTGCGCTCCGTCGTCGTCGTGGCCGCGTCGGCCCTCGTGCTCGCCGGATGCGCTCCGGCGCCCGAGACCTCCGAGACGGCCAGCGACTACTGCGCCCGAATGGTCACCAACTCCGGCGGCCTCGAGGACCGCTCGTTCAACCAGTCGAGTTGGGAGGGCCTCGAGAAGGCCAAGGCCGACCTCTCGATCGACGCCGAGGTGATCGTGTCGACCAACGAGACCGACCTGGCGCCCAACGTGACCCAGGCCGTCGACAGCGGATGCCAGTTCGTTCTGACGGTCGGCTACGAGCTGGCCGACGCGACCACGGCTGCCGCCAAGGCGAACCCCGACGTGCACTTCGCGATCGTCGACGAGCAGGTCGACGGCGAGAACATCAAACCGATCGTCTTCGACACCGCCCAGGCCGCGTACCTGGCCGGATACCTCGCGGCGGGAACGAGCGCGACCGGCAAGGTCGCTACTTTCGGCGGGGGAAACCAGCCCCCCGTGACCCTCTTCATGGACGGCTTCGTCGACGGCGTCGCCAAGTACAACGCGGTGCACGGCACCGCCGTGCAGGCCCTCGGATGGAACAAGGATGCCCAGGACGGTGTGTTCACCGGAGACTTCGAAGACATCAACAAGGGCAAGGTCACGACCCAGGCGTTCATCGACCAGGGAGCCGACGTGATCCTGCCCGTGGCCGGCCAGGTGGGCGAGGGTGCGGCAGCGGCGGCGCTCGAGAACCCCAACGTGTCGATCGTCTGGGTCGACAACGACGGCTACGAGACGCTGCCGGCGACCTACAAGTCGATCATCCTCACGAGCGTGCTGAAGAACACCGGCGACGCCGTCGTGCAGATCGTCGGCGACGACCTCGACGGCTCGTTCGACAACACGCCCTTCGTGGGAACCCTCGAGAACGGGGGAGTGGCGCTGGCGCCCTACCACGACAAGGCGGCCGCGGTCACGCCCGAGTTGCAGGCCGAACTCGACGGGCTGAAGGCCGACATCGTCTCGGGCGCACTCGAGGTCACGAGCCCCAGCACGCCGTAGCCGGTCCGCTCGACGCCGTGCCGAGCGGCGCAGCCGGCGTCTTTCGGGCTTTTTCGCGGTGAACATTTCGGGGTTGTTTCGGCGCGAACGCGTCTTTGTAACGACTGGGCCGCGATGCCGTGCGCAGGCGTCTCGACTCGCGTCACATTAGGTAACGTGAGAAACCACACAGCCCTGCGCTCCGCTTTCATCGCGGGGCAATCCTTGGAGGACATCTTGAGCAAGACCATCCGCCGTGCCGCCATGGGCGGCATCGCCACCCTCGGCTTCGCCGCACTCCTCGCCGGTTGCGCATCCGCGCCGGCCGAAACCGGTTCGACAGACGCCGCCGCTTCGAACGCGCTTCCCTGCATGGTTTCCGACGCTGGTGGATTCGATGACAAGTCCTTCAACCAGGCTGGCTTCGAGGGTCTCAACGACGCCGCGAAGAAGCTGGGCGTCGAGCCCGTCACCGTTCAGTCCGACTCCGAGACCGCGTTCGCTCCGAACATCTCGAGCCTCGTCGACCAGAACTGCACGCTGATCGTCACGGTCGGCTTCGCGCTCGCCGACGCGACCAAGGCTGCTGCCGAAGCGAACTCCGACATCGAGTTCGCGATCATCGACGATGCCTCCATCACGGCCGACAATGTCAAGCCGATCACGTTCGACACCGCCGGTGCCGCATTCCTCGCTGGCTACGCGGCCGCCGACTACTCGAAGTCGGGCATCGTCGCCACCTGGGGCGGAATGAACTTCCCCACCGTCACCATCTTCATGGACGGCTTCGCACAGGGCGTCAAGTACTACAACGAGCAGAAGTCCAAGGACGTCAAGGTTCTGGGCTACGACCTCGACAACCCCGACTCCGCTACCTTCACCGGTGGCTTCGAAGCCAACGACGTCGCCAAGACCACCGCTCAGAACTTCATCGACCAGGGCGCAGACATCCTGCTGCCGGTCGGTGGACCGATCTACCAGAGCGCGGGCGTCGCGATCCAGGAGTCCGGCAAGGACATCGCCATGGTCGGTGTCGACTCCGACCTCTACGAGAGCGACCCCACCTACAAGGACCTCTACCTGACGTCGATCCTCAAGGGCATCAAGACGGCCACCGACACGGTCGTCACCGACGCCGCTGCCGGTGACTTCTCGAGCGAGCCCTACGTCGGAACGCTCGAGAACGACGGAGTCGGCATGGCGTCGTTCCACGACTTCGAGTCGAAGGTGAACCCCTCGCTCCAGGGCGAGATCGACGACCTGAAGGCGAAGATCGTCTCGGGCGACGTCAAGGTCTCCTCGTACCTGAGCAAGTAGTCGTACGAACCGTTCAACCCGCGTGAAATCGGGGGGCCAGCCAAGGCTGGTCCCCCGATCGCGTTAAGCGCGCTCTTCACGCATCGAACTGATGGGTAGATTGTCTCTATGAAGCTCGAACTCCGTGGCATTACCAAGCGCTTCGGCGCACTCACGGCCAACGACCACATCGACCTCACGATCGAGCCGGGCGAGATCCACTGTCTCCTCGGTGAGAACGGCGCAGGCAAGTCGACGTTGATGAACGTGCTCTACGGCCTCTACAAGGCCGAAGAGGGAGACATTCTGCTCGACGATGTCGTGCAGCACTTCGCAGGGCCGGGCGATGCCATGGCGGCGGGAATCGGTATGGTGCACCAGCACTTCATGCTCATCCCCGTGTTCACTGTCGCCGAGAACGTGATGCTCGGCCACGAGAAGACGAACGCGGCCGGCGTGCTCGACCTCGGCGCCGCACGCGAGAAGGTGCGTGAGATCAGCGAGAGGTTCGGCTTCCACGTCGACCCGGATGCGCTGGTCGACGATCTGCCCGTCGGTGTGCAGCAGCGGGTCGAGATCATCAAGGCGCTGTCGCGCGACGCCAAGGTGCTCGTGTTCGACGAGCCCACCGCCGTGCTCACGCCTCAGGAGACCGATGAGCTCATGGCCATCATGAGGCAGCTGAAAGCCGCCGGTACGTCCATCGTCTTCATCACCCACAAGCTCCGCGAGGTGCGTGAGGTGGCCGACCGCATTACGGTCATCCGCCTCGGCAAGGTCGTCGGCGAGGCGTCGCCGACGGCGACGAATGCCGAGCTGGCCTCGCTCATGGTGGGTCGCGCGGTCGAGCTGACCGTGCACAAAGATCCGGCCACCCCGGGAGCAGACGCCTTCGTCGTCTCCAATCTCTCGGTGGTCGACCCCCACGGCCAGCTGGTGGTCAACAATGTGAGCTTCGACGTTCGGGCGGGTGAGATCCTCGCGATCGCCGGTGTCCAGGGCAACGGCCAGACCGAGCTCACCGAGGCCATCATGGGTCTGCAGCAGCGCGTGCGCGGCGAGATCACGCTCGACGGCAAGTCGATCCGGGGTCTGTCTGTGAAGCAGGTGCTCGCGTCGGGAATCGGCTTCGTGCCGGAAGACCGAAAAGAAGACGGTCTCGTCGGCGAGTTCACGATCGCCGAGAACCTGATGCTCGACCGCAGCGACGGGCCGCCGTTCGTCAAAGCGGGAACACTCCAGCTCAACTACCTCAAGGAATTCGCCGAGCAGAAGTCGAAGGAGTTCGACGTCCGCAGCCAGGGCATCACCACTCCGGTCGGCCGTCTCTCCGGCGGAAACCAGCAGAAGGTCGTGCTCGCTCGCGAGCTCAGCCGCGACCTGCGCCTCTTCATGGCGGCCCAGCCGACCCGCGGAATCGACGTCGGCTCGATCGAGTTCGTGCACAAGCGCATCGTTGCGACGCGCGACTCCGGCATTCCGGTCATCGTCGTGTCGACCGAGCTCGACGAGGTCGTCGCGCTCGCCGATCGCATCGCCGTGATGTACCGGGGAACGATCGTGGGCATCGTGCCGGGCGACACGTCTCGCGACGTGCTCGGACTCATGATGGCCGGCGAAGTACCCGATTCCGTCACCTCCCCACCCGAAGGAGCGGCCGCGTGAGCCAGCCCACAGTCCCACCCGTCGATTCCGGCCCACCCGTCGCATCCTCGCCCCAGAAGCCCGACGCGTCCATCGCCGAGCCGCGCTGGCACGGAGTCATGCGCGAGATCGTGGGCGGAAGCGCCATGATCTCGGTTCTGGCCGTCGTGCTGGCGATGCTCGCGGGCGGAATCCTGATCGCCCTCACCGATGACAAGGTCTCTACGGCCGCGGGGTACTTCTTCGCCCGCCCCGGCGACCTGATCAAGGCGGTCTGGGATTCCGTCTCGGGCGCCTACACCTCGCTGTTCCAGGGTGCGGTGTACAACTTCCGTCGCCCCGGCTTCATCGCCGGCATCAAGCCGCTCACCGAGACGCTCACCTTCGCCACCCCGCTCATCGCGGCGGGTCTCGGTGTGGGGCTGGCGTTCCGCGTCGGACTCTTCAACATCGGCGGCCGCGGCCAGATGCTCATCGCCGCCGCGTGCGCCGGGTGGGTCAGCTGGTCGTTCGAGCTGCCCTACGGACTGCACCTCATTCTCGCCGTCGCCGCCGGCATCATCGGTGGTGCTCTCTGGGGCGGAATCGTCGGACTGCTGAAGGCGAGAACGGGAGCGCACGAGGTGATCGTCACGATCATGCTCAACTTCGTGGCCCTCTACCTGATCTCGTTCATGCTGAAGACCCCCGGACTGCTCCAGGCTCCCGGCTCGAACAACCCGAAGACGCCGGCTGCGCTCCCCACAGCCGTGTTCCCCGACCTCCTCGGCCCGCAGTTCAATCTGCACTGGGGATTCATCTTCGTGATCGCGGCCACGATCTACGTCTGGTACCTGCTCAACCGGTCGAATCTCGGCTTCCAGTTCCGCGCGGTGGGCGAGAATCCGAACGCCGCTCGCGTCGCGGGCATCAGCGTCAACAAGATGTACATCTACGCGATGCTCCTGTCGGGCGGCCTCGTCGGCCTCGCCGGCGTCGCGCAGGTTCTCGGCACGGTCACGACCGGATTCAGTTCGGGCATCGACGCGGGCATCGGCTTCGACGCCATCACCGTGGCGCTGCTCGGTCGCTCCAAGCCGTGGGGCATCTTCTTCGCCGGAATCCTGTTCGGCGCATTCAAGGCCGGCGGTTTCGCCATGCAGGCGTCGGAGGGAATCCCCATCGACATCGTCGTCGTGATCCAATCCCTCATCGTGCTCTTCATCGCGGCGCCCCCGCTCGTGCGCGCGGTGTTCCGGCTGCCCAAACCGAGCGGTGTCAAACTCCGACGACCGCGCACTCAGACTGCGGAGGCGACCAAGTGACCATCCAAGACGCGCCGCTGCAGCACAACCATCCGGACTCCGTTCCGCCGGCTCTCGAGAAGACCGTCGTCAAGAGCTGGAAGGCACCGATCGCCTTCGGCATCTTCTCGATCATCGCGATCCTCCTCTTCGTCGTCTTCGGCCGAGAGGGCGTCAGCGGATTCCGGCTGTCGACCGACTCCGACTTCGTACAGATCCCCACGATCGAGGCGCCGACGCGTGCGACCGGCATCGTGCTCACCGTTCTGCTGGTGGCCCTGGCCGCCTACAGTGCATTCCTCGTGTCGCGCAACCGGCCTGTCCGGCTCTGGATCACGGTCGTGTTCGCCCTCCTGTTCCTCGTCGCATTCCTCACATGGGCAGCGGCCGGCGCCACGATCCCCGTTCCCGGTCTCCTCGTCGGAGCGGTCGGTCTGAGCGTTCCGCTCGTCTTCGGAGCCCTCGGCGGCGTCATCTCCGAGCGCGTCGGTGTGGTGAACGTCGCCATCGAGGGGCAGCTGCTCGCGGGCGCGTTCGTCTCGGCCGTGGTCGCGTCGGTCACCGGCCAGGCCGTGCTCGGTCTCATCTCGGCCATGGCCGCCGGTGTGCTCGTGTCGTTCGTGCTGGCGGCGTTCTCGATCAAGTACTTCGTCGACCAGGTCATCGTGGGTGTCGTTCTCAACGTGCTGGTCACGGGCCTCACGAGCTTCCTCTACTCGCAGGTGCTGACCAAGAACACCGATCTGCTCAACAACAGCGCCACCATCCGGCTGCCCCGGCTCCCGATCCCCGGCCTCAGCGAGATCCCGATTCTCGGGCCTGTGCTGTTCCGCCAGACGATCATCGTCTACATCCTCTACGTCGCGGTCGCCGTCGTCTTCTTCGCCCTCTTCAAGACGCGCTGGGGGCTGCGTCTGCGCGCCGTGGGCGAGCACCCGCAGGCTGCCGACACCGTGGGAATCAACGTCGCCCGCACCCGGTTCTGGAACGTCTCGCTCGCCGGAGCGATCGCCGGTCTCGGTGGTGCGTACTTCACCATGGGCTCTGTCGGGTCATTCAACAAAGAGATGACGGCCGGAGCCGGATTCATCGCGCTGGCGGCGGTCATCTTCGGCCGCTGGGATCCGATCAGGGCGACGCTCGCCGCCCTCCTCTTCGGATTCGCGTCGAACCTGCAGAGTGTGCTGAGCATCATCGGTTCACCCGTGCCCAGCGAGTTCATGCTGATGCTGCCCTACCTCGTGACGATCTTCGCGGTCGCGGGGGTGGTCGGCCGTGTCCGAGGGCCTGCCGCATCCGGCAAAGCGTATATAAAGTCCTAGGAGAGCCGATATGACCGACATCGAACAGGCATCCGGAAGCGAACAGGACGCGGCCATCGACTGGGGGGTGCTGCGCGCCGAGGCCCTCGTGGCCATGAAGAAGGCCTACGTCCCGTACTCGAGATTCCCGGTCGGCGTCGCAGCCCTCGTCGACGACGGCCGTGTGATCTCCGGATGCAACGTCGAGAACGCCAGCTACGGGCTCACGCTGTGCGCGGAGTGCGCGCTCGTCTCGTCGCTGCACATGACGGGCGGGGGACACCTGGTGGCTTTCACCTGCGTCGACGGCGACGGCAACGCGCTCATGCCCTGCGGCCGCTGCCGTCAGCTGCTCTACGAACACTCGGCGCCCGGCATGCTCCTGCAGACCGTCTCCGGCATCCGCACCATCGACGAGGTGTTGCCGGATGCCTTCGGCCCGCGCACGCTGCAGGCCTACGTCGAAACGCACTAACCCCGATCCCTGAGCTCGTCGAAGGGAACATCAGAAAGGCTCCATCCGTGTCAGAATCCTTCGACGTCGTCGACCTGATCCGCACCAAGCGCGATCACGGATCCCTCAGTACCGCCGAAATCGACTGGCTGGTCGACGCCTACACCCGCGGGTTCGTGGGCAACGAGCAGATGGCCGCCATGGCGATGGCGATCGTGCTCAACGGCATGGAGCGCCAGGAGATCCGCGACCTGACACTCGCGATGATCGCCTCTGGTGAGCGCATGAGCTTCGCGGGCCTCGGCAAGGTGACGGTCGACAAGCACTCCACCGGCGGGGTGGGCGACAAGATCACTCTGCCGCTGATGCCCCTGGTCGCGTCGTTCGGCGTCGCCGTACCTCAGCTCTCGGGTCGCGGTCTCGGCCACACCGGCGGAACCCTCGACAAGCTCGAGAGCATTCCCGGGTGGCGCGCAGACCTCACGAACGACGAGATGTTCGCGCAGCTGCGCGACGTGGGCGGCGTCATCTGCGCCGCCGGCTCCGGTCTCGCTCCCGCCGACAAGAAGCTCTACGCGCTGCGCGACATCACCGGAACGGTCGAGGCCATCCCGCTGATAGCATCCAGCATCATGTCGAAGAAGATCGCGGAGGGAACCGACTCGCTCGTTCTCGACGTCAAGTTCGGCTCGGGCGCATTCATGGTCGACATCGACAAGTCGCGTGAGCTCGCGCGCACGATGGTCGATCTCGGCAATGACGCCGGTGTATCGACGACGGCTCTGTTGACCGACATGAACGTGCCGCTCGGGTTGGCCATCGGAAACGCGAACGAGGTACGCGAGTCGGTCGAGGTGCTTGCGGGCGGAGGCCCTGCCGACGTGGTGGAGCTCACGATCGCGCTGGCGAAAGAGATGCTGCGCCTCGCGGGGCAGCCCGACGCCGACGTCGAGAAGGCGCTGGCCGACGGCCGCGCCATGGACACCTGGCGTCGGGTCATCGAGGCTCAGGGCGGCGACCCGGATGCCGCTCTGCCGGTCGCGCGCGAGACCCACGTCGTGACGGCCGATCGCGACGGTGTTCTGCTCACGCAGGAGGCCCTGCCCTTCGGCATCGCCGCGTGGCGGCTCGGAGCCGGACGTGCGCGTGCGCAAGATCCGGTGCAGCACGCCGCCGGCATCGATCTGCACGTCAAGCCGGGCGACACGGTCACCGCCGGCCAGCCGCTCTTCACCCTCTCCGCCGACGAGCCGCAGCGCTTCGAGCGGGCGCTCGAGGCTGTCGAGGGCGCGTGGAGCATCGGCGACGCCGCCGACTGGACGCCGAGGGGACCGCTGGTAGCCGAGCGCATCGAGTAGTCGGCACGAACCATGGGGACTTCTCCCCATGGTCGGACCGGACCTCTCCTCATAGAGTGAGGCAGCACGTAAGTGCGGCCGCCGATAGGACATCGCAGCCACGTCACGACAGGGAGACTTACGCACATGGCCGTATACGGTGCTGATGTCGAACAACTCAAATCGCTGGCGCAGCGGTTCAGCCAGGCCGCCGACGAACTTCGTTCGAATTCGGCGTCCGTGACCTCGGTGGTGAACAGCGTCGCCGCCTGGAGAGGCCCGGACGCAAGTCAGTTCCGCTCGTCGTGGAACGGCGAGCACAGCCAGAGGATCGCGTCGACCGTACGTGCCCTGCATGCGGCGGCTGAAGATCTCAAACGCAACGCCGCCGAGCAGACGACCGCGAGCACCGACGGTGCGGGCGGGCCCGGCGCTCCGGGCTCGGCAGGCGGATCGTCGCAGCCCTCGGGCACTGGCGCGAGCCATGGCAAGCCGAGCGACGACGGCGATATTCCCCACAACGTTCCTCGGCCCGACATCGACGGCAATCCAGGCAACATAGACGACCCGCCGCGGCACAGCGCCGAAGATCCGAAGAAGCCGGGTTTCGGTGCCGGCACCGGCGCGGGCAAGTGGACGGAGGGCCAGCCGGACGGTAGCTACAGCTTCGGCGGAGGCGAGGCCGACGCGAGCGCGGGGACGACGTACGGGCCCAACGGTGAGGTGTCGCACGACGCCAACTCCGAGGCGCTCTGGGGCGCGGGTGCGGGGGTCAAGGGCTCTAATGACGACCTCCCCGGCGACATGTCGTCGAGCGGCACGGCCGACGCTTTCGTCGGTGGGTATACGACCGCCGATGCACACGCGGGAATCGACGAGAACGGCCAGGCGAACGTGAATGCGAGTGCCGGTGGATTCTTCGGCGGTGAGGCAAGCGCAGGCGGCAAGCTCGACAGCGGGAACGGCTCTTCGGTCGAGGGTTCGGTGGGCGGAATGGTCGGAGTGCAGGCGGCCGTCGCCTCGGGTGGTTCCATCGGACCGGAGGGCATCAGTGCCAACGCCGGAGTGCAGGCGCTCGCCGGCGCATCCGCGACCGCTCAGGCGGGCATGGAGGTCGCCGGTGCGAATGTCGGCGGCTCCGTGACCGGGTACGCGGGTGCCGGTGTCGTCGCCAATGCGGACGTCGCGGTGACCAAAGACGATGTCCATTTCAGCATCGACCTCGGTATCGCCTACGGTCTGGGAGTGGGTGCAGGCCTCGACGTGTCCTTCAGCCCGAGGGACGTGCTCGGCGGCTTCGGCATCCACATCTGATGCTCGTGCTTCGCCCCGCTTCATCTGCTGAACCCGACCTTCCATCCACGTAGAAAGGCCCGCTCCTATGACGAGTCGCATCTCCTACCCCGGCCCGCAGTTTCCCGCGCCGGTGGCTCTGTCGCTCGACCTCCCCGAAGGATGGGTCGGCAATCCGACTTCTGGCACCGTGCTGGCGGCATTCAAGCCGGGTTCATCCAACGAGTTCACTCCGAATGTCGTCGTGACGACGTCTCGATTCGGGGCCGACTACCGCGTCGAGTCAGCGGTGGAAGCGGTGCAGCAGAGCGTGAACGAGATACCCGACGCCGTCGTCCTGGGCTCAGAGACTCTCGACATCGCTGGCTTCCCAGGATTCCGTATCGAGTTCAGTTTCACCGACCCTCGGGTCGGCACTCTCGTTCAGGCCGTGCGTGTGGTCGTCGTCGCGAACGGAGGCGTGTCCGACCTGGTCACGGTGACGGGCAGCGCCACAGCCACTCAAGCGAAGACCATGTGGTCGGAGGTTCAGGCCGTGCAGCAGAGCCTCACGGCATCGGTATGAGCTCGACGCCCTCCGCGCCTTGGCCCATCGATGAGGTGCGCTACGCGGTGCTGGCACTCAATGACCCGCAACGACCGATCGTCTACACGATCGATGACGACGTCGTCACGGCCCGCTGGAAGTTCGACGATCCAGCGTGGGCGACTCGTCTCGACGCGTCTCGCGGTGCGTCCGCGAACTTCCGTTACACAGTGAAACTGTCCGCGGGCGACGCGAGCTTCCGGTGGTTCGAGCAAGACGCCGGTATCGACAACGGTCGCTTCCGCGCGTACCGCGGCTACAACCGCGGTGTCTCGATCAACCTGTTCACCATCATCGTCGGCCTTGTGAGGAGGCTCTCTCGTCCGACGCAGGATGCCTCTACCGAGGACATCCACACCCGCGAGCAGGTCTCGGCACCGCTCCTCGACGTTCTCGGTCGCGCGGGTTGGAGGAACAGGGGCGTCACGATCTGATCGTCGAGGCCTCTTCTCGTCGACGGGTCGAACGGTCAGCGCGCGGGCTCTCCGATGCGGTGCAGGGCGTCCTCGATGAGGGTCCAGAACTTCTCGGTGTCGAGGTCGACCGCGACCTGAGTCGTGCAGTCCGCGGGTGGGGGTGAGCGGAAGTCGGCCACGGTCATGCCGAGCGTCAGCGTGCCCGTGAGTTCCACGTCGAGCGGGGTCTTGCGCACGGTCATCACGCTCGGGTCGATCACGTAGGCCACCGCGCACGGGTCGTGAACGGGCGGATGGGTGAAGCCCTGCGCCTCGAGATATGTACTCGCGAAGAAGTCGAGCAACTCGCCCACGAAGCGCGAGGGTGCGGTGCCGATCGCTTCGATTCGCGCCCGAACCTCGGGAGTGGCGAGCGCCTGGTGCGTCAGGTCGAGGCCCACCATGGTCAACGGCCACGACTCGTTGAAGACGATGTGAGCGGCCTCGGGGTCGATGATGATGTTGAATTCCGCGGTGGCCGACCAGTTTCCGACGTGGAAGCCGCCGCCCATCAGAACGACCTCGCGTACTCGCGAGACGATGCGCGGCTCTTTGCGCGCCGCCAGCGCGATGTTCGTGAGCCCGCCCGTGGGTACCAGCGTGATCTCACCGGGCTCGCTCGCCATGATCGTGTCGATGATCAGGTCGACGGCGTGGCGACCGTCGAGCTCACGGCTCGACTCGGGAAGTTCGGGGCCGTCCATGCCCGACTCTCCATGGATATCGGCGGCCACCTCGATGGTGCGCACCAGCGGCCGGGGGCATCCGGCGGCGAACGGAACCCCGACGATGCCGGCGATCTCGGCCACGGCGAGGGCGTTCCTCGTGACCTTCTCGAGCGTCTGATTGCCCACCACCGTCGTCACGGCCAGCAACTCGATCTGCGGATTACCGTGCGCGAGCAGGATCGCGATGGCATCGTCGTGACCGGGGTCGCAGTCGAGGATGATCTTTCGGGGCATGGCAGGCTCCTTGAAGTCGGTGCCAACATCATATATGAAACTGACATTCATATATGCAACACTGAGACCATGACAGCACTCATCGATTCCGCAGCCGCCCGCGTCGAGTGGATCAGGTCTCGCATGAGACTCCTCGCGGCCGTGCGTGAGCAGTTCGCTGCGACGAGGCCCTTCGAGGGTCACCGCATCGGCATGTCGCTGCACATCGAGCCCAAGACCGCCGTACTGCTCGAAACCCTCGCAGCCGGCGGAGCAGAGATCGTCGGCACGGGAAACCACGGATCCACGCAGGATGATGTGGTGGCCTATCTGCAAGGTCAGGGCATGACCCTCTTCGGTCGCCGCGACGACACACTCGAGCAGCACCACGCCAATGTCGCCGCCGTGCTCGACTCGACCCCCGACATCCTGCTCGACAACGGGGCTGATCTGGCCGCCGGCATCGTGGCTCGAGGTGCGGGGGCGACTCTGATCGGCGGCACCGAGGAGACGACCTCGGGCGGCGACAGGCTTCGAGCCGAGCTCCTGGGTCAGGTGCCGTTTCCGGTGATCGTGATCAACGACAGCCTGCTCAAGCAGTTGGGCGAGAACAAACACGCCGTCGGGCAGTCGGTCGTCGAGAGCTTCATGCGCATCACGAACCTCATGATTCCTGGTCGCCGATTCGTCGTGGTCGGCTACGGGTGGTGCGGCCGCGGCGTCGCGCAGTACCTGCGCGCGCTCGGCGGCAAGGTGGCGGTCGCCGAGGTCGACGAATTGAAAGCGTTCGAGGCAGCCCTCGACGGATTCCGGGTCGATACCGCCGACGGACTCGCCGAGTGGGGCGAGGTGTTCATCACCGCCACGGGCCGCGCGAACGTGCTCACCATGTCGGCTATCGAGCATATGAACGACGGCGCGATCCTCGCCAACTGCGGACACTTCCCGTGGGAGATCGACACGGCATCGCTGCGCTCCGCCGCCACCGCGACCCGCGCCATCGACGACACGATCGAACGCATCGATCTGCCGAACGGGCGCCACGTGATCCTCATCGCGGGCGGCCGCATGTTCAATCTCGCGGGCACGGCGCCGAAGGGCAACTCCCTCGACTCCATGGACCTCGGCTTTTTGTTGCAGGTGCTCTCGCTCGAGCGCGTGGCGACGGGTGCGAGCACCTTGGTCGCGGGAGCCCAGCCCGTTCCCGACGACCTCGAGCGCGAGATCGCCCGACGCATGGTCGCCGCCATGGGTGCGAGCCTCTAGCCATGACTGGCCTCGGCACATCGTCGACCTCGGCGAAGGGAGCGTCGGCCGACACCGAGTACGCGGCCCCCGCGCTCGACAAAGGGCTCGACATCCTCGAGCTTCTGGCCGCAACGAGCGGGGGGTTGAGTCAGGCCCAGATCGCGTCGGGCGTGGGCCGGAGCGTCAGCCAGATCTTTCGCGTACTCAGCACCCTCGAGCGGCGCGGCTACGTGCACCGCGACGCTCAGTCGGGGCTCTACATCCTGTCGCTGCGGCTGTTCGATCTGGCCCACCGTCACGATCCTCTGCGCGGCCTGCTGCAGGCATCCGCCGGGCCGATGCGCGCTCTGGCCGACGCGGCCGAGCAGTCGTGCAGTCTCAGCGTCGAAGATGCGGGGCTGTCGCGCGTCGTCGCTCAGGTCGAGAGCCCCGGCGACTTCGGGTTCCGCGTGCGGGTCGGCGCGCTGTTCCCGCTCGACGAATCGGCTACGGGTGAGATTCTGCGGGCGTTCCGCTCGAGCGATCCGGATGCGCACGGGCCGGCCCTGCGGGCGGTCCATGACGCGGGGTACGTCGAGCGCGGCGACGAGCTTCACGCCGGTGTGATCGACATCGTCTTCCCCGTGCTGAGGGCCGACGGATCGGCCGTCGCCGCGTTGACTGTTCCCTATGTCGCGACGCGGGCGAGCGTGCTCAGCGCCGAAGAGGTCCTGCCGCTCGCGCGGCACGCGGCGTCGCAGATCTCCGGCAGCCTCTTCCCCGCATCGACGCCGTAGGCTGATGCCATGAACGATTCACGAGAGCAGTACACGCTCGCCAACGGCCGAACGAGCATCAACGCTCTCCCCAAAGTCTCCCTCCACGATCACCTCGACGGCGGCCTCCGCCCCGCCACGATCCTCGAGTTGGCCGACTCGATCGGCTTCGAGGTGCCCGCCTCGGATGCGGCCTCGCTGGGCGAATGGTTCGAAGACTCGGCCGACTCGGGTTCGCTCGTCGACTACCTCGCCACGTTCGACATCACCGTGGGAGTGATGCAGACGACCGAGGGTCTCACCCGTGTGGCGCGCGAGTTCGTGCAGGATCTCGCCGCCGACGGTGTCGTCTACGGCGAGGTGCGCTGGGCCCCTGAGCAGCATGTCGCCAAGGGCCTCACCCTCGACCAGACGGTCGAGGCGGTGCAGCAGGGCATCGAGCAGGGAATCGACGACGCGCGGAACGACGGCAAGACACTGCGCGTGGGTCAGTTGGTCACCGCGATGCGTCACGCCGATCGTGGCCTCGAGATCGCCGAGCTCGCCGTCCGTCACCGCGAGCGGGGCGTCGTGGGGTTCGATATCGCCGGCGCCGAGCTGGGCTTCCCCGCGGGCAACCAGCGCGCGGCATTCGACTACCTCGCTCAGAACTTCTTTCCCGTCACGGTGCACGCGGGCGAGGCCGACGGGCTCGACAGCATCCGCGGCGCCCTCTTCGATGGACGGGCTCTTCGGCTGGGTCACGGCGTGCGGCTCGCCGAAGACATCAGCATCGAGTCGAGCGACGACGAGAACACCTTCGTCAGCATCGGCAGCCTTGCGCAGTGGGTCAAAGACCGCGAGATCGCACTCGAGCTCTCGCCGTCGTCGAATCTGCAGACCGGCGCGATCGCGGCCTGGGGTGACGAGTTGCACGATCACCCGTTCGATCTGCTCTACCAGCTCGGTTTCACGGTCACGGTCAACACCGACAACCGACTGATGAGCAACACCTCGCTCAGCCGCGAGCTCTCGCTGCTCTCCGACGCGTTCGGCTACGACCTCGAAGACTTCGAGGTCTTCCAGCTGAACGCCGCGAATGCCTCCTTCCTGCCGCTCGACGAGCGCCAGGATCTGGCAGACACGATCATCGCGGGCTTCCAGAGCGCGTAGCCATATGCGCTTGCGAGAACTGCCCGACGACGTCTTCGTCTTGCGAGCGCACGCGCGCGATTGGCGTGAGGCCGTGCGTCTCGCGGGCGAGGCGCTCGTTCTCGGCGCGGTCACGACGGATGCCTACGCCGAGCGCATGGTGCAGGTCGTCGAGGAATTCGGCGCCTACATCGTGATCGCCCCCGGACTCGCGCTCGCGCACGCGCGGCCGGGGCCCGATGTCGTGCGCGATGGACTCGCGGTGGTGACGCTCGACGAGCCGGTCGTGTTCGGGCATCCGCACAACGACCCGGTCGAGGTCGTGCTGGCGCTCGCGGTGACGAGCAATGAGGGGCACATGACGGTGCTGGCAGAGCTGGCGAATGTGTTCAACGATCCGTCGGCCACCCGTGCCATCGCGCAGGCGACGACGGTCGCCGAGATCAGGGCCGTGCTGGCTCGCGCTCAACCCGAGCCGTGATCCCCGCCCACTATCGTTGACCCTATGAAGATCATCGCCTTCTGCGGAGCAGGCATCGGCACCTCGGCCATCCTCAAAGTCAATGCCGAACGTGCCCTCATCCGACTGGGCATCGAGGCCGATATCGAGGCCACCGACATCGCCGGTCTCACCGTCGCCGCAGAAGACGCGCAGGTGATTCTGGCGTCGCCCGAGCTCGTGAAGTTCATCGGCAAGACCTACGCCGACATCGTCGTGATCGAGAACTACTTCGATCTCGACGAGATCACCCGCAAGCTCGAGATCGCCCTCGGCTGACCCGTTACTCGGCGATGAGCGTGCGTACGCCCTCTTCGAGTTGTTCGAGCGCGGCGACGGCCGTGGCTCGACGTTCCTCGAGGGTTCCATCGCTCGATTGCGTGTCGAGGTAGACCTTGAGCTTCGGCTCCGTACCGCTGGGGCGCACCATCACGCGCGAGCCGTCGTCGAGGTGGATGCGCAGAACGTCTGACGTGGGGAGGGCCCCGTCGGTGCCGAGCAGGTCGTCGATGCTCGAGACGCGGATGCCGCCGATCTCGGCGGGAGGTTCGGCCCGGAGCCTCGCCATCACCCGGGTGATCTGCGACAGATCGGTGACTCGCACCGACACCTGACCCGACGCGAAGTGGCCGAAGCGCATGCTGAACGCGTCGAGCTGGTCGTCGAGGGTGAGACCGCGAGCCGCGAGTCCGCTGGCCAGGTCGAGTAGCGCCAGAGCGGCCGAGATCCCGTCTTTGTCGCGAACGGTCGACGGGTTGACGAGATAGCCGAGCGCCTCTTCGAAGCCGAACGCGAGTTCGGGAGTGCGGGAGACCCACTTGAATCCGGTGAGCGTCTCGGCGAACTCGAGTCCGTATGCGGCGGCGACCGCGCGCAACGCGGGCGACGACACGATCGAGCAGGCCAAGGTGCCCGAGGCCGTCTGCTCGTCGTGCGCCGCGGCATCCAGAAGCTCGGCGGCACGCCAGCCGAGCAGCGCGCCCACCTCGTTGCCGGTGAGCGCGCGGAACGTGGCCGGTGACGACGAATCACGGATGGCGATGGCCAGCCTGTCGGCGTCGGGGTCGTTCGCGATCACCAGGTCGGCGTCGACCTCGCGGGCGGTCTGGAAAGCGAGGTCGAGCGCACCCGGCTCCTCGGGATTGGGGAACGAGACGGTCGGGAAGGCGGAGTCGGGGTCGATCTGCTGGCGCACGACCGTGGGCTCGTCGAATCCGGCGGCCTCGAGCACCGATCGGAACGTCTGCCAGCCCACTCCGTGCATCGCCGTGTACACGACCTTCGGCTGAACGGTCGGCCTCGCGGCGAGTGCGGCGGTCTGTGCCACGTAGGCATCGACGACCGATTCGGGTGCGATCTCGTACGCGTCCGAGCGCGGCAACTCGAGAACGTTCTCTTCTGCCGCGACCCGGAGGATCTGCTCGGCGATCTCGGCGTCGGCGGGCGACACGATCTGCGAGCCCTGATCGGCACCGCCCAGGTAGACCTTGTAGCCGTTGTCGTTCGGCGGGTTGTGCGAGGCCGTCACCATGACGCCGGCGCTCACGTCGAGATGCCGCACGGCGAACGCCACGAGCGGGGTCGGCAGCAGACGCGGCAACAGAATGGCCCGGATGCCGGCACCCGCCATGATCTCGGCCGTGTCGGTCGCGAAGACGGCCGAGTTCTTGCGCCCGTCATAGCCGATGACGACGCTCGTACTGTCACCCTCGGAGGCGCGTTCGAGCAGATAGGCGGCGAGGCCTGCCGCGGCCTGCGACACCAGCACGCGGTTCATGCGGTTGGGGCCCGCGGCGATCTCGCCTCGCAGCCCGGCCGTGCCGAAGGCGAGGCGAGATTCGAAGCGGTCGCGCAGATCGTCGAGAGACGAAGGGTCACCCGCGGCGGCACCGTCGATCAGCGCCGACAGCTCGGCGCGCGTCTCGGCGTCGGGGTCCTGCGCGATCCACGCGCGAGCCGCCTCGAGCAGCTCGGAATCGCTCACAGTTCACCCACGATCCGAGCGAGGAGCGACCCGATCCGGCCCTCGGCGTTTCGACCGGCCTCGATGACCTCTTCGTGGCTCAGCGGGGTCTTCTGGATTCCCGCGGCCAGGTTGGTGATGAGCGACATTCCGAGGATCTCCATGCCGGACTGGCGAGCCGCGATGGCCTCGAGCGCGGTCGACATGCCCACGATGTGTCCGCCGATCGCCTTCGCCATCTGCACCTCGGCGGGGGTCTCGTAGTGCGGCCCACGGAACTGCACGTAGACGCCTTCGTCGAGATCGGCGTCGACGGTGCGGGCGATGTCGCGCAGGCGGCTCGAGTACAGGTCGGTGAGGTCGATGAACGTGGCGCCCTCGAGCGGCGAGTCGGCCGTGAGGTTGATGTGGTCGCTGATGAGAACGGGTGTTCCCGGGGTCCAGGTCTCACGGATGCCGCCGGCCCCGTTCGTGAGGATCATGGTCGTGGCGCCCGTGGCCGCCGCGGTGCGCACGCTGTGCACGACGCGCCTCACGCCGTGGTTCTCGTAATAGTGGGTGCGTGCACCGATCACGAGGGCGTGCTTTCCGTTCGGCAGCGCGATCGAGCGCAGCGTGCCGCCGTGGCCGGGAACGGCCGAGGCCGAGAATCCCACGATCTCCGTCGCATCCACCGTGGCGATGGTCTCGCCGAGGAGGTCGGCGGCCTTGCCCCATCCGCTGCCGAGGGTCAGGGCGATGTCGTGACGGGCGATGCCCGTCTTCTCGGCGATCTGAGCCGCCGCTTCGCGGGCGATCTCGAAGGGATCGGCATCGGAGGAATCGAGAGGATTGGCTGTCGTGGTGAGCATTGAACCACCTTAGATTAACGCGGTGTTCACCGGCGGATGGCCGATGCGCGGGGCGGCGGGTTTGGCGGTGGCCCGCGCGACACGGGAGAATGGCCGTCATGGTCTATGAGTTCGAGCGCAAGCAGAGAATCGCCGTCCTCGGCGGCGGTCCGGGCGGCTACGACGCCGCTATTGCGGGAGCTCAGCTGGGCGCCGACGTCACTCTGATCGAACGGGTCGGCGTGGGCGGTTCCGCCGTTCTGACCGACGTCGTTCCGTCGAAGACGCTCATCGCCACGGCCGAGGCCACGAACGCCATCGGCGAGGCCGCCGATCTCGGCGTGCAGTTCTTCACGCGCGGCGGAACCGGAAAACCCGTGCGCCCGGAGATCGCCGTGAACCTGGCCGCGGTGAACAAGCGCCTCCTGGGCCTCGCGCGGCAGCAGTCCGAAGACATGAAGTCCAGTCTCATCCGCTCGGGCGTGCGCGTCGTCACCGGCGAGGGCCGTCTCGATGGCCCCAACTCCGTGATCGTCTCGACCTCGAAGGGCGAGGAGGGCACAGACTTCGACGAGATCGAGGCCGACACCATCGTCGTCTCGGTCGGCGCGAGCCCCCGCATCCTCTCGTCGGCGGTGCCCGACGGGGAACGCATCTTCACCTGGACCCAGCTCTACACGCTGAAGACGGTTCCCGAGCACCTCATCGTGGTCGGGTCAGGTGTGACCGGAGCCGAGTTCGCGTCGGCCTACACCGCGCTCGGCTCGAAGGTCACGCTCATCTCGAGCCGCGACCAGGTTCTTCCCGGCGAAGACGCCGACGCCGCCGCGGTGATCGAGAATGTCTTCAAGCGCAACGGCATGACCGTGCTCTCGAAGTCTCGAGCAGACTCCGTCGTGCGCACCGACAAGGGTGTCGTCGCGACTCTGTCGGATGGTCGCACCGTCGAGGGCAGCCACTGCCTCATGGCCGTCGGCTCGATCCCGAACACCGAGGGCATCGGACTGGCCGAGGCCGGCGTGCAGCTCACGGAGTCGGGGCACATCCGCGTCAACCGGGTCGCCCGCACGTCGATGCCATCGATCTACGCGGCCGGCGACTGCACGACCTTCCTGCCCCTCGCATCCGTCGCGTCGATGCAGGGCCGCACGGCCGTGTTCCACGCCATGGGCGACGCGGTCAATCCGACCGAGCTTCGCAACGTGTCGTCGAACATCTTCACGCAGCCCCAGATCGCCACCGTCGGCTGGACCCAGCGCCAGATCGAAGAGGGCATCGCTCAGGGCGACATCTACAAGCTCCCCCTGTCGGAGAATCCTCGCGCCAAGATGATGGGCATCAAGGAGGGCTTCGTGAAGCTCTTCGCACGCACGGGCTCCGGCACGGTCATCGGCGGTGTCGTCGTGGCTCCCAACGCGTCCGAGCTCATCTTCCCCATCGCGCTCGCCGTTGAGCACCGCCTCACGGTCGACGCGGTATCGCGCGCGTTCAGCGTGTACCCCTCGCTCTCGGGCAGCATCTCAGACGCTGCCCGAGCGATGCACATCGTCCTCTAGCATCGAGTAGCCCCGCGACGAAGGCAGGCGGATTCCGTTCCCTGAGCTTGTCGAAGGGAACCGTCAGCGGCTGCCCCTTCGACAAGCTCAGGGAGCGAGACTACCTAGTCGGCGATGTCGAGCAGCACGGTGCCCGATGACACCGTGGCACCGACCGCGGCTGCGATGTTCGCGATCGTGCCGTCTTTGTGGGCAGCGATGGGCTGCTCCATCTTCATGGCCTCGAGCACGAGCACGAGATCGCCCTTGACGACCGCGTCACCCTCGGCGACCGCGATCTTCACGATCGTGGCCTGCATCGGCGCCTTGACCGAGTTGCCCGTCGCTGACGAGAACCCTGCCGAGGAACCACGGCGCTTCGGCGCGGAGCCCGACGTCGCCGAGCGCGCGGCCGAGGAACCGCCGCCGAAGGTGGCGGGCATCGCGACGGTGACGCGCTTTCCGTCGACCTCGAGCACCACGGTCGTTCGTTCGGCCGCGGGAGCGGAGTCGTCGAGCTCACCCGACCACGCCTCGATGTCGTTGACGTACTCGGTCTCGATCCACCGGGTGAAGATGGAGAACGGCTGGCCGTCTGCGGGGGCGAAGGCCGGGTCGCGCACGATCGACCGGTGGAACGGCAGCACGGTGGGCAGGCCGAGCACCTCGAACTCGTCGAGTGCGCGACGCGAGCGCTCGAGAGCGTCCTCGCGTGAACTGCCCGTGACGATGAGCTTGGCCAGAAGCGAGTCGAACGAGCCCGAGATCACGTCGCCGGCTCTGATGCCCGCGTCGATGCGCACGCCGGGGCCGCCGGGGGCGTTGAACGTGTGAATGGGGCCCGGGCTCGGAAGGAATCCGCGGCCGGCGTCTTCGCCGTTGATGCGGAACTCGAAGGAGTGGCCGTGGGGCACCGGGTCGTCGTAGTCGAGGACGCCGCCCTCGGCGAGGCGGAACTGCTCGCGCACCAGGTCGATTCCCGTGACCTCTTCTGAGACGGGGTGCTCGACCTGCAGACGGGTGTTCACCTCGAGGAACGACACCGTTCCGTCGGCGGCGACGAGGAACTCACAGGTTCCGGCGCCCACGTAGCCGACCTCTTTGAGAATGGCTTTGGATGCGCGATACAGCTCGGCATTCTGGGCGTCGGTGAGGAACGGGGCCGGGGCCTCCTCGACGAGCTTCTGATGGCGACGCTGCAGCGAGCAGTCGCGGGTCGAGACGACGACGACGTTGCCGTGCGCGTCGGCGAGGCACTGGGTCTCGACGTGGCGGGGCTTGTCGAGATACTTCTCGACGAAGCACTCGCCGCGACCGAAGGCGGCGATCGCCTCGCGGGTGGCCGACTCGAACTGCTCGACGATCTCGTCTTCGGTGTAGGCGATCTTGAGGCCGCGGCCACCGCCGCCGAAAGCTGCCTTGATGGCGACGGGGAGGCCGTGCTGTGCCACGAACTCGAGCACCTCGTCGGCGCCGCTGACGGGGTCGAGCGTGCCGGGGGCGAGGGGAGCGCCGACCTTCTCTGCCACGTGCCGAGCGGAGACCTTGTCGCCGAGCTTCTCGATGGCTGCGGGCGAGGGCCCGATCCAGACGAGCCCGGCATCGATCACCGCTTGCGCGAACGCGGCGTTCTCGGCGAGGAACCCGTAGCCGGGGTGTACGGCGTCTGCGCCGCTTCGCCGCGCGATCGAGAGGATCTTCGGAATGACGAGATAGGTCTCGGCACTCGTCGTGCCCTCGAGCGCGTACGCCTCGTCGGCGAGCTGGGCGTGCAGAGCGTCTCGGTCCTGGTCGGCGTAGACGGCCACCGATCCGATTCCGGAGTCTTTGGCGGCCCGGATGACCCGGACTGCGATCTCGCCTCTGTTGGCTATGAGTACCTTGGTGATGCGCGGCATAATCCACCCAGCCTATTGGGCCGAGGTTGCCCTCCTTTGGCAGACACGAACAAAAATGCCGTGTAGACCCTGTGGGAACCTCTTATCGGTCGATGTTCCGAAGCGACATCATGTCGACATCGAGCTCGGCCAGCATCGTGCGCAGCGTCGGCAGCGACATGCCGATCACCGTGGACGGGGCCCCGGTGACCGACCGGATGAACGGCGCCGCGAGGCCGTCGACCGTGAACGCTCCGGCCACCTGCAGAGGTTCGCCGCTCGCCACATACGCGTCGATCTCCTGCTCGCTTATGTCGGCGGCGAACTCCACCGACGCGTGAGCCGTGGCCCCGAGCGCCCTGGCGGGCTCGCCGTTCTTCACCTCGATGATCCAGTGCCCCGAGTGCAGCGTGCCCGTCTTGCCGCGCTGCTCGAGCCACCGCTCGCGGGCGATCTGGGGCTCATGAGGCTTGCCGTAGATGATGCCGTCGAGCTCGAAGGCCGAATCGCCGCCGAGAATCACGCCGTCGATCGTCTCGCCATCCGGCTGCTGGCCGAGAATGGCCTCGGCCTTCAGTCTGGCCAGCAGCGTGACCATCGCCGAGGCATCCAGTTCGCCGTTGGAGTCGGTCGCGAGCCGCACCGCGGCCTCTTCGTCGACGTTCGATGGCACGACGACGGGTTCGATGCCGACCTGCCTCAGCAGGGAGAGGCGAGCCGGCGAGGTGGATGCGAGATAGAGGCGCACGGAGAGCACCGCCCTTTCGTATGGGATGCTCGAACCATGGCTGACGCGCAGGGAACACAGGTCGAGCTGGAGATTACCAACGTAGCCCACGGCGGAATATCGGTCGCACGACTCGATGGCCGCGTGGTGTTCGTCACGGATTCTCTGCCCGGTGAACGGGTGCTCGCACGCATCACCGACGACGAGCATGCATCGTTCTGGAGGGCCGACACCGTTCGCGTGCTCGAGGCGTCGCCGCATCGGGTGCCCCACGTGTGGCAGGCCGCGTCGATCGACCGCGACCCCGACGACAGGGCCGGTGGCGCGGAGTTCGGTCACATCGACCTGCCGTGGCAGCGCGAGCTGAAGCGTCAGGTCATCGTCGACTCGCTGAAGCGCTTCGCCGGTCTCGAGCGCGACATCGAGGTCGAGGCCGTCGACGGTGACGACGAACGCGGTGGGCTCGGTTGGCGAACGCGAGTGCGGCTGCATGTGGATGCCGATGGCCGCGTCGGCCCTTTCGCCGCCCGTTCGCATCGGGTCATCGCCGTCGACGACCTTCCGCTGGCGACGCCCGCGCTCGAGCGCGAGGCTCCGCTCGGCGATCGAGTCGACGGCTCGGACTTTCCTGCCGACGGCTACATCGACCTGGTCGCGCCGTCGCAGGGTGCGCCTCGCTTCGTGACGTCGACCGAGACGCCGGAGAAGGCCCGCGGCTCGCGCACTGCCGCGCGTCGTGGACGGAGTATCACCGAGGTGGTCGACGGGCGGGAGTTCCTGCTCGACGAGCAGGGGTTCTGGCAGGTGCACCGCGGGGCCGCCTCGACTCTCTCGCGGGCGATCCGCAGCGAGGTCCTCGACGACCGCCTCGATCCGAGCGCGTTCAACCTCGACCTCTACGGCGGCGTCGGGCTCCTCGCCGCCGCGCTCGGGGAGAAGGTCGGAGCGGGGCTGCGCATCACCAGCGTCGAAGGCAACGAGCTGGCGACCGACTACGCCGCCGAGAACCTCAGCGAGTGGATCGGGGCGAACGCCGAGACGAACAGGGTCGATCGCTATCTGCGCCAGCTCGAGAAGAACGCCCAGGCCGCGGAGCGCGAGCGGTTGTCTCGCGCCACCGTGATCCTCGATCCGCCGCGCGCGGGGGCGGGCAAGCAGGTCGTCAACTCCCTGATGGCGCTCGATGTCGCCCAGGTCGTCTACGTGGCATGCGATCCGGTCGCGTTCGCCCGTGACGCCGGACAGTTCGAACGCGGCGGCTACCGTGTGCGCTCGATGCGCGCCTTCGACCTCTTTCCCCACACCCATCACGTCGAATCCGTGGCCGTTCTCACCAAAGACTGACGCTCCAACGTTCGACGCACGCTGTCCGTTACGATCGGAGAGACCTGGAGGGGGGAGGCCAGCATGATTCCCGCAGACACGAGCGCTTCGGCGGATCGCCTCTCCGAGGCGACGGTGCGCGTTGCGATCGTCGACGATCACGAGTCGGTCCTCCTCGGGCTCCGGGCCGCCTGCCTCGAGGCGGGATACGAGGTCGTCGCCGTCGGATTGACCGTTCCCGACCTCCTTCGCGCCCTCGGCACACGGCCGTCTGATGTCGTCGTGCTCGACCTCAGCATCGGAGACGGGCTCAGCGTCACGCACAATGTCGAGGCCGCTCTGCGGACGGGGGCGTCCGTGCTGGTGCATAGCATCGCAGACCGAACCGCGAGCGTTCGAGAGGCGCTCGCGGCGGGCGCGGCAGGGGTCATCCCCAAGTCTGCGTCCACCAGCACCGTGATCGCCGCGATCGCCACGGTGGCCGCCGGGGGAGTGCTGAACAATCTCGAGTGGGCGAGCGCCATCGACGCAGACGCAGAGTTCTCTCGGGCTCGCCTCACGGCTCGTGAGCGCGACGTTCTGCACCTGTATGCGGCCGGCCTGCCCCTCAAACTCGTCGCCGCCGAGCTCGGCATCGCCACCCCGACCGCACGGGAGTACCTCGACAGGGTGCGAGCCAAGTACGTGCAGGTGGGGCGTCCTGCTCCCACCAAGGTCGATCTCCTGAAGCGGGCCGTCGAAGACGGCATCCTGGCTCTGGGCGAAAAAACAAACGGCAGGTAGGCGGATGTCTGCACCAGCCCGACCCGCGAACGACGAGACCCGAGGGTCATCGGCGCCGCCCGGCATCCTGAATCGCACGCGCGGCTCGATCTCGAGGGCGCGAATCGAAACGGTGATGGGTCGCATCGCGGGAATCTTCGGCATCGTCTTCGCACTGCAGGCCCTGCCCAACCTGCTCGCCTCGGGCGACTACCTCTCGCCGGCCTGGGCGATCGCGCTGCCCGTGGTTCTGTTCACCGGCATGCTCTCCGTGCTGATCACCAGCATCATCGCGCGCGGTGTCGCGGTCGCGGCCGGTGTGACGGCGACCGTGTTCGTCTTATCCCTCGTTCTCTGGCCCGCGGCGGTCGTGCACCCCAACGAGACGGCGCCCACGGAGCCGTGGATCTGGTACGTCGTGACGGTGGCCACGGCCTACGCAGCCATCTCGTTCAATGTCTGGCTCGCGGGCCTGTACGTCGTGCTCGTGCCGATCATGTACGCGATCCTGCGCGCCCTGCCCTCCGGCGGAGGAGCGGACGCGGGGCTGGCGGCCTTGGACGCGCTCTACGTGTTCATCCTCGGCGCCTTCATCCTCATTGTGCTCACGACTCTGCGCAACGCAGCCGACCGGGTAGACCAGGCCCAGCAGGCGGCGATGCTGCGCTACTCCGTCGCCGTGAAGCAGGATGCGATGGAGGCGGAGCGCCTGCACGTCGACGCCCTGGTGCACGACCGCGTACTCACGACTCTGCTGTCGGCGTCGAAGAGCACCAGCGCGATGGAACGCGATCTGGTGGTCGAGATGGCGCGAGACGCGCTCCGGGCCCTCCACTCGTCGGGAGAGCCGGGCAAGCCCGGATTCGAGACCACGCTCGGAGAACTGGCCGAACGCCTCGCCAACGCCGCCCGTGTTCTCTCGCCCGGGTTCGACTACGCCCACGGATCGATTCCGCAGCGCGTCGTGCCCGGCGATGTGGCGGAGGCGGTATTCTCCGCCGCGGTGCAGGCCATGGTCAACAGCCTCCAGCACGCCGACGATCCCACGGCCGACAAGGTCACTATCGAGCGCACGCTCTCAGTTCACGCCGACAAGGGCGAGGGCTTCACGGTGCAGGTCTCGGACACGGGCGTGGGCTTCGATCCCGCCCAGGTTCCGCAGGAGCGACTGGGGCTGCGCGTGAGCATCCGCGAACGTGTCTCGACGGTGGGGGGAGCCGTTCAGATTCAGTCGGTTCCCGGCGGCGGGGCCTCGATCGTGATCTTCTGGCCCGATCCCAATGCGGAGACCACGGCCGAGCACGTTCGACGTGCGTTCGACCTGGGCGAGCAGGCCTCATGATCTCGTCGCCTCGATTCATCGTCATCGGCCTCGCCGCACTGTTCTCGGCCTACCACCTCGTTCTCGCTCTCTCGTCGATCTCGGTGCCGCGCGACCCCGCGCCGGTCGTCGTCGCCATGGTGATCTACGCCGCCGTCACGGCGGTGAGCTTGTGGGCTCCCACGGCGAAACGCATGCCGGGCTGGAACGCCGCCCTCACCGTGGCGGTCGGCCCCGTTCTCTCGATTCTCGTTCTCTCCCAGCTCGATCCGCGGGCGGCGAATGGGTACGCAACGTGGTTCGTGGCCGGAGTCTTCACACTGCTCGTGATCACCACGGTGCGCGGCCAGCCTGTCTTCGCCTGGATCGGCGTCGGCGTCACGGTGGCCGCGATCGTGGTCTGGGCCGATCCCCTGGCCCTGATCGTGACGGGGGTCTTCGGTGGTGCCATGTGGGTGGCGATCGCGCATGCCCTCTCGATCGCGCTCGTGCGCGCCGAGCAGGATGCCGCCCAGTATGCCCGCGCCGGCATCAAGGCGGCCGAATGGCAGGCCAACCAGGAGGCGCTCCTCTACGAACGGCGGCACCGTCTCGAGCAGATGGACAAGCTGGCGGCTCCGATGCTGCGCCGCATCGTCGCATCCGGTGGCGATCTCGGGCCAGAGGAGCGTCGAGAGTGCCTGCACCTCGAGGCCGCGATCCGAGACGAGATCCGAGGCCGACTGCTGCTCACCGACGACGTGCGCGCCGAGGTGATGGCGGCACGGCGCCGGGGCGTGCACGTCACGATGCTCGACGACGGAGGACTCGACGCGCTACCCGAGTCGGACAGGCTCGCGGCCCTGGCCGAACTGGTCGACGTGGTGGGCGGAATCGATGCCGATCGATTGATCATCAGAACCGGCACGGAGAGCTCGGACACGGCGGTATCGGTCGTGGGCCTGCGGGAGACCGGTGAAGACGGCACCGCCGCGGCGCTCGGAGACGACGACGGCGATGACGAAGTGACCCTGTGGCACGAGATCCGGCGGCCGTGACCTTCTAGTGGTCGTGAGCTTCTGTCGGCCGTGACTGCATGAGCGCGAACGTAAAAGTGGGGCCGACGGTAATCCATCGGCCCCACAGTTACGAATCCGAGTCAGAGCACTAACCCGAATAGTGCTCTGACTCGCCCCCAGTTCACTGCCCGCTTACCCTAGATGGCAGTGGACTGGCGATGTTCATCCCGAAGGAGAACACCTAGCAAAGTCATCATGGCCCGCCGCGTGCAAGTGGCACCAGTCGGCATAAATGAGGACATGTTTTCGAAAGCCGCCGAGCCGCGGGTCTGACGCGGCTCTAGCAGGGCTGCCGCTACTTCGCGCGGCGCCATTCTCCGGCACCGGGGTGGATGGGCGTGCGCAGATCGCGGCGCGACTTCTCCCAGCCGCTCACCACCGGTACGACCGCGTCGGGCGAGGAGTCGGACGCGTTCGCGATGGCTGCCTGGAGCACCGCCGTGACCGCCGCGATCTCTTCGGGCTCGAGGTTCGGCGTGGTGATGGTGAACTCGATCGGCTCGGGTTCGGCGGCATGGCGCGGTGTCGGTGCAGTCACGAAGTCGAGGCTACATTAGGAGCACGACCTGGGGGAGGGGCGGATGTCGTCGACGCTTGGATTCATCGCGCAGTATCTGCGAACCGTTCCCTTGAGCGTCGGGTTCGCCGCGCTGCTCATCATCACGTCGATCGTGACCGGCACCATCGGCGACTTCGTGTACTCCGATCCGGCCGAAGAGACCTGGGGCGCGGGCGTCGCGACCGCGTCGAACGGTCAGTGGTGGACGTTCGTGACCGCACTCGTCATTCCGGGCGATCCTGCTCAGCTCGTAGCCGGCGTGCTTCTCTCTCTCGTGCTTCTCGGCACGGCCGAGCGCGCCATGGGTGCGCGACGAGTGATCGCGTCGTTCCTGGTCACGGGTGTCCTCGGACTCGTCGTGGGAGTCTTCTTCCAGTGGATCGGCAGCCTCGCCGGTGAGTGGTGGGCGGCCGGCACGTCGCTCGACCTGACCCTCGACCCCCTGACGCCCATCGTCGGGAGCCTGCTCACGGCATCCGCGTTTCTGTCGGCGCTGTGGCGGCGACGGGTTCGCATCGTGACTTTCTCGATTCTGTTAATGTTCGTTCTCTATGACGGAGACTCGTCGAACTCGTACAGGCTGTCGGCGGCCGTGCTGGGGCTCGTTCTCGGTCGGCTGCTGGCGCGCCGCGGAGAACCCGTCGCGCCGCAGCGCAGCTCCCACGCCGAGGTGCGGGTGCTGCTCGCCACGATCGTGGCGGTCACGGCGGTCGGCCCCGTCATCGCGCTCATCAACCCCGACGGGTTCGGGCCCTTCGCGGCCGCCAGCGAGCTGTTCCGCACCTTTCCCGACGCGGCCTCCACGACGGCGGAATGCGCCGGAGCGACGAGCGCCAGTTGCGTGCACCAGCTGGCCCTGCTGAGCCTCGCCGGCCCCGGACCCCTGCTGCTCACCTTCATTCCGCTGGTGTTACTGCTCGTCGCCGCGTGGGGTCTTCGCAAGGGTCGACGATTCGCCCTGTGGCTCGCGGTGCTGGTGAATATCGCCTTCGCGCTGCTGGCGTGGTTCTCGCTCGATGTGATGCAGACGCTGCAGACCGAGGGTGCGGGAGGGCCGTCGCTCGATGTCGTCGACTACGTGGTCTGGCTCGGAAGCGCGGTGGTCGTGCCCATCGTGATCTCCGCGGTGCTCGTGGCTCGCCGTGCTCACTTCGGTATCAGGGCGCCGCGCGAAGCGCTCATCCGGTTCACGCTCGTTTCTCTCGTCTCTCTCGTGGCGCTCTCAGTTCTGTACCTGATCGTCGGCTGGCTGACGCTCGGCAGCTATGTGCCGGATGCGACGCTGTCGCAGCTGACGGCCGACGTGTTTCGGCGCTTCATCCCGGTCAACTTCCTCGGAACCACCGGACACGTGATGGTTCCACGCGACGAGCTCACCCGGGCTGTCTTCCACTGGGTGGGTCCGCTGTTCTGGGCGATCATGGTGGCAGGCATCCTGAGGGTGTTCGCGGCCACGGATCAGACCGTGCGGGTGGGCGATCCTCAGCGGTTCAGGGCGCTGCTCAAGCGCGGCGGCGGCGGCACCATGGGGTGGATGGGCACCTGGCCCGGCAACGTCTACTGGTTCAGCGCCGATGGCGAGGCGGCCGTGGCGTACCGGGTGATCAACGACATCGCGATCACCATGAGCGATCCGGTGTGCAGAGACGATCGCGCGACGCAGACGATCCGCGAGTTCGCCGACTTCTGCGACGCCAACAGCTGGACTCCGGTGTTCTACAGCGTGCACCCGCAATACCTGCGTTCGTTCGATGACCTCGGGTGGCAGTACATGTCCGTCGGCGAGGAGACGCTGATGCATCCGGTGACCCTCGACATGGCGGGCAAGCCCTGGCAGAAGGTGCGGCAGGCACTGAACCGGGGCATCAAGGAGGGGGTCACCACCCAGTGGCTGAGCTACGACGAGCTCACGCTCTCGCAGGCGAACCAGATCAATGCGATCTCCGAGGCCTGGGTCTCTGAGAAGGAGCTGCCCGAGATGGGATTCACGCTCGGCGCCCTGGAGGAGATCAAGGACTCCGACGTGAAGCTGATGCTCGCGCTCGATCCGGAGGGCATGATCCAGGCCGTCACGAGCTGGTTGCCCATATACCGCGACGGGGTGCCGGTGGGGTACACGATCGACTTCATGCGTCGGGCGGATGGGAGCATGAATGGAACGATGGAGTTTCTCATCGCATCCGCCGCGCTGGCCATGCAGAAAGACGGCATCGAGGTGCTGAGCCTGTCGGGGGCGCCGCTGGCGTCCAAGCCTCTGGCCGCAGGAGAGGAGCCGCCGGCTCCGACCGTGCTGACGGGGCTCCTCGAGTTCCTCGCCAAGACGCTCGAGCCCGCGTATGGCTTCTCCACGCTCTTCCGCTTCAAAGCGAAGTTCAATCCGACGTACGAGACGATCTACATGGCCTACGCCGATCCACTGGAGCTGCCGGCGATCGGGGCAGCAGTGGGCAAGGCCTACCTGCCTACCGTGTCGGCCAAGGAGGCCGTCTCGCTAGTGCGCACGCTGGCCGCGAAGAAGTAGCGCCCACGCATCCTTCGCGCAGCCTCGAGCGCGCCGTTAGCGGGCGAACGCGCCACCCTAGAGCGCGCGGTGGCCCGCTAACGGCGCGCTCACTGCCGCTTTTCGCTGTCCAGCGGCCGGATGCGGAATGCGTCGGGATGGTTTGGCGGCACCTGGGGCACCCCCATCTCTAGAAGTCGCTGAGTGAGCCTGCGAGGAGATACGGCGATCGACCAGCCCCAACGGCCGAATCCATCGCTCTGCAGCCGCAACCAGTCCTCGCGAAGCTTCTCGTCCCAGAGTGCCTGTTCCGGCGTTCTTCCTCTCAGAAACGCAGGATCTTCGTACTTGGCGCGGCCATCCACTTCACCGATGGTCTTCGCGCCTCGGAACCAATAGTCCACAAAGGCGTGTTCTCCGTTCGGGCCCCAGAACTCTTTCTGAAGCTCGGGCTGAGGAAAACGGCAGCGTGCCATCGTCACCCGACTCGCGGATTCGGCTACGGACTCCGACAGTGGAGTTGCAAAGTCGACGACGCGGGCGGCTCGGGCCGAACCTCGGAAGCGTCCGAGGGCGGAGAGAAGGGCGCGGAGTTCGGCCTGGTTCGTCATCTCGTTGTGCAACGCAAAATCGGCAGCCGCGACTGCCGACATAAAGGGTGCAGAGGCCGCCATATCGATGACGGTTCGAGCTACGCCGGTCACTCGAAGACCATCGATGATGGTGAGATCTGCATGCTCAAACCCAAGGGCGTGTCGTCGAATGTGGTCGTGCGATCGGCCACCACCCGCTTTCTCGGTGAGCAGATGCACCTGGGTCGGCCATGCTCCGATCGCGGGAAGGCGCCACAGCGCCGCGGCGGAGACGCCCCACAACACAGCCTCCGCACGGCGGCTGTTGGCCACGCCGAAAACAAGCGCACGATATCGGTCAGCTGCGTTCCAGCCATCCCATTCCTGTTCGGGCGCATACACGCCGTGGCTGACGCGCAGAAGCTCGCCGCGAGAGGCTCGTCTGCGAAGAGCCGAGTCGTCACCGACAAGCAACGAGCGGTCGCGCACGTAGAGCAGTCTGTCTTCGGGGTTTCCTTGAGGCATGGCGCCAGAATGCCGTGGGGTCGAGGCAATGAGGGTGGACTTTCTCGCGAATGTGCACGATTCAGCGTCGGCGCCTTCCGTGGAGGAACGGCGAACACATCGATGTCGTTGGCGAACGCGCTGTCGGCGGGCGGACGCGCGGTCAGGGCAGGCGCGCTCGCCCGCTAAGAGAGCGTTCGGGCTTAGAGCCTTAAGTAGCGCCCACGGGCGAGTGGCTCGGATGCGTCAAGCCCTGCCGCCGGTGGGGGTCGCCGCCGTAGCGTCGTACGTATGAGCACATCGAACTTCTCACCACGCCGCGCCATCGTCACCGGATCGAACTCGGGTATCGGCAGGGCGACCGCCCTCGCCCTCGCCGAGGCGGGCATGGATGTCGGCATCACGTTCCACTCCGATTCCGACGGCGCCGAAGAGACGGCCGACATGGTGCGCTCCCTCGGGCGCGACGCACACATCGCGCAGCTCGACACCGGCGAGCTCGACTCGGTCTTTGGCACCATCACCTCGTTGATCGAGAAGCTCGGCGGTCTCGACGTCTTCGTCAACAATGCCGGCGTCATGGATGTCGCACCGTTTCTCGAGATGGACCTGGAGACCTGGCGTCACACGATCGCCGCCGACCTCGACGGCGCATTCATCGCCATCCAGACCGCCGCGAAGACGATGGTCGAACAGGGCGCCGGTGGGCGCATCATCGGGGTCACGAGCGTGCACGAACATCAGCCGCGGGTCGGGTCGAGCGCCTACGACGCGGCGAAGCACGGTTTCGGCGGACTGCTCAAGACGGCGGCGCTCGAGCTGGGGCAGCACGACATCACCGTCAACGCGGTGGCTCCGGGCGAGATCGCCACGCCCATGAACGACATGACCGACGAGGACGCGTTCAACACCCACCGCCCAGGCATCCCGCTCGGCCGCTCCGGCATCGCCGGTGAGATCGCGTCGGTCATCGCGTTCTTGGCGTCACCCGCCTCGAGCTACGTGACGGGCGCATCGTGGGCCGTTGACGGCGGCATGCTGCAGATGGGCCCGCAGGGCGGATCGCACCTCACGACAGACGACTGGCGCGGAGCGGCGACGGAGTAACCCCGCGTTACAGCGGGATGTTGCCGTGCTTCTTCGTGGGCAGGCTCGCGCGCTTGGTGCGCAACGCCCTGAGCGCCTTCACAACCGCGACGCGGGTGGCCGCCGGCTCGATCACGCCGTCGAGTTCACCGCGTTCCGCGGCGAGGAACGGTGACGCGACGTTATACGTGTACTCGTTGGCGAGCCTCGTGCGCACAGCGGCCACGTCTTCGCCGGCCTCTTCTGCCCGCTTGATCTCGCCGCGGTAGAGGATGTTGACGGCACCCTGGCCGCCCATGACGGCGATCTCGGCGGTGGGCCACGCGAGGTTGATGTCGGCGCCGAGCTGCTTGGAGCCCATCACGATGTACGCTCCGCCGTAGGCCTTGCGGGTGATCACGGTGATGAGGGGAACGGTGGCCTCGGCGTAGGCGTAGAGCAGCTTCGCGCCGCGGCGGATGACACCCGTCCACTCCTGATCGGTTCCCGGGAGGTAGCCGGGCACATCGACGAGGGTGAGGATCGGGATGGAGAACGCGTCGCAGAAGCGCACGAACCGCGCGGCCTTCTCGCCGGCCTCGATGTTCAGCGTTCCGGCCATGGCGTTGGGCTGGTTGGCCACGATCCCGACCGAGCGGCCCTCGACCCGGGCGAAGCCCACCACGATGTTGGGCGCGTACAGCGGCTGGGTCTCGAGGAACTCGCCGTTGTCGACGATGTGCTCGATGACGGTGTGCACGTCGTAGGGCTGGTTCGGCGAATCCGGGATGAGCGTGTTGAGCTTGCGGTCGGCATCCGTGATCTCGAGCTCGACCTCGCTGTCGTACACCGGGGCATCCGACAGATTGTTGTCGGGCAGGTAGCTGATCAGTCCGCGCGCGAAGTCCAGCGCGTCTTCCTCATCGCTGGCCAGATAGTGCGAGACGCCCGAGACGGTGTTGTGGGTGAGTGCTCCGCCGAGCTCCTCCATGCCCACGTCTTCGCCGGTGACCGTCTTGATGACATCGGGGCCGGTCACGAACATCTGGCTGGTCTTGTCGACCATGATCACGAAGTCGGTGAGGGCGGGGGAGTAGACCGCGCCGCCCGCCGCGGGGCCCATGATGATCGAGATCTGCGGGATGACTCCCGAGGCCTGCGTATTGCGGCGGAAGATCTCGCCGTACTTGCCGAGAGCGACGACGCCCTCCTGGATGCGGGCTCCGCCGGAGTCGAGCATGCCGATGATCGGCACGCCGGTCTTGAGGGCGAGGTCCATGACCTTGATGATCTTCTCGCCGGCGACCTCGCCGAGCGACCCGCCGAAGATCGTGAAGTCCTGTGAATAGACGGCGACCTGGCGCCCGTGAATCGTGCCCGTGCCTGTGACGACCGCGTCACCGTAGGGGCGCGACTTCTCCATGCCGAAGGCCACGGTGCGGTGGCGAACGAACTCGTCGATCTCGACGAACGAGCCCGCGTCGAGCAGCTCTTCGATGCGCTCGCGGGCGGTCTTCTTGCCCCGGGCGTGCTGCTTGGCGATGGCCGCCTCACCACTGGCGGTCACGGCCTCGTGGTACCTGTTCTTCAGGTCGACCAGCTTGCCCGCTGTGGTGTACATGTCCGGCGCCTGTGCAGTTACGTCTTCGCTCACCGGTTCACTCTACCGGCCAGCCATCGCCGCCAACCGTTGGTTGGTTGCTACAAATTTGCCGCGCATCCATTGGTTCGAGCCCGTGCGCCGCGCCGACAAGCGACAGGTGCTGCGCCTAGGGTGATGCCTATGAAACTGCCCCTCAGTTCCGCGGTCGCCGAGCGCCTCGAGTGGCTTCCGCGCGTCGGTTCGACGAACGATGCGCTGCGCGAGCGGGCCACAGGGCCGGATGCCTCGGCCTGGCCCGATCTGTCGGTGGTCGCCACAGACACGCAGACTCAGGGCCGGGGAAGACTCGGTCGCACCTGGACCGCGCCCGCCGGAAAGTGTCTCGCCGTGTCCGTTCTGCTGCGGCAGCCGATCGGGTCGTCTGTTCTGCCGCCCGACAGCCTGGGCTGGCTGCCACTCATGGCGGGGGTGGCAATGACGCAGGTGGTGCGTTCGCTCATCGATGGAGAGATCGGTCACGCGACGAGCGTGCACCACCGCCCGGTGGCCTCGCTCAAGTGGCCCAACGATGTTCTGATCGACGGTGCGAAGGTCAGCGGAATCCTCAGCGAGCTCGTGCCGTCGACCGGGGTCATCGTCGGCGCCGGATTGAACGTCTCGCTCACCGAGAACGAGCTCCCGGTCTCCACGGCCACCTCTCTGCTTCTCGCCGGAGTTCGGCACGCCTCGCTCGACGCGGCGCTCGCCGGGTACGTGATCAACCTGTCGCGCCTCTACCGCGACTTCGTGCGCTTCGAGGGCGATGCCGTGCAGAGCGGGCTGCATGCCCTGGTCACCGCGTTGTGCGGCACGCTGGGCAGCCCCGTTCTGGCCGAGCTTCCCGGAGGCGAGGTCGTCTCGGGCATCGCCCGCGAAATCGACGAGCTGGGACGCATCGGTATCGATCGCGACTCGGATGGCTGGAGAGTCGTCGTGGCCGCAGGAGATATCACCCACCTGAAGGTTTAATAGGCCCATGCCCGCTCCGCAGCATCCGCGTCCGAGCTTCGGTGCGCTCATCCACGGTTCGGATGCGCAGACGGAGGTCTTCGCGGCCGAGCGCTCGGCGCCTGCCCTGGCCCGTGCGCAGAGCGCCTACGACGAGACCGTGGTGACCGAACGCATCCGGCCCCAGGGCCAGCCGCCCCAGAGCCCGGCTGCCCACGGTCAGTACGCCCACGGCGCCTCGGATGCCACGGGCCCGCCCGCCGAGCAGGCAGAGCCTGAGCGTGTGGTCGCCAAGTTCCGCTCTCACGGTCGGCGCCTGTTCTTTCCCACGATTCTTCTCATCGCCATCGCCGGAGCGACGGGTTACTTCTCCGGATGGTTCGCCGAGGAATGGCAGAACTGGTCTGTGCTCGCCGCGGGAGCGCTGCTCGCCGTTCTGTTCTTCGTCATTCCCGCGGTGAAATGGTTGAGCGTGCGCTACGTGCTCACCACTCGGCGCGTCATCCTGCGCCGCGGCCTGCTGGTGAATACCCGCAGCGAGGTGATGCTCTCTCGTGCGGGCGACCTGACCGTGCGCAAGTCCGTGCTCCAGGTGATGTTCCGCACCGGAGACGTGCGCATCGGCACTGCGCCGGGGGAGTACGCGGTTCTTCGCGATGTGCCTCGGCCCGACCTGGTGTCCGAGGCGATCGGAGACCTCATCGAGGCGCAGCACGTTCCGGCGCACGCCGTGAGATTCCGACGAACCGATGAAGACAATCCGTGGTGGGACGAACAGCAGCCTCATTAGGCGGAGTAGCCTCTGGAGCATGTTGGAATTCAAAGGCGAGAAACTCGAGCAGGTCTGGGTCGGCAACGAGCACGTCGCGAGCATTCGCGAGGCCTCGGGTCACGGCGAAGGGCCATTCATCATCGAGACGGTCGACGGCGTCGAGATCCATCAGGCGGCCGACCTGCACCTCGCAGAGCTCTGGGTCGCACAGCACTCCGACAGCATTCTGGGCCGCCCGAACTAAGCTGTACGCGTGGAATATCGCGTAGGTGTCATCGGTGGCGGTCAACTGGCTCGAATGATGATTCCCGCGGCGGTGAATCTCGGCATAGACCTCAAGGTGCTCGCCGAGAACCCCGGATCGTCGGCGGCGCTCGCGGCGAGCGAGGTGGGTGACTATCTCGACCGCGACACGGTTCTCGCCTTCGCCCAGACCGTCGACGTGATCACCTTCGACCACGAGCATGTGCCGCAGGCCATCCTGCATGCCCTCGTCGAGGCGGGCCACGACGTGCGGCCCGGCCCGGATGCGCTGCTGTACGCGCAAGACAAGATCCTGATGCGCGAGAAGCTCGAGCAGCTCGGAGTGCCGGTTCCTGTCTGGGCGGCGGTGTCGAACGCCGACGAGCTCGCCACGTTCATCTCAGACAACGGTGGCCACGCTGTCGTGAAGACGCCGCGCGGCGGGTACGACGGTAAGGGCGTGCGCGTCGTGTCGCATTCCGACGAGGTCGCCGACTGGTTTCTCGCGCTCGCCGAAGACGGCAACGGGGGATCGCTGCTCGCAGAAGAGCGGGTCGACTTCAGTCGCGAGCTCGCTCAGATGGTCGCCCGCCGGCCATCGGGTGACATGCAGCTGTGGCCCGTGGTCGAGTCGATTCAGCGAGACGGCGTCTGCGCCGAGGTCATCGCCCCCGCGCCGCGGAGCGCCGGACGCGTCGCCGACGTCGCGGCCGACATCGCCACCGCGATCGCGGAGGGCGTCGGCGTGACCGGAGTCTTCGCCGTCGAGCTCTTCGAGACCACCGACGAGCGTCTTCTCGTGAACGAGCTGGCGATGCGCCCGCACAACACCGGCCACTGGTCGATCGACGGCTCGACCACGAGTCAGTTCGAGCAGCACCTGCGAGCCGTCCTCGACCTGCCCTTGGGTGCTACAGGATGCCGCGACACCTGGTCGGTCATGGTCAACGTGCTCGGCGGGCCCGCCGAGGGAACTCTGGCCGACCGCTACCTCACCGCCTTCGCCGATCAGCCCACGGTCAAGTTCCACAACTACGGCAAGGCTCCGCGCCCCGGCCGCAAGGTCGGACACGTCACCGCAGGCGGCGACGACCTCGACCAGGTTGTGTTCGAGGCGCGTGCCGCAGCGGCTTTCTTCCAGAACTGACGTTTACCATGGGCCAATGCCCGTAATCACGCCTCTCGTCGGTGTCGTCATGGGGTCAGACTCTGACTTCTCGGTGATGGCCGACGCCGTCGCCGTCCTCAACGACTTCGGCATCGCCCATGAGGTGCAGGTCGTCTCGGCCCACCGCACTCCCGAGAAGATGATCGACTACGGCCGCACCGCTCGCGATCGCGGTCTGAAGGTGATCATCGCCGGCGCCGGTGGTGCCGCTCATCTTCCGGGCATGATCGCCGCTGTCACGACCCTCCCGGTCGTGGGCGTTCCCGTTCCCCTCGCCCGTCTCGACGGCCTCGACTCGCTGCTGTCGATCGTGCAGATGCCCGCCGGTATCCCCGTGGCCACCGTGTCTATCGGCGGCGCCAAGAATGCTGGCCTCATCGCTGTGAGCATTCTCTCGACCTTCGATGACACCCTCGCGGGAAAGCTCGGCGACTACCGCGAAGAGCTCACGGCCCTCGTCGAGCAGAAGAACCAGGACCTGCAAGCACGCCTATGACTACTGTGAATGCACCCATCCGCTACCCGGATGTGGCCTCTCCAAAGGTGATGACCGCCCGAGCCTGGGTACTGGTCGTACTCAACTTTGTGCTCCCCGGATCCGCTCAGGTGCTCGCCGGCAGTAGACGCCTCGGGCGCTTCGGACTCGGCTGCACGCTCGCGCTCGTCGGACTCGCGATCGTGGCCGGCATCGTCTATCTCATCTGGCCCCAGATGATCTTCTCGGTCTTCACGAACGAGTGGAGCCTCTGGGCAGTGCAGATCATCCTCATGGCCTACGCCGTTCTCTGGGTCATCCTGGCTCTCGATACCCTGCGCCTGGTGCGGCTCGTTCGCACGCGACCCAACGCTCGCGGCTGGATCGCAGGCTTCACCACGGTGCTCCTGGTGCTGTTCGCGGGTGGTGCCGGCTACGGCGCCTACCTCGTCAACGTGACTCGCGACACGGTCGCGTCGATCTTCGCCGTGCAGGCGAATGCCGAGCCTCCGGTCGACGGCCGGTACAACATCCTGCTTCTCGGCGGCGACGCAGGCGCCGACCGTGACGGCCTGCGCCCCGACAGCATCACTGTGGTGAGCATCGAAGCCGATACCGGTCGCGCCACGATGATCGGTGTGCCGCGTGATCTGCAGCAGGTGCCGTTCCCCGAGGGCTCTCCTCTCATCGGCTCCGACTACGACGAAAACGGCACGGGCGTCTACGACTGCGGCTCCGACTGCCAGATCAGCTTCCTCTATCCGCGGGTCGAGGCCTACGACCAGGACCTCTACCCGAACGCCGAAGCCGAGGGATCGAACGCGGGAATCGAGGCGACGAAAGACGCGGTCGAGGGTGCACTCAATCTCACGATCCAGTACTACGTGCTGATCGACATGCAGGGCTTCGCTCAACTCATCGATGCGCTCGGCGGAGTCGACATCAACGTGACCGAGCGTCTGCCCATCGGTGGAGATGAGAACCTCAACGAGGTCGAGGGCTGGATCGAGCCGGGTCAGCAGCACATGGACGGGACCACCGCCCTCTGGTACGCGCGCTCCCGCCACACGACGAGCGACTACGACCGCATGGGCCGCCAGCGCGAGCTGCAGACGGCGATTCTGACGCAGTTCCAGCCCGCCAACGTACTGAGCAAGTTCCAGGGCATCGCGCAGGCCGGTGCTGACGTCGTGAAGACAGACGTGCCGCAGTCGACGCTGGCCTACTTCCTCGACCTCGCGCTGAAGACCAAGAACCTTCCGGTCGACAATGTCGAACTCGTTCCACCGGCGGTCGATCCCGAAGATCCCGATTGGGACTCGGTGAGGCAGTCCGTGAGCGATGCGCTCGTGCTCAGTTCGTCGAAGACCGGGACGCAGTAGGCGTGCGTTCGGACAACTGAGCACGAGCTACGCGAAGCCGGTCAGATCCGACACGTCGGAGCCTTGATGCGGTCGCGCTGTGTGCCCCTTGGTGTCGCGCTAGAGGTCGGCGTGGAGCTGCCAGACTTTTTCTGCGGAATCGCGCCAGCTGAATGCGCGAGACCGGTCGTAACCTCCGACAGACAGACGCTCGAACAGTTGGGTGTCGCCCAAGACTCGCGTGATCGCCGCGGCAATGCGCTCTGGGTAACCTGCAGCGTCGTCTCGTTCGACTGACACGCTGGCCCCAGCGGTGACCTCGAGAAGGGCAGCGACGTCGGAGTGAATCACCGGTGTGCCGAAGTTCATCGCTTCGATCACGGGCAGACCGAAACCCTCGGCAAGACTCGGGTACACGAAGAGCGATGCGCGATCGAGGAGCAGGGCGAGGTCGGAGTCGGAGACGAATCCCATAGTGCGCACGCGTTCGGGCGCCAGGCCGGCGTCGGCGACGACGCGGGCGACGTTGAGGTCACCCCATCCGTCGGGACCAGCAATGAGTAGGGGAAGGTCGGGAACTCCGGGCCGGGCCAGAGCCTGGATCAACGGCGCGAGCCCCTTGCGGGGTTCGAGGGTGCCGACGGTGAGCATGTATTCGGCCGGCAGGTCGAGCTCGGAAGCGCGCGCGTCGGCGTTCTCGGGAATGACCAGCTTCGAGCTGACTGCGCCGCCGATGACACGAACGCGGTCGCCGAAGTTCACGAACTCGCTCAGCTCCGCCGCAACGGCGTGAGTGGGCACCACGATGGCGTCGGCGTAGCGCCTGGCTCGTTTGGCCAGCCCTTTATGCCAGGCCACGCCGTGCTTGGTGAGGGTCTCCGGGTGCGTCCACGGAACGACATCGTGGATGGTGACGGCGACCTGCTCGCCGATCGAGTTGACGCGGTCGATCTTGCGCAATGGTGCAAGAAGGCTCGGCGCGTGAATCATGCCGCGACCCTTGGCGCCGGTCGAAAAGCCGTGCTGCCATGCACGGGCGAGTTCGCGGCGAGGCAAAGGCAGACGCGTGAGCTTCTCGAGGCCAGGCAGGCGAGAGAGAGTCTCGTCGTACGTTTCGTTCGGCACCTTCGAGATGATGCCCTCGACATCGCAGCCGCGTGGTCTCGTGGCGATCAACTCACGTGTCAATTCTTCTGTATAGCGACCGATGCCCCCCGGTACCGTCGCCACCATCTGATCAATGATCACCCTGAGGGTCGTCATCAGTCTCCAAATACTTCCCGAGTGAGCAGCAGAGTGCAGCTCACTGGACGGTCGCGCATGCGTTCGAATTCCGCTCGGGACCTGCGACAGGTCTGGAAATAACCGGGTGGACAAGCCGCGGGGCGGAACGAACAAGACGACGAACTGTCCGTGCGCTCGACCCTATCAGGGACAAATGAGGCTTCCTGAAAGGCTGCCCGGTAGACTTCTCGACCATGCGCGGAATCATTCTCGCCGGCGGCTCAGGTACCCGGCTCTGGCCTATCACGAAGGGCATCAGCAAGCAGCTGATGCCGATCTACGACAAGCCCATGATCTACTACCCCCTCTCGACGCTGATGATGGCCGGCATCAGCGAGATCCTCATCATCACGACGCCCGAGTACAACGAGCAGTTCAAAGCGCTCCTCGGCGATGGCAGCGACCTTGGCATCCGTCTCGAGTACGCGGTGCAGCCGTCGCCCGACGGTCTCGCTCAGGCCTTCATCATCGGTGAGGAGTTCATCGGCGACGAGAGCGTCGCTCTTGTTCTCGGCGACAACATCTTCCACGGCACGGGCCTCGGTTCGAGCCTGCGGAACAACACCGACTTCGACGGTGCATTGATCTTCGCCTATCACGTCGCCAACCCGCGTGCCTACGGCGTCGTCGAGTTCGATGACGCCAACGTTGCTGTGTCGATCGAAGAGAAGCCCCTCGAGCCCAAGAGCAACTACGCCGTTCCCGGCCTCTACTTCTACGACAACTCCGTTGTCGAGATCGCGAAGACCATCGAGCCGAGTGCTCGGGGAGAGCTCGAGATCTCGACGGTCAACGAGCGCTATCTCAAGCAGGGCAACCTTCGGGTTCAGGTCCTCGATCGAGGCACGGCCTGGCTCGACACGGGAACATTCGAGTCGATGGTTCAGGCCACGGAGTTCGTGCGCGTGGTCGAAGACCGCCAGGGGTTCAAGATCGGGTGCATCGAGGAAATCGCCTGGCGTGCCGGATGGATCTCCGACGAGCAGCTCCGGGTCCTTGCGGCCCCTCTCGTCAAAAGCGGCTACGGGGCATACCTCAATACCCTGCTCGACGCGCGCTGACAGATGACCGCAGACATCCTCTTCTCGAAGCCGTTTCACGCGCCTCGGGAGATGGAGAATCTCGCGCGCGTCGTGCAGAGCGATCACGCTCACGGTGACGGGGAATTCACTCGTTCGGCCACGCGTCGTCTGACTGGCATCACCGGGGCTCCGGCGGCGCTGCTGACGACGTCTGGTTCGCACGCGCTCGAACTCGCGAGTCGGCTCCTCGACCTCGGCCCGGGCGACGAGGTGATCCTTCCGAGCTTCACTTTTCCCTCCGCTGCCAACGCCATCGCTCTCACCGGCGCAACGTGCGTGTTCGTCGACGTCGACCTGCGTTATGGCAACATCGACCCGCAGCAGGTCGCCGAGGCGATCACGCCGCGCACGAAGGCGGTCTCTGTGGTCAGCTACGGGGGAGTGGCTGTCGACTTCGACTCGATCGAGGGCATCGCAGAGCAACACGGGCTGGCCGTCATCGAGGACAACGCGCACGGTTTGGGCGGGGAATACCGCGGTCGCCAGCTGGGCACGTTCGGAGTGGTCGCCATCCAGAGTTTCCACGACACGAAGAACGTGCACTCCGGCGAGGGTGGTGCCATTCTGATCAACGATCCGTCGATGCTGGAGCGAGCCGAGATCGTTCGGGAGAAGGGCACCAACCGCGCACGGTTCCTGCGCGGCCAGGTCGACAAGTACACCTGGGTCGATGCCGGGTCGAGCTACCTCATGAGCGAGTACAACGCGGCGGTGCTCGACTCGCAGCTCGAGTCCTTCGACTTGATCCAGGCGAAGAGGCACGCCATCTGGAACAGCTACGCGGATCGCCTTCCGGCCTGGGCCGAGGCAGAGAACGTGCGATTGATGGACGTGCCGGACGACCGCCGACACCCGGCGCACCTCTTCTTCCTCCAAGCCCCCGATCACGAGTATCAGAGTGCTCTTCTCGCACATCTGCGCTCGATGGGCGTCGTGGCCACGTTCCACTACATTCCTCTCGATTCGGCGCCGGCGGGCCTGCGTTTCGGGCGTCGGCTGCGTGAACTGTCGTCGAGCCAGAGCTTCTCCGAGCGACTGGTGCGTCTGCCGCTCTGGGCCGATATGAGCGACGACCAGGTCGACCGAGTGATCGCGGCCGTCACCTCGTTTCACCGATGAAGACCGTTCTCCTGCGGCTTTCGGGCTTCACGGTCTTTCCTCTTCTCTCCCTGATCACCCCGTTCCTACTCCTGCCGATCGTCTCCGGCATCGTCGGGGGAGACGGGGTGTCGAGTGTGATCTCCGGCCAGGCGATCGGCACCTTCGCTGCCACGGCGCTCATGTGGGGGTGGAATGTCGATGGGCCGGTTGCCATCGCTCGAGCGACTACACCCGGCGAAAGAGCGACGGTCTATCTTCGAAGCGTTCGCACGAGGATCGTGCTGATGGTGTTCGCTCTTCCGATCGCGTCCGTCATCGCCGCCTTCGTCGCCGTGCCGGAGTTCCGTGTCGAGGCGGTGTCGATGACCCTTGCTACGGCGCTCGTGGGCATGTCTCCCGCCTGGTTCTGCATAGGGCTCGGCCAGCCCAAGCTGCTCGCCTACTACGACACCATTCCGAGGTTCGCGGCGACCCTCGTCGCCGTTCCGCTGTTGCTCGTGACGCAGCAGGTGTGGAGCTACACGCTCGTCCTCGCGGTCGCGACGGTGATCAGCCTCATGCTCTTCCACCGCCGTTTCTCGCCCGGGGGTGTGTGGCTCCCGAAACCGATCGGCGCAGCGCTCAGCGATCTTCGATCGCAGCGTCACACCGCCGGCATCAGCATGGCGGGCAGCGCATACGCATCCACACCGGCGCCGATCGCGACGGCGACGACGAGCCCCCTCGCGTCCGGGAGCCTGTCGACCGCCGACACCCTGTATCGCTTCGGTCTGTTCACCGTTGTGGCGCTGGGCAATGCCTTTCAGAGCTGGACGATCGAGCCCGGGATCGCCAACAGGCGCCAGCGGCACGCGTTCGCTCTGTGGTCGCACATCGGTCTCGGCGCGGCGGGCCTCGTCATCCTTGTCTTGGCGGGGCCTTGGGTCAGCGAGATCCTGTTCGCGGGGCAGGCCCGTGCCACCGTCGAGGTGTGTTTCTACTACGGCATCGCGTTCTTCTTCCTCTCGGCCGGAACACCCCTGATGCGCAACGTGCTGATTCCCGCCGGACGCCAACGGCTGATCCTGCGCTGGACGCTGATCTCTGCAGTGCTCGGAATCGGCGCGATGCTCGTGGCCGGCTTGTCTGGTCATGCTCCGCTGATCGCTCTGGGAATGGCCCTCAGCGAGGCCGTGCTGTGCGCGGCCCTCGCCATCCCCGCCTTCCGAGAACTGCGGCGTGAGAAAGACGAAGACCATGTCGGCTGAGCTGAGCGCTTCGAGCGTCGTCGCGATCGTGGCGTCGTACCGCCCCGATGCAGAGCTGGTCGCCACCGTCGTGTCTCTGGCCGAGCAGTTCGAGCACGTCGTGATCGTCGACGACGGATCTCCTGCGGAGTTCGCAGATCGTCTCGATGCCATCGAGGCCACGGGTGTTCGTGTCATCCGTCGGCCGCGGAACGCGGGCATCGCCGCAACCCTGAACGCCGGAATCCGCGCGGCCGAAGAGAGCTGGCGCCCTGACTTCTTCGTGACCTTCGACCAGGATTCGGTGCCGGTCGACGACTACGCCGATCGGGCGCTGGCGACGTTCCGCCAGGCGCGGGCAGCGGGTCGCCGAGTCGGGTTCGTGGTCGCCTCGTCGTACAGCGGGCACGCCGTGCACGTACGCGGAAACGTCGATGGGTTCGCCATCGCCTTCGACCCCATGCAATCGGGCTTCGTCATCGCCCGCCAGACGATCGAGGCCATCGGCCACCTCGACGAGGGGCTCGTGATCGACGGCGTCGACAGCGAGTACACGGCTCGGGCGCGCGCGGCCGGCCTCGACGTGCTCGTGGGGGCCGGATGTGACATCCTGCATCAACTCGGACGGCGCGACCCGGCGCGGCTGTTCGGGCGGCCGCTGCGCGTGCTGGGCCACGAAATCAGTTACAACTACCACTCGCCGACGAGGGTCTATTACATCGCCCGCAACGGGACGACCCTGACACGACGCTACCTTCTGAAGGACCCGTCGTGGGTGCTGCGCCGGCTCAGCGAGGAGACCAAGGCGCATGTGCTGCGTCTGGCCTTCAGCCCGAACCGGCGCTCGATCGCGGCTGCGATGGCTGCGGGGTACAGGGATTCGTTTCGGGGCCGCGACGGTCTGGTGCCGCCGTCGTTGTCCCGCCGGCTCCGCTGAGCTGGCTTCGGCCCGCCGACATATGATGCGCGCAGGGCGGGCTACCGCCGTCGGTTGAAGACCCTCGTCACGAGGAACGCGCGCGCCGAGAGACCGATGCGGGCAGCCAGCCGTACCGGAGCCAGGTACCAGCCGCGGTACTTGCTCGAGAGGAAGAGATAGGCGCTCTCGTGGTGCACGAGTACCATCTTCGCGGAGTGCTCGTCGGTCGAGTGGGCACCCGAGTGCATGACCTTTGCGGATGGCGCGTACCTATTGCGCCAGCCGGCCTTCGCGAGGCGGTAGCCGAGGTCGACGTCTTCGAAGTACATGAAGAATCGATCGTCGAAGCCACCGACGGCGTCGAACGCCTCGCGACGAACGAGAAGGCAGGATCCGGACAGCCAACCGGCGTCGCGTTCTCGAGGAGGCCGTTCGTTGTCGCTGTGATACCGCCGGCTCCAGGGATTCGACGGCCAGATGTTGGCGAAGAGGGCATGTCCGAGTCCCATGCGCAGCGACGGGATGGCGCGGGCGGAGGGGTAGATCTCGCCATCGGTCTCGACCAGCGGTCCGACGGCGCCGATCCGGGCATCCGACTCGCCGATACGCACCAATTCGTCGATGGCACCTGCCTGGATCTCGATATCGGGATTGCTCACGAGTACCCAGGAGATGTTCGCCGACAGGCTCCGCACCGCGGCGTTCATCGCGCCGCCGTAGCCCAGATTGCCGGTCATCGGTAGATACGTCACTCCATAGCGCTCCGCGAGTTCTCGCACGGCTGCCCCAGCCTCAGGACGGTTGTCTGCGACGACCGCCTGCAGCGGCAGGGCGCTTGCCGCGTCGAGGGAGGAGAAGAAGCCGTCGAGTACCCCTTCGGAACCGTAACTGACCGTGACGACGCCCGCCATAGCGGCGCTCATGAACCAGCCCCCGCATCGGCGAAGGCAGCGGAGTACACCGCGGCGCACTCGCTCCAGGTGAAACGAGAGCTGCGGGCGAGGCCCGACTGAGCGAGTTCGGCCCGATGATCAGGATCATCGAGGAGCGCGCGCATCTCTGCGGCGAGCGATTCTGCGTCGGGTTCGGCATAAGCGACCGCGTCGCCACCCACCTCGGGAATGGAGAGGCGTCGGGTCGTCAAAACGGCAGCCCCGCTCGACATCGCCTCGAGGACGGGCAGACCGAACCCTTCGCCCAGGCTCGGATAGACGACGAGTTCGGAGCCTCCAAGGAACGCGGACAGAAGCGCGAGGGGAAGGTAGCCGGCCTCGATGACGGGACGCTGTTCGACAGCCAGCCGCGCGTTGCGATCGAGGGCATCGTTCGCCGCCTCATCCCATCCGCGGGCTCCCGACAGCACGAGTACGGGCGTCGCCGGGTCGGCCTCGCGCAGGCTCGCGTGTGCGGTGATGAGGGCGGGGATGTTCTTGCGCGGCTCGATGGTGCCCAGGAAGGCGATCCACGGCTGTTCTGGCGCGAGACCGATCTCGCTGCGCGCTTCGGCGATGGCGTCGGGCGTCGGCGGCGTGAACACGAGGGGATCAACGCCCAGATAGCCGACATCGATCGTGCTCTGGGCGTGCGGAACATAGCGCTGGACTTCATCGGCCGTGGCCCGGCTGGCGGCGACGAGTCGATCGGCGTGCGCATTGGCCCAGCGGATCCACGAACGGAAGAAGACACCCTTCAGCCTCGAGTGGGCATCTGGTGAGCTGAAGAAAGTTGCATCGTGCAAGGTGACCACGCGCCGAGCGCGTGTGACCAAGGGAAACGTGTAGTGCGGAGAATAGATGACGTCTGCTCTGCGTCGGCGGGCGAGCGCAGGAAGCCCCGTCTGCTCCCAGAGGAAGCGCCCACCGCGTCGCGAGACCATCGCTGGAGCAACGAGGTAGGTGTGTCCCGGAGCGACGTCGTGCAATGCCGGTATGTCTTGTCGCTTGGCGACGACGTCGACGAACTGGCCATTTTCTTCCAGACCAGACAGCAGCCCTGAAATGAAACGGGCCACGCCGCCGTGGCTCGGAGGAATCGATGTGGCGTCAAACAGCACGCGGGGTGAGGTCTTCACGATGTCCCTCCTTCTCGTCTTGATCGAACGGATTCTTCGACAGGTGCAATGACACCACAATCACGGCCAACAGCACGGCGCCGAGCCCGAAGGCGCCTAACGACAAGACGGCTCCGCCAGGCGGCGACCAGGCGGGTTGGGTGATCATCTGCTTCCACGCCGTCGCGCTGCCCACCGTGAACCGATGCAGGGCACTGGCGAACGCATACGACTGCGCGTAGATGAATGCGGCCGCGATCACACCGACGACGCGCGTGCCGCCGACCGAGGTACCCGTATTTTCCACACGGCGCGGAATGGCGCACGCGAGAACCGCAGCGAGCCCGAAGGCCATCATGGTCAGAGTCGGCAGACCGTATCGGCCCTGCCAGATATAACCGCCGGTCGTGATGAAGGCGGCCTGAATGAGCGGCGGAACCAGGAAAAAGCCCAGCGCCAACGCGATGCCGAAGATGGCATACCTCCGACGCAGGAGGTAGACGGCGGCCAGAACGATGGCACCGAGCAGCACGGTCCAGGCGACCACGGTGGTGTCGGGAACGGGGGTGTCCATCCAACCGAAGTTGCCGATCATGTCGTTTCCGTTGGTGACGCTCAGCGTGATCATCTTCATGAAGCCGAAGAGCGGGCTGCTTCCGACGTCGGGAAATACCTCGAAACCGCCGGTCGAGGTCGTTCTCGCGTCGGTGGCGAGGCGGGTGCTGATCGGATTCCATGCAACGGCGGCAACGGCGAGCACAGCGAGCGCTGTGGCGCTCACGATGACGGCTCGCTGACGCAGCAACTGAACGACTCCGCGCCATCCGAGGAGGAGAAGGGGGAGCGCGATGGCCAGGGCGACCCACAGCGGCGACACGGTGCGTGCGCCCATAGCGAGTGCCGCCGTGACGACGAGTATCGTCAGTCGACCCGCGAGCAGCTCTAGGGAGGGGTGCAGCACGATCGACAACATGGCGGCGAAGACGGCGAGGCTGCCCGAGATCTCGAACGCGCTCGGATTGACCACGCCGTTGACGTAGATGACCATGGGGGTCAAAGCGATGAGCAAGCCGACGGCGGGAACGGATCGGCGACGCCACCCGGCGACGAGCAGAAAAGCGCAGGCGAGCATGGCCGACGAGATGATCGCCGAGACGATGCGCACTCCGTAGAGGCCCGCCTCGCCGGTCAAGAGCAAGGTCGGCCAGCCGACGACGGCGTAGTAGACGGGGTTGTTGTAGCCGGCCGACGTCTCGGTCGTGACGGTCTCGGAACCTGAACCCTCGAGGGCCGGCGCGCATCCAGCATCCTGATTGAGGTCGAACCTGTAACAGTCTTGCGTGGCGGTCCAGGCCACCGCGGCGGGAACGTCGACGATGTTGCCGGTATCGCCCTGGGGGCCCACGAGTTCTCCACGGACGACCGACGCGGCCTTGATGAGGTGCGCCGGCTCGTCTGGGCCGGAGCCGAGGGGAGACGCGAATGCCCACGCGATAGACATCAGCGAGAGGGCGATCCAGGCCGTGAAGAAGACGACCCTAGGTGAGAACCTCTTACGCATCCGAGCCGACGACCTCGATGCGCCGCTCGGTCGAACGCAGGCGGAAGACCACGACGGCCAAGACGAGAAGACCGACCACGAAGAGTGCGAGTGACAGCGCGACGCCCCCGGGCGGAATCCATTGAGGATCGGTGATCAGCTGCTTCCACGAGGTGTCACTGCCGATGACGTTTCGGCGCATCGCTTTGAGGAATCCGTAACCCTGACCCGCAATGAAGCCGACGATCACGGCGAAGACCAGACGGCTGAGGGCAGCGGCGGAGAAACGCGAGTTCTCGACAGAGGTACCGACGAGAGCGGCGACACCGAAGATGAGCATGGCGAAGATCGGGAGACCATAACGGCCTTGCCAGATGAAGCCCCCGGTTGTGATGAACGCCGCTTGAATCAAGGCGGGAAGGACGAGGGCGAGGAGAAGCAGAATGACGCCGACGAGAGCGGGGCGACCACGAAGCACGACGAAGCCGGTCAACAGGATGGCGCCGATCAGCATCGTCCAGATCACGATCGTGGTGGCGGGCACCGGAGTATCCATCCACCCGAAGTTGCCGATCATGTCGGCGCCATTGGTGAAGGTGAGGGTGATCATCTTGACGAAACCGAAGAACGGGCTCTGGCCGACGTCGGGGAAGACCGTCGTGATCACCGGTGTCGCTGGAGCTCCCGCCGCCGCGTCCGAGGCGAGTCGCGTGCTGATGGGCGTCCATGCGACGGAGAATGCTGCACCGAGAGCGACGATTGCCGCGGAGATAAGGACGACGCGACGCCGGAGCAGCGCGGCCAGATCGCGTCCCTTCAACAGCAAAAGAGGCAAGATCACAGCGATGGCGATCCAGAGCGGTGAGATGGTGCGCGTGTTCGCCACGAGCACCGCAACAGCGACCAGGATGATGGCGCGCTCGCGAAGCAGACGCTCGTCTGCTTGCGTGACGATAGTCAGCATGGCCACGAATGCGGTGATGGTGCCGGCGATCTCGAATGAGCTGGGATTCACGAGGCCGTTCACGTAGAGCACCATCGGAGTGATCGCTGCGAGCAGGCCGACCGCCGGAATGGTCGGCCGACGCCAAGTGGAGACGAGCATGAAGGCGAGAGCGAGCATGCCCGACGACAGGATGCCGCTGACGATGCGCATGGCGTAGATACCGGTGGAATCGGAGAAGATCAGCGACGGCCACCCGACCAGGGCGTAATACACGGGGTTGTTGTAGCCCGCAGTCGTCGTGCCGAGGACGGTCTTGGCGGGATCGCCCTCGACGGCGGGCGCGCAGTCGGCCGGCACGGCCGGTTCGAAGACGAAACAGGTCTGCGCGTTGGTCCACGACACGTAGTTCGGAACCTTGACCTCATTGCCGTAGGTGCCCTGAGGCCCCACCAGCTCGCCACGAACAACCGAGGCAGCTTTAACGATGTGTGCGGGTTCGTCGGGCCCCGAGCTGATCGGCGATGCGATAGCCCACGCGGCCGCGAGTAGCGACAGGGCTACCCAGGCGACGGCGAAGATCTTCCACCGGCCCGGCTTCACCGTTTTCGCGGATCGACTCACGACTCTTTCCGAATCGACTTCTCTAACTCTTCGATGCGCAGCTGCTGGAGGGCCGCTGTCTCGGCGAGAACCCGCGTCTTCGTTTCGAGGTCGGTGAGCTCGGCGCTGTGCTGGATCGACACGAGAAAGAGAACCGCCATGCTCACGAAGAAGATGAGGTTGGTCGGCACCGCGACGCCGACGAGACTCGCAGCCCAACCGAGGATGTCGGGGAACAGGCCCACGAGAAGCGCGAGGGTTCCCGCTAAGAGCCACCACACGGCGTGGCGTTCGCGCAGCCGTCTCCGACGCAGCATCTCGATGACGACACCGAGGGTGAGCAGGGCCGAGAAGACCCCGAGCAAGTATGTGGCGATGGTCATCGGGTCGACGCCTCCGAGGGCAGGATCACGGGCGGGCGGAGAAGAGCGATGAACAGCGCCATCACCGCGCGACCGAGGTAGATCGCCGCTTTGAACGGGTTGTGCGACGGGCGGCCGCCGGCGCGTGGGCGCATGGCGACGGCCACCTGACTGACGGTGAGAGAGGCCCGTGACGCGATGACGAGAGATTCGACGGTGTCGCCCAGATACTCGGCGGGGTAGTGAGCGGCGAAGAGACGAACAGCGCGGGGCCCGCTTGCACGGAACCCGGATGTGGTGTCGGTGAGTCTGGTTCCCGCGAGACGGCTGAGGATTCCTGACAGCATCAGCATCGCCCAGCGCCGGGGCCCGCGCACCGAGTATTCGCCTTCTCCCGCGAAGCGGGCGCCCAGAACGAGGTCGTGTGTGGCGAGCTGCTCGATGAGAGCGGGCACGCCGACTGGGTCGTGCTGGCCGTCTGAATCGATTTGAATGACGTTTGCGTAGCCATGCTCGAGCGCGTACTTGAATCCCACACGCATCGCTCCGCCGACGCCGAGGTTGAACGGCAAAGAGGCGACGATAGCCCCGGCCTGCGCGGCCTCCGCTGACGTTGCATCGCTCGAGCCGTCGTCGACGACGAGGCAGTGGATGCCGGGAAAAGTACCGAGAACCTCGCGAACGACGTTGCCGACGGCCTCTTCCTCGTTGAATGCAGGCATCACGATGAGTGTGCCGTCGAAGGGGCTGGGCATCCGACCATCATAAGCGCCCGCCATGGCCGGCGAGCGAAGGCGCGATCAGCGGCGAGCGATCCGTTCGACTGAGCTCGGCATGCGACCCTGTCTGCCCCGGATGCCATCGAGCCACCCGGCAACGATAAGGCGGCCGAGGACGACCCGATTCTTCGACAGTGCCAGCACGATGGCGAAGTGCCGCGCATCGAGAAGGGTCTCCTTCAATGCCCATGCGCGGTGCCGAGAGCCGAATGCCCTGTTCATCAGAACCCGGTTACGCGCGATGTAGTAGTAGCGGAACGGCGAGCTTCTCACGAGCGACACATCGTTGCCGCCGAACCGCAAACGACGGCCGAAGATCGTGGGATGGAATCGACCGCCAAGGCTGTGCCCGAGGTGGGTACCAGCCGCGAGTACGGTCTCGAAACCGAGGTCGGAAAGACGCATGAAGTACTCGGTGTCGACAGAGTCGATAAAGAGGCCGGCACGGAACGGGCCGGCGCTCTGCCAGACAGAGCGGGGGATGACCAGACCCGACTGGATAGGCTCCAGCCCCAGAACGACCCCGTTCCGCACTTCCGCGACGCGGGAGGGGAGTCCTTCGACGGAGTGAGGCGCGACCAGGCCGACCTGCACGCCCGCCGCCCTGGCCGAGTCGAACGCGGCAAGTGCGCGTTCGACGTAGTCGCTTTGAAGCGTCGAATCCTGGTCGAGCGTCAGCACGAACTCAGCATCGGGCTCGCTCGCGAACGCCGTCTCGACGCCCGCGTTCAGCGCGGATGCAATGCCCGAGTTCTGCCCGAGCAGGACGATCTGGCACCCGGCCGCAGCGCACGCATCCAGAATCTCTGTCACATCGATCGTGCTGCCGTCGTCGATGATCGTGACAGAGCTCGTCTGCGGCAGCAACGAGGTACACGCGTCGAGCAGCGCGGGCCCCGGATTGAACGCTGAGATCACGGCGACGACACGCGTCGACGGGGTGACTGAATCTGCTCGGGGCACGGCGGCCTCCTTCTCGTCGGACGCCGGAAGAGCTGTGGCGGGCGAATACTATGGTGGCATGATCCGGGCGAGCGTGTGCATGGCCACCTACCGAGGCGCACCGTTCGTGAGGGAGCAGATCGAGTCGATTCTCGAGCAGCTTCACGACGACGATGAGCTCGTGATCGTCGACGACGCATCACCCGATGACACGGTCGCCGTCATCCAGGGCATCGATGATCCGCGCGTTCGATTGCACGCCGAGCCGGTCAACCGCGGATACGTGCGAACGTTCGAGAACGCCATTCGCCGCGCTCGCGGAAAGTACATCATGCTCTCCGATCAAGACGATGTCTGGACTCCCGGGCGACTAGAGCTGATGGTCGCGCATTTGGACACGCACCTTGTCGTTGCCGGAAACTACTCGGTGCTGGGTGAAAACGGCCGGATGCCCGCACGCCGGCCGCTGAGGCCCGGTTACGACAGGAAGTTCGGCTGGAACACTCTGGCGATCCTTGTGGGGTATCGCCCCTACTTCGGATGCGCGATGGGATTCCGACGAGAGCTTGTGCGCGATCTCGTACCGTTCCCCGAGATCTTCATCGAGTCGCACGATCTCTGGCTGGCGATCCTCGGCAATGCGACGCGTTCGATCTCGCACCTGAGCGAGGTGGTCGTCGAGCGGCGCTTGCACGACTACAACGTCACTCCGCTGAAGTGGCGCCCGCTCGGAACGATCCTCACTGCGCGGCTGATGCTCGCGCGTGGCATGTTGATCGCCCGCAGGCGGGTCAGGCTGCGGCCTCCGACCTCGATCGTCTAGCGTCCGCCGAGAACGTGACGCAGTAGTGCACGGCGCCCGACGGAGTCGCCCGAACGGAGCGCTGCCGGCAACTCGGACAACGCGTTGAGTCGTGAGGGGACATGGCGTCGAGCGACCCGCGCGGCCCTGTGCCAGCCCAGCGCGTCACAGCGGTCGGCGGCCTCGTAGAAGACATCCCGTTCTTCGGCGAACTTCGTGCCGTCGACGCCGCCCTGAGACGAGACACTGGCCGCGTGTCGGCGGTAGTCGAATACCGTCTCGTCATCGAGCACAAGGGCTCCGCCCGACAGTACGATCTGCAAGATCAGAGTGAGATCTTGAACGACTCGGCGGTCTTCGCGAAAACCGAACTCTCGTAACCGATCGCTTCGCCAGCAGAGCGACGGGAAGTAGCACCAGTTTCCACGAAGAAGGCTGGCAGCCAGTTGGTCTCCGGCGAGGACTTGCGGCTTCGACCCGCGAGGGCGAAGAAGCGATTTCACCCGATCCGGTAAGGGACTCGAAGGTTCTCCGTTCTCGTCGACAACCGAGACACCGGGTTGGATCAAGTCAGCATCAGGGTGCTGGGACTGCAGTCGCGCGACGCGCGCCACGTAACCCGGCCGCATCACGTCGTCGCATCCCATGATCACGGCGAAGTCGTTCTCGATGAGCGAGACACAACGATTGAAATTGCCGCTCACCCCGAGGTTGTGTTCGTTGCGGAGATAGGTGATGCGGGGATCGTTCAGCCCGCGTGCCCACTCTCCCGCGGAGATATCGGGGTAGACGTCGTCGACGATCACGAGACGCCATTCACCATCGCTCTGGGCCAGTACGCTCTCGACGGCGAGCCGGAACTGGTCGACGCGCCCGTAGAACGGCATCAGAATGTCGAGGGTCATGCCGCTTTCGATTTCAGTCGCGGTGAGGAGTAGCCATCTTCGAGGTGCTGATCGTGGGTCGGGCTGAGAACACTGTGATATCGCAAGAGAAGGTGCACAGCGAACGCGAAGGCCAGCGCTCCGACGGCCCACACGACCACAGGCGTGGCGGCAAGATCCCACCACCACTCGCGTCGGTTATTGAGGTTCCACCCGCCCATGTCGACGCCAGTGAGGTATCGACGCATATTCACGTGCAACGCGATGGCGTTGGCCACGATGATGGCGCCTTCGACGAGGTACACCTGAACGCGGCCGAGCTGAGGTTCGCGATCGCGCAAGTGGAAGAGCGCGACGCCAGCGAACATGACGATGAGCGGAAGTACGTAGCGAGGCTGCACGCCGCTGCCCACGACGGTGCTGCTCTGAACCAGGATGTACACCGGGATAGCCACGAGCGCGCCGGCGATCAGTCCCAGGACGAGGAGTTTGCGCCACGTCGTATGGGCTAGCGCGGCGAAGACGACGACGGCGAACGCTGCGAGACTGACTACCGAGACGCTTCCCGGCATCCGTGTGTCGAACCACCCGAGTGCCCACGAGCCGAAGACACCGGCCCAGAGCAGAGGGAGATCGAGAAGGTTGCTGGTCAGGAGAAAGCCAGTATCCGTGGTCGCAATGGTGGTATCCGTACCCATTCCGGTGGATGCAGCTGCGACCTGGTTGGACGTGAAGTAGAGGGCGATCGAGCCGACGACGATGAGGATCGGGAGGATCGTCAAGCGCCAATAAGCGACGGTTCGATTGGCCGTGAGCGCCACCGCAACGCCGGCTCCGATGACGGCGTAGAGAGCCGAGTCAGCACGCGCCCCTGCGCCGAGCCCGGCCGCGAGGAGCGCCAATACTCCCAGAGCAACGCGCCTCTTTCCTGTGGTCTCGAAGTAGCCAACGAGCGCTATCCAGACCGAGCCGCCAGAGATGATCGCCCACGAACTGGGATTGTTCGAGGCAAGTAAGAACATGCCGAGAGGCACGATCGCGACTACCCATGACCAGACGAGCGTGCTACGACGCCGCCGTGGAAGCAGGGCGTACAAGGCCGTCCACAGGGCGACGAAGATCGCGATGCTGGCGAGTCGCATGACGACCACCGACTGCTCGACATCCTCCGATGCGAACACTCCCATCGCCGCGTAGTAGACGGGAGGATACAAACCGGTCGAGTTCAACCGCTCGGTCGGTACCAGCTTCGCCGCCGCCTCACCGGAGATGGGCTGCTGGCAGGCAGCGCTTTCGGCCGGGGCGAATTTGTAGCATTCGGCTCCGTCGCGCACGAGCTGAGGAACGAGTCGTTCATTGGGCTCGGCGCCGGGTTCGCACAACCCGTCACGGATTCCGAGCCCGCACCAGGTGCTCGCCAGGTGAAAATCGTCATCCGGGCTTGCGCCCACGGGAGAAGCGAGCGCCCAGCTCGCCAGACTGAGGAACATTGCGACGGGGAAGATCACGAAGAGCATGAAACGGGTGCGAGTGACGCTGTCGCGTTTCGGGAGAGTCTTCGTCATCGAGTCAATCTTTTCGCGTGTGGGGCAGGAGTCAATCGTCGACCGTCCAGTGCTTGATGAACGACCGGGGCAAGCGAGAACCCGCGTCGCGCAGTCGACCATCGGCGACATATCCGGGCATCATCGCCAGAGCCTGCAGGAGCCCGAGCGTTGTCGCTCGGACCTGAACTCGGGCATCTTTGTCGCGCCGGTCGCGTGCAAGCCGCCGGAGCGATTTTGCAAGGCTTCCGCCGGTGCGCACGACGGCGGATAGGAGCATGCGGAGGGTGCCGTTGCGGGCCGTGACGAGAATGCGGTTTCGCACGTTGTGTCTAAGAAAGAAAGGGGACCGGATGCCGCTGGACGCGGCGTGACGATGCCAGACCGTGGCGCCTTCTGCATACAGCACTTTCCAGCCGGCTCGGCGAAGGCGCCAGGCCAGATCGGTGTCTTCGTAATACATGAAAAGTCGTTCGTCGAACAGTCCGACCGACTCGAGCGCCGCACGCCGAATAGCCGCGCCACCCCCCGAGAATCCGAAAACCTCTTGGGGGCTCGCCTCGTCGTCGGTGGTGTCGAGCCACGACCGATCCCGGCCGTTTCCAGAGCGGGAGACCTGGTTGCCGGTGCTGTTGATGAGAGCGACGCCCGACCCGGGTGTGGCATTGCGCGCTACCCGCTCCCATCTCGCGCCGGAAGCCGAGACGTAGGCCGTGGGCGAGCCTGGCGCGGGAATGAAGCGTCCGCTGAGAAGGATCCGTGCGGTGACAGCAGCGACCCGTTCGTTGCCGTCTTCTACGAGGGGCGCGACGATCGCCGAGACGAAGCCCGGAGCAGCAACAGCATCGTTGTTGATCAGCACGATGACATCGCCGGTGGAGTTCGCGATGCCGAGGTTCACCCCGCCGGCGAAACCGATGTTCTTCGGGCTGCGAATGATTCGCACATCGGGGTAGAACTGTGCGATCTGACGATCTGAACCATCGGTCGACGCGTTGTCGACGACGACCACCTCGACACAAATGCCGGGCGTCTTCTGCTGAGAGAGCGACTCGATGCACTCGAGCACAAAGGCCCCGCCGTTGAAGTTCACGACAATGACGGTTGCCCGCAATTCGTCGTGCGGCATGGCTTCTCCTCGGTCGATCGGCACATGGTTAGGCTACTAGCTGTTCCGCGGCCACCGATCGGGGTCGAGTACGAGAACACAGTTGAAGGAGTCTCCGGTGAGCCTGTTCTCTCGCGCAATCACGTCGCTGAGGTCGGAAGGCCCGCGCCAGGCGGCCTCGCGGGTCTTCAATCGACTCTCGATCGACCTCAACACGAACAAGCCCGGCGAGTCTCTCGTGCACCCCGACGACGCCGTGGCGGTGGACTGGACCGTTCCGGCCCTGTTCGAGACCGATCCACCTGTTCCGGTCACCAAGAACGTGAAGACCGCGTGGATCATCTCGCCCCCTGGCCGCACGAGCGGGGGACACCAGAACGCGTTCCGGTTCATGGACTTCCTCGAGAAGGCCGGGCACTCCGTGACGGTGTACTTCTACACGACCGAGTCCAAGCCGATCGATCTCGCCGCGATCCGGCTCATGCTCCAGACGACGAGTGCCTACCCCGACCTCCGGGGCGAGCTGCGCATCTACGACCAGGCCACGGGGCTCGATGCCGACACGCAGGCCATCTTCGCGACCGGGTGGGAGACCGCCTATCCGGCCCACCGTCATCCGACGAACGCCCGCCGCTTCTACTTCACGCAGGATTTCGAGCCTGCTTTCTACGCGTCGGGCAGCGACTACGTGCTCGCCGAGAACACCTACCGCTTCGGCTTTCACGGAATCTCCGCGGGTAAATGGCTCTCGAAGAAGCTCACCGACGACTACGGCATGCCCGGCGATCACTACGACTACGCGGTCGACAAGCAGCACTACTCGTTCACCAATACCTCTCGGCGAGGTGAGGTGCTGTTCTATGCCAGGCCTCCGACATCCCGTCGCGCTTTCGAGTTCGGTCGCCTCGTACTCACGGAGCTGCACCGCCTGCGGCCCGAGATCACGATCAACATGGTGGGCTGGGACATTTCGCCCTATTGGGTGCCGTTTCCCTACGTGAACCACACCGCGCTCGACATCTCGCAGCTCAATGAGGTCTACAACCGCTGCGCCGCCGGGCTCATTTTGTCTCTGACAAACATGTCGCTGCTGCCGATGGAGGTCATGTCGAGTGGCGTCGTGCCCGTGGTGAACGATGGGCCGAACACGCGCGAGATCTTCGAGAGTCCCTACATGGACTACCAGCCGCTGTCGCCCGGCGCGATGGCTCGGCGCATGATCGAGATCGTGGATGATGGCCGCCAGGTCGAGCACGCACGGGAGATGGCCGAGTCGGTCGCCCGCATCGACTGGGCAGACCCGGGCGAGATGTTCATCGACGCCTTCGACCGGGCCATGGCCGAGGGGCCAAGTACCATGGCACGGTGAGTTCACTAAAGAAGGTTTGGCAAGTTGTTCGGGAGCAGGGACCGATGGCTCTGCCCGCCAGGGTGGCGCGAAACATCGCGCGCTCGGTCAAACCGATGCCGAACTCCGTTCCCATCCGTCTGCTCGTCAAAACCGATGACGCGAGCGAGGTCGACTGGAGCATTCCGCATCCGGCTGTCGCAAACCCTCGTGCGGTCGGCGATGGCGCCCTGACCGTCGCATGGATCATGTCCCCTCCGGGGGAATCGAGTGGCGGCCACCAGAACATCTTCCGTTTCATGAGCTATCTCGAGGCCGCCGGCCACACGATCAAGATTTACCTGTACAGCTCGATGCACCCCTTCACCATCGCGACCGTGAAGGACATGCTGGCCGCATCTCCCTCGTATCCGAAGCTGAAGGCGACAATCGAGGCTCACACCGGGCAGAGCGTCGGCGATGACGTCGATGCGATCTTCGCAACCGGTTGGGAGACGGCCTACGCGTCGTTCCGCGACCCATCGTCGGCCCGTCGCTTCTATTTCGTGCAGGATTTCGAGCCCTACTTCACGCCCGTCGGTTCAGCCTCAGTGCTGGCCGAGAACACCTATCGCTTCGGGTTCCACGGCATCACGGCCGGTGGCTTCCTTTCTCACAAGTTGTCGACCGAGTACGGTATGGCCGCCTCTCATTACGACTTCGGCGCCGACAAATCGCTGTATCGCATCACGAACGAGGGCCGCCGCAAAGAGATCTTCTTCTACGCACGACCTGTGACCGAAAGGCGCGGCTTCGAGCTCGGCATCCTGGCTCTGGCTCATTTCGCCCGGGAGCGACCGGATTACGTCATCAATCTCGCGGGGTGGGACGTGAGCCCCTACAAGATCCCCTTCCCCTATGTGAATCTTCAAGACCTGCGCATCGACGAGCTCAATGCCGTATACAACAGGTGTGCCGCTGGCCTGGTGATCTCGCTTACCAACATGTCGTTGCTGCCCCTTGAACTGCTCGCCTCGGGGGTCATCCCCGTCGTGAACGACGGCGATAACAATCGTCTTGTCAGCGACAACCCCTTTATCGAGTACGCCGACCCATCGCCCAAAGCTCTCGCCCGACGACTCGTCGAGGTCGTTGATCGCGCCGATCTGCCAGAGCACGCGCGCCTCGCCTCCGAGAGCGTTCAGGGCGCCGATTGGGATGCGGCGGGCGCCACGTTCGTGACGATCTTCGAGGACGCGGTCCGTGGCTAGCTGCCTGGTCATCGGAGCGAACGGCTTTCTCGGTTCGCACCTCGTCGACGAACTGGTCTCGCGCGGGCACGAGGTGACCGCCTTCGATCGGTTCTCGAGCCAGCAGGCCGCCTACTCGGCTCGTGGCGTTCGCCAGATCGCCGGTGACTTCATGAATCAGGCCGACGTCACCGAGGCTGTCGCGGCGCAGCAGTTCGTCTTCCACTTCGTCTCGACGACGACCCCCGTGACCGCCGAGAACGATCCAACCCTCGACGTGAGAACGAATATCGCATCGAGCATCGAGCTCTTCCAGCACTGCGTCAACGCGGGAGTGCAGAAGGTGTTCTTCGCCTCGACCGGCGGAGCGATCTACGGAGACCAGCCCCGGACATCCTTCTCGGAGACCGTTTCGCCACTGCCCGTGTCGCCCTACGCGATCGGCAAACTGGCGATCGAGGGGTACCTTCGCTACTTCGGCAAAAAGTACGGACTCGACTCCGTCTCGTTCCGCATCTCGAACCCCTACGGTCCGCGGCAGCGAGCGAACAAGAAGCAGGGCGTCATCCCCATCTTCCTGTCGCGCATGGCACGAGGCCTGCCGCTCACGGTCTACGGCGACGGCTCGATGGTGCGCGACTATCTCTACGTGCAGGATGCCGTGCGCATGATCGGCGAGACCGTCGGCAGCGCCTCGAGCGAGAGCGTCTACAACATCGGCAGTGGAACAGGCACGAGTGTGAGCGATCTTCTCGACGTGGCGCGCAGGGTCACCGGCATCGAGCCCGACATCGAGGTCAAGCCCGTTCCCTCGACGTTCCTCGATCGGGTCGTGCTCGACACGAACAGATTCACCTCGGAGTTCGGATACGACGAGTTCGTCAGCCTCGAGCGGGGTATCGCTGACACCTGGCAGCACGTGAAAGGCGAATCTCGATGACTGTCACTCAACCCGAGAATGTCGAGCCCGACGTCCTGGTCACTGTTGCGGTTCTCACCTACAACGGAGAGACGTACCTCGAGCAGATCCTGAACGCTGTGGAGAAACAGTCCGTCGATGGCGAGGTCGACATTCTGGTGATCGACTCGGGGTCGACAGACGGAACCCTCGGCATCGTTGCTCGGCACCCCGCGGTTAGGCTCCACCAGATTTCGAACTCCGAATTCGGGCACGGAAAAACGCGTAACCTTGCTGCTCGCCTCGCCCGCGGCGAGTTCATCGCCTATCTCACGCACGACGCCATCCCAGCCTCGGACGGTTGGCTTCGCGAGTTGCTGGCCCCGCTTCGCGACGAGGCCGCAGACATTAAGGCGGTCATGGGCAAGCAGATTCCGCGACCGGGCTGTTTTCCTCTCCTCAAGTACGAGATCGAGGGAGTGTTCGCGGGCTTCGGACCCGATTTCGGAACGACCGTGTTCTCCGACGACGGCACGGCGGAAGAGCAAGGGCTCATCGACGCGTTGTCGTTTTACTCCGACGTCAATTCGGCCACGCGGACTGCGTTTCTTCGAAACGAGATCCCGTACCGCGACGTGCGCTACTCCGAAGACATGATGTTCGGTCAAGACATCATCGAGGCAGGCTACAAGAAGGCCTACGCACCTCGGGGAGCCGTCATTCATTCGAACGACCTCACGCTCGACGAGTACGGCAAGCGCATGTTCGACGAGACGGTGGCGCTTCGCCAGATTGGCAAGCCGATACCGCCCATGCGGCGCCGCGCCCAGTTGCGTATGACCGTGCGAGGAATCCTCGTCGACACGATCCGTATCCTCCGCGATGACTTCTCTGTGTTCGGCAGGCTGCGGTGGCTCCTCGTCAATCCACGGTTCCACATCGCCAAATGGCGCGCCTACCGGGCGGCGACGCGGGTCGACCTCGGCGACGAGGCCGCAATCCGGGCCGGCTCCCTGGAGCACAGCCGTAAGGTCAACTGAGCGGGCTGTCTCGGCGGGCCTTTTAACGAGCGATGATCCTCGAACGGATTCTCGTGCGCACTTCGCCCAGAAGACGGCGCGCGTAGAGCCGCCGCAACCGGGTCAGTATGGTGCGGGCACGCGCATCGAAGGAGTGGTTGCGTTGCAGCGCGCGCACACGCCTCAGACGAGAGCCCATGCTCGGCCATGAGTGATCGATCGAGAGAAGGCCCCTCAGCTCGTCGGCCGAGTCGTACGGCACGACCGCCGAGCCGAAGACGTCCTCGATTCCTTCGACCCTGTCGGAGACGACGACGGCGCCGGAGCCAACGGCATCGAAGAGTCGATTCGAGAGAAAGCCCTCGCGTTTCATGTCTTCCCAGTGGTCGTTGAGCACGACGCGAGCGCTTCGATAGGCGGGGGAGACACGGTCGTTGTCGAGGAACTCGGCGCGGATGTACTCGGAATCGATGAACTGATCCCAGCCGTCGCCGTAGACACCGAGATCGGCGCCGATTTCTATCGAGTCCTTTACGATCGGCCGGAAGATGTTCCGCGACTTGCCCAGGAACAATACGTCCGACCGCAGGGACTCATCCGGTGGCCCCGGGTGGAAGCGCCGCGGGTTCATCGACTGCAGCAGTGGCAGCACCCGAAGGCCCGCCTCGGATGTCTTGCGTCGGGCCCAGGGCTCGCTCGCAGCGAAGACGATGTCGAAACCCGCGCGTAGCTCGTCGTCGTCCACGAGATCCGGGTGGCTGATCACCCAGAGCACGTTGACGGCGCCGGGCACGGCGTGGGTTCGGTGTAGTCCACGCAGGTGGATGACGACATCGTCGTGGGCAGCTCCCTCCGGGCGGACGGCCTCGCCGAGTCTGTCGATGAAGACGACATGTCCGAGTCGTCGAAGAGATTCAGCTAGATCGTTGGCAAAGAATACGTCGCCCCAGACATCGCCCTTGGGGCCGACATCTGCAGCGGTCTTGATCGAAAGTTGAAGCCCGGGACGTCCCAGTACCGCAAATCGAATTCGAGGCTGTCGTGAAAGCGTGAACACCTTGTGCGCTACTCGCCTAATCATGGTGATCGGCCTTCTGGCGGATATCGGTGGAATCTCGGCCATCGAAAATCGCGACAGTCTCGTTAATAACGTCTCGGAGGCAGGCACCTAGTTGATGGCCGTTCCATTCGTACGGGGAAGGCGTTCCGCCTTGGCTCTCAATCGATCTCTCGACCGCGTGGATCAGAGCTATTGCCAATTCGTCTGGGTCGGTGGGGGCGAGGATCATGTTCGCATGGAGCGCCGTTCGCCCATCGAACTCGTTTGTCACGGCGAGTGCGCCAGAGAGAGCCAGATCGAAGGGTGGATGGCTGGGGTGGGGGCTGTACTGAAGGGAAAGGCCGACGTCGACTGTCGAGAGGAAGGTGAAGTAATCCTCACGAGCGAGTGCTCCGAGGTTTTTCATCGTCATTCCATCCATTAGTTCCACGTCGGGCCCGGCTTCTCCTGCCATGAAAAATTCAACCGGAATACCGAGAGTTTGGGTGGCTTGAGCCGCCAGCCGCAGAGCTGAAATGCCCAGAGAGTAAAGATTGCGTGGCTTTGAGGGCCGCCCGTAATAGAAGATCCGGACGCGAGGATGGGCCTGGCGGGACTCGTAGGTCCGACGCAGGTCGTCGAGGTCGAACGCGGGGGCAAAAATTGCTCGATCAGAGATCTGCGCGCCCTCGTTCTTTCGAAGGTACTCGGCGAGCGGAACCGAATTGACTATCGGTACGAAGCCTGCGTGGTAGGTGGCACGCGCGAGGGTGAACTCCGTAGACCACGTGTTGAAACCTGGTTCGTAGTCTTGAATAAGGTACGCGCATCGAGATCGATCAATCAGTCGGCTCCGGCATGCTACGTCGAGCGCGTGAGCAGTGGACCAATGGGTCGCCAACCAGAAATCGGCGCTGCCGAATTCGGTTGTCGAGATTGCGGACGGGCCGACCACAGAGACCTCGAGCGCCGAATCGACGAAGCCCTGATCGGTCACGTGGTCGCGGATCTCATGCTGCAACGCGTGCTCGTCATCTCTCGAGAGCCCGGTCGACTGGACAAGAACGATTCGAAGCTGAACATCGAGCGCTAGGGCGAGAGCAGACGCGACCTCAAGCGCCGTCTTCACTCCAGCAAATATCGCGTACGGTCGGACTTCGAGAAAGATCACGTTGAGCGCTGCAACGGACGCGGTGGTCGACACGTTCACAAGCGCCATACTCGTCGCGGTCAATCCCGCATATGGATTGCCGTCGTTGTTGGCTGATAGGGCCTCGTCCTGCTCGCGTTGTTTTTGGGGCGTCACATCGGCCGCATGGATTTCTTCTGAAGACTCAGACGATGCAACCAAGGCAGCCCTATCCGGGAGGGAACGGCGCAGCGCGAGGCGGAAGCTACTGTCGAGCATGTACGCGCGAGAAATACGAAGGTAATCCACAAACGCTGACAGTGTGATGGTGCGCATAGTCTCGTTTCCAGCTCGGGAGCGCGCACGCGCACTCATCAGAGAATTCTAACTGGCAGGTCCCGGCCCGAGGATCTGATGCCGGGCGACGAATGGCGTGCGTGACCAGGCACGTGGTGTCAACCCCGCTCGGCGCACTCGCTAAGCTCCGCTCATGGATCAAAGCCGCCGTCTCAGCTCCCTCGACGGGCTGAGAGGCATAGCCGCTCTTGTCGTTCTCGTGCACCACTCGTTACTTCTCGTACCTGCGCTCCTCGCGCCATATCGAGCACCCGCCCCCGTCGTAATTGGTGATGCAGCATGGTGGCTGACATATACCCCCTTGCACCTGTTCTGGGACGGAAGTGTGGCTGTAACGATCTTCTTCGTGTTGAGCGGGTTCGTTCTCTGTCTCCCGTGTGCACAAGGTAGAACTCCGCGATGGGCAGCGTATTATCCGCAGCGCCTCATTCGTCTCTACATTCCAGTCTGGGCCGCCGTATGTCTCGCTTGCGTGACCATAGCTCTCGTTCCGCACGCCTCACCCGAGTCGGTCACTGATTGGGTGGCGGGCCATCCGTCCGAGCTGAACGCCGATGGGTTGCTGAATGACCTGGCGCTCCTCGGACGGCCGGGATTTAGCAATAGTGCGCTATGGACGCTCAAGTGGGAGGTCCTCTTATCGTTGTTGCTCCCTGTCTATGTCATTTTTGGAGGACGCTGGCTACGGGGATGGCCTCTGAAGGTCTGCCTGGTCGTGATGTTGCTACTCGTAGGTGCTTTAGTGGGGCCCGCTGACCGCCCGTACCAGATGGGCGGGCTCTATCAACTCCCCGTATTCGCGCTCGGATCCATGATTGCGTTCGGATGGAACGAGATCGCGTTCCGTCTGGACCGTCTCCCGCGGGCTTTATTGGTCGGGCTATGGGCGATTGCCGTCTTGGGCCTGTCTAGTTATTGGCTCGCTTACGCACCTGGCGTCTACATCGGCCAGCCTCAACTCGTCGCTGTCACGCGTGTAGCGCAGGCTGGCGGAGCCGCACTGCTCCTCGTGCTATCGGCCAGACCTGGCGGGTGGTCAGCGTTCTTGAGTACTCGTCTTGTGCGATGGCTTGGAACGAGGTCATTCAGCCTCTACTTGATTCACGAGCCTTTGGTCGTTGTCGCGGGCAATCTGGCTGGCGCTGCGGGGTTACCCGCGAGATTGGTCATCCCAGGTGTTATCGTCATCGCTCTCGTGCTGACCGAAATCTTCTTTCGTCTAATTGAGGCCCCGAGCCATAGGCTCGCTCGGGCGGTCAACAGGCGGATCAGCAATAGGCAATCGACGCCATCGACTTAGAAAACGACAATATTGAGCGGGACCAGCAACGATAAAACGAGTTGCAAACTCCCCGACTCAGCAGGCCAGGGCACAACTCGCAATCTACTGATGTATTCTCGGACGCGATTGTTGCGCACCTGCGCGGCGCAAATGATTGAGAGTTCATTGCATGGCGGAAATTCAGGGTACTGCAAAGGAACGTCTGGCCCGACTTGACTCCCTGCCCTTTGAGCGTGCAGGGGCGCCTGACCAGCTCGTATCCGGTGCAGCCGGTTCTCTGAAAGACATCTGGAAGCACCGAGAACTGCTTGGCCTTCTCACTAAGCGTGAATTGAAGGCCCGCTACAAAGACAGCAGTCTGGGCTTCGTCTGGAGCTTGATCAAGCCGCTCACCCAGCTGCTTATTTATTACGTGGTCGTGGGCAAGTTCCTCGGCGCCGAGCGCGGCATCCCCAACTTTGCGGTCTACATTTTTGCCGGCCTTACGATCTACACCCTCTTCAGCGAGATCGTAGGCGGTGGCACGTCATCGATCATCGCCAACTCGGGGCTGGTCAAGAAGGTCTATTTGCCGCGAGAGATCTTCCCGCTATCTGCGGTCGGTTCGGCGCTGTTCAACCTCTGTATCCAGCTGCTGATCCTGGTTGTAACAGCCGCACTCGTGGGTACGCTGACATTCGGGCCGCACCTCCTGTACGGGGTCGGGGCGCTCGTCGTGATCATCATCTACGGCACCGCGCTGGGCATTCTCTTATCTGCACTCAATGTCTTCCTCCGCGACGTGCAGTACCTTGTCGAGGTCGTGCTCATGCTCTTCATGTGGGGGTCGCCGATTCTCTATCACTGGACGTTTGCGATCAAGTACATGCCGGAGTGGTTGGCACAGGTTTATCTGAACAACCCGATCACGCTCGCTGTCATCGGGTTCCAGGAAGCGCTGTGGTCGCCGAACTCGTCGTCGGACTCCCTCGATGGTCTAGCGCTGCGCCTCGTCGTGGCCGCTGCCGTAGGCCTCGTCTTCCTCTTCATAAGTCAGCGGGTCTTCTCTCGCCTACAGGGCAACTTTGCCCAGGAGCTTTAACCCATGAGCAGTGCCGTACCCGTCGTACGCGTCGAGAACGTATCGAAGCGATTCATCATTCGCAAAGAGAAAAGCCTGAAAGAGCGCATCGTGAACGCGGGCCGCTCTTCGAAGAACAAAGAAGATTTCTGGGCGCTGAAAGATGTCTCGCTCGACGTCAACGCTGGCACCACGATCGGTCTCATCGGACCGAACGGATCCGGCAAGAGCACCCTGCTGAAGGCCATCGGTGGAATCATTGAACCCACGACCGGTTCGGTGACGCGGCGTGGTCGTCTGGCGGCGCTGCTGGAGCTCGGTGCGGGTTTCCATCCCGACCTGACGGGTCGAGAGAATGTCTACCTCAACGCCTCGATTCTCGGACTCTCGCGTAAGCAGACCGACTTCTACTTCGACGATATTGTCGACTTTTCTGGCATCCACAATTTCATCGACACCCAGGTCAAGTTCTACTCCAGCGGTATGTACGTGCGATTGGCATTCGCCGTCGCGATCCACGTCGATCCCGATCTTCTTCTGGTCGACGAGGTCTTGGCCGTTGGTGACGAGGCGTTCCAGCGTAAGTGCCTCGACAAGATCCGGTCTTTTCAGGCGGAAGGCCGAACCATTGTCCTCGTCACTCATTCGCTAGGGCAGGTCAATGAGCTATGCGACCGGGCTGTACTCCTGAGCTCCGGTGAGTTGATCTTCGACGGAGTCCCTTATGAGGCGACCCAGATGATGCGTGAGGTGCTAGAAGACCGACGGCTTGTAGAGGTCGAAGAAAGGGCCGAGAAAACTGAAGAGCCGGTCGTTTCTGGGCACATCGACTCGGTCGAGGCGTGGGCAGACGGCCGAGCTGTCGGAGACCCGGTGCAACCCGGCGATGATCTCAAGGTGCGGGTCGCATTCAGCCATGACACCGGAGTTCAAGACTGGATCGCTGCGATTCAAATCGATACGTCTATGGGCCAGGCGGTATACGGCACCAGTACGAACCGGTTGGGTATTCAGCTGCTGCCTCTGAGAGAGTCTCGCACCGTCGAGTTCACGGTGAAGAATGTCGCTTTCGGAAGTGGCAAGTACTTCATCAACGCTTCGCTTATCGACGCATCGCACTCCCATTTGGCCGACAAGCCCCAGGCTGCGTCATTCGACGTGCCCTTCTTTGACCTCGCCGGGGGAACGCTGTTTGCTCGCCCCGAGATCGTCGATCTCGGGCGTCTCGACTAAACCGCAATCCTGATCTTCGCCTCGTGAGAAACGGGGACTCTTGCTATCCGCGTCTTCGGATAGCGCGTGAAATGCGATCTACGAAGCGCACCGCCAAGCGCTTCCGGTAGGCGGCGATATCGGTCTGGAGCTCGTTGACGACCATGCCGTATTCCGTGATCTTTGCTCTGAGATGGACGACGTCTGACCTCAGGTCCTGGTTCTCGCCCTCAAACCGCTCGATGTCAGCGGCTGCTCGTCGGGACTTGTCGAGGCGGCTGGCCTCCAACCGACTTTCATACTCGAATAGATGCGAGTCGAAGTCCATATCCGCCGCAGTCAGCTCGATGTCGGGTTCAGGAGAGGCGAGGGCATCGGCTATCCGCCGGTCCTCGATCAGTTCGCCTCGCTGAACCGCCTCGTCGTCGGTCGCGGGAGTCGGGTGACGTGCGAGGAAGTAGGGGAGCAGGATGCCCGTCTTGAATCGCGCATAGTCCTTAAGGCCATGGTGGTTCGGGCTGGGCAGCAGATCGGGGTTGTTTGCGTAAGCCGTGCCGGAGATCTCGACTTTGTTCCTGTACTGCTGCCATGAGCGCGAAGGAAAATGCAATACCTCGATGGCCGCGGCCTCCTCGGGTGCGCCATCCGGCTCTAGACTGACGAAGTGATTTCCTTGGGAGATCTCGATGTTTGGGTCGCCGACGTGGATCGCATTGGCTGTCGGATGGGGCATCAGCCCCTTGTTTTGCAATTCTTCAGCGGAGCGGTGGTCCCGATAGACGAGACGCTGCAGACCCGTTCCTGACAGGGCCGGCGGGCCGACCATATTGGTGACAGGCACAGTGAAGGTGCGAATCGAGTTCGGTGTCATGCGTAGTGCGTCCGCTACCGTCAAAGCCGGATCTGCCGCAATGAAGAACTCGTCTGCATCGGCATTGATGACCCAGTCTGCCCCGAACTGCGTGTAGGCATCCCGGGCCATCTGAGTGACCACCGTGTACTGCTGCTTCTTGTGAACGGGATCGTGGCGCAGCTCGATGAGGCCCCGTGCGGCGAAATCCTGGAGAATTTCCGTGGTGCCGTCGATCGAACCGTTATCGGTCACGATGATGGTGTCGATGCCCTGTTCGATGTGGTGGTCGAGCATGGCCGCGATGATGTCCGCTTCGTCGCGAACCATCACCGTCATCGCAATCTTCATGAGGCGCGCTTTCCCATCTGTCGATCCGCCTCTCACCTCTCGAGCCAACTCGGGCGTCATGGAGGTGACCCGAAAATCCGTATTGGGAGGACGGCGAAGCCAGAGCCCAGCTTAACGCACGCTCCAGTCGGACCCCGGGTGAAGTCGATGGAGGAGTGACCTGGAGGGCGCTGTGGTGACCGAATAGGCTGGCCGCATGGATATGAGAAATCCGGCGAGCCTGATCAAAACCGGTATTGCATCTGCGGCCGGTGCCGCTCGCAAGGGTCTCGGTCACGCGAGAGTGCTCCAGCGCACAGGGCCCCGTGAGTTCCTCGAATTCCAAAAACGAGCACGGCAGGCGCAGGAGGTGCCGCACAAGGTCTTTCCGAATGGGATCACGACCGACCTCCCCACCGGCGACGCCCTGAACTGGCACACTCTCTCCCCGGCGCGGATCGTTCTGGTACTGATGGGCTCTACGGACGACCCCGCTCTGGGCCAATGGCTCGATGAGGCCAGGCAGATGTTGCTCACGCATTTCGTCGTGTCACCACAGCTCGCGGCGAGTCGCCCCTTCGTCGGAGCGGACGACGTTACCTCCTGCGACTTCGTTGAGACAGCCGAGAGCACATCTCTGCCCCAGGTCGTGACGTTCATGCAGCAGTGGTGGCGCAAATGCGACGTCTTACTCGTCGACCTCACGCAGCCACTCATTCCTCTGCTCGACGTCGTCCGGCTGAGACACGCGGCGAACACTTACGATATCGAGGGCGAGGTCGGAGCCGTGACCCCGGCCTACTCCGAGGGCGATCGCACCGTCGCGGGGTTCGACTATGACAGGGCGAGCGGATCGTGGGCGGAGGCTGGCCCCACTCGCACGGACTACGGGCAGGCTGCGATTCCTCGATATGTCCTGACCTCCGGGGTGCATGGCTTCTATCTCACCCACGGCATGATGGATCGGATCATCGTCGATGCGGTGGCGCTCGCTCCATTGGCGACATCCGGCCAGCTTGCTCACCTCGTTATGCAGGGGTGGAAGCAGAACTGGCGCACTCTCGCCTTCACTCCCGTGGTCCTTCCCGTCAGCAACGTCCGTGCCCCGGAGATGACGGTGAGCCAGCGCGAATGGCTGACGCATCGGCCTGTTGTAGACGAGTCCGGTCATCGGCGCGTGATCTTCGTACTGAATGCCACGTCGATCAGCGGCGGTATCAGAACGGTTTTCGAGCAGGCCAACGGTCTGACACGCCGAGGCTTTTCAGTCGAGATCTGGTCACTCGAGGGGGCACCGACGTGGACCGACCTTCTCGTTCCCGTCAGACAGTTCCGCAGCTACTACGACCTGATGGTGGCCCTCCGAAATGAGCAGGCGATAAAGGTCGCGACGTGGTGGGAGACCGGTCAGGTGGTCTGGCTCGCGAGTGTGAATGACGGCGTCCCAGTGCAGTTCGTGCAGGAGTTCGAGACCTGGTTCTACCCCGACGACGCCATTGCGCGGGCTGCCGTGGTCTCGAGCTATCGTCGCGAATTCGCCTACCTCACGACGGCGGACTTCCAGCTCGACGAGCTGCGGGCGGTCGGTGTGGACCCCACCCTCATCCCCGTTGGATACGAAGCCGAATACTACCGGCCGCTGCCCGATGTTCCGCGACGCGACGACACCGTGCTGGCGATCGGACGCTCGTTCTTCCAGAAGAACTTCGCCATGACGCACAGAGCGTGGTCAAGCCTTGGCGAGGCGAGACCGCGCCTGCTGCTGTTCGGCGGCGAGCCGACGATCGTCGACGACGAGCGGTCCGACTATGTCACGACGCCCGACAACTTCACCGTCAATCGGCTCTACAACGAGGCGACCTGCTTCGTGCAAACCTCTCGGCACGAGGGATTCAGCTTGCCCATCATCGAGGCGATGGCAGCCGGATGCCCGGTCATAGCGACCGATTCACACGGAAACAGGGGCTTCTGTCACGACGAGGTCAACTGTCTGATGGTCGATCAGGAAGATGACGCCAATCTCGCTCGTGCGATCGAGAGGCTCATGGGCGACCCCGCCCTTCAGGAAAGGTTGAGGGTCGCTGGGCTGGAAACGGCTGCCAAATTCACCTGGGCGACGATCTTCGATGAGCTCGAGCACTTCTACTTGCGCCTCTGACGTGAAGAGACCTGCCGCACTACCGCCCGGCCGTGTCGCAAAACGGGACCGAACGGAGAACGAACTAGAAGCATCCTGACGAGCTGTCTTGTGCTCGGCACGGCCGGGGCAGGCGCTTCGGTCGGGTGAATGGTCTCCTCGGGGTCGAGTCGAGGGCGCTTGATTGAGGAGAATCCGATAGTGAGCCGCTCGCGCAGCTCCCGGGTCGTCTCGCTCCAGGTCCAGTGCGCGCGGATCGACTCGATGCGCTCGATCGTCGCAGCTCGCATCGCCTCATCAAGCGCGTAGGTACGGATTGCGGCGGCCACCGCTGGCACGTCTGCGACATCGGTCACGATTCCGAGGCCCTGATCATCGATGTACTGGGCGAACCAATCGCCGCGGGAGACGACGCTGGGCAGTCGTGCCCAGAAGTGATCGAGAATACGTGTGCGGAATGCATAGTGGGTCTCGAGTGAGTCCTGGTGAGTCGAGATGGCGATGTCCGCGTCGAGCAGATAGTTCTCGCGTTCCGCGGCCGGCACCCAGTCGTCGAGGAAGAGGACATTGCTTCCGAGTACGCCGAGATCGTCAGCGAGGGTTTTGGCAGCACGAACGGTCGCGGGTTCCCCGATGGATGCATTCGGGTGCGTAGTGCCGTAGAACACCAGCTTGATGTGCGGGTTCTCGTCTACCAGCGATGCGATCGCCCTGATCGGCGTCGCCGCGTCGAACCAATCCCAGATCCCGCCTGCCCAGAGAACGATGAAATCCGACGATTCCAGACCGTGCCGTCCCCGGAGTCCGTGGAAGACGCTTTCGGGTTCTCTGTCCTCTGAGCCGAAGGGAAGGAGCCCGATGATCTCGTCGGCCTTGCGCCCGTGCAGGGTGCTGGGCAGCACACCGAGGCTGGCCATGATGAAGCCCAGCCACCAGTCGCGCTGACGTTCGTTCGACGTGACGAAGTAGCTACCGGCCCGGGCGCAGAACGCGAAGTACTTCACGAGCTCGGAGTATTCGCGATCCTTGCCCTCCTCGTCGGTGAAGCCGCTGATCCGATTCGAGCCGATTGTCTCGACCGGTAGGGCGTTGTAGAGGTCGTAGACAATCGCCACGCCCGCCTCGTTCGCGAGGCGCGCCACGTGCGTGTCGAAGAACTGGCAGAAGATGACGTCGGTGGCAGCGACGAGATCTTCGAGCTCAGAGCGCTCTGTGTAATAGGCGACATCGAACGATCGGCCCTCTTCGTCGAGTGCTGTGCTGCCGTCGACCCCCGCGGCCAGCGTGACGTGCATGTGCGGCGCCAGCGCGCGGGCGATGGAGACGAATCGCAGACCCGGACCGGCCATTCGTTCCCCGATCACATCCGGAGCGACGAGCAGTACTCGGGTTCGGGGATGCGTCTCGCGATCGTGTGGTGGCTGTCCCATGATGAACACAGAGTAATTCATCGATACCGTTGTCTTTATGTCGCTCCTCCCCATTCGTCCGATTGCTCGACGCATCTACCGGGCGCTGCCCGAGTCCGCGCGCGATCGAATCGACCTCGCCCGCCAGGATCGAAGCCTGGCCGATCGCAGTTCCGGCCTTGCGCAGGATCCGAGCATTGGCCTGTGGGTCGCCCGCAATCGTCGCCCGGTCAGCATCGTCATTCCCAGCTACAACGACTTCCCGCTGCTCACGGCATGCCTCGAGGCGGTTCGGGAGACATGCGCCGCCTTCGACTACGAGGTCGTCGTCGTGGACGACTACTGCCAGCCAGCGAATTCGGCGCTGCTTCGTACCCTGGAGTCGTCGCGGGTCCGAGTCATCTTCAAAGAGGAACGACAGGGCTTCGCCGTCTCGGTCAACGTTGGCATGGCCGCCGCCCGGCACGACATCGTTCTGCTCAACAGCGATACGGTTGCGCAGGCTGGATGGCTCGAGGCCCTGCAGTACGGTGCCTACGCCGTCGACGAGAAGGTCGGTCTCGTCAGTCCGAAGCTGGTGTACCCCGACGGGAGAATCCAGTACGGCGGAACCTACTACGCGCGGGTTCTCGCTCCCCAGTGGTTCGGTCACCTCTACGTCGGCAGCGCAGCGAACCGCCCGCTGGCCAACGTGTCGAGTTACAACAGGTCGATCTCGGGCGCCTGCGTCTACATCACTCGAAGCGCATACGAAGAGCTGGGCGGACTCGATGAGACCTACTGGCTTGGATTCGAAGACGTCGACTACGGAATCGAGGCCTGGACCCGCGGTATCCGGTGCCTGTATCAACCCGCGGCGATGGTCGTGCACCACGAATCGGCGACACGCGGCTACAGCCAAGGAGCCCGCGAGCTGGGGTCGATGCGCCACTTCTGGAGGAAGTGGTCGCACCTGTTCCTCGAACGCTCTGTCGGCGAAGACGATCTGCATGTCGACTTCGTCCTGAGTCCCGCATCGTCGGCCCTCTGGTGCGATTACGTGGCGCACCAGGCGTCCGAACTCCAGCGGCTCGGAGTGTCCGCCGCAGTTCTTACGACCGATGCCACCACGGTCGACGAGTCCGTCGTCGCCGACCTCGCGTCGCGCACGAGCCTCAAGATCGCCTGCGATTGGGGCGCAGCCGACACCGTCTGGCTCGGCAGCCTCCACGAGGGCAAGCCAGCCTATCTCCTGCCGACAGTCGAGAGCGGGGCATTTCCTTTGGACCCCGACAAGCAGAGCATGATCGTCTCGAAGTATCGGCCCGAATTCGACTACGTCGCGCCGAACCGCTGGGTCGCGGATCAGCTTCGTGCCGAGAGTGCGTGGGAGACATCGCACCGGGTCGTGCCCGCGCTGCCGACACGACCGCTGGCCCCGGAGCCTGCGGAGAGGGTGGTGGTCTCAGTGAACAACCCGCCATCCGCAGTAGCAGCTATTCGTGCCGTCGCCGAAGCTCATGGACTCACCGTCGTCGTTGAAGACGGTGACATTTCGCGCGCCGCGATCGAGCGACTTTCGTCGGTTCGACCGCTCGCTGTCGTCGCTCTGACGCCTTATGAGAACAGCCTCGAGCCGCTTAGTCTCATGGCCCTCGGAGGAGCCTTCGTCGGCCTGGTAAACGACAAGACGAAGTTCGAGGTACTCGACGGGTACAACGCGCTCCTTGTCGGTGCCGACGGAGGGGAGTCGGGAGCTCTCAGGAAAGCACTCGGGGACGTTGCGACAATGGACTCCGTCGCCACCGAGCTCCGTGAAAACGGACATCGAACCGCCGAGCGCTTCGCACGCATGGCAGGCTCGGAGCTTCGGTCAGCACTGCACACGATCGCCCGAGTCTCGGTCTAGGAGAAACACGTGCCCAGCCCCATCGATGTCTCACCCGAAGAGCAGCTCCGCTTGCTCCGGGCCGAATTCTCTGCGCTCCGCCACTCCGCCGAAGGCTTGTCCGCTCGAGCCGAGTCGCTTGCTCGAGAGGTAGAGCACCTCAAGGCGCAACAGCGTCGAGACCAGAGACTCCTTGCGGAACTCCGGGGCTCGACCGTGTGGAGGACGACCGCGCCCGTCAGGCGAGCCCGGTTCCGCCTCCGCGCCTTTATCGCTTCGGTCCGGCGATGAGCACCGTTTCCCCAGCGATGAGGCTCGCGGCCGATGCGACCGTCATCTCCGACAAGCTTCCTCGCACGGGTCTCAGTCGCGTCGCGGTGATCGCGAGCTATGCGGCGACTCTCGACGTGTCGCGGTCACTCGCCACGCTGGTGGCCGAGTTCGAGTCAGGCGGCTATGAGGTCGTCCTCGTGCGTGCGAGCGATGTTCAAGGCGAACTCCGCTGGCCCGAGTGGTTCGTCGGACATCCGACGGTCGTCGTGAAACCCAACCGCGGATACGACTTCGGCTCCTGGGCGACCGCGCTATCGCTTTTTCCGGTGATCCACACCGTTCCGCTCGTCATACTCACCAATGACAGCCTCGTCGGACCATTCGCATCGCTCGCCCCCACGCTCGAGGCTTTCGAGAGGTCGACAAGCGACGTTTGGGGTATCACCCACACCGAAGAGATCGCGCCGCATCTGCAAAGCTACTGGCTTGGCTTCAGAAACAAAGTGCTCGAGGCGCCGAGCATCAGGCGGTTTTGGTCGAATGTCGACCATATCGACGACAAGGACGAGATCGTTCTGACCTACGAGATCGGTTTCAGCAAGCTGCTGCGTACAGAGGGCTTCGTCTCCGAACCCCTGCTGGATTCGCCCGCGCTCGTTTGGGCGAACCAAAATCCCACGACGGTCGGCTGGTTTCACATGATGAGGCTGGGTTTCCCCTTCGTGAAGGCCATGCTCGTGAAGAATGCGGACCTCTTCCACCTAAACCGGGACATCGACGATGCCGTGGAGCTGCTCTATGGAGAAAAACTACGGGAGTGGATGTGATGAACCCCCAACAATCGAAAACGAGCTCTCGGGTGTTGATGCTGCGGTTGAGGCATATTCTCGGACGTGTTCGCCGAGGCGTCGGTCGACGTCTTATCCAAGTGGGCAATCGGGTCGGGGGAGGCGGAGCGGTCGCCCCGTCCATTCACGCGGACTTCCGCTCCCGCACACTGGATCACTGGTCTCTTGTCCGCAAGACCTCTTTCGGATCGGCGATCCAGGCCGGGTGGGTGCGCGAAGCGCCTCCCGTTATCGAACCGTCGTCCGTCGCTCTCATCGTGCATGTGAACGATGCGGATAGCGGGTCTGTTCTGAAGACGGTCTTGGCCGAGGTCGGTGAAGACATCGATGTGATCATCGTCGATTCGAGAGGCGAAAGTGACGATCGAGAGTTCCAGTCGCTGCCCGCGCGCTCGGTTCGCGTCCTGCCCTTTGATCAGAAGAGCAGTGGGGCACTCGCTCTTGCGCTCCTGGCGGGAACCGGTTTTCTCGACCCCTACGACGTGGTGATCCGAGTACGCGACACAACCGCGCTAAGTCGGTCATGGGTGTCCGAACTCGGCCTCGCAGTGAAAGCTTTCTCGCAAAGATTCGACCTCGGACTCGCCGCCCCCCTCGTGAATCTTCGGCAGGCGCTACCGGACGACGAGAAGGCTGCTGATGTAGCCGCATGGCTCTGGCGCCTGCAGATGGAGCGAGACCGAGCAGCTTTCACGTATTCCGACGGTCCTGTCACCGTTCATCGTGGCTTCGTGATTCAAGCACTCAAGTCCTTCCATTTCATCGAACCCGACTTCGATGAGACCGAAACGACCGAAGTTGCCCGGCTCGAGGCCTCCTTCGACCAGCTCCTCGGGTATCTGACTCGAGAATCGGGTTTCTCGACCGCGGCATTCACGGATCTCGCGAATACCGACCCGACGACGAGCATCGACTCGTCGAAACAGGGTCGCGCGCGCATTGTGGCATTTCGATCGGTCGGCCTTGGAGGAAACCGTCCGGCCGTCGAGGCGGGCTCGGGCGCATGGTCGGAGATCGCGATTGCGCAGCCGCTCTATTCCGGCCATTGGCAGCCGAATCTGCCGCTGAACTCCACCTTTGACGCCCCGGACTCGCCGGAAAGCGTGCGGCACCAGGCGCGGCTGTTGGCCGAGTACGGCCTTGAGGCATTCGCGTTCCGAGTCACCGCCATGAGCGATTTGAGAGACGGCTTCCACGCCGTCGACGCCTTTCTCGAGAACGACACTGACAGGCAATTCTGCCTGGTGTGGGCGCCCGGCTCTGCCCTGGATTTCCCTGGAAACGAACGTCCGCCTCGAATTGCTCAGGGGGAGTCGGACGCGTTTCTTGAGCGCATCCGGCCGTATCTCGAGCACCCAAGGGCGCTGACGCTGGCATCCCGACCTCTGCTCGTCGTCGAGAAACCCCACAGGATCAATGCGTTCGACGAGATGCTCGACGACGATCGTTTCACCGTGCTATCGGTCGACGATGGAACGCCGACGGGTATCGCGCCTCGCAAACCGAACGACGTGACACGGGCGGCGATCCGACTCGGCGACCCCCTTCGGCCCGACTATCGAGGACAGCCCGATGGTCTGGACATGGATCGACGCTACAACCGAGAGATCTACGATTACCGGAGTTTCGCCGAGCAGTGCATCGCGGAGGCTTGGGCTCTTGACGGGCATGAGTTCCCGGCTGTGACTGTCGACTACGACTCGACGTCAATCGGGCGATTCCACGCGGGTCTGCTTCTCGGAGCGAATCCGTTCACTTTTCACCGATGGTTGAGTGCCGCTGTCACCGTTCTCGGCGATCGTGAGATCGGAGAGCGCGTCGTCTTCGTGCAGGCGTGGAGTGACTGGTTCGTTCGTGCTGCGCTCGAACCGTCTGAGAGATTCGAGAACTCCTATCTTCTTGCCGTGCGCGCCGTCGTCGGTCGGCCGTAGCGGCACTGGGCGTGTTGATCGCGATCACTCGCCGTGAATAGATACGATCTAGATGGATTCGCCGCTGCCGGCGTGCCGCTGGGGGTGTATCTGCGTTGTCGAGTCGTCGCATAGTCGGGGCCGTGGTGACGCTTGTTGTCGGCGCGGTCTTTCTTACGGCGTGTGTCGCGCCGTCACCGGATGGCGACGCATCGTCGACACCCACGGTCAGCCAAACCCCGACCACAACACCCACAATGCGCCCGACCGTTCAGCCGACCAACGATCCTGAACCGGTTCCGTCTGGAGTCGAGCCGGTGCTGGTGATCGCCGCCGCCGACGAGGGCGGTAAGACGGCCTCCGCGAGCGGATACATAGCTGGAGTGGTCGAGGACGGCGGCGCCTGCCATTTCGTCTTCGAGGCGAACGGCAAGCAGATTTCGGCTGACAGCGTCGGCATTCCGGATGTCCGCACGACGTCGTGCGGTCTGGTGCAGGTTCCCATAGACGGTCTGGGTAGCGGGTCGTGGAAGATCACGCTCGAGTACACGGCGCTCGACGCCAACCTTTACACGTCACTGAGCGAAACGGTCAAAGTCCCATGATGAGAATCACGAAACTCGTTGCGGCTGCCGCCGTGGGCGCGCTGCTCCTTGTCGGGCTTCCGGCGGTGGTCAGCACCGATGTCGCGCAGGCCGCCACGGCGTCGGACTTCAAGCCGGGCAACATCATCAGCGACGCCCAGTTCTACAACGGCGATGCGATGGATGCCGGTTCGGTACAGAACTTCCTGAACAGTCAGGTACCCACATGCCGCAGTAGTTATGCCTGCCTGACGAACTACCGGCAATCGACACCGACGATGGCGGCGTCGGCGGGGCGCTGCGACACCTATCCGGGCAGCGGCAGTGAATCCGCGGCCGAGATCATCGCCAAGGTCGGTCGGGTGTGCGGAATCAGCCAGAAAGCCATGCTGGTGCTGCTCGAGAAGGAGCAAAGCCTGGTCACGATGTCGAATCCGTCTCAGGGTCGATTCGAATCGGCGACAGGCATGGGATGTCCCGATACAGCTCCGTGCGACTCTTCCGTGGCCGGATTCTTCTATCAGGTGTACTACGCCGCTCGACAATTCAAGATCTACTCGACGTCTCCCAGCTCCTTCAACCACATCGCCGGGCGCAATAACAATGTGCGATTCAGCCCGAACGCGGCGTGCGGCTCGACGTCCGTCTATATAGAGAACCTCGCCACGGCAGGCCTCTACAACTACACGCCGTACCAGCCGAACGCCGCAGCCCTCAACAACCTGTACGGCTCGGGCGACGGTTGCAGCGCATACGGAAACAGGAACTTCTGGCGCATTTACACAGACTGGTTTGGGTCCACGACCGATGCGCTCAACCCGGCCGGGTCGATAGACGAATTCTCGGTCAGCCAGTCGTCAACGGGAGCTACTCTCACGGTGAGGGGCTGGACGCTCGACCTGAAGTCGAGTTCGAAGGTCATCGAGGCACACGTCTACCTCACCAAACCCGACGGTACGACGGCGGGTACGGCTCTCCGGGCGGACAAGAGCCGTCCAGACATCGCGAACGCGTACCCAGGCGCTGGCGCGAATCATGGATACCAGACGACCATCCCTGTGTCGGTAGGCGGCTCTTATCAGGCGTGCGTCTACGGAATCGGCCTTTCGGGCAATAACAGGCTCCTCGACTGCAAGTCGGTTACCATCGCTCAGAATTACCCCCAGGGCACGCTCGACGGGGTCGAGGTGACCGGCAAGGGCGCGAGCACCGCCTTCGCTGTGCGGGGCTGGACGTTCGATCCAAACATCGCGTCGACAGCCATCGAGGCGCATGTGTACATCACGTACCCCGACGGCACCCGCAAGGGTACTGCTCTAAAGGCGAATCAGGCTCGGCCCGACGTCGGTGCCGCGTACCCTGCGGCAGGACCAAACCACGGCTTCTCGTCGACCTTCCCGATCAGTCAGGGCGGCACCTACGAGGTGTGCGTCTTCGGTATCGGAACATACTGGACGAACAAGGGGGCCAACGCCGTCCTCGGTTGTCAGACCTTCAATCTCCCGTCGGCATACCCACTGGGCAGGGTGGATTCTGCTGCATTCGTGCAGGATGACAAGACCGCCGGCATCTCGATCGCGGGCTGGACTTTCGACACAGGTGCAGCAAGCACGTCGATCCCGGTTCACGTGTATTTGACGAAGCCCGATGGAACGACTTCCGGCTACGCCTTCGTCGCCAATAAGCAGAGAGATGACGTGAACCGCGTGTATGGCAGCGGTTCGAACCACGGGTTCTCCGAAGTGATTCCCGTGACGACGCCCGGAACGTATAAGGCCTGCGTTTTCGGTATTGCCGTGTCGCCCCTAAGCGACGGAAAGAACACCTTGTTCACTTGCCAGACCATCAATGCCCCGGCGTCTCCGCCAGTCGGGTCGTTCGACGGGGCCGTCATCACGAAAGCCGCCGATGGAACAGCCACGGTCGCGGTACGGGGGTGGGCATACGACAAGCAGGTCACGCAGCTTCCTGTTCAAGTTCACGTCTACGTCGTGGCCGCCGATGGCTCCCGCGTAGGGACTGCTCTCGTCGCTGATAAGAGTCGACCCGACGTGAATGCCGCATTCCCCGGGGCGGGGATATCGCACGGGTTCGACGGCACGGTCAAAATTAATCAACCAGGAACCTACGATGTCTGCGCGTTTGCTATTGGTACCGCCAAGTTGAATTCCGGATCGAATACTCTGCTCGCGTGTAAGACGGTCGTGAACTGACGAGGAATCGAGCCTGACTCGACGCTCCTGCCGGGCGGCAGGAGTGTCGAACGTCGGCTAGGTTTGGCTGGTGCCTAGCTACCCGCGCGCTGCGAGCGACGATCGAGTTCCATCGACAAGGGCACTGCCCCCGAAACAGGGCCGTCGCAGGATCGTGTCGAAGGATGTGGGAACGTTCGTCGCAACAGCGGTTCAAGACCGTAGGGCAGCTGACTTTGCACACTACGCCTCACTCGCGATCGCCGCAGTTCTCCTGTTCCGGTTGGGACTAACTCAGAGTTTCTTCTTCGACGACTGGGCTATCCTTGCCCCGAGCCTCGATGCAAACATCAACCTGCCGCACGTCGGTCATTGGAGCCTGACACCCGCACTGGTGTTTCAGGCAATCCGCGATCTATGGGGGCTCGACAGCTACACCCCGTTCTTCCTTTGCGTATTGATCGTTCATCTGGCACTGGCGCATCTCATATGGCGAATCATGAAAAGGGCCAGCGTTGCGCCCTGGCTCGCCTCCGCCTTCGTCGTCCCCGTGCTGTTCATGGGTTCGGGCTCCGAGAACATACTGTGGGCGTTCCAGTTCGGGTTCATCGGGGCGGTGGTGCTTGCCTTGGTCGTCGTACTCGTGGTGACAGGACGTACGATCACGTGGCCTCTCGGGCTCCTTGCAGGTGCTGCCGCACTATGGGCTGTCACGTTCTCCGGAACTGCGCTTCCCTTGCTCTTCGCTGCGGGATTGGCTTCTCTCTACCGACAGCGCTTCATGCGCACGGCGCTCGTATTCGGCCCGGCCGTCGTCGTCTACGGAGCATGGTTCTTGCTCGAAGGAACCCGGTTCAAGACATCGATCCCGTCTGCATTCATCGACGGCGCTGGCCAGGGAGTTGTCGCGGTGAGTCGGTTCGCAAGCACGATGGTGCTCTCAGCGCTCGATGGGCTCCTTCCGCTCACAGGCGCCGGCGTGGTCCTCGCGGTCGCGCTCCTTATCTATGTTGTGGGTCGACGTCGGGAAGACCTTGAGCTGATTCTTCCTGCGCTGGTTCTGGCAGCAGCAGCGCTCATCTTCGCGTTGCTGACGGCGTTCTCGCGAGCCGGCCTCGGTCTCGGGACCGCAAGTTCTGGGCGCTATTTGTATCTCGTCACGGCGCTCCTGATCCCTTTACTCGCCTGTGCAGGATCAGCGGTGGCCAAACTCCGGACCGCCGGCGTATTCATTCTCTGCGTTGTCGTCGCGGGCGCGGGTGTCTTCGGGTACGCGACCCTGAGCATTGACGCCGAGAAGCAAGCTTCTGCAGAAGAGACGAGTCAGGGGCGATTGCACGCCGCGATCGCGCTGGCTCGAGACGTTCCCGACACGGACTCTCGCCGATTGGCAGAGCGGCCCGTCAAGCAGTGGGCACCTGACCTCTCGGTCCAAGACTTGAAGGTGATCGATGCGAAGGGGTGGGTCTCGCCTGAAGAATACTCGGTGCAGGATCGGCTCGATGTCGCTCCGTACTTCTGGCTCGATCTCAGGACGGGTGACGAGCCTCTGATCTGTAGCTCTATGACCGTGGACGCCACGCGCATGGTGCAGGTGCCGCCTGGAACGGCCATCTCGTTCCAGACCCTGAGCCCTGGTTCGATCGGGATTGAGTACGCCGAGGGCGAGGCCGTGGGAAGCGAACGGACTCTTACGGTCAAGCCTTCCGTCTGGTCTTTGAAGAATTCAGGGGAAACGTTGGCCGTCGTCGACCTCGGCGGCACCGACGCCGGAACCTACTGCATGTCGGACCCTGGCTAGGAGCGGACACGACAAAGCCGGAGGCCCGTGGAGGCGCCTCCGGCTAATGTGCGTTCAGATCGCTTTAGATCGTGCCGTCTGCAACAGCATTCTTGATCCACGGGATGACCTCGTCGAGCATGTCCTCGAGCGTGGTCGTCGCCTCGAAGCCGAGGATCTCCTTAGCCTTGCTGACATCGGGAACACGCTTCTGTACGTCGTACTCGAAGCCGGGGTCGCTGGTGAGGTTCAGCGGCACGTCGGGGCCCTTGATCTTGCGCCAAATGATCTCTGCGAGCTCCGTGACGGTGTGACCTTCGGCCGTCGAGACGTTGAAGTCGTTGTTCAATGCGTCGGGGTGCTCGAGGCTCAGAACGATGCCGCGGGCGAGATCGCCACCGTAGGTGTAGTGACGCACCTGGTCGCCCGCGCCCAGGATGTGAAGCGGGTCCTGGCCCTTGAGGACCTTCTGAACGAGGTCGGGAACCACGTGGCTCATGGCCAGCTTGACGTTGCCCGAGTCGATGTCGACGTCACCGAGCGCACGGGATTCGCCGATGCCGACGCAGTTGAAGGGGCGCAGGATCGTGTAGGGGAGCTTGTACTGGTCCCAGGCCGCACGGGCGAAGTACTCGACCGCGAGCTTCTGGAAGCCGTACGACGACAGGGGCGGCGGAACGAGGCGCTCGTCGCCTTCCTTGCTGGGCCAGCGGTCGGTCGACTCGAACACCATCGAGCTCGACATGTACGTGACCTTCTTGAGGCGACCCTTCTTGTGGGCGGCGATTGCGGCATCCACCGACGACGCGATGATTCGCTCGTTTTGGGCCAGCAGGTCGTACGCGTAGGTGTGGAAGTAGGAGATGCCGCCGATGAGGGCGGCGCCTGCGATGAAGTGGTCGACGTCGCTCAGGAGGCGCGTCATCAGTTCGACGTCCTGCACATCGCCCACCACGAGCTCGTAGTTGGGGTTATCGTCGTAGGACTTCTTGATGGGGCCGTACTTGGAGTAGTTGTCCACTCCGACGACCTGATAGCCCTTTTCGAGCAGTTCTTCGACGATGTAGCCGCCGATGAATCCGGCTGAACCGGTGACGAGAACCTTTTGCATGGGGTTACTTCCTTGAGTGTGGGTGGAAACGACGGGTCAGGGGTTGTGGAGTTTGTCGGCGAGAGCGCGCACCTGTGCGGCGTCGACCTTGGGACCGAATGCGAAGCGATACCAGCGCAGGTACTTGGGAATCCACTTCGCCAGCTTGAAGTTCGATTCGCCGAAGGTGCGGTCGAGCCAGATCGTGGGGATCTCGGCGACCGGCAGGCGCAGACGACGGGCCTTGGCAGTCAATTCGAGACCAATCTCGAACCCGTCCTTGCTGTGGATGCCGACATCGCGCACGAACGCGGCGCTGTACGCCTTGAAGGAATTGGTGGCGTCTCGGGTGCCCGCGTTGGTGAACGCTTCGAGCGTGAGACCGGCAGTCCTCGACAGGAACGTCTTGAAGCGAGGACCGCCCACCTGCTGACCCCCTGGCATGTACCGGGAGGCGGCGGCGACGACGACACCGCGCTCTACCAGCCGCACCAGGTCGTCGATCTGGCGGGGGTCGTCGCACCCGTCTGCCATCGTCACGACCACCGTCTCGCTGGCCGCGTTGTCGATGCCATAGCGAATCGCATAAGCAGGACCCCGGCCGTAGTCGTTGACCAGGAGTTTCAGACGTGGCTCCTCCTCTGCGTAGCGCTGAACGACCGGGGCAGTGGTGTCGGACGAAGAATCGACGACGACGAGAACCTCGGCATCGAGGTGGACAGCCTCGAAGATACGGTCGAGTCCGGCGACGATGGCTTCACCCTCGTTGTATGCCGGTATCACGATGGACGCGCGCAGGCCCTCGGTCAAACGACGACTCCCTGACCCAAGAGGTTCCACACGTCGGCCACGGGCTTGTCGGTGACAAGGCCTACGTATTCGGAATGCGGGGTGGCGACGATGAGAATGTCGGCCTTCTCGAGCACTGCATCGAGGGGGAGCAACGTGTCGTCGGTCTCTTCGGTCACATAGGGATCCGTGCCGATAACGGCTTTTGCCCTGAACTTGAGCACACGGCGTAGCTTGTAGGAGAGACTCGAGCGGATGTCGTCGGAGCCGGCCTTGAACGACATGCCCAGGATGCCGACGGTGAGGTTCTCGAGGTCGAATCGCTTTTCCAGCTGGGTCACGATGTAGAGAGGAAGACCTTCATTGACGAGCATCGCCGAGTGACCCAGCGAGAACTTGTTGTCGCTGAAAGCTGCAAGCTGCATCGTGTCTTTGAACAGACACGGGCCAGCGGCGAATCCTGGACCAGGAAGATCCTTCGCTCGCGGGTAGTCGTGGGTGAGTCCCGCGCGGATCTTCTCGAAGTCGAGACCACGGTCGTTCGCCATCATGTAGAACTGATTCGCTGCGGCGAACTTGATGTATCTCCACGTGTTCGTGAACAGTTTCGCCAGCTCGGCTTCTTCCGGGCTGAGATCGACGATCTGATCGGTCAATGTGCGGAACAAAGCGGATGCGCGCTGGCGGCCGCTTTCGCTGCGGCTGGAGACGATCTGCGGGAGCGTGAAAAGCTCCTCCATCGCCTTGTGCTCGGCGATTCGTTCGGGGCAGAACGCGACCTCGGTCGACAGTCCCTTCTCGCGCAACATGCGTTCGACGAGAGCCGTGACCCCGGGGTAGACGGTACTGCGGAGAATGAGCAGCTGCTCATCACGGAAGTAAGGGCTGCAGGCCTCGAGGGCATCGGGAATTGCATTCGGATCGGGATTGAGGTGCTCGTCCACCGGCGTGCCGATCACGACGATGACGTTCTCTGCTGATGCCACGACGCTGGCGTCGGTCGACGCCGTGAACATGCCATTGGCAAGGACGCGCTGCAATACCGGCTCTGCGCCGGGTTCGCTGAAGGGCATCCGCCCCTTGTTGATGCCTTCAACAGCGCGCTCGCTGAGGTCATAGACGACGACTTTGGATCCGCGATCCGCCAAAGCGATTGCGAGGGGGAGGCCGACGTGGCCGCCTCCGCCAATGACGACGACGTCTCTATCGAAAGTGATGGGCACGCAGAGTCCTTTGAACTGGAAGAGAAGGGATCGGCCGCAGCGATGGGTCGCGATCCGCATCCTTACAGTACATGAACGGTTATCCTTTCGAATGGCCGCCGAACACCGGTGTGCTGCGAGTGTGGAAGCGAAGTTTTAGTGAAGAAGATGTTCAGCTACATCTACGAGCGCGTTGTGCGGTACGCGCTCAAGTTCGGCGTGGTCGGTCTCGTCGGGTACGCGATCGACGTGGGTATCTTCAACCTTCTTCGAGTTGGATCGTTCGGTTCGGACGTCTGGTGGCAGTCGCCACTCGGCGCGAAGCTGATCTCAGTGACGCTGTCGACGTTGGCGACGTGGTTCGGCAACCGATACTGGACGTTCAGGGAGCATCGACGTCGTAACTTCGTGCTCGAGCTGATCGAATTCGCCGCGATCGCGGTCGTCGGTCTCGGCATCAGCCTGTTCTGTCTGTGGATCTCGCATTACGTTCTCGGGTTCGACAACCTCGCCGCAGACAACATCTCCGCCAATGTCATCGGTCTGGTCCTGGCTACTGCTTTCCGGTTCCTCATGTACCGGTTCTGGGTATACGCACCCACCCGTGCTGATGGGCATACTGCCCTGAAGAACAAAGCGGCGACGGCCGAGGCAGAGCGTCTGTCCTAAGACCCGGGCAACTCCGTCGTAGGCGGCTTCAGCGCGAGCCCCTGCCGCCAGCTCAGCGAGTGCGCGGCCTTCACCATGCACATCACGAAGAACATCCAGCCGTACTCGACGAGCATGACGCTCTCGGCCATGCTCGTCACGAGCAGCACGATCAGAATGAGCGCCGGCCACATGTAGATGACGCTCTTCTTCGAGGTCGCCAGAATCCAGGAGCGCACGAGCGCCAACCCCGCCATGCCCACGAAGATCGCGAGGCCGATGAGTCCGGCCTGAAAGTACACGTCGATGAAGGCGTTGAGTCCCGAGGTGTGCTGACGGTTGCCCACGAAGTCGAGGGCGAAGAACGGCGACACATTGGGCCGCCACAGACCGACCCAGCCCCACCCCTCCAGCTGGTTGTAGTCGATGAGGCTCGACAGCTGGTTCCAGATCTCGAGACGATACGTGAACTCCGACCTCGCCCCCACGATCGCCAGGATGCGCGTGCGCACGAAGTACGCGCTGAGGGTTCCGATCACGAGAATGACGAGCATTCCGATCTGCAGGCTCCGCCGGAGCTCCGGGCGAGCGCGGCGGAGCGCGAGCACCGCGGCCGCTGCGACGAGCACGATGCCGGCGACTCCGAGCGAGATGGGCGAGCGCGACCCGAGCAGCAATACCGCCGCCAGAACGATGGAGTACAGGCTGAGTCCTCGCGGCACAGACCGGGTATTGCGTTCCACCAGAAAGGTGACGAGCGCGATCAGGGCGATGAAGCCCAGCATGTTGCGTGAGCCGAAGATGCCCTGCAGCGGCCCTCCCTCGTCGAGGTTGCCCTGAATGCGCAGAAACACGATCGGAAGGTCGAGCAGCAGGCCAGACAGGATCTCGAGCGCGAGAGAGGCCGTGAGCAGCACGCGCATGACGTCGCCGACCGCCCGCACGATCTGAATGAGATCGCGCACCAGGGCGACGTACAGGGCGAGGAACGCGAACGTGAGCTGGTAGATCACCCCGGTCACGCTCGACGACTGATACCGACTCCACACGATCGTGATGGCGCACCAGGCGAGAAAGACCACGAGCGACAGCGGCAGCACTCCGTGCCAGTCGAGGTCTTTGCGTCGGGCGATCAGAGAGATGGTCGCAAACGCGACGAGCGCGCTCAGGATGCCGATCAGCCCTGCCCACCCCATCGTCGCCTTGATGAGATTCACCGACAGCGCAGACCCGATGGCCGTCGTCGCAAGCACGGCCGAGAACCGCGGAGAGCCGAAGATCGCCGCGACCACCGCCCAGCCGGGGTGCTCGGAGAGTCTCACCGTGAGAAGCCGACCCGTCGAAGCAGTGCGGGTCTGTCGGACTCCACCGGACCACCGTCGGGCACCGTGAGGTCGATCTCGGTTGCGCCCACGTCGCGCCTCGTCTTCAGTGCCATGAGCGCGAGCAGCGCGAATCCGCCCTCGACGAGCATGCGCGATTCCACGAACGACTGGGCGACGAGCAGGGTGAGTATGAGAGCGGGCAAGAGCGTGACCGGAACGAACGGAAGCGGCGTGCCCCGAGTATCCAATTGCGGGTCGACCGCGAACCACCAGGCCCGCCAGCAGGCGCCGACGACCGCAGCGATGAACAGCACCAACCCGACGATGCCGAGCTGCAGCCACACGTCGAGCCACGCGTTGTGCGCCTGGAGATAGGTCACGCCTTTGCGCTCGGCGAGGTGGGTGAACGGCTCGACCCACGGCACCCAGTAGCTCACCCAGCCCCAGCCGAAGACGGGGCGTTGCTGTGCGAGCGCGGTGACGGCGTTCCAGATGTCGAAGCGGCCGGTGAGGTCTGAGCTCTTGCCGAAGAGTCGCAGAATCTGCGACGAGAACACCCCGATCAGAACCGCGGCTGCGGCGACGCCGACCGTGCTCGACGCGAGTACCACTCGGCGCCGCCTCGCGTTCGAGCGCCGCATGAGAATCAGGATGCCCGCGGCCGCGGCCACGACGACGAGCACGGCGATGGCCGTGGTCGACCGGGTGAGCGCCAGAGTCGCCACGGCTATGGCGATCCAGGCATAGGAGCGCCTGCGACCGAGCGATCTGGAGGTGAGTTCGAGCACGAGACAGACCAGCGCGATCACGGCGATGAAGGCCAGCAGATTGCGGTTGCCGACGATGCCCTGAATCGGAGCGCCGGTGAAGAGGTCGGCCTGGCTCCAGAAGAAGGCGTTCGGCAATTTTCCATCGCCGTAGTCGACCCAGAACGGAATGATCGGTCGGCGCACGAAGACGGCGACGATGAACTCGAACAGCAGCGACAGTCCGAGAATCCACCTGGTGGCCCGCCCCAGCGCAGTGAGGATGCGGGGCCAGGTCATCGAGGTGGCGAGGAAGATCGCGGCGACGACGGGGCCCGACTGGGCAACGAGTCCGAGCAGCGTTGCCCCGGGGTAGAAGGACCAGGCGATCGACACCACGGCGAGGGCCAGGAACGCGGCCAGAGAGAGCGGAACACGGCGCCATGTGAGCTGGCGCCATCCTCGATCGCGGGTGATCAAGACGACCAGCGTGATGACGACGGCGAGGGCGAGAGCCGCGAAGCCGTACCAGCCGATGAGGTTGCGCCAGAAATCTCCGGCGAAAAGGGTGAAGAACGTGAGCACGGCCAGTGCGGAGCGGCCGGTGCTGGTCACGGAGTTCATAGAGGCAAGACTACCGAGCGCGCTCTCCTCTGGCTTTCCCACACGTCCCTGCCTCTTCATGCCTGTGATGATGCCCTGCGAGCGCCGCCGCATGCTCGTCGACCCAAGAACCTTGCTGAGGCCGTCAGATACTCACCAGCGCCGCTGCATTCAGCAGTGCACATCATCAGCAATCGAGAAGAACAGATGTCAGATTCACTCAACGCCGATTCACCAGTAGGCGCAGGGTGCCTCGTCATCGTTCCCACCTATAACGAGGCAGAGAACCTCACGTGGATCGTCGACCGCGTCTTCGCCTCGATGCCGGCGGCGCATCTGCTCGTCGTCGATGACAACAGCGTCGACGGCACCGCCAAGATCGCCGACGATGCGAGTGAGGCCGACGAGCGGATCCACGTGCTTCATCGAGCGGGCAAGCTCGGCCTCGGCTCGGCCTACGTCGAAGGCTTCGGCTGGGGTCTCGAGCGCGGTTACGACTACCTGATCGAGATGGATGCCGATGGCTCGCATCCGCCCGAGCGGCTACCGGCCCTCGTCGAGAGTCTGGCCGCGAGCGGCGACTCCCGCAGACAGCTCGCCATCGGTTCCCGCTGGGTACCCGGTGGCTCAGTGGTGAACTGGCCACTCAGCAGGCAGCTGCTGAGCCGAGCGGGCAACGTCTATGCGCGGCTCATGCTGGGGATCGCGGTGCACGACGTCACCGCAGGGTTCCGGGTGTATCGGGCAGACAGCATCGCGAGCATGGATCTTCGATCCGTCGATTCGAAGGGCTACTGCTTCCAGGTGGATATGACCCTCCGTGTCCTCGACGGCGGCGGCTCCGTGATCGAGCTTCCGATCGAGTTCCGCGAACGCGAGCGCGGCGAGTCCAAGATGAGCCGGGCCATCGTGGTCGAGGCGATGCTGCGGGTGACCCAGTGGGGTATCCAGCGGCGCTGGCCGTTTCGTCGACGCTCGATCGGAACGGCCCCGCGCCGTTAGACGAACGCGGCGAAGCCGGTAAGCGCGCGCCCCACGATGAGGGTGTTCATCTCGCGGGTGCCCTCGTAGGAGTACAGCGCCTCGGCGTCGGCGAAGTGCCGGGCCACGTCGTAGTCGAGCACGATGCCGTTGCCGCCGAGCGCCTCGCGGCACCACGCGACCGTCTCCCGCATCCGGGCCGTCGTGTAGGCCTTGGCGAGGGCCGAGTGCTCGTCGCGCTGGATGCCCTGATCGAGCATCTGCGAGACTCGCACGACCATGCCGAGGCTGGCCGTGATGTTGCCGATCGACTTCACGAGCAGGTCTTGGATCAGCTGGTGCGAGGCGATGGGCTTGCCGAACTGCACGCGCTCCTTCGTGTAGCGCAGCGCGGCCTCGTAGGCGCCGATCGAGTTGCCGACGGCAGCCCACGCGACCTCGGCGCGGGTCAGGCGCAGCACCTTCGCGGTGTCGCGGAACGAGTTCGCGTTCTGCAGGCGAAGAGAGTCGGGGATGCGCACGTCGGTGAGCGTGATGTCCGCGTTCTGCACGATGCGCAGGCTCTGCTTGTTCTCGATCTTCGTGGCCCGATAGCCGGTGGTGTCGGTGGGAACGATGAAGCCCTTCACCTGGTTGTCGGCGGTGTCCTTGGCCCAGATCACGGTGATGTCGCTGAAGGTGGCGTGCCCGATCCAGCGCTTCTCTCCGTTCAGCACCCACTCGTCGCCGTCGCGGGTCGCCGTGGTCTTGAGCCCCTGGGCGGAGTCGGAGCCCGAGGTGGGCTCGGTCAGGCCGAACGCGCCCACGACCTCGCCGGCGGCCATCCGGGGCAGCCACTCTGCGCGCTGCTCGTCTGAGCCGGTGACGTTGATCGCGCCCATGGCGAGGCCGTTCTGCACGCCCACGTGGGTGGCTACGGAGGCGTCGATGCGGCCGAGTTCGAGGGCGACGAATCCGCGGAAGACGGCGGAGTTGTCGAAAGGCTTCGTCTCGTCCCAGCCGAACCGGTAGACGTCGAGCTCGGCGAGTCCCTTGATGATCTCGTGCGGGAACGTCGCCTTCTCCCAGTGGCCGTTCACGACCGGCTTGACCTCGTTCTCGAGATACGTGCGGATCGCCGCGAGGGCGGTCTTCTCCTGGTCGGTCAGCATCGACTCGTAACCGTAAAAGTCGCTGGCGAGGGGTTCCAAAGACATGTGTGCTCCGTTGCTCAGGGGGTGTTCGTGTGCAACTCAACCAGCGCGCAGGTCTTGCCTCCAACCGATTGGTAGTTTGGGCTAAGACTCGGCAGACCGCGCCGCGCGGCGTTGTAGGTCGCTCATAAACGTACCGACCGATCGATCATCGACGACTGTTCAGAAGGGCCCCGACGTGTTCGTTGGAATCACCAATACTCCTCGCGACTACTCGTGGGGTTCGACCACTGCGATCGCCGACCTTCTCGGGACCCCGGCATCCGGAGGGCCGCAGGCCGAGCTCTGGCTCGGGGCGCACCCCGGCTCGCCCTCGAGGATCGTCGACGGCTCGACCCCTCACGGCGCCCAGAACCTCGCGGAGTGGATCGCGAATGACCCCGAGGGCTCGCTCGGAGGGCACAAGCAGCTCCCGTTCCTGCTCAAGATCCTCGCGGCCGACGCGCCCCTGTCTCTGCAGGCGCACCCCACGCTCGAGCGTGCGCGGCAGGGCTTCGAGGCCGAGAACGCCGCCGGCCTTGCTCTCGACGCACCGAACCGCAACTACAAAGACGCCCTGCACAAGCCCGAGGTCATCGTCGCCTTGAGCGAGACCTTCGAGGCCCTCTGCGGATTCCGGCCCCTGGCCGAGATCCGCGACATCGTGACGCTGCTCGAGCGTTGGCAGGCAGAATCGGATGCCGCTGGCTCGGTCGTTCTCGCCCCGTTCGTCTCGCGGGCGCTCGCGGGCGGCGACGACTCCCCGGTGCTGCGCGAACTGGTCGAGTGGCTCCTCGCCGGTTCAGAGGAGGTGACCGCGCTCGTGCGCAAGGTCTCCGAACTCGCGGCCCGTCATGAGCCGACGGCGGCGGGTGACTACGCAGCCTCGCTGCAGACCGTCCGCGACCTGGCCGCCGAGTATCCCGGCGACGCGGGCATCGTGATGTCGCTGTTGCTCAACAGGGTGACCCTCTCGGCCGGCGAGGCCCTGTATCTGCCGGCCGGCAACATCCACGCGTATTTGAAGGGCCTCGGCGTCGAGCTGATGGCGGCCTCTGACAACGTGCTGCGCGGCGGACTCACGCCGAAGTACATCGACGTTCCCGAGCTGCTGTCGGTGCTCGATTTCGACCCGCTGCCTGTGCCGTACATCCGTCCCACGTTCCCCTCCCAGGGTGTCGAGGAGTTCCGGCCGGGCGTTCCCGACTTTGTGCTCGTCCGCATCCACACCGAGCTGAACGAGCGGGCGGCCTACAGGCCGGATGGCGCCGCGATCGCGATCTGCACCGAGGGCTCGTTCGAGATCCACGGCGAACGCAGCGACATCACCCTCGACCGCGGCCAGTCGGTGTTCATCACTCCCGAGGAGGGCGCGATCACGTTCACGGGCGTGGGAACCGTGTTCCTGGCGGCGCCTGGCGCCCCGGCGTAGCTCGCGCCGCGCTAAGTCAGCACGTTCTCGAGGAAACGCCGCGCGTAGCCGGGGTAACGGCGGTGTGTCGCTAGAAACGTGCTGACTTAGGTCTGCCCTGTCTGTAGCGACGCAGTTTTCGGGCGTCGTCAACGGCTCGTTCGATGGCCTGCAGCGTCTCTGGCCAGTACTCGAACAGGTGGTGAGGAAGGATCCTGATCACTGGGCGGCCCCAGGCGATGGACTGGAGAGTCTTGTCGTAGTCCCAGATCTGCTGGCGGTCGTCTGAGTGCCATCGTTTGCTGTCGAGATCGACGGCGACGACGTCATCGACGAGAGCATCGAACTTGCTCGAGCCCGGCACTGCTCGTTGCAACTCGACGACATGGCCGAGCCTGCGCAGGCGTACCCGAAAGATGGACTCGGTACCCGAATCAGCCAGTGGGTCGAGTTCTCTTCGAAGGCGGCGCAGGCGTGAGGGGAGTGTCTCGAAGAGCAGATCGAGTTGGCCGTGCGCGATGAAGCGCGTGCGCAACGCGGAGTCGATCGAGGCGATCGCGTGCTCCTCGTCTTGACAGAGCACGGCTTGCCTGAGGGCGAGGAGAGGAGGAACGATCCAATCGGTGGTGCCACAGTCCCTACCGAAGGGGATTCGGTTCACGGAACGCTGCCAATGCACCCGGGGTGCGCCTGCTTCGGCAAGAAAACTCGTGTCGCTACGCGAGGTGCTTCTGTCTCGGCCGACCGCAGCGACCTCGTCGACGCGCAGTCGCTTCGAGCCGGCGGGCACGTGAACATGCAGGCGCGTGTCCAACCCCGCCCAGACGCCGGATCGCCGCAGCGCGCTGATGCAGCCGACGAGGCCGCCCATCCGAACAGCTCTGCGTTGATCGAGGTCTGCTGCTGCGCTGGCATAGAGTCCCCGACGCTCGGACATGATCAACTTCGCCTGGCGAGCTCGTTCTATCGAGCGTGGTGAGGCGCCCGCCCGGAGGAGGGTCGCGCGCGACGCGATGCCGCCGTTCTGGTCGACAAAGCGGGCCACCGCCAGGGCGGAATGATCGATCACGCGTAAAAGGATGAGGCGCCTGGGTGGGCTGTTCAGTCGATTTTGCGAACGTTGTTGGCAGCTGTCCCGCGATGGCCCTTGTGTAGGAGAGGGTGGTGTCGAGGCTCGAGGGGACTAAGTCAGCACGATTCGGTCGACGCACCGGGGGAACCACGACCGACAGCGGCGTGTCTCCCGACTTGTGCTGACTTAGCGCGCGCGGCGGCGTCAGCGTCAGCTGACGAGCTCTCTCACGCAGAAGGTTCGTCGGTAGTTCGCCGGCGTCGTCTGCAGGGTCTTCACGAAGTGGTGTCGCATGACGGCGGCCGATCCGAAGCCCGTCTCGGCGGCGATGGCCTCGAGTCCGAGAGTGGTCTCCTCCAAGAGCTGCTGCGCGCGCATCAGGCGCTGCTTGTTCAGCCACGCCGCGGGGGTGGTGCCGAGGTCGGCGCGGAACCGCCGCGCGAACGTGCGGGAGGACATCAGGGCCTTGCGTGCCAGCTCGTCGACACTGAGGTCGCGATCGAGGTTCTCGAGTATCCATTCTGTGACGCCGGCGAAGGAGTCGCTCGGCTCTGCGGGCATGGGGGCGGCGATGAACTGCGCCTGGCCTCCGGCGCGCTGCGGGGGAACCACCATGCGGCGGGCGATCACGTTCGCCGCCGCGGCGCCCAGCTCCGTGCGCACGAGGTGGAGCGCAGCGTCGATTCCGGCAGCGGTGCCCGCGCCCGTGATGATGTTGCCGTCTTGAACGAAGAGAACGTCGGGATCGACCTCGATCTCGGGAAAGTCCCGAGCGAGTCGGTCGGCGTGCATCCAGTGCGTCGCGGCGCGCTTGCCATTCAGCAGGCCGGATTTCGCCAGGGTGAACGCGCCGCTGCAGACCGTCAGGATCCATGCGCCGCGGTCGTTCGCCTCGTGCAGCACCCTCAGTACCTCGGGGTGGATGTCTTCGTCGATGAGGTGTGCCGGAATCGCGATGAGGTCGGCGTCGGCGGCGGTGCCGAGGTCGTTCATGATCATCATGTCGTAGCCCATGCTCGTCGGAATCGGGCCGGGCTCGGCTGCAGCGATCGTGAAGTCGAACGTCGGTCCGCCCATATCGGCGCGGTCGATGCCGAACACCTCGCAGATGACACCGAACTCGAACGGCGCGACGTGGGGGAGTGCGATCAGAACGACCTTTTTCAGCATGGGATTCTCTCGATCGATGAAGGTGGCAGTAAAACATGCTTCGTTGACATCCTTCCATCTGGTGGCTGAATATGGCAATTCATATCGTTACTGCCATGATGATTTTTCTGGTGATGATGGGTGTTCTGGCGGCGATCGGCATCGGCTGGACGGTGCGAGACTTGTTGCGCGATGGGTACCGTCGCGTTCCGCTGGGTAAAGGAGTCGACGAATGGCGTGGTTGGTAACGGGAGGCGCGGGCTACATCGGCTCGCACGTGGTGCGGGCATTCCTCGAGCAGGGCATCGACGTCGTCGTCATCGATGACCTGTCGAGCGGGCACCGCAGCTTCGTCGACGATGGCGTTCCCTTCGTCGACGGCAGCATCCTCGACGCCGATCTGCTGCGCCAGACCTTCGAAGACCACTCCATCTCGGGAGTCGTGCACGTCGCCGGCTACAAGTACGCCGGTGTCTCCGTGACGCGTCCGTTGCACACGTACGAGCAGAACGTCACGGGCACGCAGGTGCTCCTCGGTGCGATGGCCGACGCCGGGGTCAGCAGCATCGTGTTCTCCTCGAGCGCTGCCGTGTACGGAACCCCCGACACCGACCTGGTGACCGAGTCCACTGCGAAGAACCCCGAGTCGCCCTATGGCGAGTCGAAGCTCATCGGCGAGTGGCTACTGCGCGATCAGGGTGTGGCAGCGGGTCTCGCTCACACCTCCCTGCGCTATTTCAACGTGGTCGGCTCCGGCTACCCCGATCTGTTCGACACCAGCCCGCACAATCTCTTCCCGCTCGTCTTCGACGCGCTCCTCGATGGGCGCGTCCCCCGCATCAACGGCGACGACTACGACACGCCCGACGGCACGTGCGTCCGCGACTACATCCACGTCTCCGACCTCGCGCTGTCGCATGTGGCCGCGGCGCGGCGCCTGGATGCCGGCGAGCCGCTCGAGCCCGCCTACAACCTCGGTAGCGGTGAAGGCGCATCCGTCGGCCAGATCATGACCGCGATGGCCGAGGGCACGGGGATTCCCTTCGCGCCCGAGATCGCTCCACGTCGCCCCGGTGACCCGGCCCGCATCGTCGCGTCAGGCGAATTGGCTGCGCGCGACCTCGATTGGCGGATGCGCCACACGCTCGACGAGATGGTGCGCAGCGCGTGGGCGGCGCGCCGGGCGGGCTAGTCGATTTGGCGTGTCGGTCGAGCATCGATTAGCACGACACGGTGTTTCGCCAAACCCTCTAGACGCAGTTGAGGGTTTACGATCCGCGACTTGACTCAGGCGAACTACACGGGTGTAATTAGCGGGAGGGGTTCGGCAGGTCGAATGCAGATCAGAAGGTAGAGCGTGGTATGGCTATGGAATACCGCTCAGGCGTCCCAGAGGACTGGTTCGTCGATCCCGTCAATCTCGGTGTTCCTGGCGTACGTCAACAGACACCGGTAGACGACGAGAATCCTCTCGCCTGGCAGACCGATTCGCTGTGTGCTCAGACCGATCCCGAGGCCTTCTTCCCCGAAAAGGGCGGGTCTACCCGCGACGCGAAGCGCATCTGCACGTCGTGCGAGGTGAAGGCCCAGTGCCTCGAGTACGCGCTCAAGAACGACGAGCGGTTCGGCATCTGGGGCGGTCTCTCCGAGCGCGAGCGTCGCAAGCTGCGCAAACAGGCCTAGCGACTCAACCGACGCTCGTACCGATATCCCGGCACGCCGGTGCCTGATCGGCCGGTTGCGCGCGCGGCGCTTAGGGTCTAAGTGATATGCGCGCCCGAGTTACAGCAGTCCTAGTCGCCTCCAACGGAGCGGACTTTCTTCCGCGCACCCTCGACGCCTTGAAGGCGCAGACGAGGCAGCCCGACAGTCTCATCGTCGTCGACGTCGGTTCGACCGATACGACGCCGGCGCTCCTCGCCGGAGCTCAGCCGACCCACTTCATCCAGGCCTCCGGGCGCCTCAGTTTCGGCACGGCCGTTGCTCATGCCCTCGGGGTGGTTCCGCCGCCCGCAGACGAGAACGAGTGGCTGTGGCTGCTCGCCCATGACACGGCTCCGGAACCCGATGCTCTGGCAGCTCTGCTCGCCGCGGTCGAGGTCAACCCGTCCGTCGCCGCGGCCGGACCGAAACAGATGGATTGGGAGCACCCCGACTACATCAGCGAGTTCGGCGAGACGCTGACCCGATTCGGCGCCACCTACTCGATGGCCGAGACCGAGCTCGATCAGGCGCAGCACGACCGCATGAGCGACGTACTCGGCGTCGGCGCAGCCGGCATGCTCGTTCGTCACACGGTGTGGAACGACCTCTCCGGTTTCGACGATGCCCTTCCGACCGCCGACAACGGGCTCGACTTCAGCGTGCGGGTGCGCCTGGCCGGTCACCGGGTCATGGGAGTTCCGGCTGCGCGAATCGCATCGGCCGGAGTGGGCCTCGCGGGCCCGGGTCGGAGCGAGAAGGGGCGCGCCCGGCGAAAGCGCCAGGCTGACCGCCGAGCGGCGCAGCTGCACCGACGTCTTGCCTACGCGCCCGCCTTCGCCGTGGTCTTCCACTGGCTCTCGCTCGTTCCGCTCGCGATTGCGCGCAGCCTCGCGCAGTTGGTGCGCAAGCAGCCCGGTGCCATCGGCGGCGAGCTCTCCGCCGCGTTCCGAACAGCCTTCGGATCACGCGTGACCGAGGCGCGCCGAAACCTGCGTTCCGCCAAACGGGTCGGCTGGAACACCATCGCGCCGCTTCGCATCCCGGGCGACGAGGTGCGACGTCGGCGCTCTCTGCAGCGCGAGATCGCCCTCACTCACCTGCGCGGTGAGAAGGACCGCATCCAATTCATCGCCACGGGTGGCGTCACGACCGTTCTGATCTTCGCGGTTCTCGGTCTCATCATGTTCGTGCCCCTCATCGGTGCGGTGGCCCTGACGGGCGGTTCGTTGCTTCCGGTGAGTTCGACCCTGGGCGAGCTGTGGAGTCACGTCGGCTACGGCTGGCGCGACATCGGTCTGGGCTTCGTCGGCGCGGCCGACCCGTTCACGACCGTGCTGGCCGTTCTCGGATCGATCACGTTCTGGTCTCCGTCGCTGGCGATCGTGGGCCTCTATCTGGCCGCACTGCCGCTCGCGGCGCTGGCCGCGTGGTTCCTCGCTGCTCGCCTCACCGACAAGCCCTGGCTGCGGGCAGTCGCCGCTGTGCTCTGGACTCTGGCGCCCACCTTCCTTGCCTCGCTCGATGAGGGAGCCGTCGGCTCCGTCCTCGCGCATCTGATGCTGCCGTGGCTCGTGCTCGCCGGTCTGGCCGCCCGCAAGTCGTGGTCGGCCTCCGCCATGGCCGCGATCCTGTTCGCGGTCACCCTCGCAGGCGCGCCATCGCTGTGGCCCGCCCTGCTCATCATCTGGATCGTGTCCGTCGCCACCGCGGGCCGTAACGTCGCGCGCTACGTCGGCATCCCCATTCCCGCCGTCGCGCTCTTCCTTCCATTGGCCTGGGATCAGTTCCGCGCCGGCAACCCGCTGGGTCTGCTCGCAGATCCGGGCGTCCCCGTCGTGCGTGAACCCGGGTCGATCCTCGCGCTGGTGAGTGGTATCCCCGACACCGCCCAGAGCGGATGGACCGGCCTGGCATCGATGGTCGGCATCGATTCGTCGGTTCTTCAGATCGTGCTGGCGATCGCCGTCGTTCCGCTCGCGTTGGCCGCGATTCTCGCGCTGGTTCTGCCGGGCCCGAGCGTCACGCGGGCGATCATCGCCGTCGTCGGTGCGCTTCTCGGCCTCGCCACGGCGATCGCCTCCACTCGCATCTCGCTCGATGCTGTCGGTGCCGATCCCGTGACGCTCTGGGCCGGCCCCGGCCTCAGCTTCTACTGGCTCGGGCTCATCTGCGCTGCCGTCGTCGGCCTGCACGCGCTCAAGCGGTTCTCGCTCGCTCCGGGATTCCTGGCCGCGACCACCGTCGTCGTCGTCGCGGTGCCGCTCGTCGCTTCGACGCTCCTCGGAAGCTCCGCCATCCAGACCACGGATGGCCGCCTGCTGCCGGCCTTCGTCACAGCCGAGGCGGCATCCACGCCCCGGGTCGGCACGCTCGTACTCACGCCGCAGCGCGACGGAGGCATCAAGTCTGCGATTGTCACCGGAACCGGCGTGACCCTCGACGACCAGTCGACAGTCGCTTCGACCAACCGAGACGCGACGCGCGACGCCGAGCTGGCAGACCTCATCGGCAACCTCGCCTCGCAGAGCGGCAGCGACAGCACTTCTCGTCTGGCCGACCTCGGAGTGGAGTTCGTGCTGCTTGCCAACCCGGCGCCGGGCGACACCGATCCTGCGCTGGCGACGACCACGACCCGCTCGACGGCCGCCTTCGATGCCAACGCCTCTCTGACGACGGTGGGAAAGACGTTCGCCGGCACTCTGTGGCAGGTCACGGGAACCGACGAAATCTCGAGCCTGCCCGAGCCGAAGCCCAGCAACCTCGGGTCGCCCACGGGTGTGCTCGTGCTCGTCGTGCAGGGCATCGTCTTCCTTCTGATGTTGCTTCTGGCCCTTCCGGCTGGGCGCCTGCAGCCCCACGGCACCCGCGCGGTGAGTGCCCTCGAGCCTGCGGGGGCTACCATTCCCGACGAGCCCGATGTCGAGGGTGACGACGACGATGACGACGTAGAAAAAGCCAAGACGCCGGATGGCAGGGCCACGGAGGCGGCCGGTACCCCGGTGCCGCGCGGCTCCCTGCGGAGCCGGCTCTTCGCGCGCAAGCCTCGACCCGACGCGGAGGCGGAAGCCGCTGCTGCGGCGGTCGCCGCGAGTTCGGTGGCCGTGGCGTCTGCGCCCGAGGTCGCACCCGGCGAATCGACGACGGACCCGGCGACGGTGTCGGAGCCGGCGACGGAGACAGCGTCAGAGCCGCCGATGACCGAGTCCGCTCCTTCTATCAGCCCAGCCACGCCCGCGGTGGAGCCTGCTGCCGCCGAACAGGCGCCGGAGTCCGAGTCCGCGTCCGAGTCCTCCGCTGCAGCCCCCGGCACCGTCATCCACCCGGGGGAGGACTTCGATCTCATCGGAGCGCCTGCACCTGACGTCCTTGTCGAGCACGAGCACACGACGCCGTCGCTCGCCGAGCTCGTCGAAGCCCCGGCGTCGACCGAGTTGCCGCCGGTCGAGGCCGAGCCGACCGGAGAATTCGTAGAGTCGCCGGAGGCCGTCCACGAGCCCGAGCCGGAGTTGCAGCCCGAAGTGTCGACTGAGCCCGCGCCAGAACCCGAGCCTGCGCCGGAACCAGAGCCTGCGCCTGCGCACGAATCCGAGCCGGCGCCCGGAATCGAGCCTGCTCCGCGGGCCGACGTCGACAGGTCCACACAGTCGACCCCCGCGCCCGTGGCCGACGATGCTTTCGTCTACACGCCGCCGCCGACGGCGTCACCGACGCAGGCCGACCACGAACCCGAGGCCGATTCCGAACCGGCGTTCTCGCATCCGCGTGCCATGCCCGACGACATCGACGAGGGGTACGACCCCGACGCGGAGACCGTGATGCGAGTGAAACCGATCGACCTGAGCCAGGAGGAGGACGACCACGATGGCCGCTAAGCGCACCGTAATCGCCACCAGCGCCCGCGCTCTGGGAGCCGCCCTGACCCTCGGGGTGGGAGCGGCGCTCGTGGCGGGAGCCGTTCTGATTCCTCTGCCGAAATACTCGGTCTCCGTACCGTCGGTCGAGGTCGCGCCTACCCCGGTGCCGCAGAGCCTCGTCTGCGCCGGATCGCTTCTCCAGCTCTCGAACGGTGCTGGCGCCGACGCCACCGTGGCGTCTGGCGTGGGCACGCCGAAGCGCAGCAGCGGTGCCGATGAATCCGGCGTCGACATCGAGCAGGCGCCCCTCGCGGCTCCCGACAACTCGAGTGTCGGCGATGCCACCGCTCCGACGGCCGTGACCGCGCCGTCCGCCGACCCCGGTGTGCTCATCGCCGCCGCGCAGTCCGTGGCTGTCGCGCAGGAGGACATCTCGGGTCTCGCCGCGACGAACTGCGCTGAGGCGCAGGCCGATACCTGGCTCGTCGGTGGCGCGACGACCGTCGGACGCACGAGCTTCGTGCTGCTGAGCAACCCGACCGAGGTCACGGCCGATGTCGACATGACCTTCTTCGCCGAGAACGGACGACTCGATGCACCCGGTTCGACCGGGATCACCGTGCCGGCCAAGTCGCAGCGCGTCTTCTCGCTCGCCGGCTTCGCTCCAAACGCCAAGTACCCGGCCGTTCACATCGTCAGCACCGGGGGATATGTCGCGGCCAGTCTGCAACAGACCGTCATCCGCGGTCTCGAGCCCGGCGGCATCGAACTGACCGGCCCGACGGCAGCGCCGTCGACCGATCTCGTCTTCGCCGGGGTGAAGATCACCGGAACCTCAGCGATCGCCGAGCGCCTCTCGGCCGACGGCTACGCAGACTTGCAGGCGGCCCTGCGCGTCTACGTGCCGGGCGATGCCGATGCCACCATCACGGTCTCGGTCGCCAGTGAGAGCTCTGGCTCGGCCGACGGTTCCTACACTCTCAGCGCACCTGGCGGAGTCGTCAGCGAGTTGCCCTTGAAGGATCTTCCCGACGGAAGCTACTCGGTGAGCCTCGAGTCGACCCAGCCGATCGTCGCCGCCGCGCGCACCTCCGTGTTGGCGTCGGGGGCCATCGACTTCGCCTGGAATCAGGCGGCCGCGCCGCTCAAGGCCGATGTGCTCGTGCCGATCGCGCCCGGGCCGTCCCCGCGCATCCATATCGCGAATACGGGCGACGACGAGGCCGACGTGACCCTGCGCACGGCGTCGGGCAACGAGGTCAAGATCGCGGTGCCCGCGGGCGGAACGAAGGGTCTCGACGCGCAGCCGAACACCGTCTACACGGCGACGATGTCATCGGCCGTGAGCATCAGCGTGGGCTACAGCGGCGACGGTCAGCTCTCGGGCTACACCGTGGCAGCGCCGAGCGAGTCGGCAGCCCCGATCGTCGTCTACCCGTAGCCGGGCGCTTCCTCAGAAGTGACGGAAGCCCTCGGGCGCGAGATCCCATGGATCTTTGCCGAGGTAGTCGGCCACAGCTCGAAAGACGCAGCTCTCGATCAGCATGCGTCGGTGCGCCTCGTCGTCTCGGTGGAGGTGGGCGAGGCGCTCGATCGGCACGCGGTAGAGGATGATGCGGTCGCCCAGCACACGCCAGCGCTCGACCCCGGTGTCGGCGGTTCCGGGCTTGCCATTCGCGCCGTAGGGCAGGGCACCGATCTCGAAGACCGCATCCGCGAGTTCGTTCGGCCAGACGCTCCGCAGGTACTCCGCCGTCGATGCGACGGTGGTGTCGAAGAAGTCGATGCGAGTGTTCATCATGGGCAGGTGGGGGCCCGTGACCGCCGAGCGGAGGCCCCTGCCGTGGCGGTTGCGACCGGCTCCTCGAGACGAGGCCGGTGCGATGCGACGTGAGCGAGCCATGGCGAGAGTCTATTCTCTGCGGCGCGACGAGACAGACCGAGGGCGTGGTGCACCGCGCGACACACGATGGATCCTCACCGCCGAGCGGACGACACGGGCGTACGGTGAAGGGTGATGACGAATCGACCGTGTTCCCGAGTAGCGTGCCCCGACGAGGCGGTCGCCACTCTCACGTATGTCTACGCCGATTCTCTCGCCGTGTTGGGCCCGCTGAGCCTCAGCCACGAGCCGCACAGCTACGACCTGTGCACCCGTCACTCGGATCGCCTCAAGGCTCCGCAGGGCTGGCAGGTCATGCGACACGTTCAGTTCACCCAGTAAGCACGCACCTCCCGGGCATGACCTGTCGCATCTCTTTAGAATGAGAGCATGACTTCTGCTGCTGCCCCGGTGACCACTCTGTCCTTCAAGGTCGCCGACCTGACGTTGGCCGAGGCCGGTCGCCATCAGATCCGCCTCGCCGAGAACGAGATGCCCGGGCTCATGTCGCTCCGCGAAGAGTTCGCCGAGTCTCAGCCGCTCGCCGGAGCTCGCATCATGGGATCGCTGCACATGACGGTGCAGACGGCGGTGCTGATCGAGACCCTCACCGCTCTGGGTGCCCGGGTGCGCTGGGTCAGCTGCAACATCTTCTCGACTCAAGACGAGGCAGCCGCCGCCATCGTCGTCGGTGCCACGGGAACACCCGACGCGCCGGCCGGCGTGCCCGTCTTCGCCTGGAAGGGCGAGACCCTCGAGGAATACTGGTGGTGCACTGAGCAGGCCTTCGACTGGTCTGCCGAGGCCGAGGCCGACGGAGCCGACTACACGGGCCCGAACATGATCCTCGACGACGGCGGCGACGCCACGATGCTCGTGCACAAGGGTCGCCAGTTCGAGCTCGACGGAGCCGTGCCCGACAGCCAGCCCTCCGACAGCGACGAGTACGGTGTCGTGCTCGACCTGCTGCGTCGATCGCTCGCGTCGTCGACCGACCGCTGGACCCGCATCGCCGCCGACATCCAGGGCGTCTCTGAAGAGACGACCACGGGGGTGCACCGCCTCTACGAACTCATGTCCGCGGGCGAGCTGCTCTTTCCTGCCATCAACGTCAACGACTCCGTCACCAAGAGCAAGTTCGACAACAAGTACGGCATCCGCCACTCGCTTCCGGATGGCCTGAACCGCGCGACAGACGTTCTCATCGGCGGCAAGGTCGTGTTCGTGGTCGGCTACGGCGACGTCGGAAAGGGCGCGGCCGAGGCGCTCAGGGGCCAGGGTGCCCGGGTCATCGTGAGCGAGGTCGACCCGATCTGCGCGCTGCAGGCGGCGATGGACGGCTACCAGGTCGCGCGGCTCGAGAGCGTGATCGGCGACGTCGACATCATCGTCACCGGAACCGGCAACGAGAACGTCGTGACGGTCGATCACATCCTGGGTCTCAAGCACCTGGCGATCATCGCCAACGTCGGCCATTTCGACAACGAGATCGACATGGCGGGGCTCGAGAAGCTCGACGGTGCCGTCAAGGTCGAGATCAAGCCGCAGGTGCACGAGTGGCGCCTGCCCACGGGCCGCAGCGTTCTCGTGCTGTCGGAGGGACGTCTGATGAACCTCGGCAACGCCACCGGCCACCCGAGCTTCGTGATGAGCAACTCCTTCACCAACCAGGTGCTCGCCCAGATCGAGCTCTACGCGTTCACCGAGCGCTACCCGATCGGCGTCTATGTGCTGCCGAAGCACCTCGACGAGAAGGTCGCGCGCCTGCACCTCGATGCACTGGGCGTCGAACTGACCGAGCTCACGCCCCGACAGGCGGCGTACATCGGCGTGCCTGTCGAGGGCCCGTACAAGGTCGATCACTACCGCTACTGAGGCCACGAGGTTCGTCTGTGCGACCCGACGAGACGCTCGTCCAGGTCACGAAGAACGCACCGTGGCTTCCGGCGGGCGGGCGTGCTGAGGCATTCCGGGGCGGGATTCCGCCACATCCGATGAGCATGGTGCGACTTCTGCTCGTGCGAGGCGACGAGGCCTTCTGCGTCCCGCGCCCGGAGTCGGGCCGCCTCGATCTGCCCACGCGGATCACCGGTGAGGACGACCCCACCGGCCTCCAGACGGTGGCGACACTGGCGCACGACGTGATCGGTGCTCTGTGCGACCTCACTTTCGTCGGCGCCGTGCGCAATGTGGTCGCGACCGGAACGGCCGACTACGCGTGGCCCACGCCGGAGGCGCACTTCGGTCTCTGGACTACGGCGGCGGATCCGGCCATCGAGGGGGAGTGGCTGACGATCGCGGGTGAGGCCTCGAGTCTGCGTGAGAAGCACTGGTACCCGATCGTCGCGGGCGTGGGAGCCGGCTAGCGGCGCGGGAACCCGTGCGGCAGACTCTGCAGGATCGGGTCGAGCCGGTTCAGCGCCGACTTCTGACGTTCGAGCGCGGCGTATTCGCGATCGCGGCGAACGGCGGCGACGCCCGACAGGAACAGCGCGGGATGCACGCTCGGGATGGGTGAGACGAAGGGCGTGACCTCGACAGCGAGTTCGGCGGCGATGCGCTCTCGGGTGGCGGGTGCCATGCTGGAGGCCTGGACGAGGAACTGGCTCACCCGATTGCCGAGCCGATCAGGCATTCGGGCGACGTCGGCGACGTCGGCCCAGGCCTGGAGCATGACGGGAACGCCACGGGCGTGGCTCACAGGCACGGGCACCCGCTCGTGTTGGCTGTAGGTTCCCGCGAGGAGATCGCCGAGCCTCTTCGACTTTCCATTGAGAAGAGACGTGACCACCGCGATCGAGCCCAGGGTCATGTAGATCTCGAGTACGCCGACGAGACCCCGAATCACGGAGTGCCTGATCGAGATGGCGCCGCCGTCGTCTCGCACGATGCGCGCGCCGACCGCGAGCTTGCCGACGGATCGGCCCTTCAGCACCACCTCGAGCGTCGTCGGCACGACGACGAAACACAGAACGAGCGCCGAGACACTCAGAGTGGCGAGGAGCGCCTCGTCGATGACACCGCTCTGGCCGAGTGCGCCGATGCCCAACATCAGCGCGATCAGGATGGCGATCGAGATGACGAAATCGATCAGACCGCCTCCGGCACGCAGAACGAAGCCGGCGGGACGCACGTCGAGCGCCACCGCCTCGCCGATCAGAAGCTCGTCGTCGCTGTAGGCATCGGCGAGCGGGTCGGCGAATCCGGCGGCCGGAGAGGCGACACGGGAGTCCGTCATGAATACAATTCAAGCAGATGGATCTCGATGCCTACACTGCTGCCCACCGTGACGAGTGGTCCAGACTCGACGCTCTGAGCAAGAGCCGAGAGCTCTCGGGCACCGACGCCGACGAGCTCATCGAGCGCTATCAGGCCGGCGCGTCCGATCTGTCGGCCATCAAGACGACCGTCGGATCGACCTCTCAGGGCGCCCAACTCTCGCTCTACCTCTCGCGCGCCAGGCTCCGCTTCACGGGCGCCGGTGCCAACCTTCTGAGGCAGATCCCGGCGTTCTTCGTGTTCCAGTTGCCGGCCGCGCTCTATCGCATCCGGTGGCTCACTCTCGCGCTCGCGCTCGTGACCGTCGGCGTGGCCGCGCTGTACGCCTTCTGGGTGTCGAACGACCCGCAGGTGCTCGCCAATCTGGGATCCGATGCAGACCTCAAGAAGCTCGCCGACGAGGACTTCGTCAACTACTACTCCGAGAACCCCGCGGCGTCGTTCACGGGACAGGTGTGGACGAACAACGCCTGGCTCGCCGCGCAGTGCATCGCCTTCGGCATCACCGGGTTCTATGTGCCCATGCTGATCATGACGAACGCCCAGAACTTGGGCCTCAATGCTGCGGTGCTCTTCCACTACGGCGAGGGCGACACGTTCTTCCTCTACATCCTGCCGCACGGACTCCTCGAGCTCACCGCGATCTTCGTGGCCGGCGCGGGCGGGCTCCGCATCTTCTGGGCGTGGATCGCGCCCGGGGCACGAACGCGGTCGCAGGCGCTCGCCGAAGACGGCCGCGCGCTCTTCACGGTGGCCCTCGGGCTCGTGATCGTGCTCTTCATCTCCGGCATCATCGAAGGATTCGTGACCCCGCAGCCCTGGCCCTGGGCCGTGAAGATCGGTATCGGAGCCCTGGCGCTCGCGGCGTTCCTCGCGTACATGCTCGTCGTGGGTCGAGCAGCGGTGCGGGCTGGACAGACGGGTGATCTCGAGGAGTTCGAGTCCGGAGCGAAGCAGCTCGTCGCGGGCTGACCGGCGCGTGCGCCGCGGCTACAGGCGTCCTGCCGCCTTCAGCGCGAGGTAGCGGTCCGCGAGCATCGGGGGCAGGGCAGAGGGCGAACCCGTCACGACATCGCCGCCGAGCCGCGTGATCGCCGCGGTGACCCGAGCCATGTCGAGCAGCGAACGCTCCGCCGAAGCGGCCCTGTACGTCTCGTCGCGATCACCGCGCTGCGACACGGCGCTCAGAATCTCGGGATCGGAGACGGCGGCCACCAGAACTGTATGCCGCTGGGCCAGCTGGGGCAGCACACTGAGCAGTCCGCTCGACGACGCGGGAGTATCGATGGTCGTCAAGAGCACCACGAGAGCCTGCTGGTTGGTGACGGCTCGCACCTGCGCGGCTACCGACGACCAGTCCGTCTCGAGTAGTTCGGGGTCGACGGTGGCCATCGTGTCGACCATTCGGTTCAACAACTCGCCGCCGCTCGCTCCCGTGACACGACCCCGGATGCGGCGGTCCCACGCGATCAGGTCGACACGGTCGCCGGCCCGCGTCGCGAGGGCCGCGAGCAGAAGAGACGCCTCGATCGAGGTGTCGATACGCGGCTCGTCGTCGATTCGAGCTGCCTGGGTGCGGCCGGTGTCGATCACGATCACGATGCGGCGATCTCGCTCGGGCCGCCACGTGCGGACCATGAGTTTCTGCTCGTGCCCGGCCCGGGCATCCCCCTGCCGGGCTGTGGCGCGCCAGTCGATCGAGCGTACGTCGTCGCCGCGCACGTACTCGCGCAGACTGTCGAACTCCGTTCCCTGGCCCCTGATCTGCACACTGGTCGCGCCGTCGAGCTCTCGAAGTCGTGCCAGACGCGAAGGTAGGTGCTTGCGGGAGTTGAAGGGGGGAAGAACACGCACCCGCCCCGGGCTCGTCAGCGTCGCCTGCCTGGCCCACAGGCCGAGAGGTCCGAAGCTCCTGACGGTGACGCCGGCCGTGCGACGGTCACCGCGACGGAAAGGCGTGAGCGTGGTGCGGATCATCCGGCGTTCGGAGGAGGGCACCACGACGTGCTGACGCGTCACGACGGCGCCGGCCGACGGCTGCCAGGCGTCGCGAACGAGGCCCCGCAGCACGCGGCGGTTCTCGTTCGTGATGAAGAGTTCGCTCGAGACCGTCTCGCCGAGACGAACGCGATTCGGCAGCACCCTCTCTACGACGAGGCGGCGCGGCGATGCGGCCAGAGCGAGATCGACGATGCCGAGTGCCACGGCCAGCAGAAGCCAGAGCGCGAGCGTGAGTTCGGCCTGTCGGTAGGCCTCGCCGAGGAGGACCACGGGGATGACGCCGAGAGCGACGAGCAGAACGAAGCGACCGGAGACGGCCATCAGCGGAGGTGCTTTCGCCGGCTCATCAGATCGGCACCTGCACCTGGCTCAGGATCGAGCGCAGGATCGAGTCGACCGAGACGCCCTCGAGTTCGGCCTCGGGTCGGAGCTGGATGCGGTGGCGCAGCACCGGCAGAACCATCGCCTGCACGTGATCGGGAGTGATCGCGGGTGAGCCGTTGAGCCAGGCCCACGCCTTGGCAGAGGCGAGAAGCGCTGTACCTCCGCGCGGGCTGACGCCGAGTTTGACCGATGGGCTCTGCCGCGTGGCCCGTGCCAGGTCGACGACGTAGGCGAGCACATCGGCACTCGCGCCGACGGCCGCGACCGATGCCTGCGCCTGGCGGAGCTCGCTGGCGCCGAGCACCGCGCTCATTCCTGCCCCCGTCAGGTCTCGCGGGTTGAATCCGGCGGCGTGGCGCTGCAGCACGGCGATCTCGGTGTCACGAGGGGGCAGATCGAGGACGAGTTTGAGCATAAAACGGTCGAGCTGCGCTTCGGGCAGCGTGTAGGTGCCCTCGTACTCGATGGGGTTCATCGTCGCCGCGACCAGGAACGGGTCGGGCAGGGGCCGGCTGAGGCCGTCGACGCTGACCTGTCGTTCCTCCATCGCCTCGAGCAGGGCGGACTGCGTCTTGGGTGGGGTGCGGTTGATCTCATCGGCCAGCAGGATGTTCGTGAACACCGGGCCCTCGCGGAATTCGAAGTCACCGGACTTCGCGTCGTACACGAGCGACCCGGTCACGTCTCCGGGCATGAGGTCGGGCGTGAACTGCACCCTCGTCGTGTCGAGCGAGAGCGCGTGACTCAGCGACCGCACCAGCAGGGTCTTCGCCACGCCGGGAACGCCCTCGAGCAGCACATGCCCCTTCGCGAGAAGGGCGACGATGAGACCCGTCACCGCGCCGTCTTGGCCGACCACGGCCTTGGCCACCTCGGTGCGCACGCGCCCCAGGGCCTCTCGGAGCTGGTCGGGTGTCTGTTCTGGCTGGTCTGTCATGGTCGGCCTTTCGGTGTGGACGCGGGCAGGAGGGGCGGCGAGACGGTCACGGACGGACCGCCCGGGTCACGGCGCCTTCGAGTTCGAGCAGGCGATCGGAGTACGCGACGAGATCGGCCTCGTTCGAGGGCGTGGCGGCAACGAGAATCGATTGGATGTCGCCGAGCGGCCTGCCGGGGAGAACAGCGGCGACCGAGGCGATCACCTCGTCGACCGTGGCATTGCGGGGGAGTCCCAGGATCTTCGACAACCGCGTGATCGTTCCGATCCGCAGCGAATCCAGCGCGTGCGTGCGGGCTCCGGCCCGAGCGTAGAGGCGCGCGCGTCCTTCCATGGTCTCTCGTGAGCGCACGGTGACCGGCAGGTTCTCGACGACGAGCGCGCCGAGCCTGCGCCCTCGCCAGACGGCCGCGGCGATGAAGGTGAAGACGACGAGCACGAGCACGGGCGTGACCCAGTCGGGCGTCAGCGAGGTGATGTCGGCGGGCCCGTCGGCCTCGACGTCGGATGCCGTGGGCACGTACCAGACGAGGGTGGCGTCTTCGCCCAGAAGGCCGAGGGCGAGCGCGGCGTTCCCCGCTCCGGTGATGCCCTCGTTGCTGAGAACATCGGCCGCGCCCAGAACCGTGACCGAGGCGTTCGGGGTGTCGTCGTGGACGAGGTAGTACGCGTCGTCGGAGGCGCGGAAGCAGAGCTCGGCATCGCCGCCGGCGGGCGCACGGTACGCGCGTCCGCCGCCGATGATGCTGCCGGCGCGCTCGGCCGCCGGCAGGGAGCATTCAGCCTCGACACCGTCGGTGTCTCGGGGTGCCCCGGCCGAGGCGATCTCTGGCGCGAAGGCGCGGAGCTCGTCGAACCCCGGCAAGAACAGCACGACCCGATCGGCGAGCTCGGCGGCCTCGTCGAGTCGCGCGTCGTTCAGGTATCCTCCGGGGTCGGCGAAAGCGAGAGTGGCGGTGGGAGCCGCGTCCAGGGCGGCTCGCGCCTCCTGCATGGTATCGGCCTGCACGACATCGACACCCTGTTGACGCAGCACTTCGGCCAGGGCCTTGCTGCCCTCGGGCGCGGCGTTCGTGATCGAGTACGGGGCACGACTTCCACCGCCTGTTCCGGACGCGACGGCCACGACGAGCAAACCGACGATCGCGACCGCGGCGAGAATGAGCCAGAACCGCCATCGTTTGACCGCCGCGCGGAGCGTGGGCGTCGTGACCTCGGCGCGGGCTGGCGTGCCGCGCTCCGTCGTGTCCGCGATCACAGCGATGCTCCCGAGTCGGCGACCCGCTCGAGCCGGGCCGGCCTGGCCGCGCTGATGTCGCGATCGAGCGCGGCGACCTCGTCGAAGGCTTCTTTCGTGCCCGGCCTGTCGAGGTAGCGCACCCCGTCGAAGGCCCGTGCTCCGCTCGTGAATGCGTCGACATAGTCAGGGAACGCTCGTCCCGCTCGAGCGGCGAATTCCTGTGCTGTCGTTCCTGGCGTGACGGAGACCACCGTGCGTTCGGCCAGCTGTCGTGCGACGGCTCGGAACATCTCTTCGATCGCCACCACGAAATCGCCCGAGGCCGCAGCCGCCTGAGCGGAAGCGCGCAGCTCGGCCGCGCTCCGAGCATCCAACGAATCAGAGAACAGGGCGCCCGCCGCTCGGCTCTTTCGTTGCAGCCGGGGGCGGCCGAAGACGATGAACGCGGCCACGATGAGTCCCACGATGAGAACGGTGACGACCAGGGGAAAGAGATCGGGCACGGAGCCGTCCTCCGGGGCGCGGAACGAATCGAGCCAGTCCTGGATTGCCTGCGCGATGCGATCGATCAGGGTGGGCCGCGCGGCCGCGTACTCGGGTTTGGCGAGCTCGTCGATCAGCAGCTTGCGCGCATCGGGAGCGTCGGGATCGACGGGAACGTCGGTGACGAACAGCACGGGCAGAGCGAGGATCGAGAGCATAGGAATAAAGAGGTCAGCCGTTTCTCTGAGACGACACGAGATAGGGGTCTGCCACGTCGTGTGCGCCGCCGCTGTGCCGCGCCTCGACGTAGCGCATCAGATCGAGGTCGAGGCCCTCGCGGCGCATCCGGAGATCGATGTAGACGATAGCGACGGCCGACGACTGCACGACGGCGGCGATGGATCCCAGAATGAGGCTGACGAGAAGGGCGAGCCCGTAGGTCGCGAGAAGCACGACGACGAACGTGGCCGAGTCCTCTGATGCGCCGGTCGGAAAGAGGAAACTGCTCGCCAGACCGCCGATGAACGATATGGGCGTCGTGATGATCTGCGTCGCCGCGTAGAGGATCACGCCGATGAGAGCGAGAACCCCGAAGGTCTTCCAGAAGGAGTTCTTGGTGAGACCCCACGAGCGCCGGATCGACGAGACCATTCCCCGTCGCTCGAGCACGATGATCGAGGGTACGAGGGCGGTCTTCGTTCCCAACCAGATGCCGGATGCGGTCAGCGCGAGCGCGCCCAGCACTCCGACGCCGATCGCGACGCCGATCGCGGCGTCGCCGATCGCCGCGCTGCCGACGACGCCGACGAGCACCGCGAGACCGACGAGCGCCCCGACGGCGAGCACGATCACGCCCAGCAGAACGGCGAACCACGCGACGAGAGGCCAGAGTCTGCGCCCGGCGGCCTTCCAGAGCACGCCCATGCGATTCTTCTCACCCAGAGTGCCGCGGGCCACCTCGACGACGAGCACCCCTTGCAGCAGTGCCGAGCCGAGGATCGACAGTGCGAGGGGGATGAGGCTGGCGAGGATGACTGTCGCCCAGGCTCCGGCGGTGACCGCGTCGCGATCCTCGGGCAGGGCGCTGTCGATGCGGCCGAACGCCAAGATGCCGACCCCGCCGATGACGAAGACGGTGACGATCGACGTGACGAGCTGCGTGATCAGAGCGCTGCCGAACGTGGCACCCGGATTGCGTCGAAGCACCTGGAACGGTGCACCGAGCAGGGTGCCGAAGCCGAGCGGACGCAACGGAAGCAGTCCCGGTCGGGGCGGAGGGGCCCAGGCGCCCGGCGCCGGCGGTGGCAGCTGCGGGTGGCTGGTCGAGGGCGGGCCGAAAGAGGCCTGCGGGATGCCCCCGTATGGTTTCTGGCTGTCGCTCACCGGTGATCCTTCATCGTCGTATCGGTGTTCCCCCGGCATGTCACGTGCTCCCATGCTTCCATACACCGCGCCAGCCCGCAGGCGGCTGTCAATCAAGAGGGCCTCGCCTCGACTAATCTGTAGCGCATGGATGCTCGCATACTGGTCGTCGACGATGACACCGCCCTGGCAGAGATGATCGGCATCGTTCTGCGTGCCGAAGGATTCGAGCCGGTGTTCTGCGCTGACGGTGCGGAGGCGCTCGGCATCTTCCGTGAGTCGAAGCCCGATCTGGTGCTTCTCGATCTGATGCTGCCGGGTCTCGACGGCATCGAGGTCTGCCGCCTGATCCGAGCGGAGTCGGGTACACCGGTGATCATGCTCACGGCGAAGGCCGACACCACAGACGTGGTGAAGGGTCTCGAGGCCGGCGCAGACGACTACGTCGTCAAGCCGTTCAATCCCAAAGAACTGGTGGCGCGCATCCGAACGCGTCTGCGACCGAGCGCCGCCGGATCGCCGGAGTTGCTGCAGGTGGGCGATCTCGAACTCGACGTCGCCGGGCACGAGGTGCGCCGGGGCGATGTGCGCATCGGGCTCACCCCGCTCGAATTCGATCTTCTGCATGCTCTCGCCGCCAAGCCGCAGCAGGTCTTCACCCGCGAGATGCTGCTCGAGCAGGTGTGGGGCTACCACTACAAGGCCGATACCCGGTTGGTGAACGTCCACGTGCAGAGGCTCCGCGCCAAGGTCGAAGAAGATCCCGATAACCCGCGCATCGTGATGACCGTTCGTGGCGTCGGCTACCGGGCGGGTCAGGTCTCGTAGCACGCTGTGTCGACCGACAGCATCGCCACCGTCGAGGGGCGTCGCACGAGCCGAATCGGGCCCACGATCATGCGCGAGTGGCGCACCTGGCCGAGGCAGATCGCACGCGGGTGGCGCCGTTCCTTGCAGTTCCGCACGATCGTGATCACGGTCGCCCTCTCTGCGGTCGCCCTGTCAGCCACCGGCGCCTTCGTGTCGACGAGCATCAGCAACGACCTCTTCAACTCGCGACTCGATCAGGTGCTGATCGAGTCGAAGCGCGCGGCGACCTCGGCACAGACGATCTTCGACTCGTCTGACGTGACCGGGCAGGCCGCCAGCCTCTCTCTGCAGAACTCGGTGCAGAACGCCATCACGGCGTCGACGTCGTCGAGGCTGGTGGCGCTGTACGTCACGCCGGGAAGCGAGACGGGACCCAACTCGGCCATCTCGTTCAGTGCACTCAAGCTGGTCGATGTCATCTCTCCCGAACTGCGCAAGCAGGTCTCGTCGGGCAGCGATGACCAGAGCCAGTACTGGCAATCCGTCTCTCTGCGCGACGGGCAGAATGCCGTGCCGGGAATCGTGGTGGGAACGCCGCTCTTCGTTCCCGGGGCCGGCGAGTACGAGCTCTACCTCGGCTACGACCTCGCCGAGGCCGACCGCACGCTTGTGTTCGTTCAGCAGACCCTCCTGCTCGCCGCGCTCGCTTTGAGCCTTCTCATCGGTGTGATCGCCTGGGTCGTGGTCAGACTCGTCGTCGAGCCCATCCGAGTCGCCGCAGAGACGAGCGCCAAGCTCGCTGCCGGCGAGCTCGAGGTGCGGATCCCGGAGAAGGGCGACGACGTGATCACCACGCTGGCGCGATCGTTCAATGGCATGGCCGACAGCATCCAATCGCAGATCACGCAGCTGGCCGACCTCTCTCGCGTGCAGCAGCGATTCGTCTCGGACGTCTCGCATGAATTGCGTACGCCGCTCACCACGATCCGACTGGCCGGCGACGTGCTTTTCGATCAAAGGGAGTCGTTCCCTCCCGCGACCTCCCGCACCGCAGAGCTCCTGCACACGCAGACGGAGCGCTTCGAGCTGCTCCTCAGCGACCTGCTCGAGATCAGCCGCTTCGATGCGGGCTCCGCCGAGCTCGAGACAGAACCCACCAGCCTCGTGTATCTCGTCGAAGACTCCATCGACGAGATGAGCCAACTGGCGCTGCAGGCCGGAAGCGAGTTGCGCCTCGTAGCGCTCGGCGGTTACTTCGAAGCGGACATCGACGCGCGACGCATCCGGCGCATCGTGCGCAACCTGCTGGGCAACGCGATCGAGCACGGTGAGGGCCGCCCGATTGTCGTGTCCATCGACAGCACGGCCTCGGCCGTCGCGCTCGCGGTGCGAGACTACGGAATCGGAATGACCCCTGAGGCCGCATCGCGCGTCTTCGACCGCTTCTGGCGCGCCGATCCGTCGCGCAAGAGAACCATCGGCGGCACCGGGCTGGGCCTCGCGATCTCCCTCGAAGACGCGGTCTTGCACGGCGGAGAGTTGGAGTTGTGGAGCGAACCGGGCGCGGGTTCCTGCTTCCGACTCACCCTGCCCCGTCTCAAGGGACGGCCGATCGGGGTCTCACCGCTCCCTCTTCCTCCCCTCGACGCCGATGGCGAAGCCCAGACACACAACGCCTTCGATGAGCAGGCCTTCAACGGAGAGACGTCATGACGCGATTTCGATCCCGAGCCATCATCGCCGCCATGGCGTCGCTGACCGTGCTGCTGCTGGCGGGGTGCGTCGGCATTCCGAGCACCGGACCCGTGGAGAAGGGTGACGTACTCGCGACATCGGACGAGATCGACATCATCTTCCAGCCCTCGGGCCCGAGGGTCGACGAGAGTCAGGAGGACATCCTCCGCGGATTCATCCGGGCCGCGTTGAACCCCCTCAACAACTTCGACGTGGCGAGGTCGTTCCTCAGCAAGAACTTCGCCGATCAATGGAAGCCCGACGCGGGGGTCACCATCGACCAGAGCGGACGCAGCACCCAGAAGATCTCGGAGACCTCGGTCGACCTGAAGCTCAGCCCGATCGCCACGGTCGACGCCAACGGCGAGTACAGCACGGTGCCATCGGCGGCGCCGGTCAGCCGCAGCTACACGTTCGTGCAGGAGGACGGTCAGTGGCGCATCAATACGGCGCCCGACGGCATCGTGATGCTCTCGACGGAGTTCGCCGAGGTCTACAGCTCCTATCCGCTGTACTTCTTCGATCCGAGCTACCAACGTCTGGTCCCCGACGTGCGCTGGTTCCCGCGCGTCGCATCCAATACGGGCACGCGCATCGCCCGGGCGCTCATCAACGGGCCGTCGGCCTGGCTCGGCGGCGCCGTCGTCTCGGCGTTCCCCGAGGGCACGGGCGTGACGAGCGTTCCCGTCGACGCCGGAGTCGCATCCGTCGATCTGTCGGGCCCCGTGCTCGATTCGAGCGAGGCGACTCTCGAACGAATGCAGGTGCAGCTGCGTTCCAGTCTGCTCGCGCTCAGCGGGGTGGCGACCGTCCGTTTGACCGTGGACTCGACAGAGGTTCCCCTCTCCACCTCGAGCGACTCCGGGCCCATCACGACGCCCCGGGTTGACAGCCGCGCACTGGTACTGCGCTCCGGTCAGTTCGGATTCTTCACCGGCAGCTCGCTGACACCCGTAGAGGGGATTAGCGACGATGTCGCCTCGCTGGATGCCACCTCGATAGGCCTCTCGGATTCGGTGCCCGGTCTGCAACTGGCCGCGGTCGGAACGGCGGCCGGTGTGTACGCCGTCGCTCCCGCATCCACCCCCGGCATCGTCGACGATCGGCCGGGGCTCATCGCGCCCAGCATCGACCCCGAGGGCTTCGTATGGACGGTCCCCAGTGGGTCGCCTCTCGACATCCGCGTCTCGGCGGCGGGCCGCACGCCGTCGAGCTTCACCGCCACGTGGGACGGAGCTGGCCAGATCGTGTCGCTCGACGTCTCGCGTGACGGCGCGAGGGTGCTCGCGTTCCTCACGATGGATGGCGAGCCGCGCCTCGTGGTCGCCTCGGTCTTCCGCGACAAAGACGGCACGCCCACGGGCCTCGGTGAGCCGGTCGACCTCGCCGAGGGCCAGGGCACGGCGGTGGATGCGACGTGGGTCGACTCCCTGTCGGTCGCGTCGGTCACGCTCACCCCCTCGGGCGACAACTCGATCGTGCAGCAGCAGATCGGAGGCACGACCACGCAGTTGGCCGATGCGTCGAAAGTCGTCTCGATCGTGGGGTCGAACGACGTCGTCGGACTCCGCGTCCTGTCGTCCGACGGCAATATCCTGCAGCAGAGCGCCAACACATGGCAGGTGAGAGCGGCCGACGTCGCGATCCTGGCGACCCAGTACTGAGTCCTCTCCTCGACGCGGGGTAGACGAGCGGGTTCTGCACAGATCCGCTCGCTGCGCCGGAGCCGGGCGCCATGCAGAGCATGATCGAGCGATGGATGCCCGTGGCCGCCTCATCGAGGCGATGCTCGACGGTCTCGCCGTGCTCCTGCCCGTGGAATGCGCGGGGTGCGGCACGGCGGACCGAGGCATCTGCGCCGACTGCCGCTCGGCGCTCGTCGCGCCCGATCGTGCCGGGCGCCACCTGCTCGTGGCCCCTGGCGCTCCGGCGTCGGGCAGCGGCGACCTGCCGCTGTGGTTCGCGGTCGGCTACGAGGGAGTGCCGAAAGAGATCCTGCACGCGCTCAAAGAGAGCGCGCGGCTCGACGGCGCGCGGCCGCTCGGACGGCTGCTCGGTGTGGCCGTTGCGGACGCCCTCGAAGCGATCGAACCACGTCTTCCGGCCGGTGCTCGCCTCGAGACGCTCGTCGTTCCATCGTCGCGCTCGGCCTTCAGACTGCGCGGTTACAACCCCGTCGAGTCTCTCCTCCGCTGGGCCGGCCCGCAGCCGCATCGCGCCACCGGTCTCCGCTATCGTCGCACTCCGCGCGACCAAGCATCACTCGGCGCCGACGAGCGATGGGCCAACCTCTCTGGATCCGTCGAGGCGGTCTCGACGCGGCTCGAGGGGCGGCATCTGCTGCTCATCGACGACGTGGTGACGACGGGGGCGACCCTGCTCGAGTGCCGTCGCGCGGCCGAGTGCGGGGGAGCGTCCGTATGGGGCGCGGCGGCTCTCGCCCATACAGCAAAAGTCAAGCGAACAAACAGTGAATTGCACGGTGACTTAGTCAGCCAGCGGGTCTACGGTGGGGGAAAAGGCGCGGAATCCAATCGCCCTCGACTCGGGCGCCGCGTCTTGGACTAGGAGAGATCGCCTTGGAAATCAACATCACCGGACGAAACCTAGGAATCACCGATCGATTTCGGGATTACGCGACGGAGAAGGCCGAGAAGGTCGAACATCTCGCCGATAAGGCACTCGCGCTCGAGGTCAAACTCTGCCGGCACAACTCGGCCACCGGGGCTTCCGGCGACGACCGGGTCGAACTGACGTTGATCGGTCCTGGACCCATCGTTCGAGCCGAGAGCGCCGCAAGCGACAAGTACGCGGCATTCGACCTCGCCCTCGCCAAACTGATGGAGCGCGTGCGCCGGGCCAAGGACCGCAAGAAGGTCCACCGCGGAAAGCATCGTCCGGTCTCGCTGCGCGAGGCCTCGACGGGTGGCTTCTCCGTCATCGACATCACGCCCGCCGATGCCGAAGTACTGAACAGCGTCGACAGCACAGGAGCTGTCACGCCGCGGGCCGAGGAACCGGACACGCCGAGCTATTCCGAAGATGACGACTACACCGAGTACTCGCCGGTCGTCATCCGAGAGAAGGTGTTCCCGGCGTCTCCGATGACAGTCGACGACGCGCTCTATTACATGGAGCTCGTGGGGCACGACTTCTACCTGTTCATCGATGCAGAGAGTCACCGACCCAGCGTCGTCTACCGACGCAAGGGATGGGAGTACGGAGTCATCGGCCTCGACGACAACCCGGCTGAAGCCGCAAGCGCCGTCGCAACGGCCGCCGCAGCCGGCGCATCCGCCCGTTGAGTCGCCCGGCGTAGAGTACGCCGACGAAGGCCCGACCCTGCACAGGGTCGGGCCTTCGTCGCGTTGAGCGCAGATTCAGGCGCGATTCCGGTGGCGCACAGACAAGGCAGGCTAGAATTGCTGGGATTGTCGGCCAAATGCGCCGCAATATCAGCAGTAGGAGACTCTCTGTGGCTTCAGTTCTTGAAAAGGTTCTTCGTGTCGGTGAAGGTCGCATTCTTCGCAGGCTCGAGGGCTACGCGAAGGCGATCAACGCACTCGAAGACGGGTTCAAAGACCTCACTGATGAGGAATTGAAAGAGGAGACCCCTGCGCTGCGCAAGCGCTACGAAGACGGCGAGAGCCTCGATCACCTGCTTCCCGAGGCGTTCGCGGCCGTTCGCGAAGCCGCGCGCCGCACGCTCGGGCTGCGTCACTTCGACGTTCAGCTCATGGGTGGCGCGGCCCTCCACCTGGGCAACATCGCCGAGATGAAGACCGGTGAAGGAAAGACCCTCGTGGCGACCCTGCCGGCGTATCTCAATGCGCTCACCAGCAAGGGCGTGCACGTCGTCACGGTCAACGACTACCTCGCGAGCTACCAGTCAGAACTCATGGGCCGCGTCTTCCGCGCCCTGGGCATGACCACCGGCGTCATCCTCTCGGGTCAGACGCCGGCCGAACGCCGCGTTCAGTACGAGGCCGACATCACCTACGGCACGAACAACGAGTTCGGTTTCGACTACCTGCGCGACAACATGGCGTGGCAGGCCAGCGACATGGTGCAGCGCGGCCACAACTTCGCGGTCGTCGACGAGGTCGACTCGATCCTCATCGATGAGGCTCGCACCCCGCTCATCATCTCCGGCCCTGCTTCAGGAGAAGCGAACCGCTGGTTCACCGAGTTCGCGGGCATCTCGACCCGCCTGGTCATCGACGAAGACTACGAGGTCGATGAGAAGAAGCGCACGGTCGGAATCCTCGAACCCGGCATCGAGAAGGTCGAAGACTACCTCGGCATCGACAACCTCTACGAGTCGGCCAACACGCCGCTGATCTCGTTCCTCAACAATGCGATCAAGGCGCGTGCGCTGTTCAAGAAAGACAAGGACTACGTCGTGCTGAACGGCGAGGTTCTCATCGTCGACGAGCACACCGGCCGTATCCTCGCCGGACGTCGCTACAACGAGGGAATCCACCAGGCCATCGAGGCCAAGGAGGGTGTGGCTGTCAAGGCAGAGAACCAGACCCTCGCGACGGTGACCCTCCAGAACTACTTCCGGCTGTACGACAAGCTGTCGGGCATGACCGGTACGGCCGAGACCGAGGCCGCCGAGTTCATGTCGACCTACAAGCTCGGCGTCGTCGCCATTCCGACGAACCGCAAGATGCAGCGCATCGACCAGTCCGACCTCGTCTACAAGAACGAGCAGGCGAAGTTCGACCAGGTCGTCGAAGACATCGTCGAGCGTCACGAGAAGGGCCAGCCGGTGCTGGTCGGAACGACAAGCGTCGAGAAGAGCGAGTACCTGTCGCGACTGCTGGCCAAAAAGGGTGTTCGGCACGAGGTGCTGAACGCCAAGAACCACGCTCGTGAGGCCGCCATCGTGGCTCAGGCGGGTCGACTCGGTTCGGTTACCGTCGCCACGAACATGGCCGGTCGCGGAACCGACGTGATGCTCGGTGGTAACGCCGAGTTCCTCGCGGTCGCCGAGATGAACTCGCGCGGTCTGAGCCCGGTCGATACTCCGGAGGAGTACGAGGCCGAGTGGGACGCCGTGTTCGCGAAGGTCAAGGCCGACGTGCAGGAGGAGGCCGACAAGGTCGTCGAGGCCGGTGGTCTCTATGTCCTCGGAACCGAGCGTCACGAGTCACGTCGAATCGACAACCAGCTCCGGGGTCGTTCCGGTCGTCAGGGAGACCCGGGCGAGAGCCGGTTCTACCTGTCGCTCACCGACGACCTGATGCGTCTGTTCAACGCGGGTGCCGCCGAGAGCCTCATGGGTCGCAGCAACGTTCCCGACGATCTCGCGATCGAGTCGAAGGTCGTTTCGCGAGCCATCCGCAGCGCTCAGTCGCAGGTCGAGGGTCGCAACGCCGAGATCCGCAAGAACGTTCTGAAGTACGACGACGTGCTGAATCGCCAGCGCGAGGCCATCTATTCGGATCGCCGTCACATCCTCGAGGGCGAAGACCTCGAAGACCGGGCTCAGAAGTTCCTCGTCGACGTCGTCGACGATGTCATCGACACCCACGCGGGCTCCGGCACCGGAGACGATTGGGACTTCGACGCGCTCTGGACCGAGCTGAAGACGCTGTACCCCGTGTCGATCACCATCGACGAGGTCGTCGCAGAGGCGGGCGGAAGCAAGGGTCGCATCGACCGCACCTTCGTGCGACGCGAGATCCTCTCCGACGCGCAGCTGGCGTACAAGAAGCGCGAAGAGACCCTGGGCGAGACCGCGATGCGCGAGCTCGAACGCCGGGTCGTGCTGTCGGTCATCGACCGACGCTGGCGCGACCACCTGTACGAGATGGACTACCTGAAAGACGGCATCGGCCTGCGTGCGATGGCTCAGCGTGACCCGCTCGTCGAGTACCAGCGCGAAGGATTCGCCCTCTTCCAGTCGATGATGGGCCAGATCCGCGAAGAGACCGTGGGCTTCCTGTTCAACCTCGACGTGCAGGTCAACACGCCGGCCGGCGAAGTCGATGCCCCCGTGGTGCAGGCCAAGGGCCTCGAGGACTCGACCGTCACCGAAAAGCTCAGCTACTCGGCTCCGAGCGACTCCGGCGGAGTCGAGGTGCGCAACGAGAAGGGCCAGATCGAGCAGGCGGCCACGGCTCGTGCCGCGAAAAAGGCCGAAGAGGAGGCTGCTCCGGTCGCCTCGTCGTTCTCTCGGGGAGCGTCAGCTCCGGCGGCCGCCCCGGCGGCATCCGGTCAGCAGGGCGCGAAGCGGCCCGCCTCGGGCCCGCAGGCCAAGCGACCGAGCAACGCGCCCGCGGCCAACAACCGCGCAGACCGGCGCAAGCAGGGCAAGAAGAAGTAGGCCCTCGCTCCCTGAGTCTGTCGAAGGGGCCTGACGTAGGCTGTTTGCTCGACCAGTGCCACGTCGGCGCTGGTCGAGTAATCGTGCGACGAAGGAGCCGACGTATCGAGACCAGGCTCAGAGAACGTTGATCGCGCTTGCGCGCCACCGCTTGTCGAGGCCCTCGAGGCGGATCGCGACGGCACGGGTGCGCGCCTTGCCATGCACGATGACGACGCCTTCGACGACTCCGTCTGCCGGTTCGCAGGTGATCGTGTTTCCGATGCGGAACGACGGTCGGCCGGCAGGCGCTCCTCGTGCCTGACGAGCCCGGGTCGACAGCACCACGCGCTTGAGGAGATGCCGGTAGACGTCGTCTGCCACCCATCGGGAGAGCTGGTCGAGATCGCGAGCTCCGGCAAGGACCTCGAGTACGCATCGCGCGAGATTCTCCATTAGCGGTACCGGGTTCGGAAGCGAAGACGTCGAGGTGGGCTGGGCATCGAAGTATTCGAGACGTTCCGGCTCGAGACGTTCCGGCTCGAGACGTTCGGGCTCGGCCTGCGAGGTCGTCGCGGTGTCTGGCCGGATCGGCGGCACGGCTCGAAGCACGGCTGAGCCTCGACGTGCGCTCGGTTCGACGGGGGAGTGTGCTGGGAGGTGACTCGGCATGGTGTCTTCTCTGGCAGTACCGGCGTATAGAAGGTGAGCAGCTGCCTCAGCAGCGTGCTGCGACGAGCGCGGGCGCGCCGCAGTGACCTTGGTGAATCGGTCGTCCCGTTCGTTCCCCAGATGGACTCTCGATGCACTGTCAGTGACAACAGTGGTGTTCTTACCCCCACTCGGGGGATATCTGGATACTTAACCAGGGCGCGACTGATGGTGTCTACAAGCGTTTCTGCCCTGTGGATAGATTGCGCGGGCGGCATCCAAGACCCGTTACGGTTCCTCCTATGCGATGGGACAACCTGTTCTCTGATCTCGAGAGTCAACTCGAGTACGGGCTGAACGCCGAGGAGAACGACCTTCACGAAGAGGAGGAGCGGCTTCGACTCGGTCGGCTGTCGCTGCGTGACAGGCTTCGTCAGGTCTTGGCCGTCTCCGACCGCGGAGCGAACTACTCGATCACGTTCACCCTCGTCGGGGGCGTCACTCTGTCTGCCAGAGTGACGACCATCGGCAAGGACTGGTTTGCTGCCGACCTCGGCCTCGTCGCCGGCGGAGGCCTCGAGCGTGCACAGAAGCAGTGCATCGTGCCGCTCGGAGCCGTTCAGGGGTTGTCGCTCACGAGAAGGCAGATCCGGCACTCGCTCGAGCCGCATTCGCCCGAGGCACCCGCGGCCATCACCGACAGGCTCGGCCTCGCGTTTCTTCTACGCGACCTCTGTCGCCGCAGAACCACGGTCTACGTGACGCTGCAGACGGAGTCCCTGTTCGGGACCATCGACCGCGTGGGTCGGGATCACTTCGACCTCGCACTGCACGAGGCCACATCGCCACGGCGCGACGCCGAGGTGGCGGGCTACCGTCTGATCTCGTTCGACTGCCTCGTGATGATCGCCGTGTGATGCACGCGGTTCTGCGCTCACCGTCTGATGATGCGCCCGTCAGACAGCTCGGGCAGCGGCGCGGCATCGGATTGATTCCAGAGCGACAGTCGCCGACTCTCTTCGTACATCGCCTCGATATACGACTCGAGAACGTCGCGTTCGATGCGCCAATGACCGCTCGCTCCGACTTTGATGGCCGGCAGCTCGCCGGATCGAACGAGGGAGTACACCTGCCTCGCCGACACATTCAGCACGTCGGCCGTGTCGGCGAGAGTGAGGAAGCGACCGAGTCGATCAGGAGAATCGGGTCCGTTCATTCCTCAATTATGAAACCGCGTCACCTGTCGCGACGGGCCTGTGGATAACTTTCCCGCGTGCCGTCGATCGTTGGCACCATGTGCGTATGGACCGATCCGCTCCCCGTGCCAGAGCCCACCGCTCGTTCGTCTTCGATCCCCGTTTCGTCATCGGCGTTGCTCTCGTCGTCGTCTCGGCGCTCGGGGTCACCTGGTTGGTGGCCACCGTCGATCAGACCGCCGATGTCTTCGTGGCGTCGTCGACTCTGAACACCGGCGAGCTGTTCACCGCCGACGACCTCGCCGTCGCGCACGTGCGACTCGGTTCGGCAGAAGAGCACTACCTCGATCCTGACGACATCCCAGCCGACGGAGTCGTCGCGGTCAGGCCCATCCGCCAGGGAGAGCTCGTGCCGAAGGGCGCCGTCGGAACGGTTCGTGCCGGTGACGAAGCGCAGGTGGTCGTCACCGTGTCCGGTCCTGTTCCCGCGGTCGTCGAGCGATCGTCTCGAGTCACCCTGTGGGCGTCGGCGGCCTCCGAATCGGGCACGACTTTCGAGGCTCCGGTCGTGCTGGTGGCCGAGGCCGAGGTCGTCTCGGTGATCGAGCCGACTGGCATCGTCGCATCCGGCTCCGAGATGCAGGTCGAGCTCAGGGTGCCGCGAGAGTCCGTGGCATCGGTGCTCGAGGCGATGGCGAACGGGGCGGCGCTCGCGATCGTTCCCGACGACGAGCCAGTGGCCTCACGGTGACCGGGATGCTCTCGGTCGTCACCTGTCTCGATGATGATGCGAGCGAGCGGCTCGTCCACGAGATCGGCGCAGCCGACCATGACATCGTTGCCCGGGTCGATTCAGCTCACGCCTTGATCGAGGCCGTGCGGGGCGGCGCCATCGACGGCATCATCGTGTCGGCGACCCGTCGGCATCTGACCCTCGATGTTCTCGCCGAGGCAGATGAGGTCGGCGTGCGCATCGTGGCCGTGGCCGGCGATGACGCCGAACGACGGTATGCGCTTTCGCTCGGGCTGTTCGAGGTCGTCGACGTGAGCGCTCCATGGAGCGACATCGAGGCGCTGCTGCGTGGCGGCATCGCCGTGCCCCTGGGTGCTCCCGCCCAGCGCGGCGCCGGAACGGTGATCGCCGTCTGGGGGCCGGCCGGTGCGCCGGGTCGCACGACCATCGCCATCCAGCTCGCCGCAGAGCTGGCGTTCCGCGGGCGCACCGTCGCGCTGGTCGATGCCGACACCTATGGGGGAGCGGTGGCGCCCAGTCTCGGCATGCTCGACGAGTCGCCCTCGTTCGCTGCCGCCTGCCGCCTTGCGGCGCGCGACAGCCTGACGCTCGCAGAGCTCGAGCGCGTGGCGTCTCGCTACGTCTCGTCCAGGTCGGAGTTCTGGATTCTGAGCGGAATCGGGCGAGCCTCCCGGTGGCCAGAACTCGGGGCAGACCGGGTGACGAACGTGCTCAGCACCTGCCGTCAGTGGGTCGACTATGTGGTCGTCGACACCGGATTCAACCTCGAAGCCGACGAGGAGATCGCGAGCGACATGTTCGCGCCTCGGCGGAACGCGGCGACCTTGGCAGCGCTGCGGCAGGCCGACCACGTCGTCGCCGTCGGGGCGGCCGACCCCATCGGCCTCTCCCGGTTCCTCAGAGCTCATGTCGATCTTCTCGAACAGATCGAGACCGCGCAGGTCTCCGTCGTGATCAACCGTTTGCGCGCCAGTTCTGTCGGCAGCAACGCGCAGCACCAGGTACGCCAGACGCTGAGGCGGTTCGGAGGGCTCGACGACGCGGTCTTCGTTCCCCTCGATGTGCCGGGCGTCGACGCGGCCGTTCTCTCGGGCAAGACGATCCACGATGCGGCCCCGCGTTCCCCCGTGCGCGCGGCCATCGCGCAGCTGGTCGACGCCGACATCCTGCCGCCGTCGGCGCAGGGAACGTCGAGAAGGGAGGCACGACGAGCCGCTCGACAGGCACAGAAGACCGGGCCGCTGCAGACCCTGCGCGCCCGTCGCCTAGGCTAGGCAGGTGTCGACGCTCAGTGATCTCGTACTTGCCCAGGGCCGCTCCTCCGAAGCCGATGTCGAATGGCTGCATCTGCTGGTCAGCGACTGGCAGCTGCTCGCCGATCTCGCCTTCGCAGACATCGTGCTCTGGGTTCCCACCGCCGATGATTCCTTCCTCGCGGTCGCCCACGCGCGCCCGTCGAGCTCGGCGACGCTGTTCTATCGCGACTTCGTCGGTCAGAAGATCAAGCCCGAGTGGAACACCCAGGTCACCGAAGCGTTCCGCAACTCGGTGATCGTCGATACCGCGGCGCCCGACTGGTACGAGGAGACCCCCACCCGCGTGCGTGCCGTTCCCGTGCTCCGTCGCCTCGTTCCCAACGATCGACAGACCACCGACAACCCCATCGCGGTCATCACGCGACACACCAACCTGAGCGAGACCCGCACTCCCAGTCGTCAGGAGCTGACGTTCAACGAGTGCGCCAATGATCTCTTCGCCATGATCGGAACGGGTGATTTCCCCGACCTGGGCGCCCCGACCGGGCCGCGCCGAGGCGCACCCCGCGCATCCGACGGTCTGATCAGACTCGACGCCGACGGCATCGTCACGTTCGCCAGCCCCAACGGTCTGTCGGCGTTCAACCGCATGGGCTTTCCCGAAGAGCTCGAGGGACAGTCGCTCGCCGAGGTCACGACGACGCTCCTCGGTGGCCGGCTCGAGGTCGACGAGTCGCTGCCGCTGGTCGTGACCGGCCGAGCGCCGTGGCGCACAGACATCGAGGCGAAGGGCGTCACGGTCTCTCTGCGCGCCATTCCGCTGCGCCTGCAGGGCACGCGCTTCGGTGCGATCGTGCTGTGCCGCGACGTGACCGAGCTGCGGCACACCGAGCGGGAGCTCATCACGAAAGACGCGACGATCCGCGAGATCCACCACCGGGTCAAGAACAACCTGCAGACCGTCGCATCGCTTTTGCGCATCCAGGCCCGTCGAACGCACTCAGAGGACGCGAAGGACGCCCTGACCCAGGCCATGCGTCGGGTCGCGGCCATCGCCGTCGTGCACGACACCCTCAGCGAGGGCCTCAATCAGCGCGTCGACTTCGACGAGGTGTTCGACCGTGTGCTGCTGCTGGTCGCCGAGGTGGCCTCGGCCCACAACACCACCGTGCATCCGAAGTCGAGCGGAAGCTTCGGCGTTCTTCCCAGCGAGTACGCCACTCCGCTCGCACTGGCGCTCACCGAGCTCGTCACGAACGCAGTCGAGCACGGGCTCGCCGGGCAGGAGGGTCAGGTCGAGATCGTGGCCACGCGCTCGGAAGAGAACCTGACCGTCGAGGTGCGCGACAACGGAACCGGCCTGCCGGAAGGCAAGGTCGGCTCGGGTCTGGGAACGCAGATCGTGCGCACCCTGATTCAGGGCGAGCTCGGCGGCACGATCGACTGGCACACGATGGTGGGCTCGGGCACGGTCGTCACGATCGAGATCCCGTTCCGCTGGCTCACGAAGCCGTAGCAAACACGAACGAGCCGCGATTTCGTGAACTGTCGCGGGTAAGAACGACAGCCCGCGATATCGCGGCTCGTGTGTGCTGTGTCGGCTAGGAGGCGCGGCGCGCGCGGGCGGCGCGACGCTTCAGAGCGCGGCGCTCGTCTTCGCTGAGTCCACCCCACACGCCCGAGTCCTGGCCGGTCTCGAGGGCGTACTGAAGGCAGATCTCGGTGACCGTGCAGCGTGCACACACGGTCTTGGCCTTGTCGATCTGATCGACAGCGGGGCCGGTGTTGCCGACGGGGAAGAACAGCTCGGGGTCTGCTGTGAGGCAGGCTGCTTTGTCGCGCCAATCCATGGGGGTGCTCCTTATAGTGCGGAAGCTTGGGCTGCCCTACGGTTGTAGAAAAAGGCTCGGCCTAAGATTCGGGTGAAGGTCAATGGCACAGGGACTGCTGCAAAAAGAAATCTGCATCCACCCACGTCACTGTGAGCAACATTGACCTCAAATATGGTCGCATACTGGTAATTGCAAATCAAGACTTTTCTAGGGGTAACGGCTGTGAGTGAACCGCTGAATTCGAAGCCAAATTCGGGTGAACAGATATCGGATCAGTCGTCGCGACGACCGATTCTGTTGATCGCTCTCTCCGTTGTGCTCGCAGCAGAGGCGGCCCTCGCGACGGGCGTGACGGTCTGGCTCGTCTTCGAACTGCTCACCGCCACACCCGATTCGTTCGCGTCGGCGGTGGTCATCCTGCTTCTCTCCGCGGGCCTCGCGTGTGCGCTCTGGGCGATGGTCGTGGGCCTGTTGCGCCGGCAGAGCTGGGTGCGGGGCGCGGCTTTGACCTGGCAGCTTCTGCAGATCGCTGTCGCGATCGGATGCTTTCAGGGCGTTTTCGCCGTTCCGTCGCTCGGGTGGGCGCTGCTGATTCCGGCCGTCCTCGCGATTTTCCTGCTGATGAGTCCGCCCGTGGTCGCGGCCACGCGTCGGCTCGTCTAGCGCGGGCCGGGTTCGCGAGCGCCGTCGATCAGGAGCGGAGGATGGAGGTCATCTTCTTGCCGCGACCGACCTCGTCGACGAGCTTGTCCATGTAGCGGATCTTCTGCATGAGCGGGTCGTCGATCTCTTCTACACGGATGCCACAGATGACGCCGGTGATGAGCGTCGCGTTCGGATTGAACGCTGGCGCCTCATCGAAGAACTGCTCGAGCGTCACCTCGTCGGAGATCGTCTGCTCGAGCTCGGCTTGGCTGTACCCCGTGAGCCAGCGGATGACCAGATCGACGTCTGACGGACTCTGGCCCTTGCGTTCGGCTTTGGCCACGTAGTGCGGATAGATGCTCGCGAAACTCGTGCTGAAGATGCGATGCCGTTCCATGGCTCGACTCCTTTCGGCTCAGCTGTCGATACCCAGCTTCTTGCGCAACGAGGCCACGTGGCCCGTCGCCTTGACGTTGTAGAGCGCGTGGGTGATGACGCCGTTCTCGTCGAGTACGAAGGTCGAGCGGATGACGCCGGTGACGATCTTGCCGTAGAGAGACTTCTCGCCCCAGGCGGCATACGCCTCGTGCACGGTCTTGTCGGGGTCGGAGAGAAGCGGGAACGTGAGGTTCTGGTTCTCTTTGAATGCCGCGAGCTTGGCCGGCTTGTCGCGTGAGACGCCGAGCACCTGGTATCCGGCGCCGGCGAGCGAGTTGAGGTTGTCACGGAAGTCGCACGCCTGCGTGGTGCATCCGGGGGTGTCGGCCTCGGGGTAGAAGTACACGATCGTCTTCTGCCCACGGAAGTCGCTGAGCGACACCTCGGCCCCATCCTGGTCGAGGAGCGTGAACTCGGGGGCGGGCGTACCGGCGGTCAAGCGCGAAGCGGTGTCGGTCATGGTTCTCCTCGAAATCGAAAGCGTCACACGACGCTCATAGTTCATGGTAGTGTTTTCCCTCGGCGCCGCAGTTTCGCGCCAAGGCACCTCTAGCTCAATTGGCAGAGCAACTGACTCTTAATCAGTGGGTTCCCGGTTCAAGTCCGGGGGGGTGCACCGAAGGCCCGGCATCGTCACGATAGCCGGGCCATTTTTCTTTAATCTGGTCTAATTGGCGCCCTGGCAGGTGACAGCTGCGGAGGGCCCCGTCGAGGTCTGCGACGCGATAGACGTGCCATCCACACTGATATCGCAGGTGATCGTCGAGCCCGTTGCTCCGAGCTGGCCAGCCAGGCGCAGAATGCTGTTGCTGAACGCTCCGTCGGCGATCGTCACCGTCTTGGACCAGGGCAATGTCGCGTCGTCTGCCTGAGCCAGTGATACGTCTGCGCCGTCGACGATGACGTAGGTGAGCGAGGTCGACGAGCTCGCGTCGCTGGTGATCGAATAGACGACGACGTGCTCGTCTGTCGCCTCGTCGTTCGCGGCGGCGCATCCGGTGAGCGCGAGTGCCGACAGTGCGAGCACACCGGCCGCGAGTAGTTTGCGCATGGTCGCATCCTTCTTTCTTTGCCTCTGGCAGTCTCGCAGACTCGCATCTCATGGGAATCCGCGCCCGTGGTGGACGACGACGAAGAGGCCCGAGGTCAGTGCGACCTCGGGCCCCTTCAGCGCGGAACGGCGCCTCAGCGCGCCCTAGCTCAGTCCCACTTCACAACCGGGTTGTCAGAAGCCATGTCGACTGACGGCTTTCCGAGCGCAGGGGCGAAGTAGATCGAGCAGCGCCCGGTCGCTCCGTCTTTCGTGCAGTCGGCGGTGACGGTCGGCGAACCGATGTACTCGCCTTCCACCAGCGTCGGGTTGTCGTAGCTCGGCGTGGCCTTGAGCGAGTCGAGCGTGGCGTTCGCGTCGGCGCTGAGGCTCCGAGTGATCGTGCCGTCGGCCAGCTGGGTTCCATCGCTGATGGTCGCGGGAATGTCGATACCGCATCCGGCCGTCAGCGTGGTCGAGGCGATGCAGGCGTCGACCGCCGACCGCACGAGGCTGCGGAACTGCTGCAGCGCCTCGTCGGTGAGGGCGGGCTTGATCTCGCTCGTGTCGGCAGATTCGTACGACTCCGTCACGGTCACCGTGGTCGGGCCGGTCAGCGTAAAGTTCTTCAGCGAGGTGGCCAGCTCGTACGTTCCGGGGAACACGTCGACCTGTTCGGCGTCGACCGCCACGCCGTTGATGGTCAGACCGAGGCCGTCGAAGGAACGCGTGTAGATGGAACCGGTACCGCCGCCGATCTCCCACTTGCCGTCGTCGTCGTAGTCGGACGCGGTGAACGTGGTGCTGACGGGCTCGCCGTTCATCAGGTACGACGCCGTCACATCGGCGGAACCGCTGTCGCCGTCTGACTTGGGTACCTCGATCTCGGTGATCGGGCCGAGCTTGTTCGAGGCCTCCAGAGCCTCGTCGGTCAGCAGCGTGCTGTCGCTGGGAGGCGAGCCGAGGTAGCTGAGCGCGGTCTTGGCATCGCTTTCGGAGATGGCGGTCAGATAGCCCTCGACCGCGTCAGAGGGAGACGATGCCTCAGACGAGGTCTCTCCGCCGCCCCCGCCCCCGCCGCCACCGGAGTTGCCGGCGATGCGCGACACGCCGAAACCGACCCCGATGACGAGGAGGAGGACCAACACGATCGCTCCGCCGACGATGCCGATGATCGCGCCGGTGCCCAGCTTGCCCTTGGGCTTGGTCGGCGGCGTGTACGCACCTCCGGGCTGCGAGCCGTACTGCGGAGACGCGTACGGTGCGGCGCCAGGCTGAGGTGCGGAGCCGTACTGCGGCGGCTGGGGTGCGCCCGAGTTCTGGGGCGACGACGGAGCCTGGGGAACATAGGGCGCCTGCGCTGCGGGCGGAGCGGGCGGCATATACGGCTGCTGCGGTGCCCCTGGGGCAGGCGGGGCAGGAGGGGCAGGTGGAGTCGACGGACCAGTCGGCGCCTGAGGCGCTGCGGGTTGCTGCGGCTCGGAGGGTTGCTGAGGCGCTGCGGGCTGCTCTGGCTCTGAGGACGTCGGCGGAGTCGCCGGTGCGTCCGGCTCGGCGCCGGCGCCGGGGAAGGCGGGCAACGGGTTCGCACCGTGCTGGTCTGGGGCCTTGTCGTCGTTGTCGCTCATGGGGTCCTTCTCGTTCAGGGGGTATCGGCTCTACACAGTGTGGCGTCTGACGAAGTCGATCGCGAGGCGCAGCGCGGCAAGTCCCTCGGGCCGGTCGAGGTCGAATTGGTATTCGTGCCCGAGCGCGGGCGCGTGATCGTGGGGCCAGAAGAGGCGTGTCACGTCGACACCCAGCGACTCGAGTCGTGCCGCGAACGGCTTCGCCTGGGCGTCTGTCAGCGGATCGCTGTTGCCTCCGCTGATGAAAGTCGGCGGAAAGGAGGCCGTCGCCCGGCGCATCATCGACATCTGTTTCAGAGAGGGCGACGAGGCGAAGCCGAGCCCTCCGATGTAGGCGTGGAGCGCCGCCCGGTTGCCCCATCCGATGATGCCGGTCGAGCGCAGAAGTCCAGACATCTCGTAGATGCCGCAGTGCAGAATCACGCCGCGCACCTGCTGGGCGGTGAGCCCAGGCCGGATGCCGAGCTCTGCCGCGTAGGCCGGGTCGCTGATCGCCGTCGCCAGCTGGCTCGAGAGCTGGGCGCCCGCGGAATCCCCGGCCAGCACGATGCGATCCGGGTCGACGTTCAGCTCGTCGGCGTGTGCCACGACATAGGCGTGGGCGTCGTTCAACTGGTGAACGGCGCCCGGGTAGCGACTCGCGGGGCCGCGCGTGTAGTCGAGGCTCACGACGGTGAAGCCCGCCGCGGCGAGCAGCTCGAAGTACGGCGCGGCGTTGGCTCGCCCGCCCGAGATCCACGCGCCGCCGTGCGTCCAGATCACGGTGGGTCGAGGAGCCGACGTGCCGGCCGGCCAATAGGCATCCAGCAGCGCCTGCGGGTCGTGCGGGCGATACCGGATGCCGGTGGTCCGGTCGACGCCGCCCGGCGAGTGTGCGCGCAACGCCTTCAGAACCCGCGCCCCGTCACGCTCGAAGACGGAGCGCACGATGAGGGCGGAGGGCCAGGGGCTGAGCTTCCACGCGGAGACCGCTGCTGCCGCAGCGACGCCGGCGAGCACCACCCAGCGGGTGATCGCGCGTGCTCGTCGCCCGCTCATCGCCACGCCCCCGTGATCGCCTCGGTGATGGCGTCGCGCATGTCGGAGTCGTCGATCGACGACTCGCCGTCGCCCGCCTGCAGGCCGTAGTCGCCGAACGCGGCGTGATTCGCGCCGTCGATCTCGACGAAGGTCGTGCCGGCAGGAAGGGCCGCCTTGTTCGCGTCGATCTTCTCGGGTGTGCTGAGCCCGTCGTCGTTTCCAGACAGAGAGACGACCGTCAGAGCGGAGCCGGACAGGTCGTTCGCGCAGTACGAGCCGAAGAGCACGAGACCCCTCACCTCGGGAGAATCGGCGTACATGCAGGCCTTCACGCCTCCGAGCGAATGCCCGCCGACGTACCAGTCGGAGACGCCCGGAGCGAGCGCGGTGAAGGCGGAGAGAGGCCGGGTCTCGAAGAGACCGAAGTTGAGGAACGGGCGCACGATCACCACGGTGTATCCGGCGTCGACGAGCCCCGACAGCTTGTAGGCGTAGGCGACAGGTTCGATCTTGGCACCCGCGATGAAGACGAGACCCTCGCCGTTCGGATCAGAGGCCGGAGTGAGCACCACGGAGTCGCGCGAGTAGTCGATCAGAACGGCTGGATCGTCGGCGACCTCGGCGAGGGGCTCGCGCTCGGCAGCGGAGGTCACGTTGGCGTAGACGAGAAAACCGCTGGCCCCCACGACGATCGCGGCGACGAGAACGATGACGGCAGTGCGCAGCGCACCACGACGGCGGGAGGACATGGGGCCAATTCTCCCTGATCGTGCGACGCTGTGAGGATGGATCTCGAGGTGACAGACCAACTCACCATCCCGGCGGCGGAGCTCGCCTGGCGATTCTCGCGATCGTCCGGCCCGGGTGGCCAGCACGTCAACACGTCCGACAGCCGCGTGCAGCTGACGTGGAATGTGGCGGATTCCCTCGTTCTCGGCGAATCGCAGCGGGAGCGGCTCGTGAGCAGGTTGGGCCGACGTCTCACCAACGGTCGCATCACGGTGACGGTCTCTGCGCAGCGCTCTCAGCTGCGTAACCGCGAGACCGCTCTCGAGCATCTCGGCGACATCGTGCGCGAGGCACTGGCGCCTGCCGCTCCGCTCCGTCGCGCGACCAAGCCCACGAGAGGCTCGGCCAGGCGTCATCTAGCAGGAAAGAAGCGGCGGTCGGAGACGAAGCAGCAGCGACAGCGCCCCTCGGCTGACTAGCACCCTGGGTGGGTCGCCCCTGTCAGTTCTCTTCGGTTGTGGGCGGCGAGTGCCGCGCGATGGCGTCGGCCGCCCTCACCAGCGCGAGATGAGACAGGGCCTGAGGGGTGTTGCCCATCTGTCGACCCGCGGCCGGGTCGTACTCCTCCGAGAGCAACCCGACGTCGTTCGTGAACGAGACGAGCCTGTCCATCAGAATGACGGCGTCGTCCAGTCGGCCTGATCCCGCCCACTGCTCGACCAGCCAGAACGAGCAGGCCAGAAACGGATGCTCGCCGGCCGGCAACCCGTCGACGTCGCTCTCGGTGCGGTAGCGCATCACCAGCGAGTCGTTGAGGAGGTCGCTCTCGATCGCCTTCACCGTGCCGAGCATGCGCGCATCCGTCGGGGTGCAGAACCCGGTCTGGGGCAGGAGAAGCAGAGACGCGTCGACCTCGGTGCTGCCGTAGTACTGCGTGTAGGTGCCGCGCTGGGCATCCCACCCGTTCTCCTCGATCTCGGCCCGCACCTCGTCGCGCAGCTTCTCCCACTTCTCAGCGGGTCCGTCGAGCCCGAACTCGCGCACGCCGCGCACGGCTCGATCGAGGGCCACCCAGATCATGACCCGCGAATGGGTGAAGTGCTGCAGCTCGCCCCTGATCTCCCAGATGCCGTTGTCGGGCCTGGTCCAGTTCTCTTCCACGAAGCTCATCAGCGCCCTCTGCAGCGGCCAGCTGAACTCGGTCTCCTCTGCGCCCGCGAGACGCGCCTCGTGCAGCGCCATCATCACCTCGCCGATCACGTCGGCCTGGTACTGCAGAGCGGCACCGTTTCCGATGCGCACGGGAGACGCGCCCTGGTAGCCGGGCAGGCTCGTGATCTCGCGCTCGGGCAGGTCTCGTTCGCCGGCCAGCCCGTACATGATCTGGATGTCTGCGGGGTCGCCCGCGATGGCGCGCAACAGCCAGCCGCGCCAGTTCACCGCCTCTTCTGCGAAGCCGTGCGAGAGCAGAACCTGCAGAGTGAGAGACGCGTCGCGCAGCCAGACGTAGCGGTAGTCCCAGTTGCGCACGCCGCCCTGCGTCTCGGGCAGCGAGGTCGTGGCGGCGGCCACGATGCCTCCGGTGTCCTCGTGGCTGAGCGCACGCAGAACGAGCAGCGAGCGGATGACCTCCGGCCCGTACGGCCCCTCGTGGGTGAGCGACTTCGACCACTCGGCCCACCACGCTTTGCTCGCGGCGACGCGCTCGGCGAAATCGAGCTGTGCCGGCGGCTGCCGGTGCGACGGGAACCACGTCAGCGAAATGTCGACGTGGCTTCCCTCTCGAACCGCGAACCGGCCCTGGTGCCGGGTGTCGACGGCGGTGAGTCGGGGGCCCCGGCGCACCAGGGCATCCGGGCCCGCGATGGCGACCAGCATCGGATGGCCGTTCTCGCTCGACTGCCGCACCCAGGGCACGGCCGTCGCGTATCCGAACCGGATCACCAGCTCTTCGATCATCTCGACGTGCCCCGAGACCCCGCGAACGCGCCGCAGAACGTCTGCGCGTCGGTCTCCGTGCGGCATCAGATCGGTGACCTCGACCACGCCGGTCGGTGTCGTCCAGGTCGTGACCAGAACGAAGGAGCTGCCGTCGTAGACGCGGGTGGCGGTGGCGTCGGGGGAGCTCGGCGCGAGCAGCCAGCGCCCGTGGTCCTCGGCACCGAGAAGCGCGCCGAACGTCGAGGGGGAGTCGTAGCGGGGGAGGCAGAGCCAATCGATGCTTCCGTCGCGACCGACGAGGGCTGCCGTGTGGCAATCGCTGATCAGGGCATAATCTTCGATGGCCAGGCTCATGACCCCATCCTGACACCATCCAGCTGTGAGCTGCGCCGACGACTAGCCTGTCTACCATGTCGAAGAAACTGTCATCGTTGATCATTCTCGGAGCATCGGGAGACCTCACGTCGCGTCTGCTGCTGCCCGGTCTCGGCCAGCTGCTCGGCGAGCAGAACGAACGTCATCTGCAGCTGATCGGCGTGGGGGGCGCCGACTGGAGCGACGACGATTTCAGGAAGGTCGTCGACACGGCATTCTCCGCCGTCGACTGCACCGGACCGTCGGGTGAGCACACTCGAACGACGGCCACCTACCTCAAGGCCGACGTCACCGACCCTGCCGTCCTGCAACAGCTCATCGACTCGTGCGAGGTCGCACCCGCGATCTACTTCGCCCTGCCTCCCGCCGTCGCCGTCGCGGCGTGCGAGGCGCTCGAGAAGGTGAAGCGGCCGGCGGGTCTGACCCTGGCCCTCGAGAAGCCGTTCGGCACCGACGTCGCGAGTGCCGAGGCACTGAACGCCCAGCTCGCGCGCCTGGTGCCCGAGAACCAGATCCATCGCGTCGACCACTTCCTCGGTCGCTCGACCGTCTTCAACCTCCTCGGCCTGCGCTTCGCGAACCGCATGTTCGAGCCGATCTGGAACGCCGAGCACATCGAGAAGATCGACATCGTGTACGACGAGCAGCTCGGACTCGAGGGCAGGGCCGGCTACTACGACACCGCCGGTGCACTCATCGACATGATCCAGAGCCACCTGCTGCAGGTGATGGCCGTGGTCGCCATGGAGCCGCCGTCGACGCTGGGTGCCGACGATCTGCGCGACGCGAAGGAGATCGTGCTGCGCGCGACGAGCCTGAAAGGTGGCGACCCGTCGACCTCGTCGAGGCGCGCACGCTACACGGCCGGTGACGTCGACGGCCGCGAGATGCCGGCCTACTCGAAGGAGCCCGGCGTCGTCGCGTCGCGCAAGACAGAGACGCTCGCCGAGATCACCGTGCAGGTCGACACGTGGCGCTGGATGGGCGTGCCCTTCACCCTCCGCAGCGGCAAGGCGCTCGCGGAGCGGCGTCGAGAGATCGCCATCACCTTCAAGAAGGCCAACCGCGTGCCGACCGGGCTGACCGGCACCGAGCATCCGAACGTTCTGCGCATCTTTCTGGCGCCCGACAAGATGTCGCTCGAGGTCAATGTGAACGGGCCGGGAGACCCCTACGAGCTCGAGAAGACGCAGCTCGAGGCGATGTTCGGCGACGGTCAGCTGCTGGCCTACCGCGAGGTGCTCGCGGGAATCCTCGATGGAGATCCGTCGCTCGGGGTTCGCGGCGACTCGGCCGTCGAGGGATGGCGCATCGTCGCGCCCGTGCTCGAGGCGTGGCGTGCAGACGACGTTCCGCTCGACAGCTACAAGGCCGGGTCGAAAGGCCCGAGCGGCTGGGCGCCGATCGGCTGACCGCCTGTCTACGCGAGCGAGACGTAGCGTCGAGGCTTGCCCTCGCCGAGATCCGACAGGCTCTCGCGGCGCACGACCGTGACGGGGCGACCGAGAAGTGCTTCGAGCGTGGTGGCGATCCGGCGCGCGTCGCCGCGCGCGACGACGGCCTCGACCTCGCCCGTCGCATCCTGGGTCACCGACCAGCCGTGCGCGCCGGCGGATTGCAGCTGCTGCGTGAGATCGACGCAGGCGACGCGCGAGCCGTCATTCGCCAGAAATGTCGTGGCTTCGCGGCCCTCGAGATCGGCGATCGCGGCTCGCCCGTCGACCTCGACGAGCGTGCCGTAGTCGCTCGTTCGATAGCGCACGAGAGGCAGCAGAGGGTTCTCGCCAGCTGTCACCACGATCTCGCCTCGCTCGCCCCGAGCCGCGGGCAGGCCGCGCTCGTCGACGATCTCCACGTGCACCCGGCGGTCGAGAATGACGAACGGCCCGCCATCGGCACTGGATGCGATGGGCCGGGTCTCGTGCAGGCCGTAGATGTCGATCACGGGGCAGCCGTAGGCCGCGACGAGCTCGGCTCGCAGGGCGGCGCTGAGTCCCATTGCTCCCGAGAAGATGACGAGGGGCCGGAGAACGGCGACGAGTTCGGGTGCGAGCAGTTCTGCGAGGGAGGTGGGGCTGCCGCTTACGGCCTGGGGATTCTGGGCCTCGAAGAACCGGGCACGCGTGGAGCGGTCGGGCCACTGGCCGTCTGTCAGATTGAGGCGGGCCATGGTGGCCTGGTCGAACGAACTGATCACCGACGCATAGGTGAATGCCTGGCGCTGGTGCACGACATGGGCGAGCGCCATCCGATCAGGATCCGGTGACCAGTCGACTCCCTGCTCCGCCGCCAGCGCGACGAGAAGGTGGAAGGTTCGCGCGGTGTCTTCGATGTCGTCGGGAATGAGGAGCGCCCGCCCCGTGCTGCCCGAGCTCGATCCGTGCACCGCCTGCTCCAGATTGGCGTCGAGCGGAACGAATGCCGAGACGTCGTTCACGAGGTCGTCACGCGTGATCAACGGAAAGTCGGCGAGCGTCACCAGCTCGTCAGCGTGCCGCCGATAGGCCGGCAGCCGACGGGCCACCTCGAGATGCCGCTCGAGCCAGCCGTCGACAGGCAGCGGAGTGCGCACCCGCAGCGCGGCTTCGGCGCTCAGCCTGTCGCCCGTCGCGTGCACCCACGCCGGGGCCAACGGATGCGTGCGCAACGCCTCGAGGCGTCCTGCGCCCGCCGGCGACAGGCTCGGCCAGCGCTCCGAGTCGTCGAGCGCGATCTGACCGCCGGGAGTGTATTCAGCGATGGCGAGAGGATCGTCTGCTCTGTAGCTCGATGTCATCGCGTCGCTCATTCGTGCGTGTATCGGGCGGCGGCCTCGCGGGCGCGTGCCTTCTGGAGTGTGCGTGTGACCTCGAGGCGGTGCGCATGTTCCGCGGCGGCTGCGGCCAGTGCGCTGTTTCGCTGCAGCGAGTCCCTCATGACCAGCAGGGAGCTCGCCGTGTCGCGATCCTCCCCTCCGGGCAGCTGCCCCGACCAGAAGAGAAACGTGCGCGCGGCCTCGTCGCGTCGCTCGGCGTCGCTGATCCACTCGGCGGGGTCGACGACGGACGCGAGTCGGAAGGCCATGGCGGCCAGGACCCGTGCCGCGTGGCCGCGCGCCAAGGGGGGATCGAGAGCTCCGAGCTCTTCTTCACCGGCCCACAGCCACAGCGCCATCGCAGCTCCACGCCGCGCAGCAGACGAGCCCGTCGAGGTCACCTCGTCGAGAACGGACACGACCTCGGTCAGTTCGGGCGTGCGACCGCGGTCGGAGCCGAGAACGTCACCGGCCAGGGCGACGACTCGCACCCGATCATCGAGAAATGTCTTGGGCACGGCCCCGATCCTGCTCGCGACCGCATCGGCTGACGGCCCGGGCGCGAGCTGAGCCCAGACGGCGTCGATGTTCTCATTCCTGCTGAGCCAGCGCTGCAGGAGCGCCTCGGCCGAGGAAGGCTCGGGCGCGGGCGCCGGGCCAGACGTTCCCCGAGCCTTCGCGCGATCAGCCACGACGACCTCCCGGGGTGACGTGGTCGGATGCGCGGGGCTCGGCAAGGCGCCGGGCAAGCCGCGCGCAGGCCGCGGGTGCGTCGTTCATGGTGTCGATGTACTCCACGTCGTAGCCGGCCGCGGCGGCCGGGTCTGCCATCTGGTGGGTGCGGTCCTCGATGATCAGCGTGCCGCTGTCGAGCACGCGGCGCACGTCGAGTGCCGTCGTCGAGAACTGCTCCTGACCCGCGCCGAACATCGACCGCAGCCCATCGTCGGAGAGCACCACGACGTGCCGCCGCGCGACGGTGTCGCCGGCTCCACGATCGCTTTGCGTATCGCGGTAGCGACTGCCGTAGACGTCGAGCGGAAAGGTCGTTCCGCCTCCGAAGTAGAAGGTGAGGTCTCGCAGAGCCTCAGCGCGGTCTCGGGTGAAGCGGTTGCCACCGGCCACCTGGCCTGGTCCGGCGAAGGAGGTCACCCGCACTCGCCCGCCGCCGCGCAGCACGCTCAGGATCAGGATCGTTCCGGCGAGCACGGCTGGAGATCCGACGCGCGGCGCCCGCATCGAGCCGGACGAATCGATGTAGATGTCGAGCCGCACACTCTCTCGCTGGTCCGGAGGCGCGTCGGGAAGCACCGCCCGCAGCCGGGTGGTGACGCCCGGAACGACGGTGGGATTCAGAGAGAGCGTCGCCGCCCAGTCGAGTGACGCGATGTCGTCGTCGATGTTCCACTGCTCGAGGGCGCCAGGGATGGTCTGATCGATGGAGCGCGGGCGCGACGAGGGTTGGGTCATCGGCTTCACCCACCGTCTCGCCTCGGTGATGTACCAGGCTGCGATCACCTCGTTCGCGTCGGCCGCCGAGTAGAGTTCGAGCGTTTCAGCGACGCCGTAGCCCTGGCCCAGCGCGTCACCGCGTGATGCATGGTCGGCCGGCTGCATGCCATGCTCAACCGACGACGTGGCCATCGTGCCCGCTTCGCGAGCCTTGGTGACCGCCGGATGCTCGGGGGTCTCGCGCAGCCGCGGGTCGCCGAGCACCTCTTCGAGCTCGCCCGCCGTAGGAGGAGCGCTGCCCGCTTGACCCGCGCATCCACCGTCGACCGCGTGTCGGTTATGACTCGACGGCCCAGTGGGGCTGGCAGCCGACGTGAGGTACGGGGCCATCAGCATGCCGAAGCGCAGCGCGCCGCTCTCCGGATCGTTGCCGAAGGTCCTCACGGTGTCGGCAAGCAGGCCGGCGTCGAGCTCGGGATTGGTGACGACGAATTCCGCCCACTGCGCCTCGGCGGCGAGGCGTGCATCGACCGCGGCGGCCGCGGCGACGGCCTTGGCCCGCTGCTTTTCGTTGGCGGTCGCCTGAGGAGTGGTCGGCGTCGCGCGCTTCGTCGGTTTCACGGGACGCGGCGGCGGCGAGAGGGGGCACAGAAACCCCGCGGGCTTGCTCCACAGAATCTCGTAGGAGCGCAGCACGACCCACCACAGCTGGTCGGTCGGAGGCGTCGCCGACAAGACGCCCCACATGCGGATCATCTCGGGATCGGCCCCGGGCACACCGTCGCGCTGCCGCTGCATGGCGGCGACGCGGGTGTTGATCAGCATGTCCGACCAGAGATTCGACAGTATCTGTGCCTTCGCGTCCGGCTCGGGAATGAGGTCGCGGCCGGTCGCGGCTATGGCTCGAGCCATCTGCTGTGCGATCGCGAAGGAGGCGACTCGGGTGCTGGGCGAGAGCACGTGATGGCCGATCTCGTGCGCGAAGATCGATTCGTAGAAGCCGCCGACCCCGTTCCGATCGGCCTCGCTCGGGTCGACGACCACCTGAGGGGGGAACGAGAACCAGGCGAAAGACGGCATGCGCGCTCCGGGTTGCAACACGGGGTCGTGCAGATGCACGCCCCAGAGTGCCTGAGCCGTGTCCCACGCCACCCGCTGCCGTTCGTCGAGAGGGTGCTCGCGGCTCGCGAACAGGGGTGTCACGCGGCCTGCCCCAGAACGAGCCAGGCAAGATACGACGTGTCGAAGACGGCGACTCGGATGGGCCACGCCTCGGATGCCGCGGGCTCGGCGCGGGGCCGGGTTACGAGGTCGGGGCCGCCCTCGGCCCGGCTCAGCCTCGTGCCGAAGATGTCGGCCTCGAGGCGCCAGACTTCGCCGTCGGCGAGGGTGATGAGAAAGTCGCCGTCGGGTGACAGCCGCTCAGCGCTCGCCGGGGGAGCGGTCCAGGGCCCGCCGAGCCCTCGAAAGCCACCCACCCGGGCGACGACGACCTCTCCTGAGCCCCGCGCGGGCCATCCGAATGGGCTCTCGGCCTGGCATCGAACAAAATCCGCCAGCTCGCCCGCCTGCAGGCCGAGGGCGCTCGCCAGCACCGAGGCCGTGACCGAGCCGCTCTCGAGCGCCTCGGTGAGCCGACCCAGCGCATCCTGCCTCAGGTCGAGCACACCCGAGCGCCATGCCGCCAGCGCGGCGAGGGCCAAGACGGTCTGTGTCATCGGCTGTTGCGTCGATCCGCCTCTCTCGAGCTCGAGCTCGAGCGATGTGCCGAAGAAACGGGTGTACAGCTCGGGGTCTCCGCCCCACGACGCGACGTTGGCGCTCGCGAGCCGAGCATCGAGGCCCTCGACGGCGGGGAGCGGCGAGGCAGTCGTTCGGCCGAGGGTGTCGTTGACCGTGTGCCCCGGACGCCTGATCATCGTGGTCGGCTTTCGAGCCACTGCAGGTAGTTGCTGTAACGCTGGTGCAGATACTTCAGCGCGACGAGGTCGTCGAAGTGCCGCCCGTAGAGCTTCTTCTGGCGCGAGATCACCTGGATCTGCGACTCGATCGCGGTCAGCCTGCGCGAGCCCTCTACCTGGCTGACGCCGTCGAGGCCCTGAGCGAAGGTAGCGAGTAGCTCGCCTACGGCATCGCTCTTGGCGAGTCCGAGCGACGCGAACTGCCGGCAGGACTGATCGAAGAGATCGGCGAGCCAGCTGATCGAATCGGTGGCGAGCTCGCGATCGGCGCCGGTCTCGAAGCGGGGGTGGAGTTCGTTCGGCAGCAGCTTGCCGCGAAGAGAGAAAGGAAGCACCGCCGCGACGTCGTCGAGGCCGACGGCCGGTACGCCCCGGAAGTAGGCCATCGCCTTCGCGTACGTGATGAGCGATTGCAAGGCGCGGGCCGACAGGCTGTTCGTGGTCTGGGCGCCGATGTCGACCTGCAGATCGGCTCCCGTATTGCTGTCGATCACCTCGCCGACCTGGCCGCCGCCGGTCATCACCGTGTCTTTGGTGCGGTACTCGAAGCGTCGCCCACCGTGCTGCACGAACTCGAATTGGCTCGCGAAGAACTCGAGTTGTCGACGTACCGTGCGCGGAACGGGAACGGCCCGGATAGCCGCGGCCAGCGCCTGTTGCTCGGCCGGCGCGAAAACGAGTTCTGCGGGAACGTGCTCTTCGGGCTTCTCGCCCGCCTCGACCCGGGTGATCAGCTCATCGAAGAAGCGACTGTTGAAGCCGAGAGCGGCGACGGTCACGTCGACCCGGTCCTTGAGCGCCTGGATGACGGGGAAGGTTCCGCCTCCGGCATCATCATTGGCCGTGAAGAACCAGCTCTCGACACCCGACTCGGGTGCTGTCGAGAGCATCTGGTCGTAGCTCTCGACGTACCCCTCCGCCACCATCGTGAGGAGGGCCGACTGGGTCTTGGTGGGAATCCGGTTGTACTCGTCGATGATCTTGACCGGTCTCGTGAGCCAGCCTCGCCAGGCGATCTCGATCTCGGGCAGGCTGGCTGCGTTGACGAGGTCGCGCGGCAGCGGCATCCCGACGAGATCGCCGACCGTGAGCTGGGGCTGGCCCTGCTGCACACTCCGGCGCACCTCCTGCGGTGTGCCCCCGGCGATCACCCCCATCAGTACCGCGAGGGTCGTCTTGCCGCGACCGGGCCCGCCGACCAGAAGGCACTTGCCGCCCAGGGCGAATGTGAGCAGGGGCAGCAGAACGTTCGACGAATACGACTGGTCCGTCGGCAGGTGCAGCTCGGCGCCGGCGTCGCCCAGCGGAAAGCTGAGGGGTGCGTCGAACGAGAACTCGATGTCGTAGAACGGCGAGATGACGGCCCTGTTGACCAGCCAGTAGTAGACCTGACGCAGCTTCTCGTCGAGCGCGACGTTCGGCTGCGACGTGTGCTCTCTGAACAGGTCTTCGGCAGTGAGGCCAGGGTGGGATGCCCCTGTGCCGGTTCGCGTGGGTGAGGCCGAGATCTTGTTCCAGCGATTGGGCATGATCTCAGTCTAGAAAGGGGCAGACCGCAGGAGTGTTACTCGAGCTACGCTGCGCGGACCGGTCCGACCAGGGTCGTGGTGCGGGGCGCCGCGTCGGTGACGGCCTTGGCCAGCTCGGCGGGAACATCGACGGTGTTGATCGGGGCGAGGGGAGTGCGGGACACGGGGGTCTCGGCGGCACGGAAGACTCCGTGGCTCGTCAGAGTCGAGACGATGTCGCGGGCTACCGACGCGGCGAGCACGGTGTGGAAGATGTCGTCGGTGTCGGTCGAACTGCGCCGCGTGATGGCGAACGAGCCGTACGGTCCGAAGTTCTCCATGAGGGTCTGGTTCACCAGCTCGGAGAGGCGCTGCTGGTTCGCCTCGTCTTGCCGTTCTGCCTTTGCGCGTCGTCGCCATCCGAGCATTTGTCACACCTTCCACCACGGTCGTAAGAGCAGTGTGCGCCGTGCCGCTTCGGATGGCCTGCAGACACGCCGCGATCCCGCCCAATAGGCGGGATCGCGGGTGATTCTCGGGCGTGTCGAAGTCGCTCGGCTACGCCTTCGGCCCACCGGTCGGGTCGAGGTCGTCCGTTCGGATCTCCTCGGCGACGGCGCCCCCGTAGCCGTCCTTCTCCGGGTCACCGTGAAGGCCACCCGAGAGCGCGTATTCTTCTTCCGGCGACAGCACGAGCTGCTTGCGTCCCCAGACCGCGAATCCGACGAGGATCAGCGCGTAGACGATCACGATCGCGATGATCGCCGGCTGGAATGTGACGTTGAGAAGGAACCCGAGGAAGATGAGGGCCGAAATGACGCCAGCGATCACCGCGCCCGGGATGCCCCACGGGCTCACATAGGGACGCTTAGCATTGGGGAACTTCTTGCGCAGGATCACGAAGGAGATCATCTGCAGCAGGTAGGCCACGACGGCGCCCCAGACCGCGATGTTCAGGATGATCGCGCCGGCGACGGCGCCCGCGCCCTCCTCGTCGACCTTCGAGAGGATGTCGAGCACGATGAGTGCGACGAAGCCAATCACGGCACCCACGGTGAGGGCGACCCACGGCGTCTGTCGTTTTCCGGTGAGCGAGAAGAACTTCGGGTAGTAGCCGGCGCGGGAGAGGGAGTACATGTTGCGTCCGTAGGCGAACATGATGCCCTGCAGCGAGGCGAGCAGACCGATCAGGGCGAAGAGCGCCAGCGCGGCCGCGGCCTGATCGCCGACGATGGCGCGGAAGCCGTCGAGCAGCGGCTCCGCCGAGACGCCCATCTTCTCCGCTCCGATGACGCCGGTGTTGAGGAACAGGATGAGCAGTCCGGTGACGATCAGCGTTCCGCGCGCCCAGAATCCTGCCTTGGGGATGTCACGCACCGGGTTGTGTGCCTCCTCCGCCGCGAGCGGGAGCTCCTCGATGCCGAGGAAGAACCACATGGCGAAGGGGAGTGCGAAGAGGATCGGCACGACGCCGTGCGGGAGGAACGACGACTGGCCCGGGTCGGGCTCGATGTTGAAGAGGCTGTCCCAGCTGAAGAGACCGGAGAAGGCGGCCATGGCCGAGAAGACGAGCAGGATCGCGATGGAGATGATGGAGACGACGATGGCGAACTTGAATGAGATGGCGGCTCCGGCCGAGTTCAATGCGATGAAGACCACGTAGAGCACCAGCCACCAGATCCACATGTTGTCAGAGAGGTCGAAGTTCAGAAGCTCGGTCGTGATGCTGTTCGCGTACTGTGCCGAGAAGAAGACGATCACGCCGGTCGTCGCGACGTACTCGATCGTCTCGGCGAGGCCGGTGACGAGTCCGCCCCAGGGGCCCATGGCCGATCGCGCGAACGAATACGCGCCTCCGGTGTGGGGCATGGCCGCGGCCATCTCGCCGATCGAGAAGATCATGCCGTAGTACATGACGATGAGCAGCGCGAAGGCGATGAGCATGCCGCCGAAGCCGGCGAAGTCGATGCCGAAATTCCAGCCGGAGAAGTCGCCCGAGATGACCGCCGCGACGGCGAGCCCCCACAGCCCCCAGATACCGGCCGACCTCTTGAGCGTGCGTTTCTCGAAGTACCCGTCTGCAGCCTTGCTGTAGGTGACGCCGGAACGGCGGGTCTTGCTGTCAGTCACGTGGATCCTCCGGTAGCTCGTTGTCTCGGCAGTGCACAGCGGAACGCCATCGGCTCCCTCGCACGAATTGACCACACACTAGCGTTCTATTGGTTGGTTGGCACCACCTTTGTGTGTAAATTGCGTGTTACGAGTGCCCGACCGAATGCCGACTGAGCCGCCGATGTCGTGTGGTGTAATGGTCGGGTCGACGGGGTTCTGCAGCGCGGGGCCTACCCGCGGCGACCATCGACGAAGGAGTACACCGTGGCATCCACAGGAGGAAATCTCACGCTCGACGCCCTGACCGCTCAGGTCGCGGCCGGCGAGATCGACACCGTGATCGTCGCGTTCACCGACATGCAGGGCAGGCTCGTGGGCAAACGTCTCTCGGCCCGGCTGTTCGTCGAGGACGCCGCGTCGCACGGAGCCGAGTGCTGCAACTATCTGCTCGCGGTCGACGTCGAGATGAACACCGTCGACGGCTACGACATGTCGAGCTGGGAGCACGGCTACGGCGACATGGCGATGATGCCCGACATGTCCACTCTGCGCTCGATCCCCTGGCTCCCCGGTACCGCCATGGTCACCGCAGATCTGCACTGGCTCGACGAAACGCCTGTCGAGCCGTCTCCCCGACAGATCCTCGCTGCCCAGATGAAGCGGCTCGCAGACCAAGGTCTCGAGGCCAAGGTCGCCACAGAACTCGAGTTCATCGTGTTCGACGACAGCTACCGCTCGGCATGGGCCAAGGGGTACCGGCAGCTGACGCCGGCCAGCGACTACAACATCGACTACGCGCTGCTCGCCTCCACCCGCATGGAGCCTCTTCTCCGAGACATCAGAGTCTCGATGGACGGCGCGGGCATGTACTGCGAAGGCGTCAAGGGCGAGTGCAACCTCGGCCAGCAGGAGATCGGCTTCCGTTACGACGACGCGATGGTCACGTGCGACAACCACTCGATCTACAAGAACGGGGCGAAGGAGATCGCCGACAGGCACGGCAAGTCGCTCACGTTCATGGCCAAGTTCAACGAGCGCGAGGGCAATTCGTGCCACGTGCACATCAGCCTCAGAGGAACCGACGGCACCGCCGTCTTCAGTAACCCGGATGCCGAACACGGCATGTCCACGATGTTCCGTCACTTCATGGCCGGCCAGCTCAAGACCCTGCGCGAATTGACGCTCTTCTTCGCGCCCAACATCAACTCCTACAAGCGCTACGTCGACGGTTCGTTCGCCCCGACCGCCGTGGCGTGGGGCCTCGACAACCGCACCTGCGCTCTGCGTGTGGTGGGCAAGGGTTTCGGAATGCGTGTCGAGAACCGCGTTCCCGGAGGTGATGTGAACCAGTACCTGGCGACGGCTGCGCTCATCGCGGGCGGCCTCTACGGCATCGAGAACGAACTCGAGCTCGAGGACGCCACCGCGGGCAACGCCTACACATCCGGTGCGCCGCGGGTTCCCACCAACCTGCGCGACGCCGCAGAGCTGTTCGCGTCGAGCGAGATTGCACGCCAGGCGTTCGGCGACGAGGTCGTCGACCACTACGTCAACAACGCCCGCATCGAACTCAAGGCATTCGACTCCGCCGTCACCGACTGGGAGAGGATCCGCGGCTTTGAGCGCCTCTGAACGGTTGCCCGTGATCGGGCTCACCACCTACCTCGAGCGCGCCAAGACCGGGGTCTGGGATGTGCCCGCCTCGTTTCTGCCGAAGGTCTACTTCGACGCGGTCGAGAAGGCCGGGGGCATCGCAGTACTTCTTCCGCCGCAGGCCGTCAGCGACGCGATCGCCGACCGCCTGCTCGACTCGCTCGATGGACTGATCCTCACCGGAGGCAAGGACATCGAGCCGTCCCGCTACGGGCAGGAGGCGCATCCAGAGACCGACGAGCCGAGGCCCGATCGCGATGCGTGGGAGGACACGCTTCTGCGTCGCGCGATCGAGCGCGAGATTCCGTTCCTCGGAATCTGTCGTGGCGCCCAGATGCTGAACGTCGCGCGCGGGGGAACGCTGCACCAGCACCTGCCCGACGTCGTCGGTGACCGTCGCTACCAGGCGGGCGAGGGCGTCTTCAATCACGTCGAGGTCAGCGTCGAGCAGGATTCGCGCCTGGCGGGCCTCCTCTCGGACACGATCGATGTTCCCGTCTACCACCACCAGGCGATCGACACGCTAGGCGACGGACTCGTCGTGACCGCGCGCACCCCCGACGGCACGATCGAGGCCGTCGAACTCGACTCGGTTCCGTTCGGCGTCGCCGTGCAGTGGCACCCCGAGGAGTCGCGCGAAGACATCCGACTGTTCGCGGGCCTCATCGAGGCCGCGAGTAAGTACCGAGCACAGGAACAGGACAGCCCGAACGCATGAGCAGCTACACCGTGATCAACCCCGCAACCGAAGAGGTCGTCACCGATGTCGAGCTCTTCGACGTCGTGGGCACCGACGACGCCATCGCGCGGGCTGCGGATGCGCAGAAGACGTGGGCGCGCCGGGCTCCGGCCGAGCGGGCGCAGACCCTGCGCGATTTCGCGGCGGCCGTCGACGCGAACGTCGAGGCCCTCGCCCAGCTGGAGACCCTCAACTCCGGCCATCCGATCGGCCAGGCCCGCTGGGAGGCGGGACACGTGCGCGATGTGCTCACCTATTATTCGGCCGCGCCGGAGCGGCTGTTCGGCAAGCAGATCCCCGTTGCGGGCGGGCTCGACGTGACGTTCCACGAACCGCTCGGAGTCGTCGGAGTCATCACCCCCTGGAACTTTCCCATGACCATCGCCGCGTGGGGTTTCGCGCCCGCGCTCGCGGCCGGCAATGCCGTGGTGCTGAAGCCCGCGGAGTGGACACCGCTCACCTCGGTGCGGCTCGCGGAGATCGGTCGTGAGGCCGGGCTGCCCGACGGGCTCTTCCAGGTGCTTCCCGGCCACGGCTCGGTGGTCGGCGAGCGCTTCGTCACGAACCAGACCGTGCGCAAGGTGGTCTTCACCGGATCGACCGCGGTCGGCAAGAAGATCATGGCGGGCAGCGCCGATCAGGTGAAGCGCGTGACGCTCGAGCTCGGTGGCAAGAGTGCCAACGTCGTGTTCGCCGACTCCGACCTCGAGAAGGCCGCCGCGTCGGCGCCGGCGGGCGTCTTCGACAACGCGGGTCAGGACTGCTGCGCACGGAGCCGGATCCTCGTCGAGCGCGGTGTCTACGACCGCTTCATGGAACTGCTCGAGCCCGCCGTGGCCAAGGTCGCCGTCGGAGACCCGCGCGACGAGTCCACCGAGATGGGCCCACTCGTGTCGGCGAAGCATCACGCGTCGGTGAGTTCGTACGTTCCCGACGACAGCCAGGTCGCCTTCCGGGGATCGGCGCCCACCGGGCCCGGCTACTGGTTCCCTCCCACCGTTCTCACGCCCGGCCGCAACGACCGCACGGCGACTGAAGAGATCTTCGGCCCGGTCGTCACGGTGCTTCCGTTCGACGACGAGGCAGACGCGGTCTCGCTCGCGAACGCCACGGAGTACGGCCTGTCTGGAAGCATCTGGACCCGCGACGTCGGCCGCGCCCTGCGCGTCTCACGCGCCGTCGAGGCGGGCAACCTCTCGGTGAACTCGCACTCCTCGGTTCGCTACACGACGCCCTTCGGCGGCTTCAAGCAGTCTGGCCTCGGCCGTGAGCTCGGCCCCGACGCACCCCTCAGTTTCACCGATACAAAGAACGTCTTCATCGCCGTAGAGGAGCTCTCATGACCGACCTGCCCACCATCGACCTCACGAAGCGGCTCGCCGGCAAGGTGGCGGTGATCACCGGGGGCGCCAGCGGAATCGGCTTCGCCACGGCACGCCGTTTCGCCGCCGAGGGTGCCACCGTCGTCATAGGCGACATGGATGCCGCATCGGGCGAGCGCGCGGCCGAGGCCGTCGGCGGCCTCTTCGTGCAGGTGAACGTCACCGACGAGGCCCAGGTCGACAACCTGTTCAAGGTCGCATTCGACACCTACGGATCCGTCGATGTGGCCTTCAACAACGCCGGGATCTCGCCCCCCGACGACGACTCCATCGAGACCACCGAGCTTCCCGCCTGGGAGAAGGTGCAAGACGTGAATCTCAAGTCGGTGTACCTCTGCTCGAGGGCCGCACTGCGCTACATGGTTCCGCAGAAGCGCGGGTCGATCATCAACACGGCATCGTTCGTCGCCGTCATGGGCTCGGCGACCTCGCAGATCTCGTACACGGCGTCGAAGGGCGGCGTTCTCGCCATGTCGCGTGAGCTGGGCGTGCAATTCGCCCGTCAGGGTATCCGGGTCAACGCCCTCTGCCCGGGCCCGGTGAACACGCCGCTGCTGCAGGAGCTGTTCGCGAAAGACCCGGCTCGGGCCCAGCGCCGACTTGTGCACATTCCGCTCGGTCGCTTCGCCGAGCCGGAGGAGCTGGCCGCCTCGGTCGCCTTCCTCGCCAGCGACGACTCCTCGTTCATCACGGGCTCGACCTTCCTCGTCGACGGGGGAATCAGCTCCGCCTACGTGACGCCCGAGTAGCGGGCGGCGACGCGATGACCGACTCCGCGAGCGGGCCGCATCCGGATGCCGCGGGCCTGGCCGGCGACGCTCTGTTGCGTCGGGTGCGCACCGGCAATGCCTTCGAAGACACCGTCTCGAGGCTGCTGCAGACCATCCGGCTCGGGGTGGTCTCGCCGGGGGAGGCCCTTCCGAGCGAGCGCGATCTCGCGCTGCGCTTCGGGGTGAGCCGAGACACCGTGCGCGATGCGATCAAGGCGCTCGCGGATGCCGGCTTCCTCGTCTCCCGACGCGGACGCTACGGCGGAACGTTCGTGAGCGACCGGGTTCCGCTCGTCGGCCTGAGCAGCGTGCTCGACGACACGGCGTCGCAGCCGGAGCAGGTGTCGCAGGAGGACCTCGACGACGTGCTCGGTCTGCGCGGCATCCTCGAGGTGGGCGCTGCGCGGGCGGCCGCCGATCGAGCGCTGACCAAGGCGCAGCGCGAGCTGCTGTGGACCAGCCTGCGTGAGACTGCCGATGCCGCGGTCGACGACTATCGGCGCTTGGACTCGCGTCTGCATCTTGCGATCGGCGAGCTGGTCGGCGTTCCGTCGCTGATGGCGCTGCTCGCCGACAACCGGATGCGCGTCAACGAGTTCCTCGACCACATCCCGCTGCTCGAGCGCAACATCGCGCACTCGAACGAGCAGCACGAGCAGATCGTGCTCGCGATCCTCACCGGCGACGCCGAGAAAGCGGCCGCCGCGATGCGCGAACACCTCGAGGGCTCGGAGGCCCTGCTGCGCGGGTTCCTCGCCTGACTACTACTTCGCGTTGAGCTCGCGCGCGTCGTCGTCTGCCTGCATGACGCTGCCGACGGCGAGGGCGACGGTGATGCCCCAGCTCACCCACATGAGAACGAGGCGCCAGTCGCGCGGCCCCTGCCTGGTGGTCTGCAGCACGGACCAAGCGCCGACGACGGCACCGATCACACTCGAGTTGAAGATGAATTTGCGCATACGAGCCTCCGGGGTCAGGTCTTCAGGCTAGCCGCTCTGTCGGTGCGTCGGCTCGGGGTATCGAATGCGCGGCGTCGTCTTGTATAGCGCATCGCTCGGCAACCCGATGGGCGAACGCGGGCGGCTGGTAGCCTGATCACTGGTCTACACGGTCGATGCCTTCGTCGGCCGCAAACGAGGAGTTCACCATTTCCATGGACGAGGCCGCATCGCGGCCGAACACCCCTGTCGGTACCTACGATCTCGTCGTCGTCTCCAACAGGCTCCCTGTCGACAAGGTGACCCGCCCAGACGGCAGCGTCGAATGGCGCACCTCGCCCGGCGGCCTCGTGACCGCGCTCGAGCCGGTCATGAAGCGGGCCGACGGCGCCTGGGTCGGGTGGGCCGGCGTCGCCGACGACGAGTCCGAGCCCTTCGAGCACGACGACATCTCGATCGTTCCCGTCACCCTCAGCGCTGCCGATATCGAGGAGTACTACGAGGGATTCTCGAACGACACCCTGTGGCCGCTCTATCACGACGTGATCGCGCCGCCCACGTACCACCGCGAGTGGTGGGAGTCGTACGTGCGTGTCAACCAGCGCTTCGCCGAGAAGGCCGCGTCGGTCACGGCGACCGACGGCACGGTGTGGGTGCAGGACTATCAGCTTCAGCTCGTGCCGAAGATGCTGCGAGAGCTGCGCCCCGACCTCACCATCGGCTTCTTCAACCACATTCCGTTTCCTGCATACGGCATCTTCTCGCAGTTGCCGTGGCGGGCTCAGATCATCGAGGGGCTCCTCGGGGCCGACCTCATCGGGTTCCAGCGCGCCGCTGACGCGGGCAACTTCACGCGTGCCGTACGTCGGCTGCTCAGCTTCACGACCAAGGGCACGGCGATCGATGTGCCGATCGACGAGCAGATCTCCGAGGCGATCGAGCCGGCCCGAGTCTCGACGTCGAGGAGGGGCAGCCTGGTACGCACCGTGCACGCGCGGCACTTCCCCATCTCGATCGATACAGAGAGCTTCGAAGACCTCGCTCGTCGTCCTGACATCCAGGCCAGGGCGAAGGAGATCCGCGCCGGTCTCGGAAACCCCAAGGTCGTCATGCTGGGCGTCGACAGGCTCGACTACACGAAGGGCATCGGCCACCGGCTCAAGGCGTTCGGCGAACTCCTCGCCGATGGCACGGTTGCGGTCGAAGACGTGACGCTCGTGCAGGTCGCGAGTCCGAGTCGCGAACGCGTCGCCGCCTATCAGCAGTTGCGCGACGAGGTCGAACTCACCGTCGGGCGCATCAACGGCGACTACTCGAGCATCAGCCACACCGCGATCAGCTACCTTCACCAGGGGTACCCGCGAGAAGAGATGGTCGCGCTGTACCTCGCCAGCGACGTGATGCTCGTCACCGCTCTGCGCGACGGCATGAATCTCGTGGCCAAAGAATATGTCGCCAGCCGAATCGACGACGACGGCGTTCTCGTTCTCAGTGAGTTCGCCGGCGCTGCCGACGAACTGAAAAGCGCGCTCCTGGTCAATCCCCACGACATCGACGGGCTCAAGGAGTCGATCCTCGAGGCGATTCACATGAACAAGGGTGAACGCACGAAGCGGATGCGCGCGCTGCGTAAGCGGGTGCGCGACTACGACGTCTCACGCTGGTCGACGGCCTTTCTGTCGACTTTGACCGATCCGAGCGGCACGCCTTCGTATGTCGCGACCAAATGGGGAGCATCCGACCGATGAGCACTCCGTCGACCGCGGCCGACCGCGTCGCCGAGACCGGCATCCAGCCCGACGAGACCGATGAACTGATCGTGCGACTGCGTGAACTCGCCCGCACCGAACGTCTGCTCGTCGCGCTCGACTTCGATGGCACCCTCGCCCCCGAGGTCGACGTTCCGAGCCACGCTCGCGCGCTGCCCGAGGCGAGGCGAGCGGTGCTCGACCTGCTGAAGCTCGATTCGACCCGCGTCGCCCTCATCTCCGGTCGAGCCATGGAGAGTCTCGAGCAGGTGAGCGATCTTCCCGACGATGTGCTGCTCGTCGGCTCGCACGGGGTGGAGATCCGGCTCGACAGCCCCACGCGGCTCACGCTCGACACGCAGGAACTCGCGCAGGTCGACGTGCTCAGCGAGGTGCTCGAAGAGGTGGCAGACCGCGTCGACGATGTGTGGATCGAGTCGAAGCCGGCAGGTTTCGCCCTGCATACCCGTCTCGCATCAGAAGAGGGCAGCAGGCAGGCCCATCTCATGGCGCTGGCCGAGACGAAGTCGGAGATCGAGGGTCTCACCGTGCGCGAGGGCAAGAACGTGCTCGAGTTCTCGATCCGATCGACGACCAAGGGCGAGGCGTTGCTGCACCTCAAGGAGTACACGAAGGCCACCGCCGTTCTCTACGCGGGCGACGACGTGACCGACGAAGACGCGTTCGCAGTGCTGCGCAGCGGTGACTTCGGTCTGAAGAGCGGGTCGGGAAAGACGATCGCGGAGTTCCGCGTGAGTGACGAGGCCGAGGTCGCCCAGGTGCTCGCTCTGCTCGGCCAATTCCGAGCCGAGGCGCACATCTCTGCTAGCTGAGTGGTTCTAAACTCGTAACATGCCCGAAATAGACATGAAGCCGCGCAGTCGCGTCGTCACCGATGGAATCGAAGCAACCACCTCGCGCGGAATGCTTCGAGCTGTCGGCATGGGAGATGCCGACTGGGAGAAGCCGCAGATCGGCATCGCGAGCTCGTGGAACGAGATCACGCCCTGCAATCTGTCGCTCGACCGTCTCGCCCAGGGCGCCAAAGAGGGCGTGCACTCCGGCGGCGGCTACCCGCTTCAGTTCGGCACCATCTCCGTCTCCGACGGCATCTCGATGGGTCACGAGGGCATGCACTTCTCCCTGGTGTCGCGCGAGGTCATCGCCGACAGCGTCGAGGTCGTCATGCAGGCCGAGCGTCTCGACGGCTCGGTTCTTCTGGCCGGATGCGACAAGTCTCTGCCCGGCATGCTCATGGCCGCTGCCCGGCTCGACCTGGCGAGCGTCTTCCTCTATGCGGGTTCGATCGCACCGGGGTGGGTCAAGCTCTCCGACGGCACCGAGAAGGACATCACGATCATCGACTCGTTCGAGGCTGTCGGCGGAGTGAAGGCCGGCACCATGAGCGAGGCCGACGCGAAGCGCATCGAGTGCGCGTTCGCGCCCGGCGAGGGCGCCTGCGGTGGCATGTACACGGCCAACACCATGGCCAGCGTCGCCGAGGCCCTCGGCATGAGCCTGCCGGGCTCCGCATCTCCCGCTTCGGCCGACCGTCGTCGCGACTACTACGCGCACCGCAGCGGCGAGGCCGTCGTCAACATGCTGCGCCTCGGCATCACCACCCGCGACATCCTGACCAAGCCCGCGTTCGAGAACGCCATCGCCGTGGCGATGGCGCTCGGGGGCTCGACCAACGTCATCCTGCACCTTCTCGCGATCGCCTACGAGGCTGAGGTCGACCTCACGATCGACGACTTCAACCGCATCGGCGACACCATTCCGCACCTCGCCGATATGAAGCCGTTCGGCCGCTACGTCATGAACGACATGGACCGCCACGGTGGCCTGCCGGTGCTGATGAAGGCTCTGCTCGACGCCGGTCTGCTGCACGGAGACGTGGTCACGGTCACGGGCAAGACGCTGGCCGAGAACCTGGCCGAGCTCGACCTCCCCGGGCTCGACGGCAAGGTGCTCCGCACGCTCGACAACCCCATCCACCCGACGGGTGGCCTCACGGTACTCAAGGGTTCACTCGCTCCTGAGGGTGCGGTCGTCAAGACGGCCGGATTCGATGCCGCGGTCTTCGAGGGGCCTGCGAAGGTCTTCGAGCGCGAGCGCGCCGCGATGGACGCCCTGACCGAAGGATTGATCGAGCACGGCGACGTCGTGGTGATCCGCTACGAGGGCCCGAAGGGCGGCCCCGGAATGCGTGAGATGCTCGCCATCACGGCCGCCATCAAGGGAGCCGGCCTCGGAAAAGATGTACTACTATTGACCGACGGCAGATTCTCAGGCGGCACAACCGGACTGTGTATCGGCCACATAGCACCCGAAGCGGTGGACGCAGGTCCTATCGCCTTCGTGCGCGATGGTGATCTAATACGGGTCGATATCGCCGCTCGCTCCCTCGAGTTACTCGTCGAGGCCGATGAGCTTGCAGCCCGCCGAGACGGCTGGGCCCCTCTTCCCCCGCGCTATACCCGTGGCGTTCTGGCAAAGTACTCCAAGCTCGTGAAGTCGGCAGCGACCGGCGCCATCACGGGGTAGTACCGCGCTCCACCCTCATCACCGTTCGTCTGCTCAGTGCACAGGCGACAAGCTGTGCAGGCACCAAGCTAGGAAAACAACATGCCCGTGGATCCATCTCCCGTGCCAAGCTCTCCGACGTTCCCCAGGCCGGCCTCCTCGTCCGCCGGAGCGAACACCCCTGACATCCTGACGGGCTCGGGAGCGATCCTGCGCTCGCTCGAGCACCTCGGGGTCAAAGACGTCTTCGGGCTTCCCGGCGGCGCGATCATCCCCTTCTACGACGAGCTCATGGCGTCGACGACGATCAGGCACATCCTCGTTCGGCACGAGCAGGGCGCCGGTCACGCGGCCGAAGGCTACGCCTCGTCGACGAACAAGGTGGGCGTCGCCATCGCGACGTCGGGCCCCGGCGCCACCAACCTGGTGACGGCCATCGCCGATGCCTACATGGATTCGGTTCCCGTGCTCATCATCACCGGTCAAGTCTTCTCGACCCTGATGGGCACCGACGCCTTCCAAGAGGTCGACATCGTGGGAATCACGATGCCGATCACCAAGCACTCCTTCCTGGTCACCAAGCCGGAGGACGTTCCCGCGACCCTCGCTGCCGCGTACCACATCGCATCCACAGGCCGGCCCGGCCCCGTGCTCGTCGACATCACGAAAGATGCCCAGCAGAAGTCGGCACCGTTCGTGTGGAACCCGAAGGTCGACCTCGCGGGCTACCGCCCGGTCACCAAGGCGCACGGCAAGCAGATCCAGGCCGCGGCGCAGCTCATCCTCGAGGCGAAGAAGCCGGTGTTCTACGTCGGCGGCGGAGTCATCCGGGCTCAGGCATCGCCTGAGCTCGCCGTGCTCGCCGAGACGACAGGAACGCCTGTCGTCACCACGCTGATGGCGCGCGGTGCTTTCCCCGACTCGCACGAGCAGAACCTCGGCATGCCGGGCATGCACGGAACGGTTCCCGCCGTTCTCGCCCTGCAGGAGAGCGACCTCATCGTCGCACTCGGAGCGCGCTTCGACGACAGGGTCACGGGCAAGGTGAGCGAGTTCGCTCCCAATGCCAAGATCGTGCACGTCGACGTCGACCCCGCGGAGATCGGCAAGATCCGTGCGGCAGACGTTCCCATCGTGGGAGACGCGAAAGACGTGATCGCCGATCTCACCAAGGCGTTCGTGGCCACGTCTGCGGCCACAGAGACGAAACCAGACATCGCCGACTGGTGGGAGTATCTGCGCGGTCTGCAGGTCGAGTTCCCGCTCGGCTACGCCGAGCCCACCGACGGCCTGCTCTCGCCTCAATACGTGATCAAGCGCATCGGCGAGCTGTCCGGTCCCGAGGCGATCTACGCATCCGGCGTCGGCCAGCACCAGATGTGGTCGGCGCAGTTCATCAAGTACGAGCGACCTAACTCCTGGCTCAACTCCGGTGGTGCCGGCACCATGGGCTACTCGGTTCCCGCCGCCATGGGCGCGAAGGTCGCGGAGCCCGATCGCCTCGTGTGGGCGATCGACGGCGACGGATGCTTCCAGATGACCAATCAGGAACTCGCGACCTGCACCATCAACAACATCCCGATCAAGGTCGCGATCATCAACAACTCGTCACTCGGCATGGTGCGGCAGTGGCAGAGCCTGTTCTACGACGGACGGCACTCGTTCACAGACCTCAACACCGGTCACGGCACGGCGATGGTGCCCGACTTCGTGAAGCTCGCCGACGCGTACGGCGCTCTCGGCATCAGGGTCACCAAGGTCGAGGAGATCGACGCGGCGATCAAGCTCGCGATCGAGACCAACGACCGACCGGTGGTGATCGACTTCATCGTGAGCCGAGACGCCATGGTCTGGCCGATGGTTCCGCAGGGGGTCAGTAACTCGATGATCGAACACGCACAGCAGATCGCCCCAGAGTGGGATGAGGAGTAGACCATGAGCCACCACGTTCTCTCCCTGCTCGTCGAAGACAAGCCCGGCCTGCTCACGCGGGTCGCCGGCCTCTTCGCCCGCCGCGGATTCAACATCGAGAGCCTCGCCGTGGGCGCATCCGAGATCGAGGGTCTTTCGCGCATCACGGTCGCCGTCGACGTCGAGGAGCTGCCGCTCGAACAGGTCACCAAGCAGCTGAACAAGCTCATCAACGTGATCAAGATCGTCGAGCTCGAGCCCGACCAGTCGGTTCAACGCGAGCACATGCTCGTGAAGGTGCGGGTCGACAACTCGACGCGGTCCCACGTGCTCGAGGCTGTGAATCTCTTCCGAGCTCGCGTCGTCGACGTCTCTACCGATGCTCTGGTCATCGAGATCACAGGCGACTCGGGTAAAACGAGTGCGTTCCTGCGCGTCGTCGAGCCATACGGAATTAAGGAGTTGGCTCAGTCGGGCCTGCTCGCCATCGGCCGCGGATCGAAGAGCATCACCGAACGCGTCTTCAAGAACTAAGAGGCCTGTTCCCTGAGCTCGTCGAGGGGAACGGCCACCGAACACCCACATAACAAGGAGCAGTAATAAAGTGACCGAAATCTTCTACGACAAAGATGCAGACCTGTCGCTCATCCAGGGCAAGAAGGTGGCCGTCGTCGGCTATGGCTCGCAGGGCCACGCCCACGCGCTCAACCTCCGCGACTCGGGCGTCGATGTCGTCATCGGACTGAAAGAGGGATCGAAGTCGATCGCCAAGGCTCAGGAGGCCGGTTTCACGGTGCTCAGCGTCGCCGATGCGACCGCCCAGTCCGACGTGATCGTGCTGCTCGCACCCGACCAGTTCCAGCGTCACATCTACCGTGACGACATCGCTCCCAGCCTCAAGCAGGGCGCGACGCTCGTCTTCGGTCACGGCTTCAACATCCGCTACGACTACATCCAGGCGCCCGACGGCGTCGACGTGATCCTGGTCGCCCCCAAGGGCCCGGGCCACACCGTTCGTCGCGAGTACGAGGCAGGCCGTGGCGTTCCCGTCATCGTCGCCGTCGAGAAGGACGCCTCGGGCTCGGCCTGGGACCTCGCATGGTCGTACTCGCGTGCGATCGGCGGACTGCGTGCCGGTGGCATCAAGACCACCTTCACCGAAGAGACCGAGACCGACCTGTTCGGTGAGCAGGCCGTTCTCTGCGGCGGTGTCTCGCAGCTCGTCCAGTACGGCTTCGAGACGCTCACCGAGGCGGGCTACCAGCCGCAGATCGCCTACTTCGAGGTGCTGCACGAGCTGAAGCTCATCGTCGACCTCATGTGGGAGGGCGGCATCGCGAAGCAGCGCTGGAGCGTCTCCGACACGGCCGAGTACGGCGACTACGTGTCCGGCCCCCGCGTCATCACGCCCGACGTCAAGGCGAACATGCAGGCCGTTCTCGCCGACATCCAGAACGGCGCGTTCGCGAAGCGCTTCATCGATGACCAGGATGCCGGAGCCCCCGAGTTCCTCGCGCTCCGCGAGAAGGGTGCCCAGCACCCCATCGAGGCCACGGGCAAGGAGCTTCGCGCTCTGTTCGCCTGGAAGCAGCAGGATGCCGACTACACCGACGGCTCCGCCGCCCGGTAGTCTCCTGACTCACAGTACGACGGCCGCCCCGACTCAGTCGGGGCGGCCGTCGCCGTTTCTCCGATTCGCTGCCCGTACGGGCCTGTCGCTCGTCGTCGCGTACGTCGTGATCGACGTGGTCTTGCAGCTTCTGCCACCTCACTACAGCCCGATATCCGACGCCGAGAGCAATCTCGCTGTCGGACCTTTCGGCTGGGCGATGAACCTCAATTTCCTCGCCAGAGCGGGTATGACGTTCTGCGTGCTCCTTGTCGTCGCTCGCATCGGACCGAGCACCCTGACAAGGCGACTGGGTTCGCTGCTTCTCGCGGTGGCCGGTCTGTGCTCGGCCGCGCTGGTGTTCTTCCCGACCGATGTGAATGCGCCCGGGGAGTTCGGCATCGCACCCACGACGACGGTGGGCGCGGTGCACGTGGCGTTCGCCACCATCGGGTTCCTTGCCGCCCTCGCCGCCATGATCCTTCTCACGCTATGGATGCGTCGGGTACCCGAGATGGTCGGCGTGCTCCGAAGGGCTGCCATCATGCTCGGTGTCGCTGTGGTCGGACTCGTCTCGCTCGCGGTGTCGATCGCGTGGATTCCGTCGATGCTCGGCCTCACGGAGCGCATCTGCCTCGCCGGAATCCTCGGCTGGGCGTTCGTCGTCTGCCTCGGAGCACGACCTCTCGACCGGCGACGATCGTCGCGGCGAAGGGAATCGCACGCGCGAGCTGCGAGTTGAGAGGATCATGGACGCTGTGAACAACACCTCTACCTCCGCCGCCGAAGCCGACTTCCTGCGCTTCCGCCAGACTCGCCACCGCTACGTCACCTCGCCGCAGGGTCCGCTGGCCCTCGTCAGCACTACGGAGATCGACTCCGAGCGCTCCATCGACGGCGTGCCCGGCCTCTGGGCGCCCACCCCGGCCGGCGGCGGCGTGACGGTCACCGCGGTCGCGACCGACGGCATCCGCGTCGACGGCGAGCTGGTCGACGGCACGGTCGACATCGCCGGATCCGACACCGTCGTTCCGTCGACGCTCTCCTTCGGCGGGGGAGTGACAGGCACGGTCTACTCCGGACTCGAGGGGCACTACATCGTGCGCGTCTGGGACCCGGCCAACGAGAAGGCCGAGAACTTCGATCGCATCTCCGCTTACGCGTTCAAGCCCGAATGGGTTCTCGAGGGAACGTTCACGCCGACCGAGAAGCGCGCCATCGGCATCGAACACATCAAAGACGACGGTCGCCTGCGCGACGAGGTTCTTCCCGGCGACATCGACGTGGTGATCGGCGGGCAATCGCGCACACTCGCGGCCTTCGAAGACGAGGGAAAACTGCTGCTCGTCTTTCAGGATCTCACCACGGGTGACGAGACCTACGACGTGGGGCGCTTCCTCGCTGTGCGTCCTCGCCGAGACGGCACGGTCGAGCTCGACTTCAACCGCGCCTACATTCCGCCGTGCGGATTCTCCGACTGGTTCAACTGCCCGATGCCTCCGCAGCAGAATCGCTTCGTGTTCCCTGTCGATGCGGGAGAGAAGCGCGTCCTCTCGGTTTAGCGTCTGCGGCGAGCGGCTAACCTTGCCTACATGACCAGCCGCAACGACGATGCCCTGAGCTGGGCCGGCGACGACGACCCCACGCTGACGCCACCCATCCAGTCGGGCGAAGCCGCAGAGGTCAGGCCCGCGAACACCGAGCGGCCCGAGGCTCCGACCGTTCTCGAGCAGGCTGAGCTCGCCGAAGACGCCGAGGTCGAGGCAGAGCTGGCCGCGGCCGAGAAGGCGTCGGCGCAGCTGAGCTCCGCGGCCCTGATCACGCTGGGAATCCTCGGCGGCGTCTACCTGCTCTTCACCATCGGGTGGGGCATCGTGGTGGCCCGCACGACCGTCACATTCTTTCCACTCGACAGCCTCTTCCTCGAGATCTGCTTCCGTATCGGGCAGTTCCTCTCGATTGCCGCGGCGCCGCTGTGGTTCGTGTCCACCCTGCTGCTCACGCAGAAGAGAACCTGGCGATCCCGCCTCGGCTGGCTGTTGCTCGGAGTCTTCGTGCTCGTGCCCTGGCCCTTCATTCAGGGAGCATAGGACCTCGCCATGACCAAGAACACCGCAGCACAGCCCGCCGCCGCCACACACTCGAGCTTTCGCGAACTCACCTTCTCGAAGAAGGTCGGCTGGGGCATCGCCCTGCTCTTCGCTCTGATCTCCGCCATCTGGGTATGGGTCGGGGTGGCCAACCTCTTCGAGGCGATCGCCACCTTCGGTCTCGGCCTCACCGGTCTGTCGTGGCTCGTCTTCATCGGCTCGATCGCCGCGCCGATCGTCACCTACGGGGTGGGCTTCCTCGTCGGTTGGCGTCTGCCTGCATGGGCGAAGGCGATCGTCTTCCTCGTAGCCCTCGCCGTAGCGATGGTGATCAAGGCCGACCTGGAGTCGCTGCTGCTCGGCGGGCTCTAGGCGGCGACGCCGACCCACACGATCAAGGCGGCCAAGACGCTCTGGGCCACCAGTCGCGGCCAGAACGGGATGGCGACCGCGCCGAAACGCTCCCGATGGGCAGCCGCGTACGCGTTCGCGGGAAAGACGGCGGCAAGGAAGACGACGAGCGCGATGGCCGCCGCGAGCCGGGTCTGCGGCACGAGCAGGCCGACTCCGCCCGCGATCTCACAGGCTCCTGTGAGGTAGACGAGGTTCAGAGGGGCGAAGAGGCCGTCGCGGCGAAGCGACGGCGGGATCATCTTGGCCATGACCCGCGCCGACTTCGGAACGAAGTGGTTGATGCCCATGGCGATGAAGACCACCGCGATAGCGATGCGGACGATCGTCACTATTACGGTCAGAGTCGCATCGGTCATGTGCTCATTGTGCCTGCCCCTAATATGGTTCTGGCCGCGCAGTCCCGCGGAAATCCTCTTTACAGAGCCAAACCGAAGGATCCGATCCGTGTCGAAACCGGTCGTCTTGATCGCCGAAGAACTCTCACCCGCCACTGTCGAGGCGCTCGGCCCCGACTTCGAGGTGGTCAACGTCGATGGAACCGACAGGCCGGCACTGCTCTCCGCATTGTCGACGGCCGACGCCATCCTCGTGCGCTCTGCGACGAAGGTCGACGCTGAGGCCATCGCCGCGGCGCCCCAGCTCAAGGTCATCGCGCGTGCCGGTGTGGGTCTCGACAACGTCGACATCAAGGCGGCCACGGCCGCCGGCGTCATGGTGGTCAACGCCCCCACGTCGAACATCATCTCGGCCGCAGAACTCACCGTCGGCCACATTCTGAGCCTCGCCCGTCACATCCCGGCCGCTCACTCCGCTCTCGCCGAGGGCAAGTGGAAGCGCAGCGCCTACACCGGCGTCGAACTCTACGAGAAGACGATCGGAATCATCGGTCTCGGCCGCATCGGCGCGCTCATCACGGCACGCATGCAGGCCTTCGGCACGAACGTCGTCGCCTACGACCCCTACGTCACCTCGGCTCGCGCGCAGCAGCTCGGCGTCACGCTGCTCAGCCTCGACGAGCTGCTCGCCCAGAGCGACTTCATCACCATCCACATGCCGAAGACGCCCGAGACCACCGGCATGATCAGCGACGAGCAGCTGGCGCTGATGAAGCCCACCTCGTTCATCGTCAACGTCGCCCGCGGCGGTCTCATCGACGAAGACGCGCTCCACCGGGCGCTCACCGCCGGAACCATCGCGGGAGCCGGACTCGACGTGTTCGTCAGCGAGCCGCCCACCGATTCGCCGTTGCTCGCCCTGCCCAACGTCGTGGTCACGCCCCACCTGGGCGCATCCACCGACGAGGCGCAGGAGAAGGCGGGTGTCTCGGTGGCCAAGTCGGTTCGCCTGGCCCTGTCGGGCGAGCTGGTTCCGGATGCCGTGAATGTGGCCGGCGGAGTCATCGACCCGACGGTGCGCCCCGGCATCCCGCTGGTCGAGAAGCTCGGACAGGTGTTCTCCGGCCTCGCGCACAGCCCGCTCACCAGCGTCGATGTCATCGTGCGCGGCGAGATCGTCGACTTCGACGTGAGCGTTCTCAAGCTCGCCGCCCTCAAGGGCATCTTCACGAACGTCGTCAGCGAGACGGTCTCGTACGTCAACGCACCCCTGCTCGCCGAGCAGCGCGGCGTGACGACGCGCCTGATCACCGAGGCGGTCTCCGAGGAGTACCGCAACCTCATCACGCTCGAGGGCGCGCTCAGCGACGGATCGCAGATCTCGGTATCGGGAACGCTGACCGGAACCAAGCAGATCGAGAAGATCGTCGAGATCAACGGCTACGACGTGGAGGTTCCCTTCGCAGAGCACCTCATCGTGATGACCTACGACGACCGCCCCGGAATCGTCGCCATCTACGGCAAGGAGTTCGGCGACGCCGACATCAACATCGCCGGAATGCAGATCGCACGGCACGTGGCCGGCGGCAAGGCGCTCAGCGTACTGACCGTCGATTCTCCCGCCCCCGACGAGCTGCTCGAGAAGCTGCGTACGGCCATCGACGCCGACTCGCTGCAGGAGATCGACCTCACGGAGTAGGAACCCGTTCGCTGAGCTTGTCGAAGCGCTCTACAGGCCCTTCGACAGGCTCGGGGAACGATGGCCTCAGTGGCCTGAGCGCTGTGCTGTTACCTCGGTGATCAGATCGACGAGATCGTCGATGTCCGAGCTGGTGAGCTCGGCCGTCTCCGGAGTCATGGACTCGGGGAGGAATGCCGAGCCGTAGGCGAGGCCGTCGCTGATCAGCATGATCGCGCGCGACAGCACCGGGTCGCCCGTGCTCTCGAGCACGATCTGGTACCAGGCGTCGTTGGCGGCGCGGAGTGCGTCGCGCGCGGTCGAATTCGACGCTTGCGCGAGACGCGAGGTCGCTACGAGCGCCTTGTCGAGGGCGCTTCCCGTGGCCATCGACGAGCGGATCAGCTGGGCGACGGGCCCGGCCGGCGAGGCGCGGATGGCCTCGACATCGCTCGCCACGAGTTCTGCCAGGCGTTGGAGCACGCCCGCGATCAGGGCCTCTTTGGAGCCGAAGTGATACAGCAGCCCGCCCTTCGACACGCCTGCCGCGGCGGCTACCGCATCGAGTGTCGCTGCGCGCTCGCCGTGCTCGCCGAGCAGTTCGGCGAAGGCATCGAGGATGCGGTCGCGAGTGGATGACGCGGCGGGCGCGACGGAGTCGGTCGGCGGGTTCTCTGGGGTGGCGGGCATCGGTTCGATGGTAGCCGCCTCGGCGGCATCGGGTGTCCTCGACACAAAATCATCGGGCCATCGGGGAATGCGGAGACGATATCCGCCGTTGAGGAGGTGGCTACTGTACCGACTGGACGGTATAGTGATAGCCGTACCGCATACGAAACGAAACGAAGAAACACAGATCATGGCTCTGCTCACGACCCCCACGCCCGCCCAGCGCTCCGACGCCGCGCGGCCGCCCCGCGCCTCCCTTCGCAATTGGCTCGCGTTGGCCGTCTTGATGCTGCCCGTGCTCATCTCCAGCGTCGACAACACGGTGCTGAGCTTCGCACTGCCGGTGATCTCCGAGTCGCTTCGACCGTCTGCCGCAGCGCAGCTCTGGATCATCGACGCCTACCCGCTGGTGCTCGCGGGGCTGCTCGTGGCCATGGGTAACCTCGGCGACCGCTGGGGTCGACGTCGCCTGCTGCTGATCGGCGCCACGGGGTTCGCTCTCGTGTCGATCGTCGCGGCCTTCGCACCCACGGCCGAACTGCTGATTCTCGCTCGTGCCGGCCTCGGCTTCTTCGGTGCCATGCTCATGCCGTCGACGCTCTCGCTGTTGCGCAGCATCTTCCTTGATCGCCAGCAGCGTCGACTCGCGATCGCCATCTGGGCGTCCGGCTTCGCCGCGGGCTCCGCGCTCGGCCCCATCGTGGGCGGCATCCTGCTCGAGCACTACTGGTGGGGTTCCGTCTTCCTCATCGCCGTGCCCGTGTTGATTCCGCTGCTCGTGTTCGCGCCGCTACTCGTGCCCGAGTCTCGAGACCCGCACCCGGGGCGCATCGACGTCGTGAGCATCGGCCTCACAATGATCACGCTGGTTCCCTTCGTTTTCGCGATCAAGGAGTTCGCGACGCACGGCTTCGAATGGCTCCAGGTGCTTCTGGTGCTGACCGGCGCGGCGGCGGGAACGCTCTTCGTGCGCCGTCAGCTCTCTCGGGAGAACCCCATGCTCGACATGAGGCTGTTCCGTCGCGGCGTGTTCACCGGCGCCGTGCTCATCAACCTGGTGAGCGTCTTCTCGCTCGTCGGGTTCCTCTTCTTCGTCTCGCAGCATCTGCAGCTCGTGCTGGGGATGCGCCCCCTCGACGCGGCTCTGGCGCTGGTTCCCGGGCTGATCGTGATGGTCGTGGCGGGTCTCGTCGTCGTTCCCATCGTGCGCATCGTCAGGCCGAGTGTCGTCGTCGCGACCGGTCTTGCACTCGCCGGCACCGGCTACGCCATCATCATGGTCACCGGGCAGCACGCGAGCGAGGCGACACTGGCGATCGCGTTCGCTGTTCTTGGCCTCGGTATCGGCGCTGCGGAGACGATCTCGAACGACTTGATCATCTCGTCGGTGCCCGCAGACAAGGCCGGCGCGGCATCCGGGGTATCGGAGACCTCGTACGAGCTCGGAGCCGTGCTCGGCACCGCCGTGCTGGGCAGCATTCTGACAGCGGCCTACCGGGGCGGGGTCAGCCTGCCCGCCGGGCTCAGCTCCCAGGATGCGGACACGGCACGAGAGACGCTCGGTGGAGCTGTCTCGGTGGCCGAGTCGGTCGGTGGTCCGGCCGGAGCCTCCCTGCTCGAGTCGGCTCGCGCGTCGTTCGACAGCGGCGTGGTGCTCACCTCGGGGATCGGCGTCGGCCTGATGGCGCTAGCGATCGTGCTGGCCCTGGTCTCTCTGCGCCGAGCTCGCTCCGAGGGCTGAGAGTCGCGACTCGACGACCTGTGAGAGGGCCGCCCGGTCGCTGCCGTCCAGCCAGGCCGCGTTCACCGCGTTCCGGGTGAAGTCGGCGAACTCGGGCAGCCCGTAGCCGAGAGCGCGGGAGAGTGCTCGGAAGTCGTTGACGGCATCGGTGCCGAACATGGGCGGGTCGTCGGAGTCGATGGTGATGCGCAGGCCCGCGTCGACCATCTGGGCGATCCGACGGTGCGATCCGTCGCCGCTCCCGGAGTACCGGCCGATGTCGGAGCTCACGGGAGTGCATGTGAAGGTGATGCCTTCCGCCACGCACCGCGCCGTGATGCGGGCGTCGTCGACGACGTGGTAGCCGTGGTCGATGCGCTCTCCTCCGAGCTCGTCGAGGATGACCTCGATGTTCGCGGGTGGGCCGCTCTCGGAGTGGGCGGTGCGATGAAGTCCTGATCGGCCCGCGAGCCTGAACGCCTCGATGAAGCGCGCCGGAGGCCCGATCGACTCGGAGTAGTCGAGGCCGATGCCCACGACCTCGTCGATGCGGTACTCGAGGACTTGCTCGACCAGCTCGACTGCGGCCGACGTGGAGTCGTTGCGGTTGAGGCCGATTACCATGCGACTGGTGATGCCCGTCTCCGCCTCTGCGTCGCGCATGCCCGCCAGCACGCCGTCGATGATCGTGCGATAGGACACGCCCGGATGCCCGGGTGGGCTGAGGAAGATCTCTCGGTGCACGACGCCGAGCGCCGCCCCTCCGTCGGTCAGGGTCTCGAAGGCGACCCGGCGGAAGTCGTCGGCGTCTCTCATGACGGAACCCGCGACATCCAGTACGCGCAGAAACTCGTTCAGGTCCTCGTAGGAGCCGTGGTCGTACAGCGACTCCGCGTCGCGACCACCGTCGAGGACGACGTCGTGCTTTCGAGCGAGATCGAGCACCGTCTGGGCCGAGACAGCCCCGATGAGGTGGTTGTGCAACGACACCTTGGGAAGCGCGACAAGGAGCGCCTCCGTGGCGCCGTCGAGAGGATCGTCCATCGCCTCAGGTGCTGCTCTGGGCGCCGCGGACGGCGCGAGCCGGGTGCCACTCAGGCACGTCGGACTCTCCGGTCAGCATGCTGCGAAGGGTGCCAGACCGGGGGACATGAGGCAGAAGCCCGCGCTCCCTCAGAACGGGCATCAACTGCTCGACGAAGTCGCGATAGCCCTCGTAGCCGCCGTACCAGTTCTCGACGAGGAACCCGTCGATGTCGGTCTCCTCCACGAGAGCCGCGATTTCGGTCGCGATCGACTCGGCAGTTCCGGTGAAGCGCATCCCGCCGAAGGTCGATGCGAGCGAGTCGAGGATCTCGCCGATGGTCGGGCTCGAGCCGTTCGGATTGCGCCACATCTCGATCATCGTGTGGCCCACCTCGGTCGAGACGGAGTCGAGTGTCGCCTCGGGGTCGAGGGCGCCGAGGTCGACTCCTGACCAGCCGAGGAACAGGGCCGCGGTCGCCTCCCTGGAGGGGGTGGCGTTGAGCTCCGCCCGCAGGCGCTGCGCCTCCTCCGCCGTGTCGGCGATGACGAAGCTCGCCCCGTTGATGATCTTGACGGAGTCGGCCGGTCGACCTGCGGCGACGGCCTGGGCGCGCAGGCGGGTGACGGTCGCCGAGAGTCGAGCAGCTTCCCTGTCCTGAGTGAACACGCATTCGGCGTACCGCGCGGCGAAGGCGGTCCCGGCTGCCGAGGTGCCCGCCTGGAAGAGGGTCGGTGTGCGCTGCGGAGACGGAGTGGCGGGGAAGTAGCCGTCGAACCGGAAGTATTTTCCCTCGTGCTCGATGCGGTGCACTTTCGTGGGATCGGAGAACGTGCGGCTCGCCTTGTCGGCGAGGACCGCGCCGTCGTCCCATGCCTCTTCCCAGAGGCGCAGCGTCAGATCGACGAACTCGGTCGCGCGGGCGTAGCGCTCGTCGTGAGGCGTCACATCCGTCTGGCCGAGCAGGCGCACGAGGGCCTGCTGATTGTCGCTCGTGACGATGTTCCAGCCCATCCGTCCGCCGGTGAGGTGGTCGAGGGTGGTGAAGGTGCGTGCGTTGAGCAGCGGGTGCTGGGCCGTCGTCGATGCTGTTGCGACGAAGCCGATGCGCGGGGCAGCAGTCGCGAGACCGGAGATCAGCGCGAGCGGATCGTGAACGGGGAACTGCACGGCGTCGCGGATGACGGCCTCGGGCACCTGCCCGGCGTCGTTCATCGGATAGCCGATGGCCTCTGCCAGAAAGAAGAAGTCGAACCCGGCCGCGTCCAGGCGGGCCGCCAGGTCCTGCCAGAACTCCAGCGTCGCGAACGCACTGGTGTCTCCTCGCTCATGGTGCCACGCGTTGGCGATGAAATTCGGGGTGAACTCCTCGAACGCCCCGAGTACGAGCTGTTTCGTCATGACTCCTCGCCGATGTCCTCGTTCCACAGCGCCGGGTTGCCCTCGATGAACGCAGCCATCATCGTGATGAGCTCAGGATCGTTGACCACGGTGACCTCGCAGCCGTGTTCCGCGACCCAGTCCTGGCCGCCCAGAAAGTTCTCGTCGTCTCCGACCACGACGCGGCCGATTCCGAACTGGCGCACGAGGCCCGAGCAGTACCAGCACGGCGAGAGAGTGGTGACCATGACCGTGTCTCGGTAGCTGCGCTGGCGCCCGGCGTTGTGGAAAGCGTTCGTCTCGGCGTGCATCGCCGCGTCGCCGTCTTGTACGCGGCGGTTGTGGCCGCTGCCGAGCAACACCCCCGCGCTGGTGAACAGGGCTGCGCCGATCGGGATGCCGCCTTCCGCGGCTCCCTTTCTCGCCTCGTCGCGAGCGACGGACAACTTGTCTGCGTCGGTCTCGTAGATCACGCGGAGGCCTCCACTCGCTCGGCTGGCATCGTGGTCGTCTCGGCCGACAGGGGAGGTCCGAGAACCGGCCGGATCAAGCGGAAGACGACGACGTACAGCAGCCCGGCGACGACGAAGCCGACCAGCGCTGTGAGATCGCCGATCTCAGGCGCGACTCGCACGAGCAGGCCGACGTAGACGGCCTGGTTGGAGAAGAGCCCGATCGAGACCACCGCGGCGACGACGAACGCGACGATGCCTGCGGGGTTGCGGTACTTGTTCTTCTCGTCGACGACGAGTGCCAGCACGGCTGTCCCGCGCCGCAACCAGCGATCGGCGAGAACGATGCCGAGCCACGGTGCGATCCAGTAGGCGATCACGAGCAGGAAGTTCTCATAGCTCGCGCCGGCGTCAGGCACGGCGAGCAGGGCGATCACGAAGCCCAGCACGCCGAAACCGAGCGCCACGATGGCCCGGCGCCGTTCGAAGGGAATCTTGATGCCGATCGCGAGGAAGGACATCGACCCGGAGTAGATATTCAGCGCGTTCGCCGAGATGGCTCCCACGGCAATGGCAAGCAGCGTGAGAGCCGAGATCCAGCCGGGCATGCCAGCGGTGAACGAGTCGGTGGGGCTGGCGTCCTCGGCCAGACCGGTGTGCACGATCGTGGCGGATGCCGCACCCACGATCATGAGAAAGCTGGTCGAAACGAAGTTGCCCAGACCGGATGCGACGGCGATGGTTCTGCGGTTCGTGCCGGCTGGTAGGTAGCGGGTGTAGTCCGAGGCGTACGGGTTCCAGCCGGCCGTGTATCCGAACGCGGCGCCGGCCGCGAGCATGAAGCCCGCGAAGCCGCCGAATCCGCCGGAGCCGTCTCCGCTTGCTGGGGCCGATGTGTCGGCGTTCACCAGGATGAAGATGCCGGCGACCAGGAAGATCGCACCCAGCACGAACATGGCGTACCGCTCGAAGAGCTGCACGATGTCGTGGCCGACGAATGCGACCGTCACCTCGACGACAACCACGATGGCGAGGGTGAGCACCGGGCTCCAGCCCGTAAGAGTGGCCAACGCGAAGGCCCCGCTGATGGAATTGACGGCGAACCAGCCGAGCCCGGCCATGGCCGTGTTGAGACCGGCAGGAATGATGTTGCCCCAGAACCCGAATGCCGTGCGACCGAGCAGCATCTGGGCGAGACCTTCGCGCGGCCCCCAGGTCGACAGGAACCCCTGGCTCAGGCTTCCCAGGAAATTGCCCAGCAATACCGCGGCCACCGCCTGCCAGAAGCTCAGGCCGAAGTAGAGAACGGCGATGACTCCCACGAAGATCGTGGCGAACTCGAGGTTGGGTGAGGACCAGGTCGCGAACAACTGCCACGGTGACCCGTGGCGCCTGTTCGACGAGATCGGCTCGATGCCTCCGGGCTCGACGAGTCGCGTTTTCGGGGGTGCGGTCACTGTCATGATCGGAGCCTAGAACCGCCGAACTCGCAGAAGCCTGCGTTGCGACAACGCGTTACAGGCCATTTACACGATCGAAACGAAAGCGCTCTGTCGAACCCGGGTCATCTCAGCCGAGCCGGGTGTTGACGATTCCACCATCGATGTCCATGACGGTGCCGTGCATGAACGACGCCTCGTCCGACGCGAGGTAGCGAACGGCGAAGGCGATGTCGACCGGCCGAACCGGGCGGCCGGCGGCCGTCGCTGCGGTCATGATTGCGAGGATCTCCGCGCTGTCGGCGTTGCCCGGGGTGCTCGTCGCGCCCGGTGCGACAGTGTTCACGTTGACTCCCTGCGGCCCGAACTCTGCCGCCCAGGTGCGCGTCATCTGTTCGAGGGCGGCCTTCGATGCCGTGTAGATGGCGCCGAACGGAACACCCACGCGGGACATCCACGAGCCGATATTGATGATCGACCCGGTGCCGCGCTCGGCCATCGCGGGGGCGAATTCGGCAACGAGCACGTGGGGTGCACGCACGTTGATGGCCAGCACCGCGTCGAGGTCCGCGTCGGAGAGATCCGCTGTGGGCGGCGCCGGATAGATTCCGGCGTTGTTGACGAGGATGTCGACGCGTCCGCCGAGCGCTTCCTTGGCAAGTCTGGCAAAGGTGCGTAGATCGTCGTAGCTGCCGGCCAGGTCCGCGGTCACGACGTGGGCCGAACCCCCCGCATCGATGATCGAGCTCGCAACCTCCTGGGAGCGGGCGTCGTCGCGGCCGTTGACGACCACGGTGGCACCGGATGCGGCGAGCACTCGGGCGATGGCCTCGCCGATTCCGCTGCTGGAGCCGGTGACGACGGCAGTGCGCCCTGCCAGGCGGGCATCTGTGGGAAGGGACTGGAGAATTTCTTGATTGGACTTCATGGTCCATTCCTAGCATTAAATGGACCTTGTGGTCCAATGCGTTAAGCTGAACAGATGGATTCGTCGAAGATCACCGAGCGAGGGCGCCTGACGCGCCAGCGGATCATCGAGGCCACGGGGGAGCAGATCCTCGCGTCGGGAATCGGCGGCACCACACTCGACACGGTGCGAGCGGCCACCCTGACCAGCAAGAGCCAGCTGTTCCACTACTTTCCTGGCGGCAAAGCGGAGCTGGTTCGTGAGGTCGCCGCGTGGGAAGGACGACAGCTTCTCGAAGCGCAGGAGCCCGAGATTCATGATCTCGGGTCGTGGGAGTCCTGGGAGCGCTGGCGGCGAATGCTTGTCGAGTACTACATCGCCCGGGGCCGTTGGGCATGTCCGATCGGCTCGCTCGCGACGCAGGCCGCGACGACCGACTCCGATCTGGCAAGTGCGATCGCGACGACGATGCGCGACTGGCGTGAGCAGCTCGCCGACGGGGTTCGGCGCATGAAGGCAGCGGGATCGGTCGACAGCTCGGCCGATTCGCAAAGGATCGCCACCGTCATCCTCGCGGCGATCCAGGGCGGTCTAGTACTCAGTCAACCCGAGCGGTCCGCGTGGCCGCTGGAAGCCGCGCTCGACAACGCTCTGGCGCCGCTTCACCACGTCGCAACCACCCGGTAGGTGTGGACAAGTAACCTTGCACGTATCGATTCCGCACCGATCCAACGCAGGAGCACTATGTCGCGCACCATCAGACTCGCCGTCATTCCCGGAGACGGCATCGGCCCCGAGGTCGTCGCCGAGGCGGTGAAGGTGCTCGACGCCGTGGCGCCGTCTGCCGGACTCGTCATCGAGAAGACGCACTTCTCGCTGGGCGCGACCCGTTTTCTCGAGACCGGCGACGTGCTGACCGACGAGGATCTCGCATCCATCTCGTCGCACGACGCGATTCTGCTCGGCGCCGTCGGGGGAGTGCCCGGCGACCCGCGTCTCGCGAACGCGAACATCGAGCGAGGTCTGCTTCTGAAGCTGCGCTTCACGCTCGACCACTACGTGAACCTGCGCCCCACCACGATCTACCCCGGCGTCGACAGCCCGCTGTCGAATCCGGGCGAGGTCGACTTCGTGGTCGTTCGCGAGGGAACCGAGGGGCCGTACGTCGGCAACGGCGGAGCCATCCGCGTCGGAACGCCTCACGAGATCGCGAACGAGGTGTCGATCAACACGGCGTACGGGGTGGAGCGAGTGGTGCGTTTCGCCTTCGAGCTGGCTCAGTCACGCGCTGCCAAGAAGCTCACGCTGGTGCACAAGACGAACGTGCTGACCTTCGCGGGAGGAATCTGGCGCCGGCTCGTCGACACGGTCGGGGCCGAGTTCCCCGAGGTCGCGGTCGACTATCTGCACGTCGATGCGGCCACGATCTTCCTGGTCACCGACCCTGCTAGATTTGACGTCATCGTCACAGACAACCTCTTCGGCGACATCCTCACCGATCTGGCCGGCGCAATCAGCGGCGGAATCGGCCTGGCGGCCTCGGGCAACATCAACCCCGACGGAGCCTTCCCCAGCATGTTCGAGCCGGTCCACGGATCCGCGCCCGACATCGCAGGCAAGCAGATCGCCGACCCCACGGCCGCGATCCTGTCGGTGGCACTCCTGCTCGATCACCTCGGGGTTCCGGATGCCGCGGGCACGGTCCGCGAGGCCGTGACGGCCGACATCACCACCCGGCAGGCAGACAGCCCGCGCGCGACCAGCGCCGTGGGTGACGCCATCAGAGACGCCGTGACCGCGTCGCTCGCCCGCTGACACCGAACCTTTTCGACTAAGGAACCCGCAATGACCGATCTCGACAGCACCTTCCCGCTCACGTTCACCCTCACGCCCTCGGAGACGGTGCGTGCCGAGGTCGAGCGCGAAGCCATCCTCGCCGACCCGGGTTTCGGCAAGCACTTCACCGACCACATGGTGAAGATCGACTGGACCGTGAACGACGGCTGGCACGACGCGGCTGTCATCCCGTACGGTCCGCTGCTGCTCGACCCCGCGGCAAGCGTTCTGCACTACGCCCAGGAGATCTTCGAGGGATTGAAGGCGTACCGTCATGCAGACGGCTCGGTCTGGACCTTCCGCCCGGAGAAGAACGCGGAGCGCCTGCAGCGCTCGGCTCGGCGTCTCGCGTTGCCCGAGCTCTCGACCGAGGACTTCGTCGAGTCGCTCAAGCAGCTGATCGCGGCCGACGGATCGTGGGTTCCCGAGGGTGGCGAGACGAGTCTCTACATCCGGCCGTTCATGTTCGCCAACGAGAGCTTCCTCGGCGTGCGCAGCGCGCAGAAGGTGGGGTACTACGTGATCGCGAGCCCCGCCGGTGCCTACTTCCCCGGCGGTGTGACCCCGGTCTCGATCTGGCTGTCGACCGACTACGCGCGCGCCGGCCGCGGCGGCACGGGTGCGGCGAAGACCGGCGGCAACTACGCCTCCTCGCTGCTGCCCCAGGAGGAGGCCTACGCCAACGGCTGCGCGCAGGTGCTGTTCCTCGACTCGTCAGAGGGCACATACCTCGAGGAGCTCGGCGGCATGAACGTCTTCCTCGTGAAGAAAGACGGCACGCTGGTCACCCCCGAATCGTCGAGCATCCTCGACGGTGTCACTCGCGACAGCATCATCGAGCTGGCCAAGGCTCGCGGCCACAAGGTCGAGCACCGCAAGGTGACGCTCGACGAGTGGCGTGACGGAGTCGCATCCGGCGATGTGGTCGAGGTGTTCGCCTGTGGCACCGCCGCAGTGGTGACCCCGATCGCCGCGCTGAAGGGCGACGGCTTCGTGGTCGGCGATCCGGATGCCCCGGCCGGCGAGCTCACGATGTCGCTGCGTCAGGAGCTCACCGACATCCAGTACGGTCGCATCCCCGACGTCAACGGCTGGCTGACCCGCCTCGACGCGTAGCTCTCGCTACGGCCGCGGGCGGCCTGCTCGATCAGCGAGCTTTGTTACTCGCGCTCGCGGTCGTCAGCCATCTCGAGGTAGCCACTGAGCGCTGCGATGAACTCGTGGCTCGGAACGTGGCTCGGGTCTGCCTGAACCTTGACGTACTCGGCCTGCAACTCGTCGATGGCCTGGTCGATCTCGAGTACGGCGAGGGCGTTGCGCTGCTCGTTGTCGAGGCTCACGAGGAATCCGATCGCGCGGTCGATGTCGGCCGCTCCGCCGAAGGAATAGTCGGACATGGTTGTACTCCTCGAAGCTTGCTCTGTACGGGCGAGGAGTTGCTCGCCCCTCGATAGCGTAGCGTTCGGGCTAGGCTCGGGAGCGTGAAAATAGCGCGCTTTACGGTCAGCGGGGGAGAGCCCCGGTTCGGAATCGTCGATGAGACGGAGATCGTCGTTCTCGTGGGCGACCCCATGTTCGTGGGCTACGAGACCACCGAGGAGCGGGTGCCTCTCGACGCGAATGTCAAGCTGCTCGCCCCGGTCATCCCTCGCTCGAAGGTCGTTGCTGTCGGCAAGAACTACGCCGAGCACGCGGCCGAGATGGGCGGCGAGGCACCCACGACGCCCCTCATCTTTTTGAAACCCAACACGTCCGTGATCGGCCCGGGCGACGCTATCCAGTTGCCGCGCGAGAGTTCGCAGGTCGAGCACGAGGGCGAACTCGCCGTCGTGATCGGCAGCATCGCCCGCGACGTCAAGAAGGAGGACTACGCCGACGTGGTCTTCGGCTATACGATCGCGAACGATGTGACGGCCCGCGACATCCAGAAGTCCGACGGCCAGTGGGCCCGCGCCAAGGGCTACGACACGTTCTGCCCGCTCGGCCCGGTCATCGAGACCGAGTTCGACTTCTCGGATGCCGCCATAGAAGTGCGCGTAGACGGTGAGTTGCGCCAGAGCGGCAACACGAACCAGATGATCCACTCGATTCCCGAGATCATTGCGTTCGCATCGAGCGTCTGGACCCTGCTGCCCGGCGACGTCATTCTCACGGGAACGCCCGCGGGCGTCGGTCCGTTCGTCGACGGCCAGAAGGTCGAGATCTCGATCGCGGGTCTCGGCCTGCTGAGCAACCCGGCCAAGAACCGCTAGTCGAACGCACTCCTCGGTAGGATTGAGGAGGTATGTCGAATCCCTCCTTGCACCCTGTGTCCACCGCCTCTGGCGCCGACGTTCGCGTTCGGTTCTGCCCGTCGCCCACCGGTACGCCGCACGTCGGCCTGATCCGCACCGCCCTGTTCAACTGGGCGTATGCCAGGCACACGGGCGGCAAGCTCGTCTTCCGCATCGAAGACACCGACGCGGCGCGCGACTCGGAGGAGAGCTACGGTCAGCTGCTCGACGCGCTGCGCTGGTTGCGCCTCGATTGGGATGAGGGCATCGACGTCGGCGGTCCCGACGCGCCCTACCGTCAGTCTGAGCGCACGGACATCTACCTCGAGGTCATCGAGAAGCTCAAGGCCTCCGGCCATCTCTACGAGAGCTTCTCGACCGCCGAAGAGATCGACGCGCGCAACGAGGCCGCAGGCCGCGCCAAGCAGCTGGGCTACGACAACTTCGACCGCACGCTCACCGACGAGCAGCGCGCGGCGTTCAAGGTGGAGGGCCGCCAGCCCGCGCTGCGACTGCGCGTTCCCGACACCGAGCTGAGCTTCACCGACCTGGTTCGCGGTGACATCACGTTCCCCGAAGGCTCGTTCACCGACTTCGTGGTCGTGCGCCCCAACGGGGCCCCGCTCTATACCCTTGTCAACCCGGTCGACGATGCGCTGATGCACATCACGCACGTTCTTCGCGGAGAAGACCTGCTCTCTTCGACGCCCCGGCAGATCGCCCTCTATCACGCGCTCATCGACATCGGCGTGGCCGAGTGGGTGCCGCAGTTCGGCCACCTGCCCTACGTCATGGGCGACGGCAACAAGAAGCTGTCGAAGCGCGACCCGGAGTCCAATCTCTTCCACCACCGCGACCGTGGCTTCATTCCCGAGGGCCTCGTCAATTACCTCGCGCTGCTGGGCTGGTCGCTCACCCACGACCGCGATGTCTTCTCGATCGACGAGATGATCGCCGCGTTCGACGTGAAAGACGTCAACCCCAATCCGGCCCGCTTCGACCTGAAGAAGGCGGAGTCGATCAACGGCGACCACATCCGCATGCTCGCCAGCGTCGATTTCGCGGCCCGCATGATTCCCTATCTCGTGCGTGACGGCATCCTGACCGAACCGCTCAACGACTACCAGGAGCAGCTGCTGCTGAAGGCGGCGCCGCTCGTGCAGGAGCGCATGGCTCTGCTGGGCGATGCTCCGGCCATGCTCGGCTTCCTGTTCGTGCAGGGCGCGAACCTCGAGTACCAGCCGGATGCCCTGGCCGGGCTTCCCGAGAACGCCGGGCTCGTGCTCAGCGCATCGATGAACGCCCTCGAACTGATCGAAGAGAGCAACTGGAACGCCGCCGAAATCCAGGCTGCGTTGCAGGCTGCGCTGATCGACGGTCTCTCGCTCAAGCCTCGTGTGGCGTATGGCCCCCTTCGTGTTGCCGCATCGGGACGCAAGATCTCGCCGCCGCTCTTCGAATCGTTCGAGTTGCTCGGCAAGGCGGAGTCGATCGCTCGCATAGACCGCCTCTCGAGCCGGATGGCCTAGCCCATGATCGAGATCTCGCGGCCCAAAGCTGTAGCGCCTGTCGAAGGGCACATCGACTGCGTGATCATCGGCGCGGGCCCCGCCGGCATGTCTGCCGGGCTCAATCTCGTGCGCGCACGCCGCGCGGTTCTGCTCATCGACAGCAACAGGCCTCGTCACTCGGCCACGCTGAAGAGCCACGGTTTTCTCACGCGCGACGGCGTCTCACCGCTCGAGTTGCGCAAGACGGGTCGAGCCGAGTTCGAGTCCTACCCGATGGCGTCGTTCCAGCAGGCGCTGGTCACGAGCGTCTCGGTATCGGATGCGGCGGGCACGCCCGCGGAGCAGCTGAGAGGCCGGCCGGAGTACCGTGTGCAGGCTTCCGCGATCCGAGGCGGCGGGTCGGTCGACGTCACCGCGTCGGCCGTGCTGATCGCCTCGGGACTCAGCGAAACCCTTCCCGCCATGCCGAGCGTTCGTGCGTACTACGGGTCGAGCCTGCACAGCTGCGTCGAGTGCGACGGCTTCGAGAAGAGCGACGAGCCCCTCGCTCTGATCGGCGAGAGCGACGACCTGGCCGAGCGTGCGCTGCTGATCTCGCAGTGGTCGAGCGATCTCATCGTGTTCACCAACGGAGTCGGAACCGTCTCTGACACCGACGAGGCGGCGCTTGCCGCCCGCGGCATCCGGGTGGAGCGGCGACAGATCGACGACGTCGTGGGCGACAAGACGGGTCTCACCGGAGTGAAGCTGGTCGACGGCGAGGTGATCCCGCGCACGGGTGGCTTCATCAGGCCGCTGTGGGAGACGAAGCTCGACTATGCGTCGACGCTGCAGATTCCTGAAACGGCCGACGGCTGGATCGAGGCCGACGCCGATGGACGCACCGCTGTGGCCGGCATCTACGCGGCAGGCGACGTGGTTCCTCCCGGGCCGCACCAGCTGATCGTGGCCGCCGGCGAGGGCGCGCGTGCCGCAGCCGTGATCAACCGCTACCTGATCGGCTCGCTGTAGGGCGTGTCCGTTCCCTGAGCTTGTCGAAGGGTTCTCGTTTCGACAAGCTCAACGAACGAGGCTGCTCGGTTTGAGTGCGGCCCCTGCGTAGGCTAGTGTTGACTCTCGGTCAGGGCTTCGGTTCTGATGCAGTGGGGTATGGTGTAATTGGCAACACGGAAGATTCTGATTCTTTTGTTCTTGGTTCGAGTCCAGGTACCCCAGCAGTAGAGGCCCGCAGTTCATACGAACTGGTCGGGCCTTTTTTGTTGGGCTCGTTGGCCGCGACTTCCACAGGGCGGATGACGCGGGGACCGGTACTTGAGGCCGAGACTCCTGGAGTCCGCCCCGCCCGAGGTCGTCGACGCCGTTCGCGAGACCATGGGCGTTCCGATTCCAGCCTTCGCCGGCGAGATCAGCAAGGACTCCGTCCCTTATCCCCTCGCAGATTGACGATGCTATTCGTCCGGTCCGTACTCAACATGGCCGGTGCCTCTGTCGTACCGGTAACCGATTGAGAAGCTCGAGTAGATGACGCTCTCGAATGGGCCCGCGGCCATTTCCTCTGCGAACGAGGCTGCTTCACTTTGCGTTGCAAACACGCCGATGATGTTGTTCGGCGGAGAATCCTCATGACTGACGATCCAGACATTTCTTACAGCTCCACCCATGATGTTCGATTCAACGACGGCTGGCTCGGGAGATGTCGCGCCCGGGCGTCCGGGAGACGACCAGTGCGGTGATGGCGAGAAGGATCGCCGCCCCTCCTGCAACGGCAGAGATGTAGAGACTTCGAAGGATTCCGGCAACGTCCTGTGAACTCTCGGCTGCGCCGCTCACGAAGACAGCGAGGCCTTTGTAGATGAGGGCACACATGAAGACTGCCCCCGCGACTCCGAGAAGAACGCGCACCGCGACGTGAGTCCGAGGGGCTGCGTTGTCGGTATCTGAGTTCATAGCTCTAACCCAACACAATCGTGCGCGCGAAGCAAGACTGACGGCCGTTGGTCGAGGCGCGCATCGTCGTCCTGTCGACCGTCTCGAAGAGCTCGACCGGCGCGATGGCCAACTTGCGTCGTCTGTAGGAACCGCCGCCACCGAGCCGTGATTAGCCTCGGGGCATGAGCGGAAAGCTGAACATCGCCGTTGTCGGGGGCTCTATCGGAGGGCTCTTCGCCGCAGTGCTCCTCTCGCAGGCGGGGCATCGGGTCACCGTGTACGAGCGATCAGAGCACGGCCTCGCGAAGCGGGGAGCCGGCCTGGTCGCCCAGCAGGAACTGTTCGACATCCTGCGATTGGCGGGGCGGAAAGACGCGGGCGACGTCGGGGTCGTCGCTCGCGAGAGGATCACTCTCGACCGATCGGGTCGCGTCGTCTACGGCGACCCTTCGCCCCAGACTCAGCTTTCGTGGGACTACATCTACGAGGCCTTTCGTGGCCTCCTTCCGGCCGACTCGTATCGCCTCTCGAGCCCGGTGCACAGCGTCTCGTCCGCCGACGACGGGGCGAGCGTGCGGTTCGACGACGGACGGGAGGAGAGCGTCGACCTCGTCATCGGCGCGGACGGGCTGAACTCCGTTGCTCGAGAGTTCGTCGACCCCGGACGTTCCGAGAACTCCTACGCCGGGTACGTCACCTGGCGCGGTCTCATTCCCGAGTCGTCGCTGCCCGCCGCCTCGGCCGAAACGCTGCTCGACCGCTTCGCCTTCTTCAACGGACCAGAGGCGCACATGCTGGGCTACCTGGTTCCGGGCCCCAACGGTGAGACGGCGGTGGGCGAACGACGCTACAACTGGGTCTGGTATCGCGCGCTCACAACGGCAGCGCTCAGCGCCCTGATGCAGGATGCCGGCCGGCCGTCGTCCAGCACGTCTCTGGCCCCAGGGCAATTGCCGTCGCTACGACGCGACGAACTGGTGAGCTCTGCGCACGCCGAGCTTCCGCCTTCGTTCGCCGATGCGGTCGTGGCCGAACCGCGCCCGTTCCTGCAGGCCATCTACGACTACGTGCCATCGCGGATGACGCGTGGCCGGGTAATTCTGCTCGGCGACGCTGCGGTGATGGTGCGGCCGCACACCGCGATGGGCGCGGCGAAGGCGGCCGGAGACGCGATGACGATCGCCGCGCTGCTGGCGGAGCTCGACGTGCGCGACGCCCTGAACCGGTACGACGTCGAGCGACTCGCGGTGGGGCGCGCCGTCTCGGATTACGGTCGCCGGTTGGCCGCATCGCTGCCGTTCGCTCACTGACTCGAAGCGCTGCCGACCTCGCGCCATTCAGGCCCCCGTTGCCCGCGCGTCACCCGGTGTTCATGTACCGCCGCCACTGTGGCGGAGTGCTGAAACTCCTGTCTCGTCCTCTCGCCCTCTCCGTCGGATCCGCTGTGCTGCTCGCCGGTCTCTTCGCCGTTCCTGCCGCAGCGACGGCCGACGTCGTCTCGCAAGACACCAGCCAGGTCAGCGCCGCGGCAAGTGCGCTGCGAATCAACGAGATCGAGACGAACGGCACACCCGACTGGGTCGAACTCGTGAACACGGCGGCCGAGCCGCTCGACGCATCCGGATTCATGCTGACCGGCCGCGGCAACACCGTGACCCTGACGCTGCCGAGCAACACGGTCATCGCCGCCGGAGCGGTCTACGTGGCCGAGAGCTCGACCTTCAAACTCAAGAAGGGCGACAAGGTCAGTCTGTTCGCCGCCGACGGCACGACGCTGCTCGACTCCTACGAGTGGGGCGACTTTCATCTCGACACCTACGGGCGCGTCCCGAACGGCACGGGCGACTTCGTGCAGCAGGTTGCTCCGTCGAAGGGCGAGCTCAACCCCGCTCCTACCGAGCCAGGAGAGGGCCCCGGAGAGGGCGGTGGCGACGACTCCGGATGGCAGTCCGTGAAAGTCAACGAGGTCACCTCGGCGAACGACGATCCCACCCACGACGCCTACGAACTGGTGAACACCGGCGACGTCGATGTCGACGTCTCCGCCTGGCTGCAGTCCGACAGCACCAGCCTGCCCGCCGCGATCAGCGCACCCAACGGCACCGTCGTGCCCGCCCGCGGCTACCTCGTGCTGCTCTCGAACCAGGGCCTCAGCTCCGACGGTGATTCCGTGAAGGTCTACCGCGCCGACGGCTCCACCATCGTTGACTCGGTCGGCTGGGGAGCGAATGACGCTCAGCCCGGTTCGTGGTCGCGCTGTGCCGACGCGACGGGTGCGTGGGCGCACACCGCGGCATCCAGTTTTGGAGCATCGAACGCCACGGCCTGTGCCGGCACCATCATCGCGCCGAGCACGCCGCCCGGCGGCGGTGTCTCGTGCCAGACCGAGGCGGCCTCGGGCAACGGCCCCGCCATCGCCGGCGGGATCGCCTGGCCGGGGAGCCAGAGCGCCGTCGTCTCCGACAACGAGTGCCAGTTCGTCACCTCGCTGTCGGGCCAAGACGTCTCCGGCCTCGACATCGACCCGAGCGCCCCGACCGTCATGTGGGCGGTGAAGAACAAGAGCCACGTGTACCGCCTCGTCAAGAGCGGCAGCCTGTGGGTGCCCGACACGGCCAACGGCTGGTCGACGGGCAAAGACATCGTCTTCCCGAGCGGCGGCGGCCAGCCCGACTCCGAGGGCATCACGGTCGGCCCCGACGGCTTTCTCTACATCACGACCGAGCGAGACAACGCAGCGAGCGGCGTACCCCTCGACAGCGTGCTGCGCTTCGACCCGAACGAGTCCGGCGCGACGCTGCACCCGACCGTGCAGTGGAACCTCACCGCCGACCTGGCCGACGTGATCAACCCCGTCAAGGCCGACTCCAACCTCGGCTTCGAGGGAATCACGTGGGTGCCCGATTCGTACCTGGTGACAAACGAGTTCGTCGACCAGAGCACGAGCAAGACCTACGACCCGAGCGACTACCCGGGTCACGGCACCGGCCTCTTCTTCGGCGCGCTGGAGAAGAACGGGCACCTCTACGCCTATGCGCTGAACGCCGACGGCACCTTCCACCGCGTCGCTTCGATCGACACGGATCTGCCGATGATCCAAGAGACGCAGTGGGATGCCGATGCGCAGCGCGTGTGGGCTGTCGCCGACAACAGCTCGGCCGGCTCAGCGACGCTGCTCAAGATCGACGCTCAGGGCGGGTTCGTCGTCGACCGCATCTACGACCGACCCACGGGGCTGCCGAACAACAACAACGAGGGCTTCGCCATCGCGCCGAGCTCCACCTGTGTCAACGGCGTCAAGGAGGTCATCCGCGCCGACGACGGCAACAACGGCGGCCACTCCCTGTGGTCGGGCACCATCTCGTGCGAGCTCGCGCTCGGCCCGCAGGGTCCGAACCCGCCCGCCTCGTCGCCGACGGTCACAGCGACCCCGTCGACCGTGCAGGCCGGCGGCGTGACGACGATCGTCGCGGCTGGTCTCGTTCCGGATACGGAGTACACGGTCGTTCTGCACTCCGACCCGGTGACACTGGGCAGCGTGGTCACCGACTCGACGGGTGCGCTGACGCTGCGCGACGCGCGCATCCCGGCCGACACGACAGCCGGGGCTCACACGATCACCGTCGCCGCGGCATCCGACCCTGCCACGGTCGTGGCCAGCAGCCCGTTCACGGTGACGGCAGCCGCCGCGGTGCCGTCGGGAACCACGCCCGTGCAGGGGGATGGGCCGGCAAAGCCTGGCAGCCTCGCATCCACCGGCGCTCAGCCATTGCCGGCAACCGCGATCGGTGCGCTCTTGCTGATGCTGGGCGCTGGTGTCGTGATTGGGCGTCGTCGCCGCTCCGCTTCGGCTGTGTAGGCCGTCGGGCCCGGTCAGCGGAAGTAGGGCCGACCCGCGCGTTGCTGCCCGACCGGAACAGGCATGCGTCTCGGGTCGTGCCAATCAGGCGGCCTGACGTGCGGTTTTCCACGGATCATCTCGAGAGTCCACGCCGAGGTATGGATCGTGGAGTGATGGAACGGACACAACAGAGCCAGGTTGTCTATGTCTGTTCGACCGGCTGCGAAGCCTGCGCTGACCCACGGGATGACGTGGTGGGCCTGGCATCGCGATGGTGGAACGGCGCATCCGGGGATCACGCAGCCGCCGTCTCGCGCTGCAAGGGCCCGTCGTTGTGCGCGGGTGGCCAATCGCTGCGTCTTGCCCTGCTGCAATACCTGGCCGTTGTCGCCGAACACGGTGAGGACGGTGTCGGCGTCGCACTGGAGCATGTTCACGGTGCTCATGGGCACGGGTTCGCTACTGCCGTCGATCCAGCCGACTCCACGGCCCTTTGTGAGGTCTTTCAGCGTGACATGAACGTTCACCGTGGGTGCGGCCCCATTGAGCCGCGATGCTGCGGGGGATGCTGCGGCCATGTCGATGAGGGTCATCACGGCGTCGAGGAGCTTCTGCTGTGAGCTGCGCAGATCTGGCGGAACGCACTCTGCTGCCTCGGAGTCGGAGATGCCTTCGTCGCTGCCTGGTTGTGGCCTCCCCGGGTCTGCCGTGCGAGGGCTGAGGATGGAGTCGACCGCGGTGAGAAAGATACCGAGCTGAAGCGGCGGCAGCGCGTACGTGCCTCGAGCCATGCCGTCTGCGCCGACTCGTGGATAGCTGAATCCGCGTAATGCCTGCTTGACGGCGTCGCGCGGTTCGGCGCCGTCGGGGTCGAGATGTTCGCGGATGCGGGTCGCGAGTCGGCCGATCTCGTCGACGGTGTATCGCCGCGTGTGACCGGCATCGCCGACTGTTGCCGTCGCAGCGTTGACGAGATGCAGCTCGGCCTCGTCGAAGGCCTCGGGGCGGAGGGTGCCCGGAACCGCCTCGGTGAGGGTGCGGCAGATGATCGACGCGGCATCGACCCCGATCTGGCCAGAGCACAGCGCGTTCTCGACGGCCGGGAAGCTGCTCGGCACAGGCAACCCGGTTATCGACAGCGACGATCGGAGCTGTCTGCCGAGGGCCATGCGCGAGCCGGCCGTGCGCTCCGACACCGTCGCGGTCGCAGCGATCAGTTTCTTGGCGGTCGAAAAGCCGTGCCGGTAGGCGAGCCCAGCCGTGTCGAGTTCGCGGCGGGACTCGTTCTCGATCTCGGCGGCAACCCAGATGCGCGCGGCATCGGTTGCTCGGCCGGCCACCTCCCAGTCGTGCGCCGACCTCAGAAGTTCGTCGCCGACCGCGAGTTTTCGGTCTGACGCGAGAAGCTCGTGGAGGCGTTCGGCGATGTCGCCGAGGGTCGCGTCCTTGAGTTCCATACATGAATTAAAGCAGGAGCCACCGACATTGAGTCTGGCGGTCCATTCGCCACTTGATCAGGAGATAAGATTGTGGATAACTCCGGAATCTCGGCCAGATCGAGCCTGGCGTGGTGGCGGGAAGGTGTACGTCGCTCCCGACCTGTCGGTGCTCTTCGTTACCTCGTCGGCTACTGGCACCAGTCGGGCATCCACCCGTCGACCGACTTCGTCGCTTCGAGCGACGAGAGGTCGATGAACGTCGTCGTCATCGGCAGATACGACGGCACATTGGGGTATTTGTCGTTCTGCTTGTCTTCGGCGAACGTCTCGACAGCCGCGACCCGGCCATTCGGCGACAGACAGATGTTTCGGATGCGGGTGCCCGCGTCTGGTCGATAGATCTGCCGAGTTCCGCTCTCGTCGATGAGCATGAGCGCCGACGTGGAGTACTGGTGTTCGCTGTCCGGCACATCGAATTCCTGCACGTAGTCGCCCTGGTCACCCAGATAGAGCCTCTTGCCGGGATAGTAGCTCGGGTCTGCCTGCGCCGTCAGTGAGTCGAATGCCTCGGTCTTCGCCGCCTGCAGATCGATGCGGGTGAAATCCTGCAGATCGGAGACCACGAGCTGCGCCGTGCCGGGGATGAAACCGTGCACCTCGGCGTGACGGCCGAGCGGGCTCGGCACCGAGTCGGTCGTGACGTCGATCAGAAAGAGCTGCTGGTCGTAGTCCTGGATCACGGCCGACGTCGTTCCCTGAACGAATGCCCAGGCGACAGCCGGCAGCTGCGCGCCGTCGAACCCCTTGACCTCTCGGGCCGTGGCGCCGCCGCTGGAGGGATCGTAGACGAAGAGCGTGGTCGGCGAGGTGGAGCCGTCGGGGGCTGACTCGCCGGTGACCGTGAAGCCGAAGAGCCCGGATGCGCCGGACGACTTGAGATAGCGCATCGACCCGGTCTCGACGCCGGTTGCGACAGCCGTATCGGCGCCCGTCGAGAGATCGCGAACGACGAGCGAGGTCTTGTTCTGATCGTCGAGCACGATGGCGGCGAGCTTCGACCCGCTGACCGCGTACTCCTGGATGCGTGGAGCGGTGAACACCTCGTCACCGGGGCTGTCGCTCGAGAGGGATTCGCGCACGACCCTGTCGGGCTCGTCGCCGGCCACGCTGCCTGTGTCGCGGATGAGTGTGTAGACCGAGACATCCGGGGTGGTGAAGGAGTAGTCGAGCGAGGCTGCCGCTCCGGAGTAGAGGCTCTTCGCCGTGACGGTCACCGTGTAGTCGGTCTCGTAGTCGAGCATTCCGTCGAGAGTGAGAGTGAGGTCGCTGCCTGATGTGGTCGCGGTGAAGGGAACCGACGGCGTGACGGTCACCTGCGACGCGTCGACGTGCGCGATCGGCTGATTGGCGTGCAGAACGAGGCGCTGTCCGGGCCTGCCGACGGCGCCCTGTCCGTTGATCTCTGCCGAGGTGAGTCGCGGCCCCTGCAGGGTGTTCGCCGCTCCCAATACTCCGCCGAGCGCGGCGAGGCTTGCGACCACAATGATCGTGAGTCGGCGGTACCGCCGCGCAGCCCGCCTCCCGGCGCGCCCCTCGGTCGAGCCGCGCCCCTCGGCAGCCACGCCGTCAGTAGGCATACGGCTCGGCCGGCTGATCGATGGCCGTCACGGTGGGGTTCGACAGCACGACGCTCTCGCTGCTCTCGGCGCTCGGATTGAGGCCGAACGTGCCCTTCGCTTCTACCCAGCTGTCGACGGCATAGGTCGACGACCAGCCGGGGGAGTAGACGGGAACTCCGATCGGCTGCGCGTCTACGGCACAACACGTGATGACGAACCGCGTGAGGTAGAACACGTTCTCCGGGTCGGTCGAGTCGGCCGTCACAAAGCCCGAGAGGGTCGTGGTCTTGCCGACCACGAAGTCACTGCCGGAGCCGTCGCGCAGCAGTGCGGACCAATCTCGCAGGCTCAGCGACTTCACGTCGGCTCCGGCCAATTCGACGCGCGAGGCGGAATCCGCCTGCCCGCTGGTGGCCGAGTTGTTCAGCTCGCGATTCTCGACCGTCGCCGTGGTGAGCGTCGACGGCGGAACGATCACGAGAGCCACGAAGGCCACGCCGGTGGCTGCGATCCCGGCGAGGGGGAGGAGCGAGCGCCATCGGGGCCGCGTCACGGTGGTGTCGACCTGCAGGGGCTCGTGGTCGTCTTTCTCCGGCGCGACAGCGAAGGCGGCCAGCGTGAGCAGCCCGCCGAGCGCGGCCATGACCACGGTGAAGACGAAATATCTCGGGTGGATGTACAGCCCGAGCTGGCCGGTCAGCGCGAGCCACGAGATGGAGACGATGCCGATCAAGCTCAGGGCGAGGCCCTGCCAGCGCGCGAGGATTCGTTCAAGCAATGAGGTTCACTCCCAATCCGAGGACGAGCGAGGCCAGGGCGACGACGGCCGTGAGCCTGGCGAGGGTCGACGTGGTAAACGTCGTTCGAAGCAGCGCGAGCATCTTCACGTCGACCATGGCGCCGAAGACCAGGAAGGCCACGATGGCGCCCGGCATGAAGGTCGAGCCGAACGACAGAATGAAGAAGGCGTCGACATTCGAGCAGATGGCGATCACGAAGGCCAGGGCCATCAACGCGAGCACCGACCAGACAGGGTTGCTTCCCAGTGCGATGAGAACATCCCTGCTGACGCCGACCTGAATGAGTCCGGCGATCGCCGAGCCGATGAACAGGGCCGGCAGCATGGCACTCGCCTCGCTCGAGAACGCCACGACGCTGCGCTTCAGACGAGGCGTGTGCGAGGCGTGATCGTGGCCGACGCGACACGTCGCCTCGAAGCCACGAGTGAGCAGCTCCTCGGGCCTCGGGTGCCGGCTGAACAGCCAGCCGATGAGGTTGGCGATGAGAAAGCCGCCGATGATGCGCGCAGCGAGGATCCCGTTGTCCCACCCGAACGCCTGATACGTCGTGATGATCGTGACGGGATTCAGAATCGGCGCCGCCAGCAGGAACGTCATGGATTCGGAGACGGTGAGGCCCTTCACCATCATTCCCCGTGTCAGCGGCACATTTCCGCACTCGCAGACGGGAAGCAGCACCCCGAGCAGCGACATCACGGCACGCCTGAGCACGGGTCGCTGAGGTAGCACCCGCTGCATCAGTGATTCGGGCAACCAGATCTGCACCACGATCGACAGGATGATGCCCAGAAAGACGAAGGGGATGGACTCGACCACGACGCTGATCGAGAGCGTCAGAAAATCACGGGCGATGTTCGGCAGCTGGTCGGCCGTCGACGAGGGCGCGAACACTCGGGTGGCGAAGACGGCTGCGGTGAGGGCGATGCCGACGCCGATGCCGATCATGCCGCGACGACGCCTGTTCGTCGCACTCGCACTCGCCTGAGCTACGGGCAGGGGCGGCGAGGAGATCATCGTGTCAAGCATAGGCATGGCCGCTGAGTGCGAACGTGTGCAGCCGGGGCGCGAGAACCCGCCGAGCTACATCACCGCGCCGATGTAGGAGTACTTCACGAAGACCTCGGCCGCGATCTCGGCCTCCTCGAGAACACCCTGCACCGCCGTGAGCATGTAGCGCGAGTCCCAGCCCATGTAGAGGAAGTGCTCCTCATCGAGCGTGTCCCAGTGACCGTTCCAGGACTGCGCGTCGTAGATCGGTCCGCCCCGGCGGGCGCTGAACGCCACGACGTCGGCACGCAAGTCGGCCCAGAGTCGCTTGAAGATGCGGTTGAAGAGGTACTTGATGTCGTAGACCTCCCAGTGCTCCCCTCGGTACTCCACGTACTCGAACTCGCGCTGCCAGCCCTGCGGCCAGCCGCGTCTCTTCTGGGCGTCGAGGATGGGCGTGAGTCCGTCGTCGTCGATCATCACGACGGCCGGTCGCTTCCAGACCCGCAGGAACTTCTCGGTGAGCCGCACGGTGCGCGTGGCGATCGCGCGTGTGCCCCAGGATTCTGTCGCGGCCAGTTCGCTCGTCAAGGCGATCGAACTCTTCGCATACGAGCGGTCGCGCTTCTCGGGGAACGACTTGTCTGCGGCCCGCTCGGCGAGGTGCTCCTCGAGCAACGCGAGGTTGCCGATGGTCTGCGCGAGGGCCCGGTGGCTGTTCTGCTCGTCGTCGGTGTAATCGGCCCACTCGCGTGTGCCGTCTCCGCTCCACGAGTCGCCCGGAGCGAGCGGAACGATGTGCTCCACGTCGAGATCGACGGTGGATTCGACATCGCTGAGTCGCCCCAGCACGTAGGCGGCGTGAGGCAACTCGGCGTATTTCAGGGCCACGCGCACGCGCTCGTCGCTGGGGGTGATGCGGGAGATCGCGCGCACCAGCGCATCCGGGCCGTCGGCGCGCGCCCTGCTCAGCCGCGCGACCAGGCGGTCGTTGCTGACGCCGACGAGCGTGCGGCGCAGCATCAGAGATTGGATGTTCTCGAGCAGCTCGATGAGAGACGTGCGGTCGAGCGTCTCACGCGAGTAGTCGAGGTAGGCGCGCATGACGAGCGGGTACATGCCCCGGCCGAAGGTGTTGAGGTAGCCGAGCTGGCGCGACACCTCGGGGTCGGACTCGAGGCTCGGCTCGAGAAGAACCCGGTAGGCGGCGGAGTAGGAGCGCCACTCGGCGGCGTGCTCGCGCAGCGTCTCGACATCGAGCCGCGGAAACTGCTGCTGGAAGGCGTCGTACACCCCGCGCTGGCCGACGACGGTGACCTCGCGGCCCGTCGTCATGACCAGGTAGTGCCGCCAGTATGAGGCGATCTGCTCGCCGGTGTTCTGCTCGATCGGCAGCCAGAACGACTCCTCGATCTCGCTCTGCTCGAGGTGGGTCAGGCCCATCAGCACGTAGTTGTGGATGAGCTCGTGGTCGCGCAGCGGTTCGCCCGTGGAGTTCAGGCTCTCGAAGATCTGCTGGGCGTTGGCGTCGGCACCGAGGGTGATGGCGACGTGCTCGAGCTTCTGCAGTCCGCGCCAGATGCGCGGCACCTCGTCGAGCCGGACCTGGCTGCGGAAGAAGGCGTAGTTGTCGTCGAAGCGGGAGTCGCGCAGCTCGTCACCGGCACCGAGTCGATCGAGAACGACGCTTTCGAAGACCTGAGCCCAGGCGCGGTGGGGTCGCAGCTTGGTTCGGCTCGGGTCGGCCGCGCGCACGAGCACTCTCTGCAACTCTGCGGCGAGGGTCGGATCGCTGTGCTCCACCGTGTGGTGCAGGGCGGCGATCAGCAGCATCAAGGTGGTGATGCGCTGCTGGCCATCGATGAGCACCAGCTCGGAATCGTCTGCGTCGTCGGTGCTCTTCGACGAGAGGATCGAGCCGATGAAGTGGGTGTGCCGGTCGTGTGTCTGCGAGACCGCTCGGATGTCGGTCAGCAGCTTCTCGCACGCGCCGATGTCCCAGCGGTACTGCCGCTGATAGACGGGAACGACGATGGTGGTGTCGTCTGCAGAGAGCCACGCGACCGTGTTGACGGCGGTCGCATCGATGTTCGTGGCAGTGACCATGTCTTTGTTGAACCCGTCTCGTCTCGCACGTCTCGTTGGGTGGTGTGCTGCGGTGCCGCGCAGCCGTCGAGTCTAGTAGATCGGGTTTGCGGCACTTCTTCTACAACAGATAGAGCCTCGATGTTAGCCTTGCCTAAGTTGGGCCTGTTAAAACGTGCTGGCCCCCAACGAAAGGACATGATTTTTAATCATGGGTTACATCAAATCTGCCGCTCTGGAAGAGACCGGCTATGTCGTACTCGATCGCTACAACAAAGAGATCGACCCCAAAGAATGGCTCGACATCGAGTACGTCGACTGGAAGTCGTCGGGTGACACCCGCTTCGCTCCTCTCGCGAGCGCCTTCGGCGACATCGAGTGCAACGGCTTCTGGAACCACAAGCCGCCGCGCACCGACAAGGACGGCGTGTTCATCCCGTCGCAGACGGAGAAGGCCCCGACCCTCACCGCCCGTGCTCAGGAGCCCGGCGCGAACGTCGGCCGCTGCCGCGTCATCGAGCTGCAGCCGAACTCGTACGCCGACTGCCTCTACAACCTGCACCAGGACGACAACAACCGCCTGAACCCCGACGGAACGGGCTGGGTCGTTCGCGGCTTCTTCAACCTGACCGACGACACGGAGAGCTTCTTCGTTCTGCGCGAGAACCGCACAGACCCCAGCGTCGAGTACCGCATCGCCCTTCCGGCCGGTGCCCAGTTGATCATCGACACCCAGCGTCTGTGGCACGCCGCCACCCACCTCGGCAGCGACCCCCGTTACTGCCTCATCACGTCGTGGGAGTCGGGCCCCGAGCTCGACGCCTACATCGAGAAGTACAACGGCGTGAAGCACGTTCCGAACTTCGAGGTCGACCAGGAGGTGCTCGACGCCGGACAGGCCGAGCAGACCCGTCGCCTCGCGGCTCGCGCCGCGGCGCTCGCCGCTCGCGGACAGGCTGAGAAGCTCGTGATGAGCGAGGCCTAGGCCTCACCGCTTCGGCGTCATACGAGAGAGGCTCTCGCCCGCGGGCGAGAGCCTCTCTTGGGTATTGCGACCGAAACGTCGCTGCTGCAGAATATTCCTACTAGGAACATTGCCCGTTCCACGAAGGAGACTCAGATGCCATCGATCCTCACCCCCTACCTCGGTTTTCGCGACAACACGAAAGAGGCGATGGAGTTCTACCACTCGGTCTTCGGCGGAGAACTCACCATGAGCCGCTACGCGGACTTCGGCATGAACGAAGATCCGTCTGAGGCCGACAAGATCATGCACGCTCAGCTCGTCGCGCCGGGTGGACTCATCTTCATGGCGGCCGACACCCCGAACAGCATGCCGTTCACCCCGGGTGACAACTATTCGGTCTCGCTCAGTGGGCGAGACGTCGACGAACTGACGGGTTTCTGGAACAAGCTCAGCGAGGGCGCGTCCATCTTCGTGCCGCTCGAGAAGGCGCCGTGGGGCGACAGCTTCGGTCAGCTCCGCGATCGCTTCGGCGTGAGCTGGATGGTCAACATCGGCGGTTCGCCCGAGGAACCCACGACTCAGTCGTGAGTCGCGTGTGAATCAGCGTCGGCGCGCATAGCGCGTCAGGAGCAGCCCGTCGGATTCGAGCACGTGCACGAGTCGCATGCGGCGAGCCGCGTCGCTCTCGCCGTGTGAGATCCGGATGCCGGCCCCGCCCTCCAGGAGAGGGCTGACGGTCAGGCACAACTCATCGACGAGGTCGGCTGCGATGAACGTGCCGAACAGGCTCGGACCGCCCTCGCACAGAATCTGAGTGAGCCCGCGCTCGACGAGGGTGTCGACGATGCGCTGCGGTTCGACATGGGCTTCTCCGCACGAGATCACGTCGGCGACGTGCTCGAGCGCAGTTCGCGCACCGGCCGGGGCCGAAGCCGAGGTCAGGACCAGCGGCCGAACCGGTGCCTTCGCGAAGACGTCGCTCGTCGGCTCGAGATCGAGTCGACCGGAGACGAGCGCAAAAGCCGGCTGCGCAGCCAAGCCGTGCGCCTCTCGCCACTCGACGTCAGCATCCGACAGGCGCATGGCGCCATACCCCTCACTGCGCACCGTTCCGGCGCCGACGAGAACCACGTCGCTCAGGCGTCGGAGAGTGTCGAACACGAGCTTGTCGGCGGGGGCACCGAGGCCGCCGGAGAGACCCTTCACGGTCGCGGAGCCGTCGAGGCTCGTGATGAAGTTCACGCGCAGGGTGGGGACGCTGCGATCGGCGACCGAGTACGCCAAGGCGAGGGCGTCGGCGTCGAGTGGCGCAGCGCCGGGGGGGAGCAGAGTGATGCGAGTATCGGTCATGTCAGCAGCCTTGTCGTCGGTCACTCGTTCACGTCTGCCATGTTGTGTCGCAGATACTCCGGCTGGCGCAGACCCAGAATCGTCTCGGTCATGCGCATGGCCTGAACCGACCGCGCGACATCGTGCATTCTCACGATCCGGGCGCCGAGCAGCGCGCAGGCGGTGGCGGCCGCTAGGGATCCGTCGACCCTGTCGTCTCGTTCTGCGCCCAGCGATTCGCCGACGAAGTCCTTGTTCGAGACGGCCGCGATGGCCGGAAGGCCGATGCGGGCGATCTCGTCGAAGCGGCGCGTGATCTCGAGCGAGTGCAGCGTGTTCTTGTTGAGATCGTGCCCCGGGTCGATGATGATCTGCGTCTCGTCGAGGCCCAGGCCGATGGCCAGGTCGACGCGCTCGCGCAGGAAGTCCACGACGTTCTGCACGACGTCGTCGTACCGCGGCGCCGCGTAGGCGGTGCGCGGCTGGGCAAGGCTGTGGGTGATGACGAGGGTGGTGCCGGTGGATGCGGCCAACTCGGCGAGCGCCGGGTTCTGCAACCCGGTGGTGTCGTTGACGACCGACGCGCCTGCGGCGATGCACGCTTCGGCGACCTCCGGCCGGAAGGTGTCGACCGAGATGACGACGTCTGACTCTGCCGCAACGGCCTGAACCACCGGAAGCACGCGGTCGAGCTCGTCGGCCGCGGAGACCTCCGGACCGGGCGCGAACTTGACCCCGCCGATGTCGACCCAGTCGGCGCCGGCAGACGCCGCGGCGAGAGCGGCCTCGACCGCGCGGTCGAGGGCGAAGGTCTTGCCGCGGTCGAAGAAGCTGTCGGGCGTTCTATTGATGATCGCCATGACCGCGATGCGGGCGGAGAAGTCGATGGTGCGGGCGCCGATGGTGCGAACCGGTGTGGTGAGAGGGGGCAGCGGAAACCAGGAGGTCGCCGAGGGGGTCGTCATGGATCCATCATGCCTCTCGCGAAGGCGTGTGGCCTGTGTGCCCGAGTTGTTCACCTTCTGGGCAGGCGAGTCAGGAGAATGCCGCCGTCGTCCAGATGTGGATCAGTGCATACGAGCGGAGGGGGCGCCATGGCTCGGCAAGGCGTTCGGCCTCGCCGGCCGCGCTCACACCGAGCGCTCGGCGTAAGACCAGATCTCCCGCCGGATACGCATCGCGGTCGCCGAGGGCTCGAACGGCCAGATAGTCGGCCGTCCACGGACCGATTCCGACGATGGAGAGAAGGGACGCCCTCGTCTCGACGAGGTCGACAGACGGGGTGAGTACGAGGCCCTCTGCACAGGCCCGGGCCACGGCCTGGAGTGTTCGAGTGCGTGCCCCGGTCAGACCGATGGCCCGCTGCAGTTCATCGGTCGGTACCGAGGCGAGCACCTCGGGTCGGGGAAAGATGAGTAGCGAATCCGGCCCGGGTTCTCCGAATGCCGCGACGAGCCGTCCGGAGAAGGTGCGGGCCGAGAGGAGCGAGACCTGCTGACCCAGAACCGTGGTGATCGCCGCCTCGTATCCGTCGGGATGGCCGATCACCCGCAGCCCTGGCCGGGCCGAGACCATCGGGCCGAGTAGCGGATCGCGGCCGAAGGCATCCGTGATCGTCGACGGGTCGAGATCGAGGTCGAGCCACGCACGAACGAGGGATGCGACGGCCTCGACGTCGTTCGGCTCGTCACTCGAGATGGTCGTCGTCACCGACCGGGTGCCGAGCTCGACGCGAACAGCGACCGGTCCGCTCGGAGCGCTCATGATGCGCGTGGCGGACAGGCCATGGGGGTCGATCCGTTCGGATCCGGGAACGGCGTGCGCCGCGATCAGCGCGAGCGCCTTCTCGCGCTCGTAAGGCGGAGAGAAGGGAAGATCGATCGTGGTCGACGAGGGCGTCACCGCGACATCAGAGCGCGCGGGCGAGCGAGTCGAGTCGGCCCATCGGGTCGTCGCCGGCGGGAATGAAGACGACGCTGGTGACGCCGCTCGCGTGAAGTTCGGCGATGCGCTCGCGTACCCGATCGGGGGTTCCCACCAGCGCGAGGGCGTCGACCCACTCGTCGGGAAGTGCTGCGACGAATTCGGCGCGGGTTGCCGAGCGTTCCCTCAGCGCGACGAACTCGTCGGCGAAGGGCAGCGGCTCGATGTGCGGCGCCCAATCCGGGTCGCCGATCCACTCGAGGGCCGGCCGCGCGCGGTCTCGTGCGACGGAGGCATCGTCATCGACGGCGGCCACGTTGTAGGCCACGACAGCGTGCGGCCCCGCCGCAGCGATATTCGCGAGAGCGGCCACCACGTACTCGGGGGTGACCGGCTCGGCCAGGATGGTGCCATCGGCGGATCTGCCGGACACCGCGAGCGACTTGGGTCCGCGCACCCCGGCGAGCACCGGGGGAGCGATCGAAGCGGGAGTCGCTAGCTGGGCGCCATGGATCTGCACATACCGGCCGTCGACCTCGAGCGGCTCGCCGGCCAGGAGCGTGCGGAGTGCCGAGAGCTGCTCGTCGAGCATGGTCAAGATGCTCGCCGGTTTGTCGCCGACCTGGCGCATCCAGTCGGGCATGCCGTGACCGATGCCCACGATGAGGCGGTCGGGATAGATCTCGGCGAGGGTGTTGGCTTCGAGCGCCGTGAATGCCGCGTTGCGCACGGGCGCGGGCAGGATGCCGATTCCCACCCGGATGCGCTGGGTCGAGGCCAGTGCGACGGCGGCCTGGGTGAACCCGCCGCGGAAGAAGCAGTCTTCGACCACCCAGAGTTCGTCGAAGCCGAGTTCTTCGGCCTTCTGCACGAAGGGCACGATCTGGTGGGCAGGGAGGTCGCGGGGCAGCATGATGCCGACGGTGGCAGTGGTCACGGGCACAAGCCTAGAGGCGAGATGCGTCGAACAGGGCGACCAGTGCGGGCTCGGCCTCGTCGGCGGTGATGTGGCCGGCGATCACGAGTTCCGCGAGGCCATGCACAGCACCCCACACTCCCGTGGTCAGTGCCGTGAGTGTTGCATCGGATGCGCGAGGAGAGATCGCCTTCGTCGCCTCCATCAGGATCGTCTCGACTGCGGTGATGAGGGGCGCCATCTCGGCCGAAGGAGCCCCCGGTACGCACACGGAGGGGTCGTAGATGATCCGGAACCGCTCCGGGTACGCGGCGGCGTAGCCGACGTACGCCGCGCCGACGGCCACGAGCTGGGCGCGCGCAGTATGCGGCGCGGCTCCGCTCGGCGATGCGGCGACGAGCGCATCGAGCAACTCCGACATGCTCCGCTCGCTCAGGCGTTTCAGCAGCGCCGTTCGATCGCCGAAGTGGTGGTAGGGCGCGTTGTGGCTGACGCCGGCGGTGCGGGCGACTTCGCGCAGACTCAGATCGGTGTGGGCGGTCGTGCGCAGGAGGTCGAGCGCTGCGTCCTCCAGGGCCGGCTTGAGGCTTCCGTGGTGGTAGGCATCGGCAGATCTTGACACGAGCAAGATCCTATCCTACGGTCGAGATCGACAGATGTTGGCAGTGTCCAGATTGTGGGCACTGCCCAGATCGGTCTGTTCCGCCTCACCCAGAAGACGTCAGAAAAGGACACCAATGAACGCCCTCGTCATCGACGGACATCCGAATCCCCACTCTCTCTGCGCCGCCATCGCCATCCGCTACGCCGAGGCGCACGGCGACGCGCTCGTCTTGGCGTTGCGCGACCTCGAGTTCGATCAGAACATGCGCTTCGGCTACACGAAGAGGCAGGAGCTGGAACCCGACCTGCAGCTCGCGTGGCAGCGACTCCTCGAGGCGCGGCACGTCGTGGTGGTGACGCCGGTCTGGTGGGGGTCGGTGCCCGCGCTGTTGAAGGGGTTCTTCGATCGACTGCTGCTGCCGAAGCGGGCTTATCGAGTGAAGGCGAACGGCCTGCCCGAGGGGCTGCTCTCGGGCAGGACCGGGCGCGTCATCGTGACGATGGACTCGCCGTGGTGGTACCTGCGGCTCGCGGGTGACACCACGATGCGGCACGTGCGGCAGACGACACTGCGCTTCTGCGGCATCTCTCGTGTGAAAGCCACCCGGATCGGACCGGTCAAAGGATCTACAGAAGAGCTGAGGGCCGGCTGGCTGTCGAAGATCGAGCGGATAGCTCGTGCCGACTCGGCGGCTTCACGCACAAACCGGCCGCACCCACCCGTTGAGGTGGCTGCGACCGGTTGAGGTTCGGCGGCGTCGTCGCGACAGGGTCGAAGGCCGTCAGGCGGCCTTGGCGAACCCATCTGCGGGTGACGTGCGGCGGCGTTCGCTCCAGCCGAGGTCTTCGACCACACGGGTGTCGCGCTCGACGCGCGTCTCGTCACCGATGCGAACGTCGGCTTCGATGCGGGAGTTGCTGCCGAGCCTGGCTCCTCGACCGACGAGCACACCGCGACCGATGTGCACATTGGCTCCGACGAACACGCCGTCGCTCAGCACCGCGCCCCGGTCGACCCAGCTGCCCGCGCCGATCCAGGTGTTCTGGCCGACCTGGGCGTCCGACTCGACATAGGCCGACGACTCGATGAATGCGCTCGGGTGGACCTTGGCTTTGGATGCCACGCGCCCGCGTCCGTTCAGGTGCCGCCGGTACTTCGTGACGACGCCGGTCTCATCTTCAATCTCTTCTATTGGTCTGGTCACTGTGCCTCCATCTACAGCCGTTCTCACGACTCGCTAGAGATAACACACAAGGGCCCGTGAGGATTCCCATCTGCGCACTCCCGTATCTCGGTGTTTTTCAAGCCCTATCGAGCCGGTTCGGGCGGGCGTATCGTCGCCGCCATGAATACGACAGACCACACCAACAGTCACGCCGCCGACGACGCGCGTCAGGAACCGAATCGCAGCGCGCTCGACGAGGTCGCGCATCCGTTCGATCAGACCAACGGCATCGTCGAAGACGTCGACCGCCGTCACGGCGAGACGCACAACAACGACGAGCAGCTCGACGCCGATCCCGATGTCGACTCACACCTCGACGCGACGCGCGAAGACGACGAGCCGGGTCGAGAGGCCCCCGACGACCGTCGTCCGCTGGTCAACACCGAGTTGATCGCCGAAGAGGTCTTCGGCGACGACGAGCGACGCAAGCCCCGCTTCGACTGAGCGGCCGGCCGCTACACGTCGAGTGAGTCACCGGGCTCCAGCGCGAAGTACTCTCCGCCGTTCTGCTCCGTGGCCCACTTGATGCGGTCGCCCGTCATGGCCTTTCCCGCCTTCGAGAGAGTCATCTCGTGGGTGGGAAAGCTGCGCTTCGGCTTGATCGTGAGCACGTAGTCCATCGACTCGCTGATCTTCAGCCACGGGGCTCCGATGGGCGCCGCCAGAACGTCGACCTCGACGCCCTCGGGCACCGTGTACGAGTCGCCGCCGTAGTACACCGATCCGTTGATGAGCACCCCGACGTTGTCGATCACCGGAATCGACTCGTGGATCACCGCGTGCTTCTCGCCGAAGAACCGCAGAGTGAATGGGGCGACCGAGATCTCGTCGCCCGCCTTCACGACGGTGACCGGAAACCCGCCGGCGGCATCCGCAACGCCCTGCGGGCCGAAGATCTTGATGTCCGGGGCGCGGTCGACGAGGCGCGTCAGTTGCTCGGGGGTCCAGTGGTCGGGGTGCTCGTGGGTGATGACGACCGCGACAGCGCCCGCGGCTTCGGTGATCGCGGTGGTGAACGAACCCGGATCGACGAACAGTTTCTTTCCCGACTGCTCGATGATCAACGCGGCGTGCTCGAGTTTGGTGAGTCTCATTTCATCAGAGTAGAACTCATCGCGCGATCGGCATTGGGCATTGCCTGTAGGCCATAATCAACACATCATGCGCACCTCGCCGAAGCGGATCATCGTCGCGATCAACCCCTCAGCTTCCTTCGGTTCGCGCAGCGCGACCGGCCCACGCGTCGTCGACGCGCTCGTCGCAGACGGTCACCATGTGACCGCCCTGACCCAGCCCGATTTCGGCTCTCTCGCCGCGGCCGTTCTACAGGCTCTGGATGCCGGTGACCCGGCCCCCGCAGACGCGCTCATCGTGGTCGGCGGCGACGGCATGGTGAGCCTGGCGGTCAACGCGACGGCGCAAACCGGGATCCCCTTCGGAATCATCCCGTCCGGCACGGGCAATGACATGGCCCGGGGCCTCGGCATCCCGCTGGACTCGCTCGACGACGCCTTGGCTGTTCTGCGCACCGCTCTGGTCTCGGGACCGCGCACCATCGATGCCGGCCGCGTTCATCACGAGGGCGGCTCGACCTGGTTCGGGGGAGTGCTCTCGGCAGGTTTCGACGCCCTCGTGAACGAACGGGCGAATCGCATGAAACGACCGCGCGGGGCCAGCCGCTACGTGATCGCATTGCTGGCCGAGCTCGCGACCCTGCGCGCCCGCAGCTACGAGCTCACCGTCGACGGTGCATCGTCGACCGTGAGCGCCTCTCTGATCGCGGTGGCGAACAATCGGTCGCTCGGCGGCGGCATGACGGTGACGCCCGACGCCGTGCTCGATGACGGATTTCTCGATCTGTTCCGGGTGGGCGCCCTGTCGCGTGTGCGTTTTCTGCGGCTGTTCCCTAAGGTCTTCTCCGGCAGCCACACCGGGCTCGACATCGTCGACATCTCGAGGGTGTCGCGCGTGCGCATCGACGCCGACGGCGTGATCGCCTACGCAGACGGAGAGCGGGTGGGGGCTCTGCCGGTCGACGTCGAGGTCGTCCCCGGGGCGCTCCGCGTGCTCGCCTGAGCCGATTGGCATTGAGGGCGGGTCGTATGGCATACTCGTTGAGTTGCAGACGGCCCCATCGTTTAGCGGCCTAGGACACCGCCCTCTCACGGCGGCAGCACCGGTTCGAATCCGGTTGGGGTCACAGACAGCCCGGTTCCCTTCTCACGAAGGGTGCCGGGCTTTTTCGTTGCGGACGCGCGGGCTGCGCTCGGTACTGTGAAGGCATGAGCACAGACAGCCCGCGCGATCTCAAGAGCCTCGGATTTCTGACGATCGGCTTCTTCGACGAGGCCGACCCGTTCGGAGGGCACGAGAGCACTCTGCAGATCATCGAGCTGGGGGAGCGGTTGGGCTTCGACAGCGCCTGGCTTCGCGACCGGCATCTGCAGCACGGGATCTCGTCGCCCGTCGCGGTGCTCGCCGCGGCCAGCCAGCGAACGAGCCGCATCGAGCTGGGAACAGCGGTCATCCCACTCGGACTCGAGAATCCTTTTCGTCTCGCCGAGGACCTCGCGACGGTCGACGTTCTGAGCCGCGGTCGACTCAACCCGGGAGTCAGTGTCGGGGTCCCCACGCACTTCGACGACATCAAAGAGCACCTCTACCCGGACTCGTGGCAGACAGAGAACTTCACGACCGAGCGGGTCGACCGTCTGCTGCACAACCTGCGCGGAGGTGCCGTGAGCACCTTCGAGGGAACCGAGGGCATCGAGGCGTACTCGACGCGCATTCAGCCGCACTCGCCCGGGCTAGCCGACAGGGTCTGGTACGGCGCGGCCGGTCTGTCGTCTGCCGCATGGGCGGGGGAGCGCGGACTCAACCTGCTGAGCAGCAGCGTCGTCCGGGCGGAGGAGGACGACGACTTCGCCCGCATCCAGCGTGCGCAGATCGATCTCTTCCGCGATCGCCACCCGCTGGGGCAGGCGGCTCGAGCGTCGCAGGGGCTCGTCGTCATCCCCACCGACTCCGCCACGCCCGAGCAGGCCGCGAAGTACCGGGCATTCGCCGAGCGTCGATTTGCTCGCACGACGGCGCCGCAAGGGCCGCAGCGCATGCTCTTCGCACCGGATCTCGTGGGATCGTCGGCGGAGATCGCCGACGCGCTGCGCGCTCACGCCGGCTTCCAGGCGGTCGAAGAGGTGGTCTTCGCCTTGCCCTTCACGCTCGAGCACGAGGACTACGTTCAGATCCTCACGGACATCGCGGGCATTCTCGCACCCCTCCTGGGGTGGAAGGCTGAGAAGTAGCCGGACGAAAGTGCCTAATGTCAACCCCTGTGCCCCAAAGTAGGCACGACCGCTAGTGTCTTGGCTGCAGTAGTCGAAATCCGTCTATTGCAATACACAGCGCATTGGAGAGACAGTCATGAGCTTTCTCGGTTTTCTTCTTCTCGGTCTCATCGCCGGAGCCATCGCCAAGGCGATCCTCCCGGGCAAGCAGGGCGGCGGATGGGTTGTAACCCTCATCCTCGGTGTTGTGGGTGCCCTTGTCGGCGGCTGGATCGGTGGAGCGGTCTTCGGCGTCGGCTACGACGGATTCTTCAGCATCGAGTCGTGGCTCATCGCCATCGTCGGCTCGATCGTCGTTCTTCTGATCTACGGCCTCATCGTGGGTCGCGGAAGCCGCAGCCGCGCATAACGCGCCACACAACGTTCGAAGCGCCCCGACCCCTTGTGGGTCGGGGCGCTTCGTCGTTAACACGACCAGGGGCATCCAAGTCGAGATATAACTTGACTTGATCTTCTATCGCGATATATCTTGATGTCACCCAACACGATATATCGCGTTACAGACACCAAGGAGATATTCATGGCCATCGAGAAGTGGGTCGTCACCGGCCCCAAGGTCATCGACCTCGAACTCGTTCGCTCCGTCAAGATCAGCCTCATCGGCGGCAAGATCGATGTCATCGCCCACGACGAGCCCGGCGCTCGCGTCGAGGTGCACTCGGTCTCGGGCAAAGACCTGAAGGTCTCGATCGACGGCGATGTGCTCGAGATCGACCACCCGCAGCTGCGCTGGGACAACTTCATCGACGTCTTCAAGTCGTTCAAGGGCACCGCTAAGGCCGACATCAGCATCATGATTCCGCGCGACTCGAAGCTGAAGTTCGGCGTCGTCAACGCCGGTGCGCTCATCTCCGGTCTGCGCACCGACGCTCGCATCAACTCGGTCTCGGGCGACATCGTGATCGACGACATCGTCGGCGACCTCGACATCAACACCGTCAACGGAGAGATCTCGGTCAGTGACCAGCAGGGTGTGCTGAACGCGCACACCGTCACGGGTGACATCACCGTCACCGGGGCGCTGCGCAAGTTCTCGGCAGACGGAGTCTCGGGCGCCGTGTTCCTCGATCTCACGGGCGTTCCCGAGGAGATCAGCAACAACACCGTGAGCGGAGACCTCACCATTCGACTCGATCAAGAGACCGCGGCACGCTTCACGCTCAACAGCGTCAGCGGCACGCTGCAGGTCGACTCGACCACGACGCGAGGAACGCGCGGACGCGGGTTCAACCACACCGCGGGAACACTCGACGGCAAGTGGGTCGAGGTTCGGGCCAACTCGGTCTCGGGCGACATCACCTCGGTGCGACGCGCGACGGTGGGAGCCTCCACGGCTCCGACCACCGGTGTCTACGACGCCCCCGTCTCCGACGCCGCCCCGTTCGATGCTCCGGAGGGGGAATCCCTGTGACCCCCGTCTTCGGCCACGGCCACCTCCGGCTCTACCTGCTCAAGCTGCTCGACGAGTCGCCCAAGCACGGCTACGAATTGATCCAGGCGCTCAGCGAACGCTTCGGCGGCACCTACGCGCCCAGCGCGGGCACGATCTACCCGCGACTCGCGAAGCTCGAAGACGAGGGTCTCGTCACGAAGACCGCCGACGGTCGCAAGACCGTCTACGAGATCACCGAGGCGGGGCGCGCCGAGCTCGACGCACGCGAGAGCGAACTCACGTCGATCGAGAACGACCTTACCGATAGTGTGCGTCGCCTAGCCGACGAGGTGCGCTCCGGAGTGGGCGAGGCCATGAAGAGCCTGCGTGCCGACCTGGCATCCGCAGCTCGACAGGCGCGCGAGGCGACCGACGCCACGAGTCAGTCGTACTCGTCGTGGTTCGCGTTCGATCCCACGCAGGATGCGCCCACCCGGGACGCGAAGAGCGACACCCTCGATGGTGACGAGACCCGTGCGACGGATGAGACGCCGGCGACCGCCGAGGCGTCACGAGATGCGAGTCGAGACGAGATCCGCGACGTCGACATCGCGCTGGCCGAGTTCCGCCAGTCCGTGCGCACCGCGCTCCGGGCGAGCGGTGCCCGCGGCCCCGTGCCGACCGGAACCGCGGCCGCCTTCGCTCGACGTCTCGACGAGGTGCGCGCATCCCTGCTCGCCGATCTGGGCAAGTAGCCATCTGAAACGGCCGTCGACGGCAGGTTCGTCGGGTAGCTAGCGCTGCTCGACGAACTTGCCGTCGATGATGTAGCCCGACACCGCGACAGCTCCCTGGGGAACCGGGGAAGAATCGATCGGATCGACGACCTGGTCGGACGGCTTGTGCGTGAGGCTCCGAGCCGACGCGCCGTGGTTCTGCGACATTCGGTCGATCACGGCCAGGGCGATCGCCGACAGGATGAAGACGGTGTGGATGATGACCTGCCAGAACACGCCGTCGCCCGTGTAGACGTCGCCGGTGAGGCTCTCCTCTTCGTTGTTGCTGCCCGGGGCTCCGAGGTCGCCCACCTCGATGAACGTCTTCAGCAGGTGGATCGACGAGATGCCGATGATGGCCATGGCGAGCTTGACCTTGAGCACGTTCGCGTTGACGTGCGAGAGCCACTCGGGCTGGTCGGGATGCCCCTCAATATCGATCTTCGAGACGAATGTCTCGTAGCCGCCGATGATGACCATGATCAGCAGGTTGGCGATCATGACCACGTCGATCAGTCCGAGCACCGAGAGCATGATGACCGACTCCTCGATGTGCAGAGGGTCTTTCAGTACGGTCTCGATGAGGTGCACGAGTTCGATGACGAAGACCACGACGTAGACGAGCTGCGCGATGATCAGTCCGAGATACAGCGGGGCCTGCAGCCAGCGGCTGAAGAAGATCAGGTACCCCACCGATTTGACCCACGCTGTCTGCGGTCGGTACTGGCGCTGGGACGGTACGGCGGTGGTCTGCGGTCTGCTGGCCAAGGGGTCTCCTGAAAGTCGGTCTCGGCGGAATCATAGCGTCAGGATCCTGTAACATCGCCTGCAGAAGGGGAGTATCCCACCTTCATCGCAGTCGTCAGTACGATCCCCATCGCCGCGGGTCCGTTGCGGTGGCGTGACCGACAGGTTCGAGTTCGCGCGGGAGAGACTTTCGGTCGCTCGGCGTACCCGCCATCCCGAAAGGTCTCATCCCTCACATGCCCGAAGCTCTGAACCTGCCCATCTGGTTCGAAATCTCGTCGCTCGTCATCCTGACACTGATCCTCGTCGTCGACCTGCTGCTGGTGCTCAAGCGTCCGCACATTCCCTCGGCCAAGGAATCGACGCTGTGGGTCGTGTTCTACATCGGTCTCGCGCTGGTGTTCGCGCTGCTGATGCTGATCTTCGCCGACGGTGAGCACGCCGGACAGTTCCTCGCCGGGTGGCTCACGGAGTACAGCCTCTCGATCGACAACCTCTTCGTCTTCATCATCATCATGGCGCGGTTCAAGGTGCCCAAGCACCTGCAGCAGGAGGCGCTGATGGTGGGCATCCTCATCGCCCTCGTTCTGCGCGGCATCTTCATTCTGCTCGGCGCCCAGCTCATCGAGAACTTCAGCTGGATCTTCTACCTCTTCGGTGCCTTCCTCCTCTACACGGCCTGGCAGCAGGCGTTCTCCAAGCACGACGACGCCGATGCCGGCGAGAGTCGACTGATCCGCTTCCTGCGTCGCCACATCAGCATCTCGAACGATTTCGACGGGGCGAAGGTGCGCACCCGCGTCGACGGCAAGAAGATCTTCACCCCGATGCTCATCGTCTTCATCGCGCTCGGCTCCACCGATCTGCTGTTCGCCCTCGACTCGATCCCGGCCATTTTCGGCATCACGACGAGCCCGTTCATCGTCTTCACCGCCAACGTCTTCGCGCTGATGGGCCTGCGTCAACTGTTCTTCCTGCTGGGTGGTCTGCTCGAGAAGCTGGTCTACCTGCACTACGGAATCGCGTTCATCCTGGCGTTCATCGGGTTCAAGCTCGTGTCGCACGCGCTGCACGAGAACGAGCTGCCGTTCATCAACGGCGGTCAGCACATCGAGTGGGCGCCCGACATCTCGACCTGGACCTCTCTGATCGTCATCATCGGGTCGATGGCCGTGGCCACGATCGCGAGTCTCATTGCGATGCGACGCGAGAGCGTGTCGTCGACCAAGCTCGAGGACGCTCCGACCGACGCCGACAAGCGCTAGCCCGCTATAGGCGGTGCACCGGGCCGCCGAGACCGGTCGGGAATGCCCGGGAGGACCGCGGGTGTTACCCTTGACGGATGCTGTCTGGTCGACTCCTTCTTGGTTGCCGCGACGAGTCCTCGTTCTAAGGCCTCACCTCGTCGCGGAGTGTGTCATGGGCTCTCGCAAGCAGATTCATAAGAGAAGGCATCACTAATGACGATTTCAGATTCGCCGGCGCGTCGCGGCAAGACCCTCGCCGAAAAGGTGTGGGAAGACCACCTCGTGGTCGAGGGAGAGAACGGCACCCCCGACCTCATCTACATCGACCTCCACCTGGTGCACGAGGTAACGAGTCCTCAGGCCTTCGACGGCCTCCGGGTCGCGGGTCGGCCCGTCCGACGTCCTGATCTCACGATCGCGACCGAAGACCACAACACCCCGACGGCGGCGATCGACAAGCCCATCGCCGACCTCACCAGCCGCACGCAGATCGAGACGCTGCGTCGCAATGCCAAGGAATTCGGCATCCGGCTGCACTCGCTCGGCGACGTCGAGCAGGGGATCGTACATGTGGTGGGCCCGCAGCTCGGCCTCACCATGCCGGGCATCACGGTGGTGTGCGGCGATTCGCACACGAGCACGCACGGCGCATTCGGTGCGATGGCGTTCGGCATCGGCACCAGCGAGGTCGAGCACGTCATGGCCACGCAGACGCTCCCGCTCAAGGCTTTCAAGACCATGGCCATCACCGTCGAGGGCGAACTGCGCCCGGGTGTGACCGCCAAAGACATCATCCTCGCCGTCATCGCCAAGATCTCGACGGGAGGCGGCCAGGGCTACGTGCTCGAGTACCGCGGCTCCGCTATTCGCTCGCTCTCGATGGAGGGCCGCATGACGATCTGCAACATGTCGATCGAGGCCGGTGCTCGCGCTGGCATGGTCGCCCCCGACGAGACCACCTTCGACTACCTCAAGGGAAGGCCGCACGCGCCCGAGGGCGACGACTGGGACGCTGCCGTCGAATACTGGAAGACGCTGCGCTCCGACGACGACGCCGTCTTCGATGCCGAGGTGTTCCTCGATGCGAACGAGCTCGAGCCGTTCGTCACCTGGGGAACCAACCCCGGCCAGGGTGTCTCCCTCTCGCAGCCCGTGCCCGACCCCTCGGTGATCATCGACCCCAACGAGCGCGCCGCGGCAGAGCGTGCGCTCGAGTACATGGCTCTCGAAGCGGGAACCCCGATGAAGGACATCGCGGTCGACACCGTCTTCATCGGCTCGTGCACCAACTCGCGCATCGAAGATCTCCGCGCAGCCGCCGACATCATCCGGGGCCGCACCAAGGCCGAGAACGTGCGCGTCATGGTCGTGCCTGGATCCGCTCGCGTTCGCATCGAAGCCGAGGCCGAGGGGCTCGACAAGGTGTTCAAGGACTTCGGCGCCGACTGGCGCTTCGCCGGCTGCTCGATGTGTCTCGGAATGAACCCCGACCAGCTCGAACCCGGAGAGCGTTGCGCGTCGACCTCGAATCGCAACTTCGAAGGTCGCCAGGGCAAGGGCGGTCGCACGCACCTCGTCTCGCCCCTCGTCGCTGCTGCCACGGCGGTGCGTGGAACCCTGTCGAGTCCATGGGATCTCGCCGTCGACGACGCCCGGCTCGTGAACGCAGGAGGCAAGTAATGGAAAAGGTTTCTGTCATCACCGGCGTCGCCGTGCCGCTCGAGCGATCGAACATCGACACCGACCAGATCATCCCCGCCGTGTTCCTCAAGCGCGTCACCAAGACCGGCTTCGAAGACGCGCTGTTCTACGGCTGGCGTCAAGACCCCGAGTTCGTGCTCAACAGAGAACCCTTCAGGTCGGGCTCCGTTCTCGTCGCCGGGCCCGACTTCGGAACCGGCTCCTCGCGCGAGCACGCCGTCTGGGCGCTGCGCGACTACGGGTTCAAGGCGGTGCTCAGTGCTCGGTTCGGCGACATCTTCCGAGGCAACTCGGGCAAGCAGGGGCTGCTTGCGGCCCAGCTCGCTGAAGCAGACATCGAGAAGATCTGGGCGCTGATCGACGCGCAGCCAGGGCTCGAGGTCACGGTCGATCTTCCAGCCAAGACGGTGACCGCGGGGGCGCTCACCGTGCCCTTCGAGATCGATGACTACACTCGGTGGAGGCTTCTCGAAGGCCTCGACGACATCGGGCTCACCCTGCGCGACGAAGCGCGAATCACGGAGTTCGAGGGCCGCCGCGAGAGCTGGCGCCCGAAGACTCTTCCCGTTAAATAAGAGCAGTACAGGCGGTTATATCTAGTGAATTCCCTCGTTCAGGATGCGCAGAAGGCGGCACGCAGAGTGGGTCTACCCAGCGACACGATCATCATCAACGGCGGTCGTCCGCTTCGAGGCACGATCGACGTGCGTGGGGCCAAGAATCTGGTCACCAAGGCCATGGTCGCCTCTCTGCTCGGCGATACCAAGAGCATCCTGCGCGATGTGCCCGACATCTCCGACGTCAGCGTCGTCGCCAGCCTGCTCGAGGCCCACGGTGTGACGATCTCGGGAAGCGCCGAGACCGGCATCCTGATCTTCGACCCGTCGAACGTCGCCAGCGCGAACAGCGCCGAGATCGACGCCCTCTCCGGGTCGAGCCGCATCCCGATCCTGTTCTGCGGCCCGCTGCTGCACCGTCTGGGCCACGCCTTCATCCCCGACCTCGGCGGATGCCGCATCGGCGACCGTCCCATCGACTTCCACCTCGACGCGCTGCGTCAGTTCGGCGCGATCGTCGACAAGCTGCCCAGCGGAATCGACATCTCGGCGCCCAACGGCCTGCACGGAGCGAACATCGAGTTCGCCTACCCGAGCGTCGGCGCCACCGAACAGGTGCTGTTGACGGCCGTTCGAGTGAAGGGCACCACGGAGCTCAAGAACGCGGCGATCGAGCCCGAGATCATGGATCTCATCGCCGTGCTGCAGAAGATGGGCGCGATCATCTCGGTCGAGCCCAACCGCGTCATCCTCATCGAGGGCGTCGACAGCCTCAAGGGCTACGACCACCGGGCGCTGTTCGATCGCAACGAGGCAGCCAGCTGGGCCTCGGCCGCGCTGGCCACGGGCGGCGACATCACCTGCAAGGGCGCCAAGCAGCAGGACATGATGACGTTCCTCAACGTCTTCCGCAAGATCGGTGGCGCGTTCGACATCGAGGAAGACGGCATCCGCTTCTACCACCCCGGCGGCGACCTCAAGCCCGTGACCATCGAGACCGATGTGCACCCCGGCTTCATGACCGACTGGCAGCAGCCGCTCATCATCGCGCTGACGCAGGCGATCGGCACCTCGGTCGTTCACGAGACCGTCTACGAAGACCGCTTCGGGTTCACGGATGCGCTGGTCGAGATGGGCGCGAACATCCAGGTGCACAAGAACGGGCTCGAGGGCGGGGAACGGCGCGTTCCGCGTCGCCCGCTCGAGCAGGCCGCGGTGATCACCGGACCCACCAAGCTGCACGGAAGCGAGATCGTCGTTCCCGACCTGCGCGGCGGCTTCAGCCACCTCATCGCCGCATTGACGGCGAACGGCCGGTCGACCGTGAGCAACGTCGGGCTCATCGGCCGAGGCTATGGGGACTTCGTGGCCAAGCTCGAGAAGCTCGGAGCTGACTTCTCCTTCGAGGTTTAGCGGTGGCGAACCAGGCGGCCGAGAAGACCGTCGGATTCCGCGTTCTCGCGGCCGTGCTGGTGCCCTTCTTGTCGAGCATCGCGAAAATCGAGTTCACAGACCCGCAGAAGCTTCCCCCAAAGGGCGCGTTCGTGCTGTCGCCGAATCACTACAGCAACATCGATCCGGTGATCATGGGCTGGTCGATCTGGAAGCTCGGCAGAGCGCCGCGATTCTTGGCGAAGGCCTCGCTGTTCAAGGTTCCTGTCGTGGGGGCGGTGCTTCGCGGCACGGGCCAGATTCCCGTGGAGCGTGCCGGTTCGATTCGAGGCAGCGAGCCGTTGAAGGCCGCCAACGAGCTGGTCGACAAGGGCAACGCCGTGATCATCTACCCGGAGGGCACGCTAACCCGTGACCCGCAGATCTGGCCGATGAGAGGCAAGACCGGAGCGGTGCGGATGGCGCTCGAGCAGAACCTGCCGCTGATACCGGCGGCGCACTGGGGTACCCAGGCCGTCATGGCCCGGTACTCGAACAAGATCAGCCTCTTTCCGCGCAAGACCATCAAGGTGGCATTCGGAGACCCCGTCGACCTCACCGAGTTCCGGGGCAAGCCGATCAACTCGGCACTGCTGACCGCGGCGACCGAGCTGGTCATGGCCGACATCACCGCTCTCCTCGAACGGCTACGAGGCGAGACGGCGCCGGTCGAACGGTGGAATCCCGCAGCGCACAACCAGAAGGAGACCGGACGTTTTGAGTAGGACCAGGCCCGTCTCAGTCGTTCCGCCCCGCCGTCGCGTCACCGTGCTCGGGGCAGGAAGCTGGGGAACGACCTTCGCGAAGATCCTCGCAGACGGTGGAAGCGACGTCACTTTATGGGCGCGACGCCCCGAACTGGCCCGCGAGATCAGCGAGGCCAAGCGCAACAGCGACTACCTGCCCGGCATCAACCTTCCGCTTTCCGTCACGGCGACCTCCAGCCTCGCCGAGGCCCTCGTGGGCGCAGAGATGGTCTTCGTCTCGATTCCGAGCCAGAGCCTGCGAGACAACCTCGCCGCGATCAAGCCGCTGCTCCCGCCGGACGCCCTGGTGATCAGCCTCATGAAGGGCGTCGAGAAGAAGTCCGGCCTGCGCATGAGCGAGGTGATCGAGCTGGGACTCGAGATCGACCGCGATCGCATCGCCGTCGCATCCGGCCCGAACCTGGCGCTCGAGATCGCGAAAGAGCAGCCCACGGCCGCCGTCATCTCGTCGCAGAGCCTCGAGACCGCCCAGCGTGTCGCGATGGTGGCGAGCAACCGATACTTCCGTTCCTTCGTGAACGTCGACGTCATCGGCACGGAGTTCGGCGGCGTGCTCAAGAACCTCATCGCCGTGGCCATCGGCATCGTCGACGGTGTGGGCTACGGAGAGAACACGAAGGCGTCGATCATCACACGGGGCCTGGCCGAAATGACCGACTTCGCTGTGGCGTACGGGGCGCAGGCCGATACGCTCGCGGGCCTCGCGGGTCTGGGCGACCTCATCGCCACGAGCAGCTCGTCGCTGTCGCGCAACAACACGGCGGGTCGACTGCTCGGCCAGGGCTACAGCTTCGCCGACGTCGTGAAGAGCATGCAGCAGACGGCGGAGGGCCTCGCCTCTGTCGCACCGATCCTCGAACTTGCCTCTGCCAAAGGCGTGGACATGCCCATCGTCAAGCAGGTCAGCGAGGTGCTGGCCGGTACGCTGAATCCTCGGGACATAGCTCCCCACCTGACGACGGACTCCGACGAGCCGCAGGGCGAAAGGACAATCGATGGCCGGAAAAACAGTGGTGGCTCTGCTTTTTGGAGGCCGTTCAAGCGAGCACTCGATCAGCTGCGCGACGGCGGGCGGAGTTCTTCACGCGATTGACCGCGAGCGGTTCGATGTCATTCCGATCGGCATCACCGGCGAGGGATCGTTCGTTCTCGAAGACGACGACCCGGCCAAGTTCGCGATCGACGCCGACGCCATGCCCCGTGTGCTCGACAACGGCACGCGCATGCGCTGGCCAGACAAGGCGGGCGACCGCACGCTGACAGTCGAACTCGCCGACGGCACCACACGAAGCCTCGGCGAGGTGGATGTCGTCTTTCCGATTCTGCACGGACGTTTCGGTGAAGACGGCACGGTGCAGGGCATGCTCGAGCTCCTCGGGCTGCCCTTCGTGGGGTCGGGCGTTCTCGCCTCGGCGCTCGGCATGGACAAGCACTTCACCAAGACGGTTCTGCTGCAGGCCGGCATCGAGGTCGCTCCGTGGAACACGGTCACGGCCCGGCAGTGGGCTCAATCGCCCACCCTCGTCGCCGAACGCGCTTCCTCGCTCGGACTGCCGGCGTTCGTGAAGCCCGCTCGCGCCGGCTCGTCTGTCGGAGTGAGTCGCATCACCGATTGGTCGCAACTGGCCGAGGCTATGGAGGTCGCCCTCGCCGAGGACGACAAAGTCCTCATCGAAGAGGGAATCGTGGGCCGCGAGGTCGAGTGCGGCGTTCTCGAGGGCCGCGACGGCGCACCCACCCGGGTATCGGTGGCGGGCGAGGTCGTCATGACCGACAGAGCGTTCTACGACTTCGACGCGAAGTACCTCGACGCCCCCGGCATCGAGCTGGTGTGCCCCGCGCCGATGAGCGACGATCAGCTCGCCACCATGCAGAGCATCGCGGCCACCGCATTCGAGTCCATCGGCGGAGCCGGGCTCGCCCGCGTCGATTTCTTTCTCACCGATAACGGGTTCGTCGTGAACGAGCTCAACACGATGCCCGGCTTCACACCGATCTCGATGTTCCCGGCCTGCTGGATCGCGTCGGGGCTGAGCTACCCGCAGCTCATCGACGAACTGATCGACCTGGCACTGCAGGAACGCTGAGCCGTTCGTTCCCTGAGCCTGTCGCAGGCCCCCTTCGACGGGCTCAGGAAACGGTACCTACGCTTCGCCGGGCAGCGCCTTTCGAATGACGAGTCGCGTCCACGCGCCCACGAAGATGCGGTCGCCGTCGTGCACCTCACGGCGTTGCCCCGGCTGGATCGGAACGCTCGGCAGCTCCTCGCCGGCGGCACCCACGAAGGTGCCATTCGACGACTGGAGGTCTTCGACCCACCAGCGCTGTCCATCGGTGTTGAGCTGGCAGTGCCGTCTCGAAACGCCGCTGTCGGTGCCGCACTCGATCTGCGGGTGGATATCCCGAGATACCGAGGTGCGGCCCACCAGCAGGCTGCTCTGCTTGAGCACGACGATCTCGGGCAGTCCCCCGGAGGGGAGCGGGTCGTCGGACTTCTGCGCGGCGTACCACTCGGGATCGACCCAGACCTCGGCGACCCATGCGCTGTCGCCCTCGATCGTCGAGACGGCGGGCGGGGATGCGACGGGACCCGTTTCTGCCTCCGGTTCCGCTGCCGCCGGTTCCGAGGCCTCAGCCGCTCCTGCAGGCTCGACCGTCGGCTGGCCCTCGATGGCGGGCGCCTCGACGTAACCGGGATCGCCGGCGGCCTCGTGCTTGCCGAGATCGCCCTCCTCGATGTCGAGACTCGACACCGGTGCGACGACCGGCACGACGGCGGGAGCGTTCGGCACGGGGGCCGGCGCGGTCAGCGGAGCACCGAATCCCAGACCATCGGGATCGGGCTCGGGAAGCGACCCTGTCGTGAAGTCGTATCCGCAGTTCTCGCAGAACAGCGCATCCGGCAGGTTGGGGAACGAGCAGTTCGGGCACGTGATCGGCTCACTCGAACCCGAGACGGTGGGCATCGCCATCGTCGGGGTCGGTGCGACAGGCGCGGCGGCCACCATCGGCGTTCCGCACACGTCGCAGTAGTCGGTCGAGGCCGACGAGTGTCCGTTGGGGCACAGGGTCATTTGCGCACCCGCGTCGTCTTCGTCGATGCGGTATCGAGCGCCATCTCGTCGAGCTTCGCCACGTCACGACGAAGCCGCACGGTGCCTTCGTTCGCGTCGTCGATCTCGACGACCTTTCGGAGCTTCGCGGTCGCCTCGTCGTTGCCTGTCTCGGCGGCGAGCTGAACCGCGCGACCCAGTTTCACGGTGGCGGTCGCGGCATCGCCGGCGGCCTTGGCCGCAAGGCCGTCCTGGATGGCCGAGGCGAGCTCGGTCTGGCCCGTGTAGTGCGCCACGGCCGGGTCGATCCGCGCCGTGAGGGCGTCGTCGTTCGACCAGCGCGCCTTCACGAGACCGGATGCGACGACCTCGTCGCGCACGGTCAGCTGCACGCGGGCCGCGAGCTGCTCGGAGCCCACGGGCTTCGAGGCGACCCGGACGGCGACGTGGTAGTCGCGCGACTCATCACCCCACGATCCCGTGGGGTACGAGCCCGTGAGCGGGTTGACCATGGTCTTGCGGGTGGTGAGGTCTTCGACGGTGGGGGCGACCTGTCGCACGAACAACACCTCGGACCCCTGCGGAGCCCAGACGCGCAGCTCGGCCGACGCCACGCCTCGGCCCATCGACTGCTTGATGATGCTCTCGAAGTCGGCGGCCATGTCGGCGGGCTTGGCGATGAGATCGACGGTGCCGAGCAGAGCGGTGGCGATCTGGCGCAACTCGTCGACCTGCCAGCGTGAACCGACGCCGCGGGCGTCGCACTGGAAGACGCCGGTGGCGTTGTAGATGGCCTGGCTCAGCGCCTGTGCCGACTCGTGCTCGTTCTTGCCGTCGGTGAGAAGGATCGCGTGACGCTGGGTGGCCTGCGGTGTGGCCTGGAAGAGTTCACGAGCGAGCGTGAGCCACGTGCCCATAGCGGTGCCGCCGGAGGGCTGGAACGAGGCGACGGCCTGCTTGGCCGCGGCGCGGGCGCCCGGCTCCATCTGCACCATGGGAAGTCGGGCGTTCGGATACGGGAACGCTCGAGCCGCTGTATCGGTTCCGGAGATGACGGCGAACCAGGTGCCGTCGAGGATCTGGTCGATCGCCACCGCGGCCGCGTGCTTGGCAGCGCCGAGATTCTCGCCGGTCATCGACCCTGACGTGTCGACGATGATGATCTCGCCGGCAGCCATGCCCTGCCCCTGCCCCGCCTGGCCCGCGCCCGAGACCGTGACCGTCACGATGGCGTGAACGTCTGTGGCCCCGTCTGAGAGGAATTCATTCTGAAAAACGCTGGCGGTGAACTCTGCCATGGGGGACTCCTCTATCTGTCATAGATCAGGCCGGCTGGGCCGGTGTAGGTACAACGCTATCGAATCGAGCGAGCGCGGCGGTGATGTTGTCTTGGCCGCCCTGCTCATTGGCCCAGTCGACGAGAGACGACGAGACCTGAACGGGGTTGCTTCCCACCATTCCCACGACCCTGTGCACGAGCTCGGCGAGGTCGTCCGCGTCGGAGCAGTAGTTCCAGAGCCCATCCGAGCAGACCAGAATCCATCCGGCTCCCGTGGGATAGGTCGGCACGACGTGGGGGGCCTCGTCGGGAGAGTCGGCGCCGAGCCAGCGCGTGATGGAGTGCGCCTGCGGGGCGCTCTCCGCCTGCTGGCGCGACATGCCGTGGGCCATCATCTCTTGTGACCACGAGTCGTCGGTGGTCAGCTGTCGGGACTTGCCGCTGTCCGCGATCCAATAGACCCGGCTGTCTCCGACGCCTCCGACCACGACGAGGGGGCCGTCGATGACCGCTGCGGCGAAGGTGCACGACGGCGGATTCGTTCTCGCCGCGAGCTCGCCGATCGCCTCGTAGATCGCGGCGCTCGCCCTTTCGCCGGCCTCGAGCATCCGGGCAGACCATCGGGCCTGCGCAAGTTCGTCGCTGGTGCCTTCTGCCAGGTCGGTCGATCGCCCGGCCGCGAGATGGGCGGTCGCAGCGCGAGCAGCGGCGAGGCTCGCCTTGTCGGAGCCCGGAGTCGACGAGACCCCGTCGCACACGACCAAGACGGCGAACTCGCCGGCCTGCGGGTCTGCGGCCAGGGCCATGGCATCTTCGTTGATCTCGTGCCGGATGCCGCGGTCGCACACTCCGCCGACCCAGGCCGCGGGCGCTTCCTGCCAGTGGTCGCGTTCGCTCTGAGCGGGCTTGCCGCAGAGTTCGCAATAGCCGTCGTCGGCGATGCTGCCTCCGCAATAGACGCAGGCGCGCCGTGGTGCCGACGTCGACGAGGTGACCTGGTCTGGTTCGACCCCGGCTTCAGCCTCGCTGGCATCGGGGCCGGAGCTCACCTCGACGAGCTCGCCGAGTTGGGTGCCGCACTCCTCGCAGAACTTCGCGTCGGGATCGTTCACCGTGCCGCACGCGGGGCACAGGATCGGCACCGCCGGAGCGGCCTCGACCACGGGTTCCGCGGCAGGCGCCGCGTCAGGTTCAGGGTCAGGCTCTACGACGGCTTCGATGACGGGCTCTGCTACGGGGTCCACGGGGTCCACGGGGTCCACGGCGTCGCCGTGCAGCTGTGCGTCGCTCATGACAGGGTCCACCGTCGAACGCGGTTGGCCTCGTCGACCAGGTGCACGCGCTCCGCCTGGTTCTCAGTGAGACCCGCCAATTCGCGATACGCGCGCTCGAGACCGTCGCGGAGCGGTCCCTCCTGGGCGGGGATGCCTCCGACCACCGCATCGGTGGATGGCCCGGAATCACGCACCACGGCCAGGGCAGACGCCAGGACGCTGGCGGTGAGCTCGACTCGCGACCTCGAGTCGATCGACACCGTGGCGACGCTGTCGAGCGCGGCGGCCAGCGAGGCGAGTCCACGCTTCGAGGTCGCCAGCAGCTCCGCGCGTCGACGACGGGCGTCGACGTACGAGCTGCGGGTCGGGGTGACGAGGTCGAGCGCTGTCAGCGCGCCGTCGAGGTCGCCTCGCTGCTCGCGGATGCGGGCGAGGCCGAAGGCGGCCGCAGCGGTGTAGTTCGCGTCGGAACGTGCGCAGATGATGTAGAGGCTCTCGGCGATCTCGGGCTCGCCGCTCGCCTCGCAGGCCGCGGCAAGGGCGAGCTTCGGGGCGAGCTCGCCGGGCACCTGACCGTAGACGGTGTTGAACGACGCGCGGGCGCTGCGGGCGTCTCCCTTCGCGAGTTCGGCGAGACCGGCGACCCAGACGGCACGCCACTCCCATGGATCGTCGGTGAGGATCTCGCTCATCACGGCGTCGACGGCCTGGAAATTGCCCGACTCGATGGCCGCACGGGCACGCGCGAGACGGATCTCGACCGTGACGTTCGGGGCGGACTCGAGGGCGATCAGGCGCGCGGCCGGGTCTTCCATGTTCACGCCGGCAAGCCAGCTGCGCGCGGGGTCGGACTCATCGACCTTGAGACCGGGCAGGGCGTCCCAGGGCAGCGGTCGGTCGACGACATCGGCGACGGGCGCCTCGAAGAGAACGGATGCCGCGGAGTGCAGCGCGGGGTGACCCGGCCCACGGTCGGTGGCCACGACCTCGCGCAGCACACCCAGCAGCTGCGCGCGCAGCTCGTCGACCGACGCGAAACGGTCTGACGGGTCGAAGGCGCAGGCCTTGGCGAGCAGCCGATAGAACGAGTCGTACGTCTGGAACACGGGCGTGTCCGCCACATCGGGCAGCGACGACACGAAGGTCGTCTGATTGCCGCGGAAGTCGAGGACGAGCGTGGCGAGGGTGCGGCCGATCGTGTAGATGTCGGCGGCGACCGACGGCCCCACATCGGGGACCTCTGGTGCCTGGAATCCGACCGTTCCGAAGATGGCCGAAGTCTGGTCGTCGATGCGGCGCACGCCACCCAGGTCGATCAGCTTCACCGTGTCGCCGACCTGGATCATATTGTCGGGCTTGAAGTCGCAGAACAGCAGATTGATGTCGTGCAGGTACTGGAAGGCGGGCAGGATCTCGAGCACGTAGGCGAGGGCCTGGTCGACCGGCAGCGGGTCGACGACGCCGTTGTTCGCCTTCATGCGCTCTTTGAGGATCACCTTGAGCGACGGACCGCCCACGTACTCCATCACGATGTAGCCGGCGCCGTTGAACATCACGAAGTTGTAGATCTCGACGATCAGCGGATGCTCGACCTCGGCGAGGAACTGGCGTTCCGTGATCGCCGCGGCATAGGCATCCGGATCGCCCGAGTTGAGCAGACCCTTCAGAACCACCCAGCGGCCCGAGACGTTCTGGTCACGGGCGAGGTAGATCCATCCGAGGCCACCGAACGCGAGGCATCCGACGACCTCGTACTGGCTGCCCACGACGTCGCCCGGCTTGAGCTGCGGGGTGAAGGAGAAGGGCGTGCGGCAGTTCGGGCAGAATCCTTCGGTGCGACCGGGCTTGTCGTCGCGACCGCGGCCCACGGGCTTGCCGCAGTTCGAGCAGAATCGCTTCGCCTCCGGCAGCTCGGCGACGGCCATGACCGCTTTCAGCGGATCTGCGGGCGGCTCGGTGGGAACCGTCGTGAGCCCGGCGCCGAGGCGTGGGCCGCGGAGGCGCGTGGAGGTGGTTCCGAATCGGCGGGTGGCCTTCGAGCCGGTCGCCGCGGTGCGCGCCGATCCGAGGGCCGCCGTGGCGAGTCGCGCCGACGAGGTGCGGCCGGTGCGGGTCGATCCGGCCTGCGCGAAGTCGGGGTCGGCCCCGGCGCCGGTCTGCGGTCCGGCCGAGAACCCGGTGCCGAGCTTGGCCGAGGGCGATGCCGCGGCGGCCGTGCCGGTGCCCGAAGCGGGGGGAAGTGGGCTGGGCGCAGCGGGAGAACCGCAGACGTTGCAGTAACCGTCTTCGATCACGCCCGTGCAGCCGGGCTGCTGGCAGTGCTGGACATCGGTCATGACGTGTAGCGTCCTTCCTGACCTTGACGCGGCGAGGATGCCGGCGGCAGGTCACGGGTGAGAAATTGGTATTGCTCGACGTAGAAGCGGGCGAGGCGCAGGTCGCACGGAGTGGTGTCGACGGCCTCTTTGGCCTCGATGTAACCGGCGGCGACCGTGGGCGACGCGGAACGGCCGGAGCTCTCGGCCTTCGCGTGGTAGCCCGACAGGCGGTAGCGCAACTCGGCGCGCTCGCGGAGTTGACCGGCGTACGCGTCTTCGACCGCCTCGAAGGCGCGGTTCACCAGGGCGAGGCGCGCGGTCCAGGCGTCGAGGGCGGCACGCGTCTGCGGCACCGGTCCGAGCTTCGACACGTCGGGAATCGCCAGGCGAGGCGGGTCGACGATCTCGCGGCGGCACCGGTCGGCCAGGGCCCGCAGCACCGGCTCGCGTCGCTCTGCGGCCGCGGCGTCGTCTGCGGCCTTGCGCGCATCCCTGGCCAGGTCGCGCTTCTGAGAACTGGCGACGATGAGGTCGCGTTCGAGATGCGCCGAATCCTGCACCAGCTGGCCGAGCGGGCCGGTCACATCGGCGCCTCGGCCCGCCTTCTCGGCGAGGGTCTCGAGCCGGTTGCGCAGGGTCGAGACCCGCTGTGCGCTGTCGGGGTCGGATGCGGCCAGGTCGCGCGACCGCTCGAGTTCAGCGCGCAGGCCGACGATGCGCGCGGTGGTGCCGGCCGCGCGCGGGTCGAGGCTGAGTCGAGTGGTCAGCTGCGAGACGAGAGCGTCGGCGAGTCTGACGGCCTCGACGAGCGAGACGAGTTCTGCCCCGCCTCCGGAGTCCAACCGGCCCCAGATCAGCTGCGACATCTTCTGCCTGGCGACGGTGTCGACGCGGCCCGAGTCCCAGACGCTTTCGAGGCTCTCACGGCGTTTTCGCGTGGCCTCCCACAGCGTCTCGGCGAGAACGATGTCGGAGGTGTAGGAATCGGGCTCCTGCGATGCGAGGGCCGCGGCCCCGAGGCGATCGAGCTCTTTTCGTTGCCGGTCGACCCACTCGCCGAGGCCGGTGAGGTATTTCAGCAGCTCACCCGGGTCGATCGCCTCTCCGAGGCGCCCGGGAGCGACTGGCGTGCTTCCGCTGGCGGTCATCGTCATCGCTGCTCCTCTCGGCGGATCGAAGTTGGGGGTGTCAGGTGCTTCAGGTGCTCTGCGCTACGCGTCAGAGTCCGTGTCAACGCCCGTAGACGGGCACGGGCGGAGCCGGCGCCGGGCCCAGCACGCTGAGCCACTTCGTGTAGAGGCTCGTCCACGTTCCGTCACTGCGCATGCGGTCGAGCACACCGTTCACGAACTGCACGAGCTCGACCTTGTCGGCCGGCATTCCCAGGCCATAGGGCTCGGCGCTGATCGGCTCGCCCACGACCTTGGCGTACGGGTCTTGCGCGGCGAATCCGGCGAGGATCGTGTCGTCGCCGGTGATGGCATCCACCTTGCCCTGCTGGAACAGTACGAGGCACTCGGTGTGTGTCGCGGCCGAGACGGCCTCGACATTGGGGAACTCGTCTTGAAGCCGTGTGAGCGTGGTCGTGCTGGCGGGGGCGCAGACCTTCTTGCCGCTGAGGGCGTCGATCGACGTCGCGTCGGAGTCGGCTCCGACGAGAACCTTCTGGCCAGCGTCGTAGTACTCCGTCGAAAACGCGATGGTCTCCCAGCGGGCGCAGTTGATGGTCATGGTGCGCGCAACGATGTCGACCTGCGTCTTGCCATCGGCGCCGGGGGTCAGCACGTCGAGGCGCTGGGCCGACGTGATGACCTTGAACTGCAACCTGTTCGGATCGCCGAAGATCGCCCGAGAGATCTCATGCAGGACGTCGATGTCGAAGCCCTCAATCTGGCCCGTGAGCGGGCTGCGGGAGCCCATGAGCAGCGTGTCGGCGGAGACGCCGACCCGGAGCACGCCCTGGGCGCGGATGGCGTCGACCGCGCCACCCGCGGGAATCGAGTCGGGCGAGATGGGGGAGTACGACGGCTGCACTTCGCCCTCGACGTTCTTGCAGGTCGACGCGGGCGCCGGGTTGCTCGGTGCACTCTCGGTGGGCGTCGGGGTGGGAGTGAGACCGAGGTCGTCGCTTCCCGATCGCGGCGCGCAGGCGGTGAGCGCAAGGATGCCGATCAGCGTCGCGATGATCGCGATGCGGCCCGTACGTGAACGGATGGCGCTCATCGGTACTCCTTGAGTCGAAGGGAGACGCCGCGCCAGGAGAGCACGGCGGCGGCGAGGCCGGCCACGAGGAAGAGCCAGCCGAGGAGCGCTGACTGAGTGCCGCCCGCGTCGAGCGCGTTCTTCGTCGTGGCGGCACTCGAGGCGATGTCGTCTTGTGCCGCGGTGCTGAACGCGGTGAAGGCCGCGTTGGCGCTGCCGGGCTCCTGGCTGATCGCCTGCGCGACCGCGCCGTCCCAGTCACCCGCGTCGTCGAGCTTGCGAATCTCTGCGTGCTTCTCGACCCACGAGTCGAAGCCGTTGCTGAGATCGTCGCTGATGAGGTAGTTCTTGCCGCTCGAGTCGAGACGTGTCTGAGCGTCGGCGATGGCCGTCTGCACGTCGGCCTCGAGAGTCTGCCCTGAGCCGCGCTTGATGAGCGTGAAGCTCTCGAGCGACTTGGCCTCGGTGGCCGAGGTGTACGCCTGAGAGAGGGCGAGGGTCTTGGCGTAGGAGTTCTGCCTGGCCTCGATGGCTGCCCCCGTGGTGTTCGAGAAGGTGACCACACCGATGACGCCGACGATGAGCATGGCGACGGCGGCGATCAGCAGTGGCCAGTTGAGGTAGCGGTGAGAGCGCCGCGTGATCCAGAGGTGTACCCAGATCAGAGCGATCAGGGCCGCGAGGGCGATGATCAGCCAGACCAGCGACACGGTCGAGGCGGTGAAGCTGCCCGCCGCCCGGTCGGCGCTCGCGAGAACCAGGGCTTCGAGCTGCGGAAGGGTGCTGTCGTTCAGCAGGGCGGAGGCCTGCGACAGGTAAGCGGCGCCGACGGGAAAGCCCTGACGGTTGTTCGCGCGCGCCTGCTCGATGAGGCCGGTGTAGATGGCGACCTCGGCGTTGACCTTGGCGAAGTCGGTGTCTCCGGCCTTGTCGTCGGCGGCGAGGAGGGTGATCTCGCGGGTGGCGTCGTCGATCGCGGTGTCGTACTCGGCTCGCTGATCGGCGGGCTCCAAGCCACCGACGAGGAACGCGTTGGCGGCGATCGCGTCGGCACGCACCAGATCGTTGCGCACGGACTGGATGCCGATCAGCTGGGCGGCCTCGGCACTCGCGTCGGCCGTGGACCTGGCCTGCGACGACCCCGTCTGAAAGCCGGCGGCTCCGAACGCCAGACTGGCGAGCACGGAGACGGCGAGCAGCAGGCGGAGGGTGGCGGGAGTGGAGCGCGTCTTCTTCGCGGGCGCGGGGGCCGGTGCGCTCTGAGCCTGCACGGCCGTCGTCGACGCGGCGTTCGGCCGCGGGGATGCCTGGGGTACCGGCGGCGGGGGCGCGGCTGCGGTCGTGCTCATTCGGTGTCCTTCGACGTTGTCGGTTCTGCGGGATCGTCTGAGGGGTGATCTGCGGTGGGCGCGGCATCGGACGACTCGGCTTCGAGCGCGCTCGCCTGATCAGTCTGCGGCACGTCGACCAGGATCGGCGAGTCGATCGTCTCGTCGTCGGTGCCCCGCACCTCGCCGTCGTTCGAGTCGTTGAGATCGTCGGCCAGCAGCAGGCGCAGGTCGTCGAGCGTCGGCTCCGTGACGTCGCGCAGGCGCCAGGCGTGCCGTGCGATCGCCTTGTCGAGCAGATTGCGGGCGTAGCGACCGTTGCCGAAACCCTCGTCTCGGGGTTCGATCGACACGATCTGTTCGAACCGCTCGAGCGCCTCGGGCGTCGGCTCGAAGTCGGACGATTCGGCCAGGCGCACGAAGATGTCGCGCAGCTCGGTGTCGGTGTAGTCCTGGAACGTGATGGAGGTCGAGAACCGGCTGGCGAGCCCGGGGTTCGTCTCCATGAATCCGCGCATCGGCTCGGGATAGCCGGCCACGATCACCACGAGGTCGTCGCGGTGATCCTCCATGTCTTTCACGATGGTCGTGATGGCCTCGGCGCCGTACTGGTCGAGCGCCAGCCCGTAGGCCTCGTCGATGAAGAGAACGCCGCCGATGGCCCCGGCCACGACCTCGCTCGTCTTGGTCGCCGTCTGCCCGAGATAGCCGCCCACGAGTTCGGAGCGGTCGACCTCGACGAGATGGCCCTTGGACAGGATGCCGAGGGCCGCGTAGATGCCGGCGACGAGACGGGCCACGGTGGTCTTGCCCGTGCCCGGGTTGCCGAGAAAGACGAGGTGCCTTGTGAGCGTCGGAGTGGTGAGCCCCGCGGCCGTTCGCAGCTGGTCGACGCGCAGCAGCTGCGTCTGCCGGTGGATCTCTCTCTTGACCCTGTCGAGTCCGATCAGGCTGTCGAGCTCGGCGAGTAGCTCTTCGACGCTCTTCTTCGGCTTCTCTTCGTCTTGGGCCGCGACCGGCGCGTCGGCGGGAGCGGGCTGCTCGGCAGTCGGAGCATCCGGTTGCGGTTCGGACGGGGTGAGGCCGGCTTTGCGGGCGAGCTCGGCCATGGTGGCATCGCCCGGCCGTGCGAAGTCGGGCTGCTGAACATCGAAGTGGTCGGCGCTGAGCTGCTGGCCGACCGGGGGAACCGCAGACAGCGTCGTCGAGGGGAACAGGGTGGCCTCGGTGCGCGAGAGCGGAGGAAGAGAAGGAGCCTGCCGTGCACCCGCGAGTTGGGCGGCTGCGGTGGCAGACGCCGCACCGAGAACGCCGATCGAGGGCTCGCCCAGTTCGCTTGCGGCCGCGACGACACCGGTGAGCGCCTTCGCATAGTCGCCGGCGTGCTGCGGAGAGTCGGCGGCCAGTCTGCTCAGCAGGTCGGTGGGCGACGCACGCCAGCGCCTCGCGCTCGACGCGGCTTCGAAGAACTCGTCTGTGCTGCCCGCGCCGGTCTGATCGACCCATTGAACGGATGCGCCGATGGCGGACTCGGCGACGGCGGCGGCGATGCGCACGCCCTCGTCTCGGGCGGCGGCGGAATCGAGGCCGGCAGTCTGCGCCGCCGCGACGAGGGCGTCGAGAGCCTGGCGCAGCTCGTGCGGATCAGAGGGTGTCATGGTGTCTTCGCTCAGCTCAGGGGTTCGGACGGGAGGGTCAGGCTCGATGAGGGCTGGAACTTCTCCGCGAGGAACTGGCCGTGCGCGACGAGAGCGGCGGCGTCGGCGCGAGACACGGCATCCGAGATCTTGTCGAGCGTCGCGCCCAGCAGGTCGAGCTGGTCGCACAGGAGCATGAGCGAGGTCTTGCCCTTGTAGACGGCCCGCCGGTCGGCGAAATCGCGGGGGAGCCGGAGGTAGCCGCCGACGGCCTCGGGCAGATAGCTTGTGGCGGTCGAGACGACGGTGTGCGCTTGCGCACTGCCGCCGCCGAGCTGATCGAGCCGCGGAACCATCACGGCCACGGTGTTCGCGATGCGGTTGATGCGCGCGATGACGATGGGCGGCACCTTGCCGGTCGTGTCTGCCTGCACATCGGCGATCGACGACAGGATGTCGGCGCTGGTCGGAGCCGGTGGCAGCTCGAACTCGTATTCGCGCTCAGCAGTTCGCCCCGTCACCGAGTCGCGGAGGTTCTGCCAAAAGCCCATTGCGTGACGTGCTCGACCCGTCGACTCAGCGCTTGTCGAGGTCGAGCGTGCTCGCGACCTCGGTCGTCTCGCTGCGGCGCGCGCGCTCGATGTAGGGCTTGGCCTTCTCTGTCTCGGTCTCGAGAACTCCGATGGTCTGAGCCATGCTGTCGAGTGCCTGCACCTTGAACTCCGAGATCGAGTCCATGGTCGCGTAGATGTTGGCGAAGGCGGCCTGGAGCTGCGGCAGACCCACGGTGGCCGATGCAGCTTGCGACTGGATCGACGCGGACTGATCGGCCAGCATCTTCGAGGTGGCCTCGATCATGTTCGAGGTGGTGGTGTTCAACGCGGTGATCTGATCGAGCACGAGCTTCTGGTTGGCCAGGGCCTGCGCCACGATCACGGCCGTGCGGAGCGCCGAGACGGTGGTGGTGGTCGCCCGGTCGACGCCCTTGATGAGCTCGAGGTTGTTCTTGATGATCACGTCGATGGCCAGGTAGCCCTGGATCGACACGGCGAGCTGGGTCAGCAGATCCTGGTGTTTCTGGCGCACGTAGAAGAGCACGTCTTCGCGCAGCGCCTTCGCCTTGTCGGGGTCGGTGCTGTCGAACTCGGCGATCTTGGCCGAGAGCTTCACATCGAGGCGCTCGGCGACGTAGATGTACTCGTTGAGCCGCTGCATCGTCTCCCAGAGGTGCTGCTTCTCGAGGTTCAGCGCGGCGTTGTCTTTGCGCAGTTCGTCTTGGCCGTCGTAGAGCGCCTTGATGATGGCGTTCAGGTGAGACTGCGCGCTCTCGTACTTGCGGAAGTAGTCGGCGATCTTGCGGCCGAAAGGAATGAAGCCGAGGATCTTGCGCTCGATGCTCTGCTCGCTGGGGTCGAGGTCTTCGACGGTGCGGCGCAGTTCGAGAAGCGTGGAACCGATCTTCGAGCTCTCGGAGAGGCCACCCGACTGGAGGGCCTTCACCGGCGTCGCGAGAAGCCTGTTCGACGAGTCCGCCGCCTGGCGGATGTCGACGTCGCCCATGGTGCGCACGTCGTTCGCCTTGGCGGCGAAGGCGGGAGAGCGCGTGTCGGTGCTGACCAGAGTGTCGAGATAGGTGTCGACCTTGGCATCGAGACCGGGCAGCGCCGCGGGATCGACCTTCGGTGCCATCGCGGGCGCGGAGGTGGCCGCGACCGGAGCTACGGGCTGGGGTGCGGTCAGCGTGAGAACGCTGTCGGAAGGGGCCTGCAGGGGAGCGGCGTCGGTCATCATGTCCTCACAACGGGGGCGGAGCCTTCAGAGTTCAACGGAATCGCTTCACTATATCGTCTAGCCCGCCGTGCCCTCCGGCCCTTGTCAGAGCCATCCCTTGCGTCGGAACACGCTGTAGAGCACTCCGCCCATGGCGACCATGGCCGCGACGGCGAGCGGGTAGCCGAAGGTCCAGTGCAGCTCGGGCATGTTGTCGAAGTTCATGCCGTAGATGGTTCCGACGAGGGTCGGGGCGAACAGGATGGCGGCCCACGACGAGATCTTCTTGACCTGGTCGTTCTGGTCTTGACCCACGAGGGTGAGGTGTGTGGTGAGCGCGTTTTCGAGCAGTGCGCGATAGGCGTCGATCCGGTCGACGATGCGGTGCGTGTGATCGAGCACGTCGCGAAAGCCGCGCGCCACCTCGATATCGACCGCGTGGTCGCCGACGTGTTGCTTGAGTTCGCCGACGACATCGAGTAGTGGATGGGTGGCCCTCTGGAACATCATGACCTCGCGGGAGAGCTCGTAGATGCGGCGGGAGAGCTCGGTGGCGCCCCCTTCGAAGAGTTCGTCTTCGATCTCGTCGATGTCGTTCTCGAGCCCGAGGGCCACCGGCGCGTAGTCGTCGACGACACGGTCGAGAACGGCGTACAGCACCGCTTGCGGACCTCTCGCGAGCAGATCCGGCGCGGCCTCGAGACGTTCTCGAACGACGTTGAGATCCGGCCGCGCGGCCCGGCGAACCGTCACCACGAAGGTGCTGCCGACGAACAGATGCACCTCGCCGAACTCCACCTTCTCGATGTCGTCGCGGTAGAAAGCGGGTCGCAGCACGACGAATTGGGTGTCTCCATAGCGCTCCAGCTTCGCCCGCTGGTGACCGGCCAGGGCGTCTTCGATGGCCAGAGGGTGCAGCTCGAACTCGTCGGCGACGGCCTGCAGCTCTTCGGGGCTCGGCCGGTCGAGATCGATCCACGCGAAGCCGCGACGCTCGGTGAGCAGCTCGAACGTCTCGTCGAGGGTCTCCGGGTTGTCGGTGCGCACCCCGTCGACGTAGATGGCGTTGTCGATCACGGTCATGGGGTGCTCTTGTCTGTGGAGGTCAGCCGGCCGACGGAGCGTCGGTAGGCAGGTCGAGTGTGTCTTCGGCCCCGAGGCACTTGTGGGTCTGCGGGATCTTCGAGATGGACGGACCGAGGTCGACCAGGGTGGAGGTGCCCGAGACCACGTCGTAGTTGACGATCACCTCGGTCGTGGGAACCCGCCCATAGGTGACGAAGCGGTAGTTCGGCTTGTTCGAGTCGTCTTCGACCCAGTCGATGCCATTGATGTTGATGCACGGCAGTGTCGTCGGCCCCTGGGGCGGTATTCCGCAGCGCAGCAGGATGCTCGCAGGCGAGCCCCACGCCGCCGTCGCCTGGGCATCGGTCTGGCGGATGTCTTGATTCTCGGCGTCGCTCGGCAGCACGAGGGGCAGGCTCACGATGATGTCGGCGCACGCCGGGTCGGCCGCTGATTCTGCAGGCTCGAGCGAGACGGTCTGGGCGCAGGCGCTGAGGCCGACGACGATGAACCCCATCGCGAGAAAGGCGGCTGTGCGGCGGGCGGCTGTTCGGACCGCATTTGGCCGCGCGAGAGGTGGTCGAGACATCCTCCACAGGCTACCGTTTGCAGGTGACAGAAACCTCCGCGCAGCCCGACGGTCGGCCGTCCTCCGCCCTGCCCGTCTCCGCCCCCGGCGAGACCGTGACCTCACTCGGCGAGCGCGAGACGCTGCGCCGCATCGTGCGCCGCCTGCCTCGAACCCGGGCCGAGCTTCTCGGGCCCGGAGATGACGCGGCGGTGGTGGCCGCCCCCGACGGGCGAACCGTTCTGACCACCGACATGATGGTGCAGGGCCCCGACTTCAGGCTCGCCTGGTCGACGCCCTATGAGCTCGGCTGGAAGGCCGCCGTGTCGAACCTCGCCGACGTTGCCGCCATGGGCGCCGTCCCGACCGCGCTGCTCGTCGCCCTCGCCGCCCCAGCCGACACCCCCGTCGCCGTGCTCGAGCAGTTCGCCGACGGCATGCGCGACGCGTGCGCCGACCTCGCCCCGGGGTGCGGCGTCGTCGGCGGCGACCTGTCGACGGCCGGGGCGCTGACCATCACCGTGACGGCGATCGGCGATCTCGAGGGCCGCGACCCCGTCGTGCGCTCCGGCGCCGCGGTCGGCGACGACCTCGCGATCGCCGGGTCGCTCGGACTCGCGGGCGCCGGTGTCTGGCTCCTGTATCGAGACGGCTCCACAGACGCGGATGCCGAGGGTGGGCGGGAGCCCGACGCGCGACGGGCGCGCGTCGTGCGCCACGAGCATCCGGAGCTTGTGCGCGAACAGGTCGCGCCTCGATCGCCGATCGGGCTGGGTGTCGCCGCATCCGACGCCGGGGCCACGGCGATGCTGGATGTGTCGGACGGGCTGGTGCTCGACGCGTCACGCATCGCAGACGCGAGTGAGGTGACGATCGAGTTGCACGCCGACGCGATCGACGCCGAAGCGGCCGGGCTCGTCGCGATCGACCCTGTCGTCGGCCGTCGCGCCGCGGACTTCGTGCTGACCGGGGGAGAGGACCATTCGCTCTTGGCGACGTTCCCCGCAGGCCGCGCCCCGGAGGGATTCCGGGTCATCGGAACGGTTCGGCAGCGGGGCGCGCGTGCCGTGACGGTCGGAGGGGCGGCTTACGAACGCCCTGGCGGATGGGACCCCTACGCCGACTGGGACGGCGCGGCGGGCTAGTGACTCAGACGGGAGAGATCCACCACAGGGTCGTCTCGCCGTAGTCCTTGCGGCGGTCGAGTTCGAGGCCCTCGGGCAGCGTCGGCTGCGGCGAGCGTGCGCTGCGCTCGACGACCACCACCGCATCGGGGGAGAGCTGGCCGACGAGGGCGTCGAGATTTTGGGCGAGCTCGTCGTCGCCCAGCTCGTAGGGCGGATCGATGAAGACGATGTCGACGATGCCGCGGTCGGACGAAGCCCCGAGGTAGCTCGACACCGAGCTCGCCTGCACGTCGATGCGGGGAGCCGGCTTCGGCGCTCCCTGCTGAAGAAGGCGAGCGTTCTCGCGGCAGACCTTGGCCGCTGCCGGGTTCTTCTCCACGAGAATGACCGTGGCGGCGCCGCGGCTGGCCGCCTCGAGCCCCAGCGCGCCTGACCCGGCATAGAGGTCGAGCACTGTCGAGCCGGGGAGCACATCGCGGGCCTCGAGCGCGGAGAACACGGCCTCGCGCACGCGGTCGCTGGTCGGTCGGGTGCCCGAGCGGGGAACGGCGATGCGCCTCGATCCGGCGTATCCGGCGATGATGCGGGTCATGCGAACACTCCCTGACAGCGAGCGGAGACGCACGAACGGATCATGCCTGCATGTTATCCGTGTCGGCGGTCGCACCTAGAATCGCCGTATGACCGCGCCGGATACTGTCTCGCCGCACGGCGGCAGCATCCTCGATGCCAAGCTCACCTCCGGCAGCCTGGGCGGCAAGACGGCTACTCCACTCGCCAAGACGCTCGGCATCGTCACCGTCGGCGATCTGCTGAGCCACTACCCCCGCCGTTACGTGAAGCGCGGAGAGCTCACTGCGCTCGATCAGTTGCCGCTCGGCGAGAACGTCACGATCGTGGCCGAGGTGCGCACCGTCAAGAAGCGCACGATGAAGTCGCGCCACGGCTCGATTCTCGAGGTGAGCATCTCCGACGGCCAGGGCTTCTTGACGCTCACCTTCTTCAATCAGGCGTGGCGCGAGGCTCAGTTGCCCGTCGGCGCTCGCGGCATCTTCACCGGCAAGGTGTCCGACTATCGGGGCGCCCTGCAGCTCGCGCACCCCGACTACGAGATGTTCGACGACATCCAACTCAAAGACGGTGCGGCCGCCACCTCGAAGTGGCTCGAGCAGCCCATTCCCATCTACCCCGCGAGTGGCAGCATCGCGAGTTGGCAGATCGCCAGCACGGTGGCGCTCATCCTCGACGGGCTCGGCGATGTTCCCGACCCCGTTCCGGCCGTCGTCGCCGACGAACGCGGCCTCCTCTCTTACCGGCAGGCGCTCGAGCTCGTCCATCGGCCCACCAAGACCTCCGACTGGCAGCGGGCGCGCGACGCCCTGCGCTTTCACGAGGCCTTCGTTCTTCAGGCGGCCCTGCTCGAGCAGCGCCGTCTCGCCCACCAGCACGAGGCTGTGCCCCGCGTGCCGAAGCCGGGCGGCTTCCTCGAACGCTTCGACAAGCAGCTGTCTTTCACCCTCACGGGCGACCAGCAGCTGGTGGGCCGCGAGATCGCCGACGACATGGCACGCAACGAGCCTATGAACAGGCTGGTGCAGGGCGAGGTCGGCTCGGGTAAGACCATCGTGGCGCTCAGGGCCATGCTGGCCACCGCCGACTCGGGCGGGCAGTCGGCCCTGCTCGCGCCGACCGAGGTCCTGGCGTCGCAGCACCTGCGCTCCATCGTGCGTGCTCTCGGCCCCGACCTCGCCGCAGAGCTCATTCCCACGCTGCACACCGGTCAGATGCCCACCGCCGATCGGCGCAAGGCGCTGCTGCGCATGGTCTCGGGTCAGGCGCGCATCGTCGTGGGCACGCACGCGCTGCTCGGCGACAAGGTCACGTTCTACGACCTCGGCCTGGTCGTCGTCGATGAGCAGCACCGCTTCGGCGTCGATCAGCGCGACGATCTGCGCCGCAAGGGGGCCACCCCGCCGCACGTGCTGGTGCTCACAGCAACGCCGATTCCTCGCACCGTGGCCATGACGGTCTTCGGCGACCTCGATGTGTCGACCATCGCCGAACTCCCCGCCGGGCGACAGGGCATCGAGACGTTCGTCGTTCCGCTGGCCGAGAAGCCCACGTGGAGCTCCCGCATCTGGACCCGCATGGCCGAAGAGCTCGCACTCGGGCGTCAGGCGTTCGTCGTGTGTCCGGCCATCGACGCGGCAGCCAGTGAAGACCCGGCGGGCGATGAGCCGCTCGACGAACCGGCCGAGGCCGCGGGGCCAGTCCGGCCCGTCGCATCCGTCGAGGCCATCACGGCGCTCGTCAAGGCCAACCCGGCGCTCGCGGGCGCCAGAGTCGCCCCGCTGCACGGCCGCATGCCGAGCGACGAGAAAGAGGTGGTGATGCGCGCGTTCGCCGAGGGGTCGCTCGACATCATCGTGGCGACCACGGTCATCGAGGTCGGCGTCGACGTGCCGAACGCCTCCACCATGGTCGTGATGGATGCCGAACGCTTCGGCGTCTCGCAACTGCATCAGCTGCGGGGTCGCGTGGGTCGCGGCGGGGTGCCGGGCCTGTGCCTGCTGGTCACGAACGCCGAGCTCGAGAGCGTGGCCCGGCAGAGGGTCGACGCCGTCGCCTCGACGCTCGACGGCTTCGAGCTCGCCCAGGTCGACCTCGAGCTGCGCCGCGAGGGCAACGTGCTGGGCCGCAACCAGTCGGGCGGCAAGTCCAGCCTGCGCCTGCTTCGGGTGACCACCGACGGCGACCTCATCACCGATGCGCGCATGGCGGCGTCGCTCATCATCGATGAAGACCCGGGCTTCGGGGCGCATCCGGCGCTGCGCCAGGCGCTCGACAGGCGGCTGCGCGAGGTCGAGGCGGAGTTCCTCGTCAAGAGCTGACGCGACGCCCGGAGAGAAAGCCCTATGTCTGGGCCTCGCCAGCTTGCACCTGCCGTAGCGTCATGTGATCTGCTGGAAGCATGTCCCCGTCCCACTCCGAGAGGTCCCCCATGCACCCGTTCCCGACTCCGCCCCGACAGGTCCTCATCGGCGACGCCGCGGCGTTCGTCGGCGTCACTCCTCGGACGATCCGCCACTACCACCAGGTCGGGCTGTTGCCCGAGCGGGAGCGGGGCGGCGACGGCCGACGTCGGTATGGCTACGAGGAGATCATCCGCCTGCTCTGGATCCGCCGCATGGCCGACGCAGGCATCGCGCTCGACGACATCCGCGACGCCTTCGAGAGCGCCGCTCCGAGCCTTGCCGACGACGAAGATGAGGTCGCAGGCGTCCTTGCCCGATTGGAGGACGCCCTCGCCGAGCAGGAAGCGGAGCTGCAGCGCAAGCGCGCCTCGGTGCAGCGAATGCGTGCACTCGGTAGTCGTCTGGGGCTGCTCGACGATCTCGTTTCGAACCGCCTCGAGGGCGCCCCCGAGGGCTCGCTGCGTCAGGACGACCTCGACACCCTGCTGGTCACCGAGCGCATCTTCGGTCCGCTCGGCGCCGCCGTGCAGGCCGGCCGTTTTCTCGCCCTCGCCCTCGACCCCGCGCTGCGAGCGGAGTCCGACCGCGTCGACGCCACAGAGAACACCTTGGACGACACGGTCGCCGTCGACAGCCCCCGGGTGACCGAGGTTGCAAACGAACGGCACGCGTTCGAAACCAAGCTGATGCGCGTCATAGAGGAGTCCGGTCAGGCGGAGGAGGACGATGCTCTCTTCGACGCCTGGGACGAACTGCACCCGACCGAGAACGCCGATCCGGCGCCCGACACGACGAGAGACTCTCGTGCGAAGAACGCGGCGAAGATCATCCGAAGCATGCCCTACGACTTCTCCCCGGCCCGCCTGCGGTCTATGGAGCTGGCGGTTCAGCTCGGCGCCTCGGAGGCGTCGGCGACCTAGCCGGCGCTGAATGGAGATGGGTCGTCATCGCTGCACAGCAGAGAATGTCACGTCTCCCATCCCTTGGGTTTCGAGTCGCTGAATCGTGTTGCCGATAGGGCACCCTTCCGGGCAATTAAGTCGGGCGGGGTAAACGGGCATCCCACCAACGACGCGGGCGCGGCATCGCGATTGAATGTGAAGTGCCCGTTGAGGGACCGTCTTACGGGCACTACTAGCATTGCCGAACATGGAGCCGTACCCACTATCAACGAGACGCTTCGTGCTCGACCAACCGAGCGCAACGGACGTGGATCGAATTAGCGTCTATTGCACGGACTTGGTGTTCCGGGATTTCATGACGACTCCTTGGCCGTACGAACGAGAGCATGCCGAATACTTCGTCAATGATTTCGTGCCGACAGGCTGGTCGAGCGGCCGTGAATGGACCTGGGCAATCCGAGACGGCGTCGGCCAACCGCTCCTGGGTGTCGTTGGGGTCCGCATGAACACCGGCATGGTGGGTTACTGGCTCGGCCGCCCACATCGCGGACGCGGGGTCATGCCAGAAGCACTCGCCGCGGCAATAGAAGCAGTTTTCCAACAGACAGGGCGTTCTGAAGTTCTATGGGAGTGCGTGGTGGGCAATATCGCTTCATCGAGAGTCGCCCGCAAGGTCGGCTTCCGATACACAGGAGAAGCGTCAGGGATCGTTCCGGGGCGCGATGGTTCCGCGGTTCGCTCGTGGACAGGAACGTTGGGTCGCGCTGACGACCGTATCCCTCAGAACGGTTGGCCCGCTGGCTAAGTGCCCGTTGAAGGATCCCTCAGCGGGCACTCGGTCTCGGTGTGGTCAGTAGGTGCCCGTGAGACCACCGGCTCACGGGCGGCTCGAGGTCGGCAAAGGCTCGTCATTTACGGTCGGCGGTGACGCCTGAGAAGAAACGCTATGGCGACCAGAGACACGAGCACGCCAGCTAAGCCCACGATCCACATGCCGTTGGTCACAAGCAAGGCGAGTTTGGAGCCAAAGTAGTTGTGGACGTGCGCAACTACTAGAGCGGTAGTCGCTGCGGCGGCTGCAGCCACCAGTATGTATAGCCAGCTTCTTACTCTCATTGGTCACACATTATTTGATCGCGCCGCCAACGCATGGGTAAGCGACTATGCGTGCACGTAAAACGATCGTCTTGCGGGTGGGCTTCAACCGTCACTACTCGATCACAGAATGCCGCCATCTAGCAATCGACTTCACACACACTTAAGGACAACAGGCCTAGATCAAAAGTGCCGCGCTCAGACCGGAAACGATCGATTCTGAACAAGCTCCGCTCGTTGGAGGATCTCACCAGCTCTGCACCAGGTGTGAGTCAGCCGCGGTCTCGCGCCATCCCTGCTTCGGTATTGCGGGTTCCGACGGCCACGCCGTGCGGTGAGGCAGCCTCGATCTGTTCGAGGTCGCTGGCGGTGAGCACAACGTCCGCGGCGGCGACGTTCTCCTCGACCCGCGACGCTTTCGTGGTGCCGGGAATCGGGACGGTGCCAGCCTGGATGAGCCACGCGAGTGCGAGCTGCGCGGTGGTGACGCCTTTCTCATCGGCGATGACCCCGAGCGCGTCGACGACGCGGAGGTTCGCGTCGATGGCTTCGTCCGAGAACCGGGGAAGGTTCCGGCGGGCGTCCCCCTCAGGCAGGTCGTCTTTCCGGGTGACGGTGCCGGAGAGAAACCCGCGGCCGAGCGGGGAAAACGGTACGAACCCGATGCCGAGCTCCGAGGCGGTGTCGAGGACGCCATTGTGCTCGGCGTCACGCTCGAAGAGGCTGTACTCGGACTGGATCGCTGTGATCGGGAACGTTGCGTGCGCCCGTCTCAGGGTTTCTGCTGAGGTTTCTGAGACGCCGATGTACCGGGCCTTGCCGGCGGCGACGGCTTCGCTCATTGCACCGATGGTGTCCTCGATCGGCACGTTCGGGTCGGCGCGGTGCAGATACCAGAGGTCGACGTGGTCGGCACCGAGGTGGCCGAGAGACCGGTCGATCGCGCGACGGGCATGCTCTGGGGACCCGTCAAGGCCGATCGGGGTGCCGTCGTCGGTGAAGTCTGTGGCGAACTTCGACGCGACGACCACCCGGTCCCGGTCGGCACCGAGAGCCCGGCCAAGCAACTGCTCGTTCTCGAACGGTCCGTACGCCTCTGCTGTGTCGAACAACGTGATCCCGAGGTCTAGTGCTCGGCGGATACCCTCGACGGAACCGGTTTCGGTGGCGCCGCCGTAGAAGGCACTCATCCCCATGCACCCGAGTCCGAGCGAGGACGTGACGAGGCCCTGGGAGCCGAGAGGAATCTGCTGCATGTGTGTTCTCCGTTCACCGCCGGGTCGACCCGGACGACCTAACTCTCGACCCTGGTGCGCACACCATGTCAAGTGGGAGACTCAGAGCATGCTTCTTCCGGAGGTCCACGTCGACCAGTCCGTCACGATCAGCGTCGCCGCGGAGTTACTCGGCATCACCGTCGACACGATCCGCTACTACGAGAAGGAAGGCATCGCACCCGCACCCGGCCGTAGTCCGGACGGTTGGCGTCGGTACGACACGGCTGCATTGAGTTGGCTTGCCGGAACAGTAATGCTCCGTGGCACGGGGATGAGCGTCCACGAGATGCGCGAGTACGCGGCCGCGTACCGGGCCGGCGCTGATGATGCTGAACGTCTGGCCCTCCTCGAACAGCACCACGCGGCCGTCCTCGACCGACAGGCCGAGGTTCAGCGGCATGTGGCTGCGCTGGAACGCAAGATCGCCGCGTACCGTCAGACCATTGCCACGACGAGTTCGAGCGCGCAACCCGCGGCATGACGTCACTATTCGCTTATCCATCGGCTTGCGGGCATCCCAGCTGAACTTGTAGCGATCGGCCAGTTTGCTGATGCCCTTTAGACGATCCGTTAACGGGCAACGGCATATCAACGGATAGATGGATGTCAGGGCGCTATTCAATCCCCACAACGGAACCTCCGACAACTTTCCATTGCCCATCGACGGTTTGCCATTCGCGGTGCCAGAGCAAGCGCATCTGAATCGGTGCACCATCTACACGTAGCACTGCGGTGGCTTCCGTATCAGTAGTGCCGCGTCCACCCGTCGTGACAGAGCGCCGTTCCAGTTCATCGATCCGTTCAAAGTTGGTCGTTCCCGTGCGATGTGACTCCAGGTCGGCCTCTTTGGTGATGGCGTGCCCTTGAGGCCCAACAAAAATCAGGTCATCAGAGATCAACTTGTCCAACGCGACAAGGTCGCTCGAACGCATGGCAGCCAACAGCTCGTCTTCGGCAGCATCTAGAGTCTGGCTAGCATCATCGGGAGAAGTCATTTCACGACCGTATCGTTGAAGGCAAGGCGTCCGTTAGCCGATCCCTCAACGAGTACTTGGTCTTGAGTCGATGAGCGAGTGCCCGTAAGACCACCGTCTTACGGGCACTATGACGTTAATTCGTGCAGACGTAAACTCGATCAATGCCGATCAGATTGATCCGAATGTTTCCCGACTGGGGCCATAACTGGCCCTTGTGGGAAGACGGCGGCCAAAATTACGCACTCACGCCAACTGACCTGAATCTCTCCAGTTCACTCACCTCCGACTTAAAGACGTGGATGGAGCTTTGGCGGACAAGGTTCTCGCCCGAGCGAGGCTGGAGCAGTTCGGCCGATGAAGAGCGATGGACAGCGCACGGAAGGGACCTCAGCGTTGCGCTTGCTGCTGAGCTGACGCCTGCCGCGAAGGTGAGCTTTGAATGGCAGAGTCGCGCCCGCTGAGGGATCGTTTGCGGACAGCTCGACAGAGCGGCGCGACCCGATAGATCCTTTCGGGGCCGCGCGCGGACCGGTCAACAAGGACTAATTGGGAGGAGCTATTGAGTACCCTCTTGCGTATTGGAACACCAGCCCTGCGGGTACATACCCGGTTAGGTCTTCAAAACGTGAGTCGGAGCGGAGCAGGTGTCCGGCATCAGTCACGATGCCATAGAACTTTCCGTTGACACTCACCACCGGGCCTCCTGAATCGCCTGGTTGCACGTTATGCCATTGATTGAATGCGGCGCGCGGTACGTTGGAGCGCGTCCACGCGGAGTCCGGGGGAATACTAGCTTCGCTAAATCGGCAGTCGAGGCCGCTTGTGGAGCCGCTGATGCAATACTGTTCGGCAATTGTTGGGACACCAGTTCCGGTCATCGGAATTGCCGTCGAAGCTTGCCTCTCGCCCGGTCGAAGGATGACCTTCCCGAATCCCCGAGGTGAGTAGGTGAAATTTACGCCAAAGCAATGTGGCCCAAAGGAGGTGGGGTGACAGTCATAGTGCCCATGCCGCTCCGGCTCTATTTTGAATAGCGACACGTCGATGTGCGGATCACGCGAGACCACAGAACCTACAACCGTCCGACCTACCAGAACAGCTTCACCTACTCGGTGTGCGCAGTGGCCAGCGATAATACCGAAGCGGGTCGCCCTAAACTTCGGATCGAAATATTCGAAATACCCTGGCCTCTTTGTTAGGACTACGCCCACGGTGCAGTCTCCACCCTCTCCTAGCCTGACCCGGGTACCTGCGACCACGGGCAGCTCTGTGCGTGACGGGGACACAAATTCGCTCTGATCCAGGTCTTTAGCTTGTTCACCCAGATCTGAGGGATCCAGCTGTTCTGTTCCGCCCGGGGGGTCGGTCTGTTCTGTTCCGCCTGGGGGGTCGGTCTGTTTGTTCCGCCTGGGGGGTCGGTCTGTTCTGTTCCGCCTGGGGGGTCGGTCTGTTCTGTTCCGCCTGGGGGGTCGGTCTGTTCTGTTCCGCCTGGGGAGTCGGTCTTCATCCCTCCATCAGAGCCATCCGATTGTTCGCTTGGAGCTGAAGGGTCAGCTTGTGCGGTTGTAGGAGCAGAAATTAGAGCGAGCATCACACAGGATGCGATAGCGACGGCCCGAGCGGATCTACCGATCCCAGACGAAAATATATACATGGGTATTCCTTTGCTACTTTGGCTCGATTTGCGTTACATCAGAACCTCCAGGGGTAATGCTTTGACCACGGCTAACGCAGTGACAGATGGAGATACATCCTCGTCACCCGAGCTCACCACGGCATCGTTGTCGTGAATGCCGAGACCGCCCGAGTTCAAGATCGATCAGACATCGCATGTGAGTCCGCCCCTAGATGTCGGACATCAGTGAAGAGTGCTGGCCTAGGAGTACTCGCCCTGGCAGCGGTTCCATTTCAAGAACGTTTCTGTCAGCAGCGACGATACCCAAGCCTTTGATGCCCTGAGCGACCGCATGAGACAAGCACGCATCATTCGCGCAAAAAACGAGACCAGATTTGACCCCGAATCAATCTGGTCTCGTGTCTTTGGGATCAGTTATTCCAGAATTGAAACCCCGGATACTTCACCGGGTGAATCTCGTCAAATCTCGACGTGTACTTGTAGATCTTGTTGACTTCGAGGTTGCTACACGGGTCCCACCCTTGACCGCCGATCGCATTACCGAAGTTTTCGCACGTCACCATGCTGAAGGAGCGCCTGGCTAGGGTGCCGTCGTAGGCCTGTCCGTAGAACGTCTTCATGAAGCCGAGCTTGCTTTCGCAGGTACCCTTGCCGCCGTTTGCTACTTTCACGACCAGGCCCGTGCCCACCATCCATGGGAAGTCCGTCAGGTCCACACCTTTTCCGTAGACACCGGCAGCGCTAGCAGAGTTCCAGGCGCCGCAGACCCGGTAGCCAGCTTGTGCATTGGCGGCCTGCGTCGGAGAGAACACGAAGGTGGCGGCAGTGATAGCCAGCACCGCCAATGCTCCGGAGAGAGGTCGTTTCAGTCGTTGAGGGATTCGCATTGTTTCTTTCTTCTTTCGGTGCTTTGTTAGTGGAACAACGACGCGTGCCTTCAGCCGTTGTGTTTTCGAAGCCGGCCGCAGGAGGACATAGATCACCCACGGTGCTCTCTCACGGCCGAATCAAGTTGGGCTTCGCTAAGAGGAAAGCCGAACTGTGCCGCGGTGCGCTCTGCCGCGAACAAACGTCAGTGGACTGCGTTTGATGAAGCGAACATGGCATTGAAACGTCCGCGTCTCTCGGGACGCGGTCAGTGCTGTCGCGGTAGACAAAGAGACTTGGAGGTGTCGTTCTTGGGCATCATTTGCCCCATCGGGCCATGATGCAAGAAGTCGGTTGTCCGGTCTCCTTCGCACGTTTGAGCAGACGACCACGATGTCCTTCAGTTCCTTCACACCCTCGCCGTCTGTACCCTTGCCGCGATTGAGCGAGTTTTCTTCTGGTTTGGAGTCGTCGGTACCATTCCCTGGTGCCTCTGTGGAAGTGAAATCTTCCATCGGTGAGCCGGTCGTGGCCACGAGGGCGGATCCGATCAATGCGCCAACGACTATCAGCGCCAGTACAGCAAGTGAGACAAGCACGGGGCGGTGCCGAGCGCCGGCCCAAAACACGTTTTTCATTGAGGATCTCCGGTCTGCCGTCGTGCTGATATTTGGAAGTGATACATGTGGCACGGAGATGCTGAGAGGACGTTGCTCCTTGACCTCTTGTCCGGCCACAGAAGGACCGGCTCAGTGCTTCATCTGCGGGCTTAGTAGTACTCGCCCTGGCGGTAGTTCCAGCTCGAGAACGTGTCGGCCAGCAGCGACATGATGCGGTCGACGGCCAGGCCCTTTCGAATGAGTACCGGCGTGGGCGTGATCGACCGCTGTCCGTTCTGCTCGGGGACGAGAGACCCGTATTCGTCGACCATCGATACCATGACGCCCTGCTCGTAGCGGGTGTCGGCGTTCTTGTCGGGCTGGATCGACGCAACGTAGTCGTCGGCCTCGATGATCACGTCGGCCGCTGCCAGGATGCGCTCGCCGACGCCGGCGACGACGCCTCGGTTGCCCTTCCCGGAAGGGTTTGCGGAGCTGGCGAAGGCGATCTTGCCGTGCTTCTCGTAGAGTTCGCGGGCGGCATTTTCTCCGGGGACACCGAACTTGATCACGAAGCACGACGTGCCTCGCGTGTCCATCATCAGTTCGTCTGCCCCGTCGGGCAGAACGGCCTTGCCGGTCTCACTCCACGGAAGGATGCAGCCGAGCAACACATCTTCGTTCCAGCAGGTCTCGTAGAGCGAATCGATCTCGGGGGTGAGCTGGGCCAGCTTGCGCAGCATCTCGAGAGAGCTCACCAGTACGACGCCCGGCTTGTTGCGGTTGCGCTCCTTGGCATCGAACTTACGTTCAAGGCCCTGACGATCGGTCGTCATGATGATGTAGCCGACTTTGGTGGGGACAACGGCGATGCCGCCATCTGCCGATAGCAGGTCGACTGCCTCGGTCGGCGTGCCGCTGGTCCAGTGGATGGGTGTGGTGCTCATCGGGTTCCATTCAGGGATCGTGGTGCTGTGAACAATGTGGAGCAAGCCTTCCGGCGATTTGACGATCTTGTTAGACGATCGTCTGAGTACGATGAGCGTATGTGAGAGCGCTCCACTAAGAACTCAAATGACGACTTTCGCGGCGTATGCCCAGCATTTATGCGGGAGAACCAAAGGTGCGCACCCTGCGTCAAAAGCTGCGAAATCGAAGAGTGCCGTCCGATACGAATTCGCAGAGTCGTTGACTGTGGACTCACACCGAAAACGATCGTTTGCGAGCAGGTCGACGTTGGCCCGATGTGAACCGCGAGTTTCCGGGGGTGGCTATCTGTGGACTTGATCGGTAAGTGGCGGTGTTCTGTGATCGCTCACTGGCGTGGTCGGGCTCGAGACCGTCTCGCATCCCATGGCTTTCGAGACAGATAGGTTACGAGACACCGAATGGGGGCTCGAGCAGAGGCGTTTGAGGATGCCCACAGTATTTCGGTCGCTTCAACGAAACGGGTATGCCTTGCTCGGTCTGTTTAGAACAGCAAAGACGTACGGCCAGAGATCGCATAATCGCATCCATTGGAGCGCGGGGCGAGGAAGGTCAAGATGTCACGCTCGATTCCATGGAGGCGACGGAATCTCGCTAGCCGGCTCGGGCCAGCCGATCGCCAGAACACACAACCCCACGACCACGGTGACGCTGAGGGCGGCCAATCCCACCGCTGTCGCGCGAGCCGGCCCGGACTGCCGCAGAGACCCGCCACGAAAGACAGCCACAGAAAGTCCCAAAAGAACGAGCCAGGTCAGTAGCGCGGCGGCCCCGAACGCGACACCGATCTGGCCTTCGCCCTCTTCCCAGTACCGCCGCTCGACGAAGCCACCGGACCAACCGAGTCCAGCAAGCGAAAAAGAGGCTGCCGCCAATACCCCACTAAGGGTCGCCACCACCCACAACACCATCCCGCCGACCACGCGCATTCATGCAGACTATTGCGTCGACTCGGCCCACCGTCCTACCGACCGCCGTGCCAGACACCAACTGGTGTTCCAACGCACCCAGATCAGATCAGATGCTCCTCATCCCATGGGTTTCGAAGCACTGAGGTTATGAGACACCGGAACGCTTGAGGAGTGCCATGCGGGTACCCGCAAGCCGATCATCTAACGGGCACTGGCGGGGCACTCCCGGACCGTTCCCGTGTCTCACAACCTCAGTGCCTCGAGAGCCATGGGATACGAAACGGGGCTTGTTCCCCCGGAAAATGGCCCATGAGACGCCTCGTCATGTTTGTGGCGGACTCAACGGGTCAGCACATCATGAGGACGGTGACTGAGCCTAGATAGCGCTGTGGTGCAGGGCGGAGGCCCACCACTACACCCGTCAAGAAAAGTGCCGCCTCGGCTGAGTCCCCACCGTTTAGAGGTAAAAGCAGCAGTCAGAGCGCTGGGAGCGACTGCGGGTCGCTTAATCTTTGGACGTCACCTAGCGTCGAGAGAGCTGGCAGGCAGCCCAGAGTCGAAGGAGTGGCGAACATGGGATCCGCACCGATGCGCTTTGCCGGATTTCTCCCGGAGGATGCACCTGACCCTCGTCTTGCGCAAGCCGAGAAAGTCAAGCTCATGCCGGTTCCGGTGCTGGGACTCGTGCCCCAACCATCGCTCGACGACATCAACATGGAGAGCACCACTATCTCCAGCGGTGACAGCGGAATGTCACAGATGTCAGTGAGTATCAATTACACGCTCTGGCGCAATCCACTCGATCATTCCGACCCCGTGAACCTCACAGAACTCGACGAGTCGACACGCCGAGCCTTCGACGGGCCGGCACCGCACCCTCGCCCGGCCTGGCTTGTTGAGCAAGTGGCTCGCATGCGTTATCCGATGCTGTGGGAAGCGGTGCGCACCTCGTGGCATCGTGAACCCACCGACTTCTCAACACCGTCGTATCTTCTCGTCGAGCATGCCAACTACATCCTGATGAATCGATTCCGCACAGAGCTGGGGTCTCGCAGACCTTCACGCCGATCGTTTCGCGGCTCGACTCACCGAACGCGCCGTCACCCCGCGGGCCACTGCGATCGTCGACGGCGTTCAGATGCCAGCGATCGAGATCGATACCGACCCGTTCGTCTACGCAATCGGGGTTGAACTTGCCCCCGACACGGTGCTCACGGCAGTGATCCCTCGCGACGAGCTGCAACACGTGCGAATCGAGTTCGTACGACGAATACCACCGGCTGAAATCGTCTCCCTTCGCGATGAAGGCTCCCGCTGACCGCCCAACTCGCCTGCGGCCCGCGCTCCTGACACCATGGAGTCATGACCGCAACACTCGTGGCCAAAGGCCTGGCCGGCGGCCACGGCCACCGCACACTCTTCTCTTCTCTCGACCTCACGGTCGCGCCTGGCGACATCGTGGGTGTCGTGGGCGCCAACGGCGCCGGCAAGTCCACGCTGCTGCGCATCCTCGCGGGCCTCGACGCGCCGCTCGAGGGCACGGTCACGCTCGCGCCCGGCGACGCCTTCGTGGGCTGGCTTCCGCAGGAGCACGAGCGAGTCGCCGGCGAGACGGTCGCCGAGTACGTCGGGCGGCGCACCGGCACGACCGTTGCGACGAGCGAGATGGATGCCGCGGCCGCAGCTCTCGGAGACACCGAGGGCGTCGCGCCGGGCGAACCCGATCCGGCCGATGTCTACTCGGCCGCGCTGGAACGCTGGCTGGCCAGCGGAGCCGCCGACCTCGACGACCGCCTGCCCGTCGTTCTGGCCGAGCTCGGGCTCGCCCTGTCGTCCGATGCGCTGATGACCTCTCTGTCGGGCGGCCAGGCCGCCCGGGTGGGCCTCGCCGCCCTACTGCTCTCGCGCTTCGACATCGTGCTGCTCGACGAGCCCACCAACGACCTCGACCTCGACGGCCTCGAGCGACTCGAGGGCTTCATCCGCGGGTTGCGCGGGGGAGTCGTTCTCGTGAGCCATGACCGGGCATTTCTTGCGTCGAGCGTCACCCGCGTCGTCGAGCTCGACCTCGCGCAGGGCACGAACCGCGTGTACGGCGGCGGATACGACTCGTTCCTCGAAGAGCGCGAGACGGCGAAGCGGCACGCCCGCGAAGAGTACGACGAGTTCGCCGAGAAGAAGGCCGACCTCGTGGGACGAGCCCGCACCCAGCGCGAGTGGTCGAGTCAGGGCGTGCGCAACGCCATGAAGAAGTCGCCCGACAACGACAAGATCCGCCGCAAGGCCTCGGTGGAATCGAGCGAGAAGCAGGCCCAGAAGGTTCGCCAGATGGAGAGCCGCATCGCCCGTCTCGACGAGGTCGAGGAGCCGCGCAAGGAATGGCAGCTGCAGTTCACCATCGGGTCGGCACCCCGGTCGAGCTCCGTCGTGTCGACGCTCTCGGCGGCCGTCGTGCGCCAGGGAGACTTCACGCTCGGACCCGTCTCTCTGCAGATCGACGCCGGTGATCGCATCGGAATCACGGGCCCGAACGGAGCCGGCAAATCGACTCTGCTCAGGCTGCTTCTCGGTCGCACAGAACCGAGTGAGGGCATGGCGAGCCTCGGCGCGAGCGTGGCGATCGGCGAGATCGACCAGGCCAGGGCCGTGCTCGCGGGCTCGGCCACCCTGGCGTCGAGTTTCGAAGCGCAGGTGCCCGAGTGGCCGGTCGCCGAGGTTCGCACGCTGCTGGCGAAGTTCGGCTTGAAGGCCGACCACGTCTCGCGCCCGGTCGACGAGCTGTCACCGGGCGAGCGCACCCGGGCGGGCCTCGCGCTGCTGCAGGCCACAGGCGTCAACCTTCTCGTTCTCGACGAGCCCACGAATCACCTCGACCTCGTGGCGATCGAGCAGCTCGAGCAGGCCATCGAGTCGTACGACGGCACGCTTCTGCTGGTCACGCACGATCGCCGCATGCTCGAGACTGTGCGTCTCAACCGCCAGTGGCAGGTCACTGACGGCACAGTGATCGAACGATAGGGTCGAACAATGAGCAGTGTCGCCGTCGTCCCCGGGTCTTTCGACCCCGTCACACTCGGGCATCTCGATGTCATCTCGCGAGCCGCGGGCCTCTTCGACGAGGTGCACGTTCTCGTGGTGCACAATCCTGCGAAGACCGCGCTCTTGCCCATCTCGCAGCGAGTGCGCCTGATCGAGCAGGCCATTCTCGACGAGGGTCTGCCGTCGAACATCGTCGTCAACTCGTGGAGCGTCGGCCTGCTCGTCGACTACTGCACCGATGTCGGAGCGCGGGCACTCGTCAAGGGAATCCGCTCGCAGGTCGACGTCGCCTACGAGACGCCGATGGCCATCGTGAATCGCAATCTGGCGGGCGTCGAGACCGTGTTCCTGCTTCCCGACCCCGCTCACGCGCACGTCTCGAGTTCGCTCGTGCGGCAGGTGTCGTCGCTGGGCGGCGACGTCGCGCCGTATGTGCCGGCCGCCGTCGCAGACTTCCTGAACAGTCAATAACGCTCAACAGCCAATAGGCGTGAACACGCAATAGGGCGCATCTTCGAAACCTGTTCTTCACACGCGAGTGGGAGGATGGAAGCATGTCTGATCTCTCCATCGGCTATGCCGCCATGCTCGAGCAGTTCCACCCCACCGAGGCCGTCGCTCTGTCGGCGCTCGCCGAACAGCACGGCTTCACGGGCGTGATGGCGGCGGACCACTTCCAACCCTGGGTTCCGCAGCAGGGTCAGAGCGCCTTCGTCTGGGAGGTCCTCGCGGCCCTCGGCGAGCGGACCACCGGCGACTTCGGTCCGGGCGTCACCGCCCCGACGTTCCGCTGGCATCCCGCGATGGTGGCCCAGGCATCCGCAACCCTCGGTGCCATGTACCCGGGCCGGCACTGGCTCGGACTGGGCTCGGGCGAGGCCCTGAACGAGCACATCGTGGGCGGCTACTGGCCCGAGGCGCCCGAGCGCATCAACCGCATGTTCGAGGCCATCGAGATCATCAACAAGCTCTTCACGGCATCGATCGCCGGAAAAGATGTGAAGCACTCGGGCCAGTTCTACAAGCTCGAGTCGACGCGCCTGTGGACGATGCCGCCCGTGGCTCCCGAGATTCTCGTCGCCACGGCAGGCCCGGTGACCGCGAAGCGGGCGGGCCGCCACGTCGACGGCCTCATCACCGTCGGAGCTCCTCTGGCCAAGATCGAGGGCCTCTTCGCCAAGTTCGAAGAGGGCGCACGCGAGGCCGGCAAAGACCCGTCGACGATGCCGCGCGTGCTGCAGTTGCACATGTCGTGGGCTGAGACCGATGAGATCGCCCTCGTCAACGCCATGACCGAGTGGCCGAACGGCGGCATGAAGTTCCCGAAGGGCGACATCCGCTCGCCGTTCGAACTCGAGCAGATGGCCAAGCTCGTGCGCCCCGAAGACTTCGAAGGCCGCCTCGTGATCTCGAGCGACCCCGACGTGCACCGCGCCTACATCCAGAGCTTCATCGATCTGGGCTTCGACCGCGTCTATTTGCACAACGTCGGCCGCAACCAGAAGGAGTGGATCGAGGTCTTCGGTCGCGACGTGCTGCCTAAGCTGCACCGCTAGTGGCCCGATCCCACGCCGCGGAGATCCGGCTGATCGGCGTCGAGGGCATTCCCGAGATCTCCCCGGGCGATGACCTGGTGACGGTGATCGCGTCGGCGCTCGATGCTCAGGAGTTGTCGCTCGAGGACGGCGACATTCTGGTGGTCACGTCGAAGATCGTTTCGAAGGCAGAGGGCCGGGTCATCGCGGCGACCGACCGCGAGGAGGCGATCACCCGCGAGACGGTTCGCCTGGTGGCGTCGCGCGCGTACCCCGGCGGCGTCACCCGCATCGTCGAGAACCGCCAGGGCATCGTTCAGGCGGCGGCGGGGGTCGACGCCAGCAACACGCCCGACGGCACCGTCCTCCTGCTGCCCGAAGACCCGGATGCGTCGGCGCGGGCTCTTTGCGCGGGCCTGCGTCAGGCATCCGGTGCTCGTATCGGCATCGTCATCTCCGACACGCTCGGCAGGGCGTGGCGCGAGGGCCAGATCGATGCGGCGATCGGCGCGGCCGGTGTGATCGTCATCGACGACCTGCGCGGCAGCACCGACACCTTCGGGCAGACGCTGTCGGTGACCCAGGCCGCCACGGGCGACGAACTGGCGTCGGCCACAGATCTGGTGAAGGGCAAGGCCACGGGCATGCCGGTCGCTCTTGTGCGCGGCCTGCCCCGCCTCGTGGTCGACTCGCTCGACACACCCGCTCGCGCGCTCGTGCGACGGCCCGAAGGCGACATGTTCCGGCTCGGCACAGACGAGGCACATGCTCAGGGCTTCGCCGAGGGCTACGGCCAAGGGCTGGCAGACGCGCGACGCGGCCATCGTGCGGGCGCTCGTCCGTCGCGGGTTCGGCTGCGTGCACGCTCGCGTTGGAACGCCCGATGAGTGCCACCGGCGACTGGGTCGTCGTGATGCCCGTCAAGGGCACGGCGGGCGCGAAGAGCCGACTGCTCGGCGGCCTCGCCGATTCCGAGATCCCCGAGGATCGTCGCGCCGAGTTCGCGCTGGCTCTCGCGCTCGACGCCGTCGATGCTGTGCGCACGGCGCTGCCCGTCGTGCGGGTCGTCGTGGTCACGAGCGCCGAGGTCTCCGAGCGCTTCGAAGCGCTCGGCGCGCTTGTGCGGCGCGATCCGGGAACCGGCCTCAACGCCGCCTTCACCCGGGGCATCCGATCGGCCATGGAACTCAACCCGGGCCGGCCCGTCGCAGCGCTGATGAGCGACCTCGCGTCGATCAGGCCGCGCGATGTGACCGCCGCTCTCGACCTCGCTTCGGAGACGCCACTCGGTATGCTCACCGACAAAGACGGAACAGGAACCACGCTGCTGACCGCGCTGTCGCCGCGCGCCCTCGTGCCGAGATTCGGCCTGGGGTCGGCACGGCGGCACCGTGAGGCGGGCCACCTCGAACTCGAGATCGCCCGGGGCGACCGGATGCGCCTCGACATCGACACGGCCGACGATCTGGCGACCGCGCGAGCCCTCGGCCTCGGTCTGCGAGCCAGAGCCGTGCTCGGCCAGTAACGCAATGGCTTCCCGCTGACGCGTGCAGCTGGCAGGGTCGGGGAATGGAGCCTTCCGAAGATGCACCAGGTAGCCGGATAAACCCGTTCGAGGTCGCATTGTGGATCGTCGGTCTGGTCGCCGTCGCCGCCGCGGTGTGGAGTACCCATTGGGCGAACGGCACCCTCTCGATCGCCAACGGAGGCTACTACTGCGACGATGCGGGCAACTGCAAGGAGCTCTACGACTACGCGCTCGTTCACACCGTTCTCGCCCTGGCGCCGTCTGTGCTGACGTCGGGCTTCATCGCGATCATCGTCGCCTTTGCACTGCGGGCGTGGCCGGTCGCGCGCCCGGAACATGGGAGAGTGAGTGCATGAACCGCGGAACCCGTATCAATCCGTTCGAGATCGCGCTCTGGGCGGTAGCCGCCGTGCTGACCATCGGCGGAGTGGCTGCTCAGGTCTGGTCCGTCAGCCGCCTCGGTCTCGGGGGAGGGCCGTCGAGCGAGGGCTTCGTCGCCGTTCAAGTGATCTATACGCTCGGACCGGCCGTCGTGACCGCGGGCCTGATCGCCGCTGCCGTGGCACTGGCCCTTCGCGCGGCGGCAGTCCTCGCCGCCCGGCACGTTGCTTCGCTCGCCACCGAGGCTCGCCGCGCTGCGGCTTCCGAGGTGCCCACCAGCGCGGAAGTGGCGGAGACCCCGTCGCCCGCGAACGGTGCGCAGCAGGAGGATCCGCTGCCCTTCGAACCGCAGAGGTTCCGGCAGCGCCAGCGGGCGGTCGACCATTCGGCCTTCAAGAGGCCGGCCGGCGAATAGCCTGCTTGCCCGATACCGGCGGCTCGGGCTCGACTAGACCCCGAGCTCTCGTGCCGTCTTCAGAGCCGCGGCCGCGAGCACCCCGCTGACCTCGTCGTCGTTCATCCAGAGCGGAACCGGGCGCGACCGGATTCCCGCTCCGTGCAGGGCGGGAACGGCCGCCGCATCGGTGGAGTCCACGAGCCACGCGTCGAGGATGCCGCCGCTGGCGCGGGATCCGTAGTGCAGCCCCACGGCCTCGGCGGTGACTCCGACGCCGATCGCGGTCAGGCAGGCGGCGGCCATGCCCCGCACCGCCGCACCGTCGATGATGGGCGAGACACCGACGACGGGCGCCCGGGTCTCGGCGAGAGCCTCGCGAACCCCGGGGATGTCGAGCGTCGTGCCGATCGAGACGACCGGGTTCGAGGGTGCGATCAGCACGACATCGGCTTCGAGGATGGCGGCGCGCGCCTCGGGCGTGATGTGAGAGTCCTCGACGCCCCGCTGCACGAAGCCCCGCGTGGGCAGGTTGGCGCGGTGCTTCACCCACCACTCCTCGAAGTGGATCTGAGTATCGACGCCGTCGTCGGTGACAGAGACGAAGGTGGGCACGTCGGCGTCGGTCACAGGCAGCAGGCGCACGCCGATCGACGGCCAGCGGGCCTGGATGCGTTCGGTCGCCTCGGTCAGCCGAAGCCCCTCGCGCAGCAAGTGCGACCGGGCGATGTGCGTGCCCAGGTCGAGATCGCCCAGAGTGAACCAGGGCCAGCCCACCCCGAACGCGGTGAGTTCGGCGCTCACTCGCTCCGACTCGCCCGCCCGTCCCCAGCCGCGCACCTCGTCGTTCGCGCCGGCGAGCGAGTACATGATCGAGTCGAGGTCGGGGCACACCTTGAGGCCGGTGAGCCAGACGTCGTCGCCGGTGTTGACGATGGCGCTCACCTCGTCGGTGTGGCCGCCGTCGCCGTCTCCGTCGGGATGGACGATGGACAGGTGGTGGCGGAGTCCCCGCAGGAACTTGGCCCCGCCGACACCTCCCGCGAGTACGGCGATCTTCACGAGCCGAGTTTATCCCGGCTCTCGGTCCGACCTCGCCGGGGGCCGGAATGCCCGTGCCCGCGGTGCCATAATCGTCGGCATGTCTCTGGTCGAATCACTCTGCCGCGTTCACAGCCTGCTTCCCGACCCCGGGTCGGTGGGGGTGACGGGCATAGACAAGCGGCCGGTCGAGGGCCCGGTGAGGTTCGGCGAATACGGGCTCTATGCCGATGTGCAGGCCGACCGCAAGTACCACGGCGGACTGTCGAAAGCCGTCTACGCCTACGCCTCGGAGGATGCCGAGCACTGGGCGGGCCTTCTCGGCCGAGAGATCGGCTACGGCCTCTTCGGCGAGAATGTTCGCACGCGTGGAGTGGATGTCTCGGGCGCGGTCATCGGGGAGCGGTGGATGCTCGGCGCGCAGGTCGTGCTCGAAGTGACCTGCCCACGCACCCCCTGCGCCACATTCGGCCGCCGCATGGGCGAGCGCGGGTGGGTCAGGCGCTTCGCCGCGGAGGGGCGACCCGGTGCCTATCTCCGCGTCGTGACAGCGGGAGAAGTCCGCGCCGGAGACGCCGTGCGCGTCATTGATCGCCCCGACCATGGCGTCAGCGTCGCGTCGTGGTTCGCACTTCGGCGCTCAGCCGACGCCGCTGCCCTGCTCGCCGCGCACGAGAGCGGGCGGCATCCGCTCGTGCCAGAGATGCTCGACTCGCTCGCGGTCGCCCTGGCGTCGAACCGGTAGGTGCGCGGCGCGTTATCGCGCGAGTGCCGCTGCCGCGAGCAGCGCGCCGATCTGGTCGAAGTCGTCGCGGATGCGGCCCGCCGTGATGCGGATGAACTGCTCGCTCTCGAGGGGTGCCGCATAGAACGAGCTTCCGGCGGCCACCTTGATGCCCGAAGCGGCGAGCGACAGGATCGCGGCCTTCTCGTCGTGCACGCGGAGCCACGTGTTGATTCCGTCGGAGGGGGAGTGCTCGACGCCGGAGCGAACAAGGGCCTCGGAGAGCGCCCGCTGTCGGGCGTGGTAGACCCTCCGGGCCTCGGAGATCTGGGTGACGCTCGGCGACGCGGTGAGTAGCTGGTAGAGGATCGTCTGGAGCATTCGCGACGTCCAACCGGGGCCGACCATACGCCGGGCGATCACCCGGTCGATGATCGCGGTCGGACCGCCCAGGGCTCCGATGCGTAGATCGGGCCCGTGCGACTTCGCGAAGCTGCGCACGTGCAGCGTGCGGTGCGGAAACCACTGGCCGAGGCTGAACGCCGTGCCCGTCGTGATCTCCCCGGAGTGATCGTCCTCGATGATCACGGGGTCGGAGACGTGCGACTTGGCCCGGATGACGCGCGCCAGTTCGCGCGTGCGTTCGGCGGTGAGAGACACTCCGGTCGGGTTCTGTGCTCGGGGCTGGATGATGATGGCGGCCGGATTGAGATCGAGCGCTGCGGAGAGCAGCTCGGGCCTCATGCCCTCGGAGTCGATGGCCACGGGGATCGCCTCGACCCCGAGCTGTTCGAGCAGATCGAAGAATGGGGGGAATCCAGGGCTCTCGACGACGACCCTGTCTCCGTAACGCACGATCGCCTCGAGTGACCGGCTGATCGCATCCAGGGCCCCGTCGAGAATCGTGAGGCTCGCCGGCACGAAGGGCCAGGATGCGCGCAGTTGCCGCTCGAGGTCGGGCAGCACGCGCATGTCGAGATAACTCGCTGTGTCGGCTCGGGTCGGAACGTGCGCGAGCGCGAGGGCGAGGTCGGGCAGCAGCAGAGGGTCAGGCGTTCCCGTTGACAGATCGAGCCGCGCCACCACGTGCGAGCCGGCCAGCTCGCCGAAGTGCGGCGGCATCCAGGCCGTCGAGGCCTCGAGCACGTAGCTGCCGGCGCGGCCCCGCGAGGTGATCAGCCCCACTTTCGAGAGCGCCTGCCACGCGTTGCTCACCGTTGCCGGGCTCACGCCCAGGGCCGATGCGACGTTGCGCACCGTCGGCAGCCGTTCTCCCGATCGCAGCGCGCCTCCGCGAATCAGGCGGGAGATGGCGGCGGCGATGCCCTCGGGCGTCTTGCTCTCGACGGCGCCGGTGATGGTGTCGAGCACTCCTGCCGTCCTTTCGTGGGGGCTAGCGACTCTTGACTTATTTACGCCGACGTCACAATCTGAAATCTAAGAGAAATGTTCAACCCCGACAATAACAAAACGGGGTTCGAGCGGAAATGCTCAGCGAGAGGACGATGCAATGACGGTAGTACGCGCAGCACTCACCCAGGCGACATGGACGGGCGACAAAGAGTCCATGATCGCCAAGCACGAGCAGTTCGCCCGCGACGCGGCAGCTCAGGGCGTGCAGATCATCTGTTTTCAGGAACTGTTCTACGGGCCGTACTTCGGCATCATCCAAGACGCGAAGTACTACGACTACGCCGAGGCCGCGGACGGTCCCACGGTGCAGCGCTTCCAGGCGCTGGCCAAGGAGCTCTCCATGGTCATCGTGCTGCCGATCTATGAAGAGGAGCAGCCGGGCGTTCTCTACAACACCGCGGTGGTCGTCGATGCCGACGGCACCGTGCTCGGTAAGTACCGCAAGCACCACATCCCCAACCTGCAGCAGTTCTGGGAGAAGTTCTACTTCCGCCCCGGCAACCTGGGCTACCCGGTCTTCGACACCGCCGTCGGCAAGGTCGGCGTCTACATCTGCTACGACCGCCACTTCCCCGAGGGGTGGCGCGAACTCGGCCTGAACGGCGCACAGATCGTCTTCAACCCGTCGGCCACGAAGCCCGGCCTGTCGAACCGCCTCTGGGAGCTCGAGCAGCCCGCGGCCGCGGCGGCGAACCAGTACTACATCGGCGCGAACAACCGCATCGGCACAGAGACCGAGGAGTTCGGCGACGACGCCGTCACCTTCTACGGCAGCTCCTACTTCGTCGATCCGCGTGGCAACTACGTCGGAGACGTCGCCTCGACGGACACCGAGGAGATCGTCGTGCGCGACCTCGACCTCGAGGTTCTGCGCGAGGTGCGCAACTCGTGGCAGTTCTATCGCGATCGCCGCCCCGACTCCTACGTGGCCACGGTCGCGCCGTAACGGGGAGGGCGACTGACATGGCAACGACACTGGTCACCGGGGGGACGGTCGTGTCTTCGACCGGTCGCGCCCGAGCAGATGTGCTCATCGACGGCGAGACGATCGCCGCGGTTCTCGAGCCCGGCTCCGTGCTTCTCGGCACCGACCTCACCTCGGCCGTCGACACGGTCATCGACGCCACGGGCAAGTACGTGATTCCGGGCGGAATCGATGCGCACACCCACATGCAGATGCCGTTCGGCGGAACCGAGGCATCCGACACGTTCGAGACCGGAACCCGGGCAGCGGCCTGGGGCGGCACGACCACGATCGTCGACTTCGCGATCCAGTCGTACGGCGAGAAAGTGCAGGATGGCCTGGCGGCGTGGCACGAGAAGGCGGCGGGAAACTGCGCCATCGACTACGGATTCCACCAGATCATCGGCGACGTGAACGAGGAGTCGCTGCGCGCCATGGACGGACTCCTCGACGAGGGCGTCTCGAGCTTCAAGCTCTTCATGGCCTACCCCGGAGTGTTCCTGAGCAACGACGGCCAGATCCTGCAGGCCATGCAGAAGTCGGCCGCCACGGGCCTGATGACCATGATGCACGCCGAGAACGGTTCGGCCATCGACGTCTTCGCCCAGCAGCTGGTGAAAGACGGCTACACCGAGCCCTACTATCACGGCGTCTCGCGTCCGTGGCAGATGGAGGAGGAGGCCACGCACCGCGCGATCATGCTGGCGAACCTCACGGGTGCGCCGCTCTACGTCGTGCACGTCTCGGCGAAGCAGGCGGTGGGCCAGATCGCCACGGCACGCGACAACGGCCAGAACGTCTACGGCGAGACCTGCCCGCAGTACCTCTATCTCTCGCTCGAGGACAACCTGGGTGCTGATGGATTCGAAGGTGCCAAGTGGGTGTGCTCCACGCCGCTGCGCTCAAAGCACGAGCACCACCAGGATCAGCTCTGGCAGGCGCTGCGCACCAATGACATCCAGATGGTCTCGACCGACCATTGCCCCTTCTGCATGAAGGGCCAGAAGGAGCTCGGTGTGGGCAACTTCACCAAGATCCCCAATGGCATCGGCTCTGTCGAGCACCGCATGGATCTGCTCTACCAGGGTGTCGTCAACGGTCACATCTCGCTCGAGCGTTGGGTCGAGATCACCTCGACGACTCCGGCTCGCATGTTCGGCATGTACGGAAAGAAGGGCGTCATCCAGCCCGGTGCCGATGCCGACATCCTCGTCTACGACCCGAACGGCCACACGTCGATCGGCTACGAGAAGACGCACCACATGAACCTCGACTACTCCGCCTACGAGGGCTACGAGATCGACGGTCACGTCGATACCGTCCTCTCGCGCGGAAAGGTCGTGGTCGACGACAACACCTACCTGGGCGCCAAGGGCGACGGCAGGTTCATCAAGCGCGGCCTCTCGCAGTACCTCATCTAAGGGACCCCATGGAATTCGGCGCAGTACTTCAGACCAATCCGCCCGCCTCCCGCACGGTGCATCTCGCCAAGCTCGCTGAGCAGCACGGCTTCGAGTACGTGTGGACGTTCGACTCGCACCTGCTCTGGCAGGAGCCCTACGTGATCTACAGCCAGATCTTGAACGAGACCCACCGCGTGAAGGTCGGCCCGATGGTCACGAATCCGGCCACGCGCGACTGGACCGTCACGGCATCGCTCTACGCCACGCTCAACGAGATGTACGGCAACCGCACCATCATGGGCATCGGGCGGGGCGACTCGGCGGTGCGCGTCACCAATGGCGCTCCGACCACTCTGAAGGCGTTGCGCGAGTCCATTCACGTCATCCGTGAACTCGCCAACTCCCGACCGGTCGAGTACAACGGCGCCGAGCTGCGCTTTCCGTGGAGCGTCGGCAGCGAGCTGGATGTCTGGGTCGCCGCCTACGGTCCGCTCGCCTTGAAGCTCACGGGTGAGGTCGGCGACGGCTTCATCCTGCAGCTGGCCGACCTCGACATCGCCGAGTGGATGATCAAGACGGTTCGTTCGGCCGCGGAGAACGTCGGCCGCGATCCCGACGAGATCGCCTTCTGCGTCGCGGCTCCGATGTACATCGGCGACGACTGGCAGCACATGCGCGATCAGTGCCGTTGGTTCGGCGGCATGGTCGGCAATCATGTGGCCGACATCGTCTCGAAGTACGGTGCCGACTCCTCTGTTCCCACGGCTCTGACCGACTACATCAAAGATCGGGAGGGCTACGACTACAACGAGCACGGCCGTGCGGGCAACAGTCACACGGCATTCGTGCCCGATGAGATCGTCGACCGCTTCTGTCTGCTCGGAACCGCAGACGAGCACATCGAGAAGCTCAAGAAGTTGAAGGACATCGGCGTGACCCAGTTCGCGGGTTACCTCCAGCACGACAACAAAGAGGAGACCCTGCGCGTGTACGGCGAGATGGTCATCCCCGCGCTCAAAGAGCACATCACGGCCAAGGCATGACCCGAACCGGCTCCCCGCTCGTGCGCCGCGTACTCCTCGGAGTGCTCGGAGTCGTGGTGCTGGCCGCCGTGTGGGAGCTGTACAAGGCGCTCGGCCCTGCCACGGGCGTGGTGCTCGGCGACCTGACCGTGCTTCCGCGCACGAGCGACTTGGCCATGCCCCACGTGTGGGACATGGTGGCCCGGTTGTTCCGCCCTGTTCGCTCGGCCGGTGACGACGAGATGATGTGGCAGGCCGTGCTGCAGGCGTCGTTCTTCAGCCTCGGTGTGGCCGCGGTGGGCTGGCTCGTGGGCGTCGTCGTGGGCATGCTCCTCGCCGTCGTCATGCAGCGGTTCCGCACGGCGGAGTCTGCGCTGCTTCCCTGGATCGTGCTCAGCCAGACCGTGCCGCTCATCGCCATCGCTCCGCTGGTCAAGCGATGGGGATCGCAGATCGAGATCGGTTCGTTCAGCTGGGAGAACTGGATGTCGGTGGCCCTGATCGCGTCGTACCTGGCGTTCTTCCCCGTCTCGATCGGAGCGCTTCGCGGACTCGAGTCTCCCGATGTGAACCACGTCGAATTGATGCGCACCTACTCGGTCGGATGGTGGGCGACCCTCATCAGGCTCCGTCTGCCGGCGAGTGTGCCCTATCTCCTTCCCGCCCTGCGCCTCGCCGCAGCCAACGCCGTGATCGGCACCGTGGTGGCCGAGGTCTCGATCGGACTGCGCGGCGGCATCGGGCGCATGATCGTGGAGTACGCCGCCGCGGCCGGGGGAGACCCGGCCAAACCGTGGGCACCGATTTTCGGAGCCGTCGTCGTCGGCCTCCTGGCCGCGGGCGTCGTCGCCCTGATCGGCCTCGCCCTCACCCGTTACCGTCGAGGAGAGACCCCCGCATGAGCACCGAAACGTCTGCACAGGGCCAGCCCATCGCATCCACCCACCCCGCGGCCGTCTCTGTGGCCGGCGTGAGCAAGGTGTTTGCCGCTCGCAAGGGCGCGGATGTGACGGCGCTCGAGGCCGTCGACCTCACGATCGCGCCGGGCGAGTTCGTCTCGCTCATCGGGCCGTCGGGATGCGGGAAGTCGACGCTGCTGCGACTCATCGCCGACCTCGACTCGCCCACGAGCGGATCGATCGAGGTCTTCGGCAAGACGGCCAGGCAGGCTCGTATCGATCAGGCCTACGGCATCGCGTTTCAACAGGCGGGCCTGCTGCCCTGGCGAACGGTGCGCGCGAACATCGAGCTTCCGCTCGAGCTGCACAAGGTCGGCAAGGCCGATCGGGCGGCGCGCTCCTCCGAGCTGCTCGCGCTCGTCGGGCTCTTGGACTTCGCCGACAAATACCCCGACCAGCTCTCCGGCGGAATGCAGCAGCGCGTCGCGATCGCCCGCTCGCTCGCCGAGAGCCCCGGTCTTCTGCTGATGGACGAACCGTTCGGCGCTCTCGACGAGATGACGCGCGAGCGCATGCAGACCGAACTCGTGCGCATCTGCGCTGAGACAGGGGCAGCGGTGGTCTTCGTCACGCACTCGATCCCCGAGGCGGTCTTTCTCTCGAACAGGGTCGTCGTGATGTCACCGCGCCCGGGTCGCATCCGAGACGTCATCGCTGTCGACCTCGGGCGCGCGGAAGGGCGCGACGAGGGTCTGCGCGAGGCCGACAGCTTCTTCGAGGCCGTGGTGGCCGTGCGCGAGAGCCTGCACGGAGAACCGGCCGGGGCGTCCGCGGTGCGAGGGGTCGACCAACGATGAAACAGTCCGCGTCGATGCCGCGCACGATCCTCGCGCCGATCCTTCTCGGCGTGCTCGCGGTCGCGCTTTGGCAGCTCGCCGTGGTGGTGCTCGAGATCAAGCCGTTCGTTCTGCCCTCACCCGTGTCGATCGCGACGGAGTTCTCGTCGAGCGTCTCGAGCGTGTGGACGGCGAGCCTGGTGACCGGCGCGAACGCTCTCATCGGTCTGCTGATCGGCGCGATCGTCGGCATCATTGCGGCGATCATCGCCACCGTGCTGCCTCTCACCGACGAGCTGAGCGCGCCCTTGGTGGCAGCCGCGTCGGTGATTCCGATCGTCGCCCTGGCCCCGGTGTTCTACACGATGTTCGGTGCCGACAAAGAGACGGCGAGGCAACTCGTCGCCGCGCTCGCCGTCTTCATTCCGGTCTACCTCAACACTCTGCGCGGTCTGCGTCAGGCCAGGCCCGTGCACCGCGATCTCATGAGGGCCTACGGTGCGTCGGCGTGGCAGTCGACGCGTGCCGTGACCTTGCCCGGTGCGGTTCCGTTCTTGTTCATCGGGCTGCGCATCGCGTCGAGCCTGGCCGTGATCTCCGCCCTCATCGGAGAGTACTTCGGAGGCCCGATCGGTGGACTCGGCAAGTCGATCACCTCGGCCGCTGCGTCGAGCAACTACTCGCTCGCCTACGCCTACGTGCTCGGCGCCATTCTTCTCGGACTCGTCTTCTACGTCGTGACGCTGGGTCTCGAGAAGCTCGTCTCCCCGCACCGCGCCTCTGTCTCGACCCCCTAGAACGTCCGCCTCTTTCTGGCGGCCCTGCACCATTCACCGCACCATCACAGGAGGAACAATGAAACACAGCAAACGCCTCATTGTCACCGGCGCCATCGCGGCTGTCTCGGCTCTCGCGCTCGCGGGCTGCAGTTCGAGCGGTTCCGACGACTCCACGGATTCCGCGAGCGGCGAGCTCACCCCCGTGACTCTTCAGTTGCAGTGGTTCGCACAGGCGCAGTTCGCTGGCTACTACGCAGCGCTCGACCAGGGCTACTACGAAGACGAGGGCCTCGACGTCACGATCCTCGAGGGCGGCGCCGACATCGTTCCGCAGGACGTGCTGTCGGGCGGAGACGCCGACTACGCGATCTCGTGGGTTCCCAAGGTGCTCGGCTCGATCGAACAGGGCGCCGAGATCACCGACGTGGCGCAGATCTTCGAACGCAGCGCCACCACGCAGATCTCGATGAAAGACAAGAACATCACGACCGCCGCCGATCTCGAGGGCAAGAAGGTCGGCAGCTGGGGCTACGGCAACGAGTGGGAACTCTTCGCCGGTATGCAGAAGGCCGGAGTTGACGCCTCGAAGATCGACCTGGTGCAGCAGGCTTTCGATATGAACGGCTTCCTCGCCGGCGACATCGATGCGGCCCAGGCCATGACCTACAACGAATACGCACAGGTACTCGAGTCGGTGAACCCGGCGACGGGCGAGTTGTTCACCCCCGACGACCTCAACGTGATCGACTGGAACAAGGAGGGCACGGCCATGCTTCAGGACGCGATCTGGGCCGATTCGGCCAAGCTCGCCGACGATGACGCCTACGCAGACCAGACCGTCAAATTCATCAAGGCCTCGATCAAGGGATGGATCTACGCGAAGGACAACCCCGAGGAGGCCGCGGCCATCGTGACCGCCGCGGGCTCGACGCTCGGTGAGAGCCACCAGCTGTGGATGACCAACGAGGTCAACAAGCTGATCTGGCCGTCGACCTCCGGCGGCATCGGCATGATCGACGAGGACGCCTGGAAGCAGACCGTCGACATCGCCATGGGAACGAAGAACGAGACCGGCGCGACCGTGATCTCGGCCGAGCCACCGGCATCCGCTCACACCAATGAGTACGTCGAGAAAGCGCTGGCCGAGTTGAAAGACGAAGGAGTCGACACCGAAGGTGCCGACTTCACACCCATCGACGTCACACTGAAGGCCGGCGGCGAGTAACACCCAGTTTCACCATCACCATCGTTCCCTGAGCTTGTCGAAGGGAGCCTGTCGAAGAACTTCCCTCCGACAGGCTCAGGGAACACAACACAGAAAGAACAGGCACCACCGTGATTCCCACCTCTGACGACGGCAAGCGCGCGTACGACCTCGACCGGGCCTACGTCTTCCACTCCTGGTCGGCGCAGGCCGCCCTCGACCCCATGGTCATCGCGGGCGGGTCGGGCACGCGGGTGTGGGATCACGACGGCAACGAGTTCCTCGACTTCTCGAGCCAGCTCGTCAACGTGAACATCGGCCACCAGCACCCGGCGGTGCGAGACGCGATCAAGGCTCAGGCCGACGTTCTCACCACCGTCGCCCCCGCCCACGCCAACCTCGCCCGAGGCGAGGCGGCCCGGCGCATCCTCGATCGTGCAGGATCGGGCTTCGGCAAGGTGTTCTTCACCAACGGCGGGGCGGATGCCAACGAGAACGCGATCCGCATGGCGCGGCTCTACACGGGGCGCGACAAGGTGCTGTCGGCGTATCGCTCGTATCACGGCAACACCGGCGCCGCCGTGGTGGCCACGGGGGACTGGCGTCGTGTTCCCAATGAGTACGCGCGCGGACACGTGCACTTCTTCGGTCCGTTCTCGTATCGCTCGGAATTCTGGAGCACCAGCCCGGCCGAGGAGAGCGAGCGGGCTCTGCACCATCTGCGCCGTGTCGTCCAGAGCGAGGGCGCGTCGTCGATCGCGGCGATCCTGATCGAGACGATCCCGGGCACCGCTGGTGTTCTCGTGCCCCCGCCCGGCTACCTCGCGGGGGTGCGGGCACTTGCCGACGAGTTCGGTATCGTGCTGATCTTCGACGAGGTCATGGCCGGCTTCGGCCGCACCGGTGACTGGTTCGCGTTCCAGTCACTGGCCGACGACGGGGGCCTCGTCGTGCCCGACCTCATCACCTTCGCGAAGGGCGTCAACTCGGGCTACGTTCCCGTGGGCGGCGTCATCATCTCGCCGTCGATCGCGGCCACGTTCGACGAGACGGTGTTCCCCGGAGGGCTCACGTACTCGGGGCATCCGCTCGCCATGGCCTCGATCGTCGGGGCGCTCGACGCCATGGAGAGCGAGGGCATCGTCGCGAACGCGAAGCGTGTGGGTGCGGATGTCATCGGACCGGGCCTTCGCGCGCTGCAGGCCAAGCATCCGACGATCATCGGCGAGGTGCGCGGGCTCGGCGTCTTCTGGGCGCTCGACCTCGTCGCCGATCCCGAGACGCGCGAGCCGGTGGCGCCCTCTGTGATCGGTGTGCTCAAGAAGACGCTGCTGTCGCTCGGGCTGCTGCCCTTCTTCGCCGACAACAGGCTGCACGTGGTGCCGCCCTGCGTGGTGACCGACGACGAGGTGGCTCGGGCGCTCGATCTCTACGACCAGGCGTTCTCGAGTCTCGAAGGTTAGATCGTGTACCGCACGTGAAGAGTTCGAGCCTGACTCCTTAGTTCGGCTTCTAGACTGTCGAACTATGGACGTCGGACGACTCAATCTGCTGCGCGAACTCGCCGAGCGGGGCAGCATCACCGAGGTGGCCAAGGCCACCCATCGCACCGCTTCGGGCATCTCGCAGCAGCTGCGCAAGCTCGAGTCCGAGGCCGGTCTCCCGCTCACCGAGAAGGTGGGGCGGGGGATCGCCCTGACCGATGCGGGCCGAGCGTTGGCGCGCAGTGCGACCGATGTCGCGATCGCGCTCGAGAAGGCCGAGGCCGTGTGGGACGAGTTCCGCAACGACCCCACGGGCACGGTGTCGCTGGCGACTTTCCCGACGGCAGGTCAGATGCTGCTGCCGGGCATGCTCAAGCGCGTGGCCGAGACCGGCGGCCTCACGGTGCACTGCTCCGACCGCGACCCGGAGTCCGAGGGTTTCCCGTCGCTCACGAGCGATTTCGACATCGTGCTCGCGCACTCGCCGAAGCCGGCGGCCTTCTGGAACGACAAAAATCTGCTGGCCGTGCCGCTGATGACGGAGCCGCTCGACATCGCGCTCCCGCCCGGACACCGCCTCGCCGACAAGGACTTCCTGGTGCCGAGCGACCTCATCGGCGAGCAGTGGATCGGGGTGCCCTGGGGGTACCCGTTCGAGCGCACGCTCAACGACATCTTCGAGGCCGCCGGGGTTCCCGTGAACTTCTTTCAGCGCTTCGGCGATACCCGGGTGACCGAGGCGCTGGTCGCGGCGGGCCTCGGTGTCGCCGTGCTCCCGTGCTACACGGCGGCGGGTGCCTATCGCGACCGCATCGTGCTCAAGAACCTGCAGGGAGTCGTGGCCGAACGGCACATCGCGATTCTGATGCGCCCCGACCGCGCCGAACGCCTGGCCGTGCGCACCGTGGTGGACGCACTGCGCGCAGAAGCGGCCGCCGTGGTCGAGGCGAACAAGCACCGCAACCCGCCGGCCGCCTAGCTGCGGCTGTGTGGACTTTCGTCAGTTCTTCGGCGTCGCCCTTCGCAGGATGAAGTAGCCCGTGATGGCGGCGATCGCGGTGGGCACGAGGCTCCAGGCGATCACGCCCGACGGGCCGTTCGAGCCGAACCAGGCCCAGACCGACGGCCAGCTGCTGGTGAACGACGCCAGAGCGATGCCCGCGACCAACAGCAGGGCGAGCGTGCCGAACAGAACGAGCATGCCGTTGTTGCGCCAGCGCTGGTAGATGGTCGCGATCGCGGCTCCGACGAAGTAGAAGAACAGATACGCCGCGAAGTAGAGGCCGAATCGCTCGATCCACGACGCGTCCGCGCCGCCGAAGTAGAACGTCGCGAACATGGACCCGCCGAGCCCCCACCCGTCGGTCGCCACCTCGATGGCCGCCAGCACGGTGAGACCCGCGCTGTAGACCGCCGAGAGCCCGATGAAGGTGAGCGCGCTGCCCAGCCAGAAATCACGCCTCGTCACGCTGAACCCGAGTGCGAAGGGGAACGTGAAGGCAACGGCCTGGATGCCCAGCACGAGCATGTAGACGAAGATGTAGAACAGGGCGCCGGAGAATTCGAGGCCGTCTCGCGCGTCGGCCCTGTCTGCCTCGCTCGAGATCGACGAGAAGATGATCCACCAGATAGCGACGTTCACCACGAAGATGCCCCCCATGATCATCCACGGCACGGCGAAGACGCTGTATCGGTTCACGAGGTGCAGCCGAACGACGGCGAGGATGTTCGAGGCCCCGCCAGGTCGGTCGATCCGCGCCTCGTCGATGGTCGGTTGAGTGAGGGTGCTCATGCGCTCTGCTCCAATGCTGTCTGGCTGCTGCCGGTGAGGCGCACGACGAGTTGCTGCAGCGACACGGGCGACAGCTCGAGGCCCATCTCGGTGGCGCGTGCGCGATCCTGAGGTGTGAGACGGCCGACCGTCACCGAGGCGAGACCGCCGATGCCCTCGCGATGCAGCACCTCTCGGCCGACGACGAACGAGTCGACGCCCTGCCTGGTACCGACCACGGTGGTGGCAGATCCGCGCAGGGTCTCCGCGTCCTGGTCGATGAGCAGCTTGCCCTCGTCGATCACGAGAACGTGCTCGAGCAGGTTGCTGACCTCGTCGATGAGGTGCGTCGAGAGAATCACCGTGCGGGGATGCTCGCCGAAGTCCTCGAGGAGCCGGTCGTAGAAGATCTGCCGCGCCACGGCATCCAGACCCAGGTACGGCTCGTCGAAGAACGTCAGCGGGGCGCGGGATGCCAGCCCGACGATGACCCCGATGGCCGACAGTTGGCCGCGCGACAGCTTCTTGATGCGGCGATTCAGCGGCAGCCGGAAGTCGGCGATGAGGCGTTCGGCCAGGGCGGCGTCCCAGTTGGGAAAGAACCAGGGAGCGCTGGTGAACACGTGCCGCGGCTTGAAGTCGTCGGGGTAGCGCTGACTCTCTTTGATGAAGCACACGTTCTTCAGCACACCCGAGTTCTCGACCGGGTGTTCTCCGAAGATGCGGATCTCGCCGCGGGTGGCGAAGTCCTGGCCGGTCAGCAGTTGCATCAGAGTCGTCTTGCCGGCGCCGTTGCGGCCCAGCAGCCCGTGGATGGTGTTCTTCTGGACGCTGAAGCTGACGTCGTCGACGGCGGTCGTCTCGCCGAAACGGCGGGTGAGGTGAGACACCTCTACTACTGCACTCATGCTGTGCCTTCCTTTCTGATCATGTCGATCAACTGCGTTTCGCCTATGCCGAGCTTCTCTGCCTCGACCATCAGCGGTGCGATGAATTCGTTCTGGAACTGGTCTCGGCGCTTGGCCACCAGTCGGTCTCGGGCGCCGGATGCGACGAACATGCCGATGCCGCGCTTCTTGTAGAGGATGCCGTCGTCGACGAGCACATTGACTCCCTTGCCTGCGGTTGCGGGGTTGATGCGATGGAATGCGGCGAACTCGTTCGTCGATGGAACCTGCGACTCTTCGGGAAGGGCACCGGCGATGATGTCGTTCTCGATCAGCTCGGCGATCTGCACGAAGATCGGTCGAGAGTCATCCACGACGTGTTCCCTTCGTTGGTTCATTACTCATGTAACTAACCAACCAGGCTTGCCTCGCCGTGTCAAGACTTTTTCCTGCGCACCCTCAGGGGACGCCGCGCGGCGATCGCCGGTAGACTCGAATGTTGTGAACAAATTCAAGAAGACGCCCTACACCGTGGGGGTGCACGACCTCATCCACCGGCCCGGCGAGATGCGCGAGCACGAACTCGAGATCGTTGTTCCCGAGAAGCTCGGCGAGGGCCTCGTGGCCGTTCAGGCCGACTCGATCCTCGATGTCGACCTTCGTCTCGAAGGCCTGCACGACGGCATCCTGGCGTCGGTTCATGTCTCCGGAACGGCCGACGGAGTCTGCGGGCGCTGCCTCACCGACATCCATCTGCCGGTAGAAGTCGAATTCCAAGACGTTTTCGCGTATTCTCTTGACGAAGCTTTTGATTACTCGGTTCTCGACGATCACGTCGACCTCGAACCGATGATCAGGGATGCGGTGGTACTTTCACTGCCGTTCCAACCGGTCTGTCGGCCGGATTGCCCAGGACTAGACCCGGAGACGGGTGAGAAGCTGGCCGATCAGCCGCATGACGAACCCCAGCAGATCACCGATCCGCGCTGGGCTGCGCTCGCCGGCTTCGAAGCCTCCACACAGACTGACCAAGCAGACACCGACGCCTCCGCGCGACCCGAGTGACCTGAACGATAGAGAAAAGAGAAGATCATGGCTGTTCCGAAGAGAAAGATGTCGCGGGCTTCCACCCGCATGCGTCGCGCTCAGTGGAAGGCTACGGCCCCCACCCTCGTCAAGACGATCGAGAACGGCAAGACTGTCTACAGCTTGCCGCACCGCGCCAAGATCGTCGAAGACTCCGCAGGCACCCCCCTGTTCATGGAGTACAAGGGCCGCAAGGTCGCAGACATCTAAGACTCCTGCTGTCGGCAACGACAACAGATGCGTCACCAAGGAGCGCCTCGATGGTTTCTGAACACGAAACCGACGGGTCGCTCCTTTTGGCGACTTTGCAGATCGAGCTTCCCGACGATCTGCTCGAGCTCGCCCTGACCCACCGCTCGTACTCGTACGAGCACGGCGGCATCCCCACGAACGAGCGCCTCGAGTTTCTCGGCGACTCGATTCTGGGCCAGGCGGTCACGGTCATGCTCTACCGCCGTTTTCCCGATCTCGAAGAGGGAGAGCTGGCCAAGCGCCGCGCGAGTCTCGTGTCGACGGTCGCTCTGGCGGAGATCGCCCGAGGCATCGAACTGGGTCGCTTCGTTCGACTCGGTCGCGGCGAAGAGCTCACGGGTGGTCGAGACAAGCCGTCGATCCTCGCCGACACGATGGAGGCCGTCATCGGCGCCAGCTATCTGGGTGCGGGCCCGGATGCGGCGACCGCGCTCGTGCTTCGTCTCGTAGCCCCCCTCGCCACTGCTCCCGGTCACTTCCGCATCTCCATGGACCCCAAGACGTCCCTGCAGGAGGCCGCGGGCCAGAAGGGCCTGGCCGCTCCCGTCTACGAGTTGAGCGAATCCGGGCCCGATCACCAGAAAGTGTTCGTCGCCACCGTGCGCGTAGCGACCGCGGCTGGTGCCGTCGTGGTGCAGGCCACGGGCGAGGGACCGTCCAAGAAGCAGGCCGAGGCATCCGCCGCTCGTGATGCCGTGGCGATGCTGGCGGCTCTGCCGACCGAAGTGGCGTCGGCCTAGAGTGCCCGAACTCCCCGAGGTCGAGGTCGTGCGTGCTGGCCTCGAGCGGGCCGTGTCAGGCGCGCTCATCAGCGCGGTCGAGGTCTTCGACCAGCGTTCGCTCAAACGGCACGTCCCCGCGGCGGGCGCCTTCGTCGACCTGCTCGAGGGGCACCGGATGCGCTCGGCCGTGCGCCGAGGCAAGTTCCTCTGGTTCCCGCTCGACGACGCGACCGACGCCGGAGGCCGAGCTCTCGTAACCCACCTCGGAATGAGTGGACAGGTTCTGCTGCGCACGCCCGGCGTCGAGGAAGACGGCCTGCTGCGCATTCGCCTGCACATCGAGCATCCCGAGCACGGCGAGTTCTGGGTGAACTTCGTCGACCAGCGCATCTTCGGCTCGATGGCCGTCGACGCTCTGCTGCCGACCGACGATGGGCGCGCGGCCGGCCGTGGGAGCGAGCTCGCATCCATTCCCGGCCAGGTGTCGCACATCGCGCGCGACCCGCTCGATCCGGCCTTCAGTGACGCCGCGTTCTTCGCCTCGCTCGCTCGGAAGAACACCGGCATCAAGAGGGCGATGCTCGACCAGAACCTCATCAGCGGCATCGGCAACATCTACGCCGACGAGTCGCTGTGGGCGGCACGCATCCACTACGCCCAGCCGTCGTCGTCGCTGTCGCGCGCCAAGGCGAAGCTGCTGCTGACCGAAGTGCGGTTCGTGCTCGAGAAGGCGCTCGCCGAGGGCGGAACGAGCTTCGACGCGCAGTACGTGAACGTGAACGGCGCATCAGGATACTTCTCGCACAGCCTCAATGCCTACGGTCGGCAGGGGCAGCCGTGCCCGCGCTGTGGACGCCTGATCGTGCGTGAGAGCTTCATGAATCGCGGCTCGCATTTCTGCGCCCACTGCCAGAAGCTGCGGAGTGCTCCGCAGGGCTGATTGAGGGCATGCTCACCGGATGCTCAGGGTCGGTGCGTGCATACTTGCCGCTGATCATTCGAACAGGAAGGACTCGGCGTGAGCGAAAACGACTCATCGAGTGGGCCCCAGTTGGAGCCCTGGTTCAGCGAAACCCCGAAACCGCGCCGACGCCCCGAGGCGGAGACGGTGCCGATCGAGGCGCTGTCCGGCGTCGACCTGTCGAGTGACACCTCGCCGATGACCACGGCGCCCACCGAGCAGCTCTCCGTCGAGCAGCAGGAGCAGCCCTGGTTCGAGCGGGACATCGATGCCCAGCCCGAGGCATCCGGAACCGAGGGTGAGGCGACCGCTGCCGCCGCACCGGTCGAGCCCGGCGAGAGGCCGAATGCGCGCCGTCGCCGTTTGCGCCGCACCAGCCTCGCCGTGCTCGGAGGAGCCCGCCCCGACGCCATCGAGGGCGCACCCGGCGATCGGCAGGCCTACTCGTCGATGGCCCTCATCCTGATGTTCACGGCCACCGTGGCCGCTCTGTCGATGGCCTTCGCCCTCGGCATGGTGTTCCACGCCGACTGGTTCTGGTTCATTCCGGTGGGCATCTTCTGGGGCGCGGGGATCTTCGCCATCGACCGCGCTCTCACGATCCAGCTCTCGAACACCAAGGGTGCCTGGAAGACCACGTTCGCCGTCGTTCCCCGCGTGCTGCTGGCCGCGATCCTCGGCACTGTCATCTCGACGCCGGTCACCCTGCAGATCTTCGCACCCGAGATCAGCGCTCAGATCCTGGTGATGGAGGCCGAGGCGCGTACGTCGTTCGCCAACCAGCTCGCCAGCGATCCGATCCTCTCGACCGAAGACACCGTGCGAGCCTCGATCGCCAGCAACCAGGCGATCATCGACAAGAGCGATGCCGTCGACCCGCTCACCGACCCCACCTACGCTGCCGCCAAGGCTGCAGAAGACGCGGCACTCGCCGATCTCAACGCCAAGACCGCCGCGTGGCAGGCCGAGGCCAATGGCACCGGGGGCTCGGGCCAGGTCGGTGACGGAGCCGTGACGCAGATCGCGCGACAGGCCGTCGATTCGGCGCAGACCGTCTACGACCAGGCGCAGAAAGCAACCGCCGCGGCACTCGCGACGGCGCAGCCCGCCCTAGCCTCGCAGCTGAAGGACTCGAAGACCACGGCCGAGGCCGCGCTCACCAAGGCGCAGGCAGACCTCGCCACGATCGAGCAGCGCAAGTCCGACTTCCAGGCCCAGAACGACGCGGCCGTGTCGTCGAGCGATGGCATCAGCAACCGTCTCACCGCGCTCGATCGATTGAGCAAAGAGAGCCCGTCTGCGGGGCTCGCGCACGTCATGGTGTTCCTGCTGTTCTTCGCGATCGAGCTGCTTCCCGTGATCATCAAGCTGCTGCGCAACCTCGGCAACAAGGAGTCGGTGCACGACGAGACGGCGCGCGAACACGACCGCACCGAGATCGCTCGGGTGCGCCAGCAGTTCGCGCTCGAGCGCGACCAGGCGCTTCTGGATGCTCAGATCACCACGGGCAGGCTGGCCACGCTCAGACAGCTGGCCGAGCACGAGGAGGAACTGGCGCTCGCCACGGGCAAGGAGCGAAACCTCGGACTCGACGACCGGGTGCGCAGCAAGAGCCAGGACTTCTTCGACGAGTGGGATCGCGAGCAGTCGGAGCAGCGCCGCCGCTGATCAGGCGGAGGCGTCGACCTCGGCCGGCTCCACCGGAGCGTGGTGCGGCCGACCCGCGAGGTGCCCGGTCAAGGCGACCAGAAGAGTGATGAAGGCGGCCAGGGCCACGCCCCAGCCGATGTGGATCATAAGCAGCAGCGCGCCCACGGCGGCGCCCCCGCAGATGAGCAGGATGGCGCCGGCCCGCCGGAACCACGGCTGCCCCGAGCCGCCGGCCAGTCGCGAGTCGGCGGCGAGGCCGGTGATGGTCGAGGTCACCACCACGGTGGTGACGTCTTTCACGGCGATGTGTCGCGCCGTCGCGGCCTGCACGCCCATGACCAGGGCGAAGCATCCGGTGAAGATGTACTCGTAGGGCTGCGGGGGAGGCCCGTCGTAGACGAACAGCGCGATCGTGAGGCCGACCATGACCGTGCCCACGATGCTGAACAGCACGGTGCTGTGGGTGGTCCAGCCGACCTTGACGGGGCGCAGTACGCGGCCGCCGATCGCGGCGCCCAGCATGAACCCGAACAGGGCGACGAGCGGGCCGATGACGGGCAGACCGTCGGCGCCGGCGATCGCCATTCCGAGGATCACGACGTTGCCGGTCATGTTCGCGGTGAAGACCTTGTCGAGGCCGAGGTAGCCGACCGCGTCGGCGATTCCGGTCGAGAACGTGAGGGCGAGCATCAGACCCAGATGCAGATTGGCGGGCTTGCTGCGGAGTCTTCGGAGCACGGTGCACCTGATCTTTCGATGTCTCTGGGCGTGGCGGGGCTGTCGGCTGGCGCACGATACTCTCGAAGCGACCCTCCCATCTTTCCAGACTTCGGAAGGCGCGCATTCGGATGCCGTTCACTGCACCGCTCCAGCCCGGCCAGGGATTCATCCAGGCCGCTCACTACCTGCCGGCGTCTATCGAGAACGTGCTCTGGGGCAGGCTGCCCTGCGCCGCCGACACCGAGGTCATCACCATCGAGTCGGGTGACGAGGTCACCATCGACACCCTCAGTCATGAGGGCGTGCTCGAAGACCAGGGCCGCGACCCCGTCGCGTACTTCGTCGGCCACGGCGTGGGGCGCGAGAACGTGCTCGACGACGCGATCGCGCTCGCGGCATCCGGATATCAGCGCGACCCCAAGGTCGACGGGCCGCACGTCGTGACCGGACCCATCCGCATCCGGGGTGCGAAGCCGGGCGATCTGCTGAAGATGACCCTGCTCGAGGCGACGCCGCGCGTTCCCTACGGCGTGATCTCGAACAGGCACGGCAGGGGAGCGCTTCCCGGCGAGTTTCCGCTCGTCGAGGGCTCGGTGAGCGTCTTCTCCGCCGTCGACGACGAGGCCGACGGAAGCCAGGTCGGAACCCTGCCGCTCGTCGCCGGAGCAGAGCACACCGTGCGGTTCCCGCTGCGTCCGTTCCTCGGGATCATGGGGGTGGCCGTCGCCGGGATGACGCGCCCGCACTCGGTACCGCCCGGCGCGCACGGCGGAAACATCGACATCAACCTGCTCACCGAGGGCAGCTCGCTCTACATCCCGGTTCAGGTCGACGGCGCGCTGGCCTACGTCGGCGACCCGCACTTCGCCCAGGGCGACGGCGAGGTCGCGCTCACCGCAATGGAGGCCTCGCTTCGCGTGACCGTGCGCTTCGAGGTCGTGCCGCAGAGCGAGGCGCTGAAGGCGTTCGGCGCTCTCGTCGGGCCTCTCGCCGAGACCGCGGAGTTCCTCGTTCCCACGGGAATGGACGACGACCTCGACGAGGCCCTGCGCAAATGCGTGCGCGCCGCCATCTCTCTGCTGCATGCCCGCTACGGCATGGACGAGGACCTCGCCTACGCCTACCTCAGCGCGGCCACCGACTTCAACATCTCTCAGGTCGTCGACCTGGTCACCGGTGTGCATGCCCGTGTGCGCGTCTCGGATTTCGAAGGACATCATGGCTGAGCGACTCTCTCCCACCTCCGTCACCGGCGAGCTGCCCGACGGCCTGATCGACGCCTTCTGGGCCTACGAAGACGCGCTTCTCGACAACGACCTCGAGGCGCTCGACGCGGCGTTCGCCCCCGGTGACTCCACTCTGCGCGGCGACGCGTCAGGGTTGCTCGTCGGCCACGAGCGCATCAGCTCGTTCCGCGGTGCTCGAGGTGGTGCGCCCACGCGCACCGTCACGGCGCTGCACGTGCGCGTGCTCTCGAGCGAGCATGCCCTCATCGTCAGCGAGAACCGGCCCCGCTCGGGTGGGCGTGGGCTCATCACGCAGCTGTGGGCGAGACGCCCGGATGCCGTCGGCTGGGTCATCGAGTCCGCCCAGGTGGCCGGCGCCCCCGCAGCCATGAACACGGCGATCTGGCGCGTGCTGGGCAATCCGCTGGTGGGCTCGACCGCCTCGAAAGGCGGCGCGCTCGAGGGTGAGACAGTCGCGGTGAAGGATCTGTTCGATGTGCGGGGCTTCGCCGTCGGCGCTGGCATTCCCGAATACCTCGCGGAGGCGACTCCTGCCGAGGCGAACGCGCCCGCCCTCGCCGCGCTGCTCGCGGCCGGCGCATCCGTTCGCGGCATCGCGCAGACCGACGAGTTCGCCTATTCGATCGCTGGCAAGAACGTGCGCTACGGCACCCCGCCGAACGCGGCGGTTGCCGGAGCCACTCCCGGCGGCTCATCGAGCGGACCCGCCTCGGCGGTGGCCCTGGGGCACGCCAGCATCGGGCTCGCGACCGACACCGCGGGGTCGATCCGGGTTCCCGCGTCGTATCAGGGGCTCTGGGGTCTGCGCACCACGCACGGCGCCGTCGACTCGGGCGGGCTGCTGCCGCTGGCCGCGTCGTTCGACACGATCGGATGGCTGACGAGATCTGCCTCCGTGCTGCGCGCCGCTGCCGCGAGCACGCTCGACGACGCCGCGCAGCAGCCTGTCGAGCCGCAGTTCGTGATCTCGACCGAGCTGCTCTTCGCCGCCGACCCCGCGATGCAGGGGGCGTTGGTGGATGCCGTGGGCCGGCTCGAGGCCGCGGGGCTGATCGGCGAGGTGGGCGTCGTCGACCTCGGCGACATCTCTGGTTTCTTCGCGGCGTTCCGCACCGTGCAGGGCGCGGAGGCGTGGCGTCGGCACGGCGAGTGGATCACCGCTCATCCGGGAGTGCTGGCAGACGACGTCGCGTCGCGCTTCGAGGTGGCGTCGACGATTACCGACGAGGAAGAATCCTCTGCTCGGGAGGTGCTCGGGGCCGCTCGCACCCAGCTCGACGAGGCCCTGGCCGGGCGCATCCTGTTGCTGCCGTCGACGGCGTCGACCGCGCCGTCGCTGACCGCCGACCCCGCCGAGATCGACGCTGCCCGGGCGGCGACGCTCGCCCTGACCTGCCTCGCGGGCATCGGTGGATACCCCGCACTGTCCGTTCCGCTGCTCGAGGTCGATGGTGCACCGGCCGGCCTCTGCCTCGTCGGACCACGGGGCACCGACCTGGCGCTCATCGACATCGCGACCACGTTCGTTTCCTGAGCGGCCGCCGTTCGCTGAGCCTGTCGAAGGGCAGCGCTTCCATCGACACGTCGAAGATGCGCCCAAAATCGTTCCGTAGGGTGCATTCGCGCCGAGTCGATGCTCTGCGGCCCTTCGACAAGCTCAGGGAACGTAGGCACCCCGAAGCTGTAACGCGCGTGAAACGACGGTTCCGTAGAATCGAAGCCTGAAACAGGTGATTCATTCTCAGCGAAAGCGGTCAGCTCATCTCACTCTCGTCTCTGCCCCAGCCCATCAATCCGCCGCAGCGACTCCTGATGGGGCCGGGCCCGATCAACGCCGACCCGCGGGTGTTGCGCGCCATGTCTGCGCAGCTCGTGGGCCAGTACGACCCCGCGATGACCGAGTACATGAACGAGACCATGGAGCTCTATCGCGGCGTCTTCAAGACCTCGAACGAGCAGACGCTGGTCGTCGACGGCACCTCCCGAGCCGGCATCGAGGCCGCCCTCGTCTCGTTGATCGAGCCGGGCGACCGGGTACTCGTTCCTATCTTCGGCCGCTTCGGTCACCTGCTGCGCGAGATTGCCGAGCGCTGCGGAGCCGACGTGCACGTCATCGAGGTTCCCTGGGGCCAGGTGTTCACGCCTGAGGCGATCGAGGCCGCCATCGTCGAGGTGCAGCCCTCGCTGCTCGCCGTGGTGCACGGCGACACCTCCACCACCGTGGCCCAGCCGCTCGATGAGCTCGGAGCCATCTGCGCGCAGCACGGCGTGCTCCTCTACACCGACGTCACCGCATCGCTCGGCGGCAACACCATCGAAACGGATGCCTGGGGCATCGATGTCGTGACCGCCGGCCTCCAGAAATGCCTGGCCGGCCCGTCGGGCTCCGCGCCCTCCACATTCTCGGCGGCCGCGGTGGAACGCATCGTGGCGCGCAAGAGTATCGAGGCGGGTATTCGCGAGGCCGGCGACGCGGTGGCCTCGCATCCGATTCGTTCGAACTACTTCGACCTCGCGATGATCTTCGACTACTGGGGGCCGAAGCGGCTCAACCACCACACCGAGGCCACCACGATGCTCTACGGCGCGCGCGAGTGCGCGCGCCTGCTCATCGAGGAAGGCGTCGAGAACGCCGTCGAACGACACCGGCTGCACGGCTCCGCCATGCTGGCCGGGGTTCAGGGCCTCGGCCTCGCCGTATTCGGCGATCTCGAGCACAAGATGAACAACGTCGTCGCGGTCATGATCCCCGAGGGAGTGAACGGCGACGCCGTGCGCGGCGAGCTGCTGAACGACTTCGGAATCGAGATCGGTACCTCGTTCGGGCCCCTGCACGGCAAGGTCTGGCGTATCGGCACCATGGGCTACAACGCTCGCCGTGACACCGTGCTCACCACGCTCGCCGCTCTCGAGGCCGTGCTGCGCCGGTCCGGCGCATCCGTGACACCCGGAGGGGGAGTCGGCGCGGCCTACGAGATCTACGCCGACGCCGATCGGGCCGTACGGGTCGGAGCCGAGGCGTGACGCAGCCGGCCTCGACGAGCGCGCAGGCGATTCTCGAGCGCTGCGACGAACTCGCCACCTATTCGTCGATGGATGACGGGCTCATCGAGCGCGTCTACCTCTCACCCCAGCACGCTGCCGTCAACGCCCTCGCCGGACGGTGGATGACCGAGGCGGGCATGACCACCTGGCAGGACGCCGCCGGCAACCAGTGCGGGCGGCTCGAAGGAGTGACTCCCGGTCTTCCCGCGCTGCTGCTCGGCTCGCATCTCGACACGGTCCCCTCGGCGGGACGATACGACGGAATCCTCGGCGTGCTCTCCGCGATCGCCGTCGTCGATCGAATCCGGTCGTCCGGCCGCCAACTGCCGTTCGCCCTCGAGGTCGTGGCGTTCGGCGACGAAGAGGGCACCCGCTTCGGCCGCGCTCTGCTCGGCAGTCGCGCGCTCGCAGGCACCTGGCTCGAGGAGTGGTGGCAGCTTGAAGACGAAGACGGTGTCTCGCTGCGCGATGCCTATGTGCACTTCGGCCTCGATCCGGATGCCGTTGGCGAGGCCGCGCGGTCGCGCGGCGACTTCGTGGGCTACCTCGAGACCCATATCGAACAAGGTCCGTACCTCGAAGACGAGAACAAAGCGCTGGGGGTCGTCTCGTCGATCGCGGGGGCCCGCCGCTTCCTGCTCACGATCACCGGGCAGGCGGGCCATTCGGGCACTCCATACGAACGTCGACGCGATGCTGTCGCGGGGGCAGCCGAGGCCATCACCACCATCGAGCGCATCGCACGATCCGCGCAGCTCATCGCGACGGTCGGCCACCTCGAGGTCTTTCCCGACGCGGTCAACGTGATTCCCGGCAAGGTCGAGTTCAGCCTCGACCTGCGCGGCGAATACGACACCGAGCGCGACAAGGTGTGGCTGCAGATCGAGGAGGCCATCCTCGAGATCTGCCAGCGACGACGGCTGCGGCTCACGAGCATCCAGACGCACTCGGCCAAGGCGGCCGTCTGCGCGCGTCGGCTGCGCGACGCGATCGCCGAGGGCATCCGCTCGACGGGCGACGCGCGACCGATGTCGCTGTTCTCCCGCGCCGGCCACGACGCGATGGCCATCGCGGAGATCGCCGACATCGGCATGATCTTCGTTCGGTGCAAGGGCGGCGTGAGCCACAACCCCGAAGAGCACGTCACCGAGGCAGACGTGGCGAAGGCCCTCGACGCCTTCGAAGCCACGGTGCTGCAGCTGGCCGACGGATACGAGGAGTAGCAGGTGGACACCGCGCCGCCCACGATCGGGCAGCGGATCGACAGCCAGTACGGAGCCCTCTCTCCGCAGGAGCAGCGGGCCGCCGACTTCATCCTCGATCATCTCGGCGATCTGGCTGTGTACAACGCGACGGAGCTCGCGAGGCTGAGCGGGGTGTCGAAGGCCACGGTGTCGCGGCTGTTTCGCCGCCTCGGGTTCTCTGATTCGGCCGAGGTGCGCGAGCACGCCCGCAGCCTGCGCAATCAGGGTGCTCCCCTCGGCGGCATCGGGGCCGCGGCCGGAACGCCCTCGGCGCTCGCCGCGCACGCGCGTCAAGAGAGCGAGAATCTGCAGAAGATGCTCGCCGGGCTCGACGATGGGCGCTTGGATGTCGCGGCGCGGCTCATCGCGGGCGCCGGCGAGGTCGTGCTGGTCGGTCTGCGCAACAGCTATCCGCTGGCGCTGCATCTGCGTCAGCAGCTCGCTCAGGCACGAGGTCGTGTGCGACTTGCTCCCGCGCCGGGGCAATCGTTGGGCGAGGAGCTCGCCGGCCTGGGTGCGCACGACGTGGTGGTACTCGTGGGCTTTCGGCGACGTCCGTCGGGTTTCGCGCTGATCACGCAGGCTCTCCGGGAGCGCGGGGTGCCCGTGGTGTTCATCTCGGACTCGTCTGCACGTCGGCACGCGGAGGCGACTACTCTCTGGTTGGAGTGCCCCGTCGACAGCGTCTCGGCGTTCGACAGCTACGCGGCCGCGATGAGTCTGATGAACCTGCTGGCGAGCGGCGTACTCGGAGTCGACGTGCGCGAGGGGCGGACGCGAATCGCTACGATCACGAGCGTTTACGACGCGCTCGACGAGCTCGAATCGACAGTGTGACGCGGGCCGACGGTTTCTTGTGCACACGTGACTGTGCCCGAATACCTCCATCTGGGCCGCGCAATTCGTACGGAATGGAGGTAATCGGGCACAAACCTGCTCGCCCGGGGTCGTCGATCAGCGGGTCGCGGCCGCCAGCATCTCGGTGATCTCGGAGACGGTGCCGCGGGGTCCGTAGGCCGGGGTTCCGGGCTCGACTCGCCAGCTGTTCGCGAGTGATCCGTCGTCGACGACATCGAAGCCGAAGCCGTCGATGAGGCTCGTGACTATCGTCTTGGCGTCGCCGAAGTCGCTCGAGATCACGAGGGCCCGGCGATCCTCGGTGCCGGATGCCTGTGCCTCGGAGGTGAGCTTCGCCGCCTCGATGTGGTTGAACGCCTTCACCACGCGTGACGCAGGAAGGTGACGCTGCAGAAGTGCCGCGGACGTGGTCGACTTCGAGTCGAGTTCGTCGATGTTGCCGTCGCGCTCTGGGTAGTAGTTGTTCGTGTCGATCACGATCTTGCCGGCGAGCGGCTCGACGGGAACCGACTCGTACGCCTTCAACGGGATCGTCACGATCACGAGGTCTCCGGCGGCCGCAGCCTCCTCTGCCGTCGCTGCGCGTGCCTTCGGTCCGAGTTCCTCGACGAGATCGCTCAGCGTCTCGGGGCCGCGGGAGTTGCTGATGACGACGTCATAGCCGCTGGCGACGCTCAGCCGTGCGAGCTGGCTACCGATGTGTCCGGCGCCGATGAGTCCGATGGTCGTGATTCCAGGAATAGTCATGGTGAGGGGAACGCACGCACCTCTCACAGGATTCCCGTTATCAGGCGAAGCTCAGGAGCCGGTCCATCAACAGCGGAGCGTATGGGCGGTCGACCTCGAGCACGACCCGCACATGCGCGCCGCGCTGAGGGGGATAGCCGTTGTAGACGCCGCGCATGTCGCAGATCGTCTGTCCGCGCCCGGGCCCGTCTGTCGCATCCACCGTCACCCGAACGAGCGGGGCGAGGGTCGGAACGACCTCGCCCGTGCTGATCGCCACGGCGAGAGGATCGTGCAGCGCTGAGCAGGGCCGACCGAAGACAGAGACGTAGAAGTCGTAGTAGATGCCGAGCATCTCGGCGAGCATCGGCGCGATGGTGCCCGGTGCCGAGCGTAGCCGTTCGAGGTCGTCTTCCTCGATGAGCTGATCCATGGTGGCGTCGAGTCCGACCATCGTGATGGTCCACGGGGCGGCGAAGACGAGCTCGGCGGCGTGCGGGTCGTTGATGATGTTCGCCTCGGCGACGGGCGAGGCGTTTCCGGCCACCAGTGCCGCTCCACCCATGATCGTGAGGTCGCCGACGAGCTCGGGAAGACGCGGCTCGAGCTCCAGCGCGAGCGCCAGATTGGTGAGTGGGCCGATGGCGATCAACCGCAGTTCGCCCGGGTACCGGTGGGCCATGCGCACGATGAACTCGGGGCCCGATTCGGGTAGCGGGTCGACGTGCGACGCGGGTAGTTCGACCCCGCCGATGCCGTTGTCGCCGTGGATGTGCGGCACACCTCCGTCGTACTCCGCCATGCGGAAGTGGTGAGCGCCGATGGCCACTGGCACATCGGTGCGACCCGCCGCGGCGAGCAGACGCAGAGTGTTGTCGGCGGCTTGCGCTGCCGAGGTGTTGCCCGACACGGTCGAGACCCCCACGAGGTTCACGTCGGGGTCGCTCAGCAGGTGGAACAGCGCGAGCGCGTCATCGACTCCCGTGTCGCAGTCGAGCAGATAAGGGCGTGCGGGCATGGCGGTCCTTCGCGGAGACGGGTGGGGCTTCACTCGATTATGGCGCGCTCCGACGCGAGTATCAGACCGCGAACTGAACCGCGCGGTTGCAGAATGGCGGGATGGGAAAACTCATTCGTGACCGCGTTCCAGACATCGTGCGCGAGCTGGGCCATCACATCGAGGTGCGGGAGCTGGCGGCGGACGAGTATGCGGCCGCACTGCGCGACAAGCTCCTCGAGGAAGCGCGCGAAGCGCACGATGCCGCTGGTCGAGCTGCTCTCCTCGAGGAGCTGGCAGATCTCGTCGAGGTGGCTCTCGCGCTGGCGCGGCACGAGGGCATCACCGAGGCAGAGATCCTGAACCAGCGAGCGGCCAAGAACCGCAGTCACGGCGCTTTCGACGACAGGCTGTTCTCGACGTCTTACCGTTCGTGAGTGTCGTCGGGCGAATCGACGTCGGCGCCGTCGCCGAGGTCTGAGCAGCCGATCAGCCGCGCTCCGTGCTGCACGAGGTAAGGCCGCGCGCCGACGTCGCCCGTCACGCTGTCGGACAGCGCCTTCCAATGGTCGCGACCGATGACCACCGGATGCCCGGGGCGACCCGAGAATGTGGCTTGGCGCAGGGTTTGGCGACCCATCGCATCCGGTTCGGGCCCGCTGAGTCGCCGCACCTCGGCCGAGCCGAGAGACGGCACGTCGACCGTGACGATGGCGACGGCGTCGACCTCGGGCACGAGTGCCTCGGCGGCGGCCAACCCGCTGCGGAGCGATGCCGCCATGCCCGATTCCCATCCGGTAGCGCGCGCGACCCGCACCGAATCCGCGTCGGGGAACGAACGGCGCAACAGGGCCTCGGCCTCGTCGGCACGTGCCCCGAGCACAACGACGACGGGCGCGCATCCGCCGCCCAGCAGACTGCGAACCGCGTTGACGAGCCACAAGGTTCCGTCGGCCGACTCGACGAGTGCCTTCGGCATGCCGAAGCGGGTGCCCGCACCTGCCGCGAGCACCACCCCGGCAACGGATGCGTGGGCTGTGGACATGGCCTCATCGTAGGCCCGGCCGTCGGTGCCTCCGAATAGAATCGGGTGTCTGCCCCGCACCACGGCGAGGCTGCACAGTGCCCGAAAGGCCGGTCATGACCGATCACTCTGCCGACCATCTGCGTGTCGATCTACGCGCCTGCCTCGCCGTTCCGCGTTGGATCGACGAGGTCGCCGAGCAGGCTCCGTTCGGATCGGTCGACGATCTGCTCGAGGCCGGCCGAACCGCCGCGAACCCCCTGACCCGCGACGAGGTCGAAGCGGCGCTGGCCGATCACCCGCGCATCGGCGACAAGCCCGTTGGCGAGGGCGCAGCGCAGACCTTCTCTCGCTCGGAGCAGGAGTCGCTGGGCGACGACGATGCCGAGACAGCGGCGGCCATCGCCGAGGGCAACGCGATCTACGAAAAGAGATTCGACCGGGTCTTCCTCATCCGCGCCGCCGGCCGCAGCCGAGCCGAGATCCTCGCCGAACTGAACCGACGCATCCGCCTCGACGACGACGAGGAGTTCGCGATCGTCGAACAGCAGCTTCGAGAGATCGCCCTGCTTCGCCTCGAGAAGACGTTCACCGAGCGGGGCATCGAGGTGGCCGAGTGAGTGCCCGCAGCCACATCACCAGCCACGTGCTCGACGCGGCGACGGGCACGCCGGCGGCCGGTGTTCCGGTCACGCTGGCGCAGCTCGACGGTGACGCGTGGCGAGTACTCGCCGAAGCGGTGACGGATGCCGATGGCCGCGTCTCGCAGTTCGGCCCCGAGAGTGTGCCGGTCGGCCGCTACCGGGTGACGTTCGATACGCAGGCGTATTTCGCATCGCTCGGTCAGACAGCGTTCTACCCCGAGGTGCAGGTGGTATTCGAACTGGCCGACGGCGACGCGCACTATCACGTGCCGCTTCTGCTGAGCCCGTTCGCGTATTCGACGTACCGCGGCAGCTGACGTCTGGGCCGAGCGCGCCGTTATCGGGTGAACGCGCGCTCCGTGATGGCGCTCTTGCCCGGTAACGGCGCGCTCGGCGAGAGGCTGCGCCAACGGGGCAACTACTCTGGCGCCACCACGCGTGTGCCCTGCACGTAGACGCCCGCGATCGCCGCCTCGCGCAGGCCCATAAGCAGCGCGAAGAGTTCCCTGTCGGCGTCGACCCGCTCGTCGTCAGAGCGCACCCGCCCCTCGAGCAGCATCGCCAGAGGCTCCCAGCGCTCGGGGTCGATAAGCAAGAAGTCGGCGTCTTTGCCCACGTCGAGATTGCCGAAGCGCTCCTCCATGTCGAGCGCCCGAGCTCCGGCGAGGGTGCCGGTGAAGAGCAACTCCGCCGGATGCAGAGAGACGCTCGCCTCGAGCGGCTCGCTGATGTGCACTTTGAAGGCGTCGTTCATGACCCGCGAGATGAGCCATTCGTCGCCCGCTCCCACGTCGCTTCCGAGCGCGACGGTCACCCCAGACCCGGTCGTGCGTTTCCACGGCATCGTTCCCGAGCCGAGGAACTGCTGCGACGTCGGGCAGTGTGCGATCGACGACCCTGTCTCGGCGAGGCGGGCGAGCTCGTCGTCGGTGCAGTGCACCCCGTGAGCGAAGATGCTGCGCCGGCCGAGAAGTGACGATCCGCCCTCTGTCGACCCTGGCATGAACCTGCCGTCGTAGGTGTCGAGGTAGCTCGTCGTCTCGTAGACCGCCTTCACCGCGGCGATCTCTCCGCCGATGATGCTGTCGTTCTCGCTGAGGTGACTGTGGAAGTAGACGCCCGATCCGCGCACCGCGTCGTACAGCTCGCCGAGCGCTCGCAGCGTCTCGCGCGTCACCGACAGGCTGAACCGCGGCACGATGGCGACCTGGATGCGCGCGGTCGTCGCGTCGCCGGTATCGACGGCGTGCCACCTGTCGATCTCGTCTCGCACGAGCGCAAGAGCCTCCGCTTCCCCGGTGAGCAGGGCCGACGCCGACTCCGGCCCGACGGTCTGGATGCCACGGCCCGACACCACACGCAGCCCGGCTTCCCGCGTGCTGCGGAAGAGGGCATCCTGAGCGTGCGGAAACGCCGAGCCGAAAACCATCGCGGCCGTCGTGCCGACCGCGATGCGGCGGCGAGTGAAGTCGCGCGCGATGCCCTCGGCGAAGGCGGGATCGGCGAGGCGCGACTCCGCGGGGAAGATGCAGTTGTCGAGCCACTCGAGCAGCTGCCCTCCACCGTAGGAGTCGGTGGAGTAGGTCTGCGGAAAGTGCATGTGCGCGTCGACGAAGCCCGGCACGATGTATCCGCCGCGGTTGTCGACGACGGATGCGCCGGCGAACGTCGGCGGCAGGTCTCGGGCGGCGCCGATCCATTCGATCGTGCCGGCATCCGACACGACAAGCGCACCGTCGGGAAGCGACACGAGGTGCTCTCGTGCATCCGCAACGGTGGGGGAGCCGGCCACATGGAAGATGTGGCCGAGGTAGGTGGTGCTCACGAGGTGTCTACGCGAGGTTCGCCGCGGGCGTCCACGCGGGACCCGCATCGGGCGCGTCGTCGCGAAGAACCGTGGCCTGGATCAGACCGTACGGCCGATCGTCTGCGTGGAAGACCTCGTTGTTGTTCTCGACGCCGAAGGTCTCGAGGTTGTAGAGGAAGTGGTGCTTGTTGGGGGCCGAGAACTTGATCTCAGCGATGAACGGGTACTCCTCCAGCACGGCCTTGCCCATCTCATAGAGCGTCTGCTGCAGAGCCAGCGACTGCACGGTCGCGAACCTCGAGATGAGGATGCGCTTGACGCCGGCGTAGACACTGTTCCAGTCGATCTCGGCCCACGTGACGTCGGTTTCGCTCACCCGCCACTGCGCCACGAGGGCGGTGGCCATCACCCGGTCGGTCGTCGGTTCGAGCAGGGTGTACTCGTCTTTGAGGAAGCCATGGAACTCGCTTCCGGTGGACTTGAGGATGATGAGGTCTTTGAGACCGCTGATCACCCACGTCTGCTGCTCGGCCCCGGTGCCCTCAACGGTGATGGCGGCGGTGCGCACTTCCTGGCCCAGGCGCACGAAGGTGTGCTCGTGCTCCTCGCCGTCGACGACGGCGTGCTCCCAGGCGTACTCCTCGATCTCGATGCGCGCGCCCTCGACCGGAACGACGTCGTCGACGAAGTGGCGTGCCAGCTCGAGCCCGTAGGCCTCGATGGACTCGACACCTTTCTCCTTGGCATAGGAGTACGCGGTCTGCTTCTGGGTGTCGGTCGGAAGGACCTGCGACTGGTCGCCCACGAGGTGTGCCGCCGAGAAGTCGCCGCGCAGAGCCGTCGACACGTTCAGGTCGCGGATCTCGTGCCGAGCGGAGTCGCGGGTGATGCGCACCACGCGGTTCTCTGCCTTGCCGTACTGATTGGGTCCGAGGACGATTGCCATGGGTGTGCTCCTGCGGTCGTGAGGGGTGAATGAGATCCGGGGTCAGACGCGCGCGAGCAGCCGGCCGGTGGGTGTGGATGCCGGTGCGTCGGCCGATTCGCCGCTCGTGTAGACCGGCACTCCGGCCAGCCACGTGACGGCGACCAGGCCGGTGAGTTCGGATCCGTCGAACGCCGAGACCTTGTTCTTGTGCAGCAGCGCATCGGCGCTTGCGGTGAAGGCGGCGTCGGGTGCGAACGCCACGAGGTCGGCGTCGGCGCCCACCTCGATGCGGCCCTTCTGCGAGAGCCCGGCGAAGCGGGCGGTCTTGGCAGACATCCACTCGACGACCGTCTCGAGGGCGATGCCGCGGGCCTTAGCGCCCGTCCAGACGGCGCTGAAGCTGAGCTGCAGGCCGGAGATGCCGCCCCAGGCGAGTTCGAAGTCGCCGCCGTGGGCGAACTTGAGCTCCTTGGTCGAGGGGGAGTGGTCGGAGGCGACGATGTCGATGAGTCCCGACTCGAGCGCCTGCCAGAGCAGCTCCCGATTGCCCGCATCGCGGATAGGAGGGCAGCACTTGAATTGCGTGCCGCCGTCGGGAATGCCCTCGGCGGAGAAGCTCAGGTAGTGCGGGCAGGTCTCGACCGTGATCGGAAGTCCCTCGGCCTTGGCCGCCTCGATCTGCGGGAGGGCGCGAGCGCTCGACAGGTGAAGGATGTGGGCTCGCACTCCGGTGGAGCGCACGGCCTCGATGACGTGCGCAATGGCGTCTTCTTCGGCGAGATCGGGGCGGCTCGAGACGAAGTCGAGGTAGTCGGTGCCGCCGTGGCTCTCGCTCTTCTCGAGCACGGCCGGGTCTTCGGCGTGCACGATGAGTAGGCCGCCGAACTCGGCGATCTCGAGGGCGGCAGCGAAGAGCTGCTCGGTCTCGAGATGGGGGAACTCGTCGACGCCGGAGGGCGAGAGGAACGCCTTGAAGCCGAACGCACCAGCGTCGTGCACCGCTTTCAGCGAGCCGAGGCTCGACGGGATCGCCCCGCCCCAGAACCCCACGTCGACGCTCGCCTGCGGAGCCGCGGCCTCGCGCTTGAGCTCCAGCGCCTCGACGGTGGTGGTCGGCGGGATGCTGTTGAGCGGCATGTCGATGATCGTGGTCACACCGCCCGCGGCGGCCGCGCGGGTCGCGCTGGCGAAGCCCTCCCAGTCTGTGCGACCGGGCTCGTTCACGTGCACGTGGGTGTCGACGATGCCGGGAATGAGAACCTGGTCGTCGGGCAGGGTGACGGTCTCTGCGGCGTCGAACGACGCATCCAGGTCGGCGATCGCGACGATCACGCCGTCGGCCGTGGCCACGGTCGCGGGGCGGAACTCGCCGTCGATCAGCACCCTCTCGGCCCTCACGACCAGGTCGTAGCGTTCTGCCATGGCGTCGTCGTCTCCTCGTTCGTCGGTGGTCACATCGACGGATCAAGCCTAGTGATGGGGGTCCGTCGCCGAGGCAGGTTCGGAAACACCCGTGTTACACGCCAGAGCTAGCATGAAATATTCGCATCACCGCTGATGAAACATCTGCAGCGTGCGACCGGTCGGAAGGATCCTCGTGGAATCGCTTCTCAGCCGTGTGGCCGGGCACGCCGGCTGCCCGAAAAACATGGAGTACGGGCCGTGCGGCGGGGTCGGCTTCGATGGCAGTTGCGAGGTCGGGGACTTCCGCTGCGTCTTTCTCGACGACCCTCTCGTGACCTGGCGCGTCGGCGCGCCGGCCGAGTCCGAGGCCGTGCGGCGCTCATCCGGTGCCGCCGAGATGATGGCTCTGATGACGACCCGGCCGATCGTCGTCGCCGATTTTCCGGCCAAGGCTATGGATGCCGAGTCGTTGACGGAGTGCGCGGCGCTGCTCGCCGGGCCCGTCGACGCCGCGCTGGCCGGCGACGCGGGAACTGCTCGGGTGCAGTTCTCGCCGAGCTACCGGGCGTCACTCATCCGCGCCGCGGGGCTGCAGGTCTGGACGGGACTCAATTGCCGCGACCGCAACCGCGTCGCGATCGAGGGAGAGCTCGCCGGCCTCGCGCACATCGGAGTCGCCGGTGTGCACTGCGTGACCGGCGACCACACACTGCTCGGCTCCCGCCCCGACGCGGCGCCGGTGTTCGACCTCGACTCTTCGCAGCTCGCCGCTCTGGCGCGTGCAGCGGGTCACCTCGTGTCGGTGGGGGAGTCGCCGACGACCCCGCCCGTCGAGCTGCGCGCCGCCCGGCTCCTCGAGAAGACCCGCGCGGGTGCCGACGTCTGTTTCGTGAATCACTGCGGGGGCGTGGATGCCGTGGGCCGGTTCGTGCGCGAATCGCACGACCTCGGCGTGACGGCCGCGTTCATTCCCTGCGTGCCCATGGTGACGGATCACGGGAGCGCGCGGCTGCTGCAGTCGTTCCCGTCGCTCGTGCTGCCCGATCGATATTTGGAGCGCATCGTGTCGGCCGAGGATCCGCGTGAGGAGGGCATCCGGGCCGCCGTGGCTCTGAGCCTGGAACTGCTCGAGATCGAGGGGGTCGCGGGCGTGAACCTCTCGGGTGGAGCGGGCGCCGGCCACGAGGCGGAGTTCGCCATCGCGCTCGCGGAGACGGCCCAGCGCCTCGCCCTGTGAGCCTGCGTTCGGGCACCTTTTGTGCCCGAATACCTCCATTCGTGCAGAAGAAGAGTGCGCACATGGAGGTATTCGGGCACGATCACCGCGCGTCGACCTCTCCTACCCAGCGTCGAGACTCCCGTATCCCTCCCCAGCTGCCGACCTCTGCGGGGTGGGTGGCGAGGCGAGGCGCTTGGCTGTGGCCATGGACACTCCTTCATCTGATGCTTCTCTCGTTTTCGCGCGCGATGTGCGTAAGACAGGCAACAGCGCGAACGCGCTGACGCGGGCCGTTCGACGGGACGAGCTCGCCCGCATCGCGCCCGGAAGCTACATGTCGCGGCAGCATTGGGACGCGCTGAACGAGATTCAGCGCACAACGCAACGGGCGCGAGCGGCCTCCGAACGGTGGAAGTCCGCTCCCGTCTTCTCCCACTGGACCGCGGCCGCCATCCACGGCATACCCCTGATCGGCGCGTGGCCCACTCGGCTGCATGTCATCGTCGACCGCGCGTCGACTGTTCGTTCGCGCGGCGAGATCGTCCGTCACGCGATCGGGGTGGATGCCGACGACGTCGTGCTCATCGACGGAATGCTCGTCACTTCGGTGGCTCGAACGGTGCTCGATCTCGCTGTGGACTCGACGTTCATGTCTGCCGTTACCGCAGCGGACTTCGCCCTGTGCCATAAGCGGGAGACTCGAATCGAGAAGGCCACGCTTGCCGAGGTCTGGGAGAACCGACTGCCTTTTCGCGGCCACGTCCGTGCTCGACGTGTTCTGGAATTCGCGACGCATCTGGCGGAGAGTCCCTTGGAATCAGGCAGCCGGGTCAACATTCACTTGCTGGGATTTCCTGCGCCGGAGCTGCAGGTGGAATGGCGCGACTACCGCGGTCTCATCGGGTACAGCGACTTCTTTTGGCGCGAATTGAATCGTGTGGGCGAGGCTGACGGACGTGCGAAGTACTTCGACGACGAGCTGACTCGAGGCAGATCGCTCACGCAGATCCTCTTCGACGAGAAGATCAGAGAGGATCGGATACGTGCGCTCGGTCCGGGCTTCTCTCGATGGGACTGGGATATCGGAATGAACCCGCGTCGACTGAAGCCGTTTCTGCTCGCGGCAGGACTGACGATCGTGACGCGGCGGTAATTGTGCCCGAATACCTCCATTTGCGCGCGGTCTCGTTGCACGAATGGAGGCATTCGGGCACGAAAGCGTGCGCGAGACCGGCTCAGCCGGGGAGAGTCGCCGTGCTCCAGGTGCCGTCCGCGGCAGAGCGGTACTCGGTGCGGCGGCTCGCCGCTCGAGGGTTGCCCTCCCAAAACGTGAGCCGCGTGGGCTCGATCACGAAACCGAGCCATGTGTCCGGGGAAGTCAGCGTGCCGTCCGGGTGAGCGGCGTCGAAGGCGGCCCAGCTCTGCTCTTGCTCATCTGTCGGCAGCAGAGCGAACTCGGGGGTATTGAGCCACGCCAGCAACTGCAGGTAGCGAGACCGTCGAGCGTACGCAGATGCTTCTTCTTCTGGGGATGCGCGTCGCGCGACACCCTGCACCGTCAACTGACGCAGATCGGCCGGCCAGGCGATCGAGAACGCCACCTCCGGGTGGGCCTCCACATCGGCGACTTTGCGCGAGCGCGAATCGGTGTGCACGAAGAACCCGCTGCGATCGAACTCGCTGAGCAGCACGCTGCGCGAATCCGGGCGCCCCTCGACGTCGACCGTGGCCAGCGCGATGAGCGGCCGAGCGTGGTCGCCGTTCGCAGGAAGCCACTCGGTCAAGACCGCGAAGGCCTCGTCGGGAATGGTGGGCTCCGGTGCGCGCACGTTCACGCCACGGGCCCGGCCGGGTCGAAGCGCGCGATCTCTGCGAACGCCGCCGCGGCCTGCTCCACGGAGTGCTCGAACAGCTCAGCGCCGTACGCCGCGTTGGCAGCCGTCGCGTCGCCGAGTACGCCGTCTGTTCCGAAGTCGTTCGACAGCCAGCCGAACGAGACGGGCTTCTTGAATCCGATGTGCTCGTAGTCGGCCAGGTGCTCGGGAACACTGCGCTGAGCCAGTGAGAGATCGACGAGATCGGGTCGGATGTGCATGATCAGCGACGTCTCACTGTGGCCGCCGTGGATGCCGAGTCCCAGCTCGTCGGGCCCGTCGCCCGTGCCGTCTGCCATCGGCGGCACGATCGGCCCGAGCAGGAATGTCTGCAACCCGAAACGGCGTCGCAACTCGCGGCAGGCGACCTGCAGCAGCGCGAGATTGCCCCCGTGGCCGTTGAAGAACGCCACCTTGTTCGCGGGGGTCGCGGCGATCGAGTTGCCCAGGTCGACGATGGTGTTCATCATCGTCTCCCAGGTGAGCCACATGGTTCCGGATGCCCAGTGGTGCTCGTCGCTCTTGGTGTACGCCAGGGTCGGCAGAATCCACGCGTCGACACCCTGCGATGCGGCGCGCTCGACGGCGGCGTTCGCGATCGCATCCGCCAGCAGGTAGTCGGTCATCAGAGGAAGATGCGATCCGTGGTGCTCGATCGCCCCCGTGGGAATGACGACGACGGAGTCGGCGTCGAGCGCCGCTGTCGCGGCCGGCCCCGACAGCTCGACCAGTTTGCGCGTTCCCAGGTCGTTCACGACGGGATCGCCCGTAGGGGCGCCGCTCATGACGCGGCTCCGACGACGCCCTTGCCCTGCAGCTTGCCGGGGTTCAGCAGACCCTGGGGATCGGTGGTTTCGGCGAGGGCCAGCGTGCGTTCGACCTCGTGGTCGACGAACCAGACGTGCGGGTTGTGCACGCCGACGCCGATCGCAGCGAGCTTGTCGAAGCCCTCGTAGACCTTCTCGGCGCTCTCGTAGATGCCGGCGAGCATGCCGATTGGGCGGTTTTTCTGGGCCTCGATGTGCAGCATGCCGCCGGGGTACACCGCGTGCACCTCGTCGATGCGGTCGACGAGTGCGTCGCCGGCGACCTCGATGTGAAAGTACTTGCCCGGGTCGCTCTTCTGCAGCCACTCGATGGGGTGGTTGTACGAGATCATGCTGAGCTTCATGGCGGTCTGAGGGCCCTCGCGCACCTCTTCGACTCGGCCTCCCGCGGCCTCGATGAGGGCCGTCGCGGCGGGGACGGCCGCGATGTCGATGATGGCGCGCAGGCTCGCGCGGTCTTTGGGGATGCCCGGGTCGGCCGGCAGCGCATTGGCCAGTACGGGCAGATCGGCAGACACCAGCCGCGGCGTCGGCTCGAGCTGTCCGATCTCGCGGATCACGGAGATGGCCTCGGAGAAGGTGTCGAAGCTGGCGAACAGGCCCCGCCAGTCTTGCAGGGGCTCGAGTGCGATCGTGGCCTGGGCGATGATTCCGGCCGTGCCGTAGGTGTGCACGTAGGGCTGCGCCTCGTCGCCGTCCACGTGCACGAGCTGCGCATCCGGTGTCGCGTGCACGACATCGAGGGCCAGAACGAAGCCCTCGTGATTCGAGCCGTGCGCGATGGATCCGGTTCCGCCGGAGCCGCCCGAGAGGAAGCCGCCGATCGACGACTGCGCCGTCGACGGGTACATGAGAATCTGCTGGCCCGACTCGCGCGCCGCCTGCTCGATCGTGACGATCGGGGTGCCGGCCAATGCCGTGAGGAACCCGTCGCCGACCTCGACGACCCCGCGCAGCTTCGACAGGTCGAGCACGAGACCGTTCTCGATGGGGATGGCCTGGCCGTAGTTGCCCGTGCCTTTGCCGCGGGGGGTGATTCCCACCCCGTGACGAACGGCGGCGGCGATCACCTGTGCGACCTGCTCGGCCGTGGTCGGGAAGGCCACGATGTCGGCGAGCCCGAGCGGAAGCTGCTCGGTGATGATCGGAGACAGATACGAGCCGTCGGCCGAGGCCTTCTCGCGGGCGCGGAGCTCGGTCGTCACGCCGCGCTCACCCAGAATCGCGGCGAGTTCTGTGGCGAGGGATGCGATGGGCTCGGTGAGGTCGGTCATGGTGCGGGTCCTTAGATGGTGCCGAATGATGATGGCCCGTCACCGGTCGCCCGTCACCCACGCGAGGTGGTGCGACGGGCGACCGATGATGGGCCGACGGTTCTGCAGCTACGGGTTACTTCAGGCCGATGGTCTGGTCGATGAACTCGTTGGTGAAGAGGTCGGAGGTCTTCAGACCGTCTGCCGGGGGAGTGCCGAGCTTGGTGAAGATCGGGGTGTCGATGTCGAGGACCTTCTGGATACGGGCCTCGTCGAAGTCGCCGATGTAGGCGTTGTCGCCGTTGCTCACCAGACCGAGCTTCTTCATGGTGTCGACCGAGTAGTCGGCCACGCCCTCGTCGTAGACCCAGCCGGTGTCGAACTGGTCGACGAGGTCGAGGATGAGCTTGTTGGTCGCGGCGGGGTCGGCGAAGTAGTCGACCTCGGCCTGCTGCAGCACGGGCACGAGCTTGGTGAGGCAGGGCGAGAGCTTCTCGAGATCAGCGGAACGCACCGAGACGGCCGCCGCGTAGATCGGGTAGCCGGCGTCGTGGATCAGCTGGTACGCGACCGGCTTCTTCCAGGCATCGACCTCGTTCTCGTACACGTAGGGCTCGGCACTCGCGAAGCCCTGCTGCGCGTCCTTGCCCTGAGCCGTCACGAAGTTGGCGGGGGTTCCGTCGTAGCCGCCGTCGGCCTGAGCTTCGGGAACGATTCCCGCACCCTTGAGGTACTCCATGTACGCCGCTCCACCGAAGTACTTGATGACGGCGCCGGCCTTCGCCAGTTCGGCGATGGTCTTCACATCGGGGTATGTCTTCGGATCCCACATGATCATCTGGGGGTTGATGTCGAGCGGCGCGAAGACGGCGGTGGTGGGCATGTCGGCCGACAGCTGGATCGCCTCGTCGGTGTTCGAGTAGCCGAGGGTGATGCTGTCGTCGGTGTACATCTGCGACGTCACGGTCTGGAAGCCGATCGCCGGACCGCCGGAGCGCACTTCGAGGTTCACGCCCGTGTATTCGCCCTTCGAGTACAGGGGGCCGGAGACGCTCTTGTTGCCCGCGTCGACCACGGCATCGTCACCGAACATGGAGTACAGGTGGCCGTGCTCCGCCTCGGGGTTCCAGTCGGTCTGGATCGTGACGGTCGCCGGGCAGCCGGCGGCCGCGAGGTCGACCGAACCGATTTTCAGATCCTTGCTCGCGTCGGTGGCGGTGTCGGTTGCGCCCGCGGAGCAACCGGTGAGGACGAGAGCCGTTGAGGCGAGAAGACCCGCGGCCATGAGTGACCTCGATCGAGTGATGCGCATTTCATCTCCTTGTGTGATGTGCAGGATGCAAAGCGGTTCGGTGCTGTGAAGGGTGCTGCTGGGGATGGGTGAGTCGAGGGTCGGCCTGCGCCGAGGTGCTACTTGCTGTAGTCGTACCAGCGGCCGACGGCGAGTTTGCCGAGCCAGCCGAACACGAGGAAGACCACGACGCCGAAGAGCGAGGCGACGATGATCGCGGCGAAGAGTTCGGCGCCCTGCACGCGCGATTGGTAGTTGCTGATCAGCGACCCCAGGCCGGGCTCGCCGCGTCGGAAGAAGAAATCGCCGACGATGGCGCCGACGACCGCGAGGCCGGCGGAGATGCGCATACCGGCGAAGATCGCCGGAAGCGCGGCCGGGAACTCCAGCTTGAGGAGAACGGTCCAGCGACTGGCCTTCTGCAGCTGGAACAGCTCGCGCTGGCCCTTGTCGACCGACTGCAGCCCGAAGAGCGTGTTCGACACGATCGGGAACAGCGCGATCATGACGCAGACGATCACGCGGGCGGGAAAGTCGAAGCCGAACCAGAAGCCGATCAGCGGCACGAGGGCCAGGATCGGAATGCACTGGAGGATGACGGCGTACGGAAAGAGCGAACGCTCGATCCAGCGTGCCTGGCTCATGGCGACGGCCCAGACGAAGCCGATCACGATGGCGATCGCGAGTCCCGTGAGAGCGACTCCGGCCGAGCGGGCCAGAGCGCCCATGATGTCGCCCAGAGTCTTCGGGTCGAAGAACGCCTCTTCGATGATCACGTGGGGCGCCGGAACGAGGAACGACCGCGCCGGGTCGAGCAGCACGTAGCTGACGAAATACCAGATCGCCAGAATGACGATGAAGACGATGACGGGTGGAACCCACGCGGGGAATCGGCCGCCACGTCGCTTCGGCATCTCGGATGCGCGCGACACGGTGCGGATCTTCGGGTTCGTGGCGACCGGCCCGGTCGGTGGAGCGGTCGTGGTCACGAGTGTCCCTTTCTGAGCGCGTGCGAGACCTCGCCGGCGAGCTCGGCGAACTCGGGGGTGAAGCGGATCTCAGGATCACGGGGGTAGGCGAAGGGAACGTCGAAGGTCTCGACGATCTTGCCCGGGCGGCCCGACATCACGACGACCCTGGTCGACAGGTAGACGGCCTCGGAGACCGAGTGGGTGATGAAGAGTCCGGCGAACTGCTGCTCGGTGAAGAGCTTGATCAGCTCGTCGTTCAGGCGCTCGCGCGTGATCTCGTCGAGGGCGCCGAACGGCTCGTCGAAGAGAAAGAGCTCGGGGTCGAGCGTCAGCGACCGCGCCAGCGAGGCGCGCATGCGCATGCCGCCGGAGAGCGTCTTGGGCAGGTGCTTCTCGAACCCCGCGAGTCCCACGAGTTCGATGGCCTTGGCGGCCTCGGCGACGCGGGTCTTCTTGGGGATGCCGTTCAACTCGGCGAGCAGCTCGACATTCGCCTGCACGGTTCGCCACGGCAACAGCGTCGCGTCTTGGAAGACGTAGCCGATGCGCTTGGTGGCGACATTCGTCTCGCCTGCCGTCGCAGGGGTGAGCCCTGAGGCGATGCGCAGCAGCGTGGACTTTCCGCATCCCGACGGCCCGACGACGGTGACGAACTCGCCTTTCTTGACCGTGAGATCGACACCGGAGAGTGCGGTCGTGCCGTTGGGGAACGTCATGGCGACGTCGGAGAAATGGAGAAGCTCGGTCGTCGTCGTCTCGGCAGGGGTGTCTGTCGTCAGCGTCATCGGGCTCGTCACCTCTTTTCGAGAAGGAGTTCGGTCGGCTCGATGGAACGAGTCGGAAGGGCAGTGTGATGGGTGACCTCGCTGAAGGCGACGAGACGCCCCGCGTGGATCACGTACCGGTCGGCGGGCGCGTTCGCCACCACATCGGTGAGGTTGGCTCCGCGCACGGCGAGCAGTTCGGCCTTCGCGCCGACGGCGACGCCGGCGGGTTCGAGGCTCATCACCAAGCGGGCCCCGCGACTGACCGCGGTGTACGCCTCCGGCACCGTGAGGTGACCGGCCGTGACGAGAAGCGAGGCGGTTTCGAGCGCGTCGCTGCGGCCGACGGGATTGAACGGATCACGCACGTTGTCGGCGCCCGCACCCAGCCGCACTCCGGCATCCAGAAGCCTGCGAACGGCCGTGAGGCCGCGCGGCGTCGACACCGGATGCTGCCAGCCCTGCAGGTAGAGATTGGTGATCGGCAGGGTCACGATTCCGATGTCGCTGGCGAGGACCTCGTCGATGATCGCGTCGGCCTCGTCGAGGTCGAGGGTGCCGAGTCGCACGCAGTGCCCGGCGGTCACCGGCATCGATTCGGGCCAGTCGCGCACGGTGCGGGCGAGCTCGGCGAGCGTGTACCCACCCGTGAGGCTCTCGTCGGTGTGGATGTCGACGCCCACGCCGCGTCGTGAGGCGATCGCGAGCAGGCGCTGCAGGTCGGCGCTCTGATCGTCGGCCAGGTGAGGCGCGCCGCCGACGAGATCGACTCCGAGATCGAGGGCCGCCTCGATGTCTTCGGTGGGGATCGTCGGTCCGGCGAGGGCTGCGAGCTCGATGTGCATCAGCTCACGGAGTTCGTCGCGCACCTGAACGAGGGCCTGAACCCCGCGCAACGGAGAGTCGCCCGAGAGGATGTCGACGTGGCAGCGAATGGCGGTGGTGCCGTTCTGCAGCAGCATGAGCGCCGCGCGGCGAGCCCGGTCTGCGATGGACTCGACGGTCATCGTGGCCGAATAGTTCTTCCACGACTCGATGGCGAGACCGAGGTCGCCCATGGGCGGATCGATCAGGTCCCACGACAGGGCCTTGTCGAGGTGGGCGTGCGGTTCCGCCGGTGCGGTGAGCAGAACGAAGCCGGAGAGGTCGAGGGTCTCTGATGCCGCGGCAGAAGACGCGTCGCCTGCGGGCCGGACGCCGGTGACGGTATCGCCCGTGATCTCCACATCGACGACCGAGCCGTCTTCAAGGGTCGCGGAGCGAAGCAGCGAGACAGCCCTCGGCAGTGCGCTCATTGTGTGCCCTCCGATGAACTTCTTGGGGCCCACGCTGGCCAGTGACGATTCCACTCTAAGCAGTGGATATTTCGGTCACGTAACACGAACATTTCCTCACATGACGATTCGAGGAATGCTCGACGTCGGTGATCGAAGTAGTTCTCATCGAAGAGTACTGTCGCAGTGGACCACCCCGCATCTTCTGACCGAAAGCCACCACCTCCATGTCACTCCACCTCTCTGAGATCGACGCCGTCGTGAGCCGCGTCGCCGATGTCGCCGACGGCGTGAAGACGATCGAGTTCCGCGCCGTCGACGGATCAGAACTTCCCTCGTGGACCCCGGGCGCGCACCTCGACGTGGTCGTGCGCGAGGGAGTCGAGCGGCAGTATTCCCTGTGTGGAGACCCCGCCTACAGGCGCTCGTATCGCATCGGCGTCTTGCGTGACGACGAAGGGCGCGGCGGCTCGCGTGCGATGCACACGGAGCTCTCTGTCGGGAGCAGGGTGCGTCTGCGCGGCCCGCTGAACCACTTCGAGCTCGTGCCCGCCGAGAGCTACCTCTTCATCGCCGGAGGCATAGGGATCACGCCGTTGATCCCCATGATCCACGCCGCCGAAGAGGCCGGTGCTTCCTGGTCTCTCGCTTACGCAGGGCGCTCGCGGCGCACGATGGCGTTCCTCGGCGAACTAGAGGCTCTGTTCGGCAGTCGGGTGCGCGTGTTCGCGGCTGATTCCGACGAGGGCGAGGTGAGTCGAATGGATGTCGCGGCTCTCGTCGCCGAGGTGGCCGACGGAACGCTCGTCTACTGCTGCGGGCCGGCCCGCCTTCTCGCCGCCGTCGAAGACGCATCCTCCTCGCTGCCGCACGGCAGCCTGCACCTCGAGCGCTTCGAGGCGAGAGATGCCGGAGCGCCCATGCTCGACGACTCATTCGAGGTCGAACTCACCCTGTCGGGGGAGACGCTCACGGTGCCGCCCGACAAGTCGATTCTCGACGTCGTCGAAGACGCCGGTGTGCTCGTGCTCTCGTCGTGCCGAGAGGGAACCTGCGGAACCTGCGAGACGCCCGTGGTCTCGGGCGAGGTCGATCATCGCGATTCGGTGCTGACCCCCGACGAGCAGGCCGACAACGAGGTCATGATGATCTGCGTCTCGCGAGCCGCGTGCCCGCGCCTGGCGCTCGAGCTCTAGCCGCCTTCTCCTCGATCGGCGTGCGTCAGGCGGTTCTCGAAGCCAGAAGCGCCGTCAGATCGGAGGCCAGGTCGCGCTGGTCGCGGCCCACGAGTTCGTAGTCGCGCACGACCACCCGTCCGCCCACCACGACGTGCTTCGGGCGTCGGCCGGGGCTCGCCCAGAGCAGGCCTGCAAGAGGGTCTGCGACTCCGGCGTCGGCCACCCCGGAGACATCCCAGACGCACACGTCTGCCGCGGCGCCATGTCGAAGATGCCCCAACTCGTCGCGGCCCAGACCGGTGGCCGACCCCTCGCTCGCCATCGCGAGGACCTCCCGCGCCGCGAGGGGACGACCGACGAGCGGAGCGACCTGCATGGCGAGACGCGCGTCGGCCAGCAGATGCCCGGCGTCGTTGCTGCCACCGCCGCTCGTGCCGAGTCCGACGGCGATGCCGGCCTGCCGCAGCGCCGCCACGGGCGCGATTCCCCAGCCCATGGGCAGGTCGCAGCCGGGCGCGTGGGTCGCGGTGACACCGGCGGATGCGAGCCGCGCGATCTCCTCGGGCGTGACCGCACAGAGATGGGCGATCGTGACATCGGGTGCGAGCCAGCCCCACTCGTCGAGCAGGTCGAGGGGGCGCCGGCCGTATTTTTCGAGAGCGATCGCCACGTCGACCTGCTCGTTGGCCTGAGTGCGCCTGCGCAGTCCATGCCGCCGAGCGACCTCCGCGAGCAGCCGGAACGTCTCCTCGCTGTCGCTGTGCACCCCGGCCGGCCCGACCGCGAGCTGCAGCATCCCGTCGTTCGAGATGCCGGCCTCACCCTGCGGAACCAACGCGCTGACGATGCGCTCCGCCGACAGGGCGGCTTCCTCCGGGTCATCGCGGGCGGAGCCGCGCACGAAGACCAGTCTGCCGCCGAGCTCCGCGGCAGCCGAGGCGGTGGCGCGCGCGATGCCCACATCGTCGCTGCCCGCGGGCCAGGTGAGGTGGTGATCGGCGACGGTGGTGACACCCGAGAGCAGACCCTCCGCTACGCCGACGCGAGCGGCGGCCCGCGCGAGTTCGGGATCGATTCCGACACGGCCATACGCCGCCGCCATCGTCGGCAGCCAGTCGCTCATGGCGACGCCGCGCGTGCCGGGAAGTGTGCGGAACGCGCTCTGCAGAAGATGGTGGTGAGCGTTCACGAGGCCCGGGGTCACCACGCATCCGGAGGCATCCAGCACGTCTGTCTCGTCGCCCTCGCTGGTCGCCGCGATGGCCGCGGAGACCACGACCCCGTCGGCGAGAGCCAGGTCAGCGGCGCTTTCGTGCGTCTCGTCGATCATCGTCGTGATGGCATTGCGGATGAGGAGCATTGACCAGTTCTAGCACCTCTGTGTGTCAGGATTGTGTCGGTCGAGGCGAGGCCTGATCGCCGTCCTCGAGGCCGAAAGAGATGTTCTCATGCTCGATATCGCAGCAGACCTGCTTGAGGCCCTCGGCGAGGGTCGACGACTCGCGGTCGCGACCGTCACGACCGTGGATGGCTCGGCCCCGCGGGCCCTCGGCACATCGATGGCCGTCGACGACCAGGGGCGAGTGCTCGGCAGCATCTCGGGCGGATGCGTCGAGGGCGCGGTCTACCAGGCCGCCGAGACGGTCCTCGAGACGGGCGCGCCCGTTCTGGCCGAGTTCGGCTTCACCGACGGCGACGCCTTCGAGGCCGGCCTGAGCTGCGGCGGGCGTATCGAGGTCTTCGCGCACGAGATCACGATGGGCGGCGCCCGCGGCGCGCTCGACGCGCGAGTGGTGCACGAACTCGAGGCGACGCGCGACGGCCGCCCGGCCGGCGTCGCCATTATCGTCGCCGGTCGGGCCGCGGGCACGGTGATCGCGGCGACGGCGTCGGCGCCCGAGGTCGAACGCGACGGGCTCGATCCCGCCGCCGCGCAGCGCATCCTGCACGAACTGACGGCGCGGGTGTCGTCGGGGCTGTCAGGAACGCTCGATGTCGACTGTGACGACGAGGCGCTGCGAGTGCTGTTCGTCGTGGCCGCCACAGCGCCGCGCATGATCATCTTCGGGGCCGTCGACTTCTCTGCGGCGCTCGCCGACGCCAGCAGTCTGCTCGGCTACCACGTGACCGTCTGCGACGCGCGGCCACTGTTCGCCACGCCGCGGCGCTTCCCGTCGGCCGACGAGGTCGTCGTGGCCTGGCCGAGCGAATACCTCCGGTCTACCCACACCGATTCGCGCACCGTGATCTGCGTGCTCACCCACGACGAGAAGTTCGACATCCCCCTGCTCGAAGAGGCTCTGCGGCTGCCGGTGGCCTTCGTCGGAGCGATGGCCTCTCGGAGCACCCACGAGCGGCGGATCCGAGCCCTCGAGGATGCCGGCGTCAGCGCGGCGCGGATCGCGCGACTGCACTCACCGATCGGACTCGATATCGGCGGAAGCACCCCGCAGGAGACCGCTGTATCGATCCTCGCCGAGGTCATCGCGAGTCGCACCGGGGCGGCTGGTGCGTCGCTGCGCTCGCAGACCGGCGCCATCCATCGCACGGCGGCGACCCGGGTGACGTGGCCGTAGCGCCGAGCGACTAGTCCTGCAGCAACCGCCAGATGCGGTCGCGCGACATCGGCAGCTCCATGGGGCGGCGGCCGATCGCGTCGGTGATCGCGTTCGCGAGGGCGGGTGCCACCGGGTTGTAGGGCGCCTCGCTCATCGACTTGGCGCCGAACGGCCCGAGTGGATCGCGGGTGTCGGCGAAGTACACCTCGGTCACGGGCAGGTCGGAGAGCTGGGGGATGTGGTAGTTGCGCAGCACGGTGGTGAGCACCGTGCCTTCGCCGTCGTTGATGATCTCCTCGTAGAGCGCCGTACCGATGGCCTGGGCCACGCCGCCCTCGATCTGACCACGCAGCTGAGCAGGATTGAGCACGAAGCCGGCGTCCGCCGTCTGGATCGACTGAAGGACGAGCACCTCGCCGGTGAGTGTGTTCACGGCAACGCGGAACGCGTGAACGTTGAAGGCGATGGAGCGTCGAGCGCCGTCTTCGTTCGCCGTCGCCGTCAGTCCCTCAGGGCCGACGAGCTCCGCGACCGACAGCCGTCGATCGCCCGAGACGAGCGTGCCGTCGTCGAGGGTCCAGGCATCCGGCGCCGTCTGCGTGTGTTCGGAGGCGAGCTGTCGCAACTCGCGCGCGAGCGACTCCGCGGCAGCGAGCACGGCCTTGCCCGCGACGACCGTGCCGGCCGACCCGAACGCGCCGGTGTCGTAGCGCGCGGCGTCGGTGTCGCTCTGCCTCACCCGGATGCGCGTCGGGCTCGTCGACAGCGCGCTCGCAGCGAGTTGCGTGTGCACCGTGGTGGTGCCGTTGCCGAACTCCGCGGTGCCGACACCGACGGTGTAGCCGCCGTCGGCGTCGGCCGTGACGGTCACCTCGGAGAAGTGACCGCGCGGGGGCATCGTGGCGATCATCGACGAGGCCATGCCCTGGCCTACCCGCCACTCGGCGCCGCTCGGCGCAACCGTCGAGTTTCCCCTCGCAAGAGCCTTCTCGGCCAGATCGATGCACTGATCGAGCCCGTAGCCGCCGAGGATCAGATCGTCTCCCTCGACGTGGGTGACGATCAGCGGGTCTGAGGGTGTCACGGAGTTGAGCCGGCGCAGCTCGAACGGGTCGATGCCGACGACGCGCGCCAGATCGTCGAGAGCCGACTCGATGGCGAAGATCACCTGCCCGAGTCCGTAGCCACGGAACGCGCCCGAGGGGACGTTGTTGGTGTAGACGCAGCGGGCATCCACCCGCTTGTTCGGCACGGTATACAGACTCACCGACTCGGAGCACGAGTGGTACATCGTGCCGGGGCCGTGGTTGCCGTAGGCGCCGGTGTCGGAGAGCAACTCGACCTTCATCGCGGTGAGCAGGCCGCCCTCGTCTGCTCCGAGGGTGACCTCCACCTCCATGGGGTGCCGCGTCGGCGAGATCGTGAATTCGTCTTCGCGAGTGAACTCGTACTGCACCGACCGCCCCGTGACGAGCACGGCGAGGCTCACGATGTCCTCGGTCAGAATCTCCTGTTTTCCGCCGAAGCCGCCGCCCACTCGAGCCGTGAAGACGCGAACGGTGGAGGGGTCGCGGTCGAACAGGCGGCAGATCTCGGTCTGCACCAGGAAGGGAACCTGCGAACTCGTCCGCAGCACCAACCGATCGTCGTCGTCGAGCCAGCCGATCGTGGCATGGGTCTCGAGGTGCGTGTGGGCCACGCGCTGCGTCTGCCAGGTTCCCGTGACCGTGTGCGCGGCCTCGGAGAACCCGGTGGCCACGTCGCCGTATTCTCCGTGCAGCTCGGCGACCAGGTTGTGCTGCGGGTCGACGATGCGCGAGGTGGTTCCGTTCTTGTCGCCGTGGATGCTCGGTGCGCCCTCGAGCGTCGACAGGTGCGGGTCGAAGACGGCGGGCAACACCTCGTAGTCGACCTCGATGAGACGTGCGGCGGCCTCGGCGATACCGACCGAGTCGGCCACGACAGCGGCCACGCGCTGGCCGCGATAGCGCACGACGCTGTCGAGCACCAGCGTGTCGTCGGGATCGTCGAGTCGCGACTCGTGTCGGGCGGTCGAGAACAGGGTGTCGGGGGAGTGCTCGTGCGTGAGTACCGCGTGAACGCCGGGCAGGGCGCATGCGCGCCGTGTGTCGATCGCCGTAATGCGCGCGTGCGCGTGCGGCGAGCTGAGTACGACGAGGTGCAGCAGCCCGGCGACCGCGACGTCGAGGGTGAACGGCTCCTGCCCGCTGACCACCCGCTCGCTGGCCGGCGCCGCGACCGAGGTTCCGATGGATGCGCGCGGCCCGGTCTTGATGACCGGCGTCGTATGCGGCTCCGGTGCCGCGGCGCTGGGCTCGAGCTCGACGCCGCAGGAGTCGGTGTGCACGTGGTCGATAGCCTCGTGGATCGCGCGATAACCCGTGCACCGGCAGAGATTGCTCTTCAGCAGGCGTGGCAGCTCTGCCAGGTCGTCGTCATCGAAGGTCGACGCCGTGACGACCATGCCCGCGGTGCAGAACCCGCACTGGAACGCGGCGTGATCGACGAACCTCTGCTGCACATCCGACAGATCGCCCGGCATACCCAGCCCTGAGGCGGTCGTCACGTCTTTGCCTTCGGCGCGGAACGCCGGGTACACGCACGAGTGCACGGGCGTGCCGTCGATGAGCACCGAGCACGCGCCGCAGTCTCCGGTGTCGCAGCCTTTCTTCACTTCGAAGTGCTGCTGGTCTCGAATGAAGGTGCGCAGGCTCTGTCCGGCCCGGGGCTCCGAGTCGAACGTCTCACCGTTGATCGAGAACGTCATCGAGATGCCTCCGTTAGTTCCAACCGAATCTCCTCGCCCAGCACGACGCTGACCGCGCGCCGCCAATCCGCCGCGCCGTGCGCATCCGTGAACCAGCTGTCGATGCTCTCGATTGCGGCGCGCAACTCGGATGCCGTGGGCAGGCCCGCGAATCGCCGTTGCTCCGGGTGCACGGTGGCCGCCGACACGGTGAGCACGAAGCTCCCGTCGACGGGGTCGAGTCTGCCGATGACGACCGCGCCGCTTCGACCGATGGCCGAGAGCGCGATCTTTCGGTAGGCCGTTCGCGAGCCGAGTGAGCGGGTGGACACGTGCAGCGAGCGCAGCACATCGCCGGAGTCCAGCGAGGTGGTCGTGTTGCCCGTGACGAGTTCGCTGACGGGAACGCGCAGGTCGCTGCCATCGCCCTTCCAGATCAGTGCCTCTGCATCGAGCGCGCTGAACAGCGAGGTCATGGGCCCGGCGGGCAGCGCGGTGCAGATGTTGCCGCCCACTGTGGCGACGTTCCAGACCTTGAACGAGCCGAACAGAGCCGTGCAGCACTGGGAGAAGAGGGGGTAGGCGCGCCATCCCCGGTCATCGGGCAGCCGGGAGAGCTCGGCGAGTGTGGCGGTGGCGGCCACCTCGAGACCCTTCTCGGTGACCTCGAACGGCGCCCAGCCGAACGTCTGCAGATCGACGAGGGTGTGGATCTGAGGGTCGGGCTCGGCGAAGAGCACGCTTCCGCCGGCCAGAGGCACGGCCCCCTTGCCGAGCTCTCGGAGGTCGGCCCGGCTTCGGGCAGGAACCACTCGGTTCACGGTGTTGAGGTCCATGTACGTCTCCTCGTACCGAATCGTTGCGGTGGTGCTGGGTTCCAGTACACCTCACACATGTGTCGAGCGTGTAACTCACCGCGCCGAGAACCACCGCTTCTGCTCGCAGGCACACACACGGTGTTCCAGGGGTGGCGGAGGTGACCGCGTGGGGGGAGCAGAATAACCCTATGGAAACGCAGGATCCTGTTGCCGCTTTGGTTCTTCTCGGCTGGTTGTCCGCTGGCCTTCTCGCGTTGATCGCCGTGATCTGCCTGGCTGCCAAGCGAGGGTCGCTCACGGTCAATCCGATGGTGGGACTCCGTCTTCCCTCGCTTATGCGCGATGAGGAGTCATGGCGAGTCGGCCACGCGGCTGCCCTGATGCCGGCCCTCGCCGCGCTCGCGCTCGCCGTGACGTTCGACTTGATCGGGCTGGTGGCGTTGCCGGCCTATTGGGTTGCCATTGCAACGTTCGTCGCCGGGCTCGTGGTCATTGTCGTTCGAGCATCCAAGGCGGCCGGACTCTCCTCGGGTGCGTAGCGGCGCACCCAAGCAGCACATCAGCCGAGGGCGGCTACCCACTCCGTGGTGCCGTCGGTAAAGCCCTGCTCTTTCCAGATCGGCACGCGCGCCTTGATCTCGTCGACGAGCGCGGCGCACGCGGCGAACGCCGTGCCGCGGTGGGCGGATGCGACGGCGCAGGCCAGGGCCACGTCGGTGATTGCGAGATCTCCGACGCGGTGTGCCGCGGCGATTGTCGTTCCGGGGTACGCGCGGGCCGTCTCGGCGACGACCTCACGCAACACCGCGTCGGCCGTCGGATGCGCCGAGTACCTCAGCCACGTCACGCCCTTGCCCTCGTCGTGGTCGCGCACGACCCCCGCAAAAGTCACGACCGCTCCGGCGTGGTCGTTCTCGACGGCGGCGACGCACTCGTCGACCGTGATGGGCGCATCCGTGACTCGTGCGAAGGCGACGACCGCGGGTGCCGACTCGCCGAAATCGTCAGCAGACTCAGGCGCGGAGTCCGCTACCGAGGAGGAGATATCAGCGCTCATGGTCTCCTCCGTGCAACTGATCGATCACGTGGTCGAGAAGCTCGTCGAGCACGGCGAGCCCGTCTTTCACCCCGCCTGTCGAGCCCGGAAGATTCACGACGAAGCTCCTGCCCCGTGCTATTCCGGCATGACCGCGGGTGAGTGCGGCGAGGGGCGTGGATTCGGCACCGCGTCGACGGATCGCCTCGATCACTCCCGGCAGCTCTCGTTCGAGTAGCGGCAGTGTGGCTTCCGGAGTGCGGTCTGTGGGATTGACTCCCGTGCCCCCGGTCGTCACGACGAGATCGGCACCCGATTCGACGGCATCCTGGAGCGCGGCGACGACCTCGTCGCCATCCGGAACCACCTGCACCATCGGATCAGCCCACCCGCGCTGCCGCAGCCAGTCGGCGATCACGGGGCCTGTGCGGTCGTCGTAGACCCCGGTCGCTGCGCGGGTCGATGCGACGATGACGCGGGCCCGGCGCTCGCGGGGGTCGTCGACGCTGCCCGTCATTCGAGCGTCCAGTCGCCCGACTTGCCACCCGATTTGGCTGTGACCTGAATGTCGGTGATCACCACGTGCTTGTCGACTGCCTTGATCATGTCGTAGAGCGTGAGGGCGGCGACCGACGCGGCGGTCAGTGCCTCCATCTCGACCCCGGTGACGCCTCGGGTCTTCACCGTCGCGGTGATCACGATGCGGTCGTCGCCAGGCGCGAAGTCGATCGTCGCACCAGACAGGGGCAGCGGATGGCACAGCGGGATGAGCGACGACGTCTGCTTGGCCGCCATGATTCCGGCGACTCGCGACACCGCCAGGGCCTCGCCCTTCGGCAACTCGCCCGCGAGGAGAAGCTCGAGCACGTCGGGTCGCGTGATGACCGTGGCCACCGCGCTGGCGCGCCTCGACGTCTCGGCCTTGTCGGTGACATCGACCATCAGTACCGCTCCATCGGCGCGCACATGGGTGAGGGCGGGTTCGTCAGTCATCGATTCTCCAGACGTCGACCGGGTTTCCGGCATCGGCGTGGCCGAGCCCGACCGGAAGGTGAACAAGGGCGGTCGAGGCCGCATAGGAATGCAGCAGGTGCGAGCTCGGCCCGCCAACGAGTCGAACGAGACCGTCGGCATCGATGGATGCGCGGCGCACCTGATGCTTGTCGGCGGGCGAGTCGACGGACTCGGCCAGGGGCAGGCGCAGCACCTCGCGTTCGGTCCGGACGAATCCGGCGAGGCTGCGGAGCGCGGGGCGCACGAACATCTCGAACGAGACGAGAGCGCTTACGGGGTTGCCCGGGAAGGTCACGACGGGCAATCCGTTCGGATGCCCGGCCGCCTCGACGAGGCCCAGACCCTGAGGTCCCCCGGGCTGCATGGCCACGTGTGAGAACTCCACACCGAGCGGGCCGAGCGCGTCGCGCACGACCTCGCGCGCCCCGGCACTGACTCCTCCGACGGTGATCACGAGATCGGCGGTCGGCGCGCCCTTCTCGACGATGTGCAGCAGCTCTGCCGCGTCATCGGAGCGGCACGGCCACGCGACGACCGTGCAGCCCGACTCGATGAGGGCCTGGCTCAGCACCGCGCTGTTCGAATCGTAGATCTGCCCGGGTTCGAGAGTGGTGCCGGGTTCTCTGATCTCATGGCCGGTGGCGATGAGCAGTACCCGGATGCGACGCAGTACGTCGACCGTCGTGAGCCCGGTGGCCGCTATCACGCCGAGTTGGGCGGGCCCGAGCGAGGTTCCCGCTGCGAGCAACAGATCACCGGCGCCGACGTCGGAGCCGCGTCGGCGCACGAACTCCTCGGGTCGTGGCGCTGCCGAGAACTCGACGATTCCATCGGCTCGGGGGCTCTCGCCTGCGGTCGGGAAACGGTCGGGAATCGCACGCTCGATAGGCACGACGGCGTCGGCGCCGACGGGCAGCGGAGCTCCGGTCATGATGGGCGCCGCCGTGCCGGGAGCCAGCTCGGCGATCGTGTCGCCCGCGTTGATCTGTGTGTCGATCTGCAACCGCGCCGTCGCATGCGGTGCGGCGTCTGTCAGCTCGGCGGCCCGCACGGCATAGCCATCCATCTGCGAGTTGTCGAACGGCGGCAGGTCTGTCGGGGAGACGATGTCCACAGCCAGCACGCGATGACGATAGGTGTCGGGAGCTCCGGCGATCCGCGCCGCGGAGACCGGCAGTGTCTCGACGGCGCGATCCTGCGCGAGCGGCGCAAGCAGCGCCTCTACCGCGACGCGGTGATGGTCGAGCAATCGGGAGGTCACCCGTCTATTGTCTCGCAGCGGCAGCGGCATCCGCTGGTCACAAATCGACCCATGACTCCCGTTTCAGGTCGATTCGCGCCACATGAGCGCGTCAGCCACGCCGACCGACGCTCGCTAGTGGCGCGTATGAGGAACTAAACTGGGCTTTGTGACGCAGATACGGATAAGAGATGCCGCAGTGTTCCTCGGCGTGAGCGACGACACGGTGCGGCGCTGGATCGAGAACGGCGTGCTCGAGGCGTCGCTCGATGAAGCGGGCCGCAAAGTAGTAGAGGGCGTTGCGCTGGCGCGTCTGGCTCAGGAGCACTCGGCCAGCCCGGCCGATCCGTCCGACATGAACAGTTCAGCGCGCAATCGTTTCGTGGGCTTGGTCACGAAGGTCACGAGCGACCTGGTGATGAGCCAGGTCGAGGTGCAGTGCGGGCCCCATCGCGTCGTGTCGCTCATGAGCACCGAGGCCGTTCGCGAGCTCGACCTGAAGCCCGGTTCCGTCGCCGTCGCCGTGATCAAGTCGACCAATGTCATCGTCGAGGCGCCGCGGAGCCTCTCATGAAGCGGGCCGCCCTCGCGTCTCTCGTCCTCCTCGCAGCCGTCGGTCTTCTCGTCGGGTGCGCATCGCCTTCGACGGGCTCGGCGAACGACACGAGCGCACCGAGCGCGACTCCGGTCGTGAAGCAGACGCTCACGGTCTTCGCCGCCGCATCGCTGAAAGACACCGTCACCGAGTTGGCGAGCGAGTTCGAGGCATCGCACCCGGGCGTGACGGTGTCGCTGAACTTCGCGGGCTCGGCCGATCTGGTGTCGCAGGTCACCGAGGGAGCGCCTGCCGACGTCGTCGCCTTCGCCGACGAGAAGAACATGGCGAAGCTGACCGATGCGAAGCTGATCGCCGGCACGCCCGAGCTCTTTGCGAGCAACACCCTCGAGATCGCCGTTCCTCGGGGAAATCCGGCCGGGATCACCTCGTTCGCGGATCTGAGCAAGCCCGACGCCAAGGTTGTCATCTGCGCTGCGCAGGTTCCCTGCGGTTCCGCCACCGTCAAGATCGAGCAAGCCACGGGCATCGCGCTCAGCCCCGTCAGCGAGGAGTCCGCCGTGACCGACGTGCTCGGCAAGGTCTCGTCGGGCGAGGCGGATGCCGGTCTCGTGTACGTGACCGACGTCGATGCCGCGGGTGACTCGGTCGAGGGAATCTCCTTCCCCGAATCCGCGGGCGCAGTGAACAGGTATCCGGTCGGAATCACGACAACGTCGGCCCACCCCGAGCTCGCAGAAGAATTCGTGACGCTCGTCACCGGCGTGGACGGCCAGAAGATCCTCGCCTCTGCGGGCTTCGCGAAGCCATAGTGTCCGCTCGCATACGGCAGCGCCCGAGTCTCGGCGGCATCCCCTCGTGGGTAGCCATCGTCGCCGCCGTCGGAGCACTGCTCGTCATCGTGCCGATCGTCAGCCTTGCAACACGGGTCGACTGGCCCAACTTCGCTGCCCTCGTCAGCAGCCCCTCGTCGCTCGCGGCGCTCGCCCTGAGCCTGCGAACATCGGTCGCCAGCACCGTACTCTGCATCGTGCTCGGTGTGCCCCTCGCACTCGTCTTGGCGCGCACGAGCTTTCCCGGCAAGCGCATCCTCCGGGCGCTCATCCTCCTTCCCCTCGTGTTGCCGCCAGTCGTCGGCGGCATCGCGCTGCTCGCCGCTTTCGGCCGACGCGGCGTGCTCGGCTCGTCACTCGAGACGATGGGAGTGAGCATCGCGTTCTCGACCGTCGCCGTCGTGCTCGCGCAGACTTTCGTCGCCCTGCCATTCCTGGTGCTCAGCCTGGAGGCGGCCCTGCGCGCGGCCGGATCGCGGTACGAGGCCATCGCATCCACCCTGGGGGCCTCGCCCAGCACCGTCTTTCGGCGAGTGACCCTGCCGCTTGTTCTACCCGGGCTGGTCACCGGCGCGGTGCTCGCCTTCGCCCGGGCTCTCGGAGAGTTCGGTGCGACCCTCACGTTCGCGGGCAGCCTCGAGGGCGTGACGCGAACGCTGCCGCTCGAGATCTACCTGCAGCGGGAGACGGACCCGGACGCGGCCGTGGCCCTCGCCCTGGTGCTGGTGGTCGTCGCGGTGATCGTTATGGTCGTCACCTACGGGCGCAGGGAGATCCGATGAGCCTCGACGTCGATGTTGTCGTCGAACCCGGCCGGCTCGATGCGCGATTCTCGCTCGTCGAGGGCGAGACGCTCGCCGTCCTCGGGCCGAACGGAGCCGGAAAGTCGACCCTCCTCGACGTTCTCGCGGGCCTTACGAGACCAGATTCGGCGAACATCCGATTGGGTGACACGACCCTGGTCTCGACCAATCACGACGGCCGCGACGTCTGGTTGCCGCCCCACTCCCGGGGCGTCGCGCTCCTGGCACAGGAGGCCCTGCTTTTTCCCCACCTCAGCGTGCGTGACAACGTAGCGTTCGGCCCCCGCAGCACGGGCTCCGATCGCGCCCAGGCCCGCCGCATCGCCGAGCGATGGCTCGAGCGAGTGGATGCGACGGGGCTGGCCGACCGGCGCCCCCGCCGGCTGTCGGGCGGGCAGGCCCAACGCGTCGCGGTGGCCAGGGCGCTGGCGACCGAGCCGAAACTGCTGCTGCTCGACGAGCCGTTCGGTGCCCTCGACGCGGGGGTCGCCCCGCTGATGCGGCGCCTCCTTGCAGAGGTCCTCGCCGATCGCACGGTGGTGATCGTCACTCACGACCCGCTCGACGCGCTCGCGCTGGCCGACCGCGTGATCGTTCTCGAGGAAGGGCGCATCGTCGAACAGGGCGCGACGCGAGAGGTGCTTCTGAACCCGCAGACCGACTTCACTCGCCTCCTGACCTTCGGATTGGGACCTGTCTGACACGTCGTCTCGACAAACGTAGCGAGCAGCAGCACGGTCCGGTCGCCGAGGAACGACGTAGGCTGGGTGAATGAGCATCACGCTCGGCATGCCGACGATCCCGATCCGGGGCACCGCTGTGACGCCCGGCCAGCCGCAGGCATCCGATCGCCCCGCCGCGGCCGGCCTGCTCGACCGCTTCGGTCGCACGGCCACCGATCTGCGCATCTCGTTGACGGACAAGTGCAATCTGCGCTGCACGTACTGCATGCCCGCCGAAGGACTGCCGTTCCTGGCCGGGCCCAAGCTCCTGACCCGCGAAGAGATCGCGCGCCTCGCCCGCATCGCCGTGCACGAGCTCGGAGTACGGCAGATTCGATTCACGGGTGGCGAGCCGTTGCTGCGCAAAGACCTGGTCGAGATCATCGAAGACTGCGCGGCCCTCGAGCCCCGTCCCGAGATCTCTCTCACGACCAACGCGATCGGGCTGAAGAGTCGCGCGGAGGCGCTCGCCGCGGCGGGCCTGGACCGGGTCAACGTGTCGCTTGATTCGATCTGCGCCGAGACCTTCGCCACGATCACCCGCCGGCCGTTCCTCAACCGCGTGCTCGAGGGCATCGATGAGCTGCGCACCGTGGGCCTCGAGCGCACGAAGATCAACGCCGTGCTGATGCCGGGCATCAACGACGACCAGGGTGTCGAATTGCTCGAGTGGGCTCTGGCGGGCGGTCATCAGTTGCGCTTCATCGAGCAGATGCCGCTGGATGCCGATCACTCGTGGACGCGCGACGGAATGATCACCGCTGCCCAGATCCGCGAGAAGCTCGAGGTGCGCTACGTGCTCACGCCCGATGAGGCTCCGCGCGACGGAGCCCCGGCCGAGCTCTACCAGGTGCGCGAGAAGTCCGACCCGACCGGCGAGCTGCTCGGCATGGTGGGCATCATCGCGAGCGTCACCGAGAACTTCTGCGACGATTGCCGCCGCACCCGCATCACCGCCGAGGGTGGGGTTCGCAGCTGCCTCTTCTCCGAGGGAGAGACCGACCTGCTCGCGCTGCTCCGCGGTGGGGCGACCGACGAGGCGATCGCCGACCTCTGGCGCGCGGCAATGTGGGCGAAGCCATCCGGGCACGGCATCAACGCCTCCGGCTTCGAACAGCCTGCCCGATCCATGAGCGCGATCGGAGGCTGACGTGCAGGTTCAGGTGAGGTACTTCGCCGCGGCCAAGGCTGCCACGGGCGTGGCCGAAGAGACGCGCTCGATCGGAGACGAACACACGATCGGCGCCCTGCTCGACGAGTTGGGCGAGGATCCCCGTGCGGTTTTCGCGCGCTGCTCTTTCATTCTCAACGAGGTCTCGACGACCGATCGAGACATCGTGCTGCGCGACGGCGACCGCCTCGACGTGCTGCCCCCGTTCGCCGGCGGCTAGGCACGGCGCGCCTCAGCCTCGATCATGGCGCGATAGAGGGCCCACTCCTCTGCTGAGCGTCCCGGGATGTTCGGGTCTGCGTCTCGCAGGCCCACCTCTCCGTCGATGCTCTCGCGCAGAATATCGGCGTGCCCCGCATGCCGAGCGGTCTCTGCAATCACGTGCACGAGAATCTGGTGCAGTGTGACGCGGCGGGTCTCCGGTAGCCACCACGGCACGTCGCCGATCGCGTCGAGGCTGAGGGCATCGATCGTGGCATCGCTGTGCGCCGCTGAGTAATGGTGGAACTCGATGATGTCGGCGCGCGACTCGGCGGCGGGAACCCACATGTCGGCATCGTCCGCCGCATCCTCGGCGAGCCAGGAGACCGTGCGGTCGGCGGGTCGACCGAACGTCACACCGAAGTATTCGAGTTGCACGCCCGCGACATGTTTCACGAGACCGAGCAGATTCGTGGCCGTCGGGGTCAGCGGTCGGCGGGCGTCGTAGTCGCTGAGCCCATCGATCTTCGTCAGCAGGCTGTCGCGCCCGCGCCGCAGATAGGTGTGCAGAATCTCTTTGTCGTCCATACGACGACTCTGCCCCAGACGGACGACAGGCGCGAGCGCGTCAGTACCGAGCCTTGTCGGGCTCGATCTCGGTGACCCACGCGTCGACCCCGCCGCCGAGGTCGGAGATGTTCGACCAGCCGTTCTGCGCCATGTAGTCGCGGGCCTGGCCCGAGCGCCCGTCGTGGTGGCAGTACAGGATCACCCTGTCGTCCTGCGGCATCTTCTCGCGCGCCTCGTCGCTCAGTAGCTGGCTCATCGGAATCAGCTCCGATCCCTCGATAGCGACGATGTCGCGCTCCCACGGCTCGCGCACGTCGACCAGCACGAATTTCTGCTCGCCTCGCGCGCGGGCGTCGAGCAGATCCTTCAGCTGGGCGGGGGTCAGCCGTTCGGCCGACGGCTCGGGCTGGGCGGTGGATGCGTCGGGCTGGGTCACGGGAGTGCCTTTCGTTTGCGGGGTGGCGGGTGAAGAGGAGAAAGATGCGGCCGCGCGCTCTCGGGGAGCAGCATCGCGAGCGGCCGGGCCGAAGCGGATCTCGCGCCACGTCGCATCCAGACCGTCGTGCACGAGCAGGCGGCCGAGCAGCAGCTCGCCGAACCCGAGCAGGAGTTTGATGGTCTCGGTCGCCATGACCGAGCCGATCGACGCGCAGATCGATCCGAGAACGCCCGCGGTGGCGCACGTCTCGCCCTCGTCGGCCGCGGGTTCTTCGGCGAAGAGATCGCGCACCGTGACGCCCTGGCCGAGGGAGGCCGGAGGCGCAGCCCAGAACACGGTCGCCTGGCCGTCGAAGCGCAGCACAGACCCCCAGACGTAGGGCTTGTCCAGCAGCTTCGCCGCGTCGTGGGCGAGATAGCGGGTCTCGAAGTTGTCGGTGCCGTCGACGATCACGTCGTAGTCGGCCACAAGCGCGAGCACGTTCGCCGAGGTCAGGCGCGTCACCAGGGGAACGACGTCGATCAGCGGATTGAGCTCGGCCAAGGCGTCGGCCGCGGCGACGGCCTTCTGCCTGCCGACATCGGCAGTGCTGAACAGAGTCTGGCGCTGAAGATTCGAGGGCTCGACGGTGTCGGAGTCCACGACACCGATCGTTCCGACGCCCGCGGCGGTGAGGGAGGTGAGGATGGGGGAGCCGAGTCCGCCCGCTCCGAGCACGAGAACGCGCGAGGCCTTGAGCCGCCTCTGGCCGTTCATGCCGATCTGGGGCAGAGTGAGTTGCCGCGAATACCGGCTCAGTTCGGCGGGTGTCAGCGCGGCTCCAGGGGAGACGATCGGGGAGTGAGCCATTCCTTCGGGAGCGTCCAATCAGTGAGCGATGCCCCGGCGCGAAGTATGCGAGGCGGCGGATCAAGCGTACGCCGCCTAGCATGAGCGCTATGCGGAGCTCGATCAAGACACTGTCAGCCGGAGGCGTCACGGCGTTCACGGTCGTCGTCCTCGCCGCAGGGTGCGCGTCGAACGGCTCATCCGATGCCATGCCTACCCCGACGCCGAGTTACGTCATCACAGCGGCTGTCGACGGCGTCACGCTTCCCCCATTCGGCGAGCCGGCGGACTACCAGCTCGGCGGCAGCTACGACGTCGATGACGCGGTGAAGATGGTCGCGCGCGACAGCACCTCCGAGCCCGCGGAGGGCGTGTACTCGATCTGCTACGTCAACGGCTTCCAATCCCAGCCCGGAGACGACGAGCGGTGGAACATCGACAACCCCGACCTCGTGCTGCGGGATGACGCAGGCCACGCCATCATCGATCCGAACTGGCCCGACGAATTCATTCTCGACACCTCGAGCCCTGAGAAGAGGCAGCGCATCTCGCGCATGATCGGCGCATCGATCGAGATCTGCGCAGACAAGGGCTTCGACGCCGTCGAGATCGACAATCTCGACACGTACTCGCGCAGCGAGGGGCGCCTCAGCGTCGATGACAACCTGGCGCTCGCGAAGCTCTTCGCCGACCGCGCTCACGGGCGCGCCATGGCGATCGGGCAGAAGAACTCGGCCGAGCTGGGCGAGCGCGGGCGCACGGAGGCGGGCTTCGACTTCGCCGTCACCGAGGAATGCGTGCGTTTCGAGGAGTGCGGCGCCTACGCCGAGGTGTACGGCGACGCGGTCATCGACATCGAGTACACCGACGACCTCTCAGCCCCGTTCGACGAGATCTGCGCATCCGGCGACCGGCCCGCCACCACCATCCTCCGTGACCGCAACCTCGTCGCCGAGAACGAGCCCGGCCACGCGTTCGAGCATTGCTGACGAGCCTCGCCCCCGGTTTCGCGCCTGTTCGGTACCGTAGAGCAATCACGGGCAGTCGGAACGAAGCGGAGGGCCTCGGGTGTATCTGAAGAGCCTGACCCTCAAGGGCTTCAAGTCGTTCGCTCACCCCACCACCTTCGCGTTCGAGACCGGGGTGACCTGCGTGGTCGGCCCGAACGGGTCGGGCAAGAGCAACGTCGTCGACGCCCTCGCCTGGGTCATGGGCGAGCAGGGCGCGAAGACGCTGCGCGGCGGCAAGATGGAAGACGTCATCTTCGCCGGCACGGCCACCAAGGGGCCCCTCGGCCGGGCCGAGGTCATCCTCACCATCGACAACTCCGACGGTGCGCTGCCGATCGACTACTCCGAGGTCACGATCAGCCGCACGCTCTTCCGCAACGGCGGCAGCGAGTACGCGATCAACGGAGAGGGGTGCCGCCTTCTCGACGTGCAAGAGCTGCTGAGCGACTCCGGCCTCGGGCGCGAGATGCACGTGATCGTCGGTCAGGGCCAGCTCGACGCCGTGCTGCACGCTACACCCGAGGGGCGTCGAGGGTTCATCGAGGAGGCCGCAGGAATCCTCAAGCATCGTCGCCGCAAGGAGAAGACGCAGCGCAAGCTCGAGGCGATGCAGGCCAACCTCACGCGCCTCAGCGACCTCGCCGGCGAGATCCGGCGTCAACTCAAGCCCCTGGGGCGCCAGGCCGAGGTCGCGAAAGAGGCGCAGTCGATCGCCATGGTCGTTCGCGATGCGCGCGCCCGGCTTCTCGCAGACGAGGTCGTGACGCTGCGCACCGCGCTCTCCGAACACGGACGAACCGAGAACGAGCGCCGCACCGAGCGCATCGTGCTGCAGGAGCGCCTCGAGCAGAATCAGCTTCGGGTGGCGCGAATCGAGAACGCTCAGGTGGGCGATGCCGTCGACATCGCACGGCGAACGAGTTTCGGTCTCGAGTCGGTGCAGGAGCGCCTGCGCGGGCTCTTCACTCTGGCGAATCAACGGCTCGCGCTGCTGGGGTCGGATGCCGAGGGTACGGCCGCAGGGCCCACGGTCACGCCGCAGATGGTCGCCGACGCGGCCGACGAGATCGTTCGGCTTCGCGGCGAGGTCGCCGCGGCCGAGCTGGCTCTCACTGCTGCGCAGGCCGACTCCGTGACGGCGCGCTCTGCGCTCGACTCGGTCGACGAGGAGATCGCGGCGCAGAGTGCCCTCGTCTCGAGGCACGACCTCGAGATCTCCAAGCTGCAGGGCCAGGTCGACACGGCGAACTCGCGTCTGGCGGCCGTTCGCGGCGAGGTGCTGCGGCAGACCAACGCCCTCGAGGCCGCGACCGCCCGACGAGAGTCGGCGCAGGCAGAATTCGCCCTCCTCGAAGCAGAGGCCGCGGTCTCAGGAACGTCGGAGACCGACCTCGACGAGGCCTACGAGTTCGCGCAGGCCCGCCTGTTCGAGGCCGAGGCCGAGATCGAGATCCTGCGCGAGACGCTGCACGGCCACGAGCGCGAACGGGATGCACTCGCCGCCCGAACGAGCGCTCTGACGCTCGCCCTCGACCAGAAAGACGGCACCACCGATCTGATTGCCGCCAAGGTTCCGGGCGTGCTCGGACTCGTGGCCGACAACGTGACCGCCAAGCCGGGCTTCGAGGCCGCGATCGCGGCAGCCCTCGGCACGCTGGCCGATGCCGTACTCGCCGAGACCCCGGATGCCGCGCGCACCGCCATCGACCTGGCGCACAGTGACGAGCTGGGTCGCGTCGAGATCGTCGTGGCCGACCCCTCCGATTCGGTCGCCGACGAGGTCGCCTCGCCCATCGCATCCGCTGTGGCCGGGGTGATCGCGGCTGCCGATGTGATCACCGCGCCTTCCGGCGTGCGCGGACTGCTTGCCCGAACGCTCGTCGTCGACGACCTGGCGACCGCCCGCGAGGTCTGGCCGACGGTGTCGAAGCACGCGGGCGCCACCCTCATCACTCGATCGGGAGACGTACTCACCGAGTACGTGCTGCGCGGGGGATCGGGAGCCAAGCGCAGCCGCATCGAGCTGCGCGCCGAGCGCGACACCGCTTCGGTGAGCCTCGACGAGACGCGCTCGTTGATCGAGCGGGCGAAATTCGCCCTCGCCGAGCAGCGCGGAATAGTGCAGGTGGCTAAGGAGCAGTCGGCGAACGCCCTGGCGGCTCTCCGCGAGTTCGACTCCGCGCTCGCCGCGCAGACCGAGAAGCTCGCCAGGCTCAAGGCACAACTCGACGCGTCGACGGGTGAGTTCGACCGGCTCAGTACGGCCCTCGCGGCCTCGGAGGAGACTGTCGCCCAGGCCGAGCGGGCGGCGGCGACGGCGAAGGACGAACTCGAGACCGCGCAGTCCCGCCCGCGCCCGATGCTCGACGTGAGTCAGCGCGATGCGCTGTACGCCGAGCTCGAGAGCGCCAGGGAGCGGGAGATCGGCGCGCGGCTCCAGCTGGAGACAGCTCGCGAGCGGGTGCGCGCCGAGGAGGCTCGTCGAGCCGCCCTCGAGAAGCAGGTCGAGGCAGACCGTGCAGCGGCCGAAGAGGCGGCCCGCCGAGCCGTGATCCGGCGCCGTCAGGTCGAGGCGGCGACCGACGTGGTCGAAGCACTGCCCGCGGTGCTCAGCTCGGTGGAGGCCTCGGTGGCTGAGGCGCGCCTCGAACAGGCTCGCGCCGAGGCGGAGCGCGCGGAACAGAATCAGGAGCTGCTCGCCCTGCGCCGAGACGAAGCGGCATTGCGCGAGCGTCTGCAGGCGATCACCGAGAACGTGCACGGACTCGAGCTGCAGATCTATGAGAAGAAGCTGCATCTGTCGAGCGTGCTCGAGCGCGTCGGCAGCGAGCTCGGTCTCGTCGAAGACGTGCTCGTCTCCGAGTACGGCCCCGACGAGCTGATCCCCTCCGATACGCCGTCGCCTGAGCCCGTCGAGGGGCAGACCGCGGGCATCCCCTTCGATCGCGCGCAGCAGCAGGCCCGATTGGCGAAGGCCGAACGCAAGCTCGCCGAGCTGGGCCGCGTGAACCCGCTCGCACTCGAGGAGTTCGACGCGCTGGAGCAGCGGCACAAGTTCCTCACCGAGCAGCTGACCGACCTCACCAAGACCCGAACAGACCTGCTCACGATCATCGACGAGATCGACGTGAAGATGCAGGTCATCTTCGACGAGGCCTTCACCGACACGAAGGCGGCGTTCCAAGAGGTGTTCCCGATTCTCTTCCCGGGCGGCACGGGCAGCATCAGCCTCACCGATCCATCGAATCTGCTCACCACAGGCATCGAGGTCTCGGTGAAACCCGCTGGCAAGAAGATCGAACGGCTCTCGCTGCTGTCGGGCGGCGAGCGATCGCTGGCTGCGGTCGCGCTGCTGATCGCGATCTTCAAGGCCAGACCCAGCCCGTTCTACATCATGGACGAGGTGGAGGCAGCTCTCGACGACGCCAACCTCGGCCGGCTGCTCACCATTTTCGAAGACCTGCGAAAGACGAGTCAGCTCATCGTGATCACGCATCAGAAGCGCACGATGGAGATCGCCGACGCCCTCTATGGAGTCTCGATGCGACAAGACGGGGTGTCGGCCGTCGTCGGCCAGCGCGTCGGCGACAACCAGCCGGCGTGATTAATTGGACTGCGTCTATTAAATAGTTAGACTTCCGGCATGACGCAGCTTCTCCTTGCCGGATTCGGCGACGACGCACTGGAGTATCGAGAGGGCTGGGCTATGCAGCGCAGCATCCACGACGAGGTGGTCGGTGGTCGCTCGCCCGGCACTCTCATCATGCTCGAGCACCAGTCCGTGTACACGGCAGGCCGACGAACGGATGCGTCGGAACGGCCCACCGACGGCACCCCGGTCGTCGACGTCGACCGGGGCGGCAAGATCACCTGGCATGGGCCCGGCCAACTGGTCGGCTACCCCATTCTGCGACTCGCGGAGCCTGTCGATGTCGTGGGTTACGTGCGCCGTCTCGAGGGCGTTCTCATCGAGGTGCTCGATGAGCTCGGCGTGGAGTGCGGACGCGTCGAGGGGCGGTCGGGGGTCTGGGTCTCGGCGAACGGAACGGATCTCAAGATCGCGGCCATCGGCATCCGGATCGCCCATGGTGTGACGATGCATGGGTTCGCCCTGAATTGCAGCAACAGCCTCGCGCCCTACTCGCGAATCGTGGCGTGCGGCATCCGCGACGCGGGGGTGACGACGATCAGCGAGTGTCTCGGTCGCATCGTCACGCCGAGCGATGTCGCTCCGCTCATCGCCGAACGGTTCGCCGATTCGTCGGCGCTCGCGGGCTTCTCTGCCGACGCCGTCGCGGAGGTCGCCGCGTGAGCGCCGTGCCCGAGGGGCGCAAACTGCTGCGCCTCGAGATCAGGAACGCCGAGACGCCCATCGAGAAGAAGCCGGAGTGGATCAAGACGAAGGCGCGCTTCGGGCCCGAGTACCGCGCCCTGCAGAGCCTCGTGAAAGACGAGGGGTTGCACACCGTCTGCCAGGAGGCCGGGTGCCCGAACATCTTCGAGTGCTGGGAGGACCGCGAGGCGACGTTCCTCATCGGTGGGTCTCAGTGCACCCGCCGCTGCGACTTCTGCCAGATCGACACAGGCAAGCCCGCCGACTACGACACCGACGAGCCGAGGCGCGTCGCCGAGTCGGTCGAGAAGATGAACCTGCGCTATGCGACCGTCACCGGAGTCGCCCGCGACGACCTACCGGACGAGGGTGCCTGGCTGCACGCCGAGACCGTGCGCGAGATCCACCGTCGTAATCCCGGCACGGGGGTCGAGATCCTGGCCACCGACTTCTCGGGCAACAGCGATCTGCTCGCGGAGGTATTCTCGTCGAGGCCTGAGGTGTTCGCCCACAACGTCGAGACCGTGCCGCGCATCTTCAAGCGCATCCGCCCCGCGTTTCGATACGAGCGATCGCTCGATGTGTTGACGCAGGCCCGCGACGCCGGGCTCATCACGAAGTCCAATCTCATCCTCGGCATGGGCGAGGAGCCGGCCGAGGTGAGTCAGGCACTGCAGGATCTGCACGACGCCGGCACCGACATCATCACGTTGACGCAGTACCTGCGTCCGACCCCTCGCCACCTTCCGGTGTCGCGCTGGGTCAAGCCCGAGGAGTTCGTCGCGTTCAAGCAGGAGGCAGAGGAGATCGGCTTCCTCGGCGTTCTGGCCGGGCCGCTGGTGCGGTCGAGCTACCGGGCGGGTCGGCTGTGGGCGCAGTCCATGGCACGGAAGGGAATCGAGTTGCCCGAGCGCCTCGCCCACCTGGCCGCTGAGGCGGAGCGCTCAGACGGTTTCGTGCAGGCCGTCGGCTGAACGCGCGCCGCTAGTCTTGTCGTATGGCTGAACGCACCCCCTGGTCTTTGTCTGGCGCCCTCCGGGGCATGTTCACCAAGCCCACGATCGACGCCAACACGTGGGAGGACCTCGAAGACGCGCTGCTGAAGGCCGACTTCGGGCCGGACGTCACCGACTCCGTGGTGAGCGACCTGCGAGCCAAGGTCGATCGCTTCAAGACGACCGACCCCAAAGACCTGCAGCGCATGCTCCGCGAGACCATGGAGGAGCGGCTCTCGAGGCTCGACACGACCCTGCACCTCTCGGAGCGCCCGGCCGTGGTGCTCGTCGTCGGTGTGAACGGGGTCGGCAAGACCACCACGATCGGCAAGTTCGCCAAGTTTCTCGCCACCTACGGGCGCACGGTGGTCATCGGCGCGGCCGACACCTTCCGCGCAGCCGCCGTCGAGCAGGTCGCCACCTGGGCAGAACGTGCCGGCGCTGCCATCGTGCGGCCGCAGCACGAGGGCCAGGATCCCGCATCCGTCGCCTTTCAGACCATCGAGTTCGCGAAGCTGCACGGCACCGAGATCGTCGTCATCGACACGGCCGGTCGTCTGCAGACGAAGGGCGGCTTGATGGATGAGCTCGGCAAGATCCGTCGCGTCATCGAGAAGCAGGCTCCGGTTGCCGAGGTGCTTCTGGTGCTCGACGCGACCACGGGCCAGAACGGTCTCGCCCAGGCGGAGGCGTTCATTCAGCACGCCGGGGTGACGGGCCTCGTCCTGACCAAACTCGACGGCTCGGCGAAGGCCGGCTTCGTGTTGGCGGTGCAGGAGAAGACGGGCATTCCCATCAAGCTCATCGGCCAGGGTGAGGGCATCAACGACCTCACCGGCTTCACCCCGCACGTGTTCGCTCAGAACCTGGTCGGCTAGAACCTGGTCGGCTAGAGCCGCTCAGAATCGCGAGGCGACCTCGTAGAGAACCTCTTCGTCGCCGGCGTAGATTCCCTCTGGCCTGGGCCAGTGCGAGATCACATCGGTGAAGCCGAGTTGTGCCGCGCGGCCGACCATGTCGTCGAACGCGCCCACGCTCTCGAGAGAGAACTGGCCGCCCGAGTCGAGCGAGAGATAACGATCGATGGATGCCGGCTCGCGGCCCGCCGCGTTCGCCGCGTCGTCGAGACGGCCGGCCAGGGTGGCCACCGCAGACCACCACTCCTCGCCGGTGGCGCCGTCTTTGCCCGTGGTGACCCACCCCTGCCCGTGCTTCGCGACGAGCGCGAGGCCCTTCGGGCCGTTCGCGGCGAGCACGAACGGCACCCGCGGCTGCTGCGTCGCGACCCCGACCATGCGCGCGTCGACCGCTTCGTACCAGTCGCCGTCGAAGGAGATGCCCCGTGCTCCCTCGCCCTCGTGCCGCAGCAGCTCGTCGAGCAGAGTCACGAACTCCGCGAAGCGCTCGTGCCGCTGAAGCGGCGTGTACTCGGGCTGGCCGAGCACGAACGCGTCGAAGCCCGTTCCGCCAGACCCGACGCCGAGCACGAACCGACCGCCCGAGATGTCATCGACCGTCGCGATCTCTTTGGCGAAGGGCACCGGATGCCTGAAGTTGGGCGATGAGACGAAGGTGCCGAGGCGGATGCTCTCGGTGACGACCGCCGCGGCCGTGAGCGTGGGGATGGTCGCGTTCCATGGCTGGTCTGCGAGGGAGCGCCACGAGAGATGATCGTAGGTCCAGGCGTGATCGAAGCCGAGCCCCTCGGCGGACTGCCACTTTCGGCGAGCGATCGACCAAGGGTCTTGGGGAAGGATGACGATTCCTTGGCGCATGTCCCGAGTCTAGAGACTGGCTCCGACGTCGATCGTGGCCGGTATCGTCGGAGTCGCCCCTTGCGAGAAAGAGACCCATGCGCGCCGTTGTCTTCACTGAATTCGGAGGTACCCCCGAGCTTCGCGACGTGCCGGATCCCGTTCCCTCGGCCGCCGGCGTCGTCATCAGAGTCGAGACGACGGGAGTCTGCCGCAGCGATGCCCACGGATGGCTGGGCCATGACGACGGTATCGCCCTCCCGCATGTTCCCGGGCACGAACTCGTCGGCCGCATCGCCGCAGTGGGACCGGAGGTCACGAGGTTCCGGATCGGCGAACGCGTGACGGTTCCGTTCGTCTCGGCCTGTGGGCGCTGCCCCGAATGCGCGGGCGGAAACGGCCAGGTCTGCCGCAATCAGACGCAGCCCGGGTTCACGCACTGGGGGTCCTTCGCCGAGCTCGTGGCATTGCACAATGCCGACGTCAACCTCATCCCCGTTCCAGACGGGCTCGACTCGGGTGCTGCGGCCCTTCTCGGCTGCCGGTTCGCGACGGCCTATCGAGGTCTCGTGCACCGGGCGAGGCTCCAACGCGGTGAACGCCTGCTCGTCATCGGCTGCGGCGGAGTGGGGCTGAGTGCCGCGATGATCGGTATAGCTCTCGGCGCCGAGGTGATCGCCGTCGATATCGACCCTGTCGCGCTCGAGCGTGCCTCGTCGTTGGGAGCGGCGCACACCATCGACTCGTCCGGCCTCTCCGAGTCTCAGGTCCTCGAGGCGATCGCCTCCGTTGCCCCTGCCGGCATCCAGGTCTCTGTCGAGGCCTTGGGCAGGCAGGCGACGATGCGGCTCAGCGTGCTCGCGCTGGCGCCGCTCGGTCGACAGGTGCAGATCGGTCTGTTCTCAGAGGAGCCCGCGGTCCCGCTCCCGACGATCATCGCCAAAGAGCTCTCTCTGCATGGCAGTCACGGAATGCCGGCGTCGGACTACCCGGCGCTCCTCGACCTCGTTCTGAGTGGCGCCCTCGACCCGGCCCGACTCATCGAGCACCGGATCGGGCTGGCCGAGGCGCCTGCGGCACTCCAAGCCATTGCTGCGGGAGATCGGTCGTCTGGGGTCACCGTCGTCGACATCGCCTGACGCTTGACGCTTGGGGATCCGCGCTCAGGATCTCCGCGCATCCGCCTCGTCGAGGGCGAGATCCTCTTCAAGCTCCGCTGCAGTTTCGGGCGCGCTGCTGCGCGCGTAGGGTCGTCCGTCGTGACTCACGATGAAGTGCGGATGCGCAGCGCGGTCGTAGTGCAACCGCAGGTGCCGGAACACGATGAGCCAGCCGAGACCGATCGCAGCGGCGACGAGCCCCGACGCGGCGGCCACACCGATCGCCCAGCGAGGGCCGAAGCTGTTCGCCACCCATCCGACGACGGGTGCGCCGAGGGGAGTTCCGCCCATGAAGACCGCCATGTAGAGCGCCATCACGCGGCCACGCATCTCGGGCGCGGTCGTCGTCTGCACCGTGCCGTTCGCCGTGGTCATGAGCGTCTGAGCAGAGAGCCCCACGAAGACGAGCACGAGGGCGAATCCCCAGTAGCTCGGCATGACGGCGGCGGCGAGACAGCTCACGCCGAATGCGGTGGCCGCGACGAATGTGAGTCGGAGCCGTGGCCGGTCGCGTCGAGCCGACATCAGCGCCCCCGTCACCGATCCCACCGCCATGACCGACGAGAGCAGGCCGAAAGCCTCGGGCCCCTGCCCGAACTCGACGCTCGCCATGGTCGACGTGAAGATGGCGAAGTTCATGCCGAACGTGCCGATGATGAAGACGATCACGAAGATCACGAGAAGATCAGGCCTCGCCCGCACATAGCGAAAGCCCTCGAGCAGTTGGCCCTTGCCCTGCGGCGCACGCTTGCTCTGACGCAGCTGATCGACCCTGATGAACGCGAGCGAAGCCAAGACCGCGCCGAACGTCACCGCGTTCAGTAGGAAGACCCACCCCGCGCCGATCACGGCGACCAGGATCCCCGCGACGGCGGGGCCGATCATGCGCGCGGCATTGAACGAGGCCGAGTTGAGTGCCACGGCGTTCGACAGGTTGGAGCCGCCGACGAGTTCGGAGACGAACGTCTGCCGCACGGGCGCGTCGATCGCGGAGGCGATCCCCAGCAGCAGGGCGAAGAGATAGACGTGCCAGAGCTGGGCGACGCCCGTCACGACGATGAGGCCGAGTCCGAGGCCCAGAATGCCCATGGATGCCTGGGTCACCATCAGAGTGCGTCGCCGATCGAGACGGTCGGCGATCAACCCGGACCACGGCACGAGGAGGAGCTGCGGCCCGAGCTGAAGCGCCATGACGATGCCTACCGCCGCCGCATCGTGATCGGTCAGCTCGGTGAGCACGATCCAGTCCTGCGCCGTACGTTGCATCCAGGTGCCCACGTTCGACACCAGTGCTCCGGCGAACCAGATGCGGTAGTTGACGCTCGAGAGCGAGCGGAACATCGCGCTCACCGAGCAACCATCGTTCTCAGAATGACCGTCGCCTCCTCGAGTGTTCGTCGTTCCTCGGCCGTGAGTGCCGAGAGCCTCGAGTGCAGCCACGCGTCGCGCTTGCGCCTCGTCTCCTTCACGACCGCGAAGCCGTTCTCTGTGGCCGTGACGAACACCTTGCGGCCGTCCGACGCATCCGGTGTTCGAGCCACCAGGCCGGCGGTCTCGAGCGCGTTGATCGTGCGGTTCATCGATGGGGGAGTGACGTGCTCCCACGCGCTCAGCTCGTTCGGCGTGTGCGCCCCGGTGCGCACGAGGTACGCCAGCACGCTGAACTGGGAGTCGCCGAGGTCGATATCGGCCCGCTCGTTGCGGAGTCTGCGGGAGAGGTGCATCGTGACCCCGCGCAGCTCGGAGCTGAGGGCGGGCAGCGAGAGGGGAGGAGTCATATCTTTAGCCTAGCTCATTAGTTAGGCTAACGATCCGTCGCGTGTGTCGTTCAGCGGGCTCGTCGGCACGGTCCTTCGACCTGCGGCGTCGGCGGCCAGGTAAACTTGTCGAACCATGGCTACTTTCGGAAACCTGTCTGACCGGCTCGCAGAGACCTTCAAGAACCTTCGCACCAAGGGCAAGCTGAGCCCCGCGGATGTCGACGCGACCGTGCGCGAGATCCGCCGCGCCCTGCTCGACGCCGACGTCGCGCTCGAGGTGGTCAAGGACTTCACCGGCAAGGTGCGCGAGCGCGCGCTGGGCGACGAGGTCAACAAGGCGCTCAACCCGGCGCAGCAGGTCGTGCAGATCGTCAACGAAGAACTCGTGGCGATCCTCGGCGGCGAGGCCCGCCGCATCCAGTTCGCGAAGAAGCCGCCGACAGTGATCATGCTCGCCGGTCTACAGGGCGCCGGTAAGACGACGCTCGCGGGCAAGCTCGCCAAGTGGCTGGCCAAAGACAACCACACGCCGCTGCTGGTCGCCGCCGATCTTCAGCGCCCCAACGCCGTCAACCAGCTGCAGGTCGTGGCCGGACAGGCCGGAGTCGCCGTCTTCGCTCCCGAGCCCGGCAACGGCACGGGAAACCCCGTGAAGGTCGCGAAAGACTCCATCAAGTTCGCCATCGACAAGCAGTACGACGTGGTCATCGTCGACACGGCAGGTCGCCTCGGTGTCGACGCCGACATGATGAAGCAGGCCTCAGACATCCGCAAGGCCGTCGATCCCGACGAGGTGCTCTTCGTCATCGACGCCATGATCGGTCAAGACGCGGTCGCGACGGCCAAGGCCTTCCAAGACGGTGTCGACTTCACGGGTGTCGTGCTGACCAAGCTCGACGGCGACGCCCGCGGTGGAGCAGCCCTCTCGGTAGCCTCCGTCACCGGTCGACCGATCATCTTCGCGTCGACGGGCGAGTCGCTCGACGACTTCGAGCCCTTCTACCCCGACCGTATGGCGAGCCGCATCCTCGACCTCGGTGACATCCTGACCCTCATCGAGCAGGCCCAGTCGGCCTTCGACGAGGGTGAGGCCATGAAGATGGCCGAGAAGTTCGCCACCGACACCTTCACGCTCGAGGACTTCCTGTCGCAGATGCAGCAGCTCCGCGGCGCGGGCTCCATCAAGAAGATGATGGGCATGCTGCCCGGCATGGGCGGCATGAAGCAGCAGCTCGAGAACTTCGACGAGCGCGAGATCGTGCGCACCGAGGCGATCATCCAGTCGATGACCAAGGCCGAGCGGCAGAACTCCAAGCTGCTCAACGGCTCGCGCCGCGTGCGCATCGCCAAGGGATCCGGCATGACGGTCACCGACGTGAACCAGCTCGTGCAGCGATTCGAGCAGGCCGCGAAGATGATGAAGACCGTGGCCAAGGGCGGCATGCCGAACATCCCCGGAATGGGCCCGGTTCCCGGCGCCCACGGCGGACGCAAGCAGGTCGCTAAGAAGAAGGGCTCGAAGTCGGGCAACCCGGCGAAGCGTGCGGCCGAAGATGCGGCGCGCGCCGCCGGCATCAAACCGGATGCCGCGCCCGTCACGGCGGGCGGCTCGGGCTTCGGCCTGGGGCTCGGCAAGGGCAAGTCGGCACCGGGCGCTCCGAGCGAAGAAGAGCTGGCCTCGCTGCAGAAGTTTTTGGGTCGCTAGCGGCGTTCCGTGGTCCTCCGAGCCTCTTGGAGGAGGCGGGCTCAGTAGCTCGCGTTCGCCGTGAGGTAGGGGATCGCGTCGAAGCGGATACCGTCGGCGAAGAACAGCTCGAAGTGCAGGTGCTCGACACTGGCGTTGCCGGTGTCGCCGGTGAGCCCGATCACGGTGCCGGCCGTGACCTCCTGCCCCACGGTGACGGTCACGGATCCGTCTTGGAAGTGCATGTACATGCTGCAGAGGCGCTGTCCGCCGACCATGGTGGCGATCGCCACGTAATTGCCCGCTGAGCCGTTGTAGCCCGACGCGGTGACGACGCCGTCGCCGATCGCCTGGATGGGCGTGCCGTCTCCGGCGAGCATGTCGATGCCGTCGTGCATACCCTCGGCGCGTGGACCGAATCCGTCGCCGATCTTGACGGGATGGTCGTATGGCCAGGTGAGGCGCGTCGTCTCGGCGGGGGCGTCTCGCTGGCAGCCCCATCCTCCCGGGCTTCCTCCCGTCGACGCGGGGGCGGCCTTGACCACAGGCGTCGGGGTGGGTGTGGGCGTGGGGGTGTTCACGGTGTAGCCGTCGCGCAGAACGCTGGCGTCGGCGGCCGAGCCATCGACCGAGAGCAGCTGATCCTGTGACTGCGGACCGCCCGTGGCCCCGGTGAGTCCGAACGACGAGCCGGGCCCGAATGCTGCGGCCGGAAGGGACGTGGCAACCGCCAGTGCGCCGACGAAGAGCAGCGCGGCAGGAGGGAGAAACCGGGAGGCGATGTTGCGACGCGGCCGCTGAGGGCGCATGTTCGCAGACTTCGGCTCTATCGACTTCACCTGTTCATTGTGAGGTGAGATGCCGGATGCCGCAAGGTGAGTTCTCGAACAGGCGTGATAAGTAGGCTCGCATCATGACGACACACTCTTCGCGCCCCGTGCGCATCGGCATTCAGATCGCACCCCAGCACTCCGACTACACGACGATCCGTGACACTCTTCGTCAGCTCGAGGAACTCGGCGTCGATATCGCCTTCAACTGGGATCACTTCTACCCGCTGTCGGGAGACCCCGCGGGCCTGCACTTCGAGGGCTGGAGCATGCTCGCCGCCTGGGCCGAGCAGACCTCGACCATCGAGTTCGGCCCCCTCGTCACGTGTAACAGCTATCGGAACCCCGACCTGCTCGCCGACATGGCCCGCACCGTGGACCACATCAGCGCCAAGACCCCGGGCGCCGAGGGTCGGCTCGTCTTCGGTATCGGCTCGGGCTGGTTCGAGCGAGACTACGACGAGTACGGCTACGAGTTCGGCACGGTCGGGCAGAGACTGGATGCGCTGGGCGAGGCCATGCCGCGCATTGAGGCGCGGTGGGGTGTACTCAACCCGGCTCCCACCCGCAAGATCCCCGTACTGATCGGCGGTGGTGGCGAGAAGAAGACGCTCAAGCTCGTCGCGAAGCACGCGACGATCTGGCACAGCTTCTCCGACGTGCCGACTCTGCAGCACAAGCTCGAGGTTCTGCGCGGACACGCGTCGGATGTCGGCCGCGACGTCTCGGAGATCGAGATCTCGAACGATGTGAAGCTCACCGGTGCCTTCGGCTCGGCCGACGCCGCGGTTCTCGACGAGAAGGCCGAGGTGGGCGTCACGCTGTTCACCCTCGGAATCACGGGCCCGTCGATCGACCTCGGCCCGGTCAAGGATCTGCTGGCCTGGCGCGACGAGAAGAACGCCTAGCCGGTGTGCCCGAGGCCGTGGCGCAGTTCGCGAGTAAGCGAGGCGACCACGGCCTTGAGGCTGCCGCCGTTCTCCTCCGCGACACGAAGCTGGCGCTGGTAGCTGGCACCGTGCTCGAGGATCAGGTTCACCTGGGCGAGTTCGGCGACGCAGTCGAGCCGCTCGGCGATCGGCGCGAGGGTGACCAGCAGTTCTCGCACGTCGTCGGTGACCAATTTCTCGGCGCCCCGCGCATCCACGATGATCTCGGCGTCGAGACCGTAGCGCGCAGCGCGCCACTTGTTCTCGCGCACGTACCAGGGCTGAAGCGTCGGCAGGGTCTCGCCCGCGTCGAGCCGATCTGACATGTGCTCGACGAGGCACTGGATGAACGCCGCGACCGCGCCGATCTCCTCCGGGCTCGAGAGGCCGTCGCAGGCGCGCATCTCGAGTGTTCCCCACTGCGGTGAAGGCCGGATGTCCCAGCGCACCTCGGTGTGGTCGTCGACGATGCCCGTGACCTTCATATCGTCGACGTACGACTCGTACTGGGACCACTCGTCGAATTGGTAGGGGAGGCCTGCTGTCGGGAGCTGCTGGAACATGAGCGCGCGGTTCGACGCGTAGCCCGTCTTCTCGCCCGCCCAGAACGGGCTCGAGGCAGAGAGTGCTTGCAGATGCGGGTAGTAGTTGAGGAGACCGTTCAACAGGGGCAGCACCTTGTCGCGGCTCTCGACACCGACGTGCACGTGGATGCCCCAGATCATCATGTTGCGGCCCCACCACTGGGTGCGGTCGATCAGCTTGTGATACCGCTCCTTGTCGGTGATCTGCTGGTCGAACCACTGGGCGAACGGGTGCGTTCCCGCGCACATGAGCTCGACGTCGAGGGGATCGGTGATGGCGCGCACCTCGGAGAGCTGCTCCTGGAGGTCGTCCACGGCATCCGACACCCGGGTGTGCACCGCGGTGACGAGTTCGACGGTGTTCAGAAGGAGCTCTTCGGTGATGCGGGGGTGGTCTTCGCCGTCGGCTCCGCGAAGAGACTGCAGCACGTCGCCGGCGACATTGACCAGGTCGCCCGAGCTCTGCTCGACGAGTGCGATCTCCCACTCGATGCCGAGGGTCGAGCGTTCGGAATGAGCGAACGAGATCTCCATGAGCGGCTCCGATCGATAGCAGCGAATCGCCTCATCCTGACAGACTCGATGGAACGTGCTTCTGAATTACGCGCGCCGGTCGAATATCTGACAGAATGATCTGTCGAGTCTGCCCGCCCGACCCTCTAATCAGGTTGCGGCAGAACCCTCGAGAACTTTTTACGCCGAGTGTGCACCCCACGCTCACGGCTGCCAGTTCACCCACATTTAGGCCCACCAGGGCCGAGAGAAAAACCTAGGAAGAATTGTGGCTGTAAAGATCCGTTTGAAGCGCATGGGCAAGATCCGTGCACCGTACTACCGCATCGTCGTTGCCGACTCGCGCACCAAGCGCGACGGTCGTGTCATCGAGGAGATCGGCCAGTACCACCCCACCGAAGAGCCCTCGGTCATCAAGATCGAGTCCGAGCGTGCGCTCTACTGGCTCGGCGTCGGCGCTCAGCCGACCGAGCAGGTCGCCGCTCTCCTCAAGCTCACGGGCGACTGGGGCAAGTTCAAGGGCGACAAGGACGCGGTCTCGACCGTGCGCGTCAAGGAGCCCAAGGAGCCGTTCGTCGCAGACGAGAAGAAGAAGCCGGTTTTGAAGCCCAAGGCCGAGGTCAAGGTCGAGGCTCCTGCCGCTCCCGCCGAAGAGGCACCGGCTGCCGACGAGGCTCCCGAGGCTGAAGCAGAGAAGGCCTAGCCTTGCTCGCTCCTGCTCTCGAGCACCTGGTCAAGGGCATCGTCGACAAACCTGCCGACGTGCATGTCGTTGCGAAGAGCTCACCGCGCGGAGAGGTTCTCGAGGTGCGCGTGCATCCCGACGACCTCGGACGCGTGATCGGTCGTGCGGGTCGCACGGCCAAGGCTCTCCGCACACTCGTCGCCGCGCTCGCTGATGGCAAGCGCGTTCGTGTAGACGTGGTGGATACCGATTTCTAAGAACGAGACGCAGCAACTCCGGGTTGGTCGCCTCCTGAAAGCCCACGGGCTCAAGGGGGCGATCAAGCTGGAACTCTTCACCGACGACCCCGCACGACGCTTCGTGCCGGGCGCGGTGTTCACCCTCCAGGTTCCTACATCGTCTCCGTGGCACGGCAAGACCCTCGAACTCATCGAGCTCAAGTGGTTCAACAGCCATGCCGTCGGATTCTTCAAGGGCGTGCCCGACCGAACAGCCGCCGAAGGCCTGGTCAAGGCGATCCTCTGGATCGATCAGGACTCGGATGAGCAGTCAGCCGAAGAAGACGCCTGGTTCGACCACCAGCTCGTCGGACTCGACGTGATCCGCGACGGCGAGAAGATCGGCGTCGTGCGCCAGGTCAATCACATGCCAGCTCAAGACCTCCTGGTCATCGAGCAGGCATCCGGCGAGGTGCTGGTTCCGTTCGTCAAGGCAATCGTGCCAGCCGTCGACATCGTGGCCGGAACGATGACCATCACGCCGCCTCCGGGCCTCCTCGAAGAGCTCCCGGAGTCCGAGGACGACGAGACTCCCACCGAGGAGACGTCGCCGGAGGACACACCGGCCGAGTAGCAGCTTCACCCGAACGGGCGGAGATTACGTCATCCGACGCGCATAGCGAGTCGGATGTACTGATCTCCGCCCGTTCTTTGTTTTCCACAGATCTGTCGACGCTCCCCAGCGAGCTTGTCGCGCCGGGCACGATCGTCGTATGACGAGTCTCGAAACCATCCTCGGTTCGGCTGGCGGAGTCGCATCTCTGAGTTATCTGCAGACCCGCGGCGTTCCACGCCGAGAGGTCGACCGCGAGCTGCGCTCTGGTGCACTTCTGCGGGTCAGACAAGGCTGGGTGGCGTCGCCGGCGGCGAACGCGGAGATCGTGCAAGCTGTTCGGGTCGGCGGCGTGCTCACCTGCCAATCCGTACTGCGGCGACTCGGAGTTTGGTGCGACGATGACCGGCTCCTGCATGTTCGCGTGGGCAAACACACAACGCATCTCTCCGCCCCGCACGACCGCCGCATGCCGCTTGGCAGGCCTGGAAGTCGCGGCGTTCAAATACATCGCACGGTCGCTGGATCTGAGGCACTCGAAACGGGCCGCTCCGTCGATTCGGTAGAGATGGCGGTCATCCATCTCTTTCACTGCGAACCCCGCGACAAAGTGATCGTGAGTCTCGATTCGATCCTCAACAAGAGAATTCTGAGCCACGAACGACTCGAAGAGATCGCTTCGATTCTGCCCGAGAAGTTTCGTTCGTTCCTATCGCTTGTTGATTCAGCGGCGCAGTCGGGGTTGGAGACAAAGGCGCGTCTGGGCTTGAGGCGGCACGGAATCCCCTATCGCAGCCAGGTCTTCGTGGAGGGCGTGGGGCGCGTCGATCTCCTTATCGGCGATCGGGTGGTCCTCGAGGTCGACGGCGAAGCCTGGCACTCAGGACCGCTCGCCTACGCAGAGGACAGGCGTCGTGATCTCGAGCTTCTACGTCAAGGCTTCGTCGTCGTTCGCGTGAGCTACGCGCAGGTCATGAACCAATGGGCGCTCATAGAGGAGGTCATTCGATCCCTCGTCGCACGACGCGAGCACATGTGGGCAGGGCGGCACCGGCGTGCCGGACTCGGCGGCATCGCACTGGGCGGAGAACAGCTCAACCGAACCATATAGAGGCTCGGATGCTCTCGTCTCCGCCCGTTTCATCGAGTGTGCACTGCGCGACCGGGGCGGCGGCCGCAGCTAGGCTTTCAGGATGCGCATCGACATCGTCTCGATCTTTCCGAGCTTCTTCGACGCACTCGACATCTCTCTGCTCGGTAAGGCGCGCCAGTCCGGGCTCATCGAACTCGGGGTGCACGATCTGCGCGACCACACTCACGACCGGCATCGCAAGGTCGACGACACCCCCTTCGGCGGCGGCGCGGGAATGGTCATGAAGCCCGAGCCGTGGGGCGAGGCGCTCGACGCGATCCTCGATGCCGAGCCCACCGCATCCGCGGCCCCGCTGGTCATCTTTCCCTCGCCGGCAGGCGAGGTGTTCACCCAGAAGATGGCGCGCGAGCTGTCGACTCGCGAGCACCTGGTCTTCGGATGCGGGCGGTACGAGGGCATCGATCAGCGCGTGTTCGACGACACGGCCGAGAAGGCCGAGGTGCGGTTGGTGAGCCTCGGCGACTACGTGCTGAACGGCGGCGAGGTCGCCGTCATGGCAATGATCGAGGCGATCGGCAGGCTCATTCCGGGAGTCGTCGGTAACCCCGAGAGTCTGGTCGAGGAGTCGCACGAAGACGGCCTTCTTGAATACCCGAGTTACACGAAGCCGGCCGAATGGCGAGGCCGCGCCGTTCCGCCAGTGCTGCTCAGCGGCAATCATCGCGTGATCGCCGAGTGGCGTCGCGAGCAGCAGCTCGAACGCACCGCGCGGGTTCGTCCCGATCTTCTACGAGTGGACGATCAGCCAGACAGCGACGCAGGGCTCGCCTGACCGGTTGCTGAGGCGATGCGGCCTCGTCGCGGGAAACGTGATCGAGTCTCCGGCCGAGAGGGTCACATCTTCGCCCTCGAACGTGATCGTGAGGGTGCCCGAGGTGATGCTGCCGATCTCGAACCCGTCATGCCGGATGAGGTCGCCGTGGGCACTGCCCGTCGACCCTGCTGGGTAGGTGGACTCGAAGATCTCGAGGCCGGGCACTGGACCGGGGGAGAGCCTGCGATAGACGACGCCCGACTCGAGCTTCATGTCGGGCACGCGTCCGGCGCGTGAGATGACATAGCCGTCGCCCTCGACCGGCTCATCGGCGATGCCGGCGAGACGGTCGCCGAGCGTTGTGGCGGCGGTGGTGGATGCTGCCGCCGATTCCGCTCCCGGAGCTTCGAACGCCGCCGACAGGGGAACACCCAGCGCGGTCACGATGGCGATCAGGCGGTTCACCGAGGGAACCATCACGCCGGTCTCGATCTGCGACACGGCGCTCGCCGAGATGTCGAGCGACCGAGCGAGCGCTCGAAGCGAGAGGCCGGATTGGGTGCGGAGTTCGCGAAGTCTTCGACCGAGGGACTCGTTCGCGCCCTGAGCCGCCTCGTCTCCGGACTCGAGCACGTTCGCCACCCGTCAATTGTCACATGCCTGTAACAGGCACGAAATCGTGCGGAGCGTGTTAAGCAATAGCTTTATGAGCACTGACGGAGCCCTGGGGAGCTGCCGGTTAGGGAACGTGGATCGACTCGGATCATCCACCGCTCACCACCCTCCAACCACACTGTCGCACCACCGATGAGAAACCGGAGAAATCCATGACCGAGGTCATCAACCCCCCTGGCCAGAAGCCCGGCGACGTGCTCGAAGCCGCCGGACTGCCCACGGGCAGCGGCGTCGTCGAAGCGTTCCACGACCCGCGCCTCAGCAACGAGGATCTCGCGCCGCTCAAGAAGCAGACCTGGAGCGCCTACAACTTCTTCGCATTCTGGATGTCCGACGTGCACAGCGTCGGCGGCTACGTCACCGCGGGCAGCCTGTTCGCGCTGGGGCTCGCCAGTTGGCAGGTGCTCGTCTCTCTGCTGGTGGGCATCACGATCGTCTACTTCCTGTGCAACCTCGTCGCGAAACCCAGCCAGCAGTCGGGGGTTCCCTATCCGGTCATCTCGCGAACGGTGTTCGGCGTCCTCGGCGCCAACATCCCCGCGATCATCCGCGGCCTGATCGCGGTGGCCTGGTACGGCATCCAGACCTATCTGGCCTCGGCGGCGCTCGTCGTCGTCGCCCTGAAGCTCTGGCCCGAGCTCGCGGGCATCGCGGATGCCGACACTGTCGGTTTCGCAGGACTGTCGTTGCTCGGCTGGATCGCCTTCCTCATCCTCTGGGTCGCGCAGGCCTTCGTGTTCTGGCGGGGTATGGAGTCCATCCGCAAGTTCATCGACTTCTGCGGGCCGGCCGTCTACGTCGTGATGATCATCCTCGCCGTGTACCTCGTGTCGCAGGCGGGCTGGGAGAACATCGACCTGAACCTCGGTTCGGTGCAGTTCGAGGGCTGGGACGCGGTGCCTGTCATGCTCGGCGCGATCGCGCTCGTCGTGTCGTACTTCTCGGGCCCGATGCTGAACTTCGGCGACTTCTCGCGCTACGGCAAGTCGTACAAGGCCGTCAAGCGTGGAAACCTCCTCGGTCTGCCCCTGAACTTCCTCGTCTTCTCTCTTCTCGTCGTGATCTGCGCCTCGGCCACCGTGCCCGTCTTCGGCACGCTCATCACCGACCCCATCGAGACTGTCGCCCGCATCGACAACGTCTACGCGATCATCCTCGGCGCGCTCACCTTCGCCATCGCGACGGTGGGAATCAACATCGTGGCCAACTTCGTGTCGCCGGCCTTCGACTTCTCGAACGTCGCACCGCAGAAGATCTCGTGGCGCATGGGCGGCATGATCGCCGCGGTCGGTAGCATTCTGATCACGCCCTGGAACCTCTACTCGAGCCCGGAGATCATCCACTACACGCTCGACACGTTGGGCGCCTTCATCGGCCCGCTGTTCGGCGTGCTGATCTGCGACTTCTACATCGTGCGCAAGCAGACGGTCTATGTCGACGACCTCTACTCGATGAGCGAGAAGGGGCGCTACTGGTACAAGAAGGGCTTCAACCCGAACGCGGTCATCGCGACGGCGGTCGGAGCGGTCCTCGCGGCCAGCACCGTCTTCGTTCCCGCTCTTCAGGGCGCGGCGTCGTACGCCTGGTTCATCGGCTGCGGAATCGGACTCGTCGTCTACTGGCTGGCGGAGAAGATCAGTCCTCAGGCCGCTCGCAGCATGCAGGCGGCCGAGGAGCACGAGACCGCCTCGGTCATCCAGTAATCCCACTCGCCGCACCACCGAATGGATACGCCCTCGTGCACATCACCGTGATCAACCCGAACACCACCCGGGCCATGACCGACATGATCGGATCGTGCGCCCGGGGGGTGGCCGGCCCCGGAACGCGTATCAGCGCCGTGAACCCCTCGATGGGCCCGGCATCGATCGAGAGCCACTACGACGAAACGCTGTCGGTTCCCGGTCTGCTTCAAAAGATCGCGGAGGGCGAGCGGGCGGGCTCTGACGGGTACGTCATCGCCTGCTTCGGCGACCCGGGGCTGGATGCCGCTCGCGAGCTCGCGGGCGGCCCGGTCGTCGGAATCGCCGAGGCGGCGATGCACGCGGCCACCCTCCTCGGTCGGAGCTTCAGCGTGGTCACCTCGCTCTCGCGAACGGTGGGGCGCGCACAGGATCTGGTGAGGCACTACGGCTTCGCCGATCGATGCGTGGGCGTCTACGCCTGCGACATCCCCGTTCTGGCGCTCGACGACCCGTCGACCAAAGCGGCGCAGGTGATCATCGAACGGTGCCGGCAGACGGTCGAGCGAGACGACGCCGACTCGATCGTGCTCGGATGCGCCGGGATGGCCGAGCTGTGCAGCTACATCTCGAGCGAGGTCGGCGTTCCCGTCATCGACGGGGTGAGCGTCGCCACCAAGCTCGTGGAGTCGCTCGTCACACTCGGCTACTCCACGTCGAGGCGAGACGAGTTCGCGCGGCCGCTGCCGAAGGCCTACTCCGGGGGACTGTCCGCGTTCGAACTGGTCGACTGAACGCGGAGCGACCGGTTAAGAACGCGCGGTCAGGATCAGCGGGCCGTCCTCGGTGATCGCCACGGTGTGCTCCGAGTGCGCGCCCCGAGAACCGTCGGCGCTGCGCAGGGTCCAGCCATCTTTGTCGGTGACGATCTTGTCGGTCGTCTCGAGGAACCATGGCTCGATCGCGATGACGAGGCCCGCGCGTAGCGGGAGCCCACGGTTCGGGCGGCCGCTGTTCGGAACGTGGGGGTCGCCGTGCATGGTGCGGCCCACCCCGTGTCCGCCGAAGTCGGTGTTCACGAGGTATCCGGCCTCGGCCGCGACCTGGCCGATCGCCGCAGAGATGTCGCCGAGTCGTCCTCCCGGACGAGCCGCCGCGATGCCGGCCTCCAGAGCGCGCTCCGTCGTCTCGATGACGCGGAGGTCTTCCGCGCGGGGCGTGCCGACCACGATCGACACCGCTGAGTCGGAGACCCATCCGTCGACCGATGCCGCGAAGTCGAGACTGAGCAGGTCGCCATCGCGCAGGACGTAGTCGTGGGGGAGGCCGTGCAGCACGGCGTCGTTGACCGACGTGCACAGCACCTTGCCGAAGGGGCTGGCGCCGAACGACGGGTGGTAGTCGATGTAGCACGACTCGGCTCCACGAGACCGGATCATCTCATGTGCGATCGCATCGAGCTTCAGCAGGTTCATGCCGACGGCGGCACGCGATTTCAGTTCGGTGAGCACGTCGGCGACGAAGCGCCCCGCCGCCCGCATCTCGTCGATTTCTGTGGGCGTGCGCAACTCGATCATGTGTCTATTCTGCCCGCTCTCGTGTTCGCCCGAGGCGCACATCATCCCAGCCAATTCCCGAGCTGCCGCGCCTAGCCTGAAGAGGTGATGATTCGTCGGGCTTTCTATTCGGTTCTGTTCCCTGCAGCGGTCCTTCTCCCCGCGTGGCTGCTCGTCGGCAGCGCCATCTTCGGTGGCGGCGCCTGGGAGACCCTGGGGGTTCTCCTCGCCGGCATCGTGCTGTTCGTAGCGCTCGCCGCCATCGCCGGCATCGTCTACGCGCGGCCGGGCGTTCGCGCATCCAAACTCGTCTCGTGGATCGACGTGGCCGTTCTCACCGTGATCTCGGCCGCAGCGATCACCCTCGGCCTCAATACGGCCGCATCGACGATCGCATCCGTTGTTCTGATCGTGGCGGTCATCGGAGGGTTCTGGGCCTCCGTGTGGCAGTTCTTCGTCGAGGCGCGCAAGCGCGTGCAGGATGCATTCGCGTCGTTCGAGGTGCCGCCGACCACCCCCGGTGCCGGATTCCGACCGAATGAGGTGCCCGCGGGCATCCGGAACGACGGCGAGTACATCGTCATCGAGACGAGCCGCGACACTCATTGATTGTGGCGCGGGCGCCGCGTGTGGCAGAATAAACGATTGTGCCTCGGCCCGACTCTGCCACAGGGGAGTCTGCGATAAACGATGGCACCGAAACTCACACTTCTTTTACCCCGTAGTCGACCTGTGGCGGTTGCAGAGAGCGAATCATCATCATGAGCCACATTCTCGATTTCGTCGACGCGGCATCGCTGCGTAGCGACATTCCCGAATTCCGTGCCGGCGACAACGTCAAGGTGCACGTCAACATCGTTGAAGGTACGCGCTCGCGTATCCAGGTCTTCCAGGGCGTCGTCATCGGCCGCTCCGGCGAGGGCGTCCGCGAGACGTTCTGCGTGCGCAAGGTCAGCTTCCAGGTCGGCGTCGAGCGTACCTTCCCGGTGCACTCGCCGGTCATCGACCACATCGAGGTCGTCACCCGCGGTGACGTTCGTCGCGCGAAGCTGTACTACCTGCGTGCCCTTCGCGGCAAGAAGGCCAAGATCAAAGAGAAGCGCGACGCGTAACTCTCGCCTTCGAATCGTCTGACAGCCGAAACGCCGTCGGTCCTCCGATTCACATCCCTGAGCTCCCTGCCCATAAAATGGCAGGGAGCTCAGGCGGTTAAATGACAGAAACGACCATGCCATCGCGTACGTCACGCCGGCACAAGAATTCGCGCAGACAGCGCAGCACGCTGCTGTTCCTCCGCGACATCCTCATCATCTTCCTCGTGGCCGTTCTGGCCTCGGTGCTGATCAAGACCTTCCTCGTGCGGTCGTTCTACATCCCCTCGGGGTCGATGGAGAACACGCTTCAGATCAACGATCGCATTCTGGTGAACCAACTCGAGCCGAACCTCATGCCGATCGAGCGCGGCGACGTCGTCGTCTTCGCCGATCCGGGCGGCTGGCTGCCGGCCACGATCGAACCCGAGAAGGCGCCGGTCGCCGCGGCCCTCGACTGGGTACTCGAGACGGTGGGACTCACCGCGAGTGACGCCAACGACCATCTGATCAAGCGGGTCATCGGCCTGCCCGGTGACCACGTCACGTGCTGCAACGCGCTCGGGCAGATGTCGGTCAACGGTGTTCCACTCGACGAGCCCTACATCAAGCTGCCCGACGGGCAGACGGCCGCCTCCGGAGTCGCCTTCGACGTGACCGTGCCCGAGGGCTCTCTGTGGGTCATGGGAGACAACCGCTACAACTCAAAGGATTCGCGGTTCAACCAGGATCAGCCCGGCAAGGGCTTCGTGCCGATCGACAACGTCGTGGGTCGTGCTCTGTGGATCACCTGGCCGACCGATCGCTGGACATTCCTCGACAACTACTCGGATGTGTTCGCGGGCGTCGAGAGCGAGGGATCGAAATAGCCGTCTCCGACCCGACCCTCACGGTCGAACGCGGCCTGGAGCGCCGTGGCGCGAGCCTCGTCATCGGAATCGATGAGGTCGGCAGGGGAGCGCTCGCCGGCCCTGTCGCCGTGGGCCTCTGCGTGATCCGCGCCAGCAGGCGTGCGCCCATTCCCGCGGGCCTGCGTGACTCGAAGATGCTCTCCGAGTCGGCGCGCGAGCGCATCGCCCCGCTTGCGGCGGAGTGGGCGCTCGACAGCGCCGTCGGGCTCGCGAGCCCGCAGGAGGTCGACGAACTCGGCATCATCGCGTGCCTCGGACTCGCCGCGAAGCGCGGGCTCGGCCTGCTCTATGGCCGCGGGGTGGATGTCGCCGGTTCCGTCATTCTGCTCGACGGCTCCCACGATTGGCTGGCCCCCGCCCTCTCCACGCCTCTGAACGTCGTCACCCGGGTGAAAGCCGACCGTGACTGTGCGTCGGTCGCAGCGGCATCCGTCGTGGCCAAGGTGCACCGCGACCGTCTGATGATCGACCGCCATGTCGACACGCCTCACTACGGCTGGAACAGCAACAAGGGCTACGGAAGCACCGTGCACATGGAGGCAATCGCCAGCCACGGAGCCAGCGACTTCCATCGCCGCAGCTGGCTGAAGGAATCCGCCCTCGTTTCGACGCCGTAGACTGGGCGCACCATGGAAGATGATGAGATCGAGGACTACGACCGCGAAGTCGAACTGGCCCTCTACCGCGAATACCGCGATGTGGTCTCGCAGTTCAAGTACGTGATCGAGACCGAGCGCCGGTTCTATCTGGCCAACGACGTCGAATTGGTTCGCCGCGACACCGAGCACGACTTCTACTTCGAGCTCGTGATGAACGACGTGTGGGTGTGGGATGTCTACCGCTCCGACCGCTTCGTCAAGAGCGTGCGCGTGCTGACCTTCAAAGACGTCAACGTCGAAGAGCTGTCGACGAAGGACTTCGAGCTTCCGAAGGAACTCGCGCTCGACGAGTAGGCGTCTTCTCCTCGGTTGTGCCTGTGGAGAGTGGGTTTCGCCCGTTCTCTCGGTGTGACCTCTGCCGCAGTTCTCGCGCTGCCATCCTCGATGGCGGAGGCGCGAATGAAAGCAAAAGATGCCCTGGGTCGCCGGGGCGAAGACGTGGCGGCGAGCTACCTCGTAGACCAGGGCTTCGACGTTCTCGAACGCAACTGGCGGTGTGAGCACGGAGAGATCGATCTCGTCGGCGTAGACGGGCGCGACACTGTGTTCGTCGAGGTCAAGACGCGATCGTCGACGGCGTTCGGGCACCCCTTCGAGGCGATCACCGACGCGAAGCTGGCACGGTTGCGCCGGCTCGCCTCCGCGTGGTGCGACGCACAGAAAGGCGCACGACCAGGCGTCATCCGCATCGATGCGGTGTCGGTGCTCATCCGAGACGGCGGCATGCCCGTCGTCGAGCACCTCCGCGGGGTCTTCCGATGATCGGTACCACGACGGCGGTGGCGCTGCTGGGGTTGACCGGCCAGATGGTCGAGGTCGAGGCCGACATCACTCCCGGCCTTCCGTCGTTCACCATCATCGGGTTGCCCGATACGGCGCTGTCGAACGCGCGCGAGAGGGTGCGGCACGCCACGAGCAACGCAGGCTGTCCCTTGCCAGCGAGGCGCATCACCGTGAACCTCTCGCCCGCCGCACTGCCGAAGTTCGGCCCGGTCTTCGACCTCGCCATCGCGATGGCGCTGCTGGCGGCCGCACGCAGCATCAGCGCCGAATCGATCGGCCGGGTGGTGCACCTCGGCGAGCTGGGGCTCGACGGCCGGTTGAGGCCGACGAGCGGCATCCTCCCCGCGGTGGCCGCTGCTGCGCGATTGGGGTTCACCCGATTCATGGTGCCCACTGGCAACGCCGATGAAGCGGCCCTCGTGCCCGGCATCACGGTCATTCCCGTCGCCTCCGTCCGTGACGCGGCGATCTATCACGGCAGTACCCTCCAGCCTCAGCCCGTCGACCCGATCCTGCTCGCGAGAGAGAGCGCCACCGAGACCCCGGTGCTCGAACTGGCCGATGTGGTCGGCAATCGCGACGCGACTCAGGCCCTCGTGGTCGCCGCTGCCGGCGGTCACCATCTCTTCATGCTCGGCCCACCCGGCGCGGGCAAGACCATGTTGGCGGCCAGATTACCTGGGTTGCTTCCCGATCTCGGTGCCCTCGAATCGCTCGAGGTCAGTTCGCTTCGCTCGCTCAGCGGCGAGGTCGTCGGCTCGCAGCTCATCACACGCCCGCCGCTCGAGAGCCCGCACCACACGGCGACCGCGGCTGCGCTGGTGGGTGGCGGCTCGCGACAGATCAGACCGGGAGCTGCCGCCCGCGCTTCTCATGGCGTGCTCTTCATCGACGAGGCTCCTGAGTTCAACTCCTCGGTGCTCGACGCGCTGAGACAGCCGATCGAGACGGGCGTCATCAGCATCCATCGAGCGAACGCGGTCGCCTCGTTTCCGGCGACGTTCCAGCTGGTGCTCGCGGCGAATCCGTGTCCGTGCGGCCAGTACGGCGCCCGCGACTCCGAGTGCACCTGCACCCCGAACGCCCGTCGGCGATATCTCGGTCGGATCTCGGGGCCTCTGATGGACCGCATCGACATCCAGTTGCGTGTCCAGCGCATCACCGCGGCAGAACTGCGCATGGCCGACGGTGCCGAGCGACTCGATACGTCTACGGCGCGGGCGACCGTCATCGCGGCGCGGGCTCGGTCGGCGGAGCGGCTCGCGAAGACGCCGTGGAGGGTGAACTCGCAGGTTCCCGGCTCCTGGCTTCGCACGGGACCGCGTCGGCTGCATCGCGCCACCACAGCGTCGCTCGACCGGGCGCTCGAACGAGGAGGACTCACCATGCGCGGATACGACCGGGTGCTGCGCCTGGCATGGACCGTCGCCGATCTCGACTCTGTCGAGTCTCCGACGGCGGAACACGTCGGGCGAGCCCTGTACTTGCGGAAGTCGTTGCAGTCGTGAGCGTGTTCGGGTTGGACTCGCGTCAGGTCATGGGCCTCGCCTCCGCCGTGTCGTCTGGCGCGGACACGGAGGTCGACGAGGCGCTTGCGGCCGAGATCTTCGCCAGAGCATCCTGGACGGGCATCGCCGAGCCGGGCGATTCCGTCGCGGGTGCGCTCGTGTCGTCGTTGGGCGCGGTGGCTGCCCTCACTTCTCTCGTCGATTCATGGACCGTCGATCGAGTCACGGCCGAAGCCGCCAGCACGGGGGCCGACCCGGTCGCCGCGCATGATCTCGCGCTCGCCTTCGAGCGCTGGCGGCCGCGTCTGGTCTCGAGCGCGGTCATTACCGCGCTTAGACAAGCCGCGAGGGTGTCGGCCCGACTTCTTCTTCCGTCAGACAGGAGCTGGCCCTCCGCGGTCGACGACCTCGGCGTGCACGGCCCGATCGCACTCTGGGTGCGGGGTGTCGATGCAGCCTTGGATTCGCTCCCGTCGTCGGTCGCCCTGGTCGGTGCGCGGGCGGCCACGGGTTACGGAGAGCACATGGCGATGGAACTCGGAGCTGGTCTGAGCGACAGGGGAGTTTCTGTGGTGTCGGGCGCCGCCTACGGCATCGACGGCATGGTGCATCGGTCTGTGCTCGCGAGCGGCGGGCTCACGGTCGCGTTCCTCGCCGGCGGTGTCGATCGCTTCTACCCCAGCGGCCACGATGCCCTGCTGGGGCGCATCGCCACCGTCGGTGCCGTCGTCTCCGAGTTGCCCTGCGGTTCGCCGCCGACCAAATGGCGCTTTCTGCAACGCAATCGATTGATAGCAGCGGCGAGTGTCGCGACCGTCGTCGTCGAGGCCGGCCGCCGTTCGGGCTCGCTCAATACCGCGGCGCACGCGGCATCCGTCGGGCGGCCCCTCGGCGCGGTTCCCGGTCCGGTCACGTCTCCGTCGTCGGCGGGGTGCCATCGTCTGATCAGAGAATTCGATGCGGTGTGCGTCACGAGCGTCGACGAGGTGCTGGAGCTCGCGTCGGGCATGGCCGATGGTGCGGCGCAGCCGGAACTCGATATCGGCCTCGACGCGGCATTCGACAGACCACCGCCCGACCACGTGCGTGTGCTCGATGCGCTGAGCGCTCGATCGGCCCGCACGACGAGCGATGTGGCCCGGCGCACCGGCATGTCGATGGGGGCGACGGAAGGCGTGCTGGGCCTGCTCGCACTAGACGGGATGGCGGTCGAGGGCGAGGCCGGGTGGAAGAAAGAGAAACGGTAGCGTGAAGACATGAGCATTGCAGAGTCCCGTACGGACAGTGTCCCGGCGATCGCTGTCACCGGATCGACAGGTCATCTCGGCGGACGAGTGGCGACGGCCATCGCAGAGCGCGGAGAGGCGCAGACGCTGGTGGTGCGAGACGCCAGCCGCGCGCCTCAGCTCGCGGGCGCGCGGGTGCGCCAGGCGAGTTATCGCGACGGCGAGGCGAGTCGGGCCGCTCTCGAGGGGGTGCAGACGCTGTTCATGGTGTCCGCCTCGGAGAGTGCGGACCGCGTCGACGAGCACCGCTCGTTCATCGATGCCGCCGCAGCGGCCGGCGTTCGGCACATCGTGTACACGTCGTTCTTCGGCGCGCACCCCGAGGCTGTGTTCACGCTCGCGCGCGATCACTTCGCGACAGAGCAGCACATCCGAGACTCCGGAATGAGCTTCACGTTTCTGCGCAACAACTTCTACATGGACTTCTTCGCCCTCCTGCCCGGAGAGGACGGCGTGATCCGCGGGCCCGCCGGCAGTGGTCGTGTCTCGGCCGTCAGCAGGGCAGACCTGGCCGATGCCGCACTCGCGGTGCTGAGCGATCCGACGGCGCACAGCGGCGCCGTCTACGAGCTGACAGGCCGCGAGGCGCTGAGCCTCGACGAGGTCGCCCGAATCATCACCCAGAAGACGGGGCGCTCGATCACCTTCCGCGACGAGACGCTGCCCGAGGCCTACGAGTCTCGTGCCGGCTATAGCGCGCCATCGTGGCAGGTCGACGCCTGGGTGTCGACGTATACGGCGATGGCTGACGGCGAACAGGAGCGCATCACCGATGACATCCGAACTCTGACAGGGCACGACCCTCAGACGCTGGCGGAGTTCCTCGACCGATCGTGAGCCTCGGAGGCCGTGTCTCAGGCCGAGTCGCGCCAGACGATGGCCGTCTCGAGGAACGTGCCCGCGGTATCCACCGTCTCGCCCCTGAGCTGAGCCAGCACGCTTTCGGCCGCCCGTCGACCGAGTTGCCCTGCCGGCTGGTGAACCGTCGAGAGCGGGGGCTGTGCCCGGGTCGCCCAGGCGCTGTCGTCGAATCCCACGACGCCCACGTCGGCAGGAACAGACCGGCCGACCTCACGGAGGACATCGAGCACACCGGCCGCCATGGCGTCTGACGCAGCGAAGACGCCGTCGATGTCGGGCGCACGGTCGAGCAGCAGGCGCATGCCGTCGATGCCGCTCGCGTGTGCGTACAGCGGCGTCGTGATCACCAGCTCGGGGTCGAAGGCGTCGCCCATCGCGGCGCGGAAGCCCGCCATGCGGTCCTGTCCGGAGTCGCGGTCGAGGCCCGCGGCGATCATGCCGATTCGACGTCGACCGGTCTCCTTGAGCCGTGTCGTGATCGCCTTGGCGGCGCTGAAGTTGTCGATGCCCACGTAGGGGATGCCTTCGATGTCGACGGGATGACCCACGAAGGCTGCCGCGATACCGAGCTCGGCGACCACCTTTGCTATCGGATCGTGGGCGCGCGCCGACACGATGATCACTCCGTCGACGAACCCGCCGCTGAGGTACTCGGCCACCCTATGACTGTCGCGTTCGGAGTCGATGACGAGCGAGACGAGCTGATAGTCGGCGTCGGACAGGGCGGAGTTGATGCCCAGCAGGATGCTGCCGATGTTGGGGTCTTCGAGAAAGAGCGAGTGAGGTTCGTGCACGACGAGGCCCACCGCGTGAGACTGCCGCGTGGCCAGGTTGCGCGCCGCGCTGTTGCGAACGTAGCCCACCTTCGAGATGGCGTCGGTCACGGCGGAACGCGCGGCCTCCGAGACGTACGCCTCAGAGTTCAGCACCCGAGACACGGTGCCGCGCGAGACGCCCGCGACAGCGGCCACATCGTTGATGGTCGCGCGTGTGGCGGCGGCTCGACGGGCGGTCATATGCCCACTGTACTGGGCTGAAAGTCTGCTGGGTGGTTCGCCATCGGACGACCGGAATTGACACCTCGATATCCGTGCGCATATTCTGGGAGCGTTCCCAGAACCGACCTTCTTTTTTCGTTCGGACAAATCTGGGAGCGTTCCCAGACGGCGCGGCCGCGGGATCGAGCATGAACTGACAATGGAGCCCGTACCGTGAGCGAGACCGCAGTAGCCACCCTGATCGATGGCGACGTCTCCGCGTTCACTTTCGGTTGCGACTACAACCCCGAGCAGTGGAGTCGAGAGACCTGGCTCGAGGACGCCCGCCTGATGAACGAGGCCGGCGTGACCCTGGTGGCGCTGAACATCTTCGGCTGGGCGCAGCTCGAACCCGTGCGGGGCAGCTACGACTTCGACGCGCTCGACACGATCATCCAGATCCTCCACGAGCACGGCATCGGCATCAACCTCGGCACGGCGACGGCCAGCCCGCCGCCGTGGTTCAGCGCCGACTACCCCGAATCGTTGCCCATGATGGCCGACGGCACGACGCGCGAATTCGGCGGACGCCAGGCGTTCTGCCCGAGCTCTCCCGCCTACCGGGAGCACGCGCTCGCGCTCGTCGAGAAGATCGCCGAGCGCTACGGCGCGCATCCGGCCGTGCGTCTGTGGCACGTCTCCAACGAGATCGGATGTCACAACGCGCACTGCTATTGCGCCATCTCCTCCGTCGCCTTCCGTGGTTGGCTCGAGGAGCGCTACGGCAGCATCGACGAGCTGAACGCCGCATGGGGCACCTCGTTCTGGAGCCAGCGCTACGCGTCGTGGGAGCACATCCGCACGCCCCGGCTGACGGTATCGACCGGAAATCCGGGCCAGGCGCTCGACTTCATGCGATTCAGCTCGGATGAACTGCTGGCCCACTACAAGGCAGAGCAGGCGATCCTCCGCAAGCACAGCTCGGCGCCGATCACGACGAACTTCATGGTCACGGCGCACATCCGCAATCAGGACTACTGGGCCTGGGCGCCTCACATGGATGTCATCGCCAACGACCACTACCTCGACCATCGTCTGGGCGACCCGCGATCAGAGCTGTCGTTCGCGGCGGATGCGACGCGCGGCCTGGCCGGCGGACGCCCGTGGATGCTCATGGAGCAGGCGACTTCGGCGGTCAACTGGCAGCCCCTCAATATCGCCAAGGCGCCCGGCGAGATGATCCGCAACACCCTCAGCCACGTCGCCCGCGGCGCCGATGGCATCAGCTTCTTCCAGTGGAGGGCCTCGCTGCAGGGCAGCGAGAAGTTCCACTCGGCGATGCTGCCCCATGCGGGAACGGATTCGATGCTCTGGCGCGAGGTCGTCGAGCTGGGGGACATCCTGGCGAAACTGGCCGAGGTGACCGGCAGCGTCGTCGACGCCGACGTGGCCATCGTCTTCGACTGGCAGGCCTGGTGGGCCACCGACCTCGACTCGCATCCGTCGGTCGAGGTGCGCTACCTGGCCCAGGTGCACGCCGCATACAACGCACTCCTCGGCGCGGGCATCACGGTCGACATCGTGGCCCCGGGCGCTCCCGTCGACAGCTACGCGCTCGTCGTCGTTCCGAGCCTCTACAGCGTCACGGATGCCGCGGCTCAGGTTCTCGCCGACTACGTGGCGGCCGGTGGGCACGCCGTCGTGACCTTCTTCAGCGGAATCGTCGACGAGCACGACCGGGTGCGCGCCGGCGGCTATCCCGGCGCCTTCCGCGAACTCCTCGGCGTGCGGAGCGAGGAGTTCGTTCCGCTTCACCCGTCGACCGTTCTCGAACTGAGCGATGGACAGAGTGCGCGCCTGTGGTCGGAGCGACTGCGCCTCGAGGGCGCAGAGGCTGTCTCCGTCTTCACGAACGGGCCCGTTCCCGGTGTCGCCGCCGTCACCCGCAACGCGTTCGGCGACGGGGTCGCCTGGTACCTCGCGACGGCCCTCGACGAGGAGTCCCTCGCCACGACGCTCGTTCGCGCCGCCAGAGACGCCGGCGTCGCGGTGACCGCGGGCCACCCGGCCGGGGTGGAGATCGTGCGTCGGGTCGGAGAATCCGGCAGCTGGGTCTTCATCATCAACCACACGAATGCCGCGTTCGAGTACCGAACGCAGGGCACCGAGATCCTCACGGGCGCCGAGATCGGCCTGCCCGCGTCAGCTACGAACGAGACCGCGCGGATCGGCACGCTCGACGTGCCGGCCGGCACGGTGCGCGTCGTGAGAGAGAGCAGGAACTAAGAAGTGACGACCACCTCGGTGCCGCGGCTGAAAGCCCGCCGCACGCCCGTCAAGCACAAGAGGGCGATTGCGATCTTCCTCGCTCCCTTCGCCGTGCTCTTCGCCGCGTTCTACCTGTTGCCGATCGGCTGGGCGATCGGCCAGTCCCTGCTCGTCGTCGAGCGCGACGGTACGTTCGGCAAGCCCGTCGAGGTGTTCGGCGGCCTCACCCAGTACATCCTGGTGTTCCAGAACGAGGCGTTCTGGGCATCCGTCGGCCGCGTCGCGCTCTTCGGCGTGGTGCAGGTGCCGGTGATGCTCGGGTTCGCGCTGGTGCTCGCGCTGCTGCTCGACTCGCCACTCGTGAAGGGCAAGAAGTTCTTCCGGCTGGCCTTCTTCGTGCCGTATGCCGTTCCCGGCGTCATCGCGGCCATCATGTGGGGCTACCTCTACTCGCCGAACCTCTCGCCCTTCGCCGCCTTCACGTCGGGCTTCGACCTGCTGGCGCCCGAGACGGTGCTCTGGTCGATCGCGAACGTGGTCACGTGGGTCTACGTCGGCTACAACATGCTCATCATCTACTCGGCGTTGCTCGCTCTGCCCACCGAGATCTTCGAGGCGGCCAGGCTCGACGGCGCGAACCAGCTGCAGATCGCCCTCTCGATCAAGATCCCGCTCGTGATGCCGGCGATCGTGCTCACCGCGATCTTCTCGATCATCGGAACGCTCCAGTTGCTCGCCGAGCCGCAGGTGTTCCGCAGCTTCACCTCGTCGGTGTCGAGCACCTTCACGCCCAACATCGCGGTCTACACGACCTCCGCCGTTCCGAACGTGAGCCTGGCCGCCGCGATGAGCGTGGTTCTGGCCATCGCGACCTTCGTCATGTCGTTCGTCTTCTTGAAATTCACCCAGCGTAAGGGCGACAAATGAGCCAGATTTCTGCCGGAGCTCCCAAAGAGAAGCTCGCGTCGCGCACCGCGGCCATGATCGTGATGGGCGTCTCGACGCTCTACTTCCTGGTGCCGATCTGGTGGCTGTTCATCGGCTCGACCAAGTCGCGCGAGCAGTTCTCGAGCACGGCCGGTCTGTGGTTCGCCGACTTCAACCTGTTCACCAACATCGGCGACCTGTTCGCCTACAACGACGGCGTCTACCTCCGCTGGATGCTGAACAGCATCATCTACGCGAGCTTCGGAGCGCTGCTCGGAACGCTCTTCGCCGCGATGTGCGGCTACGCGCTCGCCAAGTACCGGTTTCCCGGCCGAGAGCTGATCTTCAACACCGTGCTCGGCGGTGTCCTCGTTCCGGCCACCGCGCTGGCGTTGCCGCTGTTCCTGATCTTCAGCCAGTTCAACGCGACCAACACGTTCTGGTCGGTGTTCCTGCCGAGCATCGTGAGCCCGTTCGGCGTATACCTCGCTCGCATCTTCGCCGCGGCGAGTGTGCCGGACGAGCTGCTCGAAGCCGCGCGGCTCGATGGCGCGGGCGAGGTGCGCACCTTCTTCTCCGTTTCGCGCCGCCTCATGACCCCGGCGCTCGTCACGATCTTCCTCTTCCAGTTCGTGGCCATCTGGAACAACTTCTTCCTGCCGCTCATCATGCTGCGCGACCAGACGCTGTTCCCCGTCACCCTCGGCCTCTACACCTGGAACTCGCAGGTCAACCAGATCCCCGAGATCCGCACTTTCGTCATCATCGGGGCCTTCCTGTCGATCATCCCGCTGATCATCGCCTTCCTCAGCCTCCAGCGCTTCTGGCGCGGAGGGCTGGGGGCCGGCAGCGTCAAGTAGCCGCTGCCACCCGCACGACCCCTCACCACAGAACCGCACAGTCAAAGGAAGAGAAAATGCATATCAAAAACAGCAAGCGCATCGTGGCGCTCGGTGTTCTCGCGGCTATCAGCCTCACGGGATGCGCCGCAGGCGGCAGCGGCGGAAGCGCCGGTGGCAGCGACGCCGCCGCGTGCGCTCCGAGCGACGGCAAGGTCGAACTGAGCTACACGTCGTGGATCCCCGGAATCGATAAGGTCGTCGACATCTGGAACAAGGAGAACCCCGACATCCAGGTCACCGTCCAGACGGGCCCGAACGGCAACGGCGGCACCTACAAGAACTTCTTCAACCAGCTGAGTGCCGGCAACGCCCCCGACCTCGGCCAGATCGAGTACGACGCTCTGCCGAACTTCCGCGTGCAGGACGGCCTCACGAACATCGCGTCGTGCAAGAACGTCACCGAGAGCAAAGACGACTTCATCGACTGGACCTGGAACCAGGTGACCTTCGGAGAGAAGGACTCGGTCTACGCGATCCCGCAGGACACCGGCCCCATGGCCATGTACTACCGCAAGGATCTGTTCGAGAAGGCCGGTATCGCCGTGCCGACCACCTGGGACGAGTACGCCGAGGCCGCGAAGACCATCCGCACGCAGGGCGGCTACATCACCAACTTCCCGCAGAACGACGTGAACTGGTTCGCCGGTCTCGTCTGGCAGGCAGACGGTCGTTGGTTCTCGAACGACGGTGACAAATGGGACGTCACCCTCACCTCGCCCGAGTCCGAGAAGGTCGCCGACTACTGGCAGGGCCTCATCTCCACCGACCTCGTCTCCAAGGTTCCGGCCTGGACCGACGAGTGGAACAACGCCTACAACACGGGCAGCGACTGGACCTGGATCTCGGCCGTCTGGGGAGCCAACTCGATCTCGAGCGGCGCCCCTGACACATCCGGCAACTGGGCCGTTGCGCCGATGCCGCAGTGGAAGGCCGGCGAGAACAAGGCAGGCAACTGGGGCGGTTCGTCCACGGCCGTGCTCAAGGGCTCGAAGCACCCCTACGAGGCGGCGCAGTTCGCTCTCTGGCTCAACACCTCCGACGAGGCCCTCACGGCTCTGAACAAGGAAGCCAATCTCTACCCCGCGACGAAGGCCGGACTCAAGCTGCCCGTGCTCGGCGACGGCGTCGACTTCTACGGCGGACAGAAGATCTACGACACGTTCGCGACCGCGGCGAACGAGACCAACTCCGACTTCGTCTGGGGTCCCACGATGACGCAGACCTACGGTGACGTCGCAGACGGCTTCGGTGAGGTGCTGGGTGGCACCGGCACGCTGACCGACGCGTTGAAGACGGGTCAGAAGAAGACCATCGACGCCCTCGACGCGGCTGCGATCCCCGTCAACAAGTGAGCATGATCCACCACCTCCGTGCCGCGGGCACCAGCTTCGTGCTGGACGCCCGCGGCACGGCCGTGCCCGCCGTTATTCATTTCGGGGCCGATCTGGGCGAACTCGACCAGCACGCCCTGCAGAACCTCGCCGAGGCGCAGAGACCGGCCATCGGCCCCAGCTCCATCGACTCGCCTCTCACGCAGCGGATCGTTCCCCTGATGGCCGACGGGTGGTCGGGCAGGCCCGGCCTCGCCGGCTATCACGAAGGCACGCCGATCTCCACACTCGGCGTGCAGCACACGGCGTCGCTCCGCCTCAGAGAGACGCGGCACGCAGGCCTCAATCTCTCCCTCGTTCTCGAGACGATCCCGCCGGTCGTCGGCGAACCGGATGCAACGGCTCTCGTCGCCGAGATCGACATCGAGATGTCGGCGCAGGGTGTCGTGCGCCAGCGGCTCAGCGTGCGCAACGAGGGATCGAGCGTGTATTCGCTGGCCTCCCTCGACGCCACCCTTCCTGTGCCCGCGAGGGCGCGAGAGCTGCTCGACTTCACCGGTCGCTGGCCCCGGGAACGTCAACCGCAACGCCACGATCTCGGCGTGGGAACGTGGACCAGAGACAGCCGGCACGGCAGGCCCGGCCACGACGCGGCATTCCTGCTCGTAGCCGGCACCCCGGGCTTCGGTTTTCGGCACGGAGAGATCTGGGGTTCTCATCTCGCCTGGAGCGGTGACCAGCGTCTGTGGGCGGAGGCATCGGCCACCGGCCACTCTCTCGTGGGCGCCGGCGAACTCATCGAACCGGGAGAAGTGCGCCTGGCCACGGGGGAGACCTACCGCTCTCCCTGGCTCGTCTCCGCGTGGTCGGCGAACGGTCTCGACGGCCTCGCCGAGCGCCTTCACGGCTTTCTCCGCTCGAAGCGCCCCCTCGGCGAGCGCAAGCTCATGCTGAACACATGGGAGGCCGTGTACTTCGACCACGATCTCGCGAAGCTGACCCGCTTGGCCGAGACGGCCGCCAGCGTGGGCGTGGAGCGCTTCGTGCTCGACGACGGCTGGATGACGGGCCGCACCGACGACCGACGTGCGCTCGGAGACTGGGTCGTCGACGCATCCAAGTGGCCCGACGGGCTGCACACCCTGATCGAGAGAGTCCACGGACTCGGCATGGACTTCGGCCTGTGGGTCGAGCCCGAGATGGTGAGCGTCGACTCCGACGTGTTCCGCGCCCACCCCGAGTGGGTGCTGTCGGCCGGGAACGCCGAGCTGCCGCAATCGTGGCGCTTTCAGCAGGCGCTCGACCTGTCGAACCCGGAGGCCTTCGCGCACGTGCTCGGCCAGCTCTCCGCTCTTCTCGACGAGTACCCGATCGCCTATCTGAAGTGGGATCAGAACCGCGACCTGCTCGGCGGCTCGGCCCACCGACAGACGCTCGCCTGCTATCGGCTCATGGACGCGCTTCGAGCGCAGCATCCGACGCTCGAGATCGAGTCGTGTTCGTCGGGCGGCGCACGTGTCGACCTCGGCGTGCTGGAGCGCACCGACCGCGTCTGGCCGAGCGACACCAACGACTCGCTGGAGCGTCAGTCGATCTACCGTTACACGGCGGGTCTCGTGCCGCCGGAGTTCCTCGGCGTGCACCTCGGTGCCCCGACCGCGCACACGACCGGTCGCAGCCACGAGCTCAGCTTCCGGCTCGCGACCGCACTGTTCGGCCACGCCGGTATCGAGTGGGATCTGACGACCGCCAGCGAGACAGAGCTCGACGCCATCCGCGTCTGGGCCTCGCTCTATCGCGAGCAGCGGGCGCTTCTGCACTCGGGCGTGCTGGTGCGAGCAGATGACGTCGATCCGGCCCGTCAGCTGCACGGCATCGTGGCGGCGGATGCGATGGCCGCGATCTTCTCGATCGTCACGGTCGCCGCGACTCGCGACTCGGCCGTGGCGCCGGTGAGGTTCCCCGGTCTGCACCCGGATCTCGTGTACCGGGTTCGGGCGGTGAAGCTCGGCGAGTGGCCCCGCGTCCTGCAGGATGCTCCGCCTCCCTGGTGGGTTCACGGCGGCGTCACCCTGTCGGGTCGTGTTCTCGGCGAGCTCGGTCTGACCATGCCGTTGCTCCTGCCCGAGCAGGCGCTCGTTCTGCACCTGGCGGCCGTCTGACAATCGGCGTGCTGCAGCGGGTGGCCTGCGCGCGAATCCGTGCCGAAGGCGGCATGCTGAAGGCATGCAGCTGGAACGCGCGATCGACGACTTCGTGTCGTATCTCGTGGGCGAGCGCGGCTACTCGCCGCATACCGTGCGTGCATACCGCTCGGATCTCGCCGCGCTGGCCTCCTTCGCCGTACTCAAGACGATCGACGACACCGACGAGCTGACGCTCGAGGTCTACCGGGACTGGCTGTGGGCCGCCTCGCAGTCCGGGCTCTCGAAGGCCACCCTGGCGAGGCGGTCGGCCACGGCCAAGAGCTTCTCGGCCTGGCTCTCTCGCTCGACGGAGAAGACCACCGACGCCGCCTCGAGGCTTCGGGCGCCCAAACCCGATCGCAGTCTTCCCCGCGTTCTCTCGAGAGAGGCGATGGACACGGTGCTCGACTCCCTGGCGGCTCGCGCCGTCGATGGTGAGCCGGTCGCTCTTCGCGACCTGGCCATCGTCGAGCTGCTCTACGCATCGGCGCTGCGCGTCTCCGAACTCGTGGGCATCGATACCGGCGATCTCGATCTCGATCGACGCACGGTGCGCGTCTTGGGAAAGGGCAGCAAGGAACGCGTCGTTCCCTTCGGCCAGCCCGCTCATCTCGCCGTGGCCGACTATCTGCAGCGAGGGCGGCCCGCGCTGGCGGCGCGAGCGAGCGACGGCGCCGCTTCGTCGGCCGTCTATCTCGGTGCTCGCGGAGCGCGCCTCGGTGCTCGTTCGGTCTACGCGATCGTCTCGAAACTGCTGCTGGATGTTCCGGGCTCGGGCCCGGAGGGGCCTCACGCATTCAGACACACGGCAGCGACCCACCTGCTCGACGGCGGTGCGGATCTGCGGGCCGTGCAGGAGATGCTCGGTCACGCGAGCCTCGGCACGACCCAGATCTACACCCACGTGACGACCGAGAGGCTGCGCGAGACCTACCGTCAGGCGCACCCGCGGGCCTGACCCGCGGCATCCGCTGGTCGACCCCGCCGACGTCGACGCGCGACACCGGCAGCAGCACCGCTCTGGGGCGTGCTTCGAGCAGCAGAAGGGGCGAGATGTACCGGCCGTCGTGCCGAACGCCGAAGTGCAGGCACGATTCGGCGCAGTGCATCGTGGAGGCCACCGTGCCGATCTGTTGTCCGCGAGTCACCCGGTCGCCCTTCTTGAGCGTGCTCTCGACCGGTTCGTAGCTCGAGATCAGATCTCCTGAGTGAGCGATCGACAGGACCGAACGATCCACCACGCGTCCGGAGAAGTGAACGGTTCCTGCTTCGGGTGCGACGACGACCGTGCCCGGAGGCGCCGCGAGATCGATGCCACGATGACCGGGGGAGTAGTCGTCGACGGGTTGCTGCCACTCTCGGACGATGACGTGGGGCTGGCCGAGGGGCCAATCCCAGGCAGGTGCGGCGGAGATCGGCGACGACGCGACGAGCGCCTGGACGACGATGACCGGCGCGAGAAGGACCGCGCGCTGTCGTAAAAGGAGGTGACTACCGAACCGACGCATGCAGTCCAGCCTGTCAAGGGGGACACCAAGGACAGGCAGGATGCCCCGAACGGGGGAGAGTTCGTGCCAAGATCGTTCTGTTAGGGACAGCGTCGTGACGCGCGCACTGTCGGTCACAAGAGGGAGCAGATCATGGCAACCAGCGGGGGCGCAGGGCAAACGGAGACCGACGTGAAAACCGATAAGAAGCTCAGGCGCAAGGTCATCGCGCTCGCGGCCGCCGGAGCCATCGGCGGCTTCCTCTTCGGATTCGATTCCTCCGTCGTCAACGGCGCGGTCGACGCGATCCAAGACGAATTCAGCCTCACGGCGGCCTTCACCGGCTTCGCCGTCGCATCCGCTCTTCTCGGCTGTGCCGTCGGCGCCTACGTCGCCGGTCGCCTCGCCGATCGTCTCGGCCGCATCCCGGTCATGCTCATCGGCGCCGTGCTCTTCCTGGTGAGCTCGCTCGGCTCCGGCTTCGCCTTCGCCGCGTGGGATCTCACCATCTGGCGCCTCGTCGGCGGTCTCGGCATCGGTATCGCCTCCGTCATCGCCCCGGCCTACATCTCCGAGATCGCCCCGAAGGCGATCCGAGGCAGCCTCGCCTCGCTGCAGCAGCTCGCGATCACCATCGGTATCTTCACCGCGTTGCTCTCTGACGCCATCCTGGCCAATGTCGCCGGGGGCGCGAGCGAGGTCTTCTTCCTGGGTCTCGACGCCTGGCGGTGGATGTTCCTCGTATGCGCCGTGCCCGCCATCGTCTACGGCCTCGTCGCTCTCAAGCTGCCCGAGTCGCCCCGCTATCTGCTGATGACCGACAAGAAAGAGAAGGCCACGAAGGTGCTGGCCTCGATCACGCCGGCCAACCAGCTCGACAAGGCCGTCGCAGACATCGAAGCCGGTATTCGCGAAGACGCGGCCAATGCCGACAAGGGCTCTCTGCGAGGAAAGCGTTTCGGCCTTCTGCCCATCGTCTGGGTGGGCATCATCCTCTCGATGCTGCAGCAGCTCGTGGGTATCAACGTGATCTTCTACTACTCGACCACCCTGTGGTCGAGCGTGGGCTTCAAAGAGAGCGACTCTCTCACCATCTCGGTCATCACGTCGGTCACGAACGTGGCCGTCACCTTCGTCGCCATTTTCCTCGTCGACAAGGTCGGTCGACGGCCCATCCTGCTCTTCGGCTCTGTCGGTATGGCGGTCGCCCTCGGTTCGATGACGCTGGCGTTCAGCCAGGCGCAACTCGTCGACGGCAAGCCCAGCCTCGAGGGAGCGTGGGGAATCATCGCTCTCGTCGGTGCCAACCTCTTCGTCGTCGCTTTCGGTGCCTCCTGGGGCCCGCTGGTCTGGGTGCTTCTCGGCGAGATCTTCCCGACTCGCATCCGTGGTCGTGCTCTCGGAGTGGCCGCGGCCGCCCAGTGGCTCACGAACTTCGCCGTCACCATGACGTTCCCGATCATCTCGCAGGACGTCTCGTTGACCCTGGCCTACGGTCTCTATGCCGCGTTCGCCGTGCTGTCGTTCTTCTTCGTCTTCTTCAAGATCCCCGAGACGAAGGGCGTCGCCCTCGAAGAGACGGGAAGCCTGAGCGTCGTGCGCGGGCGTCGGCGCGAGAAAGACGGAGTCGGCGGCGCCAAATAGGCTGCCTCCATGCAGCTCGGTCAATACCCTCCAGCCGATCATGTGCTGGCGCACATCAGCGACACCCATTTTCTGGGCGGTGGCAGGCCCTTGTACGGCAGTATCGACACCGACGCCACGCTGTCGGCGGCGATGGCCGCACTCGAGGCCTCTCGCATCGACATCGATGCGCTGGTGTTCACCGGTGACATCGCCGACCTGGGCGAACCGGATGCGTATGACCGGGTTCGCGCGATCGTCGAGCCGGCGGCCGCGCGCATGGGCGCCGAGATCTTGTGGGTCATGGGCAACCACGACGACAGGTCGGCCTTTCGAGCCGGGCTCCTCGACGCGGGCGACGGCGACGTCTCGCACGACGCGACCCCCATCGATCGCGTGGTCGATCTCGACGGGCTGAGAGTCATCACCCTCGACACATCGGTTCCGGGCTACCACCACGGCGAGCTGGCCTCCGAGCAACTCGACTGGCTCCGCGAGCAGCTGTCGGTCGCCGCTCCGCACGGCACACTCCTCGCACTGCACCATCCTCCGATTCCGAGCCCCGTGGCCTACATGCAGGTTCTCGAGTTGCAGCGGCAGCACGAGCTGGCCGATGTCGTCCGAGGCAGCGACATCCGGGCGATCCTGGGCGGGCACCTCCACTATTCGACCCATGGCCTGTTCGCCGGTATTCCCGTGGCCGTCGCCGCGGCGACCTGCTACACCATGGACGTCACGGCGCCGGAGTCGACGCTGGTGGGTCGAGCTGGTGGCCAGTCGATCACTCTCGTGCACGTCTATGCCGATCAGGTGGTCCACTCGATCGTGCCGCTCGGCGATTTTCCCGTCGTCGCCCGCTTCGACAGCGACTTCACGCGCAGGCTCGAGGCTGCCGATCCGGTCGAATTGCGCGAGTACTACGCCAAGCAACAGGGGTGATATAGTTTCCGGAGCACCTCGATCCGTCGGGGTGACTACGCGTGCCCGCTGACTTTTTGTCACGACTCCACTCGGTCCTCCCCTCTCCCTCCTGCTCTGCAGGAGTGTGTGATCGGTGGTCGGAGGCGTGCTGGGCACCAGGAACCGTCGCCAACAGGTCGACGGTAAGAAACCGATTGACGTGTGCCTGTGGCGCGAACAGTTCGTGATGAACTGCGACCTGCGCAGCCGCCGTCGAAGAACAGGAGACGGCTCATGGCCGTTGTAACCATTCGCCAGCTGCTCGACAGCGGCGTTCACTTTGGACACCAGACCCGTCGTTGGAACCCGAAGATGAAGCGATTCATCCTCACGGAGCGCTCGGGCAGCCACATCATCGACCTGCAGCAGTCGCTGGTGCACATCGACAAGACGTACGACTACGTCAAAGAGACCGTCGCCCACGGCGGAACGGTCCTCTTCGTCGGAACCAAGAAGCAGGCTCAGGGCTCCATCGCCGAGCAGGCTCAGCGCGTCGGCCAGCCCTACGTCAACCAGCGTTGGCTCGGTGGCCTCCTCACCAACTTCCAGACGGTCTCCAAGCGTCTCGCACGTATGAAGGAACTCGAAGAGGTCGACTTCGACGACACCACGCGCGGCTACACGAAGAAAGAGCTCCTGATTCAGAAGCGCGAGCTCGTCAAGCTGCAGAAGAGCCTCGGCGGTATCCGCAACCTCACGAAGACGCCGTCGGCGATCTGGATCGTCGACACCAAGAAGGAGCACCTCGCCATCGACGAGGCGCACAAGCTCGGTATCCCCGTCATCGCGATCCTCGACACCAACTGCGACCCCGACGACGTGCAGTACCCGATCCCGGGCAACGACGACGCGATCCGCTCCGTGGGCCTGCTCACGCGCATCATCGCCGACGCCGCCGCCGAGGGCCTGATCCAGCGTCACCAGAAGCCCGAAGAGGCCGGCAACGTCTCGGCCGTCGAGCCCCTGGCCGAGTGGGAGCGCGAGCTCCTCCAGGCGTCGGAGAACCCGTCGACCGAGTCCGAGAAGATCGAGGCCGTCGACGGTCTCGTCGAGAACGCTGTCGAGTCCGACGCCACGAAGGCCGCTGTCGCCGACGTCATCGCTGCGGAGACGCCCACCGAAGAGAACGACGCAGACGCCGTCGTCGCCGAGCACGAGGCCGCCGCAGACGCGTCGATCGTTCCCGAGCACGCCGTCGAGTCCGACGCCGCGACCGAGGCCCGCCTCGAGGCCGAGGCTACCGACGCCGAGAAGACCCCCGCGAAGTAGTTCGCGCCTTCCTCGATATCTCACCTCTTTAGTCAAGTAAGGAAGCACACCATGGCAGATTTCAGCCTGGCTGACCTCAAGACCCTGCGCGAGCGCCTCGGCACCGGCATGGTCGACAGCAAGAACGCACTCGTCGAAGCCGGCGGCGACCTCGAGAAGGCGACGGAGATCCTTCGCCTCAAGGGTGCCAAGTCGAACGCGAAGCGCGCCGACCGCTCCACCAGCGAAGGCCTCGTCGCGGCCAAGGAGAGCGGCAACACCGCGACCCTGATCGAGCTCGCCAGCGAGACCGACTTCGTTGCGAAGAACGACAAGTTCGTCGCTCTGGCCGACGCCGTCCTCGACGCGTCCGTCGCGGCCGGTGCCACCTCGGTCGAGGAGGCCCTCGCGGCTCCCGCGGCCGGTGGAACCGTCGCCGACCTGATCAGCAACGAGGCGGCGATCCTCGGAGAGAAGATCGAGCTCCGTCGTCTCGCCGTCGTGACCGGCGACGCGTTCGCGATCTACCTGCACAAGACCTCGAAGGATCTGCCCCCGCAGGTCGGCGTGGTCGTGGGCTACACGGGCTCGGATGCCGACACGGCTCGATCGATCGCTCAGCACATCTCGTTCGCCAACCCGGAATTCCTCGCTCGCGAGGACGTACCTGCCGAGGCTGTCGAGAACGAGCGTCGCATCGTCGAGGAGATCTCGCGTGGCGAGGGCAAGCCTGAGGCCGCCCTGCCGAAGATCATCGAGGGTCGCCTCGGTGCCTACTACAAGCAGGTCGCCCTGCTCGAGCAGGACTACGCGAAGGACAACAAGCAGCAGGTCAAGAAGGTGCTCGCCGACGCCGATATCACCGTCTCCGGCTTCGCGCGCTTCAAGGTCGGCGCGTAACACCACGACGTCCGTTTCGACCGAAGGCCCATCCCTTGTGGGGGATGGGCCTTCGGCTGTTAAGTAGGATCGATCGTGGCCGCTCTATCGGGGTGAGCCCCAGCCTCAAGGAGACTCGCCTGTGAAGACGACGACTGCATCGCCTGTGCGCCACGCCCGAATGCCCCTGCGGGGAGCGTGGGTGCGCGTTCTCCGGCTCGTCGCCATCGTGGCGGCCGTCGCCCTGGTCAGCACGGGCGGTATCGCGGCTGTCAGCGCGTGGACCTTCACCTCGAAGCTCGAGGCGAACTCCGTCGAGATCCACCCGGAGCAGAACGAGCAACAGGCGCCGCCGGCCATCGGCGCGCTCGAGGGTGGCTTCAATGTACTGGTCGTGGCGGCCGACAACGATGCGAACCAGAGTCAGGATCTGTACGGAGAACGCGACGGAGCGACCCTGAACGACGTGAACATGCTGTTGCACGTCTCCAAAGACCATAAGACCGCCGTCGCCGTCAGCTTTCCGCGAGACCTCGTCATCGCGCATCCGGAGTGCGAGAAGGGCGACGCCATGCGCGCCGCGCCCATCAACGAGGCCTGGGGTCGAGGAGGGCTCGCCTGCGTCGTAGCGACGGTCGGCAATCTCACCGGTCTCGACATCCAATACGCCGTATCGATGACCTTCGACGCCGTCATCGCCCTGACCGACTCGATCGGCGGTGTGCCGATCTGCCTCACCGGACGCGTGACTGATGAGAACGTGGTCTATCCCGATGCGAACGGGGAGCTGCAGCATCTCGACCTGCCGGCCGGCATCACGGAGGTGCAGGGCGGCCTTGCCGCCGGATTCCTCCGCTCACGACACGGCGTCGGCGACGGCGGCGACCTCAGCCGCATCTCGTCGCAGCAGCAGTATCTCTCGTCGCTGGTGCGCAAGCTGAAGAGCAATGACACCCTGGGCGACTTCGGAAAGCTCTACTCGCTGGCGAACGTGGTCGCCGATCCGAAGTACTTCACTCTGTCGACATCGCTGACCAAGGTCGACACGATGATCTCGATGGCGCAGGCGCTGCGCACGATCGACCTGAACAACATCACCTTCGTCCAGTATCCGGGAACGACCAACGATCCCGACTTCCCGGGCAAGGTCGTGCCCACTCAAGGCGCGGCCGACACGCTGTTCGCACTGATCAAGGCCGACCAGCCCTTCACCCTCGGTGCCGACTCGCAGCCGATCGGTAGCACGATCGAGCCCACGGCGCCGGCGGACCCGGCCGCTCCCGTCGATCCGGCGGCCCCTGCCGACCCCGCTGCCCCGGTCGATCCGGCGGCTCCCGCAGACCCGGCGACACCGGATGCCGGCGCGCCCGCTGTACTCGACGGGGTCACCGGCTCGACCGCTCAACAGGAGACGTGCGCGGTCCCGGCGGAGGGCTAGCGCGGCCAGCCCCTAAAATTGGCAGGACGAGATCGAAAGGGATCCACACTCATGACTTCATCAGAACCCCGGCGCCGGGTACTCCTCAAACTCTCTGGTGAGGCCTTCGGTGCAGGCTCCCTCGGCGTCAACCCCGACGTGGTCAGCGAATTGGCGAGGGAGATCGCCGCAGCTGCCAAGCAGGTGGAGATCGCGATCGTCGTCGGTGGAGGCAACTTCTTCCGGGGTGCCGAGCTCTCGCAGCGCGGAATGGACCGCGGTCGCGCCGACTATATGGGCATGCTGGGCACGGTGATGAATGCACTGGCGCTCCAGGACTTCCTCGAGCAGGCGGGGGCTGCGACGCGTGTGCAGTCCGCCATCTCGATGACGCAGGTCGCTGAGCCGTACATTCCGCTCCGCGCCGAGCGTCACCTCGAGAAGGGTCGTGTGGTGATCTTCGGAGCGGGAGCCGGTCTGCCTTACTTCTCGACCGACACCGTCGCAGCGCAGCGCGCTCTCGAGATCGGCGCGAACGTCGTGCTCGTCGCCAAGAACGGTGTCGACGGCGTGTACGACTCCGACCCGCGCACCAACCCCGATGCGAAGAAGATCGACAGGCTCACCTACCTCGACGCCCTGCAGCGCGAACTCAAGGTCGTCGACTCGACCGCGTTCAGCCTGTGCATGGACAACAAGATGCCGATGATGGTCTTCGGCATGCAGCCCCAGGGCAATGTGACCCGGGCCATTCTGGGCGAGCGCATCGGCACCCTGGTCAGCACGTCGCACGACTGACCGAGCACGTCGCCCTAAACTACTGAAGAACCAAAAGAAGGAGTTGCCGTGATCGCGGATGTACTGGCCGGCGCAACAGAGCGCATGAAGAAAGCCGTCGACAACACGAAGGAAGACTTCTCGAGCATTCGCACCGGGCGCGCGAACCCGGGGCTCTTCCAGAAGATCCTGGTCGACTACTACGGCACCCCGACGCCGCTCAGCCAGCTGGCCGGCCTCCAGAACCCCGAGGCGCGCACCATGCTCATCACGCCCTACGACAAGGGCGCGCTGCGCGACATCGAGCAGGCCATCCGCGACACTCCCAATCTCGGTGCCAACCCGTCGAACGACGGCAACGTCATCCGGGTCACGTTGCCCGAGCTCACCGAGGAGCGTCGCAAGGAGTACGTGAAGATCGTGCGCACGAAGGCCGAAGACGGCAAGGTGTCGCTGCGCAACATCCGGCGTAAGGCGAAAGACGAACTCGACGCGCTGAAGAGCGAGGTCGGCGACGACGAGGTGGCGCGCGCCGAGAAAGAGCTGGAGCAGCTCACCAAGTCGCACGTCGACGGCATCGACGACGCGCTGAAGCGCAAGGAAGTCGAACTCCTCGAGATCTAGGCCACACCGATGACGAACGATCCCGACACTCCCGCGTCTGAGGCGGATCCGGCGCGCAAGCATCCGGGGATGAGCCGCGCCGAGTTCGAAGCGAAGGTGCGCGAGCGCCGGGATCAGTTCGATCGGGCGAATGACAAGATCACCGCCCGCTCGGGCCGCAATCTCGTGAGCGCGATCGGCATCGGCCTGGGGCTGGGGCTGGTCATGATCTTCAGCCTGCTCTTCATCAAAGACATCTTCGTCGTCTTCGCGACGGTGCTCGTGGCATTCACCGCATTCGAACTGGCGACGGCGCTTCGTCACGCCGGCCGCGATGTTCCCCGTATTCCGAGCGTGATCGCGCCCGTCGTCGTCGTGCCCGTGTCGTTCTACTTCGGCGAGGAGTGGCAGTGGATCGCGACCATCGGCGGTGTGCTGCTTGTGGTCCTCTGGCGGTTGGCCGAGCTGGCGATTCCGCGCCATCGCGCGTCGATGCGCAGCGTGGCGCTCGACATGTCCGGCGGGGTGTTCATTCAGGTCTACGTCACGTTCCTGGGCAGCATCGCGGCGCTGCTTCTGCGCAATGACGACGGCCAGTGGTGGGTCATGGCCTTCCTCATCGTCGTGGTGTCGGTCGACGTCGGTGCCTATGCGACGGGCTTGAATTTCGGCAAGCATCCGATGGCGCCGACCATCAGCCCGAAGAAGACCTGGGAGGGTTTCGCCGGATCGTTGATCTTCGGTATCGCGTCGAGCGTGCTGCTCTCGATCTTCTTGCTCGACATGCCGTGGTGGTTCGGTCTCATCCTCGGAACAGTGCTGGTGCTGACCGCGACGGCCGGCGACCTGTCAGAGTCGTTGCTGAAGCGCGATCTCGGCATCAAAGACATGAGCACGTGGTTGCCCGGACACGGCGGGTTCCTCGACCGCCTCGATTCGATCCTGCCGTCGGCCGCCGCAGCCTACGTGCTGTTCATCGTCTTCGCTTAGGCGTCGACCAAAAAGTGTTGACAGAATGGTGACCGTGAGTCAGACGTTTCCCCGAGCGCGGTCCTCCAGGCCCGGCTACAAGATCGACGAAGTCGAGAAGTTCTTGGCGGCGGCGCGCATCGCGTACAGCGCGGAACCCGGCGATACCGGAACGATCGTGACAGCCGAAGGCATCCGGCACATGGCTTTCGGCCTCGAGAAGGGGGGCTACTCGACGCTGGCCGTCGACGCCGCCCTCGAGCGGCTGGAAGAGGCGTTCGCCGCCCGCGAGAGAGAGAAGATCTCGTCGTCTGTCGGCGACGAGGCCTGGTTCGCCGAGGCGAGAGACAAAGCCAGGGAGATCCTCGCGAGACTGGAGAGGCCCGCGAAGCACCGATTCCGAGGCAGCGGCCTGTTCAAGCTGGGATACGACAAGCAGGATGTCGACGCCTTCGCCGAACGCCTCATTGCATATTTCAGAGAAGGCACAGAGATCTCCGTCGACGACGTGCGCCAGGTGTCGTTCCGCTCACGTACGCGCGGGTACTCGGAGGCGCAGGTCGACCTGGTTCTCGATGCCGTCATCGACGTCATGCTGTCGGTGCGCTGAGATCTTCGCCTCGGTCTGCAATTCGGCCAGAAGTTCGGTAAAGTCGAACAATCGTGGGTAAAAATCTGGAACGTGACGCATCCGCGGGGGTCTCTCTGAAACCCCGCGTGAGTTCGGTGCCCGTACAGGCGAACGGTGTGGCTCCCATTCGGGTCCTCAATCCCACGCCTCCTCGCCGGGCCAAGATCGTCTCTCGTCCTGGCCGGTTCGCGCTCCAGCTGCTGGGTGTCGTGGCCGTCGGGGCGTCGGTTCTCGTGAACATCGTCGACCCGTACTCGGGCGTCGCCGCGTCGCAGTACTTCACCGTGGCTCTCGAACCCGGCTCCAAGCTGCCATCGCAGACGGTGACCTCGTCGAGCCTGGCCGCATCGATCGTGCGCGACGGATTCACCGTGACCGAGGCGCCGAAGCCCACGCCCACCCCGACCCCCACGCCGACTCCCACAGAGCCGTCGAGCAAGTCCGACAGCGGTGGTACATCCGGTGGCTACGCCCCTCCCGCCGGCGCTCCCGACCCAGGCAGCGCGCAGGCGATCGCCGCGCAGATGGTGGCCGATCGCGGCTGGCCGAGCAGCGAGTACGACTGCCTCTACTCGCTCTGGGCGAAGGAGTCGGGCTGGCGGTACAACGCCTACAACGCCAGCAGTGGCGCCTACGGTATTCCCCAGTCGCTGCCGGGCAGCAAGATGGCCAGCGTCGCCGCCGACTGGGAGACCAATCCGGCCACTCAGATCACCTGGGGCCTCGGCTACATCACGGGCCGCTACCAGACGCCGTGTGGCGCTTGGGGCCACTCCGAGAGCGTGGGCTGGTACTGATTCAATAGGCTGACCCCATGGGGTTGGCTCTGATCGCGGTTCTCGGCGTCGTCGCCATCGTGGCGGTGTCTCTTCTCGCGCCGAAGGTCAAGGTCGCCGCACCGCTGATCCTCGCCGTCCTCGGCATCGGCATATCGGTTCTGCCCGGCATGCCACCCGTGCACATCGCGAGTGCGGTGATCCTCTCGGGAGTGCTGCCGCCCCTGCTCTACGCCTCGTCGATCAGCCTGCCCCTGGCCGATCTGCGCTCGAACATCGGCAGCATCTCCGCCCTGGCCGTCGTGCTGGTGGTCGTGAGCGCATTCGGCACGGGTTTTCTGCTGTTCACCCTGTTTCCCGACCTGAGTCTGGCGTCGGCCATCGCCTTGGGTGCGGTGATCAGCCCGACGGATGCCGTGGCCGCCACATCCATCGGCAAGCGGCTCGGCCTTCCCCCTCGGCTTCTGGCTGTTCTCGAGGGCGAGAGTCTCGTCAACGACGCTTCCGCCCTCGTTCTGCTGCGAACAGCCATCGCGGCCACGGCGGGCGCCGTCAGCGCATGGCAGATCGTGGGCACATTCGCATACTCCGTGGTGCTCGGAGTCGGACTGGGTGTCGCCATCGGCTATCTCACCGTGTTCGTGCGGGCGCGCGTGCCTGACCCTGTGCTGGCCACCGCGATCTCATTCGTGGTGCCGTTCGCGGCCTATCTTCCGGCGGAGACGATCGGCGCATCCGGCGTGCTCAGTGTGGTGGCGGCGGGACTCATCACGGGCCATCTCGGGGCCACGAGTTTCTCCGCCCCTGCGCGACTGAGCGAGCGCCTCAACTGGCGCACGTTCCAATTCCTGCTCGAGAACGGCGTGTTCCTGCTGATGGGCCTCGAACTGAAGACGATCGTCGAGGGAGTGCGGCACCATCGCCTCGATGTTCCCCAGGCGATCCTCTTCGGGCTGCTCGCCACGGTCGTGCTCATCGGCATCAGGTGTGCGGTGGTCGCGGCCATGACCGCCCTCGGTCGTCTCCCGAGAAAGCAGCCAGACCCGCAGAAGCTCGGCGCACGGGAGGGCATCGTGCTGTCGTGGAGCGGAATGCGGGGCGTCGTCACCGTCGCTGGGGCGCAGTCGTTGCCCGAGCAGATCCCCTACCGAGAGCAGCTCGTTCTCATCGCCTACACGGTGGCCATCGTGACGCTCGTCGTGCAGGGCGCGAGCCTGCCCGCGGTGATCCGGATCGCCGGGGTGAAGGGCACCCCCGTGCAGAGGCAGCTCGAGGAGTTCGCAGAGCTCGTCGATCACATCCGGCAGAAGGGGGCCGAGCGTCTGGACGATCCTGCGCTGGCCGTTCTGGGCGGGGGAGTGCTCGACCCCGCGGTGCTCGAACGCGTGCGGGTCGAGTCCTCGAGACGGAGCGACTACGCCTGGGAACGGTCATCTGCGGCGGACCACCAGGGCGTCGCAGCGAACGAACAGTATGCACTCGTGCGGAGAGACATCCTGCTGCACGAGCGCGCTGCTCTTGTCGCGGCTCGCAACCGAGGAGGCTACTCGTCGATTGCCTTGGCCCGTGCACAGGAGATGCTCGATCTCGAGGAAGCGGGCCTCGACCACCTGCGCGACGGAGACACGACGGGGCACTGACCTAGGATTGAGGCATGCCCCGCAGCAACCGACCTCGTCGACGCGGGGCCGGCGACGGTGACGACGCCGAGATAGATCTGAACCGGATCCTGACGGGCGGCCGACGTATCGAGCATCGCCGCAGCGGCTCGTGGAACGTGCAGTCCGTCTCGCCCGCGCAGGCCGTCAAAGACTATGTGTGCCCCGGATGCTCGTTGCCGGTCGTCGCAGGCACGGCGCATGTCGTCGCGTGGCGGGCCGACGGATTGATGGGCGAGGCGAATGACCTCGCCGGCCGCCGCCACTGGCACAGCCATTGCTGGAAGATCGGAAATTGAACGTGAGCACCATCGACATCCGCAGCACGACGGTGCTCCCGGCCATTCGCGAAGACATCGTGCTGCACACCGACGACGGCTTCGACCTCGTCGGAGAGCTGGCGCTCCCGGAGTCGGGCGACCCCGTCGCCACCCTCGTGACTCTCCATCCGCTTCCCACGGGCGGGGGGTTCATGGACTCGCACATTCTGAGAAAGGCGGCGAACCGGCTCCCGGCACTCGCTGACCTGGCGGTGCTGCGGTTCAACACCCGTGGAACCTCGTCGCCTCGAGGCACGAGCGAGGGCGCTTTCGATCACGGCGTGGCGGAGCGCTGGGATGTGAAGGCGGCGATGGCCTTCGTCGCCGAGCGTGGACTCCCTCACCCCTGGCTGGTCGGCTGGTCGTTCGGAACGGAGCTGGCGCTGAAGTACGGCATCGAGCATACGGTCGACGGGGTCATCCTGCTGTCACCGCCCCTGCATCGAACCTCTGAAGACGAGTTGGCGGCGTGGAACGCCGTCGACGTGCCCGTCGTGGCACTCATCCCCGAGCTCGACGACTACCTGCGCCCGCCAGAAGCGACGACCCGATTCGCGGCGATGCCGCACATCGAGTTGGTCGCGGTGGAGGGCGGCAAACACCTCTGGGTCGGCGAGTCGCAGACGCGGAGGGTTCTGAGCGAGATCGTGGGCAGGGTCAACCCGGCCGTGCTTCCGCTGCCGGACAGCTACGAGGGCTGAGCCCGGGTCACCGTTCGTTCTGAATAGGGATGACCACCTGTTTGATGATCAGCAGCAGAGACGCTGCGACAGGGATCGCGATGAGGGCTCCCAGGATACCGAGCAGAGTTCCCCCGGCCAGAGCGGCGATCACCACGACAGCGCCCGGAACCGAGACGGCGCGGTTCATGATGTTCGGGCTGAGCAGGTAGGCCTCCACCTGCATGTAGATCAGGTAGTAGATGGCCGCGGCGATGAAGGTCGGCAACGACCCGAGCCCGGGTATGAGGCAGACCAGCGCGATGATGATCGAGCCCGAGAGGGTTCCGACGAGCGGGATCAGTGACAGCATGCCGGCGAGGAACGCGAGCACCGCAGGAAACGGTGCCTGGATGATCGACAGGAAGACGTAGCTGAGCACGAAGTTGATGGCGCCGAGCGAGAGCTGGCCCACGACGTAGCGACCGACAGCGTCGGTGATCTGCTCGCTCAGATCTGCGAAGCGTTCGCGGCGAGATGCCGGCACGAGACGGTACAGCGCACGCTTGATCGAGTTGAGCGACGCCGTGAAATACAGGGTGAGGATCAGCACGATCACGGTGCCGAACACGCCGTTCGCGATGCTGGCTCCCACGGCGAGGGCACCGCTCGCGATGATGGAGTAGTTGCCGACGTCGGTGAGGTACTTGGTGGCCTGGTCGATCACGGCCTGCACATCGAACCCGCCGAGTTGGTTAGACAGATCCGATACCCAGGTTCCCTGTTGCGCCCTGTCGATCAGCACGGGAACGATATCGAACAGCTGACCGAGTTGATCGACGATGATTGGCACGACGGCGAAGACGAGCCCCGCGATGATGCCTGCGACGGCCACGAAGACCACGATGATGGCCAGCCACCTGGGCAGCTTCTTCTTCTCGAGCCAGGAGATCACCGGATCGAGGCCGAGGGCGATGAAGATCGCTGCACCGATGTAGGTGAGGATCGTGGCGAGCGACGCAATCGAGGTGAGAATCAGGATGCCGACGCCGACGCCCAGCGTGCCGACAACTCCCAGGGTGAATGCGTTGTGGATCTTCACGAAACCTGCCTGCCCAGAGCTATCGGATGTCGCTGATGGAGTGCCCGAATTCTACCGAGTGGGAAGTGCTCGAGGCTGGCATGTCGTCTCAGCCACGCCACAGCGAGTCTCGAGCTTGCGCTCATCGACCGGCCCCACCCTATAGCTCGTGCACCCCACCGATACTGACAGCCTTCCACGATGGTGGGGCCAGCCCTGGCGATTCCGATCCGGACTCCTCGTCATCCTGCTCGTCTCCGCGGCTCTCATGGTCTGGAACCTCGCCAAGGGCGGTGACGCGTCGTTCTATGAAGCGTCGGCTCGCTCGATGTCCGAGTCGTGGCACGCGATGCTCTTCGGCGCCTTCGACCCCGCGGGTACCGTCACTCTCGACAAGCTCAGCGGGTTCGCAGTGCCGCAGGCGCTGAGCATCCGGCTGTTCGGGATGTCGACCTCAGCGCTCGCCCTGCCGCAGGTCGTCGAGGGGCTGATCACCGTCTGGTGCTGCTCGGTGATCGGCCTGAGGTGGGCCGGTCCGGGGGCGGGGCTGGTGGCCGCCGCTGCCGCAGCCACCACCCCGATCTTCGTCTCGATGTTCGCTCATCCGATGGAGGACGGCCTCGTCACCATGGCTCTCACGGTGGCCCTGTTCTTCTTCCAGCGTGCTCTGCTGACCGAGCGGTTGTGGCCCCTGCTCGTCGCAGCCCTCTTCGTCGGCGTGGGGTTCCAGGCCAAGATGATGCAGGCATGGTTCATCCTCCCCGCCTTCGTCGTGGGCAGCTTCCTCTGGACGCGGGGTGCCTGGCCGCGCCGTCTGTGGAGATCCACGGTCGTGTTGGCGACCGCTGTGGCGGCGTCTCTGGTCTGGGTGCTCGTGCTCCAACTCACGCCGGCCGCCGACCGCCCCTACATCGACGGCTCCACGAGCAATAACGCGTTCGCCATGGTCTTCGGCTACAACGGTCTCGACCGGCTGTTGCCCCACGCGGTTCCGGGAGCGGTAGGCGGTTCCGGCGGTCACACGCACGCGGCCCCCGTCTTCTTCGCGGCACCCTCCGATCTGTCGTCGGCCGGCGCCTCCCTGACCAAGCTGGTCGACCCGCTGTACGTCACACAGGTGGGCTGGCTGTACCCGATCGCGATCGCCGGGATCGTGTTCGGGCTTATTCGCTGGTGGCCGCGTCGTGGCGGCGCGCCATCGGCTTCGTTCGCCATGCTCGGCGTCGTCTCCGCCTGGCTGGTCACCGCCGCGCTCGTTCTCTCGGTGGCCCACACCCCGCACACCGCCTACGTGGCGGCCATCGGCACGCAGATCGCAGTGCTGGCCGCCGTCGGATGGAAGCAGGCCGTCCGGATGCTGCGCGCTCCTCGGCGGCGAACGCGCCTCGCGGTCTGCGGCGTCTTGGTCGTTCAGGCTGGCTGGTCGGTCTTCCTGGCGATAGAGGGCGCTCTACCCGCGATCCTCCTCGTGCCTGCGGTGGCCGTCTGCGGCGCGTGTTGTGTCGCGCTCGCGGCACACGCATGGCGCACCCGGCCGCGCGCATCCATTGCATCGACGCGTCGCAATCGACTCAGGCTGGCGGCGGTTCCCCTTCTCGCTGCTGCGCTGATCCTGGGAGGTCAGGCGGCCTTCTCTCTGCAGGTCGTCGACCCGGCCAGGAACGGCACAGGGGGAGACGCCTACGTGGGGATCAAGCCCGTGAGATCCGATCCGACTCCGCTGTCCTTCCGCCCCGCCCCGCCCCAGCTGTGGGGAGGATCCGTGACACTCTCGCCGAAGGTGAGCGATCTCGTGAACGCGGCACGGACCGCGGGCGGCGGGGCTGACGGCAGACCCGACTTCATCACCGATTCGTGGGCGATCTCCGCTCAGGTGATCGACGCGACCGGCGACAGCGTGCTGACCGACGGGGGCTATTCGGGAACCGTCCCGGTGTTCACCGAGTCGCAGCTCGAGCGGATGATCGCCACGGGCGCCGACCACCTCTTCGTCGTGAAGCAGAATGCGCCGGCTGCCGATCCGGTCGAACAGGTCGTGGAGCATTCGTCATGCACCCGACTCGGATCGTTCAGCACCGGCGTCATCGCGGTGAGTCCGCAATCCGGTGCCGTCGAGCTCTGGGACTGCAGCTGAAGCCGACGTCGAGCGCGCGCTGGGCGTAGTCTGAGTGCGGCGTCAGGCTTCATCGGCTATCTTTTAATGTCTTTGTCTGGAGTAATCTGTGCGCTTTGTATTCGCGATCATCGCCTTCGTCGTTGCGACGGCCCTCATCGGTGTCGGTGTTGCCCAACGCACCTTCCTCCTGCCTCCGGGAAGTGTGAGCGTGGCGACCGCGGGTGCGACCGATGAGCCGTACGTTCTGCTCGACTCGGACACACTCCGGGCGAACCCGGGTTCGCAGACCGTCTCGATCAGCGGCGACTCGACCATCTTCGTCGCGTATGGCCGCGATGCCGACGTCAAGGCGTGGTTGAGCGGCTCGAGCTATTCGCAGCTCGCCGTCGACTCCGAGTCCAAGAAGCTCACCGAGGCCGTCGTCCCCGCCGATCCGGCGGGTGCCAAGAACGTCGCCAGCGGTTCCGCCGATCCGGCGGGCAGCGACCTCTGGCTCGAGCAGTACACCGGCAATCAGTCGCTTACGCGCACCATCAACGTGCCCTCCGGCTACTCGGCGATCATCGCGTCGAACGGAACGGATCCGGCGCCCGCCGACGTCTCCGTCGCGTGGCCGATCGACAACTCCACCCCGTGGGCCGTGCCGCTCCTGCTCGCGGGCGCCTCCGTGCTCCTCGTCGGTCTGGCGCTTCTGCTCTGGGGTCTATGGCACATGAGGCGCCAGCAGGGCCCGCGCAGAAAGCCGCCCACAGGAACGCCCCGACGCCGATTCTCTCCGGCCCGAACGAACGCGATCGAGTCTGGAATGTCGAAACGACGCAAGGCCATCACCCGGTCGATGACCGCTGTACTGCCGGTGCTGCTCGTCGCGGCCCTCGGTGCGGGTGCGCCTCTCGCCGCATCGGCCAGCACGGTCACGCCCACACCTCGGCCGACTCCGACGGTCGGAACCGATACGGATTCGACGAGCGAGCCGTCGAACATGCAGACAGGCACGCCGTCTCCCACACCGACTCCGACGAGTACGGCTCCAGCGGCGGAGACTGTGCTGCCGGCCGTGACAGAGAAGCAGGCGCAGACCATCATCGAGCGCGTCATCGCGGTCGAGAGCGCGGCGAACGCGGCCTCAGACAGCAACGCCCTCGACGCGCGATTCACCGGTCCGGCGCTCGAGCTCCGCAAGGCTGCCTACGCCACCCGCGCGGCGCTGCCGGACTACGCGCTGCCCGCCGCCATTCCCTCCGGAGCCGCCGAGGTCGTCCTTCCCCAGGCGACGACGGTGTGGCCCAAGACGGTGTTCACGATCATCGAGAACGAAGACAAGACGGTCGCTCCTCTTGCCGTCACGCTCGTTCAGGAGTCGGCACGAGCCAACTACAAGGTCGAATACGCGATCTCTCTCGAGCCCGACACCACGCTTCCTCCGGTGTCGGCGGCAAGCGTCGGTGCCTCGCGCCTCGCGCCGGACTCGAAGCTGCTGTCGATGACCCCTGACGCCGTCGAGGCCGCTTACGCGGACATCCTCGCCCAGGGCTCCGCGAGCCCCTCGTTCGGGCAGATCGACACGGAAGGCGACACTCTTCTCACGAGTGTCGGCTCCGACTACAAGGCGGCCAAGAAAGCGAAGATCGAAGAGACGGGCACCGCCACGATCGAGTTCGCCAAGGTCCCCTCGATCTCCGACGGAATAGCTCTCGCCACGAACGACTCGGGTGCGATCCTGTCGTTCAACCTCCGCGAGTCCGAGGTCGTGAAGCCCACCCAGACGGGTGCGACCATCACGCCGGAGGGTGCCGTCAAGGCGCTCTCGGGCCTCTCCGCGACAGGCAAGGGTGTCGAGTCGACCTACGACTACCAGCTTCTGTTCTACATCCCGTCCGCGGGTGAAACGGGCAAACCGACGCTGCTCGGATTCACCCAGGGCCTCGTCCAAGCCAAGGAGCTTCCATGAGTTCTGTTCCCCCGTCCGCAGCCAGCCTTCGTGGCGCCGTCGATCTCTCGTCGCTCGTCAATAGGCCCGCGCCCGGAGCCGCCGCAGCTCAGCCCGGCGCAGTTCCTGCAACGCCCGGTGCTCCTTTGCCTTTGCCCAGCCTCGTGATCGAAGGCACCGACGCGGCCTTCAGCGCCTTCATCGAGCTGTCCAACACGGTTCCCGTCGTGGTCGTCGTCGGCGCCTCCTACAACGAGCCGAGCACTCAGCTCGACACGATCCTGCGCGCGCTCACGACCGAGTACGCGGGTCGATTCGTTCTCGTCACGGTCGAGGCGGATGCCAACCCTCAGCTGTCACAGGCATTCCAGGCCCAGACGCTCCCCACGGTCGCCGCGGTCGTCGGCGGCCGGCCCATCGGTCTCTTCGCCGGTGTCCACCCGGTCGAGCAGGTGCGCGACGTGATCGAGCAGGTGCTCGAGCTCGCCGCACAGCAGGGTGTCACCGGAACCGCGGTCGTCGACGGCGCTCCAGAGGGCGAGCCGACAGAACCTGTCGAGGCCCCGCTGCCCCCGCATCATGCCGAGGCCTACGACGCCATCGCGCGCGGAGACTTCGACGAAGCGATCCGCGAATACGAGACGGCCATCAAGCAAGACCCGCGTGACAGCCTCGCGGTGGCCGGTCTCGCCCAGGTGAGTCTGCTCGCCCGCCTGAAAGACAAGACCCAGGCTGAGATCCGCAACGACGCCGCGGCGCGCCCGACCGAGCTCGAGCCCCAGTTGTTGGTGGCGGATCTCGACCTCTCAGGCGGTCATGTCGAGGACGCGTTCGATCGGCTGCTGACGCTCTTCGTGACCCTCGACCAAGAGGGCAAGAACACCGTGCGTGCGCGACTGATCGATCTGTTCGAGGTCGTCGGTATCGACGACCCTCGCGTCGTGAAGGCCCGAGCACGCCTCACGGGCCTGCTCTACTAGCGGCCGTTCCCTCGCAATCATGCTCTGAGCCCGTCGAAGGTGATCTTCGACGGGCTCAGAGCATGCTGACGGCTATCTGCGCGGCTTGAGGTACAGGGCCGCGAGCGGCGGCAGGGTCAGCTCGACCGAGGCCTGGCGTCCCGACCAGGGCACGTCTTGCGCTTCGACAGAACCGAAGTTGCCCACGCCCGATCCTCCGAACTCCACGGCGTCGGTATTGATCAGCTCATCCCAGGTGCCGCCGAAGGGCAGACCGACCCTGTAGGGCCCGACCGGAGCGCCCGAGAAGTTCATCAGGACGGCGATGGGGTTGCCCTCGTCGTCCCAGCGGAGGAACGACACGAGGTTCTGGTTCGACGATCCGCCGTCGATGAACTCGAAGCCCGATGCATCGTGATCGCGCTGCCAGAGCGCGGGGTTGTCGGCATAGACCCGGTTGAGCTGGGAGACGAGTCCGAGAAGCGCGCGGTGCACGGGCTGATCGAGAATCCACCAGTCGAGTCCGCGTTCCTCCGACCACTCCGACGGCTGCCCGAACTCCTGGCCCATGAACAGCAACTGCTTGCCGGGGTGCGCCCACATGAACGCGAGATACGCCCGGAGGTTCGCGAGCTTCTGCCAGTGGTCGCCGGGCATTTTGTTCAGCAGCGATCCCTTGCCGTGCACGACCTCGTCGTGGCTGATCGGCAGGATGAAGTTCTCGCTGAACGCGTAGACGAACGAGAACGTGATCTCGCCATGGTGGTAGCTGCGATAGAGCGGATCGGTCTCCATGTACTGCAAGGAGTCGTGCATCCAGCCCATGTTCCATTTGAGCCCGAAGCCGAGCCCTCCCTGGTTCGTGGGGTGGGTGACCCCGGGCCAGCTCGTCGACTCCTCGGCGATCATGATGATGCCCGGGTACAGCTTGTACGCGGTCGCCGTGGCCTCCTGCAAGAAGCTGATGGCTTCGAGGTTCTCGCGCCCTCCGTACTGGTTCGGCAGCCACTCGCCCTCTTTGCGGGAGTAATCGAGATAGAGCATGCTCGCCACGGCATCGACCCGCAGGCCGTCGACGTGGAACTGCTCGAGCCAGTAGAGAGCGTTCGCGACCAGGAAGTTGCGCACCTGCGAGTCGCCGAAGTTGAATACGAGCGTGCCCCAGTCGGGCTGCTCGCCTCGACGAGGGTCAGGATGCTCGTACAGCGGCTGGCCGTCGAAATTGGCGAGGGCGAACTCGTCTTTGGGGAAGTGCCCGGGAACCCAGTCGACCAGCACGCCGATGCCGGCCTGGTGCAGGCGGTCGATCAGGTAGCGCAGGTCGTCGGGGTGGCCGAAGCGCGAGGTGGGAGCGTAGTACGAAGTGACCTGGTAGCCCCACGAGCCGCCGAACGGGTGCTCGGCCAAGGGCATGAACTCGACGTGGGTGAAGCCGAGCTCCTGCACGTAGTCGATGAGCTGGTCGGCGAGCTCCCGGTAGGAGAGTCCGGGGCGCCAGGATCCGACATGCATCTCATAGACGCTCATGGGACCGGAATGCGGGTCGCTCGACGCACGCCGCGACATCCACTCGTCGTCGCCCCACGTGTGGGCCGACTGACCGATGACCGATGCGGTCAGCGGCGGGATCTCGGTGTAGCGGGCCATCGGGTCGGCGCGCCGCACCCACTGGCCGGACTGCGCCAGGATCTCGAACTTGTAGTTGCTGCCGGGCTCGAGGCCGGGCACGAACAGCTCCCAGACGCCCGAGCTGCCGAGGCTGCGCAGAGAGTGCTTCAAGCCGTCCCAGGAGTTGAAATCACCGATGACGCGCACGGCCTGAGCGTGCGGCGCCCAGACGGCGAACGACGTGCCCGCGACCTGCTCGTCGACGCCGTGCCAGGAGCGATAGTGCGAGCCCAGAACATCCCAGAGACGCTCGTGCCGGCCCTCGCCGAGGAGATGGATGTCGACGTCGCCGAGGGTGGGGGAGAAGCGGTAGGGGTCGTCGCTGGTCCAGACGGTGTCGTCGTCGTAGCGGGCCTCGATCGTGTAGTCGCTGAGGCCGGTCAGCGTGTAGCCCTGCCAGATACCGCCGTGCAGGTGGGTGAGCTCGGTGCGTGCGCCGGATGCCAGCACCGCGACCACCGATTTCGCGAGGGGCCGCAGGGTGCGGATGACGGTGACGCCGTCGGCCCCCGCGCCCTCGATGGGATGCTGGCCGAGAACGCCGTGCGGGTTGTAGTAGGAACCCGCCGCGACCTTGTCGAGCACGTCGGTGGGGACGTCGGGGATGGAGAGCACGGATGCTCCGTCGAGGGTGGACATCAGTGAGCCGCCTTGTCTGCACCGGTCGGGTGCGTTTCGGGCCAGGTCCCATCGACCGGCTCCACGTGCAGAATGTGTACGGGTTCGGTGAACGCGTCGAGGCGCACGAAGTTGTGGCTGACGCCCCAGATCCACGATGCCCCTGTGATGAGGTCGGTGACCCTGAACTGCTCGACGCCAGCGAGGCCGAACTTCGAGACGTCGAAGTGCACGCTCGTCTCGCGCGCCGAATGCGGATCGACGTTGGCCACGACGATGATGGCATCCGGCGTTCCCGTGCCGCTGAACTCCGCAGCGATGTACTTGGAGTAGACCAGGATCGCGTCGTCGTCGCTCCAGTGCAGCTCGAGGTTGCGCAGCTGGCGCAGGGCCGGGTGATCGCGGCGCATCTCGTTCAGCTTGGTGATGTACGGGGCGATCGATTGCCCGGTCTTCTCCGCCAGCGCGAAGTCACGCGGCCGGTACTCGTATTTCTCGTTGTCGATGTTCTCTTCGGCGCCGGGACGCGCGACGTTCTCGATGAGCTCGTAGCCGGAGTACACGGCCCAGGTGGGCGCGGCGGTGGCGGCGATGGCGGCTCTGATCTTGTACGCCGCGCGCCCGCCGAACTGCAGGTACTGCGTGAGGATGTCCGGGGTGTTGACCCAGAGATTCGGCCGGAAGAAGGCGTCGGTCTCGTGCGACAGGCCGTTGAGGAACTCCTCGAGCTCTTCCTTCGTGTTGCGCCACGTGAAGTAGGTGTACGACTGCTGGTAGCCGACCTTCGCCAGCCCCTGCATAATCGCGGGGCGCGTGAACGCCTCGGCGAGGAAGACGACCTCGGGGAACTCCGCGTTGATCGTGTGGATCACGTACTCCCAGAAGTCGAGCGGCTTCGTGTGCGGGTTGTCGACACGGAAGATGCGCACGCCGAGTTTGATCCAGTAGCGCAGCAGGCGCAGAGTCTCGCGCCGGATGCCCTTCGGGTCGTTGTCGAAGTTGATCGGGTAGATGTCCTGATACTTCTTCGGAGGGTTCTCCGCGTAGGCGATGGAGCCGTCGGGCAGCGTGGTGAACCACTCGGGATGCTCGGTGACCCAGGGGTGGTCGGGTGATGCCTGGAGCGCGAAGTCGAGAGCGACTTCGAGTCCGGCCTTGGCCGCCTGCTTCAAGAAGTAGCTGAAGTCGGCGACCGTTCCGAGGTCGGGGTGGATCGCGTCGTGTCCGCCCGCGGCACCGCCGATGGCCCAGGGCGATCCGGGGTCGTACGGTCCGGCATCCAAAGAGTTGTTGGGGCCCTTGCGGAACGACCGGCCGATCGGGTGGATCGGTGGCATGTAGAGAACGTCGAACCCCATGGCCGCCACCTCGGGGAGGCGTTTAGCCGCGGTGCGGAACGTACCGCTCGTCCAGCTGCCGTCGTCGTTCTTCTTCGCTCCGATCGAGCGCGGGAAGAACTCGTACCAGGAGCCCGACCCGGCGCGCTCGCGCTCGACCGTGATCTCTCGCCACTCCGAGAACGTGGTGAGGCTCTCGAACGGGCGGTCGGCGATGGCCTCGAGAACGGCGGCGCTCGTGGCCACGTCGAGGCGCTCGACCGGGTCGATGGTCGCGTCGCCCAGGGTGTTGGCGACCTTGCCGAACAGCACGCGCTGAGCGTCGGAGCGCGTCGCGTCGATTCTGCCCGCTTCGAACAGCTCCCGCCCGATGGCGAGGGTCACGTCGACGTCGATGCCTGCGGGGAGCTTGATCGACGCGGTGTGCTGCCAGGTTGCGAAGTCGTCGGAGTACGCGCGGATGCGGAATCGCCAGAGGCCCTCCTCGCCCAACTGCTCGAGTGCTCCGTAGCGGTCGGTGCCGGGCTCGAGGGGCGTCAGGAGCCGTTCGCTGCGCTGCCCGGAGGGGCCGGCCACCTCGACGCGGGCGCCGACAGCGTCGTGGCCCTCGCGGAACACCACGGCCCCGAAGGGCACGACCTCGCCGGCGAATGCCTTGGGTAGCCATCGTTGGCCGGGAACACTGGGGAAGATGTCGAGGATCGGGATGCGCCCGAGTCCGGAATCGGAGAGGGTCGGTTGCTTGTGTGCTTGCGTCTTTGCCACGGTTCGACCGTATCAATAAAGGGGAAACGTTCGCGGGGGATTATGGAAACGGTTCCCGGTCGTTTATGCGGCCACAGCGGCGCTGTCCTAGGCTGGGCGAAGCCAGGCCACGGCGTTCGCCGCGGCGCGCGAGACGAGTGGTGGTGGCGCGCCGATATGGAGAATTTTTCGTGAAGGCGATCAGAAGATTCACCGTTAGATCCGTGCTGCCGGAGCGTCTGGGGGCTGTCGGTGAACTCGCATCCAACCTCCGTTGGTCGTGGCACGAGCCCACCCGCGCGCTCTTCGCCCGCATCTCGCCGGATGACTGGCAGCAGACCGGCGGCGATCCGATCGCCCTGCTCGGCGCTGTCAGCCCCGACCGCCTCGACGAGCTGTCGCACGACGAGGGATTTGTGGCGTGGGCGAACAGTCTTCGCGACGATCTGAACCGCTACCTCGTCGAGCCGCGCTGGTATCAGCAACTCGAGGGCGAGAAGCCGACCGGCATCGCCTACTTCTCCGCCGAATTCGGCATCGCCGCTGCGCTTCCTCAGTACTCAGGAGGACTCGGTATCCTCGCCGGCGACCATCTGAAGGCGGCGAGCGACCTCGGACTGCCCCTCACCGGCGTGGGCCTCTTCTACCGGGCCGGCTACTTCAGTCAGGCCATCTCGCGAGACGGGTGGCAGCAGGAGAGCTACCCGGTGCTCGATCCCGACGGACTCCCGCTCACCGTGCTGCGTCTCGCCGACGGATCGGCGGCCCACATCGCGCTGGCGCTCCCCGACGGACGCGCCCTGTTCGCGCGGATCTGGCAGGCCAAGGTCGGCCGCGTGAGGCTCCTGCTTCTCGACACCGACATCCCCGAGAACGCCGAAGATCTTCGCGGCATCACCGACCGCCTGTACGGGGGCGGCGGCGAGCACCGCCTTCTTCAGGAATTGCTGCTCGGTATCGGGGGAGTGCGCGCGCTCAAGCTCGCGGCCGAACTCCGCGATGTGCCCGAGCCCGAGGTCTTCCACGCCAACGAGGGTCACGCCGGATTCCAGGGACTCGAGCGCATCTCGCGTCTCATCGGAGACGGGCTCAGCTTCGACGCTGCCCTGCAGGTCGTGCGCGCTGGCACCGTCTTCACGACGCACACCCCCGTTCCCGCGGGGATCGACCGGTTCGAGCGCACTCTCATCGAGCGATACTTCGGCGGCGACCTGCTGCCTGGTCTCGCCGTCGACGACATTCTGCGTCTCGGCGCCGAGGACTACGAGGGCGGTTCGTCCGAGGTCTTCAACATGGCGGTGATGGGGCTGCGTCTCGCGCAGCGGGCGAACGGGGTGTCGAAACTGCACGGGGCTGTGAGCAGAGGAATGTTCCAGGGTCTGTGGAAGGGCTTCGACGTCGACGACGTGCCCATCACCTCGGTGACGAACGGCGTTCACGCCGCCACCTGGACCGACCCGCTTCTGCAGGAGCTCGCAAGTTCGAAGCTCGGCTCCTCCGACACGGCCAATGCCGACTGGAACAGTTCCGACGTCAGCGACGGCGATCTCTGGGCTGTGCGGGGCGATATGCGCCGCCAGCTCGTGCACGACGCCCGTCGTCGCGTGACCGAGGCCTTCGAGCTGCAGAATCCGGGCTCGATCGCCCCGGCCTGGTATCAGACGCTTCTCGATCCCACGGTGCTCACGATCGGCTTCGCGCGTCGAGTGCCGACGTACAAGCGCCTCACCCTGATGCTGCACGACCCCGCGCGGCTGAAGTCGATCCTGCTCAACCCGCAGCGCCCTATCCAGCTGGTGATCGCGGGCAAATCGCATCCGGCAGACGAGGAGGGCAAGCGTCTCATCCAGCGACTCGTGCAGTTCGCCTCCGACCCGGAGGTGCGGCACCGCATCGTCTTCCTTCCGAACTACGACATCGGCATGGCCCAGCTGCTGTACCCGGGTACCGACGTGTGGCTGAACAACCCGCTGCGCCCGCTCGAGGCGTGCGGAACATCCGGAATGAAGGCCTCACTGAACGGCGGACTCAACCTGTCGATTCTCGACGGCTGGTGGAACGAGTACTACGACGGAGAGAACGGTTGGGCGATCCCCACCGCCGACGGCGCGAGCACCCCGGAGGAACGCGACGCTATCGAGGCTGGCGCGCTGTACGACCTCATGGAGCACCAGGTCGCCACGCGTTTCTACGACCGCAACGCCGACGGCATCCCCGAGCGCTGGATGGCCTCGGTGAGGAACACTCTGTCGACCCTGTCGCCCAGCCTGTCTGCCGAGCGCATGGTGCGCGAGTACACCGAGCGCCTCTACACGAAGGCGGCCGCAGCCGAGAGGATCATGTCGGCGCGAGACCACGAGGCGGCGCGCGAGTTGTCGACGTTCAAGGAACGGATGACGGCGCACTGGCCGAGCGTGCAGGTCGTGCACGTCGAGTCCGGCGGCCTCGACGACACTCCGCAGGTCGGCGACTCGCTGCATCTGCGTGCTCAGGTGCAGCTCGACGGCATCAGCCCCGACGACGTGTCGGTCGAGGTCGTCTATGGCCAGGCGGGCACGGGCGATGAGCTGCGCGACGTGGCCACGTTCGCGCTGTCGCCGTCGACCGCTTCGGCCTCAGACTCGGGAGTGGTGCTCTTCGAGGGTACCCTCGCCCTGTCGAGAGCGGGCGCGTTCGGCTACACGGTGCGCGTGGTGCCCAAACACGCTCACCTGGCCTCACCGGCCGAGCTGGGCCTCATAGCGACCGCCCACTGACGTCTGTCAGTTGGCCCGGAACAGGCGCAGCGACGAGGGCGCCATCTCGATCACGGTGCCTGGCTCATAGGTGGGCCCCTCCTCGGGATTCGGCGCGTCGTGGCCCGAGTCCCACAGCTCGGTGTACGACGCCACGCCGAGGTGCACGGGCAACGTCACCGTGACCGGCGCCTCGATGCCGTGGATCACGAGCAGCATGCGGTTGAACTCCTCGTGTTCGGGCGTCGACGCCGCCATGTACTGCAGCGTGCGGTTCTGGGCCGAGTTCCAGTCGTAGACCGACATCGATGCGCCGGCCGCGTCGTACCAGTCCATCTGGCTGGCACTCGGGGTGGTCTCGCCGAAGATGCCGAATCTGACCGGCCGAAGCGCCGGGTTCTCTCGCCTCAGCTTCAACAGATGCTGCGTCGTCTTCCAGTGGTCTTTCTGCCAGCGCCGTCTGTCCCAGCTCAGCCAGGTGAGCTCGCTGTCGTGGCAGTAGGCGTTGTTGTTGCCCTTCTGGCTGCGGCCGAACTCATCTCCCGCCGTGATGAGGGGAACGCCCGCCGATAGCAGCAGAGTGCCCATGAGGTTGCGCATCGCCTGGCGACGCGACGCCTCGATCGGCCGCGACGACGTGGGGCCCTCGACGCCGTGGTTGAACGACATGTTGTTGTCGGTTCCGTCACGGTTCGATTCACCGTTGCCCACGTTGTGCTTCGAGTCGTATGCGGTCAGATCCGCCATGGTGAAACCGTCGTGCGCGGTGACGAAGTTGACCGACGACAGCGGTCCACGATGCTGCGCGAAGGTGTTCGACGATCCCGCGAGGCGCGTCGCGAGCATCCCCACGCCGTCGCCCGGATCTCCGTGCTGTCGCATCGAGCGGATGTCCCGCAGCCAGAACTTGCGCATCCGGTCGCGGTAGCGGTCGTTCCACTCCGACCAGCCGTCGGGAAAATTGCCGGTCTGCCATCCGCCCATGCCGACGTCCCACGGCTCGGCGATCATCTTCACGTTCTGCAGCTGAGGGTCTGAGACGATCTGGGTGAGAAGCGGATGCTGCGGGTCGTAGTAGTGGTCGGCGTTGCGGCCCAGGGTGGCGGCGAGATCGAACCGGAAACCGTCGATCTGCACCTCGTTCGCCCAGAAGCGCAGGGAATCGAGAATCATGCGCGAGACCGCCGGGGTGGCGGTGTTGATGCTGTTGCCGCATCCCGTGACGTCGATGTAGGTGCCTCCGACGGTCTGGCGGTAGTAGCCGGCATTGTCGATGCCGCGGAAGCTCGTGGTCGGGCCCTCAGGGCCTTCTTCGGCCGTGTGGTTGTAGACGACATCCAGCAGCACCTCGATGCCGGCCTCGTGCAAGAGCTTGACCATGCCCTTGAACTCGCGCAGGTTCGCGCTCGGTCCTTGAGCCTGGGCGGCCTTTGACGCGTACAGGGCGTGGGGGCTGAAGAACCCGAGCGTGTTGTATCCCCAGTAGTTGCGTAACCCCTGCTTGATGAGTCGTTGCTCCGACACGAACGACTGCACGGGGAGCAGCTGCACGGCCGTCACGCCGAGATTCTTCAGATAGCCGATGGTCGTCTCGTGCGCGAGGCCGGCGTACGTTCCGCGCAGCTCCTCGGGGATGCGCGGGTTGAGTTCAGAGAGTCCCTTCACGTGCGCCTCGTAGATGACCGTGTGATCGAGCGGTGTGTTGGGCTTGACGACGCCGGCCCAGTCGAACGACTGATCGACGACGACGGAGCGTTGCGACCCCGAGCTCAGCCGCTGGATGCCCTTGCCATAGGGGTCGAGCAGGAGCCGCGAGGGATCGAAGCGGTGCGTCGGTCCCTGAGGCCCCGAGACACGCAGGTTGTAGCGGCGGCCGGGGACCAGTTCACGGGTGCGGCCGAACCAGACGCCGTGCCGGTCGCGCGCGAGGTCGACGGTCTTGTAGATCCAGTTGGCGTCCTTGTCGTCGAACAGGCAGAGCTCGACCTTCTCGGCATGCTCCGACCAGACGCGGATCTCGCCTCCGTGGGCGGTGAGGCGAACGCCCATGTTGGCGAGGGGATCAGCGGCAGTCATGCGTCTTAGAGTAGTGATTCATACGTTTCGAACAGATCACGGAAAGGGTCGTCGTGCCCGTCTACCTCGACCATGCGGCCACCACGCCGATGCTCCCCGATGCGCGAGACGCGTACATCGAGGCACTCGGCGTCGTCGGTAACCCCGCGTCGATTCACAGCCAGGGGCAGCAGGCCAAGCGGATGCTCGAGGAAGCGCGTGAGAACGTCGCCGAGAGCGTGTCGGCGGAGCCCGTCGAGGTTGTGTTCACCTCGGGCGGCACCGAGGCCGTCAACCTGGGCATCAAGGGTCTGTTCTGGAAGAGGCAGGAGGACAGGCCGCGCCGTCGCATCCTCGTTCCCGGAGGCGAGCACCACGCGACCATCGACGCCGTCGAGTGGCTCGCGGCCCACGACGGGGCCGAGCTCGAGTGGCTGCCGATCGACTCGCTGGGCCGCCTTCACCCGCAGACCTTGCGCGAGGCGATCGAGCGCGCGCCCGAATCCGTCGCCCTCATCTCGATTCTCTGGGCGAACAACGAGGTCGGCACCATCCAGCCCGTGGCCGAGCTGGCAGCGGTCGCTGCGGAATTCGGCATCCCGACACACGTCGACGCGATCTCCGCCTTCGGCTATCTGCCCCTCGACTTCCACGCCTCGGGTGCTGCGGCGATGAGTATCTCGGCGCACAAGATCGGGGGACCGGTGGGGGTGGGGGCGCTTCTGCTGTCGCGCTCGGCCGAGGTCGTACCCCTCTTCCACGGCGGCAGTCAGCAGCGGGGCCGAAGCGGAACGCAGGATGTCGCGGGTGCCGTCTCGTTCGGCGTCGCCGCGCGCCGCGCCTCCGCCGAGGTCGCCGTCCACGCGGCCGAGCTCCGCACGCTGCGCGACCGGCTCATCGAGGCCGTGCGGCTGGCCGTGCCCGAGGCCGTCCTGCAGGGCGATCCGGATGCCGCGGGTCGGCTCCCCGGCAACGCGCACTTCACTTTTCCCGGCTGCGAAGGCGACTCGCTCCTCTTCCTGCTCGACGTAGCAGGACTCTCCGTCTCGACGGGGTCTGCCTGTCAGGCGGGCGTGCCCGAGGCGTCGCACGTGCTCACGGCCATGGGACTGAGCGAGGCCGACGCGCGCGGTGCGCTGCGCATCACGCTCGGGCACGGAACGACCGAAGCCGACGTCGATGCGTTCGTCGCCGCGCTGCCGGTCGCATTCACGCAGGCGTCCAAGGCGGGGCTCAGCGACCGTGTGGTGCCGCTCGGGCACGCCCGCTAGAGATTGACGGTGGCCACGATGGCCAGGTGGTCGCTGCCTCCGGCCGGGATGACGGTGTTGCTCGTGACGTCGAGGCCGCGCTGAAGGAAGTGGTCGAGCCTCGTCACCGCGAAGGGAGATACCGGCCAGGTGAAGCCGAAGAGGCCGTCGCTCTGATTCGGCTCCGACAGCTGCGACAGGATCGGCTTGAACGCCCTGTCGGTGGACGCCGCATTGAAGTCGCCGACAGCGATGACACGATCGTTCTCGTCGTTGGGAAGGACGTCGGCGAGGTTCTTCAGCATCTCGTCTCTGTCACCGTGATCGCCCAGGCGGGCCGACGCCGCGTGGATCACGTAGATGCTCACGAGGCCCTCGGGTGTCTCGAGATCGGCGGCGAGCGCGCGCTGCCATCCGAGGCCGAGGTCCCACGGCTGCGCGTTCAGAATGGGGTAGCTGCTCCAGAGGCCGACGGTGCCCACCTGATAGGAGTACTCGTAGGCGGCGTCGAGAACAGACGAGATCTCGTCGCGCGACGCGTCGTCGATCTCCTGGATGGCGACCACCTGGGCGCCCGTCGCGACGAGGTCGGCGGCCGACGCGGCCCCCGTGCCCGAACTCGCCTCGACGTTCTGACTCGCGACGGTGAGCGTGCTCGCGCTCGCGGGAGGGGCGGTCCACTTGAGCGGAACGATGGAAGCCCCGAACATGAACACCCAGGCCACGAGAGGCACGAAGGCGGCGACCCAAGGACGCCCGCGGCGAGCGAAGGCGGCAAGGACGAACAGAACCGGGATTCCGAGCCCGAGCCAGGGAGCGGCCGAGTCGATCACCAGGCCGAGACCACCCACATCGGGCACGAGATTGTGCAGCGCGATGACGGCGGCGAGTACCAGGGATGCGGCCACGACGACGGCGTTCAGCGCACGTCGACCGGGGGAGGGTCGACGCTTCGCAGAAGGTGACGCGCGGGGCGTCTCGTACAGGAGAGACATCGCCCTCCAGTCTGCCGCAGCAGACTGGGCGAATACTCAGGTCGATACCGCGATGCATCGGGCGGGGCTTGTTGCACCACTCCTCATGTTTTGAGTCATTCAAAATACCGTTAGGGTGGAGGCATGACGACAGACGTGACGGACGCGACGGCGCTGGCCGACAGCATCCGCTCGGTCGGCCTCAAGGTGACCGAACCCCGTATCGCGGTGCTCTCGGTCATCGAACGCGATCCGCACATCGACGCCGAACGCATCTTCCAATCGATTCGGAGGACGCTGCCCGGTACGAGCGTGCAGGCCGTGCACGGAGTTCTGGCAGCCTTTTCTCAGGCCGGACTCCTCCGGCGCATCGAGCCCGCTCACTCGCCCGCGCTCTACGAGCGACGTGTCGATGACAACCATCATCACATCGTCTGTTCCGCGTGCGGAGCGGTGGAAGACGTCGACTGCACCGTCGGGCACAGCCCGTGCCTCGTGCCGTCGTCGGCGTCGGGCTTTCAGGTTCAGAGCGCCGAAGTGAACTTCTGGGGTCTCTGTCCGAATTGCCAGACTGCCTAACAGCGCCAGACCGTATTCTCGTCCTGTCGACCGATCCTCTACAAAGGAGAACCATGTCCACCGATGCTTTCACCACCACCAACTCCGGCGCCCCCGTCGCGAGTGACGAGCACTCGCAGACCGTCGGCACCGACGGTCCCATCACTCTGCACGACCATTACCTGGTCGAGAAGCTCGCCCAGTTCAACCGCGAGAAGGTCCCCGAGCGCATTGTGCATGCCAAGGGCGGCGGCGCGTTCGGCACCTTCGTGACCACCCACGATGTCTCGGCCTACACCCGGGCCAGCCTCTTCCAGCCGGGCGCCTCCGTCGACGTGCTCGCTCGCTTCTCCACGGTCGCAGGCGAGCAGGGCAGCCCCGACACCTGGCGCGACCCGCGCGGCTTCGCGCTCAAGTTCTACACCGACGAGGGCAACTACGACCTGGTCGGCAACAACACGCCCGTCTTCTTCATCCGCGACGGCATCAAGTTCCCCGACTTCATCCACTCGCAGAAGCGTCTGCCCGGCACGCACCTGCGCGACCACGACATGCAGTGGGACTTCTGGACGCTCTCGCCCGAGACCGCACACCAGGTGACCTGGCTCATGGGAGATCGTGGCCTGCCGGCCTCGTGGCGCCACATGGACGGCTTCGGTTCGCACACCTACCAGTGGATCAACGCAGCAGGCGAGCGCTTCTGGGTGAAGTACCACTTCAAGACCCACCAGGGCATCGAGATCCTGAGCCAGACCGACGCAGACCGCATCGCCGGCGAAGACGCCGACTTCCACATCCGCGACCTGTCCGAGGCCATCAAGCGCGGCGACTACCCGAGCTGGACCCTCTCGGTGCAGATCATGCCCTACGACGACGCGGCGAACTACCGGTTCAACCCGTTCGACCTCACCAAGGTCTGGCCGCACGCCGACTACCCGCTGCACGAGGTCGGAACGATGACCCTGACACGCAACCCGGAGAATTACTTCGCTCAGATCGAGCAGGCCACCTTCGCGCCCTCGAACTTCGTTCCCGGAATCGCGGCCAGCCCCGACAAGATGCTGCTCGCCCGCATCTTCAGCTACGCAGACGCGCACCGCTACCGCGTGGGAACGAACCACGCTCAGCTGCCCGTGAACGCCGCTGTCTCGCCGGTCAACTCCTACTCGAAGGACGGGGCGATGCGTCACGGCTTCAACTCGGAAGAGACCCCCGTCTACGCGCCGAACTCGCACGGAGGCCCGCACGCCGACCCGGCTCGTCACGGCAACGACGCGGGCTGGGAGAGCGACGGCGAACTCGTGCGTGCCGCTGCCGCGCTGCATGCCGACGACGACGACTTCGGCCAGGCCGGCACGCTGGTGCGCGAGGTTCTGGATGACGCGGCGCGCGATCGGCTCGTCGCGAACATCGCGGGTCACGTCTCGAAGGTGACCGACGCCGGGCTCCGCCAGCGCGTGTACCAGTACTGGACGAACGTCGACGCGACGCTCGGAGCGCGCGTCGCCGCGGCCGTCGAGCCGAGCGCCCCCGGCTCGAACGAGCAGCCCGAGGTCGTGGGCATCGGCGCGTAGCGCACCGTCCCCGGCCCGCCCACGGGCGGGCCGGGGAATGAAGCGCAACCCCGTTTCGTTGTACGGGTCGTGCGGGTAGCGTTTCGCGAACCGCACGACCATCAACCGAAACGCTTCACGAGGAGGCCCGTTTTGCCTACCGTTACCGTCACCGCCGAATCCCTCGACAAGACCATCACCGAGAACGAGATCGTTCTGCTCGACTTCTGGGCCGACTGGTGCGGGCCCTGTAAGCAGTTCGCTCCGGTCTTCGAGAAGTCCAGCGAAGACAACACCGATGTGGTCTACGGAAAGATCGACACCGAAGACCAGCAGCAGCTCGCGGCTGCCGCCCAGATCACGTCCATCCCCACGCTCATGGCGTTCAAGAACGGCGTGCCCGTGTTCCGCCAGGCGGGATCGCTTCCCGCGCCCGCGCTCGCCGATCTCGTCGCTCAGCTCAAGGCGCTCGACGTCGAGGCCGCGATGAAGGCCCAGGCCGAGGCAGACGCTGCTGCTACGACACCTGGCGAGTAAGCACCACCCCGGCCCCGCCGTCGTACCCCTCACGTAAGCTCGTTCCGTGAAGGTTTTAGCAGCGATGAGTGGCGGAGTCGACTCCGCGGTTGCCGCGGCGCGCGCGGTCGAGGCCGGGCACGACGTGGTCGGGGTGCATCTCGCCCTGTCCCGAATGCCCGGCACTCTCCGCACGGGGGCGCGTGGCTGCTGCACAATCGAAGACTCGATGGACGCGCAGCGCGTGGCAAACAAGATCGGCATCCCGTACTACGTGTGGGATTTCTCCGAGCGATTCAAGGCCGACGTGGTCGACGACTTCGTGGCCGAATACACGGCGGGGCGCACTCCAAACCCGTGTATGCGCTGCAACGAGCGCATCAAGTTCGCGGCTCTGCTCGAGAAGGCGGTCGATCTCGGCTTCGACGCGGTGGCCACTGGTCACTACGCGAACATCGTCACCGACGCCGACGGCAATCGCGAGTTGCACCGTGCGGCGACGTGGGCCAAAGACCAGAGCTACGTTCTGGGCGTCCTCACCAGCGAGCAGCTCGCGCACAGCATGTTCCCCCTGGGCGCCACGCCGTCCAAGGCCGAGGTTCGCGCCGAGGCTGCCGAGCGCGGTTTCTCCGTGGCGAAGAAGCCAGACAGCCACGACATCTGCTTCATCCCCGACGGCGACACGAAGGGCTGGCTCGCCGAGCGCGTCGGCGCCGAGACAGGGCAGGTCATCGAACGCGACGGCAGCGTCGTGGGCAGCCACGACGGAGCTCACTCGTTCACGGTCGGCCAGCGCCGAGGACTGCACCTCGGCATGCCGGCGCCCGACGGCAAGCCGCGCTTCGTTCTCGAGGTGCGTCCCATCAGCAACCAGGTTGTCGTCGGCCCGAAAGAGGCGCTCGACATCTCGGAGATCGCCGGTGCACGCTTCACCTGGGCGGGCCTGGCTCCCGAGCATCCCGAGGTCGCCTTCGAGTGCGAGGTTCAGATCCGAGCGCACGCTGATCCTGTCGCGGCGACCGCGGTCGTACGCCCCCTCGACGTTCCCGTGCCGGTCGAGGGGCAGCGACCGGCATCTGATCACGAGCTCGTGATCACGCCCCACTCGCCACTCAACGGCGTCGCCCCCGGCCAGACGGCTGTCGTCTACATCGGCACGCGAGTTCTCGGTCAGTGCACGATCGACCGCACGGTGAGCGCCGTCGCGGTCGCGTCCGATTCCAGCCCGGCCGTGGCCTGATGTCCGAGATCCTGCCAGACGAGATCACGCCGGATTTCGCCGAGGCCAAGGTCGAGGCGCAGCAGCTCACGACGCGCATCCTCGAGCTGCGCGATCAGTACTACGAGAAGAACGCGTCGACCGTCTCCGACGCCGAGTACGACGCGCTCGTGCGCCGACTCGACGCACTCGAGCGCGCTCATCCCGAGCTCCAGAGCGCAGACAGCCCCACCCAGACGGTCGGCGGACGCGCCGAGACCACCATGTTCACCCCCGTCACGCACGCCGAGCGCATGCTCAGCCTCGACAACGTCTTCAGCGAAGAAGAACTGCGCGAGTGGGCGTCGAAGATCGAACGCGACGCGGGCCGCAGTGCGGTGCGCTACCTCTCGGAGCTCAAGATCGACGGCCTGGCCATCAACCTGCGCTACGAGAACGGAGTGCTCGTCACCGCCGCGACTCGTGGCGATGGGGTCGTCGGCGAGGATGTCACCGACAACGTGCTGCAGATCAAGCAGATCCCGCCGCGACTCGCGGGAACGGGTCACCCGCCGCTCGTCGAGGTGCGGGGTGAGATCTTCTTTCCCGTCGCATCCTTCGACGAACTCAACGCCGCCCAGGAAGCGGCGGGGGAGCGCGTGTTCGCGAATCCCCGCAACGCGGCGGCCGGGTCGCTGCGGCAGAAGACCGAGGGCAAGAACGCCAAGCAGCTGGCCTTAGTCGAGAACCGTCTGTCTCGACTGCGCATGCTCGTGCACGGCATCGGAGCGTGGCCGAACCCTCCGGTCGCCGCCCAGAGCGAGGTGTACGGCCTGCTCGCCGAGTGGGGCCTTCCCATCTCCACCCACTTCAAGGTCTTCGACGCGGTCGACGACGTGGTCGAGTTCGTTCGCTACAACGGCATCCATCGCGCCAGTGTCGAGCACCAGATCGACGGAATCGTCATCAAGGTCGACAACCTGGCCCTGCACGACGAGCTCGGCGCCACGAGCCGCGCGCCGCGCTGGGCCACCGCCTACAAATACCCGCCCGAAGAGGTCAACACTCGACTGCTCGACATCGTCGTGAGCGTCGGACGCACGGGCAGGGCCACCCCTTTCGCCGTTATGGAGAAGGTCGAGGTCGCCGGGTCGGAAGTGCGCCAGGCCACCCTGCACAACCAAGACGTCGTCAAGGCCAAGGGTGTGCTCATCGGCGACATCGTGGTTCTGCGCAAGGCAGGCGACGTCATTCCCGAGGTGCTCGGCCCCGTCGTCGAACTCCGCACCGGCGACGAACGCGCCTTCGTGATGCCCGAGAACTGTCCCGAGTGCGGCACCCGACTGGCTCCGGCGAAAGAGGGCGACAAAGACCTGCGCTGCCCGAATGCCCGAAGCTGCCCCGCGCAGGTTCGCGGTCGCGTCGAGCACGTCGGATCTCGCGGCGGACTCGATATCGAGGTGCTGGGCGAGGTGTCGGCCGCGGCACTCACTCAGCCGCTCGAACCTGCCGAACCTCCGCTCGAGACCGAGGCGGGGCTCTTTGCCCTGCGCATGCGAGACATCTTCCCGATCACCGTCGTCGTGCGCGACAACGAGACCGGCATGATCAAGCTCACCGACGGCGGCGAACCCAAGCGGGTCATGCCGTTCCAGCGCAAGCGCCAGAAGCGCGATGGGGCCTTCGACCCCGAGGCTGCCGAGTTCGCGGGCGACGAGTTCTCGGTGCCCTCGACCAACGCGGTGAAGCTCCTCTCCGAGATCGATAAAGCCAAGACGAAGCCGTTGTGGCGCATCCTGGTGTCGTTGTCGATCCGCCACGTGGGTCCCGTCGCCGCGCGCGCTCTCGCCGACTACTTCGGGTCGCTCGACGCGATCCGCGCTGCGAGCCGCGATGAACTCGCCGCGGTCGACGGCGTCGGGCCGATCATCGCCGACGCCCTGATCGACTGGTTCGCGGTCGACTGGCACGTCGACATCGTCGAGGCCTGGGCCGCGGCCGGCGTGCAGTTCGCAACCCCGGGGCATCCGGGGCCGGGAGCCGCTGTCGTCGAGGGCGGTGTGCTCTCGGGCATCACCGTGGTCGCCACCGGGTCGCTCGAAGGATTCAGCCGAGAAGGCGCCCTCGAAGCGATCATGGAGGCGGGCGGCAAGGCCGCGTCGAGCGTGAGCAAGAAGACCGACTTCGTGGCGGCGGGCCCCGGCGCGGGCTCCAAGCTCACGAAAGCCGAGGCGCTGGGCCTGCGCATCATCGACGCCGAACAGTTCGCGATCCTCATCACGCAGGGCCCGGATGCGCTCGGCCCGGCTCCCGAGGCGGAGAGCGAGCCCGACGACGTCACTCCCTGACCCTGTCGTTCCCTCCGACAAGCTCAGGGAACGGGCCTCCGGTAGAATCGGTGGGTTCGTCCGAACTCCCCCCGAATGAAGACACGGAGCAGCATGTCCGAAATCACGCAGGAGCAGGTCACCCACCTCGCCAACCTCGCCCGTATCGCATTGACGCCCGAAGAGATCGTGTCGCTCACCAGCGAACTCGGGTCGATCATGGACCACGTGGCCACGGTCACCGAGGTGGCGACGCCCGACGTGCCCGCGACGAGCCACCCGATCCCGCTGCAGAACGTCTTCCGCGACGACGTTGTGGGGCAGACCCTCACCGCCGAAGAGGCGCTGGCGGGCGCACCCGATCACGACGGCTCCCGGTTCCGCGTCACCGCGATCCTGGGGGAGGAGCAGTAATGACATCCGATCTGACCAGGCTCACCGCCGACGCCCTCGCAGCCAAGCTCGCCTCGAAAGAGGTGAGCTCGGTGGAGGCCACGCAGGCCCACCTCGACCGCATCGCCGCGGTCGAAGGCGCGGTGCACGCGTTCCTGCATGTCGCATCCGACAGCGCCCTCGCCGAGGCGGCCGATATCGACCGTCGCCGTGCGGCCGGTGAGCAGTTGCACCCCCTTGCCGGTGTGCCGATCGCCATCAAAGACGTCATCGTCACCAAGGGCATGCCCACCACCAGCGGCTCGAAGATCCTCGAGGGCTGGGTACCGCCCTACGACGCCACGGTCATGACCAAGCTGCGGGCCGCGGGCCTCGTCTCGCTGGGCAAGACCAACATGGACGAGTTCGCCATGGGCTCGTCGACCGAGCACTCCGCCTACGGCCCGACGCACAACCCGTGGGATCTGGAGCGTATCCCCGGAGGCTCCGGTGGTGGCTCTGCCGCGGCTGTCGCCGCCTTCGAAGCTCCCTTCGCGCTCGGCAGCGACACCGGCGGATCCATCCGCCAGCCCGCCCACGTCACGGGAACCGTGGGCCTCAAGCCCACGTACGGCGGAGTCAGCCGCTACGGCGCCATCGCCCTCGCCTCCAGCCTCGACCAGATCGGCCCGGTCTCGCGCACCGTCCTCGACTCGGCCCTGCTGCACGACGTGATCGGCGGCCACGACCCGCGAGACTCCACGTCACTTACCGACGTCTGGCCCTCGTTCGCCGAGGCCGTGCGCAATGCCGACGTCGCGGGTCTCCGTATCGGCGTCATCAAAGAGCTCCAGGGCGACGGCTTCCAGCCGGGCGTCATGGAACGCTTCCGCGAAGCCCTGGCCCTTCTCGAGGGGGCCGGCGCGATCATCACCGAGGTCGAGCTTCCGAGCGTCGAACACGCGATCGCCGCGTACTACCTGATCATGCCCGCCGAGGCCTCCAGCAACCTCGCCAAGTTCGACTCCGTGCGCTTCGGCCTGAGGGTCAACCCGAAGGGTGGCGGAACCGTCGAAGACGTGATGAGCGCCACCCGCGAACAGGGCTTCGGTGCAGAGACGAAGCGCCGCATCATCCTCGGCACCTACGCTCTCTCCGCCGGCTACTACGATGCCTACTACGGCAGTGCCCAGAAGGTGCGCACGCTCGTGCAGCGCGACTTCGCAGCTGCGTTCGCCAACGCCGACGTGCTGGTGTCGCCGACGGCTCCGACCACGGCGTTCAAGCTCGGCGAGAAGACCGGCGATCCGCTGTCGATGTACCTCAACGACATCGCGACGATCCCGGCCAACCTCGCCGGCATCCCCGGGATCTCGGTTCCCGCAGGACTGGCCGCCGAAGACGGTCTGCCCGTCGGCATCCAGTTCTTGGCACCGGCGCGCGAAGACGCCCGACTCTATGGCGTCGCGGCGGCGCTCGAAGCCCTGCTCGAGCAGAAATGGGGCCACACGCTCCTGAGCCAGGCTCCCGACCTCTCTTTTAGTGAAATGAACGCGACCGATGAGGGAGCCGTCTGATGGCGAAATTGATGGACTACGACCGCGCTCTCGAACTGTTCGAGCCGGTGCTCGGCTTCGAGGTGCACATCGAGCTCAGCACCAAGACCAAGATGTTCTCCGACGCGCCCAACTACTTCGGCGGAGAGCCCAACACCAACATCACGCCCGTCGATCTAGGGCTGCCAGGGTCGCTTCCCGTCGTCAACGGCCAGGCCGTGCGTTACGCCATCAGCCTGGGCCTGGCCCTCGGCTGCTCCATCGCGCCGACGAGCCGCTTCGCCCGTAAGAACTACTTCTACCCCGACCTGGCGAAGAACTACCAGATCTCGCAGAGCGATGAGCCCATCGCCTTCGCGGGTTCCGTCGAGGTCGAGCTCCCCAACGGCCGACTCTTCACGGTGCCGATCGAACGGGCGCACATGGAGGAAGACGCCGGAAAGCTCACCCATGTGGGCGGCGCGACCGGTCGCATCCAGGGCGCCGAGTATTCGCTCGTCGACTACAACCGCGCCGGTGTGCCTCTCGTCGAGATCGTGACCGACATCATCTATGGTGCCGAAGCCGACGCCCCTGAATTGGCCAAGGCGTACGTGTCGACGATTCGCGACATCGTCGTGGGCCTGGGTATCTCAGAGGCCCGCATGGAGCGCGGAAACCTGCGCTGCGACGCGAACATCTCGCTGCGCCGGCGTACGCCCGAGGGCGAGCCGCCCGCGCCGCTCGGAACACGCACCGAGACGAAGAACGTCAACTCGCTGCGCAGCGTCGAGCGCGCCATCCGCTACGAGATCCAGCGCCAGGCCGCCATCCTCGACGACGGCGGAACGATCACGCAGGAGACCCGGCACTGGCACGAGGACACGGGCCAGACCTCCGCAGGCCGCCCCAAGTCCGACGCCGACGACTACCGGTACTTCCCGGAGCCCGATCTGCTTCCCGTCGTGCCCTCGCCCGAGCTCATCGAGGAACTGCGTGCCGCCCTTCCCGAGGCTCCCGCGATCCGTCGTCGCCGGCTCAAGACCGAGTGGAACTTCACCGATCTGGAGTTCCAGGACCTGACGAACTCCGGCCTGGTCAACGAGGTCATCGACACCGTCGCCGCCGGTGCCTCTCCCGCCTCCGCCCGCAAGTGGTGGACCGGGGAGATCGCCCGGACGGCCAACGCCCAGGGCGTCGACGCCACTACCCTCGTCACGCCGCTCCAGGTCGCTCAGCTCGTCGCACTCGTCGATGCTGGCACGCTCACCGATCGCCTCGCGCGGCAGGTTCTCGAGGGTGTCATCGCGGGCGAGGGCACACCTCAGCAGGTCGTGGATGCGCGCGGCCTGGCCGTCGTGTCAGACGACGGCGCGCTGATCGCCGCCATCGACGAGGCTCTGCAGAGCCAGCCCGATGTGCTGGCCAAGATCCGCGACGGCAAGGTGCAGGCCGCCGGCGCCGTGATCGGAGCCGTGATGAAGGCGATGAAGGGCCAGGCAGACGCCGCGCGCGTGCGTGAGCTGGTGCTCGAGCGGGCGACCGCGCTTCCGGAGTAGTCCGGGCTGAACTTCGGCTAGAAGTCGATGCCGGTCAGGTCTTCTGACGCAGCCCAGAGCCGCATGGCCACCCTCTGATCGAGGGCCCGTCGGCTCTGTTTGGCGCGCCCGGGAGGACCCGTCAGGCCGAATGCGCCCGTGGGCCCGACGTAGTCGCCGCCGGACACGCTCGCCCAGGTCGCGGCGAACAGTTCGGGTTCTGTGCCCTGCTCGGCGTCCTGAGAGAAGCCGGGCGATTGCATGAATCGCTCGACGAGAGCGCTGGCCGGCTTGTCGCGGCCCAACTGCGGGCCCGCGTTCTGCAGATTCGTGCGGCTCGAACCAGGATGCGCAGCAGCGCTCAGCAGCCCCCATCCGGCGGCGTCGCTTCGGCGCTGCAACTCGTGGGCGAAGAGGAGGTTGGCCAGTTTCGACTGGCCGTAGGCGAGCCACGCGTTGTACTTCTTCTCGGCGTTGAGGTCGCCGAAGCGGATGCGACCGATCCAGTGCATCACGCTCGACAGGGTGACGACCCGGGGCGCTTCGGCGGCTGTCAGCGAGGGAAGCAGCTGCGCCGTGAGAGCGAAGTGCCCGAGGTGGTTCGTGCCGAACTGCAGCTCGAAGCCGTCTTCGGTGGTGTGCCTCGTGGGCACCGCCATAACGCCTGCGTTGTTGATCAGGATGTCGGTGGGCGTCTTCTCGGCATTCATGCGATCGGCGAACGCCCTCACACTGGCCAGAGATGCGAGATCGAGGCTCTCGAGCTGCAGGGATGCGTCGGGAACCGTCTTGCGGATGGTGTCGGCGGCTCCGGCGTTCTTCTCCGCCGTTCGGGCGGCCATCACGACGTGGGCGCCGGCGGCAGAGAGGCGGCGTGCCGCCTCGAGGCCGAGCCCGCTGTTGGCGCCGGTGATGATCACGCGTCTGCCGTGCTGATCGGGGATGGATAGCGGGGGTGCGGTCGACATGAAGCTCCTCGGGGGCGAGGCGGTGTCTCGGGTGGGCCGCCTAGACAAAAAGGTTATTGCGCATTCCTGACGGTGCCCTCATTCGTCGCTACGCGGAGAGCGGAAGCCTGTCGTCGCGGCCCGTCAGAGCGAGCAGTTTCGACTGCAGCGGCGCGTGCTCGGGAACGGGAATCGGCGAGCTGAACAGACCCGAGGCTTCGAGCGTCTCTTTCTGCGGTTCGAAGACCGTGTAGACAGCCGCGATCAGCCGTTCGTCGATGACCTCAGCGGTCCGGGTCGCCCGCGCGAGGTCCCAGGTGTGGATCGTGACGTCGGAGACCTGCTCGCGCAGGTATTCGGTGACTGTCACTGTGTCGTACGAGAGCTGCACCTGAGCATCCGGTGCAGCCGATCGCCACGCGTCGGTGGCAGCCTTCGAGTACTGAGCCCACTCTGCCGCGAGATCGCTCGACAGCGGCCGCTTGAGCGATCGCGCCTGACGCAGGCTGCGGCCCTCGAGCAGCAGCGGCACCCACTGCTGCTCTTCGATGACGTGGGTCACGAGCTGACGGGTGTTCCAGTCTGTGTCGGGCGTAGGCGCGTTCCAATCGGTCACCGCGTTCAGGCGAGCGGTGAACTCGGCGTGGGCGGTGTTCTGCAGTGTCAGCCAGTCGATGGTCACGATGGGGCTCCTGTCGGCAGTGCTCGTCATAGTCCTGGGTATAAGTCCATCATGGCGGTGCGCATTCCGCCGAGCCGGTGCGGATAGGCTCTCGGGGTGACCTTGACGACCAGAGATATCGACGCCACCGATCTGACTTCGCTTCTGGCGATGAACAACGGGGCGATACCCGCGGTCAATCTGCTCGACGAGGCGGAACTGCTCGATCTCGTGTCGATGGCGCATTCGGCCGTCATCGTCGTCGATGACGCCTCCCCGCGCGACCCGCTCGGTCTCGTCATCACGCTGACGGCGGGCAACGACTACGACAGCGAGAACTACCGCTGGTTCGAAGAGCGCGGCGGTGACTTTCTGTACGTCGACCGCATCGTCGTACACCAGGGCATGCGCGGCAGGGGTCTCGGACAGATCCTGTACGAGCGTGTCTTCGCCGAGGCGGAGCTGGCCGGACTCGCGGAAGTCACGTGCGAGGTCAACCTCGATCCGCCGAACCCCGGATCTCTGGCATTCCACGATCGGCTCGGCTTCGTGCAGCTGGGCGAGCAGGTCACCAAGGGTGGATCCGTGAAGGTCGCCCTGCTGTCCGCGCCCGTGTTTCCGGCCTCGGCCCTGCCCGAAGCCTCCTAGGTCTCCAACTCCCGGCTCAGCCGCGGTCGGCCAGCAGCTGCTCCCTGACCGCCCGGCGCAGCACCTTGCCGATCAGCGATTTCGGGAGCTCGTCGATGACCACGATCCTCTTCGGCACCTTGTACGCGGTGAGCTGATCGCGGCACCAGTCGCGGAACTTCTTCTCGTCGAAGTCGGCCTTGGAAGACAGCACCACCGCCGCTACGACGTCTTCTCCGCCGCCGCCGCTGGGCATGCCGACCACAGCCACATCGGCGACTCCGGGGTGCTGTCGGAGCGCGTCTTCGACCTCTGAGGGCGCGACGTTGAAGCCGCCCGTGATGATGAGCTCCTTGATGCGGTCGACGATCGTGACGAAGCCATCGGCATCCTGCGTGCAGATGTCGCCCGTGCGGAACCAGCCGCCGTCGAGCAGCACGGCGTCGGTCTCATCGGACTTCTGCCAGTACCCCTGGAACACCTGCGGGCCACGGATCAGCAGTTCGCCCTCTTCGCCCGGCGCCCTATCGACGGAGGTGTCGTCGGGATCGACCACGCGGATCTCCGTGCTGGGAAAGGGCACGCCGACGGTGCCGGGCCGACGGCTCGGGCCGATGGGATTGCCCAGTGCGACGGGGGAGGTCTCGGTGAGTCCGTAGCCCTCGACCAGGTAACCGCCCGTGGCCTTCTCCCAGAGTTCGACGGTGGAGACCGGCAGATTCATTGCACCCGAGATGGCGAACCGGATGCCCGTGAGATCGACCTTGCGCTTCTCGGCACCCAGGGCGAGCCGCTCGTAGATGGGCGGCACGGCGGGAAGGAACGTGGGCGGATGCGACTTGGCCGCGTCGAGGACGAGGTCGACGTCGAACTTCGGCAGCAACACGAGCCGGGCACCGCTGTTCATCGCGAAGGTGAGGCAGAGCGTGAGCCCATATGCGTGGAACATGGGCAGGACGGCGTAGATGACCTCCTTGCCCGCCACCATCCCGGGAACCCACGCTCGCCCCTGCAGGGCATTCGCATGCAGATTGAGGTGGGTGAGCTTCGCGCCCTTCGGCGTTCCGGTCGTGCCGCTGGTGTACTGGATCACGGCGAGGTCGTCGACCGAGGGCCGTGGCACGGAGCGTCGGATCGGCCGGTGATTGAGGAGCTTCTCCCACGGCGTGCTGCGCTTCGAGTCTGCGGTGAGCGCCTTACGCGCCTCGCGGGCCTTCGGCACCGGCAGGCGCAGGGCGAGTCTCTTGGAGAGCGGCATGGCGCGGGTCACATCGACCGCGATGACCGTGTCGAACGCAACGTCGGCGGGCATCGCGTGGATGCGGTCACCCACCTTGTCCCACACGATGGCGACCTTGGCGCCGTGGTCTTCGAACTGATGGCGCATCTCACGGTCCGTGTAGAGCGGGTTGTGCTCCACGACGACCGCACCCAGCCGAAGCACGGCGTAGAAGGCGATGACGTGCTGCGGGCAGTTCGGCAAAACCAGGGCGACCCTGTCGCCGTGGCCGACGCCCGCGCGGCGCAGCCCTTCGGCCGCTCGTGCCACAAGCATTCCGAGCTCGGCATAGGTCGTGGTCGAACCGAAGAAGTCGAGCGCGACGTTGGAGCGGAACGCACTGATAGAAGCGTCGAGCATGTCGACGAGAGACCCCGTCGGCAGCTCGATCGTGGAGGGTACGCCGTCTGCATACTGGGAAACCCATGGCCGGTCGGTCTCGATGGTCATTCGTTGCCCTTCGCGTCGTCGTGAGGTCATTATGACGCAGTCGAAGGGCTGTCTCATGGGCGTCGATCGAGACGCATGCATCGTGCTACCGTGCGAGCGTGTCGCGAATCGTCGGGGTATCAGCCGCTCTTCCTTCGAACTCGTATGCCCAGAAGGACATCACCGAGGCGATAGCGCCGATGATCACGCGTGACCGGTCGAAGCAGGCTGTGCTGCGGCGTCTGCACGAATCGAGCCGGGTCGAGCGTCGTCACCTGGTGCTGCCGATCGAGCGGTACCTCGAAGAGCAGAGCTTCACGACCACGAACGACATCTTCATCGAGGCCGCGACCGATCTCGCCGAGGAGGCTCTCGCCGATGCCCTGGCGCAGTCCGGGATCGCCGCCGACGAAGTCGACTTCGTCTTGTTCACCTCGGTCACCGGCGTGTCCGCGCCCTCCATCGATGCCCTCCTGGTTCCGCGAATCGGGCTCAGATCGGATGTGAAGCGCGTGCCGATGTTCGGCCTCGGCTGCGTTGCTGGAGCGGCGGGCATCGCCAGGCTCGACGACTATCTCGTCGGTCACCCCCACGGCGTGGCCGTCTTGATCGCGGTCGAGCTGTGTTCGCTCACCGTGCAGCGCGACGACGACTCGATGGCGAACCTCGTGGCGTCGGGACTCTTCGGCGACGGAGCGGCGGCCGTCGTGATGGTCGGCGCAGAGCGCGCGGCCGCACGCACAGACGAGGGATTCGACGTCGTGGGCGTGCGCAGCGCCCTCTACCCCAACACTCGAGACGTGCTCGGGTTCAACCCCGGCGAAACGGGGTTCCGCATCGTCTTGACGGCCGGGGTCGCCGACGTGATCGACGAGCACTTCGGTCATGACATGACGCTGTTCCTCTCCGACCACGACACCGCCGTCGACAGAATCGGGCGCTGGATCGCGCATCCCGGCGGACCGAGGGTGCTCGAGGCGTTCAGCGACGCGCTCCAGCTTCCGGCCGATGCCCTCGACGCCAGTTGGGATTCGCTGGCCCGCGTCGGCAATCTGTCGTCGGCCTCGGTCCTGCACGTGCTGGCCGACAGCATCCGCGATCACACACCGGCGGCCGGCGAACTGTGCGCCCTCTTCGCGCTCGGGCCGGGCGTCTCGGCCGAACTCGTTCTGATGAGATGGTCTGGAGATTCGAAGTGACCCTGTCGGTGCCGCTCTACGTGATTCTCATCCTGCTGACCGGGGGCGAGCGCATCGTCGAGCTCGTGGTCTCGACGCGCAACGCGGCCTGGGCTTTCGCTCGCGGCGGCATGGAGTTCGGCAGACGGCACTTCGGGCCCATGGTGGCTCTGCACACGGGCCTCCTGCTGGCGTGCCTCGTCGAGACCCTCCTCGCCGACAGGCCGTTCATCCCGTGGCTGGGGTGGCCTATGCTCGTCGTCGCACTGGCGAGTCAGGCTCTGCGCTGGTGGTGCATCGGCTCGCTGGGTCGGCGCTGGAACACGCGCGTCATCGTGGTGCCCGGTCTGCCTCTCGTGCTGCGGGGACCGTATCGGTGGCTCCGCCACCCCAACTACATCGTCGTCATCGCGGAGGGCATCGCCCTCCCTCTGGTGCACAGCAACTGGGTGACCGCCCTCGCGTTCACCGTGCTCAACGCCGTGCTCCTGTTCGGATTCCGCATTCCGGTCGAGGAACGTGCCCTCGAGGCGGCGCTCGGCGAAGAGCCGGTCGCCCCGAGATGACACCGGTCGACGTCGACGTCGCCATCGTGGGAGCGGGCCCCATCGGACTCGCCGGCGCCATCGAGTCGCGTCTGGCCGGGTACTCCGTGGCCGTCATCGAACCGCGGAGCTTTCCGATCGACAAGGCCTGCGGCGAGGGTCTTATGCCCGGAGCGGTCGGCGCCCTGGCTCGTCTGGGGGTGCATCCACCGGGCGTTCCGATCGCGGGCTTCCGCTACACGGATGCGACCAGGTCGGCCGAGCACCGCTTCGCCGGAGCCTCCGGCCTCGGCGTGCGCCGCACGGCTCTGCACGACGCGCTCGCGGCCCGTGCCGACGAGCTGGGCGTGACGCGGGTGGATGGCCGGGTCACCGACGTGGTGCAGCGTGCCGACGGCGTGACGGTCGGCGACGTGCGCGCGTCGTGGTTGCTCGCGTGCGACGGGCTGCACTCGACCGTGCGGCGGGTGACGGGGCTCGAGCGTTTGCCGAGCCCGCGAGTCGACCGCCGCCGCTTCGGTCTGCGCAAGCACTATGCGGTCGAGCCGTGGACAGACCTCGTCGAGGTGCACTGGGTTGCGGATGCGGAGGCGTACGTCACGCCGCTGGCCGGAGGCCTCGTCGGCGTCGCCGTTCTCGGCCCGCCGCGCACGGATTTCGACGACGTGCTGGCCCGCATGCCGGAGCTACGCGCTCGGCTCGGACGGGCAGACGCCGTGGAGGCGCTCCGCGGTGCCGGACCACTGCGGCAGCGCAGCTCGGCCAGGAGTGTCGGCCGGGTGCTGTTGCTGGGCGACGCCTCGGGCTATGTCGACGCACTCACCGGCGAGGGCATCCGGGTGGGCCTCGCCCACGCCAGGGCGGCCGTCGAGGCGATCGGTGCCGCCGATAGCCGGTCGGCGGCTGTGTACGACCGCGAATGGGTGCGCGTAAGCCGCGACTTCCGTGTGATCACCTCGGCGTTGCTCGCCGCAGCGCAGTCGCCCCTGCGGCCCCTCATCGTGCCGGCGGCCCGCACGCTGCCCGGCCTTTTCGGGCTCGCCATCGAGCGTCTCGCTCGCTGAGAGGAAACACCGTGAAACTCGTTCCCGCCGCCCTGCGCGATCGTATCCGCCTCGTCCTGAGCGGCTCCAGCAACGAGCCGCCGGAGTGGTCGGTGCGCCTCGACGAGGGCGACGACGGAGGCTTCTTCGCGCCGGGCTCTGCCACGTGGAGCGTGCACGGCGGAATGTCGACGATCGTCGCGGGGATCCGAGCGCTGCTGATCCAGGCGCTGCACCCGGGTGCGATGGCCGGCGTGCACGATCACTCCCGCTACAAGGAGGATCCGCTCGGACGACTGGCCGGAACGATCCGGTGGATCTTCACGGTGAGTTACGGAGACACTCGGACGGCGATCGGCACATCGAACTGGGTGCTGAAGATGCACGAGCGGGTCGTCGGCAGCTACCTCGATGCGCACGGTGCGGAGCGCCCCTATTCAGCGAACGACCCCGAGTTGTTGAGCTGGGTGCACCTCGCCTTCACGGATTCATTCCTCGCGACGGCGAAACTCTACGGAAAGCCGATCCCGGGTGGCCCTGATGCATACGTGCGCGAGTGGGCGAAGGCGGGCGAGCTGATGGGCGTGCAGAACCCGCCGCGTTCGGAGGCGGAGCTCTCATCGCAGTTGCGCGAGTACCTCGATGCGGGACAGCTGGTCTACAACAAGCGTGTGGCCGATGCCGTGTCGTTCATCCGTCGACCTCCGCTGGGCCGCTCTCTGATGCCGGGCTACGCCCTCCTGTTCGCGGGAGCCGTCGCATCCATCCCCGAGCCCTATCGGGGCATGCTGCGGCTGCGCACCCCGGCGCTCGGGCCCATCCGACTGCCCGTGGCGGCGTTCACGCGACTGACCCTTCGTGTTATCGCGGGAACCCTGGAGAAAGATCCGCCGAGCGAGCTTGCGGCACGCCGCAGGCTCGCCCGGCTGGGCGTCGACGGGCCGGCCATCACCCCCCGATAGCGCCGATCAGACGGGACGTGTCTCGGGCGAGACCGTGTGCTTGGCGTCGCGCACGACGACAGAGCCCAGCGCCTCGTCGATGCGCGCCAGGATGCCCTCGTCGAGGGTCACCCCGGCGGCCTTCACGTTCGACTCGACCTGCTCGGGGCGCGATGCTCCCATGAGGGCCGAGGCGACGTTGGGGTTCTGCAGCACCCACGCGATGGCGAGCTGCGCCATCGTGAGACCGAGGTCGTGCGCGATGGGCTGAAGCAGCTGCACCCGGGTCAGCACGTCGTCGTTCAGGAAGCGCTTCACCATGTCTGCGCCGCCCTTCTCGTCGGTCGCGCGGCTTCCCGGCGGAAGCTCAGCCCCCGGCTTGTACTTGCCGGTGAGCACTCCCTGGGCGACGGGAGACCAGACGATCTGCGACAGACCCAGCTCGGCCGACGTCGGCACGACCTGGTCTTCGATGACGCGCCACAGCATCGAATACTGGGGCTGGTTCGAGATCAGCTGGAAGCCGTGCTCTTTCGACAGGGCGTGGCCGGCTCGGATCTGCTCCGCGTTCCATTCGCTCACGCCGATGTAGAGGGCTTTGCCCTGGCGCACGATGTCGGCGAACGCCTGCATCGTCTCTTCCAGGGGCGTCTCGACGTCGTAGCGGTGAGCCTGGTAGAGATCGACGTAGTCGGTCTTCAACCGACGCAGCGATCCGTCGATCGACTCCATGATGTGCTTGCGCGAGAGGCCCACGTCGTTGGGGCCCTTCGGGCCGGTGGGCCAGTACACCTTCGTGAAGATTTCGAGCGATTCGCGGCGCTGATGCTTCAGCGCCTTGCCGAGAACCTTCTCCGCCGCCGTGTTCGCGTAGGCGTCTGCGGTGTCGAAGGTCGTGATGCCGGCGGTCAGCGCGGCTTCGACGCACTGCGCCGCGATGTCGTTCTCGACCTGCGATCCGTGGGTCAGCCAGTTGCCGTATGTGATTTCCGAGACTTTGAGCCCGGACTTGCCGAGGTATCTGAATTCCATGTTCGCCACGCTACTCCTCGCACTGGACGGCGGCTGGGGGTAGCGTGGGAACCCCCGATACGACAGGACACCATGGCCGCTACGCTCGAGATGATCAACCATCTCCTCGGGTTGGCCCTGGCGCTGACGTTCAGCACGGGCGCCGTCGACACGGTCGCCGTGGTGGGCGTGGTGGCGCTCAGCGCCCTTGCCGTGGCCCTGTGCGCGCACTACCTGGCGAGCCTGATCGCGAATGCGACCACGTCGCCCGTCGAGCAGACGAGTTTCGAGAGAGCGGCGCTGCGCGTCTTGGTCGTGCAGAGCGATCCGAATGCCGCGGGCCGTCCGCGCACGAGAGCGCCGGCACGCATCCTCCCGGTCGCCGCCTAGCCCAGAGCTGATCTGCGCGAGCGCCATCGAGCGCGCGGTTCGCGACCACACGTCATCCATCTTTCGCCCATGACGTTGGGATATCTCTGCCATGAATCCGTACACCCTCGGCCCTGTCGCCGCAGTCCTCGATGCCGCCTACGCCGTCGTCGTCCACCTCGAACTTCTGCTCGAACCCGTTTTTCCGGTGGCCGCAGCCGGTGCCGCCATCGTCGTCATCACGCTGCTCGTTCGGAGTGCGCTCATCCCTGTCGGAGTCTCGCAGGCGCGGGCCGAGGTCGCCCGCCGGCGACTCGCCCCGGCGATAGCGCGCCTCCGACAGAAGCACGCGAAGAATCCCGAACGCATGCAGCGTGAGCTCATGGACCTCTACGCGGCAGAGAAGACATCGCCGTTCGCGGGGTTCCTGCCGATGCTCATCCAGCTGCCGATCGTGTCGATCGTCTACGGCCTCTTCACCCAACTGCACGTAAACGGTCACGCGAACGGCCTGCTCGAGCAGACCGTCTTCGGTGTTCCTCTCGGCACGAGTCTGCTGTCCGTCTCCGGCGACGGCCTCGTGTGGGCTGATGTCGCCGTCTTCGGCGCGATCCTGGCGTCGATCGCGATCGTCGCCACGTTGTCACGGCGTTTCCTGGCTCCGCTTCCTCCGCTGGCTCAGCCAGCAGTTCCCGCGACGCCGGTCGCCCCGACCGTGCCGGGAGCGGAATCGCTCACGCGCATCCTGAGCTATCTGCCGTATCTCACCGTTCTGTTCGCCGCCTTCGTACCGCTTGCGGCGGCCCTCTATCTCGCCGTGACGACGGCCTGGAGCTTCGGGGAGCGGCTCATTCTGCGGCGTCGGATGGCAGGATGAGGGGATCGAGGAGGCCGTCGTGACGACGTATGTGGCACTGGTGCGCGGCATCAACGTGGGAACGAGCACCCTTGTGGCGATGCCCGACTTCCAGCGGGTGCTGGAGGAACGCGGGTTCACCCGAGTGAAGACGCTTCTTCGCAGCGGGAACGCCGTCTTCGACACCGAGGCGACGATGTCGCACGGCGACATCGCCGATCTCGAGGCCCGCTTCGTGGAAGCGACGGGTGTCAGGGCGCCGTTCGTGGTGATCGAGGGCTCGGAGTTCGTCAGGATCGTTGACGAGAATCCGCTCGCCGAGATCTCCGACAATCCCTCACGGTTGATGATCTCGTTCCTGCCCGGGCCTGCGCCTGCGGGCGTCACCACGCCGGATGCCGCGGCGCTGCTTCCCGAGGTCGTGCGGGTGGGAGGCAGGGCGGTATACGCGTGGTGTCCCCACGGGGTGTCGGCGTCGAAGATCCCGGCGGCGTTCTGGCGGCAGTTCGGACAGGGGGCGACCGTGCGGAACGCGAACACCGCGGCCAAGCTGGTGTCGCTGGTGCTGCCTAGACTCGAGGAATGACGATCAGTGCGGGGGTAGACGACTCGACCGCCACCATGCTGCACATCGACATGGACGCCTTCTTCGCCTCGGTCGAGCTGCTCGATCACCCCGAGCTACGCGGCCAGCCGGTCATCATCGGCCACGCCGGCGGTCGGGGAGTGGTGACCAGCGCCACGTACGAGGCGCGTCGTCTCGGGGTGCATTCGGCCATGCCCGTGTCGGTGGCGATGCGACTGGCACCCAAGGCCCATGTCCTCCCGCCGCACATGCACCTCTACAAGCACTACTCCGCCGAGGTGATGCGCATCTTCCACGACATCACGCCGTTGGTCGAGCCGCTCAGCATCGACGAGGCCTTCCTCGACGTGTCGGGTGCCAGAAGGCTGCTCGGCAGTCCCAGCGAGATCGGCGCCCAGGTGCGGGCGCGGGTGTTCGCCGAGACCGGCCTCACCTGCTCGGTGGGCGCCTCGTCGACCAAGTTCGTCGCCAAGATGGCATCGCAGCGCGCCAAGCCCGACGGCATGCTGGTCGTTCCCGAGTCAGAGATCCTCAACTTCCTGCACCCTCTGCCGATCAAGGCGTTGTGGGGCGTGGGTGCGAGCACCGAGGCGGCACTGGCTCGCATCGGCATCAAGACCGTTCGAGAACTGGCCGAGATGCCGCTGCCCGCTCTCACCAGAGCGGTGGGAGAGGCGTCAGGCCAGAAGCTCCACGCCCTGGCGCTCGGCATCGACCCCCGCGGCATCGTTCTCGAGCGCCAGGAGAAGAGCATCGGGCACGAGAACACCTTCGAATTCGACGTCTCCGATCGCCGGGTCCTGCATCGCGAGCTGCTCAAACAGGCGAACCAGGTGGCCGTGCGATTGCGCAGGGCCGGCCTCGAGGGTCGCACCGTCGCGCTCAAGCTCAGATTCAGCGATTTCACCACCATCACCCGATCGCGCACGCTCGCCGAACCCAGCGACCTCGGCAAGCAGATCTACGACGAGGCCAAGTCGATCTTCGATGCGCTCGACCTGCGCGACGACCAACGGGTGCGGCTCATCGGTGTGCGGGTGGAGCAGCTCGCCGAGTCGGGGTCTGTTGTGCACCAGCCGTCGCTCTGGGTCGACGAGGCCGAGTCTCAGACCGACGGATGGCGCGACGCCGAGCGCACGATCGACAAGCTCTCGGCGCGTTTCGGGTCAGGGGCCGTCGGCCCCGCATCGCTTCTGAAGAAGAAGGCGAGCGGGGCCTCGGGCGACGAGCCTCAGGAGACGCGGGGCCGGTAGACCGTCACCGAGTGCGGCGCGACCGTGTGCGAATCCCCGCGAGGGCTCCACTCCAGCAGAACGTCTGCGTCATCCAGCAGCGCCGAGGGGGCCTGCAGCGGCTCCTCGGCCAGGTTGATCAGCACTCTGACGTCACCGCGCGTCAGCTCGAGCCAACGCTCGTCCTCCGAGAACTCCACCGAGAGATGCGGCCAGCGCGGGTCGGTGAAGGCGGGCACGGTTCGGCGCAACGTCGTGAGCGCCGTGTAGAACCTCAGCAACCGCGCGTGCGCGGAATCAGCGTCTTCGGCTTCGCTCCAATCGAGCTTGGAGTTGGCGAACGTCGAGACGTCTTGCGGATTTGGAACGACCGACTCGTCCCACCCCATGCGCTCGAACTCGGCGATGCGACCCTCTGCTGTGGCCTTGCCCAACTCGGGTTCGGGGTGCGAGGTGAAGAACTGGAACGGCGTGGACGCTCCCCATTCCTCACCCATGAACAGCATGGGCGTGTACGGACCGAGAAGGGTCAGCGCCGCCGCGATGGCGAGTTGCCCTTCGTCGAGCGACGCGGTGAGCCGGTCTCCGATCGCCCGGTTGCCGATCTGATCGTGGTTCTGATTGGCCACGACGAGGCGCCATGTGAGCACGTTGGCGGTGTCGATGCGCTTGCCGTGGTGACGGCCTCGGAAGCTCGACCACGTTCCGTCGTGGAAGAAGCCCGAGGTGAGCGCCTTGGCCAGAGCGCTCAGCGGCTCGAAGTCGGCGTAGTAACCCGATGTCTCGCGTGTGAGGGCGACGTGCACCGCATGGTGGAAGTCGTCGCTCCACTGGCCGGCGAGGCCATAGCCCTGCTGGTCGCGGGCGGTGAACATGACGGGGTCGTTGAGATCGGACTCTGCGATGAGGCTCAGCGGGCGGCCGACGAAGGCCGACCATGCATCGGTCTCGGCGCCCAGTTCGCTCAACAGGTGGCGGGAGCTCTCATCGTGCAGTGCGTGCACGGCGTCGAGCCGCAGACCATCGACGTGGTACTCCTCGAACCACATGCGGGCGTTGTCGAGAATGAAGCGCCGTACCTCCGTCGAGCCGTGGCCGTCGAGGTTGATCGCCTTGCCCCAGGTCGTTCCGGCGGCCTCGTGCTCGTACGGACCATAGACGCCGAGATAGTTGCCGCTGGGGCCCAGGTGGTTGTAGACCACGTCTTGGATGACGGCGAGACCGCGAAGGTGACACGCGTCGACGAACCGGCGGTAGGCATCCGGACCGCCGTAGGTCTCTTGAACGGCGAACCAGAGAACGCCGTCATAGCCCCAGTTGTGCGTGCCGTTGAAGGCGTTGACCGGCATGACCTCGACGAAGTCGATTCCGAGTGACACGAGGTGATCGAGTCGCTCGATCGCCGAGTCGAGCGTGCCCTCGGGTGTGAACGTGCCGATATGCAGCTCGTAGATGGCACCGCCGGCGAGCTGTCGTCCGGCCCAATCGTCGTCGTTCCACACGTACGATTCGGCGTCGACGGTGCGGGTGAGTCCGTGCACGCCCTCGGGTTGGCGACGCGAGCGGGGATCGGGGATCGGGCCGACCGAGTTTCCGTCGGCGTCGTCGACGATATACCCGTAGTCGACCTCGCCCTCCGGCGTCGCCGGGCCGGCGCTCCACCAGTCGTCGGCTGATCTGGTCATCTCGAGCGTGCTCCCCGCGACGACGAGGCGCACACGGTGGGCGTGAGGAGCCCACACATCGAATCGGAGACGTTCGGTCATTCGGAGAGATCCTCTCGGACGGCGGCGAGGAGGGCGACGGGAAGGTCGGCGAGCAGCTCGGACACGGCCACCGGGCCTGCCTCGATGCGGCGTCCGGTGAGGACGTCGACGCTGTCGCGTTCGATGGTGATCTGGGTCGAGCCCCAGCCCTCGGCCTGGGCGAGCGACCAGGGAAGACGCGTCGCGATCGTGATCGCGCCGCCCCTGTCGAAGGCGATCACATGGCTGGCTGCGTCGCCGTGCGCCTCGACGGGGGTGTATCCCGTGAAGAACTCGGGATGCTCGTGCCGAAGACGAAGCGCGCGCGACGTGACGAGCAGCTTTGCGGCGCCCGTCTCGTCGACGGACGGCAGCTCGCCCGTGTCGAGGATCTCGAGCAGCCGACGTCGCTCGTCGAAGTCGACCGGTCGACGGTTGTCGGGGTCGACGAGGGAGTTGTCCCAGAGCTCGGTGCCCTGGTACACGTCGGGAACGCCCACCATGGTGAGCTGGATCAGCTTCGCGGCGAGCGAGTTCGACCAGCCCGCGGGCCGGATGCGAGTGGCGAGCGCCTCGACGAGCTCGTGGGTGCGCGGGTCGTCGTAGGCGGCATCGACCGCGGCATGCAGGGCCTCCTCGAACTGCTCGTCCGGTGCGTTCCACGTCGTGGATGCGCCGGCTTCGCGAGACGCCTTCTCTGCGTAGGCGTGCAAGCGCTCGCGCTCGATCGGCCAGGCGCCGATCGCGGTCTGCCAGAGGAGAGAATCGAAGGCCTCGTCGCCGATGGGTGCGGATTCGCGCAGCCCCTCGAGCGTCTCGAGCCACGTGTGCGGCAGCTCGCTCAGCACGTCGATACGAGCGCGGACGTCTTCGCCACGCTTGGTGTCGTGGGTCGAGAGGGTCGTCATGGTGCGGGGGAACGACGCCATGCGCTGCCACTGGCGCGCGTGGAATTCGCCGGCATCGATCGCGAACTCGGCGGGCTCCCCGCCCACCTCGTTGAGCGACACGAGCCTGTTCCAGCGATAGAACGCCGTGTCCTCGACGCCCTTGGCCATGACCATGCCCGATGTCTGCTGAAAACGGATCGCGCCAGCGTTGCTGGGGTGCGACAGGGCCGCCGTGACGACATCGAGTTCTGCGGTGAGGTCGGGCCGCGCTGCCAGAGCGGCGCGGTGAGCCTCTTCGAGCTTCTCGACACCGGACGGGAGGTAGGAGCGGTAGACGGGGAAGCAGGTGAGCAGCTCGGCGATCGCGTCCGCGATCGCGGGGGAGCCGCGCCAGGCAGCATCCGCCAGGGCGTCTTCGCGGTCGAGGTCGCGCTGGATCCGCAGCACCTCGGACCGCAGGATGCCGTCGGCGATGCCGCGCTTCGTGTCGTGGATCAACGTCGTCCAGCTGTCATGCGCGCTCTCGCCGTCGCCGAGGCCCAACGCGACGTTCAGGAACTGCTCGCCCGAGGCATCCACCAGCACCCGATCGATGTCGCCGAGCGCGTCGTAGCCGGTCGTGCCTGCCGTCTTCCAGGTGGGCGGCAGCTTCTCGCGACCCTCGAGGATCTTCTCGACGAGAACGTAGGCGCCGCCCGTGAGCTCGGCGAGGTGCTCGAGGTAGTCCTCGGGGTCGGCGAGCCCATCGGGGTGATCGACCCGCAGCCCGTCGGCCAGGCCGTCGGCGAACCAGCGCCCGATCTCGGCGTGCGACTCCTGGAACACCCACGGCACCTCGACCTTGACGCCGGCGAGGGTCGTGACGGCGAAGAACCGTCGGTAGTTCAATTCGGAATCGGCGCGCCGCCAGTTCATGAGCTCGTAGTGCTGCCGCGAGTGCACGGTGATCGCGTCGGCGCCGTCGTCGGCCGTTCCCGGCGCGACCGGGAATCGGTTGTCGTAGTAGTGCAGTTCCTTCGCCCCATCGGGACCCGTGGCGAGCTCGAGCGCGTCGAGGGAGTCGTCGCCCAGCACGGGCAGGCGAACCTTGCCGTGGCCGAACTCCCAGTCCACGTCGAAGGCCTCGGCATGCCGGGAATCGCGTCCGTGCGTCAGCAGCTCCCACCACCACACGCTGAGCGGGGCCGTCGCCACACCCACGTGATTGGGCACGATGTCGACCAGGACGCCGAGGCCGCGCGCGTGGGCTGCCTCGGAGAGCCGTTCCAGCCCATCCGGCCCGCCGCGCTCGGGATCGACACGGCTGTGGTCGATCACGTCGTAGCCGTGGTTGCTGCCGGGCTCGGCCTCGAGAATAGGCGACAGGTACACCCAGTCGGCGCCGAGGTCGGCGAGGTAGTCGATGAGTTCAGCCGCCGCGTCGAGTGTGAACGACGACGAGATCTGGAGTCGGTAGGTGGAGAGGGGTTCTCGCATGGGTCCTCGCTAGCCGTTGGACGGCTTGGTCAGGGGGATGGTCTCGATGGTGCCGGTCATGGCAGTGAGAGAGGCGGCGACCGAGTGGTCAGCCTCGGTCACGGCTTCTTGGTGGGCGCGGAGTACGACCAACGACTTCGCCAGTACTCTGACCTTCTCGTTCGCGCTGCGCAGAGGTCCGTCTGCAGCCTGGCCTGCCGAATCGATCACCACATCCCACGACTGCGAGTATTCGCCGGGAGGGAGAACGAAGTCAACGTCTTGCGGTTCGGCGTTGAAATAGACAAGGAAGTTCACATCGGTGATGCGCTGGCCGCGCTGATCGCGCCCGCGGATGCCCTGCCCGTTGAGGAAGACGCCCACCGAGCGGCTGAGAGGGGCGTCCCACTCTTCCGGCTCCATCTCGCGGGCATCCGAGTTGAGCCAGACGATGTCGGGCAGGGGCTCGCCCTTGCCGCGCCTGACCGGTCGGCCGTCGAAGAACCGACTGCGTCGGAAGGTGGGGTGTTCCTTGCGCAGCCGTGACACGGCGGCGGTGAACTCGTTCAGGGGAACGTCGGCGTGATCCCAGTGGATCCAGCTGATCTCCGAGTCTTGGGCGTAGGTGTTGTTGTTGCCCTGTTGCGTGCGGCCGATCTCGTCGCCGTGCAGCAGCATCGGCACGCCTTGCGAGAGCAGCAGTGTGGCCAGGAAGTTGCGCTGCTGACGTGCTCGCAGCTCGAGGATGACGGGATCGTTCGTGGGACCTTCGACCCCGGAGTTCCAGGACCGGTTGTGGGATTCGCCGTCGTTGTTGTTCTCGCCGTTGGCGTCGTTGTGCTTCTCGTTGTACGACACGAGGTCGCGGATCGTGAAGCCGTCGTGGGCCGTGACGAAGTTGATGGATGCGACGGGTCGGCGTCCGGAGTGCTCGTAGAGGTCTGCGGATCCGGTGAAGCGCGAGGCGAACTCTCCGAGGCTCGCCGGCTCGCCACGCCAGAAGTCGCGCACCGTGTCGCGGTACTTCCCGTTCCACTCGGTCCACTGGGCGGGGAAGTTTCCGACCTGGTAACCGCCGGGGCCGACGTCCCAGGGCTCGGCGATGAGCTTGACCTGCGAGATCACCGGGTCCTGCTGCACGAGCTCGAAGAAGGTCGAGAGCTTGTCGACGTCGTAGAACTCGCGGGCCAACGCCGAGGCGAGGTCGAATCGGAAACCGTCGACGTGCATCTCGGTCGCCCAGTAGCGCAGCGAGTCCATGATGAGCTGCAGGGAGTGCGGGTGGCGCACGTTCAGCGTGTTCCCCGTGCCCGTGTAGTCCATGTAGTAACGCTTGTCGTCGTCCATGAGCCGGTAGTACGCCGCGTTGTCGATGCCTCGGAACGAGATCGTGGGGCCGAGGTGGTTTCCCTCCGCGGTGTGGTTGTAGACCACGTCGAGGATCACTTCGATGCCGGCCGCGTGCAGCGACTTCACCATGCCCTTGAACTCCTGCACCTGCTGGCCGCGTTCGCCGGCCGACGAGTAGCTCGACTGCGGGGCGAAGAAGCCGATGGTGTTGTAGCCCCAGTAGTTCGACAGGCCCTTCTCGAGCAGCGTGCTGTCTTGAACGAACTGGTGCACCGGCATCAGCTCGATCGCCGTGACCCCGAGCTTCTTGAGGTGCTCGATGACGGCCGGATGCGCGACACCGGCGTAGGTGCCGCGCTGCTCGCGCGGCACTTCGGGGTGCAGCTCGGTGAGTCCCTTGACGTGGGCTTCGTAGATGACCGTCTCGTTGTACGGGATGTCGAGGATGCGGTCGCCGGACCAGTCGAAGAACGGGTTGATGACCACGCCCGTCATCATGTGCTTGGCGGAATCGTCGTCGTTGCGCGAGTCGGGGTCGCCGAAATTGTAGGAGAACAGCGACTGATCCCAGTCGATGGTTCCGCTCGTCGCTTTGGCGTACGGGTCGAGCAGGAGCTTGTTGGGGTTGAAGCGGCAGCCGTTCTCCGGGTCGTAGGGTCCGTAGACGCGATAGCCGTAGCGCTGGCCCGGCTGCACCTGGGGCAGGTAGCAGTGCCAGACGTACGCGTCGACCTCGGTGAGTTCGATGCGGGTCTCCGCGCCCTTCTCGCCGAAGAGGCAGAGGACGACGCGCTCTGCGGCCTCGCTGAAGATCGCGAAGTTCGTGCCGCTACCGTCGAAGGTCGCGCCGAGCGGGTAGGCCGATCCGGGCCAGCTTTCCATAAAAGTCTCCTGTGAAATCGTGATTCGGGTCGAGCAGAAGTGCCTGGGCGGGAAAGCTCAGTCGAGCTGGGACATGACCTCGGCCGCGATGAGTTCGAGGTGGTCGAGGTCGTGCATGTCGAGAATCTGGAGGTAGAGGCGTTCGACGCCGTCTTCGCGGAGGGCGCCGATACGATCGACGACCTCGGCGGGGGAGCCCGCGAGACCGTGCTCGCGCAGCTCGTCGGGTTCGCGGCCGATCGCGGCGGCCCGGCGCTCGAACTCCGCGGTGTTCGATCCGACTGCGGCGACGAGAGCGGCCGAGTAGACCAGCTCCGACGGCTCGCGCCCGATCGTCTCGCATGCCTCGCGCACGGCGCGGAAGCGCAGCGGGATGTCCGCGAACTCGGCGAAGGGCACGTTGAACTCCGTGGCGAACCGTGCCGCGATCTTCGGAGTCCGAGTCGGCCCCGAACCGCCGACGATCACGGGGAACGGATGCTGCACGGGCTTGGGCAGCGCGGGGGAGTCGACGAGTGTGTAGTGCTCGCCTTCGAACGAGTAGGTCTCGCCCAGCGGAGTACCCCACAGTCCCGTGATGATCTCGAGCTGCTCCTCGAGCAGGCCGAAGCGCTTGGCAGGAAAGGGGATTCCGTAGGCGAGGTGCTCCTGCTCGAACCAGCCGGTGCCGAGACCGAGTTCGACGCGGCCACCCGACATGGCGTCGACCTGGGCGACCTGGATGGCCAGGATGCCGGGGTGGCGGTACGTGACACTCGAGACGAGGGTTCCCAGCTTGATGCGCGAGGTCTCCCGGGCGAGCCCTGCCAACGATGTCCAGGCATCCGTCGGTCCGGGAAGGCCTTCGAACGGGTCGTCGCCCATGCGCAGGTAATGGTCGGAGCGGAAGAATGCGTCGAAGCCGAGCCTCTCGGTGGCTGTTGCGATGGCCAGCAGGTCGTCGTAGCTGGCGCCTTGCTGCGGTTCTGTGAAGATACGTAGGTCCACACCCCCAGAGTGTCACACCCCGGGGGACCCTGGCGGCACAGATGTGCGCCGGGTAGCGTGACCCCATGACAAACATCGCCGTGAAGCTCGCAGAGACCGTTCGATCGTTCGGAGTGGGGGCCGTCTACGGCGATCCCGTCGAGATCGAGGGCCAGACTCTCGTGCCCGTCGCCATCACCTGGTTCGGTTTCGGAGGGAGCGGCTCAGACGAGACGACGTCCGGTATTGCCGGCGGCGGAGGGGGAGGCGCAGCCATCCCCGTTGGCGCCTACGTCACGCAGGAGAACGGGCGCGTCGCGTTCGAGCCCAACCTCATCTCGCTCCTCGCGGTGTCCATCCCCGCTGTGTGGGTCAGCGGCAAGGCTCTCGCCAGGATCATCCGCGCGCTGAAGAAGTAGACCGCTCTATACTGAGTCGCAACACGGGAGTCCGGTGAGCCGGGCTGAGAGGAAGGTTCTCCAACCTTCGACCGTCGAACCTGATCTGGATCATGCCAGCGCAGGGAGGACATCTCACGGTGTCGTCCGCAGCACATCTGCGGCGACGCCACCCGTGCCCTGACATTCGCATACGACGAAAGGGCACGTTCAGTGCGCACTTCAACCACCTCTTCAGAATCAGACACCACCGCCGCGGTCGGAGCGGGCCGCAGCAACCGCTTCCGCTGGAGGGTCGTCGACATCGTCGTCGCCAGCGTGATCGGCGTCGCCGCCGGACTCGTCTTCTGGCTCTGGGGGCAGGCATACAACCCTCTGTCCGCACCGCTCGAAGCGGCGCTCCCGGGCCTCCAGGCTCTCCTCGGCGGCGGATGGCTCTTCGCCGGAGTGCTCGGCGGTCTCATCATCCGCAAGCCCGGCGCGGCCCTCTTCACCGAGGTCGTCGCCGCCGTCGTCTCCGCGATCGTCGGAACGCAGTGGGCCGCACTCACCCTCGTGTCGGGACTCGTCCAGGGTCTGGGTGCCGAGCTCGTGTTCGCTCTCTTCCTCTACGCGAACTGGCGCGCCTACGTCGCGGTCCTCTCGGGAATGGGCGCGGGGCTGGCCCTCGCGATCAACGACCTCGTGCTCTGGTACCCCGGCGCCAAGGTCGAGTTCGCCGTCATCTACACCGTCTGCTCGCTGGTCTCAGGAGCCGTGCTCGCGGGGCTCCTCTCGTGGCTCGCGGCGCGCGGGCTCGCCCGCACGGGGGCGCTCAGCCGATTCGCCTCGGGCCGAGAGGTATCGGCGCGGGTCTGACGGGCATCCGGACCATCGCGACCATGACGCACGACCGCCAGCCGCCGGCCGCCGTCTCGGCGCGCGGCTGGGGCTGGCGGCACGCGTCGCGCAAGGCCTGGGCTGTCGACGGGCTCGACCTAGACATCGAGCCGGGGCAGCGGGTCTTGCTCCTCGGCGCCTCGGGCGCGGGCAAGAGCACGCTGATGCACGCTCTCGCCGGGGTGATCGGGGGCGACGACGAGGGCGAGCAGCGAGGCGAACTCCGTGTGGCGGGGCGCGACGCGACAAGCGCGCGTGGCGTGGCCGGGCTCGTCCTGCAGGACCCGGATTCCCAGGTGATTCTCGCCCGCGTGGGCGACGACGTGGCCTTCGGGTGCGAGAACCTGGGCGTGCCCCGCGACGAGATCTGGCACCGGGTCGCGCGGGCCCTCGACGCCGTGGGGCTCGACCTTCCCCTCGATCATCCGACCTCGGCTCTGTCCGGCGGCCAGAAGCAACGACTCGCGCTCGCGGGAGTGCTCGCCATGCAGCCTGGACTGATTCTGCTCGACGAGCCCACCGCGAACCTCGACCCGCACGGGGTCGCCGAGGTGCGCGACGCCGTGGCCCGAGTGGCCGCAACGACCGGGGCCACGCTGATCGTGATCGAGCACCGCGTCGAGGTCTGGCGCGACATCGTCGACCGTGTCGTGGTGCTGGCACCCGGTGGCGGAGTGCTGGCCGACGGAGACCCCGACGCCGTGCTGCGTGCCCGAGGCGCCGAGCTCAGCGCATCCGGCGTGTGGATCCCCGAGTTCCCGCCCCCGGTCGCCCAGCGACGGGTCGTCGGGGCGGGCGATCGCCTCCTGGATGCCGCTGGCCTGGGGATCGCGCGCGTGCGCGGCACACGCATCGCCGGCGACATCGAGGTCTCGCTCGACGAGGGCAGGGCCACGGCCATCGTCGGACCCAACGGAGCCGGCAAGTCGACGCTCGCGTTGACCCTGGCCGGCCTCCTGCGCCCTGCGGAGGGTGTCGTGTCTGCCACGCCTGCCCTGACTCGCAAGCTGAAGTCGACGTCGCCGATCGACTGGCGATCGAAAGACCTGCTGACGCGCATCGGCACGGTGTTCCAAGACCCCGAGCACCAGTTTCTGGCGGCGACGGTGCGCGACGAACTGGCCGTGGGGCCACGGGCCCTCGAACTGAGCGACAGGGACGTCGACGCGCGGGTCGACGGGCTGCTGGAGCGGCTACGGCTCGACCACCTGGCTCTCGCGAATCCGTTCACGCTGTCGGGCGGGGAGAAGCGCAGGCTGTCGGTGGCCACCGTGCTCGCCACGAAACCGCAGCTTCTCGTACTCGACGAACCCACCTTCGGGCAGGACTCGCGAACCTGGAGCGAACTCGTCTCGCTGCTCGCCAACCTGCTCGACGAGGGCCAGTCGATTCTGGCGGTCACGCACGACGCCGACTTCGTGGCGGCCCTCGCCGATGACGAGATCAGGCTGTCGTGAGCATCCTCACCCCCACCAAGGGCGCCCAGGCGATCTATCGGATCAACCCCGTCGCCAAGCTAGCGACGGCCTTTCTCCTGAGCTTCGCGCTCATTCTCACGATCGACTGGCTCTCGGCGGCCACCGCGCTCGTGCTCGAGAGCCTTCTGCTGGCATGGGCCGGGCTGTCCGCGCGGCAGTTCTTCCTCCGCACCATCCCGGTGTGGATCGCTGCACCCACCGCGGGGTTCACCACGCTGCTGTACGGGCAGGCGTCGGGCGAGAGCCACTTCGAGTTCGGCCTCATCCACGTCACAGACGGGTCGATCTCGCTCGCGATCGCCACCTCGCTCCGGGTGCTCGCCATCGGATTGCCGGCCATCGTGCTGTTCGTGACGATAGACCCCACCGACCTCGCCGACGGTCTCGCCCAGGTCTGGCGTCTGCCGAGCCGTTTCGTGCTGGGCGCCCTCGCGGGTCTGCGCCTGGTCGGACTGTTTCTCGACGACTGGCGCTCGCTCGAGCTCGCCCGGCGAGCACGGGGAGTGGGGGATCGGGGGCGCATCCGACGCATCCTGTCGCAGGCCTTCGCCCTTCTGGTGTTGTCGATCAGACGTGGCAGCAAGCTCGCGACGGCGATGGAGGCACGCGGCTTCGGGGGAGATACGAAGCGCACCTGGGCGCGCGAGTCCCTTTTCGGATGGCGCGAGTTCGTGCTCATCGGCGTCGGGGCCGCGATCGCTGCGACCGCGATCGCCGTGGCCGTGGCGTTCGGAACATGGAACTTCATCGTCGGATGAGACCTCGAAACATCATTCTGCTGGACGGACCGAGCGGCGCGGGCAAGAGCACGCTCGCCGATCGCATCGTCGGCGGTTGGCCCGGAGCCGTCGTGCCTCAGCTCGTGCGGCTCGACGACATCTATCCCGGATGGGACGGTCTCCGCGACGCGGGAGTGCACGTGCAGCGCTTCGTTCTCGAGCCCCTCGCCGCGGGCCAGCGGGCGCGCTGGCAGAGGTTCGACTGGAACGCCGCCGCTCCGGCCGAATGGCACGACGTCGACCCCGAGCGCCCGTTGCTCATCGAGGGATGCGGTGTTCTCACCCGTCGAAACGCTGCACTCGCCGACGTGCGCATCTGGCTCGATGCGCCAGACGTGGTGAGAAAGCGACGGGCGCTAGATCGTGATGGCGAGACGTATATTCCGCACTGGGACAGGTGGCAGCGGCAGTGGGAGACCTTCGTCGAGGAGGAGGACCCTACCTCGTCGGCCGACCTTGTGCTCGACGGGTCGTAACTGAGCGCTGAACGCGGCCTGACGGTTTACGGTGGAGCAATGACTGAGAAAACCTACACAGCCCTGTACCTCGACGGTCCCCTCGAGGGGCAGACCGAAGACCGCGCATTCATCGACGGCCAGTTCGACAGCCGCTTCCCCGCGCTCGGCGCCGTCGGAGGCCTCGAGTCGACCTTCTGGTACCAGGCCGGAGACACCGAAGAGGTCGACGGACACCTGACCGTCAAGTACTCCTTCGATGCAGCAGACTCCGACCCGACCGTTCAGACGGGCGACATCGGCGACGACCACTAGGCGAACGCCTACTGATCCGTTCGAGACTCGATGAACGCGTCGATCACGGGCGCCGGATGCGTCATGCGCCAGACCGGCCCCGGGTCGGCGATTCGTCTATCGAGCTCGAGCAGCACCGTGACGTCTCCCGTGGGCGTCGTGAACGTCACCTGACCGACTCGCGTGCCTTTCGCCCCGGTCGTCACGGGCTCGACGGTGACCTTCTTGGTCACGGGAGCCGTCAACCAGATCAGCTGTGATCTGGTCGCGACCGCGACACCGTGTGCCTCATCGCCCCACGGGGTGGTGTACGTGACGACCCTGTCTCCCTCCGACACGAGCACCGTCTTCGTGAGTGTCGCGGCCGACGTCGAGATGAGCGTCGAGAGGTCGCCATCCAAAGTCTCGTAGTCGGGCTCGCGGAGGAACGCCCCGTAGAGCGGAACGGCGTCGGCACCCGTGCCCACCGTGAGACGGAAGAGGAAGCACAGTCCCGCGGAGTCTGTGAAGCTGCGCGAGAGGCCGGTGATTCCCTCGTCGCCGCGGTAGGCGGCGACGTTGTCGACCTTGCGGTTGCCCGCCACCACGACGCTGTCGTGGCTCATGATGTCGGCGAGGACGGGGTCGGCGAAGGCGCGGGCGGAGAGCGCCGCGAGTTCGGATGCCGTGCCCTGGGACCCCTCGGCGAGTCCGGTCGCGTCGACCACACTCGTGCCCGCATATCCGTTCTTCGCCAGCCAGGCATTGGCGGCGACGACGTAGGCATCGACCGAGCCGAATGCCCATCGGGCGAGGGCGTCGGCGTGGGTGTTGCTCGAACCGAGCAGCATCGACTGCAGGTATTGCTGCTCGCTCCAGGTCTCACCGGCGATCAACGAGATCGAACGCGCTGACTCCGAGATGTACTTCACATACCCCGCGTAATCCTCGGCGGTGACCACGATCGACGGGCCCGGTTTGCCCGCCTCGATCGGCTTGGCGTCGAGTACGACGAGGGCGGTGATGACCTTGGTGACCCCACCCAGAGGCACCGGCGCTGCGTCGCCACCGGATGCGAGGATCGCGCCGTCGGCGGTCGCGATGGCGCTTGCACCGTTCTGCGAGACGGTCGGCGCCCCGAGCGTCGGCGCGATGTCCGACGCATCGTCGATCACGGCGTTCGTGCTGGGGAGGGGCCCGACGAGCGTGGCGGGGCCGTAGAGTCCGATGGCGAGGATGAGCACGGCTCCGAGCGTGATGCCCAGTGCCCGGTTGATACGTGATGCGGTTGACCTGGCCATGGGCCAAGGCTAACCGCGTCGGGCTGAGTGGCCGGTCAGCCCCAGCCGAGTTCGTGAAGTCTGCTGTCGTCGATTCCGTAGAAGTGGGCGATCTCGTGCACCAGGGTCACGTGGATCTGATCCTTCAACTCGTCGAGATCCTCGACGAGTTCGAGCAGCGGCTCGCGGTAGAGCACGATGCGATCGGGCATCTCGCCGAATCCGTACTGCCCGCGCTCCGTTAGTGCGACGCCGTCGTAGAGTCCCAGCAGATCGAGAGAGCCGTCCTCGGGTCGGTCTTCGACGACGAAGACCACGTTGTCGAGACCGTCGATCATGTCGTCGGGCAGCAGATCGAGTTCGGCAACCACGAGCGCCTCGAACTGCTCGGCATCGATGTCGTGCACGGTGCGCCTTTCAAATCGGGTGCCGCGTCGGAAAGCAAAAGGCCCGGGTCGAATGCGACCCGGGCCTTTCTCACGTGGGGTGAATAACGGGGCTCGAACCCGCGACATCCGGCTCCACAAGCCAGCGCTCTACCAACTGAGCTATATCCACCATGTGCCACTCGATGAAGTACTCATCGAAGCGACCGAAGAAAACTCTACTACAGACCGGCGGCGAACTCGCGCACAATCGTGGATGAGAGTTCCTTCAGGTCGTCTGTGGCCGGTCCAGGTTCCGCGACGAAGGCGCCCTTGCGGTAGTAGCCGAGCTCTCGGATGGATTCGAGGATGTCGGCGAGGGCGCGGTGACCGCCGTCTTTCTTGGGTGCGTTGTAGTACACCCGGGGGAACCAGCGGTGCACGAGCTCTTTGATGCTCGACACATCGACGCTGCGGTAGTGCAGGTGGCCGTCGACACGGGGCATGTACTTGGCCAGGAACGCGCGGTCGGTACCGATCGTGTTTCCGGCGAGCGGCGCCTGCTGCCCGGTGGGCACGAACTTCAGGATGTACTCGAGTACCTGGAATTCGGCCTCGGCAAGGCTCACGCCGTGAGGGATCTCCTGATCGAGTCCGCTGGACGCGTGCATGTTCCGCACGAAGTCGTTCATGTTCTGCATCGCCGAGTCGTCGGGCTTGATGACGATCGCGAAGCCCGGGTCGAGGATGTTGAGGTCGAAGTCGGTGATGACCACCGCGACCTCGACGAGTTCGTCGACGCTGAGATCGAGTCCCGTCATTTCGCAGTCGATCCAGACGAGACGATCCGTGAGTGAAGCCATGTGGGCAATCCTATCCGTGCGCATGAATCGTAGGATGGACGCGATGATCATCACGCTCGCCGTCCTCCTTCTCGTCAACGCGCTGTGGAACGTCCTCGTCTGGCCGCGTTTCTACAAGCGCGTCAGCAAAGACCCCCGGGCGCGCGACGCATCGGGCAAGGCCACCACGTTCCTTATCGTGCACGCGGTGCTCATCGGCGTCTCGCTGCTTCTCGCCGCCGTGTCGCTTGTGGTGGCGGTCATCGCGCTCGTCTCTCTCTGACGCGCTATCGTAGAAACGCCTCGCGATGAGCGGGGCGCAACGCCTCCGTAGCTCAGTGGATAGAGCAAGAGCCTTCTAATCTCTTGGTCGTAGGTTCGATTCCTACCGGGGGCACTCCACTACGCTTCGTGTCGAATGACGATGAGAAGCCCTCAATAGTTGTCGCTTCAACTATTCCCAGTGTTTCCACAGTTCCTCCCAAGTACTTGCAGCAGTGACGCCCCTATGGTCATAGGCGTACTAACTTGCCAGTACGCATCCCGACTGATGGAGAGAACCATGATCACCCGCCACCAGAAAACCGCTGTCACCGCCCTCGCCGGACTCTCGCTTCTCGGTGTCGTCACCGGCTGCTCCACCGGAGCAGGATCGTCCGACTCCGGCAGCACTCCCGCCGCGACACTCCAGAGCACGAGCGACGCAGCCCCCGCCACGTCCGCCCCCGCCGGATCGTCCGCCTATAAAGACGGCGAGTACAAGGCCGAAGGCGAATACACCTCTCCCGGTGGCAAAGAGACCGTCGGCGTCTCGCTGACTCTCGCCGGAGACAAGGTCACCGCCGTGACCGTCACTCCCGAATCGACCAACCCCAACGGCAAGAAGTACCAGGGCGAGTTCGCCGATGGCATCGCCGCCGAGGTCGTGGGCAAGAGCCTCAACGAGCTCAAGGTGTCGAAGGTGGCCGGTTCCTCGCTGACCAGCGGCGGTTTCAACGATGCCGTCGACAAGATCAAGGCCGATGCCGGCGTCTAGTCTCCGCTTCACCGGAATCGGGACGACCTGGCAGATCGACACCGACGACGACCTCCCCGAGGCGGTCGCCGAGCGAGTGCGAGGCCGGGTCGAGGAGTTCGATCGCGCGTACTCCCGGTTCCGATCCGACTCCCTGGTGACGTCTCTTGCACGAGAGGCCGGCTCGGTCGAGTTCCCGTCGGATTCGGCCGATCTCTTCGACCTCTACGACAGGCTCGACGAGATCAGCGGGGGAGCGGTGACACCGCTGGTGGGCCGCTCCCTCGAGCACCTCGGCTACGACAGTCGGTACAGCCTCACCGCTCAGGCGGGCCGAGTCGTGCCGACCAGATGGTCGGAGGCCGTGAGCCGGAGCGGCACCACGGTGACTACGACGGAACCCACGGTCATCGATGTCGGAGCGGCCGGAAAGGGCTACCTCGTCGATCTGGTGGCCGACGTGCTCAGACAGTCAAACATCACGGACTTCGTCATCGACGCCAGTGGAGATCTGGTGAGCAGGGGAGAGCCCCTCCGCGTAGGCCTCGAGCATCCGTTCGACCCCAGCAAAGCGATCGGGGTCGTGACCATCGAGAACGAGTCGCTCTGCGCATCCGGATCGAATCGCCGGGTGTGGGGAGCGGGTCTGCACCATATTCTCGACGGACGCACCGGCTCGCCGACCTCCGACATCATCGCCACATGGGCGATCGCTCCCACCGGCCTGCTGGCCGATGGGCTCGCCACAGCCCTGTTCTTCGTGCAGCCCGCGCGGCTCGCCGAGCATTTCGAATTCGATTGGGTGCGCATGCACTCCTCCGGCATCGCCGAACGATCCCGCACACTGCGGGGAGAGGTCTTCTCCTGATGGCTCGACTGGATGCCCTGCTGGGCAAGCTTCAGATGTACCGGCTCGTCAGCCTCGTGCTGGCGGCGATCGCTCTGGTGGCGATCGTCGAGAGTCTCGTCGGCGTGCTGGGGTTCCCGCCTCTCGCGCTGCTCGCGACTCTGGCCACCGTGCTGGTCTCCTGCGTCGTGGCCAACCGTGTGATGGCCCTGCTGTTCCGCGTGAGGCCGCACACGGAGTCGTCGATCATCACCGCGCTCCTGCTGTTCTTCCTGTTCTTTCCCACGACCGATGGAACAGACCTGCTCTCGGTTGCGCTCGTGTCCGCCATCGCCGTGGCGTCGAAATACGTGCTCGCCTGGAGGCGGCGTCATATCTTCAACCCGGCCGCCGTCGGCGCACTGATCATCGGGTTCACCGGCCTCAACGCATCGGTGTGGTGGGTCGGAACGCCCGTGCTGCTTCCCGTCGTCGCGATCGGTGCGCTGCTCGTGCTCTATCGCACACGTCAGCTGCCCATGGGACTCACCTTCATCGGGATCGCCACGGTCGCCGTGGTCATCGTCCAATCGTCGTTCGGCCTCACGGTGCCCGACGCTCTGATCTACGCGATCGGGTCGTCACCGCTCATCTTCCTCGCCGGCTTCATGCTGAGCGAACCGCTCACGCTGCCACCGCGACTGTGGCAGAGAATCGCTCTCGCGGCCGTCGTGGCGCTGCTCTTCTCTATCCCGTTCTCGTTCGGTCCGATTCACGGCAGCCCCGAGCTCGCCCTCGTGGTGGGCAACCTGCTCGCCTTCCTTGTAGGGCAGCGTCGTGGACTTTCGCTCTCGTTCGAGCGCTCGGTCCAGCTCACGCCGTCGATGACCGAATTCGTCTTCTCGACGAAGCACCCGGTCTCGTTCCGCGCCGGACAGTACATGGAGCTGTCGATCCCGCACGCGGGCGTCGACTCGTCGGGAACCCGGCGCGTGTTCAGCATCGCGTCGGCGCCGAGCAACCCCCACGAGGTGCGCTTCGGTGTGCGGATGGGCGAGTCGACCTCGAGCTTCAAGCGGGCTCTGGCCTCGTTGAAGCCCTCGCAATCCGTGCGAGCGAACCTGGTCGCGGGCGACTTCCTTCTGCCCTCGGACCCGAACCGACCGGTGCTGCTCGTCGCGGGCGGAATCGGAATCACACCGTTCATCAGCCAGCTGCAGCATGACTCGGCCGAGGGCGTGCAGCGTGACCTGGTTCTCGTCTACGCCATCCGCGGGCACGAGGAGTTCGCCTACGCCGACGAGTTGAAGCGGCTGGGAGTGCGCGTCGTTCTTCTCGCGCCGTCCGCACCCGAGCAGCTGCCCGAGGGGTGGAGCTACGCGGGATCCGGGCGTCTGACGAAAGACGTGATCGAGCAGCATGTGCCCGACGCCCGGCAGAGGACGGCCTTCGTCTCGGGACCGCCGCGCCTGGTCGGCGCCGCCCGCTCCGAGCTGAAGCGCCTGCGCGTGCGCCGCGTCGTCACCGACGCGTTCTCGGGCTATTGATCAGTCGTTCTCGGATGCGCGACGCGGCGGGAACGCGTTGATCGGGGGCGGCGTCTCGCCGTCTTCGCGGGACTCCACGTGACGCTGGACCGCGTTCACGTTCGCGAGAACGCGCTGGGTCTCCTCGCGGGTCGCCCGCTGTTCGTGCGTCTCGACAGGCGATTCGACGGATGAGACGGGCGCGGCAGCCACGGCAGGGGCGGCCGCCGGGGTGATGACGGTGGTCGCCTCGAGCTCGGGCTGGCTGTGCTGCTCGTGGTGCTGCTGCGCCACCCACGCCTCCTGCTGGCGAGCGAGGTGCTTCTCGGCATCCTCGTCCTCGACGCTCCAGCGGTCGAGATCGGATTGGAAGGTCTTGCGGCTGCGGCCCGGACGTTCTTGCCATTCGATGAGACGATCGCGGAATTCGATGACCGCGGGCTCGACCTCGTAGCCGAAGGTGGCCGAATTGCGGCGCATGTCTGCGAGCGAGTGAGCAGCCCAGTCGGCAGCGACGGCAGCACCCTTGATGGGCAGCAGACGGATCTGGATATCGGCCTGACCCACCGCGCGGTCGGACATGATCTGCTCCTGCGGCGTCAATGAATTCCACACGGACGCCTGCTGTGCGGAGTCGACCAGCGATGCGATCGCCGCCACCTTGAGCTCTCGATCGTGTTTGGCCAGAAGCCGTTTGATCGAGCCGCTCGCGATCCATGCGCCGACGATTGCGGCGACGATGATCGCCACTGCCGGCAGAACGATGCCGGACACGACGAAACGCCCGTTGCTCGAAGCGAACCAGTCTGCGATGTTGTTCCACCATTCCATGAGCCGAAGACTACGTCGTCGGTCGACGGCATGACGGTGCGACGAGCCGAGGAGAGTTCGATTCGTGATCTGCGGATTACGCGAAACAGGCCCGAGCGCTGTCGAGAGACCAGAAGTCACCGATGTCGACGAGTCGTGTCGTGTTCGACACGAGGCGACGGGCGGTGAACTGGTGTCCCCCGGCCGCTCGCGCCTCTTCTATGTAGCCCAGGACGTGCCCCGCAGGATGAACCACTCGCCAGAAGCCCGGACGCAGAGCGATGAAAGATGCGGCTGATGTCGTGGGTGTGGTGATCATGGCTGCTCCTGTCTGCGTGACGGCTACGACTTCTCTCGTCGTGAGAAAAGGCTAGGAGCAGCCACCGACAGTGCGGGGTCAGAGCCCGGTGCCGTGCACCGCGAGCGGTTCGATGAGCGTGAGTTCCGCCTCGGACAGGGGGTCCGCGCGCAGAGCATCCAGATTCTGGTCGAGCTGGTCGACGCTGGACGCGCCGATGATCGCGCTGGTCACCTGGGGCTGCCGAAGCACCCACGTGAGTGCGAGTTGGGCCAGCGTCTGGCCCCTGTCCTTCGCGATCGAGTCGAGGGCGCGTGCCCGCGACAGATAACTGTCGTCGATCCGTGACTCGGGCAGGAACCTGCTGGTCGCGGCGCGTGACCCATCGGGGACGGTTCCGGTCAGGTATCGGTCTGTCAGCAGACCCTGCGCGAGAGGCGAGAAGACGATACCGCCCACGCCGAGCTCGTCGAGCACGGGCAGCAGGCCGTCTTCTTCGATGTGCCTGTCGAACATGGAATAGCGAGGCTGGTGGATGAGGAGGGGGACACGATGTTCAGCCAGCGCGGCATGCATGCGACGCGTGTCCTCCGCGCCGTAGTTGGAGACACCGACGTACAGGGCCTTGCCCTGCGCAACCGCCGCTGCGAGGGCTGCGGCGGTCTCTTCGATCGGCGTCTCGGGGTCGGGCCGGTGGTGATAGAAGATGTCGACGTAGTCGAGCCCGAGCCGCCCGAGGCTCTGGTCGAGGGACGCGAGCAGGTACTTGCGTGATCCGAAATCGCCGTACGGCCCCGGCCACATGTCATAGCCGGCCTTCGAGGAGATGATCAACTCGTCGCGATAGGGGCTGAGATCGTCGGCGAGGATGCGACCGAAGTTGGTCTCCGCAGATCCATAGGGCGGCCCGTAGTTGTTGGCGAGATCGAAGTGCGTGACTCCACGGTCGAAGGCGCGGCGCACGATGTCGCGTTGCGTCTGCAGGGGCTTGGTGTCTCCGAAGTTGTGCCAGAGGCCCAACGACAGGGCGGGGAGCTTCAGTCCGCTCCGCCCTGTTCGGTTGTACTGCATCGATTCGTATCGGCTGTCATCGGCGCTGTAGATCACGCATCAACCGTAGAGCACCAGCACGGCGCGGAGCGATCCGGCCTCTCCTCCTCCTCCGAGTGCTGTCGTCGAGCGCTGTGCACAGATGCCGGCGGCTCGGCCCCGCGCCCCGCGCTCGGCGACGAGTCTGGTGCAACCGGCGCGAGTCCGGAATCAACTGGCACGAGTGCCGGTCTCGCGCCGGCCAACCGACCGACTGAAGGAGAATGACGTGACAGACACCGTGACGCTGGCAGGCGTCGTAGCGACAAAGCCCGAGAACGTGCGAACCAGCACAGGCCTGACGGTCACCAATTTCCGTCTGGCCTCGAGCCAACGACGATTCGACCGCGCGACATCGACGTGGATCGAGGGCGACACCAACTGGTACACCGTCAACGCGTACCGCTGGATGGCGAACAACGTCGCCAACTCGCTCGAGATCGGCAACCATGTCGTGCTCACGGGCAGATTGCGGGTGCGCAACTGGACGAGTGGCGACAAACGCGGCACGGCGATCGAGGTCGACGTCGACTCCATCGGCCACGACCTCGCATTCGGCGTCTCCCATTTCACTCGGCTGAAGGCTGCGGTGCCCGTCGACCAGCAGGGCGCTCCGAGTGTCGACGACGTTGAGCCAGATCCTCTGGGGTCTGGGGCTCACGGCGATACGAACGACATCTGGTCGTCGCCCGTCGGCGATGTCGATCTTCCGCACGATTCAGAGGAGTCGGTGCCCGACGCGCAAGACGAGGGCTCCAAGACGGAAAAGGTGCCGTTCTAGCCCGCTCGATGGATCGGCGAATCGACCTCGCCGTTGTCGCCCACCCGAGGCCCTCACCTAGAATCGGTGAGGGCACACGGGGGACACAGCGAGAAGAGGGCATCGTGACGCGTAGAGCGACTGACGGCAACGGCATACGGCGACGTCGAGCGAACCTGGTCGCGGTGATCGCGACCGCATCGTTGGCTCTGGTTCTGACCGGCTGCGTGGCCGAACCCACGCCGACCTCGACCTCGAGCTCCTCCGACCCGACATCGTCTGAGTCGCCGACGCCGACGCCGACGGATGCGCCGCCCCCCGCTCTCGTTCCCAACGGCACTGCGGCCGAGAACAAGCCGTTCTTCGACTACCTGAACAACCAGGCCATCACGGCGGCAGGCGGACAGCCCGATGGCCCCGCGTTCATCAACTCCCTCCGCGCGGGCGGTTTCGCCGTCGAGACCATGGAGTTGACGCCCGACATCACGACCGTGGGCGTCAAGGCTGACTCGGTGCAGTTCTCGGTGCACGCGCCCGATGCCTGTCTGATCGGGCAGTGGGGTGCGGTCGGCGGCTACACCAGCATCATCGCGGCGCCGCTTGCGACCGGCAAGTGCTTCGTCGGCCAGACTCGTCCTATCGACTTCTGAGCCGAGGAAGTGAGGCCGAAGAGACCATAGACTGGTCGAATGGCCGAATATATCTACTCGATGGTCCGCGCCCGCAAGGCCGTGGGAGACAAGCTCATCCTCGACGACGTCACGATGGCGTTCCTGCCGGGGGCGAAGATCGGTGTCGTCGGCCCTAACGGAGCCGGCAAGTCGACGATCCTCAAGATCATGGCCGGACTCGACACGCCGTCGAACGGCGAAGCCAGGCTGACTCCCGGTTTCAGCGTGGGAATCCTCATGCAGGAGCCGGAGCTCGACGAGTCGAAGACCGTGCTCGAGAACGTTCAGGAGGGTGTCGGCCCGATCAAGCAGAAGGTCGACCGCTTCAACGAGATCGGCCTCGCCATGGCGGAGCCCGACGCAGACTTCGACGCGCTCCTCGCCGAGATGGGCACGTTGCAAGAGGAGATCGACGCGGCCGACGCGTGGGACCTCGACTCCCAGCTCGAGCAGGCGATGGATGCGCTCCGCACGCCGCCCGGCGACTACAGCGTCTCGAACCTCTCCGGTGGTGAGAAGCGTCGTGTGGCGCTCACGAAGCTCCTGCTGCAGAAGCCCGACCTTTTGCTCCTCGATGAGCCCACCAACCACCTCGACGCCGAAAGTGTTCTCTGGCTCGAGCAGCACCTCGCCAAGTATCCCGGCGCCGTTCTCGCCGTGACTCACGACCGGTACTTCCTCGACCACGTCGCCGAGTGGATCGCCGAAGTCGACCGCGGAAAGCTCTACCCCTACGAGGGCAACTACTCGACGTACCTCGAGAAGAAGCAGGAGCGACTGCAGGTTCAGGGTAAGAAAGACGCCAAGCTGGCCAAGAGGCTCTCCAGCGAACTCGAATGGGTTCGCTCGAACGCGAAGGGCCGCCAGGTCAAGTCCAAGGCTCGTCTCGCCCGCTACGAGGAGATGGCGGCCGAGGCGGAGAAGACGCGCAAACTCGACTTCGAAGAGCTCGTCATTCCCGTCGGTCCGCGTCTGGGATCTCAGGTCATCGACGCGAAAGACCTCAAGAAGGGCTTCGGCGATCGCGTGCTGATCGACGGCCTCAGCTTCACCTTGCCGCGTAACGGCATCGTCGGCGTCATCGGCCCGAACGGCGTCGGCAAGTCCACGCTCTTCAAGACCATCACCGGAATCGAGCCTCTCGACTCGGGCAACCTGAAGATCGGTGAGACGGTCGACATCTCGTACGTCGACCAGGATCGCGGCGGCATCGACCCGCAGAAGACGCTCTGGGAGGTCGTTTCCGACGGACAGGACTACATCCAGGTCGGCAAGACGGAGATCCCGTCGCGCGGTTACGTCTCGCAGTTCGGATTCAAGGGTCCGGATCAGCAGAAGAAGGCGGGCGTGCTCTCCGGTGGTGAGCGCAACCGTCTGAACCTCGCGCTCACCCTCAAGCAGGGCGGCAACCTGCTGCTGCTCGACGAACCGACGAACGACCTCGATGTCGAGACGCTGTCGAGCCTCGAGAACGCCCTCCTCGAGTTCCCCGGATGCGCCGTGGTGATCACACACGACCGGTGGTTCCTCGACCGCATCGCCACCCACATCCTCGCCTATGAAGGCACCGAGGAGGCCCCGTCGAACTGGCACTGGTTCGAGGGCAACTTCGAGTCCTACGAGCAGAACAAGATCGAGCGACTGGGCCCGGACGCGGCGAAGCCCAACCGTTCGGCGTACCGCAAGCTCACGCGCGACTAGTCGAGGTCGCGATGCGCCTGCACGTTCCCATCCGCCTGCGCTGGTCCGATCTCGACGCCTACGGCCACGTCAACAACGCCGAGATGCTGCGCCTCCTCGAGGAGGCGCGCATCGAGGCGTTCTGGATGCCCGATCCGGGAGCGGCGGAGTCGGCAGCCGGGGGATCCACAGCGGTGCTTGACGGGCGCCCTGGCTCTGACACGTTGACACTGATCGCGCGGCAGGAGATCGAGTATCTCGCTCCCGTGCCGTATCTGAGGCAACCCGTCGACATCCAGCTCTGGATCGGCCGGCTCGGCGGGGCGAGTCTCGAGGTCTGCTACGAGGTGCGCAGTCCTGTCGGGGTCGAACCGAACGTGCTGTTCACGCGTGCGACGACGACGATCGTGCTGGTCGACGCGGCGACGCAGAGGCCGCGCCGCATCAACGACATCGAGCGCGCGGCGTGGGAGCCCTACCTCGACGCGCCCGTCGAATTCACGAAGCGCGCCCGCTAGGCGGAACCCGCACCATGCCCTCCTGAGCCACGCTGGCGAGCAGTAATCCGTCGCGCGAGTAGATGCGCCCCAGAGAGAGACCACGGCCTCCCTGGCCGCTCGGCGTCTCCTGAACGTAGAGGATCCATTCGTCGACCCGGCCGAACCGATGCCACCACATGGCGTGGTCGAGGCTGGCCGTCTTCAGCCCCGGGGTCACCCACGCGATACCGTGGCGGCGATAGATGGGTTCGAGGATCGTGTAGTCGCTGGCGTAGGCGAGCGCCGCGCGGTGCAGATTCGGGTCGTCCGGCAGGCTACCCAGGGTCTTCATCCACACGGCCTGGTGGCCCACGGGCTGCCCCTCGACAGAGAGGTAGATCGGCGAGTCGATGTGTCGCATGTCGAAGGGCCGCTCGTTCGCCCAGAAGCGCGCCACAGGGTGATCGATACCTTCCAGCCGCTCGGCCGTGCTCGGAATGTCTTCGGGAGCAGGGATCGACTCGGGCATGTCGATCTGGTGCTCGAGGCCGTCGTCCTCCGTCTGGAACGAGGCGATGAGCGACAGGATCGGCGTTCCATCCTGATAGGCCTGCGTGCGACGGGTGGCGAACGAGCGACCGTCGTGGATGCGATCGACGGCGAAGGTGATGGGCTTGTCGATGTTGCCGGGCCTCAAGAAGTAGCCGTGCATCGAGTGCACGATCCTGTCTTCGTCGACCGTGCGCATCGCCGCGGTGATCGATTGCGCGAGCACCTGACCGCCGAAGACGCGGCCCTGCGGCATCCACTGCGACGGGCCGGTGAAGATGTCCTCGTTCGTGCGGGCACCCGTGTCGGTGAGGTCCAACGCCGTGAGGAGCCCCTCCAATGGCGTAGCACGGATCTTCTCGGTCATGCTGCCTCCCATATTGGCGTTCCCAGTGAAGTAGTTTAGACAGCGAGATGGTTCAGTCATTCGCCCTTGTCGATTCGCCCTCGCTCGGCGACCTCAAAGTGTTCCTCGGCCGTTCGGCACGGCTCGATCAGGGCGGCGTGCGACTCATCGGAGGATCCGGCGTGCTCGCCGTGTACGCGCCGGTGCTGCACCCCCGCGGCCTCCTCGACAACGCGCCCACCGTGCTCGGCCTCCGCACGTTCGCGCTCGCCGAGAGTGCGTCGTTCGACGTCGTGGTCTCGGCGCGACAGCTTCTCGATCGCTTGGCTCTGCTCTCGGTGACCGTCAACCTCGACGACGGCCCGATCGGAGTGCTCATCCCGCCACCCGAATCGTCGCCGGCCTGGGTGGGCATCTCGCCGCCCCGCGGCGGGTGGACGGCTGCCGGCGAGGTCGCCGCGCCCGTGCTCGAGGCCGCCGCTCGCAACGGTGTGGCCGAGGTCGCCGCCGCCCTGCCGAAAGACGCCGGCGAGCAGCTCGTGCACAAGGTGCGTGCCGAGGTCTGGGGTCGCGCGATTCCGGATGTCGCTCCGCCGATTCCCGCGGGCGTCGGTCTCGCCGCCGACAGCCTCGGCTTCCTGCGCACCGACGAGCCCGCTCGCATCCTCGTCTCGGGCGCCTGGACCCGCGTCTCGACCCGACGCGGCCACGTCCTCACGAGGTGACCCGCCTCACGAGGTGACCCGGCTCACGAGATGACTCAGAGCTGGGACGCGACGGCGCGCCCGGCAGCTCGGCCCGAGAAGAGGCAGCCGCCGAGGAACGTCCCCTCGAGCGAGCGGTACCCGTGCATGCCCCCGCCGCCGAACCCGCTCGCCTCGCCCGCCGCGTAGAGGCCGGCGATCGCCCGGCCCTGCGCATCCAAGGCCTGACCGAGCAGATTCGTCTCGATGCCGCCGAGGCTCTTTCGCGTGAGAGTGTGCAGTCTCACGGCGATGAGAGGTCCGGCTTTCGGATCGAGCAGGCGATGAGGGCTGGTGACGCGGATGAGCTTGTCGCCCCGATATCGTCGGGCTCCGCGGATCGCGGTGAGTTGCGCATCCTTCGTGAAGTTGTTCGCGACCTCTCGGTCGCGCGCCAACACCTCGCTCTCGACCAGACCCGCGTCGAGCACACCGGTCGGTGACAGCCTCTGCATCGACTCGATCAGTTCGGGAAGAGTCGCGGCGACCGCGAAGTCGACGCCCCTCTTCTTGAAGGCCTCGACGGGCCCAGGGGCTCCGGGAGCCACTCGCTTCGCGAGCAGCCGCAGATCCTTGCCGGTGAGGTCGGGGTTCTGCTCGCTTCCCGACAGGGCGAATTCCTTCTCGATGATGTTCTGAGTGAGCACGAACCAGCTGTGGTCGTATCCGGTCGTTCGCAGGTACTCGAGGGTGCCGAGCGTATCGAACCCGGGAAAGAGAGGCACGGGGAGGCGGCGCCCGGTCGCGTCGAGCCACAGAGACGACGGGCCGGGCAGAATCCGGATGCCGTGCGACGGCCAGACGGGATCCCAGTTGGTGATTCCCTCGGTGTAATGCCACATGCGGTCGCCGTTGATGAGGTGAGCGCCGACGTTCTCCGAGATCGCGAGCATCCGCCCGTCGACATGGGCGGGAACGCCGGAGAGCATCGTCGCCGGGGGAGTGCCGAGGCGTTCCGGCCAGTTCGTGCGTACGAGATCGTGGTTGCCGCCGATGCCGCCGCTGGTCACGATGACGGCCTCGGCCTCCAGCTCGAAGTCGCCGACCACGTCGCGCGAGCTGGATGAGCCCCGCACCGCGTCGTCGTCGGCCAGGATGGCGCCGCGAACCCCGACGACCGACCCGTCTCGCGTGACGAGCTCGTCGACGCGGTGCCGGTGCAGCATCGTGACCAGGCCCCGGGCGATCCCCTCGTGGAGTATGCGAACGAAGGGAGCCAGCACTCCTGGCCCCGTGCCCCAGACGATGTGAAAACGGGGCACGCTGTTCCCGTGGCCGTTGGCCGTGTAGCCGCCGCGCTCCGCCCACCCGACCACGGGAAAGAACCGCACGCCCAGGCTGTGCAGCCAGGCGCGTTTCTCGCCGGCGGCGAAGTCGAGGTAGGCCTCGGCCCAGCGCCTCGGCCAGGCATCCTCCTCGCGGTCGAAGCCCGCGCTCCCGAACCAGTCCTGGCGCGCCAACTCGGGCGAGTCATGCACGCCGAGGCGACGCTGCTCGGGGGAGTCGACGAGAAAGAGCCCGCCGAACGACCACCACGCCTGTCCGCCGAGCGAGGCCGCGGGTTCCTGCTCGACGATGGTGACGTGACGGCCCGCCCCGATGAGTTCGGACGCAGCGACGAGGCCGGCCAGCCCCGCACCCACGATGATCGCTCCGGTGCTGTTCGATGACATCAAGACTCCTTCGTCTCTCATGCTCCGGCGCGGAACCGCCCGGCTACTCCTCGAAGGTGTTCACCATCGCATGGGCCGCCCTGTCGAGGTATCCCCAGAGCGTAGCGTCCTGCAGCGGAGGAAGCTCAAGAGTGTCGACCGCTGCCCGCATGTGGGTCAGCCATCGGTCGCGAGCATCCGGGTTCACTTTGAAAGGCATGTGGCGCATGCGCAGCCTCGGGTGGCCGCGTTCTTCGCTGTAGGTACCCGGACCGCCCCAGTACTGCTCGAGGAAGCCCGTGAGGCGCTGGATGGCACCCTCGTGGTCTTCCTCGGGGTACATCTCGACGAGCACGGGGTCGGTTGCGACTCCGTCGTAGAAGGCGCGTACGAGCTTCTCGAAGGTGGCTCGCCCCCCGACCTCGTCGTAGAACGATCGGGCGAGGGCGGAGTCGCCGTTCTGCGTGACACGCAAAGTGATCGGCGACGGCTCAGAGGGGATCGACATGTCAGCTATCCGTCTTCTTGGGGGCCCGAGGAGGTCGAGGCCCCGTCTCTCCGGACTTGGTGGTGTTCTCATCGACGCTGGTGGTGAGGGGAACCGGTTTGGTCTTCGGCGTGCGAGCTCCGGACACACTGGCGGCGCCTTCGAAGCCCGAGAGCACGATGCTGTTGAGGGCGGGCAGCCGCACATCCATCTCGTCGAGTGCTCGTTTTAAGCGCATCCGCAGTTCGCGGGCGACCGTGTCTTTCGACGAGGTGCGGGTCTTGACGACGAGCCGGATCACGAGGGCCTCGGCCGAGATCGACTCCAACCCCCAGATCTCCGGCTTCTCCATGATGAGGCTGCGGTACTTGGGGTTGGACGCGAGGGCCGTGGCGGTCTCGAGCATCTTCTTCTGCACCTCGTCGACATCGGTGTCGTAGGGCACGGCGAGGTCGATGATGACGCGCGCCCAGCCCTGAGACATGTTGCCCACGCGCAGGATCTCTCCGTTGCGCACGAACCAGAGGGTTCCGTTCACATCGCGCACCTGCGTGACGCGGATGCCCACGGCCTCCACGACACCCGTGGCCGGACCGAGATCGACGACATCACCGACCCCGAGCTGGTCCTCCATCACCATGAACAGGCCGTTCAGCACGTCCTTGACGATGTTCTGCGCACCGAATCCGAGTCCGGCACCGAGGGCCGCCGTCAGGATCGCGAGCGAGCCGATGATGTTCGGATCGATCGTGGTGACGACGAGAATCAGCGTGACGACGACCACGGTCACGTTGACGATATTCGTCAGCACGGTTCCGAGGGTGCGGGTGCGCTGCACGACCCGCACCGCGGCCAGAGGCGACGCGATGAGAGCCTGCGTGTCCTGCACGTTCTGCTTCTTCTTGACGCCGGAGACGACCTGCTGCACGACGCGTTTGATCACGAAGATCATCAGCGCGCGTATCGCGAAAGCGAGCGCGATGATGATCACGATGTTGATCGGTTTGCCCCACACGACCATGAAGTCGTTGAAGCCGGCCCAGAATGCGTTCCAATCCATATTCACGTCACTCTATCGATGGCGTCTCAGTACCGGCTGAAGGGCACCCCACTCGAGGTGCCCTTCAGCTCTCAGTCCGCGTCGCGCGCCTGTGCCGCGATCGCACGATCGACGCCGGCCAGGTTCTCGACGACGAGGCGGCGCAGCGCCGGGGGCTGCTCCACGTTCGCATCGAGCCACGCCTGGGTCGCGTCGCGCAACTCCTGGTTCGCCAGCGCTGCCGGGTACAGACCGGTGATCAGCGACGACGAGATGCCGTAACTGCGGGTCTCCCAGACGCTGACCAGGGCGTCGAAGTACTTGGCCACGAACGGCTCGAGGAGCGCCGTGTCGTGAGCGCGCTGGAAGCCGAGGGTCGTGGCGCGCACGATGGCGTTCGGAGCCTCGTCGGTGTCGATGAGTGAGGCCCAGGCGGCGTTCTTGCCTTCCGCCGTGGGGATCGCGGCCGAGGCGTGAGCGGCCGACTGAGCACCGGATGCCGTGTTGTCGTTCTCGAGAGCCTGATCGATCTCGGTCTGGCCGGCCTTGCCTCCGGCGACGAGCGCGATCAGCAGCTCCCAGCGCAGATCGGTGTCGATCTCGAGGCCGTCGAGTGCAACCTCGCCATTGCGCAGCTGGGCGACGGTCGCCAGCTGATCCTCGGTCGAAGCCAGGGCGGCGAAGAAGCGCACGAACTGGAACTGCGCGTCACTTCCCGCCTCGGCGGCCTGGGCGAGCGACCACAGCTCGTCGGCTGCGACCTCGATGACCTCGCCCCGAGCATCCGGAGCAATGTAGCTCGTGCTGGTGAGCACGAGCTGATTCAGCGCGGTGCGCAGCGTGGTGCTCTCGGTCTCGGTCGCGACGTTGCCCAGCACCAGGCGCACGAAGTCGCGTCCCCGTGTCTCGGCGTCGCGGGTCGAGTCCCAGGCGGATCCCCACAGAATGGCGCGGGCGAGCGGGCTCGTCACAGCGGCGAGGCTCTCGGCGGCGACAGCCAGCGACGCCTCGTCGAGGCGCACCTTGGCGTAGGCCAGGTCGTCGTCGTTGAGCAGAACGAGGTCGGGGCGACGCTCGCCGACGAGTTCGCCGACCTCCGTGCGCTCGCCGTCGACGTCGAGTTCGACCCGCTTCGTGCGCACGAGCGCATCGCCGTCGAAGGAGTAGAAACCGATCGCGAGACGGTGCGGCCTGATCGTGGGGTATTCGGCGATCGCCGTCTGCAGCACGGAGAACGACGTGATCGTGCCGTTCTCGTCTGTCGTGATCTCGGGGCGCAGCGTGTTGACGCCGGCGGTCTCGAGCCACAGCTTCGACCACTCGCCGAGGTCGCGGCCGCTCGTGGCCTCGAGCTCGGTCAGCAGGTCGACGAGCTCGGTGTTGCCGAACGCGTGGGCGTCGAAGTAACGGGCCACACCGGCCATGAACTCGGTCTGACCGACCCAAGCCACGAGCTGCTTCAGTACCGATGCGCCCTTGGCGTAGGTGATGCCGTCGAAGTTGACCTGCACGTCTTCGAGGTCGTTGATGGTCGCCACGATGGGGTGGGTCGAGGGCAGCTGGTCCTGACGGTAGGCCCAGCTCTTCTCGGTCGAGGCGAACGTGGCCCAGGCCTCGGTCCACTCGGTCGCGTCGGCGGTGGCCAGCGTCGACATGTACTCCGCGAACGACTCGTTGAGCCACAGGTCGTTCCACCAGCGCATGGTGACGAGGTCGCCGAACCACATGTGGGCGAGCTCGTGCAGCACGGTGACGACCCGGCGCTCGCGCACGGCGTCGGTGACCTTGGATCGGAAGACGTAGGTCTCGGTGAAGGTGACCGCACCGGCGTTCTCCATCGCGCCCGCGTTGAACTCGGGCACGAAGAGCTGGTCGTACTTGTCGAACGGGTAGGGGTAGGCGAACTGCGTCTCGTAGAACTCGAAGCCCTGGCGGGTCTTCTCGAAGATGTAGTCGGCGTCCATGTACTGCGAGAGCGAGGCGCGCGAGAAGACGCCGAGGGGGATAACACGGCCGTCGCTCGACGTCAGCTCGCTGCGCTCCACCACGTAGGGGCCCGCGATGAGGGCCGTGATGTACGACGAGATGCGGGGCGTGGGCTCGAAGGCCCAGGTCGCGGAGTCGGTTCCCTCGACGGCGACGGGCTCGGGGGTCGGCTGGTTCGACACCATCTGCCAGTAGGCGGGTGCGGTGACGGTGAAGGCGAACGTGGCCTTGAGGTCAGGCTGCTCGAACACCGCGAACATGCGGCGCGAGTCGGGCACCTCGAACTGGCTGTAGAGGTAGACCTCGCCGTCGACGGGATCGACGAAGCGGTGCAGGCCCTCGCCGGTGTTGGTGTATTCGGCGTCGGCGTCGATGACGAGCACGTTGTCGTCGGCCAGATCGTCGAGCTGGATGCGCACGCCGTCGTTCACGGCAGAGACATCGAGCGACCGGTCGTTCAGCGTGACCGAGTGCACCGAGCGCGTGATGGCGTCGATGAAGGTCGACGCGCCTGCGGTGGCGCTGAAGCGGACGGTCGTCGTCGACCGGAACGTCTCGGCACCCTGGGTGAGGTCGAGGACCACGTCGTAGCTCGAGACGCTGACGATGGCGGCGCGTTCCTGCGCTTCGACGCGGGTGAGGTTTTCTCCAGGCACTGGTGACTTCTTTCGTACTCGTGTGAGTTCTGGGCGCGCGGGCTCGTGGCCCGCCGCGCGTGACCGTACCAGCCTATCTGCGCCACCGCCCGGCCTCAGTAAACTCATCCCATGCGCATCCATATCGCCACGGATCATGCCGGGCTCGATTTCTCCCAGACCATCCAGGAGCACCTCGCATCCCTCGGGCATGACGTGATCGACCACGGACCGACGAGCTACGACCCCATCGACGACTACCCCTCGTTCTGCATCAATGCGGCTCAGGCCGTCGTGCGCGACCAGCAGGCCGGCATCCAGGCTCTTGGTGTGGTCTTCGGCGGCTCGGGCAACGGCGAGCAGATCGCGGCGAACAAGGTCACCGGCGTGCGCGCAGCGCTTGTCTGGAACCACTCGACAGCCGTGCTCGCCCGGCAGCACAACGACGCCAACGTCATCTCGATCGGCGCGCGCCAGCACACCGTCGACGAGGCCATGAGCCTGATCGACGCCTTCGTGGCCGAACCCTTCTCGCTCGAAGAGAGGCACGTGCGGCGTATCGCGCAGCTCGCGGAGTACGAGGCCACGGGCGCCATCGCCGGGCACGTCGTCGACCCGGCCTGAGTCATGCCCGAGGGACATTCCGTACATCGCATCACCCGCCAATTCGCGCGCAACTTCGTGGGTCGCCGCATCGAATCCTGGTCTCCGCAGGGCCGTTTCGCCGAGGGTGCCGCCATTCTCGATGGGCGCACGATGACCGACGCGAAGGCCGTCGGCAAACAGATGTTCCTGGAGTTCGACGGCGAGGTCTGGCTGCGCGTGCATCTCGGCATCTACGGCGCCTGGGACTTCGCGGGAGACATCACACGCGACGACACCATTGCGGCGGCGAGCGGCCGCATGGGTCAGACGAACCAACGCGGAACTATCGTCGACGCCGATGGCGAGGACTCCCTCTCGAGCATCGGCGCTCCACGACGGGCCCGGCTCCGCATGTCGGAGCAGGAGCAGCTCGGCGACGAGATCACCGAATGGCCTCCCGCGCCGGTGGGTGCGGTGCGCGTGCGCCTGCTGACCGACACTGCCGTGGCCGACCTGCGCGGGCCGACCGCGTGCGAGATTCTGGATGCGGCCCAGGTCGCCGCGGTGATTGCGAAGGCCGGGCCGGATCCGCTTCTCGAGACCACGGCGAAGGCCCGCCGTGCGGCCGAAGACCGTTTCGCTGCCGCCGTGCGCAAGAAGCCGACGCCGATCGGGCTGTTGCTCATGGACCAGTCGGTCGTGAGCGGCATCGGTAACGTCTACCGAGCGGAGCTGCTATTCCGCGCCCGCCTCAACCCGCACACGCCGGGAAAGCTCGTGCCGGAGGACACTGTTCGCGAGCTCTGGAAGGACTGGACGAAACTCCTCACCATCGGCGTCGAGACCGGTCAGATGATGACGATGGACAAGCTCTCCAAGGCCGACTACGACAAGGCGCTCGCGAAACGCGAAGACCGGCACTGGGTCTACAAGCGCGACGGTCTTCCGTGTCGCGTCTGCGGCACGAACATCGTGCTCGAGATCATGGGTGGCAGAAAACTGTACTGGTGCCCGAAAGATCAGGCGTGACATGAGACAGGCGTGACATGAGAAAGACACCCGCATTCGTCCTCGACGACGAGGCAGAGTTGCGACGGCTCATCGAGCTGAACCCGTGGATCACGCTCGTCAGCCACACCTCGAAGGGGCTCGTCGCGTCGCACTACGCCGTGCTTCTCGATGACAGCCGTGACGAGCTCGCCATCGTCGGACACGTCGGGCGACCCGATGAGCGCGTGCACGAACTCGGTCAGCATGAGGTGATGGTCGTCGTGCAGGGCCCCCACGGTTACATCTCGCCGTCGTGGTACGGCGCCGATCCGGCTGTTCCCACGTGGAACTTCACTTCCGCACACCTGTCGGGCGTTCCCGAGATCCTCGACGCCGACGAGAATCTGCGCGTACTCGATCGACTCGTCGCGCACTTCGAGACGCACGTCGACGAGCCTCGGCTCATGCGTGGAACAGCCGAGAACTCCGCCTTCGCCGACGCGATCAGCGCGGGCACCGTGGGATTCCGTCTCGTGCCGACGCGCATCGAGGCGAAGACCAAACTGAGTCAGAACAAGCCGGAGGCGACGGTGGATCGAATCATCTCCGAGCTCGAGGGTGACGGGCCGTATGCGAGCGAAGCGCTCGCGGCCGAGATGCGACGCGTACGGGGAGAGAAATGACCGAATCGGTGCTGTTGACAGGAGCCCGGCTGCCCGGCGGAGGGACGGCCGAGGTGAGCCTCGTCGACGGGCGCATCGAGTCGGTCTCCACGGCCGGCGGAGGTTCTCTCGCCGCGTCACGCGATGCGGCGACGCAGATCGTCGACCTCGATGGTCGCTACCTGATTCCGGGCCTGTGGGACAAGCACGTTCACGCCACCCAGTGGGCGCTGGTGTCGCGCCGCCTCGATCTTTCGGCCGCGGCGTCTGCGGCGGATGCCGTGGGCATCGTGGCAGAGCGGCTTCGACGGGCGAGCGCGTCGCACGACGAGTCGGCGGACATCGCGAGCGACACGGATGCCGGGCCGTTGGTCGGCTACGGGTTCCGCGACGGACTCTGGCCGGACGCTCCGCACCGCGGGTTGCTCGATGCCGTGACCGGGGCGCGGCCCGTCATCCTCGTGAGTGCCGACCTGCACTGCTGCTGGTTGAATTCCGCCGCGCTCGCACAGCACGGCCAAGCCGAGCATCCCACGGGGCTGCTGCGCGAAGACGACTGCTTCGCCGTGACCCGCACCCTCGGCGACGTCGAGACGGACACCCTGGATGGTTGGGTGCGCGACGCGGCCCGTGCCGCCGCGGCTCGAGGTGTCGTCGGTGTCGTCGATCTCGAGATGTCGTGGAACGTCGAGGACTGGACCCGTCGCATTCGATCGGGCTCGACCGAACTGCGTGTTCGATTCGGAATCTACCCGCAGCACCTCGACCGGGCCATCGACGCGGGCCTCGTCACCGGTGCTCTCATCGCGGGCACGCATGGTCTGCTGCAGGTGGGGCCGTTCAAGGTGATCACCGACGGGTCGCTCAACACCCGCACCGCGTACTGTTTCGACGAGTACCCCGGATTGGAGGGACTGGCCCACTCCCGCGGTCAGCTCAACGTTCCCTATGATGAGCTCGTTCCGATGCTCCGCCAGGCCAGCCAGGCGGGCCTCGTTCCCGCCGTGCACGCGATCGGCGATCACGCCAACACGCTCGCTCTCGATGCGTTCGAACGACTCGGCGTGGGCGGGAGCATCGAGCACGCTCAGCTCATCGCCGAGGTCGACGTCGAACGCTTCGCCCGCCTCGGTGTCGTCGCCGGGGTGCAACCCGAACACGCCATGGACGACCGCGACGTCGCCGACAAGTACTGGCCCGGTCGCACCGGCCGCGCGTTCGCGCTCGCATCACTGCTCGAGTCCGGAGCCGAACTCGCCCTGGGTTCGGACGCGCCCGTCGCGCCGCTCGACCCCTGGATCACGATCGCGGCCGCCGTTGCACGCACGGGTGATGAGCGCGCACCGTGGCACCCCGAGCAGTCCATCTCGGTGGAGGAGGCCCTGTTCGCCTCCGCCGACGGACGTCGCGCACTCGAGCCGGGCGGCCCCGCCGACATCGCCGTTCTCGAGGTCGACCCTCTGTCGGCCAGTACCGAAGAACTGCGTCGGATGCCCGTGGCCGCGACACTGCTCGCAGGGCGCTTCACGCACAACGCACTCTGAATCGGCGCGCGACAAGACCGGGACGTTTAGAAGGGGCAGTCGGCCAGGCCGTGCTCCTGCTCTGTTGAGCCGGCCACCGTGCCGGTTGCGGCTGCTCTTGTCGCTGTGGCGTCGATGAGCGCTCGTGGTGCGGGTCTCATCCTGCCCTCCGGCTGAATCACGTAGCGGTAGCCCGCGGGCGAGGTGGCGGTGAGGGTGTCGTCTCCGTTCTGTGTGATCTGCCACCTGGTGTGGTGCTTCACCGTGTGATGGCCCTGACTCAGCGGTGCCAGGTTCTCCGGAGTCGTGTGACCACCCAAAGCATGATCTTCGGTGTGATCGATGTCGGCCCGTTCCGACGGAACAGTGCACCCCGGGAACACACACGTCGGGTGCACCAACCGCGCATGGTCGATCATGCGTGCTGTCGGCCGGTAGTCGCGGGGATCGGTCGTGAGGATGCGTCCGGTGACGGGGTCGGTGAGGATGCGCCTCCATGAGGTCGCCTTCGCCGTCAACTGCGCCGCGGTCGCCGGGTCGATCGGTCCGTAGCCCCGAAGGATCGCAGCCTCCTCTCCGATGCCGAGGATGGTCATCGCGGGAACCATCACATGAACCCTGCCCCGGACGCCCCGGGTAGCGCCCGGAATCGAGGTCTCACCGTTGAGCATGAGGTCGGTGAGGACATCGAGTTTCAGGTGTCCCATGCTGCGCGGGTCACTGTCTGCCCTGAGCCCAGCAGCGAGGCGTGCCGCCCGATCGGCGATCGCGTGGATCTCCGGTGCGGGTGCGAACAGCGTCAGATAGGCCATGCCATCGGCTGCCGGGTCGACATAGATGCGCCGGGTGGCCGCTGCTTTCTCTGCCCGCTCCACCGCCGTCGACGGTTGGGCCAGTTCAACCTGGGCTCTCGCTTTGCGGTCGAGCTGTTTCGGGTTCACCTCTGTCGCCAGTGCCGCGAGCCGGGTGTCGTACGACACCAGCGCCTCGTCCTCGAGGCCGTCGACGTGTTTCGCGATGACCTCGGCGTGCTCCCACGACAACGCGCCCGCAGTGACTGCGGCCAGCGTTGCGGGCAGCAGGTCGACCAGCGCGGTACTGGTGTCGACGAGCGTCGCGGCCCGGTACTCCGTTCGGCGAGTGAGCTGCGCCAGTTCCGTGACGAGCTCGACCCGTTCGACCCGAGCCGTCGACCACACGGGACCGCCCGTCGAAGTATCGGATGGCGCCTGGCTGTGCAGGTGATTTTTCGCGTCGGTGACGCGTCTGGCCCTATCGGCAGACAGTCGGGCTATCTGCCTGTCGAGGGCGGCGACCTCCTCGAGCGCGACCACGTACGGGTCGGGCTCCAGGAGCGGGGTGATAAGTGACATACGAGAAGTCAAACAGCACCCACCGACACTGAGTCGATTCGCGCATTCAATGCTTGATCAGCGCATTTCACTGTGGATGACTTCCGAAAGGCGCGCCCTGTGGAGGAGTGGTCGGCGCGGAAAATGGCCTCGGCCCGGGGCGCTCGTTCCTCGCGACCGCTACTCGACCAGCGTGTCGGGGAAGCGCCTACGACGTACGAGGGAGCAGTGCAGAAACCGCCAGTGCTGAGATCAGCGGCGGGTCACCAGTGACCAGGCGGCGCGGCGCAGCTCGGGATAATCGAACGCGATGCCGCGCAGGATCTCGAAGTTCGACTGGTGCGGCTCACCGGGAAGGCGAGCCTCAACGTGAGCGGTGCGCAGACCGATGACCACGCACTGATCGACCGTGGGCAGCTCGGGAAGGAAGTCCCACGGATCCTCGCCCTCGCGGCAGCGGGCTTCGATGCCGGCATCGAGCACATCGCGGGCCTCCTGCCGGAGCTGCGACAGAGCGAGTAGATCTTTTTCCACCCGACAAGGCTACGTGACGATCGTGGCGTTCTCCCCGCGCTCGTAGATTCGAGCGGCCGAGCCGACGATGTTCTCATCGGGCTGCCCGACGATCTCATGGTCTTTGTTGTCGTAGTCGAACAGGCTCAGCACGTGGCGCATGGCCTCGAGTCGAGCACGCTTCTTGTCGTTGCTCTTCACGACCGTCCAGGGCGCGTTCGACGTGTCGGTGTGGGCGAACATGGCCTCTTTCGCCGCCGTGTAGTCGCCCCACTTGTCGAGCGACGCGATATCCATGGGCGACAGCTTCCACTGCCGTACGGGGTCGACCTGACGAATTGCGAAGCGCGTGCGCTGTTCGTCTGCCGAGACCGAGAACCAGAACTTGACCAGGTCGATGCCATCGCCGACGAGCATCTCCTCGAACCTCGGCGTCTGGCGCATGAACTCGTCGTACTGGGCGGGAGTGCAGAACCCCATTACGCGCTCGACACCGGCGCGGTTGTACCAGGAGCGATCGAAGAGCACGATCTCGCCCGAGGCGGGAAGGTGCTGCACGTAGCGCTGGAAGTACCACTGCCCGCTCTCTCGCTCAGACGGCTTCTCGAGGGCGACCGTTCGGGCGCCGCGCGGGTTCAGATGCTCGGTGAATCGCTTGATCGTTCCGCCCTTGCCGGCGGCGTCGCGGCCCTCGAAGACCACGACGAGGCGACGGTTGGATTTCTTGATCCAGTTCTGGAGCTTGAGCAACTCGATCTGCAGCAGTCGTTTCGAGAGCTCGTACTCGTTCCTATCCATGCGCTCGGCATAGGGATACCCCTCGCGCCAGGTATCGACGCGGGTGCCGTCTCGCGAGATGAGTACGGGATCGTCGTCGTCCTCATCGAACACCGTGTAGCCCGAGACGTCGTCGAGATCGGGCGGGAGTGCGTAGTGGCTCACGAGCTGCGTCATAGGGCCTGACGCTAGCCGCCGGAGGCATCCGGTCGGTGGCCGTGGGGTGGACGCCGGGTTAACCACGACGGCCCTCCGGTGGATCCACCGGAGGGCCGTCGTTCGAGCTGTGATTACTCGGCGATGTGCGCCGCGAGGAACCAGCGCGACTTCTCGAGGCCGCGGGCGATCTCGAGAACGACGTCCTGGCTGGTGAGGTCGATGTCGTTGAGCTCGGTGATGGCCTTGCGGATGCCCACCAGCGTGGCGTCGATCTGTGCGACCATCGCGGCGATCATGTACTCCGAGCGCTGAAAACCGGGCTCCATGGTGGGGATGACAGTCTTGGCGGCGACGGTCTCGATACGAGCGTCGAGCGGAAGACCGAGGGCGACGACGCGCTCGGCGGCGAGGTCGGCCCAGTCCTGGGCGTGGCTCACGACGTTGTCGAGCAGCTCGTGAACGCCGATGAAGTTGGCGCCGCGCACGTGCCAGTGCGCCTGCTTGCCGTTGATGGCGAGGGCCTGGAGGTCGACGACGATCGGGGCGAGGAACTGGGCCGTAGCGGCAGCGACGTCGGGGCTCGTCGAGCTGGTGGGAACGGTGACGGTGGTGTTGGTCATTGTGTGACTCCTATCGTGTCTGACTCGTCTAACCGTACTCAGCACAGTTTGTTCCGCAAGCAAGCTGAGGCTGGGCTAACCCAGCCCTGACCGGGGGTTAACCCCCGGCCGATATCGGATGCTCGTCGTATGTCGACGAGGCGGTGTGACGGTCAGGGTTGAGGCATGACAACACAGACGCTCGACATGACACACCAGCTGGACTCTGCCACGCTTGACACGATGATCCACTCGGACGGCGCAGCACCGGTGCAGAATCGCCTCCGTCGACGGTGGGCGAGGGTGCCCCGCGAACTCGGATTCCTCCTCGCCACGCTTCCCGTGGTGACGATCGCGTTCATCGCCCTCGTGACCCTCTTCTCTCTGGGTGCGTCGACCGTCGTTCTGGTCGGAGGATTCTTCGTGCTGGCCGCCGCCATGGTGACGGCTCGCTGGTTCGGCGCGGTCGAGCTCGTTCGTCTCGAAGCTGCGGGGATGCCACCCATCGCGCGGCCCACGTGGAACCTCCCGCGCCGCCCCGGCATCCTGGGCTGGCTCAAGCGGTACCTGGGCGACGGGCACTACTGGCTGTACCTCCTGCACGGAGGAGTCGTGAACTTCGCGGTGGGAGTCGCGACGTGGTGCGTGGCGATCACCTGGCTCGTGACCGGCCTCGGCGGTGTGAGCTTCGGCATCTGGTCACGATTCCTGCCCCCGCACGAAGCAGGCAACCTCTGGATCAACAAGGTCGTCATCGAATTCGTCGTGCCCGGCACGCAACTCGGAAACGACCCCGATGTTCTTCAGCGCAACGAGACGATCCTCTACCTCATACTCGGTCTCGCGATGCTTGCGACGCTGCCGTTCGTGACCCGAGGCCTCGTCAGAATCCACCACGGAATCGCCCGCGGCATGCTCGGTCGATTCGCCTCTGACGACCTCAAACGCGAGGTCGCCGCCCTGGGCGCGTCTCGCGATGCGGCCGTCTCGGCCGAGGACCACAGTCTGCGCCGCCTCGAGCGAGACATCCACGACGGACCGCAGCAGCGACTCGTGCGCCTCCAATTCGACCTGGCCAGCGCCGAGCGCGCCCTCGACTCCGATCCTGCCACCGCCAGAGCCCTGCTCGAAGGAGCCAGGGAGCAGTCGCGAGACACGCTCGAGGAACTCCGCGAGTTGTCTCGAGGCTTCGCACCGCCCCTGCTGCAGGATCGCGGCCTGGCTGCCGCCCTCGAGTCGCTCGCCGTGCGCAGCACCGTGCCCACGAGCATCCGGCTGTCGTTGGGCGAAACGGAGATCGCGCCCGAGGTGGAGCGCAGCGTCTACTTCATCGCTGCCGAGCTTCTGGCGAACGTCGCGAAGCACGCCGCGGCGACGATGGCCACAGTGTCGGCATCGGTCCGCGAATCGGATGCCGGTGAGCGCGTGCTCGAGCTGACCGTCTTCGACGACGGCGTCGGAAAGGCGGCGGAGACCGCGGGCCACGGACTGGCGGGACTCGCCGAGAGGGTGAGCGGGTTGCGCGGAGAACTCACGATCACCTCACCCGAGGGCGGACCGACGATGATCGCGACTCGCATCCCCCTATCCTGAAGACGTGAGTGATCGAGACGAGAAGCGCACCATCCGTCTCGTTCTCGCTGAGGACTCCCTCCTGCTGCGCGAGGGTCTCGTGCGGCTCTTCGCAGAGGCAGGGTTCGAGACGCTGGCCGCCTATGGCGACGCCGAGTCGCTGCTGGCCGACATCGCGGCGGTGCGCCCCGACGTGGCCATTCTCGATGTTCGGATGCCGCCGACCTATCGCGACGAGGGTGTGCGTGCGGCGCTCGATCTGCGCAGACGGCATCCGGAGATCGGCATCCTGCTGCTGAGTCAATACGTCGAGGAGACCTACGCGGTCGAGCTCCTGGCGGCCGGCGAGAGCGGCATCGGGTACCTGCTGAAAGATCGGCTGGTGTCGCTCGACGAACTGCAGGATGCCGTGGCCCGCATCGCCGACGGCGGCACGGTGCTCGACGAGCAGGTCGTGCGGCATCTGCTCAGTCGGCGTCGCGACCCGCTGTCGACCCTCACAGCACGGGAGCGCGACGTGATCGCTCTGATGGCCGAGGGCCGAACGAATGCGGGCATCGCCGCCCAGCTCGTCGTGGGAACCGGGGCCGTCGAGAAGCACGTCTCGAGCATCTTCTCGAAGCTGGGCCTCGACGACTCCGGCACCGATCATCGTCGCGTTCTGGCCGTGCTCGCGTGGTTGAGAGCGTCCTGACACCACCGGCCTGGCCCGCGCGTCAACGCAGTGAGGACACCGTACCGACGAACGATCTGAGGTTGCGCACCCGATGCTCGTATCGGGCCGCCAGCGCGACGAGGAGTGCGCCGCCGATTCCCAGCCAGATCCACCACGGCACGGCCGAGTAGAGTCCCTGGATCCACGGCCAGGACTGGGCGATCGCGTGCACGAGCAGCACCACCCCGCCGACGATCAGCGGAGCCTGCCAGCGCAGCGCGATGCCGACGACGACGATCGCCACCGCGAGAACGCCGAGTGCGATGACGCGCCAGAGATCCGTGCTTCCGACGTCGGCGAGGAGTGACGGAACGAGCAGCAGGCCGAGCCCCGGTCCGAGGTGCGGCCACGTGCGAGCGGCCGCGTCGCGGTTCAGTCTGATAAGGCCCGACGCGATCAGCGCCACGGCGACGGGAGCCGTCGCCAGTTCGAATGGATGCGCCGCGCCGGTCGCGAGGCCGGTGACTCCGACGACGACCAGAAGGCTGAGGGCCGTGAGCCTGGACACACGGTCGAGAGGCACCGAATGGCGCACGGCGGCGGCGACCACCACACCGACGAAAGTCATGCTCACGACGATGAGGCGCGTCGACGCATTCGTCTCGGGAAACGCGACCAGGCATACGACAGCGCTGACACCGGCGAGGGTGACGGCCGAGGGCACCCCGAGTTGAGCGACGGGGAAGGGCAGGGCTCGACGTCTCGTCCACACGACCGACGTCACGATCAGAGCGAGCACGGCGGGGAGCGTCCAGATCTCGGGGAAGAGCGCTGCGTCTGAGGCGCCGACGGCGTCGCGCACGGTGCGGCCGAGGCCCACAGAAATCAGCACAGCGATGCCCGAATACAGCGTGCTGTCGCGCACGAGGACGCCGCGCACGACCCGGGGTGCGATGAGCGCCACCGTCGTCACCGCGCCGGCGATCACGAGCACCACAATGGCGCGGGCGGCGTGTTCGTCTGCGATCGAGACCAGCGCGGAGGGCGCGAGTGCGATGACGAGAGCCGCGGCGAGGAGGGTCGACCGGACGGTGGCCACATGCGCCGTCAACGGGCCGAACACGGCGATGGCAGCGGTGAGACACAACAGCAAGCCGGCGACGGGCAGCGTGTACGGTTCGACGTCGACGATGCCTCGGAAGGCCAGGAACTGCCAGAGTGCCGCAACGGCGAGGATGCACGTGAGGGTGCCGCCGAAGCGTCGCGGCGACAGACTCGTGAACGGGTTGCCGTCGGTGAACGCGACGATGAGCGGCGTCGCCGCGAGCAGGAGCAGAGTCAGCCACGTGCTTTCTCCGGGATCGATCGCGCTTCGGGCGATGGAGACGACGACGATGAGGGCGGTTGCGCACTCCCACGCGATGCGCGCGGCGCGGTGCATGCCGGATGCGGCCCGTGCGAACAACATCGCGCCGAGAGAGGCCGACAGGAGCGCCGCGGTCGGTGCCGCGAGGTCGACGATCAGGGCCGTGGACGAGGTGGTGGCAGCGTCGATCACGGCGGCGAGGGTTGCCGCCAGCGCGAGGGGCGCCATGACGGCCAGCACGACGCGTTCGACCGTGTTCGCCACGGGGCCGCGCAGTTGCCAGGTCACGGCGGCGACCGTGAGGACGAGCAGAACAGCGACCCGCACGACGTGCTCGGCGGCGGAACCGGCTCCCGACGCGAAGAGGACGAGCGAGCTGATGGCCGCTGCGGGCAGGGCGACGATCGCCGCGGCGCGGAGACCAGAGATTCCGCTCGGAACGCGCTCGACGCGGGTTCGCAGAACCAGCGGAGCCACGAACAGAAGGAGCGCAGCGGCCGCACCGGGAAGGGCGGCGAAATCGCTCGGAGGAGGAAAGGGGGAACCGCTCAGCGAGGCCGAGAGGCGCCAGCCCGTGATCCAGGGCACCAGCAGTGTCGCCTCGACGAACCCGAGGCCCACGGCCACGGCGGTGAGGAGAGTCCGCACGAGCGAGCCGGCGCGAGTGCCGGGTGCGACGACGAGCCGCGATGCGACGATCAGGGCCGCGGTGGCGAGGATGCCCGGCAGCCACAGGGGCGAGCTCGCATGCGAGAGAATCGCGACCGCGAACGTGGCGACACCCAACGCGATCGCCGCGGGAACACGCGCCGCAGGCACGCGCCGGCCCCTCGTGGCGAGAAGAAGCGAGAGTGCGACGACGGCGACAGACGCGTAGGCGAGGAGAGCCACCATCACCGAGTCTGAATGGCTGGCCGCGGCGATCATCGCCAGAGCCGCCAATCCGCCCGCGACCGCACCGACGACCCTCGGCAGCCGTACGAAGCGGATGGCCGCGGCTCCGAGGATCGCTGCGGCGGCCGGGGCGAGAACGGCGGCCCACGCTCCGGTCTCGGGAAGGTAACCGGCGGTGTCGCCGGGGGTCGCCTGCCAGAGAAGATGTCGTGGAACGAGCGAGCTGAGAATGTGAATCGCCGCAAGTCCGACGCCCGGGAGCAGGCCGATCGCGGCGACGACAAGCGCGGGGATCAGCGCGTCGCGGCAGGTCCGCGTCGAGAGCTCGGTCGTGGAGGTGCGCGCACGAACCACGAAGGTGACGGCGATGACGCCGGCGGCCGTTCCCGGAGCCCAGAGGTTCCACTCGGTCGACGCGTCTCTGAATATGGCCATCGTCGGGGCAAGCGTCACAGACAACCCGAGCAGCACCGATGCCGCCCTGCTCCAGGGTCGCGCGCCGGACTCCGCACGCAGCCGCACGACGACCGCGCCCCAGGCGATCGCCGACACGGAGCACGCCAGGGCCGACGAGCCCGGGAGCTCGGGCAGAAGCACAGCGGCGGGGATGAGTGCCGCCGTCATCGATGCGACGGCGACCCATCGGAGGACGGCCGCCTCGGTCGACCGATCACCGATCTGCGGAAGAAGAAGCGCGGACGCACCTGCCACCACAAGGCCCGCCCACCACGCCAGGCCGGAGTCGACAGGGTGGAGCGCGCCGATCACGACGAGGGCGAGACCGGCCGGGGCGAGTACCACGCTGCCGAAGCGCGCGAAGCGGAGCCCCGAGACCCGATGAAGGAGTTCGAGCAGGGCGGCGAGAGCGAGCAGGCCCACGCCGCAGAACAGTGCGGGGGCGACCGAAGAGGAACCGAAGAGTTCTGCACCCCGCACGAACACGAGTACACCGATCAGGATCACCGCCCCTGTCACACCGACGCCCTCGGCCGTGGCGGGCAGGCGGCGCCGCCTGAGCAGCCAGGCGACGCCGAACACGACGACTCCGGCGAGAGCGGTGACGACGACGCGCACCTCGACGGTGGCGAACAGGTAGGCGACGGTCACGAAGAACAGTGCGAAGACGGAGAGGAGCACGATGCCCGTCACCAGCAGGAAGACCTGCACCCCGGATCGGCGGGGTCCACGCTCGGTGAGGCCGACCGCGGGCGCGGGGTGCGGTAACGGAGGAGAGGGAACAGTCGCGGCGGCCGCGCTCGCGGCATCCGGCATGTGGTCTGCGGACGTGGGTGGGGCCGCCGGCTGAGGGAGCTCGAGGGTCGACGCGATCTGCGCGACCTGCGCGACCTGCTCGTCCGCCTGGGCGGCGAGTTGCTCGTTCCACATGCGATCGATCAGATCGCGGCGACGGCGTTCGGCGCCGACGATCGTGTTCGACGCCGCGATGAGTTCTGCGGCCAGCGGCACGTTCAGTTCGAGACCGCAGGCATGGCAACGGCTGCTGCCCAGCACCGCGAAACAGCGCGGGCAGAGGCCCATGTCAGAGAAAGCGAGAGGTGTCGAAGGCCAGGCGGCCTCCGGCGACGGAACGGAGGCAGGCGCGGGGTCTGTCATCTGCACAGCGTGTCAGAGATCACACATCGTCTGCAGCGGGTGAGGTCGAACTGGGGATGAAAAAAGGCCCCCGAGTGTCTCGGAGGCCTTTCTTGACAACGAGGGGCTGACGAGAATCGAACTCGCATCATCTGTTTGGAAGACAGAGGCTTTACCACTAAGCTACAGCCCCGAATGGGGAGGTGTGCGCCGCAAGCGGCACTGGAACATCGTAGTACACAGTTTCCCCGTCCGCGTAACCGGCGCCGGGAAATTGCTCAGCGGGCCTCCAGACTGTGCAGTAGACTTGCCGAGGCCAATTCGCCCGGCACTACCCTCGTGCCAGACGCCCTGTGCGTCACCCGGTGACTGGCCTCACGGGACTTGTGACGAGAACCGGGGCGTAGCTCAGCTTGGCTAGAGCGCCCGTTTTGGGGGCGGGAGGTCGCAGGTTCGAATCCTGTCGCCCCGACCACAGCGCGAGTTCCCCCAGTACCACTTTGATCCAGCCAAACGGTGCAGCACAGTACTAACCCTCAGGAGAAGCCAAACGTGAAGACCACGGTCGAACAGCTCAGCCCGACACGCGTGAAGATCGCCATCTCGGTCACCCCCGACGAGCTGAAGCCCAGCATTGATCACGCATACGGCCACATCGCCGAGTCGATCAATATCCCCGGCTTCCGCAAGGGCAAGGTTCCGCCGCCCCTCATCGACCAGCGCGTCGGCAAGGAGGCCGTGCTCGAGCACGCCGTCAACGACGGACTCGACGGCTTCTACCGCCAGGCCATCACCGAGAACGAGCTTCGCCCCCTCGGCAAGCCGAGCGCAGACATCGTCGAGTGGCCCAGCAACAAGGACTTCTCCGGAGACCTCGAGCTCGCCATCGAGGTCGATGTGCGCCCCGAGATCACCCTCCCCGAGTACAACGACCTCGAGGTCACAGTCGACACCGTCGAGGTGTCCGACGAGGACATCGCGACCGAGCTCGAGAACCTGCGCAGCCGCTTCGGCACGCTGGTGACCGTCGACCGTCCGGCCAAGACGGGCGACTTCGCCCAGCTCGACCTGGTCGCCACGATCGATGGCGCCGAGGTCGACAAGGCCACGGGCATCTCCTACGAGGTCGGATCGGGCGAACTGCTCGAAGGCATCGACGAGGCGCTCGACTCCCTCTCCGCGGGCGAGTCCACCACCTTCGAGGCGCCGCTGCTCGGCGGAGACCACGCCGGTTCCGACGCACTCGTGTCGGTCTCGCTGCTCGCCGTCAAGGAGCGCGAGCTTCCCGAGGCCGACGACGACTTCGCTCAGATCGCCAGCGAGTTCGACACGCTCGACGAGCTGAAGGCCGACCTCAAGAACACCGTCGCGAAGCAGAAGGCGTTCGGCCAGGCATCCGCCGCCCGCACCAAGCTGGTCGAGACGCTGCTCGAGAAGGTCGACGTCGCCGTGCCGCCCGCGCTCATCGAAGACGAGGTGCACCGTCACCTCGAGGGCGAGAACCGCCTCGAAGACGACGAGCACCGCGCCGAGGTCACCGCCTCGAGCGAGAGCACGTTCCGCACCCAGATCCTCCTCGACGCTGTCGCTGAGAAGGAGCAGGTCAAGGTCGGCCAGGACGAGCTGACGCAGTACCTCGTGCAGAGCGCCGCTCAGTACGGCATGGAGCCCAACGAGTTCGTTCAGGCACTCGACCAGAGCGGCCAGATCCCCGCCATGGTCGGCGAGGTCGCCCGCAACAAGGCGCTCGCGATCCTGCTCGGCAAGGCCAAGGTCGTCGACACCGACGGCAAGACCGTCGACCTCAAGGAGTTCGCCGCGGTCGTCTCGGAGCCCGAGGATGCCGTCGACGAGCACGAGGGTCACGACCACGACGACCACGAGGGTCACTCCCACTAGTCGCTTCACTCGAGGGGCCCGGCATGCACGCGCATGCCGGGCCCCTCGTCGTTAAGCGACACTGAGGGAATGGAGATCGCCGCGGTGCCCGACGGACCGGTCGAGGTACCGTCGATCGTGTCGTTGCACGCCGCCGGCGATACGCCGGTTCCGGTGTGGCGTAACACTCGTGGCGGACTGACGTTCAGACTCGGCGAGGGCGTGCGGGCCCGCTTCATCAAGTGGATGCCCGAAGGCGAGTCGTCGCTCGAAGGCGAGGCCGAGCGGCTCGCTTGGGCGAGCGCGTTCATCGTGGTTCCTCGCGTGATCGAGGCGGGTTCGGGCGACGGCGGTTCGTGGATGCTGACGGCCGGCCTGCCGGGCCACAGTGCGGTCGATGCGCGGTTCGGGTCGGACGCCGCTACGGCGCGCGTGGCGGCTCGCGGCATCGGCGCCGGACTCCGCCGTCTGCACGACGCACTGCCCGTTGACGCCTGTCCCTATTCCTGGTCGGTATCCCGGCGAATCGGCCGCGCGCGATCGGAGGGCCTTACGGTGGCCGAGTCGCTCGAGATCCCGCCATCCATCGACAGGCTCGTCGTCTGCCACAGCGACGCGTGCGCGCCGAACACACTTCTCGCCGATGACGGCGCTTTCGTCGGCCACGTCGACCTGGGGTCGTTGGGAGTCGCCGATCGCTGGGCCGACCTGGCCATCGCGACGTGGAGCCTGGAATGGAACTTCGCCGGGGGAGAGCGTCTGGAGTCGGAACTGCTCGACGCCTACGGGATCGCGCGCGACGAGGAGCGCATCCGGTACTACCGCGCCCTCTGGGCCGCCACCTGAGCGTCGGTCCACTCCTCCTCCCCAGCCCCGTCGCATCCACTCGGCGCGAAAGCACTCACACCGCGCTCGGTCGGTGCTTTTCCGCCGACTCGACGCGCTCGTGCCTATCGAGTCGGCGCAAAGGCGTGCATGACGCAGGGTTTCGGTGCTTCTCGGCCGACTCGACGGATCGTGTTGCCTGTGGAGAGACGCACAAACAGCGGCGAAGACGGGGCAACATGTCGGGATGCCTCGTCGTGTCGCTCTTCCACCCCATCTGACGCGGCGGTCGTTCTCTGTTGCGGAGGGACGGCATGCGGGGATCGGCCGTCAGCGAATGAGGGGACGAGATCTCGAGCGACCGTTCCATGGCGTTCGAGTCCGGCGGGGTGGCATCCACGGACTCTATGGTCTGTGCCTCGCCTATCTCGTGCGCATGCGCGCGGACGAATTCTTCTGCGGCCTGACGGCAGCTCGGATGTGGCGTATACCGTTGCCCGATGAGTTCACACGGGCAGAGGGCGTGCACGTGGGCCGGATGTCGCCGAATCGGGCGAGTCGAGCGCGCGGCGTAAGAGGGCGCGAGTTCTCCGACACGCGCATCCGAGTCGAGAGGAGATATGGATTCCGTGTCTCGGACGCCGCCTCCACCTGGTGCCACCTCGCCGGAGTACTGTCGCACGACGACCTCGTGGCCGCGGCAGACCACCTCATCTTGGTCCCGAAAAAGCCGCAGCCTGGCGAGACCCGGCCCTACGCGACGATCGAGCAGCTGATCGACCGTGTTCAGAGCTACTCTGGCCGGCACGCGCGGGCGGCCCGGCGCGCAGTTCTCGACATCAGGCAGGGCGCGGAATCGCGGCCGGAGACGATCCTCCGCCTCCACATGATGCGTGCGGGCTTGCCCGAGCTGGAACTGAACGTCGACATCTTCAGCGAATCAGGTACATTCCTCGGACGAGGAGACAGCCTATTTCGGGACTTTCGTGTGATCGCGGAGTACGACGGCGAGCAGCATCGCACCGACTCCGTTCAGTACAACAGGGACATGCTCCGGATCGAGGGTTTCATTCGCAACAAGTGGACGCCCATCCGTGTTCGCAAAGGTCAACTCTTCGGCGACCCGATGGCCGCTGTGGCCCGCGTCGAAGCTGCCCTGCGCGACGCCGGCTGGCGTCCCTGATTCCTCGCGCCGGCATCCACTAGACGCATACGCACCACGACTGTCATCGAGTCGGTGCAGATGCGCGCATAGTCCGGTGGGTGGGTGCTTTCGCGCCGAGTCGAAGTGGCGGAGACCGCGCGGGCGGGTCAGCTGCCGAAGATGGCGTGGGCGACGGTGAAGATGGCCAGCCCTGCGAGCGAGCCGACGACGGTGCCGTTGATGCGGATGAACTGCAGGTCGCGTCCCACCTCGACCTCGATCTTGCGTCCCGTGTCCTCGGCGTTCCAGCCGCGCACGGTGTCGGAGATGATCGCTGCGAGGTCGTGTCGATAGGTCTCGACGAGGTAGCCCGCCGCGTCCTCCACCCAACGGTCGACCTTCTCCCCGAGCACGGCGTCTTCGAGGAGCGCGTGGCCGAACTGAGCGACCGCCTGGGTGAGGCGGGTGCGCAACTCGCTGTCGGCGTTCTCGAGCGACGACAGCAGTGCGGTGCGGGCGGCGTTCCACGCCTGGCCGGCCAGATCGCGCACCTGCGGGCTGTCGAACACCTGACCCTTGAGCTCTTCGACCTTGGTCATCGTGGCCTCGTCGTGCTGCAGGTCGTCGCTGAGCTTGCGCAGATACTCGTCGATCGCGACGCGCAACTGGTGGTTCGGGTCGTTGCGCACAGCCGAGATGAACTTCAGGGCCTCCCGGTGGGCGCGGTCGTCGACGACGCGATCGACGAACGACGGCATCCAGCTGGGCAGGCGCTCGCTCACGGCCTGACCGAACGCATCCGGATTGCGTTCGAGCCACTCGTGCAGACGCTCGACGAGCAGATCGACGACCTGGCCCTGATGCCCGCCGTCGACGAAGGTCGAGGTCATGCGTCCGAGGGGAGGTCCCCAAGCCGGATCGATCAGCTGCCGACGCCCGATCTCCTCGATGACCTCGCGCATCGTGTCGTCGTCGGCGAGGGAGAGGAATCCGCGTGCCGCGTTGGCCGCCTCCAAGGTGAGCCTCTCTGCGTGGGCCGGATCGATGAGCCAGGTTCCGACGGCGCGCGAGACCCCGAGCGAGCGCAATTTCGTCGTGATGACCTCGCGCGACAGAAAGTTCGTCTCGACGAATTCTCCGAGCGTCACGCCGATACGGTCTTTCTCGGTCGGAATGATCGCCGTGTGAGGAATGCGCAGTCCGAGAGGATGCCGGAACAATGCGGTGACCGCGAACCAGTCGGCGATGGCGCCCACCATGCCGCCCTCGGCCGCGGCGCGCACGTACTGCAGCCACTCGTACTTCTCCTGCAGCGCGAATGCCACGACGAAGATCACCGCCATGATCACCAGAAGTCCGGTGGCCAGGCGCTTCATGCCGCGGAGCGCGGCGAGCTTCTCCAGGTCGCGCGGCGAGAGAAGGGTGGTGGATGCGACGGGGACGTCGAGCGGGGTGGCCATGGCTTTATCGTAAGACGGCTTCACCGCCATTCTTTGCCTACGGCGAACAGCGGCTTCTGCCGAGGCATCCTCCAGTAGATTCGAGATCACGCAAGTAATAGAGGAGCAATCACATGGCCGAACCGGCTCTGGTATCCAGTGTTTTTGACCGACTACTCAAGGACCGCATCATCTGGTTGGGCAGTGCTGTCCGTGACGACAATGCGAACGAGATCTGCGCCAAGATTCTTCTGCTCGCAGCCGAAGATCCCGATCGCGACATCTACCTCTACATCAACTCTCCCGGCGGATCGATCACCGCGGGAATGGCCATCTACGACACGATGAAGTTCGTCTCGAACGACATCGTCACCGTCGGAATCGGCATGGCGGCCTCGATGGGCCAGTTCCTGCTCTCGTCGGGAACGAAGGGCAAGCGCTACATCACGCCCAACGCCCGCGTGCTGCTGCACCAGCCCTCCGGTGGCTTCGGCGGCACGAGCGCCGACATCCAGACCCAGGCCAAGCTGATCCTCGACATGAAGCGCCGCATGGCGGAGCTCACCAGCGAGCAGACCGGCAAGACCATCGAGCAGGTCATCAAAGACGGCGACCGTGACAACTGGTTCACCGCGCAGGAGGCCCTCGAGTACGGCTTCGTCGACCACGTCCGCGAGTTCGCGTCCGACGTCGCCGGCGGCGGCGGCACCGAAGAGGCCGACGCCGTGCCCAGCGAGTCCAACTAAGTTCCGCCGAGACCAGACGAACAGAGAAGAAGAATGAATACTCCCGCTTTCGGCGCCGCTTACAGCTCGCCCTACGGAAACGGCACCTCGCCGTCCAACCGCTACATCCTGCCCACGTTCGAAGAGCGCACGGCCTATGGCTACAAGCGCCAGGACCCGTACGCGAAGCTCTTCGAAGACCGCATCATCTTCCTCGGAGTGCAGGTCGACGACGCGTCCGCCGATGACATCATGGCTCAGCTCCTCGTTCTCGAGAGCCAGGACCCGGACCGCGACATCGAGATGTACATCAACTCTCCCGGTGGATCGTTCACCGCGATGACGGCGATCTACGACACGATGCAGTACATCCGCCCGCAGATCCAAACCGTATGCCTCGGCCAGGCTGCCTCGGCGGCGGCCGTGCTGCTCGCTGCGGGCTCGCCCGGCAAGCGCCTCGCCCTGCCGAACGCTCGGATCCTCATCCACCAGCCGTCCGCGGGTGGCGGAGAGGGCGGTGGCCAGGCCTCCGACATCGAGATCCAGGCCGCCGAGATCCTGCGCATGCGCACCTGGCTCGAGGAGACCCTGGCGCACCACTCCGGCAAGACCGCGGAGCAGGTCAACAAGGACATCGACCGCGACAACATCATGAGTGCGGCCGACGCCCTCGAGTACGGACTGATCGACCAGGTCCTGACCTCGCGCAAGAACCTGCCTGCGCTCGTCAAGTAGTTCTTTTCCCCATGAGGCCCCTCGCCGGGCTCGATGATCGATTCGTTCGTTGAGCCCGTCGAGGGGCCTTTTTGTTACGACTAACGCGACTCTCGATCATGGTCCGCCCCGGATGTCGGTGGCACGGGTTAGGCTCGAATCAATCGTCATCGACAGGAGGCTGGCATGGCTCGCATCGGAGAAAGCGCCGACCTGCTCAAGTGTTCGTTCTGCGGAAAGAGCCAGAAGCAGGTGCAGCAACTCATCGCCGGCCCCGGGGTCTACATCTGCGACGAGTGCGTCGAGCTGTGCAACGAGATCATCGAGGAGCGCCTGTCTGAGGCGGGCGACGAAGCGACCGGCGAGTTCGAGCTGCCGAAGCCCAAAGAGATCTTCAACTTCCTCGAAGAATATGTGATCGGCCAGGAGGCCGCGAAGAAGGCGCTCTCCGTCGCCGTCTACAACCACTACAAGCGCACCAAGGCGCGCACCACCATCGGCCCTGCAGAGACGCAGGGCGACCAGATCGAACTGGCCAAGAGCAACATCCTCCTCATCGGCCCGACCGGCTGCGGCAAGACCTACCTGGCGCAGACGCTGGCGAAGCGGCTCAACGTGCCGTTCGCGGTGGCCGATGCGACAGCGCTCACCGAGGCGGGCTACGTCGGCGAAGACGTCGAGAACATCCTGCTGAAGCTCATCCAGGCGGCCGACTACGACGTCAAGCGTGCCGAGACGGGCATCATCTACATCGACGAGGTCGACAAGATCGCCCGCAAGGCAGAGAACCCGTCGATCACCCGCGATGTCTCCGGCGAGGGGGTTCAGCAGGCGCTGCTCAAGATCCTCGAGGGCACCGTGGCGTCTGTTCCGCCGCAGGGCGGGCGCAAGCACCCGCACCAGGAGTTCATCCAGATCGACACCACGAACGTGCTCTTCATCGTGGCCGGTGCGTTCGCGGGGCTCGAGGAGATCATCGCCGAGCGGGCAGGCAAGCGGGGCATCGGCTTCAACGCGCCGCTGCACTCCAAGCGCGAAGACGTCAACTTCTTCTCCGACGTTCTGCCCGAAGACCTGCACAAGTTCGGTCTGATTCCCGAGTTCATCGGTCGTCTGCCCGTGGTCACCACGGTGACGCCGCTCGATCAGACCGCGCTGATGCAGATCCTCACCGAGCCGCGCAACGCCATCGTCAAGCAGTATCAGCGCATGTTCGAACTCGACGGCGTCGAGCTCGAGTTCGACCGCGAAGCTCTCGAGGCCATCGCCGACCTGGCGGTTCTGCGCAAGACCGGTGCACGTGGGCTCCGCTCCATCATGGAAGAGGTACTCGGACCGATCATGTTCGAGGTGCCTTCCACCGACGAGGTGGCGCGTGTCGTCGTCACCCGCGAATCCGTGAACAACAACGCCGCACCGACGATCGTTCCGCGCAAGCCTGTTCGTGCCGAAAAGTCGGCGTAACGACGCCGACGCCGTTGGGCTGATCCAGCCCGTCTCGGCTGGTATCGTTTCGGCGATCACGGGCTTCGCAAGCTCGTTCGTGCTCGTTGTCGCCGGTCTTCGTGCGGTAGGGGCGAGCGAGGCGCAGGCTTCGTCTGGCCTGCTCGCCGTCTGCGTCTTGAGCGGACTGTGCTGCATCGTGTTGGCATGGCGGTTCAGAATGCCCATCTCGTTCGCGTGGTCCACACCGGGGGCCGCACTCTTGGTTGCTGCGGCTGCTGTGACCGACGACTTCGGCGCCGCCGTGGGCGCTTTTCTGGTCTGCGGTGCACTGATCGTGCTGTGCGGTCTCTGGCCCGCTCTCGGGCGTGCCATCACCAGCATCCCGCGTCCGATCGCGAGTGCCATGCTCGCCGGCATCCTCTTTCCGATCTGTCTCGCTCCGATCACCGCGGCGGTGCAGCTTCCCTGGCTGGCCCTGCCCGTGATCATCACGTGGCTCGTGCTGTACAGGCTCGCGCCGCGGTGGGCAGTGCCAGCCGCCATGCTCGTAGCGGCCATCGGCATCGCCGTCACATCGGGCAGCTCTCTCCTCGAGGGGGCCGGACTCGCCCCGACGCTGCAGTTCGTTGTTCCGTCGTTCGACCCCGCGGTCATCGTGAGCCTCGGTCTGCCTCTGTTCATCGTCACCATGGCGGGCCAGAACGTGCCCGGATTCGCGGTGATGTCGACCTTCGGTTACGCGGTTCCGCCGCGACCGGCTCTCGTCGCGTCGGGCGCGGGCTCGATGCTCGGCGCGCTCTTCGGCGGGCACGCCATCAACCTCGCCGCGATCACCGCGGCCATCATGGCCGGCCCCGACGCGCATCCCGATCCACGCAAGCGCTGGCCGGCGTCCGTTACGGCTGGGGTGCTCTATGTGCTCTTCGGCCTCGCAGCCGGAGTCGCGACGACGCTCATCTCGGCCGCGCCGCCCATCCTGATCACGGCGGTCGCGGGTCTCGCGCTGCTCGGCGCCCTCGTCACGAGCGTCGTGAGCGCGCTCGAAGTCGTCGACCGTCGCATCCCCGCCATCGCGACCTTCCTCGTCACGGCATCGGGTGTATCGATCGTCGGCATCGGCTCGGCCTTCTGGGGCCTGCTCGTAGGCGCGGTCGTGATGATCGTGACCACGGTCGGCAGGTCGCGGGTCAGCCCTCAGCCCGACCGAGGCGCCAGTACCCCATAAACGCGACGCTCTTACGGTCGATGCCGAGTTCGCTCACGAGGTGCCGACGCAGAGTCTTGATCACTCCCGCCTCGCCCGCGAGCCAGGCGTAGAGAGGGGCAGACTGCCGCGCGGGTCCACCGTGATCGTCCGAGGGCACCTCCCACAGCATGTCGACATCGACATCGACGTCGCTCAGTTCCGCAGTCACGGTCGATGCCGCGCGCACAGAGCGCAGCAGATCGGGAGCCACGGCCTGCACCGCAGGCACGAGAAGGTCGCCCCGCGCCCGATCGTGTCGCGCGAGCACCTCGACGGTGAAGCCGGGATGCGACGCCATGCAGGCGGCGTCGTCGGAGTGCGGCACCTCGACGATGGCGTGCCCAGAGGCCGTCGCGGGAAGGCGCTCGAGAATCGCTGCGATGGCAGGCAATGCCGTCTCGTCGCCCGCGAGCAGAATGCGCTCGGCGTGGGGCGGCGGAAGAAAATCGACGCCGCCCTGCACGCCGTCATGGTGAGCGTTCGGCCCGAGCACGATGAGCTCGTCGCCGACCGAGGCCGTCTCGGCCCAGATCGAAGCGGGGCCATCGATGGGATGCACCACCACGTCGACGTCGATCTCGCGCAGTTCTGCGCGCACCCCGCGCACGGTGTAGGTGCGGATGGGATTGCGATGATCGTGGGGCAGATCGCGCCACCGGGCGTACCAGTCGTCGGTCATGGGCATGGTGCTGAGCCCGTGTTCCTCGATCGGCAGGATCAGTTTGATGCGCTGATCGAAGCCGTTGTCGGCGAAGGAGTCGAGCCGATCGCCGCTGAGGGTGAATCGCCGAAAGCTGGGTGACAGATCGAGGATCCGACCGACTCGAACTCTGTGCAGATGAAACGGAGACGTGGGGGACTGGGCGAACAGGATCAGTCCTCGTCTTCGTAGGGCGTGATGATCGCCTCGTCTGTGTCGGGGTCGTATTCGACCAGCGTTCCGTCATCGAGTTCGCACACAGGTTTGCCTTCGAGCCAGGTGAGCGTCCAATTCCATCCCGAGGTGTCGGTGCCCGCCTCCGCGAGGGCCGCTTCGACCTCCTCGACGGCGTCGGTGACGACCTGGGGCAGGCGTGACGGGGTCTCGTCGCCGACGGCCCAACGGGTTCCGAGCTGAATCATGTGGTCTCCTTCGCCGCGGCAGCTAGTGCGCCGAGGCCGATGTCGGTGGTGGTCACGCCGGTCGACGTCTCGGTGAACGACGCGACGGCGGTGAGCTCGAGAGCGGAGAAGGCCGCCTTCGCCTCGTCGGTGGGGAAGCCGCACGGGCTGACCGGGGCGTACACCGGGTAGCTGCGCTCACCCGGGTAGGTCAGCCAGACGAGCAGTGGGTCCTCGATCTGCAGCGTGCACACGACCGACGGATCGACCGGAGCGTTCGGCACAGCGTACGCGGCGAGAAGCTGGTCGAGTCCGCCGCTCACGGTGCTGACCGTGGTGGTCATCACGCCGTCCGCGCCCATCGAAGTCGAGCAGATGACTGCGCTCGAGACGGTCGCCTCCAGCTGGTGAAGGTGCACCGCCTCGACGTCGAGCGGGCACCAGGAGGCGAGCTCCTCGGAGTCGGGGAAGGCCACGACGGGAAGCTTTGTGGTGGGCTGCGTGCCGCCCTGGAGGTCGCTCGACGATGTCGGTGTCGCCGAGGGCGATCCGCCTCCGGTGGAGCCTCCCTCAGCCTCTCCCGTGGCGCACGCGGACAGCGCGAGCGCGGTGAAGGCTGCCGCGAGGGTGATCAGAATGGTCTTCTTCACGTGCGTCGAGCCTCCCTCTCTCGGTTCGGTCACGCCTTCAGATCGTACGTGACCCACTCGGTCTTCTGCGCGATCCGGTCGTACAGTCGTCGGGCGTCCTCGTTGTTCTCTGCCGTGATCCAGCGCACGACAAAGGCGCGGCGCTCGACGCCGATCTCGCGCAGTCGCTCGATCAGAGCCTGACCGATTCCTTGCCCCCGCGCATCCGGTCGCACATAGAGGTCGTCGAGGTAGAGGCCCGTGCCGCCCGCGAGGGTGTCGACGAACTCGCGGAAGTGGGCGAGTCCGAGCAGCTGGCCGGTCTCGTCGTCGACGGCGATCATGGCCTCAGCGAGGCGCCGCTCCGACGTGAACCACGACCAGGCACGCACAGCCTTCTCGTCGTTCAGGGGAGTCTCGTAGAAGTCGCAATACCCCTCGAACAACTCGTGCCAGGCGAAGAAATCACGGTCTACGACGGGTCTGATGGTGAATGCCACTGTTGCTCCTAGGGTGTGCGACAACGCTGTCTCAGGCGAGACTATCGGGCGCGAAGACGATGTCCTCGACGACAAGCTCAGTGCCCGCGCGGAAGGTAAGATTCTCTATCTTTCCCACGGCGCGCAGATCGTCGGCCGCCGTCTCGAGGATCTGGATGGTCTCGGCGGGTGCGGCGATCACGGCGGATGCGACCGGCGTCTTCTGCGAGGCCTTCGCGTCGGTCTTGGCCCGGCGGATGCCGATCAGAGCCTGGCCTGCCAACTGCAGCAGGGTCTCGTTCGAGGGGATGCCATCGGCCGGCACGCCGGGGGCATCTCGCGTGGTGGTGGGCCAGGGTGCGACGTGCACGGAGCCGTCATGCGTCCACGACCAGACCTCCTCGGTGGCGAATGGCAGGAAGGGCGCGAAGAGACGGAGCATCACGTCGGTGGCGGCGCGCAGCGCCAAGACCGCCGATGCGCGGGCCGCGGGTTCGGTGGCCTCGCTGTAGGCGCGCTCCTTGACCAGCTCGAGGTAGTCGTCGCAGAACGTCCAGAAGAACGACTCGGTGGTCTCGAGCGCCCGGGCGTGGTCGTAGTTCGCAAACGCATCCGTGGCCGTGGTGATGACGGCGTCGAGCGAGGTGAGCATCGACAGGTCGATGGGGTGCGTCACGGCGTGCTCGCCGGCGGGCAGCTCGAAGCCGTAGACGAACTTCGCCGCGTTCAGGATCTTGATGGCCAGTCGGCGGCCGATCTTGATCTGGGTCGGGTTCTGCGGGTCGAAAGCCGCATCGGTGCCGAGGCGACTCGACGCCGCCCAATACCGCACGGCGTCGGAGCCGTGCTGCTTCAGCACATCGGCGGGCGTGACGACGTTGCCCTTCGACTTCGACATCTTCTTGCGGTCGGGGTCGACGATGAACCCCGACACCGCAGCGTGCTTCCACGGCTTCTCGTTGTCTTCGAGGGTGGCGCGCAGCAGGGTCGAGAACAGCCAGGTGCGGATGATGTCCTGGCCCTGGGGTCGCAGGTCGAAGGGGTAGACGCGCTCGAAGAGGTCTTCGTCGCGCTTCCGCCCGCCCGCGAGCTGCGGGGTGAGCGACGAGGTCGCCCAGGTGTCCATCACGTCGACTTCGCCCTGGAACCCGCCGGCGACGCCGCGCTGGCTCTCGTCGTAGCCGGGGGCCGCATCCGACGACGGGTCGACGGGCAGCGACGACGCGTCGGGGAAGATGGGCTGGTCGAACACCGGGTTGCCGTCGGCGTCGAGGGGGTACCAGACGGGCAGGGGCACGCCGAAGAAGCGCTGGCGCGAGATCAGCCAGTCTCCGGTGAGGCCTCCGACCCAGTTGTCGAAGCGCACCTTCATGAACTCCGGGTGCCACGAGATCTCATTGCCGAGTTCGAGCAGACGAGAGCGCAGCTCTTCGTTGCGGGCGCCATTGGTGATGTACCACTGGCGGGTCGACACGATCTCGAGAGGCTTGTCGCCCTTCTCGAAGAACTTCACGGGGTGCGTGATGGGCTTCGGGTCGCCGATCATCTCTCCGGACTCGCGGAGCAGCTCGACGATCGTCTGCTTGGCAGAGAAGACCGTCTTGCCGGCGAGCTGGGCGTACGCGGCCCTGCCGCCCTCGGACGTGATCGCCAGCGGTGCATCCGAGATGAGACGGCCGTCGAAGCCGATCACGGCGCGGATGGGCAGGTCGAGGTCGCGCCACCAGATCACGTCGGTGAGGTCGCCGAACGTGCAGATCATGGCGATGCCCGAACCCTTGTCCTGCTGCGCGAGGTGATGGGCGACCACGGGGATCTCGACGTCGAAGAGGGGCGAGCGAACGGTCGTGCCGACGAGATCGGCGTACCGGGGGTCGTCCGGATGCGCGACGAGAGCCACGCAGGCGGGAAGCAGTTCGGGGCGGGTCGTCTCGATGAAGATGTCGCCGGCGGGGCCGTGGAACGCGAGCCGGTGATAGGCGCCCGGCTGCTCCTTGTCTTCGAGCTCGGCCTGGGCGACGGCCGTGCGGAACGTCACGTCCCACAGGGTCGGAGCCATGGCCTGATACGCCTCGCCGCGCTCGACGTTGCCGAGGAAGGCCAGCTGGCTCGCTCGGAGCGACTCGTCGCCGATCGTGCGGTACGTCTGGGTCCAGTCGACGGACAGGCCGAGTTCGCGCCACAGCGCCTCGAACTGCTTCTCGTCTTCGACGGTGAGTCGTTCGCAGAGCTCGATGAAGTTGCGACGCGAGACGGGCTTCTGATCTGCGGCCTTCGAGCTCTTGTTGTCGCCGCCCTCGAAGGGAGGTGTGAAGTCGGCCTCGTAGGGCAGCGATGGGTCGCAGCGCACGCCGTAGTAGTTCTGCACGCGCCGTTCGGTGGGAAGGCCGTTGTCGTCCCACCCGATGGGGTAGAAGACGCTCTTGCCGCGCATGCGCTGGAACCGCGCGATCACGTCGGTGTGCGTGTACGAGAAGACGTGCCCGATGTGCAGCGAACCGGATGCCGTCGGCGGGGGAGTGTCGATGGAGTAGACGCCCTCGCGGGTCGCCGCGTCGCGGTCGAAGAGGTACGTGCCCTGGTTTTCCCAGGTCTCTCCCCACTTGCTCTCGAGCCCCTCGAGCACGGGCTTCGCGGGAATGGAGGAGGGCACGGAGTCGGTCACGGCGGGGAGTCCTTTGTTATGGGCGGCACCGTGTCGGTGGTGAGGTGCCTGAATGTCAGCCCCTAAGGATACTCTCCCCGCCGCCGCTTCAGCTCGACGCCTGGTCGGGGCCGAGCTCGCGCGTCAACCGATCGAGCTCTCGTCGCAGCTCGAGGGGGAACCGGGTGTCGTCGAACGAGTCGAAGTACTCGGCGATCGCCCGGGCCTCGCGACGCCAGGCCACCGTGTCGAGATCGATGATTCCCCGGATCTCGTCGACGCTGAGAGAAAGCCCGTCGAGATTCAGTTCGTGCGCGAGGGGAAGGCCTCCGATGGGGGTCGAGCGTGCCTCCAGGTCGCCCTGAAGACGCCCGACGATCCACTCGATGACCCGAGCGTTCTCAGAGAATCCGGGCCAGACGAACCGGCCGTCGGCGTCCGTGCGGAACCAGTTCACGGAGAAGATCTGCGGCGCCTTGTCTCCGAGCTGCTCGCCCATGGCGATCCAGTGGGCGAAGTAGTCGGCCATGTTGTAACCGGCGAAGGGCAGCATCGCGAAGGGGTCATGACGCAGCCGCCCCACCTCGCCGGTGGCCGCGGCGGTCGTCTCGGAGGCCATGGTGGCGCCCATGAAGACGCCCTGCTTCCACGACGCCGCCTGCGAGACGAGAGGCACGGTGCTGGGGCGACGACCACCGAACAGGATCGCGTCGATGACGACGCCGTCCGGCGCATTCCAATCGTCGGCGATCGACGGGCACTGATCGGCCGTCACGGTGAAGCGTCCGTTGGGGTGTGCGGCGCGAGTACCGGATGCGGGGGTCCAGTCGTTGCCCTCCCAGTCGGTCGCGTGGGCCGGCGGCGTGTCGGTCAGGCCCTCCCACCACACATCTCCGTCATCGCGCAGGGCGACGTTCGTGAAGATCGTGTTTCCCCAGATCGTCTGCGTGGCGGTGGGGTTGGTCGACGGTCCAGTTCCCGGCGCGACGCCGAAGAAGCCCCGCTCGGGATTGATCGCGCGGAGCCTGCCGTCGGCACCGGGGCGCATCCAGGCGATGTCATCGCCGATGGTCTCGACCGTCCATCCCGGGATCGAGGGTGCCAGCATCGCGAGATTGGTCTTGCCGCAGGCCGAGGGAAATGCGGCGGCCAGGTGGAACACCCTGTTCTCGGGCGAGGTGACGCGCACGATCAGCATGTGCTCGGCCATCCAGCCCTCGTCGCGGGCCATCACGCTGGCGATGCGCAAGGCGAAGCACTTCTTGCCGAGCAGCGCGTTGCCCCCGTAGCCCGAGCCGAACGACCAGATCTCGCGGGTCTCGGGAAAGTGGCAGATGTATTTCGTGTCGTTGTGCGGCCACGGGCTGTCATCGCGGCGCACTCCGTCGTCGTCGATCAGGGGGACGCCGACGCTGTGCAGGGCGGGTACCCACGGAGTCCCGGGCGTGATCGCGTCGAGCGCCGCGTCGCCCATGCGCGTCATCAGAGCCATGCTCGCGACGACGTAGGGCGAATCCGTAATCTGCACGCCGAACTGCGACAGCGCGCCGCCGATCGGGCCCATGGAGAACGGGACCACGTACATCGTGCGGCCGCGCATGCTGTGAGAGAAGAGCTCCGAGAGCTCGAGGCGCATGATCGACGGATCGCGCCAATTGTTCGTCGGACCGGCGTCGTCGGGATCGACAGAGCAGATGAAGGTGCGATCCTCGACCCGGGCCACGTCGGCGGGGTCGCTGCGCGCGAGAAAGCTGTTCGGTCGCCATTCCGGGTTCAACCGGATCAGCGTTCCCTGGGCGACCATCTCCTTGGTCAGTCGGTCCCATTCCGCGGTCGATCCGTCGACCCAGACGACCTCGTCGGGCGTCGTGAGCCGAGCGATGCCGTCGACCCAGTCGGCGATCTCGGGGTTGGGTGTGGTGCGGGGTGATGCGGTCCTCGGTGCGAGCAGCGTCATGATTCTCCTGTGAATGGATGCGTCGGTCTGGTTGCGAGGAAGAAAATTCTTCGGTATCTCCAGATTGAGCGACAAGCGGCGTAGATTTGAAAAGATCGCGCGCAAAGAAGCGCCGATCTTGACAGGAGGGCAATGTGGCCGCCGAAACCGATCTGATCACGCTGGGCCGGCGCATCCGGCACCATCGCAAACAGGCCGGACTCACACTCGACCAACTGGGCGCGCGAGTCGGTGTCGTGGGCAGCCAGCTCTCCCTCGTCGAGAACGGACGCAGAGAGCCTCGGCTCGCCTTGCTGCAGAACGTCGCGAAAGAACTCGGCGTGCCGCTGGCCGATCTGCTCTCGGGCGATGCGCCGGATGCCCGCACAGCCCTCGAGATCGAACTGTCACGGGCTCAGCGTGGGCCGCTCTACGCGTCGCTCGGCCTACCCGTCGTTCCCGCGTCGCGCAGCCTTCCCACAGAGACGCTCGAGTCGCTGGTGGGCCTGCATCGCGAGCTCATCCGCCGCGCGAATCGCGCGGTCGCGACGCCCGAGGAGGCCCGCCGAGCGAACACGGAGCTGCGTCTCAGAATGCGCGAGCGCAACAACTACTTGCCCGAGATAGAGAAGATCGCCTCGGATGCACTCGCAAAGGTCGGCCATGTCGGGGGAGCGCTGACCCATCGCAGTGTGAGCCTGCTCGCCGAGAGTCTCGGATTCAGCCTCATCCACGTCGACGATCTGCCCCACTCGGCACGCTCCGTCATCGACCTCGAGAACGGGCGGATCTACCTGCCGCCGGCCTCGATTCCCGGAGGCCACGGTCTTCGCTCGATGGCGTTGCAGGCGATGGCGCACCGGCTTCTCGGACATCAGCCCCCGGAGAGCTACGCCGAGTTTCTGCAGCAGCGGCTCGAGATCAACTACTTCGCTGCCGCCTGCCTGATGCCGCACGACGCCTCCGTGCGATTCCTGCGCGCGGCGAAGGAGCGCCGCGACCTCTCCGTCGAGGACTTCCGCGACGCCTTCGGGGTGACCCACGAGGCGGCGGCGCTGCGGCTCACCAACCTGAGCACGGAGCAGCTCGGCCTCTCGATGCACTTCTTGCGCGTCGCCGACGACGGCGCTATTCAGAAGGCCTACGAGAACGACGGCCTCGCGCTGCCGATGGATGTGACGGGTGCGATCGAGGGACAGCTCGTGTGCCGCTTCTGGGCATCTCGTGCCGCGCTGCACCGCACCAACCGCACGACGGAGTTCTACCAGTACACGGATACCCCCGGCGGAACGTTCTGGTGCGCGACCCAGACGGGAAAGACCGACGCCGGCGAATTCTCGATCAGCGTCGGCGTGCCGTTCGCCGAGGCGAAGTGGTTCCGAGGAAGAGACACGTCGGTGCGAGCGCAGTCCCGCTGCCCCGACGAGTCGTGCTGCCGTCGGCCGGACGACGACCTCGCCGAACGCTGGAGAGACAGGGCCTGGCCCAGCGCGAGGCTGCACGCCCACATTCTGTCGCCGCTGCCGCAGGGAGAGTTCCCGGGCGTCGACACGCTCGAGGTCTACGAGTTCCTCGAGTCGCACTCCGCGACCTGACGGGTGGCGCTACGGCGCGGTGAACCCGGTGAGAACGGGCGAAAGCGCCTGTTCCAGATGCGGAGCGAGCGAGCCTCGGCCGGGGCCGGCTTCGGCCCAACTCGTCATGGCCGCGACGACGGCGGCGACGCTGGCGAACGCCAGACTTCGGGAGACGGCGGCGGGGGCCGAGTCGCCGAGACCCCGCTCGATGACGCTCGACAGACGCGTGGCCCGACCGATAGCGGAGGCCATGACCTCGTGCGTGCTGCCGATCAGTTCGAAGTGGGTGAGCACCCACGGCACGTCGGACGGGCCGAGCAGCTCGGCGGCGCGCAGCAGAGAGTCGCGCAGCGCTTCGGTCGCTCGCGCGACGTCGCCCCCGCTCGACACGTCGAGAGAGGCGGCGACGCGACCGATGCTGGCGTCGAGTCCCACCCAGAAGACGTCGCTCTTGGCGGTGAAGTAGTTGAAGAAGGTGTTGCGGCTCACGCCGGCGCGAGTGCTGATCTGCTCGACCGTCGTGCCGGCGTAGCCGTTCTCGAGAAAGAGCTCGAAGGCGGCCTCCTCGAGGAGTGCCGGCGATCCCACCCGGGGCCGCCCCCTCGTCGCGCGCGGCGCATCCGTCATGGGCACATCCTGTCTCGTCTTCGCTTTGTTGGGCTGAGTCTATTTAAAACGGCCTAGGCTAGAACGTGCGTCTCGCGATCGAGGCATCCCCACCCGAGAGAAGTTCATCATGTTTTCGCGCCCCGGATCGTTCCGCATCGCAGGTTCCCTCGCGCTCGTCGTCAGCGCCGCCCTGGTCTTGGCCGGTTGCTCCGCGCCTGCGGGCACGGGAGAGAAGGTCCAGGGTGGCACGATCTCCTTCGGAGTCGACGTCGACCCGGTGGGTCACCTCGACGTGCACTCGTCGCAGCTCGACATCAACGCGATCCTGCAGCGGCCCGTCTTCGACTCCCTGGTGTCGCAGAAGCCCGACGGCACGATCGTTCCCTGGCTGGCCACCGCGTGGCAGGTGTCCGACGATCAGCTCCAGTACACCTTCACCCTGCGCGACGACGTCACCTTCTCCGACGGCGAGAAGTTCGATGCTGCCGCGGTCAAGGCCAACTTCGACCACATCGTCGACCCGGCCACCGAATCGGCCCAGGCGTCCAGCCTCATCGGCGGCGAGTACTACGCCGGCACCGAGGTGATCGACCCCAGCACTGTTCGGGTCAGTTTCTCGCAGCCGTACGCGCCCTTCCTCGCCAACGCCGCGTCGGTGCAACTGGGCTTCTACTCTCCCAAGGTGCTCGCCGAGCATGCCAGCGAGTTGAAGGCGGGCGGCCCGGGCATCTCCGTGGGATCGGGGCCCTTCATCCTGTCGAAGTACACCCCCGGCAGCGAGCTCGTCTACACGAAGAACCCCGACTACAACTGGGCCCCGGAGGGTGCGACGGCGCAGGGGCCGGCGAGCATCGACGAGCTCGACGTGAAGATCCTCCCGGAGAGCTCGGTACGCACCAGCGCACTGACATCGGGCCAGGTCGATGTGATCGGCGACACGGCTCCGTCGAGCCTGACGCAGATCGGTGACAACTTCACGGTCACGTCGACCGAGTCGCCCGGTGTGCCGTACTCGCTCTACCTCAACGTCACGCGTCCGGTCTTCTCCGACGTCACCGTGCGCAAGGCCTTCTCCGACGGCTTCGACCTCGATGCGGCGGTGAAGGCGGTCTTCAACGACACCTACAAGCGCGCGTACTCGATTCTCGGGCCCACGACACCCGACTCCTACGACGCGGCCCTCGAGAAGAGCACGTCGTTCGACGCCGACGCGGCGAACGACGCACTGGATGCCGCGGGCTGGTCCGAGCGCGACTTGGATGGCTACCGCACGAAGGACGGCAAGCGTCTGAGTGCACGGTGGATCTCGTACACGCCGGTGAACGAGGACAACGCCAACCTCGCGAACCTGATTCAAGACGGACTGAAGAAGATCGGCTTCGAGGTGGTGCACGATCAGCTCGAGCCCGGCGCGTACCTCGACGCCTACCTCGCCGGAGACTACGACCTCACCGACTGGGGCTTCCTCTCGGCCGACGCCGATGTGCTGCGCAGCCACCTCGGAACGGGCGGCTACCAGAACGCGTCGCATCTGAGCGATCCCGAGATCGATGCGACGCTGGCCTCGGCGGTCGCCACGACCGACACAACGCAGCGCGCGGAGCTCTACACGAAGCTGCAGCAGTGGAATGCGGAGAACGCGGTGATAGTGCCTCTCTACGTGCCCGAGTACATCCTCGCCTCGAGCGACAAGGTGAGTGGCATCGAGGTCGACATCCACGGGTGGCCGCTCTTCTCCGGGGCTTCGCTCACGAAGTAGTCCGGGCTGACATAGAGTGCGGGGCATGGTACTCCGGCGCATCCTCGCGCGCGTCGCGGGGATGCTGGTCGTCGTCTGGGGTGCGGCGACGGCGGCATTCCTGGTGCTCAAGCTGGTTCCCGGCGATCCTGTCGACGTGATGCTCGGCGTCTCCGCCCAGGCGTCGCCCGAGCTCAAGCAGTCGATCCGGGTGGATCTCGGTCTCGACCAGCCCCTCATCGCTCAGTATCTCTCCTACCTCGGTCGCCTCGTTCGGGGCGATTTCGGCACCAGCTATCAGCTCCGACTTCGCGTGACCGAGGTCATCGGGCAGCAGCTCGGATACACGCTGCAGTTGGCGGCTGCCTCGTTGGCGATCGCCGTGGTCATCGCCCTCGTCGGCGCGGTGCTCGTGCACGGACGCGGAGCGCGAGGAGCAGTCTCGGTGCTCGAGCTGCTGGCCATCAGTTCGCCTCCGTTCTGGATCGGCCTCGTGCTGCTCAGCGTCTTCGCGTTCGGGCTCGGCTGGTTTCCGGTGGCCGGCGCAGACGGCATCCAGGGCCTCGTTCTGCCCGCCGTGACCATCGCGCTGCCGGTCGCCGGAATTCTCGGACAGGTGGTGCGGACGGGGCTCGAAGACGCCGAAGCGCAGCCCTTCGCCACCACGGCCCGGGCACGCGGTGCGGGCCCCTCACGACTGGTCCTGCGGCACACGCTACGGCACGCGTCGATTCCCGCTCTGACTCTGGCGGGGTACATCGTGGGTTCGCTTCTCGGCGGTGCTGTCGTGGTCGAATCGGTCTTCGCACGCCCCGGTCTCGGCCGGGTCGCGCTCGCGGCCATCACCAATCGCGATCTCCCGGTGGTGATGGGGGTCATCGTCTTCACGGCAATCGTCTTCGTCCTCGTCAATCTCCTGGTCGACCTCGCCTACCGGGCGATCGATCCGCGCATCGCACCGCCCACGACCGCTATCCGGGGTGCGCGATGAGGGGCAGGGTGCGCGACAGGGTCGGCCTGATCGCGGCGGTGCTCTTTCTCGTGGTCGTCACCGCGATGGCCGTCGCGCCGTGGATCTTCACGCCGCTCGATCCCCTTACGACCGACACCTCTCAGATACTGCAGCCGCCGGCATGGGGTCATCCGTTCGGCACCGACCAGACGGGCCGTGACGTGTTCACCCGCGTCGTCTACGGCGCCTCCTACTCACTCGGCGTGGGCGCCGGCGCGACCGCGGCCGCGCTGATCGTCGGAATCGTCGTCGGCACGCTGGCGGGTCTCGCCCCTCGGTTCGTCGACGGCATCGCGATGCGCGGCGTCGAGATCCTGCTCGCCTTCCCGGAGTTCCTCCTCGCGCTCTTCGCCATCGCCGTTCTGGGCCCCGGCCCGATCAATGTCGCTACGGCCGTCGGAGTCGCTGCGGTGCCCGCCTACATCAGGGTGGCGCGAGCCGAGACGCTCGTCGTCCGCCGCTCGGGCTACGTGGAGGCCGCTCGGGGCCTGGGGGTCCACCCGCTGCGCGTCGCCGTCTCGCATATCGTGCCCAACACGCTGCGCCCGTTGGGGGTCATCGCCACCATCGGAATCGGAACCACGATCGTGGCCGCGGCCGGCCTCAGCTTTCTCGGCCTCGGGCCGCAGGATCCGACGCCGGAATGGGGACTCCTGCTCTCGGGCGGCCGCAATCTGCTGGGCCAGGCCTGGTGGGTCGCGTTCTTCCCCGGCGTGCTGATCACACTGACCGTCGTGTCGGCCACGGTGGTGGGTCGGCGCCTGCGTCGAGCCGGCGAGGGGCGAGCATGACCGAGAATCGCGAGGTCGTTCGGGTCTCGGGGCTGACGGTGCGTTTCGGCCAGGCGGTCGTCGTCGACTCCGTCTCGCTCTCTGTGGCGGCCGGCGAGTGCCTCGCCATCGTGGGGGAGTCCGGCTCCGGCAAGACCCTGACGGCGCGGGCGCTTCTCGGGCTGCTTCCCGACGGCGCCTCCGTCGACGTCGACGAGCTCGTCATCGACGGGGTCGACGCGCGGAACTACTCGGAGCGCGACTGGCGACGCATACGCGGTGCGCGCGTCGGCCTGGTGAGCCAGGATGCCCTCGTCTCGCTCGACCCGCTGCGTCGGGTCGGTGCCGAGGTCGCCGAGGTCATCGAGATCCACGGTGCCCGCGGCTCCGTCGGGCGGATGTCTCGGGCCGGGATCGCCGACAGGGTCACCGGCATGCTGGGTCGGGTCGCCGTGCCGGAGCCCGAGGAGAGAGCACAGCAGTATCCGCACGAGCTCTCGGGCGGATTGCGGCAACGGGCCCTGATCGCCTCGGCGCTCGCGGGGGAGCCCGGCATCCTCATCGCCGACGAGCCGACGACCGCGCTCGACGTCACCGTGCAGGCCCAGGTGCTCGACCTGCTCGCCGGACTGCGCGCCGACGGGCTGGGCATCATGGTGATCAGTCATGATCTCGCCGTCGTCTCCGGTCTCGCCGACCGGGTCGCCGTGATGAAAGACGGGCGCATCGTCGAGGAGGGTGTCACGACCGAGGTCCTCTCCCGTCCACAGCACCCGTATACGCGCATGCTCCTGGCTGCGGCCCCGCGCCTGGGTGCGGAGGCGTCGCCTATCGGCGCCGCGCCCATCGTGCAGGAGGTGGTTCTGGAGGCCACGGGCCTCGGGCGCGATTTCCGTCGTCCCGATGGCGGCGTGCGCTCGGCGGTCGACGCTGTGTCGTTGACGGTGCGCGCCGGCGCCGCGGTTGGCGTGGTGGGGGAGTCCGGCTCGGGCAAGACCACGCTCGCGCGGCTGCTGCTCGGCTTCGACACGCCCGACCGCGGAGAGGTCGCCCTCGACGGTCGTGCGTGGAGCGGTGTACCGGAACGGCGTCGCCGAGCGCGGCGGGGCGACATCCAGTTCATCAGCCAGGATCCACTCGGCTCGTTCGACCCGCGCTTCACCGTGGCGCGCATCGTCGCGGAGGGGCTGCGCGGTGACGCTCGCCGTGCGTCCGCCGCCGGCCGGGCCACGCGCATCCGGCAGTTGCTCGACAGCGTCGGCCTCGACGCGTCTCTCGAGAGTCGGCGGCCGCACGAGCTATCGGGCGGGCAGAGGCAGCGAGTGGCGATCGCACGCGCCCTCGCGTCGGATCCGCGAATCCTGGTGTGCGATGAGCCGGTGTCGGCACTCGACGTCTCTATTCAGGCGACGATCATCGATCTTCTGGATACGCTGCGCCGTGACCTCGGCGTCGCCCTGGTGTTCGTCTCGCACGACCTCGCCGTCGTCGCTCAGCTGTGCGACGAGGTGCTGGTGATGCAGGGTGGGCGCGTCGTCGAGAGCGGCTCGACCGATCGGGTCTTCCAGAACCCGCAGCACCCGTTCACCAAGGCCCTGGTCGCCGCCGTGCCGCGCATGCCGTGACGAACAGCGCCTGCCTTTCTCGGTGAATAGCTATCGAGCTAATTAGCATTAGTGCTATATTGCGAATATGCGAAATGACGACGCGACCTCGGACGTCTTCACCGCGCTGAGCTCTCCGATCCGGCGGCAGATCCTGCAGGAGCTGCGAGACGGCGAGTTGGCCGCCGGTGATATCGCCGGTCGTTTTCCCGTGTCGGGGCCCACAATCTCTCGGCACCTCTCGGTGTTGAAGGGGGCGGGGCTCGTGTCGGAGCGGCGCGACGCCAACCGCATTCTCTACTCTCTTGTCGGCGACAGACTCGCGCTGTCGGTCGGCGATTTCCTCTCGGCCGTCTGCCCCGAGCAGATCGTTCTCCGAGGCATCCAGAAGGTCACACCCACGACCACGAACGAGGCCCGCGCATGAGCTACTTCCTTCCCTCACTCACGGCCGTGATCGAACGCCGGCTGCTCATCAACTACGCCCTCGACCCGTCTGTCGCCGCCGATCTGCTTCCCGATGGGCTCCGGCCTCAGCTCGTCAGCGGCTCCGCCGTGGCCGGGGTCTGTCTGATCAGGCTCGGCGACATGCGAACGCCGTGGATGCCGCGGGCGCTCGGATGGGGCGCCGAGAACGCGGCCCACCGCATCGCCGTGGAGTGGGACGACGAGGGCGGTACGCAGCAGGGCGTCTACATTCCCGTGCGACACAGTGCCTCCTGGGTTCCCGTGGCGGTCGGAGGGCGGCTGTTCCCCGGGGTCCACCGGCACGCGCGCTTCACCGGATCGGAGACGCCCAATCGCATCCGGGTCGAACTCTCCGCGTCTGATCTGAGGGTGTCGGCCGATGTCGCCGTGGTCTCCGAGTGGAGGAGCCGGCTCTTCTCCACCGTCGATGATGCTTCGGCGTTCTTTCGCGCGGGCTCGACCGGCTGGTCGCCGCGACGAGGTTCGGACGAGCTCGACGGCCTCACTCTCGAGACCGAGAAGTGGGCCGTCGAGCCGGGTCGGCTCCTGAACGTCGAATCGTCGTTCTTCGATGCGTTGCCCGAGGGCAGCGCGCGACTCGACAGCGTGCTCGTGATGCGCGAGGTGCCCATCGTGTGGAGCGTGCCGCCTCGCAGCCCTCAGATCACTCGGGCGATGCTGGCGAGCTCGGTGCCGACTTCGAGCTGATCGTCTCGCCCTCCGGCTCCGTGCGCTTCTCCGGTGCGACGGCGGGCGTTCGACCGCGGCGACGGAAGAGGGCGCGGAGGCCGCCCTCGGGCTCGCGCTCCAGAGGCGCATCGACCTCGAGCCCGTAGAACTCCCCGACGTGCTCGACGAATGCCGCACGCTGAGCGCGGTCGTAGGCCCGTCGCTCCCGCGAGAACGCGACGACCGTCGACCAGCAGATCAACAGCATCACGATCGAGAAGGGCAGCGCGATGATGATCGCCGCGGTCTTCAGAGCCTCGAGACCGCCCGAGAGCAGAAGGGCGATCGCGAGCAGAGAGGTCACGCAGGCGAAGAAGACCCTGATCCACTTGCGTGGTTCGACCTGACCGCCCGACGCGATCATCCCCATCACCAGCGATCCGGAGTCGGCCGAGGTGATGAAGAACACGGCGACGAGCACGATCGCGCCGATCGTGAGCACCGAACCGCCGGGCAGGTTGCCGAGCATCGAGAACAGGGCGCCCTCGACATCGACGACGCCATCCGCGCCCACGAGGTCGGCTTCGCCCGACAGCTGCATGTACAGCGCCGTGCCGCCGAGCACGGAGAACCAGAGGCAGGTGATCAGAGTGGGGACCAGGATGACTCCGGTGACGAACTGGCGCACGGTGCGACCGCGCGAGATCCTGGCGATGAAGATCCCGACGAACGGCGCCCACGAGATCCACCAACCCCAGTAGAACGTCGTCCAGCTGGCCTGCCAGGCTTCTCCCGCCTCGCCGGTGAACGCGTTGACGGTGAACGACATGCCCACGAAGTTCTGAACGTAGTTTCCGAGCGACTGAACGAAGTCGCGCAGAAGGAACTGGGTGGGGCCGACGATGAGGATGAAGACGACCAGCAGGGCGGCGAGCACGAGGTTGATGTTCGACAGCCACTTCATGCCGCGCCCGACGCCGGACAGTACCGAGAACAAGACGAAGCCGGTGATCACGACGATGATGATCACGTTGATGAGCGTGGAGGCCTCGAGCAGCCCCGCCTCTTCGAGCCCCGCGCTGATCTGCAGCACACCGAGCCCGAGCGACGTCGCCACGCCGAAGAGGGTTCCGACCAGGGCGACGACGTCGATGGCGTTTCCCCACCCGCCGCGCACCCGACGGCCGAGGATCGGCTCGAGCGTCCAGCGAATGGAGACGGGGCGGTTGCGGCGGTGGATCGCGTAGGCGAGCGCCAACCCGATGACCACGTAGATCGACCAGGCGTGGACGCCCCAGTGCAGATACGTCTGCGAGATGGCCTGCTGGGCGATCTCGATGTCGGATCCGGTGACGCCGGGACGGGGATGCGCGAAGTGGCTCAGGGGCTCGCTGACCCCGTAGAAGACAAGGCCGATTCCCATACCGGCGGCGAAGAGCAGCGACAGCCACGAGCCGATCGAGAACTCCGGCTCGTCATCGTCCTTTCCGAGCTTGATGTCGCCGTAGCGGCTGAACCCCAGATACAGGCAGAAGACCACGAAGAACGCGGCGATCAGCACGTAGTACCAGTTGAAGTTCTTCACGATGCTCGACTGCACGGCGCCGAAAGCGGCCTCGGCGGCATCCGGCACGATCATGGCGAATGCGGCGAACGCGACGACGATGACGGCGGCGGGCCAGAAGACCCATCGATTGACGGAGGCGGGGGTCTGAGTGGATCCGGGCATCAGACCAGGGTACGGGTGCAAAGAGGCCATGCCGTGCCGATGTCGGATAACATGGGTGTCACATGACAGTGATCCGGTTATCACCGGTGAGTCTTCGGAAGAAACGCACGCGCGAGCGGGCCGAGTAGAACCGAACGGGTCTGGCCCGTCACAGCCAAAGAACGAGCGGCCGACCGAATCATGGTCGGCAAGCGAGGTGGTACCACGCGGGTCGGAGCGTTTCCGACCAGGCGTCCTCGTGGAACAGGCAACGAGAAGGCCCGTCCAGGAGAAGCATGTCGTACCCCAAATCAGCCGACGAGACCCCCGGTGAGCAGCACCGCCACGCGGCTCCCGCCATCACGCCGAGCCCGAACTTCCCGGCGATCGAAGAAGAGGTCCTCGGCTTCTGGAAGGCCGACGACACATTCCGTGCGTCGATCGAGAACCGCGCGGATGCCGATGAGTGGGTCTTCTACGACGGCCCGCCCTTCGCGAACGGCCTTCCGCACTACGGCCACCTGCTCACCGGCTACGCCAAGGATCTGTTCCCGCGCTTCCAGACCATGCGCGGCAAGAAGGTGGAGCGGCGCTTCGGCTGGGACACCCACGGCCTGCCCGCCGAGCTCGAGGCGATGCGCCAGCTCGGAATCACCGAGAAGAGCCAGATCGAAGAGATGGGCATCGGCGTCTTCAACCAGGCGTCGCGTGACTCCGTGCTTCGCTACACCGGCGAGTGGCAGGAGTATGTGACTCGGCAGGCGCGCTGGGTCGACTTCGAGAACGACTACAAGACCCTCGACATCACCTTCATGGAGAGCGTCATCTGGGCGTTCAAGCAGTTGCACACGAAGGGGCTCGCCTACGAGGGCTTCCGCGTGCTTCCCTACTGCTGGCACGACGAGACTCCGCTGTCGAACCACGAGCTGCGCATGGACGACGACGTCTACAAGATGCGCCAGGACCAGACGGTCACTGTCACCTTCCCGCTCACCGGCGTCAAGGCCGAGGCGCTCGGCCTCACCGCCGTGCGTGCCCTGGCCTGGACCACGACACCGTGGACCCTGCCGACGAACCTCGCTCTGGCGGTCGGCCCGGGCATCCAGTACGCCGTGCTGCCGGGCGGCCCGCTGGGTGCTGCCGACGTGCACGAAGACAGGCTCGAGGGCGAGTCGCACGAGTACCTCATCGCGAGCGACCTCGTGGGAAACTACGCGAAAGACCTGGGCTACGAGTCGGCCGACGACGCCATCGCGGCCATCTCACGCACCCACCTCGGTGCGGAGCTCGAGGGTATCACCTATGACCGCCTCTGGGACTACTACGCCGACGCCGAGACGTGGGGAACGCAGAACGCGTGGCGCATCCTCGTGGCCGACTACGTCTCGACCACCGATGGAACGGGCATCGTGCACCAGGCTCCCGCCTACGGTGAAGAAGACCAGAAGATCTGCGAGGCCGCCGGCATCCCCGTCGTGATCTCGGTCGACGAGGGCGCGCGGTTCCTGCCGAGCGTCTCCGACGTCGTGGGTCTGCAGGTGTTCGAGGCGAACAAGCCGCTCACGCAGTTGCTACGGGCCAACGGGCGACTCCTGCGTCAGGCCAGCTACGAGCACTCCTACCCGCACTGCTGGCGCTGCCGCAATCCGCTGATCTACAAGGCCGTGTCGAGCTGGTTCGTGCGCGTCACCGAGTTCCGCGACCGCATGGAGACGCTGAACCAGGAGATCAACTGGATCCCCGAGAACGTGAAAGACGGCCAGTTCGGCAAGTGGGTGTCGAACGCCCGCGACTGGTCGATCTCGCGCAACCGCTACTGGGGATCGCCCATCCCGGTGTGGAAGAGCGACAACCCCGAGTACCCGCGGGTCGATGTGTACGGCTCGCTCGACGAGCTCGAGGCCGATTTCGGCGTGCGCCCGACCGATCTGCACCGCCCCTACATCGACGAGCTCACGCGCCCCAACCCCGACGACCCCACCGGGCAGTCGACGATGCGCCGCATCGAGGACGTGCTCGACGTGTGGTTCGACTCGGGGTCGATGCCGTTCGCCCAGGTGCACTACCCCTTCGAGAACCAGGACTGGTTCGACAGCCACAACCCTGCCGACTTCATCGTGGAGTACATCGGGCAGACGCGCGGATGGTTCTACACGCTGCACACCCTGTCGACGGCGCTCTTCGACCGCCCGGCCTTCCGCAACGTCGTGAGCCACGGCATCGTGCTCGGCAGCGACGGGCAGAAGATGTCGAAGAGCCTCCGCAACTACCCCGATGTCTCCGAGGTGCTCGACCGCGACGGCTCGGATGCGATGCGCTGGTTCCTCATGAGCTCGCCGGTTCTGCGCGGCGGCAACCTCGTGGTGACAGAGGAGGCGATCCGGGAGGCGACGCGCCAGGTGCTGCTGCCGCTGTGGAGCACCTACTACTTCTTCACGCTCTACGCCAACACCGCGGGGGAGTCGGGCTACGACGCCCGGCTGCGCACCGACTCGACCGACGTGCTCGACCGCTACCTGTTGGCCAAGACGCGCGAGCTGATCCACGACGTGGCGTCGGACCTCGACGCCTACGACTCGACGCTCGCGACCGCGAAGCTGCGCGATTTCGCCGACGTGCTCACCAACTGGTACGTGCGCCGCAGCCGCGACCGATTCTGGACGGGAACGGACACGGCGGCGTTCGACACCCTCTTCACCGTGCTCGAGACCGTCACCCGCGTCGCCGCCCCGCTTCTGCCGCTCGTCTCCGAGCGCATCTGGAAGGGACTCACGGGAGGCCGGAGCGTTCACCTCACCGACTGGCCTGACGAGAACCGGTTCCCGGCCGACCCGGCGCTCGTGCACGCCATGGATCAGGTGCGCGAGATCTCGTCGACCGTCCTGTCGCTGCGCAAGCAGAACGGCCTCCGCGTGCGTCTTCCGCTCGCAAACCTCACGATCGTGAGTTCGAACGTCGAGGCGCTGTGCCCGTTCGAGGGCATCCTCGCCGACGAGCTCAACGTCAAGAACGTCACGCTGGTCGAGCAGCAGCAGAACAGCGCTCTCGAGTTCGGCATCACGTCGAAGCTCACGGTGAACGCGCGCGCCGCGGGTCCCCGCCTGGGAAAGCAGGTGCAGCAGGTCATCAAGGCCGCTCGCGGAGGCGACTGGTCCGAGAGCAACGGCGTCGTGACGGCGGGCGGCATCGACCTCGTCGACGGCGAATACGACCTGGTGCTCGAGACGCAGGATGCCGGTGAGGGCGCCCACACGGCCCTCGCGCTGCTCGCCGGCGGCGGATTCGCTCTGCTCGACACCGCGACTACGCCCGAGCTCGAGGCCGAGGGTCTCGCACGCGACATGATCCGAGCCGTGCAGGATGCCCGCAAGTCGGCGGGTTTCGAGGTGAGCGACCGCATCGTGCTCGACCTCGTCTTCTTCGACGATGCGGATGCCGACGCGCTGCGTCAGGCCTCTGCCGTCGACGTGGCGGGGGAGACCCTCGCCACGGGCTTCACCATCTCCGGTCCCCGTGACACCCCCGGTCTCGGCGGGTACCGTGGAGATCTGGTCACCGAGTGGATCGGCAACGTGGTCACCACCGCTCCCGAGCACGTCGTTCGCATCGGCGGCGCCAAGTACGCGAACACCGACGACGTCATCGTCGCCGTGAGCCGACAGTCAGGAATCCGCAATGTCTGATCACGAGTCACCCGACCCGAAGGAATCCGGGTACATCGGTCCGCTCGACGATACCGATCCCGACGAGTTCGTCGACGCGGGCGACGCGGTCTACGCGGCGCTGCTCGAGAGGATCGGCGAGTCCGCTCCTCAGCCCAGGCTCTCGGCCACCCGTCGCGTCGTCGAGCTGCTGGGCGACCCGCAGCGTGCGTACCCCGTGATCCACATCACGGGCACCAATGGAAAGACGAGCACCAGCCGCATCACGGAGAGCATCCTCCGGGCGTACGGCCTGCGTACGGGACTCTTCACGAGCCCGCACCTCGAGCGCCTCAACGAACGCATCGTCGTCGACGGAGAACCGATCAGCAACGAGGCGCTGGCGGCGAACTGGGCAGACATCGAGCCGTTCCTGCAGATCGTCGACGGTGAGCTCGAGACGGCGGGCGAACCCCGCATCACCTTCTTCGAGGCGCTCTCGGTCCTGGCGTTCGCGTCGTTCGCCGACGCGCCCGTCGACGTTGCAGTGATCGAGGTCGGCATGGGCGGCGAGTGGGACTCCACGAACGTGGCCGACGGCCAGGTCGCCGTCATCACCCCGATCTCGCTCGACCACACCTCTCGCCTCGGCAACACGGTCGAGGAGATCGCTCGCACCAAGTCGGGAATCATCAAGCCGGTGTCCCACGTGGTCACCGCCCTCCAGCCGGAGGGAGCTCTGGCCGAGCTGCAGCGCGCGGCGGAGCTCACCGAATCGACCCTCGCGGTGCAGGGAGAGCAGTTCCGGCTGATCTCCAGCGCCGTCGGCGTCGGCGGCCAGGTCGTGTCGATCAAGGGTCTCGCCGGAACGTACTCGGATCTGTTCCTGCCCCTGTACGGCGCCCACCAGGCCCAGAATGCCGCCGTCGCCGTCGCGGCGGTCGAGTCGTTCCTCGGCGGGGGAACGCACGAACTCGCATCCGACGTGGTGAACGAGGGCTTCGCCACCGCGACATCGCCCGGGCGTCTGCAGCTGGTGGGCATCGAGCCCACCGTGCTGGTCGACGCCGCCCACAATCCCGGCGGAGCCGAGGCGCTGGCCGTGGCCATCACCGAGTACTTCACCTTCGACAAGGTGGTCGCCGTCCTCGGTGTCCTCGCCGATAAAGACGTCGAGGGCATCGTGCGGGCGCTCGAACCCGTCGTCACCGAATTCGTCGTGACGGATGCGCCCAGCGACCGGTCGATCGATGCGGATTCGCTGGCGGCGATCGTCGTCGGCATCGTCGGGCGCGACCGCGTCACGGTCGAGCCCGAATTCGAGCGCGCCATGGAGGTCGCTCGGGACAGCGCAGACGAGGCGGAACGGGGCGCCGTGCTCGTGACGGGCTCGATCACGCTCGTCGGCGAGGCCATCACCCTTGCCTCGGCCGAGAAATGGAAGCCGTGACAGACATCCAGCCCCCGGCCGAGGACGCGACGCCCACAAGGCCCGCCCGACCCGCATCCGTGCGACGGTCGCTCGGTTCCATCGTGCTCGGCTTCGAGAGCGTCGTGATGTTCCTCGCCGCCCTCGTGGCCTTCGGGCTCAAGGCGCTCCCCGCGCTGCCCGCCCTCGGCGGGGGCGCCCTGCTGTGCGTGGCGCTCGTGGCCGGGGCAGGACTCCTGCGCTTCCGGTGGGGTTACGCCTTCGGCTGGGTGCTGCAGGCCGCGATCATCGCGTCCGCCTTCCTCGTGCCCGTCATGTGGATCGTTGGTGTGCTCTTCGTGGGCCTGTGGACGTACTGCATGGTCGTGGGAGCGCGAATCGACCGAGAGAAAGCAGCAGCCGCCGCCGGTCAGCCGTGATCGGTCCGCGACCCTCGCTACAGTGAAACGGTACGTTTTCCCATTGTCTGGAAGGACATCCCTGTGACCATCACGAGCGAAGAATCCCTCGTTCTCATCAAGCCCGACGGCGTCGCCCGCAATCTCACGGGGGAGATCCTCTCCCGCATCGAGGGCAAGGGCTACCAGCTCGTCGACATCAAGCTCATCGAGCCCGAGCGCAGCCTGCTCGCGGCGCACTACGCCGAGCACGAGGGCAAGCCGTTCTACGAGCCGCTCCTCGAGTTCATGGAGTCGGGTCCGATCGTCGCGATCCGCATCGCCGGCAACCGCGTCATCGAGGGTTTCCGCTCACTCGCAGGAACGACCGACCCGACCACGGCGGCACCCGGCACGATCCGCGGCGACCTGGGCCGCGACTGGGGTCTGAAGGTCCAGCAGAACCTCGTGCACGGAAGCGACTCTCCCGAGTCCGCACAGCGCGAACTCGCCATCTGGTTCGGCTAGATCAGCTGTACAGAATGATCGTCGTGATGGCGTCGAGCCTGAGCTGCGCCATCACGACGATCGCGAGGTAACCGAGAAGCACGAGGATCCAGGTAAACGGGTACACACGAGCGAAGATGCGTCGCGACGCGCCCGAGTTGCCGAAGTGGCCCTCTTTCAGATTGAAGACCGTCACGTAGAAGAACATCGGGATCATCACGCTCCACACCACCATGCAGTACGGGCAGAGAGTTCCCAGAACGAAGATGCTCTGAGAGATGAGCCAGGCGACGAAGACGATGCCCGCCAGGAGACCTGTGTTGAAGGCGATCCAGAACCACGCCGCGAATCGCGCGCCGGCCAGAATCGCGAAGCCCACAAAGATCGGGGCCATGAACGCCGCGACTCCGATGATGGGATTGGGGAAGCCGAATACCGACCCTTGAGCGCTCGACATGTTCGCTCCGCACTGCACGAGCGGCGAGATGTCGCAGCTCGGAGTGTGGGAGGGATCGACGAGAGTCTCGATCTTCTCGAGAGTCAGATCGAAGGCGGCGATCCATCCGATGACTCCGGCCACGATCAGGAAGATCGCGAATATGAAGGGCCGTCTCGTCTTGATCGTCGTATCCACCACGTTCGGATTATCGCACAGGGCAAAATACGCATTCTGAGAATGCATGCGATAATTGGCGTCAGTCCTCCTGGCCGCGTCCGGGAAGACGCCAAAGAAGGCTTGTCGGAACGAAAGCAGGCGCAACCTCATCGGTCGCCCGCCTCTTCCGAACACAGATGTACAGTCACAAAAGAAGTACACGTAAAGGCAGCCAGAGCCTATGTCGCCGGCTGCCCGTGTAAAGGATTGGCGAGGGCGTCGCTCAGGCGACGAGCTCGCTCTGGAGAGTACCGACGGGTGGCGCGGCCACCGGGTCGGCAAGGAGTGCACCAGAAATGGTGGAAGACAACAACAACCACGGTTCATCGAACACAGAATCAGCACCGCGCAAACGCCTCTTCGGGGGTCGCAAGTCGGCGAAGAAGTCTGCCGACGCACCCGCGCTCGACGCTCCCGTTGCGCCCGCCGCGCTGCCAGAGGAGCCGAAGCAGGCGCCCCAGGCGCCGGCCGAGGCCTCCAAGGGCTTTGACGAGGAGCACCCGGGACTGGCTCCTCTCGAGCCCGCCGCGCAGACGGCAGCGCCCGTCCAGGCGCCCGTGGTGCGGCCGACCACGTCGCTGATCTTCCAGGCGCCCGACATCCAGCCGTTGCCCCCGCGCGACGACGACGATAGCGACGACGACGATCGCCCTGACACCTCGGTCCGGCGCCGTTCGCGTCGCCGTTCGGGTGAGGACAACAGGCCGGGAGACAACGATCCGGCCAACACGGTCGTCAAGGTGCGCACGCCTCGTCCCGAGCCGGAACTCATCACGGAGCCCCAGCGCATCAAGGGGTCCACCCGCCTCGAGGCCAAGAAGCAGCGTCGTCGCGATGGTCGCGATGCCGGTCGCCGTCGTCCGGTCGTGACCGAGGCCGAGTTCCTGGCCCGCCGCGAGTCGGTCGACCGGGTCATGGTCGTGCGTGCCAAAGACAACAAGATCCAGATCGGCGTGCTCGAAGACGGTGTGCTGGTCGAGCACTATGTCGCCAAGGCACAGGATGCCTCGCTCATCGGCAACGTCTATCTCGGCAAGGTGCAGAACGTCCTGCCCAGCATGGAGGCGGCGTTCGTCGACATCGGGCGCGGCCGCAACGCTGTTCTCTATTCGGGTGAGGTCGACTGGGACGCCGCAGCGGCAGAGAACCCCAACGGCGGCAATCAGGCGCGCAAGATCGAACTCGCCCTCAAGCCGGGTGCAACCGTCCTGGTGCAGGTCACCAAAGATCCCGTCGGTCACAAGGGTGCTCGCCTGACCAGCCAGATCTCGCTCCCGGGTCGCTACCTCGTGTACGTGCCCAACGGGTCGATGAACGGCATCTCGCGCAAGCTCCCGGATGTCGAGCGCTCGCGACTCAAGAAGATCCTCAAAGAGGTGCTGCCCGAGAACGTCGGCGTGATCGTACGCACCGCCTCCGAGGGCGCGACCGAAGAGCAGTTGACCCTCGACGTGAGTCGTCTCACCAAGCAGTGGTCCGAGATCTCGACCGCGGTGCAGAAGCAGCAGTCTCCGGCCCTGTTGCACTCCGAACCCGATCTGCTGATCAAGATCGTGCGCGACGTCTTCAACGAAGACTTCCAGCGTCTGATCATCTCGGGCGACGATGCCCGCGCGACGATCGAGACCTACCTGGGCCAGGTCGCTCCCGATCTTCTCGATCGGGTCGAGCGCTACGAGGGCGATAGGGATGCTTTCGACGAGTTCCGTATCTCGGAGCAGATCGAGAAGGCGCTCGACCGCAAGGTGTGGCTGCCATCGGGCGGGTCCCTCGTGATCGACCGGACCGAAGCCATGACCGTCGTCGACGTCAACACCGGCAAGTTCGTGGGCTCCGGCGGAAACCTCGAGGAGACCGTCACCAAGAACAACCTCGAGGCCGCCGAAGAGATCGTGCGTCAGCTGCGTCTGCGCGACATCGGCGGCATCATCGTCGTCGACTTCATCGACATGGTCCTCGAGTCGAACCGCGACCTGGTTCTGCGCCGCATGGTCGAGTGCCTGAGCCGCGACCGCACCAAGCACCAGGTGGCCGAGGTCACCTCGCTCGGTCTCGTGCAGATGACCCGCAAGAAGCTGGGCCTCGGCCTCCTCGAATCGTTCAGCGAGGCCTGCGAGGTCTGCGCGGGCCGCGGCGTCATCGTGCACCACGACCCGGTCGTGAAGCATCGTGGAGCAGGCGGCGCTCCCGCATCGTCAGGCGCGCCGCAGCAGGAGCGTCGTCGATCGGGTCGCGGCAACGGCGGCAACGGCAACGGAAATGGCAACGGTTCAGGCGGGTCGTCTGCAAACGGCAATGGTTCGTCGAACGGCTCGTCGTCGCACAGCGCTCCCGCCACCAAGCCGCACGGCATCACCGACGACGCGAAGAACGCACTCGCCAAGATCGCGGCGTCGACCATCTCCACCCACACGGGTGCGGTGAACATCATCACCCAGGAGCAGTCCGAGGCGGCCAAGGCGGCGTCGACGGCTCCCGTCGAGGCTGCGGCCGAGGTCGCCACGGTGTCCGAGAGCGTCCAGACGACTCCGGATGCGGCCGGCTCTGACGCGCCGACCTCGTCGCGTCGCAAGGGCAACCGGCGCGCGCGCCAGTCGAAGCCCCAGGTCGAGATCGAGGCCGTCGAGGCGCAGCCCGAGACCGCGCAGGCTCCCGCGGCGTCAGAGGTCTCCGAGGCTCCGGCCGTCGCTGGGCTTCCGGCCATCGCTGGGCTTCCGGCCATCGAGATCCTCGATATCCCCGTCGCGAAGGCGCCGGCCGCCCAGCGTCGCATCTCGAACAGAGACGCCGAAGTACTGCTCGATTCGGTACTCGGCGCCCTGCCGGAACCCAAGCAGCCCGGTCAGGGTCGTTCGCGCAGCCGTCGGGTGAGCACTGCAGCGCTCTCGGCTCCAACACCCGAGGAACAGCAGCAGTAGCAGCCAGACCTCAGCGCTATCAGAGGCCGCTATCGCCCCGCACCGGGGCGGTCGCGGCCTTTGACGCGTAAGCCGCTCCGCTCGAGCCTGCGCACGAGATCGCGGTAGTTCACGGGCAGCGCCCCCGCCGCGACCAGTTCGTCGTGGCGGGCGATGGGCACGTCGTAGTGATCGAGATCGAAGCTGCGCGCGGGCAGACCGGCCCTGCGGGCGAACTCGTGAAGCTCGTCGAGCGACGAGTCGCTGACGAGGTGGCCCCATACGGTGCCGTGAGCGGGCCAGATGGGCCAGTCGATGAGCACGGTCATGATCTTCCCGAGTGTACGGCCGCGCGGCGCTTCTCAGCGTCCGCCCTCCGGGTGGCTTGTACTCTGGTGCCCGATGTCTTCCACCCGGTCCACCCTCGATCCTCACGCAGACGAGGCTGCCCACGACGAGCACGAGGGTCACACCCATTCGGCGTCGGTGACGGGTCGTCAGCTGCTGGTGCGCGTCGGCGTGGGCCTCGGCATCGTCGTTCTGTTGTTCGCCGTGCGCGCGCTGATCCCGGGCCTCGGGTGGAGCCTGCCCAACCGCATGCAGGACTTCATCACGCTCTCGATCAGCGTCATCGTCGAGTCGCTGCCGTTCGTGCTGCTGGGCATCGTGCTCGCGGTGATCGTGCAGGTCTGGCTCCCCGCGGGATTCTTCGACCGTATCCTGCCCAAGAACCCACTGGCCCGCAGAGCCTGCATCTCGCTCATCGGCATGCTCCTCCCGGTATGCGAGTGCGGCAACGTACCGCTGGCGCGCGGGCTCATCATCCGTGGCTTCACGGTGCCCGAGTCGCTGACCTTTCTGCTCGCGGCACCGATCCTCAACCCGATCACCATCATCACCACGCAGCAGGCGTTCGGGGGAGACCCGATCATCCTCGTCGCGCGACTCGTGGGGGGATTCGTCATCGCGAACACGATCGGGTGGCTCTACTCGAAGCACTCCGATCCGGACGCCCTGCTGACGCCGGGGTTCGTGCGGGAGTGCGCGATCGCGCATGACGAGTCCGGGTCACGACTCGTGCGCAGCCTGGCGATGTTCGTGCGGGAGACCACGGGGATCATGCCCGCGCTGATCATCGGCTCGCTCGTGGCCGGCGGCATCCAGACCATCGTGCCGCGCGACGTGCTCGTCGCGCTCGGCAGCAACCCGGTCTGGTCGGTGCTGGCGCTGATGGCCCTGGCGTTCGTCGTGTCGGTCTGTTCCAACGTCGACGCGTTCTTCATCCTGTCGTTCGGGGGCATCTTCAGCACCGGAGCGATCGTGTCGTTCCTGACCTTCGGCCCCATGATCGACGTGAAGATGCTGGCGCTGATGCGAACGACCTTCACGACGAAGACCCTCGTGCAGGTGTCCGTGCTCGTCGGGCTGATGGCCGCGGCGCTGGGGTTGGCGGTGAACGTTGTTGTTTGACAACCTGAGACAACGGTGGATCGGCGTCGTCCTGACCCTGGTGGCCTGCGTGGCCACGGTCTGGCTGTGGCTGAACGGCGACCTCGGTCTCTACGTGCACCCTCGCTACTTCGCGTTCACCGTCATCGCTGCGGCCTGCGGCATCGTGCTGGTCGTCGCGAGCTTCGTCGTGCGGGTGCCCGCCGACGACGCGACCGACGGCGGGCGTGCGCGTCGCGCGTGGCGGCGCGGCCTGTCGGTCGCGGTGGTCGTCGCGAGCGTCTTCGGCATCGGGGCGCTGATCGTGCTGCCACCCGCGACGCTCACCTCGGCCACCGCCGACCAGCGCAGCGTGAACAGCGGCACGGTGGTGGGTTCGGGCGCGCAGCAGGCCGCGGGCGACACGGCCGACTACGGCGTCAAGGAGTGGGCGACTGCTCTGCGCCAGAGCACGGATCTGCAGGGCATCGCCGGCAAACCGGCCACGCTCACGGGCTTCATCAGCGCCGACCCCGACGACCCCGACAACGTCTTCTTCATCACGCGCTTCTTCGTGACCTGCTGCGCGGCCGACGCCCAGCCCGTGGGTGTGCCGGTGTACCAGCCCGACTGGAAGTCGTCGTTGACCCTCGACGACTGGGTCGAGGTGACGGGTGCCTTCGATCTGAACCCGAGCGTCAAGAGCCGTCAGCCGATGGTCATCCTGCCTCAGCAGGTCAGCCCGGTCGACGAGCCGAGTGATCCCTATGTCTACTGAGTCGAGCGCCTCCGCACCCGTGCGTCGCGGATCGTTCGGTCGTACCCTCGCGGCCATGATCACCGTGCTGGTCGTGCTCTGCACCGGGCTCGCCGTTCTGACTCTGGGACAGGGCCCGAGGCTCGTGCGCTCCGACATCGACACCGACAGCGTGGTGCAATTGGCCCAGCAGCGGCTCTTGATGCACTCGAACGAACCGCTCGCGGAGATCGCCGCAGAGCAGGTCAGCGTCACACCGAGCATTCCGCTGACGGTCGCCACCGACGGAAGCACGCTCTCGATCACCTTCGACCAGCGTCTGCTCTACGGCACCGACTACGTGGTATCCGTCTCGGGCGTCACGAGCCCGTTCCAAGAGGCGGCGTCGACGTTCGACTACTCCTTCACGACGGGATCCCCGCCGATCTACTATCTGCAGAAAGGCGCCCCGGATGCGGCGGGTGGCGCCGACGACGCGATCGTGCGGACCACCGTCTCGGGAACGGCGAGAGACGTCGTCTACGCGGCCCCGCGCATCCAGGACTTCGCGGTGGTGGGGTCGAGCCTCGCGATCGCGACCGAGACCGCCGATGGCCTGTCGCAGCTGATGCTGGTGGCACCCGGACAGACGGCCGTCGAGACCCTTCCCCTGCCGACCCGCGGCACGATCACGCAGCTCGGCTCGTCGGTGAAGCAGGCGATGCTCGGGTTCCGCTTCACCAGCGTCGACCCGGCCGCCGGCTACTCGAACACCCTGCTGGTGTTCGACCTGCTCGCCAAGCACGCGTCGTTCACCCTGCCCGGCACCGTGATCGGCGAGGCGTTGCGTGTCGACCAGTGGCGCTTCATCCCCGACAGCACCCTGATCGAGACGACCGCCGGCGGGGTGATGTCGATCTACGACTCCGCTCTGCAGCAGGGAGCCGTGATCGGGGATTACGACAGCCTCGGAGAGGTCGCACCGGCGGGAAAGCAGTCGGTGATCGGTGGGCAGGGGGTGTTCCATACGCTCGACCTGCTGTCCGGTCAGGTGTCGCCGCTCGCCCCGATCCTTCCGGAGGGTGCGAGCGCCCTGGGCCTTCCCCTCCTAGGGCCCGACGGTTCGACGACCGTCTCCATGGCGTCCGCGACCGCCGATGACGGCACGACGAGGCAGATCGTCGTCCGCAGCGACAGCAGCGGTGCCACGATGGTTTTCGACACGGCCTCAGGGGATGCCCGAATCGTCTCCGTCGTCCAGTCGCCCAACACGCAGTACCTTGCAATCGCCGTGGAACCGCGCCCGGGGGCCGAGATCGTGACCTCTCTCGTCGACCGCTCGACCGGGGCCGTCGTGCGCACGCTGTCGGGCCTTCGCGTCACCTGGCCGTAGCCGGCGGTGGAGGCTGTTATGCTGTCGAGAGCGCAAAGACCTCGACCGAACCCTCGGGGGAAGGCGCTCATCAACGTGCTCCGGGTTTGACCGGAGCGCGAGCTTGACGTAAAGTTGTCCGTTGGCGCGCGCTTGGCTCAGCCCGCGTGTCAATCGAGTTTTGTGGGCATTCGCTCTCTAGAGAATAGGTACTGAAGTGGTTTACGCAGTTGTGCGCGCCGGTGGTCGGCAAGAAAAGGTAGAGGTCGGCACGATCGTCACCCTCGACCGCATCAAGGCCGACAAAGACGGCAACATCGAGTTGGCCGCCGTGCTGCTCGTCGACGGTGACAAGATCACCTTCGACGCCGCATCGCTCGCCAAGGTCACCGTCACCGCCGAGGTCCTCGAAGACCTCCGTGGCCCGAAGATCGTCATCCAGAAGTTCAAGAACAAGACCGGGTACAAGAAGCGCCAGGGTCACCGTCAAGACCTGACCCGCGTCAAGGTCACCGGAATCAAGTAGGGCAGGAAGAGCTAATGGCACATAAAAAGGGCGCGAGTTCCACTCGCAACGGTCGTGACTCCAACGCACAGCGTCTGGGCGTCAAGCGCTTCGGTGGCCAGGTCGTCGGAGCGGGCGAGATCATCGTCCGCCAGCGCGGCACCCACTTCCACCCCGGCGTGAACGTCGGCCGTGGCGGCGACGACACGCTGTTCGCACTGGCTGCCGGTTCGGTCGAGTTCGGACACAAGGGTGGCCGCAAGGTCATCAACATCGTGGCAGGCGAGTAGCACCACCTCGCAGGCACAGATGGCAGGGGCGGGCTTCGGCCCGTTCCTGCCATTCTTCGTTTTTCACAGAAACACCAACGTAAGGAGAGCAGATGGCGACGTTTGTTGACCATGTGACACTCCACCTCCGCGCAGGCAATGGCGGCAACGGCTGCGTGTCGGTGAAGCGAGAGAAATTCAAGCCCCTCGCGGGCCCGGACGGCGGAACCGGCGGCAACGGTGGCGACATCGTGCTCGTGGCCGACCCCGGCGTCACGACCCTGCTCGGATTCCACCGTTCACCGCATCGTCGCAGTGACAACGGCGGCCCGGGCATGGGCGACCACCGCAGCGGCACGAATGCAGACGAGCTCGTGCTCAGCGTGCCCATCGGAACATTGGTGAAAGACGCCGACGGCACCGAGCTCGCCGACATGACCGACGCAGGAATGCGCGTCGTCGTCGCCGAGGCCGGACAGGGCGGGCTCGGAAACGCCGCGCTGTCGAACACGAAGCGAAAGGCTCCGGGGTTCGCCCTGCTCGGCACGCTCGGCTTCGAGGGCGACATTCGGCTCGAACTGAAGGTCGTCGCCGACGTTGCTCTCGTGGGCTACCCCTCCGCGGGCAAGTCGAGTCTCGTCGCCGCACTGTCTGCCGCGAAGCCGAAGATCGCCGACTACCCGTTCACCACACTCCACCCCAACCTGGGCGTCGTCCAGGCGGGGGAGACCCGCTACACCATCGCCGACGTTCCCGGCCTCATCGAGGGCGCGAGCGAGGGCAAGGGGCTGGGCCTCGAGTTCCTTCGTCACGTCGAGCGGTGCACCGCGCTGCTGCACGTGCTCGACTGCGCCACCCTCGAACCGGGCCGCGATCCGATCTCGGACCTCGACATCATTCTCGCCGAGCTGGCCGCCTACCCGGTTCCCGAGGGTCAGATCCCGCTCATCGAGCGGCCGCAGCTCGTCGCCCTGAACAAGATCGACGTGCCGGAAGGGCGCGAGCTCGCCGACTTCGTCACCGCAGAACTCGAGGCGCGGGGATACCGCGTGTTCGAGATCTCGACCGTGAGCCACGAGGGTCTGAAGCCACTGTCGTTCGCTCTCGCGCAACTCGTCGAGGAAGGCCGACAGGCGCTCGTCGACGCGCCGCCGAAGCCTCGGCTCGTCATGCGCCCCCGCGCCGTCGACGAGGCCGGCTTCACCGTGCGCGTCGAGGGAGGATCGGGCGGAAACATCTACCGCGTTCTCGGAACGAAGCCCGAGCGCTGGGTGCAGCAGACCGACTTCACGAACGAAGAGGCCATCGGCTTCCTCGCCGACCGTCTGGCGAAGCTGGGCGTCGAAGACCAGCTCTTCAAGAAGGGCGCCCAAGCGGGTTCGACGGTCATCATCGGCCTCGACAACGGTGTGGTGTTCGATTGGGAGCCCACGATGACGTCGACGGCCGAGCTCGTCACCGCTCCGCGTGGCCTCGATCCTCGACTGCTCAAAGACGGACGACGCACGAGCAACCAGCGCCGCGAGGAGTACTTCGAGCGCATGGACGCCAAGGCCGAGGCCCGCGCAGAACTCGTACGCGAGAAAGAGGCGGGGCTCTGGCGCGAAGACAGCACGGACGAGGAGTGACCCGCGTCCGGCTGGCCGACCGCAGCGACATCGAGCGCGCGAGGCGCATCGTCGTGAAGGTCGGCTCATCGTCGATCTCCGGTGACAACGCCGGCCAGATCGCGCCGCTCGTCGACGCGCTGGCCACGGCGCATGGTCGCGGAGTCGAGATCATGCTCGTCTCATCGGGAGCCATCGCGACGGGCATGCCGTATCTGCAGCTCGATTCTCGCCCCACCGATCTGGCCACCCAGCAGGCGGCGGCGGCGGTGGGGCAGAACGTGCTCATCTACCGCTATCAAGACAGCCTCGACCGCTTCGACATCGTGGCCGGTCAGGTGCTGCTCACAGCCGGAGACCTCGAGAACCCCACGCCCCGTTCGAACGCTCAGCGCGCGATGGAGCGGCTGCTCGGTCTACGCATCCTGCCCATCGTGAACGAGAACGACACGGTGGCCACGCACGAGATCCGCTTCGGCGACAACGACCGCCTGGCCTCGCTCGTGGCCGAGCTGGTGCGGGCCGACCTGCTGGTGTTGCTCTCCGACGTCGACGCTCTCTATACCCGGCCGCCTCTCGAACCCGGCGCCATCCTGATCTCGCACGTGCCCTACGGCGACGAGCTCGACGGTGTCGTCGTCGGAGACGTGGGAACGGGGCTCGGTACGGGCGGTGCGACCACCAAGGTCTCGGCCGCGCGGTACGCGGCGAGCAACGGCACCGCGGTCATTCTGACGTCGACGCCGCAGGCCGCCCAGGCCCTGGCCGGCGAGCCCGTCGGAACCTGGTTCGACGCGGCCCCATCGTCGTAAACTGAGCGCCATGTCCCTTTCGACCCTGGCCTCCACGACGTTCACCGAGAAACTGGATGCCGCGCGCACGTCTGCGCGCAGTCTCGCGCAGGCCACGACGATGGTGAAGAACGGTGCCCTCACGGCCATCGCGGAGCAGCTGAGGGCGAACGCCTCGCGCATCAGCGAGGCCAACGATCTCGACCTGGCCAACGGCCGTGAGAACGGACTCGCCGCCGGGCTGCTGGATCGGCTCACTCTGAACGCCGATCGTATCGAGGCACTGGCGGCGGCGACCCTCGACCTGGTCGCGCTGGTCGATCCGGTGGGGGAGACCGTGCGCGGACGCTCGCTACCCAACGGCGTGCGCATCGAGCAGGTGCGCGTTCCGTTCGGTGTCGTAGGCGCCATCTACGAGGCGCGCCCGAACGTCACGATCGACATCGCCGCGCTGGCCATCAAGAGTGGCAACGCGGTGGTCCTGCGGGGCGGCTCGGCCGCCGAGAACACGAACCGGGTGCTGGTCGATCTCCTCCAGAGCGCGCTCGAGTCAGTCGGCCTGCCGCGAGAGGCCGCGCAGACGATCGACGAATTCGGGCGAGACGGCGCGACCGCTCTGATGACGGCCCGGGGATACGTCGACGTGCTGATTCCCCGCGGCAGCGCTGCCCTCATCAACACCGTCGTCAGCGAGTCGACGGTGCCGGTCATCGAAACCGGTGCCGGAGTCGTGCACATCTTCCTCGACGCCAGCGCAGACCCCGATATGGCCACCGCCATCGTGCACAACTCCAAGGTGCAGCGGCCGAGCGTGTGCAATGCGCTCGAGACGCTCCTGGTGCACGAGAGCGCAGCGGAACGACTGCTTCCCGGCGTGCTCGGTGCGCTCCGGGCATCCGGCGTCACGATTCACGGTGATGCCCGCACGCTCGCCCTGTTCCCCGATGCGATCGAGGCGACCGACGACGACTGGGCGACCGAGTACATGACGCTCGACCTCGCCGTGCGGGTCGTCGCCGATCTCGACGAGGCGATGGATCACATCCGCCACTACTCCACGCACCACACCGAATCGATCATCACCAACGACCTGTCGAACGCCGAGCGCTTTCTGCGCGAGGTCGACTCTGCCGCCGTCATGGTGAACGCCTCGACCCGCTTCACCGACGGCGGCGAGTTCGGCTTCGGGGCGGAGGTCGGCATCTCCACCCAGAAGCTGCACGCGCGTGGTCCGATGGGTCTTCCCGAGCTCACGAGCACGAAGTGGCTGGTGCGGGGAACAGGTCAGGTGCGCGCATAGCGGTATCCTTGATCGACCGCGTTATTTTCTGCGCGCCGCCGACGACGAAAGAGAACCATGTCAGTTGTGACCAGCCTGTTGGCCGAAGCTGAGGCCCACGTCGAATTGCCGTTCCCGGCCATCGTCTTCGGACTCATCGCCTTCGTGATCTTCATCGCACTGGCCGCCGTGATGTGGAGCTACCGCGATGTCGCCAACCGCCACCCGCGCAAGTCTGCCGCCTACGCGAGCAGCCACGATCCTCACGGACACGCAGACCGCACCGGCGCCGACCACTAGGTTTCGAAGAACGTGACCTCCGCGAGCGGGCGGCGTGCCCGGATCGGTGTGATGGGTGGCACTTTCGACCCCATTCACCACGGGCACCTCGTGGCCGCCAGCGAAGTGGCGCAGTCGTTCGACCTCGACGAGGTCGTCTTTGTGCCGACCGGACAGCCGTGGCAGAAGAAGGTCGTCACCCCGGCCGAGCACCGTTATCTCATGACAGTGATCGCCACCGCGTCGAACCCTCGCTTCACGGTGAGCCGCGTCGACATCGATCGGGTCGGCGACACCTACACGATCGACACCCTGCGCGATCTGCACGAACAACGGCCCGACGCAGACCTGTTCTTCATCTCGGGAGCGGACGCCATCGCCCAGATTCTGGGCTGGAAGAACGCCGATGAACTGTGGTCGCTCGCCCACTTCGTGGCCGTCTCCCGGCCCGGGCATCCGCTGTCCATTTCCGCTTTGCCGCATGAAGACGTAAGCTATTTGGAAGTTCCGGCTCTAGCGATATCGTCCACTGACATACGCGGCCGGGTGGGCCGGGGTTTTCCGGTGTGGTACTTGGTACCCGACGGTGTCGTACAGTACATCACCAAGCACCATCTATATCGGAGTTTTGAATGACGTTGTCTCCCGACGAGCAGCCGCTGACACGGCGCCAGCTGCGCGAACTCGAGCGCACCATGCCCAAGAAAGACCGGCAGGACGCCGCCAAGGTGCACGAAGAGGCAGCGCGACGCGCTGCCGAGGCCGACGCCGACACCGAAGCCCCCGTTGCTCCCGAGCAGGCATCCGAGACTCCGTCCGAGCAGGCAGAGGCCTCCGAAACCGAGCCGACCCAGGCATCCGACGCCACAGAGGTCGTCGAAGACGCCGTCGTCGTCGAAGAACCGACTCAGGCGATCCCCACGTTCGAACGTGAGACGCCTCAGCAGATGCCGCCTCCCGTCGGCGCACGCAGCGCATCCGACCCGATCTCGAGCTTCGCCCCCGAGGCCACCGAGTCGGAGCCCATCGTCGAAGAACTCGTCATCGACGAACCGCGAATCGACGAACCGCGAACGGACGCGTCGCGATCGGATGCCTCGCGATCGGACGACGTGCCGATCGACGACGACCCCGACGACGGAGACTCCGTCACGGAGATCACCGTCGAGTCGCTCTCGAGCGGTCCGATCCTCGCACCGATCTTCCAGCCGCCGACCGTTGTCCCCGACGAGCAGGCTCCGGCCAAGATCGACGACGCCGACGCCTCGTTCGACGACCTGATCTCATCGCGCACCGTCGGATCGACCAACTCGTCGCAGACCAGCGCTCTCGTTCTTCCCGCCGTTCCGAGCAGTATGGACATGGGTACGGCTCTCGACGAGACCGGTGAGGTCATCATCACCGGATCTATCGACCTGCCGTCGAGCATGGGCGCCAGCGGCGCTCCCGCTGCGGGCATCGAGTCGAAAGATCTCGATGCTCTCCTCGACATCGGTGAGACCGAGCAGAGCGGCGACGACGTCGCGCCTGTCAGCGCCAGTCGTGCCGTCAGCACGGGGGCGTCGAACAACGCTCTCGTCGCTCCTCCCAAGCGGGGCAGGGTCAACGTGCCTGTCGTCCTCGCGATCACCGCGGGTGTACTCGCGATCGGCGTCGTGGGCCTTCTGCTCGCCGCCTTCGTCTTCAGGATCTTCTAAATTCAATTGACAGCTTCAGCACGCTCCATCGAGCTCACCCAGATCGCGGCCTCTGCCGCCGATTCGAAGCAGGCCTCCGATCTCGTCGCCCTCGACGTGTCCGGTCCGCTTCCTCTTGCCGACATCTTCCTCCTCGCCTCCGGCCGCAATGAGCGCAACGTCGTCGCCATCGGCGAGGAGATCATTGACCGCTTCGCCGAGCAGGATGTCAAGATCCTGCGTCGCGAAGGACTCTCCGAGGGCCGCTGGGCCCTCCTCGACTTCGGCGATATCGTCGTGCACGTCTTCCACGAGGAAGACCGCATGTACTACTCGCTCGAGCGTCTCTGGAAGGACTGCCCGGTCGTTCCGATCGAGCTCGCCTCGAGCGAGGCCAGCGCCTGACGCTGACGACAGTCGGATCGCCTCTCGATTTTTCTTCAGGCCGATCCGTGTTGTAAGCTAGGCAAGTTGTTTCGGCCCGGTGCGAAAGCGCAGGGAGGGAACATGAACGGGGCTGTGGCGCAGTTGGTAGCGCACCTGCATGGCATGCAGGGGGTCAGGGGTTCGAATCCCCTCAGCTCCACCCCGTGAGAAAGACCCCGGCCTCGAGGCCGGGGTCTTCTGCGTTAATTGCCGTGATTCGGGCCGATTGCACTCTTCAAGTAAAAGTGCAAGACTGCACTCTGTGAATGAGAGTGCAACAGTCGATCGCCGCGAAGTGCGACGTGTACAGACGGCGTCGCGTCTCACCTCGATCTCTCGTCGCCTCACAGCCCAGCATGGGCTGGGTGGCTTCACTATCGAAGAGCTCTGTGACGAGGTGGGAGTCTCCCGCCGCACGTTCTTCAACTACTTCCGAACGAAGGAAGACGCGGTCATCGGAGCCGATCCCGAAGCCGAGTCCCAGACCTTCGCCGAGGAGTTCCTGGCCCGCGGATCGCGCGGCTGGCCTGTCGTCATCGACGATCTGCTCGAGCTTGCCATCCAGCACTTCGGCGCACTCGAGGGTACGGCCCGCGAGCACGCCGACTTCTTCGCCGCCCTTGAACGTGAGCCGCGGCTGCTGCAGCGCTTCATCGGCATGAGCAAGGAGCGCGAGCGTCAGGTCGTCGCTCTCGTCGCTCAGCGCGAGAACGTCCCCACCGACGATCTCCGCCCGCAGGCCGTCGTCCACATCCTGTTCGGTCTGCTGCGCAGCGTGGGCGAACGCGTGCACACCCTCGCTGGGCCCGATGAACTCGCCTCCATTCTCACCGACTCTCTCTCGGCCGCACGCATCGTGATGGCCGAACCCACTCCTCGAAAGGCCCACCCGTGACCACTGCCTCCACCTCCGAGAGGCCCATGCTCCTCACCAAGCGACGCATCTGGATCATCTTCGGCGCTCTCATCGCCGGCATGCTCCTGTCGAGCCTCGATCAGACGATCGTCTCGACGGCGATGCCGACCATCGTCGGTCAGCTCGGCGGCGTCGAGCACCAGGTCTGGTTGACCACCGCGTATCTGCTCGCCACCACCATCGTGATGCCCGTCTACGGCAAGTTCGGCGACGTTCTCGGTCGCCGCAATCTGTTCCTGATCGCCATAGCGCTGTTCACACTGGCCTCGGTCGGCTGCGCCTTCGCCGGGGACTTCACCCAGCTCATCGTCTTCCGCGCCATGCAGGGTCTGGGCGGCGGCGGCCTGATGATCCTCTCGCAGGCCATCATCGCCGACATCGTTCCCGCCTCCGAGCGCGGAAAGTACCTCGGCCCCCTCGGCGCGATCTTCGGCCTCTCCGCCGTCGGTGGCCCGCTGCTGGGTGGCTTCTTCGTCGATCACCTCACCTGGCAGTGGGCGTTCTACATCAACATCCCCGTGGGCATCGCCGCGTTCGCTATCGCCTGGTTCGCGCTCAGGCTGCCGAGCAAGAAGGCCACACAGCCGATCGACATCCTCGGCGTGATCCTGCTCTCGGCTTTCACCACCTGCCTCATCTTCTTCACCGACTTCGGCGGAGACAAGACCGATCACGGCTGGGCTGCACCCGAGACCTGGATGTTCGGAGCCGGCATGATCGTGGCCGCGATCCTGTTCGTCATCGTCGAGGCGCGCGCGAAAGACCCGGTGATCCCGCTCGCACTGTTTAAGAACCGCACCTTCGTCAACGCGACCCTGATCGGGCTCACCCTGGGCCTCGGCATGTTCTCCGCGATCGGCTTCATTCCGACCTTCCTGCAGATGTCGTCGGGAACCTCGGCGGCCGCATCCGGACTGCTGATGCTGCCCATGATGGCCGGCCTGATCGGCACCTCGATCGTGTCGGGAATCGCGATCACCCGCACGGGCCGCTACAAGCTCTTCCCGATCGTCGGAACGTTGCTGACAGCCGCCGCGATGGTCGCCATGACGACCCTGACCGCGGACACACCGATCTGGCTCATCTGCGTCTTCCTGTTCGTCTTCGGGGCCGGTCTCGGTCTCATCATGCAGGTCGTCGTCCTGGTGGCGCAGAACTCGGTGAACCCGTCGATGGTCGGCACGGCGACGAGCACGAACAACTACTTCCGCGAGGTCGGCGCGTCTCTCGGTGTGGCCGTCTTCGGCACCATCTTCACCACGCGCCTCTCGGAGAACCTCACCACGGTCTTCACCAACGCCGGGGCCAGTGCGTCGGATGCCGCGGCCTCGACGTCGACGCTCGACCCGCAGACGCTCTCGCAGCTTCCCGACAGCGTGCGCGATGGCATCGTCACCGCGTACGCCGACGCGCTCGCACCCGTGTTCTGGTACCTGCTGCCCTTCATCGGGCTCGCCTTCCTGCTCTCCCTCTTCCTCAAGCAGATTCCGCTGTCAGACGTGGCCGGGCTCGTCGCCCGAGGCGAGGCGATCGGCGGAGACGAGGCCGAGCGCCTCGAGGCCGACGAGAAAACGGGTGTCGCCGCCGGTTCGGCTACGGCAGAGTCAGGTCGTGCGTCACGGGTCGACGACCGTCGATGATCGGGAGCGCCACAGGAGCGTGAGTCCGATGCCGACGACCGCACCGAAGAGCGTCTCCACGAGGCGGTCGGCGATCAGTGCGCCGCCATCGACCGCGTGGGCGAGCTCGATCATGCAGAGGGCGAGCGGAGTGACGAAGACCATCGTCAGTCCGTAGTTTCGCCCGATGAAGAGCTCGGCGGTCATCTGCAACGCGACGACCACGGCGATGGTCGCGGGTGCCGGCAGATCGGCGGCGAAGAGCAGCGCCGCGAGGCCGAGACCGAGGATCGTCCCGAGGATCCGGTGACCGGCCCGCACGAGGCGTGCCGTCGCATCCGGCCCCGACAGGGCGGCGACGACGGCCACCATGGCCCAGTACGGATGTCCGATGCCCACGACGGTCGGAACGATTCCGGCGATGAGGATTCCCGTCATCAGTCTGGCGACGGTCGAGACGTTCTCGGGTCGAGCGATCGCGTCGCGGAACGAGATGGAGAAGGTCGAGCGTGGTCGGAGCCGTGCGGCCGGATGCGCGAATCCGATGACTCCGATGGCCAACGACAAAGCGGCGCTGGCGGATGCGACGACCAACGCCAGACCGATCGACGCGGGCGTGCTCGGCACGGATGCGCAGGCGGCGACGGCGAACGTGGCGAAGAGAGCGCCGGGCGGATGCAGGTCGGCGGCGTTCGAGACGATCGTCACCAGGGCGGCCACGATGGCTACGACGGGGACGACGATCCACTGTCGGGCCTCGAACACCCCGACGGTCGTTCCGATGACGACGGCCGAGACCAACATCGCCGCGGCGAGGGTCTGCATGCGCAGCCGGGGGAGGTGAGTGTGGTTGCGGCCGTAGAGCGCTGTGAACGCACCGAATGCCGCGTAGAGCGAGAGATCGAGATGACCGCTGAGCCACAGGGCGGTCAGAGGCACGGCCATCGAGATGCCGGCGCGTAGGGCAACGGTGTGGGCGCCTCCGTGCGGGCCGAACGCCACGAGATGGCGCGGATGGGGCAGCATGGATGAACTCATTGGGTATAGTTTACTAGTAAATTAGTTTGTGGAGGTTCGATGAGCAGTGCACTCGATGAGCCGGGCTCGGCGGGCGATGCGATCGATGCCATCCAGTCGGAGTGGCGTCGTCTCAGGCCGGATCTCGACCTCGCCGCGATCGGAGTGGTGGGCCGGGTGCTGCGCAGCGCCGCGTTGATCGTGGATCGCAGCGACGAGGTGCTCGCGGCTCACGGGCTCACGCGGGGGGAGTTCGACATCCTCGCCGTGCTGAGGAGATCCACCGCCCCGAGATCTCCGAGCGAACTGCGCACGATCTCCCTGGCGACAGCTCCGTCGACCACGAAGAGACTCAAAGGACTCGAGGGGCGCGGTCTGGTGGATCGATCGGTGAATCCGGCCGATGGGCGGGGTGCGCTGATCTCGTTGACGGCGGAGGGTCGTGACCTCGTCGATGAGGTATTTCCGCTGCAACTCGCAGCCGAGGACGCGTTGCTCGCGGGGATATCGGGTGACGAGCGCGTCGCGCTCGTGGGGTCGCTCACGACGCTCCTGGCGAGCATCGACCGATCCTGACGCGCGGTCTGTCCCTATAATTCGACGTATGCTCCGTGGGATGATCAGCGCGTCCCACCCGGGGCCGGCTGTGGCCGTCACCCTGGTCACGGTCATCCTCGCGATAGGGGTCGGTATCGACCCGGCGCGGGTCGTTCTCGTCGGTGCCGCAATGCTCGCCGGTCAGCTGTCGATCGGCTGGAGCAACGACTGGATCGATGCCGATCGCGATTCGGCCGTGGCTCGCTCGGACAAGCCGATCGCATCCGGACGTATCAGCCGCTCGGCGGTTCGCACGGCCGCCATCGCGGCCGTGATCGTCGCCGTGCCGTTGTCGCTCCTCCTGGGGCCGCTGGCCGCGCTGGTGAACATCGTCGGAATCGCCTCGGGGTGGAGCTACAACGCGTGGCTGAAGCGCACTCCGGCGTCGGGCGTGCCCTACCTGATCACCTTCGGAACGCTTCCCCTCTTCGTGACGCTGTCGTCGGCCGATCCTCGGCCTGCGGTGTGGTGGGCGATCGCTGTCGGCGCGCTCCTGGGCTTCGGGGCGCATTTCGCCAACGTCCTCCCCGACCTCGACGACGACGCGCGCACAGGGGTTCGCGGTCTGCCTCACATACTCGGCCGCCGGCCGTCTGCCGTCGTCGCATTCGCCTCGCTCGCCGTCGCATCGCTCGTCGCGTCGATCGGCATCGCTGCGTCGTCACCCGGACTGATCGTCGTCTCTGTGATCGGGCTCGTGGCCGGCGCGACGATAGCGGTCTCGGGGATAATTCTGGCCCTCACCAGGCCGCCGACGCGATTGCTGTTTCAGCTGATCATGGCCAGTGCCGTGGTCGACGTGATTCTGCTGACGACGGCCGGATCGAGCCTCGTCGGGCGCTGATCGGGGCCCGACCGATCAGTACCAGTGCGGCGAATTGCCGTTCCAGAACGCCAACGCGCTGCACGGCGATCCGTACCTGCCGCTGATGTAGTTGAGCCCCCAGGTGATCTGCGTCGCGGCATTGGTCGGCCAGTCTGGAGCCACGTCGGCCATCTTGTTCGCAGGCAGCGACTGGGGAATCCCGTACGCTCCGCTGTCGGGGTTGTACGCGTTGACGCGCCAGCCGGACTCGCCCGTCCAGAGGCGAACGAGACAGCTCTGCTGCTCGGCGCCCCAACCGTAGGAGCCCAGCATGTTGAAGGCGATCTGCTTCGCCTCGTCGGGTGACGCGACCGATCCGGAGTCGGGCACCCAGGCGCTGCCGTCGCCGCCGCTGTCGTTCGCCGCGGCCTCTGCGGCAGCCGCAGCCTCTGCGGCCGCTTTGCGCGCGGCCTCTTCGGCGGCCTTGGCCAGGCCATCCCGGTAGCCCTGCTCGGCTGCGGCGGTGGTGTTCTTCAGCGTCGCGAGCTGCTGGTAGAGGGTGGCGCTGTGCGCCTTCTCCTCGGCGACCTGGGCGTCGGCGGCGGCCTGTGCGTCTTCCGCCGCTTCGAGCGCCGTCTCCGCCTCGGTCGAGAGTCGGTCGCGTTCGGCCAACGCCGCGTCGGCCTGCAGCCTCAGTGACGACGCGTTGTTGGCCGCGATCTCTGCGGCGTCGCGCAGCCCCACCGTCTGCGATGTGAGCTGGCTCATGGTGCCGAGCTTGTAGAGCAGTTCTTTCGACTTGTCGCCGTTCAGCAGCAGGTTCACCGTGCCGTTGTCGCCGCCGGACTTGTAGAGCTGCGCGGCGATCTGACCCACCTGTCGCTTCGCAGTGTCGGCTTTGGCGGATGCCTGGGTGGCCCTGGTCTCGAGGTCGTCGGCCGAGGTCTGCGCTGCGTCTCGGTTGTAGGTCGCGACGAGGTACTCCTGGCCGCGCTTCAACGCCTCGTTGCTGAGCGTGGTGGCCGTGGCCTCGAGCTCGTCGAGTAGTCCGGTGATCCTGTCGGCCTCCGCCTGAGCGCTGGCTTCGTTCTGCTTCGCCGCCTGCACGTCGTCCCACGAGGGGTAGTCGGCGGCGCGCAGGGGGCCGGCGGTGGCGCCCGTCAACGGCACCGCGACGAGCGCGGTGACCGTCGCGAGCACGCCGAAGAATCTCAGAACGGAGTGAGCCATGATCTCCAGGGTAGGCGAAGCGTTTTCGAATCCCGGGATTACCGGGACTTTAGGAGAAGATCGGGTCGCGGGTGCGGCTGCGCTTGAGCTCGAAGAACCCGTCGTACGACGCCGCGGCGACCACTCCATCCCAGAGTGCGAGCGCCTGCTCGCCCTTCGGCGCGGGTGAGATCACGGGGCCGAAGAACGCGACGCCGTTCACCGCGATGATCGGAGTTCCGACATCGGCACCGACCAGGTCGATGCCGCTGCGGTGGGACGCGCGCAACTCCGCGTCGAACTCGAACCGGCCCTCGGCATCCGGAAGAGCGCGATCGGCGATCGACGCGCCGAGACCCGCCTCTGCCAGCGACTCGGCGACCACGGCCTCGACGTCGGTCGCCCGCTCGTCGAGGTGGATGCGCCGACCGAGAGCGTCGTACAGCGGCTTGAGAGTCTCTTCGCCATGCAGGGCCTCGGCTGTCGCGACGACGCGGGCGTAGCGCAGGGCGCGCGGGAAGAAGGCCCGGTAGTCCTCGGGCACGTCGTTGTTCTCGTTGAGGATCGCGAGGCTCATGATGTGCCAGTGCACGTCGAGGTCGCGATGGGCGGCGACCTCGTCGACCCAGCGGCTTGTCATCCATGCCCATGGGCACGAGGGGTCGAACCAGAAATCCACGCGTGTGTTGTCATTCGTCATTCTGCAATCCTCTCAACTGCCGCCCCACTGTGTCGCCGCATGACGACATTCACCGGCTATTCAGGATCTCGTTTCACCGAAGTGGAATAATCACCGTGGTACATGCATTTGTATCGAAGTGGGTTCTGACCCACTCCCTTCTGTCTCAGACGAAAAGAGAAATCATGACCGACACGATCACCATCCCGGGTTACAAGGCCGGCACCTGGACAATCGACGCTTCGCACTCCGAGGTCTCGTTCAGCGTTCGCCACCTGCTCATCAGCAAGGTCAAGGGCAAGTTCGAGAAGTTCGACGCCACCTTCACCACGGGCGAGAACCCCCTCGACTCCACCGTCACGGCCAAGGCCGAGGTCGCCTCGATCAACACGAACGACGAGAACCGCGACGGTCACCTGCGCACCAACGACTTCTTCGACGCCCCCACCCACCCCGAGCTCACCTTCGTCTCGACGGGTATCCGCTACGAGGGTGGCGACTTCCTCGTCGACGGAGACCTCACGATCAAGGGCGTGACCAAGCCGGTCACGTTCGACCTCGAGTTCGGTGGATTCCAGGACGACCTGTACGGCAACTACAAGGCCGGACTGACCGCGACGACCAAGATCAACCGCAACGACTTCGGTGTCAGCTGGAACGCTCCCCTCGAGACCGGCGGAGTCCTCGTCGGCGACGAGGTCACCATCACGATCGACCTTCAGGCCTCGCTCCAGAAGTAGTCCTTCCGCGGGTCCTCCGCGTATCGAAGCCGTCGTCCGGAATCACCGGGCGGCGGCTTCGTCGTTTCTGAGCGGGGATCGTCGGGGCGTCAGGAATCCGAGCGCTTCGAGCGTCTCTCGCGGACGCTCGACATGGGCGAAGTGGCCGCAATCGCCGATCTCCGCCAGCGTGGCGAGGGTATCGCGCGGAGCAGTCCGGTGAGGTCTCGAGAGGGAACGAACGAGTCGGCGTCGCCTCGAACAGCCCAGACGGCGCACCGGATGCTCGCCCAGCGTTTGGCCGGATCGTATCCGCGGGTCGCTTCGGCGGCGCGGACGAAGCTGTCGGGGCGAACCTCGAGTGCCAGAGCATCGACGACCGAGCGGGGTACGCGCAGCGGGTGCCGGAAGAGCGGGCTGACGGCGAGGCGCAGCAGTCCGATCTTCTGCACGGCGTGTACCAGCCCGACGCCCCGATCCCCGCCCATCCGGAGCAGACGGAACACGCCGAGTAGAAGAGTGAACCCGGGAACGGCGCCGAACGATCGCAGCGGATGCTCGACGCTCGCCAGCACCGAGAAGGTGGTCGCCGAGACGAGGCGCACGGCCTCGACGTGCGCCGGTCGGATCGATGCGAGGTGCAGGGCGATGAAGGCCCCCAGTGAATGGCCCGTGATGTCGGCTCGGGTGTATCCGAGGTGGGTGACGACCTGCCACATCACGTCGGCCAGCGAGTCGAGGGTGAGACGCGACCGGATGCGGGGGCCGGGCGAGTCACCCCACCCGGGCAGGTCGACGGCCACCACATCGGTGAGCGGTTCGCCGGCGGCGCGAGCCGCAGCGAGCAACGGCGTCCAGGTCGTCCAGCTTCCGGCCGCTCCGTGCAGCAGAAGGATCGCGGTCGATGCGGTTCGGGTCGGCGATCGATGCACGCGGATCGGGCCGAGCTCGGTCTCGATGGTGTCGACCACGAGCTCGGCCTGTGCGGGCACGGCATCGAGGCCATACGGAGCGTAGGGCTGGATGGAGGCGGGGCCAGCCGCGTCGGAATCAGTCATGTCGAGGGTTGTTCGTTCGCGTACCCCCGTGCGGATTGCCGACGAGGCCTCATGACTCGGCGGTCATCGACTCCGGGGTTCACGATGCCTCACGCGCCTGACGCTGCTGCGTCTGCTGCCACTGCGCCCACAGCGCCTTCAGATCCCAGGCGTTGCTCGCCTCGATCGAGATTCCGCGTTCTCCCGTTCGCCGCGTCTTTCCCTGGATCACCATGAGCTTCGTTCCGAAGAGCAGAGGTCCGGCCCGGTCTTGGGCCTCCTCGAAGAATGTGGAGTCCGAGCACCCCGAGCCGTCGTCGAGGCTGATGAACACCACTCGTTTGCCGCTGCGCATCGGGGGAGTCTGGGTCGCGACGCGGATTCCCGCCACCAGCACGGTCGTGCCGTTCCAGCAGTTGAGAAGCTCGCTCGCAGGCAGGACGCCGAGCTCGTCGAGCAGGGGACGGTAGCTCTCGATCACGTGTTCGCTGATCTCCATCTGCAGCACATCGAGTTCGGTCGCCACCCGCTCGATCATGCTCGGCGGCTCAGCGAGCTCGGTCAGCTGTTCTCGGTCGTCGACGAAGATGGGCAGGGTCGGCTGGATGTGCCGGGTCGCGGGACGCTTGCCCCTCGCGATCAGCTCGCGCACTCGCGCCATCACATCGCCGCGCGATGCAGCTGCATCACCCACGGCCTCACCGGGCGCGGCCAGTGAGTCGAGAGCGCCGACCAGGCCCAGCCGGGTGAGCAGGGCGCGTGACGGCGCGGCACGCTGGTAGAAGTCGCCGATGCCGACGTAGGGCTGGTTCTCGAGGATTCGCTCGAGTTCGGCCGCGGTGATTCCATGCACGTCGCTGAGCGAGAGGCGGATGCCGAGGATCACGTCGTCGGGATCGGCGAGCACCCCGTGCGATCGGGGCGGCTCGATGCGCTCGACCGTGTAGACCTCGCGAGAGGCGCTGACGTCGAGCGGCAGGATCGGCACACCCATGCGTCGGGCCTCGGCGAGCAGCAGCCGTTTAGGGTACATGCCGGGGTCGTGGGTGAGCAGAGCGGCCACGAACTCGGCCGGGTAGTGCGTCTTCAGCCAGGCGCTTTGGAACGTCGGCAGGGCGAACGCTGCTCCGTGGGCCTTGCAGAAGCCGAACGAGCCGAATCCTTTGAGCACGGCCCAGATGCGCTCGATGGCCTGGTCGTCGTAGATGCGCGCGCCGTCGCTATCGACGTTCGCTGCGGTCTGTTGACGGAATCGCTCTTCGACACGAGCCTCTGGGTCGTCGATCGTTCGTCTCATCTCGTCGCCTTCGGCGAGCGAGACGTTCATGCAGGCCGCGAAGATGCGCAGGATCTGCTCGTGGTAGATGACGACGCCGTAGGTGCTTTCGAGGAAGGGCCGGAACGTCGGGTGCAGATACTGAGGTTGGGCGAAGCCGTGCTTCGTGTCGAGGAAGGGCGCCACCATGTTGCCCTTCATCGGGCCGGGGCGGAACAACGAGATGTCGGCGATGAGGTCTTCGAACTCGGTGGGCTGCATCTTGCCGATCAGTTCGCGTTGGCCGGGACTCTCGATCTGGAACATGCCGAGGGTGCGGGTGGTGCGGATCGCCTCGAAGGTCGCTTCGTCGTCGAGGGGAATCTCGTCGAGTTCGATGATGCCGTCTGCGCTGACGTAGCGCGCGTCGACGGGCAGGCCGCCCGCGTGGGCCGTGCGACGACCGTGAACACGGTGGATCTCGGACACCGCATAGGCCAGCGTGCTCTGCATGCGCACACCGAGGACGTCGAGCTTCAGCAACCCCGCGTCATCCATGTCGTGCTTGTCGTACTGGCTCATGGGCAGGCCCATGCCACTGGGTTGCACGGGTGTGGTGTTGAGAAGCTCGTCGTTGCCGAGGATGACGCCGCACGGATGCATGCTGATGTGCCGGGGAAGGCGGTCGAGTCGTTCGGTGAGATCGACGAGCATGTCGATCTGGGCATCGTTCTTGACCAGGGCGGCGATCTCGCGGAGTTCGGGCTTCTCATCGAGCACCCGACGAAAGTCACGCGCGTTGAACCGCCAGAGGTTGGTGGCGACGAGATCGATCTGGGCGTCGTCGAGCCCCAGGGCGAGTCCGGCATCGCGCGCGGCGCCGCGGGCCCTGTAGGTGTTCTGCATCGACATGAGGCTCACCCGGTTCTGGCCGAAACGCTCGAAGATCGCCCGATAGATGTCGTGCCGCCTGGCCGATTCGACGTCGATATCGATGTCGGGCAGAGTCGATCTCTTGTTGCCGAGGAAGCGTTCGAACAGCAGATCGTGTCGGATCGGATCGACGTTGGAGATGCGCAGTGCGAAGTTCACCAGGCTTCCGGCTCCGGAGCCGCGCGCCTGGTTGCGCACGTTCATGGAGCGCATGAGCGACGACACCTCCGCGACGGTGAGGAAATAGCTGGCGAAGCCGAATCGGCCGATCGTGTCGATCTCTGTGTCGAGGCGGGTCTTCAGCGACTCGACCTCGCTCGATCGTGCATCGGCATAGCGCTCGAGGAGGCCGGATTCGCTTCGTCGACGCAGCTCGACGAGCGGGTCGCCCTCGATGCCGAGGACCGTTTGCGAGGGAAGCTTGGGTCGCCGCCAGGCGAGGTCCTCACGCGGGTCGAGTCGGCAGGTGTCTGCCAGGCGCTCTGTGCTCGAGAGCAGCTGCTCGGCTGCCGATCGGGGCAGCGCAGAGTGGTCGACGATGAGAAAAGCGAGTCGCCTCATGGCATCGGCCGACTTGAGCCAGGCCTGGGCGTTGGGTTGAGGCTGGAATGCGCCGAGGGGGCGGAGTCTGTCGGCCGCGTCGAGCACATCGCCCGTGACCGCGTCGTCGGGTCTGAGGTAACGCACGGCGTTGCTGAGCACGGCCGGCACACCGACGCTGTCGGCGAGTTCGAGCATGCGCGCGGCGTGGCGGATGCTCGCGCGCTCGCCCGGTTCGGTGAGGTGGCACACCACCTCGACCGCGATCGCGCCGGGCAGCAGTCTCTTCCATTCGGCCAGCATGGATGCCGCGAGTGAGAGATCTGCCGCGGCTACCGCCTGCGCGACGTCGGAATCAGGGCCGAGCAGTACCGTCGCGACCGGGCCGGACTCCCCGATGAGGAACCCGCTGGGACGGGAGCGCTGAATGCCGACATCGTTCGGACGCCGCGGCATGCCGTCGCCTGCAGGGCTGTGGGCGGCACTGATCAGCCGACAGAGTGCAGCCCATCCCTCTCCGGAGTTGTGGCCGTGCGCCAGGACCGTGATGCGGGCCGGCGTCGAGGACGGGGGAGCCGGGGAATCGGCCTGCCTGCCCGGGGTCGAGGCTCGCGCCGATCTCTCTGGCAGCAGAGCCAGGTCGACGCCCACGACCGCGTCGATGCCCGCGGCTATGCAGGCCCGCACATGCCGGATGGCGCCGTAGAGGCCGTCGCGATCGGTGATGGCCGCGACCTCGGCGCCGTCGCTCACAGCGGAAGCGACCAACGCCTCGGGCTGGGATGTTCCGAAGTGCGAGGAGTAGGCCGAGGCGACATGCAGGTGGGTGAATCGGGGCATCGGCGTCAGGCGAAGAGCTGCGTGTCGAGGACATCGTCGAAGGCGCGGGACATGTGCCACTCGCCCGGCGCAGAGCGCAGGGCGAGATCGAACGTGCCGTCGCGGCGCGGCATACCGGCGGTGAGCGGCACGGCATCGACGCGCCACATCTCACGATCGATCAAGGCCTCGCCCGTGCCGAGAGAGGCCCTGCCGTCGAGCAGCCACCAGGGTCGTCGCGCGAACCAGCGTTCGGGTGCGCTGATGACTCCGTAATGCACCCCGCGCCACTCGAATCTCAGGGGAGAGCCGTCGTCGGACAGCTCGACGGTGACGGGTTCTTCGATGTTCATGGCCGCTCTCCAATCGGGAGACATTCGAATATATCTTCTATATTCGAAGTGTACGAACCGGCACCGACATCCGCCACTCGCCCCGGCGTGGCGTGCGAGCGCGACTATGCGACGGTGTGCACGACACCGCCGACGACGACGCCGAGAAGGGTCGTCCACCCGATGATGGCGAGACCCTGCCAGAACAGCACGCGTCGCGCGGCCACTCCCGACGCGGTGAGCATCGTCGCCGTGAACTGCGTCGGCAGCAGCAGAGGCCCGAGCAGACTGACTCCGGGAACGCCGTAGCGGTCGAGCGCGCGCTGGAATTTCACCCAGCGAGCCGTCTTTCGGCCCGACTCCGGTGCATCCACGTCTGCGTTCTCGTCTGCGCTCTCGTCATGCGCCCCGGGGCCGGCGCCGACCAGGGTCACGTCGCGGGCCTCGGCCCTGCTTCTTCGGTGGCTCACGATCGCCGAGCGTGTTCTCGAGCTCAGCGTCACGAGCACGAGTACGCAAAGGAAGTTGCCGGCGATACCCGCCAGCACGGCGGCCACGGGATGCACTCCGCCGATGACGCCGATAACGGCGGCCCCCTCGCCTTCGATGAAGGGCACGGCGCCTGCCAGGGCGACGATCAGCGGTTGAACGAACTCCGGAACCTGGGCGACCAGATCCTGGAAGCGGGGGATGAGGTCCATGGTGTGACTCCTTCTCGTGTGGCGGCACCCGGATCGACGGTGCCGGTGTCATGGTCAAGCCCAGCGCACGAGCTGCCCCCTCCGACAGTGTCGGTCTGTCACCTCCTGTCGGGTCTTATGCCCGCCGCGGCCGTGACATCTGTCACGCGCCTATGGTGGTGGACGTGACGCATCCCGCAGACTCTCGCCGCGCATCCGATACGACCGGGCGACCGGGCTCGACGACGGCGCGGGGAGTCGTCGCCACCTGGTGGTACACGGCGTCTGCGGTCGTGTTCTTCGAGGTCGTCATCGTGCTGATCTGGGTGGCGACGCTGATCCAGAGAGGAGAGCAGGCGGCGACACTGCTCGTGGTCTCGGCTGCGGGACTGATCTGGATCGCCTCGACCCTGCCGCTGGTGCGCACCTATCGGCATCGCACGGGTGAGACGACGAGCCTGCCCGGCCGCTCTGTTCTCGTGCCGCTGCTGGTGGCTGTGGCCGCCGGCGCCGTCGTCTTCTCGGTGAGCGGTCTCTGGTTGATGCTCGCGCTGCCGCTGGCGCAGTCTCTGCAGCTGCTCGACTGGCCGCGCCCCGTGCGCCTGCGCCTGGTGATCGTCGTCACGGTGCTGCTGGTGTGTCTCTGGGGGCTCGACGTCAATGGCGCCTTCGCGGGGCCGGGAGGCGGCGACTACTTCGTGTTCGGCTTCTACACGAGCGTTCTTCCGTTGATGACGGTGTTCTCGCTCTGGTGGTGGGACGTCCTCATCGCGCTCGACCGCGCCCGGATCTCCGAGTCGCGCCTTGCCGCCGCGGAGGAACGCTTGAGCGTCGCGACAGACGTGCACGACCTGCAGGGTCATCATCTGCAGGTGATCGCCCTGCAGCTGGAGTTGGCCGAGCGCCTGCTGCCCGATGACCGGGATGCCGCGCTGCAGCAGCTGCGCGCGGCGCGAGTGAGCGTCGACGAGGCACGCCAGGGAACCAGGGACCTCGCCACGAGGTTCCGCTCCGTGCCCCTGCCCGACGAGCTGGCGAATGCCCGAGACCTCCTCCGTGCGGCGGGCATGGCGGCAGACTCGCGTGTCTCACCGGATGCGGCCGATGCTCCTGCCTCGGTCTTCGCACCCGTCATCCGTGAGACGACGACGAACGTGCTCCGTCACGGCGGCGGACGACGGGCCGCGCTGGCCCTCACCCGTGGCGGCGAGCAGTGGCGCTACGAGATCCGAAACGACACCGCGGAATCCAAACCGATGATCGTCGCCGACAACCGCGGATCAGGGCTCGACGGCATCGCTCGGCGCGTGGGCGCGGCCGGTGGTTCCCTGACCGTGACGACAGACGATGGAGAGTTCTGCGTGGTCGTCACGGTTCCGGACAACCGGGCGGTGCGAGCATGATCCGGGTGCTTCTCGCCGACGACGAGGCGATGATCCGCTCCGCCCTCGCGGCCCTGCTGCGCCTCGAGGGCGACATCGACGTGATCGCCGAATGCGCCGACGGCGAGGAGGCCGTCGCCGAGGCCGAGCGGCTGAAGCCCGATGTGTGCCTTCTCGACCTCGAGATGCCCGGCCTCGATGGAGTCGAGGTCGCCGAGCGGCTTCGGCGCACGGTCAGCGCGCGGTGCGTGGTGGTCACCCGTCATGCGCGCCCCGGCGTGCTGAGGCGTGCGCTCGCGGCCGGAGTGGCCGGCTTTCTGCCCAAGTCGCGGGATGCCGGAGAAGTTGCCGCGGTCATCCGGCGGGTGATGGCGGGAGCCCGGTACGTCGACCCGGAGATGGCGGCCGACGCGTTGAGCGACGAACGCTGCCCGCTCACCGATCGAGAGCTCGACGTCTTGCGCGTCGGCCGTCGGGGCGAGACGACCGCCCAGATCGCCCGGCAGCTGAAGCTCGCGCCCGGAACGGTGCGCAATCACGTATCGGCCGTGCTCGCGAAGCTCGCCGTCGATACTCGTCAGCAGGCCGTGTTCGTCGCCCAGGAACGCGGCTGGATCTAGCGCGGCGGAAGCTGGAGGATGCCGGCCTCGGTGAGCTGGGCGGAGATGCCGGCGCCATCGGGTGCGTAGACCCACGTCGCGCCGGTCTGCTCGGTGTGCACCTCGTCGTTCGAGCGGCCTCCGGCCAGAACGGCCTCGCTCGGCGAGAGCTGTCGGATGGCGACCGCGGCGATGCTCTCGGGAAAGTCGATGGCGAAGTCCGCGTAGATCTCTTCGTCGTGCTGCCCGTCGTCGCCGATGAGCAGCCAGCGCACGTCGGGGAACTCGCGTGCGAGGCGACGCAGGTTCTCTCGCTTGTGCTCGCGCCCGCTGCGGAACCAACGATCGTGCGTCGGACCCCAATCGGTGAGAAGCAGAGGGCCTGCGGGGTAGAGGTTGCGTGAGAGGAAGCGGCTGAGCGTGGGCGCGACGTTCCACGCGCCCGTCGAGAGGTAGATGACGGGGGAGGTGGGGTTCTCAGTCGTGAGGCGTTCGAGCAGCACGGCCATGCCGGGCGTGGGCACCCGTGCGTGCTCATCGAGCACGAAGGTGTTCCAGGCAGCCAGTAGAGGCCGCGGCAAGGCCGTAACCATGACGGTGTCGTCGATGTCGCTGACGACGCCGAAGCGAGACGAGGGATCGAGGACGAAGATCGGAGCCTCGACCGTCTGGCCGCCGTCGATCCCGATGGTGACCGTCTGCCACCCGGGCTCGAGTACGACCTCGATGACCGCATCCACGACGCCGCCGCGATCGGCGGCCACCGTGTGGGACCCGCCGCCCGCCTCGACCGTGACCGAGGCGTTGCCGAAGGGGACGCTGGTGAAGCTCCTCCACCCGCGAACGCTCTCGTGCTGCGTGCGGGCCTTGCGGTCTTCGCGCGATCCGGGTCTGGGCGGGGTCGTCAGCAGCACCCGGGCGAGGACCCTGACCCAGGTGGTCGACCCGTATCCCGTGAACGGGATGACCGTGGGCACCTTGCCGCTGGCCTGTGCGCGCTTCTGGCGGAACTCGTGCACCGCGTCTTCGATGCGGGCCGCACGGTGAATGATGACTTCGGCGCCCTGCTTGGCCGAGAGGGGCTTATCCGATTTCCGCACACCCCAGTGTCGCACGCATCCGATTTGCCTCGCCGTCAGTCGACCGGCATGACCAGTTCGGGCGAGTCGTTGCCGACCGTGCCGACAGCGGTCCCGACCGTGTGGAACACCATGTCGTCGGCGAGCTCTTCGGCGGCCAGCGAGATGTCGGCGAGCAGTCCCGCGTCTCCGGTGGTGCGCGGGTCGAGCCAGTCCTCCATGAGTCCAGGCTCGAGGAACACGGGCATCCGCTCGTGCAGCGAGGCCAGCGGCCCCGCTCCGGCTCGAGTCAGGATGGTGGTCGAGAGCAGCCAACGAGCGGGATCGTCGGCGGCGACCGCAGGATTGCGCCACCACTCGTACAGCCCGGCGAAGAGGATCGGCTCGTCGTCGCCGGCTGAGACGAACTGCGGGCTCTTGCTGCCGTCGGGCGCAATCAACCACTCGTAGTATCCCGACGCCGGTATGGCGGCACGGCGCGCGGCGACGGCCTCGCGGAAGGCCGGCTTCTCTGCCGCCGTCTCGATGCGGGCGTTGAAGAGAGGCGCGGATGCTGTCGGCTCGGTCGCGAACCCGGGCACGAGTCCCCAGCGGGCCGACTCCAGCCGCCTCAGCACGGCGGGTGCGTCCTCGTCGGTCGCGGCAGCACGATTGACGGCATCGATGATCACCGGGACGCGCTGGGTCGGTGCCACGTTCCACGATGGCTCGGGTAAGTCGGCGCCTTCGACATCGACATCGAAGAGGGCGACCAGGTCGCCTGCAGCACGGGACACGACGAAACGACCACACATGTTCTCTATTCTGCCGCCCTCGCGCAACTAAGATGGTCAGCACATCCCTGATGAAAGGATCGGCGCCGTGCCTGTGAACAACGTCACCGAGGAAATCCGCGCCGACGCCGTGCAGGTGCGCAACGAACCCATTCAGGCTCGCAGCTCCGATCGCATCGCCGCTCTGCTCGACGCGGCGGCCGCCGTCGTCGACGAGGTGGGAATCGAACGACTCACCACGGCCCTCGTCGCAGACCGAGCCGAGGCCTCCATCGGAACCGTCTACCGCTACTTTCCCGACCGCATCGCGGTCTTGACGGCACTGGGAGCCCGCAGCATCGAGCGGTTCCTGCGGCAGTTCGAAGCCGACATCGCCGAGAAGACCCCCTCGAGCTGGATCGACGCGGTCGTCGTCTCGATCGGCTCTTCGGTCGCCATGCACCGCAGCGAGGTGGGCTTCACATCGATCAGACTCGGCGACCTGGTCTCGTCGCCCGAGACCGACGTGTCGCGCATCAAGACGCGTCGCGTCGCTCAGAATCTGCACGACGTGCTGATCGAGAAGTACGGCGTCTCGAACGAGGCCGCGTTCCTGACGCGCCTCGAGGTCGCCGTCACCATGATCGACGCGCTGCTGGTCCGTGCATTCATGCTCGGCGGCACGGGAGACGACACGATCATCGACGAGTGCGAGCGGGTCGTTCGCGACTATCTCACCCGCAACGACGAGAGCGCCACGCCGCTGGCCTGACCCGGGCCGGGTGCACCTTAGCCTGCCGGACACAATTCGTCATTCCCGGCTCGCATGCTTTGCCGATTGGGGCGTTGCATGTTTGGCTGAGGTCACACGCGCGCACTCGTGCGCGCCAGACGAACGGGCCATGACATGATCGAATTCCGTCAGGTCTCGAAGCGTTTTCCTGACGGCACGCTGGCCGTCGAGGACTTCAGCCTCGTGATCCCGTCGCGCAAGACCACGGTCTTCGTCGGGTCCTCCGGCTGTGGCAAGACCACTATCCTGCGCATGATCAACCGCATGATCGACCGGTCATCCGGCTCGATCGAGATCGACGGCGAAGACATCGTCGGTCTCGACAAGGTGAAGCTCCGTCGTCGCATCGGCTACGTGATGCAGAACTCCGGGCTGCTGCCTCATCGCAAGGTGGTCGACAACGTCGCCACCGTCCCCCTTCTGAACGGGGTTCCGAAGCGGGAGGCTCATGCCCGGGCCCTCGAACTCCTCGACACGGTCGGTCTGGATCGCTCCCTTGCGAACCGCTACCCGAGCCAGCTCTCGGGTGGTCAGCAGCAGCGCGTGGGCGTCGCCCGTGGACTGGCGGCCGACCCGAACATCCTGCTGATGGACGAGCCGTTCGGCGCGGTCGACCCGCTCGTGCGCGCAGAGCTCCAGCAAGAACTCATCCGGCTGCAGCGCGAGCTCGACAAGACGGTCGTCTTCGTCACACACGACATCGATGAGGCATTCCTGCTGGGCGACCAGGTGGTCATCCTGCAGAAGGGCGGCGTCATCGTGCAGAAGGGCTCGCCGACCGAGATCCTCACGGCTCCGGCCAACGACTTCGTGGCCGACTTCATCGGAGCGACCAAGGGCAAGAGGGCGCTGCACATCGACCGGCGCGACGGGCGTGACGTGGTGCTCGACAGCGAGGGCCGCGCTGCCGGAGTCCTGGTCGACGGTGCCCCGTCCGGCGGCGACCCGAGGCCCCTCGAGGACGAGCCGGCATGAACTGGATCATCGAGAACCTGCCCCTCATCGGACAGCGCACTCTCGAGCACCTCGCACTCAGCATCCCGCCCATCGTTCTGAGCTTCGTCCTCTCTGTTCCGCTCGGCTGGGTGGCGAACCGCTACCGGCTCAGCCGCGGAGTGCTGCTCACGGTGCTCGGCCTGCTCTACGCGATCCCCTCTCTGCCGCTCCTCATCGTTCTCCCGATCGTCCTGGGAACGGGCGCGAGGGATTCGATCAACGTCGTCGTGGCGCTCACCCTCTACGGCATCGCGCTGATGGTCCGCACGACGTCGGATGCCCTCGGCTCGGTGTCGTCGGACATCAGCCAGTCCGCCACCGCGATGGGATTCTCGCCGTGGACGCGCTTCTGGAGGGTCGATCTGCCGTTGGCGGGTCCGGTGCTTCTCGCGGGCATCCGCGTGGTGGCGGTCAGTACCGTCAGCCTGGTCACGGTCGGTGCGGTCCTCGGTATCAAGAGCCTCGGGCTGCTCTTCACCGACGGATTGCAGCGCAACATCGTGGCAGAGGTGCTCGCCGGCATGGTGGCCACCATCGCGCTCGCGCTGCTGATCGACGCGGCACTGGTGCTCCTCGGTCGGCTTCTCATGCCGTGGGCGCGTGCGACCCGACCCTCCTCCACGCGCCGCTCGCGGCTCACCGCAGAGGCGGCCGCATCGTGAATCTGCTCATCGACGCCTTCGCCTGGATCTTCGATCCGGCCCATCTCGGGGGACCGAACGGCATCCCGATCCGTCTCGTGCAACACCTCACGATCAGCCTGGTCGTTCTCGTCATCGCGAGCGTCATCGCGATCCCACTGGGGTACCTCATCGGGCACACGGGTCGCGGTCGCAGCCTGGCCGTGAGCCTGACCGGGGGATTCCGGGCGCTGCCCACCCTCGGCCTGCTCATCATCGTCGCGCTCTGGCTCGGAATCGGCGTGGAGGCCCCCATCATCGCGCTGGTGGTGCTGGCGGTCCCGCCGATCCTGGCCGGCGCCTACTCGGGGTTCGAGGCGATCGATCGCCGCACGATCGACTCCGCTCGGGCCGTGGGCATGACGGAGGGGCAGATCGTGCGCAAGGTCGAGGTTCCGCTCGGCCTGCCGCTGCTGATCGGAGGGCTCCGTTCGGCGACACTCCAGGTCATCGCGACGGCGACCCTCGCCGACTACGTGGGTGCCGGCGGCCTCGGGCGCTTCATCTTCGTCGGCCTCAAATCCAACGACTACTCCCAGATGCTCGCCGGGTCACTGCTCGTGATCGCGCTCGCGCTGCTCAGCGAGGGAATCTTCGCGGTGTTGCAGAAGTTGGTCGTACCACGCGGCGTCGTCGCAAACCAGAACACAGATGTCCGCACGCCGTCATCCCGACGCGTCGCGGTGGTGGGGTCTCCCACCCAAGAGAGGAAATAACGATGTTCACAGCAAACATTAGGAAGGGCCGGATCGTCGCAAGCGTTATCGCGGTCGGTGCCGTGGTGGCACTGGCAGGGTGTGCAACATCCGATCCGCTGGACGCCGGATCCACTGATGCGGCCAGCACCGACTCCATCGTGATCGGCTCGCAGGACTACTACTCGAACGAGATCATCGCCGAGATCTACGCCCAGGCGCTCGAGGCCAACGACTACACCGTCGACCGCCAGTTCCGCATCGGTCAGCGTGAGGTCTACCTTCCCGAGATCGAGGCGGGCAAGATCGACCTGTTCCCCGACTACAGCGGCAGTCTGCTGCAGGCGCTCAAGCCCGACACGAAGGCGACGACGAGCGACGATGTCTACTCCGAGCTCGAGGCGGCTCTGCCCGACGGCCTGCGCGCGCTCGACAAGTCCGAGGCGAGTGACCAGAACTCGTACACGGTGACCGAGGCCTACGCGGCCGAGAACAAGCTCACCGACATCGCCTCGTTGAAGAACGTGACGACCCCGATCGTCGTCGGCGGCAACGCGGAGCTCGAGACCCGCCCCTACGGCCCGGCGACGCTCAAGGAGAAGTACGGAATCGACACGACCTTCCAGTCGATCGAGGACTCGGGCGGACCCCTGACCGTGAAGGCGCTCGTCGACAACACGATCCAGTTGGGCAACATCTACACGGCCGACCCCAACATCAAGTCGAACAACCTTGTCGCTCTGACCGACCCCGATGGCCTGTTCGTGGCCGACAACGTCGTGCCCGTCGCGTCGAAGAAGGTCGACGACAAGGCGGCGGACATCATCAACAAGGTCAACGGTGCGCTGACCGAAGACGATCTCGTCGAGTTGAACTCGCAGAGCGTCAACGACCAGAAATCGGCCGAGGTCATCGCCAAGGCGTGGCTCGCCGAGAAGAAGCTCTTCTAAGCCTTCTGTCACCACGAGCGGGTCCGTCGACCGAGGTCGACGGGCCCGCTCGTTCGTGGAGCGGGCGTCATCTACTGGTGGCGAAGAAACCCAGAAGAGCCACGCCATTGAACACCATGTGCGCGACGATGCCGGGGCCCAGTCGACCCGTACGGGTCGCGAGCGCGGCATTGGCCAGCCCGAGAACGAGCGTCGAGGTGCCGAGCACGAGGAGTGTGGTCAGATCGGGCGCCTGATACAGGTGCATGGCCATGAAGGCCACTGACGAGATCAGAATGCTGGCCAGCAGGGCGCCGCGCGCCCGAGCCGCGGAAGGCGGAGCAGTGCGCGGGTGCGATGCTCGGCCGCGCAACACACCGTTTCTGATCGCCCGCAGCAGCAGCCCGCGAAAGAAGAGCTCCTCGACGAGGGGAGCCACAAGGGTGGTGGCGACCACGGTATTGAGGACGATCCAGACGAGATCGCTCTGCACCGGCACATTGCTCGTCGGCACGCCGCCGGTCAGCCCGACCAACGGAATCGCGATGATGACGCCGACGATCTTCGCCGCGATCCCCACGCCGAGCCCGGTGGCCAGGTCGACGGGCCGAAAGCGCAGACCGAAGTCCCGAGCGAGTGAGCCGGTTCCCCGCGAACGCGCTGCAAAAAAGGCCGGCAGGAACAGCGCGCCGTACCCCGCGAGCACGGCCGCGAAGAGCAGCGGGCTCTGTGCCGCGCGCGGCACGAACAGGGCGAGGGTGTTGACGACGATGAGGATCGCGACGAACAGACCGATCCCGATGGCGAACTGAGGCAGACCCCAGCGGATGGCCGCGTCGGGACGATATCCGATCGACGAGTAGTCGTCGGCCGCCTCAGTGGGGGAGTGCGCCCCGCTCGGCGGAGTCAGGGGAATCGGGGGAGTCTGGTGCGTCATTCATGTGCCTCTCCTCACCGCGCGCGATGACTTTCTTCACGATGATCACAACGATAACGAAGACCACGATGGCGGCCACGAAGATGTACCCCGCGAAATGCAGGCGGTCGGCCAGCTCGCGGTAGCTGCCGGCGGCGACCGAGCCGGCGGTGACGTAGGCGAACGACCACAGGATGCAGGCGGGCAAGGTCCACGCGATGAATCGGCGGTAGGTCATCGTGCTCATGCCCACGGTGACGGGGATGAGAGAGTGCAGCACGGGGAGGAAGCGCGAGAGGAACACGGCGATGCCTCCGCGGCGATCGAGGTAGCGCTCTGCCCGCTGCCAGTGCCGCTCTCCGATTCGTCGGCCGAGCCGCGAGTGGCGGATCCGCGGGCCGAAGTAGCGGCCGAGCATGAATCCGATGCTCTCGCCGCCGAGTGCGCCGACGATGGAGGCCAGGGCGAGCGCGACGTATTGCACCGGGCCCTGCACTCCGGTGGCGGTGACGAGCAGTACGGTGTCGCCCGGAACGATGAGACCGAGCAGGATGCTCGTCTCGAGCAGCATGGCGACACCCGCGATGAGGGTGCGCCACACGGGATCGACGCCGGACACCGTGTCCAGGATCCAACTGAGAATCTCGTTCACGCCCCGAGCCTATGACCTGTCGGTGTCGATGACCTGGGGATGCGCCCGATCACAGCAGGGCGACGAGCACGGCGACGGGCACGGCGACGAGGACGACCCCGGTCGCGAGCACGAGGGCGCGAGCTGCCCGGGAGAGAGAGTCGGGTGGGGAGATCAGACGCGATACCCGCGCCCCGAGTGTCTCGGGATCGGCCTCGGGCACGATCTCGTCTGACGGGAGAGGTGCGGACGCGGGGTCGCCGTCTCGCCAGGGGGAGCCGACGATGGCGATCGCCGTGGCGAGCGAGGCGTCGTCCACCTCGCGACGAGCGTCGTCGTCCGCCAGCATCTCGACGAGGAGGGCGACGGCCTTCTCGGCGCGGTTCGCGATGGGAAACCACGGGAGCGCGATGTTCCACGCCTTGAAGGCGAGCAGCACGAGATGGTGATACTGGCGGAGGTGCGCCCGCTCGTGGGCCAACACGGCTCGGAGCTGCGCGGCATCCAGAACCCGAACCAGGCCCTCGGTGAGCACCGTGATCGAGCGCACGCCGGGAAGGCAGTACGCGACGGGTGCAGGGAAATCCAGCATGCGCGTTCCGGGGCTGCCCTGAAGCGGTGAGCTGAGGAGTTCGATCAGTGCTCGATGCCGATGGCGCTCGCGGGCGGTGTTGGCCGCCGTGGTCGCGAGACTCAGCACCAGGTGAACCCCGAGCACCACGGCGCCGGCCAGCGAGACGATCTGCAAGGCGCCGGCCTGAGCGGGCACGGGGCCGTCGAGGATGTGGCCGGAGAGGAGTGTCGATGCGACCCCCAGGTCGTTCTCGAACGGCGTCAGGCCGAACGCCAACAGCGCCCCGATCATCGAGAGACCACCGGAGAGGGCAACCGCCTGCCACAGCGCCAACGCGGTGCCCGGGGCGCGGGCGGGCCACGCCGCTTTCGACAGGGCGATGGGAACGGGCCACGCCAGAGCGAGGGCGAGAACCGCGAGCCCGATCCAGGCTCCGGTCACCGTCAGTTACCGGTGCCGCGGGATGCGAGGAGGCGGCGAAGCGTTTCGGCTTCGGTCGGTGAGACCCCACCGACGAAACGGGCGAGAGCGTCGTCTCGATCGGGCGCGAGCTGCAGAACCTCGTGCATGAGCTCGGCCGTGTGCTCAGACCGCGAGTTGACCGCGTGATAGCGGTGCGGCCTGGTGGCGCGGCTGCGCGAGACGAAGCCCTTGCTCTCGAGGCGCGAGAGCACGGTGAGCAGAGTGGTCGTCGCGAGTTCGCGACGCTTGGCGGGAGCCTCGGCTGCCACCAGCCGTTCGCCGAGTTCGGGGGCGGAGAGGCCGTCGGGGGACTCCCACAGGGCGTTCATCACCGAACGCTCGAGTACGCCGAGAGTGATCATGCGACAAGACTACCTTTTCGTTTCGATATGTTCTACGCTCTGTAGAAGAAGGATTTCTACGTTGTGTAGAAGTCTACTTCCGAAGGGGAACTCTCCATGAACGAGTGGCTCGATCCACTGCTCCTGTCGCGTTGGCAGTTCGGCCTCACCACCGTCTACCACTTTCTCTTCGTACCCATCACGATCGGCATGGCGCTCACTGTCGCTCTGTTCCAGACCGCGTGGGTGCGCACAGACAAAGAGAAGTATCTGCAACTCACGAAGTTCTTCGGAAAGCTCTTCCTCATCAACTTCGCGATGGGCGTCGTCACGGGAATCGTGCAGGAGTTCCAGTTCGGAATGAACTGGTCCGACTACTCGCGGTTCGTGGGCGACGTGTTCGGAGCGCCGCTCGCCATGGAAGGCCTGCTCGCGTTCTTCTTCGAGGCGACATTCATCGGGCTCTGGATCTTCGGCTGGGACAAGCTGCCCCGCGGCCTGCACCTGGCCACCATCTGGGCGACCGCGGTCGGCAGCATCCTCTCGGCCTACTTCATCATCGCCGCCAACGCATTCATGCAGAACCCGGTGGGCTACGACATCAACGAGGCGAAGGGGCGTGCCGAACTCACCGACATCTGGGCACTCCTCACGAACAAGGTGGCGCTCGCGGCGTTCCCCCACACGATCTTCGCCTGCTTCATGGTCGCCGCCGGTCTCATCATCACCGTCGCCGCCTGGCACCTCTCGCGCAATCAGCACCTCGACACCATGCGCCCGGCGCTCAAGTTCGGCCTGTGGATGATGATGATCGCGGGTGCTCTCACCGTCTTGACCGGCGACTCGCTCGGCCTCGCCATGGTGCAGACGCAACCCATGAAGATGGCGGCTGCGGAGGCGATGTACACGACATCGACGGGAGCCGACGCCTCGTTCAGCATCTTCACCCTCGGCACGCCCGACGGCTCGAGCGAGTTGTTCTCGATCCGCATCCCGTACCTGCTCTCGTTCCTCTCGACGCACACCTTCGACGGCACCGTCGAAGGCATCAACGATCTTCAGGCTCAGTACGTTCAGCTCTACGGTCCCGGCGACTACACGCCCACCATCTGGGTCACCTATTGGGCGTTCCGGTGGATGATCGCTCTCGGCGTTCTGCACGTGTTCACCGCGTTCGTCGGTCTCGTGCTGACCCGAAAGAAGAGCGCCCTCGGCGCCCGCCTGTTCGCGGGTCGCTGGGGCCGTTGGATCTGGAAGGCCGCGATCTGGAGCTTCCCGCTCTCGCTCGGCGCCATGATCATGGGCTGGGTCTTCACCGAGATGGGCCGGCAGCCGTGGCTCGTGTTCGGCCTGCTCAAGACGGCTGACGGCGTCTCCCCGAACGTCACCGGCCTCGAGGTGCTGATCTCTCTGATCGCCTTCACCCTCATCTACGGCTCGCTCGCCGTCGTCGAGTTCAAGCTCATCAAGAAGGCTGCCCAGAAGGGCCCGGACGACCTGCCCGAACCCCATCCCGAGACAGGCGTGCGACGCCAGGAAACGACGGTGTACTGATCATGGACCTCACTATCCTCTGGTTCGGAATCATCACATTCCTCTTCATCGGATACTTCGTTCTCGACGGCTTCGACTTCGGCGTCGGAATGTCGATTCCGTTCCTCGGAAAAGACGACACCGACCGCCGGGTCATCATCAACACGATCGGCCCGATCTGGGATCTGAACGAGACCTGGCTGATCGTCGCCGGCGCCTCGCTGTTCGCGGCGTTCCCCGAGTGGTACGCGACCCTGTTCTCGGGCTTCTATCTGGCGCTGCTCCTGATCCTCTTGTCGCTCATTCTGCGCGGTGTCTCGTTCGAGTATCGCCACCAGCGGCCGGAGGCCGCCTGGAAGCGCCGATTCGACGCCATGATCGTGATCGGTTCTGCCGTCCCCGCTTTCCTGTGGGGCGTCGCGTTCGGCAACATCGTCCGCGGTGTTCCGCTCGATTCGGGTTTCAACTACACCGGGTCGTTCTTCGACCTCCTGAACCCCTACGCGCTCCTCGCCGGGCTCACCACGCTGCTGCTCTTCTTCACGCACGGCACGCTGTTCGTCTCGTTGAAGACCGACGGGGAGCTGCAGCGACGAGCCCGGCGGTTGGCCGGTCGCTCGGGGCTGCTCACGATCGTCGTCGCCGCGTCCTTCCTCCTGTGGACGACCCTGGCGTACGGCACCTTCTGGTCGGCCGTGCTCTCTCTGGTCGCTGCGGTCACTCTGATCTCCGCCGTGCTCGCCAACGCTCGGGGGCGCGAGGGGTGGGCGTTCGGTGCGATGGCGGCGACCGTCGCGTTCGCCGTACTCAGCCTGTTCCTCTCGCTCTTCCCCGATGTGATGCCGGCCTCGAACAACCCGGCCAACAGCCTCACCATCGCGAACGCCTCGTCGTCGGCTTACACGCTGCAGGTCATGACCTGGGTGGCCCTCGTGGCGCTCCCGCTGATCCTCGCCTACCAGGGCTGGACATACTGGGTGTTCCGCAAGAGGATCACCCGTGCGCACATCGAGGGTGCGCAGGCGGCACACTAGACGAGTGAAACCTCTCGATCCCCGGCTGCTCGGCTATGCCAGAGCAGCCCGGGCATTCCTGGCGGCGGGTGCGCTGATCGGGCTGGCCCAGACCGCCTGCATCGTGGGGTTCGCCTGGTTTCTCAGCCAGGTCATCGTGCGAGCGATCGACGGACAGGGCCTTCACGAATTGGCTCCGCTGATCGCGGCACTCGCCGGCGTCGTGGCGGCGCGCGCCCTGCTGCTCTGGATCGCCGAGGTCACGAGCACCCGAGGCGCCGCCCGGGTCAAGAGCCAGCTGCGCTCCCGCGTGCTCTCTGCCGTCACCCGGCTGGGCCCGGGGTGGATGGCCGAGCGGAACGCGACGTCGGTGGCCACCGTCACCGGTCCCGGTCTCGATGCCCTCGACACCTATTTCTCCCGCTATCTTCCGCAGCTCATCCTCACCGCCATCGCCACGCCGGTCGTCGTTCTCGTGATCTTTCTCCAGGACTGGCCGAGCGCCCTGGGCGTGGTGCTGACACTCCCGATCATCCCCGTCTTCATGGTCCTCATCGGGTGGGCCACGCAGACCGTGCAGAAGAAGCAGTGGCGTCTGCTCAACAGCCTCTCCACCGGCTTCCTCGACGTCGTCGGGGGTCTCGCCACGCTGACGCTGTTCGGACGCGCGGCACGCCAGGCCGAGCGCATCCGCAGTGTCACCGAGCAGTACCGCGTGCAGACGATGAAGGTGCTGCGGGTCTCGTTCCTCAGCGGCTTCGTTCTCGAACTCGTGTCGAGTCTCGCGGTCGCCGTGGTCGCCGTCTCGGTCGGGCTGCGCCTGATAGACGGTTCGCTGGGCCTCTCCGTCGGGCTCTTCGTGCTGCTTCTCGCGCCCGAGGCCTTCCTGCCGCTGCGCCAGGTGGGAACGCAGTTCCATGCCGCGGCAGACGGTGTCGCCGCGGCCGACGACGTCTTCGAGATCCTCGACGCGGAGTCGTCCGCCGCGTCCGCGACGGCTGTCGATGCCACGCCTGATCGCCCATCGGCAGGCGCGCTCGTCTTGACGGGCTTCGGTGCGGCATACGGCGACCGGCCCGTGATCGGGCCCCTCGACGCGGAGTTCCCCGAGGGCAGCTTCACCGCCATCACCGGCCCGTCCGGGGTCGGCAAGTCCACGCTCGTCGCCGCGCTCCTCGGCTTCGTCGGGCACACGGGCGTTGTCGCCCTCGGCGGGCGCGAGATCGAGGTCGGCGCGACCGGTCTCGACTGGATCTCGTGGTGCGGGCAGCGTTCCGGACTGCTCGCGGGCTCGGTCTTCGAAAACGTGACCCTCGGAAGCCGCTCGCCCGATCGCGCGCTGGCCGCGCGAGCGCTCGCCGTCGCCGCGGCAGACGAGATAGACCTCGACCGGATGCTCGGGGTCGCCGGGGCGGGCCTGTCGGGCGGGCAGGCGCAGCGGGTGTCGATCGCTCGCGCGGTCTATCGCGCGCTCGAGCGGCATTCATCTGTTCTGGTGCTCGACGAGCCGAGCTCGGCCCTCGACGAACTGTCTGAAGCGAGACTTGTCGAGGGGCTTCGCGCCCTCAGAGAGAGCACGACGCTCACGCTCGTCGTCGTGACGCACCGCGAGGCTGTCGCCCGTGCCGCCGACAGCATCCTCGCGCTCGAGCCGGCTGCGATGGCCGCCTGATGCGCACGACCGAGATTCTGCGCCTCGCCCAGCCGGGCGCCAGGCGATTCGCCCCCGGAGCCCTGCTCGGACTGTTGAGCGCCCTCTGCGCGGTCGGTCTGCTCGCGACCTCGGCCTACCTCATCACGCGTGCCGCCGAGATGCCGCCCATCCTCTATCTGAACATGGCGATCGTCGGCGTGCGGGCCTTTGCTCTCGGGCGAGCCGGCTTCCGCTACGCCGAGCGTCTCGCGAGCCACGATGCCGCGTTCCGCACCTTGGCGACGCTGCGGGTCGGCATCTACGAGCGCCTCGTGCCGATCGCCCCCGACGGACTCACCGGCACGCGACGCGGAGACCTCCTGACTCGACTCACCGCCGACGTCGACGAGCTGCAGAACCTGCCCCTGCGAGTCGTTCAGCCGCTGCTTGTCTCGGGGGCCGTGGCCGCCACCAGCGTCATCACGGTGTGGATCCTGCTTCCTCCGGCGGGCCTCGCCCTGTTGATCGCGCTCGTGCTCGCGGCGCTCGTGGGAACCGCGGCCAACGGCCTCATCGCGGCGCGCGCCGAGCGGTCGATCGCCCCGCTCCGGGGCGCCTTCGCCGACGAGGTGCTCGACACCGTCGTGAACCTCGACGTGCTCACCGCCTTCGACGCCACCGGCTCCCGGCTGGCCGCGGTCGAACGGGCCGACGCGCGGCTGACCCGCGCCGTGCTCTCGAGCGCGGCGGGCACCGGCGTCGCCACGGGCATCCTGTCTGTGCTGGCGGGGGCGGCGAGCATCGCCGCGCTCCTCGTCGGCATCCCCGCGCTCGGAACCGCGGGCTTCGACGGGCCGGTGCTCGCGATCATCGCGCTGGTGCCGATCGCCGTCTTCGAGGTGATCTCCAGCGTGCCGCTCGCGCTGTCGGCGCTCCGCCAGGTGCGTTCGAGCGCCGAGCGCATCGGTTCAGCCGTGCCGGAGATCGTGCCGCCGGAGATTCCGACAGACCGTGCAGCGGATGCGCGCCGAACGGTCGATCCGGCGAACGCGGTGATCGAGCTTCGGGGCGTCTCGGCCTCGTGGCCGCACGAGTCGTCGCCGGCCATTCGGGAAATCGACCTCACCGTGTCGCCGGGCGACCGCATCCTGGTGACCGGCCCGAGCGGATCGGGAAAGACCACGCTCGCGCACGTCCTGGTGCGCTTCCTCGAGTTCGAGGGCTCGTACCGCCTCGGCGGCGTCGACGCGCGCAGCCTGCCCCTCGCCGAGGTGCGGCGCACGATCGGGCTCAGCGAGCAGACGCCGTACCTGTTCGACGAGTCGATTCGGCAGAACCTGCTGTTCGCCCGAGACGACGCGTCCGACGACGAACTGATCGCGGTGCTCGAACGGGTGGGGCTGTCGGAGTGGCTCGATCAGCGCGGCGGTCTGGATGCACGGGTGGGCGAGCGGGGATCGCTCGTGTCGGGTGGACAGGCGCAGCGCATCGCCCTGGCCCGCGCGCTGCTCGCAGACTTCCCGATACTCGTGCTCGACGAGCCGACGGCCAACGTCGACCCGGGCCGAGCAGACGCTCTGCTGCGAGACCTGCTGTCCGCATCCGCCGACCCCGACGGCCGACGCGCGGTGGTGATCATCAGCCACCTGCCCGTTCCCGCCGAGCTGATAACGGCTCGTCTGCGGCTGGGCTGACGAGGCTAGGGGAGCGGCCGAACGAGGGCGTCGAGTCGGCGCTGCCACGCGGCCGCTCGTCCGGCGGTGCGACCGAGCGTCGGTCCGTTCCGCCACGACGTCACGACCCGGATACCGTGCAGCGCGTTGACCACCCAGACCTCGCACCCCGAGAGATCCGCCGGGGCGGCGAACTCCTCTCCGGTCGTGATGCCCGTGGCCGTGGCGAGAAGCCGGATGGACTTGGCGGTCACGCTGTCGACACGGCTGAGCGACGCCGAGGGAGCGAACAGCCGCTCTCCGCGCCACCACAGCACCGCGCTCGTGGCTCCGTCGACGACGTGGCCCGCGGCCGAGACGATGATCGGTTCATCGACATCGTTCTGCGCTGCCTCGCTCTTCAGCGCGCCGAGTCGGTCGAGGTCGGGACCCTTCACCGTGGCGACCGTTCGCGGGTCGCCCTCGTCGAGCGACGCCACGCGTACCGAGGCCCCGAGCGGGGGTGCGGGGCGCAGGCGGAAGGAGAGTGTCGGCCCGGCGTCCGTGCGCAGCGCCTCGACGCGGGGAAACCACTCGCCCGTGTGGGGGAGCGCATCGACCGCCGCCTGCCAGAAGCCCTCTGCGGCGAGCGAGTCGATGCTCGTCTGCGATGCGACGCCGCGAAGGAATCTGTCGCGATGCAGCTGCAGGGCCCGCACGCCCCCGTCGGCGACCAGCCAGCTGTCGGCCACGAACACGCCGTCGTGAGCCGGAACATCCGGCGACTCTGCCAGTTCTCGCCCCGTCCAGACGAAGAAGCGGGGCGCGATCACACGGCCTACGCTATTACAGTGTCCCGCCGCGTCGTCACCAGAGCACTCGAGCACTGGGTCGATCCCGAGCGGGTGTTCATCGAGGTCTACGGTCGTGAGCCGAATGCGTTCTGGCTCGACTCCGGTCGTGACGCGGCCTCGGGCACGAGCTATCTCGGCGCCGGAGACCCGATCGATGCTCCGGCAGACCTGCCCGGGCTGATCCACGATCTGCGCGAACGCCGGCGCGGGGTCGACCTGGTCAGCGGCGCGTCCGAGGGATTCGCACTCGGCTGGGTCGGCTGGCTGTCGTACGAGTTCGGCGCGGTCGAGCTCGGGGTCGACACGGCCTCGGCGACGACGCCCGGCGCGGCTCTGCTGTGGGTGACTCGAGCGATCGCCTTCGATCACCGGTCGGGCACGGTCACGCTGCTCGCGCTCGAAGGCGAACCGGATGCCGAGGGCTGGCTCGAGCGCACCGCGCGCCGTCTCGACGCCCTCCGTCTCGGACGCGCGCCGGTGCTCGCGCCATTTCCTCTTGCACAAGCGGACCGCATCCGGCAGCCCGCCGAGGCGACAGCCGCCCGGTGGAGGCACGACGCGCACGACTACGCGCGGCTGGTACGCGAGTGTCAGGAGTCGATCCGAAGGGGAGACGCCTACCAGCTCTGCCTCACGAACGAGATCACCGCCGAGGTGCACCCCGACCCTCTCGGTCTCTATATCGCCGTGCGCGCCGCTCACGCGAGCCACCACGGCGGGTATCTGCGCATCAACGACGTCGCACTCGTGAGCGCCAGCCCCGAGCGTTTTCTGCGCATCGACTCCTCTGGCGCCGTCGAGACGAAACCGATCAAGGGAACGCGTCCGCGCGGAGTGGACGTCGTCGACGACGAGCGGCTCAAAGAGGAGTTGCTCGCCAGCGACAAGGAGCGGGCCGAGAACCTCATGATCGTCGACCTGATGCGCAACGATCTCTCGCGGGTGGCGCAGCTCGGATCGGTCGAGGTGACCAGCCTGCTGGCGGTCGAGAGCTACAGTTCCGTTCACCAGCTCGTCAGCACGGTCACAGCCCGGCTCGCTCCCGAGGCCGATTCGCTCGACGCCATCGCCGCGCTGTTTCCCGCGGGGTCGATGACCGGGGCTCCCAAGATCAGCGCCATGCGCATCCTGAACAGGCTGGAAGGCGGCGCTCGCGGAATCTACGCCGGCGTCTTCGGCTACATCGGCCTCGATGACGCGCTCGACCTGGCGATGGTCATCCGCAGCGTCGTGCTCACGCCAGGCGGCGCATCCATCGGCACGGGCGGCGGCATCACGGCCCTCTCGGTCGTCGACGACGAGGTCGAGGAGACCCGGGTCAAGGCCGGGCCACTGCTGGATGCGCTCGGCCTGTAGCGGCGGGTCGGGCTAGAGCGCGCCCGGTTCACCCACGGCCAGGTGGCAGCCGGCGGCGTGATCGTTGACCAGGCCCGCGAATTGCATGAGCGCGTACATCGTGGTGGGTCCGACGAAGCGATAGCCGAGCGTCTTGAGTGCGGCGCTCGCGGAGGTCGAGAACGGCGTCGACGCGGGGACCTGGGAATACGACTCCGGCGCGACCGTGCGCCGTGGGGGAGCGTACTTCCAGAGCAGGGAGTCGAGCGCCCCCGGCTGCGGGTCGACGAGGGCCTTCGTCGCCCGGGCGTTGGCGATGGAGGCGGTGATCTTGGCGCGGTTCCGCACGATGCCGGCATCGGCCATGAGGCGCTCCACATCGCCCTCGTCGAATGCGGCGACACGGTCGATATCGAACGAGGCGAAGGCGGTGCGGAAGGCCTCGCGCTTGCGCAGGATCGTGATCCAGGAGAGCCCGGACTGGAATGCCTCGAGGCAGAGCTTCTCGAACAGCGGCTGGTCGCCGTGCAGCGTTCTGCCCCACTCCTCGTCGTGATAGCGCAGCATCTCCGGCGCGGAATGAGCCCAGCCGCAGCGGGTGACGCCGTCGGCGCTGGTGATGGTCGCATCCACGTGCTCAACGATACGGTGCGGGCAGGTTTAGTACGATGGATTGCTGCCGCGCCCCCGTGTCACGCGTCTGACGTGCATCGACGGGGTGTGTATCGCGGCGATCTTGGCCCAGCAGCCGAACCCAAGCAGGAATTGAGAGTCGCGTGACCATCGAAACGACGAGCGCCGAGCAGTACGACCCCCGCAACGACCCGGCCCTCCACTACGACTTCGCCGCCATTCAGAACAAGTGGCTGCCTCGCTGGGACGAGATGCAGCCCTTCAAGACCGACCTCGAGGGAGACAAGCGCCCGCGCAAGTACGTGCTCGACATGTTCCCCTACCCATCGGGCGACCTGCACATGGGCCACGCCGAGGCGTATGCGCTCGGAGACGTGATCGCGCGCTACTGGCGCCAGCAGGGCTTCAACGTGCTGCACCCCATCGGCTGGGATTCCTTCGGCCTGCCCGCCGAGAACGCCGCGATCAAGCGCGGCCTCGACCCGCGCCAGTGGACCTACGACAACATCGAACAGCAGAAGCGCAGCATGCGCCGCTACGCCGCCTCGTTCGACTGGGACCGCGTGCTGCACACCAGCGATCCCGAGTACTACAAGTGGAATCAGTGGTTGTTCCTGCAGATGTACAAGAAGGGTCTCGCCTACCGCAAGGCCAGCTGGGTCAACTGGGACCCGGTAGACCAGACCGTGCTCGCCAACGAGCAGGTTCTGCCCGACGGCACCTCGGAGCGCAGCGGCGCGGTGGTCGTCAAGAAGAAGCTCACCCAGTGGTACTTCAAGATCACCGACTACGCCGACCGTCTGCTCGACGACCTCAACCAGCTCGAGGGCTCATGGCCGTCGAAGGTGCTGAGCATGCAGCGCAACTGGATCGGACGCTCGATCGGTGCCGACGTCGACTTCGCCGTCGAGGGGCGCGACGAGCCCGTCACCGTGTTCACCACCCGGCCCGACACGCTCTTCGGCGCGACCTTCATGGTCGTGGCCCCCGACTCCGATCTCGCGATCGAACTCGCGGCAGAGTCGACGCCGGAGGTGCAGGACGCGTTCAAGCAGTACCTCACCGCCGTGCAGAAGAGCACCGAGACCGAGCGCCAGGCCACCGACCGCCCCAAGACCGGCGTGTTCCTCGAGCGCTATGCGATCAACCCGGTCAACGGAGAGCGCATGCCCATCTGGGCCGCAGACTACGTGCTGGCCGACTACGGCACCGGTGCGGTCATGGCCGTTCCCGCCCACGACCAGCGTGACCTCGACTTCGCGCGCGCCTTCGACCTGCCGATCCGTATGGTCGTCGACGTCACCGCACCCGCGACCGGCGCCATCCCGATCATCACCGACGCCATGCTTGCTGAACAGAGCCTCGACGACCCGAACTTCGGCAGCTACGACCCCGCCGTCACGGGAGTCGCGCTCGCGGGCGACGGGCGTCTCATGAACTCCGGCCCGCTGAACGGGCTCTCGAAGGTCAACGCCATCAAGAAGGCCATCGAGATCCTGCAGCAGCAGGGCGCCGGCCGCCCCGCCAAGAACTACCGCCTGCGCGACTGGCTGATCTCGCGTCAGCGGTATTGGGGTACGCCGATCCCGATCATCCACGGCGAGAACGGCGAAGAGATTCCCGTTCCCGAAGACCAGCTGCCCGTACTGCTGCCGCCGAGCGACGGCCTCGACCTCAAGCCGCGCGGAAGCTCTCCGCTGGGCGCCGCAGAGGACTGGGTCAACGTGACCAACCCCGTCGACGGCACCCCGGCGCTGCGCGACGCCGACACCATGGACACCTTCGTCGACAGCTCGTGGTACTTCCTTCGCTTCCTCAACCCGCACGACAGCGAGAAGGCCTTCGACCCGAAAGACGTCGACAAGTGGGCGCCCGTCGACCAGTACGTGGGCGGCGTCACGCACGCGATCCTGCACCTGCTCTACGCGCGTTTCATCACGAAGGTGCTGTTCGACCTGGGACTCGTCTCGTTCACCGAGCCGTTCAGCGCGCTGCTGAACCAGGGCATGGTTCTGATGGACGGCTCCGCCATGTCGAAGTCCAAGGGCAACATCGTGCAGCTGAGCGATCAGCTCGACGAGCACGGTGTCGACGCCGTGCGGCTCACGATGGCGTTCGCCGGCCCGCCGGAAGACGACATCGACTGGGCGGACGTGTCGCCGGCCGGGTCCTCCAAGTTCCTCGCCCGCGCGTGGAGGCTGGCCGGAGACGTCACCAGCAAGCCCGAGGTCAACTGGCGCGACGGCGACATCGCCCTGCGCCGGGTCACCCACCGCTTCCTGGCCGAGGCGCCCGGCCTCATCGAGGCGTTCAAGTTCAACGTCGTCGTGGCGCGCATCATGGAGCTCGTCAACGTGACCCGCAAGGCCGTCGACAAGGGCCCGGGCGGCGGCGACCCGGCCGTGCGCGAGGCCGTCGAGACGATCGCGCTCGGACTCAGCCTGTTCGCGCCCTACACGGCAGAAGACATGTGGGAGCGTCTCGGCTACCCGGCGACGATCTCCGGCTACGGCTGGCGAGGAGCCGATCCTGCGCTGCTCACCGAGGAATCGGTGACCGCGGTCGTGCAGGTCGACGGCAAGGTGCGCGACCGGCTCGAGGTGCCGCCCACGATCGCCGGCAGCGACCTCGAGGCGATGGCCCGGGCATCCGCCGCCGTTCAGCGCGCGATTGGCGATCGTGAGATCGTCAACGTCGTCGTGCGAGCCCCGCGCGTCGTCAGCATCGCGACGAAGCCGGCGGCCTAGCGGGAGTCGCCGAGTGGACGCCTACCGCAACACCGCGCTCGTGCTGCTGACGGGATTCGGCGTGTACTTCGGCGTGCTCGTTCCCGCGCTCACGATGACCTGGATCATGATCCCGGTCGGCGTCATCCTGCTCGTCTCGGCGGCGGTGCTGGCCGTCGACAGACGCCGTGAGCGCCGGCGGGCGTCGCCGTCACGGGTCGGTTCGCACTCAGCGGGTTCCGGCGGCGCGCTTCCAGAGCCATTCGACCGGACCGAGGGCGAACCGTCGCAGCCAGAGGTGCGCGAACAGTGAGATGACGGCTGTGAGCGCGATGAAGGCCGCCACGGTCACGGGCAAACGCCATTCAAGGGTGCGCTCAGCAAGGCCGAGGCCCCAGCCATAGAACAGCGCTCCAGCCAGCAGGTTCTGAAGCATGTACGCGCTGAGCGCGACGCGACCGATCTCGCTCGACCGGCGAGCGAGCCATCCGTCCGTGCCTCTGCTCAGGCAGAGCTCGGCGACGAGAGCGAGGAGCCCGAGAGCCACGAACGGCGCCACCAGGTAGCGCTCGGCGAGTAGTCCCGCGGTTCCTCCGCCAATGCCGAGGGCAAGGTCGATCGGCACCGCGACAGCACCCAGGATGAGGAGCCGTCGGCGGAGCCTGTCGCCCCCTGGGGCGAAGACACCGGAACCCAGGAGCCGAGCGCCGAGGAGGAAGAGCGCGAGCGACAGGAAGCCGATGAGCACGGGTTCCACACGGAAGATTCCGGCATTGTCGAGGCGGAAGAGCACGAGGTCGAGGAAGGAGCCATCGGCGTAGGGATTGCGTCCGTTGGGCAGCGCCGCCTCGCCGCCAGCGTCGCCGAGAGCTACGGCGGCCACGACCGCGGAGATGATGAGCACGTGGAGTGCGCCGAACATCACGATCATCGCCCGCTGAGCACGCGGGCGGGTGAGGAGCAGGTAGGCGACGATCGCTCCTGTCACGGCGTAGCCCATGAGCACGTCAAACTCCGCGATGAGAACGTAGTTGATCGCGCCGTCGAGCAGCAGGAGCGTCGCCCGCCAGAGATAACGCCCGGGCCACCGGGTTTCACGACGCACGGCCGCGGCGTGTTGGATCGCAAGCCCCATCCCGAAGACGAGGGAGAGTAGCGCGAGAAACTTCCCCTGTGCGAGGGACATCAGGGCGAGTTGCGCAACCGCTTCCGGTCCGCCCGGCTCGGACGTCACCGGCATGCTCAGCATGCCGAGGAGTCCCCAAGGGTGGGAGAACACCCAGATGTTGGTTCCGAGCGTGCCGACGATCGCGATACCGCGGACGACATCGATCGCCCCGATGCGGGCGCCACGGGAGTTCGTGCTGTGCAATACGCTCGTATTGGTCATGATCTGACCGTAGCCTAAGAGGGGCGATCGACGCCAGCGACGTCGCCGCGAGCGGGGAGGGAGAGCGATGATCGTCCGACGCGGGAGCAGGGACGCGATCCTCGACGCTGTCATCTCGGTTCTCTCGACCCGTGGCAGCGACGCCGTCACCATTCGCAACGTCGCCGCGGAAGCAGGCGTCTCGGTGGGCGCAGTGCAGCACAACTTCCCGACCAAGGAAGCACTCATCATCGGCGCGATGACCGCAGTCAACGTGCGGTTCCGTGAGCGCCTGCGCTTGCTGCTCCAGAACGAGGAGTCGGCGGAGCGACGCCTCCGGGCGTTCTGCGAAGAGGTCTCGTGCCTCACGGAGACAGGCCTGACCGACGCTGTCGTGTGGACGGCGTTTGCCGCGCGCGCGACGACGGATCCTGGGATCCGGGCGATCCACGCCGCGGATTGGGGCGGCACCGAGGACTTCCTCCAGCAGTTGCTCGACGCCGCCTACCCGGATGCCGGAATCACGGCCGACGACGCCGCGCTCGTCCTCGCTGTGACGGATGGCATCGCCGTCGCCCGCGCTGCCGAGAAGACCGACCGCATGACGGCCGAGCGGGCCGTTCGGCTCATCGACGCTGCGCTCGCGCCGATCGCCGCACGCCGGCGGCCTTAGGGGTAGCTGAGCAGAGTTCGTTCGGGGTGGCGAACTCGAGTGTGTCCCCGTGCCGCACCTCGACGTCGGACACAGAGCTGACAGTACCCCGGTATCCCGGGATACAGTCGTCGTCGCTGAGGCGGGCGCGTTTTCGCATCCTCTCCTCACCAATCGCCCCGGCGTGCGTGCTGTTCACAGCGCGTCGCCGGGGTGAGCCACTGGGCCGCTCACGCGCCTACCGTGAGGGCATGGATGCCGGACCACCGCCGCCGGCGCGGGCTCGGCTCAGCATCGGGTTCGGGGCGGGCATCGTCATCGTGCTCACCGTGCTCGTGGTCGCGGTGCTGGTCTCAGCGCTGGCGCCGAGGGGCAGCAGCGAAGTTCTCGTGACCGACCAGGGGGCCGAACAGAGCGGATCCCCGTTCGACGGGACGGGGGAGCCCGGTGACGGCGGCGGCGGGGCCGATGCGCCGGTGATCTACGTGCACGTGCTCGGGTCGGTGGCGCGACCGGGGCTGTACGAACTGCGCGAGGGCGCGCGGATCGTCGATGCGATCGCCGCCGCCGGAGGCTACACAGACGCGGCCGATCCGGCCCAGCTCAACCTGGCGCGCGTCGTAGCCGACGGGGAGCAGGTGTACGCACCCGCCATTGGAGAGGCGCCACCACCTCCGCCGAGCGGCGGCGCCGCAGCGTCGGGAGATCCCGGGTCGTCCGCCGTCAACCTGAACACCGCCGATTCCGCGGCGCTTGAGACTCTGCCGCGCATTGGTCCGGAGACGGCGAAGAAGATCCTCGACTACCGAGACGAGCACGGTCCGTTCACCTCGATCGACCAGCTGCTCGAGGTGCCTGGAATCGGGCAGAAGACTCTCGATGGACTCCGTGATGCGGCAGTCGTGTGACCGAGACGCGGCATGGCGCACGGCAATCGGCCTCGACCCGGTGGGCCGATCATCGCCTGACGCTTCCTGCTCTGTGCGCCTGGGGCGTGGCCTTCGCTGTGGTGGACCAGCCTGCTGCTGCTGTGCCGGTGCTGATCGCCGCCTTCGCCTGCACGGCGGTCTCGCTCGCGCTGTGGCCAGTGCGGCCCTCGTCGCCGAAGAGATCTCGACGGGGTCGAGTACTCCGAGCAGCACGCAGCGCTCTCCCGACGATCGCCGTGTGCGCCGGCATCGGCGCGAGTATCGCGTCGGCGGTCCTCGTCTTCCAGCCCCTCCGAGAGCCGCCGCTTCTTCTCGACGAGACGCAGGGGATGCTGTCGGCCGAGCTCGAGGTCGTGGGAACCCCGTCAGAGACCGCGCACTCGGGATTCGCCGGCCAGTCGGTGTCGGGGGTGCGGTTCGAGGCGACCCTGCACCGGATCCAGAACACTGCGGGCCGCAGCGACCGCACGTCGACGAGAGTGCTGCTCTTCGTCGACGACCTCGGCACCGTCGATGCGCCGGCTATCGGATCGACGATCCGTGTCGATGCGAGATTCCGCGCGACCGATGACGGATCGCAGACGGCGTGGCTCGCGTTCGCAGAGGGTCGACCGCAGACGATCCGGCCGCCGGGGTGGCAGCTCGCGTGGGCAGCCGAGTTGCGCGCCCGGTTCGCCGACGCAGCCCGTGGCCTCCCCGGCGACGGGGCAGAACTCGTGCCCGGCCTCGCTCTGGGCGACGACTCGCTGGTCGACGCGTCGCTCGACGAGGCCATGAAAGACAGCGGTCTCAGTCACCTCACCGCCGTCTCCGGGGCGAACTGCGCCATCGTCATCGCGGGTGCATTCCTGATCGCCGGCTTCGCCGGTCTTCGTCGCAGCGCACGACTCGGCGCGGCCGGCGCCGTGCTGGTGCTCTTCGTCGTCCTCGTGACGCCGCAACCGAGCGTCATTCGAGCGGCTGCGATGGCGGGGATCGTTCTCATGTCGATGGGTGCGTCCCGCTCGGCTCGAGGCATGCCCGTGCTCTGTGTGGCCGTCATCAGCCTCATCGTCACCGATCCGTGGCTCTCGCACAGCTTCGGCTTCGCCCTGTCTTCTCTCGCCACGGCCGGACTCCTCCTGTTCACCCGGCCCCTCACCGCCGCCTTGTCTCGGTGGATGCCGACCTGGCTCGCCGCTGTCATAGCGGTTCCGCTTGCTGCGCAACTCGCCTGTCAGCCGGTGCTCGCCCTCCTCACACCCACGATCGCTCCCTACAGCGTGCCGGCCAATCTGCTCGCGGCTCCGGCCGCCCCCGTCGCCACCGTCGTGGGTTTGCTGGCCTGCCTGGTGGGCGCGCTCATACCGGCGCTCGCGGTTCCGACGGCATGGCTGTGCTGGGTGCCCGCCGCCTGGATCGGTGCTGTCGCACGTTTCTTCGCGGGCGCACCGGGGGCGCGGCTGCCCTGGGTACCCGGACTCATCGGCGCCCTGCTCGTGCTGGTGCTGACGGCACTGGCGCTCTGGGTCGTTCTGGCCACCGGCGCCCCTCGGCTACGTCGTTTCGCGGCCGTGTTCCTGATCGCGGCGATCGTCGGCGTCTACGGAGGGGTGCTGGTCGGCGGCACCATCGCGCTCCGGTTGTCCGTGCCGCAGAACTGGCGCATCGCCGCGTGCGACATCGGGCAGGGCGACGCGGTACTGGTGAGAAGCGACGGCGTCACCGCGCTCATCGACACGGGGCCTGATCCAGATGCGCTGCGCGCCTGTCTCGATCGGATGCAGATCGGTCGCATCGACCTCCTCGTGCTCACGCACTTCGACCTCGACCACATCGGCGGTCTCGATGCCGTGGTGGGTCGCGCCGACGCGGTGCTCGTGGGCCCCACCGACGGTCGATCCGATGTGTCGGTGGTCAGCCGCCTCGTCGAGTCCGGGGCCGCGGTGCACCAGGCGGCACGCGGTGACAGGGGAGTGCTCGGCCGACTGCGCTGGGAGGTGCTCTGGCCCACCGTCGACACCACGCTCCGGGGCAACGGCGCGAGCGTCACGCTCCTGTTCTCCGGTGACGTCGATGCCCTGTTCCTCGGAGACCTCGGCGAGAGCGACCAGGCCCAGTTGATGGCGGAGGGTCGGGTAGGGCGCGTCGATGTCGTGAAGGTCGCGCATCACGGGTCGGGCGATCAGAGCGCAGAGCTCTATGAACGCATCCATGCTCGGGCGGGAATCATCTCCGTGGGCGCCGACAACGACTACGGGCATCCGAACAACCGCATCCTCGAGATCCTCTCGGGAGCGGCCACTCGTGTCTTCCGCACGGATCAGCTGGGACTGATCGTGGTGTCGATCGAGGATGGCCAGACCGTCGTCTGGAGCGAGAAGGCGGTAGCCGCCCCGGCCGCGTCCGCTCTGTCGGTGCCGCCGACTAGGCTCGAGACGAGAATCGACAGAGTGAGGACACGTGGCAACTGCACGCGGCGCAAAACAAACAGCCAAGGCCTCGATCCCGCAACTCTCGTGGGAGCAGGTCCGCCCCGCGCCGGTGGTGCTGGTCTCGGGCACAGAGACGTTCCTCGCCGAGCGCAGCATCCGGCAGCTTCGTGAGCTGTTGAAGATCGAAGACCCCAGCCTCGAGGTCTCCGACATCGACGCGTCGTCGTACGCGCCGGGCGAGCTGCTCACCGTTGCGAGCCCGTCGCTCTTCGGCGAGCCCCGCATGATCCGGGTGTCGTCCGTCGAGAAGTGCACCGACGATTTCCTCAGCGAGACGATCTCCTACCTCGAGAATCCGGCAGACGACACATACCTGGTGCTCCGCCACGGCGGCGGCGTCAGAGGCAAGCGGCTGCTCGACGCCATCCGCTCCGGTTCGGGCGGGGGCATCGAGATCGTCTGCGCCGAGCTCAAGAAAGACACCGAGCGGTACGAGTTCGCCTCCTCCGAGTTCCGGGCCGCCGGGCGTCGCGTTTCGTCGGGCGCCCTGCGGGCGCTCGTCGCCGCGTTCTCCGACGACCTCGCCGAGCTCTCGAGCGCCTGTCAGCAACTCGTCGCCGATGCATCGGCCGAGATCACCGAGGCCACGGTCGACCGCTACTACGGCGGTCGCGTCGAGGCCAGCGCCTTCGCGGTGGCCGACATGGCCATCGCCGGCAGGCACGGCGAGGCGCTCGCGCTCGCCCGTCACGCGCTCGCCTCGGGCGCCGATCCCGTGCCCATGGTCGCGGCGTTCGCCATGAAGCTCCGCACGATGGCCAAGGTACTCGGAACGCGCGGAGGGTCAGGCCAGCTCGCCGGCCAATTGGGCCTCGCGCCGTGGCAGATCGACAGAGCCCGCCGAGACCTGGCCGGCTGGTCGGGTGCGGGCTTGGGGCGCAGCATCCAGATGCTCGCCGAGACCGACGAGAACATCAAGGGTGGCAGCCGCGACGCGGTCTACTCGCTCGAGCGCATGATCGGTGTCATCGCCGAACGGGGAGAGCTTCCTCGCTGACTAGCGGGCACGAAAAAAGCCCCGCATCAGCGGGGCTTTTTTCGTGCGTGCACCTCGTTAGAGAGAGGCGACGGTCTTCGCGAGGGCCGACTTGCGGTTCGCGGCCTGGTTCTTGTGGATGACGCCCTTCGAGGCGGCCTTGTCGAGCTTCTTGCCCGCTGCGGTCAGCGCGGCGAGGGCCTTGTCTTTGTCGCCCGTGGCGACAGCGGTCTTGGTGGCGCGGATAGCAGTCTTCAGGCCACTCTTGACGGCCTTGTTGCGCTCCTGGGCCTTCTTGTTGGTGCCGATGCGCTTGATCTGCGACTTGATGTTTGCCACGAAATTACCTCTTGTATGTGTTCGGATGAATGCAATGCGATCGACCGGCGACCGCGAGTTCGCTCCGCATAGTAAGACGGAAGCGTAAGCCAACAGGCAACGTTACCAGACGGGCGCCTTCTCGACAATATCGAGGCATCCGACGGTTCGCTGTCTCAGCGGACTGCGGCGTTTCACCGTACCCCGACCGAGGCGTAGCGTTAATGCTCTCATGCCACAGCTCGCATCCCACATCGATTCCGTTCCCCCGTCGGGAATCCGCCGCATCTTCGAGATGGCCCTGGTGCTCGACGACGTGGTGATGCTCGCGGTGGGCGAGCCCGACGTCGCGGTCGCGCCCGAGATCCTTCGGGCGGGCTCCGATGCCTGGCTCGCCGACGAGACCGACTACGGTCCCAACGGCGGCCTTCCCGCACTTCGGGAGGCGCTGGTGCGCAAGCTAGCCCGTGAGAACGGCGTCGTCGTCGACACGGAGCAGGTCTGGGTGACGTGCGGCGGCATGCAGGCTCTCTACGTCGCGATGAGCCTCACGCTCGGCCCGGGAGACGAGGTACTCATCCCCGATCCGGGATACTCGACCTTCGCGATGAATGCCGCGATGATCTCCGCCGTCTCCGTGCCGTATCCGCTGCGCCGTGACAACGCGTTCCTCCCCGACTTCGACGAGCTGACGAGGCTCGTCACCCCGCGCACCCGCATGATCGTCATCAACTCGCCGTCGAATCCGCTCGGCTCGGTCTTTCCCGAAGAGACCCTCCGGGCGCTCGTGGAGTTCGCGCGGCAGAACGACCTTTGGATCCTGAGCGACGAGGTGTATGAGGCTTTCAGCTACGAGACGCCCCACGTCTCGGTCGCAAGCCTCGATGCGGATGATCGTGTGTTCTCTGTCTTCTCGCTGTCGAAGACGTACGCGCTCACCGGCGCGCGGGTGGGTTACCTCGTCACGCCGCCTGGACTCGCGACGACGATGCGCACGGCGCAGGAGGCGATGATCAGCTGCGTCAACACGCCCGCTCAGCTGGCCGCGCTGGTAGCCGTTGAGGGCGATCAGCAGCACGTGAGAACCGCGGGCCTGCACTACCGGCAGAATCTCGACGCCGCCACCGCCGTTCTGCGCCAGCGCGGCATCGAATATCTCCAGCCGTCGGGTGCCTTCTACCTGTGGGTGAACGTCGGATACGCGACCGACGGCGACGTGGCGGGGTGGGCCGAGCGGTTCCTGCTCGAGAAACGGGTCGCCGTGGCCCCGGGCAGCGCGTTCGGTCGCGGGGGAGAGGGCTGGATCCGCATCTGCGTCGCGGCCGGCCTCGACGACCTGCTCGAGGGCATCCGTCGTCTGCCCGAACCCCGGCGACACGAGACGGATGCGCAGCCGTCCGCGTCGGAGGGCATCTCCGTGCGGCTCGCCCACCCCGACGAGTACGACGAGATCGCCCACCAGCGGCTCGAGGCGTATCGGCTCGACTTCACCATCGGCGACGACTACGCCGTGCAGATCCTCGATGTGCCGTGGCACGCGGCCATCGGCGAGGTCTGGGTCGCCGTCGACGACGAGACCGGTCGCATCCTGGGCTCGGTCACCACGCCTCGATCGGGCGAACAGCTGACGCCGCTCGCGCGGCCCGGCGAGTTCGACTTCCGGCTCCTCGCCGTCGACCCGGCGTCGCGCGGGCGACGGGTGGGCAGCACCCTCACCGACTTCGTCATCGACCTCGCCCGAGCGCGCGGCGCCGAGCGAGTCGTCATGAACAGCGGAACCGAGATGACGACCGCGCACGGACTCTACGAGCGGCGCGGGTTCTCGCGCATGCCCGATCGCGAGAACCCTCCGGGCATCGAGCCGTCGCGCGCCTACGGCCTCGAACTCTAGAAGGCGCGCGACGAACGGCTAGTTCTTTGCCGCATACGATCCGGTGCGCAGCTCGTCGACGAGGCTCGGGCCGTTCGGCTCCCAGCCCAGGTCGATGCGCGCGGCGCTTCCTCTGGCCTGCTGGTCGAGCAGCAGCGCATCGGCGAACGCGGCGCCCAGGCGAGCGTGCGTCTCGTCGACGGTCTGGGTCTCAACACGAGAGTCCAGGCCCTGGCCGGCGGCGGCGGCGTCACCCATCTCGCGCACGGTCGGGTTCTCGCCGCTGGCGCCGATGTACGTCGAGCCGGATTCGCCGAGATCGAAGGCGAGGATGTACAGCTCGGCCAGGTCGTCGACGTGCACCGTGGTCCAGTGCTGCGAGCCATCGCCGACGAGTCGGACGGCGGCCTCGGGGTCGCTGTCATCTCCGAGGAAGAGAGCGGGAATGCCCGAGCCGTGGCCGAAGACGACGGCCGGGGCGATCAGTGTGGTCGAGACGCCCTGCGCGCCGAGCACGCGCTTCTCGATCTCCTCGCGCCAGGCCACGATGGCCGGAGCGTTGCGGGGCGAATCCTCCGTGATGTCGGAGTTGCTTCCCCAGACCCAGATTCCGCCCGTGTGCACGTAGCGCTTGTCGCTTCCCTCGAGGCCGGCGAAGATGGCCGTGACGAAGGCATCGTCGACGTCGCGGCTGGACTCGTCACCGGGGGAGGCGAGGTGGATCACGCCATCGCTCGCGATGGCCTGTTCGGTCATCAGTTCGGTGTCGGTGACGTCACCGATCACGGCGGTGGCTCCGAGGGCCTCGATCTTGGCCGCCTTCTCGGGCGAGCGCACGAGGGCGGTCACGTCGCGCCCCTGCAGTCGGAGCTGACGGAGGACTGCGGACCCGATGAAGCCGGTGGCACCGGTAAGAAAAATACTCATGACCATATTCAACCGCGCCGAACTGTCGACTGCCCGTACGACGTGACGAAAAGCGTCGGCCGTGAACAACGTGAGAGAATGGGCGCTTACCCGCCGTACGACACAAGAGGAACGCGTGAGCCCGCTAGCTAACAAGGCCCTGGAGCCGGCATCCACCGACCCCGCGTTCATTCGCAATTTCTGCATCATCGCCCACATCGACCACGGCAAGTCCACGCTGGCCGACCGCATGCTGCAGATCACCGGAGTCGTCAGTGATCGCGATATGAGGGCTCAGTACCTCGACCGCATGGACATCGAGCGCGAGCGCGGCATCACGATCAAGAGCCAGGCCGTGCGTATGCCCTGGTCGCTCGACGACCAGACCTACGCGCTCAACATGATCGACACCCCCGGCCACGTCGACTTCACCTACGAGGTGTCCCGTTCTCTCGCGGCCTGCGAGGGCGCCCTCCTGCTCGTCGACGCCGCCCAGGGCATTGAGGCCCAGACGCTGGCGAACCTCTACCTGGCCCTCGACAACGACCTCACGATCATCCCTGTTCTGAACAAGATCGATCTGCCGGCGGCGGACCCCGACAAGTACGCGCAGGAGCTGGCCAGCCTCATCGGCGGCAAGCCCGAAGACGTGCTGCGGGTGTCGGGCAAGACGGGCGTCGGCGTTCCCGAGCTCCTCGACCGCCTCACGGCTCTCGTCCCCGCGCCCCAGGGTGATCCGGATGCCGCGGCTCGCGCCATGATCTTCGACTCGGTCTACGACTCCTACCGCGGCGTCGTCACGTACGTGCGAATGATCGACGGCCAGCTGTCGCCGCGCGAGAAGATCCAGATGATGTCGACCCGTGCCACCCACGAGATCCTCGAGATCGGTGTCTCGTCGCCTGAGCCGACCCCCAGCAAGGGTCTCGGCGTCGGCGAGGTGGGCTACCTGATCACCGGTGTGAAAGACGTCCGTCAGTCCAAGGTCGGCGACACGGTCACCACCCACTCGAAGCCGGCGACCGAGGCTCTGCCGGGATACACGGAACCGCTGCCCATGGTGTTCTCGGGGCTGTACCCGATCGACGGCACCGACTACCCCGCACTCCGAGACGCCCTCGACAAGCTCAAGCTCAGCGACGCCTCGCTCGTCTACGAGCCCGAGACCTCGGTCGCCCTCGGCTTCGGTTTCCGCTGCGGCTTCCTCGGACTGCTGCACCTCGAGATCATCAACGAACGCCTCGAGCGCGAGTTCGGTCTCGACCTCATCGCCACCGCGCCGAGCGTCATCTACGAGGTCACCACTGAAGACAAGAAGACCGTCACCGTCACCAACCCGAGCGAGTTCCCCTCGGGCAAGATCACGAGCGTCCACGAGCCGGTGGTCAAGGCGGCGATCCTGGCGCCGAAGGACTACGTCGGCGTCATCATGGAGCTCTGCCAGAGCCGCCGCGGCACCCTGCTCGGCATGGAGTTCCTCGGTGAAGACCGCGTCGAGATCCGTTACAACATGCCGCTCGCCGAGATCGTTTTCGACTTCTTCGACAGCCTCAAGTCGAAGACGGCCGGATACGCCTCGCTCGACTACGAGCCCATCGGCGATCAGGAGGCCGACCTCGTGAAGGTCGACATCCTGCTGCAGGGCGAGCAGGTCGACGCGTTCAGCGCCATCGTGCACCGCGACAAGGCGCAGGCCTACGGCGCACTCATGACCGAGCGTCTGCGCAAGCTCATCCCGCGCCAGCAGTTCGAGGTGCCGATCCAGGCCGCCATCGGTGCGCGCATCATCGCGCGCGAGTCGATCCGCGCGATGCGCAAAGACGTTCTCGCCAAGTGCTACGGCGGCGATATCAGCCGCAAGCGCAAGCTCCTCGAGAAGCAGAAAGAGGGCAAGAAGCGCATGAAGATGGTCGGGCGCGTCGAGGTGCCCCAGGGCGCGTTCATCGCGGCTCTGTCAGGTGACACGGAGACGAAGAAAGAAAAGAAGTAGCTCATGCTGCAGCGATCCACGCACACGGGCCAGTCTCTGACCTATGCGGCCGTCGGGGCCTCGCAGGCGCCCGACCTCATGTTCTACCCTCCGAAGGGCTACCGACCTGCAGAAGACAGCATCCGCATCGGTTCGGGGCGCGAGCGATTCGATGCCGCTGCAGCGACGCTGCTGGCGTGGGGCGTGCAGAAGAACAGCGGCATCGAGGTGTCGAACATCGAGCTGCCCACGCCGAGCGACACCGACTACGCGGGGCTCGTCTACGACGCCGACGGCACGCCGTTGGCCGCGCGCGACGTGAATCCCGAACTCACCTACTCCGAAGACGGAACGCCGCAGATCTCGGCCGGTGTCACGGCCGATCTGCGCATCCGGGCCTATGGTCGTGTCGTCACGGCTCCCGTGCGGGTCGTTATCGTCATCGACGAGCCGAACGAGGCGGGCTTCGCCTACGGAACCCTGCCCGGGCATCCGGAGGAGGGCGAGGAGAGCTTCGTCGTCACGCACGAGCCCGACGACTCGGTCTGGTTCACCGTGCGTTCGTTCTCGCGCGGCAGCACGGCCCTCTATCGCATGGTCTCGCCACTGCTGCGTCGACAGCAGCGACTCATGACGAAGCGGTACCTGCGCGCTCTTCTTCCCGGTCGCGCCGCGTGAGTAGTCACCGCGCGACGGGTCGGCGCTGATGGCGTCGGCGCTTCCCCTCGGCGATCCCGCCCCCCTCGACGGTCTCCTGCCGCCCGATTCCGACCGCGACGCCGCCGCCCGTAACTTCGGCGTGTATCTTCACGTTCCGTTCTGCCGCGTTCGCTGCGGATACTGCGATTTCAACACGTACACGGCCACCGAGCTTCGGGGTGCGAAGCAGTCGGACTACGCGTCTCAGGCGGTGGTCGAGGTCGACCTCGCCCGCCGAGTGCTCGAGCAGTCGGGCGTGCCGCGCCGAGAGGTGTCGACCGTCTTCTTCGGGGGCGGAACACCGACCCTGCTTCCCGCCGAGAACCTCGTGCGCATGCTCGCCGCCGTGCGTGACGCGTGGGGCCTGCAGCAGGGGGCCGAGGTCACGACCGAGGCGAACCCCGACAGCGTCGACGCCGACTATCTGAAGACCCTCGCCGATGCCGGGTTCACCCGGGTGAGCTTCGGCATGCAGTCCGCCGTGCCGCATGTGCTGCGCACCCTCGACCGCACCCACGACCCCGAGCGCGTGCCGCTCGTGGTCGACTGGGCGCGCGAGGCCGGGCTGCAGGTAAGTCTCGACCTCATCTACGGCACACCGGGGGAGTCGCTGGAGAACTGGCGCACGTCTCTCGAGAGCGCCCTGGCCTCCCGCCCCGATCACCTCTCGGCCTATGCGCTGATCGTCGAGCAGGGCACGAAGCTGGCGCGCCAGATCAAGTCGGGCGAGGTCGAGGAGCCCGACGACGACCTCGAGGCCGACATGTACGAGCTGGCAGACGAGATGCTCGCCGCCGCCGGGTACTCCTGGTACGAGGTCAGCAACTGGGCTGCGAACGACGCGTTCGTCTCGCGGCACAATCTCGCCTACTGGCAGGGCCACGACTGGTGGGGCGTCGGACCGGGCGCGCACAGCTACGTCGGCGACACGCGGTGGTGGAACGTCAAGCATCCCGCCGCATACGCCGAGCGCATCGCGGGCGGGCATTCCCCGGCCGCCGGCCGCGAGACTCTGGATGCGACGACCCGCGAGACGGAGCGGGTCCTGCTGCTCACCCGCATCCGTGAGGGCCTGCGCATCGACTCGCTCGGTGCGGAGCCGAGGCGTGAGGTAGCCGGGCTGATCGCCGATGGTCTCGTCGATGGGCGGTCAGCTATCCAGGGCACCGTGGTGCTCACTCTGCGCGGGCGGCTGCTCGCCGACGCCGTCGTGCGGCGCCTGACGAGCTAGCGCCCGACAGGAGTCACTTCACGAAGCGGATGGTCAGCGGGTAGCGGTAGTACTCGCCGGCGTTCGCTTTGACTGCCGCGATGATCATGAAGATGATCGCGGCGATCGCGAGGGGGAACGCGAGGATCGTTCCGATGAAGAAGGTGATGAAGCCGAGGAGCACGGTGGCGGTCAGATAGATCGCCAGCGAGATCTGGAAGTTCAATTCTTCGCGGGTGTGCTGGCGAATGAAGTCGCCTCGGTCTTTCAGGACGAGATAGCCGACGAGTGCGGGTAGGAATCCGAAGAGGATTCCGCCGAGGTGGATCAGCGTCGACCAGAGTCGCTGATCTTGCGGCGCCATCGGGGGCTGGGGCTGGTACGCGGCTTCGAACGGTGGCGGGGCTGCAGTCATGCCCCCATTAAACCAAAGAAGCGCCGATCGACTCGATGTGACGACCGGCGCTTCCCTTCAGCGGGCTACTTGATGAGTCGGATCGCGAACGGGTAGCGGTAGGTGCCACCGCCGTTGACCTTGACCCCGCCGATGATCGGAAAGACGATCTGGGCGGCCCAGATCGCCAGCACGAGGATCAGCGCGAGGATCGAACCGAGGATGGGAATGAAGCCGAGGATCACAGCGACGATCGAGTACGCGACCCACGCGATGGCGATCGTGATCTGGTAGTTCAGCGATTCCTTACCCTCCTGGTTGGTGAGAGGGCCGCGGTCTTTGAAGACCAACCAGATGATCAGCGGCGGGATGAAGCTGAGGACGCCACCGAAGTGCGCGAGCGACGCCCAGAGCTTGTCGTCGGACTGGCTGAGCGGCGCACCGGGCGCAGAGGCGGGCGGAGGGGTGTATCCGGGAGGCGGCGTCTGGCCACCGGTCGGAGTGCCGTACTGCGGCGGGACCGAGCCGCCGGCCGGGGTTCCGAAGTCGGGTGGGACCTGGCCTGCGGGAGGCGTGTAGGGAGGGGGCGTCGGCCCGCCCACACCCGAGGTGTTCTCAGGAGTTGCGTTGGGATCGGACATGAGTCGCGGCCTTTCGTCGCTGGATGAGGGCTTCCAGCACAAGATACTGCGGAACTCCTCCGGCGGGCAATGATCCCCAGGCGCCCTCGGCGAGATATAATTGGCACTCAGGATCTCCGAGTGCCAATCGTTCGCGAGACTACGTAGACGAAAGAGTGCAGCCGAGAGGGAGGTGTCGCGACATGGTGTCAGACCGCAGCCTCGAAGTGCTCCGCGTCATCGTTCAAGACTATGTGGCCTCCCGTGAGCCCGTGGGCTCCAAGTCGATCGTCGATCGACACTCGTTCGGCGTGTCCGCGGCCACCATCCGAAACGACATGGCGCTCCTCGAAGAAGAAGAGCTGATCACCGCTCCGCACACGTCGTCCGGGCGCATCCCCACCGACAAGGGCTACCGCCTGTTCGTCGACCACCTGGCCGACCTCAAGCCCCTCACCTCGGCTCAGCGCCAGGCGATCGAGACGTTCCTCGGCGAATCCGCCGACCTCGACGACGTTCTCGCACGCACGGTGCGCCTTCTCACCCAGCTGACCCGACAGGTCGCGATGGTGCAGTACCCGTCGTTGCAGCAGGCGCGGTTCCGCCACCTCGAGGTCGTCGCCCTGGCGCCGCAGAAGCTCCTCCTCGTCGTGATCACAGACTCTGGGCACGTCGACCAGCGCGTCGTCGACGTGCCCAGCGAGGTCGACGTCGACTTCCTCGGAGAGCTCCGCGCCAAGCTCAACACGGCCCTGACCGGCGTCGGCGTCGTCGAGGCGGCCGCCCGCCTCGGTGAGCTGCCGGGCATGTTCGCGGCATCCCGGATGCCGGTGGTGCGGGTCATCGTCGCCGCCATCGCCGATCACGTCGCGGCCACGCGCCACGACAAGCTGGTGATCGCCGGGGCATCCAACCTCGTGCGAACAGAGAACGACTTCCACGGCAGCATCCTGCCCGTGCTCGAGGCGGTCGAAGAACAGGTCGTTCTTCTGCGACTGTTCAGCGAGCTCGAGGCTGATCAGCGTGGAGTCTCGGTGAGCATCGGCCGCGAGAACGCTCCGTTCGGACTGGGGGAGACGTCGATCCTGGCCAGCGGCTACAGCGCACAGGGCGGTTCTCTCGCCCACCTCGGCGTGCTCGGTCCGACGCGCATGGACTATTCGAGCAATATCGCCGCCGTGCGTGCCGTGGCCCGCTATCTCTCCCGCGCCCTCGGAGAGAGTTGACCCTTCTTCCCCGCGCGTCGTCCGGACGCCGCCCCCATCTGACAGAACGCTGCCGCTTCACGGTCAGCGAATCCCGACTTATAAGGAGACGCCCGCGTGGCTGACCATTACGACGTGCTCGGCGTAGACAAGAGCGCCACCCCCGAAGAGATCAAGAAGGCCTATCGGCGTCTGGCCCGCGAGCTGCACCCCGACGTGAACTCGGCACCCGACGCCGAAGAGAAGTTCAAGGCCGTGACCCACGCCTACGACGTGCTGAGCGATCCAGGGCAGCGCCGCGACTACGACCGAGGGCCTCAGCAGGGGTATCCCGGCGGGCAGGGTGGCTTCGGCGGCTTCGGCGACATCTTCGAGACCTTCTTCGGAGCGCAGGGCGGCTCACGGGGTCCGAAATCGCGTGAAGAGCGCGGGCAGGACGCCCTGCTGCGCGTCGAGATTGACCTCGGCGAAGTCATCTTCGGAACGCACCGTGACCTCGAGGTCGACACGGCCGTGGTCTGCGAGACCTGCAACGGCTCGTGCTGCCAGCCCGGAACATCCCCCGTCACCTGTGACATCTGCGGCGGAAGCGGTCAGATCCAGCGGGCCGTGCGGTCTCTTCTCGGCAACGTCATGACGAGCGCGCCCTGCGGCACCTGCCGCGGCTACGGCACCGTCATCCCCGCTCCCTGCGTCACCTGCCAGGGCCAGGGCCGCGTGCGTGCCCGTCGCTCCATTCCGGTCGACATCCCCGCCGGAGTCGACACGGGTCTTCGGCTGCAGCTCATCGGCCAGGGCGAGGTCGGCCCCGCCGGCGGCCCGAATGGAGACCTGTACCTCGAGATGAAGGTGCGGCACCACGACGTCTTCAGCCGCAGTGGCGACGACATCCTCTGCACGCTCGAGGTCTTCATGTGGGATGCCGTACTCGGCACGACCTCGTCGGTCACGGCTCTCGACGGCGACATCGAGGTGGAGATCAAGCCCGGGACGCAGAGCGCGGAGATCATCACGGTGAAGGGTCGCGGCATCACCCACCTGCGCGGCCAGGGCCGAGGCGATCTCAAGATCGGTGTCCAGGTCACGACGCCCACGAAGCTCGACCACAAGCAGAAGGAGCTCGTGAAGCAGCTGGCGAAAGCTCACAAGTACCCTGCCCCGACGCTCGGCCACTTCCAGCAGGGACTGTTCGCCAAGCTGCGCGACCGCTTCCTCAACGTCTGACCATGAGCTCCCTGTTTCTGCGCTCCGACCTCGCAACGGTGCCGCACGCCGTCGGCGATGTCGTGGCGCTCGACGGACCCGAGGCGCGTCACGCGGTGACCGTGAACCGCCTTCGCGTCGGGGAGGTCATCTCGATCGGTGACGGCGCCGGGCTCGTGGTTCGCGGACCGATCAGCAGGGTGGAGCCGGCGGCGCTCGAGATCCGGGTCGAGTCGTCGATCCTGGATTCGGCGCCGATTCCCGAAGTCTGGTTGGCTCAGGCGCTCGCCAAGGGAGACCGCGACGAACTGGCCGTGCAGGCGGCGACCGAGCTCGGCGCATCCGGAGTCATTCCGTGGGCTGCCGAGCGATCGGTGTCGAAATGGACGGGTGCGAAGATCACGAAGGGTATGGAGCGCTGGGGCGCGATCGTGCGCGAGGCCGCCAAGCAGTCGATCCGCTCGTGGGTGCCCTCCGTCGAGCAGCACATGAACACCAAGCAGCTCGCTCGACTCGCTGAAGACGCGACGGTGCTCGTGCTCGACCCGTCGGCCGAGACCCGCCTCTCTCAGGTCGAGCTTCCCGCGGATGCGCGCATCCTGATTCTGGTGGTCGGCCCCGAGGGCGGCATCGCCCCGCACGAACTCGATCTGTTCGAGAGCCGCGGTGCGATCCGGGTGCGGCTCGGCGATGAGATCCTGCGCACGTCGACCGCTGGTCCATCGGCGCTCTCCGTGCTCAACGTGCGACTCGACCGCTGGTGACGGGCGCCTTCTCCGGGCTGTGCCCAGAGCGAACTCGCCCGGCGGCGCCTGCCGCGTCGGCGACGACGCTCTTAAGATAGAGACATGTCAACCTCAGGCGACGCACCCTCCATCTTCTCCCGCATCGTCGCGCGAGAGATCCCCGCGACCATCATTGCCGAGACCGATACGGTCATCGCGTTCGAAGACATCGCTCCGAAGGCGCCGGTACACGTTCTCGTCGTGCCCAAGACCGAGAAGTACCGCAACGTCGTCGAGCTTGCTGCCGGCGACCCTGCACTGCTCGCCGAGATCGTCGCTCTCGCATCCCGCATCGCCGACGAGCGCGCGGGCGGCGAGTTCCGCCTGGTGTTCAACACCGGAGAGGCCGCCGGGCAGACGGTGTTCCACGTTCACGCGCACGTCCTCGCCGGAGGCCTCGGAGAGGGTTCCCTTGCCGCCGGCTGAGAATTCCGCGTCGGGTGAGGCGCGCATCCACATCGACGGCATCGCCATGGTGCGCCTGCTCGGGCCGCAAGACCGGCTCCTCTCGACGATCGAGAAGCAGTATCCGGGCGTCGACGTGCACGTCAGGGGCAACGAGGTCACTCTCACCGGAGACGATGCCGACAACGTGGACGCTGCGAGACGTCTCGTCGAAGAACTTTTTCTCATGATCAAGAACGGACAGGATTTGACCTCCACCGAAGTCACCTCGAGCGCTGCGATTCTCGACGCCGACAAGAGCGCGAGCCCGGTCGATCTACTCGGGCAAGCGATTCTCTCGACCCGGGGCAAGAGCATCCGGCCGAAGACAGCCGGTCAGAAGGCCTACGTCGACGCGATCGACGAGAACACCATCGTCTTCGGAATCGGGCCGGCCGGCACGGGCAAGACGTACCTCGCGATGGCCAAGGCGGTGCAGGCGCTGCAGCGCAAAGAGGTCAATCGCATCATTCTCACCCGCCCCGCCGTCGAGGCGGGAGAGCGACTCGGCTACCTTCCGGGAAGCCTCACCGACAAGATCGATCCGTACCTCCGTCCCCTCTACGACGCACTCAATGAGATGCTCGATCCCGAAGTCGTGCCGAAGCTCCTGGCCGCGGGAACGATCGAGGTCGCTCCGCTCGCCTACATGCGCGGGCGCACGCTCAACGATTCGTTCATCGTGCTCGACGAGGCGCAGAACACCACGCCCGAGCAGATGAAGATGTTCCTCACCCGTCTGGGCTTCGGCTCGCGCATGGTGATCACCGGCGACATCACACAGGTCGACCTGCCCATGGGCACGAGCGGACTCCAGCTGGTGACCCGAGTGCTCGGCGACATCGACGACATCCACTTCGCCACCATGACCAGCGCCGACGTCGTCCGGCACACTCTCGTGGGTCAGATCGTCGACGCCTACACGAAGTACGACCAGATTCAGATGGCCAAGAAGGCCGGCGACACGATCGGCGCCTCCGAGCGAGACCAAAGGTACAAGAAGACGCGATGAGCATCGAGATCAACAACGAGTCCGCGATTCCGGTCGACGAAACGGCCATTCTGCGGCTCGCGACCTACGCGCTCGACCAGCTCCATGTGCATCCCGACGCGGAGCTCGCCATCGTCCTGGTAGACGAGGCCGCCATGGAACAGCTTCATGTGCAGTGGATGGACGAGCCCGGGCCGACCGACGTCCTGAGCTTTCCCATGGACGAGTTGCGCCCCGGCACCGAGGACGCGCCGACCCCACCGGGCCTGCTCGGCGACATCGTTCTGTGCCCCCAGGTCGCGGAGGTGCAGGCCGCCGGCGCGGGTCACACGATCCTCGACGAGCTCCAGCTGCTGACGGCTCACGGTGTCCTCCACCTCCTCGGATTCGACCACGCCGAACCCGACGAGGAGAAGGAGATGTTCGGTCTGCAGCGCGACATCCTCACCGGCTTCGCCGCCACCGAGCGTCGCCGACGTACATGATCACTGCACTCTTCCTGGTCGCCGCGTTCCTGCTCGTGGCACTGGGCGGGCTGTTCGCGGCCACCGACTCGGCTCTCGTTGTCCTCTCCAGGGCCGACATCGCCGAGCTCGCGGAGAAGTACCGGGCGAAGAGATCGCTGCGCGCGATCGCCGCAGATCCGAGTCCTCACATGAACGCGGTGAACTTCGCCCGCGTCGTCTCAGAGACGACCGCAGCGGTTCTCGTCACGATCGTTCTCACGGTCTGGATCGATGGCCCGTGGCTCGTTCTCCTGTTCGCGGCTCTGATCATGACGACGGTCTCATTCGTTCTCGTGGGGTCGAGTCCGCGCAGTGTGGGGAGGGCGCACCCGGAGGCCGTGATCGGTCTGACGGCGTTCCTGGTCCACGCTCTCCGCGTGGTGCTCGGTCCCATCGCCGGCGCGCTCGTCACCTTCGGCAACCGGGTGACGCCGGGCCGTCCTCGATCCGCGGCCTTCACCTCGGAGCAGCAGCTCCTCAGCATGGTCGACGAGGCGACGGAGCTCGACGTTCTCGAAGAAGAGGATCGCGAGCTCATCCACTCGATCATCGACTTCTCGGACACCGTCGTGCGCGAGGTCATGATCCCGCGCACAGACATGGTGACCGTCGACGACACCGCCACGGTCGGCCAGGGCATGGGGCTGTTCCTCAGCACCGGAGTGTCGCGCATGCCGGTGGTGGCAGACGACGTCGATGAGATCGTCGGCATCCTGTACCTGCGCGATGTCGCGCGCCTCACCCACGAGAAGCCCGCAGCCGTCGACAAGCAGACCGTTCGCGAGCTCGCACGCCCCGCCCTGTTCGTGCCCGAGTCGAAGAAAGTTGACGACACGCTACGACAGATGCAACTCGACTCCAATCACCTCGCCATGGTTGTGGATGAGTACGGTGGAATCGCCGGGCTCGTCACCCTCGAAGACCTGATCGAGGAGCTGGTCGGAGACATCTCCGACGAGTACGACCGAGAGATCGTGGAGGTGGAGAACGTGTCGGACGGCGTCTACAGAGTCAGCGCACGGCTTCCTGTCGACGAACTCGGCGAGCTCTTCGACCTCGAACTCGACGACGACGACGTCGACTCCGTGGGCGGGCTCCTCTCGAAGGAACTCGGTCGCCTGCCGTCGAGCGGATCTCGCGTGACGACGTCGGGCCTCGTGCTCACGGCGGAACGTACAGAGGGTCGACGCAAAAGAATCAGCACCGTTCTGGTGCAACGAGACATGTCGGCGACGCCGGCCGTCTCAGAGAGAGGATCCGAGTGACCGACTCCGGCACTGCACAAACCCCCGACTTCCGAGCGGGATTCGTCTCGTTCGTGGGGCGTCCCAACGTCGGCAAGTCGACACTGACCAACGCCCTGGTGGGGGAGAAGGTCGCGATCACCTCCTCGAAGCCGCAGACGACCAGGAGAGCGATTCGAGGGATCGTGCACCGCGAGGACGGGCAGCTGATCCTCGTCGACACTCCGGGCATGCACCGGCCGCGCACGCTCCTGGGCGAGCGGCTGAACGCGATCGTGCAGACCACCCTCGGCGACGTCGACGTGATCGGGTTCTGCATCCCTGCCAACGAGAAACTCGGCCCCGGCGATCGGTTCATCAACGAGCAGCTCGAGAGCTTCCCCAAGGCGAAGAAGGTCGCCATCGTCACCAAGATCGATGCGGCATCGCGTCCGGCCGTCGCCGAGCAGCTCCTCGCCGTGTCCGAGCTGCGCGACTGGGCCGCGGTCGTTCCGGTGTCGGCTCAGAGCAGCATCCAGCTCGATATCCTGTCAGCCGAGCTGATCCGTCTCCTCCCCGTGTCGCCTCAGCTCTACCCGACCGAGCAGACGACCGACGAAGGGCTCGAGGCGCGCATCTCCGAATTCATCCGCGAAGCCGCGCTCGAGGGAGTGCACGACGAGCTGCCGCACTCGCTGGCTGTGACCATCGACGACATCATCGAGCGCGACGACCGCGAGCTCGTCGAGATCTACGCGAATGTGTTCGTCGAGCGCGACAGCCAGAAGGCCATCATCATCGGCAAGGGCGGATCGAGGTTGGGCGCCGTCGGCGCCACCGCCCGCGAGCAGATCGAACCCCTCATCGGCAAGCAGGTGTTTCTCAGTCTGCGAGTCAAAGTGGCGAAAGACTGGCAGCGTGACCCCAAGCAACTCGGGCGACTCGGATTCTGACGCCGACGTGTCAGTGTGCGGGCTTGTACGACCGGTAGCCTGTAACCCGTGATCACGAAAGAGAATCCGTTCGGCCAGGTACTCGTGGCCCTCGTCACCCCGTTCACAGCCGACGGAGAGGTCGACTGGCCGAGCGTCGAGAAGCACATTGACAACGTCATCAGTCATGGTGCAGACGGCATCGTCGTCTCGGGGACGACGGGGGAGACCTCGACGCTCACCGACGCGGAGAAGCTCCAGCTCGTGCAGGTCGCCAAGTCGGTCTCTGCAGGTCGCGCGAAGGTACTCACGGGCGGAGGGTCGAACGAGACCGCGCACGCCATGCAGCTCGCTCGCCAGAGCGAGAAGGCCGGCGCCGACGGCAATCTCGTCGTGACTCCCTACTACAACAAGCCCACGCAGGCCGGGCTGCTGACGCACTTCCGCATGATCGCCGATTCCACCGATCTGCCGGTCATTCTCTACGACATCCCGGGTCGTACGGGCGTGCCCATCACCTACGAGACGATCCTCCGACTCGCGAAGCACCCAAACATCCTCGCCATCAAAGACGCCAAGGGCGACTTCAGCGAGGTCAGTCGCGTCATCAACCAGACCGACCTCATGTACTTCTCCGGCGACGACGCCAACGTGCTGCCGCATCTGTCGATCGGCGCGACCGGTCTGATCGGCGTCACGAACAACATCGCCTCCGGCCCGTATCGAGTGATGGTCGACGCCGTGAACGCCGGGGATCTGGCCACGGCCACGGCCGCGCACCAGTCGCTCGAACCGCTCGTTCGCGCGGTCATGACCCACGTACCCGGCACGGTAGCGGCCAAATACATTCTTCACGGCCTCGGCCGTATCGGCAGTCCCCGCGTTCGGTTGCCCCTCGTGGGCCCCGAAGAGTGGGAAGCCGCGCACATCGAGAACGAGATCGACCTGGTCAAGGGGATTCCCTCGATCGACTTCACCAACTTCCGCCCCGACCGCAACGCCGCCGCCGGCGGCGCTCTGCCGAAGGTCGCGGGCACCACACGCTAGCCCCATCCGGGCCGGCACCACGAGCTAGGAGGGCACATGCCCAACATCGCATACGAACCGCGCGCCCTCGCCCCTGACACTCTCCGGGTCATTCCGGTGGGTGGCCTCGGCGAGATCGGCCGCAACATGACCGTCTTCGAGATCAACGGCAAGCTGCTGATCGTCGACTGCGGCGTGCTCTTCCCCGAAGAGCACCAGCCCGGGGTCGATCTGATCCTGCCCGACTTCTCGATCGTGCGCGATCGCCTCGACGACGTTCTCGGCATCGTGCTCACCCACGGCCACGAAGACCACATCGGCGCCGTCCCCTACCTGCTGCGCCTGAAGCGCGACATCCCCCTCATCGGCTCGGGGCTCACGCTCGCGCTCATCGAGGCGAAGCTCAAAGAGCACCGCATCAAGCCGTACACGCTCACCGTCGTCGAGGGGCAGATCGAGCAGTTCGGCCCGTTCGAACTCGAGTTCGTCGCCGTGAACCACTCCATCCCCGACGCGCTCGCCGTGGCGATCAAGACGGTCGCGGGCAATGTGCTGCACACCGGCGACTTCAAGATGGATCAGCTGCCGCTCGACAACAGACTCACCGATCTTCGCGCCTTCGCCCGTCTCGGCGAAGAGGGCATCGACCTCTTCCTTGTCGACTCGACCAACGCCGACGTACCGGGCTTCACCGCCCTCGAGCGTTCGATCGGGCCGGTGCTCGACGACGTCATCCGCCGTGCGCCCCGCCGCGTCGTGGTCGCCAGCTTCTCGAGTCACGTGCACCGTGTGCAGCAGGTTCTGGATGCCGCGCACAACAACGGACGCCGGGTCGCCCTGCTGGGCCGCTCGATGGTGCGCAACATGCAGATCGCGGCAGAGCTCGGATACCTCAAGGTTCCCGAGAACGTGCTCATCGATTTCAAGAAGGCGGGGGACATCCCCGACGACAAGATCGTGTACATGTCCACCGGGTCGCAGGGCGAGCCCATGGCCGTGCTGAGCCGCATGGCCAATGGTGAGCACCAGGTGGAGATCGGCGAGAACGACACGGTCATCCTCGCGTCGAGCCTCATCCCCGGCAACGAGAACGCCGTCTACCGCATCATCAACGGCCTCATGAAGCTCGGAGCCAACGTCGTGCACAAGGGCAACGCCAAGGTGCACGTCTCCGGGCACGCTGCGGCGGGCGAGCTCCTCTACTGCTACAACATCCTGAAGCCGAAGAACGTTCTGCCCGTGCACGGGGAGCAGCGTCACCTCGTGGCGAACGCGAAGCTGGCCCAGCAGACCGGCATTCCCGAAGAGAACACGATCATCGCCGAAGACGGCACGGTCATCGATCTGAAAGACGGCGTCGCTTCTGTCGTCGGCCAGTACGACCTCGGGTTCGTGTACGTCGACGGTTCCAGCGTCGGCGAGATCACGGATGCCGATCTCAAGGATCGCCGCATTCTCGGCGAGGAGGGTTTCATCTCGATCATCGTGGTGATCGAGGCCCAGACCGGTCGAGTCGTCGTGGGACCGGAGATTCACGCCAAGGGGTTCGCCGAAGACGAGTCGGTGTTCGACGACGTGAAGCCCAAGATCGTCGCGGCCCTGGCCGAGGCATCCAAGAACGGAATGCACGACCAGCACGCCATGCAGCAGGTCGTCCGCCGCACCGTGGGTCGCTGGGTCAACACGTCCTACCGTCGTCGTCCGATGATCGTTCCGCTCGTCATCGAGGCGTAGTCACGATCTGACAGAACCTACGAGGGCCCGGCGTTCGACGCCGGGCCCTTCGTCGTTCCCGGCGCTCGATCGGAGGACATCGACGACGTGATGGCCAGCGCCAGCAGGGTCAGCCCCGCCGCGAGAAGCAGCATGGCCGCCGTGCCGAGGCCGGGGTAGATGTGTCCGGGCTGAACGAGACACGCGCCGATGACGGCGACGACGCCGCCGGGAAGCGCGCGCAGGCGGACTCGGATGGCCACTGCCGCCGTAGCCGCGAGGCAGGCGACGACGAGCGAGACGACGCCGATCAGTCCTAGTGCTCGTGCCACCTCGTACACGGGCGCCTTGCCTTCCGTGACGCCGGCCAGCTGCAGCGTGCCGGCTGCGACACCCGCGAGAAGGTCGAGCGAGGTGTAGAACGTCGCGAATCCATATCCGCCGACGGCTGCGACCCAGCCCAGAGGCCGACTAGAGCGCCGCGCGATCAGCCAGGGCCCGAGTCCGACGAGAGGGAAGAGCGGAATGAGAATCAGATGCATCACCTGCCAGATCGAGGCGGTGGCATCGGTCAGGTGATGCGGGTGCAGCAGACCGATCGCGGCGCAGACCACGGCGGGCAGTGACACGAGCAGCACGAGACGCAGGCGAGATGACATGGCACGAGGGTACGCCGGAAATCAGACACCCGGCGCACGCAACCGGCGATCGTCGGTGCCCGCGGGTAGCGTGAGCGCATGGCTACGAGTACCAAGTCGACCTCTCGCGCACGCGGAGCGTCCTCAGGTCGTTCGAGTGCGTCTACGGGCGCCCGAAAGACCCCCACGCGTGCGGCTGCGACCCAGAAGACGGTCCGGTTGAACCCCGCCGCCAAAGAAGAACAGGGCCCCGGCATCGTCAGTCGTGCCTGGCTCGCGATGGCTCACGTCGTCGGCGGCGCCTTCCGTGCGTTCTCGCCGGCCGACTTCGACAAGGCCGAGCGGCGCGACGGCGTGCCGTTTCTGCTCGTTCTCATGGCCATCGCCGGTGCGGTCGTCGAGTGGTTCCTCGTCTCCAACGCCGTCGCCGTCACGATCGAAGCATGGACCTTCGGCCTGCTGTTCGGGCGGGTGGCCTACGCTCTCCCCGTCGTTCTACTGCTGCTCGCAGCATGGCTGTTCCGACACCCGAGTTCGGTGCACAACAACGGCCGCATCGGCATCGGCCTCGGCCTCATGCTCATCACCGTGTCATCGTTGTGCCACATCTACGGCGGCCAGCCGAATCCCGCGGGGGGCCAGCTCGCCTCGGGCGGCGGAATCTTCGGCTGGGTGCTCGCGGCCCCGTTGGTCGCTCTCATCACACCGATCGGCGCCACCGTCGTCGTGTCGGCCCTGCTGTTGCTGAGCGTCTTCATCCTCACCAAGACGCCACCGAACCGCATCGGATCGCGTCTTCGCGAGCTCTACGCCTACCTGTTCGGCGCGGCCTTCCCCGACGAGGCAGAGCACCGCGAGGCCAAGAAGGCCACGAAAGCGGCGAAAGCGCTCAAGGCTCAGGCGGGCACGGCGGCGCTGTCGACCGAGCAACTCGATCTCGTCGCACGCGACGTCGACTCCGACGGTCTGCCGTGGTGGAGGCGGAACGCGTCGCAGCGTGAAGAAGACCCCGAGTTCGACGCTCCGGCCATGGCTCCGCGAGTCGAAGATCGCACCCCGGTGGCCGACGAGCCGTTCGCCAACGCCGCGAGCGTCGTCGATCCCGACGACGCCGACGAAGCGGCCCGGGCGGGTCTGCTCGACGACATGAAGGCAGCAGAGCGCGCGGTTCGACGCTTCACCGGAGAGATCCGGCCGGGCGCGGCACCGCAGACGAGCCTCCTCGATGACGCGGCCGTCGAGTCGTCATCCGCCTACCCCCAGGCGCCCGTGCGTGCGGTTCAGCCAGAGCTCGACCTCGACGAGGAGTCGACCGAGCCCGGCATCCAGATCGACACCCCGGCCGCGGATTACCGGCTGCCAGCCGCGGCCAGTCTCAAGACCGGCGGGCCTTCGCTCGCCCGCTCCGCCGCCAACGACGAGATCGTCGCGGCCATCACCGAGGTCCTCAAGCAGTTCCAGGTCGACGCGACCGTCACGGGCTTCTCTCGCGGGCCCACAGTCACCCGCTACGAGATCGAACTGGGCCCGGGCGTCAAAGTCGAGCGCGTCACTGCTCTGTCGAAGAACCTGTCGTACGCGGTCGCCAGCAATGAAGTGCGCATCCTCTCGCCGATCCCGGGCAAGAGCGCCATCGGCGTCGAGATCCCGAACACCGACCGAGAGATCGTCTCCCTGGGCGATGTGCTTCGATCCACGAAGGCGGCCTCCGACAACCACCCCATGACCATCGGCGTCGGCAAAGACGTCGAGGGCAAGTTCGTGATGGCGAACCTGGCCAAGATGCCCCACCTCCTGGTGGCCGGCTCCACCGGCTCCGGCAAGTCGAGCTTCGTCAACTCCATGGTCACGTCGATCCTGATGCGCGCGAAGCCCAGCGAGGTGCGCATGGTGCTCATCGACCCCAAGCGCGTCGAGCTCACGGCATACCAGGGCGTCCCGCACCTCATCACTCCCATCATCACGAATCCCAAGAAGGCAGCCGAGGCGCTGGCGTGGGTCGTCAAAGAGATGGACATGAGGTACGACGACCTCGAGAGCTTCGGCTTCCGGCACATCGACGACTTCAACAAAGCCGTCGTCAATAACGAGATCATCCTGCCGGTGGGCAGCCACCGGCAGCTGAAGCCGTACCCCTATCTGCTGATCGTCGTCGACGAGCTCGCCGACCTCATGATGGTGGCCCCGCGAGATGTCGAAGACTCCATCGTGCGCATCACCCAGCTGGCGCGTGCGTCCGGCATCCACCTGGTCCTGGCCACGCAGCGACCGAGCGTCGACGTGGTCACCGGTCTGATCAAGGCGAATGTGCCGAGCAGGCTGGCGTTCGCGGTGACGAGCGTGACCGACTCGAGGGTCATCCTCGACCAGCCGGGCGCCGACAAGCTCATCGGCCAGGGCGACGGTCTCTTCCTTCCCATGGGCTCCTCGAAAGCCATCCGCGTACAGGGTGCGTGGGTCAGCGAGGCAGAGATCGCAACCGTGGTGCAGCACGTCACGCATCAGGCCCGGCCGGAGTATCGGGACGACGTGGCGGTCGAGGCGGTCAAGAAGAACATCGACGCCGATATCGGCGACGACCTCGAGATCCTCCTCGCCGCGGCCGAGCTCGTGGTCAACACGCAGTTCGGCTCGACGTCGATGCTGCAACGCAAACTCAAGGTCGGATTCGCGAAGGCCGGTCGTCTCATGGACCTGATGGAATCGCGGGACATCGTCGGACCCTCCGAGGGATCGAAAGCGCGAGACGTGCTGGTCACCGCGGAGCAGCTCCCCGAGGTGCTCGCCATGCTTCGTGGTACTCCCGCAGCCTCAGCGTCGGCCGTGCCGGCCGCACCGCAGCAGTCCGCTGTTCCCGTACCCGCGGCAGACGACGATCCCTACGCCGACGACCCGGTGGCCCGGGGACTCGAGCGGTACCCTGAAGAAGAGGGCGATTCAGACGAAGATGCCTGGGGCCTGACCGGCAGAGAGTAGAGCACCGTGACCGAGGCCACTACGCGCGTGAGCAATTGGAACCTTCCGAACGTCATCACCGTCGTCCGTATCCTGCTGGCACCGCTGTTCTTCTGGATGCTTCTTGCCGACGGCGGCGCGGACACGCCGCTCCGCTACGCCGCCGCAGCGCTGTTCATCGTGGCGATCGCCACCGACGGCATCGACGGCCACATCGCTCGTTCTCGTAACCAGGTCACCGATCTGGGCAAGCTGCTCGATCCCATCGCCGACAAGGTGCTCACGGGGGCGGCGCTCGTCGGTCTCTCCATCTTGATGGAACTTCCCCCGTGGGTCACGGCGGTCATCCTCGTGCGCGAGGTCGGAATCACCGTGTTCCGGTTCGCCGTGCTCAGCGATCGAGTGATTCCGGCGTCGCGCGGGGGAAAGCTCAAGACACTGGCTCAGTCGATCGCTATCTCGCTGGCCCTCGTGCCGTTTCCCGCACTCTTGGGCGATTGGTTCGACTGGGTCAACATCGTGACGATGTCGATCGCCTTCGTTCTCACGGTCGTCACGGGTATCGACTACCTCGTGCAGGCATGGCGCCTCGGACGAGCGGCTAAGCCGGCAGCATGACCCCGCCGGTCCGAATAGACGAGACTCACGCGCTGATCGAAAAGATGGTGCGCCGCTCGCTCACGGTGGCCGTCGCTGAGTCGCTCACGGGCGGCCTCCTCGTGGCTGAGCTCATCCGTATTCCGGGTGCGTCTCGGGTTGTTCGCGGGGGAGTGGTGGCCTACGCCACGGATCTCAAGGCCTCTCTGCTGGGAGTCGACAACGAGATCCTTTCCGCGCGCGGGCCCGTCGATCCCGAGGTCGCGATCCAGATGGCGCACGGGGTGCGGCACCGTCTCGGCGAAGGGCCGGATGCGGCCGCTTGGGGGGTTTCGACCACGGGTGTGGCCGGCCCCGGCTCGCAAGACGGGCATCCCGCAGGCACGGTGTTCCTCGGCTTCGCGAGCGAAGACGGTGCGGTCTCTCGTCGGCTTCACCTCGACGGGGATCGCGACAGCGTCAGGCAGCAGACTGTGGCGGCGGCCATCCGGTTGATGCTCGAGACACTCGAACAGAACTGACCGATCGACGAAGAACGGGCCGCGTCGATCCAATCCGTGCACGCGCTGGCCACGAATCATCATTGAGAACTCGCGATCGACATTCGTCCGACTCGGGAATGAACGGCATTTCCATCTCGTTACAACTAATGTCATTCACAGAAAAGACGGTTCAGTGTCGTTTAGAGTTTCACACAGTACCGAACGGGTTTCGCCGGTTCGGCAAGGTCCGATTGACGCAAGGCATACAGCAAGGAGGGGTCCAGTGATTCTAGTTCGCCAGGAGATCGGCGACGTGCTGCGAGACTTTCGTCTCCAGAAGGGTCGCACCCTTCGGCAGGTTGCAAGCAAGGCAAGCGTCGCCCTCGGCTATCTCAGCGAGGTCGAGCGTGGCCAGAAAGAGGCATCGAGCGAGATTCTCGCATCGGTAGCCGAGGCGCTTGACACGCCCATCTCGGTGATCATGCGCGAGGTCGGCGACCGGCTCGCCGTCATCGAGGGCATCGATACCATTCCCGATACCGTGCCCGACGAGTTCGTCGCAGGCTACGATTCCAAACTTCTCACTCGGTAGTCCACCTCCGAGCACGAGATCGATCACGTGGGGGCCCTGTCACGAGTGATGTGACGGGGCCCTTCACCGTTTCTGCACGGTTGTGCGGCGCGAAGGACGGCATGAGACTGAGCGAGTTCAGGAGAGCTGTCTCCGACGAATTCGGTGCGGCGTACGGCCGTGTCCTGACCGGCGATCTCGTCATCGCCGAGCTCTCCGATCGCACCGCAGACGACGCTCTCCGTCAGGGCATTCCCCCACGTGACGTATGGCTCGCGCTCTGCCGCGCGAGCGGGGTGCCCGAGGAGCGGTGGCACGGCGTCGGTCTGCCCACGCCGCGCTCGTAGTTCGCGGATATTCGAACCGACACGCCATCGCCGGATCGAATATATGTTCTAGAACTGTGTAGTCTCCTTCACAGCAGAACTATTGGTCGTGTTGTCCACCGATCGACGCCTCACCGGCTCCGTGTCGGTGGTCGTGTCTACAGTCGGATTACACGCACAACACGATGCGAACGCCTTGTCGATACCCGGTTCTCCGGCGCGACAGCCTATAGGCGAAAAACTCACGCGACGGATTCCGCGCACGACAGAAGGAGACAGCAATGCCATCAGATGCCACACGAGAAAAGGCTCTCGAAACAGCGCTTGCACAGATCGACCGACAGTTCGGCAAGGGCTCCGTCATGCGCTTGGGCAGCGATGACCGCGCTCCGGTCGAAGTCATCCCTACGGGGTCGATCGCACTCGACGTCGCGCTCGGAGTCGGAGGTCTTCCCCGCGGCCGCATCGTCGAGATCTACGGCCCCGAGTCGAGCGGAAAGACGACACTCACCCTCCACGCCATCGCCAATGCCCAGAAGGCCGGCGGAATCGCCGCGTTCATCGACGCCGAGCACGCGCTCGACCCGGCCTACGCCCAGAAGCTCGGCGTCGACATCGACGCGCTTCTCGTCTCTCAGCCCGACACCGGTGAGCAGGCACTCGAGATCGCCGACATGCTCGTGCGAAGCGGCTCGATCGATCTGATCGTCATCGACTCCGTGGCGGCACTCGTGCCTCGAGCCGAGATCGAGGGCGAGATGGGCGACTCGCACGTGGGGCTCCAGGCCCGTCTGATGTCACAGGCGCTCCGCAAGCTCACGGGTGGGCTCAGCACCACGAACACCACCATGATCTTCATCAACCAGCTGCGAGAGAAGATCGGTGTCTTCTTCGGTAGTCCAGAGACCACAGCCGGCGGAAAGGCGCTCAAGTTCTACGCGTCCGTCCGGCTCGACATCCGACGCATCGAAACGCTGAAAGAGGGCACCGACGCGGTCGGCAACCGCACGCGAGTGAAGGTGGTCAAGAACAAGATGGCGCCCCCCTTCAAGCAGGCCGAGTTCGACATCCTCTACGGCATCGGAATCTCTCGCGAAGGCAGCCTCATCGACTTCGGAGTCGAACACGAGATCGTTCGCAAGTCGGGGGCCTGGTACACCTACGAGGGCGAACAGCTGGGCCAGGGTAAAGAGAACTCTCGCCGCTTCCTCAATGAGAACCCCGAGATCGCGTTGGAGATCGAGACCAAGATCCTGACCAAGCTGGGCATCGGAGCCGACAAGACCGCTGCGGCACCCGCCGCACCGGTCGCCCTCGCGACGAAGGCGGCGGCCCGCAAGGGCGCCTAGCCTGCCCACGCACCCCACCTGAACAGAAAGGCCACGGTCATGGTCAGATTCACCGGCTCATCCGACACCGACGACGACGATTCGAATGAGACCGCCGACAGCCCGGTGGCTCCCGTGGCCTTTCTGTTCGGCGCGCCCGCCGAGCAACCCGAGCCAGCCCGTCACTTCGCCGGCCCCGTAGCGGTTCCGACCCTCGATACCGCCGGGCTCACCCCCGACGAGGTCGAACAGCAAGAGTTGCAACTCGCCGATCTTGAGAACCTGGTGGTGCGGGCGCTGGCTCGTAAAGACCTCTCCGAGTGGCAGGTCACCGAGATTCTGGCGGCGAATGGGGTCGAATCGTCGGCGTTCGAGGGCTTTCTCACGATCTACCGCTCCAAGGGCTATGTCGACGACTACGCGTTTGCCGAGCGCGAGATCGAGCGTCTGCACCGGCGCAAGGGGTTCGGCCGCAGCCAGATCCAGCGCGAGCTGGGGGCCAAGCGCATCAGCCAGGAGATCGTGTCCGATCTGCTCACCGCACTCGATGACGACGACGAGCTTGCCCGCGCCCTCGAGCTGGCCGAGAAGAAGGCTCCCAGCCTGCTGCGTCTTGACCGAGCCACGGCAGAACGCCGGCTGAGCAGCTTCCTCCAGCGCAAGGGATACCCGTCCCAAGTCGTGCGCGACGCGGTCTCGAAGACCCTGGTGACGGGCACGAGCACCGTTCGTTTCCGCTGAGCGGACGGTGGCGCGGGCTCTCGGTTCGTCGAACGTAAACTTGCCCTATGAACAGCGTGACCGCACCACCCCGCATTCGCACCTACGAGGTCCGCACCTTCGGTTGTCAGATGAACGTGCACGACTCGGAGCGGCTCTCCGGCTCTCTCGAAGCTGCTGGCTATGTGAAGGCGGAGCCCGGAACCGAGGCCGATACCGTCGTCATCAATACCTGCGCGGTACGTGAGAACGCAGACAACAAGCTCTACGGCAACCTCGGCTACCTGGCCAGTGTCAAGCGCAGGCACGACGGCATGCAGATCGCCGTGGGCGGCTGCCTGGCGCAGAAAGACAAGAACACCATCCTCACGAAGGCCCCCTGGGTCGACGTGGTCTTCGGTACACACAACATGGGCTCTCTGCCCAGCCTTCTCGAGCGAGCCCGGCACAACGGCGAAGCCCAGATCGAGATCCTCGACTCGCTCGAGACCTTCCCGTCGACACTGCCCACCAAGCGCGACTCCACCTACAGCGGGTGGGTGTCGATATCGGTCGGCTGCAACAACACCTGCACCTTCTGCATCGTGCCCGCCCTGCGTGGCAAAGAAAAAGACCGGCGACCGGGCGACATCCTCGCCGAGATCCAGGCGCTCGTCGACGACGGTGCGATCGAGGTCACTCTTCTGGGGCAGAACGTCAATTCCTATGGGGTGGAGTTCGGCGACCGGTTCGCCTTCTCGAAGCTCTTGAGGGCCGCAGGAGCGATCCCTGGCCTCGAGCGCATCCGCTTCACGAGCCCGCACCCCGCTGCCTTCACCGACGACGTCATCGATGCCATGGCAGAGACACCGGCGGTCATGCCTCAGCTCCATATGCCGTTGCAGTCCGGATCGGATCGTGTCCTCAAGGCCATGAGACGCTCGTACCGTTCCGCCAAGTTCCTCGGCATCCTCGATCGCGTGAGGCAGCGGATCCCGCACGCGGCGATCAGCACCGACATCATCGTCGGGTTCCCCGGCGAGACCGAAGAAGACTTCGCCGAGACCCTACGCGTGGTGGAGCAAGCGCGGTTCGCCACGGCTTTTACGTTCCAATACTCGATCCGGCCAGGAACCCCGGCGGCCACCATGCCGGATCAGGTTCCGAAGGCGGTCGTGCAAGAGCGTTACGAGAGGCTGGCCGCCCTCCAAGATCGCATCTCGTGGGAAGAGAATCAGCGCGTCATCGGTCGCGAGGTCAACGTTCTGGTCGCCAACGGGGAAGGGCGCAAAGACTCGGATACGCACCGCCTGAGCGGTCGCGCTGAAGACTCGCGGCTCGTGCACTTCGAGGTGTCCCCGACCTCGGCAGTGCCGCGACCCGGCGACATCGTCGCCGTCGTCGTGACCGAGGCCGCGCCGTTCCACCTGATCGCCGACTCCGACGGCACGCCCCTACGTGTTCGCCGCACCCTCGCTGGCGATGCATGGGATCGCGCCGCGGCCGAGTCCTGCGGCGTTCCGACACCCGCCACCGGCGCATCCGCTGGCCCCCGGCCTGTCTCCCTGGGACTCCCCACGCTGCGTGTCGGCACTGTGCCGATCTACGATCTCGCCGACGGTGAGCGTTAGCGGTTCCGACGGCCACCCCACCGTCGCAGACGTGGTCGTGATCGTCGGGGCCACGGGAACAGGCAAGTCGGGTCTTGCTCTCGATCTGGCCGAGGGCCTCTTTCGGCATGGTCGCCGTGCGGAGGTGGTGAACGCCGATGCAATGCAGCTGTACCGCGGCATGGACATCGGCACGGCGAAGCTTCCGCTCGTCGACCGCAGAGGCGTTCCTCATCACCTTCTCGACGTGCTCGATGTCACACAAGAGAATTCCGTCGCCGACTTCCAGACCTCGGCGCGCGCCGAGATCGACGCGGTTATCGAACGCGACAATGTACCGATCCTCGTCGGTGGGTCGGGTCTGTACGTCTCGAGCGTCATCTACGAGTTCGACTTCCCGGGCACCGACCCGGCGATCCGCGCACGTCTCGAAGCCGAGCTCATCGCCGACGGTCCTGGATCCCTCTACAGGCGACTCAAGGAGCGCGACGAGAGCGCCGCCGCGGCGATCGGGTCGCAGAATGGTCGCAGGCTCGTGCGTGCTCTCGAGGTGTTCGAGATGACGGGCCGAACGCTCACGGGAACGCTTCCCGGCGCTCCCGTCGGATGGCGAACGTCGAGCATCATCTCCCTCGAGATGCCCCGTGCAGACCTCGTCTCGCGCCTCGACGAGCGCGTGCGCGGCATGTGGCGAGACGGAATCGTCGACGAAGCAGATGCTCTGCGCTCGGAGGGTCTCGCGGCTGACACGACCGCCGGCAAGGCGATCGGCTATGCACAGGCGCTGGCCCAACTGGCCGGCGAGATCAGTGAAGACGAGGCGATCGCCTCGACCCAGGCTCTCACTCGGCGCTACGCCCGTCGCCAGGTGGGGTGGTTCCGGCGCTACGTCGCATCGGTGACGACGGATGCCCGTGATCCGGACTCGACGGCACGCGCACTGTCAGAGACCCTAGGCTTGCAGGATGGCGACTGAACTGCACTTCACCAAGGGGCACGGCACGGGCAACGACTTCGTGCTCTACACCGATGCTCAGGGCACGAACGATCTCACCCCTGCCCAGGTCGCCGCCATCTGTGATCGGCACTTCGGGGTCGGCGCCGATGGAGTCATCCGCGCCGTCAGGTCCGACAGCCTTCCCGATGGGGCCGCCGCTCTGGCCGAAGATGCGGCCGCAGAATGGTTCATGGATTACCGCAACGCCGACGGGTCGATCGCCGAGATGTGCGGCAACGGCATCCGGGTCTACACGCGGTATCTCATCGACAACGGTTTGGTCGAGCTGGGCCCGGGAGACACACTCGCGATCGGGACGCGAGTGGGCGTACGCGATGTCCAGCGCAGCACCACGGGATTCCAGGTCGACCTCGGACGCTGGCGTCTCGAGGCGGGCGAGCCCGTGGTTCGGGCGCGCAACCTCGCTGTCGCACGCCCCGGGCAGGGAATCAACATAGGCAATCCGCACGTCGTCGTGGCCCTCGCGGATACCGACGAGCTTGCGTCAGCCGATCTCGCCTATATCCCCCAGGTAGAGCCGGAACCGGCCGACGGCGCGAACGTCGAGTTCGTCGTGCCTCACGAGCCGCTCGTCGCAGACGGTGTCGGGCGCATCACGATGCGAGTCCACGAGCGCGGCAGCGGTGAGACCCTCTCGTGCGGCACAGGGGCTGCTGCGGCCGCGTTGGCCACACGGCATTGGGCCGGCCGTGGTGCTCCGAACATCTGGAGGGTCGACGTGCCGGGTGGCACGGTCGGCGTTCGGATGTTTGCAGCCGAGGACGGCGAGCATGTGTCGTTGTCCGGGCCTGCCGAGCTCGTGTTCGAGGGCGATCTCTCGCTCGGATAGCCGAAGGTCAGGCGATCGAGCGGGCGCGCAGCACCCGGTAACCCTTGTTGGTCGCGGCACGCGTGATCTGGATGTCGGACGGGAACTCGGACTCGATCCAGCGCTGCAGGGAGTCGGAGCCGAGATTGCGCTGAACCACGAGCCAGGCGTCCGAGCCCTTCTCGAGTCGAGGCAGCCAGGTCTTCATGATCGTGTGCAGTTCTGCCTTGCCGACTCGGATGGGTGGATTCGACCAGATCGTCATGAACGAGATGTCGGCGGGAACATCGGATGCCAGAACGGCGTTGACGTTCGTGAGACCGAGGCGGTCGGCGTTGGCACGAACGAGATCGAGAGCCCGTTCGTTGACGTCGACGGCCCAGACCTGGGCTCGCGGAGACAGGAGAGCGAGCGACAGAGCGATCGGCCCCCACCCGCACCCGAGGTCGAGGAGATTGCCGCCGGGCGGGGGAGCCGGAGTGTTCGCGAGGAGCACTTGAGTGCCCACATCGATGCGGTCCGGACTGAAGACCCCGCCGGCCGTGACCAGCGTGTGGTCGGTATCGGCGAGACGCACCGAGATCTCTCGAGGGATGAGCGGACTCGCCGGGGTGGCCGAGAAATAGTGCTCATTCGTCATAGAGGGACAGTAGCAAACCTGAGAGGGATATCCTTGACGCAGATGACCGAGAAAACTGAAGCAACAACAGAGAACCACGACAGCGACGACGTGGTCGCGAGAGTGCTGTCCATGGCGGAGACGCGGGCAGCGGGTTACTCCCTGTTCACGAACTCAGCGGCTCAGGCCCTGCAGCGCGACACGACTGGCCGCGAATCCGGATTCGACGGCGACCAGAGTGAGCGCGAAGACCGACAGGCCCTGCGCCGAGTGGTCGGGCTGTCGACGGAACTCGAAGACGTCACCGAGGTCGAGTATCGACAGCTGCGCATCGAGAACGTCATTCTCATCGGGGTGTACACCCAGGGCAGTCTCACCGACGCAGAGAACTCGATGCATGAGCTGGCCGCGCTGGCAGAGACCGCGGGTGCGGTGGTACTCGAAGGCCTGCTGCAACGCCGACCCACACCAGATCCCAGCACCTACTTCGGCAAGGGCAAGGCCCACGAACTGCGAGATTTGGTGCAGTCGCTGGGCGCCGACACCGTGATCGCCGACAGCGAGCTCGCGCCGAGCCAGCGCCGAGCCCTCGAAGACGTCGTCAAGGTCAAGGTGATCGACCGCACCGCCGTGATCCTCGATATCTTCAGCCAGCACGCCAAGAGTCGAGAGGGCAAGGCCCAGGTGGAGCTCGCTCAACTCGAGTACCTCCTTCCGAGGCTTCGAGGCTGGGGTGACTCGATGTCTCGCCAGGCAGGTGGCCAGGTGGGTGGTGCCGGAGCCGGTATGGGCTCGCGCGGACCGGGTGAGACGAAGATCGAACTCGACCGTCGCCGGATCCACACACGCATGGCCCGGTTGCGCAAGCAGATCGTAGAGATGAAGCCCGCTCGCGATGCGAAGCGCGCCAATCGCAAACGCAACGCCGTGCCTTCTGTCGCCATCGCCGGATACACGAATGCCGGCAAGTCGTCGCTGTTGAACAGGGTGACGCGCGCAGGAGTGCTGGTCGAGAACGCGTTGTTCGCGACACTCGATTCGACCGTGCGCAAAACCACCGCAGTCGACGGCCGTCAGTACACGTTCGCCGACACGGTGGGCTTCGTTCGGAACCTTCCCCATCAGCTCGTCGAGGCATTCCGCTCGACCCTGGAGGAGGTGGCTGACGCGGACGTCATCATCCATGTCGTCGACGGGGCTCATCCCGATCCCGCGAGCCAGTTGGCCACCGTCAGAGACGTGATCGGCGAGGTGGGGGCTCGAGGCATCCCCGAGATCGTGGCCTTCAACAAGAGCGATCTGATCTCCGAAAGCGATCGCATCGTGTTGCGGGGGCTCGAGCCTCGCTCGGTGTTCGTCTCGGCGCGCACCGGAGAAGGCATAACGGAACTGCTCGAGATGGTCGAACAGGCGCTGCCCAAGCCGACGATCACCGTCGATGTCCTGCTCCCGTATGAGCGTGGCGATCTGGTGGCCCTCCTGCACGACCACAACACCGTGCTCAGCACCGACTACGAAGAGGCGGGAACTCGAGTCCGCGCCCTCGTCAACCCGGAATACGAGCAGGCCCTGGAGGAGTTCGCGGTCTCCCGCTAACGCGCTTCTGATCGATTGCGCCCACGGCGCAGAAAGGCCCCGGACGATCATTCGTCCGGGGCCTTTCTTCGCTGCGTCGAGCGGTGCTGTCGTCAGCGTACCGAGCGCAAGACAGAGACGACTTTGCCGAGCACCTGAGCGTGGTCGCCCACGATCGGCTCGAAGTTCGAGTTGCGGGGGAGCAGCCACGTGTGTCCGTCGCGCTGCCGGAACACCTTCACGGTGGCCTCGCCGTCGAGCATCGCTGCAACGATGTCGCCGTTCTCAGCGGTCTGCTGAGCCCGGACGACGACGAAGTCGCCGTCGCAGATCGCCGCGTCGATCATCGATTCTCCGACCACTTTCAGCATGAAGAGATCGCCGCCGCCGACCAGCTGACGGGGGAGGGGAAAGACCTCCTCGACCTGCTGCTCGGCCGTGATCGGGATACCTGCTGCGATGCGACCTACCAGCGGCACGAGGGCGGCGTCGCCCATTGGGGCCGCTGTGTCGGATGACTCGACGGTCTCCGATGACGACTCGGGCGTAGGGATGTCGATGAGGACCTCCATGGCGCGAGGGCGGTTCGGGTCGCGACGAAGGTAGCCGCTCAACTCGAGCTGGTTGAGCTGATGCGTGACGCTCGAGAGCGAGGCAAGACCGACCGCATCGCCAATCTCGCGCATGCTCGGCGGGTAGCCGCGCTGGCTGACCGATCGTTGAACGACTCCGAGGATGGCCAACTGCTTCTCCGAGAGGCTCTTTCGCCGTCTCGTTCCACGTTCGGTGGTCATGTGTCCCGCTTTCCGTCGGCGTCGTTTTCGAGTGTGCTGTGCCTTCGCAGTCGCCGATGTCGGTGGCTGGTGGTGCACTGTCGGTGGCTGGTGATGCACTTTGTACCGACAGTCGAAACTGTATCCAACTCAGGGTGCAAACAAAACACATGTTCGAGTGTGTCGCCATAATCGGTCGACTTTCGAGCTTGATCTATCGAACATTCGAAGCTATATTCGGAACACAGCTTCGTATCCGGTGCTCCCGGCCGAGCGCCGGATACGAATTTCTCCTGGAGGTTGCCATGACCGCACTGCCCGCTACCGCGTCACACACCGCTCGCCTGCGCATCACCCGCCGCGGCCGTGTCGTCCTCGCGGCACTGGCGTCGATCCCCGTGGTGGCCGTCGTCACCGCCGTGGCTCTCTTCGGCGCGAATAGCGCGGTCGCAGACGGTGTCGCATCGTCGGGGGCGACGCAGGCCTTCGACTACGTCACCGTTCAGGCCGGTGAGACCCTCTGGGGCCTGGCCGAAGAGATCGCTCCGACGGCCGACCCGCGCGACGTCATCGCCGACATCGTGAGCCTCAACCAGCTTCCATCCGCCGAGGTCCAGCCGGGGCAGCGTCTCGCCGTTCCCGACGAGTACTGAGCCGTTCAGCTATTCGGGTGATCGCGGAGGCGTCGCAGGGGCCCGCTAAAATCGTCACGTGACCTCTCTCGACGACCTTCCCATTCGCGACGATCTCCGGGGTATGTCTCCCTACGGGGCTCCTCAGAAACACGTCCGCGTCGAGCTGAACGTCAATGAGAACACGCACCCGATCCCGGAGCCGGTGGCGCGAGACATCATCGAGTCGCTTGCTCGTGCGATCTTGACGATCAACCGCTACCCCGATCGGGAGTTCTCTCAGCTGCGCGAGAGTCTGGCGGCATATCTCGGGCACGGTATGACTCGAGACAATATCTGGGCTGCGAACGGCTCGAATGAGATCCTCCAGCAGATCATGCAGGCCTTCGGCGGCCCCGGGCGGTCCATTCTGGGGTTCCCTCCCACGTATTCGATGCACTCCATCATCGCGTCTGGCACCGGTACACGATGGATCTCCGCGGAGCGCGACGCCGGCTTCGAGATCTCGCCGAACACGGCGGTCGCAGCGATCCGCGAGCACCAGCCCGACATCGTCATCTTCTGTTCGCCGAACAACCCCACGGGAACCCCGTTGTCGCTCGAAACCATCGAGGCGGCTTACGACGCGACCGACAAGATCGTGATCGTCGACGAGGCATACGCGGAGTTCGCCCCGGCAGGCGCCCCGTCGGCCCTCACGTTGCTGCCCGGGCGTCCGCGGCTCATCGTGTCGCGCACCATGAGCAAGGCCTTCGCGTTCGCCGGTGCTCGGCTCGGGTACCTGGCTGCCGATCCGTCAGTCGCTGACGCGCTTCGCCTCGTTCGTCTTCCGTATCACCTGTCGTCGCTCACGCAGGCCGCCGCAGTCGCTGCGCTCGATCACTCGGCCGAGATGCTCGCCATGGTTGACGACATCTCGGTGCAGCGTGATCGGATCGTCGAGAGGCTCACCGAGCTGGGCTACCACGCGTGGCCGACGTGGTCGAACTTCGTGCTCTTCGGTGGCGTCGAGAATCCTGCTGAGGTGTTCGAGACGTTGCTCGAGCAGGGCATCATCATTCGCAATCTCGGCATTCCGGGGCATCTTCGCGTGAGTGCCGGTACGCAGGCCGAGACCACCGCTTTCCTCGACGCGATGGCCGCCCTGTCCTGACCCATCGGGTCGCACGGCGGCCCAACCGTACCGTGACGGATCGGGGCCGGTAAACTGAGGCCATGGCCACACCTTCCCGCACCGCGCGCCTGCAGCGCGCGACCAGCGAATCCAGTATCGAACTCTCGCTCGACCTCGATGGAACGGGTGAGAGTTCTATCTCGACGGGTGTGCCGTTCTTCGACCACATGCTCACCGCCTTCGCCAAGCACTCGCTGACGGATCTGACGGTCACAGCATCGGGTGACGTCGATATCGACGTGCACCACACCGTCGAAGACGTGGGAATCGTGCTGGGCACGGCGATCAAGCAGGCCCTGGGAGACAAGGCCGGGATCTCTCGCTTCGGCGACGCCCTCGTGCCTCTCGACGAAGCGCTGGTGCAGGCCGTGGTTGACATCTCCGGACGCCCCTTCCTGGTTCACAGCGGAGAGCCGAACGGATTCGAGTTCCACCTCATCGGCGGCCACTTCACCGGATCCATGGTGCGCCACGTCTTCGAAGCGATCACCTTCCACGCGGCGATGACCGTTCACGTCACCGTTCTCGGTGGCCGCGATCCCCACCACATCGCCGAGGCGGAGTTCAAGGCGTTCGCTCGCGCCTTCCGTCAGGCCAAGTCGCTCGACCCGCTCGTCTCGGGCGTCCCGTCGACCAAGGGTGCCCTGTGACCGGCAAGTCCGTCGTCGTCCTCGATTACGGCAGTGGAAACATCCACTCGGCGGCCAAGGCACTCGAGCGCGCGGGCGCCCAAGTGGAACTCACCCGCGACCGGGCACGCGTCATGGAGGCCGACGGGTTGTTCGTGCCCGGGGTCGGCGCGTTCTCCGCGGTGATGGAACAGCTCCGGGCCGTGCGAGGCGATGAACTCATCGACAGGCGGTTGGCCGGAGGCCGACCGGTGCTCGGCATCTGTGTCGGCATGCAGGTGATGTTCGACCGCGGCGTTGAACGCGGCATCGATACCGGAGGCCTCGGCGAGTGGCCCGGTGCGGTCGAGCAACTGCCTGCGGAGATCCTGCCCCACATGGGGTGGAACGTCGTCAACGCCCCGAGCGAGTCTGTGCTGTTCGACGGCATCCGAGATGAACGCTTCTACTTCGTGCACTCCAATGCGGCCCAGCAGTGGCTGCTTCCGCCCCAGTCGCCTCTGCCCGCACCTCACGTGACCTGGGCGGATCACGACGGCCCCTTCATCGCGGCCGTCGAGAACGGCCCCCTCTCCGCGACTCAGTTCCACCCCGAGAAGTCGGGCGAGGCGGGCCTGCAGCTGCTGCGCAACTGGATCGCGTCGCTCTAACCCCGGCTCCGATTTCGTCGGCCTCAGAGGAATCGTTAAGATCGCACGGGGTGTCCGCACGTGCGCCTGCCAGAGACAAGAAGGACCCCATGAGCGAGTTCAGCATCAAGACCCCCGCACTCACCCTGCTGCCTGCCGTCGATATCGCCGGAGGCAAGGCCGTGCGACTCACTCAGGGCAAGGCGGGCACGGAGACGAACCACGGCGACCCGGTCGACGCGGCGGCGGACTGGGTCAGCCAGGGCGCCGAGTGGATTCACCTGGTCGACCTCGACGCGGCGTTCGGCAGAGGAGACAACCTCCACGTCGTGAAGCGCGTCATCCACGAAGCGAAGGGCGTCAATGTCGAGCTCTCCGGAGGTATCCGCGACGATCGCAGTCTCGAGACGGCCCTCGAGAGCGGCGCGAAGCGCGTCAATCTCGGCACGGCGGCGCTCGAGAACCCTGAGTGGGCGGCCAGCGTGATCGCGAGCTACGGCGAGGCGATCGCCGTCGGTCTCGACGTGCGCGGCACGACTCTGGCCGCGCGCGGGTGGACGGAGGACGGGGGAGACCTGTGGGAGGTTCTGACTCGCCTCGAAGACGCGGGCTGCGCGCGATACGTGGTCACGGATGTCACCAAGGACGGCACACTCAAGGGACCGAACGTCGCGTTGCTGAAGCAGGTCATGGAGCACACATCGCGTCCGGTCGTCGCCTCGGGTGGCATCTCCAGCCTCGACGACATCGCCGAGCTCCGGACGCTCGTCTCTCTCGGACTCGAGGGAGCGATCGTCGGTCGGGCACTCTACTCGGGGGCGTTCACCCTCGCAGAGGCATTGGATGTGGCGTCTGACTGAGCATCCGGGCGCTCGTGCGCCCCACGACCACAGCGCGTCCGACTCGGCGGGTCAGCCGTGGGCCGGCCGGTCGTTCGACGCGAACTTCTTCGCCGGCGACTCCGGCGGGGCCCCCGAGCGGCTCGTCGAAGCCCTCCGGCGGTTCCGGGCGGCTGAGCTTGCCCAGACCGACGTCCTCGATGCCGTGCGCGACGTTCGTCTCCTGGTTCCGCTCGTCGCCCACGCGGGCGAGACCGGTGTCGATGCTCACGGCCGGCGCTTCGACAAGACCCAGGAGCTGTCGCTCGTCACCGTCGGCGCTCCCGACGGACGCCGCGTTCTTCCCGTGTTCACCTCGACCGAGGCCATGGCGGCCTGGAATCCGGCTGCCCGGCCGATACCGGCCTCGGCTCGCAGGGCCGCTCTCGCCGCAGCGGGGGAGGAGACGCCGCTCATGGTGCTCGACCCCACGAGCGACACGGAGTTCGTCTTCCGACGGCCGATGCTGAGGGCGATAGCCGAGGGGACGGCGTGGGTGCACCCGTCGGCCTCATCGACCATCGTCCAAGCCTTCCAACAGTCGATCGCCTCGTCGGCGGCTGTCCGGTCGGTGCGGCTGTCCGATGGCGATCCGGATGCCCGGATGGCGGGCCCGCAGGTCATCGTCGAGTTGGGCCTGGTTCCCGACCTCACACGCAGCGAGCTCGACGAGGTGCTGGCGTACCTGCAGAGGTCCTGGCAGGCGAGCGAGCTCATCGCGAGCGAGGTCGACTCTCTGGGCGTGAAACTGGCAGAGGCCCGCTGAGCCGACCGACTCAGGTGACCGGACCGGTGAGCTTCTCTCCCGGGCCCTGGCCGATCGCATCCGGAATCGCCGACGCCTCGCGGAACGCGAGCTGCAGGGAACGGAGACCGTCGCGGAGGCTTCGAGCGTGCTGATCGCCGATCTCGGGTGAGGCGCTCGTGACCAGGCCAGCCAGAGCGATGATCAGCTTGCGCGCCTCATCGAGGTCGATCTGGTTCTCCGGATCGTCGGCCAGCCCCGTCTTGATGGCCGCAGCACTCATGAGGTGCACGGCCGTGGTGGTGATCAATTCGACCGCGGGCACCTCCGAGATGTCTCGCGTGGCGGAGGTGGCCGAGTCGTCGTATGCAAAGCTCATGAGGCGAGTCTAGGTCGCCTGTCGCCGTGGACTATGCCGGGACCGAATCCTCTGTTAGTATCTTCAAGGCTCTGGGGAACATGTTTACCCCCAGTACGAAAAGTGGAGAATCTCCCACCCGCACACCGCTTCAACAGGTTACCGGGTAGATTGCACTCCGCTTCGGGTCAGAACATCGATCCGAAGTAGACAGGGTGTGGTGCGCAGAACGGCTCAGGCTCGAGTTCGCGTGCAGATTATTCAAGGTTCGTGGCTGCGTGCTCACCTACGATCGCGCTGCCGAGCCCGGTACCCAGACGTCTGTGTCTGGGAGTGCCGCACCAGCGATTGAAGGAGTAACGCATCAGCGATCCCCGTACAAACGACCGTATCCGGGTCTCCGAGGTCCGCCTCGTTGGCCCCGCCGGTGAGCAGGTCGGCGTCGTCAGTATCGACGTCGCACTCAAGCTTGCCCAAGAGGCAGACCTCGATCTGGTTGAGGTGGCCCCCAATAGCAAGCCGCCCGTTGCCAAGATCATGGATTACGGCAAGTTCAAGTACGAAGCTGCGCAGAAGGCCAAGGAAGCCCGTCGTAACCAGGCGAACACGATCCTCAAAGAGGTCCGTTTCCGTCTGAAGATCGACGTGCACGACTACGAGACGAAGCGCAAGCGCGCCGAGGGCTTCCTCAAGGCGGGCGACAAGGTGAAGGCCATGATCCTGTTCCGCGGCCGCGAGCAGTCGCGCCCCGAGCAGGGCGTCCGTCTTCTCCAGCGCTTCGCAGAAGACGTCTCCGAGTTCGGTGCCGTCGAATCGACTCCGACGATCGATGGCCGCAACATGGTCATGGTGATCGGGCCGCTGAAGAACAAGTCCGAGGCCAAGGCCGAGGCGAACGCTCAGCGTGCCGCTTCGAAGAGCCGTCCCGGTGCAGAAGAGTCAGCCGACGAAGCCCCCGAGGCTGCGTCGCCCGCTGCAACAGACACCGTCGCGGCAGACTCTGCCGAGATGAAGTAGCACCCCACAAACCGAGCAAGTCCCAAGGAGATATCAATGCCCAAGATGAAGACCCACTCCGGGTCCAAGAAGCGTTTCAAGGTCACTGGCACCGGCAAGCTCATGAAGCAGCAGGCCGGAATGCGTCACAACCTCGAGGTCAAGTCGGCGAAGCGCAAGGCTCGCCTGAACCAGGACCAGGTGTTGGCTCCTGCCGACTCGAAGGTCATCAAGAAGCTTCTCGGCCTGTAGTCGCCGACTCCACACGGAATAAGGAATTAGGAAATGGCAAGAGTAAAGAGGGCCGTCAACGCCCACAAAAAGCGTCGGGTCATCCTCGAGCGCGCCAGCGGCTACCGCGGACAGCGTTCGCGCCTGTACCGCAAGGCCAAAGAGCAGGTCACCCACTCGCTCGTCTACTCGTACCGCGACCGTCGCGCCCGCAAGGGTGACTTCCGTCGCCTGTGGATCCAGCGCATCAACGCGGCGTCCCGTGCGAACGGCCTCACGTACAACCGTCTGATCCAGGGTCTCGGCCTTGCAGGCATCGAGGTCGACCGTCGCATCCTGGCCGACCTCGCCGTTCACGAGCCCGCCACGTTCGCGGCGCTCGTCGAGAGTGCTCGTGCCGCCCTCCCCGCCGACACGTCGGCGCCGAGGACCGCAGCCTAATAAGCTGTAGGGAACATCCATGTTCCTTTGACCCGAAAGAGGTCGCATGTCCCTCCTGGATAACCCGCGGTCGCCGCGGGTCCGGGCAGTGGCAAAGCTCTCCAAGAAAGGAGCCCGGTCTGAGACCGGGCTCTTTCTCTTGGAGGGGCCACAAGCCGTTTCCGAGGCGCTGACCTTCGCGCCCGACCTCGTCGTCGACCTGTTCGCGACGCCCTTCGCCCTCGATCGATATGCCGACATCGCCGACGCCGCCGACAAGGCGGGGGTCGAAGTCGAGTTCGTCACCGAGACCGTGCTCCAGGCCATGGCCGACACGGTCACCCCGCAGGGCTTCGTCGCCGTCTGTCGCCAGTTCCCCACCGCGCTGAAGGACATCTTCAGCGGTTCGCCCCGGCTCATCGCCATCCTCGAAGAGGTGCGCGACCCCGGCAACGCGGGAACGATCATCCGTGCCGCCGACTCCGCGGGCGCCGATGCCGTGATCCTCACGGGGCGCAGCGTCGACCTCTACAACCCGAAGGTCGTGCGTTCGACGACCGGGTCGCTGTTCCACCTCCCTGTCGCGGTCGAGGCGAGCTTGGCCGACGTGAGGGCGCGTGCCACCGAGGCGGGCATCCAGATCCTCGCCGCCGACATCAAGGGCGACGACATGCTCACGGCTCGAAATTCCGGGGTTCTCAACGCGCCGACTGCCTGGCTGTTCGGCAACGAGGCGCGAGGTCTGGCCGACGAAGACCTGGCCCTGGCGGATCATGCCATCTCTGTGCCGATCTACGGCCAGGCCGAGTCGATGAATCTCGCGACGGCCGCATCCGTCTGTCTCTACGAAAGCGCGTTCGCCCAGCGGAGCTCGTGAATCGGGCGTCGTGCCGGCGCATGAACAGGAGCGATCACGGTTAGATAACCGTCGAGGTTCTGACACACGGCCGTAACACGATGTCCCCTACGGTGGGGGCATGGAGTCCACCAACGCCGATGCCCCTGTCAACAATGTGGTGGCGGGCCCGGCCACGTCGAACATCTCTGTTCGCCGGGGCGAGCCGCTTGTAGTGCTCAATAACGTGAACAAGCACTACGGTGAGCTGCACGTTCTCAACGACATCGACACCGTCGTGAATCGAGGCGAGGTCGTCGTCGTGATCGGGCCGAGCGGCTCCGGCAAGTCGACGTTCTGCAGAGCGATCAACCGGCTTGAGACGATCGACTCCGGAAGCATCACGATCGATGGCAAGGTGCTGCCCGAAGAGGGCAAGGCCCTCGCGCAGCTCCGAGCCGACGTCGGCATGGTCTTCCAGTCCTTCAACCTTTTCGCCCACAAGACCATTCTCGAAAACGTCACCCTGGCGCCGATCAAGGTGCGCGGGCTGTCACGCAAAGAGGCAGATAAGCGCGGTATGGAGATGCTCGACCGAGTGGGCATCGCCAACCAGGCGAACAAGATGCCGGCGCAGCTCTCCGGTGGTCAGCAGCAGCGTGTCGCCATCGCCCGCAGTCTGGCGATGCAGCCCAAGCTCATCCTCATGGACGAGCCCACCAGCGCGCTCGACCCCGAGATGATCACCGAGGTTCTCGACGTCATGGTCGGTCTCGCCAAAGACGGCATGACGATGATCGTCGTGACCCACGAGATGGGCTTCGCTCGAAAGGCCGCGGATCGCGTGATCTTCATGGCAGACGGGCGCATCGAAGAAGAGGCGACCCCAGAGCAGTTCTTCACGAACCCCCAGTCGCACAGGGCGCAGGACTTCCTGTCGAAAATACTCGACCACTGATCATGTGGTCGGGCACGCAGCATACGGAGAGAGGTACGAAACCGATGAGAGCATCGAAAAAACTGAGCTTGGCCGCACTGGCGGCAGCGACCATGATCGCGCTGGCCGGATGCGCCGGGTCACTCGATGAGGCCGAGACGACCACGACGCCGGAGCCGGCCCCCACATTCGCAGCGGGATCGACGATGGAGCGTCTCGCCGATGCCGGCACGATCACGATCGGCACGAAGTTCGACCAGCCGCTGTTCGGACTGACAGACATCGATGGCACGCCCAAGGGCTTCGACGTCGAGATCGGCAAGCTGATCGCGGCCAAGCTCGGCATCGCCGAAGACAAGATCGTCTGGAAAGAGGCGGTGTCAGCCAACCGCGAGCCGTTCATCCAGAACGGCGAGGTCGACATCGTGGTCGCGACGTACACGATCAACGACAAGCGCAAAGAGGTCATCTCCTTCGCCGGCCCGTACTACGAGGCAGGCCAGTCCATCCTCGTGAAGGCCGACAACGACGACATCAAGAGCGAGAAGGACCTCGTCGGCAAGCCCGTGTGCTCCGTGACCGGGTCGACTCCCGCGGCGAAGCTCAGCGAGATCGGTGCCGAGCCGCTGCTGACCGACACCTACACCAACTGCCTCGAGCCGCTTCGCGGCGGGCAGGTCGTCGCGGTCTCGACCGACAACGTGATCCTGGCCGGACTGGCGCAGCAGAACGAGGGTCAGTTCAAGGTCGTCGGCAAGCCGTTCACCCAGGAGCCCTACGGCATCGGACTGGCGAAGGACGACACCGACTTCCGGAACTTCATCAACGACGTGCTCGAGGAATCGTACGAGGACGGCAGCTACAAGGCTGCGTGGGATGCCACGGCCGGTGAGGTGCTCGAATACGTCGAGCCGCCGGCAGTCAACCGGTACTAGCGCGACAACCGACCGGAGGGTCGACTGCGATCGACGCAGCCGGCCCTCCGCTCAGGTGAACTGACCGACCGTCCCTCTGCACGAGATGAGCCCATGTGAACGCCGTCATCGAGAACCTGCCGCGGTTCATCGAAGCCTTCGGGATGACCCTGTGGCTGCTCGTGCTCTCCGGAGCCTGCGCACTGATCATCGGCACCGTGATCGCCGCGATGAGGATCTCACCGGTGCCGTCGCTGAGTGCCTTCGCGAACGTCTACACCGAGCTGCTGCGCAACACGCCCCTGACTCTGGTGCTGTTCTTCTGCGCGTTCGTGCTGCCCCAGCTGGGCTCACGCCTTCCCTATGAATGGGCGGCCTTCATCGGACTCACCCTCTACACCTCTCCCTTCGTGGCCGAGGCACTGCGATCGGGTATCAACGGCGTCGCCGTCGGCCAGGCCGAAGCTGCACGCAGCCTGGGCCTCGGCTTCATGCAGTCGACGACGTTGATCATCTTCCCGCAGGCGTTCCGCATGGTGATCCCACCCCTGATCAACGTGATGATCGCCCTCACGAAGAACACGTCGGTCGCCGGCGGATTCTTCGTCTTCGAGCTCTTCTCCGCGGCCAAAGAACTCACGAATGCGAACGGCAACGCCGTGATCGCCATTCTGCTCGCCGTCGCGGCGTTCTACCTCGCCGTCACCATCCCGCTCGGAATCCTCTCCGCGCACCTCGAGAAGAAGCTGGCGGTACAGCGATGAGCGCCTCTGTTCTGTTCGACACCCCTGGACCCCGCACCCGTCGACGGTCGCGGATCGCCTCGGTGATCGTGGTCCTCCTGATCGCGGCGGGCCTCGCCTGGATCATCTACACCCTCGCTCAGCCTCGTGACTCGTCCGGCATCACGCTCCCGGGCTACTTCGACGAGTCGCGCTGGGACATCTTCGTGCTGGCCGAACTGTGGGTCCGCATCGGGGAGGGGCTCCTCGCGACCCTCCAGGCCGCAGCCGTCGCTGCCGTGATGGCCCTCGTCATCGGGGTGCTCTTCGCCATGCTGCGCACGTCGTCGCTGGCCATCGTCCGAATCCCGACCACGATCGTGCTCGAGTTCTTCCGCGGCATGCCCGTGCTGCTGATGATGCTCTTCATCCTGCTCGTCGCGTCGACCGGCGCGTTCTGGGCCGTGGTACTGGCACTCGGCGTCTACAACGGCGCGATCATCGGCGAGTCCCTGCGGGCCGGCCTCGCTGCCTTGCCCCGCGGGCAGCGAGAGGCGGGCCTGAGTCTCGGCCTCACAGGCTTTCAGTCGAAAGTCTTCATCGAGTTCCCCCAGGCGTTCCGACAGATGCTGCCGGTCATCATCGCGCAGCTCGTCGTTCTGCTCAAGGACACGAGTCTCGGCTACATCGTCGGTTACAACGAGCTCATCCGCACCACGATGAACAACCTGGGCAGCAGCGTCGGCAATCGCTATCTCTTCTCGCTCTTCCTCGTGACCCTCGTGATCTACCTCGCGGTCAACCTCTCGCTGAGCGCCGTCGCGCGTCGTCTCGCTCGCAGACGGAGCCCGGGCACGATGTCGCCCAAAGACCAGATCACACCGACCGCGTCGATCTCCGCGGTGGGCATGTCGAGCACGAATCCCGAGGACCGCACGACGGAGTAGCCCGCGTTCGGTCGCTAAACTTGGGAACCGTGTCTGACCCCATTGTGATTTCCGACGAATCCGTCGCCGCGGCCGTTGATGCCGCCCTGGCTGCCATCGCAGCCTCCGACGACTCGACCGCCCTCAAGGCCGCCCGCAGCGCTCACGTGGGGGAGGCGTCTGTGCTGTCGCGCCTCAACGCCACGCTCCGAGACGTACCTAAGGAGCAGAAGGCCGCGGCCGGCAAGCTCATGGGGCAGGCCCGTGCCCGTGTCGCTCAGGCCCTCGCCGAACGCGAGGCGCAGATCGTCGCACGCGAGGAGGAAGCCCGTCTCGAGAGCGAGTTCGTCGACGTGACCGCTCTGCCGAGCTACACGCGAGTGGGCGCCCGGCATCCACTGTCGCTTCTGCAGGAGCGCATCGCCGACATCTTCGTGGGTATGGGGTGGGAGGTCGCAGAGGGCCCCGAGCTCGAGAGCGAGTGGTTCAACTTCGACGCGCTCAATTTCGCTCCGGATCACCCCGCGCGGGCCATGCAGGACACGTTCTTCGTCGAACCCGTCGAGTCGCACCTCCTGCTGCGCACACACACGTCGCCCGTGCAGATCCGTTCGCTCCTGTCGCGCGAACTTCCCGTCTACGTGATCGCACCGGGCCGGGTCTACCGCACCGATGAACTCGATGCCACGCACACCCCGGTGTTCATGCAGGTCGAGGGCATCGCGATCGACAAGGGACTGACGATGGCGCACCTGCGCGGCACGCTCGAGCACTTCGCCCGTGCGATGTTCGGTGAGGGTGCCAAGATCCGACTGCGGCCCAACTACTTTCCGTTCACCGAGCCGAGCGCAGAGATGGACGTCTGGCAGCCGAATGCCAAGGGCGGCGCGCGCTGGGTCGAATGGGGCGGGTGCGGAATGGTCAACCCCAACGTGCTGCTCTCGGCGGGCATCGATCCCGAGGAGTATCAGGGCTTCGCCTTCGGTATGGGCATCGAACGCACCCTTCAGTTCCGCAACGACCTCAATGACATGCGCGACATGGTCGAGGGCGATATCCGCTTCAGTCAGCAGTTCGGAATGGTGGTCTAGTCCATGCGTATCCCACTCGGATGGTTGGCGGAATACGTCGACGTCGCACCAGGTTCCACGGTCGCCGATGTTCACGCGGCGCTCGTCAAGGTCGGGCTCGAAGAAGAGGGCTCTCACGATTTCGACATCACCGGCCCCATCGTGGTCGGCGAGGTGCTCGACTTCGTCGAGGAGCCGCAGTCGAACGGCAAGACGATCCGCTGGTGCAGCGTGCGCGTCGCTCCCGATGGCGAGACGGCTCTGGATGGCGGTGGGGACGTGCGCGGCATCGTGTGCGGCGCCCATAACTTCGCGCCGGGCGATAAGGTCGTCGTGACGCTGCCCGGAGCCGTGCTTCCGGGAGGCTTCGCGATCGCGGCACGCAAGACATACGGGCACGTCTCCGACGGCATGATCGCGTCGTCTCGTGAGCTGGGTCTCGGCGACGAGCACGACGGCATCCTCAGATTGGCCACCCTCGGGCTCGATCCGGTCGTCGGCACAGACGCGCTCTCGCTGCTGGGCCTCGACGATCAGGCCGTCGAGGTCAACGTCACGCCCGACCGCGGATACGCGTTCTCGATTCGCGGAATCGCGCGCGAGTACGCGCATGCCACCGGTGCCGCCTTCCGCGATCCGGCCCTTGCATCCTCGGCCGCCGAGGCATCGGGTTTCGAGGTCGTCATCGACGACGACGCCCCCATTCGTGGGCGGGTCGGCGCGACCGTCTTCGTGACCCGACTGGTGAACGGCGTCGACCCGACGAAGCCGACCCCGCCGTGGATGGCGACCAGGCTGAGTCTTGCCGGCATCCGCTCGATCTCGCTGGTCGTCGACATCACCAACTACGTGATGCTCGAGCTCGGCCAGCCGATTCACGCGTACGACTTCGACAAGGTGACCGGCGGCATCCGTGTTCGTCGCGCCCGCTCGGGCGAGAAGCTCGTGACCCTCGACGACCAGACGCGACTCCTCGACACAGAAGATCTCGTGATCGCGGACGAGTCCGGTGTCATCGGCCTCGCCGGTGTCATGGGCGGCGCTTCGACCGAGATCGGCGATTCCTCGCGCGCCGTCCTGGTCGAGGCAGCGAACCTCGACCCCGTATCGATTGCCCGCACAGCTCGTCGGCACAAGCTGCCGAGCGAGGCGTCGCGCCGATTCGAGCGGGGTGTCGATCCTGCGGTCGCCGGTGTGGCTGCGGCGCGCGTCGTGCAGCTGCTCGTCGATCTGGCCGGCGGAACGGCGGATCAGCTGGGGTCGTCGTACACGCAACACGCGCAGCCGACACCCGTAGAACTGCCCGACGGGTACATCTCGGGGCTCATCGGCGCCGACTTCACGGCCGATGAGATCAGATCGGCGCTGGCCGAGATCGGTGGCGACATCGTCGAGATAGACGGGGGTCTTCGCGTGACCCCGCCGACCTGGCGTTCAGATATCACGCACAAGTCAGCGCTCGCCGAGGAAGTGGCTCGCATCGTGGGCTACGAGCGCATCCCGAGTGTGCTCCCCGTGGCTCCTCCGGGCAGGGGCCTCACCCGTGAGCAGACTCTGCGCAGGCAGGCCTCGCAGGCGCTCGCGTCGAGCGGCCTCGTCGAAGTGATGGCCTATCCCTTCGTGTCGGATGCCTCGGTCAAGCTGTTCGGATCGCTGAAGGGCGATGCGGTCACCGCGGTTCGAGTCGCCAACCCGCTCGATGCCGAATCGCCATACCTGCGCACTTCGCTCCTTCCTGGACTGCTCGACATCGTGCGCCGCAACCTGTCGCGCGGGCTCAACGACCTCGCCCTCTTCGAGGCCGGTCTGGTGTTCCTGCCTGAGCCGGGCGTCGACTACGGCCAGGCGGAGCTACCCCTCGGCGGCGCCCGCCCCGGCGACGATGTACTCGCCGGTCTCGATGCCGGTCTGCCCGCACAACCACGACACGTCGCCGTCGTCTTCGCCGGCCAGGCCTGGGAGAAGCAGCCGGGACTCGACGCGCGCGCTGTGGGCCTCGCCGATGCTCTCGATTCCGTACGCCAGCTCGGTCTCGCGCTCGGCGTCCAGATCCGCCCCGTGCAGGGCGCCCATCCAGCCCTGCATCCCGGTCGTACGGCCTCGCTCGTGGCGACCACGGCTGCAGGCGACACGGTCGTCGGTGTGGCGGGGGAGGTGTTGCCCCGCATTGCCGAGGAGGCCCACCTGCCGCGCATCGTCGCCGTGGCCGAGCTCGACCTCGATGCACTGATCGAGCTGTCGCCGCGGGAGATCGCGGTTCAGCCGATCTTCGGATACCCCGCAGCGACGCAGGATTTGTCGCTGGTCGTGCCTCGGGACACACCCGCGGCCGAGGTCTCGGATGCGGTCGTCCGCGGTGCCGGCGCCCTCCTGGAAGACATCAGGCTCGTCGACGACTACCGGGGCTCCGGTGTCGACGAGGGTCAGAAGTCGCTGACGTTCGCGCTCCGATTCCGCGCCACCGACCGCACGCTCACCGCCAGCGAGGCGTCCGATGCCAAACTCGCGGGCCTCGCGGTCGCCGCCGGGCAGTTCGGGGCGTCACTGCGCGAGTGAGCGGAGCGACTAGATTTAAGGCATGACTTATTCGGTTGCTGTTGCCGGTGCGAGCGGGTACGCCGGGGGCGAGGTGCTCCGTCTTCTCGCCGACCATCCCGACTTCGAGGTGACCACGGTCACGGCTCACGCCAAGGCAGGCCAGCGACTGATCGACGTGCATCCGCATCTGCGTTCGCTCGCGCACCTTGAGCTGGTCGACACGACCGCCGAGAAACTGGATGGCCACGACGTGGTCTTCCTCGGACTGCCGCACGGCAAGTCCGGCGAGCTGACAGAGCGTCTCGACCCGTCGACTCTCGTCGTCGACTGCGGCGCGGATCACCGCCTCGTCGACGAGGCCGACTGGGCCGACTTCTACGGTGGCGAGTTCTACGGCTCCTGGCCCTACGGCCTCCCCGAGCTGATCAGGCACGACGGGTCGAGGCAGCGCGATGCGCTCGTCGGCGTGAAGCGCATCGCCGTTCCCGGCTGCAATGTCACAGCGATCTCGTTGGGGCTGGCACCCGGGCTTGCCGCGCACGTGATAGAGGGAGACGACATCGTGGCCGTTCTCGCGGTGGGTCCCTCGGGCGCGGGCAAAGCTCTGCGCACAGATCTGCTGGCATCCGAGATCATGGGCTCGGCCAGCGCTTACGGCGTCGGCGGGCGCCACCGTCACGTGCCGGAGATCGTCCAGAACCTCCGCGGAGCATCCGGCGCTCGCATCTCGGTGTCGTTCACTCCCGTGCTCGTTCCCATGTCGAGAGGCATTCTCGCCACCTCGACAGCTCGACTGGCTCCCGGAGTGACGGCGTCGGACGTGCGGAGTGCGTGGGAGCTCGCGTACGCGGACGAGCCCTTCGTCCATCTTCTTCCCGAGGGGCGTTTTCCGCGCACCGGCGACGTCACCGGCGCGAATGTCGCTCTCGTCGGGCTCGCTGTCGATGAGGCCGCAGGCAGGGTGGTCACCGTGACCGCCCTCGACAATCTCGTCAAGGGAACAGCCGGTGCCGCCATCCAATCGGCCAACATCGCCCTCGGTCTGGGCGAAACGACCGGCCTGCCGGTGAATGGAGTCGCACCGTGAGTGTCACCGCAGCACAAGGATTCGTCGCGTCAGGGATCGCTGCGGGCCTCAAGGAATCGGGTGCGCTCGATCTCGCCCTGGTTCAGAACCTCGGCCCGCGCCGATCGGCCGCCGCCGTGTTCACGAGCAACCGCTGCACCGCCAACCCCATCATCTGGTCGCGTCAGGCGATCCTCGACGGATCGGTCGAGGCGATCGTGCTCAATTCGGGCGGCGCGAACTGCTACACCGGCGCGTTCGGATTTCAGACCACGCATCAGACGGCGGAACAGGTCGGTGCCCGTCTGGGGGTCTCGTCGGGGGACGTGCTCGTCTGCTCGACGGGCCTCATCGGCACGGGGGACCAGAGCTTCCGCGACCGTCTGCTCGCCGGGGTGGATATCGCCGCTCCGGCTCTGACCGCAGACGGTGGACCCGATGCTGCCCGTGCGATCATGACGACCGACTCGCATCCGAAGCAGGCCGTCGTGAACTCACCTTCGGGTTGGGTCATCGGCGCCATGGCGAAGGGCGCCGGCATGCTGGCACCGGGGCTCGCGACGATGCTCGTCGTCATCACGACCGATGCCGACGTGTCGAGCCCCCAGCTCGACGCGGCTCTCCGCGCTGCGACGAGAGTCACCTTCGACCGACTCGACTCCGACGGGTGCATGTCGACGAACGATCAGGTGACGATCATGGCGTCGGGCGCTTCCGGAACCGTGCCCGATCCTGCCGAATTCGAGGCGGCCGTCACCGCGATCTGCGCCGATCTCGCACAGCAGTTGCAGGGCGACGCCGAAGGCGCGAGCCACGACATCACGATCGAGACGATCCGCGCGGCCACCGAAGACGAGGCGGTCGACGTAGGACGCGCGGTGTCGCGGAGCAATCTATTCAAAGCCGCGGTCTTCGGCAACGACCCCAACTGGGGGCGGGTGCTCGCGGCCGTCGGCACGACCCAGGCGCAATTCGATCCATTCGATATCGATGTGACGATCAACGGCGTGCGGGTGTGCTCTTCCGGCCAGCCGGATCAGCCGAGCGACTCGGTCGATCTCACTCCGCGTGCCGTGCACGTGCTCATCGATCTGAAGGTCGGTGCATCGAGCGCGACGATCCTCACGAACGACCTCACCCACGATTACGTCCACGAGAACAGCGCATACGCCACCTGATGACAGACATGCCCACCCCGATCGCCTCCGCCGGCGACAAAGTCTCGACTCTGATCGAGTCCTTGTCCTGGCTCAAGAGATTCCACGGCCAGATCATGGTCATCAAGTTCGGCGGCAACGCCATGGTCGACGAAGCCCTACAGAAGTCGTTCGCCGAAGACATGGTGTTCCTGCGTTACGCGGGTATCCGCCCCGTCGTGGTGCACGGAGGCGGACCGCAGATCTCGGCGATGCTCGATCGCCTCGGTATCCAGAGCGAATTCCGTGGCGGCTACCGCGTGACGAGCCCCGAGGCGATGAACGTCGTGCGCATGGTTCTCGCGGGCCAGATCAGTCGAGAGATCGTCGGGCACATCAACGAACACGGCCCCCTCGCCGTTGCTTTCTCCGGAGACGACGCCGGCCTCTTCTCCGGTCGCAAACGCACCATCGAGGTCGACGGCGAGCAGGTCGACATCGGCCAGGTGGGTGACATCGTCGCGGTCGATCCTGACGGTATCCGACAGCGGCTCGAGGCCGGGTACATTCCGGTCGTCTCATCGATCGCTCCAGACATCGACAATCCCGGCCAGTCATTGAACGTCAACGCCGATGCCGCCGCCGCCGCGCTGGCCGTGGCTCTCGGGGCGGTCAAGCTGGTCATCCTCACCGATGTGGCAGGACTCTACAGCGATTGGCCCAACCGGGATTCTCTCGTGAGCAGCATCGACGCAGAATCGCTGCGCGAACTCCTGCCCAGGCTGGAGTCCGGAATGATTCCGAAGATGGCCGCCTGTCTTGAAGCCGTCGATGGGGGAGTGGCGAAGGCCGCGATCATCGACGGACGTACGCCCCACTCGATCCTGCTCGAGGTCTTCACCCAGAGCGGCATCGGCACCGAGGTCAGCCGGGAGGCACTGTGAACACCGAGACAGCATGGTCGGATCGTTTCGGCGACTCGCTGATGAAATCGATGGGTTCGCCTTTCGCCCTGCTTACTCGAGGAGAGGGCTGCTACGTCTGGGACGAATCCGGCAAGCAGTATCTGGATTTCCTCGCCGGCATCGCCGTGAACTCGCTCGGCCACGCGCATCCGGCATTCGTCGACGCGGTCTCGCGTCAAGCGGCGACCCTCGCGCACGTGTCGAACTACTTCACCACCGCTCCGCAGCTCGAGCTCGCCGAGCGGCTGAAGAGAATCACGGGCGCCGGCGACGAGGGCCGAGTGTACTTCGGAAACTCCGGCGCCGAGGCGAACGAGGCCGCCTTCAAGCTTGCTCGGCTCAACAAGACGGGTAGCCGTCACCGCATTCTCGCTGTGCACGACTCGTTCCACGGGCGCACGATGGGCGCACTCGCCCTGACCGGAAAGCCTGCCCTGCGCGACGCCTTCGAGCCGATGCCGTCGGGCGTGGAGCACATCGACTCGACGATCGAGGCCCTCGAGCGGTCCATCGACGGCTCGGTCTCCGCACTCATCCTCGAGCCGATCAAGGGCGAGGCCGGCGTCGTCGAATTGCCGGAAGGGTTGCTCGTTCGCGCTAGAGAGTTGACCGCCGAGCACGACGTGCTGCTGATCCTCGATGAGATCCAGACGGGCGCCGGTCGCACGGGGTCCTGGTTCGCTTACGAGCAGTTCGGAATCCGTCCCGACGCCGTGACGATGGCCAAGGGCATGGGTGGGGGCTTCCCGATCGGAGCCCTCGTGACCTTCGGATGGGCATCCGAACTCTTCCAACGCGGAATGCACGGCTCGACGTTCGGCGGAAACCCGCTCGCGACGGCGACGGCCAACGCGGTGCTCGCCGAGATCGAGTCGGCCGGGCTCATCCAGAACGCCGCCGTTCGCGGAGAAGAGATCGCGCGCACGATCCGGGACATCGGTTCTCCGCACGTGGCCGAGGTCCGCGGTCGCGGTCTCCTGATCGGAGTAGGTCTGACCAGCCCGGTCGCGTCGGCTGTGTCGGCCGCAGCGCTCGACGCGGGCCTCATCGTGAACGCGGCGAACGACTCGAGTATCCGCATCGCTCCGCCGCTCATCGTGGGCGACGACGAGGTACGTCTCTTCGCCGAGCGATTCCGAGCGGCGCTCGACGCCGTGCCCTTCGACTGAAGAGCCCCGTCGCGACCGCTAGTCTTTCCCTTTCCGACACTTATCGAAAGCTCTCCCGTGACCAGACATTTCCTGCGCGACGACGACCTCTCACCTGCCGAGCAGGCCGAGATTCTCGACCTGGCATTGGAGCTCAAGCGAGACCGATTCCAGGTGCAGCCGCTGGCCGGTCCGCAGACGGTCGCCGTGATCTTCGACAAGTCGTCGACGCGCACGCGGGTCTCGTTCGCCGTCGGAATCGCAGATCTGGGCGGTAGCCCCCTCATCATCAGCATGGCCTCGAGCCAACTGGGGGGCAAGGAGACCGCGTCCGACACCGCCCGAGTGCTGGAACGCCAGGTCGCGGCAATCGTGTGGCGCACCTACGCTCAGACCGGACTCGAGGAGATGGCGAAGGGAACGACGGTTCCCGTCGTGAACGCGTTGTCCGATGAATTCCATCCCTGCCAGTTGCTGGCGGATCTGCTGACCATCCGTGAGCACCGCGGCGTGCTCGCCGGTCAGACCGTCGCGTTCCTCGGAGACGGAGCCAGCAACATGGCGCAGTCGTACCTCCTCGCCTGCGCGACGGCGGGAATGCACGTGCGCATCGGTGCGCCGGCGGAATTCGCTCCGAGCCCGGCGGTCTTCTCTGATGCGGAGGCGCGCGCCGCAGAGACGGGTGGGTCGGTGGCGGTGCATGTCGATCCGGCTCAGGCGGTCCGCGGGGCGGACATCGTGGTGACCGACACGTGGGTCTCGATGGGCAAAGAAGATGAGAAGGCCGAGCGAGTGGCCATCTTCGGCGGGTACCAGGTCGACCAGGCCCTTCTCGATCAGGCGAACGAGAACGCCTTGTTCCTGCACTGCCTTCCGGCGGATCGCGGGTACGAGGTCAGTGCCGATGTCATCGACGGCCCGCAGAGCGTCATCTGGGACGAGGCCGAGAACCGGCTTCACGCGCAGAAGGCACTCCTCGTCTGGCTTCTCCGCCAGCAATCGCCCGCGAAGGGAATCTGAGACAGATGAGCGACGACACCGTATCGAACCGTGCCGGCGAGGCGGGAGCCCTCTGGGGTGGCCGCTTTGCGGGTGGCCCCGCACCGGAGCTCGTCGAGCTGAGCAGGTCGACCCATTTCGACTGGCAGCTCGCGGCGTACGACATCGCGGGTTCCCGCGCCCACGCACGAGCCTTGGCCGAGGCCGGATACCTGACGGCCGATGAGCTGGCGGGCATGATCGACGCCCTCGACGTGCTCGATGCCGATGTGACAGACGGCACGTTCCGCCCACTCGCATCGGACGAAGACGTGCATTCCGCGCTGGAACGCGGACTCATCGACCGGGCCGGCGTCGAGCTCGGAGGCAAGCTCCGCGCGGGCCGCAGCCGCAACGACCAGATCGCCACGCTCGTGCGCATGTTGCTTCGAGACCATGCTTCGCGCATCCGGCACCTCGTGACCGATCTGATCGATGCCATCGCCGCCCAGGCCGACAGGCACTTCGGTGCGATTCTGCCTGGCCGAACTCACCTGCAGCACGCGCAGCCGGTGCTGCTGTCGCACCACCTGCTGGCCCATTGCTGGCCATTGGTGCGCGACCTGGAGCGCTTCGTCGACTGGGATCGCCGAGCCAACTGGTCGCCGTACGGCTCTGGAGCCTTGGCCGGCAACACGCTCGGTCTCGACGCTCAGGCCGTGGCCGTCGAACTGGGCTTCGACAGGAGTTCCTGGAACTCGATCGACGGAACGGCGAGTCGTGACGTGGTGGCCGAGTTCGCCTTCATCGCTGCGCAGCTCGGAATCGATCTCTCGCGTTTCGCCGAGGAGATCATTCTCTGGAACACGAAGGAATTCGGGTTCGTCACGCTGTCGGATTCCTACTCGACGGGCTCGTCGATCATGCCGCAGAAGAAGAATCCCGACATAGCGGAACTTGCTCGCGGAAAATCGGGCCGATTGATCGGCAACCTCACCGGGCTTCTCACCACGCTCAAGGGTCTTCCCCTCGCATACAACCGAGATCTCCAGGAAGACAAGGAACCGGTCTTCGACTCCATCACCACTCTCGAGGTTCTCCTGCCGGCGTTCACGGGCATGGTCGCGACGATGACTTTCCACACCGACCGGATGGCGGAATTGGCGCCGCAAGGTTTCTCGCTGGCCACCGACGTCGCGGAGTGGCTGGTCAAGCAGCACGTGTCCTTCCGCGATGCCCACGAGATCACCGGTGCGCTGGTGCGATTCGCCGAAGAGAACGATCTCGAACTCGACGAGCTCAGCGACGAGCAGTACGCCTCGCTGTCGCCGCACCTGGTGCCGGCTGTGCGTTCGGTTCTCACGATCGAAGGATCGGTCTCGAGTCGCGATGGTCGCGGTGGCACCGCGCCCGATCGCGTACGAGAGCAGTTGGCTGCACTCACGGAGAGCGTCCGCTCTCTGCAAGCCGCCGCGGCACCGGAGATCGGAACCCTGTGACTCTGCGCAACGAGGACAACAAGAAGAAGCGCTCCCGGCCGCCCATGTCGAAGCGCACGACGTGGATCGTCGTCGGCATCGCCGTGGCCGTTCTCGTCTTCGTCGTGGTCGTGTCGGTCGTATCCGGCAAAGGCCTGTTCTAGATCGATGCTCACCCCGGCCTCGAACAGTTCGGGTTTCTTCGACAGGACGAGTGTCGACGTCGCTCCCGAGTTGTTGGGAGCTCGGTTCACCCGGCACTCTGAGTCAGGCGATATCACGCTGCGCATCACCGAGGTCGAGGCGTATCTCGGTGTGGGTGAAGATCCGGGATCGCACAGCTACCGGGGGATGACGGCACGGAACGCTGTGATGTTCGGGCCGCCCCTGCATCTGTACACGTACTTCACCTATGGCATGCACGTCTGCGCCAACATCGTGTGTTCCCCCGAAGGCCAGGCATCAGCCGTTCTTCTCCGCGCCGGCGAGATCGTGGAGGGGCTCGACCTTGCGCGAGCACATCGGGGCGAGAACGTCGCTCTGCGTGACCTCGCTCGTGGGCCGGCGAGACTGACGAAGGCGATGGGTATTCCCCTGTCGGATGGGGGAGCGTATGTGCTCGGCGAGGGCTACTCGCTCGAGCTCACCGACGCGGTGTTCGAGATAGCGAGCAGTGTGCGCACGGGGGTCAGCGGACCAGGCGGGCTGGCAGCGTACCCGTGGCGGTACTTCATCGACGGCGATCCGACGGTGTCGCCGTATCGTGCGAGTGTGCCGCGCAAGCGCAGCTAGACGATCGAGCTTCTCGCGGTCACGAGGGTCTGCTCACCGCAGAACGAGTGCACAGGCACAGGCCCAGACGAAACTCGCGAGTGTCCCGATGATGAACCGCTCCTTGGCCTCGGACGCCGCCAGCTCGCTGAACCGGCCGACGCCCTTGATGGCGATGACGACAGCGATGGCCTCGGGGAAGCCAGCGATGATGGCTCCCGCGATAGCGAGACGTTCGAGAACCCCGATGGTCGTTCCTCCCCGGAGCACCTCGACCGTCGAGGCGCCCACCGCCGGTTCAGTCGGAGCACGCTCTGTCGTCTCCGGATCGGCGCGCCGGTTGCCGAGAAGGCGTCGAAGAAGACCGGCGGTCGCGGGGGACTGGCGCAGGGGTTCCGGAGTGCTCGGCTGGCCGTTCGTCGTGATGAGAATGCCGCCGTGAACTCCGGCGCGACTGGCGCCCCGTGTCGCAAGGCGCAGTGCGAGCACGGCGAACGGACCTCCGCCGACTGTGGCCAGAATGAGGGTGAGGATCGTCACGGTCACGCGACCGAGAGGTGTCTGATCGATCTCGTCGCTCGGTGTGAGACCGGAGAAAGCCAGTGCGCCGAGGAGCGTGCAGCACGCGACGATTGTCGTGGAGTACAGGACGGCGCGGCCGGACCGTGTTCTTCTCGATGCTTTTGTGTCAGGACTCTGGGCACGGATGTCGAGGATCAACGCGATGGAACTCGCCGCGACGCCCACGCCCAGCAACACGATCAGAGGGGTGATGACCATCAGGCCCGTCCTTTCGGCGATTCATCTGTCGAGTCGAGTCGAGACAGCAGTCGGCCGAGTGGCACATGTGCCTCGAGGTCGATTCTGACCTGGCCCACCGACATCCGATCACTCACGGCCTGCGGTGTGATTCCCAGGTGACCGGCGGCCTCACGTTGAGTCCGTCCCTGTGCCAGGAGGTCGTAGACCTGCCAGCCTTGTTTCGTTCGGCGTTCGCGTATCGAGAGGAGCAGCAGCATCAGAGCCTCGAGATCGGCCGCATCGCCGATGTTCACGGGGCGCTCCGATCGACAAGCGAATCGATGGGGGGATTTCTTGGCAGACTCGACGGCGGCTCGTGCGGCGATGAAGGCAGGACCTCGAGCCTCACGGGTGCTCGTTCCCAACGGCTGTTCGACGCTACCCACTCCCAAGCCGACGCTCCAGCTTCCGGTCCGGGTCAGGTCGAGGACGATACCGACCGCCGCATCGGCGTCGACGACGAGAGCTTGTATCTCGTCGCCGGCGTTCCTGTCTACGGGAAGAGCGAGTCCCTCGCCGAAGGTGTTCCCGAGCTGGACAGCCGTCTGCGATACGAGATCGGCCGAATGTCGGCTGTCGACCTGGTCTGCGGTGATGACGATCATATGGTCCTCCTGGGTCAAGCCCTCAGCCTTGATGTGCTGCAGATCAAGCCTACTGACCTGATTACCCGGGTATCAAGACCTCAGCCCTGTTTTCTCCTCATCGGGCCGGATGGCTCCGCTGATACTGTGGGTCAGGTGTCGACCAACCCGAATGAAGTTCTCTCGAGCCAGCACAACGATTCCTCGTTCGACGATGTCTGGGATGAGATCGAGTGGCGTGGTCTCGTTCACGTCTCCACTGATCGCGACGCTCTGAAGAAGATCCTCGCCGGTCCTCCGATCACCTACTACTGCGGATTCGATCCGACCGCTCCGAGTCTGCACCTGGGAAATCTGGTGCAGATCCTCCTTCTGCGTCGGCTCCAGCTCGCAGGCCACCGGCCCCTCGGTCTGGTCGGAGGATCGACCGGTCTCATCGGGGACCCTCGGCCGACTGCCGAGCGCACCCTGAACACCAAGGACACCGTCGCCGAATGGGTCGACTACCTTCGGCGTCAAATCGAGAAGTTCCTCAACTTCGAAGGTGACAACGCGGCCCGTATGGTCAACAACCTCGACTGGACGCAACCTCTTTCGGCCATCGACTTCCTCCGTGATGTGGGCAAGTACTACAGAGTCGGCACGATGCTCAAGAAAGACGCGGTGAGCGCGCGACTCAACTCCGACGCGGGCATCAGCTACACGGAGTTCAGCTACCAGATTCTGCAGGGGATGGACTTCCTGGAGTTGTACCGGTCCTTCGACTGCGTCCTCCAGACCGGGGGAAGCGATCAATGGGGCAATCTCACGAGCGGAACCGACCTCATCCACCGGGCAGCGCAGGGCAGTGCCCACGCCATCGGCACCCCCCTCATCACGAACTCGGACGGCACCAAGTTCGGCAAGAGCGAGGGCAACGCCGTGTGGCTGGATCCCGAGCTCACGAGTCCATACGCCTTCTACCAGTTCTGGCTCAACACCCTCGATGCCGACGTCATCGCCCGGCTCAAGATCTTCACTTTCCTTCCCCGCACAGAGATCGAGCGGCTCGCCGGGCTCGTCGAATCGGAACCGTTCCGTCGTGAAGCACAGAAGACACTCGCCTACGAGGTGACTTCGCTCGTGCACGGAGTCGAAGCGACCGATTCGGCGATAGCGGCGGCTCAGGCCTTGTTCGGCCAAGGAGATCTGGCCGATCTCGATGACGTCACGCTGGTGTCCGCACTCCGCGAGTTGCCGAACACCACGTGTGCGCCCGACGCCCTGATCACGCAACTCATGGTCGACACAGGTCTGACCAAGAGCGCGAGCGAAGCGCGGCGTGCGATCGCCCAGGGCGGGGTCTATGTGAACAACGCGGTGGTGGTCGACGAGTCGGCCACGATCGACGGATCGGTTCTGCCTGCGGGTGTCGCCGTTCTACGACGGGGCAAGAAGACGCTCGCTGGAGTCTTCGTCGAGTGACGTTCCGCGGAATTCCGCGGCGACACGCCCGGGCTGCACGCCGGTTTTGACGGCCGCAGAAACTGCCCGTAATGTCTTCTCTTGTCACCCCACAGGTTCGGAAAGCCGAAGAGCTTCCGGCCTCAAGCGGGACCAAATCCTAAGCTGAATCAGATTCGCTCTAGAAGTGTTCTGTAGAACTGCTTTAGGATGTATAACGCCTCTTCCCAGGAACGTTCTGTCGGAAGTCATGTTGAGCGCCCGGATTCATCCGGACTAGCGCAAAACACGATTTGACAGAAACGAAACTTGGGTCTAGGTTTGAGAAGTTGCCCCGAGTTGAGGCTGCGCCGGTTGGTGTGGTGGATGTTCGGGTGCGTCCGATCTTTGAGAACTCAACAGCGTGCACTANGGGTCTAGGTTTGAGAAGTTGCCCCGAGTTGAGGCTGCGCCGGTTGGTGTGGTGGATGTTCGGGTGCGTCCGATCTTTGAGAACTCAACAGCGTGCACTAAGTCAAATGCCAAAAACCCCGGGCAGTCATCGTTTGGTGATTGTTTGGGATTCCTTTGGAAATAGATTAAACATACAAAGCAAGTCAGTAATGATTTGTTCTGTCAGTTTCAAACTTGCAATCGCGTCTACCTATTCCGGTGTCGTGGTTGTGCGTAAACATTTACGGAGAGTTTGATCCTGGCTCAGGACGAACGCTGGCGGCGTGCTTAACACATGCAAGTCGAACGATGAAGCCCAGCTTGCTGGGTGGATTAGTGGCGAACGGGTGAGTAACACGTGAGTAACCTGCCCTTGACTCTGGGATAAGCACTGGAAACGGTGTCTAATACCGGATATTTCAGCTGGCCGCATGGTCTGGTTGTGGAAAGAATTTTGGTCAAGGATGGACTCGCGGCCTATCAGGTAGTTGGTGAGGTAATGGCTCACCAAGCCTACGACGGGTAGCCGGCCTGAGAGGGTGACCGGCCACACTGGGACTGAGACACGGCCCAGACTCCTACGGGAGGCAGCAGTGGGGAATATTGCACAATGGGCGAAAGCCTGATGCAGCAACGCCGCGTGAGGGACGACGGCCTTCGGGTTGTAAACCTCTTTTAGTAGGGAAGAAGCGAAAGTGACGGTACCTGCAGAAAAAGCACCGGCTAACTACGTGCCAGCAGCCGCGGTAATACGTAGGGTGCAAGCGTTGTCCGGAATTATTGGGCGTAAAGAGCTCGTAGGCGGTTTGTCGCGTCTGCTGTGAAAACTGGAGGCTCAACCTCCAGCCTGCAGTGGGTACGGGCAGACTAGAGTGCGGTAGGGGAGATTGGAATTCCTGGTGTAGCGGTGGAATGCGCAGATATCAGGAGGAACACCGATGGCGAAGGCAGATCTCTGGGCCGTAACTGACGCTGAGGAGCGAAAGCATGGGGAGCGAACAGGATTAGATACCCTGGTAGTCCATGCCGTAAACGTTGGGAACTAGATGTGGGGGCCATTCCACGGTCTCCGTGTCGCAGCTAACGCATTAAGTTCCCCGCCTGGGGAGTACGGCCGCAAGGCTAAAACTCAAAGGAATTGACGGGGGCCCGCACAAGCGGCGGAGCATGCGGATTAATTCGATGCAACGCGAAGAACCTTACCAAGGCTTGACATATACGAGAACGGGCCAGAAATGGTCAACTCTTTGGACACTCGTAAACAGGTGGTGCATGGTTGTCGTCAGCTCGTGTCGTGAGATGTTGGGTTAAGTCCCGCAACGAGCGCAACCCTCGTTCTATGTTGCCAGCACGTTATGGTGGGAACTCATAGGAGACTGCCGGGGTCAACTCGGAGGAAGGTGGGGATGACGTCAAATCATCATGCCCCTTATGTCTTGGGCTTCACGCATGCTACAATGGCCGGTACAAAGGGCTGCAATACCGTAAGGTGGAGCGAATCCCAAAAAGCCGGTCTCAGTTCGGATTGAGGTCTGCAACTCGACCTCATGAAGTCGGAGTCGCTAGTAATCGCAGATCAGCAACGCTGCGGTGAATACGTTCCCGGGCCTTGTACACACCGCCCGTCAAGTCATGAAAGTCGGTAACACCCAACGCCAGTGGCCTAACCCCTTGTGGGAGGGAGCTGTCTAAGGTGGGATCGGTGATTAGGACTAAGTCGTAACAAGGTAGCCGTACCGGAAGGTGCGGCTGGATCACCTCCTTTCTAAGGAGCACTCGAGGATGCGTCTGTATACAGCGCTATTTGACCTCGTAGCCATTTCGTAGACATACGTTCTGCGGTGGCGCTCATGGGTGGAACATTGACTTAGGAAACAGAAAAGCTGCACAGCTTGTTAGTACAGCCCTTTCGGGGGTTCGGAACAGGGGTTGTGGTGTGAAGTATGTTTTATGCACGCTGTTGGGTCCTGAAGGACCGGGCCTGCTGACCTTCGGGTTGGTTGGACTGCCTTCTGGATCCTGGTCTCATCCACATGAGATGCCTGCTTTTGCGGGTTGTGTGGGTGGGGGAGGATACCGCCCGTACTTTGAGAACTACACAGTGGACGCGAGCATCTACACGCTCGTATCAAATAGGTCAGGACCTTTGGTTCTGTCTGACGTGGTGCGTGTTGTGTTATGTGTATCAATGACATCACCTACGGACTTGTCTGTGGGTGGTAAGCATTGGTCTTTTTGCAATTTTGTTTGTCAAGTTTTTAAGAGCAAACGGTGAATGCCTTGGCATCTGGAGCCGAAGAAGGACGTATAAATCTGCGATAAGCCTCGGGGAGCTGATAATAGAGCTGTGATCCGAGGATTTCCGAATGGGGAAACCCCGCCAGGCCCTTTGGGTGACCTGGTGACTCCCGCCTGAATATATAGGGCGGGTAGAGGGAACGGGGGGAAGTGAAACATCTCAGTACCCTCAGGAAGAGAAAACAATAGTGATTCCGTTAGTAGTGGCGAGCGAACCCGGAAGAGGCTAAACCGATCATGTGTGATAGCCGGCAGGCGTTGCATGGTCGGGGTTGTGGGACTTTTCTGCTGCTTCTGCCGAACAGTGAGAGTTACAGCGCTTTATAGACGAATGGGATTGAAAGCCCAGCCATAGACGGTGCCAGCCCGGTAGTCGAAATGAAGTTATGGCTCGAAGAGTATCCCAAGTATCACGGGGCCCGAGAAATCCCGTGTGAATCTGTCAGGACCACCTGATAAGCCTAAATACTCCCAGATGACCGATAGTGAACAAGTACCGTGAGGGAAAGGTGAAAAGTACCCCGGGAGGGGAGTGAAATAGTACCTGAAACCGTTTGCTTACAAACCGTTGGAGCCTCCTTGTTGGGGTGACAGCGTGCCTTTTGAAGAATGAGCCTGCGAGTTAGTGATCAGTGGCGAGCTTAACCCGTGAGGGGAATGCGTAGCGAAAGCGAGTCTTAATAGGGCGTTTTAGTCGCTGGTTCTAGACCCGAAGCGAAGTGATCTATCCATGGCCAGGTTGAAGCGACGGTAAGACGTCGTGGAGGACCGAACCCACTTCAGTTGAAAATGGAGGGGATGAGCTGTGGATAGGGGTGAAAGGCCAATCAAACTTCGTGATAGCTGGTTCTCTCCGAAATGCATTTAGGTGCAGCGTTGCGTGTTTCTTGCCGGAGGTAGAGCTACTGGATAGCCGATGGGCCCCAAAAGGTTACTGACGTTAGCCAAACTCCGAATGCCGGTAAGTGAGAGCGCAGCAGTGAGACGGTGGGGGATAAGCTTCATCGTCGAGAGGGAAACAACCCAGACCACCAACTAAGGTCCCAAAGCGCGTGCTAAGTGGGAAAGGATGTGGAGTTGCACAGACAACCAGGAGGTTGGCTTAGAAGCAGCCACCCTTGAAAGAGTGCGTAATAGCTCACTGGTCAAGTGATTCCGCGCCGACAATGTAACGGGGCTCAAGCACGCCACCGAAGTTGTGGCATTTATATTTTTGCCCGGCCCACTTGTGGGTCCAGGCGTATGGATGGGTAGGAGAGCGTCGTGTGGCCAGCGAAGCGGCGGTGTAAACCAGCCGTGGAGGCCACACGAGTGAGAATGCAGGCATGAGTAGCGAAAGACGGGTGAGAAACCCGTCCTCCGAAAGAACAAGGGTTCCAGGGCCAGGTTAATCCGCCCTGGGTAAGTCGGGACCTAAGGCGAGGCCGACAGGCGTAGTCGATGGACAACGGGTTGATATTCCCGTACTGACGAAAAACCGCCCAAGACAATCCAGTAATGCTAAGTATCTGAATCCCCATCACTGATCCCTTCGGGGTGACGGTTGGGGCCTAGCGTACGACCCTATGCTGGTGCGTTTAGCGTATTAACAGGTGTGACGCAGGAAGGTAGCTGAGCCGGGCGATGGTTGACCCGGTCTAAGGATGTAGGGCAGAAGATAGGCAAATCCGTCTTCTATATAGCCTGAGACCCGATGGGTAGTCCTCACGGACGAAATCAGTGATCCTATGCTGCCAAGAAAAGCATCGACGCGAGGTTTTAGTCACCCGTACCCCAAACCGACTCAGGTGTTCAGGTAGAGAATACTAAGGAGATCGAGAGAATCGTGGTTAAGGAACTCGGCAAAATGCCCCCGTAACTTCGGGAGAAGGGGGGCCTGACCTGTGAACGGATTTACTCCGGGAGCGGGATAGGGCCGCAGAGACCAGTGGGAAGCGACTGTTTACTAAAAACACAGGTCCGTGCCAAGTCGCAAGACGATGTATACGGACTGACGCCTGCCCGGTGCTGGAAGGTTAAGAGGAACGGTTAGCCGCAAGGCGAAGCTGAGAATTTAAGCCCCAGTAAACGGCGGTGGTAACTATAACCATCCTAAGGTAGCGAAATTCCTTGTCGGGTAAGTTCCGACCTGCACGAATGGCGTAACGACTTCCCAGCTGTCTCAACCGCGAACTCGGCGAAATTGCACTACGAGTAAAGATGCTCGTTACGCGCAGAAGGACGGAAAGACCCCGTGACCTTTACTACAGTTTGGTATTGGTGTTCGGTGTGGCTTGTGTAGGATAGGTGGGAGACTGTGAAGCTTGGACGCTAGTTCAGGTGGAGTCATTGTTGAAATACCACTCTGGTCACTCTGGATATCTAACTACGAACCCTAATCGGGTTCTGGGACAGTGCCTGATGGGTAGTTTAACTGGGGCGGTTGCCTCCCAAAAAGTAACGGAGGCGCCCAAAGGTTCCCTCAACCTGGTTGGTAATCAGGTGTCGAGTGTAAGTGCACAAGGGAGCTTGACTGTGAGACTGACAAGTCGAGCAGGGACGAAAGTCGGGACTAGTGATCCGGCAGTGGCTTGTGGAAGCGCTGTCGCTCAACGGATAAAAGGTACCTCGGGGATAACAGGCTGATCTTGCCCAAGAGTCCATATCGACGGCATGGTTTGGCACCTCGATGTCGGCTCGTCGCATCCTGGGGCTGGAGTAGGTCCCAAGGGTTGGGCTGTTCGCCCATTAAAGCGGTACGCGAGCTGGGTTTAGAACGTCGTGAGACAGTTCGGTCCCTATCCTCTGCGCGCGCAGGAAATTTGAGAGAATCTGACCCTAGTACGAGAGGACCGGGTTGGACGAACCTCTGGTGTGTCAGTTGTTCCGCCAGGAGCACCGCTGATTAGCTACGTTCGGACTGGATAACCGCTGAAAGCATCTAAGCGGGAAGCCGTTCTCGAGATGAGATTTCCATACCATTTATGGTGAGAGACTCCCAGCTAGACTACTGGGTTGATAGGCAGGATGTGGAAGTAGGGACTAAAGACCTACGGAGCTGACCTGTACTAATAAGTCGATAACTTGATAACACCCAAAAACTTGCAAAAAAGCACATGCGCTTGCGTCCACTATGTGGTTCTCGATGTACGGTCGAGAACCAAACATGCATCAACACCCACACCCTGCTCATCTGAGCGGGTTTGGGCGTTGTGTCTGTTTGAAACTTCTAGATAGTTACATCTCTAGTGTTTCGGCGGCCATAGCGAGAGGGAAACGCCCGGTCACATTCCGAACCCGGAAGCTAAGACTCTCTGCGCCGATGGTACTGCAAGGGGGACCTTGTGGGAGAGTAGGACACCGCCGGACTCCTATTACACGAATGGCCACCCCCTAGGGGTGGCCATTCGCTGTTTAA